>CAMLHZ010000005.1 GCA_946480085.1 uncultured Flavobacteriales bacterium
TCCGTTAATTATACGAAATTGAACAATCAGGAGCTACTCAATTTAAATTTGGGAACGCACTTTCAGTCGTATCCCATGACCGCTGGAATCATACGAATTGGAGCTGGAATAGACTACACCACCAACTTTCTGAGTACCAACTATTTTTCTGTTTATCCATCACTTGGTTTAGATATTGGCGGTATAGAAATCATCTATTCTTATTTAATCAATCGTTACAAGTCTACCGAATTTTCAGATCATCGTATCACCTTGGCTCTGGGATTGTGGGTAGCGAAGAAAAAACATTAAATCGTAATTGAGATTCTCCTATTCTCAGTGTTGTTTTTTCATTTGTTTAATCTTTAGTAAATTAGTGCATATTCCACATCCCAAATGAAAACACTTATCGTCATATTCGCAGTAATTACTTCAGTCACCATTGGCTTTAGTCAAAACGACAGTATTCTGCCCAATTATTATGGGAATTACAGCCTGATAGAAGTAACAATTGCGCCAAATCTCGAGTGGCAATATGATGATGTGACAATTGAATTTTTCGATAATAATGAAGATGATACCATTGAAGTTGGATCGATTCCAATCGCCAAAATCTATTTCGATGGTTATAAAGCGTTTGTTTTGGGAACCAATCTTTCTTCCGCATTGCACATTTATCAAGACAGCGCTGTTGTGCTTTACGATTTTAGTCTGAATGTTGGCGACACCGCATATTACGAGGATAACAGTGGAACCGGCGGACAAGATATTCCGGTAACGGTCACTCAGGTTACTTATGAAACGATAGAAGGAGAACTTCGGAAAAAAATGATTCTGTCGAATCAGGACAAATGGTTACAAGGTGTTGGTTCCCTGATTCATCCATTATGGCCGGTAATGTCACATTTCGAAATCGGTTATATATTTTGTTCGGCAAATCTAATTTACACCAGTCAAGGCAATTTTCATGACTTTGAACATTATGAGCAGGATTGTTCATGGTACTTTGAAATCGGGTTATCGGAACTCGAAAATCCAGCAAAAACAGTCGTAAAAACGTTTGATCTACTTGGAAGGGAGACCATTAGTCAACCAAACATGATTTTGATAAATCTGTACAGCGATGGCTCTACAGAAAAAGTGTTTCGAATAGAATAAAGGGAATCTGAATTGAATCCGGCAATTGACCAATTAAGGTCATGTTGTTTAAAAGATTCCAACAAAACTTTTCATTCAAAAATCAGAAATATCTAAGTTTACAGCGTACTATTTTTTGGTAACATGAAAAAAGATACTGCGGTAAATACCTCAATGACATTTCTTGGTGATTCAGCCCCCGATAGCCGTATAAAAAGTGCTAGTTTATTGCCAAGTCCAAATTCGCGTTTGGATTCTCAGGTGGAGAAATTCCATCCAATTACCGATAAAGATGTGCCGTATCGCAATATGGAAAGTCCTGAAACGAAACGTGAAAGTCTTCAGCGACTGATTGACAAATTGGATGTAAAACATAGTTTGCGTTATCAAAGAACAGTAGAAGATACTTACTGCAACGTGTACTCTTACGATTATTGCTACTTCGCGCAGGTTTATCTTCCAACGGTTTGGTGGACAGATGAAGCTTTAGAACGGATTTTAGCAGGAGAAGATGTTGAACCGATCTTTGGTGAAACTGTTGGACCAATTTATTCAAGCGCAATTCACGATTGGTTAGGGAAGTGGGGTCCAAGCTTTGGTTGGAAAAAAATGACGGATTTGGATGAAATTCAGAAGTTGGTGAATGAGAATGGCGGAGTTGGGATTATTTGTGCCAAACGAAAAATTGTAGGACTTTCTGGACATATTGTACCCATTGTACCCGAAACACCCTTCAAAAAAGCCTACCGCGAAAATGGAGTAGTGAAGTATCCTTTGCAGTCGCAAGCCGGAAAATTGAACTACAACTACTTCGCAAAAGCACGGAAAGATTGGTGGAATCATGAGCGTTATTCGTCTCATGTATTCTTTTATCACGATTAATGTAACGCTGCGACTACAAACCCGTAAAGAACTTTAAAAGCATAACGTCAATTACATAAATGAAAGAAAATCAGAAACAAAAAATTTACTGGGGAATTGGATTAGAAAACGAAACCTATATGCAATTCGAAGAATCCTTAATTGCTTCTGGCGCATTTATTCAAGAAAATATTGGTTGTGAACGCTATAGTATCGACTATAGAAAATGCTACAAGGACGTGAGTTTCACACTTCCTGTAGAAACTGCTTTTGATAAAAATAGAACGTACAAAGTGAGTAGAATGATGAACAGTCATTCACTCGATAAAATAGATTTGAGCTGGAAACACCGAACAATTGCGGGAACAGATCCAGTGGAAGACAATCCGGAATTCGATGGGAAATCCATTTTGCAGAATTTCCTTCAGGATCAACCCTACAATATCTGGAGCATGTTTACACAGAAAACCAATCCAATGGGTTCTGTGAATTTCGATGGTGATTCCATTGAATTTGTAACCAAATACTTCGAAAATAGAACTGTCGGCGATTCTTGTGATGAATTGGCTGCAACAAAAAAACTGTTTATCGAAAAACTGAACGAATCGAATGTTCTGAAGGAAAAATTGAGTTTTCCGGATTACAACATCGGATTCAATATGTTCATGTCGAATCAGGAAAAGATTGTTTTGTTCAACAATGGAACGTACCATTTTCACCTAACATTGCCAACGCTTACTGAAAATAGCCGAATTGTTGATTATGCTGATTTCGATGCGAAACACCAAAATGCGATTTACCTGTTGCAATGGTTCGAACCTTTATTTATTGCAACATTGGGAAGTCCGGACATTATGCAGGTCATTAGCACAAAGCATAATCTAAAGACGAAATTTGCTGGTGGTTCAATGCGAAATGCCATGTCGAGATATACAGGTGTTGGAACCTTCAACAAATCCATGCCGAAAGGGAAGGTGTTGACTTATCCAGTGGAAGATTTCAGAAAATTATTGAAGTTTACGAAAGAAGAAAACATTTGGTGGCGCGATCAGGTGGCTGCAGATTTCGATTACGAATTACTTTCCGATGTTGGTCTTGATTTCAATCAGGAAAAAATGTACCAAAGCGGTTTCGAATTCAGAAGTTTTGATGAATTTCCCGCGAGCTATTTGCCAAGCGTTCTTCATGCCATCATTTTGATTTGTGAGCATTCATTGAACCTTCCGAATGTAACCTGGGGACACGATACGGTTGTTTGGAATAACCTTGTGTTCAAAGCATTGAAGTACGGTTATATGACGGAAATTACAGAAGAAGAAAAGTCGGAAGTTCTTGCTGTATTGCATTTATCTGCACACCAGACTGATTTCAGCGGAATTGAAAAGTTAGACGAATTTTTCTTCGGGATATTGTCTGTTTTACACTACAAATACAAAGACAACAACGTTTGTGTCGATTCTATGTACGGCGAAAAACCAACTGCAGCGCCAAGCTGGAACAACTTCAATAAATTCCAGGTGGAACAACATTTGAAGCAGTTGGAGCCCTTGGAAGGGTAATCCTGATTAAACTGCAATGAGCATCAAAGCCTCCTTCGAACCCATTTCAAATTCAGAAACTGAAATTCTGATATTAGGAACCATCCCGGGTGATAAATCCTTGGAACTGGGTGAATATTACGGTCATCCGAGAAACCGTTTCTGGAAGATCATTTCGACCATCACTGAAAATGAAATGCCGTTGGCCTATGACGACAAAAAAGAACTCTTGCTTCAATCGAACATCGGTGTTTGGGATGTAGCCCATAATGCAGTACGACCGGGTAGCCTTGATAGTGATATTCGAAATGAACAACCGAACGATTTAGATAGTTTCATCGAAAGTCATCCGAAGTTGAAAGTCATTGCTTTCAACGGAGCCAAAGCACAAGCAATCTTCGATAAATATTTTGAGCGGAAAAGTGGAATAAGATACGTTGCTTTACCGAGTTCAAGTCCCGCAAATGCGGCAATTGGTTTTGAGAAAATTTGTGAGAAATGGCAACAACTGATTGCCGAATAAACAGGATTTTATTATTCGAAACATTAGCTCCAATTGACATTTCTAAACAAACAAATACATTTTACAGCATCGATAAAGCGAAAAGTGCTGGCTGGATTGATTCTGGGTCTTTTTCTGTCGTTTATCATCATTATTCTAGAACCTTTTAATACCCATCAATTCAGATCAAACAATCGATTATTACTTCTTTCTGGTTTTGGAATTCTCATGTCAAGCGTTTTTATTGTTCAAAATTGCTTTGAGAATCTGCTTTATTTCAAGCTTAAAAAGGTCTGGAGAGTTTATCATGAAATAGTTTCTACCATTGTGTTTTTCCTGTTTTCAGGAAGTATTATCTTTCTATATAACTCTATAGTAGTAAACAACATCAGCTATACACTGCCTAATCACCTGCTTTATTTGAGAACAACCGTTATAGCGATGATTCCCATTCTAGCTCCTTTGATACTTTTCCTTAGACAAAAGTTTGGTGAACGCATTCTTCCACCTCCAATAAATTCAATCGTGCTGATAGGAGAAAACAAGAATGAGGTTCTAGAACTTAAAAAAGACGAGCTGCTTTTCGTTAAAGCCGTAGAAAATTATGTGGAAATCACTTTTCTTAATGGAAGTAAAAATGTTGTTTCACTTACTTTCCGACAAACACTTTCTAACGTTAGTCAGCAGGCTCCCTTTCTGGAAAAATGTCACAGATCTTATTTGGTGAATACAACTACTATTAGAGAAGTAAAAGGTAATTCTCAAAGTGCAAAAATTTCTTTTGTTCACGGTAATGAAGAAATTCCGCTTTCGAAAACTTACTATAAGCAGGTAAAAAGAAACCAGATTTAGTTAAAGAGTAATTCCGCTTTATCGACTCGTCAAAAAAACTGGTTATTTCATCACTTTTCCAGGAACAGCAATGGATTTCACGTTTACTTTGACAACTCATATAAACTCGTCTATTTATGCGTATCAACAAAATGAAATCTGTAATTCTTCCTTTCTTCCTGATTTTACTATCTAATTCAGTTCATAGTCAAACCAACGAAATATCCATTCGTTTTATTGGAAATTGCGGATTGTATATGACCGATGGGAAAACCAACTTCTACATTGATTTCCCTTATAAATCAGGCGCACATAACTACATGGAATATGATAAAGCAGAATTGGACAGTGTAAAAGACAATTCCATTTTTATTTTCACACACCGTCATTCCGATCACTACTCGAAAAAGCACTTGAGAAAACTAAGCGGGCTGAAATTCGATCCATGGAATATCCCTGAGTTAGAGAAATTGGGGGATTCTATTCCTGATTTCGATATCAAGGCTTTTGAAACACAGCATAAGGTTTTTGGAATTTCGTTCAAACATTACTCTTATCTGATTACCTGGCATGGTAAGAAAATTTATCTTTCAGGAGATACCGAAAACGCAGACACCATAGCCAAACAGAATGATTTGGACTGGGCGTTTGTTCCAGCTTGGTTAGCAATGGATGCAAGAGGAAAAGGAATCAAACTACTTGAACTGACTAAAATGCTAGCAATCTATCATATTGGACCAAATGATCACATAACCAGTGATGAAACTGTGCCAACCCTTAAGTTATTGAATAAGCAGGGAGAGGTGATTAGTATTACATATTAAGATACGAAACTATCTCTAGTTAATTTCTACTGAACATAAATGAATGAAGTATAGATATTGTCACTAGATTCACTTATAAATTTATAAGATGAAAAAAGATCACGTTCAAAATTATGATAACCACATTCGTTTAGTTCCTTCTTATCATTATGTCACATTAGGTGCCGTGGTCGTATTACTTGCTGGAAGCACTTATCATTTAATCACATGTGAAAAGGACGATAAACTTCTTGCAAGTTTATTCTTGCTTTCGATCATAACTTTATTGAGTGTTCTATTGCACAGCAGAACATTTGCCTTAAAAGCACAAGACAGGGCAATACGAGCTGAAGAGAACTTTCGTTATTTCGCGATAACAGGCAAACGACTACCGCAAGAAGTTTCTACTTCCCAGATCATCGCTTTACGATTTGCAAGTGATGCAGAATTGGAAGGTTTGGTGGAAAAGGCATTAAAAGAAAACCTTACTCCGAAGCAGATTAAACAAGCCGTTGTGAATTGGAAACCTGATTATCGCAGGGTGTAGGGAACTCGTCTAAAAACGTTTAAAAGAATTTTGAAATGAAAGATAAAATAGGAACCAAGGAAAAGCCGATGGCTTTAAAAACACCTCCAATGTCATCCGATTATACAATGCATGTTGATGAGAAAGATGGCAAGGAAGTGCTGGTTTGTACAGTAGGCAAGACGATATTGTTTTACGACATCCGTTGCTTGAATGATTTGCATTCAATGCTCAAAGAGCATGGTGATTGGATGGATTTGGGAAGTGCTGACGAGCAGAAACCTGCCAAGGATGGAACAGTTGAGGCTTGGGGAAGATCTGAAAATAATCCTGTTCAGGGCTGGTACGGACTAAAAAAGGGGCTTCGTGGTCGATTTGGAATGTACATTCCACCATTAATGGAGAAACTTGGATTGGCAGAAGTAACGCATGAAGCTAGGGGGAATAAAATGAAAGCCATCTGATGTGTCGGTGAATAAATCAATTAAATACGGTATCTTAACAGAATACTACGACGATTTGGTCAAATCAATCTTATGACAGAAAATAAACTTGCGGTACTCATTGATGCCGATAATGTTCCTTATGCAAACGTGAAAAAGATGCTGGAGGAAATTTCCAAAAACGGTACACCAACCATTAAACGCATTTATGCCGATTGGACCAGACCGAATGCTTCGGGCTGGAAAAATGTGCTTTTGGAAAACGCAATTACTCCAATACAACAATACGGATATACCACTGGGAAAAATTCCAGTGACAGTGCAATGATCATTGATGCCATGGATATTCTGTATTCAGGAAAAGTGAATGGCTTTTGTATTGTTTCAAGTGATAGTGATTTCACCAGATTAGCAACAAGATTGCGAGAGGCAGGAATGATGGTAATGGGATTTGGCGAAAAGAAAACACCTCAACCTTTTATCTCTGCTTGTGATAAATTCATTTACCTCGAAATTCTGAAAGCAAATGTCGCTGAACCGAAAAATGTTTCCAAAAAAACAGGGCAAGCAAAAAAAGGAGAACCACTTAGTAAAGTAGATGCTGAAACCATTCAACTTATTACTGAAAGTGTTAATGATTTGGCCGACGAAGCTGGTTGGACCTTCTTAGGAAGTCTTGGGAACTATATCTTGAAGAAGAAGCCCGATTTTGATCCAAGAAATTATGGCTTTTTGAAACTGCTACCTCTAATCAGAAATACCAACCAATTTGAAATTGATGAACGAGATACCGGTGTAAACAATATTCGTCACATTTATTTGAAACAAAAGTGATTGTAAACAACCTGGCCGATTTAACTCGTTAAAAATAGACTTTTGTAATTAGCGTTGATTCAATAGAATCCATTAAATTCAACGGTTGTAATCAAAAGCAGAATATATGGCACTTATTAATCCACACGTTAACTTCAACGGAAATGCAGAGGAAGCATTTAATTTTTACAAATCTGTATTTGGTGGCGAATTTGCCATGATTATGCGTTTCAAAGATCTACCGGGTGCAGGTGAAGCATTTCCTATGGATGAAAAAGATGCAGATAAAATAATGCACATTGCTTTGCGTATTGGACCGAACGTGTTAATGGGAAATGATGTTCCTGAATCTATGGGACCTGTAAATGAAATGGAAAACAGATCTAAAATCTCGATAGGCGCAGAAAGTAAAGAAGAAGCTGACAAACTATTTCATGGACTTTCAGCTGGTGGAACTGTAGAAATGCCAATTCAGGATAGTCCCTGGGGTTCTTATTTTGGAATGTTCCGCGATAAATACGGCATTGAATGGATGATTGATTTTGATCCAAGGCATCAAGGGAAGATATAAGTTCGATGAAATAGAAACGGAACCGTTATCATGAGCACAGAACAGCAAATTCAAGAATACATTTCCACTCAAGCAGATGCTAAACGTGCTGATCTGTTGGAACTCCATCGTTTGATTCAGGAATTGAACCCAGAATTGAAATTATGGTTTTTAGATGGTAAGAACACTGAAGGAAAGGTGGTTTCTAACCCAAACATCGGTTATGGAACTCAACAGATGAAATATACTGATGGTTCAACAAGAGAATTTTATCAAGTTGGATTAAGTGGCAATACAACTGGAATTTCGGTTTACATTATGGGAATTGATGACAAGAAGTTTTTGATAAACACCTATGGCGAACGACTTGGTAAAGCATCTGTAACCGGATATTGTATCAAGTTCAAAGCACTGAAAGACATTAATATGGATGTGCTCTTAGAAGCCATTCAATTTGGGTTTAAAACGAAGTAAAAGATCAGGAATGAATCCTATAAAACGAAATCTGGTAGTTGGACTTTTGATTCTCACCGCTGGTTTGGTAATTCTTAATTTTGCCGGACACAAACACATGCTCAAAGGATTTATTCCGGCGGTAATTGGGTTCATATTTGCTGGTGCTTCGGCGTTAACACTTTATCAGAATAGAAAACGTTGAGCGAGCTTAGATTATCCGGATTCGAAATCGGTTAAATGAATGCTATAAAAGTGGTAACTTCGGCTTAACCAATCGTTTCAACCAATGGATAAGCTGACAACTTCACTAAAAATCAATAGAACATCATCAAGTAGGTTCTGTTTCGTATTGGTTTGTTTGATTTTTGGAGTTCAGAGCTGGACACAAACCATCAGTGATTCCTCGTATACAAAACCAGTAAGTCGAAAATCAGATTACACCAATGAATTCTTTCTAAGCGGAGGATACAACTACAGCGGTACTAGTTTTGTTGATGCTGGATTGCGTTATTACCGTTTAAGAAATGATGGACAAGCCAGTTTAGCCTTTGCCGGCTTTGCAGTTGGATGTAAGTTTGGAAACAGACAGACGAATCCAATCGTTGTTCCTTATGTTGGTTATCAAGGGCAGGTATTTTTTCTAGGTTACGGAATAAGAGTTGAATATGCGACATGGAATGGACTCGAGTCTTTTGGAATTGCACCCGAAGTTGGATTAAGTGTGTTTGATATGTTACGAATTACGGGAGGTTATCGCTTTGGTTTGGAAAAAAACGATGTAGTGGGAGTGAATGGTTTTACCTTTTCCGCTATCATAGGAATTCCACTTAGTTTTTTTGAAGAAGATAACTAGCAGAACTGCTGTTTTTACTGCAATTCGGAAGATTTACATTAACTTCGAATTTGTAAAATCAGATAAAGAAAAAGCATCGTTGTTTAAATAATCATCATGAAGACACTCTCATTTTTATTGCTAACCCTTTTATTTTCCCTGGGTGTTGCTGCTCAAGACATTTCCGGACAATGGAATGGCGTTTTGGAGGTTCAGGGAACTAAACTTCGATTGGTTTTTAACGTTACGAAAACAGATAATGGTTATTCTTCAACAATGGATAGTCCTGATCAGGGAGCAAAAGGGATTCCGGTAACAAAAACAACTTTTGAAAATCAGAAAGTGACCTTTGAAGTTGCCAGTGCTAAAATTGAATATGTTGGCGAACTAACAGACAGTGAGATTAAAGGTACATTCAAACAACGTGGACAAGAATTTCCAATGAACTTGTCAAAGAATGCTTTTGGTGAGTCTGCAAAACGTCCACAAGAACCAATATTGCCGCTTCCGTATTATTCAGAAGAAGTGACGTTTAAAAACGCAACTGCGGGTATCACATTGTCGGGAACATTGACCCTTCCGAAAAAAGAAGGAACTTTTCCTGTTGTTGTTTTAATCTCCGGAAGTGGACCTCAAAACAGAGACGAAGAATTGTTGGGGCACAAACCCTTTTTGGTTCTTTCCGATTACCTGACTAGAAATGGAATTGCCGTTCTGCGTTATGACGATAGAGGAGTGGGAGAATCAACTGGTGATTTTCAGAGTGCAACTTCTGGTGATTTTGCTACCGATGTAGAGAGTGCTTTAGCTTATCTGAAAACACGAAAAGAGATCAATAAAAAGAAAATGGGTTTGATGGGACACAGCGAAGGTGGGCTAATTGCACCACTTGTTGCTTCAAGATCAAAAGAGGTTAGTTTTATTGTATTACTTGCCGGACCTGGAATTTCGGGCGATCAGATCTTGTTACTTCAACAGGAATTGATTGCGAGAGCATCAGGTACATCAGAAGAGGATATAAAGGAAACCAAAGAGATAAGTACACAGATTTTCAGTATGGTGGTTAAGTCTGGCGATACAAAACAATTAAAAACAGAATTGACAAATTACCTGAACGAGCTTTTGGAAAAAGATGGCAGTACGGAGATTCCGGAAGGTATGACAAAAGACCAGTTTGTTGCCATGCAGGTGAATCAAATTACAAGTCCGTGGATGCAGTATTTTATCAAGTATGATCCACAGCCGGCTCTTGAGAAAGTAAAATGTCCGGTGCTGGCAGTTAATGGCGAAAAAGATTTGCAAGTTCCACCCAAGGAAGATCTTGCTGCAATTAAAAATGCATTGGAAAAAGGTAAAAACAAGAAAGTTACGACAATTGAATTTCCGAACCTCAATCACTTGTTTCAGGAATGTACTACTGGTTCACCATCAGAATATGCAGGAATTGAACAAACTTTTTCACCTGCTGCGCTTGAACAAATTACGAAGTGGGTTGTGAAGCAAACCAAGTAAGAATAACGAATACATCAACAATACAATGACTCCTGAATTACAAAAGCTGGAAGATTCCATCAAAAAGGTCCATAAAATTGCCTTTACACCAAAATTCAAAGAAACTTTTCATACGAAGTTATCCAACCCGGCATTCATAGCAATTGGCTTAAAAGTGGTTGAGAAATTAGGATGGGATTTGGTGTTTTACGATGAGTCTACCATTGAGGCGAAACGAAAAAACAAGTGGAATAACTGGACGGAAGGTATTACAATGAGTTATCACATGGGAGATGTAGACATTCAAAGTGAATCTCTTGGAAATGAAATGTGGGACAATGGAAATAACTCAAAGCGTGTAAAATTGTTCCAGCTTGTTCTTGCCGATATGGAATCGCAATTGAGTTCTGAAGAGATCAGAGGATTTGTCGCAGACCAAAAGAAGACAGATGAATGGGAAGATTATAAAATTCCTGAGTCGCTTCCAGAACCTGTTTCATTTCAGAAACCAACCATTATTATTCCTTTAGCCGGAACAATTGGAGTTGCTGGATTATTGGGCTATATTCTTGCATTTTGTATTTCAAACGGATTCTATATCATAGGAATATGCGATGTTGGAGTAGGTTTTCTATTGGGATTGACAATGGCTCAATTGGTGAAAGTTGGAAACTACACCGTTTTTAATAAGCTCAAAATGATTCTGATCGCATCTGTTTTGATCGCGTTTCTATCCTGTCAGTTCTTCATTTATTACTTCTATATAAGCGAGCATCCGTCCTTAAACGTTGATTTTATTTCATTTATGAAAATGAGATTCGAGGCTGGAATAACGATTAAAAGTTTCAATGCCGGATGGATTGGTTTGGTAATTAGTTGGTTACTTCTGCTATTTTTTGGATATTACATTGGCATGACAAGCTTAGTTGCTGGTGTTGTTAAGCACCAATTGAATCGAATTCCCAAAGAAGTGCTTGATTTTGCTGTTTATTTATCGATAAAAGATAAAAGTGAAGAACAAATAAGATCAGAACTTTCTAAATACGGCTGGTCGAAAACAGAGGATCAGAATGAAGTGTTTGAAGCATTAGGAGCGGTTGGAGATGCACATGCAATGGATCGTTCGTAAAGAAACTCAATTTGATTAGGTGATGAAGACATTGGATAAAGGTCCGTTTTACCACGGCACAAAAGCAGATTTGAAAGTTGGCGATTTACTCACCGCTGGTTTTCGTTCCAATTACAAGCCAGAAGTAATTATGAATCACATTTACTTTACAGCATTGCCAAATGGTGCCGGACTTGCAGCTGAATTATGCGCAGGTGAAGGAGAACCTAGGGTTTACATTGTTGAACCAGAAGGTGATTTTGAAAATGATCCGAATGTGACCGACAAAAAGTTTCCTGGAAATCCAACGCGATCTTACAGAAGTGCTTCACCACTGAAAATTGTTGGCGAAGTCACAGATTGGGTTCGACAATCGCCTGAAGAATTGCAAAAATGGCAGGATCGTTTGGCCAGTATCCGCGCAGATGAAAGAGCCGAAATAATTAATTGAGTTCCAATGAAACTACTAATACTATTTTCTTTTTTGTTTGCTTTCAATTGCAACGCTCAAAAGGAAAAACTTCAAGGACTTTGGAATTCTTCCTGGAGTGAAAGGATGGAACTCGATCCTTTTCTTGCCCTGGATGAAGGGTTTCGATATATCTATCACAATACCGATTTGTATTTTGAAGGAGATAGTTTGTGGAATCTTGAATTTCCGTGTAAACGTTTCAATGTCAAAGCTTATTTAGCGAGTGAATTCAAATTGTTAAACGATTCAACCTTTGAGTACAACGGTGAAAAGTTCTCCCGAATAAAGAATTACGATTCCGCTGCAATTGTAGCATTGAAAAAACATGAATTGAATTCAGAATGTTACAGTGGAAAATGGTTTTTAGTGCGCACAGAAAGCGGAGGAGATGGAACTGGAGTGGAGTTTATTTTTCCGTTTAAGGTAAAAGATGAGATCAATCTTTCTGACAACGCAGTAGACGGAAAAACGTTAAAAATTCGCACGGGTGGCGAAGAAAAAGAATTTAATTTTGCTTTGGAACGCGAAATGTTTGAATACTATCTGGTATTAACTCCAACTGAAAATTGGTCAAAACAAGACCGCAAGATGTGGTACAGGTCTTGGGATCTACCGCCTCCAACCAAACGAGAATTGAAGCAAATAAAAAGTGAAGAAGGTGTTGAACTCGAACTGCGATTCAGAAGAATTTAACCTTCAAAAAAAGAATGAAATGAATCTGAGATTAGAACCAATCAATCAAACAGAAGATAAAAGCAAAGCAATTTTCTCATCAGACGATTGCCAGATGCTGCTGAAAATGTGGGAAGAGTTTTATCCGGTTATTGGTTTCAATATTCCCTGGATTGGCTATTTCGTTTTTGAAAATGATCAAATCGTGGGAACCTGTGCCTTTACGGGAAAACCAGTGAACAACAGAGTTGAAGTTTCTTACTGGACGTTCACGGCACATGAAGGAAAAGGAATTGCTTCCTGGGCTTGTAAAGAACTGGTTTCTCTTGCAAAAAACACTCAGTCTGGTATTGTTGTTACTGCCAAAACCGCTCCTGAGAAAAATGCTTCTACAAAAATTTTGGAGAAAAACGATTTTGTTTTTGAATCGATTGTTCAGGATGACGAAATTGGAGATGCCTGGCTTTGGGTTCTGAAATGAAACCGTAAACTAAAGCCCTTACTTCTGTTTGAAATCTGTTAAAGATTCCTATTCCAAAATTTATATAACACTTTCACCTTCAATTTTCCTGACCTTTAGCTATAACGTTTATTGCACAGTGTCATGGAAAGCAGAGGAGGAAAGAAAACGATTATAATCGAAAGAACATTCGATTTGCCAATTGATAAGGTTTGGAAAGCATTCAGCGATTCAGAATACCTGAAAAAATGGTTTAGTCCAAAAGATTATACAGTTCCAAACAGTCAGATCGATTTTCGGGAAGGAGGGAAATACCTCAATTCGATGAAAGCGCCTGACGGTAAAGAAACATGGTCAACCGGAACGTTCACCGAGATCGTTCATCACAAAAGAATCGTGTATTCCGACAGTTTTTCAGATTCAAAAGGAAATGTTGTTCCTGCTTCATATTACAATATGTCTGGTGACTGGGGCGACACATTAATTGTAACTGTAGAGTTTGAAGAAGTAGATGGAAAGACAAAAATGAAGTTGACTCATGAAGGTCTTCCTTACGAAATGGCAGAAGATTGCAAGGAAGGATGGAATTCTTGTTTTGATAAGCTGGAGAAAGAAATCACTTGAAATTCTGAGAAATGAAACGAACTGTCACATTGTTACCAGTATTGATATGGGTTGTATTTTCCTGCAGGCAAAATACACCTGTGAAAACAGAAGAGAAACCCAATAATCTTAAGGAGTGGAAAAAACCGAAAGTGGCTGGCTACCAACTAATAGCAACCAAACTTTGGCTGCAGGATTCGACTCTTGGAGCGAAACAACTGGAAATTGCACTTGCTGTAAATAGAACAGATAAGTCCCACTTTAAAAAAATGGATACAGTTCTTGTTCCCAAAGATCCAAGTGGAGATATCGTTTATTATCTTCCCTTTCCATTGTATGTTTCTTATTTGAAGGATGTTGAGAAGATTGTTTTTTTTTCCTATCCAACTCAAACATTCGCCGCGTACGAATATGGTGAGCTGGTAAGAACAGGACAAACCAATATGGGAAGCAGACGACATCAAACACCAACAGGACTTTTCTTCACCAATTGGAAAGCGAAAAAGACAATTAGTACGGTTAACGACGAATGGGAATTGAAATGGAATTTCAACATTGCAAATAAGGCTGGAGTAGGTTGGCATCAATATACTTTACCGGGCTATCCGGCTTCACATTCCTGCTTAAGGCTTACAGAAAATGATGCAAAATATTTGTACAATTGGGCTGATCAGTGGGTAGTGGAGAATAAAACCAAGATCCTGAAGAAAGGTACACCGGTGATCGTTTTTGGTGCCTATGATTTTGATGGTCCGAAACCCTGGTTAAAATTGATCGATGATCCCCATGCGCTGGATATTAGCGAAAAAGAGCTTCAACAAATTACTCAACCGTTTTTGAATGAGATTTTGGAGGAGCAAAAGCGTGAATAAAATTGGAGAAATTATGGTTACATTAGTATCTGTATCATACATGTAACGAATTTCCAGAATGAAACTACTGCTTTTTTTTATTGGCTTTTGTGCTGTTCAGAATCTACTTGCCCAAATTCCGACTGATAATCTGGAAGCCTATTACAAGTTCAATGGAAATTTAGTAGATGATTCCGGAAATGGAAATAACATCACCGATTTTTCTGGAAGTTATTCTTCAGATCGTTTTTCTCAAAGCAATTCGGCATTTTCTCTAAATGGTGAAACCGACTCTTTGGTGCTTCCGGTAACTGCATTTGCACCAATTTCAGGCGATTTTTCCATTTCATTCTGGTATAAAACCAATTGGCCTCAGGTCATGAATCTCTTTTCGTCTAAGCAAAGCCCAACAGATACAACCCAAAACTTCGAGATTCAATTGAATAGTCACAACAGTACTTTTTTGAACGATCCTTCTCTCGTTGGGGTCTGGTACCAAACCTTCGCTTATTGGAATGGCTCCGGTTACATAACTGATGCTGTTGCCGAAGGCGCACCCGGTCAATATACGAAAGGTGAATGGTGCCATTTTGTAATAACCAGAGAAGCAGATACCATTCAGATCTATCGCAATCATTCATTGTATTCTTTTTCTATTGATCAATTGTACGGCGGAACTCTTGGCGACGCTGTTAATTTGATATTTAGTGCGGCTCCGTATCGCTTCAAAGGTGCTATCGACGATATGCGTTTGTACACAAAGGCGCTTGATCAGTCTGAAGTTGATTTACTTTGGTTCGAGAACCGTCCATTTTTGTTTAACGATCCAAAACCAACAGATGCGTACGTTCCAGGTTCCAACTTGTTCGCCAATTGGCAATATGATGAAACCCAGGTGAGTGATACCATCATTGTGGAATACAGTATTAATGGCGGACCATGGATCGCCGCAGCGCATTCGGGAATGTCGTATGAGTATTTCACTTATTTAGATTTGAATTACGCTGCAGGAACGAAGATTGAATTTCGTGTGGAAGACAAGGCTGATCCAACCAAATTTGCTCAAAGCGGACAATTTACAATAAGTGAGTACGATTGGATGGAAGTTTCACCATCGCTCCCATGGAACAGTAAAGATGGTGCCGGATTATTGAATTTTAATGGCCGAATGTGGAGTTTGGGAGGTTGGGATCCTCCGTTTAATCCGCCAAATAGTACCAATAACGATATCTGGAGTTCAGTCGATGGCGTAAATTGGACTTTTGAAGGAACAGCTCCCTGGCCAGCTCGACATTGCAGTGCTTGGTTGGTTTATGACAATGCGATGTGGGTGATAGGCGGTGATCCGCAATCGGGTTGTTTGCGGGATGTTTGGAAAAGCACCGATGGAATCAACTGGATATCGTTAGAAGATACCATTCCTGGTTATTCTCCACGACACAATACCAACTATGCTCCCTTGAACGATAAAATGTTGATGCTTGGGGGATCGAGCTGCTCTGTAGACCCGCCAACAGCCTACAATCAGGTTTGGGAAAGTACCGATGGGTTAAGCTGGAATCAGTTGGCAAATGCACCGTGGACCGGGAGAAGTATGCAGATAAACTATTGCGTTGATGATTCAAATTCTGCATGGATCTTAGGTGGAGCTGGTGAGCATGACAGGAGATCTTACAACGATATTTGGAAAACCAATGATGGCACTAACTGGACGTTGGTCAACGCATCTGCACCATGGGGTGGAAGAAACTGGCATACAACAGCCTGGTTTGATAATAAGATTTGGGTGGTAGCCGGAATGGCAACTTCTGTAGAAATGAACGACGTTTGGTATTCAGAAGATGGCTTTGTTTGGCATGAGTTGAAAAGTACAACGGGAAATTGGCCTGCGGGAACACGTCATGCTGCCTCAACAACCGTTTACGATAATGCACTTTGGTACATGTGTGGAATTAACACAAATACAGCATGGAAAGTGTACAATACACTCACAGCTGGAATTTCTGAAAAATCACTTGCGCAATTGAACGTCTCACTTTATCCGAATCCAACCACAGGTTTGGTGAAAATTTCAGCGCCAAAAGGAGAGAAATGGAATCTTGAGATAAGAAATGTTCAAGGGCAACTTGTTACTTCGATTGCTACTGCAGAAAATAACAGCGAATTGGATTTAAATCTATTGACAGAAGGTATTTACTTCGTAAATTTTGTCAATAATTTGGGTGAAATAGAAGCAGTTGAGAAATTGGTTGTGGAATAAGTCGCAAAGTGAAAGACGGTAATTTTTGATAATGAACAAATGAACAATCCACCGAAATACAAAGAGGAACTCTCAAATAATGGATTTTCTATCGTCGAAAATATTTACTCAGCAGATGAGGTGAAGCGCATTTTATCCATAATTGAAAATGCCGATACTTCAAGTGAAAAGTTTAGAAAATCATCAGAACTATTTGCTATCCGCCAATTTTTAAAAGAGCTACCGAATACTTTTGATCATATCTTTAATGACAAACTGAGAGTATTGATTAATGATGTTATGGGGAACAATTTTTTTGTTGTAAAAAGCATCTACTTCGATAAACCGGAAGCATCCAATTGGTATGTGGCGTATCATCAGGATTTAACCATTTCAGTAGATAAAAAACATCAACTGGATAATTTTGGTCCATGGACAACGAAACAAGATCAATTTGCTGTCCAGCCGCCATTGGAGGTTTTGGAGAATATTACAACCATTCGTATTCATCTTGATGATACAGATGAAAATAACGGAGCTTTGAACGTAATTCCGAAGTCGCATCTGAAGAAAATTTATCGACCGGAAACCATTGATTGGGAACAGGAAACTGAGATTTCATGTGCGGTTAAACAAGGTGGGGTAATGCTCATGAAACCACTTACATTGCACAGCTCAGGAAGAACAACAAACAATAAAAAAAGACGAGTGATCCATATTGAATTTTCGAATATCGAGTTACCTGGAGATCTCAATTGGTCGGAACAATTAAAGTTGAACTAAATTTTCATGGGAATTATTAGAAACGCATATAAATCACTTTTTGGTAAGGATTATGGACCTGTCTGGCAACAATTTGCTGACGAGAAAAAAGGAGAATATTCCCCCATAAGTGATCACCGAGTTTTGTTTAATCACACCGATTTTACTGTCGCATTTGACGCCTATACACATTACACTGTGGTTGGACACACCACCAACGACGCAGACTATACGCGTGGATTTGCGGAATTCATTTCTCCTGATGATTTTACTTTTCGATTAACCGAACAAGGTTTTTTTGAGAATATTGCGAAACTTTTCGGAGCTCAGGATATAGAAGTGGGTGACAGGGAATTCGACAAACGCTTTATGATTAGAAGTAATGATCACATGAGGACCTCGTTTCTGCTTTCAAAACCGGAAATCGCTCAGCCCTTGCAGGAATTACAAACCTTGCGTTTCGAAATTACCCAAGAAGAAGGTCTCTGGGGTGAGAAGCCGAACGAAGGAAAATATATGCTTTATTGTGTCATTGAAGGAAAATTGAAAACGATAGATGATTTGAATAGACTTCATCAACTGTTTGTATCAACCTTAGACAAATTGATAAAATAGAAAACATGAAAATGTCGCCAATAATTGAAATAGAAGAGTTGCTGAAGATCATGGATAATCCAGATCTCATCATTTTTGATGTCAGCAATGGTAAGGAAGCACGAGCGAACTATGAGGTAGAACATCTGAAAAGAGCCCATTATATTGATTTGAATTCTGAGTTGGCGGATATCAAAGATGATCCGTCTATTGGTGGTCGACATCCATTGCCTTCTGTGCATAAATTTGCGCAGATTCTGACCAAATTCGGGATTTCCCGAAATTCCCACGTAATTGCTTACGATGATAAAAATGGTTCCAATGCCGCTGCCCGATTATGGTGGATGTTAACTGCCGCTGGACATGAAAAAGTACAAGTGCTCAACGGTGGATTCAATCAAGCCCGAAAACACAATTTTCCAATGAGTTCAAAGGTCGAAATTCCTGTACCAACCCAGGAACTATATAAAATTGAAACCTGGAATTTGCCACTTGTTGATATGAATGAAGTCGAAAAGGCTGCGCAAAATCCAGCTTATGTTGTTGTGGATGTGAGAGATAAAGATCGCTACGACGGAATCACAGAACCAATTGATCTGATTGCAGGACATATTCCCGGGGCAATCAATATTCCGTTTACTGAAAATTTAGACGAGAACGGAATGTTTCGTAGTCCATCGGAATTGAAAAAGAAATTCGAAACTCAGTTGAGTGTAACAAAATCAGAAAACATCATTGTTCATTGCGGATCAGGAGTTACAGCTTGTCACACTTTACTGGCTTTAGCTTATGCCGGAATGGAAATCCCAAATCTGTATGTTGGTTCATGGAGTGAGTGGAGCAGGAATGCTAAACCAATTGGAAAAACGAATTTAGATTAATTAAACACATAGAAAACATAGTTGTGCATAGTCAGATAGGACTTTTATTAGAATAACGAAACTATATTCGCTATGTTTTTTCTATGATTCTATGTGGTGAAAAAATATGAAACACGAGATTACAACAGACATATTGAAACTCAAAATCGTTGAAGAAACTGATGCCGAAAAGTTGTTTTGGATAAGAAGCAATGCTCAGGTAAATCAATTCATTAAGCGAACAGTTAGCCATAATGTTTCCGATGTTGTTGAACTTATTAAAACGATAAATAGCGATTCGACAAAACTCTTTTTTACCATAAATCTTCTTGAAAACAACGAATTGATTGGTTCCATTGCGCTGAAAAGAATTGATAGTAAAACTGGATATGCTGAAATTGGTTACGAATTGCTTCCTGAATACCAAAACCGGGGAATCATGAGTAATGCGCTAAAATCTATATTGAACTTTTGCTCCAAAGAGTTAGAACTTAAAGCCATTGAAGCTTATACCAATAAAGCAAATCTGAATTCCCGAAAACTTCTGGAGAAATTCAACTTCCAGCTACAAGAAAGTCGAACAGATAAAGGGAACCCTGATAATGTGATTTATCGTCTAATCATTTGATATTTCTATGTTTTCTGTGTACCTATGTGGTATTGTTGAAACACATAGGAAACATAGTAAAAAGAGAGTTACATAGTTTTTATTGAAAATATTGAATCAACTAGGTATCTATTACAATTTCTATATGAACTATGTGAAACAACTATGTGACTATGTGTTTAAAACCAGTAGGATCTATGAATAAAGCAATACAAACATACAATCTCGAACAAAAAGAACCGTTTGCAGTAATCTGTGACCTTTTGGCCAATGAACTAAGTGCAGGACTTCCCGAAGCTGAAAACAAGATTTGGCACGCTCATCCTGTTTGGTTTTTAGATGGAAATCCAATTGTAGGTTACAGCATTCAAAAACCCGGGGTTCGCTTGATGTTCTGGAGTGGTATCGACTTTGAGGAGGAAGCATTGCATGTTCGTGGCGAAAAATTCAAAGATGCTTCGATCTTTTACAACGACTTTTCGGAAGTGAATTTGGAAGATTTACGTCGTTGGCTTGCAAAAGCAATAGACATTCAATGGGATTATAAGAACCTTGTGAAACGCAAAGGGCAATTGGAGCGATTGAAATAGCCATGATACAACTCGAACGAACAAATTCCGATAATCTTGATTTCCAAAAGCTGGTTACAGAGTTAGATAAAGACCTGGCAATCCGTGATGGAGATGATCACGCTTTTTACGCACAATTCAATAAAATCGACACCATCAAACATGTAGTCATTGCTAAGCTGGATAATAAAGTGGTGGGCTGCGGTGCAATTAAAGCGTTCGATGATTCCACAATGGAAGTGAAGCGTATGTTCGTTGATCCTGAGTTTCGTGGAAAAGGAATTGCAAGTATCGTTCTTTCAGAATTGGAAGAGTGGAGCAGAGAAATGGGAGTGAAAAGATGTATTCTGGAAACCGGGAATCAACAGCATGAAGCAATAGCACTATATCATAAGAACAACTATCAGATCATTCAAAACTATGGGCAGTACGCAGGTGTGGAAAATAGTTTTTGTTTTGAAAAACAACTGATGTAATTCATGGAAAAACATCATATGGACAGACAAGAGTTTCTGTTAACCATCTGGAAGAAATTGATAAAACCCGTTTTATTGGTAGCAGTGCTTTGGTGTTTTATTTCTTTCCTGTACACCATGTTTGTTGAATTCCGATTCGCCAAGCTGTTGGTAACATTGATCGTTGGATTGGGATTGCTTTTTACATTGGCTTATTTTGTTTCACACATCTTTGAACCTTTCTTGAAGAGAATCTATTTGAGTTTACCTAAACCCGTAAAGACATTCCTGAAATTGTTGACCGATTTGTTGAATTTCGTTGCTCCGGTTATTTTTGGGGCAATCATTTATCACTTTTGGTACAAAGACTGGAAATCTTCAGCAGTTATTTTATCCGTCTTTTTGGTGAGTAGAATCATTGAGCAGAACAAGAATAAACGCACAGAACAAAATTGAATGTGATGAAAAAGGTTTTGGTCATCAATGGAAGTGCAAGTCAAGGTTCGTCGAATCAACGTTTGATCAATCGTTTTGTAGAGTTGACAAGTGAATATTTCGTTTGTGACCTTATTGAAAACCTGAAAGTATTTCCACATTTTGATCCGGAATTGTCGGTTGAGAATGCACCAGATGCAATAATCGATCTTCGAAAGCGAGTAGAGTATGCAGATGCTGTTTTGATCTGCACGCCAGAGTATGTTTTCAGTATTCCAAGCGGTTTAAAGAATATTCTGGAATGGTGTGTTTCAACTACCGTTTTCTCGGGTAAATCGTTGGGGATCATAACAGCTTCGGCAAGCGGCGAAAAAGGTCATGAAGAATTGAAATTGATAATGAGTACGTTAACTGCCAGGTTTACTCCTGAAACTACGCTGTTAATTCAAGGTATCAAAGGGAAAATAAATGAAGAAGGAATGATTACCGATGCACAAACCAATGAGGAATTCCAAAGCTTTATTGAAAATTTCAGAAACTTGTCAAAAACACTATAAATACTTCTTGCCGGATGAGAACAATACACATTTTAATCCTTTGTCTTTTCGTAGTTTCATGTGATTCTCACAAAGAGCATAAATCTTCCCCTGTGAAGACTGAAAAAACTCAGAAAATGACATCAAGAAAAGATACACCTACGGAAGGTTATCGGGAACTTGATTTACAACCGATCGTTTCTGAGGATTTTCCAAGTGGCTGCAGTTGTTATTTCGGTAGCGATTCATCTGAGTTTTCTGAGAGCAACTATATTTTCGTTTTTAATTATGAATCCGATGGTGTAATGAATATAGGTGGAAAAGATGTTTTTATGAAAGAGAATAACATCATTCAAAATATTTATCCGAACGACGGGATACGTGTTTTTCAGAATTCAACCTACAAAGTGACCATCAACATGAAGGCTGGAGAACAAAGTGGTGACGAAACCGTTTTTTACAAAGGCAAAATGACAATACTCGTGAAGCGAACAGGAGAAACATACGTAAGATCTCTTTTTGGAGAATGCGGATGTTAGTTGACGCTGGAAATAGTATTTTAGAAATATGAACGATAATACAGTACTTCTTCGTGATGGTGATTTCTGCAATGTGATAGCCGGAACTCACAAGGGAAAATCGGGTTTGGTAAAAGATATAAATACCAGTAAAACAGGACATATTACGATTACCGTTTTGCAGGATAATGGTGTTCGATTCAAAACTCTGGGAAAGAATGTGAAAGTGATTGATAAAACGAATGAGTGAGATGGAAGCAACATATCAGCTGAAAGATTCCGCTTAAAACTGTCGAAATAGGTTTCGAAAAATTAAGGTAACGAACGGGTTGTGTAACCCATCCTGTTTTTAAATTTAACAAAAAATTATTTTCTATTAGAAGCCTAGTGTTTACTCGGCTTTTTTATTTTAGTTTATAGCTGTCGATATATTTTTACTATAAAATTATTGTTTGTTTGATATAAATGCTATATATTTGTGTCATTAAATATTAGTATTGTGATGATTGATAAAACTGTAACGCTTTCTGGTAAACAACTTGAACTTTATATCCGAGTACTAGAAAAGGATGTTGAAGAACAGGCTTCTATTATAGGAAGTAAGGAGGAGGAACTGAATCTTCTCAAATCAAAATATGAATCCGATCTAAATTTACTATCTGAATTAACAGGTAATTCCCGAAGCATTATAGCAGAGCACATATCCCTAGATGAATTTTCTTACGATCCCGATTGGTCACTTATTCAAAAAGTACAATACGTACTTAATTTGGAGAAAGTGCCTTTGCCTGTTCGTGAGATTGCTATTCGATTAGTTGAAATAGAACCGCGAATTAAGGGGGACAGATCAGACCAAGTTTTCAAAACAGTTATTGCTGCATCTTTAGGTAATTATGCAAAAGATGGTCAAATATTCTTTAAGAATGATAGAGACTTTCCTAATAAGTACGGTCTTTTGGAGTGGAGAGGTAAAGCTTTGTTAAATGCTTTAAAGTAGAAGATAAAAAGCCCCACTCGTAAGAACAGGGCTTCAAAATATTCGTTTGGCGACGAGAGTTAACTGGGCACATCATTAGAGATGCAAGTTAACGGCAGGGACTTCATTTAGTCCCTGTTTTCATTTACAAACTTACGAATTTTTCTTCTTATCACCATTTACAAGGATATTCGCCAGCACTTCTTTAAAAGTTGGTTGCCCTTTCTTTAGCTTAACATCCTTTGCGGGTTTTAAGTTATCCGTTTTATCTGTCTTCTTTTTTACCACTTATTAGGGTTTTATAATCTAGCCTACGATTCTATTCAGTTAGCACCAAATTGAATCTATTAGCCATTTTGTTATTGTACTTAAAGGTAGCTTCATTCACGTATCTTTCCAAATGTTTACGAGAAACACTGTGATAAGTTCCTGTAATATTTCGTTTCAATTGCGACCAAAATCCTTCAATCGTATTCGTGTGCACTCTACCTCTTGCGTATTCACCTGCGTTATGTTTTACAAAGTCGTGTTTGAAATTCTTACGTAAACTTCTGTACGGTCTGTATTCATCCGAATAGATCGTAGAATTCTTAGAAACAACTGCTTCTACAATTGGTAGTATAGTTTTACCGCTTGTATCTTTAACTGGAACAGCGTAAACTCTTCCGTCTCTTTCCAACACACCAAATATCGCAGCCTTTGTTTTAGTACTTCGACCTTGCGTGTTAGGTGTCTTTTTATCCTTGTGTTTATTCTTCTCTTTACCGCCGTAGTATGTTTCGTCAACTTCGATTGTTTTCTTACGAAACTTCTTTTTTGATGGTATGTAAGTTTCTCTAACACGTTGCAGAAGAAACCATGCTGATTCCTGGTGAATCTTCAAATCTCTCGCTAATTGATGTGAACTGATACCTTTTGTATTCGAAGCTATCAGATATATTCCCATAAACCATTTGCGTAGTGGAATTTTAGTGTCATGGAAAATTGTTCCAACCTTTACACCGAATTGTTTTCGGCATCCGTAACACTTGTATCGTTTTGTCTTGCCGTTTAAGGCGTTTACACGCTTGCTTTTACAATGCGGGCATTCGGGTTCTCCGTTCCAACGAAGATTGGCTAAATACTCCTCACATACCTGCTCTGTGGAGAAATAGTCAAGTAGATTGTATAAACTATCGAAATCACGTAAATCTTTTGTGTTATCAGTAACGTTCATAATATCAATTGGTTGTTTATGGTTCAACAAATCCTAGGAGTTCCTTGTAAACTCTTTTAGCGAATGCCTGTAATTCTTTAGGCTTACTTAATAAACCCGCTTTTCCTGTTTCAATCAATTTGCTATACTCTTCTAACTGCTCTTCCGTTGGCTCAATACTCATTAAGTGGAATATAATGGTAGAGTTATTCAGATGATAGTCATACGCTGAAATGTTTATATTTTCTAGTGCGCCAATCAGTGTTGTGATCTTAATATCATCCTTTATTAGTGGAAGTATAAACCGTTTCATCCATCCGTTATTTGAAACAAATATACAAAATGTATTCAATTGGATACAGATTAAATGTATTTTATCGAATACAATTGTACATGGATAAAAATGAACTATTGCTGAAACTAGGCGAACGAGTTAAAGAAATTCGAAATCAAAAGGGATTAACACAAACTGAACTTGCAAATAAGATTGGTAAAGACCATCCAAGCATTAACAAGTTGGAAAATGGAAAGGTAAATCCGAGTTACTATTTTCTGTATGAAGTTGCACAGGGATTAGAAGTAGATATAAAAGACCTTATTTAATCGCTATGGAACTAAAAGAATTCGTTACTCAAACACTCACTCAAATTATTGAGGGAATAAAAGATGCTCAAGAACAAACTAAAGACTCTGGTGCATTAATAAACCCGAAAACCTACGGAGATACGGGGTTGATAGTTGAAGGCACTAAGAGCGAGATTCGCAACGTTCAATCCGTTAAGATGAATGTAGCTTTAACTGTTACGGAAAATTCAGGAAATAAATCAGGAATAGGCGTTGTAGCATCTGTATTCAAGGCTGGGGTTTCTAAAGAGGATTCAGACACCAATACTACAACCAGTCATATAGAGTTTAATATACCAGTTTCATTTCCTATTTCAGAAAACAAGTAGAACTTTTAAAGTAATTCCTATATTCGAAGTTCACTATTAAAACACTGAATATGAATGTAGATAACGAAATCACAAACATGGTCAACCTTATAGCTTTGAAATCTCAGATTGATGCTATTAAAGAAGCCCTTAACACTGAACAAAAGGAAGTGTATAACGCTAGTATGAAGTCAAAAATGGAGGACTTTATTTCTTCTGACTTTTATCAGTCGATACCGACTCAAAAGCAGAATGAAGTTTCCGATCTCTTTTCAAAAACTCTTCTTTAATTTCTTCTTGAATAATCGGTCTGATCAACGGAGCGATTATTCTTCTAAGTATTCTTTTCATATTGTAAAATTTTAAGGGATGAGTAATAACAAGGATCGACACAACATACTGAAACACTTATATAAAGAGTGTAACAAGGAACATCATGAAGTGAAGGGATTTGAGGCGGAAGAACTCATTAGAGAGCTAAGATTAGAAATTGCCGATGGTGTTGCTATACTCCACGAATTTATAGACAAAGAGTATATTACTAGAAGCCAAGACCTAATCTACATTGACGTCAAAGGGGTATGTGCTTTTAAAGACAAAACTTATCTTAACAAACTATGGTATAGGAGTTGGTCGAATTGGTTGGCTATTGTTGCAATGATAATCTCTATTATTGCCTTATTTCGCCCTTAACTTGATTTTGGGTTACACAACCCGTTCGTTACCAAAATTAAATTAGACGTATGAAAGATCAACTATTCAAATCGCTTATCATTTTTACCAGCTGTTTTTCAGTTTGGTGTCTAATGAGTTTTTGCACTCAGAATAAACCTTCAACCAAAGATCAGGCAATGATTGTTGCACAGCAATTTTTAATTGACAACGGTTATACGAGTCTTCCTGGAGATGAATCAAAGATCCAATACGAATTAATGGAAGGTGGCGAATCGGCTGAAAAGATCTTCTCACAGAGAAAGAACACACTGAGTCCTTTGGCTTATTATTACGATGAATCGGAAACCGAATGGAGTTTTGGATTCCTTTCTACAAAGGTGAAAGTAGAAGAATTGTCTGCTGAAGATTGGAAAACAGATTTGAAAGGGCGGGTAGTCATCGTTTCAAAAGCAACCGGTGAATGCAGAATGGCACATAAAGATCCATTGTTTTCCCATTTCACAAAACTGTAATTGACTTAATGTTTCAATTCATGAAATCCACTCACTTTTTTGTTCCCTCAATTATTCTGTATTTCCTCATTTCCTGTGGTCAGAACAAAGTCCCGAAAACTGAAAAGCAAGAAGAAATTGAACCGATTCGACTTTCAGAGTCTGATCATTCAGCCAAAAAGGAAACTGCATCTGGCTATGATGTACTGAAATTGAGTGAGTTAATTCCAATTGACACTATCAATCCAACAAGTAAGAATGTTTATGAGAAATACGGATTGGAATTCTCGGGTAATTGCTACGACTGTGATTTGGCGGAGATTCGAATCTCGAGAAATTCACTGTATTTTGTGAATGTTTGTGCTGAAAGTGAAAACCTCGCATGGCCGATTTTAGAAACCAAGCCATCTCCTAACCAAGTCATTTACAAAACAAGAGACTACGATTTCATTTTTACGGAAATAGACAAAGCCCCCGTTTACGAGCTTCAAGTGAAACGAAAAGAATGGCCGTTTGAAAATTTAAGGGTTTCCAGTTGGTATACAACCAAAACAGCGCTCAAGAAGTTTAAAAGTCATGATTGTGGTGATTTTGACGGGTAGATCAGTAAACAACCAGAGTAAATGGCTAACTTTATTTCTTCAAAAGCGAGAGCATGTTAGCAGAATTATTAGCGGATAAAACACTAAAAGCAAAAGAGAAAACCGAAATGCTTGGTCGACTTTTGTTAACGAAAAAAATCACTTGTGATGAATTGATAGATTTCGCTAAGACAGCAAAAGATCCGGTAAAAGCAACCTGTATTGAAGCTCTGGAATTTACAACTAAACTTCAACCAAATCTGATCAATGAAAATGCCTTTCGTTTTGTAATTGAAACGCTTACATCTCAAGCTCCACGTGTGAAATGGGAAAGTGCAAAGGTGATTGGAAATACGGCGCATCTTTTTTCATCTGACCTGAATGATGCAATCAACCATTTATTGGACAATTCAGAACACGAAGGAACAGTTGTACGTTGGAGTGCGGCCTTTGCTTTAGGAGAGATTTTGAAATTGAAAACACCAGTCAATTCAGATTTAATGCAGGCAATAGAAGTGATTATTGAGCGTGAAGAAAAGAACAGCATTAAAAAAATCTACCTCGATGCCATTAAAAAGACCTCAAAATAAGTAACTTAAAAATCCAGTTCTTAACCGAAATGTATTGTTTGTTTATCTCAGACGTTTTGGACATTTTATTTCCTTATTTTCGTAGAAGCACAGATTCGGTAAATGTTCGGTAGGTTAAGGATTATTATAACTTTTTCTTTAAGTATTTTAATACTTGCACTTGTTGGCGCGTATGCATATCAAAGTACAAAGCGGTACAAAGAATCATCAGAATGGGTTAGTCACACCCAGCAAGTAATTACCGAAGCTCAGGCCATTTTACTTCAGGTACAGGATATTGAAACCGCTCAGCGTGGCTTTGTAATTTCTGATAACAACGAATTTCTCGTTCCGTATAATAAAGGTTTAATCAATTTACCCATTGCTTACAGACATTTGGATAAGCTGATTAGTGACAACCCATCACAGCGAAAATTGTTTGCTGAAACCTATAAGCAAATTCAGAAGAAATGCGCTTTCGCTAAGAAGGTTGTGAATACGCGATCAAATAGCGGTTTTGAAGATGCTCAAAAGTTAGTGATCTCAGGGACAGGTGAGAATTTGATGGTGGAAATCAGGTCTTCAATTGAAAAGTTTATAACGAATGAGCGGTTATTTCTTTCCAAACGTCTCCATGCGGCCAGCTTACATTTTGAAACTACCATAAACGTTATTCTGGTGAGTATTATTCTTGCCATTCTATTCATTGTCATTACGTTATATTTCTATCTAAAGGACCATAATCGTCGCCTGCGCTCTGAAAAGCAAGTGAAAGATAGCGAACAGCGGGTGAAGAAATTTTTGGAAAGTCTTCCTTTGGGAGTCTACGTTCTTGGTGCCGATAGAACTCCATATTATTCGAATACTCAATCTGTAAAAATTCTCGGACCTGGAGTTGAGGTGAATACTTACGAGAATTTGCGAAACATTTATAAATCATTCGTTATTGGTACAGATGAGCCTTATCCTGCCGAGCGAAGAGCTATTCTTCGTGCATTGAAAGGTGAAACAAATATCGTGGTTGAAGATCTGGAAGTGGAGCGTGATGGAATACGAGTGCCGTTGAGAATAAACGCAACCAATATCACCGATGAAAACGGAAGAATAGAATACGCAATTGCTGTTTTTGAAGACATAACAGAAGTAAAAGAGGCCGAGAATAAACTGCGCGAAGCCAAGAAAATGGCAGAAGAATCGTCGCAATTAAAAGAAGCCTTCCTTGCGAATATGAGCCATGAAATTCGAACACCAATGAATGCGATTATTGGTTTTACGGATCTGTTGCTGAAGAAAAAACTGGACGAAGAAGAACAGAGCTATGTGCAAACCATTAAGTCCTCAGGAGAGAATTTACTTCGCATTATCAATGATGTACTGGATATTTCAAAGATCGAATCAGGATTGATGACCTTCGAATTGCATCCGATAAACATTACAGAACTTTTCGCTTCTATTCAGGTAATGTTTGCGCAACAAGCAAAAGACAAGCAGCTCCGGTTGTCATTCAATACAGATGAGAGAATTCCGGGTACCATTTTGGGTGATCCAACGCGTTTGACACAGATCATCATCAATCTTTTGGGCAATGCACTCAAATTCACACGTTCCGGTTCTGTTGATGTTTCAGCGAAATTGGTAACAAAGGAGGAAGCTTCCGTTCAAATCGAATTTGTTGTAAAGGATACCGGAATTGGAATTTCCGATAGTAAGATAGAAAGCATTTTTGAACGTTTTACACAGGCAGAATCACATACAACCAGAAAGTATGGAGGAACCGGACTTGGGTTGAGTATTGTAAAGCAATTGGTTGAGCTTCAAGGAGGAAGTATCGGAATTAAAAGCGTGATCGACCAGGGCTCTGAATTCAGTTTTGTATTGTCATTCAATGTTTCCAACGAGATTTTGGAGAAAAAGGTGAAATCATACACCGAAGAAGAAGTTCAGGAATTGAGTAAGCTAAGTATTTTGGTTGTTGAAGACAGCAAGGTGAATATCAAATACATCCGTGCATTGTTTGAAAATCACGGAATTACAGCCTCTTATGCCGAAAATGGAAAAATTGCAGTTGAAATAATGAGCAAGCAAAAGGTTGATCTTGTTTTGATGGATATTGAAATGCCAGAAATGAACGGTTACGATACAACTGCTTATATACGACAAACAATGAACAGCACCGTTCCAATTGTTGCTATGACTGCACATACAATGGCTGGAGAACGTGAAAAGTGTATCCAAATGGGAATGAACGCATATTTGTCGAAGCCCATATTAGAAGACATATTATTGAAAAAAATGATTCAGGTTGGCCTGAAAACAAAACACAATGAACCCATGAGCGAAGAAATGAACAAACTGGTTGACCTTACTTTCCTGGAGCAGACAATGCGCGGAAACAAAAAGATAATTCTGGACACCATCAACGTGTTTCTTGAAGAAGTGCCTCAAGATTTAACCGATATCGAGGAAAGTGTGAAAGAAGAAAATTTTTCCGGGATTCAACGAGGAAGCCACAGAATGAAATCTTCCATTTACATTTTGGGAATCAGTAAAATATCCGAAATTCTTAATGAAATGGAGAAGCTTGCACTAGCTGAAACCGATTTTTCCCGTATAGTTGAGTTGAAAAATGAACTAGTTTTACTATTTAATCAGACCATTATTGAGCTGAATGAGATGAAGCATCAATATGAATAATTATGAGTTTTTTAAAGAAGTTGTTTAAACCAAAAACGGAGCGTACCGGGTTGGTTTTTGTGGTAGAGGATAACAAGGTGTATTCAGAAGCATTGAAAGCGTATTTAAGCGTTGAAATACCTGCGATTACAGAAGTTAAAACATTTCCGGTTGGAGAAACCTGTTTGATGGAATTGCATAAAAATCCGGATATGATCATCATCGATCATTTTCTGGATTCTAGATTTTACGATGCTGAACCAGGTTTGGAGATCATCAAAAAGATCAGAGCGGAAAAACCAGAAGTGAACATCATCGTTCTTAGTTCACAACAAGATATTGATGTGATTCTGGAGATGGTGAAAAAATACAATTGCAGCTTCGTTCAAAAAGACGAGAACGCCTTCGGAAAAGTAGGTGAATTGGTGCGAGAAGCGCTGGCCTAGCAAGTTCAGAATAAGTTCAAAAGGATTAAAAGTTTAATTCATTTTTGAACCATTTGAACTTTTTTGAATATCTTGAACATGTTGTTATGATTGAAAAAAGCATTTCCAGATTAAAGCACTTGATTCAGGTAATTCCTGAAAAACTTTCGGCTATTAATGAGTCCGATTTTTCGTTCAAACCAACTCCTGAAAAATGGAGCAAAAAAGAAATTCTTGGACATTTGATTGATAGCGCAACAAACAATCATCAGCGTTTTGTCCGCGGACAATTTGAAGAAATACCTGCAGGAAGTGCTTATGCTCAAAACGAATGGGTAAAGTATAGTTTCTACCAGGAAATGGATGCAAAACACCTGATCGCCTTCTGGAAAATGTACAATCAACATTTGGTAGAGATCATGAAACGAATTCCTGCTTCAGCTTTCTCCAATGAGATTAAGATTCGTGAAGATTATGCTACGCTGGAATTCCTGATTATCGATTATGTGGAGCATCAGGAACATCATTTGCGGCAGATTGTTTCCTACTGATTTTTGGTAACTTAGAGTTATGAAAAGGAATCTAACCAATCGTTTTTCAAAAGTTGTAAAAGCATATTCGCTGTTGGTTTGCTTTCTGTTTATTTGTTTATTTGGGTTTTCTAATCATGAACGCCAACGTAAAGACATATTATATTATAAAAACGATACGTTACAGTTGCGCAAAATTCATGTAGACGAAATTCTGAATAAGATTAACAAACAGAAGAGATTTCTACCTATGAAATCTGGTATAGAAGGTAATCAATATACTGCTCATTGGAAAATCGAAAACAACCAGCTTTACCTTATTAGAATAACCAATCGTATTTCTGGTGACTGTATTGATTTAAAGGAAGCCGATACATTGAATTTGAAATTGGCGTTTCGAAAAGAATTTGTAAATGGACTTGTAGGATTCACTAATTGCAAGGAAATACTTCATGCAACCGATGGAAAACAATTAAGATTGTACGCAAATACTATTATTACGAATTTGACTGACTACCATTTTGAAGTCGAAAACGGAAAAATAATTAGTACAGATTCTGTCGTACACTATATGGATGATTCGAAAAAGTTAGATCGAAAAACAGAGATTGATATGTCAATTTATCTATATAAATTGATTGTGAATAATACGATTATAAAGAATACAGACTCATTGCCAGATGATTTTGGCATTGGTTTAATTATAGTGTTTGATTCACACGGTGATTTTGTCAGTTTTGATGTTCAACCGACTCAAATTTTGAACAAGGAAACAGGTGAGTATTTAGAGTTAGTTGATTGGAAGACATATTTCCTCGATTTTTCAAAAGTCGAAGAGGAGTTGAGAAAATTGGTTTGGGATGAAATGCCAGGAATGTTTGAAGATCGTATTGAACTTGGCTTTCAATATTCCAAAGAAAAGAAAAGACTAATTGGAACTTTAGAAGGCGCTGAACGAGCTGCGTATAGACCATTTTAATTTCGAATTTATAAAACAAGCACTATGAAAAAAACACTACTAATTACATCACTTCTTATCGTTTCTTTTGGAACGGGAATAGTTGTCAATTCCGTTTTTGCTCAGAATAACAATTCAGAGAAACTGGAGGCTAAGAAGGAGAAACCTCATGACTTAATTCTGGGAGCTTTTTCAATGAGTTTGAACGTGAAAAATCTGGAAAAATCGAAAGCATTTTATGAAAAGCTTGGATTCAAACAGATGGGAGGAAGCATGGAGCAACGATATGTTATTCTCAAAAACGGTACAACGATCATCGGACTTTTTGAAGGTTTTTTCGAAGGAAATATGCTGACATTCAATCCGGGTTGGGACGAAAATGCAAAACCTATGAAGAAATGGGATGATGTTCGCATCATTCAAAAGAAGTTGAAGGAAACTGGTGAAATGTTAACAACGGAAGCAAGCGATACAACAACTGGTCCGGCTTTTATTACACTTCAAGACCCTGACGGAAACGTTCTATTATTTGATCAACACAGGTAATTATGGAAGCAATCTTAAATTCATGGAAAACCATCCGATCCAAATACATTGGATTTTTGGAAAATCACACCTTGGAACAACTGAACAAGGTTCCTGAAGGCTTTAGTAATAACCTGATCTGGAATATCGGACACATCATTGTTGCTCAGCAAGGATTGATCTACAAACAATCAGATTTGCGAATGAATGTTCGTGAGGAATTGTACGAGAAATACCGCTCTGGAACAAAACCTGAAAGCGATATAACAGAAGAAAAACGTCAGGAATTGAAACACTTGTTGACTTCGATGATAGAACGTACTGAGAGTGACTTGGCAAACGGCGTTTTCAAAGTTTACAACGAACGAACTACAGGAACCGGATTTCATTTAGGAAATTTGAACGATGCCTTTGTGTTCAACAATGTGCACGAAGGAATTCATTTGGGGTACATGATGGCGATGAGGAAATCGTTGTAATCGGTTTACTTTTATTGAAACTCAACATTAGTTGGAAAGCAATCCGAATGTTAAAATCCGTTTTATTTTTTCTATCCGTTAGTTTCTCTTTCGGCGTATTCGCTCAAAGTGAACCTCAAGAGATCATTTTGCCAATGAGTCAGACCAATTGGGTTAGTCTCGATTATCTCAACTGTTTGAAAGCTCAGCTTCCTTGCGAATGTGAAAAGAGCGGTGAGGTTTTCCTTATCGATTTAGATACATCTGGAATGTACTTGCGTCTTTATAACGGTCGAGCAAATCAGGATTACGGTGGTGGAAATTTGGATGCTTTTGGTTTCAACAGTTATTATGTCTTGAACTATCAAACCGATGAAATTCTTTCCAATACCATCACGGATACACTTGGAGTTGTTTCAATTGATAGTCGAACATTGAGTTATATTGATTCCAACGATAGAGAAACCATCTTTGTCAAGTATGGAGATTCCAACTTCTTTCCTTACATGGATGGAAATGTAACCTGGTTGAACGAACAGTTGTTCATTCGAGGTTACTCTTCTTTACAGGAAATTTTACACGTAGATCCATTAAACTGTTTTTGTAACTGGGAGCTTGGTGCCATCAATTTATTGAGCTCAGGAAAAAAGCAGTGGATACTGGAGATGGAGAACAACGAATTGATTATTTACCGCTGGGTTAACCCTCCAAAACGAAAAAGTATTGGTGAACTCAAAATCAAGAAAAAGGAAATTCAGCGTTTAAAGTGGTAGTTATTGCGCTGCGAATTTTATCGGCAAAACAAATTTACTTCGCACCGGTTCTCCTCCGACTTTAGCCGGTTTCCACTTCGGCATTTTCTTTACCACTCTGATGCATTCTTCATCACATGGCGGACAATCAGTTAGCTTTTTCTGAACCTTTATGTCGGTTAAACTGCCATCTTTTTCAACAATAAAACTGATGTAGCATTTACCATTGATCCCCAATTCAATTGCAAGTTCGGGATAGATTGTGTTGTTCGCGATGAATTGTATGAGTGCTGATTTTCCACCAACAAATTCAGCAACTTCATCTACTGCAACAACCACTTCGTTTGGATCAGCTTCAGGTACCGGAATCGTCAAACCAATAGGTTCTGGAGGAAAAGGATCATCCTCCCACGATTTTCTTATAATGGGAGCATTTGGAATCTTACCAATATGCCCATAACAATCAACTCCTGCGGCGGTATCACGACATTCAAAAAGTCCCGATGCTTCAAGCGCTTTCAAATCGTGTGAAATGGAAATATAGATCTTTCCGGTTGGAGAAATAACATTGGATTTGTCAATAGTTTTGCAAATGATTCCCGAAAGCGCTCCTTTGATTTGATCATAGATTGCAGGAATGATAATTTTTCCATTGATATCGATTAAACCCTGATGTTCGTTTTCTGAATAAATGAAATAATTCTTTAGTTTTTTTTCAGAAGCTTTGCCGATATTATACACCAATTCCAGATCATCATATTTGAATGGCAATACGACCGTGTTGTTCTCGCCAACCAAACCGTATTTTCCATTGAGTGAAGCCATTGCAACCCTCTGGCTTTCGATGTATCGTAGATTTTTATAAATGGTTGGAATGATAAGCTTTCCATTTTCATCAACAACTCCGGATAAGTATTCCCCTGGTTTCTCGGGGTCGTTGACCATTATCACTACATACGTTCCACCACGAGATCCAATTTTGCAAGCATAAGGGAAAATCCATTCCAACGTTTTGATATTAAACAATTTGGTTTCGTTGTATTGTTTGTCTTTTGAGAAATAATACAAGGTTTGCACCTTAACCTCGTATTCGTTTCCAAATGGCTTGCTAAGCTCGAATTCAGGAGCTACTATTTGGTTACCTTTCAAGTCAAAAACACCACTTTTTTTTATTCCATCTACTTTGATGGAAACAATGAAACAATTTGCACCACTCGGCCTTGAGATTTCTGAATAAATGGGGTCAAGGATCTTAACTCCATTTGTATCAAGAGCGCCCATTCCGTTTTCAGTAGAGTAGGATATGTAACTCGTATAATGAGTAATTGCTTTGTATTCAATAGGAACTTTAAGAACTCCTTCCTCGTTGATATATCCGCATTTATCGTTTTCCCAGACTACAAAGCCAAAACTTGTTGCTCCTTTTCTGTTAACTTTGACAGCTTGATATTTCGGTTCAATGATGGTTTTTCCGGAAGTCGAAACAGCTCCCTGCATCCCACCTTTTTTTGTTAGAAGTACGGAAACGCTTCCTGTCCTATGATCTGTTATTTCATCAAATTCAATAGGAACGGTTAGTTTCCCCCCACGGGATAGAACTCCCCATTTTCCGTTTTGTTTCACTCTGAAAAAGGATTCTGCTGTTCTTGTATTGATGTATTCGATATGCTCGTAAACAATTGGTACAATAAGTTTTCCTTGATAATCACAAAGTCCGTAAAGTCCATTCTGTTGAACTTTGAAAAACAGATAATTATCTATTTCCGAAAGTTGCTTAATGCTCTCGTAAATTGGCTTTATGAGCACTTTGTCGTTGACTTTGTAACCCCTTTTTCCATTTTCAGTGAATACACCAGTGAACTTGTATCCTGGTACTTCTTTCCGTGGTTCTGGGGTTCTTTCTGGCCAGGAATGAGGATGTGCGTCTGGCATATAAGGACGTTGATAAGGATCTTGATCATGATAAAACCCGTAATACTTAGCTAAAGAAGTGTAATCCGCGAATTCCTTTCCGTTGAGATCAATAAACATCCATTGTCCATTCTTCACAACTGTTGCCGACATTCCTTTTTTGTTATCAGGAAGAGAATCGAACAAGCCAACCATTGAATACTGCTTCTGTTTACAATAACTGAGGAATGCTTCTCCACTTACGTAGCCAAAAGCATCGGGTTTGAAAGGCTGTCCAAAACCGACCAGTGAAATTAGAAGACAGAATACGACTAGCAGCGATTTCATGATTCGAAAATAAGTGTTTTACTGAACGAGCTTGCTTACAAGATGTTAAGCGTACCAATTATTGATTAAAACGTTCAACCAAGAACTTCGGCGCGATGAGCTAATCCCCAAAAATGCAATTCGTCTAACACTTTCTCAAGCGACATTCCGTGCTTAGTGATCGAATACTCCACGCGTGGAGGAAACGAATCGTGGACTTCACGTGTAATGAGTTTATTCAACTCCAATGACTTCAGTTCTTTCGACAAGGTTTTATCAGTAATTCCATTTACACTACGTGCAATTTCCGTAAACCGTTTTGGCTTCTCCGACAAGGAGAACAAGATCAATAATTTCCATCTTCCTTCAACAGCTTCCAATGCATCCTGAATGGATAACATAGTTTTGGGACAACCTCCGTTTGCTAACATAATTTCTTCTAAAATATAGTTCAAATTCATTACCTGCTAGCAGGCATTTTCTTTTCCACAAATTAACAAATGCCAATAACACGTGTTATCAGTCACCTACCTGCTGACTGAATTGCCCTTTCCTGTTTAATTCAGCGAGTCTGTCGGTCATCGAGCGTAGTCGAGATGTAAGCGAGCTTTTCTTCGCGTCTTTGCGGGAAATTTAACATGATCTGTGCGATACTGTCTTTCTGGATAGCGCTATCCAAACGGAAAGTACTATCGTTTGGATATTAAAGGTAGCTAGTTTTGTTCTATCAAATAGAATGTAATATGAAAACAGAAAGAAAGTTGTCAAACGTATTGAACATCGGACTTTGGATTGCTCAATCACTTTTAGCCTTCACACTCGTTTGGGCAGCTGGTATGAAATGGTTTCAGTCACCAGAGAAATTAGCAGAAATGTGGACCTGGACAGCTGATAATCCACTTTTGGTAAAGCTTACCGGAGTATTGGATTTACTAGCAGGACTTGGATTGATTTTGCCTGGAATCTTAAAATGGAGTTCAAAACTTACCGTGTTGACTGCAATCGGTATTGTCTTGCTCATGATCTCGGCGATTGTTTTTCACGTTTCGAGAGGTGAAGTCTCACAAATTGGGTTCAACATTTTTGTTGCTTTAATGGCGGTTTTTATTGCCTGGGGAAGGTGGCGTTCATCTTTGATTCCTTAATTTTGCAGTACACTTAAGCAAACAGTATGGAAAAGCAATGGACAAAAAACGAACAAGTAGTAGTGGATTTTTTGAAAATGGTTGAAAACCGTGAATCGCCATCCGAACTTGACAAATTTTATCATCCTGAAGTGGAACAGATTGAGTTTCCAAATGCCATTACCAAGAACACTGCGTTTAGAAGTCTTCAGGATTTGAAAGATGGTTCTGAACGTGGAAAGGCTATAATGAGTAAGGAACGTTGTGAAATAAAGAAGCTTTATTCGTTTGATGAAACAGTCATTCTTGAAGCCGTTTGGAAAGGAACAATTGCTATGGACATAGGGAAATTGAAAGCAGGTGAAGAAATGGTAGCTTATTTTGCTCAGTTTTTTGAGTTTAAAGATGGAAAAATCTATCGTCAAAGAAATTACGACTGTTTCGAGCCGTTTACCTGATGTGAAGAATTCTTAAATACCTTTTGAATTCCACTGCATTGGTTAATTTCATGCAATAGACCTGTTTAATGCTCGACTATTTCAAACTACAATTCAAGAGGTTTACCAGACGTTTCAGCGATACAGGCATTAATCCTGTGTTTGCGTTAATTGTTTTGTTCGTAAGCTTTATCGCGTTTTCCGTTTATTTATTTCATAAAGCAAGCTTTGCTGAATACGTTTATCCTATTATTGCTTTGAGTTTTGCCGGAGCTTTATCAGATGCAAAAAGAAATGGTTTTCTAAAATCTAATTTTAGAGCAAACGAGTGGAGAAAGATCCGTGTTTTGGAAAATCTGATCATTGTTTCTCCTTTTCTTGCTTTTTTGCTGTTTAAGCAGTGTTTTCTAATATCTGCAGTAACGGGGTTCCTTGCTGTTTTGATTTCTTTTATCCAGGTGGGATCTCGTTTTAGTTTCGTGATTCCAACACCGTTTTCCAAAAAACCATTCGAGTTTACAGTTGGATTTAGAAGCACGTTTTATCTTTTTCCATTGATCTACATTCTCACTGTAATTGCCGTTTATACAAATACGTTTAACCTTGGGATTTTTGCCATGCTTGCCGTTTTTGCGATCTGTTTAAACTATTACGCCAAACCAGAAGACGATTTCTTTGTTTGGAGTTATAACCATACTCCAAAACAATTTCTATTGCAGAAAATGAAGACAGGCCTAGTTCAATCTACCTTGTTAATTACTCCAATTTTCCTGACGCTTACCATCGTTTTTTATGAGAATTGGTATTATATCCTTCTTTTTCTGGCAGTAGGATATGCTTTTATAGTAGCCGCAATTGTTGCTAAATATTCAGCGTTTCCGGATGAAATGAACATGACGCAAGGATTTCTGATAACAATGAGTGTATTCTTTCCACCATTGCTAATCGTTGTAATCCCATATTTTTTCACACAATCAGTTAATAGACTAAAGCACTACTTGAAATGATAGAAATTAACAATTTGTCAAAGAGATTTGGGACAAAGCAAGTGTTGAAGAACATCAATCTTCGTTTTGAAGAAGGAAAAGTCTACGGAATTGTAGGGGAGAACGGTGCTGGAAAAACCACGCTTTTTAGATGCATTGCGGATTTGGAAAATTATGATGGTACTATTGTTTCTGATTTAAATCCTTTGAAAGATCATTTGGGATTACTGCTTACAGAACCGTTTTTCTTTAATAAGATTACCGGAAAGGAATACATTCAACTGCTTTGCAACGCGAGAAAAGTACAGATAGATAACATCGAAGCGAGAAACGTTTTTGATTTGCCATTGAATCAATATGCAACAACTTATTCAACGGGAATGAAAAAGAAATTGGCACTTACTGCGTTACTATTGCAAGGAAACAAGTATTTTATTCTTGACGAGCCTTTTAATGGTGTTGATATTCAAAGTAATATCGTGTTGACCGAAATCATCCTGAAATTAAGAGAGATGAAGAAAGTGGTAATCATTTCATCGCATATTTTTTCGACCTTAAATGATACTTGTGATGAAATTGTGTTGTTGAGGCAAGGTGAACAACTACGAACGGTTCCAAAAAGCATGTTCAAGGAGTTGGAAGAAGAAATGAAGTCGCAAGCAGTAGGAAATAAGATTGACCAATTGGGGTTGGTATAAGTCATTTGAGGAACGATTGTTGTTGTAAGAAAATGTCATTTTAATAAAACTTATGAAAAATCATCTTACAACTACCTTGTTTTTATTTCTTGTAAATTTTGCCTTTGCACAAAACCTCAAGCCGAGTCAATTTGTTCATATTCAGGGAAAAATGCCAGTTGAAAAGAGTGCGTTCGGTTTAATTTATACGGTTCCAAAGGATTCTGCATTAGTTATCACAACAGCTTCAATTCGGTCTCATAACGATATAGAGGTTGCACTTTACAATAAAGGGGTTTTTGTTACCCAACCCTTTACTTCCTCCACGGGAATTGTGTTTCGATCGGGTTCTGAAATATCCATTGGTAATACCACAAGAGCAGAGGTCGTTTACACCTATAACATTATTGGTTACCTTGTAAAGGATGAATAATTTGAAAACAGTTCTACTTACTTTCTTTCTGTTTTTGATGAGCATTCCAGCAACCGCTCAAACCGTGGTCATCGAAAAGAATGAGATTGTTATTAATGGAGTTCATCTGGACAAGAACAGTTTAATCGACGATTACATTGCTGTTCTGGGTCAACCTGACAGAAAGTTTAATCTCATCAATAACATTTACGTTTACGATCAATTGGGACTTTACATTTACGAGAATTACCTGAATAAAAATGCAATTATAGAAGTCAGCTTCGATTTTAAAAAAGACAAGGAACTTGATTTTTCACCTAAAAAAAAGTTTAAGGGTAAAATCTTTCTGCCTGATTATGATTTAACTTTAAGCAAGAGAATTGGATTCCGGAAACTAGGTAGAGTTTGTAGAGAGAACGACAACGAAACATTGGAAATTGAGTTCAGTGATTCTGAATTCCAATATGGTGAGTTGAGTTTAATGTTTACCCATGGATTTTTCAGAGGCGGAACTTCCAACTTTACGATAGATTTTCGTTGAATTATCAGTAAAATAAGATTATGATTGAAGAAATAACACAAGCTATTACTGATTTCGTTCGAGGAGGCGACAACAGTGATGTTGACTTATTGAATAGAGTGTTGCATGAGGATTTCCGTGTGACCAATAATGGATTCATGGGAACGAAAGGTGTGACGATAATCAGTAAACAACAGTACTTAAAGAACATCGATACTGGAGTTTTTGGTGGTTTACCCCGAAAAATGGAAATTGAAAGCATTGATTTTGTTGGAACTATTGCATCTGTCAAGTTGCGTCTGGAAAGTGCCGAGAATTATTTTGTGTCTTATAATTCACTGGTTTTGGATGGCGATGGTCAATGGAAATTGATCAGTAATTTGGCAGTTGTTGAAGGAAAATAAATGCTCTTTGTAACTTAGTAAAAACTCATAGAATGAATCGTCTCTTACTTTTCTTGTCATCATTGTATTTCGTTAGTGTAGCACAAGCCCAAGTTGTTACTACTGAATTCGGACAAATTCAAGGTTCCAACAATGGAGCAATCAAACAATTTCTCGGAGTTCCTTTTGCAAAACCACCTGTTGATGAATTGCGATGGAAAGCTCCGGAAAACCCGGATTCATGGGCAGGAATACTGAATACTACTGACTTTTCTCCTGTCTGTCCGCAAAAAAAGTTTGAACAAGGTGGAACCGGTGATACCATTATCGGTGAAGAAGATTGTTTGTATCTAAATGTCTGGACTCCTGCTATTGGAGTTGGAACTCGTCCAATTATGGTTTTTATTCACGGTGGTGGAAATCAACAGGGCAGTGCAAGTGAAGAAAACGGTGGTGCCCAAATGTTTTTTGGAAAAAACATCAGTGAAAGAGGAGATGCAGTGGTAATTACGATTCAATACCGCCTGGGACCGCTGGGATTTTTAGTCCATCCTGGATTAGATGAAGAATCTCCTACAGGAACTTCTGGAAATTATGCTGTTTTGGATCAGATTCTAGCGCTGAAATGGGTCAAACACAATGGTCATTTATTTGGAGGTGACACTACAAAAGTGATGATTTTTGGAGAGAGTGCTGGTGGAATCAACGTAGGGAATTTAATGTCAACATCACTAGCAAATGGACTGTTTGACAGAGCTTGTATTCAAAGTGCGGCACCAACTGTTGCGCAATATAGTGTTGTTCAATCTGGCGGAGTAGATTTCGTAGATACTTACATTTCTACCGGGACAAATGCTCAGAAAATTACCCATATGAGAAACGTTTCCAGTGATTCAATCGTAATGAACGAAACTTCACCTTTGGCTGGTGGAGCAGTTCAACTGGCATGGCAACCAACCATTGATAATGTGGTTTTTACACAAACACCACAACAGCAATTTGAAAGCGGTACGTTCAATCATGTCCCACTAATTATTGGTTCCAATTCAGAAGAATCTAGTCTTTCTGCGCCGCAAACCGTAACACCGGGAATGGTAACACTTTTGAAAAACTCAGTGATTCCCGCACCTATGATGGCTGAAGGCAATGTATTGTATCCTTCTGGATCTAACAATACAGAAGCTAGAGAATCTTATGTCGGAATTTTGACAGATGGACAATTTACGGCAACAACGCGCAGAACAGCAAGATGTATCAGTAGCAATCAAACCGAGCCGGTTTATCGTTACTTCTTTACGCATAAACATACGGTTTCTATGCTCGAAGCACTTGGCAGTTATCATGGAATGGAATTGTTTTACGTATTTAACACCTGGGAAGATGCCACGCTTGGTTCAGGTCCTTTCTTTGCAGAAGAGGATGATTCTGTTCAGCAAAACATGTTGCACTATTGGGTGAATTTTGCGCGTAATGGAGATCCAAATGGCGCTGGATTGGTCAACTGGCCTACATATGAAAGCGTTTCCGATTGTTACCTGGAAATAAAAGCGACGCCTAACGGAACACAATGTGGTCTGCGAACAGATAAAAGTGATTTCTGGGACGAGGCAATTTCTTATATCGGCTGTGGATCACTTGAATTAGCTGAAGTTGACAATGCATTTACGGTTTACCCCAATCCGGCAAGTACTGTCTTGAATATTTCCAATTTCTCACCGTCTGAACACTATTTGATCTATTCTGCACAAGGACAACTTCTCAGAAAAGGGCAAATGAAAGGTGAAATTTCTATTGACACTTTGGATTCAGGAGCGTATTTCTTGGTTGTTGATGGAGTTTCTGGACAAAGAGTAACAACATTTATAAAACAATGACCCAGTCTGAAAAATGAAGCATTCAGAGCCTGAAATAAATTGGAGTGATTTTGCGAAAATTGAAATGCGTGTAGGAACCATTCTTACTGCTGAAATTTTCCAGGAAGCGAGAAATCCTGCTTATAAACTGACCATCGATTTTGGAGAATTCGGAATTCGAAAAAGTTCTGCTCAAATCACCAAATTGTATTCTTGTGAAGATTTGATTGGGAAACAGATTGTTGCCGTAATTAATTTCCCTCCAAAACAAATTGCAACCATTCAAAGTCAATGCTTGGTGTTGGGTGCTGTGAATGGCGATGAAGTAATATTACTCAATCCCGGAAAGAAGGTCGAAAATGGTTTACGGATTGGATAAATCAATAACATGTCAATTGCGGAAAAGAAAAGAGGCTTTAGGAAAATAGTTGTTGAAAATAAAGCGTTCAATTGGCGTTTCACATCCTTAGTCGATATTCGTCCTGAAGGATTAAAAGGCAATAAATTACTTGTCGATTTTGGATGGTTCGACGAATGGCTGTACGCGAACGATCGTGAAAATCGCCCTCCCGACTTTGAGCCTAAAGTAATCACTGCGCAATTCGTTAAGAAAGCCATCGAGTTTGCTCTTTTGAACGACTGGAACATTGAATCAGATAATTTGGTGCTGAACCTGAAGTTTCATGATGGAGAATTCCAAATACTTACGGCATGATTTCCATTGAAACGACAACTGATTTCCAAGAAATTAATGAACATGAAAAGAAACGAAATTACCTTGCCCGAATACTTTGATCGCTACATCTTAAAATGCGACGATGTAACACTTTTAGAATCGCTTGAAATCAGTTTAAACGAACTGAAAAATGCACCAGTTGACAAATGGAAAGCGCTTGGAGATAAGGTGTATGCACCTGGAAAATGGACAGTGAAGGACATATTGCAACACATCATTGATACGGAACGTGTTTTCTGTTATCGAGCATTGTCGTTTGCACGTGGCGAGAAAAAAGTAATGTCGTACGATGAAGATGATTTTGCTAAATCGGCACAGGCAATTAATCGAACACTGGAAGATTTGCTGGAAGAAGCGATTCTGCTTCGACAAACAACCATTTTGCTTTATAAATCCTTCACAGATGAAATGCTGTCAAGAACAGGAATGGGTTTCAAAGGTGAATATTCCGTTGCCGCAATCGGGTTCATTTTTGGTGGACATCAACGCTGGCATTTTGGAGTGATTGAAGAGCGGTATTTTCCGATGCTACAGGTTTAAAAAAGAGAATAGAAACATAGATTTCATTAATAATGAAAATTCTATTTTCTGTTCTCTGTTATCTAATCTCTTTTTGTGAACTTTACCTCATGAACTGGATTGTATTGATCATTGCGGGCTTATTTGAAGTAGCATTTGCAGCTTGCCTCGGAAAAGCAAAAGAAACAAGTGGAAACGAGATGTACTTATGGTACGCGGGCTTTCTGGTTTCATTAATCATTAGCATGCTTCTGCTGATCAAGGCAACACAAGAATTGCCAATTGGAACGGCTTATGCCGTTTGGACTGGAATTGGTGCGATTGGGACAGTTGCCGTTGGAATTCTCGTTTTCAAAGAACCAGCTGCCTTTTGGCGAATCTTCTTCTTGTTCACCCTAATTGGTTCCATCGTAGGTTTGAAAGCGGTTTCACATTAAAAGCCTAACTTAGAAATTATGGAAGAACAATTTCTAACGTATCAAAAATTTTCTGATCGAAAATCCGCAATTGAAGTTTCGGAAATTCTTACTGAAAATGAGATTGAATGGGCATTGGAAGATGCATCGGCAGGATTTGATGCTTCCTTTGCCAATAATGCTTTTTCCAAAGATTTCAGGATTAAGATCAAGAAAGAAGATTTTGAGAGAGCTGATCAGTTGTTTTTGGAGTTATCGGCTAACGAACTCGACAATATTGATAAGGATTACTATTTACTCGAATTCACAAATGAAGAACTCCGTGATTTAATTTCAAAAAGTGATGAATGGAGCAAGTTTGACTTTATGTTAGCTCAAAAACTTTTGAAAGATCGAGGTGAAGGCATGGCAGAAGAGGAATTGGAGTCGCTGAAGAAAGAGAGAATTACAGAACTTTCTAAGCCTGAAACAAGTCATAAAGGTTGGGTTGTCGCGGGCTACATTTTTGCGTTTGGAGGTGGTATACTTGGTTTACTCATTGGTTATCATTTGATGTCACACAAGAAAACTTTACCGAATGGTGAGCGAGTTTATGGATATATTGAAGACGACCGAAAAAGCGGTAAAACCATCTTCATCATTGGAATTGTGTTTTTCACTTTAGGGCTGATTTATCAAATTGCATTTGGTGCATGGGTGAACATAGGTTTGAACTTTTCCCCCTTTCAGCTTTAACAGCTTGAATGAAACAAATTCTTACAGTTTTCTTACTACTCAGTTCTTCAGTTCTTTTTGGACAAAAGACAATTGAAATTACAATTGATAGTAACTGTCAATGCAATAATACCAAGCTCAAAAAATTAAAGGGAAGATTTGAGTTGCGCGCTTCCATTACAGAAAGACTTAATTCTAGGGTTTATCAAGATACTTTAATCCAGGCTTTGAGTTTTGAGTCGACACAAAACATTACACTTCAATTTAACAAGAGAATCCACTCTTATTCGTTGGTTTATACCTCACACGATTCGTTGGATTTAACAAACAGATATCCTTTTTATTTCAATCAGGTTCAAGGAGATAAAATCAATCTCAATTGTTTTTTTTTCAATGCAAGTTATCCATCAATTTTAGATGAATTGGAGAAAAAAGACACAGCATATTTCTATTCACAATATTCGGGAAATACACATGAAATGATGAGTATTCCGTATCAGAAATTGAGAATTATTAGAGATGGAAATCAGTATTGCGCATCATATATTTCTTCAGCAATAAAACCATATGATAACTTTATGCGTCCGTTGGAAGAGGTGTATAGTGAAACTATTTTGCTTACGGAAGCACAAGCGCAAATTATTCGGAATTTTGAAAACAATCTTTGGAAAGAAGCAATTTACAATGACGACGGTATGGGAGAGAGAAGCAGTTTGATTCATAATAATCGTTACATTGTTTTTTACTCTAAGCAAAAGATTCCAACTGTTTTATGGGAACAGCTAACAGTACCGAAGTAAATGCGTTAATACAACGTGTTGTGTTTACTTTTTTCAACTCTAAACATATTCCAGTATAAAGCGTTTTCTTTGCTTTAGTTTATCAAATAGAAAGTCTATGAGATTAATACTGTTTATGCTGTTTTTAGTGCCGTTGTCGATTTTCGGACAACTGGATTCACTTCAGGAACTCATCTATCCTAAGGATGATCCTAATGTTTATTTCAATATTATAGACACGAATTACAGTATGTACAAACTTCCATCTGGAAGCTTTAAAAAGCCCGTAAAATGGAAGGAAAAGCACAATCAGCGCAACGAAAGTTCCAAAGGTTATTCTGTAGGTTATTTTTCCAGATTTTATCCAGATTCTATGGATTTGAACGACGCGTTATCGATAATTGATTCAGCACAGGAATTTTATTTGATCAGAGACGCTATTTCCTGGTGTATTTATAATTCAGAAGAAGCTTTTCCTTATTTGATTGCCCGACTTTCCGATAAACGAAAAATTGGTTTAACCAATTCAGCAGATTTGATTATAGTAGATAGAATTGCGACTGGCGATTTGAAATTCTATGGTCACGGCGGATTTATGCGCGAAGACCTGTTTACCGTTGCAGGAAGAGTTTCTGCAGCATTGAATGAAATTACCGGCGAAGAATTTGCTGTAGTTCACGCTAACTTAAGCGAAAAGCAAGCTATGGAGTTCAAACAGCTTTGGGTGGAATATTTAAGTAAATTGGTTGAATGAAAATCCTCACGTTTTTTATCGTTATAGCCACTTTGGTTTCCTGTAATTCCTCAAAGAAATCGAAACAATCAGTGGAACTGAAGTCCGAATTCAGTTTTGAAGATTACGACATTGCCAAAGGTCGATTGGGTAAAATTAAACTTGGTACAACAATTCAATCCAATACTTCAGTTATCCATCAAATGACTGTGAAGCAAACACCAGCTTATATGTTCGGTTTTGATGGCGGTGGAATGGCGTATTTATATTCGTATAAAAATGAACCTGTTTTTGCTTTAATTCCGGCTTATGAGACAGATTCGATAATTGCGATTGCCGCTATTCATGAAAAGTTGACCAATTCGAAAGTAATTCACCCAAAAATGACAGTTGCCGAAATAAAGAAGATCTACACTAACACTAAAATTGGATTAAACCTGATGATGGATTGGGAAGAAATTGAAGTGGAAAGAGGTGATTTCACTTTTGTATTTATGACTGAAAGTCCCACCCGAATTGGCATTTATTCTGATCTGGAAGAAAGTGAGTCTGTGCCAATGAATTATTTGAAAACCAAATCAGATTGGATTACAATCTACTAATTGAATCAAAATGAAAAAAACAACAGCATTGTTCTTATTTCTATTCTCAGTATTAAGCTGCTTTACACAAAGCACTGGTCCTTATGGCCGAGAGGAATTGGATGAACTTCTGGAATACTATGATTTTTCCTCGTTTTTTGTTGCTGAGCGTTTACTGGTTTCAGATAATGAAGGTAATTCTGAGCAAATAGAAAAACCTGAAATTCTTGGATTTATTGGTGATGATTACCAACGTTTTCAAATTCATATTGTTTCCATGATCAAGAATCCAGAGAAACGAACTGAATACATGGTGTATGGGAAAACCAATAAAAGCGGTAATATATCCGATTTTCAAGGTACAATGAGAATTGTTAGTTCTGGAGTGCAAAGTTATGATTCCGCTTTTGTGCATGGTTTTGCTGAGTTTGAAGTAACGTTTTATGAAGCTGAAAGTGAAAAGCTCACTGGAACTTATAGAGGAAAGCTGAAAACAAATTTCCTCATTGAAAAAGCATTGAAGCGCAAAAAGGAGAAATTCAGATATGATGGAAGTGGCTTTTACTCAGATGGCTTCTGTAACAATCAGTTTGTAGGAACTTGGAATAGTTATAACTTGAACGGAGCAAAAAAATGCCATTGGGGTGATTTTAGAATTCCTGAATGTGGTGATTTAGACATTGGAGCAGGGGAGTTTAGTGTTTCCGACAAGTATGTGAAAAACGGCTGGGAAAACTATATGCTGCTTTTGAATTCGGGTGATGATGCCGAAAAGCGAAAAAAGGCACTTGCAAATGAAAAATGGTGGTAACGTTCAAGTTTAATCGCGATTAAAAGTTTGAATTACATTTGTGGAATGTTTGTGGAATGTTTGTGGTATGTGCATCTGCATTTCGTATTCTGAAATTACTTATGATTGCCTTGAAATCTAAATTTCTTTTTTTTGTTTGTCTTGTAGCTGCCTCAAACTGTTTTTCCCAGAAATTAGTATTCAATGGTTCTGTTGTTGATTCAGTCACTGTTGCTTCCAATTATTGGTATTATCACTTCGACGATAAAGGAACAACTACCTATACAATTGACAATATCTATTTTGTTTATGATGAACAACAGGCAGAATATCGTGTAAATGCGTACAAGCGAAAAAACGTTCACGGAACCTTCAAACCTAATAAAGTTGATGTTGGTGAGTTTTCTATCGCAACTTCTAAAGATGTAGATAAAGCTAAGTTGAACGATCTTTTAACGCAATTGACTACCTCTGATTCCGTTGCAACGTTGAAGAATTCAGGAATCACAGAGGAGGAATTTCTTCACTGCACAAAAAGAAATAAAATGCACGCCTGGATAAGAAGGTACAGAAAGTTCGCAGAGTATTTTCTTTATTATGATAAACAAGAACGAAAGGATATTCTTCAAGATCTGAGAAATGTGGATACCTTGAATCGTTATCTTTCAGAAGAGTTCCGTTTTAGCGGTTATCCAATAGTTACTGATGTTGGAGATAGTTTTTGGATTACTATTTCTACAGATTCATCCGATTTTGAATTTCAGGGAAAGTACCCTGATACTTTTCGTCAGCCACTCCATAATATGAATGATCTTGTGGATGAATTCTCAGTATTGAATTTAAAAATCAATAAATCACTTGTTGCCATTCTTCCTAAAAAGTTCAGCAGAATTCGCACCATCAAAACTCAGGCATTGATGGACGAATATATAATTTGGCTTTTGAAGCGTAGATCTGTTATTTATTAGTTCGTCTGCAAAGTGTAATGTTCACATCAGTTAACAGTATAGACTTTGCTTAACGTTTATTTCGTCCTATTTTTGGGGTCGTATCAGTAACAGGGGAATCGTGAATAGAAGAAAGGTCATTAATTACAGCATTTTTAAACTCATCCTGGTTTCCATTCTTGTTGCGTTGTGCTGCTCGGTGTTGGCATTTTCTCTAAAACATTTAACCGAATTCTTTCAGGAAAAACTATTTCACACAGTCGGTGAAATCAACACTTTGCTTTACATTTTTCTGCCTACAATAGGAATTACAGCCATTTACTTTCTTCGTAAATACTTTTTCAAAAAGCGCAAGAACAAAGGTTTGACTGAAATCTTCAATACACTTGATCAGCGAAAAGATCACATGAAGTTTTTTAAAATTCCGTCGCATTTTATCAATGGATTTCTAACCTTGGTTTTTGGTGGTTCTACTGGAATTGAAGTCGCTACTGTTGTAGCAACCGGAACTGTTGGGAACCAAGCTTATAAAAGTGAGTTTTCTGCAAATACATATAAACGCGAATTAATTTGCGCTGGAGTTGCTGCCGGAGTCAGTGTTCTTTTTGGAAATCCATTAGTTGGTTGGCTTTTTGCAATTGAAGTTGTTGCAAAGAAAACGAGAAAAACACTGTTAATCAGTACAACAGTTGCTTCACTAGCATCGTGGCTGTTCATCTACTTTTTCGACAATTCTTCTTTCTTCCACTATGAATTAACAGGTTGGAACTGGTATGCTATTCCTTACATTATTGTACTGAGCGTTCTTGCAGGATTAGTAGCTGTTTATTTCACTTTTATTGCAACACGTATCAAGAAAATCTTTGGTGCAATTACAAACAATTTCATTCAGGTGAATGCAGGAGCAATTGCAGTTGGATTGTTGCTTTTTCTTTTTCCATTTTTGTATGGAGACAGTTACGGAAGTATGAAAGAATTTGTGGCGAGTTCATTCAATTCTGAAAACATTTCCATTCTGCTTCTTTTCGCACTTATTTTGTTGAAACCACTTGCTGCTTCTTTGACTTTAGGTGCCGGCGGAGATGGTGGTGTTTTTGGACCAAGCATAGTTACAGGCGCTTTACTGGGATTATTTGTCGCGCATTTCTGCAATCAGTTTTGGAATACCGAATTGATTACGATCAACTTTGTGCTGATTGGAATTGCAGCGACACTTTCAGCAACCATTTACGCACCGTTTACAGCTTTAATTTTGGCGTGTAGCTTAACTCCAAATGGTTATGTGTTATTCTTTCCCTTGTTGATTGGTTGTTTTGTTTCGCTTTACATTTCAAAGAAACTACTTCCATACAATGTCTATACTTACGATTTTTATGTAGCTTCAAAGAAAAGTTAACAAGCCCAAATTCCTATGAATCAATTGAAAATTATCGCTGTACTCGCTCTTTTTTCCATAGTAATTCTCACTTCCTGCAGACATAGTTCTCACCATAGTGCTGAAGGTTGGGATTATCAAGATATGAAGTGTTATGAGAATGGAGCACTTACGGTTGAACAAAGAACCGCCAAGTATCCATTTAGTAAAGCCGAAGAAATCAGAATTATTTCGTTTGATGATAGTTATAACCCATTAAAAAGTGATTCGTTGAGAACAGTTTGGATTCAGGAATCAATTTCGTTGAATTCTGAGCAAATCAATGAGTTGACCAACATTCTTTACAATTTCAACTATTCGAAATCTACCAAGACCCAAATGGGTTCTTCAAGTTTTTGCTATCTACCTCGACATGCAGTTTTGTTTTATGATTCCAAGGGGGAAATGATGGAGTTTATGGAATATTGCTTTGAATGTGTAGGAAAACGGTCAAGTGATGAAAAAGTTGAAATGGGTGAGTTCTGTCAAGGGAAATATGAATTGTTAGAAGTCTTTTTCAAGAAGTGTGGAATAACGAAATTCGGAGGAATCAAAGAAAATAATCCTGAACTTCGTTGATCAAGAATTTTTCACACTGCCATAGGGTTGACATCGAACCTATATATCTTTGAAGAATAAATACAATCATGGAAATTGAAGAGTTAGATACATTTTGTCCAACAAGCAAGGATCATTGGCGTCAGTGGTTATCTGAAAATCATTTGGAAAAACAATTCATTTGGATGGTTTGCTACCGACAAAAGGCAAATGTTCCAACCATTTCCTGGAGTGATGCTGTTGATGAAGCGCTCTGTTTTGGTTGGATTGATTCTACGCGAAAAACGCTTGATGATGAACGTTTTATTCAATATTTCACTAAACGAAAACCTAAAAGTAACTGGTCTAAAGTGAACAAAGAAAAGGTAGAACGTTTGATTGAACATGGCTTGATGACTCCAGCAGGATTGAAGTGTATTGAAATTGCAAAAGAAAATGGAAGTTGGACCATCTTGGATACGGTGGAAGAGCAACTTGTTCCAGCTGATTTGGAATTGGCTTTTGAAAATAATGTTGGATCAAAAGCCTATTTTGAAAGTTTGAGTAAATCGGTACGAAAAATGATACTGTATTGGGTGGTCTCAGCAAAACGACCAGAAACCCGACAAAAAAGGATCGAAGAAATTGCCGAACTTGCGGCTCAAGGTAAAAAACCGAAACACATTGTATAAAACGTCATCTCATGGAAAAATTAAACAAATCTCAGCTTTACGCCATTCTTTGTGAAATGCTGCCAAAGCAAAATGATTTTTCGGATGTCGATTATTCTGAAGAATTACAGGAGCTTTTCGATTTTGGTATCGAAACTGATGATCAACTGAAGGAATTGATTCTTAAACATCGTGAAGAAGTGTTGGCAATTGATAGTGCCGAAATGGATGAGTTCGAGATTAAATTCTTCGTGGATATGTATGGCGAAGAGTATGTTAAGAACAGAGTGGAGAATAAATTCTGGTATGCTTATCCCGGATTGCTTCGTTTGATTTTAGAATTGGAATTTGAAGACGATTATCGAGAATATGCTGAAGAACGAGATGGTATTCACGATGAAGATGACGAAGAAGATCAATCTTTGAATAATTAATTTTTGAATTTGGAAATATTTAAATAGATCCTCTAAGACCTTCTACCGAAGAAAAGCAAAATATCCTTATTTTTAGAACGTTACGGACATTGTTTAAACGACGTTATGAAAATTACTACTGCTTTATTTTCAATTTTCATTGGATTTCAGCTAAATGCGGCCATTCTTTATGTTTCACCTACTGGATCAGGAACTTTCGATGGCTCAAGCTGGACGAATGCAATTTCAGGAAACATGCTTCAAAATACAATTACCAGCGCCAACGCTGGTGATGAGGTTTGGGTAGCAGCAGGAACTTATTTTCCATCAGCCAACAATCGTTCTGCGGCTTTCAGTATGAAAAACGGCGTGGCAATTTATGGAAGTTTTGCGGGAACAGAAACCCTGTTGTCGCAACGAAACCTCGCGAATGGTTTAACTTCAATTCTAAGCGGAGAGATAGGTCTTGCCGGAATTTCAGACAACAGTTATCACGTAATTAGCAATGTAAATCTCGATTTGACAGCCATCATTGATGGATTCATCATTCGTGATGCCAATGACGATAGAACACCAAATATAGATGAAGGACTCGGTGGTGGAATTTATAACGACGGAAGTGGAACAGGAGATTTTTGTAATCCAACCATTCGGAATTGTTTGATAACAGAGAATCAGGCGGTTTTTGGTGCGGGAATCTTCAACAATGGTTACGACGGTGGAAATGCTTCACCTCAAATTATCAATTGTATCATCACGGATAATTACGCAACATCTGGCGGCGGTGGAATCGATAATTTTGGATTGTTGAATGGCAATGCAAGTCCAACCTTTGTCAACTGCGTCATATCCAATAATCAAGCGGCAAACCGAGCGGGAGGAATGTATTGTTGGGGTGGAAATAACGGAAATGCCAGTCCAACATTGATGAATACGACCTTTGTGAATAATTCTGCAATTGATGGTGGTGGGATTGTTGCCGATAGATTAAATGCATCAACAGGAAGTTCAGGAACCAGTAGTCCGAATTTCGTGAATTGCATTTTGTGGGGAAATACAGCCTCGGGAGTTGGGCCACAATTTTTTACACTTGGCGACGCGACGTTAATTGCAACTTATTCTGATGTTGATTTGACCAATCAAAGTGCTCCACACGTCATTTCAGGAGCTGGAACAGGAAATATAAACTCAAATCCAATGTTTGAAAATATTACTTCTGGCGTAGGATTGGATGGAAACTGGTTCACCGAAGACGATGGTTTTCAGTTGGTAAACAGTTCTCCTTGCGTAAATTCCGGAACGAATTCTGGAGTTACATCTTTGGACATTCTGGGTGAAAATAGAGTACACTATACAACGGTTGATATGGGTGCATATGAATTTTATTCGACTGTTGGAATGAATGAATATCAACAAGACAGTTTTGAAGTTTATCCCAATCCAACTGTAGGTTTTATAGAGCTTTCCTGCGATTTTCCAACTGACGAAAAAGTGCAGTTTTCGGTCTATGATGTGGATGGTAAAAAGGTGTTGGAATTCATGGATTTCTTCGCTCTTAAAGGTCATCTTCAACTGCCATTTGATTGTACTTCTTTGAAAAATGGAATGTACTTTTTAGCAATCGAATCCAACTCTTTTAAATCGGTGAAACAGTTTATCAAGCAATAGTTTTTATTTTTTCTTGGCAACCCAATTCATTCTTCCTGCGTTTCGAGAGAAAGAAAAAACAGAAAATGAAAAAACTACTCTACGCCTTGCTACTTTTGGCATCAACACAAAGCTTTAACGCTTCTGCTCAATGCAGCGCCTCAGTCAACGACAGTCTTTTAGCCAACTATGATTATGTTCTAAACGCTACAAATGTTACAGGAACGGCACCATTCACATATGTTTGGACAGTTACAGATGGAAACGGAATGTCAATGAATTACACTTCTTCTGTTGGTGGTGACAGCATCACTATTGACGCAAATACACTTCAAAACGCTTACGGATGTGTGATTTATCAATTGTGTGTTTACGACAACGCAGGCTGTTCTAACTGTTCAGGCGATACCAACACCGTTAATGTTCCTTACAACTGTTATTCACAATTCATATCAGATCCAATCGGAAGTAATAATGTTGCAGTTACATTGATAAACAACATTCCTCCGTTCATGATCACGCAACAGTTCCTGATGTGGACAGATGGAAATGGACAAAATCAGGGAATGCCTTATATGGGACCAAACACGGTTGTAAATTACGATCCTGGAATGCCTTCTCCTGATCACTACAAATTCTTCCTTTGTGCGATGACAAATTTGGTAAACGGCGGTTGTATTCATTGTGATTCGGTTGCGTTTATAATGGTCGGTGTTGAGGATATTCTTGCTGAAGAAATTGTGTTGAGCCCGAATCCTGCACAAGAAGAAATCAAAGTTTCAGGAATGAATGGCTCGTTCAATTATGTAATTCAGTCATTAAGTGGCGAAGTTATCTTTGAAGGAAAATGTGAATCTGAAGATGGAGAAATAGAACTTCCAATTATGCCAGCAGGATCTTATTTATTGCTTTTGGAGAATGACGGAAAGAAAGTCACTAAACGCTTTTCGAAGATAAAATAGTGCTATAAAAGAAATAGTGAAGAAGGGTCGAAAGACCCTTTTTTCATTTATTCGTCTTTTGTGTTTCTGCTTCAGCCTAAAAATTATATTTTAGATTCTCTAAAAATCACGATTATGTCAGATAAAGTAAGTATTGAAGCAACAATTGCGGCTGATACAAATAAAGTTTGGGATTACTGGACACAGCCTGAACATATCATGAACTGGAATTTTGCAGCAGATGATTGGCAATGTCCAAAAGCTGAAAACGATTTACGTCCGGGCGGAAAATACCTTGCACGTATGGAAGCGAAAGATGGAAGTTTTGGTTTCGATTTTGAAGCGATTTATGATGAAGTAGAAGACAAAAAGAAAATTGCTTATACCATGTTGGACGGTCGACAAGCCATTACCACATTTGAAAATATTGGTGGTGAAACGAAAGTGACTACAGCTTTCGATCCGGAGAATCAGCATCCAGTTGACTTCCAGAAACAAGGTTGGCAAATGATCCTGAACAATTTCAAAAAATACGCAGAAGGAAATTAATGCGCACCTTTTGGTTAATAACAGTGAGTGGCTTTATGAGTGTGCTCACTGTACTTTCCATTGGAATGCTGCAGGTTTATTTTCAGACTTCGGAAACGAATGAAATGTTCTGGGTGGAGGTTGGTTTTCCATTCAAATTATATAATTTCTCTACTGATGGGAACGGCTTTCATGGAAGTATAATAATGAACCTGATTTATGATTTCAGTATCTACTTTGTTTTGTGGTTGATTGTACTGTATTTCAAACGTGCTTTTATGAAATAATGTTTCCCGCGGAGGTCGCAAAGCCCGCAGAGAAAAAAAAGTGTTTATTGATGGTTTTGATAATTGACTGCTAAAGCAACGCAGTTGATTTCCGTTCTGTATATCAAAAAATCTTTGCGTTCTTCGCGCACTCCGCGGGAGATCATCGTATATTTAATCCATGAAATCAGTCCTATATCTTCTCTTCATCATTTCGGTCGTTTCTTGTCAAACGAAAGGTGAGAAGTCAAAAACAACCACCACAGCCAAAGTAGGAGTAGAGAAACTACAGCTCAAAACGGCTTCCAATTCCACACTTGCCGAATGGGTGGAATATTATCAATTAACCAATCCGCAGTTTAAGCTGAGTGATTTTGAAAAAAAGGAAACAGTTGCTCTTTCATATGAGAAAGGCGATGTGTTCGGAACTTTTGACAAAGAGTTTGATCCGCTTTATGAAGCCTTTTTCGTATACAGTTTGTCGATGAACAAATACATTGACTTTGATAGTTATTCCTGGTTTGTCGATGAAAATGGTGATTACGGTGCTGAACCAGATCAATCCATAAATTTGGTGGATCTTAAGAAGAAAACGGTGCAGCGCATTGGTTTTCGCGGACCATCACAATGGGTGGAAGATGCTTTTTGGAAAACGGAGTATGTCGTTATTCTTTTGGAGAATACGGATGAAAATCAACCAGTGATTACCGAAATTGATTTTGAAAACAACAAAGTAACCCATTATTCGTACCCGGGAAAACTAAAAGGAACGACTCAATATTCACAGAAACGCTTCGAGCGTAAATCAAAACACACCGAATGAAATTTTCGATTCTCATATGTGGTTTATTGTTCCTCGTTTCTTGCCAAAACCAAGTTAATTCTGAAGTTTCCGAACATGAAGCGAAAGGAAAACCAAGCGATGTTTTTGTTGAATATGCGAAAGAACTGAAGATTAAAGGTCAATTTCACGATACCGCACGAGTGAAGAAATTAGGTTCCTATGGTCTAGGGGATTATACTTTGATTGATAAAATTCCATTTTATTACTTGAATTATGATGAAACTCAGATTACAAAGACTAGAACAACAACTACTCCGGGAATCTTCAAAAAAGTGGAATCCGTTTGGGCATATTTCTATAGAGAAGAAATGTCTGGTGACAATATGATTGTGGATGGTGTAATTGAACAATGGACCTTTACAAATGAAACTGATGTTAAGGAAGCAGCAGAAGCTTTTAAAAAGTACGGCGAAGAAATTTTCTTCAATACAACACCTTATCATTGTGTAAAAGGAAATGTACTTTACATTTTTCATGCACGGGCAATGGCATTTAGTTTTCCTCAGAAAGTAGTATTTGAAGATTTTAAGAAGAAACTGTGAGTGAAATCTATGTCTTCAGCGGACTTGGTGCCGACGAGCGCGTTTTTCAGAACCTCGATTTTGGAGAACGTAACGTAACGTTTATTTCGTGGATTATTCCAGAGCCAAAAGAATCTATTGAAAACTATGCTTCTCGCATCAGCAGGGAAATTACCACCCCTAATCCAATATTGGTCGGACTTTCGTTTGGTGGAATGATGGCCTTGGAAGTTGCTAAACAGCTGGATACAAAACAGGTAGTTCTTATTTCATCTGCTAAAAACCGATTTGAAATTCCATGGTATTACCGCTTCATTGGAAAATTGAGATTGCACAAATTGGTTCCGATGGGTCTTCTCCGAAGCGCGAACCGATTGACGTATTGGTTCTTCGGAACCTCTACCACTGAAGAAAAGCGCTTACTGAAGATTATTCTGAAAGAAACAGATGCAAGGTATTTGAAATGGGCAATAGATCAGGTATTACGCTGGAAAAACGTGGAAAATCCAAAAAACCTGTTTCACATTCATGGAACCAAAGATCATGTACTTCCATTGCCATCCAAGGTCGATAAGATCATTAGTGGAGGCGGACACTTTATGCTTATGAATAAATCAGACGAAATCAATACAATCTTGTCTTCGGTACTTGATTAATCCTCCCGTCTGCTGCTGCGTGCGCAAAGCTCGCTGTGAAAATAAATTACGTCTACTAATAACAAACAATTACTTCAAAAATTTTTGTGTCCTCTGCGATCTTCGCGGGAAATTTCATCTGTGCTCCTCCGCGCTCGTCTGCGGAATATTTTTGTTATCTATTCTTCTGTGACCTTTTGTGTTCCTCTGTGGGAGATTTTCATCTGCGCTCTTCAGCGTTCCTCTGCGGGAAATTTTTGTTATCTATTCTTCTGTGACCTTTCGTGTTCCTTCTGTGGGAGATTTTCATCTGCGCTCTGTTGCGTCCCTCCGCGGGAAATTCCTTCTCCGTTACTCTGCGCTCGTCTGCGGGAAATTTTCTAGATTTTCTTCCGCAGGAAATCCCTATATTTAGTTCATGAACAAAAAGATCTTTGGACTCAGAACTGTTGGTTATCAGGTAAGTGATATCAACGCTGCGAAAACCTGGTACGCTAACGTTTTTGAAACAGAACCTTACTTCGATGAACCGTTTTATGTTGGTTTCGACATTGGTGGATTTGAGCTGGGTTTACAGCCTGACCAAACATCAACAGAAAAGCTGGAAAGCGTTGTCGCGTATTGGGGTGTAGAGAATGTGCAACAGGAATTCGACCGTTTTGTAGCGGCTGGTGCAATTGCTCTTGAAGGTCCGCAGGATGTCGGTGGCGATATCATTGTTGCTAAAGTAAAGGATCCGTGGGGAAATATCATTGGTTTGATCTACAATCCACATTTCAAGGGGTAATTCACTATGAAAACAATCAACGTCTTTCTTTTCCTAATTCTATCAGTCATTTTGGTACAATGTGGCTCTTCGGTTAAGTCTGGATCTGATGTTGTTATTTCATCTACTGCAGAGATTATCGATTGTAAAAAGAATAGTCTGAATGCTTTACAGGAAAACGATACGCTTACTATTTTCTACGAAACACATGGATGTGAGCATTTTTACACGGAAGTATTGAAAATTTTCAGAACGTCTCAGGGTTTCAGTTCGAATTTGAGTACTCTCATTCCTTACAAAAAGTATCGTGCTTCGATTGATGCAGAATTGGGCGATTCCGATGTTGAGGCATTCTATAACTTTGAATCCGCAGGAAAAAACATGAGAGATTCTGGACTAATTTGCACGACGCATAATAAGTATGCTATCATCTCCAAATTGGACACCATACTAAAATTTGAAGAAAATAACTGTTCATTTGAAGAGTATTATAAGCTAAAGATTTCCCTTTTCGGTGAAAGAAGACTGGATAACTACTGGAAAACACTCAATAAATGATCAACTACAACAACCGCAAATTTCGTCCCCTGAGTAACTCTGAGAACGGAGAAACTTCTGCTGAAACCATATTTCATTATCAGCAGGAAGGAAATGTATTGACATCCACTTATTCAGGCGGACAAATTCAACAAGGACATTTAATCGGATTAGTAGATGAAAATGGAGTTATCGATATGCGCTATCATCAGGTCAACACAAAAGGAGAGTTGATGACTGGTTTCTGTAAGTCGACACCAGAAATACTAGCTGACGGACGAATTCTATTGCACGAAAGCTGGCAATGGACATCCGGCGATTGTTCTGAAGGTTCTTCGGTTTTAGAAGAGATTAAATAATTCAATCTCAAGCGTGACTTTTTCGCTTTTACAACATTAGTGTTTGAACGAACTTTAAAACAAGAAATTTTGAAGATATTCCTTATTGTTTTTATTACTTGCTTCACCCTTGTCAATTCTAACGCTCAGTTTTATCCTGTTGCGAACTCAAATGTGGATATGAGTGCCTTCGTAGGAAAGGAATTCCGTACTCCAGTTAAGGCCTTTAGCATCTCGAATTTGGTTACGGTCGCAGAATTTAAAACGTATTTGTTAGCGGTTGAAAAAGATTCCTCAAAGGTTTTCTATGAGAACCAGCTCCCAAAACTGAGCAAAAAGCCCATGGAATTATTGACAGCGATTCTGAACGATCCTAAGCTACAGAATGAACCTATGCCAGGTGTTTCCTGGACTGTTGCTCGAAATTATTGTCGTTGGTTAACTGCCAAATCGGAAAAAGAAGGATTGAGTTATAGCTTTGAGCTTCCTCGTTTTAGCGAAATGTCGGCATTTGAAAACGTTTATAAACCAAAGAATTTCTTGTTGGAAACCTGGTTATTGAACGCTTACGATGAAAGCATGATAGAATTCAGCGATGTAAAACGCCCGGAGTATTTTTATGATGCTGAATTAGGATTGAAAGATCCACCTGCGATGAAGCGTAAAATCGTATATGGTGGTTCATATCACATGAATTTTAAACCTAACGGTTCGTATCCCAGAAGCATGTACGAATATCAGGACAGTTCTTCAGCATTTATCGGCTTTCGTGTAGTGAGAAGAGACAATAATATAAACGCTCAATCACTTGCCAAATACGTTGGACGTGTTTCTGTTGAAACATCATACACAAACAATCATTTGCATGGTGTTTATTCTGAAAAATATGCAAATGGTAAGCAAAAAACGTTGGGAGAATTTCGTGATGGACAGCGTGTAGGTTTGTGGTCGGTTTGGGATTCTACAGGAACACTTCAGGTTCAGCGCTTTTATAATGGAAGTAGAAACGCAGAGTTTTTGTTTCCATTGATTGAAAATCCGTATGAAGAGCTTTACAAGAAATATATGCCAACTGATCTCGTTCGAAATGCTGATGGATATTACGGTTATCAATTTGTGGAAGAACGTGCGGTAGCTTATTCCAATCGTGTTTGGCGGGTGCTAAATCCATCAAATGAGCCGGAGTTGTTTCGTCAGGTTGACTTTAAGAAACTAATGCTTTCAGTGCTTACAAACGAAGGTAAGCTTTTCGAATACGGAACTTCTGGAATGTTTCAGGTTCAGGTTCCACTGGAGAAATATCCTGAACTTCAAAAGGAAATGGAAACATGGGATTTTAGTCGTATTTCCATTAAAGAAGATTTCTTTTTCAGTTCTGATGTATTGAAAGGCGATACCAGACAGTTGGGAATGAATTTCTATACCAATATAGCAGATTCTCTTCCAAAATACTCCATTTACTTTCCGCAGTTCCGTAAAACCTTTGCTACTTATTCGATACAAGTGAAAAGCAATCCTGAAGTAAAAAATCTGGATGATTATTTCTTTTTCAAAGCGTATCGTGGCACAATTGAAAAAGCTTCCAATGTGTTTGACCGTGAGCAGAAAAATGATCCCCGAATCGATTGGGAATTTGAGTTGGAACCCATTGTTTCAGAGCATCAATTGTGGCTGCAGTATGGACGATAGCACATTTATTAATTGATTTTTAGTTCATAAATTAGCATCTATGAAAAACACACTACTTCTATTACTGTTCATTTGTTCAACATGCGTTGGATTTTCTCAGGACGATCCAATTGCCGTAACTCCCGAAATGTTGGTGAAGATAAAAGCCGATATTGAAGCTGAAGTTCCGCCGTTGAAAAAGCGTTTGCAAGCGGAAGAGATCTCCGACAAGCAGTTAGAATACAGTCTTGATACTTTTCGTATTGAGCAATTGAGTTCTCGAATGATGGAAATCGATTATTCAACTATGGGAATGAAAGAGGCGACAGACGAATTGATTAAAGGTTATGACGTTTTGCTTAACAAGTACTACAATCTTCTGATGAAAGAATTGAATGCAGACGACAAACAAATCCTGAAAACAGCTCAAAAGGCGTGGTTAGCATATCGTGACGCTGAAGAAGAACTCATGTGGACCATGCGCAACGACGAATATTCTGGAGGTGGAACCATTCAAGGGATTATTGGTATGTCAGATTATCTGAACCTGATTCAATCCAGAACTGAAACGCTGTTTTACTATTACGAATCAATCATCAGTTTTGAGTAAACGCATAAAGCATATCATTTTGATTGTTTTCTCTTGTTTTATTTGGAGCGGAACCTTGTTTGGGCAGGATTCGCTGATGATCAGAAAAGCTTTCAAAGCTGAGCAGGATAAAAAATATGAACAGGCATGTTTATTCTTTGATTCACTTACTAAATCTAAAGATCATGAGTCAATAGCTGAAGGGTTGTCTGGTTTTGCGGATGTTAAGTTTAAACAAGGTGAACTCTTAACCGCAGTTGCAAAATATCGTGAACTGGAGAGAAAGGAATTGATAGAGAAAAAGGATACTTCCTCTTCACTAAGAGCAAATAGGTACAACAGAATTCGATTTTTGAAATATAATGCTTCCATTTTTTTGTCAGAGTACTACTTGGAATCGAATTTGGATAGTGCAGCATATTTTCTTAATCGAGCTGAGAAAAATCACTATTGCTGGTCATTTTGCGGTAACGCAAACTTTGCAGATGCATTTCACCGAGATTATTTGAAAGGGAACATTTGTTATCAAAGAGGTGAAACAGATACCGCTCTTGTGATTTTACTGCCATACGTTTTAGATCTTCGCAATATAATCGATTACGAAGATGAAGTAAATAAAGATGATGAATTTCTGGATTTACTTCAAAAAGTATTAAAAAAAGAAAATGTCAAGAAAAGGGATTTTCTGAAAGCAGTTTCTCAAAGTACGAGGTCAGGTAAAATATGGCATATTAAATATGACTTCACTTTTAATGAAATAAAGTACAGTGTAAGCAGTCTTGGGTTAAGAATTTATCATTCCAAAGTAAAAAGAGGCAAAAAGAAGCTTAGAAAAGAATACTTCACTCAAAAAGAGGTCACAAAATATGTCAAATCACTTCCCGCGCTCAAAATGAGTTGGGGTTAGTTACTCATCATTCATAATTAGTAATTTGTATTTAATTCATGAGCAGACTTCAAGACTTCCTAAATCAACTTTCCGATTGGGAATTGGTAAACTTCCGCAAGTACCGATATGATCAGTTCATCAAGAATTCTCAGCAACGTATTGATGACGAAATTCAAAAAAGAAATCTGAATCTTGAAGCTGTAAAATTTGATGGAAATGATGAACCATTGAGTTGTCCACGCTGTCTTTCCTCAAAGTACTACGATTCAACGGAAGTAGAGACTATTACGTACAGTTATGCCTCGGTTGATTTGGAGGTTGATGTCAGAACTTGCCTGGTTTGTCTTTATTCCGGAAAAACGCAAGAAACCAATTCAAAAGAAAAGTTGGTTGGACCTGTTGGATTCCTCAGCCGTTTAATGAATCGAAAAAAATGAAACTATCTGTTAATGCTTGGCCAAAGGGAGAAGAGACATTTTCCTCAACTTTAATAATCGGACCTTATTTTTTGATTGCTACATGTGCAGTTGTTCTTCTGGTTCTAACAGTCATATTTTTGATTCGGAAAAGAAAAAAACGAAGAATTGAATAAGTTGGAATTAGTAACTGATCATTCATAACTCATAACTAGTCATTCGTAATTAGTCATTCACATGTAACTTTCTCTCATATTTGCATTATCCCTTTTTCCGAAACACACTGCCTTATGAAACACAACTTACTTTACAGACTATTTTTCCTTTTTTGTGTTGGTTTAGGTTTGAACTCTTGTTCTGAAGATCAACCAAAGCAAACGTTTCAACTTCAGGAAAGAACGGATGTTTCTGATAACAAATCGGAAGAAAAAGTTTCTCGTGATTTTGTGCGTTTTCCATCAAACGAAGTTAAACCAAATACAAACCAACCGGAAACGGCTTTTGTAACGCGTCTCGACGAACTATTTGCAGCTTACATTCCGAAAGATGAGGTGTTTACGATCAATCCGTTAGACGAATCATTTTTAACAACTGAAAACGGTACCCAGCTTTATTTTCAATCGGAAAGTTTTCTAAGCGCTGCTGGAAAAGTTGTTACCGATTCTGTTGCTATTTCAGTAAAAGTTTTTGATGATTACATGGATTATGCAGCTGGTAATCTGGTTACTCAAACAACAAAAGATCAGTTTTTGCAAACTGGCGGAATGTTCCATCTGGCAGCAGAAGCGAATGGTGAAGAAGTTTTTCTTGATCCGAATTTACCTGCTCAAATCTCTATTCCACTGAAAGGTGAATATGAGTCTGCAATGCACAGTTATTATGGAGTAGAACATGAAGGAATGGTAAAATGGGTGGATACGAAAGATGCATTTCCAATGTATTCCAATTCCAAAAAAGTGGAATTTGGTAAGCCAGAGAAGAAGTTTCATTTGAGCATAAAAGCAGATGGCAAAGAGTCCGGAAAAGTCATTGAATCGTTCATTTCAAAGGAAACGGAGGAGAATTGGTTAGATTGGATGGAAAAACAAAATCTATCAGGTACAGAGTTAGAAAACTATTTGTCGACAAGCAATCATTGGTTGAACCTAGACTTAAAGTTTGCCGAAGACGGCTCGATGGTTTATTTGTTCAACGAGCGTGAAGTTCCTCAAAATGTTGTTTCTCAATTAGCTAAAGTTTTAGAGAAAGCTCCGGAGATCTTGTATGAAAGTACTGAAGGAGCTCAGTTTACAGACCGTTTTCATTTATTAGTGACTGGAACTTATGACAAAGCCGAAAACACACATAATAAGCGTTCAGTGAAAAAATATGGAAGTCACAAATTCGAGAAAGTAGACACCCTAAGTGAAGACTTATTGAAAAACTATGTGTTAGAAGTGCGTTCTATGGGTTATTTGAATTGCGATGCGTTTCCTGATGGAGTCAAACCTCAAAAAGCACGGATTAAAGTTCCTGGCGAAATTAAAAATCCACGTGTTTGGGTGTTATTCACCGGAATTGCAGGAATAGTTCGTGGAATTTTGAAAGGGAATGACATCGAATTCATTGAAGTTCCTGTGGGGATGTCGGCTAAAATAGTTGCCATAGGAGAACGTGACGGAATTCCTGTAATGAGCGAAACTTTTTCTGTGTTCGAGAAAAATCAAACCATTTCTTCCGAGTTCACACGGTTTTCATACAATCAGTTAGAGAAAGTCTTTAAATAACTCATAACTCACAACTAGTCATTTGTAATTCGTCATTAGTAATCCGCATTTATTACCTTTACTTATTCTCAAATCTGGTTTATGTTAGTAGCCTACATTCTTGCACTTGCGCTCGGAATTCTTTTTAAAATGATGCATTGGCCATTTGCTTCGCACATTTTGTTGTTCAGTATTTTACTACCGACGATAGATGTATTGGTGCAGTTGATTCGTAAATCCGAAATAAAGGGTGGAAGAACGTTGGTTTCTCTTTCTGTTGCTGGTTTTTCCTTTTTCATTCTTTTCAAGTTGAAATACTGGCCAGGCGATATTATCATGTTTTTGTTTGCTATCGCACTAACTATTCCTTTTATCATTTGGTGCTTCGTACAGGGAATCCGTAAAATGACCGGACTTCGAATCTCGATTTGGATATTGTGCTTCGGATTTTCCATTTGGTTGGTTTCTATGAGTAGATTAGAAACGCGTTTAACCTTTTTACGAGAGAATCCGGAAAATGCAAGCGACAAAATTCCTCCACATATCAGATATGAGATTGCATTTTTGTACAATCAGCAACAAGATTATGACAAAGCAGAAAACATCCTGAAAATTGTCATTGCTGAGCAAGAGAACTATTTGTTGACAGATGATAGAGGCAGGGAGCATCCAATGAAAAAAATGGCGGAAAGAAATCTGAAGAGACTGAGACCTAATTTGGAAAGCTTACAGCATCATGAATGGGTCGCTTTCGAATCTATTCAGGAATATTATTGATAAGAACTCACAATGCTTAAGCGAATTCCATATTCTACAAAACAGATCTTGCTTTTTGGGATTTCACTAGCCGCTTTATTGTTCTTTCTCCGTTGGATGGAATTCCGGTTTCTGATGCTTCACCATTCCACTGAAATTTATGTTGGTATTATTGCTTTGATTTTTACCGGACTGGGAATTTGGCTGGCGTTAAGTTTGGCAAAACCGAAAACAGTAGTGGTGGAACGTTTGAAAGTGGTCGAGAAATCGACTAGTTTTATTCGAAATGAAGCGTTGATAGAACAATTGGGATTAAGCGCTAGAGAACAAGAAGTATTGCAATTGATGGCAGAAGGATTTTCAAACAATGAAATTGCTGAAAAGATGTTCGTATCGCTCAATACGGTAAAAACACATTCATCGAATCTGTTTTCAAAACTAGATGTCAATCGCAGAACTCAAGCCGTGGATTATGCGAAGAAAAACAGATTAATTTCTTAATTTGGATAAAATCACCCGAAAGTATGAGTCCGAAACAGTTGGTATAACTGACTTTTGACGAAACTTAAAAAATAAAAGTATGAGAAGAAATGTATTGGTATTTGGCGTTATTTCGGGATTGATTTCGGCAATTTGGTTCTGTTTTGCAATTAGCTTTTTAGATCACAGTAACCCTGATTCACTCAACACAGGAATGATCCTTGGATATTCCGCAATGTTGGTTTCAAATATTTTTCTGTTTATCGGAGTTCGAAACTACCGCGATAAGTTCAATGAAGGCGTCATCACGTTTGGAAAAGCGCTTGGAGTTGGCTTATTGATCGCTCTTGTAGCAGCTACGTTTTATGTGGTATCGTGGGAAATTTATTACTTCGGATCCGACAGCGATTTCCTGGAAGTGTTCAAGGAATGTCAGTTAATGATGTGGAAGGAAGAAGGTTTGAGTGATGCTCAAATTGCGAAGGAATTAAAGAGTTTCAATGAGTTTGCGGTAAGCTATCAGAATCCTTTTTTCAATTCCTTGGTAACCTACATGGAAATTCTTCCGGTTGGTGTTTTATGCGCCTTAATTACGGCAGTTATCGTTCGTAGAAAAGTAAAAAAACAACCAGAGATTCAGGTGATTCAGGATCCAAACGATTTCTCTTCACTTTAAACTCATAACTCATAATTCATCACTCAAAAAAAATGGCTTTAGCAGTAGTTAAAACGAAACCAACGGGCGATAGCGCTTTAGAGTTTATTCAGAAAGTAGAAAGCGAACAAAAGCGAAACGACAGTTTGGTGATTTTGGAATACATGAAAAAAGTTTCGAAACAAGAACCTGTGTTGTGGGGACCATCGTTGATCGGTTTTGGATACAAGATTGTGAAAAGTCCATCGGGTAGAGAAGTGGAATGGTTTGATATTGGATTTTCACCGCGAAAAGCAAATCTTTCCTTGTATGTGAAAGGTTCCATTTTACAAGATGCGGAACGAATGTCAAAGCTTGGAAAACACAAGACTGGTTCTGGCTGTTTGTACATCAATAAATTGGCAGATATTGACATGGACGTTTTGAAATCGATCATCGATGACACACTGAAATAATTGAAATAGTGAAACCGATACTTCTGTTTCTTTCTTTAGCGATTACTTCTTTGGGATTTTCTCAAAAAGATACGGTGTATCGGTTTCTTACCGGTGGATTTACAGCTGAATATGGTGATGATTATTTTGCTTGGAACGGCGATACTGCATTTATAAGATATCTTCCTGTTGCTGGATGTGTGATTTCCGAGGAGTTGGAAGATAGTGTAATTCGATTTAACGGTGTAACAGATTCTTTACTGGTTATCCGTTTTGGTCCAACATGGCGAATGGATTATGAAAAGCAGCGAACAGAAAGAGCTGAACGCTACTTTAAAGTTTACGATAGAGTTCGGTCTATTCTGATTCATCAGGATTTCATGAAAGAAAAACTGGCTGAATTGAAATTGGGTTATGACGATTTGCTCTTTGATTTTAAAGAATCCAAACGAGAAGGTTGGACAACGGTTTTGATCAACCATGAAGTTTCTACAGATTATGGAGCCGAAAATTGGCAGCTGTATAAATTGGAAATGGAATTGAAGAAAATCAAGATTAAAATTAAAGAAGAAGATAAGTTCTTAAATTTCACCAAAGAAAACACGAAGTAAATGCTACAAGAAATAAGAGATTATTGCCTGAAATTAAAAGGTACTACGGAAGATATTAAGTGGGAAAACCATCTGTGTTTTTGTGTTGGAGAAAAAATGTATGTGGTCACTTCACCGGATGAAGTTCCTGTGAGCGCTTCGTTCAAAGCTTCTGACGAAGATTTTGAGGAGTTGATCACACGTGAGGGAATTATTCCTGCTCCCTACATGGCGCGAAACAAATGGGTGAAAGTGGATAATATTGAGCGCTTTTCCCTCGAAGAGTTTTCGCTCTATACTCAAAAGTCATATGAATTGGTGAAAAGTAAACTTCCTAAAAAACTACAAAACGAATTTGCATAAGAGAATGTATTCTATTTTAGTCGGAATTCAACATTATCTCAAATTCAGCTATGACTATCAATCACATCAAATCGTTTATTCCGGGAGTTTGTCTTGCAGCTCTATTCCTGCTGCAAAGCTGTGCAGATTCCACTGAGGTTACTACAAATTCAAACGGAGAAAAGTCAGAAACAGTTTCCGGAAGTTCGAAACGTTTTGAGGGAGCAACTGTCAGTAATGAAATGGCGCATTGGATTGGAACGTACCGCTTTACGGATTCCCCAATGACGAGTAGTTTGGAGTTTTATAAGATTACTTCATCGTCAAATGCAATTGCAAATAGAATTATGCCGACTTATCCTGAAATGAAGCTGATTATTTTTGAGAAGAATTCAAAACTCGTAGGGCAATTGTTATTAACGAATGTCCAGGAGGAACGAAATGTGAGTGTGGTAATTAATGGAACACCTTCTTCAATAGGTGTATATTTCGCTTCAAGTAACAATCTGAATAAAGGTTTTGAAGAAAAAGGGGAGCTGTTGTTATCACTTAGGGAAGATAATGGAGTTTTAACAACTACATGGAAATCCTGGTATCCATTGAATGAACATGAATCAATAACCTCGGGTTTCATAAAAGACGCAGTGAAATGATTTTTTGTAATCAATTTGCAAAAACGACTTATACCACAAACTGAAACTATGAAAACGATCTATTTTTTTCTTGTAGTACTTCTGCTCACTTCTTGCGGAGATAACGGGAAATCAATTGGTAAAATGAATTTGTTTGGATCAGCTGAAAAACATCAGAATCAATCGCCAAAACCGGAGGTGGAGGACGAACGTACCAAAGAGGAGCGTGAACGCGACAGCATTCGAATTAGAAATTATGTAAACCTCTATAAAGTAGTAGACAGCGCGGTTGTAATTGACCCCAAACAAATAGGGAAAATTCCTTTTGATACGATTAAATTCAACAAAGCAGTAGCCTATTCCTATGACGGTTCGCACGAACGAATTCGTATTGTTTCACTGGGAGATGAAGAAGGTTATCCATCTCAGACTATTGATTTCCAGAAAGCCTTAACGCAGGCGCAGGTAAACAAGATCTTACCATTGTTTGCAAAAAGAAGCACCTACGATCCAATGAAGTCGTTTGGCTGTTTTGAACCTCGCTTCGCTATTGTGCTTTATAATGGAAGGGAAGCAGTGATGCAGTTGTCCATTTGTTTGGATTGCAATAATTTGGGAGTCAATCCGGATATCAAAGAAAACCGCAGTGGATTTTCGTCAAAAGGTAGAAAAGAGATTATCGCATTTTGCAGAGAACTCGGTTTTCCATATGGTGAGTTGGAGCAGTAATGAAATAACTTCTTCTTGAATCTGTTAGTTTTCAACAGCCATATCATTTGATTAAGTCGTTTGAAAACCCATGTTTTTTTGAATGTTAGGATAAAATTAAATCACTGACTGTTTAATTTATAACAGCTTATTGATATTGGTGTGAAGATTTGGTTTGGACAAAAAGCTTATTTTTCGTAATATAGCGCCGAAACTATTAAACTCACTCAATGAAAAAACTAACTCTCGTTGGCGCTGCCCTCGTATTGAGTAATTTGCTGTCGGCACAAGTGCAGCAAGCTCAGGTAAGCGCTTCTCACAATCACGAAGTGGAAAAATGTAGTCAGCACATTAAGCAAGCTGAAATGATGCAGAACGATCCTGCACGTTTTGCTACGATGATGATGGATCCAATTCCAAATCAGGCTACAAAATATAAACCTACAACTGGTGGTGAAAAATTAACTGGTCTTGTTTATAAGATTCCGGTTGTATTTCACGTTATCCACACCAACGGTACGAACAACATTTCGGATGCTCAAATTCAGGATCAGTTAAATATCCTCAACAGAGATTACCGTAAATTGAATGCAGATACAACTGATGTTGTTTCGGCTTTCGAAAATAACGTTGCCGATGTGGAGATAGAATTCGTTTTTGCAACAATTGCTCCGAATGGTGCTTGTTTTAATGGAATTACCAGAACAGTAAATGCAATTACCAATGACGGATCTGATGGTCAGGCTCAGGTAAACGCTGTTATTGCTGGTAACAATGTTTACCAGGGAGTTTGGCCGCATAATAGATATTTGAATATTTACGTTTGTTCTGATTTGGGTAATGCTGCAGGTTATACATTTAATCCAAATGGAACAAGCACGGCTAATGCAACGAACATGTATTACAATGGTATTTTCATGTTACATGATTATACAGGATCAATTGGAACTTCCAATACAACCAACAGTAGAGCTCTAACTCATGAAGTTGGTCACTGGTTAAACTTATCTCACGTTTGGGGTGCAAATAACAATCCCGGATCTGCCGGATGCAGTGGTACTGATAATGTAAATGATACGCCCGCAACTCAAGGTTCACAAAACTGTAATGATCTTGGTATAAATTCATGTCCGGGAGTTGACGCTTATTATGGATTTAACCAGATTGACAACATTCAGAACTACATGGATTACTCCTACTGTTCTAAAATGTTTACGCAAGGTCAGGTAGATCGTATGCGTGCTGCAATCATTAGTTCAACTGGTGGTCGTAGTAATATCTGGACAACTGCTAATCTGAATTTAGTTGGTGGTGTGCCAGGTGGTTCACTTTGTGCATTGGATTTTACCGCTAGCGATGTTGCATTGTGTGCGGGTGACCAAACAACATTTACAATGAGTGCAGGAGGAGCTCCAATTACTTCTTACTCATGGACGTTTACTGGAGGAACACCTTCTAGTTCTACAGCTGCTTCTCCAACAGTAACTTATAATACAGTTGGAACTTATCAGGTTTCGCTTACAGTTGTAAGTGGTGGAAATAGCTACACAAAAACAAAAACTGCATATATTTCTGTTGCTGGTGGAACCTTGGTTTCCTTGCCAATTACAGAAGGATTTACAGCGGGGACAATTCCATTTACAAACTGGACGTTGACGAACGCAGCACCTACAAATCTAACATGGGTAAGAAATACCTCTGTTGGTTACGGTAGTAGTAATAGTGCGGTATTGGATAATTATAGCGGCGCAAATGCAGGTAATGACGAAATGGGACTTCCTAATTTCAGCGCGGCATCTTTGAGTTCATTGACAATGGAGTTTGATGTTGCCTATAGACCGTATAATGCAACATATTATGACGGATTACAAGTATTGGCTTCCGGAGATTGTGGAGCAACTTATACTACTGTTTATGATAAATCGAATCTAGTACTGGCAACAGTAGGTTCAGCAACTACAAGTGGTTTTGTACCTTCTGGAAACTCTCAATGGCGACATGAAACCATTAACCTGAATTCATTTGCCGGAAGTTCAAGAGTTATTTTGAGAGTGAAAGCAATTTCAGGGAATGGAAATTACATGTATATTGATAACATTAATATTACTGGTGTGACAAGTAATACACCTCCTGTAGCCGGATTTACACCTTCTGTAACTTCTGTATGTGCTGGTCAAACAGTTACATTTACGAACAGTTCAACAGGTTCGGGAAACAGTTACGCATGGACATTCCCTGGAGGAACACCTTCAACATCAACTGCTACTAGTCCAACGGTTACCTACGCAACTGCAGGAACTTACTCAGTTTCTTTACAAGCTACGAATGGTAATGGTAACAATACGGCTACACAGAATAACTCAATTACTGTGAACGCTATTCCAAGTGCACCAACAGTAACACCTGGTGGACCAACAACGTTCTGTCAAGGTGGAAATGTGGTATTGTCTTCATCTGCTGGTTCAGGAAATACATGGTCAAATAATTCAACTGCAGCAACGCTTACAGCTTCTGCTTCCGGAACTTACACGGTTACTCAAACGGTTTCTGGTTGTGTTTCTCCTGCTTCAAATTCGGTTGTTGTTACGGTTAATCCAAATCCAACTGTATCGTTTAGTTCTGTTGGACAACTGTGTGTTTATGATGATCCAATTACATTAACTCAAGGATCTCCGGCAGGAGGAACTTACAGTGGAACAGGTGTTTCAGGAGCTACATTCGATCCTGCGGTTGCCGGATTAGGAAATGAAGTTCTTACCTATTCATTCACAAATGGAAATGGTTGTTCAGGTTCAGCTCAAACAACGGTTAATATCAGTGATTGTTTAGGAGTGAATGAAGCAAATGATATTGTATTGAACATCTACCCAAATCCAAGTGAAGGTAAATTCACAGTTGTAGCAAATGAAAAAGTTGTTGCTACTTTTGTTTACGATCAGGCAGGAAAACTGGTGAAAGAGATTAAAGGAAACGCTTCTACGGAAGTTGCTGTTGACTTGACTTCTTTTGCAGGTGGAGTTTACACACTTAAAGTGGTTACAGAAAACTCAGCTAAGTCAGTTCCTGTAATGCTAATGAAGTAAAATCGAAAGCGCTTATGGCGCAATTTATAAGATCATTTAAAATGGAGTCGTTGTTGCAGCGACTCCATTTTTATTTTGCCTCAGTTCTTCCTTGCCCAATTGTGTATAAAATCAACCGGATTCTGGTTTAGGAAGTGTTGCTAAAGTCTTGAGATTGACTATTTTTGATTACCCATTTGTAAATACCAACCATGAGAAAACTATTCTACTTCAGTATTTTACTACTGATTGTATTTGAAATAATGAATGTTTACTTCATTATGCCGCTTCCCGGCAGCCAGAAAATGAATAGTCTGGATTTCGCTTATTTTCTTTATCAATGGCGTTGGTTTTTTAGAATTGTTTTACTGATTGGAATTGGTGTTAGCGCGAGCAAGGCGTTTAAAATCAGGCACAAATGGTTTCCTGTATTTATGCTCTTAGTTACTGCATTTTTTGTGTATTTCACCAATTTCGTAATGCGGGCTGATCAAATGTTTCAACAGCCGAAACACTTGATCTTTGCTTCAGAGGAAGATAATAAAGTTCCGGTGGATAGAATAGTAGTTGGAATTAAACACAACGGTGAAACCAAAGCTTATCCCATTTCATTTTTATCCTACCATCATCAGGTATTTGATGAGATCGGTGGTATTTCTGTGATTGTTACCTACTGTAATGTGTGTAGATCTGGTCGTGTTTTTGAACCACAGGTAAACGGTCGACTGGAGAAGTTTCGTTTGGTTGGAATGGACCATTTTAACGCGATGTTTGAAGATGAAACAACAGGAAGCTGGTGGCGTCAGGAAAATGGTAAAGCGGTTGTTGGAAAATTGAATGGGGAACAACTTCCTGAAATTATTTCGCAGCAAATGAGTTTGTCGAAATGGTTGGAATTACATCCTGATTCTCAAATTATGCAGGCCGATCCAGATTTCAAGAATCAGTATGACAATGAAGGTAAATTTGAAAAAGGAAAAAGCAAAGGTTCACTTACTAAAACGACAGAGGCGGAGTGGAGTGACAAGTCATGGGTTATTGGAGTTGAGATCAATGGTGTAAGCAAAGCTTATTCCTGGAACGATATGAAAGCGAAATCAATCGTGAATGACAAAGTTGGCGGTGTTTCAATAATCGTAGCGTTGTCAACGGACGATAACAGCTTCGTTGTACTCGAAAATCCAACATCTCATAAAGCGCTAATTCTTGCTGATGAAATTATTCTAGGCGATGAGCAATTCAATTTCATTGGAGAAGGAGTAAATACAAGAAAAAATCTCAAGACTATTCAGGCTTATCAGGAATTTTGGCATAGCTGGTTGACATTTCATCCTAAAACGCTGAAATACGAATAAGCTAAATCAAAGAGAAAGAGTTGCCAGGGATTTACGCAAAGAAGAGCGCTAAGATTAGGTATCCTTTGCGTTTTTTATTTTTTACGATTATTAGTCTTGAGTTACTCTTTCAGTTCATGAATTTGTTGAGCGCTTAAATTCTTGAAAACTGATTTCGTTCCATTGCACCATTGAATTTCTACTTCTTCAAGTACAGTGTCCTCACTTAATCCAAAGTAGGTTGTTCGTGTAGACTGCGAAGCTTGTCCGCTTCCTGCGTCAAGAACGTGTTTCTGTATTTTCCCCTTGTGCTTGAATGTAATAACGGCCCCAAAAGCATCTGCATTGGAATAATTTTTAGGAACCAATTGAATCGCAACCCAATTTCCCTGTTGGCTCACGTTCTCAAACAATTTCATCTTTTGCTCCATTTGTTGAAAAGCAGCCCATGGCAATTTTACAACAGAAGAAATGATATCCAGATCGCCGTCATGATCGAAATCTATAATAACAGAACCCCTATGAGAAATAGGATCGTTCAATCCTGCCGACAACCCTTTTTCTACGAAAACACCATCTACATTTTCGAAAAACATATTGGGATCCTTTATAACCGTTTTTGGAACCAGCGTTGCCACATTACCTTTGCTAACATACAAATCTAAATCACCGTCCATATCGGCATCAAAAAATAGGGGAGTCCAGCTTGTTCCGCGCAGGGTATCGCGTACATAAGTCAGGTCAACTTTCAATATTTTTGCAACATTCACAAAAGCACCATTACTGAAATGGAGTAATTCGTTTTCACCAATATTCGTAATGTAGTAGCCAGGATTTCCATCATTTTTATAGTCACCAATACCAATTCCCATTCCGTACATTTTCGTGTCGAAGTTGACTGCGATACTCATATCCGTAAAACCGATTTTTGGGAAGTTATTCGCATAATACCTGTTTCCTTCATTTGTCCATTCACCAAAATCATTCAGCAACATTAAATCCTGATCACCATCATTGTCAACGTCATGAAAACGCGACGCCAAGCTGCAACCCGGATTTGAAACACCATAGCTAATCGATTCTTCTGTAAAATTATTACCTCCGTGATTGATCAACAATTTGTTTTCGTAGCAGGTTGGATCATAACCAATTTCTCTACCAAATTCGTCCTGAATTCCGCCCATGGTTTTCACGTAATTACAGAAATAAACATCGATCCAGCCGTCGTTATTTACATCACCCCAGCAGGCAGAGGCGTAGTTCCCTTTTGGTAAAACGCCCTCCAGAGAAACCGGAACAAAGTATTTTCCCTTTACATTTTTCATTAGAACCGGAACTTTCTTATCACCACGACTCATTCCAATTCCGTAGTTCGCAATGATGAAATCCGTAAAGCCATCCTTGTTGTAATCTGCAGCAACTGCTCCCTGAATGAAGTAGCTGTCTAAAGTGTCAATCTTTAATTCGGCTGTTCTGTCTGAAAAAACACCTTTGTTGTTCATCCACAATTTAGATGGAAAAACACCTCCTGCCTGAAAAAGATCTTCCCAACCGTCATTGTTAACGTCAATAACCATTACACCGCCGCCGGCCATTTGAAAATCGTTTCCGGGATAGATATAATTTAACCCTTTGGTTTCGCTGACTTCCTTAAACGCAATTTGCGCGTTTAAAGAAAATCCAATTCCAATACATAGAGTTGAAAGTGCTATTCTCATGGAATCAGTTTTAACGTTCGTAATGTGGTAAGTCCAACTTGTCGACCATATTCCAAACTTTCATTTGCCGTAGTTCGAAAGTGAATTCCACCATAAACCCGGGAAGAAGAAATTTCCTGAGCTAGTTTGTCGAAATTCTCGAATGTTCTTGGAGTTCCGTCAATGTCTTTTCTCCAGACATTTGTAGAATCGGTGAAAGCCAAATTGTAACCGAAAAATTCCTTCAGTATTTCTGTTCCACCACCGCTCTGCATTGAATGTCCGGATGGATATTCCGGAAACGAAGGAGTTGCGATCAATGAATTGAAATCCTTTTGAATGAAACGATGGATGTAGGAGATTGGGCGAATAAAATTGAATTTATATTTCCCCTTCCAGCAATTGATAAATGCATCATTCAATGAAATTCCAAGTGCGAGAAATAATTCACAGCGCTTTTGATAACCGAGTTGCTGACTCATTGCAAGGTTGTGAGCCATGTTATAAAAATGTCCCGATGGTGTTCCTGTATATCCGGGAGCGTCGTCCCAATATTCAGCAATCAATTCGTATTCAGGTTTCTCGCTAGCTGTAAGGTCGGCAATTTCTTTTGAGTCTTTGTAAATAGTGCTTTCCTGCTCTTTTGAATAAACAGGAGTAGTCATTGTCTCAAAAACAGCTTGATTTTCCTTCAGGAAATAACGGTTTTCGCCCCAAAACGGTAGTAAAGCAGAATAGTATCCGGGCGATGTTTTTGTCCAGCAACCTTCACAAACAGGTTCCTTGTAACCTTCAGGATAATTCTTCAAAAATGCGTCATCCGCTCCGTCGCCTTTTGAATAGGCAATTACATGATTCACAATTTCTGAAGCAATCTTCAAACTTCTATTTACCGTTTTTTGATGGTTTCCAACTTTGAAAACAGTGAAAAGAGAATCGCGTAAAGCTTCTAGATGCTTTTTCGAAGACGGTGGCATCGAACGGTAGAAATAGGAACAGATCTGGAAATTCACTTCGTTTTCAATGAGCTGAGCTGAAACGATTCCCTTTGTTCTTTCTAAATGGCTGTAATCGTTGAGGTACTGTGTCAGATCGTTTGAAGCCGACTTAAAGTACTTTGATGATTCGTACATGCCAAGACCCAAATAGGCAAATGCACGTGCACTAATTGGAGCTGAAAGGCCAACAGAATTTTTGGTTAACTCGAATGCTTCTTTGATGTATGCGTCCTGAATGGAAATGCATTGTAATTCCGGAATATTTGTCTTTAATGCATGTGCCTGCGAGAATGTTGCAAGCGACAGCAAGAACAGCAGAATGTTCAGTTTCATGGCTCAAAGTTAGCAATATTGTTAAGTTGCTATTTAGCTGTTTTCCTTAAATTGAAGTGGTAAATTGTGCTGATTCTGAACTTTTTCTCCCTATCATTGTAAGAGCCAAATGAATCTTCGAAACCGTCATATGAAAGTCACGCTAACTTCCCTTTTTCTATTGTTTTTTTCCTTTTCTTTTGGGCAAACAGATACTTCTCAATTCTATAAATCAAAAAGCACAATTTACGAGGTCAGAGATGGAATAGTATACACTTATGTCTATACCGTTTATCCATCCAACATGAATAAAAATGGAGAGTATGAATTTAAAGGAAGTTCAACGATACAGGAGGGTTTTGCTACGAAAGTAAAGCCAATTTCCACAAACAGCGTTTACTACGATCTTCTGCATAACTATGTAAAGAATAAGGAACATGAAATGCTTGTTGAACTGCATAAATCATTTCCGAATTGCCCTTTATATAGTGTTTATGTAATGAACAGAGGTTATTATTATGATATGTTGAGATGGAGTAACAACAAAGAACGCGTAGAAGACCAAAGACGACAAATAGACGCTTTGATAAAGTTGAAATACGATAGTTTGTATCTTGCTCATTCGAATATCAAAGTAAAAACAGATGCTTATTTGGAAACTGTAGGTCATACTGACCTTAAATCTTTCCAAAACTTTAATTATTCAATTCCTGACTCCAACGGTTTAAAAAGGAGTTATATGAATCAGGTACTTAAATCACTTATCGAACAACAGCCAGAAATCTATTTTCAGTTTTTGGAGACAATTCAGGATGAAAGAGAGCGTGGACATTACTATTTTTCCCTTGATAGAAAACACTATCATCTGTTGAAAGATCATGATTCCAGATCACCGATAAAAAAAGAAATGATCAAGTACCGAAGAAGAAATAACTGGGGCTCCGCCGGGATTCTTACCGGAACTGTTGCTTTTTATTCCGGATTGACAGTTGGAATTATTTACCTTGTTCGGAAATAGAATTCATTCTTAATTTTAGCTTGAGAATTGATGACACATGAACGAACTACTTCAGGCTAAACTAAAAGAATGTATCGCTAACGGACAAAAGATCACTTTTTTGGTTGGCGCAGGATTATCATCTGAAAGCGGCATTCCAACTTTTCGTGGTGCAGATGGTTATTGGACCATTGGTTCAGAGAATTATCGTGCAGAAGAGATTGCTACCAAGCGTATGTTCGATATTGCTTATGATGAAGTTTGGAAATGGTACCTATACCGTAAGTCGGTTACAGAAGCAGCTCAGCCAAATGCGGGACATTATGCCCTGGCTAAATTAGAAAAGCTTATTCCTGAAAATTTTGCACTGATTTCTCAGAATGTAGATGGCTTGCATTTGAAAGCTGGAAGTAATCCGGAAAGCTTGTTTCAAATTCATGGTGACTTAACCTTTGTGCGTTGTTCAGAGGAATGCTCCACAGAGTTGTATCCGTTCCCAAAAGAAATTCCATTGATAGGCCGTGATAAAAATCAATTTACAACAGAAGAGCAATTGGCTTTGATGTGCCCGAAATGCGGGAATGTACTGCGTCCACACGTGCTTTGGTTTGATGAATACTACAATCAAGAATATTACTCCTGGGATTCTGTAGTTGGAATGGCATCTAAAACAGGCATCCTTTTCATTATCGGAACTTCAGGCGCAACGAATCTTCCTCAGCACTTTACAAGAGAAGTTATGCGGAAAAACGGAGTGGTAGTGGAGGTGAATACCGATGAATCTTTATTTACTCCAATGTTAGAGCATAATGACAATTGCTACATTTTGAGAACAACAGGAAGTCAGTTCTTGACCGAATTGGAAGCAGTCATTACTGATATTAAGAAGTGATTTGTGAGTGAAATCGAACATAGATTGCCGAAAGCTCGATTTCAATTAACATTTCGCAGTTCAGATTCGGAAAATAATTGTTGATTTGTACTTTCTACCAAAAACCGATATAATGAATCGTAAGATTGTTCAGTCGACATTTTTCCTGTCAATACTTTTTTTAATCAACTCACTGACTGTTTGCGCTCAGGAAACCACATTTCTCAACCCAAAGAAGAATCCGAAAACGGTTTTTGTGGCTTTGGATGGAAAAAAAGCCTATGTCTTTGAAATTTACCGGATTCCGGATTCACAAGGATTTACAGGTCGTGAAGTTCTTGATACAATGGAACAAAGAGGTGAAGGAAACTATACTGGTAAAAACGCTACACTTTCAACCAACGGAGCTTCAAGAACATTGTTTCTGAAATCATTACACGAACAGAAGGATGTGACTATTGAGATGGTTTCGAGCGAAGGTGATAACAGTGATTTCAATGTTTCGCTGAATAATGCATTGCTAAATCAATTCGCAGTGCAACTCTCAAATGATGTGAATACAAAATTTCAAAATACTACTTTCTTTGTTGGTGATGTAGTGAATCACTTTTATAGTGAAGAGGACGTTGACATGCCGTATCAGCAATTTGAATCGAAATATGCTAAGCTATACCAAGATTACGCGGATTCTACCCTAAAAAAACATGAGAGTTATGCCAAGGTGGTCAATCAATTAAAAGCCAATCAGTTGGCTATACCAGCCGAACAGTTCATTAATGGAATTAAACAATTGCCTGAACGCCGCGATCTTACTGTCACTCATTTCAAGATATTGGTAAACGAGTTGGCAATGACCAATCCGGCAACTTTTCTGAAAGCAGCTGAAATGGCTTCTCCTGAAGTGAAAAAAGACATGTTTGAAGTGTTATCTGGAGAAAGCCGAAAGAACATTGTTGAAAATGGTCCAGATTGCGAAACGAAGGATGAACTCAAAAAGCAGCACAGAAAGAAAATTTGGATTGATGTTGGTTTGATCGGTTTGCCAAGTGCATTGATCATTTTAGCAGCGTTTACGATTAATACATAAAATTTAGTCGAAGTGCCATTGCGAAGCTGTGAAAACGGACATCAATTTAACAAAACAAGTGATTGTCCGGTTTGTCCCATTTGTGCAAGAATTCTTAAGCCTGATTCAGGTTTTTTAGCGTTGTTGAGTGCTCCGGCTTGCAGAGCATTGCAGAATGCAGGAATTGAAACGCTGGAAATCTTGTCGGAGAAAACCGAGAAAGAAATTTTACAGCTGCATGGAATGGGAAAAGCGTCGTTGCTTATTCTGAGATTGGCTCTTGAAAAAGAAAATCTTACATTTAAACAATAAATCAGGACTTATGAATATTGGATATTTAGCGTTTGGAATAGTGCTTCTTACGGTTGTATCGTGTGGAGGAAACGAAGTTAAAGAAACGGAACAAGAAGAACCGGTAAAACAAGAAGTAAAACAAAACGAAGATGTTCACCCTGATGAAGATGCCGTAAAGAAAGTGGAGCAGGAAGAAATGACCGTTCCGGCCTTTAAAATTGATCTTTCTTTAAGTGAAAAAGCTCTGGAGAAATTGCAGAAAAATAAAGAAACGATCATTGTGGATGTTTCGTTTTCGGGTGAATTGAAAGCCAATTCAAAAATGGAAGTTTCTGAAGATGGACAGTTTTATTTGGCAAATGCATCACGCGAAATTCAACCCGGACAAGTGGCTAATTTCAATGATATTGTGATTCCCGAGAAAATACTCAACGAATTGAAAAACAAAGATTTTGAAGTTTCTGTGAATGTTTATTCAGGAAGAAGGTCGTTTAAGAACAACATTCTGAGCACGCTTGGTGCTTTTGGAAAGATCAGCGAATTCAAGAATAAGAAAATCACGATAGAAGGGAAGCTGATTGAAGAATAATAGTTCTAACTTCGCTGAAAATCAATTGCATGACGCGTAAAATAGGCATAGTCTTAATCTGCTGGTTTGTATGTCAGTTGGTGTTTATGATTCTCTTTTTTGAGAATTTGACTAACGAGGTTGTACGTGCATCGCTCTTCATTTCCCTGGTTTTACTTTTTCCAATTGCTTTTGCACTTCTCTTTTTGAGAGCTGAATTAACTCAGTTGAATCGTGCCAGAAGAATTTATCTTGGAATTGCCATTTTGCTTATTGGTGCAGGCTTAATATTCCGGTTTTTGCAACTTCCTTCTGCTTCAATTCAAATGATAGTCGGCGTTTTCTGGTATTGTTTTGCTTACGCTCCTCTCGAGTTTCGGTATAAATACAACAAATGGAAACCCTTTTCCAGCGGAAAACTGGAGATTTTGTTGCTGAGCAGCATCAATTTTATTGCCATCAATGCGCTTCTTCTTGGTTGCTTATTCAAGATCATGACATGGAAAGGAGGATTCGTTTTCCTTGTGGTCGGAATCATTTTTGCGCTTACCAGCACCTTGCTTTGGAACTATAAATTCAGAACTGAAATTGTGCTTCGTAAGCAATCCGAAGAGAAAGTAAAGGAAGCCTTTAAGGAAATTACGGACAGTATCAATTACGCCAAACGCATTCAGGAAGCCCGACTTCCATCTATGGAGCAAATGAAGAGTGTGTTCGCAGAGCATTTTGTGCTTTTTAGTCCGAAAGACGTTGTGAGTGGCGATTTCTATTTCTTTCGAATAGAAGCGGGGCATTTCTTTGTTGCAGCAGCAGATTGTACCGGACATGGTGTTCCGGGAGCTTTCATGAGTATGATAGGTTCTGAAAAGTTAGATGAAGCACTTAAAAATACGAGTCAGCCGGGTGAAATGCTGAGTTATGTGAATCGCGAGATAAAACGTTCGCTTCAACAAGATGAATCTGAAAATGCAACTCGCGACGGAATGGATATTGTGCTCTGTTCTATTGATCCGAATACGGGAAAATTACTTTATTCAGCTGCAAATCGTCCACTTTGGATTCTTAGAAAAGACGCGGATGACATTGAAGAAATTAAAGGAACCAAGCGCGCAATTGGCGGATTAACACCAGATGATCAGGTGTTTGAACAACATGAAGTGATATGTAATTCGGGAGACAGGATTTATCTGTTTTCAGATGGTTATGTAGATACGTTTGGTGGACCAAATGACAAGAAGTTAACCAATAAACGACTACGTGAATTGATTCTGAAAAACAAAAACATGACGTTGTCAGCGCAAAAAGATATTCTTCATGAATTTGTAAACGATTGGAAAGGGGAATTGGGGCAGGTAGATGATATTTTGGTCATTGCTCTTCAGTTTCCTTAAAAGCCAAAGATTTGTAATTAAAGAACAAAATAAGTCTGATGTCTTTTGTCTCTAGTCCATGTCTCCCTATCTTTGTAAACGCTTTGTAACTAAACCTGGCTATTTGATTAGAAGTTAAAGGAAGAATTTCCTCAAAAGCGGTGATTGATTTCATTCAATTAAAAATGTTGAAAACCTGTGAAATGTTTTTCAATAATGGTTAATAAAAGTGGTAACTTTAATAGAACAATACTCACACCATGTTTGACTGGGAAGATGAAAACCAGGAGAGTCGTCTAAACGATGACATCGCCAGATTCGAGAAACAACTAGCAGAAAATGCAATTGGTTTTTACGATAGTGATACACTTGAAGGAATAATCGATCACTTCCTGATAAATGGTTCATATACAAAGGCAGAATCTGCAGCCGAAATTGGTTGTCAGCAATATCCTTTTTATACCTTATTCGCGATTCGAAAAGCACAAGCGATGTCGGGTTCCGGAAAATTGAAAGAAGCATTGAATATTCTTGAGCCAATTGAACGGATTGATCCAACATCAATTGATATGTTGTTGACCAAAGCAACGATCTTTTCGCAGCTTAGAGATAACAAGAACGCCATTAAATATTTCCGTGCCGCTCTGGAATTGGCCGATGAAGAAGACTGTGATGAAATCTATCTTGATCTGGCGAATGAATTGGAGCAAATACGTGATTATAAAGGCGCAGTAGAAGTGTTGGAAGCAGCCATGATCGCTAATCCGAAAAATGAAGGAGCGCTATATGAATTGGCGTTTTGTTTGGATCAGCTTGGTGATATGGATAGAGCAATTGCTTCATATACTCGTTTTATCGACGATAATCCGTATTCCTTTACAGCTTGGTACAACTTAGGAAATACCTATACGAAATGTGAGAAGTTTGCAGAAGCAATTCTCGCTTATGAATACAGTTTGGTGATCAATGAGCGTTTTTCGCCCTCATACTTTAATATGGGGAATGCACAATTGACATTGGAACAATACAATGAATCCATTGAGTCTTTCAATAAGTGTTTGGAAATAGACGGTGATGATCCGTTGACATTCTGCTACTTAGGAGAAGCCTATGAGCATTTAGAGCAATTGGAAACCAGCTGGGATTTCTACCAGAAAAGTTTGAACATGGCTCCTAACTTGGCAGAAGCGTGGCTTGGACTAGGAATTATCAAAGATTTACAGGGAAAACCAAAAGAAAGTTTGACTTATATCGAACGCGCCATTGAGTTGGAGCCTAAAATGGATGGTTATTTTCACGTTTACGCCGGGGCACTTGAGAATGCTGAAATGATTCAAGAAGCTGAAGGTGCTTACCTGAAATGTCTGGAGTTGGATCCGGGAAATGAAGATGCTTTTTTTGATTATGTTGATTATTTACTCGATCATAAACCTACATTGGTTCGAGCTTTCGTCGAAGATTTTCTAGGTAGTAACAATTTCTTTTTTGCTGTTCTTCCACTTATTTATTTAAATGTAATAGCAGGTAGAGATGGCGATGCACGCATCCTTTTCGTGGAAAGTTTGCACGCGAATCGCGAGAAAACAATGGAGATTTTTGAACGTTATCCTGATTTGAAAGAAAACCAAGGTTTTGTTGACTTAACGAACCCTTCTGATTCCTAGGCGCGCACAGGGTTTTTCTGAAACGGCTCGATATTTGTAAAGTTGTGAAAGTGAAATTCACAAAAAATTAACATTACAATTTGTAATGCTACTTGCTTTACTAAACTTAAAAACCCTCAACTATGGCTTCATCAAGTCAAAAATCTTCTAAAGCATTGCATATTTTGCAAGCCGTTCAATCCGTTGACAGCATTGTTAAATCCATAAACGACAAAACTATTGTTGATGTTAAGGACGACCGTTTACCAATTGAATTAAAAGTAAGCGAAGAAAGTACTTCACTTCGCAGAACCTTTTTAGAAGAGCAAACTGGCTTCAAACTCCCTGTTCTTACTGGAAAAGAATTGTTTTCTGATTTGAATAAATTAGAAGGAAATATTGAAAATTACATTGGAATGTCGCAAATTCCAACTGGTGTTATTGGTCCTGTTCGCGTAATCGGTTCAGCAGCTAAGGGCGATTTTTTCGTTCCATTGGCAACGTCAGAAGGAGCTTTGGTAGCTTCATATCATCGTGGAGCCAAAGCGTGTTTGTTAGCCGGCGGTGCAACTTCTGTTTGTTTAGTCGAAGGTGTTCAACGCAGTCCGCTTTTTAAATTCCATAATCTCGGCGATTTAGGTCAGTTTGTGGTTTGGGTCTTGACGCAAGTCGATAAATTCAGAGAAATTACTGAACAAAGTAGCCGATTTGCCAAGTTGGAAGATATGCGTTCTAATATTGAAGGAAATCACCTTATCCTAACATTCGAATTTCATACTGGTGATGCTTCAGGACAAAACATGGTAACCATCTGCACAGATAAGATTTGTCAATACATCATTGAAAATACACCTATAAAACCCGAAATGTGGTTTATCGAAGGAAATTATTCCGGCGATAAGAAAGCGACTTCTAATTCATTCACTTCTGTTCGCGGAAAAAAAGTGACAACTGAAATCGTCCTTCCTGCTGAGATCATTCAGGGAGTTTTGAAAACATCTGCTCGTGCCATGGCAGAATATTGGCGCTCATCAACCATAGGAATTATCCAAAGTGGCGCAATTGGCGCTCAAGGACATTATGCGAACGGATTAACGGCTTTATTCATCGCAACGGGACAAGATGCCGCTTGCGTGGCTGAAGCTGCTACAGGAATCACCAGAATGGAAGAGAAGGAAAACGGAGCACTTTATTGTTCTGTGACACTCCCAAACCTGATTGTTGGAACAGTTGGAGGTGGAACTGGCTTACCAACGCAAAAAGAATGTTTGGAATTGATGGATTGTTTTGGTGCCGGAAACGCTCGTAAGTTTGCTGAGATCTGTGGAGCTTTGGTTTTAGCTGGAGAACTTTCCATCGCCGCCGCTTTGTCGGCTGGACATTTTGCTAGCGCACATCAGAATCTTGGACGTAAACACTAATCCATGTCTTCAAATCAAAAGTTGCTGAACATTCCCAATGTTTTATCGGGCTACCGCATACTCGCGCTTCCTGTTTTGTTTTGGGCAATGTTTTCGAACAATGACAAGCTGTTTATTATTCTGTTGTCAGCAAATCTAATTTCAGATATTCTGGATGGATTCATTGCGCGTCGTTTTAACATGCAAACTGAGTTTGGTGCACGTTTAGACAGTATCGCCGATATAGGAACATACATCTGTGCGTTTTCCGGAATGTTTTACTTTCATTATGATTTTATTCAGGAACACGTTTTTGAATTCAGCCTGATGATGGGTTTGTATATCATCCCACAGCTTATTTCTCTGATCAAATTCAAAAGAAGTCCGAGTTTACATTTGTACAGCAATAAGATTACCGGATATATTCAGGGAATTTTCATTTTTACGTTCTTCAATTTTGGAAACTATCCGCCATATTTCTATTTCATGATTGTATTTAGTGCTCTGGCTTATTTCGAAGAATTGGTTTGTGTGCTGTATCTGAAAGAATTGCGCTCGAACGTAAGAACATTTTATCACCTTCAAAAACAAGTAAATGCTCAGTAGTATTTATCCACTTGTGGCAGTTTACTTTCTGATTGGAGCAATTGCAATTGTCTTTATCAATCGAAAAAAGGCGCAAAAACCAGCAGACAGAAGTAATCGTTGGGTGAAATACCTGATGTATTTGCTGATAGTAAACAGTGTTATCTTGTGTATTCATTTCGATTACTTTTTTTACCTGGCTATTGTAATTACGTTGATTGCTCTTTATGAATTCATCAGAATGTCACTGAAGACAAATCTGAAAAATCAATTCTTCTTCGGAGTTCCGTTTTTGCTGATTATAGCGAGTTTTTTAGTGGCTTCAATCACTTTGAAGACAATTGAAATTGGCTTTGTTTATACCTTGGTTTTTTGTTTCGATGGCTTTGCTCAGATCATCGGACAACTTTTGGGAAAACGTCAAATTACGCCGAAATGGAGTCCAAATAAAACCATCGGTGGCTTCGTTGGAGCGTTCATCATTACAGTTGCAACTTCTTTTTACTACTGCTTGAATGTCGCAAAAACAGATTATTATGATTTGCTGACGATTGCCATTTTTGGGGTGTTGGTGAGTTTGTTCTCGTTTAGCGGCGACATTCTTGCTTCGTTGTTTAAGCGTGTTTGTGGCGAAAAAGACTACAGCAACTTAATTCCGCAGCATGGTGGAATTTTGGATAGATTTGATAGTTTTATTTTCGCATTGGCAGGCTACTATTGTTTATCTCAACTACTTCAGATCAATGGATTTTAAACAAAACGAATTTTCGAAACCGGAAGAGAAGGGAAGATCTTTTCTCTGGCGTTTCTATAAATATCAAAAGGAACGTTTTCCCATTTTGGGACATGGACTTTTAGTGGCTAGCTTCAGCTTTTCGGCAATAGCATTCTCTCGAATTTGTAGGGGAGCAGAAGGCTTTGTGCCTTGGTCAACCTACGGATTAGGAGTTTTTATCACCGTTTCCTTTTTCCTATTGGTTCGCATTTTCGATGAATTCAAAGATGCGGATGACGATGCCGCTTACAGAAAAGAACTTCCTGTTCCACGCGGATTGGTTTCACTGAAAGAGTTGATGATACTTGGAATAATTGTCGTTCTCGCTCAACTAGCTGTAATTCTGATCTTCTTTCCCAAACTTGTTTTTGTTTGGCTGGCTGTCTTGCTTTATCTCTGTTTGATGGGAAAGGAATTCTTTGTTCCGGAATGGCTGAAGAAACATCAGTTTTGGTACGTTACATCACACATGTTCATTATTCCGCTTATCGATATTTTGGCGAGTGGACTGGATTGGGCGCTGGAAAATGCAACTCCTTCGCCTGGTTTAGGTTTATTCTTTTTGGTTTCTTATTTCAATGGAATTGTACTTGAAATTGGCAGGAAAATCCGAACGCCTGAAAACGAACGCGAAGGTGTATTGACGTATTCGTCTATGCTTGGATTAAAAAAAGCACTCAATCTTTGGATTCTGATCCTAACAATTACGCTTGCGTGCAGCTTAGCAGCCGTTTATTTCGCTGGGTATGGAATGATCGCTTATTTTATTTTTGGAGGAATTTACCTGCTTTGTTCCATTCCTGCTTGGCTTTCGTTGAATAAAATCACGGTGAAACGAGCAAAAATGATGGAATATACATCCGCTTTGTGGACAATTCTGATGTATTTGTCGCTTGGAGCAATTCCAATGATTCAACACTTACTGCCATGAAATATGTTTTAAGAGCAGAACTACTGCAACAGCATTCTCATCATTCAATTGGTGGAAAAGCAAGAAACCTTGCAGAATTATCAAATCTCGGATTGAATGTCCCAAAATGGATTGTGCTTTCACAACAAACACTAATGGCATTTTCAGATGAGAAAGGAAAATTGACACTTCCTGCTGAGTTGTTAGATGAAGTTTGTTCTCATTTTTTAGATACAGATTTTCTTGCAGTTCGCTCATCTGCTTTGGATGAAGACGGTGGCGACTTTTCGTTTGCCGGATTGTTTGAAACAAAGTTGTTCGTCCGAAAAGACAATTTGGAAGAGCAGATTCAGGAAGTATGGATGTCATCTTTTGCTGAACGTGTTCAATCGTATCGCCAAAACAACGGATTGAAACACTTGACCGGGTTGGGAATTATCGTTCAGGTAATGATTCCGTCAGAAAGTTCGGGCGTTGCATTTGGAATCAATCCGGTAACCGGGAATAGAAAACAACAATTGATAAGTGCTGTTTTTGGTTTGGGAGAAGGCTTGGTTTCCGGAGAATTTGATGCAGATAATTACTTTGTTGATTCAGAAATCCATGCCAAAATTGCTAATAAAACACACTTGTTTCAATTTAATGTAACTGGTCAATCAGGTATTGTGAAAGAAGAGCTTCCGGAAAAAAAGAGAGCTAAACAAGTGCTTTACAAAGAACAAATTTTGGAAGTTCAAAAATTGGTCAAAAAGTTGGGTAATCATTTCCATAAACCACAAGATATTGAGTTTGCATTTTACAATCGTAAACTTTACTTGCTCCAATCTCGTCCAATTACCTCACTTGGAAAAGTGGCAGATAAGAATGATTCTTATGTTCTTTGGGACAATAGCAATATCATCGAATCCTATCCAGGAGTAACAACGCCTTTGACTTTTTCGTTCATCAGTAAATCGTATGAAGGAGCTTACCGTTTGTTCTGCGAATACCTCGGTGTCGACAAAAAAGTGGTTGAAGAAAACAATGCTGTCTTCGAAAACACACTTGGATTGATCAATGGTCGGGTTTATTATAACCTGAAAACCTGGTATTTGATGCTTGCGATGCTTCCTGGTTATAGTATTAATGCACGATTCATGGAGAAAATGATGGGAGTGAAGGAGCGTTTTGATGTTCCTCAGTCTTACATTATTTCGAAAGGTCAGGCATGGTGGCGAATTGTGAAAATGGTATTCAAAATGGGGTCTCGCTATTATTCACTTCCGCGTAAACGAAGAGAATTTGAAGTTTTATTGAATGCTACAATTGCGAAATACAAAGCCAACGATTTCAATGAGAAAAGTGCGAATGAACTGTTACAGATGTATATCGACTTCGAAAAGACTTTGCTGAATGAATGGAAAGCACCATTACTGAATGATTTCTTCGCAATGATCTGGTTCGGACGATTGCAAAGTACCTGTGAAAAGAAATTGAAGAGTTCCAATCCGAACATTCATAACGATTTACTGTGTGGAAGTGCCGATATTATTTCAACACAACCTATTCACAGAACAATTGCGCTGGCTTCAGAGATTTCGAAATCACCAGAATTGAAAGAAATGTTCCTGAATATGCCCTCACAACAAATTTGGAAGGAACTAAGATTGTCGAGCGTAGTCGAGACAACACGAATTCATTCTGAAATTGTACGTTACGTCGCTGATTTTGGTGAACGCTGCATTGGAGAGTTAAAGCTGGAAACCATTTCTTATACTCAAGATCCAACCTTGTTTATCGATATTTTGAAAACCTATGTTCAAAACGACATTACGATAAACAAACGTTCAGGGAACACCGAAGAAGAAATCCGTTCCAAGGCAGAAGCAGAAGTAAATAAGCTGCTGAGAGGTAAATTCTACAAGAAATACAAGTTCAATAAAACACTTCGAAAGGCGAGGGAATTGGTTTCGTCGCGTGAAAACCTGCGTTATGAACGGACGCGCGCATTCGGAATTGTACGTGAGTTGTTTTCTGCAATGGGAATACGATTTTACGCTGAAGGAATTTTGGATAACGACAGAGATATTTTCTACCTGACAAAAGAAGAAATTACGCAATATATTCAAGGGAGAGCCGTGACTCAGGACTTGAAGAAGTTAGTTGAATTGAGAAAAATCGAATTCGCAGCTTACGAAGAAATGGAAGTTCCATCTGAACGTTTTGCCAGTTATGGTCCGGTTTATCACGCAAACGACTTCTTTAGTTCAGATAAAATGGAAGCTCTCGAAGGTGATTTGAAAGGAATTGGCTGCTGTCCCGGAAGAGTTACGGCCCGAGTTCAAGTGGTGAAGAATCCAAAAGACATTGCTTCCTTGAACGGTTCCATTCTGGTAACGTCCAGTACAGATCCGGGCTGGGTGACATTATTTCCGAGTGCTTCTGCAATTATTGTGGAACGTGGAAGCTTATTGAGCCATTCGGCAATTGTATCCAGAGAAATGGGAATTCCTTGTATTGTTGGTGTTACAGGTTTGTTGAGAACACTGAAGACAGGTGATATCGTGGAGATGGATGGGAGTACTGGGGTGATTAAGTTGCTTGAAAGTGATAGAGAAACTGAATAATGTTAAATGTCAAAATGTTAAATGAATTAAACAGGTCAAAATCATGGACAAGTTAACAGACAAAGTTTCCTTCGAAATGATTCGTTATGCGAATTGTTGGGAAGATGCTGATGTGCTTCTGAAAGGTCTTAATCCGGAAGAGAATAAGCGGTTTTTGTCCATTGCCTCAGCTGGTGATAACAGTTTTTCGTTGTTGATCTCCAATCCGGAAGTAGTGGTGGCTGTTGATGTCAACCAGATTCAGTTGTATTTGGTAGAATTAAAGCGTGAAGCCATTCGGCATTTGGAATACGAAGAATTACTGGCCTTTTTGGGTTTCAAACATTCGGAAAGTAGAATTAGAACGTATAATAAAATCCGTCAGCACTTGCGGGATAAAACGAAGTTGTATTGGGATGAACATCAGGAACAACTGTCGAATGGAATTATCCATGAGGGAAAGTTTGAACGCTATTTTCAGACATTTGCGAATAAGGTTCTAGGCTGGATTCATACTAAAAAACGTGTTTCAGAATTGCTGGCAGAAAAATCGAAAGAAGAACAGGAGAAATATTACGATAAGAGCTGGAACAATTGGCGCTGGCGATTCATGTTCAAACTGTTTTTCAGTAAAACCATTATGGGACGTTACGGTCGTGATCCTGAATTCTTAAAGCAAGTAGATGTTCACGTAGGAAGAACGATTTACAATAAAGCAGCAACTCATTTACGAAGCGTGGGTGCGCAAAGAAATTTCATTCTGAATTATAATCTTACAGGCGATTTTGGCAATTTACTTCCTCATTACCTTGAGCCACAGAACTATGTTTTGGTAAAAGAAAATCTGGATAAATTACACGTTTTTCAAGGCTATGCAGAAGAAGCAATTGCCCAATACGGAAAGTTTGATTACATGAATCTGTCCAACATTTTTGAATACATGTCACCTGAAGTATTCGAGAACGTGTCGAAAGGCTTGATCAACGGCTTGAATTCCGGAGGAAAACTGGCATATTGGAATTTAATGGTGACACGTTCCATTGCTCAACAATTTCCAGATGAGATTACCAATCAAGGAGCTTTATCAAAAGAATTAACAGCTATCGATAAAGGATTTTTTTACCAACAATTTCATTTAGATCAAAAGATATGATTACCGATTTACTGCCCATTTCATGGCTTTCCGCCTGTTTTTTAGGATTGTTCGGACTGAGTGAGTTTATTCACAGAACAACTTCCTCAAAAGTCGAGAACACACGGAAATTAGTCCATTTTGGAACTGGTGTCTTGACATTGATGTTTCCTGTTTTTTTAACGAGCTCCTGGTCGGTTTTGATACTCTGTGCCTCTTTTGCCGTTATTTTACTCTTCAGTTTAAAGTACAAATTCCTGCCTTCGATCAATGCTATCGATCGGGAATCACATGGAAGTATCTTATATCCGGTTGCAGTCTATTCTTGTTTTCTGTTGTATCAATATCAGGATAATGATCTCATGTTCTTTTACGCTCCAATTTTGATTTTAGCAATTTCAGACCCAATGGCAGCATTGTTTGGTAAACGCTGGCCAAGAGGGAAGTTCACAATCGGAAAAGACACGAAAACGATTATGGGATGTTCAGCATTTCTAATAAGCGCTTTTCTTGTTTTGGTTGGACTTTCTATCTTATTCAGCAATGAACTTTCATTTGATTCCTGTTATCAGTTATTGCTGGTGTCGCTGGGAGCAACTTTTGTTGAAGCCATGAGTGGAAGAGGCGTAGATAACCTGACCATTCCGCTTTCGGTTGTTTTATTACTGAGTTTATTTGCCTCGTTATGAGTTTAGAGATACATGAATTACTGCCTTCCAGTAAGCGTTTCGGAATGTTTTCTGAAGTAAAAAACGCTGTTTACGAAGAGAATTCGTTGGGCAGATTGCAATCCGACGATTTGAACATGGAGTTTCTGGTTTCCTGTTTCGTTGTCACAGAAAATGGTATTCCTGTTGGTCGTTTAGCCTTGTATAACAATCCTGAATTGGTCTGGAAAGACAAAAAAGCTTCCTGTATTGGGAATTTCGAGTGCATTGATAAGTTGGAAGTTGCTCAAATGCTTACCGATGAAGTAGAGATTTGGGCCAGATCGTATGGATTTAAGTTTATTCTTGGTCCAATGAATGGCTCAACCTGGGATAACTATCGTTTTAGTACCCACCATAATCATCCGCTTTTCCTTTCGGAGCCTTTCCATCCATTGTATTACAATGATTTGTTCAATAAATTGAGATTTGAAGTCATTTTGAATTACCAAAGCAGAATTGAACGAGGCATCACTACCCAAAATAACAGAGTAGCAGATAAAATTCACGATTCTGCCGTAGATGATATTCTGGTTCGAGAGTTTGATGTTTCCAGATTGAATGAAGAATTGGAAAAACTCTTTCCCCTAGTGAAAGCTGCTTTTGAACGAAATAAGCTTTATACTTCGATTTCCTGGGAAACATTTTACAAGAAGTATGCTGGGGTGATTAAGCAATTGGGAACCCGATATGTTTTATTGGCTGAACGAAACAACGAGTTAATTGCTTTCGTCTTCGCTTTTCAGAATCATTTGGAAAAGGGCAAAAAACAAATCGTTTACAAGACAGTAGCGAGGAAATATGGAAAAGAAAATGCGGGAGTTGGTCACGTAATTGCCCTCGAAGTAATGAAGCGAGCGGTTGAAGATGGAATGGAGGATGCTATTCATGCATTTATGATCTATGATGCAACTTCAACTGATATTTCTGCAAACTTCAACTCTCAGCCATATAAGGAATACGTACTTTATGCAAAGGAACTATGAATAGAGTAAATGTCACCGATTTGTTCTTTTTTCACGCAGAGAAATCGCCCGATAGATGTGCTATTGTGGATGGAAAAGCGCGCATTTCTTATGGAGAATTAGCAACTGAAGTAAAAGCGACAGCGGCTTATTTTCAATCGAAAGGAATAGTAAAAGGCGACAGAGTGCTTGTTTTCGTTCCAATGGGAATTGATCTTTACCGAACCGTTCTTGCGCTTTTTGATATTGGAGCAACGGTTGTTTTTCTGGACGAATGGGTGAGTAGAGAACGATTGGATGTTTGTTGTCGATTGGCCAATTGCAAAGCTTGGATAGGTGGTTGGAAGGTGAAAGTGATTTCTATCATCTCAAAAGAATTGAGGAACACTCCGGTAAAATTGGGATTGAGCTATAAAAAGGAGAGCTCATATTCCAAAACGGAAACATCAGAAAATGATCTTGCTTTAATCACGTTTACAACTGGAAGTACTGGGATTCCGAAAGCGGCTATTCGCACGCATGCACATTTGAAAAGTCAGTTTGAGGCTTTGATCGAGAAAATTCAACCTGAGGAAGCAGAGGTGGATATGCCCGTTCTGCCAATCGTACTGTTGATTAATCTTGGAGCCGGTTGCACATCAGTGATTGCCCCGTTTAAGGCAAAGAAAGCTCAGAAAATGAAGCCTGAATTAATGGTGAAACTGATGCTGGATGAAAAAGTAAATCGATTGGTTTCGTCTCCGTATTTCGCTATTCGCATAGCTGAGTACTGCATGAAGAATCAGATTTCCCTTCCAAACTTGATGAAAGTGTTTACTGGTGGGGCTCCTGTTTTTCCTGATGAAGCGGAATTATTGAAAAGGGGATTCGAAAAGGCTCAAGTGATGGTAGTTTATGGTTCAACGGAAGCCGAACCTATCAGTGCGATTTCAGCCGATTTATTGCAAACGGAACATCTAGAAAAAAAGAATGGGCTGTGTGTTGGAAGTGTGCATCGAACCACAGAATTACTGATTCTTCCGATCATGGAACAGAATATTTCAGTGAACTCATCATTAGAACTTGAGGGAATGCAATTGCCAACTGGGGTAATAGGAGAAATCTGCGTTGCAGGAGATCATGTGCTTTCAGATTATCTTGACAACGAAGAAGCTGTCCTTCGAAACAAGATTAAAGTGGAAGGAAAGTGCTGGCATAGAACTGGAGATAGTGGTTTTGTCGGAGAAGATGGTCTATTGTATTTGACTGGTCGTGCTGCAAATTTATTTGAAGTGAAAGGTGAGCTTTGCTCACCATTTATTCTTGAGTATAAACTTAAACAAATGAATGAAATAGATGTTGGTACAATTCTGAAAATAAATGATTTAGTTGTTTTGTTTGTTGCGTTTACAGCGCCTGTTTCCAATCCTGATTTTTTAAAGGAGAAGTTTTCTTTTGTTGATGAAATTGTGGTAGGTGAATTGCCGAAAGATCCGCGCCATTTCTCGAAGATTGATTATGGGAAGTTGAAGGCGGATTATTTGAAGAAAATCTGACTTTGATGAAGATCTAAATTGACTAATAATCCAATTACTAAATTAGCGAGTAACTAAATTGGGTTACAACTGACTAACTGAAATCATAGCGTTAACCAAATCTACTCATTACTAAATTTGCTAATCGACTAATTACCTAATTTGGTTACTACCCCAATAAAATCTAGTTAATGAAGTTTTGTCATCGAGCCTGCCTGTTGGCAGACAGGTCACGTCCCATGAATGAAAATAGGAAAGATATCCTCTTTTCTCTGTTCCTCTTTTGGTCTCCCACTTACCACTTTCTGCTAATAGCTATTGTTCACACTTTTGTTAGTAATCTTTCTTAACACGGTACGTAAACCTCGATATAATTGGTAATTTTAACTTCTGGTTTTCGAATTAGTATTTCGTAGACTATTTTTGACGATTAAAACTCAATTTATAGACAAACATTATGTCATTGAATTTTACACTTCCATATATCCCTGAGAGAACGACACAACCGCGTACTAACGGTGTTACGATGATGATGGACAAGGGATTAGGATTAACGGAAGCTAAGAACTTTGTTGAAGCTTCTGGTCATTTAACCGATATTGTCAAATTCGGATTTGGAACTGCTTTCGTTACTGCCGATTTGGAAAAGAAGTTGGATTTATACCGTGAAGCCAATCTTCGTCCATACTTTGGTGGAACCTTATTCGAAGCGTTTCATGCACGTGGCAAGTTCGAAGATTACCTACGTCTACTTGATAAATATAAAATGGATTTGGCAGAGATTTCTGACGGATCTATCATTATCAATCACGATGAGAAATTAGAGCTGATTGCGCGTTTGGCAAAGGAAAGAACTGTGCTTTCTGAAGTTGGTTCTAAGGATTCAGGAATTTTGATCAGCCCAAACCGTTGGATCAAGATGATGAGTTCTGAATTGGAAGCTGGATCCTGGAAAGTTATTGCTGAAGGTCGAGAGGCTGGAAACGTTGGTGTTTTCCGTCCAAACGGAACAGCGCATACCATGTTGATCAACAAGATCATTGCTCACGTAAAGCCAGAAGATATTTTGTGGGAAGCTCCACAAAAAAATCAACAAGTTTGGTTCGTTAAATTGTTCGGAGCTAACGTAAACCTTGGAAATATCGCTCCAAACGAAGTTATTCCATTGGAATGTCTGCGTTTAGGTTTACGAGGCGATACATTCTTCGAATTCTTGCCTTCAGATTACGCAGAGCGCTTGAAGCAAGTAGATTCTGACGAGCCCGAAGAGGATTAAATATGGAATTCAGATCCACAGTTATTCGTGGACATTCCGGTCCAATTTACGCTTTAGCGACAGATCATCACTTTGTGTATAGCACCAGTTCCGACTGTTTTGTCACACGTTGGAATCTTAATACCGGAGAGCAGGACGGTTTTACCATAAAATTGGATACTCCGGCATACGTAATTCATTTGCATAATGGAATTCTATATCTGGGCTCTACAAACGGAACAGTTCGTGCGATCAATATCGAAACAAAATTACTGATCTGGGAAAATAATCGTTTTGGAAACGCCATTTTCTCCCTTTGCTGGTCGGAAACACTGAGTTTATTGCTCGTTGGTGATTTAGAGGGAAACTTGTTTGGAATTGATATTAACGGAAAATCAACCTGGTATTTCCCGCTCAATTGTGGTAAAATCCGACTGATTGAAGAATTTGGTTCACATTTTTATGTTGGATCGCAAGATGGAAAATTGCGCTGCTTTCAATTGCCGTCGTTGAATGAATTGTGGTCAACACAAGCGCACGAAGGAAGTATTTATTCGCTCTTAAAATTGGATTCTGGATTGGTTTCCAGCGGTTTTGATGGTAAGGTTTCATTCATCAATGATCAAGGCGCAGTAAGAAAAAAATTGCCTTTGCACTATCAGTCTATTTACGGTTTACAACGCTTCGAAGATGGGTTTGTGACCTGTTCCAAAGATAAATCCATGAAAATTTGGGATTCAAATTGGAATTGTTTGAAGAAATTGGAAGGACCTGGAATGCATACGAAGTCAGTAAACACGCTGAACGTCAGTGATTCACAAATTATTTCTGCTGGTGACGACAAAACAATAAGAATTTGGAATAAGATTTGACATTGGCAACCCAACTTCTTATATTTGGGTAGAATGAATGATTCGTCTTTATATCAGCAAAAGCCTGTACTTCAGCAAGAAAAGAAATCGGGGAACTCAACGTTAATGACATTGTTTTCATTATTGTTGTTTATTCTCAGTTATGCACTTTTTGTTCAGCAGGATCTGGTTTTTATTTTCATCGTGGTTGGTGTTCTGTTTTTCCATGAACTCGGGCATTTTTCGTTCATGAAATTGTTCAAATACGAAAACGTAAGAATGCTCTTTGTGCCGTTAATGGGCGCTTTTGTTCACGGAAAGAAGGAAAGGTACAATCAATGGGAGCAAGTACTGGTGATTCTTGCCGGACCAGTTCCCGGAATCATTTTGGGTTCCATTTTGTGGTATTACGGCTTTGCAGGGAAGAGTCCAATTCTTCAAACTTCTGCAACGATTCTTTTGGTATTGAATGTTATAAACCTCTTACCAGTTCAACCTTTGGATGGCGGTAGATTACTACAAACCTTGTTTTTAACGAAATCGAGTTTATTGCCTGTAGCGTTCACCTTATTGTCGTCACTTTCATTAATTGCCGTTGGTTATTATCTGGAATGGTACGTTTTGATGGGAGTTGGATTTTTTATGTCGTTTCAGGTTCGTAATCAATACCGATCGCATTTGATTCACAAAGCGCTGCGCGAGCAGAATGTGAACTATACAGGGACATACGATGAACTTTCCAATGGTGATTATCATTTCATAAAATTGGAAATGTTGGAGAATACTCCAGGTCTGAAAAAGTACCTCGATTTGTCTGATGATCCGGATGCCGACCAACTGATAGCGCAAGAGGTGAAATCTTTGTTGGATCCTTCAGTAAAACTGAATGTGGGGATTTTTTCCAAAATTGTGCTTTGTATTGTGTGGCTTGCGACGATTGGTTTTCCTGTTTATCTCTTGTTACAATCGAAATTTTAGGTTGTGAAACTGGAGATAGGTAAGAAGGTAGGTTTCCTGCATGAACGAGGCACAGCCGTAATTCTTGAGATTCGTGGAAAGAATGTGCTGGTGGAAGATTCCGATGGTTTTGAACGTGAACTTCCGGCAAATGCACTCATCAAATTGCACAAACCTGCTGAGGTGAAGATTCCAGAATTGAGGAGTTCAGCTGAAGCAAATGAAAAACTGAAAGGTGTTATTCCAACCCGAAAAGAGAAAAAAGCAGCAATATCAAAGCAACATCTCGGATTGATAGAATGGGAGATCGATCTTCACATTGAAGAATTGGTAGATTCTATTTCAGGTTACAGCAATACAGAAATTGTTTTGAAACAATTACAAGCTTTCAAAAACAAATTTCAAAACGCCAAGAATCAACGTGTGAATAAGTTAGTTGTTATTCATGGAGTGGGTGAAGGCGTTCTTCGAAACGAGATTAGAACCTTTCTACAAAAACAAACCGGAATTGAATTCGAAGATGCGGATTTCCGGAAGTACGGAAAAGGCGCAACGTTGGTGATTTTTCATCCGAATTGGTGACTTCGACTGCGCTCAGCCACCAATCTGCCTCCTGCTTATTGGGTAAACAGGTGATTCGATTACAATGGAGAATATTTAAACTGAAGCCAAGCATTGACAACGCAACGGTCAGAGTTGATTGCTGTTTATGGTTTTCGATTATTTACAGTTTAACAATACTTTTTTTAATTGAACCGTACTTAAATATAAATTGACCAAAGTAAACGCCATTTTCAAGTTTGCTAACATCTAGATTGTTGCCAATCAGGCTGTATAATTCTGAAGCTACCTCTTTTCCATCCGAGGAGAATATTAGAACTCTTTCGGGAGATTTATTCAATTTAACAAGTCCATTATTTGGGTTCGGAAAAATCGTAAAAGTTAAATTCTCATCTGATTTTGGGGTACTCAAAACACAAGCTGGATTTTGCGGTGTTCCGATTACTATATTGTTTTCAATTAAAAAACAATCTACATTCCAACTCCATTCCCAGCCCGAATAACTGATAAAACCGACACCCGCAACGTACGTTCCCCAAATTGTCTGAGATTGATTCACGTCTAAAGCTTCAAGGTGAATTCTTTTTCGATAGCTTCCTAAGACCGATATAGAATCAATATCAGTTACTACGAAAGTTGTATCAGCTCCCCAATAAGGTACAAGTGTTGTGTTAGTTGTGTCGCCAATTTGCACGTGTTGATTGAAAGAAATATCTGTTTCAGTATTGGCTATTGTGCTGAAGAAATATGCTTTTTCTAATGCCACATCTTGTCTAACACCTCCAACAAAGTTTAAATTAGGTCCAACTTTATTGTAAACCTTGGTGTATGTTAAAGAATTAATAACAGTATCGCCGCCCCACATTGTGGTTTTGTATGTGTAAATCGGACCAATCGTACCACCAACAATGTGCTCTGAATGCCAAGTCGCTCCCCAACCTTGTGGTAATGGATGATAGATATTGGTTTGAGTTGAACCGAAATATGAATTAATTAGTGCAAGAAAAAGGATGGTAAGATTTTTCATTGTTGTAGTTTTTAACTTTAACGTATGAAAAGTACAGGTTTAATTGATCAATTCAAAATGATCAATCACCGTTGTAGGCATATCGTTTTTTCTGTTCATCCCAAATTCTTTGAATTCCGTTCCGTCTTGGACCACTTCACATTCTACTGAGTTGTATCAGCATCAGCTCCGTAGATCTTTTTATGACAATTCGTACAGATGTTTACGGTTAATTCATGTCGGTCCGATTCCACTTTTGGATTATGACAATAGTTGCAATTGATCTGATTTTTAGCGTGTATCTCATGTGGGAAATCAACAGGGCGTTTCGGCTGGTAGGCTTCAATTCCGCTGATGTCTTTTAGGGTGTTGACGGGTTTCGATTTGCCGCTGTTACACGATATGAGCATGAGCAGTAGTGCAATCGTAGGGAATTTCATAACTCTGGGTGGTTTTATTCTATTCGTGCAGTAGTACGTTCAAGAGAGTTTTTCATCTAGAATTGACCTAATCCAGTTCAGTTCCGCGGAATCTCTTAGTAATCTCTTCTGAATAACGTGGCAATTTTTATCTAGAAAAAGGTAGATGAATTTCTTGGTTTCTCGATAGCCATTAAATTCATCCCAAAGTATTGTTCTATTGGTGCTAATCGTTGATGTCTCAAGACCTAGATAGTTGAATTTGTAACTGATGCCTTTGAAAATGTTAGGTTTAAGTTTGTAAATTAGGATTACAGCTATTGACGGTAATCCTGCAAAAAAAGCTATAAAAAATAACGGGGCCGAAACAAAACCCATTACCAACTCAAAACCATCTTTCGTTTTATCGATATTAAGAATCTCAGAAAGAATACTGAGGGACACTACAATCAGAAATATTCCTCTGATTATTTTCATTCGTGACATCAGGAAGAACAAAACCTCCAGTGATTCTAAAAGCGTTAAGTTTTGATTTACTTGTACTTCATCTCGCATATAAAGTCATTTATAATTCCACAATTTTACCAAAACCGAGGGTTTTGGAAATTCAAATGCGCAATCATTTTTCGATAGCTGGGTCATCTAATCTTACGGGATCTGGAATATCTCTTTCACCATTATATAATCATCCATCACATATCCATTCCCTATATCTAACACTTCTTCTTCCGCAACTTCAAATCCCAAGTGCCGATAAAAACTTACCGCTTTATTGGCTTTATTCACGTTCAAATGAAGCAGAGTAGAGCCGTTTGCTTTTGCTTCATTAATGATGGCATTGAACAATGCTTTCCCTGCGCCAGTTCCTTGCGTTGAAGGCAAAACGTAAAGTTTGTGAATACGTGTAATTGCCTGGTTTTTATAATTGTGTTCTATTCCTGCAAATCCTACAACGGATCCTGAGTTTAACGAAGGGTCATTGTTCATTTCCAGAACCAAAAAATCCTGCTTTTCGTCTGAAATGGCTGCTTCGATCTTTTCTTTGGAATACATCCAGTTGAGCATGTAGGTGATTTGCTCAGGACCAATGATTTCAGCATAAGTTGCTGGCCATGTTAAATCAGCAATTTCTCTAATTCGCGAGATATCGGCTAATGTAGCTTTCCTGATGTTCATTTTACACGTCTTTTCCGAAGGAATGAATGTCGTTGTGATTGAACTCAATTTCGTCTTTGAGCTTCTTGATTGTTCTTGTCAGCAGGAAAATCATTTCTGTACTGTTTTTCTTCAGCCATTCGAAACTTTCCATTTCGTCGTCTACGGCAGCAGCAATATGATGCAGTAATTCAAATCCATGAACTTTCAACCAGTGCAATGCGCTTTCGTTTCCTTCAGCAGCGTTGACCATTGCCATTAAATGCGGATAACCGTTTTTCATCAACCAATCCCGGGCTTCTTGTTTCAGTCGAAGAGCTTGATTGGTATGGTACAATTCTTCAAAACCGTTGTTCAGCAACCATAGATCGAAATCTACTTCGCCCTCCAATGCTTTCACCCAAGCCATCATGATCTTTGGATCGTAGTTCAGGTTCATGAATTCTACCTTCGCCTTTCCTGAGACTACTTTCTTGGACTTGTTATCGTCTTTCCCGAATAATTTTGAAAACCAACTCATTTCTTCTAGTTAATGTTGTAGAACAAATAGGAAACAATAATTGCGATTATTATTCCAATAACATCTACTAATAATCCAACTCCAGCCGCATAACGGGTATGTTTTATTTTCACGGATCCAAAATAAACTGCCAGAATGTAGAAAGTAGTTTCCGTTCCTCCTTGCATGGTTGCACCCATTTTTCCAACGAATGAATCAGGACCAAAAGTTTTGTTTTCCAAAATGGATTGAAGCATTGCTCTTCCACCTGAACCACTAAAAGGTTTGATTAATCCAACTGGAAGTGCATCAACAAATTCAGTATGAACTAATCCAATCCAAATGCAGGTTTCTCTGATTCCAAATAGTAATGAATCCAAACATCCTGATGCGCGGAATAACCCAATTGCACACAAAATGGCTACCACGTAGGGAACGATGGTTATCGCAACTTGAAAACCTTCTTTGGCTCCTTCAATGAATTCATCATAAACCACAACCTTTTTAGCCATTGCTAAAATAAGGAAGAACATAATGAAGAGCAGTAGAATTCCATTCCCCATTATACTGGAAATGGTAGAAGTATATTCCGGGAAATAAATGGAAATGGCGAGCAAACCTCCAACAAAACTTAGTCCGATAGCAAAATAGAGTAAAACGATTGGATCCAAAAGATTAATTCGTTGTTTAATAGCCACAATGACCATTGCACAAAATGCAGAAAGGAATGTCGTAATCAATATTGGAATAAAAACTTCAGTTGGGTTCGAAGAATTGAACTTTGAAAGCATGGCTAGCACACTGACAGGAATGATTGTTAATCCTGCTGTATTAAGCGCCAGAAACATGATTTGTGCGTTAGATGCAGTTTCTTTGTTCGGGTTGAGCTCCTGCATTTCCTTCATGGCTTTTAAACCCAGCGGAGTAGCAGAATTGTCTAATCCGAGCATGTTTGCGGAAAAGTTCATCATAATAGATCCAATAGCAGGATGGTCTTTTGGTATTTCTGGGAAAATACGAGCGGTGAACGGTGAAATTACTTTCGCTAGTAATTGTACAGCTCCACCTTTCTCACCAATTCTCATGAACCCAAGCCAAAAACACAAAGCCCCTGTAAGTCCGATAGAAATCTCAAACGCAGATTTTGCTGATTCGAACAAGGCCATTGACATGTCTTCATAAATGTCCAGATCTTGCCAAAATATGAGTTTACATGTGGCAACAATGAAAGATATCAGGAAGAATCCTATCCAAATGCGATTAAATAACATAAATCAAAAGTCGGAATAATTACCACGAAAAATCCTGTTTCCTTTTACAGATATTCACAAAGTTTTCAATACGAATGTGGTATTGCGGTTTTCCGGATATGTTGTGGATATGCAATCCGTCAGACGGTTGTTCTATTCTTCGGACGGGATTGGGCAGTCTGCAATCCACCAGACGGTTGTTTGATTCTTGGGACAGGATTGGGCAGTCCGCAATCCACCAGACGGCTGTTCGATTCTTCAGACCGGATTTACAGTTTGCAATCCACCAGACGAAAGTTCAATTCGTCCGCTGAGCTAAATCACCTCGCTACCACGAGAAATTGTCTTTCCCTTTACATATATTCACAAAGTTCTCAATAAGAACAAGTCCGTTGTTTCCTGAAACTTCTGGATGGAACTGTACGCCGTAAAGGGGCTTGCTTTCGTGCATCATAGCTTCATTAATGCATGCATCTGAAACACCAACATGAATAAAATGATGTGGAATGGAAACGCTCTCGCAATGATCTTCCATGAATTCAACTTCATTAGGAAGTCTATCAAACAATGGACATTCAGCGATAATTTCAATGGTTTGCAAGTGTCGATCTTCTTTTTGACGATTCGCTAATGAATCGTAAGTTAAAGCTAACATTTGGTGGCCAAAGCAAATTCCCAATACAGGTTTTTCAGTGGTTTTCAGCCATGTAAACTTTTCCAAATAAGGATCTGGATCTTTTTCTGTAATCAGGATTGGTGCTCCTGAAATGATGAATCCGTCTGCATCTTCATATTTTGAATACTCGAAATCGGCCAGATGAACAATCTTGGAATAGTGAAACTCCTCAACCATTTCCAGGATGTGAGGCGTTTTTGTACTTCCACAGTTGATAATAACAATCATAGTTCAATCGGTCCAATTCCTTGACGAAGAATTTCAATATTTCCATCCACACAACTTACAATAGTTGATGCTTCCAGATTTCCTTGTCCACCGTCAATAATAACCGCTACTTCATCATCATAGCGTTCGTAAATGGCCGCAGGATCAACAAAGTAATCGGTAATTTCGTCTTCGTTATCATGTAAAGAGGTTACAGCTAGTGGATTTCCTAAAGCGTTTACAAGTGTTGTTACAATCACATTATCCGGAATACGAATACCAATTTCCTTTTTGCTCGAATCAAACAACTTCGAAACATCGTGTGATGCGTCCAAAATGAAAGTATATGGTCCTGGCAAATGGTAATTCAACAAACGGAACGTTGCTTTATCCAACTGACGAACGTATTCCGAAACTTGTGACATATCGTCACACATAATGGAAATATTGGTTTTGGAAAGCTTCGAATTCTTCCATTTCGCCAATTCGTTCAGTGCTTTCTTGTTTTTCAAGTCGCAAGCCACTGCGTAAACGGAGTCGGTTGGAATGATGACCAATTCCCCCTTTTTTAGTTCGCTTACAATTTGGTCGATCAAACGACTGTCAATGTTATATGGATTTATTTCGATGAACATAACGTAAAATTACTAATTACAAATTAACGATTACAAATGACACTGCAATTACAAATTGCTAATGACGAATTGCAAATTTGCCATCCTCTTAGCATTACACGAAAGATGCAATGAAGAAACCTACTCTCCATTTGTAATTAGTAACTGGTAATTAGTACCTATAAAATCTTGATTTCTGTTCGTCGATTTGCCTGATGTTCTTCTTCTGAACAAACAACTCCATCCTTACAACGATTGATCAATTGCGATTCGCCATAGCCTTTTGCTACAATGCTGCTGGTTGGGACGCCCTTCTTAATCAGGTAATCGACACAACTTTGCGCTCTTGCCTGGGATAGTTTCTGGTTTCCGGTAACAGAACCTCGCGCATCTGTGTGAGATGCCAATTCAATTTTTAACTTGTTTTCAATGATGAACTCAGCCAGTTTATCCAGCGAAGCCATACTCTCTGGTCGCAATGTCGATTTGTTGTAGTCGTAGAAAATATTCTCGAGCTTGAATTTGTCGCCTTTCTTAATCAGTGGAAGTTGGAGTAGGAGTTGAATTACCTTATCGTCTTCATCTGAAGTCTGGAAAAGCGTTTGGTCATCCACATATCCACGTTTGGTTGCGTGTGCCTCGTATTCAGTAAATCGGTCTACAACCAAAGTTGCCAATCCTTCTTCGTTGGTATAAAGTACCGTATCTTTTTTTGTGATCGGATTGGTAATCGTGGTTTTCGCATTCTTGATCGGAAGATTTGTTCCACGCTCTACCACTTTCAATGTAACATCAATAATCAAGGGTTGCAGGAACAATTCTCCAGTCAACAATGTGTCTCTTGTGATTCCCGCAGTCTCAATATTTATCGGTTCTCTTAATTTAAAGTATTGCTTTGATGTGTTGAATCTATAGTTATGATTTACAAAAAGTTGCGTGTTAAATTTGCCTAGAGAATCTGTGTATAATGTATCGTTCTGATTTGTAGTTAAATCTGTGAAAAGGACATACTGATTTGGCAAGGGTTCATCTACTTGATAATCTGCAAAAACGGTTCCTTCGAAGTTGATTAACGGATCTTTTCTTGTCCATGCATAAATGCGATCGACAAAATCTCCACGATTGGAAGAGAAGAATCCTCCTTTCTCTGAAGGTAATGCGATAATCCCGAAATCGTCGAAAGAAGTATTGATTGGTGCTCCCATGTTCAGCACTTTTCCATCCAAACTCAGAGAAGTACTGAAAACATCCAAACCGCCAATTCCAAAATGTCCACGAGAAGAGAAATACAAGGTGTTCGCCGTCAAATGTGGAAATAATTCATCTTGGTCCGTATTAATGTTTGGCCCAAGGTTCACTGGTTCCGACCAGGCATTTCCGTTCAATTCCGAATAGTACAAATCTGCACCACCGAACCCACCAGGTTGTTTACTCGAAAAATAGATGCGCTTTCCGTCTGCCGAATAGCATGCATGTCCAACGTTATAAGCTGGATTATTGAAAGGGAAAGGGGTGACTTCCTGCCAAACACCGTCGATCTTTTTTGAAAAGTAAATGGCCAAAACAACTACTTCCTGGTCGTTATGTTTTCCAAGTGTGTTTTTAGTGATTACCATCGAATTTCCATCAGGACTAAACGAAACTGGTCCGTCGTGAGCTCTGGAAAAGAAGGCATCTTTCAACACTTTCGGTTTGATCAAACTTGAATCGATATCGTACGGGGAATACAGCATATTGATAAAATAGCTATTGTCCCAACCGTATTTTCCGTTTAAGAATCCAGCGTTTTTCGCCTTCGACATAAAAAGAATTCCCTTTTCATAGAATGTAGGACAAAAATCTCCCAAGCCAGAGTTTATTGACAAAGGTTCGATGAAATAGATGGAAGAATCGGCTAATAAATGACCGAAATCCTGATTTTTGTCCTTTAGTAGTTGAACGAAGTTGTTTGTTGGATAAACCAGATTTGCATCTGCCAGTAACTGATCAGCAACCTCATATTGTCCGATTACGCGCAGTAAATCAATGTATTCAACATAATCTGCTTCAGTCAGGCGATTTGTTTCGTGAAGTTTTGAATAGTAATACTTTGCTTTGTTGAATTGGTACAAATTCTTATTGGAGATGGCCGCTTTTCGAACGTTTTCCCAGTTGATTGTTCCCTTTCCACTAATTGTTTTTCGCGCCAGTTCTTCATAGATAGGTGCCGCAGAGAAATATTCCAGCTTGGCAAAGTGTTCATCTGCTTTGCGCTGTTTGGCTTGTGCAAATGTGATATTTGAAAAAAGTAAGATGAATGAAACGAGTAGAAGTGTGCGCATCAGTTAACTAGAAATAGCGTGGAGAGTTGTAAACGACTTTTTTGAAATTGAAATCGTAAGTTAGTAATATTTCGTGTGAACCACTTTGGTATTTCATCAAACCGTTGATGGGAAAATCATATCCGTAACCAACCTGAATGCATTTCTTGATGGTTACAATTGCAGTAACTCCAACAGATTCGTTGTATCTATACATGGTTCCAAACCACAATTTATCATACATCATTAAACTCAGATTGAAGTCCATTGTTAATGGTGCATCTGGCGTGTATTTGATCATTGTTGAAGGTTTCAATTTCAATACACTGTTCAAATCGAATACACCACCAGCAGCAAAGAAAAAATGTCGTTTATTCAATGTGGTGACCAAGGTTGTGGCATCTTCAAATTTTGCTTCAAACAAGCGGGGAGAAGAGATTCCAACATAATGTTTGTCACCATAATAGTACAATCCTGCGCCCAAATTTGGTTTGGTGCTTGAGAAACGCTGTCCATAATATGGATCGTTGATGTCTGTAACATTCAAGCTGCTGAAATCAAAACTCATAAAATCGGCACCACCAGATAATCCTGCCGCTAATCGATCTCCTTTTTTATTCAATCGGATGCCGGCACTTAAGTCTACGTAAGCTGCTGTTCGGTTTCTGCTTCCAATATTATCATTTACGAAATGTCCACCAATTCCTAAATTGTTTCCCAAAATAGGAGAGTGTACGCTAAACCATTGCGACATGGGTGAACCGTTGTAACCCACCCATTGAAAACGGGCAAGTGAAACAAAACTCAAGGATTGTCGGCTTCCCGCATACGCTGGATTGTAATACAAAGGATTTTGCATGTACAGCGACATCTGTTCATCTTGCTGTGCAACTGACATCAAACTCAAGCACAAAGCTAAACAAGTAAGTATTTTCTTTCTCATGCTTTTAGTATTGAAGTTCTAAGTAACCTTTGTATTCCGTTTTCTCGGAGTCGTTTAGTTTGATCTGATAGAAGTAAGTGCCAAACGGAACTTTTCCTGATTTTCCATCAATCGTCAATCCGTTATTCGGTTCTCCATTCCAAGGTGTGGTGTAAGGTGAAACCTGGTAGATCAAATTCCCCCAACGATTGTAAATAAACACTTCAGCGTCTGGATAATATTCCAAACCTTCAATGTCCCAAGTGTCGTTGAATCCGTTTCCATCCGGAGTAACCAATTCAGGAATATCTAAACAAGAAGGAGAGTGTAAAATCGAAACGTCGTTAGTATCTGAAGTAATACAGCCCAAACTATCTGTTATCTGTACAATGTAGTTTCCTTCCTGATTTTGAGTAAACGTTGGAATGGCAATACTTGCGTTTGTGCTTGCAAATAAATTCGGACCTGCCCATGAGTATGTTCCGCCACCAGTAGCAGTAAGGATCAATGTTTGTCCGGCACATAGTTCATTTGGACCACTAATTCCGCCAAAATCTGCTGAACTGATTGAAATTGCGATTGTGTCTGCATTCATACAACCGTTTCCGTCCGTAATCGTAACTGCATATGATCCGCTTTGATTGTTTGTTGCAGGATCGAAGGTAATCGTATCATTTGACGATGTAAACCCGTTTGGTCCAGCCCAATTGAGTGTTCCGCTTCCTGTTGCGGTTAGTTCAACCATTCCACCCTGACAGAAAGTATTGTTATTCGTTGAATTCGAATTCAATGAAATGCTCGGAAGTGGGTTAACCGTTACTAAAACTGAATCTGTTGCTGAACAATTTTGCCCGCTCATTCCAGTTACATAGTAGTAACCTGCGTTGTTAGAAGTCACATTGGTCAGAGTTACAGTCGCTCCATTTCCTGAATAGCTGTTCGGACCCGTCCAAGTAAACGAAGTTGCTCCAGTTGCCGTTAAAACAATATTCGTATCGAAACATACAGTTGAATCGGTATTGTTTCCATCAATGTCAACAATTGGAAGTGCATTTACTGTCAAATTTCCGCATCCAGGGGTGCTTGGACAACCATTTACAGTTACCGTTACACAGTATGCACCGGTATTCGATAATAGAACAGGATCAATTGTAAAACTTGACGTTGCATTGGAGAACCCGTTTGGTCCTGTCCATGCGTATGAGCCACCCGCAACTGTTGAAGTTGAGCCTGTAATTGCATTGTTGATACAAGGTGATGCATCATCAAAATTAACCGTTGGACTCGTTGGAGTAGGGAAATTACTTACAGTGAATGGTCCAAATGTCGCTTGACATCCGTTTCCATCTGTTACATCAACAGTGTAATTTCCAGCATCAACATTCGATAAATCTGCATTCACACCAACATTATTTCCTAATCCATCATGCCATAAATAGTCAATCGTTGGTGCTCCGTTCACTACAATTCCAATCAAAGAACCAGTCGGATTGTCGCAATTACTGTTGTTTGCTGTTGGAGAAGTTGTTAACGACGGCAGCGAATTAACAATAATGTTAATCTGGTCGGTGGATGAACATCCAGCAGTCGTTCCAATTACCGTATAAGTTGTATTGGAAGTTCCAGTTATGTTAATAGAACTTGTGATCTCTGTTGTACTCCAAACAAATGAATTGGCTCCAGTTGCCGTAAGTGTCAAGACATCATTCGTACAAACATTTGCAGAAGCACCATTTGTTATAGAAACATTTGGATTTGGAGTCACAACAACATTCGTAGTGCCTGTTGCACTTGGACAGCCATTCACTGTTACCACCAATCCGTATGTTCCAGCTTCAGCCGAACCTGCATTGCTAATCGAAGGATCTTCTAAAGTTGAAGTAAATGAGTTTGGTCCTGACCAGGAATAAGTTCCCGAAACTGTTGGTCCGGAAAGCTGAATTGTTCCGTTTTCACAAATCAATCCGTTATTTGAAACACTTGGCGTTGCAGGTGTTGCAATTACTTCGAAGCTCGTGCTTGCATTTGCACTTGGACAAGAACCGTTTGCTGCAATGTTGTTTTGTACAGTGTAAATTCCAGGAGTGGAAGCAGAAACATCAATTGCTCCTGAACTTGAGTTGATTGAAAGTCCTGCAGTAGAACTGAAAACGCCACCACTTGCTCCAACCGGGAAAACGGGTGTTGGATCAGAAGAACTTTGGCAATAACTTGGATTTGGATAAGAGAAGCTTGCACTTGGCGAGCTGGAAATCGCAATCGTCACCACATCAGAAACTGCGGGACAAGGTCCCGTTGGATTGTCAGTTGTTAATGTTAGAATTACAGAACCAGCAAGGATTTCTCCAGCACTTGGGGTATAAGTCGAAGTTGCCGAATTAATGTTGGAAAACGAACCTGCGCCATTACTCCATGTAACTGAAGATGCGCTGCCACCGCTGGAACCAGCTAAGTTTACAGTTGCTCCGTTACAAGAAGCCAAGTTTGCTCCGGCGTCCACTTGCGCTGCGGTATTTACTGCCAGGACGGTAGAGCCGACTCCAGAGGTACAACCGTTTACCGTAACAGTGACGTTGTAGGTTCCTGCATTAATTGCCTGACCATTTGCAAAACTTGGATCTTCATTGGTGGAAACAAAACTGTTTGGTCCGGTCCAACTGTATGTTGCGCTTCCAACTGTTGCCTGAGACAGATTCACTGTACTTCCTTCGCAAATTGGTCCGTTACTCGTTGGACTTGGTGTTACAGGTGTGGAGTTTACAACCACATTCACTGTTCCCGCAGTACTTGTACAACCGTTAACAGTAGCTGTAACACTATAGATTCCAGACATTGCTGTTGTTGAAGATGTTATACTCGGATTTTGTACTGTTGAACTAAAAGAATTTGGTCCCGACCATGTGTAACCAGATGCGCCTGGAACTGTGCTGGCGCTCAAGTTTATAGTATTTCCTGAACAAACAGGACCATTACTTCCTGCAGTTGGTGAAGCTGGAATTGGATTTACGATAACATTCGTAGTGGCAGCTGAAGAACTACAACCACTTACCGAAACAGTTAACGAATATATTCCAGCAAAACCAGCTACTGCGCTTCCTCTGGTAGGATCTTCCAAAGCAGATGTAAATCCACTTGGTCCTGTCCAACTGTATGTTGCACTTCCAATAGTATTGGAGAATAAGTTGATGGTTTGTCCAGTACAAACAGGAGAATTACTTGAAATAACAGGAGTCGCAGGAATTGGATTAACTGTAACGTTTACAGTACCTGCGGCACTTGTACATCCACTTCCAGAAGCTGTAACGGTATATATTCCAGTTGCTGCAGTTGTTGCACTTCCTATGCTCGGATTTTGTGATGAGGATGCAAATGAATTCGGACCAGTCCAACTGTAAGATGTTGCGCCAACCACGTTTGAGGCTGTCAGGTTCAATGTTTGCCCTGCACAAATCGCACTATTACTTCCGGCTGTTGGAGTTGCTGGTGTTGGGTTCACAACCACATTTGTTGTTGCTGAATTCGGACAGCCATTTACTGTTATTTGTAAAGTGTATGTTCCCGACATAGCTGTTGTAGCACTTGGTCGTGTTGGATCTTCCAAACTTGAACTGAAAGAACTTGGTCCTGTCCAGGCATAAGTTGCACTTCCAATCGTATTCGAAAATAAGTTGATGGTGTTACCAGAACAAACTGGTGTATTGCTTGAAATTACTGGTGGAGCAGGAGTAGTGTTCACTGTTACTGTTGTCGTTGCATTTGGACTCGTACAACCGCTTACGGTTACATAACAGGTATAAACTCCAGCCGCTGCAGATGAAACATTTGAAATACTCGGGTTTTGCAGGGAAGAAGTGAATCCGTTTGGTCCTGACCACGAATAAGTTGCGCCGGAAATTGTATTCGCTGTAAGATTTAATGTGTTTCCAGTACAAACTGTTTGGTTAGCACTCAATAATGGAGCAGCAGGAATGGGGTTCACAGTAACAGTTGTAGTAAGGGTTTGTTTGTAACCACAAATTCCATAAACATCAACAGAATAGTTTTGAGTTGTTGCCGGAGTAACATTTACTGAAGAAGTGATAGCTCCATTGTGAATCCAGTAATACGAAGTTCCGCCTAACGGAGCGTTCAGGTTGACTGATTGTCCGGCACAAATAGGAGCAACAGGTGTAATTTCAGGGAATTGCACCCCGCTTTGCGCAGTAATAGTATAGTTACAAATGTCTCCTGCAAAACCATCAACCATTAAATAGTAATCGTTTCCTGGTGTTAAACCGTTTGCAGTTATGGTAAATGAAGTTGAATTTTCTTCGAAATTGGAAACAGGAGTGAAGTTACAACATGCGCCATTCGAAGAGAATACTTGCATTTGAATTCCACCACTCGGGTAATTTCCTACCCAGCAATCAGAAACTGAAACATTCAGAACTGCCGTGGCGGAAGCTGCTGTAAATCGAATCCATGAATTGTTGTTGATTTGAACATCAGGGCTTGCCGATCCAGTTCCCCAAGCGCCGGCTGAACCAAAGATTCCACCTTGATTTGTTCCCGGAGTATAAGTGTAAGTTGGCGCGTTGTTTTGTTCCGCATTTCCACGCATATTACATGGACGATCTGGGGTGAACGCAGCGCTTGTAGACGCACTGTATCCGTTCAAGTCACAAATGTAAAGTGCATTTGAACAAGCGTCGTTACTTGCTGTTGTTATACAAAGACCAAAAGTTCCACTGCTTGTTCCGTATCCGAAGAATCGAAGATAGACTGTTGAACCTGGTGTTAAGCCAGTTGCTGAAATGAAGGGAAGTAAATCGTTTGATGTTCCGGGGAAATTGTTGTCATCCGCACACGTAATTTGGGTTAAACTTCCACAAGTTCCGGAATACAAAACCATCACGCCGTCAGAAATTCTTCCAGCTCCCATGTTTGGTTTAGGAGTAATGAACAATGTTCCCGAGCTAGGAACGACAATTGAAAACCAAACATCCAGTGTTCCTGCCGAAAATCCACCATTTGCAGCTCCCGAACCACCAATACACGAACTTGGTGCACCGGGAGAAGCCGTATTTGTTGCACCAACGGTAGTAAACTCCAAGTAGTTGCAATTCGAAGTGACAGCGGGAAGAGCAATTGCAGAACAAGGATTATCGTTCGTGGGTACTGCCGTAGCCGGACCAGTTATACAAATGTTAAATGTTCCGGGATTGCTCGAATAATAATCATAAACACGTACGTAATAGGTTTGACCAGGTGTTAGGCCAACTACTGTTGATGTTTCCGGATCATTTGAAAACGTATTGTCGATACATGCTTCGGTAGATAATGATGCACAAGTTCCGCTATAAACCTGGAAAACGGCATCGAAAGTGGAAGTTGTTGGAGTTACAGTAATGGTTTGTGAGGCATTTGTGGCAACGAAAGAATACCAAACGTCGTCATCGGCAGTTCCTGAACATCCGGCAACCGATTGTGTTGCGCCCAAAGTTGTTCCGGCAGTATTGACACAAGAAGTGTTGACAGTTAAAGCTGTTGCACCAGAACAGTTGTTGTTAGATGGGGCAGAAGCTCCAACTGTACAACAAATGGTAAATGTTCCGCTTCCGCTTCCTGCAGAGTAATGGTAAACACGAACACGGTAAACCTGCCCAATGCTTAATCCTGATAAATAAACAGTTTCAGTTCCTCCATTAAAGGTTAAGTCTGTACAAGAAAGTGAAGCAAGTGAAGCACAAGCTCCGGAAAATACCTGAACAACCGCATCGAAAGTGGCTGAACCAACAACAGTTATCTGGTGCGAAGTTGCAGTTGCGGTGAATTGATACCATACATCGTCGTCAGAAGTTCCTGAACATCCGGCAATACTTTGAGTTGCCCCAATAGTTGTTCCATTTGTAGGGGAACTGCAGTTTGCTGTAACCGGAAGTGCTGTTGCGGTTGAACAGTCGTTGGATTGCTGCCACGACAAAACGGGAAGGGAAAGTACTATCCCAAACAGTAGACTTTTTACAGTTTTCATTGATCGTGACTTATGGTAGTTGAACTAGTTCTATTGGTTCCAGTCCGTTGACGATGATAATTTTCTTCAAAATTACCGCCGGACTTGTTTGTGATTCTTCTTTTATCACTGGTTGCGCCTTGAACTGAAAAAGGATCTCTCCACTTTGTTCTTTCACTTTGAACTTAACGTTCGAAAATTCAGGGTTTTCAAGAATATCGCTTTCAATTTTTTGAATACGTTCCTGGTCCATTGTTCCTTTGAATCGATAGGAAAATGATTGCGCGGAGCATAAGTTTGTAATAACAACGAAGAAAATCAGTAGTAAGCTTCTCATATTGTAGTAGTTGTGAGAGCAAATATAGATGAAAGATGGTCTTGACAGACTTTTTTGAGGTCGAAAATTGTTAAAAAACAGGTCGATATGACGTATTGTTTAAAAATAATTTAACTAAATGGTTTTAGCTTGACAGGTGATTAAAATGTAAAATCCCCAATTCAGTAGAAACCGAAAAGGGGAGTTTTAGTTAAAGTAATCAACCTCTTCTAGCGCATAATTCGAAGGGTTTTTCCTTTAATGTCGAATGACACTATTTTATTTAGAAAACGAGAGCGAATTGACATCTGTCGGTTTCTCTGTCGCTTGTATTGCAGAACCTTTCATTTCCTGAAAATCAGGCGCGATGATGAATTCATCTTCAATGAATGTAATGGAATTCGAAACATCGAAATGAATCAAGACTTGATTGGTGTCTTTCTCGAATAAATACTGCTCAATCTCGATTTCAACCTTTTTATCGTCATTTGAGATAAAGTTCAGTTGATCTGAAGCATTTGCCTCAGTTGTATTTGAATAAAGCGTATTTGAGTTTCCGAAAGTTAATCTGACTTTAGTGTAAATTCCCTCAGGAATAATGGCGTTTGCCAAAAGCGATTCATTTCCGCTTGTAAAACTTAAGCTCGAAATGTTTTGTTGAAAATCGTTTAGCGTAATCCAGCCTAAATTCTCGTTGTAAACTTCCACATTTACAATTTCAATGTTTAGACCGAAGGAGTTGATTTCAGAATCTGTGATTCTTACTTGTAGGGCACAACTGTCATTTTCAGCGGTTGGTTTTGTGCTTTCAAATGACAATGCGTTAGAAACAGTGTGTAGTAGTAGGACTAATATGAAAACCTTTTTCATGACGTGTTTCTTTTTTGTTATGCCAAAGAGTAGTCTATAACCTTGCCGAGAAACGTTAAAACAGCCTGAAACTCTCTAAAGGCTTTGTTTACAGGGCTTGACAGATAGTGATTTTTTAGATTGTTAAAATTCAAAACGGAATATTTTTTCAAAATGAAATAGTGGTTTTCGTTTTGAAAGAAGGTGCACTAATTAAAGTGTTGGTTTTTCAACGTTTTCTCCCGTTTTTACTGAGGTTCGAAACAAAAAAGGTTCCCATAAATATGAGAACCTTTTTCTACATTTTAAAACCCGATTATGGATTCAAAGCGATATTTCCAACTTGCGTAATTTGTCCATCAGCTACAACCACATTGCTCAATGAGCCCGTTTGAGATTGCATGTTTGAACTTGCTATTGCGCTTACTTGAATCTGGTAAGTTCCATCCTCAGCACCTCGGATCAAAAATTGTCCCTGAGCGTTAATGAAAGTTGAATAGCTGTGATTTCCGTTCGACAAGGTTACAGAAGCCGTTGCAGCGCCTTGAACTGTTCCCTGAACTCCTGTTGATTCGTCTTCGATCTCTTCGATTATCGGATTGATAAAGTAACTTCCGGCTAAATCATAAATCGATTGTGCGGCATTGAAGTCAATCAAAACACTTGTTGTTTCACTGGCATTCACTTGCTCGTTGATCTCAATTTCAACCTGGTGACTTGTATTTGTCCCAAAACTTAAGTCTAAGCTCGAACCACCACCTGAACCTGATAATTGAAGTGAGTTGGTGTTACCAAATGTCAAACGCAGTTTAGTGTACATTCCGGCACTTAAGCTGGAATTACTTGCAATTGAAGTTTCAGCTCCATTAGTCAAATCCAATACAGCTACTGTTTGTGTTTGACTATTGAGGGTGACCCATCCTGAGTTTTGCAAATAAGCCTCAACTTTTGTGATCTGAACATCCAGTGACGCGAAATTTCCCGGTGCATCTGTCATTCTAACTTCCATTGCACCTGCTGGTCCGCTAGGTACGTTGTTCTCTTTTTTACATGATTGGAAGAATATCCCTGATATCGCAACCAATCCTAAAGCGATGTACTTTTTCATATTGATAGCTTTTTATTGATTTGGTAATCATTGAGCTAACAAAATGCCATGTGCCAGAATTGGTGCTACAAAAAAAGTTAAACGCTTGAAATTAAAGCAAAAGAGAAGAAGTCTATTGACTCAAATAGTTAGTTGAATGAAGTGTTTCGTTTCAAAATGAAATGGAATACAGTCAATTTGAAATTTTTTAGAGGACAATCGATATTTGACACTCCTCAGTATTGTAGCAATTTTCTTCTTTTCTGATATAACACCACACCATGGTTTCGATTTCCGAATTTGATAGTTCTCTTTTGGAATGAATAACAATTCCACCAGAATCAGGATCGTTAAGGATGGTTGATTTCTCGATTAGTACATTTTGTGCAGAGTTAAGATTTTCAGTTTTGAGTTGAAATTCTGCAAAATATATGCTTCCTAGATCTATTCTGAAATTTTGACCTAAATATTCATTCGATACTTTAAATGATTGATTGTTAGGTGATAAAAGAATTGATTTCTCTTGAAAACGGACAATACCATAATCATCTGCGGGTAAATCGAAACTTATTAGAATTGAGTCGTTATCAATTGGCGAAACTGAAATGACAATCGTATCAAATAAAGTGTATTTCTCTCTTTCTGATATTTCATCACCTATTGCGTACGAATAGGAGAACTTTTTGCGTTTTTGTGCAAATGAATTTAGAGAAATAAGGAAACAAAGAATCGCTAGAAAAGTTGATTTCACGTAAATCGATTTCTCCAAAAATAGCAAACCCCGGTTTGTTAAACCAGGGTTCGACTTTAAGTTTCTTTTAATTTTCTATCCTTTCACAGCTCCAACGCACAGTTTCATGCGAATTACACGCTTAGCTGCTGCTTCAACAACTGCTTTGAACGCTGGATCGCTCTTGTATTTAGCTAAGATTTCACTGTGAGATCTCATACAATCCAAAGGCATCAATAAAATGTCAACTCCGGCATCAATTGCCTTCACGTTGTTTCCTTTTACAGCCGTAACTCCTCCCATATTCATGGCGTCTGTCACTACCAATCCTTTGAAACCAAGTTCGTTTCTCAATAGATCAGTCACAATTTTCTTTGAACAAGTTGCTGGAAGTCCATCCGTATTGTATTTCGGATTGTTAACTACCGCCAAATGCCCTATCATTACACTCAACACACCGTCTTCAATCAATTTTGGATATGTTGGTACCTCCTTCAATTCACCGTCAATTGCCTGTAACGATTTGTGAGTATCTCCAGAAACCAAACCGTGTCCTGGGAAATGTTTTGCTGTGGCAATAATTCCTTGTGATTGCATACGTGCAATAAATGCATTCGACCATGGAACATTGTTTGCTTCTACTTTCGCAAAACCTCTGTAACCAACTGTTCCATTCTTTGCTAAGTCAACAACTGGTGCAAAGTTGTAGTTGATTCCTATTGCTTTCAACGTAGCAGCAATGGTGTCGGCACAAGTATTTACTTCTTCCAAAGAGGTGATTTCGTTGGCTTTCTTTACAACGGAAGAACCACTGATCTTTCTATTGAATAAGCTTGGTTCAGCATCAGCACTGTATAAGAATCCTGGGTTTCCGTTCTTCACATTCAATGTATTGAAATCCTTGATCCAGCCTGTAAATTGTTCTTTCGATCCATTCAACATCAAAACTCCGCCAATAACACGTTTGTTGATCAAAGCTTTAATCGACTCGGGTGTATTTCCCAATCGACCAACCGCCGGCATGATCAATTGTGCAACAATAGCTGTATCATCCAAAGTTGCAAAAATGGCATCAACGTCTTTGTCTAACTGTTCGTTTGTCGACAAATAGTCTTCCAACTTGTACGTATGATTAATCTCAGGAAGTTCCGGAACTTTTCGTTCTTCTTTTTTGGTTTCAGTTTTCGCTTCGCTCTGTCCGCAAGCCTGCAAAAGCAAAGCTGAACATGCAAAAATGGTAATGAAATGTCTCATTTTATAAATTTCGTATTGCAAAGGTAGGCTTTCGCTCTGATACCCTTGATTGTTCTTTTTTCTAGTTTTAAACAACTCAATTGTGAAATCAGTGAACTAACGGTTTGGAAATACCGGATCATATCCAAAAACATAGTCGCAATACCTCCAAAAATCTATTTTGTCAAAAGACTGAGCTCTATAGCCAAAGTAGCTTTTTACTTTCCAGTTATCCAATTTGATTCCGTAACCCATAATTGGTTTTTCATCTTTATGTGCTGTTAGTTTGAAAGTTGTACCGAACCTTAGATCATAAATAATCAGAGAGTCTATACCTAAACCAACCGCGTAATAGCCATTCGTTATATGTTTTATCTGCTCCGTTCTATCATTCCCGTTCCAGTCAATGTTTTTTAGAACAGAGTGATTTCCGGGAATGTAGTCGCCATAACCCTTCTTTTGGTTGTTAAAGATTGATTTGTACAGTATCCCGTAAGAACCATCTTCTGTTTCTGCAATAATTTGCCAGTAGAAAGAGGTTAAAGGCATTGGTGTTACCATCAGCTGTTTCACCTTAGTATGTTTAAAGTAGCTTGGCGCTTCATTCAGAATCCAAAGTTTCACGCAAACACCCCAAAGCAAGTAGGTGCAAGAATAAATTATTCCAGTCCAGTTCCAGATTCTTCGTCGTTTGGATTCGCGTTTCATGACCAAGGCTCCGATGAGGAAAGCCATGAATGGGATGGTATAGAGCGGATCGATCACAAAAACGGTATTGAAAGCAATTCGTGGTGAAAATGGCCAAAGAAATTGTGTTCCATAGTTGGTGAACATGTCGAGCATAGGGTGCGTGACAATACTCAAAAACCAAAGTAATGTCCACATTTTGAAGTTGTGTTTTTCTTTGGAGAGTTTATGTGAGATCCAACCTAATATTGGTCCGGCAAGTAAAGCAAATAATAACGAATGCGAAAATCCACGATGTGCCAAAGCGCCGTCTAACGGATCATAAAAGAATCGTAGAAATACATCAAGGTCAGGGAGTGTTCCACCGATTGCTCCCCAAAGAGCAGCTTTTGCGCCTAGTTTTCGTCCGGCAACTGCTTCACCAACAGCGGCTCCAAGAACGATTTGAGTTAGAGAATCCATCGGTGTAAATGTAGCTAATAGAGATTAGAAAACAGAGAATAGAAAAACAGGGTTTCGAGCCTATTTTCTATTCTCTAATTTCTGTTCTCTTTTTAAAATTTGTAATTTGTCTTCATTAAACCAACAACATGAAAAAGCTGCTACTTTTTGGAATTGTACTAATTCCTGTTTTGTCCATTGCACAACCCACATCATGGCAAAGTCGTGGAATAGGTGGAGGAGGAGCATTGTTTTGTCCCAGTATTAGTCCGCTTGATGCCAATAATATTTACTTGCAATGCGACATGTCGGAGGTGTTTCATACCACAAACAAAGGCAATTCTTGGGATATTATTCACTTTCAGGAAATGATTTCAACAGGTGGTATCAATACGGTTGAATTCACTTCAGACGCGAATATTTTGTACGCGGTAAATATGGATTACATAACAGACGAACGATTTCCCGTAAAAAGCACGGATGGTGGCGTTCACTGGTCACCAACTGCGGAAGACCCAACTGGTTCAGAAACATGGTATTTGTCAGCAGATCCACAATCAACTAACCGACTTCTGGTAGCTTCTTACGATGAATTGTTCTTTTCTGATGATGGTGGAACGAGCTTCGAAAGCGTTTTCTCTATGAGTGATTTTCACATTGCAGGTGTTTTCTGGGATGGAAGTAATATTTATATCGGAACTGCTCAAGGAATGTTGGTTTCAACGAATAATGGAACGAGTTTCTCTATGAGCGCTACAGCCGGAATTCCAGCTGGAAGTGGATTTATCTCATTTACTGGAGCAAAGTCTGGCGGTACAACACGTTTGATGGGAAATATTGCAGATCAAGGAGATCTTTATCCGGGAATTAAGGCACTCGACATTGGAATATGTTCCGGAATGTTGAAACTGGACGTTGGTGCAGGAAACTGGACAAATGTTTACAACAGCATAGATCCGAATCATGAGATTTTCCTGATCTCTTCAGCCAGAAATGATATAAACACGTTCTATGTCGGTGGTACCAATACAGATAACAGCTTTCCCATAGTTTACAAAACAACGAATGGAGGAACGAGTTGGTCGGAGACATTTTTAGGAGTAAATAATCAGAATATTACAACGGGCTGGAGCGGTTATCAAGGTGACGAAAATTGGTGGTTTGGTGAGATCATTTTCGGATTGAAAACAGCCCCGAATGATGCAAATACGGTAATTATTACTGACTTTGGATATGCCCATGTTACTTCGGATGGTGGAGCGAATTGGAATCAGGCATATGTGCAGATAGCAGATCAAAATCCTGCAGGAAATCCAACGCCAACTGGACAATCGTATGCTGGAAATGGTTTGGAAAACACCGCTTCCTGGTCGATGCACTGGAGTGATAACAACAATATTTTCGCTTCATACACGGATATAACGGCAATTAGAAGTACAGACGGTGGACAAAAATGGTCGAAGGATTATTCTGGAATCAATTACAATACCGTTTATCAAGTGATTGAAGCTCCGAATGGAACTTTATACGCAGCAGTTTCCAGTGTTCATGATATGTATCAAAGTACATATTTGCAAGATAATCGAATAGATAACGGTTCAGGAGCAATCCTTTATTCTACCGATAATGGTGAAAACTGGAACATGCTTCACGATTTCGATATGCCGGTAATTTGGATCTCAATTAATCCGAATAATGCAAATGAAATGTATGCAAGTGTGATCAATAGTCAGAATGGCGGAATTTATAAGACAACAAATTTAGGTTCCAATGCTTCTTCTGTCTGGTCAATCACAGGAACTCCACCTCGAACAGAAGGTCATCCGTATAATGTTAGAGTTTTGAATGATGGAACCATTGTATCAAGTTGGAGTGGACGCAGAGATAACAATCAGTTTACAGAAAGCTCTGGCGTCTTCGTTTCTTCTAATGGTGGAACGAGTTGGCAGGATGTAAGTGATAATGGTATGCATTACTGGACGAAAGACTTTATTGTAGATCCGCATGATGCAGCGCAAAACACATGGTATGTTGCTGTTTTTAGTGGTTGGGGTGGTCCGGCAAACGATTTGGGGGGATTGTACAAAACTACCAATCGCGGAACAAGTTGGGTACGGGTTTTCGATTCTTTCCGAGTGGAATCAGCAACTATTCATCCGGATAACGCCGATGAGATCTACATCACCACGGAATCGGATGGTTTGTGGTATAGTGATAATTTGACTGCTGGTACACCGACGTTTTCCATGTTGAACGAATATCCGTTCCAACATCCAACACGTGTTTTCTTCGATCCTCAAAACAATGACAATATCTGGACCACCACTTTCGGCAACGGAATGCGAATGGGCATTGACGGAGGTGGAACAAACAGTATCTCGGAGAATGCAGAACTAAGCATTCGTGTATATCCAAATCCCTCAGACAAGGAATTTACGATTGTCTCAAAAAATACAATCAACCAGTGGATGATCGTTGATCAATTGGGAAATACGGTGATGAATGGAAAGGCCAATTCAGTTCAACTGACTATCAATACAAAATTGTTGAATCCTGGAAGTTACATACTTAAAACAATGGATATTTCAGGTGGAATTAATGTTCAGAAAATACTGGTTGTAAGATAATGAGTTACTCTCCCTCCTTGAGGAGGGGTTAGGGGAGATGGCTTTGAATCGTGTATGTCACCCCTCTTTAATCTCCCCTGTCTGACTGCATACAGGCAGGCCTCAAGGGGAGAAATGATTATGGTAATTTTTCTAGTGCTTTTTTCTCAAAAAAATTGAAAACAGTATTGTTACAACTCATCTTTTTCACTAACTTATTTAAGAAAACGGGTTAATGAAAGCAAATTATCAAACTATTCCACACTGGGCTGAAGACGATAAACCCAGAGAAAAAATGATGTTGAAGGGGAAAAACGCACTGTCGGATGCCGAACTGATTGCTATTTTAATCGGGACCGGTTCTGCAACTAAAACGGCTGTTGATTTGGGACGGGAATTACTGCAATTGGCAAATGGTGATTTGTATCGTTTTGGTCAATTGCGTTTGTCACAATTGTGCGAAGTCAAGGGAATCGGCGAATCGAAAGCCATTTCAATTTTGGCTGCTCTTGAATTGGGCAGACGACGAAAAGAAACGGAACACGACAAAAAGAACAAGATCACTTCTTCCAAAACAGCGTATGATGAGGTTAAGCCGTATTTTCAGGATCTTCAGCATGAAGAATTCTACGCGCTTTATCTCAATCAGGCGAATACGGTTATTCAGGTAAAACAAATGTCTGTTGGTGGTGTTTCCGGAACTTATGTTGATGCAAAAGTGATCTATAAAGCGGCACTCGATTACACAGCTTCAGCAGTGATTCTTGCTCATAATCATCCAAGTGGAAATCTGAAACCAAGTCCACAAGATATTTCGCTCACGAAAAAGTTGACTCTTGCAGGCGAACAATTGGAGATTCCAGTACTTGATCATCTGATTGTAAGTGATAATGGTTACTTTAGCTTTTCTGATAATGGACTGATGTAATGCTTGACGGACTCATTTACGTTGAACAAATTTCTGAGCGGCTAAACTATCTCGAATTCACTTTTTTCGAAGAAAGAGGAGTGTCTATTCGATTTACGAATGACCTGAAGTTGTTTGAAGGATTTGACGGGTCAAAGTTGAATTATTCAGGTAAATCAATCAATTGCGAGCAGCTTATTCCAGCCGGTTTACTCTTCGAAGAGAAAATCAAAAACCATGAGATTTCTATAAGCCAATGGCAGGGTAACGATGTTCTTGCTTTTCAGGGAATTTCTGATCCATTGGCGACCATGTTTTTTATTCTTGTTCGATATGAAGAATATTTGCCCTCGGTTAAAGATATCCACGACAGGTATTTGGCAAAAAACTCAGTGTTGGCAAAGCATTTCAGTCTGCAGGAACAAACCGTGGAGCGAATTTACATTCTGTTTTTGCAGAATTATTTTCCTTCAGCGCTTGAGAAATATAAGCAATCACTGAAAAGCGTTTTTGTTCCTACATTTGATATAGACAATACGTTTGCGTTCAAATGGAAAGAAGGCTGGCGAACCTGGGCTTCGAATGTGAAGGATCTGGTGAAAAACGATAGTGAAAGAAAATCCATTCGCAAAAAAGTGCAAAGCGGAGAACTGAAAGATCCATTTGACTCCTGGGACGAAATTAAAGCTGTTCTAAATGCTCATCCATCCTCAAAAGTGTTTTGGTTGTTGGGAGATTTCAAGAAAAACGACAAGAACATTTCCTGGAATGATCCTCGCCACCAACGTTTAATTCGTGAGATTGATCAGTTGGCAACTGTAGGCTTACATCCTAGTTATGCTAGTAATACAGAGATTGAACGCGTGGAATTGGAAAAAAATCGATTGGAAACTATTTTGAACCGAAAGGTAACGTCTAGTAGACAGCATTTTTTGAAACTCCAGTTTCCACTTACTTACAGAAATTTGATCTCAAACGGATTCACAGAAGATTATTCGATGGGATATGCAGAAGAAATTGGTTTTAGAGCCGGAACTGCACATTCACATTTTTGGTTCGATCTGGAGCAAAATTTAAGAACAACACTTCGGATTCATCCGTTTTCATATATGGATGGAACTTTGAATCAATATGCAAAGTGGAGTACAGCGAAGAGCATTTCGGAGCTGAAGAAATTGATAAACGAGGTGAAAAATTACGGAGGCTCTTTCTGTTCTTTATGGCACAATGAAAGCTTTGCTGAAAGTGGTATTTGGAAAGGGTGGAAGACGGTTTTTGAAGAAACGGAAGCGTATTGGTTAAAGGGAGATTTACATGATTAAAAAAGACATAGCATTTCCGGAATTGAAATATCAGGATGAGTATTTGTTGCTTGGTTCGTGTTTTTCAAACCACATTGGTGACCGATTGAAGTTTCACGGGTTTAAAACAGAAATCAATCCACTTGGAGTTGTTTTCCATCCACTGGCGCTGGCAACGCAGCTTTCAAAGGCTATGAAAGGCGATCTTTCCGGAAAAATATTCAACGTTGGAGATGTCTATCTTCATTCGTTGGCAAGCAGTGAAGTTTACGGAATTGGTGAAGAAGCCATTTTTGCAAACTACAGTAAACAACTTTACGAATTGCGTGATCAATTGCTGAATTCAACAGTTTTGATCGTGACTTTTGGGAGTATGCACGGCTATACCTTGGTTGAGAACAACGAAATGGTAGCGAATTGTCATAAACAACCTACTACAACTTTCAATAAAGTTTTCTCTGAGATAACTGAAGTCACGCTTGTTTGGAAAGAATTACTCGACGATTTGAAGGTATTTAATCCAAAATTGAAAGTGATTTTTACCGTTAGTCCTGTACGTTACACACGTGACGGAATTATGGAAAACGTGCACTCGAAATCGCGTTTACTGGAAGTAATCTCTAAACTGGAGAGACCATATTTCCCGAGCTTTGAATTAGTGAATGATGTTTTGCGCGATTACCGTTATTTCGAATTGGATCAGAGTCATCCGAATGAATTAGCCATTCGTGAAGTTTGGAAAATGTTCAAAGATTGGTCATTTGGAGATGAAGAATTGAAAATCATGGAATTGGTGAAGGAATTGCGTACGCGAGAGAATCACCGATTTATATTTCCAGATTCTGAAGGAACTGCCGAATTCAAAAGAATTACAAACGAAAAGAGGGAACTTTTCAATTCCCTCTATCCTTATGTAGCGTTGTAGTTGTGTTACATTCTAGTAATGGTTCCCTTGTATTCCACAGGTTCACCAACATTCGGGTTTCTAATGACCACTTTCCATGCCCAAACTGAATTTTCTTTCACCATTTCGCCAGTACGTTTGTCTATTCCGTCCCATCCCTGTGTTGCATCAGAAGAAGAGAAAACAACAGCACCTGTACGAGGATCAAGAACAACCAATTCGAAGTTTACATTACGCTGAGTAAGCGCATATGGCATGAAGGTATTCGTTTGAATATCACCGCTATTTGGACGGAATCCGCTTGGAGCCATTAAGTTGTATGTTTCCTGAAGTGAAACCAGTTGAGTTTCAGAAACTGCACAACCATTTTCGTTGATTGAAGTTACTTTCGCTTCAATATTTTTTTCCGTGTAAGGGTGAACGATGAACGATTCTCCTTTTTGTTCAGTTCCTTTAATATTACTGCTCCAGTCGAGGTTTTCTTTCAATCCCGGAACACTGAATCTCATTGTTGGGATTCCGTTTTCGTATAAGATAGAAGGGTCAACATCAATGTACAATTTCGTAGTGTTCTCATGAACAGCAATGAAATCTTTATGATCACCTGATTGAACCGTAATTGTTCCTTGTGATTTTGGAGTAAGTGTTACTTTTTTACCTGGAGCCAGGTCAATTGTTTTTCCGTTTACATCAGTAACAGTAATGAATCTGCTTGAATTCGGATTTACAATAAGTAAGTCTTCATTCGAACAAATTTTTGTTGGAACATAAACTTTTTTGAAGTTCTCAATATCGAATATGATTGTATTATCTTGTGGTATTCTATTGTCATTTCCGAGGTTTCCGGTAGGCGTTACTGAGTTTCCTTTATTAGGAAGTGAGCCTCCGCCACAACTTGCGCTTCCACCTTCTACGTGAAAAGTCTTGTCCTGTTGAGAAACGGAATTGTTTGGATCGACAATGGCGTTCGAACTTATATTCAAGTTTGTTGAATTCGTGTTTGATTTTTCTGTTTGAGAACCTGAATGATCAGAAGAAGTATTCACTGTAGCAACTGGAGTTGTCGTTTTATCAGTTGAATTTTCTTTGCTCTCAGCAGTAAGGAAATAAGCAGCAGAACCAACAAGAACGGTTCCAAATGCAGCTGCCATCCACCATTTCTTGTAGAAAGGAGTAGAGGGCGTTCCATCCAAACGTGCACTCATTTTCTCCCATGCGCCAGTTACATAACCTGCGTCGTGGTTGTCAAGTGCGTCTTTAATGATGTCTTCTATGTTCTTATTCATTTTCAATGCGAATGAATTTCGTTTTCAAAAAGTTTTGAAGGTTCATCTTTGCCTTTGCAAGGTTTGATTTTGATGTTCCTTCATTGATATTGAGCATCTCAGCAATTTCTTTATGGGTATAATTTTCCATCACAGCAAGGTTGAAAACGGTTCTGTAAGCAGGAGACAAATTTTCTATTGCATCCAAAGCTAATTCAGCTTTCAGTGTTGTCATATTCCAATTTTCAATGTCTTCCGGCTCATCAGCCACAAACCTGAACTCACTGTCATCACTAACAAGAAAACTTTCTTTTTTCTTCTTACGGATGTAATCAATGGCCTGGTTTGCTATAATTCGCCGCATCCAACCTTCAATCGAACCTTTCTGATCGAAATTGCCTATATGTTCAAAGATCTTTATGAAACCGTCTTGCACTACATCTTGAGCACTGTCTCTATCGGAGATATAACGAAGGCTAACTGCCAGCATTTTCCCGAAAAAGAGTCTGAACAATTGTTCCTGTGCGCGCCGTTCAGAACGCTTGCACCCTTCAATTATTCCGTCTAAGTCCTCAGCCTTTTTCACTCTAGTTTCAATTAGAAAACGACAATTGTTTCACAGAGTTGCCTCCGAAAATAAATCTATTCACAATTTATTAGACTTTTGCACAATGTGTCTCATTTTACCGAATTTTTATTGGTAAATTTGGGCTGCAAATTAAATGAATTTTCACATTAATAAAAAGAGCATGAAAGTAACTGTAGTTGGAGCTGGTAATGTTGGAGCAACATGCGCCGATGTACTTGCCCATAGAGAGATTGCTAATGAAGTAGTATTGTTAGATATCAAAGAAGGTTTTGCTGAAGGTAAAGCTTTGGATATTTGGCAGACTTCTCCAATTAACCTTTACGATACGCGTACTGTAGGATCTACAAATGATTATTCAAAAACAGCTGATTCTGATGTTGTTGTAATTACTTCTGGACTTCCACGTAAACCGGGAATGTCACGTGATGATTTAATTGCTACAAACGCAGGAATTGTTAAAACTGTTACTGAGAACATCGTGAAGTATTCTCCCAATGCAGTTATTATCATTGTTTCTAACCCGTTAGATGTAATGACATACTGTGCTTACTTGAATGCGAAAATCGATTCTAAGAAAGTATTTGGTATGGCTGGAATCCTTGATACTGCGCGTTACCGTGCGTTCCTGGCTGAAGAGTTAAATGTTTCTCCGAAAGATATCCAGGCGGTATTGATGGGTGGACATGGTGACACTATGGTTCCACTTCCTCGTTACACTACAGTTGGTGGTATTCCTGTAACTGAAATGATCAGTGCTGAGAAATTAGACGAAATCATTGAGCGTACGAAGTTCGGTGGTGGTGAGATCGTTAAACTATTGGGAACTTCTGCTTGGTACGCACCAGGTGCAGCAGCTGCTCAAATGGTTGAAGCAATTATCCGTAACCAACGTCGAGTATTCCCAGTTTGTGCTTGGTTGCAAGGTGAATACGGAATGAAAGATATCTACTTAGGAGTTCCTGTAATTCTTGGTAAAAACGGTATCGAGAAAATCATCGAATTGGATTTGAATGCTGATGAGAAGAAATTGTTAGAAGAGTCTGCTGTTGCCGTAAAAGGAGTAATGGACGTTCTTGATAACATGAACGCTACAGCTTAATCAATAAAAGCTTTGCTTGAAGGCCTCGACAGAAATGTTGGGGCTTTTTTGTTTCTCGTAGATTTTTCTCCCGCAGAGGGCGCTGAAGTTCGCAGAAGTTTTTTGCTTACTTTTTCATTCCAAAAACATTTAGAAAAAAGCAAGTACTATGAAATACCTGATTCTACTTCTTATCATTCCAATCTTTTTAGGATGTTCAAACACTGAAAAGAAAACAGTGAAAGAAAAAATCAATTGTGAGAATATTGAGGGTAATTGGGAAGCCATAGTTCCTGGTCATCATTCCGATTCTGTTTCATTTAATCTGTATTTTGCAAAAAAGTATTGTCACTTTGGTAGAGTGCAGGATAATCGATCTAAGTATTCCTTGAAAAATGACCAAATCACTATAGAAACGAATGGATCAAAGTATTATTTAAGAGTGCTTGAATGCTCTCAGAATCGGTTAAAAATTGTGCCTAAGTTTAATTGGACAGATGGAAGAACATATAGTAAAAAAGATACTTTGATCTTTAAAAAGGTTGGAGAAGTCAATGTTCAAGTTGTTAGAAGCATTCATTTCAGAAGCAGTGGTTGCTATGGTTCTTGTCCGTCGTTTGATATGAAAATGACTCCTACAGATTTTAGTTACGAAGGAATTTCTTTTGTAGATAAAAAAGGGTTTTACTTAGGCAAGACAAGTAAGGATTTCTGGGAACAATTATTATCGAAGGTTCATTATATCAATTTCGGACAGTTCAAGGGTAAATACGAAGCACCGTGGACGGATGACGAAACAGTTGAATTAACGATCGAAACAGATACAGGAACGTTTACCTGTTCAGTTTATGGGAATTATAACGAACCAGCTGCAATACGCAACCTAATAGAATACATTTTTTCGAATGTTGGGGAACTTAAAATGACAAAATTTGATCCGGAAAACTTGTTTAGAACCAATAATCCAAATGCTAAGAAAGTTGTCGATCTACTCAACAAAATTCCCTGCTAATCGGTTTAAGTGTTCAAGTTCATCCGTGTTCTTCCGTGCCCGTCTGCGGGATGTTTTTACCTCCAATCTTTGCGAAACTGTCAGGTAACTGAGCGGTGTCGAAGTTACCCAACCTTCACAAAACGCAACTGCTCCTTCACTGAACTTCCATCCATCACTCGAATAATATAAACCGTATTTGGCAGACCTGATAAACCAATTACTGTTTCGGGAGAATTCTGATTTAATTTTTTGCTCAGCAACACTCTTCCTGTCATATCAACCAATTCATAAGTCAAATTTTCACCGTTTCCTCCTGTTAAATCAACCAAGGTAATTTGCTGATTCGCCGGATTAGGATACAAGTTGAAACCGTTTACTTCCGTGTTTTCATCTACACCAACTCCCCAAGCTTCAAAATAGGCGTCAAACTGAATAGTTGATGCATCGAGTGTATCCAGGAAAACATTATTCAATACATCTGAAATCAAACCGTTAGATCCCCAATTCGAGAAGCTGTAACCAACGTTTCCAACTGCTTCGATCTTAATTGGAACTCCGTTGAAGTAAATTCCGCTCCATGGATATTCTTCAGGTGTAATGGTGCTGATATGAATAACTCCGGCTCCTGCAGGATGAACATTCAATGTCAAATCCACCTGATTTGGTAAGTTGAAGTGACCCTCGATATGATTTCGAACTTGATTACTTCTTTCCGTTAACTGATCCTGAAAAGTTTGGTGACTGTTGTATAAACTGTTCATTTGTCCGGGAATATCATTCGGATTCCCCCAACGTGCATATTCTTTTTGCATTTCAACTACCGTTTGGTCGAAGAAACTGTTTTCTGTTGCTAACAAGCGAGACGGTAGATATTCAGTATTCATTACGTCAGCAAAACGATTGATGAAATAGTCGTGGAACTGATTGTTCTGAATCCCCTGAAGCCAGATATTGATGTACGGATTATCTGTACTTTGACTCATCATGTAGCCAATATGATCAGAGTAACAATCCGACCATGAATAAGGAGCAAGTGCTAATTCCATGTCAATGGTACAGAAACGGTAGCGGAAATTCGTCTTATTTGAACGATAGATTTTGATGTTGTTTCCTGGCCAATCGGTATTTCCCATCCATGATTCGGCAATAATGTAGTCTGTATAATAGGTTTGATCGAAATACTGATCTGCCTGATTCCAATAGTTCGGCGAAGCAGGATTTAAAGCGTTGAATTGATTGTAAGCTGCGTAAAACGTATCAACCGGATTTCCTTTAATTGAACGTAGAACGAAATTTTGCCATGCACTCAATGAAAGAATATCAGTTGAATCCTTATCTGCATCGTCGTATTCTTTGAAAAACTCATCGTCAATCTTTTCACGCAATTCGTACAAACCGAAATATCCCCCGTTGATGTAAACCGAAACTGGTCGCCATGCAGAGTAGTAATTGTTTGTTGTCCCTGACATCATTTCTTCCTGAGAAGCTTCTTTGTAAGGGAATTGTAAGAATTGATTACTTCCGTTTCTTAAATAGAAATTACTGTATTTATCTCGTGTTGGTCGATTTGGAATGATAGGGTAGTGAACCGGATCTTCACCCAAAGTTCCATTCGCTAGTTCCAAACGGAAAGAGTGCTGCGGATGAGAACGACTTCCGCCCCAGCCTCCGTCAACTTGCATTCCTGTATTTTGTGAGAAAAGTACAGTTGTTGAATCTTGTAAGAAGTAATCAATGTGAGCCGGACGCTGCCAGTCGAACTGCCAGTTATCGAAAATACCAGTTGGTCCGTAAAGGTTTTCGTTATCCGTGATGATCGAAATAATAGGTGTTTCATGGCTAATTCCTAACAAATAAGAAGAAGCGGTTATTGGACTTGGCAATTTTCCTGTTTCAAATACTCTAGCACGCAAAACATTCGAATAGAAGATCGGAATTGCACTTCCTGAATATACAGGAGAAGAAGTAGTGGGCTCACTGCCATCCGTTGTGTAATATAGCGTTGAACCACCACCATTCGGATTCGTAATGGTAACGTTTACCGTTGTGCCGTAAATTCCCGATTGATCAGAGAAAACAGGAGCTAGTAAATGCTCTGTGAATCCTGAAGCATTGTTATTCGTAGCCTCTGGTGTCGGTGCTTCAAAGAAAACCACGTTTGCACTAGCATCCGGATAAAGACCTGTACTTTCATTCAGATTCTCACATTCAACATTCAAAGTGCTTTGCTCGATAATTCCAGGATTGTAAAGTGTAATTCCTTCTCCTCCCTGAGAAATGGAGAAATTGGTATGTTGGTACAAGTTTGGATTAACCGTTTCAAAAGTGGCTGACATATCTGAATAAGCCACCAATTTCATGTCGATTTCTACATAATCGTAAATCATTGAAGGATTTGTACTTACGACATCGAAACCAAGGTTGTTGATCATTCCAGCCGTTAATCCTGCAGCAGTTAGTTCTGACGCGCGAATCAACATTTGGTGTTTGGCTGCCCAGTACCAGTTTCCGTATGGCGCTGGATAATCAGTCGGAGAGTTTTGGATAGTTCCGGTTCCAATGGTCATTCCGTTCAAACGCATATTTGGACGTTGGTTGACGGCATTTCCTGCTGCTCCCCAACAAGCTGCATCACTTCCGTCCTGAAAAAGGAACGTTGTAGAAGGAAAAGATGTTGAACTTTGATTGAAAACAGAGCTTTCCGTATATCCCAAACTGCTGTAAGAACAAGTGTTGATTAGAATATTCGAAACACCATCCCAGTAGAATGGGGTAGTGAAGTTATGTGTATTCCAACCTGTTGTTGGATTGTAATTTACAGCTGTAAGTACGTTGGTGAAATCAGAAATTGGTTTTCTATCTTTTCCACTACAAAAAACAACCTTGTACTCGTTGGGAGCAATTTTGACAGCAGGGAATTGCCACTTCTGCGGATTGTTTTGATTGTCGGTCAATGAATAATTGTACAACGAAACCGTATCTGTTCCTGAATTGTAAAGTTCTATCCAATCAGGGAAATCGCCGTCTTCATCAGGAATAGCGTTGTAGTTTCTGTTGCTTCCTTCGTTAATAACGATTTGAGCGTTTGTTGTAAAAGAGAAAGTAATTCCTAAAAGGAAAAGTAGTGTAAAACGTATCATGGGTAGCATTTGCAGTTCCCAAAAATACTGATTTACATTGTGCTTAACAATTTATTAATGTTAAGATCCTGGTTCGATTCATATTATGTGGGACCTTGGTAACAACCAATGTCTGGAGGGGAATCTTTAGGTTTTGTGTCAATATCTGCTGCCAAGGCTCCTGAGATAATCATACCTGCGTTATTCAATGCCGAACTCAGACTTGCGAAATCAAAGTTTTTCCCGGCAATATCCATAAAAACTGGGTTCAGATTAAATAAACTAGAATGGAAAACAGAATTGGATTGATTCAAGGTTGTTTTGATCAAACAATTCGTAAAATCCACATTGATATTCACTCCGCCAGGTTGTAAAGTGTCAAATGCCAACTGGTCGTCGTCGTAACCGTAAATCACACAGTTTCTGAATTCGCCCTGATTGATTTGTCCTACGTTGGTTATTCCATCTGCATCTGTGTAATAATTTCTGATTCCAACTGCCGGTGAAGTATAATCTCCGGCTCCGTAGCCAAGGAAATCACAATGTGTGAACACGAAATCTGCGCCTTGTAGTACAATTAATGCATGTACACCGTTGCTGTGAACGAGTGTATTTTCTGCTTCAATATTTGGACCAGCGAACAGGAATAATCCATAACTGGCTGCATTTGAGATTTTGGTATTCTTTATGGTTACATTCGGGCCGCTGACGACTGTTGGATCTTTTCCGTATGCATGTATTCCGGCTGTAGAATTCTTAATAATCGCATAATTGACGGTTGATGGTCTACATTGATGGAAATAAACACCATAATATTGTCCAGAAACATTGTCGTAATCAGATTCCAGTCTGTCACCCTGAATGACGACTTCATTTCCGTAGGTTCCATTGATATTCAGCGTTCCCTTGTAATTGTAGAGAATACTGTTTTTGTGCATGTAGATCTGTGTTCCTGCAGGAATATCCAGCGTTTTTGCGGAATCAATGATTGCTGCACCGTAAATGACATGAGGTTTGTCATTTGGCCAGACGCCTTCGTTTGTATCAAAAATCTCTGCTTTAAAATTGGAGTAGTGGTAGTACATATCCTGACCCCAAACAGCCAGTTTTACGTATTGATCAACGCCATTGGTTTGAAAGCGTATAGAATCTTCAACGACTAACGGCAAAACGCCTCCATTCGGATCAAGTGTTACTTCCACAAAGCAGAAAAGAGAATCTCCACCAGCAAGTTTCAGGTTTGAAAACGATGTTCCCTGAAGCCCGTCCAGATTTAATCGGAATGGAGAATTACTTCCTCCAACCAATTCAACTTCGTCAATGGTAATTTCTTTATTGTCTTTGTTGTAGATCTTGAATTGCTTGGTTGTAGAACCAATTGTAGTGAACACAGTATCAAAAACAACAGTGTCAACAGAGAATTCAAGATTGCCTTTTGAGAAACCTTTCAATTTCTTGCAAGACCCTAGCATAGAGCTTGATCCGGCAATTGCAACAAGGATTAAATAGAAAAATAGTTTTTTCATCGGTCTAAAGTTAACGTTTCACCTTAAAAAATATTTGATAGAGGTGAATCATTATTTTCTTATTCGCATTGAATTCATACATTTGAGTAGAAATTTACGCTATGAAGAAACTCTACTATTTCGTTTTACTTTGTTTGCCAGTTGCGGCTTCAGGTCAGGCAACAATCACTTCTACACAAAATGGAAATGCTTCCAGTCCGTTAACCTGGGATTGCTTTTGTTTTCCTTCAACAGATGATCATATCATTATCAACCACAATGTGGCGATGGATGTAGATTGGATTGTGAATAACGGTGGTTCAATTACTGTTAATGCCGGGAAATCGCTTATTCAAAATGGAACGCATGTTTTGGCTATTGATGGTGCAAATAGTGAATTAAACGTTTCCGGAGAGTTTAAAATGGAAAGTATTTCTGTTACCAATAATGGAAGTGTTGAAACTACTGCGTCAGGAACAATTCGTATCAATAATGCCATTTACGTTGGAACTACAGGTAGCTATCTGAATGCAGGAAATACGCTTGAAGTGGACAGTTTGTTGACAGAAGGAACTTTTCAGCAAAACGGTTTGTTGATGGGTGGCGATATTTTGAATACAGGGAATTTTGTTCTTGCAGGTGAAATGATGGCTGATTCTTTAGGAAATACGGGAAATATGACATTCACAAGCGGTTATACTTATGCATCAGCTTTCGGTTCGTCTGGAACGGCAAATTTATCTTCCGGATTCATCCATACAGATGGAAACATGTACAGTTCAGGTGATTTCACCACTTCTTCCGGAACGTTGCTTGAATGTGCCGGATCATTTTATTCGGGAGATACAATTATGGGAACAGCTTTGCTGGATATGAATGGATTGTTGACAGTAGCTCAGGATTTGTATTTTTCAGAAGATGTTCAGGGAACGGGTGATATCTGTGTTAATGGAGATTCATACAACGCAGCTGATATTATTGGAACCTTGGATATTTGTGATGCAACCGCTACAATGAACGGATTCGATTTCAATATTGGAACTGTTGCCGGAACAATTACATTTTGTAGTCCTGGTTGTTCAGTTGGATTAAAAGAGGAGGCGATTAATTGGAATGTAGTTCCAAATCCTACAAGTGATTTTGTGAAAGTAATCGGGATCGATAATGTAGAAACCATTCAAGTGATTGATTTGGCGGGAAGTATAGTTGCTCGGATCAAGGTTGAAAATAACAAGTTTGATGTAAGCCAATTACTGTCCGGAGCTTATTTTGTAATTCCTGTTGGAGCAGTTTATGCACTTCCAATGAGATTAATTGTAGAATAATCGAAAAAAAAATAGTCAACAGGTTTGTATCATTGAAAAGTTTACCTATTTTTGCAAACCGAAATTTCGGAGATAATAAGATTTAAAGAACATGAAAGCAGGAATTCACCCAGAAGATTATAGATTGGTTGTTTTTAAAGACATGACAAATGAGTATTCATTTGTTTGCCATTCGTCAGCAACTTCAACTGAAACAATTAAGTGGGAAGATGGAAATGAATATCCATTGGTAAAATTGGATATCTCTCACAAGTCTCACCCGTTCTTTACAGGAGTTGTTCAATTCGTGGATACTGCTGGACGTATTGATAAATTCAATAACCGTTACGGTAAATACAAGAAATAATTTCTTTATAAGATATTGTAAAAGCTCTGATGATAAGTCAGGGCTTTTTTTGTGCTTTTCTGAGGGTTGAGAGAGTCTAGAATCTGGATGTCTAGAATCTAGAATCAGAATTGCTTCTAAGATTGTTCAAAACTGTTGGAAATATTATCTAATTTTAATTCTCATTGCTGTTACCCATACCCGAAATGAAATTATTTTTGCGTTATGTTTAGGGCGATAGTCTTTTTTACTTTTTTTCTTCTGGCACCAGCTGTATTTGCAGGTGGAATATCTAAGGGATATGAAGCCCTTCAGCAATTCAATTATTTTGAAGCGAAAAAGATCTTTGTAAAGTATTTAAAGAAAGAGCCATGTGCCGCTAATTATGGTTTAGCGAGTATTTATGTGCGAACTGATAATCCCTTTCATTCATTGGATTCGGCGCTTGTTTGTGTACAGATAGCTGAAGGTTGTTACAATAAAACGTCTGATAAAACCAAGGAGAAACTCTCCAAGTATGGTTTCGATTACCTGCACATCGCTGATCTGAGAGCTCAGATTTCTCATGAATTGTTTTTGATCGAATTGAAACAGCCCAATGAAGAAAGTCTGAATAAGTACCAGGCAAAACATTTGTGGGCTACTGAAAGATTCACTGCAATTGAAATGCGCGATTCCCTTGGGTATTTGCTGGCAACCAAACTCGGAACTTCGGCCGGATTTCAACAGTTCATGGATAAATATCCTGAATCGAAGCTAAAAGCCAAAGCGCAACAAGAGTTTTACCGATTGCAGTACAGCGAAAAAACAAACTCCGGAATGCTGTCGGCTTATATGAATTTTGAGTCAACATACCCGAATAATCCTTACGTTGTTGACGCACAAGATCAGATTTATAACCTTTCAACGAAGAACAATACAGCCACAGATTATGATGCGTTCATCAAGAAGTTTCCTAAGAATAGAAACCTGGATGATGCATGGCGAAAGTTGTATCAGTTGTACATGGTCGATTTTTCAAAAGAACGCCTAACGAGCTTTAAGGAGAAATACCCGAATTATCCGTGGATGGCTGATCTGGAAACGGAACAGGCATTGTCGGAAACTGTTTTTCTTCCCTATAAAGTGGGAGGAATGTTTGGTTGGATGGATCAAACAGGAAACATCCTAATAAAAGCACAATACAACAACGTTGGTTTCTTTAAAGATGGATTGGCCTGGGCGGAGAAGTCAGGAAAATATGGGTTTGTCAACAAGGCAAACAAGATCGTTGTTCCTTTCCAGTTTGCGAGTGTTACCGATTTCGAAAAAGGAAGATCTATTGTTGAGTTGAACGAACTTTATGGTTGTATCGACCGAACTGGGGCATATACTGTTCCACCGCAGTTTAAAGACTTAGGGATTTTTACTGAAGGCTTGATGTACGCTCAAAAAGACAGCCTTTACGGTTTTTACGATGGATTTGGGAATGTCAGAATTCCAGCGCAATTTGACGAAGCATTTTCGTTCGAGAAAGGGAAGGCAAAAGTGATCTATAAACAAGAAACAGGAATAATTGATCAGTACGGAAGTTACGTGGTAAAGCCCATGTACGAAGAACTGATTCCTTTTACAGATTCAATCATGGTCATTGAAAGTGGTGATTTTTACGAATTCCTGAAGCTAAAAGGCGAACAGAAGCTAACATTGAAAGTGGATGAAGTAGGAGCACTTGTGAACGACAGAGCTATTGTAGAGTTTGATGGTAAAGTTGGATATATCAACGGAAAAGCTGAATTGGTAGTTCCTTTCAAATTTGAAGTGTTTACGAATTCACGTCAGGATGGTGCTTTTGACGGACAATATGCTAAGATTGCTGTTAAAGGGAAGTACGGTATTATTGATAGAACTGGTAAAGTAATCATTCCGGCAACTTACCCGAAAATGGGGGCAGTTGGAACCTTGATTGCCATTGAAAAAGCTGGCAAGTGGGGATATATTGATTTAAACAATCAGTGGAAAATTCAACCAATCTATGAATTTGCTGAATCCTTTAATGACGGCTTGGGAATCGTTCAAAACCTTACTGTTTACGGAGCAGTAAATGCAGCTGGAAAAGTCATTATCCCTATTGAATTTACGACCATTAATCAGATTGATAAAACGCATTATAATGTAACAAAAGGCGCTAAAAATGGCGTTTATTCAAATACAGGGCAACAATTGGTTCCAGCTGAGTACAATAGAATTCAGCGCGTTAATGAAGATTGGTATGCTTTGTTTAAAGGAACAGAATTACATTACTTTCAATTATCAACAAACACACTTGTAATACCTAAACTATAGAAAATGAAAAAGAATCTATTGCTAATTGCCTCGGCTTTACTTTGTCTGAACACTTTTGCTCAAACCAAAGGACATTTTTCTTTTACCTGGAACATGATCGAAGACGGTGAATCAACCCTAATGATGGTTGATGTTTACAGTTCTTCAAAGAATTTTGTTGTTTCTTCAACAGAGAAAGAAATGGGAACAGAAAAAGCCATTATTGATCGTACTGCAAAAAAAGGAATTGAGTTTTTTAGTGATGTAATTGATGAAACGTCAAGTGATAATTACTACGCCTATTTCAGCTGGGAAGAATCAATAGAAGAATCAGCTTATGTTAGCGACATCATGAGTGGAGTGCTTGATATGCCCGACTTTAACGAAGGATTTGAATTACTTGCAGAAAAAAGCACAATTGCCGGACTTCCATGTCAAAAATTCAAGATCAGTTTACCGAATAACGAAGGAACCATAACAGGTTGGGTTGCTCTTGGTGTACATTGTTTGGTAGTTGATCAGAACTTCTATTTGGATACTGAAAAAGGAATGATCATGGAAATGAACATGGATTTCGAAGGAAATACACTCGCTATTAAGTGTACAGGCTACGATGCTAAATTCCCTGAAACATCACCTGCTTATAGTATGGAAATTCCGGCTGGCTATGAAGCTTTGGATGCTGAAGGCGATTATAACGATGAGGAAGGAGAGTAACTTCGATATAAACTGAATTAATAATAAAAGACTGAAAACACTAGAAAGAAGACTAATTGAACGCAATGCGGATAACAAGTCTAAAGTCTAGTGTCTAACGTCTAAAATCTAAAATAAAAATGGCACAACGTAATTGGACGTCAATCAAAAAATACACAGATATTAAATTCGAATTGTTCGAAGGAATTGCAAAAATTACCATTAACCGACCTGAGGTTTACAACGCCTTCCGTCCGGAAACCAACTTCGAAATACTTGATGCACTTGAAATTTCAAGAGAAATGCAAGAAGTTGGAGTAGTGGTACTCACCGGAGAAGGAGACAAGGCATTTTGTTCAGGTGGTGACCAAAATGTGAAAGGTGTTGGTGGATACATTTCTGAAAATGGTGTTCCACGTTTGAATGTACTAGACGTTCACAAATCCATTCGTGCTTTGCCTAAGCCGGTGATTGCAATGGTAAATGGTTATGCAATTGGTGGTGGTCACGTTCTTCACGTAGTTTGTGATTTAACGATCGCTTCTGATAATGCGCGTTTTGGTCAAACCGGACCTAAAGTAGGAAGTTTCGATGCTGGATTTGGATCGTCGTTTTTGGCTAGCCATGTTGGACAGAAAAAAGCACGCGAAATTTGGTTCTTGTGTAATCAATATACTGCCGACGAAGCCGAGAAAATGGGAATGGTGAACAAAGTGGTAGCTTTGGAAGACCTGGAAGATACAACCGTAGAATGGTGTCAAACCATTATGAAACGTTCTCCGTTAGCAGTTCGAATGATCAAGCGCGGATTGAATGCAGAATTGGATGGTCAGCGTGGTTTAATGGAATTTGCCGGAGACGCTACATTGATGTACTATTTGATGGAAGAAGCGCAAGAAGGTAAACGAGCGTTTTTAGAAAAGCGTGAGCCAAACTTCAAACAGTTTCCAAAATTCCCATAAAAGAATTACAAATGTCATTACTTCTTCAAGTTGCTCAAAACACCGGAGATACGATAAAAGGCGTTGTTAAATCTGCTGAAAAAGGATTTGAAGAACGTTTTCAGGATACGCTTGGCTTTTCGCTAGGTGAGGCAAAGCACAAATTGGTCGAAATTGCTACGAATCTTGTAATTGCTGTATTAATAGTTGTTATCGGTTGGTGGCTTGCCAAAACTGCCGGGAAAGGAATCAAGAAAGTACTTACCAAAAGTAAAACGGACGCTGGACTAATTACGTTCCTGACTTCACTTGTTGTGATTTCACTGAAGATTTTAGTGATTTTGACAGCTGTTACGCAGCTTGGGGTTCAAATGACCAGTTTCATTACCATTCTTGGTGCTGCTGGTTTGGCAATTGGTATGGCTTTCAGTGGTACTTTAGCCAATTTTGCAGGTGGTGTAATGATCTTATTCTTTAAGCCGTTTAAAGTTGGTGAAACTATTTTGGCCTTAACACATGAAGGAAAAGTAACTGAAATTCAGATCTTTTACACTTACCTGAATACCGGTGACAACAAAGTGGTGATTCTTCCGAATGGTCCATTGGCGAATGGTAATTTGGTGAACTTCACGCGTGAGAAGAAACGCAGAGCAGAGTGGTCCTTTGTTTTGGAACCAGATGTCAATTACTTATTGGCGCATGAAACACTTCAGAAACTCATAAAAGCTGACAAACGCGTAATTGCTAAGCCAGAACCAACTGTTGTGTTGAATGGATTACAGCATGGAGCTCCTCATGTTTTGGTACGTGCATGGGTTGCAACAGACCAGGTAAGCAGCGTTCAAGCAGATTACAATAAAGCCGTTTACGACGCTTTCAAGGAGTTGGATATTCATTTCTTCAAAGAACTTTAAGATGAGTGATATCAAATTACATCCTATCATTCAGGGTTATATTAGCTGGAATCAGTTCGGGATCTTGCTCGGAATGGATTTCGAAATTCCTGAAAAAGGAAGTGTTGAATATAGAATTAAGGTCGAAGAAAAACACCTGGCGACACCAAGAGCAGCTCACGGCGGTGTGCAAGCTGCGTTAATGGATGCAACCCTTGGTGTTGCGGCACTTTCTAATGTTTGTGAGGAAGATAGAGTAGTGTCTACAGTAACGCTAACCATCAATTATCTTCGACCAGCATTTTTGGGGGACGAAATGATTGCAACAGCTAAAGTTCTTAAACAAGGGAAAAACCTGCTCTTCGTTAATGGCGAAATCGTCAATCAGAATGGTGTTTTATTGGCAACTGCAAGCGCTACAATGAATGCGTATCCGGTGGAAAAATTATGAATGAAGTAATGAGTAATTATCAAGAATCTACTTGATAATTATTCAATTGATCATTCATAAATAAAATTAGTGCAATGCTTGCACTAATTTTACAGCTTCTTTCGCCTCTTTCACATCGTGAACCCTCAAAATATGCGCTCCTTTCATGAGTGCAACCGTATTTAAAACCGATGTTCCGTTCAAGGCATGGTCTGCATCAATATGTAAGGCTTTTGTGATCATCGATTTTCTGGAAATTCCGCATAAAAGTGGTGCTTCCAACAAGTGAAAATGTTCCAGATTATTCATCAGCAAATAATTCTGTTCCAGCGTCTTCGAAAAACCAAATCCCGGATCAATTCCAATGTCTACGATTCCTGCTTCCCTTGCTTTCCCGGCTCTGAAAGATAAGTGCTTAATCACATCCGCAACAGGATTATCGTAGTTTGTATCTTCCATCATATGCGTTGCAGTTCCGCGCATATGCATCAGAATCATCGGAACCTTTTGATACGCTACTTCTCTGAACATATTTTCATCCATCATTCCTGCAGAGATGTCGTTGATCACATCAGCGCCTTCATTACACGCCCGATGTGCAATCTCGGAACGAAAAGTATCCACAGAAACAATAACATCAGGGTGTATCGACTTGATATAACGAAGAGCTACAGAAAGTCTGCTCCATTCCGTTTGGATATCAACATCAGAAGAACCTGGTCGGGAAGAAAAGCCGCCAATATCCAAAATATCAGCACCTTCAGCTATGTACTTGTCTATCAGGGCTGCAATTTCCGTTTCGGTAAGAACGCGACTCTGACTAAGGAATGAATCAGGTGTACAATTCACAATTGCCATCACTTTCGGAGTGTCAAAAGTGAATAACTTACCCCTGCAATTCCAACTATAGTCTGCGATAAATTGACTATTTTCAACGCTCAAAAAGTTCATCTGCATAATTATGAATCAAACTACGGTACAATATAAGGAAATCGTTAATCAATGTCGAGAAATATTCATTAAAAAAAACAATGATTACGGTACTTCCTGGCGTATTGCGAGAGCGAGTTCTATGACCGATCAATTGTTCATTAAAGCAAACCGTATTAAAACACTTCAGGAAACCAAAACCAACATGGTTGGAGACAGTATTGAAGGTGAGTTTGGTGCAATTGTGAACTACTGTATTATGGCAATTATTCAGGTGCGTGAAAGCAGTTCAGCACTTCCTTTGGAATTGAACGAAGAGCAATCGTTGAAAATGTACAACGAAGTTGCCAATGAAGCTTACGAATTGATGTTGAAGAAAAATCACGATTACGGTGAGGCTTGGCGTGATATGAGAATTACTTCTTTAACAGATATGATTCTGATGAAACTCCTTCGCGTAAAGCAAATAGAAGACAACGACGGTAAAACAATTATTTCAGAAGGTATAGATTCAAACTATTTTGACATGTTCAATTACGCGGTATTCGCGTTAATCCTCATTTCGGAAAGTAAATAGAACACATGAACCGTTATCAAAACCAATTGGCTGGGCTATCATTTCCGATTAATCTTTTTTCGGTACTTCTGCATATTCTGGCTGTATTCACTATTATTTTCTCACAACTCAATTGCTGTAAACCATTTGAACAGTTAATGTTATGGATCGGATTACCTGTTTTAGTTATTTCTTTGGTAATCATTCTGCTATTCAAAGGTTATTACATGCTTGTTCAGCATGCGCGATTAAGCGCAGGGTTTATTCTACTGATCTTATCGCTCATTCACATTACAGCATTGAAGGATTTTGGAATGTTTCTAAATTCAGTAAGCGCTGGAAAAGAGAATCCTTGGCATTTTCTAAATGGAATGAATGCTTTAGGGGGAATTTTAGCCGTTGTTGAGTTTATTGCGGCTATTGCGTTAATCATAGGAGCTTGGATTCGACCAGTTTGTATTTTCCTGGTTCTTCTTTTTGCGCTTTACACAATGCTGTTCTTTAATCTTCATCCGTTTAGCGGGAAGCCAACCGTCGTTGAATCATATTCTTTTGGAATAGATAAGTATTTATTGGCTGAAATGAATACTAAAGTGGCCTTCACGTTCAGCTTATTTCTTACTGTTATTAGCTTGGTAGGTGTAATCTTCGGACATAAAACGAAACCCAATTCGGTTCAATTGAACTGGGGAATCATTCCCGTTTATACTATTCTCTCAACAGGATTGGCAATTATTCTGCATTGGTATGCTCTGATCTTCATAGTTCCTTTAGCAATTTCATTTTGTTTAATTACCTACCGTTCCGGTGGTCGTCTTTTAGGAAATCATTTTGGAGCTTTATTCGTTGCGCTTCTAATGGCGCTAGCAATGGTTTTCTTTCAGGATCAAATTGGAATTTCAAGAAAACAAGACACTACAATTACACATAAAAAGTAAAATCAATTACAATGAGCAGACGGAAAATAGTTGCCGGAAACTGGAAAATGAACTTGTCGCACCAGGAAGCGAACAACCTTTTTAATGCAATTTCCAATACACCAAAATCGGAAATTGATGTTTTTGTGTTTCCACCGGCTTGTTTCGTAAGTGAATTGGCGTCAAAACAAACTGTAAACGTAGGCGCACAAAATGGGCATCCGAAAACTTCCGGAGCTTTTACAGGCGAAGTAAGTATGCGTCAGTGGGCTGATCTGAAAGTAAATGCGGTTCTAATCGGTCATTCTGAGCGTCGCATGTACTTTGATGAGGACAACGATTTTTTGAAAGAAAAAATTGATGCGGCTATGTTGGAAGGAATTACACCTTTCTTTTGCTGTGGAGAACCTATCCATATTCGTGAAGCAGCAGCACATATTGACTATGTCAAAAATCAGATGGAAGAAAGCGTTTTCCATTTAAGTGCTTCTGAATTTGAGAAAATTGTAGTTGCTTACGAACCCATTTGGGCAATTGGAACTGGTTTGACAGCTTCTGTTGAACAGGCTGAAGAAATGCATGCAGCTATCCGTTCATGGATCTCAAATAAGTACGGAAAGGAAACTGCAGATAAAATTTCGATTTTATATGGCGGAAGTTGTAACCCGAGCAATGCAGAGGCGTTATTCGCCTGTCCAAATGTAGATGGTGGACTAATTGGTGGAGCTTCTTTGAAATATGAAGATTTCGCAGTGTTAATTGATCCGAAAACATGGAATATTTAGAGTTAAACGTTTCTTTATCTCCAAGAGATCCTTGGGCTGATATCCTGATTGCCGAATTGGCTGAATTAGGGTATGAGAGTTTTGTGGAAACGGAAACAGGTATTTCAGCTTATGGTCCGGTAACTTTAGGATCTCCTTCAACACATCTGGAACAAACATCTTTGCACAATAATGCCGATGTTCAGGTAACACTGGAAGTGAAGAATATTCCACATCAAAACTGGAATGCCGTTTGGGAAGCTGATTTCAAACCCGTAATTGTATCTTCAGAATTGGCAATTGTAGCGCCATTCCATAATCATGATGAGTTTTCTCAGCCTTTGAAAATTGTGATCCAACCGCAAATGAGCTTTGGAACCGGACATCATCAAACCACATTCCTGATGAGTGAATATTTGATGGAACTTACGGAATTGGACAATCCTGTGCTTGATATGGGAACTGGAACCGGTGTTCTGGCTTTTTTGGCGGAGAAAAGAGGAGCAAAGGAAATTGTTGCTGTTGACATTGAGCCGTGGTCTGTAGAAAATACAATTGAAAACGCTGCAAGAAACAATTGTAAGAACATTACAGCACTTTGTGGAGATATTGATGTTGTTCCTCAACAGAAATATGGTCTCATTCTTGCTAACATCAACAAGAATATTTTGAAATCACATTTGTCATCTTACGCCAATCTTTCAAAAAGTGGGACAAAACTCTATTTGTCGGGCTTTTTTGCGAGCGATGCTGAAGAAATGATAGCCTGTGCGGAAAATGTTGGATATCGCCATTTACAAACAAAAGAATTAGAAACTTGGGCTGCCCTGCAGTTCGAATATAAGTAGTTATGAGAAAAATTGGATTTGTTGCGCTTTGCATTTTAGCTGTTAACTTGTCGTTCGGACAATCTTATCCTGCTGACAAAGAGAAGTTTGTGAAAACCCTGCAAGGTTTGACCAATGATTATCTAACCAAAGAGCAAAGGGAGTTTATGAATGATAAATTCCAGCCTGCTTTAGTGAAGTTAAATACATTTCCAGACAAGTATTTCAATATCATGGTTGCCAATGCCAATGCAATGGAAGCTAAGAAACTAAAGGCTTACCCAGATATTTTCAATTACGTTTTTTCGGTTTATTCCTTCGTTGAAAACAAACAACCAGAAGCTTCATTTACCGCATGGCAAGCATCAATTGATAAATTGCTAGAAGCCAAGAACGTAAAGAAATTCAGTGATTTCATTGAAACTTCAGCGGGTTTCTTCTCGCGCAAAGCCTTAATTGAAGGTTCAAATGAAAGCTGGTTTGCATATGGGAATTACGTTTTTGAGTTTACAGATAAACCATTGATTCGCTTTACAGACATCCGTTTGGTTTGTGGATTTATCAATAAGGATCCAAAAAAAGATGAGCCTCGTTTTTTAGATAGTATTGTTGTTTACAACACATCCGGAACTTTTGATCCGATTTCAAAGAAATGGGATGGGAGATCTGGAAAGGTAGATTGGGTAAAAGTTGGACTTCCAAATTCTGAAACTTTCGCCGAATTGAAAGGATATGATATCAATATGAAAACGGAATTACTTTCGTGTGATTCTGTAATGCTTACTTCACCATATTTTCCTGGAAAGAAAATTTTAGGAAAATATTCCGATAGAGCAGTTCGTCCAACCAATGGTTCAACCAAATCATTCCCCAATTTTATTTCATACGATCGTAAATTGGTGGTTAAGGAAATTCGTCCTCAAATGGATTATACAGGTGGATTTGTAATGGAAGGAAACCGTGTTTCTGGTCAGGGAACGGAGAAGGAACCAGCAAATCTTACCATCTATCGTAATTCCAAACCATTTATTATCACCAACTCGCAGAACTATACTTTCTCTAAAGAGCAAATCATTTCACCTGTTGCTAAAGTCTACATTAAGGTGAGTGATCAGGATACGATTTTCCATCCAGGAGTGAATTTTCGATACGTTTCCGATACGGACGTTGTTTACCTAACGCGTGGAACCAATGGAATTTCCATAGCACCTTTTAAAGATACGTATCACGAGTTGGAGCAATATGTTCCCGTTATTCAATGGGATAGAAAATCAAACGAATTGATTTTGGCTTATCCTCCATTTAGCAACAACGAACAACGTCAGGCGCGATTTGAATCAACCAATTTCTTTGATCAGGCAATGTACGATCGCTTGCAGGGAGTTGACCAGAATCACCCGTTGGCATTGATTTATAACTACTGTTATAAGCACGATGAGTTTTACGTTACTGAAGGAACAATTGCAACTTCACTGAACAAAACGGTTGAACAATGTCGTTCGCTTATTCTTGAATTGGCGGCACTTGGATTCCTGACTTATGATTCAGAATCACGTATGGTTTTGGTGAATAAGAAAACGGAAAACTTCGTGAAATCTCGTGCAGGACGAATGGATTTTGATAACCTGATGTTCGTCTCAGATCTACGTCCCAAATCGTTAGAGAAATCGAAAGAAGAAATAGCAGCAGATGAAAATTTACGTTATGTTGATTCTATTTATAAGATCCAGAACAAGGAACGTAGTTTGAAAAAGAACTTTGGAACCATCAGTCTTACCAATCTTGAAATGAAGCTGGTTGCGGTTGATAAGGTTTCTCTTTCTGACATTCAATCAACATTTGTACTTCCTAACAAAGGAGATGTACTTATCAAAGCAAACAGAAACTTTGAATTCTCTGGATGGGTAAATTCCGGGAAGCTGCAAACCATGACAAAGGTGGCTTCTTACGATTATGCTGCGAATAAGGTCTTCTTGACCGAAACAGGAACTTCTACGTATAGGGTCCGACCACTCAAAAAGGAAGATGGTGTGCAATCCATTCTAATGAATTCTTCTGTGGAAGGAATTACGGGAGAGTTGTTGGTTGATGCGCCAAATAATCGTTCAGGAGCAAAAGCAGATCTTGGATTCCCGAAATTGGTTTCGGCTAAGCCAACCAAGATTTTCTATAATTCGCCATATATCTACAAAGGAGCTTACGATTCTCTTCGTTTCTTCTACAAAGTAGATCCTTTTGATATGGACAGTTTGGACAATTTTTCTGAGAAATCAATGAGTTTGAAAGGTGAGTTGACTTCAGCTGGAATTTTTCCGGTTATTCGTCAGGATGTGAAGATCATGAATGATTATAGTTTCGGCTTCTCAACTAAAGCACCCGAGGGAGGATACGTTTTCTATGGTACCAAGGCGAAATATGATAATCAGATTTTACTTTCGAATAATGGTTTACAGGGGAAAGGTAAAATTGATTATATCCAGTCTACTTCGGAGTCGATTAACTTGTTTACATTCCTTCCAGATTCAACTGTTGGTTTTGCGAAATTCGTTAATAAACCATTAGAAATTGGAGTACAATATCCAGATGTGAAGTCTGATGAGGCTTATATTACCTATGTTCCAAAAGGAAATTTATTGAAAGCTGCTTCTACTTCAAGAGCCGATTTGGAAATGTTCAACGGCGAAGCGAAAATGAAAGGTGTAACCATGATTCGTCCAACAGGTATGACGGGAATGGGAATCATTTCTATGCAGAAAGCACAATTGGGCTCCGATTTGTTTAAGTTCAAGCGTTGGGACGTTGACGCGGATACTTCTATATTTAATTTGACGAATCCATATAAGGAAGAAGGAGAATCTGACTTGGCGATGTCGACAGCTAATTTCTCTGCACATGTTTCTTATAAAGACAGAAAAGGGGAGTTTAAGTCGAATGCAGGTGAACAAATTATGACCTTCGATATCAATCAGTATATCTGTAAAATGGACATGTTTACCTGGTTGATGGATCAGGATGAATTGGAAATGGAAACGAAACAAAAAGGAAAAACATCTGATATTTCGATTAACTCCGATCTTGATTTGGTGGTTCCAAACTTCTATTCCATTCATCCAAAGCAGGATTCACTGCAGTTTAGAGCTCCAAAAGCGAAATTCTCGCAAAAAGAGAAAACAATTACATGTACAAAAACTGAATTCATTGATGTTGCAGATGCGCGTATTTTCCCGGATAGTATGAAGGTAATCATTCGTAAGAAAGCCGATATGGATCCGTTGAAAAACTCCGTGATCGTGGCCAACTACATTACGAAATACCACACGTTTACAAAAGCAGAGACAAAAATCACTGCACGCAGAGCATACAATGCAACTGGTATTTATCCGTATTACGATTCCGATTCGGCCAAAACGCTGATAGCAATGGATAAGATTACAGTAGATTCATCCTACCAAACCATTGCAACAGGTTCTATTAAGCCTGATGCCAACTTTAAACTTTCATCGCAGTTTGATTATTACGGAACGGTAAATGTGAAAGCAGCAAATCCAAGAATTTCATTTAGCGGTGCAACACGCATCAACCACAGTTGTGAGAAGTTTGCGAAAAGCTGGATGTCGTTCTCGGCTGAGATTGATCCGAAGAACATTCAGATCCCGGTTACCAATACTATGAAATCGCTTGATGGTAAAAACCTTTCGGCTGGTATTGTTTGGCACGACTCAAGAGCGAAAGATAGTATTCGCTTGTATCCAACTTTCTTGTCGGAATTAGAAGCCCCAACAGATCCAATTGCAATGACCGCGACGGGTTTATTACAGTACGATTTCACAACGAAGGAATACCAGATCTCGACGAAAGAGAAATTTGCCAACCGTGCAGTTGCTGGAAACTTCCTTGCGTTGAATACAGAAACGTGTTCTTTGAATGGGGATGGTGTGATTAATTTAGGAATGGATTATGGTCCAATTACAGTTGACGCAGTTGGAACGATTTCATATGATCAAACTACCGGAGTGACTGATTTGAACACAACTATGCGATTCAATATTCCAATGGATAAAGGTGTTTGGCAAGGGCTAGGTGATCGAATCGTTGCGTACGAAGGTTCTAAACCAATTGACATTGACAATACTACTTTGGATTTGGCAATTGTAAACTGGCAAGACCAAAAAACTGCCGATAAATTGAAACAAGATTACACCCTTTCTGAAGATAAAAAATTGAAGAAAGTTCCGGATGCTTTCGAGAAATCGATTGTAATTACAGGTGTTCGTTTGAAAACGATTCCAACATCACAGGATACAAAAGGATTGATGTCGAGTGTAGAAGGAGCAGGGATTGTAAATCTTTACGGACAAGGTGTAATGCGCCAGGTGATTTTCCGAAGTTTGTTTGAGCAATTGTATTCAGGAAACGGCGATCATTTTGCGTTCAACATGGATGTTCCGGGTGGTTCTTATTACATGTGCGACTATTCAATGATAAAGGATGAAGGGAAATTTGCTATTTACACTTCGGATGCAGAACTTGCAGCAGCAATCAATGCAATCAAAGAAGACAAACGTAAAGAGAAAAATTTCATGTACGAGATATCAACAAATAGTGTGTTACTAGCAAAACTAAACCGTATCTTTGAATAATGTTAACTGATTTTTTAGCGGCCATACCTGCGTATTTTCTTGGTTCTATCCCAACAGCTGTTTGGGTTGGAAAGGCTTGGTACGGTATGGATGTTAGAGAACACGGCAGTAAAAATGCCGGGGCAACCAATACTTTTCGTGTTCTTGGAAAGAAGGCGGGAAAGGTAGTTTTGGGAATTGATATTTTTAAAGGAATGATTGGTGTTCTATTGCCATTCTTCATTTTGAATTACGATTATCAGGCTCCTGAGTTAACACACGTTCAAATATTAGCTACGTTTTTGGCAGTGATAGGACACGTGTTTCCAATCTTTGCTGGTTTTAGAGGTGGTAAAGGAGTTGCAACTTCGTTGGGTGTGATTATTGGCTTACAACCTTTGGCAGCACTCATTTGTTTGATCGTATTTCTACTTGTTTTTATTGTTACGAATTATGTGTCACTGGGGTCCATTTGTGCCTCAGTGACATTTGCTTTACTACTGTGGCTGGCATTCCCTATTAAAACTATTGCCCTGCCTATATTTGGAACACTACTTGCCGCAATAGTCATTTTTGCGCACCGGAAAAATATTGTACGACTACTACATGGAGAAGAAAGTAAAATGAACCTTTTCAAACGATAAGCGTACAATGCAGTTAACTAGCAGAATTGCAGCTTTTTAAGAAATATATTAACATTCTTGCTTTAGTGTTGTGCTTTGTCACAACAACAGGAACCGTTTTGTCTCAAGAATCGGAGCAAGAATTGAAGGAAACAGCCGATAAACTATTCTTTGAAGAAAAATACACTGAAGCTAAACCTTATGTTGAACGACTTCTCGCTTTACAGCCACGATCTTTTGACTACCAATTTAAATACGGGACTTGTTTGCTTTACAATGGCTACAAGAAAAGTGATGCTTTCAAGTATTTACAATACAGTGTAACCGATCCAAATATCAATGTTGCAGCGTACTATTTCCTCGGAAAAGCTTACCACTTAACTTACAGCTTCAACGAAGCCATCAAGAATTACAACATCTACAAGCAAAAAGCCGGAAACAACATCAATCCAAAATATGAGGTTGACCGACAAGTTGCTATGTGTCAGAATGGGAAGAAATTGCTTTCCGGATTAACAGAAATTGTCGTTCTGGAGAAAAAGGAATACACCGCAACCGAGTTTTTCCGGATCTATGATCTGAAAAATATTGGAGGTCAAATTCTGGTGGGTTATGATTTTCAGTCGAAAATAGATAAGAAAAAGAATTATGTACCGCTCATACATTTTCCGGCAACATCAAAAGTAATTTACTATGCTTCTTATGGCGAAACGGATAAAGGGAATAAGGACCTCTATTTCTGTGTGCGTGAAGGAACGGGATGGAGTAAACCGACTTTAGTTCCGGGTTCTGTGAATACGACCTCAGATGAAGATTTCCCATACATGCATCCTGATGGAGAACATCTTTATTTTAGTTCCAAAGGACACAATTCAATGGGTGGGTATGATGTTTTCATGGCTACCAAATCCACTTCAGGTTCTTTCACAGAGGTGGAAAATGTTGACTTTGCCATTTCATCGGCAGATAACGACATGTTTTATATTGTCGATTCATTGAATCAGAGAGCTTGTTTTGCTTCTGCACGACAAGCCAACAACGGAAAAATGTTCATTTATACGGTAAAAGTTGACCGTTTGAAGATGCAGACCGCTGTTATTAAAGGAGATTTTGCTTCCACCATAAAACCAGAAAACAAAAAGATCAATATTGTTGTCAAGGAAGCGAAAACCAATAAAACGGTTGGAACGTTCAATACAGACAGCAAAGGGAATTATTTGATCACGCTTCCACAGGCAGGAAATTATGTCTACGAGATGAAAGTAGACGGAAGTTCAATTGTTCACAAATATGATCTAAAGGTTCCGGCAAGTAATGAGTTCAAACCTTTAAAACAGCATATTCAGGAAGATTTAGCAGATAGTAAAGAAAAAGTAACGGTTTCGGATCGTTTTGATGAATCCTTTGATGATCCTATGGCGGTTCTGGCTGAAGTGATCCAACAGAAGGCAGAATTGAATGTAAACGTTCAGAACTTTACTGACGAACAGTTAAATCCAACCAATACATCGGGTATTACTGCTGCTTTAGGATTGAATGGAAAAACACCGCAACAGCAGGCTGAAATTATCAGCGATATTGCCGAAACACAGGAGGATAAATTTCTTGGAACACAAAAACTGGTTGACGGAGCAAAAGTAAATGCGTTAAAAGCGTTGACGGATGCCGATCAAAAACAAGCCATTGCTAAACAGTTGGTTGCAAAATCAGCGAATGAAAGTGATGAGGAAAAATACAAGTTGCTTAAAGAAGCGCAATCCATTTTAGATCAGGCGAATGATTCGAAGGATGAAGCTAAAATGTTGTTGAAATTTGCAGATTCAATTGCTCCGACAATTGCAGTTGAAGAAAAGAAATTCAATGAATTGAAAGCCCTGAGTGAAGCGGTTAGTGAAGCAGGAGTGAACAATGACGAAGCAAAGATCAAGACGCTTGTTGAAGAAAAAGCAAATTTGATTGCTGAAACAAAGAAGGCGAATGCTTCAAATCCAATTCAACCGGTGATCGATGAAAAGAAGAAGATCGTTGCACAGGAAAACAAACTGGATGAAGATATGGCTTCTTATAAGGAGTCCGAAAAAAGAATTGAAAAGGATATTGCTGCGCTGAAAACGGAACTTGCTGAAGCAAAGGCGAAAGATAAACCGGCAATTGAAAGTAAAATAGCCTCTAAAGAACAAGAACTGGGCTTGGTAAAAGATGAAATTCAGTACCAGACCAAGAAAATTGAAGATTTAAAAGCAGTTGAGAAAACGCTTGATGCGAAATTGAAGTTCTTGCAAGACATCAACAACACAACAATTGCAAACGCACCGACTTCTGATGCCGTGAAACAAAAATTGAATGAGGTTGATTCTAAGAATAGCCGTTCAATGAATGATTACGTTGATCAGCAAGTGAAAGAGCTGGAGAAAAATGCCGCAATTGCTGCCATCAAAGAGAATCCTACAAATACAGAGCTGACAACCGCTATTGATAAGGAATGGAGTGATATTCAGAAAGTATTGGACGAAAGAAAGAATGAAGAAGCTTCTTTGAGTGAAACAGGAAATCTTTCTGAACAGGAGAAAGCGCAGATTCGTGTGGAGAACGATAAGAAAGCTTTAACTGAGATAGAAGAAACACAAAATGCATTAGAAGAATTGTTGGCAAAATCTCCTGAAAACACTTCTATAAAAGAGAAAATTGCATCACTTGAAGCTGAAAAAACAAAAACGAATACGCACCTGAAGGAGCAAGAAAAAATCGTTACTTCCGGATTGGGGACAACTGCAACAGTAAATACTCCTGAAAAAGAAGTAGTGGTCATTTATCCAACTTATCAAACAGAGAAAAGTGCTGTGAAAGAGAGTAATCCTCTCGATCAGTTGATTGGTTTGAATAAAGTAGACAAGAAGTTACTGGACAAAACAACAGCTGAATTGACGAAAGTGGAGGGGCAGCTGGCAGATAATCCGGGTAACGATGAGTTGAACAGTAGAAAAGATGTTCTTGAAACCTTGAAAAAGCAAACAGAAGCGAACATTGCTTCTCGTGATAAAGCCATCGCTTCCATGTCGGGTTCTGAAACAGCGAACTTGTCCAATGAAAAATTGATTGAACAACTTTCACCTACTTACGAAGAGAAGAAAAATGCAATCTCGAATACGGATAAACGTTTGGAATTGGAAGAACGTAATGAACTTGATCAGGAATTGCTTTTCAGTATTACTGCTGAGAAGAATAAGATAACAGAGCAATTGGCTGCTAATCCAACAGATAAAGCGCTGAACGATAGAAAAAATGCGCTTCAAACCTTAGAAACAAAGGTTAAGAAAGACGTTGCAATGCGTGAAGCAGAAATGGAAAAACTTCCTGAAGCAACGGTTCAGAGTACTCCTGACAAAGAATTGGCCATTGTTGAGCCTGATTACCAGCGTAAGTTTGATGCAATTGATAAGTCGACACCGAAAACGGAATTACAAGGAAGAATTGCGTTGAACACAACAGTTTTGGGTTCTGCGAAAGATGAATTGGGTCAGATCAATGAAAGTTTGGCTTCGCAACCTGAAAATAAGACGCTTCAAAGCCGAAAAGATGCAATCAACGAATTGATTACAAAGTTGGAAGGCGACCTTTCTACGGATAAAGCTGAATTGGAGAAATTGGAAACTCCAGTTGTAGATAATACAAGTACTCAATTGAAGAAAGAAGTTCGTCCGGAATATGAAGCGAATCTGGCTAAAATTGATGCTTCTGATAAATCGGAAGAGGAAAAGGCAATTGCTCGTGTGAAAGAAGAACAAGCATTGTTGACCAGCATTTCAGATGAGATCAAAGCAACAGATAAGTTGTTAGCTAAAACTCCGAATGACCAATCGCTAGCTAATAAAAAAGCCGATTTAACGGAATTACAAGCAATTCAGGAGGCCTCTATTCAGGAAAAAGAAGAAGATCTTGTTTCTATCGAGCGCGCGAAGATCGAACCAACGGATTTCCAAAAAGAGATTGCTCCAAAGTTTACAACTCCAACTCCAGGACAATTAGAAACGCAGAATGCAGAACAGCAAAAAGCCTTGGCAACAGCTGAACAGGAATTGCGTGAGACATTGGTTAAGAAGCAGCAAGCAAATGAAAAAGCGTTGACAAAAGGCTTTGATCCGAAGCTGGTTGCAGAAAACAGAGTGATCAGTATTTTGGTTGAACGTTCGGTTGAACGTGAGAATAAAATAGGAGAGACAACAACTCCAGAGGTCAGTCCACGTGATTTGTTGGTACAAGAATTAACTCCTGAACAAAACGAGTCCTTTACACAAAAGCCAACTTCTAAAGAAGAAATAAAGGAATACAGAGCTATTTTGGAAGAATTGCAGCAAGATGTTATGAAACAGGCAGATTCTCCAAATTTATCTGCGGAGGAAAGAAGTGTGAAACGTTCGCAGTCTGTTGTTATTCAACAACGTTTGAATGAATTGAATGCGATTGATAGAGAACTAGACAATGCAATTGCGTCGACCAATAAGAATCCTGAAAATACAACAACGACTAACGAAACTACAAAAGAGTTAGTTCAATTAGATCAACGCGAGAGCGAGATCAAAACTCAGTTAGCAACGGCAACTCCAAAAGAGCAAAAACAACTTCAAAAAGAGTTGACTGCCATTGACGCGAAACAGGAAGTTATCAAGGATTCGTTGAATACTGTTGCAATTTCTGAAATCAAGAAAGACCAAAATCAAATCATTGAAAGCTTACCGCAAGACAATGCAGTGACTGAAGTCCTACAGAGTCGAGTAGTAGATCCAAAAGCAAACAAAGAAACACAGCGCATTGAAGAGCAGAAGAAATTGTCATTGGCTGAAGCAGCTGGAATTTCTGCTGTAGCACAAAATAATTTCGAGAAAGAGAATGTGGTCACTGCAAGTCCTGAAGCTTTGGCTAAGGCGAAACGCAGATTTACTATTGAAGTTGGTGATTTGACAGCTGAACGTGCTGCTTTGGGAACTTCAACACAAGATGAGGCACGCAAAACCCAGATCGATAAAGAGATTGCTGCTTTCAACAAAAGCATCGATGCCATTGAGGAAATGGAGCGGGCTAACACATTAAATATTGTTGAAACCAATCTTGCAAAAGAAGGATTGGATGTGGCTGTAACTCCTGAAAAGGAAATGGAGATTCGTTCCAATCCGGAGTACCAAAAAGCATTGATCGATCAGCAGGAATTGACACAGGTTATTCAACAACGTAGAGGAATTCAGAAAGACATTGCTGCAGAACAAGCGAAATTCGACAATGGAGATCCAACAGCAAGTGTTGAGAAATTGAAAGGTTTGATCGAAGAAGATAAGTCCTTGCAACAGGAACAACAGCGTTTAGAAAACAAATTGCGTTCAGATTTGGCTTCAAAAGGAACAGATGCTGATGCCTGGAAGAATGTGGTTTCTCGAGAAATGCCTTATGTTGCTCCTGCAGTTTCAACTGAAGAATTGGAACCTTTCGTAGCCGACGGATTTAAAATCAATGAACCGAACGCAAACGTAAAACCAGTATTGAATAAAGATCTTCCAATTGGAATTAAAATGCCGTCAGGATTGGTTTACCGTGTTCAGGTTGGAGCCTTTGCAAAACCAGTTCCAGAGGAATTGTTCAAGGAATTTACTCCGGTAACGGGAGAGAAGTTGAACAACGGGATTACACGTTACATGGCTGGTTTCTTTGGAAACAGAGACAAAGTAATGGATGCGCAAAAGAACATTCGTGCTTTGGGTTATAACGACGCATTCGTAGTTGCATACTGTGATGGCGAACGCATTACGTTGGCTGAGGCACGTCGTTTAGAAGATGCAGGATTGTGTGTTCCGAAAGACCAAAACGAAATTGCAATTGAAGTTACACAAAACGTAATTGCGCAATTGCCACAGGATAGTCTTCGTCCATCGGTAAAAGAAATTAAACCTGGTGATTACAACAAGGCAGATGGTGCAGCGGTTGCAATGGCAGTAGAAGAGAAGCTTGGTTTATTCTACACAGTTCAGGTGGGGGTTTACAACAAACCTGTTCCTGCAACACAATTGAAAAACATTGACCCATTAGTGACAAAACGTTTACCTAATGGACAAATTCGTTATTCATCGGGTATTTTCCAAAGCGTGAATTCTGCGTTGCCGAAGAAGAAAGAAGCAATTGCTCTGGGTATTACAGATGCTTTCATTACGGCTTATTACAAAGGGGAACGTATTTCATTGGAAGAAGCACGAAAAATCTTAAAAGAGAATGGGGTTGGGGTTTTGGAACCATTGGAAACACCAGTTGAACCGAAGAAAATCGAACAACAGATTGCTGAAGCCATTAAGGAAGAACAAAAATCTTCGGCTGCAACACCAAATTCGAACGTGAAAGCGGCTTTGGTTTCATCGGTAACTTATACTAGTTATCCCGAGAAAGAGATAAAGTTGTTGAATACAGTTGGAACTTTTTATTACGATTCTTTGGATCAGAAGATCAAATCGGCGACTTACAGTTCAGTTGGTGCATTACCTACATTGGAAAATTTACCAGTGAGTTTCGATACGCTTCAGGTAGGAAAGATAGAATCCGCAATTGAGCAGAATGGAAAATATGCGGAAGTAAGCTACAACGATGCTATTTCCGGAGCGTTGGCAAACTATTTACTGCGTGGAAATATTCCGTTTGAGATTGTAACAATGTCCGAAACAAATACATCTAAATTGCGAGTTTACGCTAGTAAAACAGGAAATTTCGAAGTAATTTTGAACCAAATGCAGTTACTTGGTGTATCAGCAGAAGTACAGAATGAAGAATAAGATGAATTTTAGCACGCAAACACAAGAAGAAGCACTAACGCTGGTTCAGGAGAAAGTAGTAGATCAGCAAAACCTGGTTGTTTTCAATGACGACTTCAATACTTTTGACCATGTGATAGAATCACTGATAAAAGTTTGCAAGCACGAAGTAGAACAAGCGGAGCAATGTACCTGGATCATTCATTTTAATGGTAAATGTCAGGTAAAAGTTGGCGAATACACCAAATTAGAACCAATGTGTACTGCATTGTTAGAGAGAGGAATAACAGCTGAGATTCAGTAATTATAAAAAAATACGTAGAGATTGCTTGCAGAAAAGAAAAAAGCACCTATCTTTGCACCCGCAATCAGTCACAGATTGAGAGCAAAAAGGCTTCGTAGCTCAACTGAATAGAGCACTACATTACGGCTGTAGAGGTTTTAGGTTTGAATCCTAACGAGGTCACGAAAAGAAACCCTGATGTAAACATCAGGGTTTCTTGTTTTCTATTGTGTCGCCAATTTATTGGTGTAAGCAATTGGAAACAAAAAACACAGACTTGCGAAGCAAGGCTAGGGTTTCTATGCTCGTTATGAACAATACGAGAGGATCTGGAATCCTGACGGGGTCACCCCACTAAAGTAGGAAGTTTGCTATCAGATTCTTCACGTATTTGCAAGTAAGATGCACTTTTTCAGAGCGAGAATGAAATATATTACTAATCTTTAGATTTGGCAGAGCTTTCAGTGGCCCAATCGTTTTTAATTTTTTCACGGTGTTGAATTCCCCAAGCGGTCATTGCTGCTACAACTTCTTCCAAAGTATGACTGTACTCTGTCAAATGGTATTCAATCTGTACTGGATATCCAATAGGAGCTGTCACCTTTTTCTCAACAAAACCGTTAATTTCCAGATCTTTCAGTTCACTTGAAAGCACGCGTGAAGAAATCCCGGTAACCTGTCTTTGAAGTTCCGTAAAACGTTTATTTCCCCTGGCGATGGAAATGATGATCATGAGTTTCCATTTTCCACCAATTGCATACAATGCATCTGAAACCGCATTCAAAACTTTGGTGCATTCTTCCGTAAAAGCCTTGTCTACAGCTTGATTATCAGTTTCTTCTTTCATGATGTTAATTTGGTTACCCACTAACCTTTAGGTAACAGGTAATAAAAAGTAAGCGAATATAGGTCTAATTTTGCTTTGTAAATAATACAGCCGAAAATAGATCGTATGACTTCAAAGGAAAACCAATTGGGACTTGGCAAAAAAATAGAAGAATTATTCTTAAGCTTTTATTCGGGGATGCCTTCTACGGGTAATTATCCCTTCACGTTCATCAAAACCAACTTATTACAGATTCTTGTCCTGAAAAGAACAGATTATAATGAATCTGATCTCTTAGATTATATGAGCAATACAAAAGAGTTCAGTACAATGCCGTCAGATAATCGTGAAACTTTCTTAGAAAATTACAGAAGAAAATCAAGAGATCCACTAGCATTTCAGGAATGGTGCGAGCGTACTACAAATATTGGAATAGGTATCCTAATGCATCATGCAAAGGTTCAGGGAATAAATTTGAAACAGGTAGACATAGGCTTAGTTGATTTGGATAACCGATTTGATTTTCAAACTAAAAACCTTCAAGCCTACCAGCTTTTCGATATTCATCTTGTAAACACTGCTAGTAAATAGGAACCATACAAATAATTACATAAATAAAACAATATGAATATTACCATATTCGGGGGAACGGGTGCTTCAGGACTTCACACAATAAAAAGCGCACTTGACAAAGGCCATCAGATTACAGTATATGCAAGAAATCCTTCAAAGATTTCATTTCAGCACAAAAATCTTCACCTAATCCAAGGTGAATTAACGGACACGGATAAGATTGATCAGGTAATGGAAGGAACTGACGCAGTTATCAGTTTATTAGGTCCGATGAATTTTGACAAATCACTCCCAATTAGCAATGGGGTAAAAACGATCATTCAATCTATGCATAAGCATGTCGTGAAACGATTGGTGATAGCGGTGTCGTCGAGCTATAGAGATCCAAAGGATCGATTTCACTTTTGGATTGATTTCGGTGTATGGGTGCTAAAGGTTATTGCACGAAACTCAATCTTAAAAGAGATAAAAGAATTAGGAAAAGTGACCGTGGAGAGTAAACTGGATTGGACAATGATACGATTGCCAAAATTAAGTAATCAAAACCCCAAAGGTATGTTCAATGTAGGATACTCCGGTGATGGTAAAGTGAACAATTTTTGGCTTTCAAGAGCAGACTTAGGAGACTTTCTTGTCAATCAACTTGAAGACAAAACGTACTTACATCAAGCACCTATTGTAAGCAATTAATAGCAAACAAAATTCCGCAGTGGCGGATGATAAATGACAAATAAACAGACAAAAAACAACAAATTATGACACTAGAATTTTTAAAAGCAAAAGAAGAATTAAGAGACTTAATTGATAATTATGCGTATCTGAGCGATGATAAAAAAATCTCGGAAGTGATGGATTTATTTACTCCAGATGTTACTTACAAAGTATATATGGGTGGTGCGCTCGTTGCTGATGTTTCGGGAAGAGAAAACATGGAAAAAGACTTCAATGGACATGCAGCACATGTGAAAACTTATTTTACACTAAATGGACAGCACACCGTAAAAATTGAGGGTGTTACAGCTACAGGCATCTCTTTTTCCCAATTAAAAATGGTAAGAGAAGTTGATGGAAAGAATGTCCTAACGGATTACAGTGTGAAATATGAAGATATCTATGCATTTCAAGATGAAAAATGGTTGATAAAAGAACGTATTGGCCATTTTGTAATAATAGAAGCTAGAACTATTTCTTAAAAAATCTACATCATTTGTAAATGAAAATGCTCCAATTAATATTTTGTCTAGTCCTGGAAGAGCGATACACAAAAAACATCGTTATGAAAAAGTTTGGAAAACATTCTGAAATAAAGTATCAATTATGCAAAACATTTAATGAGGAAACTACTTATTAAAAAATCACAGCGTTACTTTTAAAATAACGCTGTGATAAAAATAAATTTAAAGCCCTCGATTGAACATATATCTTGATATTTTCCAATCGCCATTTTTTTTATTCAAAATAAAAAATTCTCGCATTTTGCTTTTTACATCCTGTTTTTCATTTATCATAAAAAGGTTTACGTCAGAAGTAGTGCGAACTATTGCAATATCCCCATATACAGATATTTCATCATAATCTGTAGTTGCACTTACAAATTTGATTGCATCGAATGTCTGATTATATGCAAATTGTAACTCACTCTTTCCTGTAGCTGTGGGTAGGTCAGCTGGCATTAACACAGCATTTTCACTATAAAGATTAATGATAGCATCTGTATTTGTTTCGTATAGATACTCAAAGTAATTACTTACTGTTTCTTTTACTAATTCGTTATCGTTCATTTTATATTTTCTTTAATTTCAAGTTAATTGGAGATTTTTTTGCTTTAGCAAACAAGTCCACCATCAATATTGATACTTGCACCGGTAATGAATTTAGCAGAAGGACTTGCAAGAAATGCAACAAGTTCAGCAATATCACTTGTGGTTCCGTATCGTCCAAGCGCAAGATATCCTCGAATAATATCTGCAAATGGAGAATCAGCAGGGTTCATATCTGTTTCAATTGGACCAGGTTGCACAGTATTTGCAGTTATGCCTCGTGGAGCTAAATCACGAGCAATACCTCTTGTTAAACCCGCTACTGCGGCTTTTGTCATTGCATAGACAGAACCAGTAGGAAATACAGATCTTTCGGCAGCAACACTACCTATATTGATTATTCTACCATTGTCATTCATCAAGGCTATGGCTGCTTGTGTTGCTACAAACACACCTTTGATATTGACTGCCACCATTCTGTCGAAATCTTCAATGGTTACATCGGGCAACATTGCGTTTCCAGCTACGCCTGCATTATTTACCAAAATATCAAAATTTCCCAAAGCATCATTTGCCACTTTTATTGCAGATATGATTGAATCTGTGTTTCCACTATCAGCTTTAACAGCCATTACCTTTGTTTCATTTGTTGATAATTCAGATGCTAATTGATTGGCTGTTTCTTCCGAATTAGTATAGGTAAATGCGACTTTTACACCTTCTGAAACTAACTTACGAACTATTGCTTGTCCAATTCCACGACTTCCGCCCGTTACAAAGGCTACCTTACTTTTAATTGATTCCATTTTTTTGATGTTATTAAATTATCTCTTTTGAGTTTACAATATTAAGTCAAAACTTTACTTTTGGAGAGTAGATACTTATTTGTATCTTACATACTAAAAAGTAACTAATATTGATAATCAATACTTTAAAGAAATAAAAAAATGAAAAAAAATGAAAAAAACATAGATTCAGAACAAAGATGCACAAGATGTGGTGTAGAATATGCTTTTAAGCGAATTGGAGGAAAATATAAAGGTAGAATTTTATGGAATGTTGGCGAAAACAATAAATTACGATTTGGAGAGTTGGGAAGAGTTTTACCTGATGTTAGTACAAAGATGCTTACTCAAGCATTAAGAGAACTTGAAAGCGACAACTTAATAATCCGTAAAGTATACCATGAAGTTCCCCCAAAAGTAGAGTATTATTTGACTGACACAGGAATGCAATTAATCCCATTTTTAGAACACCTTAACAATTGGGGATTTGCACAAATAGTTAAAGAAATTGAAAAAACTACAAATTAAAGGTAGCAGCTAACTGGCGTTTGATAAGATTGCGAATTTTGCAGTAAATTCAAGTTTACATTTCGCAAGAAATTTTTTCTTTATTAGAAAATTATTAGTTCCGAAGGTCGAACCTTGCCAAGCGCCGGAACGTTAAACCTCCAATCTCATTGAAACAGCATGTTTTTCAATCGTTTCAAGTTGTAAAACTCGTTCCAAATCTTCCATTAAAAAGTTAGAAGTTTCCCCGCTAGAGGTCACGAAAAGAAACCCTGATGTTTACATCAGGGTTTTTTGTTTTCTAATGTGTCACCAATTTATTGGTGTAAGCAATTGGAAACAAAAAGCACAGACCTGTGAAACAGGGCTTGGGTTTCTATGCTCGTTATGAACAGAAACGAAGGGATCTTTTATCCTGATCAGTTCACAACAACAAAAAATGGTAACTATTTCATTTTCAATACCACTTTTCCTTTTGAACGACCACTTTCTATATAAGACAAGGCATCATTGATTTTTTCAAAAGGAAAGACTTTATCCATAACAGGCTTTATTGTACCTGATTCTATTAGCTCAGTAATCTCCTGTAATTGCTTCCCATCAGCGCTCATGAAGAGAAAAGAATATCCAATATTCAGTTTCTTTGCCGTTTTTCGGATTCCGGAACTGATAAGTGATAAAATAATCTTCACAAACCAAGATGCTTTTATTGCTTTTGCAAATTCAGGAGTGGGGGGACCTGAAATAGAAATGACTTTTCCATTGGGATTTACTATTCGAAGTGATTTCTCCAGTGTTTTTTTGTCCTGGCTGTTCAACACCAAGTCATAATCTCTTAAAACATCTTCGAAATCCTGTTTTTTATAATCAATCAGTACATCCGCACCAAGGCTTTTTAGCAATTCGAAACTGTTCTCACTGGCTGTGGTGGCAACTGTGGCTCCCAGATGTTTAGCCAATTGAATGGCAATTGTCCCAACTCCGCCTGAACCAGCTTGTATAAAAACTTTTTGTCCTTTTTTGACTTTTGCCCGTTCAACTAAAGCTTGCCAAACCGTCAAAGCTACCAGTGGAATGGATGCCGCTTCTTCCATGGAAAGGTTTTTAGGTTTATGAGCAACATCTTTTTCATCAATTGCAATGAATTCTGCAAAGGTTCCAATTCTAAAATCAGATGGTCGGGAATAAACTTCGTCGCCAACCTTGAATTTCTTCACTTTTGCCCCAACTTTAGTGACGACTCCTGCAACGTCATGACCAAGAATGAGTGGTAATTTATATGGCAATATCAACTTGAATTCTCCGGTTTTTATTTTGGAGTCCAATAGATTTAACCCCGACGCATGTATTTCAATCAACACATCGTTTTCCTTCACTTCAGGTACAGGCGTGTTGATCAATTGAAGACTGTCCGTTTTACTATATTTATTAATGACGAATGCTTTCATGGCTTACTTTTTAAACTTGTTAATGTTTTTAATGACCGATTTTTCAAAGGTTTTAAAGGAGAGATACTGAATTGCAGGGAATAAAGTTGATCCTTTGCCTACAGGATGATTAAACGCTGGATTTTCACTTTCAACCAATTTCAAAAGTGCTTTGACCACAGCAGTTGGCTCTTCTGAATTGGAGAATAGATCTTTTGTATATGCTTCAAGTGTAGTACGGTACGAGTCATAATCAACTATTTTGTTTTCGGCTACTTTTGAGTTTGTAACAATATTGGTTTTGAATCCGACCGGCTCAACCATACTCACTTTGATGTTAAACGCTTTCAGTTCAAACCGCAGTGCTCTGAAATAACCTTCCAGCGCATGTTTGGAAGCTGCGTAATAAGCTCCGCCGGGTAAACTGATTAAACCCATGATAGAACTTAGCGTGATTATTTTACCCGAACGCTGCTTTCTGAAGTGGGGTAAAATAAGATTTGTCAATTTTACAGTTCCCCAAAAGTTAGTGTCAAATTGTTGTTTTCCCTGTGTTATTGCTGTTTCTTCAGCGAGACCTGATAAGTAGAATCCAGCATTATTTATCAAGACATCTAATTTGTCGATTTCAGAAAAAAGCCTTTTACCAAAGGATTCAATGGAATCATCGTTGGTAATGTCCAATTCCAACATTTTGAAAGGAACTTCCGACTGCATACTTGCTGGGTTCCGGCTTGTGCCAATCACATGATATCCCTTTTTATACAACTCCTTTGCGAGTAACAATCCAAAACCGGAGGAAGCACCGGTTACTAAAATATTTTGTTTCATCTTCGTATTATTATATGTAAATTTGCTTGCATTTTGCAAGTGCAATATTACAAATAACTTTTAAAATGCAAGTGATTTTATAAATAGTTTATGGGAGAGATGAAAAAAAGGTCTGATTGTCCAATCAGCAGTTCTTTAGATATTTGGGGAGATAAATGGTCGTTATTGATCGTTCGTGATTTGATTTTTTCGATGCAGTGTACCTATGGCGATTTTCTGAAATCGGAAGAAAAAATTGCCACCAATATTTTAGCTACCCGATTGCAAATGCTCGAGTCGAATGGGATTATAACCAAGCTAAATCACCCGGATAGTAAGGCTAAAGTTTTGTATCAACTTACTCAAAAAGGAATTGATCTACTGCCAATAATGATTGAAATCCATCTCTGGGCAGATAAATATTCGACAATACCACCGGAAAGAAATGCGATAATCAAAGAGCTTAAAAACAATAAAGAGGCATTTCTAAAATCTTACACGAAGCTGTTAAAAAAACATCAATTGAAAGAACAAATTGAATAAATTATAATTCAATTTTATGAGATTCTAGTTTCAAAGAACGTTAAAATCTAACGTTTCAAGTTGTATAACCCGTTCCAAATCCTCCATCAAAAAGTTTGACATTTCCCCGCTTGAGGTCACCAGGGGAAACAGAAATGTTTCCCTTTTTTTATTGATTGAAATATTGGCTTCGTGCTCAATCCGCCGCGGCGGAAGCACTGCATTATCGGCCGCGGCCGATAGAGGTTTTAGGTTTCTATGCTCGGGCTGAACGAATACGAGAGGATCTATAATCCTTACAAGGTCACGAAAATCTTGATTATATTCGTCAATAAACACGTTACGTAGAATTCTGAAAAACTGTATCGTTGAGGCCCGAAGAACACATAGAATTTTCACTTAGGACAACCTGTTCTGAGTACATTATCAAGAGTTGGGTGGGGCTGGTCTTGTTCTTATGGTTGCTTCTTTACTTATTATTCTTTGAAGAAATTGAATTTGGAATTGTTGAGACATGCCTTGTTGCTTTTTGTGGCATTCTCTGTTTACTTGCTCTGCGCAATCTATTTGTGCTGTATAGAATAAAGAGCCTATTAAAAAGGCAGGCTTTTCCTCTTCTTGAAGCCATTTATAGAAAAAAATCAAATGCTGTGTTATGGATCTATCAATTAAACACAACATACACTATAAAGAATTATACCGCTTTCGTTCCAAGGATAACAGAGAGAAGAAAAAACTTCATCGTTGTCGTATTGGCGGATGGCAAGAAAGTTCATATCAGAGCTCGTAGTCAACAACAAACAGGAGAGCTTATGACGTTCTTATCTGAAGTATTCCCGCATGCCCTTATTGGTTATGGACCTTATCACAAGGCAGATGTTGAAGCGCGTATAGGAAGAAGAATTCGCAATTATTTCTGGTTTGAGTTTTGATGATAGTTGAGTACGGATAACTATCGGGAGAAGAAATCTTGATTATATTCGTCCATAAATAAGTTCGCAGTAACCCTAAAAATAGAACAACATGGATTACCTCCTGGACAGACAAGAGTCAGAAAGACTTTTGTTCCGAAAATTATTGCATTCAGACTTTGACAAATGGATTGAGTTTATGGAAAACCCGGAATCAACAGCATTCATGTGGTTGACAGACAGTTCTGATCCCGCAGACAAATGTGACGTTTGGTTTGAACGAGTCTTTTCACGTTATGCAATCAATAAAGGCGGTATGAACGTTCTAATAGATAAAAAAACGGGAGACTTTATTGGTCAGGCGGGTCTGTTGTTTCATACGATTGACGGAATAGAAGAACTCGAAATTGGATATGCAATAATGCCTCAATTCCGAGGACAAGGTTTCGCTACAGAAGCTGCCAGAAAATGTCGTGACTTTGCTTTTGAAAACAATTTAAGAGACTCATTAATTTCTATTATTAACCCTGAAAATACCTATTCAAAAAAGGTAGCGGCTAATACGGGGATGACTCTTGATAAAAAAGTTTCTAAAGATGGACGACATTTCAATATTTACCGCATATTGAAAGAGCAGTTGTAAAACATTTTCGCTCCCTCATTCTGACCAAATACCGTCCTATGCTTTCCTTCTTCATAGTGAGAATTGAAAATGAGAAAGCTATGAATTCAAATCACCTAATAATCTTGAAAACGCTCTATATTCGTTAATCAGCAAGTTATAGACAACATTTTAATACATAAATGGGAGGCAGAAGAGACCGAGAGATAAGAAGAAGAAACCACCAAAAGGCGAAATTGAAAAATGCAGAGCCTAAACCAGGAAGACTGGAAAGATGGAAAAACAATCCTCTCGTCTATATGATTGCCTGTGCAATTGTTATCGGTTATCCATTTTTTACGATCAGATATTTTGAATCGTATACTGCAATGAAATTAGTAGCGAAATACTTTTTACTTCCAATTTTTGGGGTTTTAATTATGGTTGGCCCCACGTTTTACATGAAACATCTGAGGCAGACAGGAAAGAACCAGATTTCTAAATTCGGAGATTTCTTCTTAATGTCTTTTGTGATACTTGTTGCTACCGGAATATTCTCCTGGATGTCTTTTTCAATAATTATTACAACAAACAAATGGTTCGATAATTCTGGAACTGAAAAAATCAACGAACAAGTAACGAGGTATTACTACGATGTATCAAAACGTGGGCTTCACAGACTAAGACATTTCATCGAATTTAGAAATCCAAACACAGGAGAGACGATTGAATTGGAAGTATACAGAAAGTATGAGGTTGGGGAATTTTTTGAAAAACGAATGAGTTATGGTGCGTGGGGAATATTATACTCTACTGAATAAAACAACACTACACCAATAAATTCATCTATTTTTAAACCAACTTACTACATATGCTTATACTCATAATCGTTGGAAGTGTTGTCCTGATAACTGGACTAACTTTTCTGTTTATTTTCAAAGGAAAGACAAAAATACAGGTGGTTGAAGATGTTGTTGCCGATAGCGATACAAACCTCTTTCATATTTTCGGACACAGTAGATACATGCCTGACGATTCTCCGAGTTTTGAGATTTACCGGCACTATGTTTTCGACTTGTCAACTTATCAATTCACGGCAGGAGATAATCAGCGGGGAACCGGTTTTGACCTTGAAAGTCCATTTGTTGAAAGAAGTATGGAGATGCTTTCAAATAAGATGGGAAGAAAACTGAACTTGTCTCCCGACAAACAAATAAGTTCAGAAATGAAATTGATTCGTCGAGATTTGAACGCTACCGACACAGAGGTAATTGAAAAAATTCCCAATAATGCATTTGTTGTAACCAGACTCCGGGCAAACGAATTGGGGTTTTCAAAAGTGCAATTGGAAATCTACCGAAACGGAATCAGCATGCATCGTCGCGTGTTCAAAGGTTGGGCAGATCATGATTTCAGAATTTATAAAGCCCCTTTCCCTAACCAGGTCATATTCATGTATCCAAAGGGGGGAGTGAATTACGGAATATCACTCGCTGTGATCGATCTCTCAACCGGAGACTTTTTGTTTGATCAATACATCACGGAAACAAAGAAGGCACGATGAAAACAATATTTAAAGAGATTGCCCATAAAAGTCAGGAATGGACTGCTGCGGTTAAACTTAGAGAAAAAATTCTCAGAGAACCACTTGGAAGCAGCTTTACTGAACAGGAATTGGAAGAAGAAAAATACCATTTTCAAATAGCAGGCTTCATAGATGACACTATCGTGGGCACAGCTGTTCTAGTACCTGAAGGTAATGCAATGAAAATGCAACGAGTGGCTGTGACAGAAACGTTTAGAGGAAAAAATATTGGCTCAGAAATGATGGTCTTCTGCGAACAATTTGCGAAAGACCGGAAATCTAAATTAATCTATTGTCACGCTAGAGACTCAGCTGTAAACTTTTATATCAAAAATGGTTATGAAGGAATTGGAGACTATTTTGATGAAGACGGAATACCACATTTAATGATGAGAAAAGAACTGTTATAAGAACGGAAAATCGTTCGTCAATAAAACTTTATATTTAGGAAAATAATTTACTATGAAAACTATCAAATTACTATCATTCATTGCAATGGGAATGTTTGTCTTTGCAATAAATTCTTGTTCCGGTGACACAGCAGCTACAACAGAAGCAGGAGGAGAAGAAGAGGCCAAAGCAGAAGTGATGACTACTGAAATGCTAATTGACGAAGCTAACAAAATTGGAAAAGAAGCTTTTGAAAAGAAATATGCTCAGGATTCGGAAATTGAGTTAAGTGGTGAACCGAAATTTCCAGCTACATGGGACGATAAAATTGCAGTGAAATTTGGTCCGGATATGAATTCTTTGCCAATTACTGCAGACTTTCTGTTTACAGATAATGGTGGTTCTGCAGATGCAACAAAGAATAAAATTCAGGATGGTGAAACCGTACACTTCAAAGGAAAATTAGGTTTTTCATTTTTTGATGATAAAGGAAAACTGACAGGTTTGACTATTTCAAACTGTAAAGTTTTGTAATAGTCGATCTTTACAAATCAAAAATGGGAGACAGGAATGTTTCCCTTTTTTGTTTCATTCCCAATTCCTATCTTTCGAAGCAGAGGATCAGCAACCTGTCTGCCGACACAGGCAGGTACAATCCATAAACTTGACAACTTGGAAACGCAACCAGAAAACAACACGTGTTATTACCTCTTATTGAATCCCGACGGTGCTTCAATGGATTTTATGGTCAATCAAAAAGCCAAGGCAGCGGCGGCAGGAATTCCTGAAAAGTACACCCAAACGTCGAAACCGCACATTACACTGGTTTCATGGGAAGATAAACCAGAAGCTGACGAATGGATGGTGTGCGGAATTTCGGCGGTTGTTGAACGTTATTCATCGTTTCATCTGCATGTTGGGGAGGCGAGTGTTGTAGGTCCGCAATGGGGAAAGCATCTGATTGTGGAAGTTGGTATTTCAAATGCTTTGGCGGACTTTATGGCTGATTTGAAAAAAGAGCTGAAAGGTAGAAAGGGAAAATTGCATCTGACTTTGGCTTATAAAGTCCCTGGGGATAAAATTCCAGAATCTCTTGTTCCGGAGAATTTTGATGTCGATTCCGAATTGGTTTTTGATAGTTTCACTTTGTTGAAATATACAGCGCAGCGGAAGTACGTGAATTTGGGAAACTTTGGACTGTCAAACGAAGAATAGTATTTTGTTAGGTCTAAAGGCTATACTTTACTCTGTGTCTGACTTCTTCAAATTGCTAAAAACCAATTCATTTAGAAAGGCTATAATTTCACTTTCTTCTTTCGTATCGCCAAAATCGGTCAACGACGGTAAATGATTCATAAAAAAGTTCTGGAAATGTGCCATTTCAATAATGGTAGATGCCAGCGATTTCGGGTATTTGTAACCCGGATTGCACTCCGAAATAATGGTTCCAATAACAGCGCAAAGATCTTTATAAGGCTTAAAAAACTGTTGCTGATTATCTTCTCCAACCTGTTTGGTAAGGTATGCTTTCGATCCTTCAGAAATAATAATTTGATGTAACAAACTTTCATTGATGTGCGTTGTTTCTTCGTCATCTTCAACAGCAGTTGCCAACAGGTTAATTATTCGTTTGAGTTTAATGGATGGATCGGCAATGTTATTCGTGTGAAAGCTAATTTGAAATTCGAGCCAACCCCAGTACCAAGCGGTTAAGTACACAAGTAGCTTGTGTTTGTTTTCAAAATAGCGATAGATGCCCGCTTCTGTTGTGCCAATTTTAGCTGCCAGTTTCTTGAAGGTAAACGCTTCAAAACCTGTCTCATAAATGAGTTCAACACTATGTTTTAAGATGTTCTTTCCTAACTCTGAACTTTCCGGATTTCGAACGAACAAAGCCTCATTCATTTTGATTTGCAACTGTAGCTTCATTTGAGTATAGTTTACTTTCTTTAAACGAAGTAACAAAGCTAATGAAAATATTTATACTTTTTTATGTGATAGTATTGCTATCAAATAGAAAACTAATCCTATCTTTGGCCGAACTTAAACATGTCGTTATGTTGCTTAAAAAACGAATTCCGGCTTCCTATATCCTGAACAAGGTGAAATACGATTTGGTTTATGTGCTGATTGTATCCTTAACGGTTCTTTTTATTACCGAGAAGTATAAAAAGCTGCTCCCCGAAATGCCTTTGACAATTCCTGCATTCATCGGTACAGCCATTTCAATTCTTCTTTCGTTTAAGTTAAGTCAATCTTACGACAGGTGGTGGGAAGCGCGTAAAGTTTGGGGAGCCATTGTAAACGATTCACGCAGTTTTGTCGTTCAATTACAAACATTGACCTCCAGCGGTAACGATTCAATCATTAAGCAAATGGCATTTCGACAAATTGCCTGGTGCTACTGTTTGGGGCAATCACTCAGAGGATTAAATCCAATTCAAAACTTAGAGCAATTTCTTTCTCCAGAAGATCTGAAAGAACTAGAGCAACATCAGAATAAACCCTTGGCATTGATTCAGTTGAATGCGAAGCATCTGAAAATGCTAAAAGAAACCAATCAAATAGATGTTTTTGCGCAAGTACAGCTCGACAATACCTTGGTTCGCTTGTGCGATTCTCAAGGGAAATCGGAACGTATAAAGTCGACTGTTTTTCCCGTGACTTACAGTTTATTTCTCCATGCAATCATTTACCTGTTTGTCATTACGCTTTCCATTTCCCTAAAAGATATTGGAGGAGTCTTTGAGATTCCCTTGCTGATGCTTATTTCTGCTGCATTCTTGTTATTGGAAAAATCAGCAACACACATGCAGGATCCATTTGAAAACAGACCAACCGACACCGCTGTTACTACTATCGCAAGAACCATTGAAATAAATATTAAACAACTCTTGAAGGAAACGGATGTTCCACAGCCATTTCAAACAGGAAAATTTTATTCACTATAAATACTAAAATCAAACAAAATGAAAACGTTAACAAAGGAAATGCAAGCGGCCATTACACCATCAATGGCTTTAGAACTTTTAAAAGAAGGAAATAAAAGGTTCGTGAGTAACCTGAAAGTGAACCGTAATTTGTTGCAACAAGCCAATGAAACTTCCGATGGACAACATCCATTCGCAGTAATTCTAAGCTGTATTGATAGCAGAACCTCGGCTGAATTGATTTTTGATCAGGGTCTGGGTGACGTCTTCAGTGTGCGCATTGCAGGGAACATTATCAACGAAGATATTTTGGGAAGTATGGAATTTGGCTGTAAAGTAGCCGGATCAAAAATCATTGTAGTTCTCGGGCATACAAAATGTGGAGCCGTAAAAGGTGCTTGTGATCATGTTGAAATGGGGAATTTGACTGCATTGCTAACAAAAATAAGACCTGCGGTTGACGATGAAACAACTACAAAAGAAAACCGCAATTCAGGTAATCCGGAATTCGTAGAGAACGTTGCTACAATCAATGTAAAGCGCACGGTTAAGTCAATTATGGAGCGCAGTCCAATCCTGAAAGAAATGATTGAAAGCGGACAAATCGGAATTGTTGGAGGAACACACGACATTGCTACGGGTGAAGTAACATTTTACACTGATACGATGCGATTAGGAGTGTAATGAGCTGAGAAACTTCGGAGAAATACGTCTTTATAAAGCACATTCTTCTGGTGTTTCCGGAAATTCATATGAACGGAGGCACTTAAAAGAGTGTGCTTTTTGTATTTTCTTCCTAAAAGAACGCTTGAAAATCAATTTCTTTTTTTTCGTATTTTCCACTCGCCAGAACAACCATATAATCGCGTGTACAGATGGAACGCCGCAACAAATAGTTGGGACGAACCTAATCCGGCAGCTGGTCTAAAAGCAGTTTCTTCAGGTAACTAAGAATGATTGATAGGAAAAAACTTCCTCTCACATAAACAAAGGAATCCAGTTCGTTAATGCAATGAACTGGATTCTTTATTTTAGGTTTTGTTTCCATACTGCAACGAATCATTTCAGTTTTACAACAACAAATAAGCAAAGAAAACACTACTATTGTAGTCGAAATTTAAGTACATGACCAGAGATCTAAACCGGGAAGAAGTAATGCGAATTGCTGCTGAGAAAGTCCGCCTAAAAAAAGAAAAAGAAGCTCGCGAGGAAAGAGAGTTTTATGAACGCATTACCAGCGGTAGGCCATGGCTCATTTTTAGAATCATTATGGTTTTCTGTACCTTGATGGCGGTGGCTACTACAATCGATGTTTTAGTAGATGGTCCTTCAAAAAAACTTACTGAAAAAGATTGCCAAATTAATCGGGAATGGGAGTGGAGATGGCATCAGATGCTCGACGTAGAAGGATATTTGTTTGCTCCGGAAGTAAAGTATTGGTACGACCGTGACACCAACAGTCTCAAAATCATTTATTCGCCCATTTTTCGAACAGGAAAGAAGTTAAGTTTCAATATTCAGGAAAATGGAAACACTATTGGTAATCATGAAGAGATTAGAGATATGTCCATCTTTAACTGGTTCCCATTATTTCAAATTGCATTGTTGATTCCTTTGTTCACCTACATTTTTAAGCGACAAAGCGCCTGGTTTAACTTTGCTAGAATGGGGTCGATGGTATTGATATTTCCCGGAACATTATTGGTAATATTGTTTGCACTTAGCTGATGATTTACTTGCAATTAATGGCTGATTCACCCACGTTTTTGCATCATTCTCCGCAAAAATTACATAATTCACAGATGTGTTACCTTAGCTTAACAAAAACACTTATCTTTAACCTGATTTAGGTGGTTAGGTTAGGTTGATTAGTGAATGGAGTAATGACGCCTGTCTTACTCCATTCGCATTTTAAGACCGTTTGTTTTAAACCAAATCACCTTTTAGGATTGAGTTTTTCTGAAGACCGAACCACTTCTTTTCTTTCCAAAATATCACTCTTTTTGAACGGCTGCCTCTAAGTTGATTCAGCGTTAGCTGCAACGTTTTTCAGTTGTTTTTTTATCGTATTGTTTATAAAAACTACTCATATGAAATGTTAACTTGAACAATGGATATGCACATTCAGTGTCAATAAATGTTCATTTCAAAAGACCTTGCTGAAAAAATAGCGTCTTATACTCGACAACTCAAACTATGAAAAAGCAATTACTACTACTAACGGCAGTTATATCGTGTTCCTCGATTTATGCCCAGGAAGATGCCGCAATTCAGCAATGGCAATCAAATCATCCAACAACTTTACTGATTTCAGCCTCCAGATATGCCAGTTTCAGCGATGAAGAAAAAGCCTTGATTGGAACAGATTATATTCTTTTTGAAAATAAAGTAACCTTGGAATTACTTGAACAATTCGATCAGCAAAAAGGATTGAACCAAGACGCGGTGGAACCACTGAAAGAAGGAGATGCAGATATGATTAAGAATTGGATGTCTAGTCATCGTGAAGTGAAGATTGTTCGTCAATCAGCTTATATTGCATTTGCACCTGAACGCCAGCAATATTGTATTGATCATCCATTGGAAATCCTCGTTCTTGACGGCGAGTCGATCACCATTAAGGATATTGAACGTTACGGACATTAATTCCATTTACAAAATTTTCATTCTTCACTTATACTACGATACCATGTTTCATTATAAGTTCATAAATACTTTTTCTATTGGAAAAATCGTTCTGATTTTATTAGCCAGTGGTTCAATTTCAGCTTTTGCCCAAACCAATGCATGTAACAATAATGCAGGTGGTCAGCTTCCAGTTAACAACAGTTGTAGTTTTTCATTTTTCGATATTGACCATAATAATGATTATTGGGATGGAGCTGCTGGTTGTGGTGCAACAGATATCGACGCTACCTGGGGTTGGTTTACAGCTACAACTACTTCTACAACAATTACTTATGACCCGTTAACTGCTGGTTTTAATCCTATTGTCACTATTTTTACCGGAGCATGTGCTACAAATATGGCGGCGCTTACCTGTGTTAATGCCGCTGGAAATAACGGAAATGAAACAGTTGTGGTTCCAACTACTGTAGGGACACAGTACCGTGTTCGCGTTCAGGGTAACGATAACAGTGATTGGTTAGGTGATATTTGTGTGTTTAATACCGTTCCGCTTGCTCCGGGGAGTAACACGACTTGTGCAGCACCAAGTCCAATTTGTTCCGGTTCTCCAATTGCGTTTATCGCCAACGAAGGTGGTGCTGATGCAAGTACAATAAATCCTGGAAATGACTATGATTGCTTGTTTACTTCTCCTAATCCCAGCTGGTATTATCTTGAAATTGATCAGGCTGGAAATCTTGTGATAGATATTACAGCTGGTTCCGATGTCGACTATGAAATCTGGGGACCATTTGCCAATCTTGCTACTGCAATGGGACAATGTAACACTTATGGTGTTCCGCAAGATTGTAGTTACTCTGCTTCACCAATTGAGCAGGCTGTTGTGAATGGCGTTGTGTCTGGACAGGTTTATGTTCTATTGGTTACGAATTACGCCAATACAATTCAGACCATTAATATCAATGAAGCCGGGACGAACACCGCAAGTACAAACTGTGCCATTGTACCCTTGCCAGTTGGTTATTCCCACTGGGATGCTACCCGTGTTGAAGATCAAGTTCATTTGGTTTGGTCAACAGAATTTGAGCAGAACAATGCAAAGTTCTATGTTCAGCGTTCAGAAACCGGACAGTTATGGGAAACCATTGGTGCTGTAGACGGAGTTGGAACTTCTGATCACGGAGACAATTACACTTATATTGATAAAACACCTTTAGAAGGTTTAGGTTTTTACAGACTGATGCAGGTTGATTACGATGGTGCAGCAAGCTATACATCAATTCTTTCTGTTGCAGGAAGTAAAGAAAACAGCTTAAAGATCTATCCAAACCCTGCCATAAATAGTTTTACAATTAAAACAAACGGTTCAAAGATCGACGAGATCATACTTACAAATGTTGTTGGGAAAACATATGCCTTGGATTACACAATGGTTGGAGGAAATATTGTTGTCAACTGTGATAACTTTGCACAAGGAAGCTATACAGTAACGGTAGTTTCGAATGGTGAAAGAATGACTGAAAGACTTTCTATCCATAAATAAGTTGTTAGTACTATATCGCAAACGCTATTCTGTGCAAGAGTAGCGTTTTTTTTATTTTCTATTTTAGCATAACATTTAGATTCCACTATGAAACAAATAACCAAACGACTCTTCCAAATTTCAATGGGTCCGGTGAACGTCTTTGTTATTGAAAGTGATAATGAGTTAACGCTTGTTGATACTGGATTTAAGAACAGCACCGATAAGATTTTTACCGCAATTCAAAAAGCAGGGAAGAAGCCTGAGCAGATCAAACAAATCATTCTTACACATAGTCATCCTGATCATAGTGGAAGCGCGGCCGATATCAAGAATAGGTTGAACATTCCAATTTATCTGCATGAAGCTGATGCCGAGTTGTTGGAACAAGGAATTGGTGGACGTTTGCCACATGAAGTTTCACCTGGATTGATGAATAAAATTCTATTCAATCTTTTCATTAAAAATAGTCCGAACAAAACCGATGCGGTTGAGGTTGATGTAAAATTGAAAGAAGACGATTTTATACCCATTGCAGGTGGAATTAGGGTTATTCATACACCTGGTCACAGCAAAGGACACGTTGCCTTATTACTTGAAAGTGAAGGTGCTTTGATTGCAGGTGATTTGTGTGCGAATATGCTGGGATTGGATTTCAGTACTGTTTATGAGAGTAGAGAGGAAGGTTTGAAAAGCATTCTTAAAGCCGCTGCATTCAGTTTCGATAAAGCCGTTTTTGGTCATGGAAAACCCTTAATGATGAATGCTAACAAGCGAATCATGAAAAAGTTTGGGTAAACAGGTGTTAACCCGACCAGACGGTTCAAAAGCATACGTTCATTATAGAAATGGGTGTTATTATGAATCTACAGAAGGAGAAGTTAGGCAAAACATATTCTTGTGAGTTACCCATTGAGCAGTTTATTGGAACAACAAGTCAAGATCTTTTTAAAAAAGTTTACTTCGACAAAAACGTATTGTATGTAAATCAGTTTTTTCGAATCTACGAAAACAATTTCCTTTAAATGTGTTTAAAACGTGTTCAGTCGAAGCGTGAAAATGAAATTTCTTCCCGGTGCACTGATGTTCGACGCAAAGGTTCTATAATTCTGATTCAAGATGTTTTCACATGCCGCTTGTGCCGACAATTTTGAGGTGAATTGATAACTGATTCTTAAGTTGTAGGTTATCCAACCCGGCATTCCATCCGCAGTGGCATAAGCCAAATTATCTTCACCACTATCCGAATAATCGGCTAATTTTTTCCAACCGGAGTACTGACTGAACAATTCTGTTTGGAGTTTTTTCCAGGTAAACTGAAGTGATGTTTTTCCGTAGACAGGCGGAATGTGATCCAGTGGTTTTTCTTGTTCATCAACATAAATGCGACCGTATGTATAGTTAATGGAGGAACCGATAATCCAATGTTCGAGGAATTGTGCTTTAATGTTTCCTTCTGCACCGTAAACAATACCATAATTCGCATTTTGTGCAGCGTAAACATCCACATAATTGTCGTTGTAATAAGCAATGTCTGAACCGTTCAAGGTAGAAGGCAAAACAGCAATCACATTTTCTATTCTGGAATAATACCCAATAGCCGATACCTGAATGTTATCCTTGTAGCGGTAGCTCAGCCCCAATTCGCCGGTGTAAACGGTTTCAGGCTTTAAGTTGGCGTTGGGAACAACCAGTTTTCCGGGCGTACTGCCTGTTTCAACCACAGATTCAAATACTTTTGCCAAATCGTCTACATTCGGAGCTCTAAAACCAGTTGAACCGTTTAGTGAAACCCGAAAACGTTTCGTTGGTTGAAATATCATTCCCAGATTTCCATTTAAAGCACTGTTACTTTGGTTGGCATCACTGTAAGGGAAGTCGTAGAATGTTCTATCGATGAATTTGGCTTTTAGCTGAACATAATTGGCGCGAATTCCACCAGTTACAATGAATTTTTCGGAGAACTCAATGGCATCGGTTAAGTAAACTGCTGCGGTTGACATGGAAGAACCTCCATCCGGATAGCGTGTATCCAAACCGCTTGTGGTATCCGCTTCAATGTTTTCTTTCACTGCCGTTGATTGCACATCATCGTATTTGGCAAATACCCCGTATCTAATCTCATGTTTTCCTATCCTTTTCTCCAAATCAAACAAGAAGGTACTCACCATTACTTTTTCATTTCTATGGTTTAAAAAAGCGGATTTAAATGCTCTGTCGTGACGACTTTCTTCAATCCATTGCTGAGAAACATTCAATTTCAATTGATCGTAGAACTTACTTTTTTTGTTCACAGAGAGTTCATAGCTGATTAAAGCTCTGGTTTGTGGCCCATAGTACCATTCTGAAAAACGAGGAAGTCCATTTTTGGTTTGTGTCAGCCTGTCGTATCTGGGAACGTCACTGGAATTGGAAAACTGCAAATTCAGCGTATGCACAATGTTGTTGTTTTGCTTGAACGCTATTTTTTGGAGGAGGTCGTACTGGCTGTATGCTGATCCTATTTGTTTATTCTTATCTGGATTATTGACCATGGAATCCATGCCATTGATGCGCTCCACATAAAAAGTTCTTTCTCCAAAATCGGGATACTTGCTGCTTCTTACGCTTCCTTGTGTCAAGTCGCCAAAATTGGAATAGGTGAAACTAGTGAACGAAGACCAGCGTTTCCAGCCAAGGTTCAAAGAAGTGTGTCCTGAGTAACCGTTTGCCGCGGAAAAATATCTGGCGTAAGAATTCGTTTTCACCAGTATTGTATCTGATTCCGAAAACTGGGGTTTGATGGTATGGAAGTGCATGACACCTCCAAGTGCATCCGATCCGTAAACCACCGAACCTGGACCAAAAACGATTTCTACACTTTCTAACGAAGCGGGATCGATTGTTAAGACGTTTTGCAGATGTCCACCTCTGTAAATGGCGTTATTCAATGGAATCCCATCAACCACAAGCAATACTTTATTGGTCTCGAAACCTCTGATTACTGGAGAACCGCCACCCAATTGAGATTTTTGTACGAAAACAGAACCGTTCGAAGCCAACACATCGGCGCTATTGCTTTGGTTCATACGCTGCAACTCAGAGCTGCGAATGGTTTCAATGCGTTTGGGTACGTCCGATTTCTTTTCTAAAAACCGACTCGATGAAACCGTAACTTCATCCAAATCAATCGATTTTTCAAGTAAACGAACAGCTGTCAATTCACGATTCGTGATCTGAATAGTCAAGCTCAAGTAATTGGGGTGTTCAATCAAAACATCAGCCGGAATTGCGATTCCGCTTAAATCAATTGTCCCCGCAGCATTGGAGGTATAGGTCCTTTCGTTATGCACAACACTGATGTTAGAAATGGGCTGATTGGTATAATCATCAACAATTTGGAGTTTTTGTGCATGTGCTAAAGCTGATAAGCAAGCCATAGCAGCGAGGAGGATAATGGTTTTCATCATAAGTGTAGAAATGGAAATAAGAAGTTTACAATGGAACTACGAAGTAATCTATTTTTTTAACGAATTGCGTTAGATGTCCAATGCAACTTTGTTGGCATTCATGAATTCCCACCAAAAACAAGACGGTTTAGTGAAGCACTCGCTGGAATCAAAGCGCAACACATGACTTGTCTTTATCTGCCCGTTTTTATGCTCTTCTTTTTGAAGAATAAGTACATTTGGATCAGCTTTCGAAGAAACAGTTTGAACAACATATAATCAGCAGTTATGTTAGCAGAGTACATTACCATTTGCTTTTTTTCATTACTGGGTTCTGGATTAACCTTTTTTTCTGGCTTTGGATTGGGAACCATTCTGGTTCCCGTTTTTGCCTTCTTTTTTCCACTGGAATTGGCCATTTCATTGACAGCTATCGTACACTTTCTAAACAATGTATTCAAGTTGTTTCTGGTTGGGAAAAACGCCAATAGAACCATTGTTATCAAGTTTGGGCTTCCTGCAATTGCATTCGCTTTTATTGGTGCTTACGTGTTGCACCTTATGTCGGATCTGAATCCAGTGCTGGATTATTCCGTTTTAGGTATAAGCGCAAATGTCACTGTTCCCAAACTCATTGTGGGCGTTTTACTTGGTTTCTTCGCGCTTTTTGATTTGGTGCCAAAGCTGTCAAAACTACAGTTTAACGAAAAGTACATTCCGCTTGGCGGCGTCTTGAGTGGCTTTTTTGGCGGATTATCTGGTAATCAGGGGGCATTAAGATCTGCCTTCCTTATTCGTTCCAATTTATCAAAAGAGCAGTTTATCGCAACGGGTGTGGTCATCGCCGTGTTAATCGACATTTCGCGATTGGGTGTTTACTCCTCGGACCTTGCAAAGCAGCACCATCAACTGGATTATTTGCTCTTGACCATTGCAGTCTTATCAGCGTTCACGGGAGCTTTTTTAGGAAATAAACTCTTAAAGAAAGTCACTGTAAAATTCATTCAATACTTCGTTGCGATCATGCTTCTACTGTTTTCGCTGTTGTTAATAGTGGGAATTGCCTAGTAAAATAACGAAGAGGCGGGAGCGCAGTAGTGCCTGGATCTAACAAGAAAGCTCTTTTTGAAGATGGTGGAGAAAAATAATTCAATCCATGGAATGAACCAAAATTCACCCAATTATATGATTCCTATATCGATTTAGTTATAATCAATATCACGATAATTCTATGGAATTGTCCTAATCCGGATTGTTGAAGAGGTGTGAGCTACATTCCTTTCTCTAGTGGTAAGATATTAAACAAGTGTTTGCATGCAGGCTTTTTTGTTGAATGGAGAGGCTCTGCGTGAAAAGTGGCCAAAGAATCGGTGGTTTTCAGTTTTAAACAAAATTTAAGGTAATGTTGGAAATACAACATTTGGAACAGTTTGAAGACGAATGTTCATTTTTTAAAACCACAATAGAAGTTTGTTAACTTTCAGAATTGAAAATGTTTTTTTGACATTTTTAGAAGAGTGGACCATAAACAGTAAAACCAAAAAGTATGAACGGCAAAAGGCACATAGGAATTGTACTTACATTCCTTGTTTTGATTTGTATGAATTTTACCACGCTGGCACAGGGATCGGTAAAAAAATACAAGCACAGAGAATTTCGAAAAAAACCGATTTGGATTGAAATGATGAATGATCCGAATGCGAACTATTACCAGACCATTGAAGCATTCAGATTGTTTTGGAAAGACCGAATTTTACCCGAAGAACCATTTGAAAATCACGAGTTGGATACCTTTGAACGAGAAGTGGGATTAGAGCAGGAAGACGAATCGGAGGAAGAGCGCAAGCGCGAACATGAACGAAAAGAAAAAAAGAGAAAGCGAAAAGGAAAACCAAACGAAACCATGCTTTACGCTTCTGAAGTGCGTGCATTCAAAGCTTGGATAAAAGCCGTAAAGCCTTGGGTGCGTGAAGATGGTAGTATTGTTTCTGAAGAAGAACAACAACGAATCATTGACGCTCAGAAAGAAGAGTTGAAAAAACTGGAAGAACTCAATACGCCTAAAAAGTAATCTCCGATGAAAAATATACTCCTTATAACACTATCGCTGCTAAGCCTTTGCTCTTATGCGCAGCTTGCCAACTGGACACCTGTTCCAGGTGGAACCGACTTTCCAACAAACAACTCCGGACAAATTCACGGCTTTTGTCGCATTAGTCAGATGAAATTTCATGCTTCCGATACCAATAAATACTACGCTGTTACAGGTGAAGGTGGATTGTTCTTATCTACAGATCAAGGTGCCAATTGGACTGTGGCTCCTGGAACGGATGTTCTTACGAATAACTGTGCATCCATCTGTGTTGATTACACAAACGACCAACACCTCCTTTTAGGGACAGGTGATGCCAATTACTATTCGAACAGTTCAGCTGGATTGATGAAATCAAACAACGGTGGTGGCTCATTCAGCAGTACCAGTTTAACCAATTGCCTGGTTATTGAGATTCTTCAGAATTCCACCAACTCTATGGAATACCTTGCTGCTACCAACAAAGGGATTTACAAATCTACCAACGGTGGAGACAATTGGACAGTAGTAACAGGAACCAATATTCCTTTTTCAGATATGAAGGTCAACACCGCTGCTGGTTCTCAAATTGTGTATGCTTGTACTCAGGAAAATGTACCACGCTTTTACCGTTCAACCAACTTCGGAACTTCTTGGACACAAATTACCAGTGGAGTGATCGCTTCAGCTGCAAATATTCAATCAGGTTCCCGCATTGGTGTTACAGCTGCCAATCCAAATATTGTTTATTTATCGGTTGTTGGTGGCGGTGGAATTATTCTAAGATCTACAGATGGTGGCTTGAATTTCAGTACGCAAAAGGCGGAGGGAAGTCCTTACATTACTTTTTACGACGACGATGTGACCGAAGGAGGTCAGGGAAATTACAATCATGCCATTACCGTAGACCCGGTTGATCCAGCTAAGCTCTGGCTTCAGGCACACTGTACCTGGTATTCAACCAATAGCGGAGTTACTTGGACTTTGCTTACGCACTGGTGGGAAAAATGCCATACCGATATGCATCAAATTCAGCAAGCTCCATTCAATCGCAACAAATTGTACAGTATGAATGACGGTGGTGTTTGGTTGAGTACCGACGGTGGAAATACCTGGACACCCAAAAGCGATGGACTTTATGCCTATGAAATTGGGAACAAGTGCGGTATTGGTAGCCAAATTGATAAAAACTTTATTTCTATCGGAACACAAGATAACGGACGTGTTATTTCAAATGCCAATGGTTGGTTTACAACAGGAGGTGGAGATGATTATGCTAAGCGTCAATGTGACTACAATGGAAACATTTATTTTGATGGAATAGAACGCCAACTGAATCAAACAGGTGCTATGGTAGAATACGGACTTCCAACAACCAACTGGAATGCCTTCGGATTCAACCGAACAAATGTGGATTTGGCGTTTGTTGGAGTAACAGATGTGTATCGTACCACGAACTTGACAGCTGGAACACCAACTTGGACACAGATTTCGAGCTTCAATCAAACAATTGTGGACATCCATAGCAGCATTGCCGATCCAAATCGTTTGTACGTCTTGGTATCGAATGGCGACTTGTATGTGTCTACAAATGCCTTGTCGGCAACACCAACGTTCGTGCAGCGCATTCTTCCGGGGTCTGCCAGTTCACTTGGAAGTGTAGCAGCTATTCCGAATAACGCGGACATCGTTCATGTAGCAGAAAACAATGCGGTTTATCGATCTGCAGATGGAGGTGTAAACTGGACGAACGTAACGTACAACCTTCCGAACGTGAACCATAGAAGAATTTTGGCTGAACAGTTCGGAGGTACGCAAGAGCTCGTGTTCATTGCTACCAACAACGCCGTTTATTACAAAAAAGCTGGAGCTACTACTTGGACAAATTACAGTACCAACCTTCCAGGAAGAAAGGCGCCAACCGAGTTTTCGATGTATGACGATGGAACCAATCAGTCGAGAATTCGATACGCCAGTTTTGGTAGAGCAATATGGGAAAGCGGATTCGATAACCTGCGTCCGTTTAGCGCACATATCGTTGTTGGTGATAGTGTAATGGACTGTGATAATTCAGCTGTACTTTACACCCAAGGTTGTGTTGGTGCCATTAATACGCCCATTTCGTATGCTTGGACCTTTACTGGAGGAACACCTTCAACATCAACCGCAGCAAGTCAAAGTGTTACTTATCCGAGCACAGGAACCTACACTGTGACACTCACTGCTACCGATGCATTAAACAATACCTCCACAAAAACAATTTCTGTTTATGTTCAAGTGAACACGCAACTTGCATTGCCGTTGACTGAAGGATTTGTAGCAACCGCTTTTCCTCCATTGGGTTGGAGTCAAGTAAACATTGAACATGTTTCTGAGCTTTGGGAGCGCAATTCATCCGTTGGATCACAAGGGTCAACACAATCGATGATGTACCGGAACTATGACTTTTACAACGGAGATCGAGATGAAATGAGAAGTAGCGGATACGATTTTACCGGTATTTCTAGTGCAACTTTGACATTCGATGTGGCGCATAGAAGGTATTCTGGAGCAAATGTCGACTCATTGGCAGTTTTGGTTTCAACAGATTGTGGAGCGACATTTACTACGGTTTACTTCAAATGGGGGAATACGCTATCCACAGTTACAGGTGATTTTACACCATCTGCTTTTATTCCAACACCGTCACAATGGCGAACTGAAACCATTGATTTGAGTCCTTATATCGGTAATCCGAATGTGTTATTCAGTTTCCAAAATAGAGGAAATTACGGACAACACATCTACATTGATAACATTAACTTGACGGGCGTAATTGCAACAGCCGGACCTAATTTTGGTGCAGCGCCTGCCACCGTGTGTACAGGACAAACAGTAACGGTAACCGACGCGTCTACTGGAGCTACTTCATGGAACTGGGATTTTGGGCCTGGAGCTACGCCAGCAACGGCAACAGGTGTTGGACCGCATACGGTTTCCTATTCCACTTCTGGAACAAAAACAATTACATTAACTGTGAATGGTGGAGGCACCATTTCTCATGACGTAGTTGTAAATGCAACTCCAGCAACACCAACGATATCAGCAGATGGACCAATCACGTTCTGTTCGGGGGACGACGTGGTACTGACATCATCGTCAGCAACCGGAAATACTTGGTCTACAGGAGAAACAACGCAATTTATTACCGTTTCTGATCCGGCAATTTATACGGTTACAGTGGATAACGCAGGATGTTTGTCGGGTGTTTCGAACCAAACAGCGGTAACGGTTAACGCCAATCCAACGGTTGCTTTTGCACCTATCGAAGATGTATGTTTGGACGATCCGGCTATAACCTTGAATGAAGGAACTCCTGCTGGAGGAACATACAGTGGAAATGGTGTAAGTGGGGGACAATTCAATCCAACGAGCGCTGGCTTAGGCATGTTTACACTTACGTATTCATACACAGATGGTAACGGTTGTACAGGAACGGCGAGCATTGATGTGCAAGTAGATGATTGTGCAGGAATCAAGGAGAATGAAGCGAATTTTGTTTCCATCTACCCGAATCCTTCCGACGGCTTGTTTACCGTTGACGCTGGAAAACTTGCAATCGAAAACATTATCATTTACGATAGCAAGGGTAGAGTAGTAAAAGAAATCGAGGTTTCGAAAAATACAACGATGAAGATAAACATTTCAGACATGGCAAATGGAGCTTATACCGTTAAGGTAATTACAGCAGATGCTTGGCAGAATGTTCCGATTGTATTGGAACGATAAGACTGTAAATTGATATATAAAAGCGAAAAAGGGAGCTCTAGAGTTCCCTTTTCGTTGTTATTAATATCTTTTATGTTAAAAGATGCTACTTGCATTGTATTGACCTCCCTCTTATAGAAAATTCTTAAAGAAGAATTACCAGACCAACTACCAATGCTACTATACCTAATACTAACATGACTCGTTTTTTTTCGCTTTCGCTGATTAATACTTACCTATTTTCAATCATTGTGCCGCGAACAAGTTTCTATACAAAACTCAGTGTTTACTCGGGGTTGCGCTGATGCCAAATTTGGAAATGTGCGTCATTTCTTTTCAAAATGAAAATGGTGCTTTCAAAATGGGTTTTACAATTTCAGTTTCAGGTAAAACTGCATTAATAAAAAACACAGAGAGAAGGAGAACGCAGAGATTTTGTCTACCGACTGACTGGTTCAGTGAAATTGTCTTAATTTCTGTTTCTGCCGCTTTGTTGATAATCGGAGTTGTGAATTTCTACATGCATAAACAAAAAATCAAGGAAAGTGAAAGACAGATCGGCAATTACAAGATGGAATTTCTGGACGATGAGTAATTGAAGCTTAGAGTATTATTCATAATCATAATGCCATATTGCGGTAGCATCTTTTCCTTCTGAGAAATTGAAAATGAGATAATCATGTTTCCCTCGCCAATAATAGATCAATTCATCGGGATACTTCTCATCGGGTTTTCCCATTATTCGTCTGATGTATTTCTTGCTTTTACCAGTTAGACGAGTTTCTAATGCTCGCATGATTTCAGCGAAATCACTTCCGAACCTATTACAGTCCTCGCAATCGGATTTTTTCAATCGCTTAAACTCTTTACCTAACAACTTCGAGTCGATTTTCTCAAACGTATCATTACTATATTTACTTGAACAACAGGTTGGTGGCCGTTTCTTCAATAAACCATCATTCAATTGAAAACCCTGAATAAAATAAAAAGAAGTCAGTAGAAATGAAAGTATAACGATCTTGCTAATGCTTCGTTTAAAAATAGTCTTGAATTGCATGTGAATGATTTTAATTCCGACTGAAGTTAGTGAAAATCCGAATCCTTGATTGCTGAATTCAAGATCTAAACATCTAATAACTATCTTTCATTTTCGAAACACTACTTATGAAACTGGTTTTAACGCTTGTATTACTCTTTCTTCACTCAATTGCTCTCGCTCAAAATACTTCGTTCGTAAAAGTGAAGAACAATCAGTTGCTGGATGGAAATGATAAGCCGTTGTTTCTTAAAGGCGTAAATCTTGGAGGATGGTTGCTTTGGGAAGAATGGATGTGGGGCGGAGGATTTCGATCGGAAACTGTAATGGAAACACGCTTGAAAGAATTGTTAGGCGAAGAAAAGTACTTCGATTTTCAGAAGCAATATTACTCCAGCTTTGTTACTAAAAAAGACATTGAACTTCTTTCTAAGAACAATGTAAACTGTGTAAGGCTTCCCTTCAATTACCGCATTTTCAGAGAAGAGCACGTGGATGGTTTTGCGTTAGTGGATTCTCTTGTTAGTTGGTGTAAGGAATATAAAATCTATGTCATTCTCGACATGCATTCCGCACCTGGTGGACAAAGTCCATATTTTATAGCTGATCCTCAAAAGACGAAGCTTTGGGATAGTGAGACCAACAAATCAGAAACAATACAATTGTGGAAACAGTTAGCAGATCATTATAAGAACGAATCCATAATTGCTGGTTACGATCTGTTGAACGAACCGAAAACAAAGAGCACACAAGATCTGTTGAATCTCTGCAAAGAATTGACTACTGAAATTCGAAAGATAGATTCGAATCATCTTTTGATAATGGAAGGGAATAATCTGGCGCATGATTTCAAAGGTTTTCCGGTACTGACAGATGAAAATCAACTGTACAGTTTTCACTATTATGCTTGGTTTGCTGAAGGAAAGAAGAAAGAAAACATTGATAAAATAATCAAAGGAATTCCGGGTGATGGACCAGTTTGGTGTGGCGAATGGGGAGAAGACCAGTTACTGAATTTGCAGGAAGCCAATGGTTTGTTGAAAGCGCAACCACGTGTTTGTGGAATTAGTTTTTGGTCGTACAAACGGGTTTATACCAATAATAAGAAAGTACCCTTTTGCAGTGTTCTGCCAGGTAAAGACTGGGACAAAGTGCTAAAATGGTTGACCAAGCATAAAGTAAAACCTACTCACGAAGAAACGGAGAAGGGAATAAATGCTTTTTTGAATGCACTGAAATTGGAAAACTGTACGTTTAATCCGGAGGTGAAAGCAGCGATTCTGTAAGTGTTTTAGAGTGATTCATCAAACGGTATAAACTTTGTATAAGCGAGTTTCAAAAAAAAATGCTTATGAAAAAGTTTATTCTTTTAACCGCTTTATTCCTGGTTGGATTAACAGCCAACGCACAGAAGATATTTTCAGTAAATAACGAGAACTACGCCGAAATAAAAGTGTTTGTTGTTAAGAATGAAAATTACGCTGATCTGCTGGTATATAAAATTTCGAATGAGAACTACATTGGGCAGAATGAAGGAAAATGGTTCTTTGTAGGAAACGAAAATTACGCTCAGAAAAAGATCTTCTTTGTGGATAATGAGAACTATGCAGATCTAAAGATTTACTTCGTTGATAACGAAAATTATGCCGGCTGGAGGAATAAAAGTAAAATGCATTTACTGTATTGACAAGCGTTCTTATAGAGGCTGAAAAAAATCCAAAGTGCACGTTACTGAAACTTTATTAGTGATATATGGAAAGTTAGTTGTACCTTGTGGGTAATTCTTTCAAAGATTGTTATCTCAATCAGGCTGTAAAGTCATTTTACATTCCAATTAATTTAAACATCTTTTTTTAAAAAAGGTCCGTACAACAATTGCACGGATTCGAATTAATACTAATAATGGTTCCTCTATTGAGCGGACCACAATACACAGATTATGAATAATGGAACAGTAAAATTCTTCAATGAAGCTAAAGGATTTGGATTTATTAAAGGAGAAGATCAACAAGATATATTTGTACATGCTACAGGTTTAAATCAGGATATCCGTGAAAACGATAGCGTAACTTACGATACTGAACGAGGAAAAAATGGTTTGAACGCTGTTAATGTTTCAGTGATTAATAACTAGAATTTTTTCGAAGTTTTTATAAAAGGTTGTCTGTCTCTGGCGGACAACCTTTTTTTGCTCCAACCGATCACTAAAATCTTCAATTAAAATACGCAGCTATGGAAATGGAAACGGTTAAGAAGAAAATCCTTTCAGGAAAACTGAACGATGAGGAAATTATCGCTTTATTAAAAGAGGTGAGCACGGAGGAAAAAGGAGATGGTACGTTTTTAACGATAGTAAAGACCCTAATCAAATCCTATCTTTTGCCACGAATGTGGAAACTGATTATTGAGGCTGTTCTCATCATTTCCGCAATTACAGTAATTTTTATTCTGTCTTACTCTGGAAGAATAAACGAGACGGTTACAGCGGTATTGATGGCTTTCAGTTTGGGCTTTTTGTTCGGACGAATTCGCTGAGTAAACACCAAAACCTAATTCTAATTCCCTGTAATCACCAGCTTTTTCGTGCTTTTTTCGTTTTTGTAACTGATATTTATCATGTAAATACCAACCGGAAAAGAAGAAGTGTTTACTTCTGTTTGTGCAGCGCTACTGAATGATTCATACAATACGCTACCTGTTAAATCGGTAATACAAAGGGTTGAACCAACAGGAATATTGCTGATGGTCACGTTTGCATTTGCAGGGTTAGGAAAAATCATCGGCTCACTGAGAGACGCGTTTTCCAACCCCAAAGTATTACAGGCTGTATTCACGGTTATCCCTGTGTAACCATAATTGCTGATTTTGTTCAGCACCATGTCTATTTCAACATCATCAGCACAAACATACTCAAGGTTAGGTGTTCCGTAAAATCCGAATATGGCAAGTGTTGAAGTCGTGTTCTTGATACTGAAGAATTCCAGCTCCGTATTGTAACTGCAATCAAAGCAATCCATTTCGGGATTGTTACTCAGATCTATGATCGACAACATGTTATTTTGGCAATACAACACGGCCAATAGCGGATTATTGGTTACGTCTATCTCCGTGAGCAAGTTGTTTTGAAATGTGAGTGCACCAAGGATCGGGTTTTGACTAACATCAATACTGGCAATCTGATTGTCATTAACAAAGAGTCTAGCGAGAAGCGGGTTGTGAGTAACATCAATGTCATAAAGGTTGTTGTCATTCAACTCCAAATTCCGCAAATTCACGTTGTTACTTACATCAATGGATGTCAATGAATTGTTAGGACATTGCAAATCTTCTAAGAGTATGTTTTCACTCACGTTGATTGTTGTAACAGGGTTGTTGATGGATTGAACAAACCAAATATTCGGATTTCCACTCAGGTCCAAGGTAGAAATGTTGTGATGATCTACATTCAGGAATCCCAAATTTGGAAAACCCTCAATTCCTGTTAAATCAGAAACCATGTACTGGTTGTTTTGCCAAAGATGAATACTGTAAACGGCTTGCGCTTCTGTTACTTGAATTTCACCATCATTATTGCTGTCTAAAACAATTGGAAAACCATCTATATCGCTAGTTACGTCCCCAGATAAGAGCAAGAATTTAAAGTTCGGATCCGGAATGTTGACAATTTGAGCGTTGACACTCACTGAGAATAAGCAAAGAATAAGAAATAAGCCTTTCTGCATGTTGATTTGATAGTTAAAATTGGTACGTAACAAATCTACGAAGATCTTCATTAACTTCGTTGATAATGTCTGAAGAACGTCATCACTTTTACTTAAACAAGGAAGAACCGAATAGGAGCTGCTTACTTACGTTAAGAAGTATCATTCTGAATCAGGACGAAAACATTAGTGAAACAGAGAAATACGGAATGCCTTGTTTTTGTTATAAGAAGAAAGCATTTTGTTATTTGTGGACAGATAAAAAGACGAAAGAACCTTATCTGTTAATGGTAGAAGGGAAGCACCTCGATCTTTCTCAATTGGAAGAAGGTAGCCGTTCACGAATGAAAATTTTCAGGGTCAATCCAAACCAGGATTTGCCTATGGAAATCATTTCGAATGTTCTTCAAAAAGCGTTAGACTTGTATAGAACTGGCGTGGTGAAAACGGATGTTCGTTAATTTGTTGAACTGTTTATTCGTTTGGGCTAATTTGGTTAACTTTAAGAGAACAATGAATTACATCAATAGTTTATGGATATCAAATTTGAATTGATCATCGGTGCAAAATTGGTTTGCGCTTTGTTGATGGGTGGATTAGTTGGTTTTGAGCGGGAGAAGAATAACAAGTTTGCTGGCGTGAGAACTTTCGGAGCTATTGCTGTTGCCTCATGTATTTTTGTTGCCATTGCAGAACATCTTACAGATGACACTTCTGCAATTGCCCGTATTTTAGCGTCTATTGCCACTGGAATAGGATTTATTGGTGCCGGACTCATTTTCAAAGATGGAAATCAAACACATGGATTAACAACCTCGGCTGCACTTTGGGCAACTGCAGGAATTGGATCTGCTGTGGCTTTGAACTTTTTTATCATTGCTGGTTTCGGTACAATCATCGTTTACTTTCTGTTACGCATGAATCAGTTTAAATGGTATAAAAAGATGATTGAGGAAAGTGATGATGAAAACCAACACGATTAAGATCACTTTCAATGTAATATCAGAATAAGAAAATGTCTATGAGTGAAGAGATGAATTCCCTGGTGTATTTCAATTACGATGTCATTTGGTGCAAAGTATTTGAAATTGAAACCAAAGAAAGTGAGTATGTGTACGTTTCGCCATTAGACGAGCGAAACAACGAATTGATAGAATCTTTCCTTAAAAATCCAGCTGACGATGAGTTGGTGATGCGAATCATCGATATCTATATTGAAAATCAAATTGGTATTGACTACACTCCGGAAAATTTTGAATACAACAAGTTACTCGATATTGAATGGAGACATATCCAGCTTCCCGAAGCCGAATCGTTTACGGACTTATTGATTGCTGAGTCGGATAAAACCCATAGCGATTACGTTGAGGAGCATAAACAAATCAATAACAATCCAATTAACTGGAAATCAGAAAACGAATGGGTGGATTATCGAAAACTGAAAGAAACGTTCTTTCACCAAACGTTTGATGCTGAAACAGTGCAATTCTACACCAATTCTTCTGTCGATAATTTTGAGGAAGACCGTTACGATTATCCCTGCATAGTTGCTATTGACCAAAACAAGATTGGCTTTCTGTGGTTTATGACTTAAACTATAATTACCAATTAAAAATTATCGTCACCATAGCTGCGGAGGATTTCTAATCCTGCGCTATCCCAAGCTGCGGAGGATTTGCAATCCTGCGCCTTTTTCTTAAGCTATTCACCGTCTTTCTTTATTCCCAAATAAACAAACACCGTAGGCACAATAACTGTAACGATTGTCACCAGCGTATTCACATTCAATTTCTTCTCGTCGATCTTTGAATCTGTTGGCTTCGACTCAAATTTATAGGCGACATCTGCTGTATCATAATAAGCTATTAGATCAACATATCTTCCTGTGATTTTTTTTCCGTTCGTCTCCTTCAGGAGAAAAGGCAAGGTTCTGCGGTCGCTTGTTCGGTATTTATAGATGTAAGAATGATTTCCAAGCGAATCATAAATATTGATGTCGTATGGCTTAATTCCTAGTTTGGCATTCACCGAATCTTTGGTCATTCCCGGTTCTAACTCCATTACTTGTTCCACGTGTGTGTATTTTGGAGCAGTAACAATACATGACTGTATCAATAAGGCGGGAATCAATAGTAGGGTTAATAACCTGGTTATTCTTTTCATATATTTCAATCTCGAATACCATCCCAAAATACGAAAATTGAGAGAATCAGCTGTTACATGATTTTTGAGTTGATTTTATTTTCTTTGGTGAAAAACATGAGGATTTTTCTACCTCTGTTCGCATAAGAGATAGTTCGGAGAGTTTCTAACCAAGTCCAGTCAGCATCAAATCTGTGTTAATCTGCGTGCAATTATCGCTCTTTAATGAACTCCTTCACTAAGATTCCTTTCGAAGTCGTCATGCGCAAAAGATACAATCCATTTTGTAAATCACTTACATCAATAGTCGAAGCGTTCATTTCAAGATTAAATTTCATAACAATTTGACCTGTGATTGAAACAATTTCAATTGCCGCATTTTCGTTTAGCGAAAGATGAAATTGGTTTGAAACAGGATTCGGATACAGTAGTATGTTATCCATAGATTCATTGGCCAATGAAAGTTGGCTGTGCGGATTTCCCAATTCAGCTAAAAAATACTCTGAAGAACATTCGTGGTTTTTTGTCAGCAGAATATTGTCGAATTGCGCTGAGTCGCTGTTGAAAGCTCCGGTTGTATAAATATTTCCATAAATATCGCTCACCATTCCAGTAGGTTGAAGGAAGGCACAATAACTGGATGAATTCGCAGTGTGTAATGCGCTTAGTGTACCATCGGGCTGAAAACGTGCAACATGTAACATCATTCCTGTTATAGAAATAGTATCGTTGTCAAGCAACCATTCCGGGCTTGTAGAATATCCGGAAACACAAATATTTCCCCAATGATCTACACATAAACCTGTTCCTACATCTTCATTCGTTCCACCAATGCTTTTTGCCCAGACAGTATTTCCATTGTTATCATATTTTACGAAGAACTGATCCTTGTATCCTCGAGCCGGAATAGAAACCCCATTTCCAAAATCCTGCATTCCTGTGAGCCATGCTGTTCCTGTAATGTAAGTATTTCCTTCAATGTCGTTGCAGATACTTCTAACGTCGTCGGCGTAAGTGTTTCCTGCCAAACGAAGCCAGTATATACTACCAGACGGTGAGAATTTTGCTGTAAAAAATCGCTCATCTGATGCCGGACGTGTGATTGTGTCAAAAACCCGCATCGTTGTACTGGTTGAATTTCCCGTAAGGTAAATGTTTCCCGACTGATCTATGGAAAGCGCCCGTGGTTCATCTTTACCATAACCACCCATTCGTTTTACCCAGTTGAGACCTCCGGTTGAGGAAAATCGTGCAAACCAGATATCGCCAAAACACCCAACATTCGGATTTTGAACAACGGTTCCACCTATCATAAGCGTATTGCAAGAGAAATCTCCAGCTACATAAACATTTCCAAGTGAGTCATTGATAATCGCTCTACCGAATTGATAACCGTCATAAGCTCCCGGTTGTGCGCAAACGTTCTTTACCCATAACTGATTACCGGCTGAATTTAGTTTTAATACAAATCCACTGCTTCCGTTGTTCGAAACAAAAGTAGAACTTCCGAATATGGCGATCCCGGAATACCAGCCAGTTACATAAACAGATCCGTCGTTGGAAACACTAATAGCTGTTGCCTGACCACTTTGTTGACCACCGTATGCCCAAAGCACTTCATGGTACGCATTGTATTTTGCAATGAAAATGGTATAGTTGGTGGTGTCCTGAGCGTTAAGTGTAACAGATCCCAACGTAATTGCTTTCTGAAAAGAACCCGCGACATAAATGTTCCCTTGTTTATCCGTGCAAATGGTGTTTCCGGCGCTTTTACTCATTCCACCACCAGTTTCCGCCCAATCCCAATTTAAGTTTTGTGCATTAGCTGATGAAAAAGAAAGCATAGATAACAAGGCAATCAGAAAAGAATGAAATCTGTTCATGTCAAAGGTTTGTTTTGGATCTGTTCTAAAAACGAAGAGAGTTATTAAAAGTTGCCGAAATAATTACAAATTACGAGTTACAAATTACCAATGGTGTTTTTCGTTCAACTGTTTAGTCATTAGTAATTGGTCATTTGCAATTAGTCATTCTTAATTCTCTATCTTTGCGCCGCGAACCCATGCAAAAAGCTATATCACTATTTCGAACAAATTATTGATCGTGGTATGGACATGAATTTTTTAGTTAATATATTCCATTTTCGTTTGAAGCTTGTGATCGCTTTCACAGCTGCTTGCTTTGCATTTCCTGTTGTTTCATCTGCTCAACTTTCTCGTTCTGATGAATCTGTTGCGTCGAGTATTTATACAATTATGCTGAATACGACATGGGAAAATCAGTCGTCGTTTCAAGCGTTCAAGATTGGAGTGTTGGATAGTGACACCACGCTTTACGGAATCATTCGAAGAAAATACGAGGGAATTACGCTTAAAGGAAAAAAAGTAGCTGTTCAGCATTTCAAAAGTGTGGAGGCAGTTGGTGCTACACAGGTTTTGTGCGTTGATAAGAAATTCAACAAAAAGATAGAAGAGATTGCTGCGGCTACCGCCGGAAATCATACGCTTCTGATAACGAATCTTTGTAAGAACGACGATTATAGAATGGTCAATTTTAATGGTCGACTAAAAGACGATGATTTTAAAGTGAACAAAGAAAACATGGCGGCTGCCGGTTTAAAATTGACAGATCAGTTTAAAGAGTACATGGAAGGCACCATGGCCTGGGAAGAACTGTTGAAGGAAGCCAACTCGAAACTTGAAAAAGAATCCGAAAAAGTTCAGGCGAAAGAGAAGACCATTGCAGCGCAGGGCAAGAAAATCAATTATCAGAAAATGACAATTGAAGAGAAAGTGCGAATGCTGGATGAACAAGGATCTATTCTTGAAGAACAGGACGAGAAAATAGAAGAACAGTCGAAGGAAATTTATCTGCGTGAGCAAACTTTGCTAGAGCAGAAGAACCGTATTTCTGACCAAAAAGGACAAATCAGTGAAATTCTGAAAACACTGGGAATGCAGCGCGTGATTCTAATCATGGCATTTTTAATGCTTGTTCTGATTCTTGGAATTGCTTATGTAATGTACAGAAGTTCACAGGAACGTAAGAAATCGATTATCGATCTTTCTGAACAACATGCAATTGTAAGTTCGCAAAAAGACCAAATCGAAAAGATCTTGTTTGAATTGACGGATAGTATTCGCTACGCGCTTCGAATTCAGAATGCTGTTTTACCTAGTGAACAAACGATAAAAGGAACCATTCCGGGCGAGTTTTTTGTGATGTACAAACCAAAAGACATCGTTTCAGGAGATTTCTTCTTTGTTGACAGAAGAGGTGATTGGACATTGGTTGCTGTAGCGGATTGTACCGGACACGGTGTTCCGGGAGCGTTTGTAAGTATGTTGTGTATCAGTTTATTGAATGAAATTGTGAAACAACAGGAATTGAGTCGGGCAGATATTATCCTGAATGAACTCCGTGACAAAGTGATTGATTCTCTTCAGCAAAAAGGAATTCAAGGCGAACAAATGGACGGAATGGATATTTCTTTGTTGTTGATCAATAACAAGACGTACAAGTGTCATTGGTCGGGAGCTAACAATCCATTGTATATTGTTTCTTCGAAAAGCAAGCAGTTGGAAGAGCTCAAACCGGATAAACGTCCAATTGCCATATATCCTGACATGAAAGCCTTTACCAATCATGAATTGGAAGCTGAAAAAGGAGATATCTTCTATTTGTTCACCGATGGTTATTCAGATCAGTTTGGTGGAGCGAAAGGGAAGAAGTTCATGAGCCGGAATTTCAAGAACCTGCTTGCTGAAAATGCCCACAAACCAATGAATGAACAAGGTAAGATCCTCGATTCAACCATTGAGAACTGGAAATCTGGCAACGGTTCCGACTTTGAACAGATCGATGATATCACGGTTTTGGGGATAAGGATAGGCTAATTCTCAGAATTTCCAGACCAATCCGGTTGAACCACCGAACCATAATGTGTTATCGTAATTTCTATGTGTGGAGACCATTTCCTTCATGAAGCGAACTTCTGTGCGAACATCCCAGTATAAATTCTCCCTGATCGGATATTCCATTCCGAAGTTGAAATAAGCGGACAAAGTATACGTCCAGTAGTTGTAATGCATCCATTTTTCAGGTTGCGAGCCATTACTTGAAATGTATCTGGCGTTAACAGCATAGGGGAAAGTATGTAATGTTCCAATGCGCTCGTAAAACTGCAGTTTTCCTTTCGGTTTAAAGTCGAAACGGAATGCAAGTGGAATACCAAGGTTGTAAACTCTTCCTTCAACAGGTTGAAGTGCTGAAGGAGCTATGGAAGCGATGTCCGTGTTCGGTTCTTGTGTTGTTAATTGCATTCCACCTTGAAGACCGCTTTCCAACCAAAGACGTTTTCCTATTCTTCTACTCACTTGAATGTCAGCACTCCAATATAAATGAGCCGGAAGTGATTTCGAAGTTGAGTTGGTGAGCATCTCCAAACTGATATACTGATCTTGCTCAAAATTGATGAGGTACGCATTTCCATAAGTCGCGCCAACGTGACCGCCAAGCATCCATTTCGCTGGTCGAGATGGAGGTGGAGGAGAAAAGGAACCTGGTTTTTGAGGCGCAGAAGAATCAGAGAACGAAGAATCATTTTTTTGAGAATTACTGGCTGTTAGTGAATCATTGGATTTTTCAGAATCATTTCCTTCAGCGCTTAAATTCTCCGGATTGTTGGATCCATTCAACTCTGCATTGCTTGGAAGATTGTCCTTATTATTTGAAGCATCACTCAAATGTGTATCGTTTACCTTTGGATTTGAAACCTCAGCTTGTTGAGTGCTGATTGTTCCAGGATAAGTTGACGTGGCTTTTTTCGTTGTGCGATGGATTGTTTTCTTTTTTACAGTCGGTTTGGATAATTCTTTGGCTTGTTTTTGATTTTTAGAGATTCCATTTTTCCGACGTTTACTGTTCTTTGCGATTATCGATTTCTTACCATTTGACTGGATTTCAGACATATTCTTCTTTTCTGAAGAGGTGATTTGCTGAGTTGTTGTCGGGAGAGGTTTCGTGTTGTTCTCTGAATCAGAAGTTAAAGTCGAAGTGTGCGTATTCGTATGTCCATTTTTAGAAGAAGATGTAGTTAAAGGCTCATTCGTTTCTGATGTCGATTTGTCGTTTGTTTGTTGCGAATGACCAGTTGATTCTGCTGCAATCATCTTGTTGTTTAATGAAGGTGTTCCATTGGAAGAAGTCATCCAAATTGTAAATGCAATACCAGATGCGATCATAAATCCTGCCGACGCCCAGAAAAGAGATTTCCATGAAAATGTTGAGCGCTTCGGTTGAGCAGCTGCTCCGGCGTCTAGTCCAGCGGAAACGGCATCCCAAAGTCCTTCCGATGGCTTCGCACCGAAATTCTCGAATTTGTCCGATAAACTTCCTCTGTTTTCGCTATTTTGCATAACTCCAAGTTTTTGATTCATCTTCAGTTGCTTCTCTGTCGATCATTTCGCGTAAAAGCAATCGTGCTCTGCTGTATTGGGATTTTGAAGTCCCTTCTGAAATTCCAAGTAAACCGCCAATTTCCTGATGGGTATAACCTTCAACTGCATATAAATTGAACACCGTACGAAATCCATTTGGTAAACGCTGGATCTTTTCCAATAAAGCCTCCAGATTTAATTGTTCTATGGCATCGTCACTAGCGATTGGATTAAAATCGGTCATTTCAAAAACCTGTGTCAAATGGTGTTTCACAGATTTGTTCGATCGATAATGTTCCAGTGCCGTGTTAACCGTTATCTTTCTTGCCCAGGCTCCCAACGGACCTTTTTCGGTGTATTGATCCAGTTTATTGAATATCCGAATGAAAGATTCCTGCAGTACGTCTTCTGCTTCCACCTCGTCCTGACAATACCGCAAACAAACTCCCTTCATCATGTACGAGAATCGCATAAACAGCTCGTGTTGAGCGGGCCTGATCTGTTTCCTACAGGCTTTTATTAAATCGTTATCCGTACAGTTTTTATAGTTCATACTTCGAAATAATTTCCACCGCAGCGGACTCATCACAAGTGTTCAGTATTCAAAAATCAGTTATTCAAAAAATCAAGGTCTTAAAATTGAAAGTCGTTATAGTTTGTTGAAGTTTATTCTTCTATTTGGAGGATTGAATCCAACAAACTAACGGAAGGAAATCCCCAGTCGGAACTCGATATAGTTAAAGTTGTTAATTACGGTTTGATTAGAATAAGGAAGTTCCTCCAACAACATCGTATCCGGAATTCGTTGATTCGTATAAACAAACCGATATCCGACTGATGTTGTGATTCCGAAGTATTTTGAGATATAATGTGTTATTCCAATATTCGCTCCAAATGAATATCCTCCCTGGTCGGAATAATAATCATTCAGTGCCGCAAGATAACCTCCGCAAGCTCCAATGAAGGGCTTTGTATCGCCTTTCCCAAAATTGTATCTCGATTCCACCATGATTGGAACGTAACTGCCAACATCATGAGATTCTAGGCCAAGCGCCAATCCAAGATCAACATGATTCAGAGATATCCCGTTAGCGAGTTGTAATGAGATAGAGGTGTAATTTCCGGTGAGAACTCCTGTTGTTAACCTTCCGTAATAGCCCATTTTGGGTTTTTCCAGCTGTGAATAGCCTTTCAGAGAAAGCACTGCGAATAATAGAATTGATAATATATATTTCATGTTCAATGTATAAAAGTGAAGTAATTGGATTCAGGCGGGTTGATCAATGAATTACAAGTCCTACGCGTAATTCCAGGCGATTTCTGTCATGAATAACGTTTTGTCCGTAGTAATACCATTCGTGTGTATGATTCCATGCCGGAAAATCGTTTGATGTACGTGAATAACGGTAGCCAATTGCAGTAGTAATTCCAATGTGTTTTGAGAAGTAATGCGCAATTCCAGCCGTAGCACCCACAGTATAACCGCCATTATAAGTGTAATAACTGTTCATTGCAGACAAGTAACCGCCAAAAATTCCAACGAAAGGTTGCGTGGTGCCTTTTCCAAAATTGTAGCGCGATTCAAGCAGAATAGGTGCGTAGCCGCTTTGATCATGAACTTCAAGCCCTATTCCCAATCCAAGATCAACATGACCTATGGAAATGCCGTTAGACATTTGAAAGGAAATGGAAGAAGTTTCTCCGGTTAAAATTCCAGCCGAACCTCTGGCATAATAGCCAATTTTAGATGTTTCAGTGGTTTGTGAATGTGCATTCAGACATAGTCCTATGAAGAAAAGTATACAAGGTATTTGTTTCATCTTATTTTTTTTGCGATTCTATTTGGAATACTTTTTTTCGGCCGAAAGAACACTATTCAAAGTTAATCTGTTTTTACCCCTGATGAAGCAAATTGAAAAAGGGTTGCATGCAGATTTGAGGTTTTCGAAGATTTTTGAAAAAACAGTATTTTGAGACATAGGAAATCTCATTGCCAACGATGAAGAAGCCAAAAGAAAAGACGCTGAAAAACAGGGTTTAAGCAGTAAACATGGTGAATAGGTCAATCATCTGCTTAGTAATTTGTCATTCACAATTTTTGAACAATAATTATCTGCCTGAAGTACTCCAATGAAATCCGTGTCGCCAACCGGTCCAAACTAAACGTCGCCTAGCTTTTTTCTTTTTTACTGTTGATCGTTGTAGAGAGTCATCATTCGTTTTTATCTCCAACTCTTTGGGTTCAGTAATTGTTGGGGGCGTTTCGATAAATTGCAATTCATCCTTCACTTCAGGTACTGGAACCAAAACCTCAACCTCCACACGTCTGTTCAGTGCAAAATTCTCTTCTGTTGTATTGGGAACTAGAGGCTTTCTTTCGCCATAAAAAGAGATGCTGATCTTTGTGCTATCCACGTTTTTTGAAATTAGATAATCTCTAACCGCAATGGCTCTTTTCTCTGACAGTTGATTATTGTAATCTTCATTTCCAATAAAGTCGGTATGCCCGCTTAGTTCAATGCTATAATCCGATAATAAATCAAGTTTTGCAGCTACTTTATCCAATTCTTGTGTGGCTTTCTGATCTAAAATAGCAGAATTGTAAGCAAAACAAACGGTTGTCATAATAACAATGATGGATGTGACAAGGGCAAGTGCAGCGTTCTTTTTCATTTGATTCTTAGGATGTTGTTAGGATGAATTTAATAAAAATCAATGATGAGTAATGATTCCATTTCTTAAATGGTTAGGAATTATACTCTTGTGTGAAATATGCAAAATTCTATGAAATTAGAGTAACGTCTACTATACGAATGATATTGAACTTGCGCTTATCAATTTTAATATAAAGTATATGAAAACAAATTTATTCAAAAATGGATTTCTTGTCGTTGTTCTGACAATGATTTCCAGTAGCAACTTACTGGCTTTTACAGCCGTTACTGACGGCGATTGGACAGATCCAGCAACATGGGGTGGAGTTGCACCTTCAGGAACAGTGAGTAATCAGGATATTATCATTCCATCCGGAATCGAAGTTAATCTGAATACGGATGTTACCTTTTCCGGATTACTCAACAATTTTACGGTGAATGGAACATTGATGAGTTCTACCAATAATCGATTGATCGTTCAACTTGGAACGTTTAGTGGAAGTGGCGATATCGATATTCAGCGTATTGTTTTCGACGGTGTGCTTATCACGTATTCACATTCAGGTGATTTGACAGTGAATACCTTCATAAATATGGGGGCGGCAGTTGTTGTTACATCTCAAGTTACAGTGAGCGATTCGTTGGATCTTGATGCTGGAACATTCACATTGAACACAGGTGGAAACCTAATGATTGAAACCGATGCAGTAATTGTTAGAGATGCAGGTTCATTAGTGACAACAGGTGGTGTATTTAACTCAGGTGGTTCATATTATGTGCGTTACGAAGGTGGTTCAAAAACGACGGGTATCGAAATCAATTCAACGAATTTACAGAACGTTGATATTGATTTGGATAACAATACGTCTACACTTACAATGGCAAGCAATCTACAGGTACATGGTGATTTGAATTTGAGCATGGGAATTTTGACCGTTGGTGCAAATGACCTCGAACTTTACGGAGATATAGACATTCAAACAGGAGCTATGTTAACCACAGCAGCAACTTCTAATGTGCGTATCGAAACTGGAACAAGTTTAACTTCCGGATTGGTCTTTACTTCAGGTTCTTCCGTCGATCAATTGACGGTTGATTACACAGGTAGCACTGGAAACGTTGATTTGAACAGTAACCTGGCTATTGCTGGAGAATTGCAATTACACAATGGCGCTTTCAGTATCGAAAGTGGTGCAACTCTTACAATGAATGCTGGTAGTCTTGTTCAAGTGATGGAAGGTGAACTGGAAGGAAACGGTGGAACATTCGATGGTACTGCTTCATATGATGTGGAGTACATCGGTGATACTACTGTCACTGCTGGTTTAGAACTTACTGGTACAGGTTTGAATGATGTTCTTGTAAACATTGGCGAAGGACAAGTCGTTATGGACGATGATGTAACTGTTGGTGGTGAGTTGGAACTCAGTGGAGGAAAACTGAACCTGAATACAAACGATTTGATTTTGAACGGAACGTTAAATCAGGATGAGGATAGTCCAATTATTGGTGACATGAATTCTGACTTGCAGTTGAACCTTACATTGGTTGGCAATGACACGATCTATTTCGATGAAAACTATATGGATTTGGAGCAACTGATTGTTGATGTAACCGGTGGTGATATCGTATTGGGGACTGGGCTTCACATTCACGATGAATTGACATTGACAAGTGGAAGTATAGTATTGACAGCTGAAGATTTGGTTATTGAAGATAATGCAGACATTACAGGTTACAGCAATACACAATATGTTGTGACAACAAACTATGGAATGTTGCAAATGCAGGTTGTTGTTTCTACACCATACGTTGTGTTCCCGGTTGGAACAGAAGACAATTATTTTCCTGCAAGCTTACAACAAGGAGCTGGTGGTACATCAGGACATTTTACAGTAAGAGCTTTTGAAGGTGTTTATGTTGGCGGAACGCAAAGTTCAGGATTCAACAGTGCAATGATAGCTAGTGTTGTGAACAATACCTGGATTATTGAAGCGGATGGAACATCATTGGACCTAAATATGAAGTTGGGTTGGGAATTGGCTGCTGAAGTGAACGGTTTTGATCGTACAGATGCATTTATCTCGCATTTTAATGGTGGCTGGGACTTTGATGCACCTTCTGCTGCTGTTTCAGGTGCGAATAGTACGTACGAGATGACGCGCACGGGAATTACAACATTAAGTCCTTTTACAGTTGCTGATGGCGATGCAGAGTTGATTGTTAATGAAGAATCAGCGTCAATGGATTTGAATCTATATCCGAATCCGGTTACTGACATCATGAATATTGATTATAAGAACACCAATAGCGATCAATACACATACGAGGTAACTGACTTTACAGGAAGAACCTATGCAGTTATTGAGAATGGAAATAATCAGATGGATGTTTCTGCTCTTAGTACTGGAGTTTATGTGTTGAAAATGACTAACGTGGAAACAAATGCTATTGCTGTAAAGCGATTCATCAAGAAGTAGTTTGTTTTATTGATTTAAGAAAATCCCTTTCTGTTTATTCAGAAAGGGATTTTTTTGTTACTTCTTTCTCAAGTCACATTACCTTATCCATGAGATTGATTGCTTCAATATTGCTCGTCATTGTTTTATTCAGTTGTTCTGAGTCTGAACCAAAGGAAATACAACACATGGATTCTGAAGTGTACATGCTTTCCGAAGGTCAACTGGGAATCTACTGTTCTTGCAATAAGAATAAGAATCAATATGATGAAAACGGACTTCGTAAACGTTGTTCATATGAAGTCATTCTTGAAGATTTTGACCAATTCAAGTACAAAAATGAAATAGTGAATACAACTGAGGATAAATGGATTCAGTTATTGAAATCAGATACACTCGAATTAGCACATTCAGCTTCTCAGTGGTTATTGTTTCTTTCCAGTAAAGGGAAGCGTATATCTATGTTGGAATTGGTGCTGGATCATAACTGGGGCGTTAAGGAAAAGTGGGGAAGAGCAGAGCAGAAGCGAGAGATTCAATTCTGGAGATCGTATTTCAAGAAAAATTGACTAAACTTGAATTAGAAATTCCCACAGATATACAGTAAAGGTTATCGAGCGTAGTCGTGAAGGTTATCGAGCGCAGTCGTACAGGTTATCGAGTCAGCCCGTGGCGGAAGATAAAAAAAGCACCTCCGTTTCCAGAGATGCCCTTATTTGTGTAACCCAACTAACTCAAATCTAATTCCCCGAACTTGTATTTAGCAGGTTCATGATCTCATCCAATTTTGGAGAGAGAATGATCTCCGTTCTTCGGTTCATTGCTTTTCCTTCTTGTGTGCTATTAGATGCTTTCGGGTAATATTCCCCTCGACCTGAAGCTGTCATACGTGTTGCCTGAACACCGTAAACTTCATTCATCATGCGTGTAATTGACGTTGCACGGGCAACACTCAAATCCCAGTTATCTTTGTAAAGTGCTGTCTTGATCGGAACATTATCTGTGTGACCTTCAACCAGAATTTGAATGTCTGGGTTTTTGTTCAAAATATCGGCAAGAACTTTCAGTGCGTCCACACCTTTAGGCTCAACTGCTGCAGATCCTGATTTGAACAACAGTTTATCAGACATTGAAACGTAAACTTTACCATCACGAATTTCCATCGTTAATTCGTCAGAGTTAAATCCAACGAGGGCATCACGTAAGGTTTGGTTCAACTTGTTCGCTGCTTCACGCTGACGTGAAATAATAGTCTGCATATCACGAAGCATGCGCTCCTTGTTCTGTAAGTCCTTGTCTTGTTGACTTAATTGCTCTGACTGATTTTCATTGATGTTCTGTTGTCCCGAAAGTCGGTTCTGAAGCGTTCTGTTATCCGCTGTGAGTTGCGCATTGGTACTTTTCTCAACGTCCAGGACATGACACAGTGAATCGCGTTCTACCGTAACTGCCTGAAGCCGTTTTCCTCCTTTTTGTTTCTCCGGAATAGGGTCACCACATTTATATATTGGTTGACATGCCGATACTATTAATATTCCAACAGCGAAAGCGCTCGTGGGAATGATTGATCTGTTGCTTAAATTCATAACTCAAGATTAAATATGATAGGCAAGTTATGAAGATGAATACCTAAGGGTTTTATACATTTTGGGGTATTTGTTACATTCTTTCTATGTTATTGTAAAAACATCCAGAAAAGCCTGTGTTTTCTGTAAGAATTAGATTTTTATATACACAAGAATCGGCGGTATCTTTCTTAATGGAAAAACAGGAATTATGATAGTACAACTTTTGATAGACGAATTTGAGCAGGAAACAGTAAGTACAAGAAAATTGCTGCAGGCGGTTCCTGAAAAAGACATTAATTACAAGCCTTCGGATATTTCATGGACAATGGGGGAGCTTGCCCGGCATATTGCCACAATATATTATTGGTACGTTGGCACACTTACCAAGGATGTTTACGATATGTCAAAAGACACTTTGGAACGGGGCTTAGCTGACGATTTGAATGCAACACTGGAACTTTTCGAAAGTAATGTTCAACAAGCGAGAGCAGCATTACGGTCAATTACGGATGAGCGATTGTTAGATCAGTGGACAATGACAGACGGTGAGAGAACCGTATTTGGTCCATTACCAAGAGGTGCTGTTGCCCGTGGGTTTATCTTCAACCATATTTATCATCATCGCGGAGAACTGATTGTTTACTTGCGGGCTACAGGAAATAAAGTGCCCGGACTGTATGGACCAGTTTATGAAGAGAGCGCAGCAAATGAAATTCCGCGAGAAACGGAATAAATGAAATTGGACAATACAAAAAGATATGTAAATCACTGTTAAAGATCTGCAATAGATTGGCGCTCAACAGATATAAATTTGAAATATAGATTTAGGTGGGTGTGGTTAGTGATGAGGAACATTGAAGGGAAGCGTAAAAACTTCCCTTTAATATCCTCTGAAAACCAAATGATTCAGAAGAAGAAAAAGCTTAGCTTTTGATAAAATCTGCCTTTGCAGATTATCAATTAGAACAATAATTTTTATGAACAACAATGTAGGTAGTGAGAGGTTGTTAAGGGGAGTAACTCAGGACTCCCTTTGACAGAAGTAAATTTCACTTTTGTGTTGTAATAGATTGGTTAAATAAGAGCATTGTCAGCTGCGCTAGATGATGCTCTTGTTTTTTTATGTGTTCCTGATTTTTCTAACTTAGATGAATATGCCAAAAACATTTGCCGACAAAGTCATAGAGTTTAATCGACAGCTGCATTATTCAGGTAAATTACCTGCTGATTTTCAGGTGTTGAATCCTTATTTAGATAATCCGGAAACAATGGAAGTAATGCAGCGGTTTTATCATAAATATTACAATGACTTCCAACCTAGAAAATTCATGATTGGCATTAATCCTAGTCGAAATGGGGCAGGAGTGACAGGAGTTCCTTTCACGGACACCAAAAGAATGAAAAGTGTTTGCGGAATTGAGATGAAGTCGGCGCATACGCATGAGATTTCTTCTGTTTTTATTTATGATATGATTTCTGAATTTGGTGGCGCAGAAGCATTTTACAAAAACATTTACATCAATTCCCCCTTTCCATTGGCAATTATCAGGAAAACCAGAGATGGAAAATGGTTGAATGCCAATTATTATGATGATCCGGCGTTGTTCACTATGGTAAAAGACTTCATGATTGAATCTTTGAAAAAGCACATCAGTTTAGGTTTAGATTCCACTGAAGTCTTTGTTCTCGGTAAGAAAAATGCCGATTTCATTCAAAAACTGAATAAAGAAGCAAAGCTATTCGACCGTTTAACAGTGCTCGAACATCCGCGGTACATTCAGCAATATAAGTCGAAGGATAAGCAATTGTATATTGATAAGTACATTTTGGCGTTGAATCAATTGTAATTCAGGTGAATAAGTATGCAGAGACGCGATGCATCGCGTCTGCACCATTTCATATCGCCAGTTATTTCTTCAGCAAAATCCCTTTTTCAACACTTTCATTGATGAGGTTTTCAGCGTAATTCCAAATCGTTTCAGATCCTTCCTTTATTACGCTTTTCTTATGGTGAACTTTATCATAAGTCACTCCAAACTCCTTCCATGTTCCACCGTTATTCGACGTGTTTTGAAGCAGAGGTTCCAACCTGTCCATTGCTTTTGCAAACTTCGCTTCCTTGGTTTCTCCAGCTTCAAATTCTTCCCAAATGGCAATGAAATCTTCAGCTTGATCTTTTGGTAACAGACCAAAAATTCGATTTGCCGCCAGTCGTTCTTCTTCAGTATTAGAGTGATTTTTCTGTGTATCGTAAATGAATGTATCTCCTGCATCGATTTCAACAATGTCGTGTATCAATACCATTTTTATTACTTTCAGAATGTCCACTTTTTCGTTTGCATGTTCCGCTAAAACCATAGCCATTAAAGCCATATGCCAGCTATGTTCGGCATCGTTTTCATTTCTATCACTGTTAAACAGCTTTGTTTTTCGCTGAATGTATTTAACCTTATCAATTTCCTTGATAAAGCTGATTTGCTGCAATAAATTTTCTGAAAACATAGCGCTTATTTTAGTACTTACAAAGATAAGTGAACCAAGAATAGGAAGCAGAAATAATGTAAAGACGTAATGCATTACGTCTCTACAAAGTGTTTTTAATGTCCATATAATTTAGTAATATTGAAAACGACTTTAACTATTTTATTTACTCTAGATACACTAGATAAATTCAAGTAATGAGAACTTTCACCCTAATCGTGGTCGATGACCATCCGCTCATTGTTCGGTTGGTGAAGCAATTGTGCTCCTACCACGAAAATATTGAGTTTTTAAAGGGTTTCAATAATCCATTGGAAGCGAAGGCATTTCTAGATGAAAACCGCGTTGATATAGTTGTACTGGATATTGAAATGCCAAATATGACTGGTCTTGAGTTGGCATCGTTCATTAAGCCTCCAACATATTTTATCTTTTCTACTTCGCATGAGAATTTTGCAATTGATGGATTTGAATTGTCGGCTGTTGACTATTTATTAAAACCTTACTCTTACGATCGTTTTGGAACTGCTTTAGATCGTGCTATTCGAATGATATCTTTAGAAGAAGGGCAGCAGACCGCTTTATCTTCAACACTTATTGTAAAATCCAATTACAACAATACAAAATTGGTTTTGAAAGAAATTCAGTACATCGAAAGTATTGATGATTATGTGATTTTCTATAGAGACAATGGTGCTCCTGTACGGGTGAGAAAATCGCTAAAAGCCATGTTTCAGGAATTACCAGCCGATCAGTTTATTCGTATTCATCGTTCATACGTTGTCCCGTATTCCAGAATAACAGAATATCAAAAAACAAAAGTGTATATCGGTGAGAAAGAATTGCCCCTCAGTGAATCATACAAAGCCGACTTTTTGGCAAGTATGAAAGCCAGAGATTGATTTTTCAAATAATAATAGACACTGATACCGTGTTTTTATTGCCAACAGATTTCGATCGTAACATTTTACATATCATTTCCAGTTGCCGTGGCAACTCTGTTGAAGTGCTTTATTCAGTAGAGAAGTATGTAGCACCAGTATCTATTAATCAAGTAGCAGTAGTTGTTTTTATAGAAATAGAGGGCACTATTGCGTTCGGCTCGAGCTGTAGCTCTTCGTTTTCTTTTCAGTGCTAGTTTGTTCAGAGTTGGAGAGGCGTTTCTCTGAACCATATTTTAAAGCATTTCCGTTATTAAAGTTTGTGCGCTGACAATTTTGCAAAGCGAAGAAAAAACTTAGCAGAACCAAATAGGGAAGTCGTGATGACTTTGCTGGATATGTAGTGATTTTTACCATAACCGTAAGTTTAATTCTATACCTGAGCTAGCAGCAAGTATTTATCATACCACAATGTTATGGCGGATTTCAGAGGGTTAAAAATGAATTGTGGTGTTTGGGAAAAATGTGTAGGAGTTTGACGGAAAACGTCACTTTTTAACCGTCATTTCTTTTTCTTGAGTTCCTCTAAAAAGCGCTTGCGTTCCAGGATAAGGGCTCGTTTTAAGCTGGTGGTGAGTCCATAATTTCCCTGAGCAGCATTTGAAAGTCGCTGTTTATTTAAAGCAATATGCTCCTGAATTGTTTTATAGCGTGATTTTTCTGATTCGTTGTCCTGCTCAATCTCTCTTTTCAATGCTTTTAGCTGATCGAGGAAGTAAACGAAGTTAGCTCTTACCACATAGATTAACTCCGAGTTCATCACATTCGTACAGATTTCTTGTTTTATCAAGTCTTCAGTCGTTTCTTTGAAAATAGTAATGCTGTCTTTCGGATACATGCCAACAGCATTCAGTGTCAGCATCAATTTTACCGATTGTAGGTTCAGGATATTCTGTTGTCGTATCAAATTATTGATCAGTACAAATTCGTTGAAGATGGAATCTGTCAGCGCATTGATATTCGAATTGGCAGTTGAAACCAACAATTGTTCTTGTGTGTCTAATTTGGTTCGTAAATCTCTGATTTGTTTATCGTAGCTGTCAAAGTTGTAAAACTCTCGTGCCCAACCATCAGTATCGAAGTAGTAGATCAATGGCGAAAGAACTTGCCGTTCAGTTAGTACATTTCCCCAAAGCTTACCAATGTCAACTACAAAACTATCTTGAAGAATCGCAATAACGTTGTTCAGTGAATCGGCTTTAAACAGACTTACAGCTAACTGTTCACGTAGCTTTATCCGTTTTTCTTCTTTAAGCGTTTTGGTAGAAATTTCTTGCCTGAAACTTTTTTTGAATTTTTTCAGACTGCTCATACCTCTATGGTCGTAAGTATATGATTTACTGTACAGGTTTCTCAATCTGCTGCGACTTTTATTGGTTTCCACATAAATGGAGTTAGCAACTGCCTTGTGTTTTCTGTTTTCTGTCAAAAGTTGACTTCTTTTCTCTTTATTCTTGTTGGAATGGAATCTGCTTTCAATGCGGCTGGCTGATCGACTTCTGTTTAATTCTGATCTACAGCTGTCCAAATAATTGTTAGTAGAATCAATGAGATTCATCTTTGTCAGTGAGTCGGTTTCTTTGACTGTTTTTTCGAAAAGTACACCAGCCATAAATAGGTTGTAGGTTGCTGGAACAAAACGGTTTAATGGATTATTGGTCAAACTTCCAGAAACCAATCTTCCTTCGCGTTGAATTTCGTCGGCGAAATAGTAATCGTCACATTGCACGCAAATTCGTCCGGAACGCTGTTGGTTGATACTGTCAAGCAGATTTCTATCGTAATACACGCTATCTGCAGAAAATTCTTCAACGGAATTAACACGATTGGTCAGCGACCAAATGGGATCATTGGGGAAATGATTTACAGCAAAAACTTCAGGACTTGCCAGATAATATTTTGTATTCGCCACAGCCTGGTATCTTTCTTTTTTGATATAAGGGAAAAAGCCGACTACGGAAATGATTATCCTTGGAAGCCACGGAAGCGCCATTACTTCAATTGTTTTTGATGTCGGATTTGCTTTCAATTTCATGTCGTCACAAAACCGGTGATGAAGTCCTTTTCGCTTTTTCTTCTTCTTTTTCTTCAAACACATGAGTACCGGACGTGCTTTTTTAAGCTGTTTGTCGATGCATTTCTTTCGCCATTCTCCAAGTTTTGTCAGTGTGAAAGAAGTGGAACCTGATGACCATGTTGGATCGTAAACGTACCAAAGTCCGTTGAGTTTTACTGCACTCCAGGCATGCGTATCAAAATAGAGTGTGTCATAAATATCGAAATGAACTTCTTTTACATAACCTGTTACAGTTACATTTTGAATTCCGGCAACAGCACACAACGTATCCATCAAATAGGCGTAATCCATGCAAATACCTCTGCGCTTACGCAATATTTTTACTGCCGATCTTTTAGACGAAAATGCTTTGCCCGAATTGTATGCTCTTGTGTTGTAACGCATATTCATCACTACCCAGGTGAAAATCGCATCGAACTTTTGTTTGTCAGTGGCTAAGTCTTTCGTTAATTCATTCGCAAGAAGTATTGGATCTTTTGTCAATGACTTTTTAATTTTTACTTTCTTGAAATTCGTAGGCTGAAGCGTATCCTGACTAAAACCATTCACTGAAAAAAAAGCAAAGAGCAGCAATGTCGCAGCAATACGACAACAGTTATAAAAACTCAATTCAATTTTTTCGGCAGTCAAGTTTCTCATTTAAATTGATTAAGCACGCAGAATCATTCTTAAATGTTGTAAACGGTCTTTGGTAAACAACATATAAGCTGAAGTCTATTTGCGCAGAATCTTCTCCATCGCTCGTCCTTTTGCCAATTCGTCAATGATCTTATCAAGGTAACGTGCTTTTTTCGTCAATGGTGTTACAATCTCTTCGATTCGATAACCGCAGATCATTCCTGTGATCAACTCTGCATTCGGGTGCAAGGTGGCCTGAGCGAAGAACTCTTCAAACGTCACTTTATCATCAATCAATTGCTGAATTTTCGCGTCATTGAATCCCGTGAGCCATGTAATTACCTCATGCAGTTCGGCTACAGTTCTGCCCTTCTTCTCCACTTTAGTTACGTAATGTGGATAAACCGAGGCAAAGCTCATTTTAGCTATCTTCTCGTCATGTGCTGGTGATGTACTCATTCGTTTCGTGTTATAGAGTAAATATAGAAAAATGAAAAGAATCAGATTTTCATCTACCTTTATCTTATGCCTGCAAACGCTTTTATTCCCGATCCTTCGCTTTTTTTGGAAGAACTCCAAAAGCGTGTCACCGTTCCGGTAGATGAATTTGAGCCCTTCCTTAAATTATGGGAGCCTGTAAAGTACAAAAAGAACGAATTCATTATGCGTGCGGGTGAGGTTCCGGGGTTTTCTATCTTCGTTTTGAAGGGATGCTTGAGACAATATCTCACGAATGAAAAAGGCGAGGAGTCGATTGTTTATTTTGCCGAAGAACGCCACTGGATAGGTGATTTGCCGGCAATGAGAAACAAGACGAAAACCGTTTATAATTTCCAGGCAATTGAAGCCTGTGAACTCTTAATTATCAGTGCTGAAAATTGGAATCAGGCTTTTATTGATTTTCCTTGGTGGACAGAAGCGCACATGAAAGGGAGTCAGGTTTGGGCATTGAAACTGCAGGAACGTATTGCGGAAATGAATACAATGACCAGCGAAGAACGTTATTTAAGTCTATTGAAAGAAAAACCACAGCTTTTTCAGCGTGTGCCGCAGCACTTCATTGCTTCATATCTTGGAATCAGCCCCGAAACCTTAAGTCGTATCCGAAAGAAAATCGCTTATTTCTGAGTTCCGTTTGTTTTCTTGACAAATGTCAACGTTTTTAGCGTTGACCTCAATGTAGTTTTGTCCCATAACATTAAACAAAAGATATTATGGCAACTACAATGATTACAATCCACCAGGTAGAAGATTTCGCAACATGGAAACAAGGTTTCGATGCCGGAGCCGAATTACGCAATCAGGCTGGTTTAATTGTAAAGGATATTTATCAATCGGTTGACGATGCAAACAACGTAACTATTGTCTCAGAAGTAGAAAGTAAGGAACATGCTCTGGCAATGATGAACTCTCCACAAACACAAGAAGCAATTAAGAAAAGCGGAGTCGTTTCCGAACCGATGTTGGTCTTTTTGAATAAGGCAAACTAACCCCCACTCAATAATTTTGTTAGAAAGCTCTGTCCGCCTCAGGTGGATGGCGCTTTTTAGTAAATCAACATCTCGCTTCGGAGATAAAATCATTTCATTAACTTCGAACCATGAAGAAATTAATTGAACTGATCACTGCGTTTGCACTATTAGCTGGGATTTGGATTACTGTTTATGGTTTGTTGATTTCCAGTTCAGGGCATTCTGCAGGTTTAGCTTGCTCTGTTTCCGGTGCAATTATTTTTGGAGCTTCACTGCTTGGAGCTATTCTTTTGGTAAAAGATTCGAAGTACTAGTAAATGAAGATCAAATCCTTAAATAATCAGGGTGAGATTATTGGTTCAACAATTATTTACACCTTGATGTTGTTGATGTTTTTTGGCGGATTGGCATTTTCTTTCAATAGTTTGCTTTGGCTGATTCCGTTTCTAATCGGTTTTAAGATTCTTCTATTCTTAATGCTTCGAAACCTAAAAGGCGTGATCTTTTACACAGATAAACTCGAAGTAGCAAAGTATGGTTTGTCGGATCAAAAGCAAAGCTTCCCTCTAGATCAAGTAGCTTTGAGCACAATTGAAGCGGCAAAGATCAAGTCAACAAAAATTCCTGTTACCGTTTTCCTGAGTGAAAAGAAACTGGGAACTTATTTGATAAAAGACCAGGAGGAATTTGAGGAATTTAAGCAGAAAACGTTAGCAGTAGGTTACAAGTGGACGTAGAATAGCATTTAAGATCAAACCATTTACACGTGAATAATGTAATTGATTTGTATTAATACGTATGCCTTTAACAGCCTGTAATCCTCATCTTTGTATCCTATTCTGAATCCACTTATTCAATATCGGGTACTATTAAATGGTCAGACTATAAGCTGAATTCATTCGGTAGCGTCCTTAAAGTTCCAAACTAGTTAAGGCAAAAGACATCTTTGTTCCAATTGACACTTAAGGGATGAAAAAGCTCTGTTTTTGCCTTTACTAGTTATATATTTTCTGGAAACAGCAACTATTCTAAATAAGAATCCTTCAATCCAACAATAGATAGAAAGTTGGATCAATCTTCAAGTTGATAAAATGTATATTTGACCACAATTGTGCTGATGGTCATAGCAAACTATCCATTTGAAAATGCAATGAACAAATTCAAATACATATTCTTCTCACTGTTTCTGCTTTTCGCTCCCCATTCATTGGGTCAGTCTTATTCAACAAGCTTACAAAAACTAGAGAAAAAAGCAGAATTTCATTTGCTTACTGCCGAAAAATTGATGCTCAGTGATGCGGATTCTTCCCTGATCCACGGGCTCAAGGCGTATAAATATTTGAAGGAACTTAAATCACCTGAACTAAAAGTCAAAATTCTTCAACTACTTGGAGACGGTTATCGTTTTACGGACGACCTCCCCAATGCATTGAAGTACTATCTTCAAGCCAAAACTATGGTGGATGCGGCTGTGATCGATAATCCAAATGCCGTTGAACTGAATTTGCTGAAGGTGGATGTTCGCATAAAAATGGGAACACTCTATTTGCAACTTAAGAATTTCAAAAAGAGTATCCATTATCAGGAAGAAGCATTGGCCATTGTAGAGAAAGCCGATGAAAGAACTCCTGAAAAGGAACGTATCATTCGTAAACTAAAGATTTATAACAATATGGCGGCGGTGTTCATTAGTCAAAGTGATTATGAAACCGCATTGGTTTATTTCAGAAATGCACTCGAGCTCAACAAAAGCGTCAATGATTCGAATTACGAAAGTTCGATCCTGAATAATATTGGAATTTGCCATATGGAATTGAAGGAATTGGATCTGGCAAGTCATTATTTCCAGAAATCACTTGGGATCAGAAAGCAAACAAACGATGAACCCGGACAGGCTCAGGTTTTGAATAATTTGGGAAAGAATGAAGTGTTTCGAAAAAACATGAATCAGGCACTCGAATATTTCAATCAATCCTTTTTAATCAGTAAGAAAACGGGAAACAATGCTTCCATGCTCGTTTCTTTAGAATCACTTTCTACCTTGAACGATAACCTTGGGAATTATAGACAAGCGTTAATCTATCACAAGGAATTCAAAGCGCTGAACGACAAAATCTTCAATCTTGAAAGTAAAACGGCAATTGCCTCTTTAGAAGCCACACATCAACGTGAGCAAGATAAAAAGGCATATGAGCTGAAATTGAAGCAAAGTGAAGCAGATAAATTGCAGAATATTGTTCTGGCTGTTGTTCTTTTTTTGGTTTTAGTGGTAGCTGTTTTTATCATTTTCGTAATGCGCAGCAGAATCAGAACGGCACGTTTACAGCAGGAAAAGCTGTCGTTGGAAAGTGAGAATCTGTATTTGGCACAACAAACGCTGGAAGAAAATTTGGAGTTTAAAGAACGTGAATTGACCGCTAAGGCGCTTTATATGCTAAAGAATGATGAATTAATGACACGTGTTACTGAGAATTTGAATAAAGTAAAACGTTCACTGAATAAAGAAAATCACCTTCTCATCGAACAAGTGATTACAGATCTTAAGCTTTCTCAACGAAACAATGCATGGGAAGAATTTGAAACACATTTTACAAAGGTGCATTCTCAGTTCTATCAATCGCTTCAGCAGAAATTCCCAACACTTACTCCAAATGAGAAGAAGCTTTGTGCATTTCTTCGTTTGAATATGTCAACCAAAGACATTTCGGCAATTACCAATCAAACCGTTAATAGTATTACGGTTGCCAGAACCCGCCTTCGAAAAAAACTCGGCATTGACGGAGAAGATGTTCATATGATCAATTTTTTGATGAGCCTTTAAAGAATTTCGAATTACTAATTACTAATGACGAATTGGGGACTGAGTGGCTTATACGCTTACTCGAAGTCCCAACTAATTTGTAACTAGTCACTTGTAATTAGTAATTAACAAAGAAATTTAAAACATTGTTTTTCAATGATTTAAGTTGCTTTGTATCGTAAATGTAATACCTCTTTCTCCTCCTGTACTGTGTTTGTAATGACTTAATTAGTTGAGTCGTTATTCAAAGGTTCTACTTTTGATCCATGGTTGTTTATCCAAACAGCTGCTATTAACTACAAATACAAATGAACAGCATGAAAAAGTTATTGATCGGAGTTGGAATTGTTACTCTTTCGCATTCAGCATTTTCGCAATTTATTGTTAAGGATGTTTTCTTTCAAACACAAGGTGTATCTAATACAGGAGAAGTTGGAGGTTATGAAGAATGGGCGGGCCCATTTTCAATTTGGACACCGGAAACACAAAATGTTGAAGTAATTGATGGAATTGCACCTGGAAATGGAGTTGGAGGAGGAGTGAGCTTCTCGTGGGATGGAAATTATCTTTCAGGTAGTTCATTAGCAAACAACAAAGTTGAAATGGCGCGCTACAACAGGACTACTGGTACCTGGACTGCGTTGGGAAGCTTAGGTGTTGTGATGGACACAGCTCGAAGTGGAGGATATGCTGTTTCCGGTGACGGAAATACGGTTGTTGGAAATGCCTGGGTAAATGGTGGATCGACCAATGCTGTGGCTTGGAATCAATTAGATGGAATTATTGATTTGGGAACCATGTTTATGGGAAGAAGTACCAGAGCAAACGCTGTCAACCATAATGCGGAAGTGATTGTTGGATGGCAAGATTTTAATGGACCATGGAAATCTGCTGTTTGGAGAAAAGATCCTGCCGGAGGTTATTTTCCAAATCAATATATTTTGCTTGATCCAAATGGGGATCCGAATGATGAGTACAACCAAATGGGAGAGTGTACTGCAATTTCTGGTAATGGCGTTTGGATTGGTGGTGCTGGCGATTTCGTGAACAACGGAAATGCATGGATTTGGAGTGAGGCAACAGGTGTTGTTGATTTGGGAACACTTGCTGTAGGTGGACAGGCTTATGTCGCAGCTCTTAGTCATGACGGTTCTGTTGCTGTTGGTAGAATACAGAATGGACCATGGGATCCGGAGATTCCGTTTATTTGGACACAAGCTACAGGAATGCAGAATTTGAACGATTATGCACACAATGTACTTGGAATTACAACTGGAAATAAGTTGATCTATTCAGCAAATTGTATGTCGGCTAATGGTGATTACATCGCTGGATACGGGATGGATACGGTAACCTATGATTTTTTCGCTTATCGATTAAGTGCTACAGATGTTGGATTATCTGAATTACACGAAACTGAACTTAACGTTTATCCAAATCCTGCGAGTGATCTGATCACCGTTCAAAACCAAGGAAATGCTGTACTAACAATTTCAAACCTTGAAGGAAAAATCCTAACGCAAACAATGATTTCGGGAACATACAAACTGGATGTGTCTTCTTATGCTTCAGGAATTTATCTGATATCTGTTGAAGCAGAGAATTCAGTGCTAAAAATGACAAGATTCATAAAGAAATAGCCTTGTTTTAAGGATAGTATATTGGTAAAACGTTGCTCAGAAAGCGATTAGCGTAAGCGGATCGCTTTTTGGGCTTTTGGAAATTTGGACCATAACTCACCTAATCCGCTATTCACGGAAAATGCGGGATTTTCGGCCTCCCGCATTTTTTCGAGAATGATTTTTATCCATGGTTTGTATCTTGGTTTTAATTTCTTACAGAAATGTCAGTTAACTCAACAACTTCTACCAAATACTTCATTCCCCTGTCAAAATCTCGTTTCAATCACAAAGAAATCCTACATTGTGAAGCGGGAAACTGAAATTCAAGCAACTATGAATCAAGAATCTCGTTTTTAATAGTAAGATTACTATTTTTAAAGAAACTACTTTGAGCTAGAATTATGAGTGAAAAAATCTACTTTTCCTCCTGTTGTAAAAAATCCAACCTTATTCGCACGTTTCGAATAGGATTTCTCTGTTCAATATTTTTTCTTTTTTCCAATAAGACTTTTGCGCAGGGAGACGATTGCGCTCAGGCATTAGCTTTGACAAATGTTGCCAATTTTTGTTCAAATGCAGGACAATATAACAACAGCGGAGCAACTCCAAGTGGTTATGCAGCTCCTCCATGTTGGACAGGAAGTCCGCTCGAAGATGTTTGGTTTTCTTTTGTTTGTACCGGAACAGATGTTTTGATAGCTGTCAATGGTTCAGGAATGATGCGTCCGCGTATTGCTCTTTACACAGGAACTTGTGGCGGAACGCTTACTTCTGCTGGAAGTGGAAACTCATGTGCTAATGGAATGGGTGGTTCACCAAATACGCAATTATATGTTGCAGGTTTATTACAAGGAGTAACCTATTGGATTCGTATCAGCACAATTCAAGCCAACGAAGGAGCTTTTCAATTGTGTATCAACAATTACACGCCACCGCCATCCGCATCTGCCGATTGTTCAGGTGCCGGAAGATTGTGTAATAAAAATCCGCTGAGTGTTGTTGGTTTATCCGGTGGTGGAGCCAATAATAATGAAGCAAATGGAACTTGTTTGGGAGATGGTGTTTTTATGTTCGAGACCAATTCGGTTTGGTATACCTGGACATGTCAAACTGCCGGAACCCTAACTTTCGACCTTTTACCAGCAAACTTAAACGATGACATTGATTTCGCTGTTTTTCAGTTGAGTACTACTGACCCATGTGGACCTAGAACATTGCTGAGATGTTCTGCTGCTTCTTGTTTAAATGCAGTAGGAGGAACCGGTTTAAACATGTCTTCTACTGATACATGGGAAGATCCCGGATGTTTTGCTCCAAGTAATGCCTATGTTCAATTCATTAACATGACTGCAGGAACCAGTTATGCTTTGCTGATCAATAATGCATCAGCGGCAAACGGCTTCACCCTAAATTGGGGCGGATCAGGAACTTTTGTTGGTCCCGATGCAAACATTACCGGGGCTCCATTTACCGCTTGTGCAGGAAGTCCAATTGCATTGAATGGCTCAACTTCAACAAATTACAATGCGCTGAACTGGAATTTTGTAAATGGTTCAGGAACTCCTGGAACGGCAACAGGTCCAGGTCCGGTGAATGTGACTTATGCAACACCTGGAACTTACACTGCAATTTTGAATGCAACAAGTGCTACGGGATGTACATCAACTGAAACTGCTCAAATTGTGGTTAATCCTATTGTAACACCAACATTTACTGCGTTAGCGAACGTATGTCAGAATACTACACCTCCAACACTTCCAACTACTTCAAACAATGGAGTTACCGGAACGTGGTCGCCTGCTGTTTCTACGGCAACAATTGGAACGACAACGTATACCTTTACACCAAATGCAGGACAATGTGCTAATACAGCAACGTTGAACTTAACGGTCGTTGTGGGAACAACGGTAACGTTCAATCCCGTGACAGCTTTTTGTGCCGGAACTGCTGCTCCAGCTTTTCCAACACAAACCAGCACACCAGTGGTGACAGGAACATGGTCGCCCGCGACAATCAGCAATACTGCCAGCGGAAATTATACGTTTACGCCTGATGCAGGACAATGTGCCGGACCAACATCTATTTCTATAACAGTGAATCCGCTACCTTCTGTAACACCATCAAGTAATTCGCCGATATGTGCTGGTGATGCTTTGAACCTTTCTGGAAATACAGTTGCCGGATCAACATACAATTGGGACGGACCAAATTCGTACGATTCTAATCTGGAAGACCCAACAATTGCTGTAACTACTGCAACTAATGCTGGAGTTTACACCTTGAACATAACAGATGGAAATGGTTGTACCAATTCTGCAACTACTGCGGTTGTAATTAATACGGAAACGCCTCCGGTACTTACCCCAGCTGGTCCTTTCTGTGAAGAAATCATTACGCCGATTACGCTTACTGCAAATGTTGCGAGCGCTATTTGGTCTGGAACAGGAATTACCAACCCGAATGGAGAATTTACACCTTCAGTTGCGGGAATTGGTACACATACAATCACATGTACAAGTGCAGTAGGGTGCGGTGGAACACAAACCATGGATATTGTAGTTAATTCAGCTCCGCCATCAGATTTTACAGCTGATGTGTTGAGTGGATGTGAACCCTTGACTGTAAACTTTACCTCTGATCCTGGAATGACAAGTTCCATTTGGAATTTGAGTACAGGAACTCCACAAAATGGAATAGGAGGGTTACAGTATGTTTTTCCAGCAGGAACGTATACAATAACACTAACGAATGAATTGGGTGGATGCACTGGGGCTACAACCAAGCTGAATTATATCAATGTTTATCCTAATCCAATAGCTGCGTTTATACCGAATCACACGCAACTCGACATTACCGATACGGAAGTTCATTTCATGAATCAAAGTGAGAATGGAACTACCTACGCCTGGGATTTCGGAGACGGAACCTCAGGAAGCACATTGGAAGAGCCGGATCATACGTTTCCAGCACAGCCGGGAGAATATTTAGTGACATTGACGGTTACTACTCAGAATGGATGTGTCGACGAAACTACATGGTTAATTGTAATTGCGGAAGATCGTTTGATTTATGTTCCGAATACCTTTACTCCGGATGGAGATGAACACAACAATTTCTTCCTGCCAATCGTTTCCGGTGGGTATGATTTGTTGAATTATGAATTGACATTGATGAATCGTTGGGGAGAAGTACTTTTTGAATCGAAAGACGTGACGGTTGGTTGGGACGGAACGTATCATGATAAGTTGGTTCAGCAGGGAACGTACATTTGGACCATTAGAATCAAGGACAAATACAACGATAAGTACTATACGTACAACGGACATATTACTTTGATCAGGTAGAAAACAAGTTCAATGGTTCAAAAAAGTTCAAAGGAATCGAGTTTCGATTTTTAGAAAGAGATTGAACTTTTAAGCCTGTTGAACACTTGATCATTTTGAACTCATTGAACCGCATTTGAAACTCGTCATCACCATATCGATCCTTTTCCTCTCATTCCTTAGTGAAGCGCAATCGCTTTCCTGGCGGATGCATAGGATTGGTTGGCAAGACTGGAATACAGATATCAAATATTATGATTCAACGACGGTGATTAAATCGATTCATAGGTACAAAATGAAACGAAAAAGTATCGGATGTACAACGAAGATCACAATGCATAAATTGATCCTTTTCGATACGAATGGAAATTGGTATTTAAAGACAAAATATAAAGTTAACGCGGGTTGTTTCCACTTTGAACGTTCGACTCGTTATACCAGAGAACGCAAAGAGTATAAACCTGCTGACGAAAAGTCAGTTGAGACAGGTTTAATTGGTTGAAAGCGTAATCGTTGAACTTTATTTGGAAGGAGTTGTAGCACCAGTCTATGATTCGAAAACTAACATTTACCTGGCTAATTCTTATTTCATTCAACCCCAGTTTTGCGCAAAACGAAGACCTTTTTCGTTCTTATTTGTTGGGAAATATGAATCCTGATTCCCTTAGAGCCGATTCGATTAAAAGAGTAAATGCCTTCCCCGAATATTTCCGTACTTATTATTTGGAATTGAACAGTCAGAATGTGAATGTTGATACCGTGATAGGTATCAAAAAGCATTATCAGAAACCATACATTCGCGAATTTCTTGAATCTGAGAATTGGAATTCCATCTGGCATGGGGCAATTATTTCAACGGATACACTAGTTACGACAAGTGATATTTATGTAAAAATGGATCGCCTATTTCAGCCTGAAAATTATTTTGGATTCATAGATAATCAGCTTCGGTTTTATGAGCAGGTTTCCTGGAATCAATGCGGTCCTGATACTTGGCGTACCCATCTTTCCGCTGATCGAAAAGCAATACTGTTTCATTCCACCCAATGTGTAAGGCCAAGAGAAGAGCTTGTAAGTCTCTATTATTACTATTTCGACGGTAATTTAATAGTCGTAGGTGATAACTATAGCTTCTACACAACCGAAGTTGAGCTTTCACAATTTGCTCAAATGAGCTTTGTACCGGAACAAGTAAAAATGATGTTGGAATTGGAGGATTATATAAAGAATTGATTTCACCATTCAGGAATTAAGGCTCATTAAGAATAAAATTTAGCTTAGTGTATCTTAATCTCTTAATGGTTTAAAAGGGGTGATCATTAAAATTTAGAACTTTTAGTCTGATGTTCAACTTAATGAGTGTAATGCTATTCTGTTTCAAAAAGTTAAACCTATTTTAGGACAAACAACTACGGAATGAAATCTTACCTGTTGATCATTTGTTTTTTCAGTATTCAGATCTCTTTTTCCCAGAAAGTGAAGACTACTGACCTTCAAGGTTCCTGGAGAGTGGAATTTGTTGTTTCAAATATGCCTGAAACATCTGAAATGCCAGAGTATCGGGATTCTGAAGAAGAATATTACGATAATAGAAGGTATTACGAGACCAATGAATTTTGGATTATCAAGGATAAAAAAGTGTCGTGTGTTGATTATCCGTGTTGCTCGCTCGGGTTCGGAAAATTGGCTTCAACCGATACCACCACCGAAATTCATTTTGAAGAAAATAATATGCGTGATCTGTACTACACGCTTCAACTATCTAACGACACGCTTTCAGCTTCGAATTTCATGCATACCTATTATTTGGTACGTGATACCTTGGATTCAGATACCTTGTATCCACTGACTCGTGGTAAGATCAATACGGAATGTTTGAAAGGAACCTGGGAAATTCCAGTTGGTGAAGTCTCAGTTCCGTTCGATGCTATTGTGGTTTGGTATCCGTGGACAATGGTGGACACGTTTACAGTTAACAACCGAAATATCAATTGGTATTGGTCGAAAAATCGCTTTTACCTGGATGTGGATGGGGTAAAACGTCCGTTCAAAGTGAAAACAGTTTCCAATTCGGAAGAAAGTCTCATTCTCGTTCCAGAACGATGGGTAAAGTATTACATCAAACGCGATAAGCTGGATGATTATCAGGTTGATCACGTTTGGCTTCGAAGAGTTGAACAAGACCAGGACTATTAATAATTCCCCACAGATTCACAGATGAAAAGAGCGCTTACCAGACGCTCTACTTTACGAGTCCGTCCTATGCTGAGCTTACCGAAGTATAGGCAATCTTTAATGAGTTTTTCTTTGTACGATTCTAGGATACATTTTCAGAAAAGCTATGTTATCTCTGATTTTCCTATGTGACTATGTGTTTGAGAAAAGAAAAGCCCAAATTTCCCTATTTTTATGTCATGAGCGAAGAATTATTGAAAGTACTAAAGACGCGTTTCGAGAAGAACATGCAGCGTCATGAAGGCTTGGAATGGTCGAAAGTGGAAGCGAAGTTGACTGCGAATCCTAAGAAACTGGCTGTTTTAGATGAGATGGAATTGACCGAAGGTGAGCCGGATGTAATTGGTTTCGACAAAGCAACTGGAGAATTCATTTTCGTAGATTGTGCTGCTGAAAGCCCAAAAGGACGCAGAAGTTATTGCTTTGATAGAGCGGCTTGGGAATCGAGAAAAGAACACAAACCGGCAAACACGGTAATGGATGTTGCCAAAGAAATGGGAGTGGAGCTACTTTCTGAAGAACAGTATCGCGAACTTCAAAAACTCGGTAAGTTCGATTTGAAAACTTCAAGCTGGATTCAAACTCCTGAAAATATTAGAAAACTAGGTGGTGCGTTATTCTGCGATAGAAGATATGATACTGTTTTCCTTTATCACAATGGTGCGGAATCGTATTATGCCGCACGCGGGTTCAGAGGAATGCTTCGCGTTTAGTTTTACCGAAAAGAAATTATTATTTGAATTTTCAATTGTAAAAATTTTGCGTCCTTGGCGCACTTCGCGGGAAATAAAAAAAGCCCATCCGCTTCAAACGGACAGGCATTCTTTTGTTCTTGGTTGTAATCTAAATTCTAAATACCAAAAATCTAAATTCTAAAGAGGTAATTAAATCTTTAACATTTAGAATTTTGGAATTTTCAATTAGTTGTGATCGTATTCATGTCCAAGTGACACCACATCAATTTCTTTGAGTTGTTTTCTGGCATTCTTGTTCGAAATTTCGCGTTTGAATATATCGAAGATCAAGTATACACAAGGAACGATGATTAATGTAAGTAACATTGATGAAGTTAATCCACCGATCAATACCCAAGCCAAACCAGCTTTCCATTCAGCTCCCGGACCAGTTGCCAAGGCAATCGGCATCATACCGAAAACCATTGCTAATGTGGTCATTAAGATTGGACGTAAACGTGCTTGACCAGCAATGATCAATGCTTCAACCGTATTGTGACCGTCACGTTTCTTCTGGTTTGTAAAGTCAACGATCAAAATGGCATTCTTTGCTACGAGACCGATTAACATAATCATTCCTAGCATCGAGAAGATACTGATTGGTTCTGCCGAAAGTGCTAATCCTAACAACGCTCCAATGATTGCCAGCGGAATGGAGAAGAGTACAACTAAAGGATAAGCGTAAGAATCATACAACGCCACCATGATCAGGTAAACGAATAGGATGGAAGCCAAAATCGCTAATAACAAGTTCCCCATTGCTTCAGCCATGTTCTTAGCATCACCTTCAAAACTGTAAACCGTGTTCTTCGGAAGTGGATTTTTCTCCATCAATTTCGTAAACTCATCCGTTACTTGCTGACTTGATGTTCCCAAAACCTGAGAAGTGATCATGATCGAAGGAATACGGTTTCTTCGCTCCAATTTTGACGGTCCACTTGCTTTTCCAATGCTGGCAAACTGACTCAATTTTATTTCTTCCCCACGATTATTGATGAAGTAAACTTCTTTCACATCACTTGTGCTTTTGCGGTCGAAATCGTCATAGTTCACCAAAATATCGTAATCTTTTCCACCTTCGGAATATTTTGAATTGTCATCACCGTTAAACGACATTTGCAAAGTTGAACCAACAACACTCATGTCTAACCCGAATTTCGCCATTTTATCACGGTCGATGTTCACAGTGATCTCGGGGTTTCCAGTTTCAACCGATACTTTTACTTCTGCAGTACCTTTAATGGATTTCAATGTTTCAACCACTTTTGCAGCTGCAACGTAATTCGAATCCATACTGTTTCCAGTAACCGCAATTTGAATTGGCGCATCATCTGCTCCACCCATGATTCCTACTGCTGCAGAGTTTACTTTTACATCCGGAAGCATTTGCTCAATGTCTTTTTTCATCAATTGGGCAACAATTGCGGCAGAATTTTCACGCTGTTCCTTATCGACCAATTTTACCGTCAATTGCGCTTTGTTATTGGCATTGCTTTGAGAACCCATGTTTCCACTGGCCGTTCCAACACTTGTAAAGACGCTCACCACCTGTTTGTCGCTGAACAGGTAATCTTCTACTCGTTGTACAGTCGCATTGGTTTGTTGAATGGTTGCATCTTGTGGTAATTCTAATGAAATAACGAATTCACCTCTATCACCTTGACTTACGAATTCACCACCAATGTAAGGTCCGAGCAACATAGGGATAACAAAAATCCCAAGTGCTGCTGCCGGAATGATGTAACGCTTTCTACGCAAAGCAACTGTTAATGCTCTACCGTAAGAAGTCGTGATCTTTTTCAGGATGTTCTCAAAGCCCATTACAATTCTTCCACCCAAGGTTTTGTTGTTCAACTGCGTTTCTTTTGCAAAGCGAGAAGCCAACAGTGGTGTCAATGTAAATGAAACGAAAAGCGACATCAATGTAGAGATCACAATCACTAATGAGAATTGTGATAAAAGATTTGAAATCAATCCACCAACCATTGTCAATGGAAGAAACACTACAACGTCAACAAGCGTGATCGCCATGGCGGTAAATCCAATTTCGTTACGTCCTTCCAAAGCTGCTTTTCTGCGCTCTTTCCCCATTTCGAGGTGACGATAAATGTTCTCCAATACAACGATCGAGTCATCCACGAGAATCCCTACAACCAGCGAAATCGCAAGCAAAGTCATCAAGTTCATGGTAAAGCCAAGCAAGTACATCGCAATGAAAACGGAGATCAAAGAAGCTGGAATGGAAATCATAATGATAACTGCGTTTCGTACACTATGGAGGAATAACAACATTACCAAAGCAACAATGAAGATTGCCAAACCAAGGTCTTCAACTACCGCATCAGCCGCAGCAATCGTAAAGTCAGAAGAATCGGAAGCAATTTTGAATTTCAATCCTTGTGCTTTGTATTGCTTTTCGAGCTTTTTAAATTCTTCTTTTACATTCTTACTGATTTTCACCGCATTTGCGTCGGTTTGTTTCATGATTTGAATCCCCAAAGAGTTGATTCCGTTGATACGGTTAAACGTCTTGATCTCTTTAGAAGCATCTGAAATACTTGCCAATTCATTCAATCGAACAGGAGAACCTGTTTTTGGATCGTTGATGATCACCAAATTCTCCAATTCTTTTAAATCCTTGTATTTACCGCGTAAACGAACCAATGCTTGACTTTCGTTGCTTTTGATCTTACCTGTTGGCAGTTCCAAATTCGCACTTCGAATAGCGTTTGTAATTTGCAGAATCGAAATTCCGTAGTTGGCACATGCTTCACGGTCGACCTGAACTTTAATTTCACGCTCTTCACCACCAACCATTGAGATTTGCGCCATTCCCTCCATTTTAGCAAGGTTTGGAGATATATCGTCCTTTACCAAAGAATACAATTCAGTAGGAGGAATGTCTGCTGTAATTCCCACGCTCATAATCGGCGCCTCATCAAAAGAGAATTTACCTAATGAAGGAGAAAGAACTTCTTCTGGTAAAGATGAGAGAATAGCATTTACTTTTCGTTGTGCTTCCTGCAATGCTTTGTCGGGATCCATGTCGTTTTTCAACATTAGTACCACCGACGAAACACCTTCCATAGAAGTAGATTGCGTGTAGTCCAAACCTTCAACGCCTGAAAGAGCATCTTCAATTTTCTTCGTAACGGAGTTTTCAACCTCAGAGGGCGATGCTCCCGGATAAACCGTTGTAACTGTAACAACTGGAATAGAGAATTTTGGCATCAACTCGTAGTTCAGCTTAGAGTAGCTGAGGATTCCGAGGAAACCGAGAACGGCAAAGATCACAACGATCAGCGACGGTCTTTTTATGGATAGTTCTGTAATAGACATCTTTTTCTTTTTTTAGAAAATAGAGAACAGAAAATGGAGGCAAGAAACATAGTCTTTCCTCTTTTGTCTTTCCTCTTTCCTCTATTATTACTTAATGATTTTAACTTTTGATCCGTTAGCAATGTTCAACTGACCAGTTTGCACCACTTGCATTCCTTTCGTAAGTCCGGAAACGATCTCGATCTTGTCATCATCAACTGAACCAATCTGAATCTTAACTAGTTTCGCTTCGCCGCCTTGAACAATATAGACTTTTGGATCTTTGACACTTCCTACCAAACATTTGAATGGAATTGTAAGTGCTTCTTTTGTACCACCGAATGTGAATTTCACTTTTCCAGTCATACCCGATTTCAATGGTGTTTTAGACGGATTTGTAAAACGAATTTCAGTATCAAATTTCTTCGAACCATCGGCTTGAGGAGAAATAGAAGCAATTTTTCCGGCAATTGTTGTGTTAGTGTACAAATCAGGAACAATGTTAACGGCTTGACCAGATTTCACACGAACCACCTGAACATCCAACAACTTCACACTCATTTTCAGTGTTTTGATGTCAACGATATCAGCAACCTTTGTTCCCGGAGCCAAATAACTTCCTTTTTCGATGGAAAGATTAGAAATCACGCCTGAAATTGGTGCGACAACCGCTGTTAAACGTAAGCTTCTTTGCAACGTTTGAACACGAGATTCAGAAGTGCTTACATTCATTCTCATTTCCTCTACTTGTTGCTTGTTTACAGCACCGCTATTTGCCATTTTTTCATATTTCGCCAGATCCGATTTCGCTTTTTCGAGTGTTGTTTTTGCAAGTGCCAAATCAATTCGAATTTGTTCATTATCCAACGTTGCAATCACTTTTCCCTGATTCACATAATCACCGTTTTGAACATTCAATTTATTTACACGACCAGAGGCTTCTGAAACAAAATTCAATTGATGATCAGGAACAAAGTCTCCGCTTAATTCAAAATCCTGAGTGACTGTTTCCATTGAAGGTTCTGCAACGGTTACTGGGAAAATGGTCATTTTTTGCTCTGTAATTGCGGCATTTGCATCCATTTTTTCTTTGTTACTGCCCAATTTCATCACAATAAGGATGAGTACTACCATTCCAATAAGTAGTGGAAGAATAATGCGTCTGAAAACGCTTTTCTTTTTTACTGGAGTATTTTCTGGATTGTTATTTATGTTGTTTTCCATGTCTTCTGTTTTTATCTGTTCAATGGGTTCAAAATGTTCAAAGTGTTCAAATTTTTGATTAATCCTTTTGAACTTTTGATCCTCTTTTGAACTTAGTTTAATGATCCTATATTTCCTGTTGTTTTGATTAAGTCTAACTCGCTTAATTTTACTTGCACTAAAGCCCGTAAGTAATTGGTTTGTGCGTCGCGCAAAGATGTTTCTGCATTCACAACGTCTGACATTGTTGCAATTCCACCAATGAATTGTGCTTGCGTTGTTTCGTAAACTTTTCTTGCCAATTCAATGTTACGTTGCTGACTTTCCAGAGCTGCTTTATTTGTACTCAAAGCGTTGTTAGCATTGGTGCGCTGCATTTTCAAACTTTCCGTCAGGTATTTTTCATCCAATTCCAATTGCTTGATTTGGATGTTTGTTTGCTGTACGCGCGAGTTTTTCGCTAAACCATCAAAAATCGGAACACTTAGATTTAAACCGATGTATGAATTTGGAAACCAATTCGCGTCTTTACTGAAAATGCGTAGATCGTTTTGCTGTACCTGAATTGCGGAGTGAAAACTCATTGATAGTGTAGGAATGTATCCCGATTTTATTTGTTTCAGATTCCAATTGTAAAGATCGCGTTGTGCCTGAATCAACAAGATATCTGTTGTGTTCAATGCTTCCGGATCAACAATCAAAGAGGATTTTTCGTTCCCGTTGAAAACAGGAAGTTTAATGTTGTCTTCGAGCGGCATTCCCATGTAATATTTCAACAACATCAACTGTTTTTCATAATTCGTAGTGCTATTCGCCAGCTCCGTTTGAAGGTTAGTGAAATTCACCGTTAGTCGATCGATATCCAATTGCTTGGCAAAGTCATTTTCAAACTGAATTTGAGTAAGCTTTAACAAACTATCCACTTGTATTAAGTTGGATTCAACCAATGTTTTTTGCGTTAAAGTAACCTGAGCAGCATAATAGGCACTTGCGATATCATAGATCAGTTGTTCTTCGGTCTTTTTTGCGTTGATCTCCGAAACTTTGGAACTCTGTTCAGTAATCTTCATCGCGTATATCAATGATTGATTGTACAATACCTGTGTTGCGTCAACTCCTGCAACAACATTGTATTTGGTACCGAATTGAACAGCAACCTGAGTTCCTGGCTGGCCGATTATCTCTCCCGGAAGTATCGAGGTTTGCAGTTGAAGATTATCGATTACTTGTGCTGAACCCGAAACTTGCGGAAGATAGTTTGATCTTGTTTCTGTTTTCATTTCATTGGTTCGCTCAATCTCCAATCTTGACTTCAAAACACCTGAATTGTTTGTTAATCCATACTGAATGCACTGCTGTAGCGTCATTTCTCCGGATTGTGCCTGGGCCAAGCTCATACTTCCACCTAAAAAGGCGAGGAGCATCAGTAAGCGCAGACGATAGTTTTGTTTTCTCCTCTTCATACTTCCTATTTTATATTACTCTGTTTATTGCGATTACTCCAATCTGAGTAAAGTCGCGGAAATTCAATACTTAAGTATTCTATAAATTCAATGAAACCCATCATTTGTTGATTAAATTCCGGTGTTTCTGGTGTTCGCTGTGCAAGTGCTTCTTTCATGATTTTGATCACATCGAAGAACTTTTGAAAATTCTCGGTAAACGATTCTTCCCATTGCACAATGTTGCTCATGAAATAGCGTTTGCGGTCGCCTGGACGTGTTTTGTAAATGACACGTTGTGTAAGCTGAAGCGTATTCAGAGCGGTACTTGTCGCACTTTTACTGATTCCGAGCAATTCGCGAATTTGATCGAAAGTCAGTTCTGGCTGGTCACAAACAATAAGTAATGACATTATTCGACCTTCCATTGGCGGAACTCCATGTTTTTCATAGAATACTCCCATTCGTTCGATCAATTCTCTTTGCGTGTGTGTTAATTCAATGCTTGACATCTATTGAAGTTTTGTTCGCACAAAGTTACATGGTTTCTTTAGTTCTGGAAATACAGAACCAACAGAACTAATGTTTTTAACAATTGTTTGCGATTCAAAAGTAGAATCACTGTTTTGTAGCGACAATAAAAAATCGGCGAGTGGTAGCAGTAATTAGGTGAGTGTTTTCCGAAGTAGGGGCGAATCATTATTCGCCCATTACTGAGGAGTATTTTAGTAGAACCAAACGAATCATCATTCGCCCATTACTGAGGAATATTTTAGTAGAAACCAAATGAATCATCATTCGCCCATTACTGAAGAACCAAACGAATCATCATTCGCCCATTACTGAGGAGTATTTTAGTAGAAACCAAACGAATCATCATTCGCCCATTACTGAGGAATATTTTAGTAGAACCAAACGAATCATCATTCGCTGATTACCTAGAGGATTAGGCAGAAAATGAACGAATCATCACTCACTCCGACTTTAAAGAGCTTAATTCAATTGATCCAGCAATCTTCCATTACTATCAAAAATGAAATCTTTGTCGTTGACTTCAGCTTCGTAATTGATATTACCGTTGTTGAGTACAATTTTTGATGCTTCTGCTATTTTGTAGCCTCTGTAATTGGTATCGAAGTAAGTCAGAATAGATTCCGGTAACGTACTCGAATCCATTTCGATCTCTGTTTCCAGTACCTCGCCCTTTGCATTTATCACCATAGATGTTTCGGTTACATCATGAGCGAACATTGCTTCAAAGTTTTCGCCTTCTTTCTCCCATTTTACATCCGTTTCCTGAGGGAAATGTTGTTTGAACGCGTTTTGAACGTTTTCCGGAACTTTGAAGTTGTTGTCAGATGTTTCTTTGTTCTTCGTTGGTTTCGAGGAACATGCAGCAAGTGCAAATGTAAGAATGCTAGTAGCGATAACGATTCTCATAGGACATAATAGTTTGTAAAGCACTATAAATATACAGTAATAAAGAAAATATGCAAAGACGAGACACATTGCGTTTGTGCATATCGGATTATATGTAAGTGGATTCAAAAAAAAGCGACTGCTCTCAAAGAGAACAACCGCTTTTCAACAAACTATAAACTAACAGTAAATATGCTTATGGTAAAGCATTGATCAAGGTAGCCAGGGAGGCTTGGGAAATCGGTGAAGGTTTTAATGATTACTAATGCCAAATCGTTTAGTTGCCTGAGTTGTGGATATCCAACTACAGAGAACGTGAGTGAAAGAGAAATGGTTGGGGCTTCGACTCCGCTCAGCCACCAACATGACTCCGCTCGGTGACCAACACGACTCCAATTAGCTACCAATCTTTCCACCACGAACTTTAGAGTTTACCTTTTCAATATTCTTACATTTGGAGTTATAACGAACTGATTTGAATGCTTCCCAACATATATCTGCTTTTTTGAACAGAATAATTCTACTTTCCTTCTTCCTCTTTCCTTTTTTGGCTAAAAGTCAAACCACCATTAATGATATCTACAACCCTGATACGGAAATTCTCAACAAGTTCATTCTTCAGGAGGTAAATAAAATCAGAAAGAAGGAAAAGGTTGAGCCACTGGAGAACAAGATTGAATTACTCCTTGCAGCTCAGGATCAGGCAGAATATATGCTTCGAAAAGAGAAGGTGACCCATTTCCAGAAGTTTAATAAAAAGAAGAAATCGCCTAAGAACAGAGTTGACTTTTATGGCCGACAATTCAACATGGTTGGTGAGAATTGTCAGCAGACAAACATGAAAATTGGAAATAGTCCAACGGATAAAAAGAATCCACCAATCACCACTTATGAAAAACTCGCAGAAGATTTAGTGACAAATTGGAAAAATTCTCCGCCCCATTTTCAGAATATGATTGATCCTGACTTCAAGACAACTTATGTTGCTGTTTCGGTAAATGCTGATGGTGAAGTGTATGCTTGTCAGTTGTTT
>CAMLHZ010000006.1 GCA_946480085.1 uncultured Flavobacteriales bacterium
AAAGGAGTAGTAATTTTTTCATGTGTCGTAAAATTGAGTCATAAACTTAATTGAAATACAACAGTTTTGCAATGTTTTAGTGCCTCAACATACATGAAATGGAATCCATAGTGTATTTTTGCACAAAATTCTGATTTTGAAAAAATTCTTCAATTCAAAATGGGTAAGGATCCCATTTAAAGTCTGTGTGTATTTGTTTGCCATTGCTGGTTTTTTTCTGTGTGCAAGTTATGCTGCAATTCAGCTTGGACTCACAAAAGAAAGCGGAGTAGTTGATGGGAATAACCGTTATTTCCAGGAGATGCACGATAAGTATGATCAGGATTTTATGATTGATAGTACAACCATGGTAAAACGCAGGTTTGAGGCCATGGAACGCATTATTCTTCTGAACGAATATTATCCCAAAAATGCTCAACACATTTTATCTGTTTTACAAAAAGGAGCAGATGAAACCGAAGTTCTAAGAATGCTTGATGCTGTTGATATTCAACTTAAAGTAAATGATGAGTACACTGCTGCAACAAAAGAATTGAGACAGAAGAACAAGCAAAATCGCAAGATTACGGGGCTGAGCGTTTTTGATTGGATGAATATTGCCGAATGGAAGACTTTCAAAGAAGCTGTTGCAAAGGATAAAAAGCTGATTGATTCGGTAGCTAATCAAACGGGAGTGGAAGGGCGTTTGATTGTTTCTTGTTTGGTTGGTGAACAAATTCGCCTGTTTAATTCGTCTCGCGAAGCGTATAAAAAATGGATTGGTCCGCTAAAAGTACTCTCGGTAGAATCGCAGTTTTCGTTTGGAGTAACTGGTATTAAAGAGCACACAGCACAACAAATTGAGTCTCATATTAAAGATCCTTCAAGTGTTTTCTATTTAGGTAAGGAATGTGAGAATCTTCTTGATTTTGTAGGGCAAGATACGGCTTCAATCAACAGGGAGAGAATAAGCCGTTTAACTGATTTCCATAATCATTACTATTCCTACATGTACGCCGCATTGTTTTTGAAGCAAATGAAGGTGCAATGGGAAAAGGCGGGATATCCAATTGACAAGCGTCCTGAGATTTTGGCGACCTTGTTTAATGTTGGTTATCCTCAGTCGAAACCAAAGAAGAATCCACGTGTAGGAGGGTCAACGATTAAAATCTACGAAAAAGCATATTCTTTTGGAGCAATTGCTTATCAGTTCTACTATTCAGGAGAATTGTATGATCTGTTTCCTTTTAAAAAACGCAGGTTCGATTGGAAAGATATTGAACTTCGATAGAGAAATCACTTCAAATCCGATATTTTCCTGATTCGACGATTTATATTTTGCTTCCAACGAAGTAATTTAAGTGTTCGTCGAAACGCAAATTACTCATTGATTCTGTCAATTTACTCGATAAAGTCCGCTGAATAGATATCTCGATGGTGGTAAAATGGTGAAAAACATATATTTACCTACTAACATCACTGTTCGATTCTTATTCTCGGTTGTACATGTCTTGTTCTTGTTTCATAGAGTAGCGTCAGTAGGCAAGATTTTTTGATTACTAAGGATTAGGGACCTTTAGTAATTTTACAGACAACAACAAAAAAGGCTTCTCCGTACTTACTGGAGAAGCCTTTTATATTTTTCTAAAGCTCACAAAAAAAGCCGCTTTTTAGCGGCTCTTATCGAAAACAGTGTTTTCTCTTATTTTCCGCCTAGAATATGCACAAATCCGTGGATTGTAAATATGGTTTCTTTGGCGTCATCGTATTCGTATTTCTCACTTGATGGTGTAACAGTGTAGAAGTATACTCCGGAAGTTAATTGATTACCTGAAGCATCCAATCCTTTCCAGTCGTTCTGGTAATCATCGCTATGGAAAACAGTAATTCCCCAGCGATTAACCACTGTCAATTCTACCTTATCAAAATCTTCTAAATGCTGAACGATAAATGCATCGTTTGTTCCATCGCCATTCATGGTAATAAAGTTTGGCGTAGAAAGCGGACATTGATTGTACACTCTTATTATCGGACTTTGAATGGTTTTTCCACAAACGTCGGCAGCGCTTACAACAAAATTGTTCAGGTTGGGTTCAAGCACCATTCCCGTAACCAAAATACTGTCTGAATCTGGCCAGCCTCCAAATTGCCAATAATAGCCGTAAGGAGGAACACCGTTTTCTACAACTGTACTCAGCCACGTTACTTCACCGTTATCAGCACAAATGTTAATGGAATCCGGAACGGAAATGGTTAACGCAGTGTAATCGATAATATTTATGGCAATTGAAGTAGTATCAAACGTTCCGTCACAGATGTTTTCAATAATGATATTCAATTGTACGGTTTCGTTTCCTTCAGCAATTGCATCATAAAATGCGGAAATTCCGATTGTATCTGTTCCAACATTCGCAGGAATAGTAAGCGTATCCTCGATAAATGGATAATCGTCACCATTTACAGCAGTTCCGCTTAAAAGCACCTGAACCGTAAGTTCATCAGTACTATCTGGACGGTGAATAATGAATCCTGCGAATCCACAATCTTCAATAATAGAAGTAGCACCCGAAACGGAAACTTCAATTGGTTCAGTGACCGTACAGGCTACAATCCGATATCCATAGGTTCGTGTGTGCGTGTTTATGAGAACTCCTTCCCGATATTCGTCCACCTTAACACCGGCTACGTAGTTTCCAATTAAGTTTGGGGTAAATGTGATAATTCCTGTTTGCGGATCGACTGCAATGGTTGAACCTGCTCCAAATGGCTGGAAAGTAGAGTAGGTGGGTTCCCATCCAACAGGCGAATAAGGCGCAGCTGATTCCGGATTTGGAGTGACATTTCCACTGGATCCACCCAAATAAGGGTCTGCTAAGGCATAAACAAGACTGTCTCCGTCAGGATCTGTCGCGTGATGATCGAAATCAAAAGATTGTCCGGAACAAAGTACCAAAGGTGGGTAATTCGCAAAACGAGCTCCCTGATTGTGGATATCAACAAGAGAAGACCCTGGGATACTGGTTGTAAGTGTAATTCCGTTATTTGCCGGATCTACAATATTATCAATGTTTGCAGCCCAACAACAACGTTGGTAAGAAATGTAATAACCGTCAATATCGAATGGTAAAATTACGGTATCAACGTAAATTGCACGTTCAATACAAATATCACTTGGCGGGGTAACACAAGGGTCATCATATATAATTGGCAATTGCTCTTTCAGAATGTACTGCATGGAAAATTGACTCCAAATGGTACCATTTGTATAGAAAATGGTGTAATCTAAGGGTTGGTCAAAATCTGTGAAACTACTACAGTCGCGGAAAAGCTCTATAGTAATTCTGTACTGGTTATTTCCTAATGAATCGTAGTAGATTTCTCCTCCAACAATGTGCGATGCACGAGAGTTGTTAGCGAATAAGCAGATAAACAGGGTTAAAAGGATTAATAGTTTTCTCATGTAAGTAATCTTTAGGAGTATAACGCACTAATCGCCACTAAGGTTGTATGACGATCGTGTTTTCAAAAATAAGAAGAGTATTGCAATTGGACACCAACTGAATACAATAGATAGTTGATATGCCAATTCCCAGGAAAGTGAAGTTGTTGCGAAAACCATGAGAAATAACCGAAGTAAGATGGCTGAACAGAGTAGGCAAAGCAATTCTCTCATGAGGAGTTTATGTTGATAAATCTGCTTTAACTTTGCTTTCTTGAGCGCCAGAAATGCAATTGAAAACGTGTAAATGGCAAGTATAAAGAATAAGAATTTCCCAATTTTTCCTCCTGAAGCAAAGTAAGCGAGGACAATACCGCCAGGAACAACCGCTAAGAAAATAAGGTACAAAGCCGTCTTTCCTAATAAACGATGTGTCTTGATATTTACTTTTTCAACTCTGAAAAGCACAAGTATCGAGCACAGAAATAATGCAAGACAAGCGCAAATTCCATGCACAACAAGACCAATCTTGAATAGTCCATTTTCGACTAAGTGAACGCGATTCAACAGAAATGGTTCCTTGAATGTGGGATTGAAATAACTCAAGGCAACATCTGCAATCCGGAAATTGAACAAGTTGATCAACAAAAAAAGAAAAATGCTAACCAGCTTCAACATAAGGTGAGGCTTTTTCCTGAATGTATTTCGTCGGATTCGATTTTATATCCTTTATCAGCGATTTGATTGTTTTGATATTTCTTTTCTCGATCTCTGTTAGTTTACTGTCAACATTCTTGTACTTCGGTTTGTACCAGCTGAATTGTGAGAAATAATTGCTTAATTCTACATCTGTGAATTTCATTCCTTTGTATGCGTACAGTTCATTGATCATGAATTCAAGGTCTGCGGCAGTCAGATGATTTGTCCTCAATTCTCCGATTCCCTGAATTTCTTCTTCGCTAAATCCTCGTTCAATTAATTCGAACTCGCTTAATGATTGTGCGAATTCCCCTTTGAAATGTGAACGTCCAAGTGGAATTGCAGAGATCATAGGGAAGAATCCCTGACCAAGTGGAACAATATCACCATCAGCTTGAATTGAATAGTATTCGTATTTGGTGTATTGCCAATAAGGCATTAAAGAGAAGTATTCTTCTTCAATTTCTCTTGAAACGAAATTTCGTACTTCAATTAAACTGTCGTTCAAGAATATGGCTTGTGGCTCATATTTATCCTCATGTGGTTCTGAATATTCGTCAAAAGCATAAAGGACAACTGTTTCCTTGAATTTATTCTTTTTCCCAAGTGTGGTCAATCGTAAGCTTTTTTCTGAAAATCCACGAGATTCTCCAAAATAATCGTAATAGCTTGTGATTAATGAAGTAACATTTTGATTTCGTTTCACTTCTTTGACACTGATCATATCCGTTGTATCGCCTTCGATCATAATACTTCGAACAGTTTCGGGAATAACTTCCAGTTTTGAAAGGAATGAAGGTGCCATCACCATTGCACTTGGATAGATATAATCAGGATTGTCAACATATCCCTGGAAATCTTGAATGCTATACCAAAGACCAAAAAACTTACTGGAATAATTGTATCTGAATTCCTTCAGGAGCTTGTAGTAATTCGGTGGATTTTCATCATCTGTCATTTTCTTTTCCTTACCATCTGCATAGATCTTGAACAATTCATTTCCACGTTCTCCAATGGCAATGTATTCCATTATTTTACTAGGATAGATCAAATCGTATTTTGCCTCTATCTTTTCGTTTTTTGCATAGTTGAAAAGGCCATATTTATTGTCCTTTTTATATTCTACGTAATCCTTTACGATAAAACCAGGATTGGAAATCTCCTGGCACGTCATCGGGAGAAGTTCGTTTCCTTTTTCGTCTAGTAATGCAAAACGAACTTTTTCGTCAAAGCGACCATTAATGAAAGCATCTTTTTTAGATTGGCGAATGAATAACAAGCCGGAACTTGTTGTTGAGAAATGTGTGATATTCTTCAACTTGCGTTGAATGGCTTGAAGTTTCTTGAGATTGGCTTTGGTGTAAACAGCAGTGCCTCTATCAAATTCATCCTGTTCACGGGCTGTCGTATCCTCTCCCGGCAAGGCCTCTACATCTTCAAATTCGGTCTTAGCCGTTTTTTCTGATTCTTCACCAGAACAAGCAAATAGTATTCCGCCAACAATGGCAATAGCAATGTAGAATAGTTGATTTTTCTTCATGAAAACTTCCTTTATGATGTAAAGAAAGTAATAATTTTCAGTTGGTTACCTGATGTTGAAAATCTTATCTAAAAACCTGAATAATTCCTTGTTTCGTGAATTCGCCGACAGCTTCTGAATAGAATGTTAAGCGGTAAAAATAAACACCATCGACAACGGTGGCTGATCCACCTTGGTCAGACGAACCATCCCATTGGATAGAATTATCCACAAAAGTTCGAATTGTTTCTCCCCAACGATTAACGATGAATCCTTCCTTCAACTGAAGATTCGTAAGGTCTACAAACCAAATGTCATTTACGTTGTCACCGTTTGGTGTAATGACATTTGGAATTTCGATTTCCATACTTCCGTCCAAGCATTCTGTTAGAATGAAATTTACCGTACTATCGCAACCAAAAGGTAAGGGGAATACTTGGGTGTATATCCCAACTTCGGTATAATCTATTCCATTTACCGAAAACGTATCGCCAACACAAAGCTGACCATGCAAACTTATTTCAACATCATGACAAGGTGCGGTAATGGTGATGCTGTCACAACTGGTAGAACTGCAATTTCCATTTGCATTGGTGTAACAAACTTCGAAAACGCCTTCGCCTGAAATAGAGGGATCGAAAACACCCGCTGTTGAAATACAGTTTCCGCAAGAACTTGACCATGTTCCACCACCTGTTGGAGTTGGAATCAGAACCACTGCGTCATTGATAAAGTGGGTCCCCGGATCATTAAAAGCTGAGCTTGGAGTTGGTAAACCAGCGTTAATCGTAATTGTTAATGTTCCCGAACAACCGTTTTGATCACTTGCAGTTAAGGTGTATGTTCCGGGACAAAGATCCTGATTCTGTGAGCCTGTAATTCCGTTTGACCAGCTGTAACTGTAAGGAGCAGTTCCGCCGTTGGCACTTGCAATTGCACTACCATCACATTCTCCGCCACAAGTTTCGTTAGCAACCAATGCTTGAGGTGTAAGTGTTGAAGCACCGGAATTAATTGTCACGTTTGTCGTTGATGCACAATTGTTTTGATCTGTAACGGTTAGCATGTAGGCACCGGCACATAGATTTACGTTGTTTGGACCGTTGAATGAATTTGACCAACTGTAACTGTAAGGTGCAGCACCGCCTGTTGCGCTTGCCAAAGCACTCCCGTTACACGCTCCTGAACAAGTTTCATCAGTTACCGAAGCTTGTGGAACAATGCTTGAAGTTCCTGAATTTATGGTCACATTCGTAGCTATTGCACAGTTATTTTGGTCAGTAATGGTCAAAGAATACGTTCCGGCACAAAGGTCTTCAATGTTTGAACCCACAAAACCATTAGACCAGCTATAGTTATAAGGAGCGATACCTCCGGTTGTACTTGCGATGGCAGAACCGTTACAGGCATTAGGACAACTTTCATCTGTAACCTGAACTTGTGGAATCAGGGTGCTGCCTTGAGGTATTATGGTATCAAAGTATAGTTGACAACCATAATCATCAGTTATATTCACTGAGATCGTTCCCGGACAAAGATCAATAATGTTTCCTTGTATTTGTCCGTCACTCCAATCGTAATAGTAATATGGCGAACCACCTACTACTGTGGTGTTTATTGCTCCGTTACAATCTCCGCAACTTGTAGGGGTAATGTTAAACGTGAATACGGGAAGAGAACCACCATAACATTCGGGATTTCTACTCAGTAAATAGGTGTGATTTTGCGTTGTAGTGAACGTGCCCGGAGTTCCGGAGCCTGAAGTTGCATACCAATTTGAGGCAGTTAACGGATCGTAATTTACGCTCATTGTATTTGTGAAAAGTTCACTTCCGGCAAAAAGGTCATAAACCTGAGCTGTTCCCAATGCGTTGTTGTTTCCCCAACTTACCGAATAACTTGGAGTAGTACTGGTGATTGATGCACGAATTTGAAACGAATCGTTTGAATTGTTCATGCTGATCTGCGACCAGTTTCCTCCGCCATTGATCCAAGATGCCTGTGGCGGATAACTTGAATTTGTTGTATTAGGTAGCGAATTTTGTCCGTTGAAAAGTGTTGAATTGATGGGAATAATCAACCGACAGTTGCCGTCATTCATAGAAACATCCATTGGCGGAAGTGCCGGATTTACATCCGTATTGTTGTAGATAACGATGGTCGTTCCCGTTGGAATTGCCGACCAGAAAGGAATTAAAGCAAACTGTACGGCTCCGGCTGCAATTCCTGTTCCCGTTCCGCTATTGAAATAGCCATTATTATCGTCAATAACAATTCCGCGTAAATCCCATGTTTCAAGAGGTGCAATACAAGCGCGTTCTCCCATAACAATGAATTCCACCCACTCCTGACTTCCGGATCCCTGACTAATTTCATTGATAACCAGTTGAGCATTCGAATAGTGAACGAATAGCGAGAAAAAGGATAATAAGATGGTAGTGCGCATTTTACACTTCAGTTTAATAGAGGATTGAATTGGTTTCGGTAAAAACAACCTGTAGGAGATCAATTCAATTTTCGATGCAAAGGTATTACAAACAGGGTATATGAAGCAAGGGGAGGGTTAAGTTTATGTTAGGAATGATGTAGTAATTTAGCAAGAAAACAACTTAGCAATATTGTTAAGTTGTTAATGTCGGTTTATAACGAAAGTGAATTTTGGGATACCTGATACATTAATTAAAAACGGATTCAATAAACGATTTCATGGGTTTTAATCCTTTTTCATTTAGGCTTATCATGTAACAATGAGGATAATACTCAATTTGAACCAAATCAGCCAAGGCTAAAATCCCAACATGTCTTTTTACACTGGGTTGACTCAGATTTAGAAGTTCCGAAAGATCAATATTTCTTTTCATTTCGTCCTTCATTAGAATTTCCAAAATTCGTTTTCTCGCTGGATGTGAAAACGCTCTACCAAGATTAGCAAATAGCAGTTCTTCAGTTGTGTAATTGTTGTCTTTAATAGCTCCCATGATTTTATGTTTTCTATTTAAGATAGTGGAAAAGGTTATTTGGCACAAGTTTTTTTGGAGATTTAAATGTTAAAAACAAGCCCTTTGAAATCCATCTTAACAATATTGTTAAGATGTTTTTTTGGCAAAAAATGGTTATTGAATTACCAACTTAGCAATATTGTTAAGTTGAAACTTTGTTCATTTCCGAATTTGTTATAAAAAACGTTCTAAAGCTCGCGTGAGCGTCTCGCTCGTGAGGACCTTATAACAGCATTAAGCCCTTAAAAACAAAGAACGTAAATACTCTACGATCTGCTCTAATACCTTTGTTTCTAAAAATGAAAGCAAAATGAAAATACAACCAACCTAGAATCTATTGATCGCGTTAACAGGTGAATAAGTTGTTCGGGACAAAACTGCTGTGCACTTTTTTTTCTCAAAATGTTAAAATTGAAAAAGTACTTGTTTAACATTTTTTTAGATTTTACTTTTATCCCCATCATACCATATTGAATACGTTCTTTTACACTATTTTACTAAGTCACTTACACACTTCAAATGCTTACGCACCACTTCAAATCAGAACAACTGATTTCCCTCTTATTTAAACTTCTTTACGATGTCAAATTATTGGCTTTTGCTGATTTTTTGTCATCACAAATCACATTTAACCGTAATCATAAATGAAAAAACTAACCTTAATCCTGAGTTGGTTCTTGCTATGTTCCACCATTTCATTTGCACAATATTCCACCACGCCAATCATGCTATCGATGCCCCTGGATACCGACACGATTGAGGAAGATGAACCTTTGTTTGTATGGCAAACTACTTTGAGTAATGTGGCGAACGATCCACGTTTGAACGTACGTTTATCTGTTGTCCAGGTAAATGAAGATCAAACTGCAACAGAAGCCATTTTGGAAAATGCACCTGTTTTTCAGCATCAAAATTTATTGTCCAATTCAATCAACTATTCCGAGATCGATCACGAGTTGGTAGAAGGAACATGGTATGCCTGGCAAGTGCTGCTGTTTTACGATGGTGTTCAGGTTCAGCAAAGTGAAGTTTGGAAGTTTATTAAGGCGGAACCAATTGAACCCAATCATACCTATTACACCTTAAAAACGAAAGCGGATAACAGCATTATCCAGTTGAACGAGGAGGAAATTTACTTTACAACTACTGAAAAGGGAGAGTTCAATTTGCAGGCTCTTATCAGCGGAAAGAAAATCGTTCGTCAGACAATTTCTTTTGAAGAGATTAAAACCAATACAGCCGAAAGTTCAGTGAGCCACCAGAATAGAGAAGCGAGATATTTTCGTTGTGATCTATCTGCACTTGACCTGAAAAAAGGAACCTATAGAATTGATTGGCAGGCGAACGATCAGCTTCATTTTGTATCACTCGTTCAGAAGAAGTGATATCATACTTATTATAAAAATAGACCACATTTAAAATTTAATACCGAACAACGTGAAAGATCAACTGAATCAAAAAAGAGGAGTTCAGCAGCTCGCATGGCTATTCCTTATCCTGTTCTGCATGAGCGTTTTCAAACCAGGTATGGCAATTGCCGGAGGCGGAGGTCCAACTCAACCTGAAGTGCAAAGCTTTACACCCGTTGGCGTTTCAGAAATGGTAGATCCATTTACCGGTGATTTCTCTTACAATATTCCATTGATGGATGTAGAAGGATATCCCATCAATATTGCATATAACTCAGGAGTTACCATGGATCAGGAAGCATCATGGGTAGGACTTGGTTGGAACCTGAATACGGGAGCAATTGTGCGTAATATGCGCGGTTTGCCCGATGATTTTAATGGTGATGTAGTTGCCAAAACTGAATCTCAAAAGCCGCAGACTGAGGTCGGAATTAGTTTGAATACGAATTGGGAACTTTTTGGTAAGAAAAATAATGACAACGATACCGCGGTGAGTTCCCCATCACTGGCTGCTGGAGTTAAGTTTACTTATAACAATTATACAGGTTATGGAACCACCCTTGATTTTGGGCCATCTTTTACTTTGGGTAAGGTAAATGATGCCGGTGGCCAATGGTCTGCAGATTTATCCTTTTCCGGAAGCAGTGAGAATGGTGCCGGATTTACTCCTGGTGTAAGTTATTCCCACAATCTTGAAGGTAAAAAACTGGATGATGCCAAGATGATGCATTCCTTTAGTGGTGGTTACAATTCACGTGCAGGGTTGACGTATCTTTCTTATGGTGTCTCGGTTAATGACAAAGCAAAGACCAAAGAAAGCAGCAGTAGAAAAAGACAATACACCGTTGGTAGTTCATCTTACGATTTCGGTCTGCAAAGCTACACTCCATCATCATCTGCCAGTTTTTTGTCAAGAAGTGTAACGGGTAAATTTTCAGGAACAACAACATGGTGGGGAGCAGATGTTCAGTGGACAGCCGGTGTTTATTACAATATTCAGAAAATAGATCCCGAAAACCAAACACGCACCAATCCGGCATATGGTTATTTCCATATGGAAGAGGGACAAAAAAACGATTATGCCCTTCTAGACTTTAATCGTGATAATGAAGGTGCTTTTACAAAGTACAGTCCAAACCTTCCTTCTGCGTTTTTGACCAATGATGTTTTTTCCATTCAGGCGCAAGGAATGAGTGGAAGTTATCGTGCATTTCGAAATGATGTGGGTTACGTATTCGACCCAAAAGTGGAATCAAAAAGTGTAAGCGGAAACATAGGTTTGGAGTTTGGTGCCGGTGGATTGGCCGATTTGGGTGTCGATCTTACAGGTTACATGGTGAAATCTTATTCAGGACCGTGGAGAGAAGCCCCGAGTGAAGGATTCTGGATTGGAGCAAAGAACAATGCTTCAAAGGAAATTCATTTTGAAACTCCTGAAGGTCTCGCTGAAAATATGGCGTTCCAGGAAGCGAATGAGCAATCTGTAGAAACTGATGGCTTGTTTACAGATGAGTTCAACAAAGCATTGCCGGAACATTTTCATCTTTCAGGTTCAGATATCCTACCAATTTTAACTAAAGATGTTAGTCAGGGACCGCTTTCAGGAAATAGCAGAACAGAACGTTTGAAAAGAAACCAAATGTTATCCTTTTTGACAATTAAAGATGTAAAGGACGGTTTAGGTTTATTTGCATATCGATCAGATCTTTACACCAGCGCAGCTGATCATCACATCGGTGAGATCACACAATTGGGAACCGACGGAAGACGTTATGTTTTCGGAGTTCCGGCGTATAACCACCTTCAACGCGAAGAGACATTTGCTATTGGAAATGATATCAACGATAACGACGGTTTACAACCTGTTGGCGACGACTATTCAGGTATTGTGAATTTGGGAGGACACTACAGTAATGCAGCAGGAGTTAGCAATCCTTACGGAATCGACAATTACTATTCGTCTCAAGTAACACCCGCTTATGCGCATTCGTTTATGTTATCAGCGGTTTTGAGTGATGATTACATTGATGCAGATGAAGTGAAAGGACCTAGTGAAAATGATTTCGGAAGCTACGTGAAGTTCGATTACGAAAAGGTGGACCAAGTGAAATGGAGAGCTCCGATGGCAAAACGTTCGGCTTATTATAACCAGGGATTAAAATCTGACTTGACGGATGACAAAGCAAGTGTGATTTATGGTGAAAAGGAATTGTGGTATGTGAAAGTGGTTGAAACCAAGAATTACATTGCTGTTTTCGAATTGGATTCGCGTAAAGATGGAATGTCGGTTGCGGATAGAATGGGTGGTTTAGATCCTTCTTTAGGACAGATGAAATGCCTGAAGAAAATTACCTTGTACGCAAAAAAAGACTATTACGATCATATCAGTGATCTGGAGGATGCAACTCCAATTCAGGAGGTACATTTTGTTTATGATTATTCACTTTGTCAAGGATATCCCGGACATATCAATGGTGGCGGAAAATTGACTTTGAAAGAGATCTATTTCACTTATCAGGGTTCTTACAAGTTGAAAAGAAGTTCCTACAAGTTTGAATACAACTCCGGAAATGCAAACTACAGAATGAAGGACGTGGATCGTTGGGGAAATTACCAACCAACAGCAACGGGGTCAATCGATTTTCTCGCTGTGGATTCAAAACTGAATTCTTCTGATTTTCCATATACTATTCAGGATGAAGAAGATGCTGCTTCGAATGCTCAACAATGGACATTGACTGACATTCATTTACCCTCAGGAGGAAAAATTCATGTGGATTATGAGAGTGATGATTATGCCTATGTGCAGCATTTGCAGGCATCACAAATGTATTCCATAGTTGCAACGGGAGACGGAAGCGGAGATATGAATGCTGGAGATCTCACACAACCTGTTGCCGAGGTAATAGCGGATGATGCACTTGAAAATCGTGCAATCTTCTTTAAGCTGAAACCAGGATATACGCATGCTGAAGATTATTTCGACTGGAATGAACCGATATACTTCAAGACTTTGGTAAATATGGGCGATATCAACAACAGTGAGAAGCAGTTGGAATATGTTACGGGTTATGCATTTGTGGATAGTTTTGAAGTTGTTGGTGCATATGGAAAAATTGTTTTCAAACCTCTCGATTTACTTGACCTTGGCATCAAGAAATACAGTCCAATAACCAAAGCGGCTATTTTATTCGGTAGAGCAAACATGCCTAGAACCATCAATGATGTTATTGATACGGATGAACCAGGTGCTGACGAGAATTCACTTGCCGGATTTGCAAATTCAATCGTTAACTCAGCAAGTACATTTAAAGAATATTTTATTGGTCCAAACAAAGCGGTTTATGATCATGAGCGCTGTCAGGAATTGATCACTCAGCACTCATTTATTCGATTATTGGAACCAACTGGACACAAATACGGTGGAGGATTGCGAGTGAAGCGCATCACCATGTTCGACAACTGGGCGAAAATGATTGATAGTAATGCTCCGGATGAAACCAACGATTTTACTTATGGACAAGAATTTTTCTATGAATTAGAAGACGGAAGATCTTCAGGTGTCGCTTCATACGAGCCATTGGTTGGTGGTGATGAGAATTCATGGCACAAAGGAGTTTCTTACGATGAGAAAATGATGTTCGCTCCGAACAAAGAAGTGTTCCTGTCTGAACCAATCATGGAAAGCCAGTTTCCTTCACCTAGCGTAGGATATAGTAGAATTGTGATTCAGGACCTTAAGCATACAGGTGTTACGAGAACAGCCACTGGAAAAGTGGTAAAGGAATTCTATACAGCAAAAGATTTCCCAACTGTAGTAAATAGGACACCTATAATTAAAAGTTTGAATTCCAATAGTTTGAAAATTGCTACAAGTTTCCTTCCGTTGTTACCGAAGTATGATTATCTGACGGCAAGTCAGGGATTTGTTATTCAAACCAACGACATGCATGGTAAACCAAAAGCCGAAGCGGTTTATGCTGAAGGACAGGAACGGCCATTGAGCACAGTGAATTACCATTACCAATCCAAAGAGATCAGCTTCTTGAACAAATCGGTAAATGTTCTGGGGAATCAGGTACAAACGATTCGTCCGGATGGTGAAATGCAAATCGCAGAAATTGGTGTTAAATACGATGCTGTTGCTGATTTCAGAGAAAATATAACAAAATCAATTGGTGTTGGACCAATCGAAATCAATAACAATGCCTTTCTGGCAGGACCAATGTTATTGGTAATTCCTACCGTTTGGTCGAAAATCGATATCAGTAAAAGCCAGTTTAGAAGTGCTACCTTGAACAAGACGGTAAATAAGTTTGGTATTCTGGATAAGGTGACAGCCAATCAGGACGGATCAATTGTGGAGACAAAGAATCTGGCTTACGACGGAGAAACAGGTTCTGTGCTTTTAACAGAAACGACAACCAACTTTAACGATAAGGTTTATTCACTGAATTTACCTGCACATTGGAAGTATGACCAGTTGGGGCAAGCCTATAAAAATATTGGCTATTCAGTTACTGATTTTCCAATTTATGCAGATGGTTTTGTACCGGTACCTGGTGCCCAGAACCATTTTGTTGTAGGAGATGAGGTGAAAGTGGAAACAGGAAGTGGTGTTGATCCAGCATGGGTTACTGAAGTGAATGATTACGGAATCCGTTTATTGGATAATGAAGGAAATCCTCTTTCTGCTCCAACTTCCAGAATCACTATTATCAGAAGTGGAAGACGTAATAAGCAAGCTACAAGTATGGCAACCATAACAGCCCTTGATAATCCATTAGCAGGATTAACTTCTAGCGTTTATACAAAGGTGTTGAATGCTGGTGTGGTAGAGTTTTCAGATAACTGGAAAACGTACTGTGAGTGTTTACCTAACGAAAGTAAATCAATCAATCCTTACACCAACGGAACTCGTGGAAATTGGAGACCGGTTCGTTCTTATACGCATTTGACGGATAGAGCTCAAACCAATACCAACAACAACACAAATATTCGAAGAGACGGAGTGTTTAGCGGTTTCAGTCCTTATTATTACTACTACAATAACGAATGGCGAACCAATCCATCTAACTGGACTTTTGTTTCTGAAGTTACCAGTTTCAGTCCGAATGGAATGACGTTGGAAACCAAAGATGCCTTGGGCAGATACTCTTCCAGTCTATTCAGTTTCAAGAATACATTGACAACTGCAGTTGCTGCGAATGCACGTCAGCGACAAGTTGCTGAAGGAAGTTTTGAAGACCTGGATTATTCCAACTGTATGGATATGGGAGTGTTTTCTCAGGAACATGCTGAAGACGTAAATACGGATTATTCGCATACAGGTCATTCAAGTATGCAGGTTGTAGGTGGAACCTCGAAAACTTATACTACCAGACCTGCGCAATGTGACAATTCCACAGAGTGTTCCATTTCAATAGTTCCGGTAAATGAGAATAAGTACGAAATACTCGGTGATCTGTCTAATATCCTTGCAAATATTACCAATATAAGTGGTCCTGCTTATGGTTCCGCAACTTATGATTCAGGGGACCTTGAAGTGGAATTTGACACGGAAGGATATTATGAAATCGAAGTGGTATTCTGGGATAAGGAAACAGGATGTGAGTTGAAAGTGCGTATCAATACTGTACTTCCCGGAAATAACCAGTTGAGTATGCAGGTTTTAAGTTTAAGCCAAAACTAGTTGTATGAAGAAATTAATCATTTTATCAGGAATCTTGTTGAGTGGCTTATTGGCTGTTGGACAAACGGTATGGAATACAAGTGCAGGCGCCGCTCGTTTTGTTTGCGAATCTGACGCGTCGTTCACTCAAACATATGCGAACCAGGAACCTTGTATCGATAGAGAAGTAAGATTGTATTATTACTACAGACCCGATACCACACTGTCAAGTACAAATCTCTTTACAATTTTAGCGAATAGTGGTAGTTTGGATTGTGCTGTGAAGGTTTGGAAATTCGATTCAAAAGCAGAAGCAAATACCGGATATATTACTGAGACACCCCTTGTTGATCAGTCTTACACTTATACACAGAATGTTGCTCATGCACTTACAAAAGGTAAGTTTTATCTGCTGGAATTGACAGTTCATGACTGTGATGCTGTTGTCAATTTTACTAGTGAAGACGGAGGGTATTTCGGTGATTCATGGCACGAAGAAGAGTGTGCTGGCTGTCTTGGTGGTTTTGAACCTGAAGGTGGCGTGTACATATTGAGTGCATGGGTAATGGACAAAGATGCAGATCTGGGAACTGTGGAATATGATAAACCACACATTGAAGTGACTTCAGGTTCTACAGTAACAGATTGCATTCCAAGAGGGGAAATCATTGACGGCTGGCAGCGAATAGAAATGGAAGTGGTGGTTGAAGAAGACGAATCGGTAAGTATCGAATTGGTCTGTGAATTAGATGGAGATTGCATGTTTGATGACATTCGGTTCTTTCCGAAAGATGCAAGTATGGTAACCTATGTTTACGATCCATTGACCTTACGTTTAATGGCCGAATTGGATGAACGCAATTATGCCAAGATCTATGAATATGATGAACAAGGCAAACTCATTCGAGTGAAGAAAGAAACTGAAATGGGGATTATGACCATTCAGGAAAACAGAGAAAACAATTCAAAAGAATAAATTCATGAAGAAGTTAATCCTATTATTCGTTTTGAGTTGGTTGTCATTCTCAAAAGCACAGGCTCAAACCTGGGAAAAAGCAACGTATAATGTTTTCCTAAAGGAATTCACTCAATTGCTTCAGAAGCAACCTGAGTCTTGGTATTCTACAACCATCAGCACTTCCGTATACATGAATGTGAATGCACCTAAAGCGGAAGATGTGAAAGTATCCAAACTCAGTGTTTACGGACCTAAAGATTATGTTTTTCAATCTGGTGAAGCCATTCAGATTCAACACGAGAAGTTGAAAATTGATATTGATACTGTTGAAAAGCAGGTGCTTCTTTCAAAAGCTGTAGACGGAAATTTGATGGGTTTTCAACCTGAACAATTCGATAATATTGATTCGACGAAGTATGAATTTTACTTCATAACAAAAGGAAACCGCAAACTGTTGAAAGTGGTGGAGAAAATCCGCCTGTCATCAATGCAAAGCTTGATCTTCGAATTCGATAAAACTAAAAACGAACTCCGTGTTTTGGAAATGCTTTATTGGCCTTCAAATTACAGTATGAACGAACTTGGAGATCAAACCGATGAACAACCTTTAGTGCGACTGGAATACAGCTCACCTATAAAAATTACAACCAATACTGAATTGGACGTTCTTTTCAATCAATGGCTTTTGTACAACTCGAAAACAAAAGTTTACAGTTGTCCAGACAAAAATTATACGTTTTACGACTTATTGAATAGCAAATGAGATCACTAACCATAAAATCACTCGTTATGCTGGTTGTTCTAACAATCAGTACACTTTCATGGTCAAGAATTATCGACATTCCAAAGCAAACCATGCGTTATGATAGTGGGACAAGTACACCTGTTCAGGTGTGGGATCACAAAACCGTAATGGCTCCATCGGAAAGTGCCACGTTTACAGATTTGACCCGCAAAGGATTGATCACGCTTGCAGTAGATCATCACTATCCGAAAATCATGGCGGAAACCCATACCCTGATTGAGTTAAGTGTAATGCCATTCCCAACCTTAGGAAGCCCTGGATCAACTTTCACAATTACACTTGAAGTGGATTACAAACCGAACGGAGAATTGGAGTTCAATGACAAATCCATTTATGAACTGAACAATGTGCTGGCATTTGATATAGAAATCATTGATATTTTAGTTGACGGTTCACCAGCCGACCTGCCCGAGAACTTATACATCGATGCTGAACTTTACATTGACCGGGTGTTCGATTTTTCAGATTGGTTAGACGAAACTCCGGATGTTGAAGTGACCGATCTTTCCAAGATCATTGATAATGATTGCGATGACGTAGAAGATGCACTTTTGGTGCGTTGGGATCCCATTCGTGAAGCTGAGGAGTACCAGGTGGAATGGACTTATGTAAATGATTACACATCTGTTACAGGAGTTTATAAGAATGCGGATGAAGTGGAATTTGATTTCCGTTTCAATTCAAGTAGAATTACAACCAATTCCAATGAGTATAAAATTCCGTTAACCTATGATCATGGTTATGTGGTTTACCGCGTGCGTGCAGTGGGTAGATTGTATACCGATGCTACCAAACGCCAGTATTCTTATTGGAGTTTACCTGTATCCGGAAAAGTAGATTCAGATGCGGAAGACAACAATTACCACATTACAGAACCTTGGGAAGTCAGTAAAAACTGGCAATACAGTGTAACGTTTGCTGAAGAAGGAAAGCGAAAAGAAGTGGTTTCTTTCTTTGACGGAAGTTTGCGCAATCGCCAAATGGTGACTTTAGTGAGCACGAACAACAAAGCCATTGTTGGTGAAACGCTCTATGATCATCAGGGTCGACCAGCCATTCAGGTTTTACCTGTTCCTGTTTCCGATCCTGTGTGTGGTGTTAGTGGAACGAACACATTGAAGTACTACGAGAATTTCAATAAAAACGCTGCTGATTCATCATACAATCGCAAGAATTTTGATGTTTCATCAGGCGGAGCTTGTAATTTGAGTGTCCAGGCCATGAACACCAATTCGGGAGCTGCGAATTATTACAGTTCATCGAATCCTGAAATGAATGGGGCCCAAGGTTATGTTCCGAATGCCGGAGGTTATCCTTTTTCGCAAGTGGAATATACTCCTGACAATACTGGGCGTATCCGAAGACAAGGTGGTGTAGGATCTACTTTTCAATTGGGAAGTGGGCATGAAACCAAATATTTCTACGGACATCCATCACAAATTGAATTGGATCGTCTGTTCGGAAGCGAAGTAGGTTGTGCAAGTCATTACCAGAAAAATATGGTGGTTGATCCAAACGGTCAGGTAAGTGTAAGTTACCTCGATCAGGAAGGAAGAGTAATTGCCACATCATTGGCAGGAGATGCTCCCTCAAATGTAATCGCCTTGGATTCTGAAGGAAGTGCTTCGCTTGAATTAACCGACAATATTGTTGGAACAGGTTCTATTTGTAACAATCAGGAAGCGAACGATGGTTTGTCGACAACGGTAAACGAAACCATTCTGATCAGCTCGCCAACAACAGTTGTGATCAATTGGTCGCAGGAAATTGAAATGTTCTCCGACTCTTGTTTAGCAGAAGAAATTTGTTTTGGTTGTGTTTACGACTTGACGATCGATTTCAAAGACCAGTGTGGTGTTTCATTGATTACAACCGGGGATACCAGTCAGGTGACAGGTCATTTCTCGTATTCAGGAGATACAATCGTTTTTACTTTGGATTGTGGTGAAGACGAAGTGGAAAATAGTCCAACCAACATTACAATTGAGAATGTAGGAATTGGAAGCTATCAATTAAGTAAAACATTGAGCATAAATCAGGAGGCATTGGCATTCTATGAAGAGCAATATCTAAATCCTGAGATCAATACTTGTTTTAAGACCTTGGAAGAATTTCAGGAAGAATATCTGGAAGATGCTGATTACTCGGGTTGCGAACTAGATACTACCTGTGCGCAGTGTATGGAAGATTTGCCAACGCTGAGTGAATTCTTAGAAGATGAACTGGGTACAGAAGAACAATACAACTTACTAGTTGCTGAATGTGCGGCTCTTTGTGATCCGATCTCTATGCACGATGCTTACCGCAATTTCTTGTTGATGGACATGCAGCCGGGAGCGCAATATGGTGAATACATGCTATCTGATGGAAGTGTTCATCCGGAACAATTCCCGCTTTCTATTTACAATAGTTCAAATCAATTGCCTCATTCTGAAGATTGGCGTTCACCGCATATGATAAAAGGGGGCGTTGCTTATACCAAGTATTTTGATGAAGATTTGGTGACAGAGTCCAGAGTCGCAGTGGTAGCCACACTTGACGGAAGTGGCGATGTTGTATCAACAGTTCCGCCAGTGGTGAATGAGCTACTGGTACTTTACGATGCTGATGAACAGGTGTATTACACGGTTGCAGAAAATTTACAGAATGTTGAAGATTTCATCGATGCCTTCCAGTCCTCCTGGTCTCATTCATTGATCTATTACCATCCGGAATACAACATTCTGACCACCTATGAACAGTTGACGGAAGAAGACGGAAATGGAAACACTTCTGAAGCATTTGATGCTTTGATGGAGAATACCAATACCTGGGCTGAAGCTATTACTAATGGATTTATAAAATCAGGATATACAACTCCTGGTGTGAATGATAGAATTCAACCGTTTAATACACCAAGTCTTTCGCATGCGTATGATCCCTTCCTCGTTTCTCTCTCGGATACCGTAAAATGGACGAATTTTAAGAATGCGTTTATCAACGCTCTGGATACAAACTACCGAATTGTTGGAACAACACCACACGGAATGTCCGAAATGGCAGCTTTTGCAGGACGTAGCATGGGTATGATCGGAAGTACGAGTTTTACAGCAGAACATTTTGGTTTCGGTTTCAATGCAACCGGAACTTCTTCAGGAGGAAGTTCAGCAGCTGACATCGCTGCACGTAACCGCGACTGGCAAAACTTCAAAGCGTTCTACCGCAGTTTGAAATACCAGTATATTGCGCAAATTGGCATTAAACGTTCCATTGAGGTGGAAGATTATTATGGATATAACGGTTGTATCGGTAATTCCAATTTCAATCCGTATGCTGGAGGATTTCTGGCTCCCGGATTCGATATCATGCAGTCGCAGTATATTAATCCGGATCAACCTTGTTTCTTTGCCAATATAGATCTGTACGCCAGCAAAGTGAAACGTTTTATGCTTCCTTCGGATGTAACAGGTACAGGAAATGGGGTAGATTATGCGCTTTCTGGTGAAGAATTAAACGAACAAGCACAACTGGCAAATTATACTTATGCGGGTGATTGCCCCATGGCAGTTGGAATGCTTACACTTTGCAGTGAAATGGCAGGTGATACCATTCTCGACGTAACAGGATTTGATCTGACACAGAACGATGGTTTTATAGCATTTGTGAATGCTTATCAGGGAATTAACGATCCGGTAACTCCTCTTCCGTCAATGGATTGGGATGCAACGGTCATAAATGATTCTACCTTATACATTGAGATTACAGACATTTCAGGAACCATTGCAGAGATTCAGTTCGACCTGTTTGAAGACAGTTTGGTGGATTGGGACGAAATTGACGGATTCCTTGGGATTCAAGCCACAGGAACTGGTGGTTTAGGATTTACCTTTACTGCTCATGCTGTTGCTAATTACGGCGATTCAATTGTGTATTATCCATTGGAAGGAAGCACAACATTGGATATTCTGAATTGTACCTTCCCAGACCATTGCGAAGCGAATGACCTGGGGTCAGATTTGTATGATTTGATGAATGCAATGGCGTTGACAGGAGAATTGCTTTCTGCAGGAGAGTTGATAAAAGGAGTGGGTGCGGATGCCATCTACGAACCGTTCGTAACAGACGTAATCGCTGAAACATTGACAAATAGCCCTGTTGGAGCTGCTAATATCGGATGGATGCAAACAGGTGCAAATTTCCGCATTTTTGAGCCAGTTGTTTCGGGACCAATCATCAATGAAATCCGTTTGAGCATGAGCAATTACGGCTCTATCATCAGCAACTTGCCGAACATCGTTGCCTTTTCCGAAATGATCATTACAAGTGATTCAACAGTTACACTCGTTGCTGTGAACAGCACTGGCGGATTTGAATGTAATGTGGAATGCAAGGTTATTCGAATCAACGGAATGCAACGAAAAGCGATTAACGTTGGAAGTTGTACTTACCCACAATTAGGTTGTGATGGGCCGGAATATCAGGACGTAAAAGACTTGAAAGCCTTGCTTTCGGATGTGCTGGTAAATCAGGATCCGAGTTATGACCTTTACGCAAGTTCTGCAATGACGAACCATTTATTGGGTCAGTTCCCGGGAACAACAAGTACTTCTTCTACTACAACAACAGACACGGTTTATGTAGACGGACTTTCGATTTCCGGATTGACATTCGATCATCAGGAAGTGTTTACCACGGATACAACTGTCATTACAAAAACGTATTATACTCAGGTAAATGGGTTCTTCGAAGATTTGATCATTGATAGTATCTTCTGTGAAGATGGAGATACTGGCTCAGAATGCGACAGTACACGGATTTTTATTCGAACACCTAGAGTAAAAACGGTTTACAATCAAACGACTATTGAGTGGGGAGATAATTGTTCGTTGGTACTGAATCAGGTGGTTGACAATGTGAACGGTTACGAGTTGGAAGACATTACCGAAGTGATCTCATTTAGTATTACTGGCGAACCTGATGACGATGGATATTACCACCAATTTATGATGGTGGTTGAAATGAATGGTACACTTAACGATACCATTTACGGAGAAAGTTGTCTACGGATGCTTCCTTGTACAGGTGTTGCGCCTTCGTTCAATCCAACGGAACCGTTCCCAACAGTCGTTATCGAAGATCCGTGCCATGCGTTGGTGACGGGTGCGGCAATGGCTGCGGCTGAGGAAGCTTACAATGCTTACGTAGATACCTTACTTGCTGATTTCAGAAGAAGATACATCGGTCATTGTATGTCTACGGTGGAGACTTTCGGAAGAACGTATACGCAGAAAGAGTACCATTTCACTTTGTACTACTACGATCAATCGGGTAACCTGGTGAAAACGGTTCCGCCGGAAGGAGTTGAGCAATTGCCTATTACTTCAAGCGCTGATGCATTGGCTGTAAGTATCAATAACGATCGTGAAAACGGGACACATACCGTAATTACCAATCACCGCATGGGAACAGTGTATGCTTACAATTCACTGAATCAATTGACCGCGCAGCACATGCCGGATATGGACGATATGTCGAGCTGGAGTCAGACCTTGGCGAACGGATTAGATGTTGACCTGAAAACCACTGCTATTCAAATGATAGATGAAGGTTTAGGATATTTGACAGGATATGTCACTTCGAGTTCGTCACCAACAGGATCGAGAGGTTATTTATACCGCACAACCAACGGTGGGGTAAACTGGACACGTTTGACTTCTTTGTTTGAAGATCATCTTCTCAAGGTTCGCATGGCGAGTAATACCATTGGTTTTGCCGTTGGTGGCAACGGAACCATTTTGAGAACAGAGGATAGTGGAGGTACATGGGATTTGATGGATTTACACAGCTCTGGAATTACTGGTAATTTTGTTGATCTTGCTGTTTACAATACCACTACTGCAGCGTTCCTTCGTTCTGATGGTGCAATTGTAAAATACAGCAGTTCTGCGTTTAGTAGCACCTTGTATACACCAGCGTTGAGCGGACACACCCTGAATTCTATTTCCAGCATAGAGCCACTGGATGGTTCTTCAAATGTGTATTTGGTCAGTGCTAATTTCACCGTGAGCGGAAATGCATTTACACAATTATTGAAAGTAGACTTAACTTCAAGCGGCTCAACAACCCTGGAAGAAACAAAAGGAACGGTTTGGGCATCTGTAAGTTATGCAGATGCTACTTATGGAATGATTGGCGGTATTGATGGGGATTTGGTATTGATGACCGAATCAGGTGCATCAGGAACACAATTGCTTTCATCCAGCAGCAACACTGTGGGCAATATTGTGGAGAGTATTTTCCTTGATCAATATACTGGTGTTGCCGTTATTGAAAACGCTTCAAGTCAACGTTATCTTTATAAAACAACAAATTCTGGAGGCTCCTGGACCGTTGTTGACAACAACAAGCAGTGCAAGGGAATTACCATGACGCACAAAACCTCTACACAATTGTACATTGTAGCATCAATGGATTCGAGCAGTACATGTAAATTGAAACATTACGAGTTTACCAGCTCTGCCAATACATCACTCTGGACTTACAATGCGAGTACCACGATGCTTACCAATCTGGCGAATTATTACAAGAGCGGAAGGTGTTATGTAGTTGGTTACTATAGCTCTAAAGTGTACACCACTTCCAACTTTACTGCGGGAAGTGCAGGAGCACCAGCTTCCTTGAGTACATATTATACTTTTGCCAGTGGTTCGGCACCAACTCAGCTGCGTGCATTGACTGTTGTTACAACCAGTCCGGCAAACAACATTGTTCACGTAATTGCCGTTCGTAACGATGGTACGAATGAAGCAGTAGAAGATCTTTACAGTTTGAATTCCGCTGCAGCAGTGAAAGTGACACTTTCTCCTTCCTCAACCACTTTCAAAGATGCGGTGATCCGTGATGGTGGAAGCACAGCAACATATGTAATGGCCTACAATCACGCTAACAGAAAAGTATATCGCGTAGCATTAACAACTACAGCACCAACGTCTGGATCGTTAGCTTCCTTTACAAATGATAGTTCCAATGATCTTCCGAGTGGAGCAACATTTATAGCTATGGCGCTGCACAGTGATTACATTACATTGGTTGGTTCTGACGGATTGATCTATAGCTCAACAACAGCTATTACTTCTACCACCAATATTTCTACCCAAATTAGCTGGCAGAACAGAACGGCATTGCGTTTAACACCAATTCGTGATATCGCGAATTCGAATTACACCGTTTCGTCTGTAACGTATAAGGGTGTTGCTGTTGGACGACAAGGAGTAGTTCTTCGCCGTAATTCATCATCAAGTACCTGGTACATTGTACCGGCGGCTAAAACAAGCGACTTTTCAGGTGTAAGTTATACGAGTTTAAGTTCGGTGCCTTTGGCATATGCTATTGCAGATGGTCCATCAGGAATTCGTTTGAACCTGAGTACGCATGTAGCAACGGATTTGAGTTTCTCCACTTCTGTTGTTGGAGCTACATTTACCGATGTAAGTATTACCACAACTTCTAGCGGAGGATTCGGAATCATTTCCGCAGATAATGGCTATACTTATTATACCAATTCCATTAATCCGGGAGGTACACCAACGCTTTCCCGTTCTTCTTTTCAAACTGGTTATCTGATCAATAGTATCTGTTTTGGTCCGCAATCAACAGGAACTCCTGCTGCAGTTTGCGTAGGAAACGGCGGACGAATCAGTACGGTTTACACCAATTCGGCGTCTCATATCTACAGTATCTTCGGTCCACGCTTAAACGATGTACATTTCTCTAGCGCAACAACCGGAACGGTAGGTGGAGAGAAATTCTTTGTGCGTTCTACCGTTGGTTCGGGAGGAAGCTGGACAAAAGTATTGCCATTCACCATTAGTAGTGGAAACCTATCAAAGAACGTATTGGAAGTTTGGACCAAGCCAACAGCTGCTTCAGCACATTATGCCGTTATTGGAGGAACAGATTACCTGGCAACGGTGTACACAGCTGTTGCCACACCTACGGGTGCAGGTTTTGGTAACCACAATGCGGTAACAGATATCAAGTTTGATCCTGCAAATCCGTTGATCGGTTACATTGCACAGGAACGTAAACTCTACAGTATTACCTTAAGTATTTCTGGAGCTTCTTATTCTACTTCAGTAATCAATGCACTTGGAACGGATAGTGTTTCAACCGCTATCAACGCCATTCATGTCTTTAACGGAGATGGAATAGACAATGCTGTGATGGTTGTAGGAAACAACATGATTCGCTACAAGGCGCAAGGAGGAACCACCACTGCAAGTATGCTTGGAGGTGTTGCCGGAAATATCCAGGATGTGGTCTTTACCGATCCGAATCACGGTTACGTGGCTGGTGACGACGGATTGCTCTACGAAACAGATGTCATTACCTGGAATTCATACGCAACAGCTTATACAGCCATGTCGTGGTTACAACGAGCAGTGAATGATACGTATACAGGTACGGCGTCCAATATAGACATTACTGCTCTCGAGTTCCCATCAGCTACACATGGCGTTTGGGGTGGAAGCTTTGCAACCAGTCCGGGAACGGCCTATGCAGCTGTGCGATTACTGAATGTTGGACACCAACAATACTCTGCACATTTCTATTACGACCGTTTAGGACGAATAGTAGCCAGCCAAAACAGCCGTCAGCAATTGGGCGGAAAATACTCCTACACCCTTTACGACGCTCTAGGTAGAGTAGTAGAAGCAGGAGAAAAACGCGACAACAACAGTTCCATTAAGTTCACAGAAATCTTTGGAACCAATGTGGGTGGACAATACATTACATCCGTTATTGACGATGAAAAATTGAACGATTGGATCACAGCAGAAAGCACCACTACCCGAACAGAAGTGACGCGAAGCTATTACGACGAAGCCAATACCGACATTGCCGGAAACGGTTTGAGTACTTATTACGCGTTCAATACAGCAACACAACGTAAGCGTATTGTGCATGTGACTTACGAAGAAACGTTTGACGATGACGATGCGACTTACGACCATGCCACCCATTACGATTACAATATTCACGGCAACGTGAAAACCCTGATTCAGGACAATAAGAAACTGGGAACTTTGACAAGTTTGAGCGCTCAACGTTTCAAGAAAATGGATTATGTGTTTGATTTGATCTCCGGAAATGTACATAGAGTAGATTACCAAACCGGAAAAGCAGATCAGTGGCACCACGCCTATGTATACGATGCGGATAACCGCATTACGGATGCTTACACAACTACCGCAACACCGCTGATAGATGCGCAATACAGAACAAGCGCACTGCAGCTGGAACCTACTTTGAGCCCATATTGGGATAAGGAAGTGAAGTACAACTATTACGATCATGGTCCATTGGCAAGAACGGTGCTTGGAGAACAAGAAGTTCAGGGATTAGACAATGTATATACCCTGCAAGGCTGGATTAAGGGAGTGAATAGTAATGTGTTAGATGCAGAACGGGACCCTGGGTTTGACGGCGCTTCAACCACCTCGCATGAATGGGTTGCAAGAGATGTAATGAGTTACAGTTTACATTATTATTTGGGAGATTACGAACGTATCAATACTTCGAACCCTAATTTTATTGCTGGAAGTAACGGTGACATGATTGAAACCAGTGCAATAAGTATGTATAACGGGAATATTGGCTGTATGGTGACAACGATTACGCATCCTGATACCAGAGAAGTACTCCCACTTGGAAACAGATACAGTTATGACCAATTGAATCGTTTAAAAGCGTCTCAAAGCCAGATTGGTCTTGATGTGAGTACAGATGATAAAGGTTGGAATGGTTCTAGTCCAGGTGAGATGTATGACAATTTCTTTACTTATGACGCCAATGGTAATATCCTGACTCAAATACGCAAGGATGAAACAGGTACTACAATTGACAATTTGACTTATAACTACCATACCTTGAGTAATGGAAAGAAAATCCGTAACAGACTTTATAGTGTTGATGATGTAATATCAGATGGTACATACGGAGACGATATAGACGACCAGGACAACTTTACCAATGGTGCGAACGTTAACATCAGTAACAACTACGCTTATGATGCTGAAGGGCGGTTGATTAAGGACGATAAGGAAAAAATAGAGAGTATTGTTTGGAGAGTTGACGGTAAAGTAAAAGCGATCAACCGACCTGGTGGAAGTTCTAAGAAAAACCTGAAGTTCGATTATGACGCAATGGGTAACCGTATTGCGAAACATCAATATACTTCTGCGAATGTTCTAGAGAAAAGTACTTACTACGTTTTGGATGCACAGGGTAATACTATGAGTACTTATGTTAGAGAAATTATTAGCTCAACCGTTTACTATGCTCAAAAAGAAAAGTATATTTACGGTAGCTCAAGATTAGGCGTAATGAACGATTCTATTCCACTATATGGTTCACAAAATGCAACGTATTCTCAAACGGAATGGGCACATACCATTGGTGCTCGTAACTACGAGTTGAGCAATCATTTAGGGAATGTACTTTCCGTAATAAGTGATAAACCCATTCCACATGAAAATGCAGGAGTTCCAGACTATTTCTTGGCAGATATCAGACAAAGTACAGATTACTCTGCTTTTGGTGTGCAACTGTCTGGGCGAAATCTCTACAAATCCGTAAGTGGAATTAGAGAAGCTAGACATGGTTTTCAAGGACAAGAAGAAGATGATGAGATTAAGGGAGAAGGGAATTCTTTGAACTTTGAATACCGTATGCATGACCCTCGTTTAGGGCGTTTCTTCGCAATTGATCCGCTGGCCGGAGAATATCCTCATAATTCTCCGTACGCTTTTTCTGAAAATAGGGTGATTGATGCAGTTGAGTTAGAAGGGCTAGAAAAAGTGATTACCCATGAGTATAATCGAGAGACAAAGAAGTTTGTTGTTACTTCTAAAGAGGTCAATAACAATTTTAAAATGAATGTGAACAAATATGTTTATCGAAATGCAAGTGGCAAAATCACTAGAGAGGTTTATAAATCTTGGGACGGCTCAAGAAAGTACGTTGCTCCTGCTGGTTATGTAAACAAGTATACGCTCTTTGAAACTTTCGAAGCAGACTGGGGAAAAGGTAATTCTTTTCCAGTTGGGATGACTATTGGAAGTGGCGAGGGTGGAGCCGAAGCAGGTAATCAGAATTCAGAATTTTCGGGATCAAAAGGCTTCTGGGAACGTGGATTCCCGTTGATATTATCTACCGTTGGTACTGTTTTGTCTGGTGGTACTCTTGCTCTGGAAGGAGGCGGCGCCTCACTTCTAGCCTGGATTAATTTTGGTTTATCCGTTGATGATTTAACCACCGATAGCGATGGCAGTACTCTTATAAGCAATTCTATTGGAATGGATCCACAAATATTGTCAGGGATAAAACTTGGGGCTGGTGGAGTTGATAACTTTTATAGTACTAGAGGTTTGATACGGGGGACTGCAGATCCAAATTTAGTACAAAAAACCTTGGAAAAAACTAAATTTACATATGGTGAATGGTATGGGTTGAATCTTGCTAACTCAACATTTAGCAGTGGAAAAATGGTTTATGACGGAAGTCAGTATTTAAAAACTAAGTCAGAATTGAAACGGCCAAGAAAACCAGTTCGAAGACTTCCGAAACCCAAACTTGCCAAATTCTAAGTTATGGAAAAAGCGGTTTATACACCTTATGATTGGTTTGATTACATGTTTGCCCAGTCGTTTGCAATTATTATTGTTGTGCTTGGATCGAATAAAATTGTGGTTGTGCCTATCGGTATATTACTTACTCTTTTGGGATTTGTAAGAGCATTTAGAACCGCAAAACTTATGGAGAATGAATTTTGGTTTTTCTCTCTTTTGAAAGGAAAAAGGAAGTTTATGTGGAATGAAGTAATAAGTATTGAATATACCCCTTCATTTGGATCGAAGCCTAAATTCACATTTTTTCTGAAAAGTGGTGAAAAATTGTTTTTTTTCGCAAATGAAGAAATTATTGACTTTATTGAGAATATTTCTAAAGAGAAAAATATACATTAAGTATTAGTAATATAAACCAATTATTTACCATGAAATTTCAAGTTTTTTTATTTATGATTTTTGCAATTAGTTCTTGTAGCAGAAGTGCATCTAAACCTATGAAAGATATTCCAAAAGCAGAAGACTCTTCCGTGCCTTTGCCAGCTAAGGAAGGAGAAATGGAGAAGTTTGTTATGGGATTTTATCAAAAATACGTCGATGTCTATAAAGAGATAGATAGAAACTCATTAAAAGAAATTCGAAATAAATTTTCCTCCGAATGTTTATTAAAAGATATAGAGAAAAGTAAGTTAGATTTTGACCCCTACATAAGTGCACAGGATTGTGACTCGACACTACTTGAAACAATAAATTTTGCATTTATTGGAAATGGAGTTGTAAACATTAGTTACGGAGTCGGTAATGATTCCAGGATTATCCAATTGAAACTCATACATAATCATAATAAGTGGTTAATTGATGGTCTAAGAGTAAGTCAGGACTCACAGTTAGGTTGCTGGTAAGGTGGTGGGTCCTGTATCACATCGGTAGTGTTCCACATGTGTTGATGGAAGAGTGGGTCGTGTATCACATCTGCACCTTTTCGAAATTTGCTTTCTAAAAACGCAGAAAAACGGCAAAGTTTGGGTTGATGAGGTAGTGTTCCACATGTGTTGACGAAAGATTTTTCGAGGGTTATTGATTTGAAAAACAGACAATTAACAAATTTTATTTGCATGCGTACAAGGGGATGTTTAACATTCCCTTTTGTTGTAAAAGTGGTTTAAATCGCTTAAAATGGCTTCAACTAACCCCTGGTGTTTTTTATGTATTGATGATACTGTAAACTGCTCTATTTGTGGGACTTTACTAGTTAAAAATGGCAAAACTTTGGCTGGTAAGCAACGCTTTTTATGTAGGGTTTGCAATGCTTCTGGCTGTAGTGAAGATTTATTTTTGGAGTTGATTGCACAAAAGTGTGAAACAGGTTTTGCTTTTTGAGTATTTTTAAAGCAAATGCACTTTTAAGACATGAAAAATCTATTGTTTTTAATCCTATTTTCGTCAACTTCCATTTTTTCTCAAGAGATAGTCCCTTTACATAGCTTTCCGTTTATTGAGAATCAAAAATCTTTCAAGATTTTGGAATTGGGATCTCCTGATAGAAATTGGTCTCCAAATAGAATGACTATTTATCTTTATAAACGTGATTCGGTAATTTTCATTGGACGAGAAATAGAATTAGCGCGTAATAAGAATAAAAAAGATACAACCTCTTCATATTTAATTACTGTGTCAATAAATTGGGAATCAACAATTAGTGCTTATTTTGAGCGTAAAGATTTGGATTCTCTATTGACGGATTTGGCCAACGATTATTTTATTGATTATTCTTTGGACTATCCTCATAGTTTGACTGGCAAAAATTATCGCACTACGATTCTGGAAGTAGAGTATAAGAAAGTCTTTTTGAGAAGAATATATAAACGAAAAGTAATTGGTACTACAGCTGTGATTTGATTTTAGGGCCATCAACCGATTAGTGCTAGTAAGAGATATTTATGACAGTTACGAATGAAAAACAAACACGTTTTCTTATCAATTATTTTGCTGCCCCTGTTAATGGTTAGCTGTATTGATCTACCTGATTCGCCTGAAATAAAAGGGAATCAATTGCAAAAATTTAATGGTATAAAACAGTATCTAGGTATCAAAAATTATCAAACTCAATATTCAGGTAAGAAAAGTAAGGGGATAGAAACTATCGTATTTAGTATTGATTTGATTGATGTGAAGAATAAACATCCAAACATGGATAGTATCAATTTTGAGTTGATAGATGTTTTTGAGAAAAGTGGATATGATTTTAGTAGATGCAAAAAAATTTCAATTTGGTATTTTAATCGCTATGATAATGCTGATTTGAAAAAAGTTTTCTTTTATGATAATAAAATGAACCTACTTGAAGTTGCTTATGATTAGGGAGACTGTCCTGCAGCGGAGGATCTCCCGATCCTGCGCTATTAACAGTGGAACTGACAAAAAAAATCGGATATCAGAAAATCAGATTCTGAGTAAATTCACCAAAACAATGATTACAAAACGATGAAAATAACACTTTACTACCTTTTGATCTTTTTTGGATCGTTATTGGTTTCTGAAATATACACAACGAATTTTGCTCCTCACGGATTAGCATACGTTATATCTCTTTTAATTGGGGACTTAAATTTATTTGTAACGGTGTGTTTTTTTGTTTCAGTAATAGCCTGGGGATTATCTTTTGTATATAAAAAACGAGAATTAGGTTTGATATTACTAGCAGTAGTATTATACAATATTTCATTTTTAACATTTCTGATCGAAACCTCTAATCAACCATTGAGATATATTGGTTCAGGTGGAGCATTGCTGTTTTTTACGATGATTCCATACATTGTAGTTCATATGTTCTTTGTTTGGAAATGCTTGAAAGATTATAGTGACGTCAATGATAAATCAAGAAAAAAATATTGATTATGAGGGATAGTGCTGTATCTCTATTTATCAGTGTGATCGCAGTAATTGGTTTATTGTCCTGTGAAGAAAATTCAACATGTTACGATCAAAAGAAATTAACCCGAAAGGAATTAACAACTTGGTTAAGTTTTGACGGTAATCTCGATTCAGTTTCTGAAAAACAAATAGTTCTTGATTTTATCGATGTTCAACAATTTACTGAAAACAGCATGGTTCGAGTTTCACTAGATTCGAAATATGTGTTTTGGGGCAGATTAAGTTCTTCCATCTCTGTGTCCCTTCCAAAAGAGAGTGCTTCTATTGATAATCATTTAGTTGGAATAGAAGTTATTGATCCGGATGATTCCAAATATTATGGTTGGTTTTCTGATGATGTTTTTTACTTGAGTAGAAATAAAAAAAATTACGTAAAGTTTCTGTGTGGTGGTGAAGATGAAACTATTACACTGAACATTTCTCAATAGTAAAGTTTTGTCTATCTAATTTAATGGAAACCAAAACCGGCTAAATTTTAATTTGATGTTTAGAATTCACTTATTTATTATTTTCTTGATTCTCTTAGTTGGAGTTATTCATACTTCCATTATAATAATCAGAAAGTCAGTTCAGGAATTTAAGACTGCCTTCAAAACCAAAAGTCTGATTCCATGGACTTCCAGCTCCAAGCCGATACTTGTCTTTTTGTTATATTTAGCAGGTGCCATTGTTTATTTGATTTTATGCATTGTTGTTTATAGGATTATGGGGATAGTTCGAGGCTAGTTGCTGGAGCGATTCCCACAGCTGGCGCGATCCGCCGCGGCGGACTCGTGCTTTAAAAACTACTTACCTGCAACTTAACCAACTCCGAATAAATTCCTTCGTTACTCATCAATTCTTCATGACTTCCAACCTGAGAAATTTCTCCTTTGTCTAAAACAAGAATTTTATCAGCGTTACGAATGGTACTTAAGCGATGTGCAATCACAATAGAAGTTCTGCCTTTCATTAGTTTTTCCAGTGCGTCTTGTACAACGCGTTCCGATTCTGAATCCAGTGCCGATGTGGCTTCGTCGAGAACTAAAATGGTTGGATTTTTCAAAATGGCACGGGCAATAGCAATGCGCTGTTTTTGTCCTCCGGAAAGCTGAATTCCTCTATCGCCGACTTGTGTTTCGAAACCTTCAGGGAAACTTTCAATGAAGTCAAACGCATTGGCTTGTTTTGCAGCGTCTTTTACTTCTTGTTCTGTTGCATCCGGATTTCCAAATAGAATATTGTCGAAAATAGAACCGGCAAATAGCAATACTTCCTGCGGAACGACTGCAATATGCTTTCTCAGGTGCTTCAATTCGATTTCTTTGGAATCAATTCCACCAATGCGAATGGTTCCGCCTGTTGTTTGGTAATAATTCAAAACCAGGTTGGCAATTGTCGATTTTCCACCGCCGGAAGAGCCAACCAATGCCAATGTTTGATTCGCTTGAATGCTGAATGAAATTCCTTTCAAAACTTCCACATCCGGACGCGTTGGATAAGAGAAATGCACGTTTTCAAAACTGACTTCGCCTGAAATCTCAGGTTTCTCCCTTCCGTTGAACAATTCCTGTTCTGTAGTTTCGCTCAAAATGTCGATCAATTTTTCTGAAGCTCCAATGGACTTTTGAATACTCGCATAGAAATCGGGAAGCGAAGCAATACTTGCTGCCAACATTAAAGTAACCATTAGGAAGGAATACAAATCTCCAGTTGCCAGTGTTGGATTTGGTCCGCTCGACATTAACAAACCTTGCCAAATGATAAAAACGATGGCACCGAACATGCAGAAAACGATGAATGAAACGAATAATCCTCTCCAAATTCCGCTTTTCACGTTCAGGTTGCGAATAGCAGTTGTTGCACTTTTGAACTTCAACAAATTGAACATTTCATTCGTAAATGCTTTGACATTCGCAATGCCCATAAAAGCTTCTTCCGCACGCGCATTTGCCTCGGCAGTTTGATCTTGTGCTTCTTTAGAAAGTCTACGGATAAAACGACCAAAAATGACAGCTACAATGGCAATAACCGGAACTGTTGCCAGCATGATCAAGGTCAATTTCCAGGAAATAAAGAGCATGAAGAACATTCCACCCACAACCATTACAATTTGTCGGAAGAATTCTGCTACTGTTGTTCGAAGTGTTTCCTGAAGCTGTGTGATATCGGAAGAAAGTCTGCTGGTTAATTCACCAACGGTTGTTCTGTTATAATAATCGAGTGGAAGCTGAATGAGTCGTTCAAAAACATCATTTCTAACATCCCTAAGCATATTTTCTGTCACATTCGTAAACAATACCACTCTGAAATAACTGAAGACAGCCTGAGCTCCAAACATGATGAAAAGTGCAGTTGCAACGGTGTTCAGGTTGGTTAAGTCAATTGCTTTTACGGCATCGGCCATTGATGTAGTTTGTCCGTTTCCTGCTCCAAGTAATTGTCCGAGTAGAACAGGGAAAACCAATCCGATAGAAGTAGAGAGAACAAGGAAGATCCAGCCAATTCCGTAGGAAACACGATAAGGTTTCATGTAGGAAAACAGTTTTCTGGCTTTAGAATAACTGTCTTTTGTAAGCTTTACTTTTTCTTCCTTACGTTTCTTTGGACGCATCATGAGTTTTCCGATTTGTGGCAAAGTTATTAAATAGAAATCAGCGTAGGATAGAATAATAGGTGGATTGTAGAAAATAGAAGGTAAACGGCTTTCTGTCGGTTTTTTTGAGCCATCTGCAGATTTTTTAAATTATTTTTGTCTCAACTATTGACTAATTGGAAATTGTACTTATCTTTGCAACCCTGTTTGGAGCACAGTGATGTAGTTTTCAGACAAAACAAATAGAATAACAAGTCGAATTTTTTCGAAAAAAGAAATAGATCATGAGTAAGAGAACGTTTCAACCGTCCGTTAGAAAAAGAAGAAACAAACACGGTTTCCGTAGTCGTATGGCAACAGCGAACGGAAGAAAAGTATTGGCTGCGCGTCGTCGCAAAGGTCGTAAGAAATTAACAGTATCTGACGAGCCTTTCCACAAGCGTTAATCTTTAGAAAGTCTTTTCTGATCAGAAATATTAAACCATTCGGGTATTCCGGATGGTTTTTTTGTTTTGGTCGGAGCGTCCGTCCGAGGCGGATTGCCCTTAAAGAAAAATCGCGTCGATATAGTTATATTTGATTCATGAAAACAATCGATTTCCGTTCTGATACCGTAACGCAGCCGTCACAGGCAATGCGCGATGCAATGTTCAAGGCGCCTTTGGGTGATGATGTTTACAGGGAAGATCCTACTGTAAATGAATTGGAAGAATATGCTGCGGCTCTTTTTGGAAAGGAAGCAGCCTTGTTTTGTTCTTCGGGAACACAAACCAATCAGATTGCCATTAATGTGCATGTAAAACCGGGTGGCGAAGTGATTTGTCATGAGGAAAGTCACATTTACAAATACGAGGGTGGTGGAATCGCTAAGAATTCCGGTGCTTCGATTCGTTTGTTAACGGGCAATCGCGGACGTTTAACTGCTTCTGAAATTGCAAAATGGATCAATCCGGACGATGTTCATTTTCCTGAGACCCAATTGATCTCTTTGGAAGATACAGCAAATAGAGGTGGAGGTGCAATCTATGATTTCGATGAGATTAAGAGAATTTCGGCTTTGACGAAAGAAATGAAGTTGCCGCTGCATTTAGATGGTGCTCGTATTTTCAATGCCTTGGTGGTAAACGGAATTTCCACTAAAGAATACGGTTCGCAGTTCGATACCATTTCGATTTGCCTTTCGAAAGGTTTGGGAGCTCCTGTTGGCTCTGTTTTGGTTGGACCGAAAGATTTCATTCACAAAGCGCGTCGCGTGCGAAAAGTAATGGGTGGTGGAATGCGTCAGGCAGGATTTTTAGCCGCCGCAGGATTGTATGCACTAAAAAACAATGTGGAACGTTTGACCATTGATCACGAAAACGCAAAACAACTTGAAAATGCCTTGAACAGTGTTTCTTGGGTAGAATCATGTATTCCGGTAGAAACGAATATTGCTGTAGCTGTTTTGAAAGATGAATCTCAGCGTGACGAGTACATTGGAAAGTTAGCTGCTCAAGGAATCAAAACTTCGGCTTTTGGTCCGGGGATGATTCGTTTTGTGACACATTTAGACATTACTGCAGAGAATATCGTTCAAACGTGTTCTGTAATTAAATCGATTTAATGAAGTTACTTATTTACATCTTAACAATATTGCTAAGTTGCACCTTTGTGTCTTGCGGCTCAGGTGAAGGCGAAGCTGTCAATTACAGCGATCTTTCCCCAAACAGTAAGCCTAAGGATCACTCAGATCTTACCATCGATTCTGTTGCTAATGAGAAACCAACGGAAAGTGCTTATTTGTCATTGATCGATTCCATTCGACCAAATGATACCTGGCAAAAATGGGATACTGTTCTTTTTCCCGACCGATTCGGAGCCTCCAAAACTGAAAAATGGATTGTAAAAGGCGAGAACGATAGTTTGGTGCTGCTTTATTTCAAATTCAAGGATAGTTTGCTGACAAAAAATGCATTTTACAATTGGATTGACTGTTTTGGTGCGAAGCGAACTTCGTATACCATTGGAGGTAACATAAAGGTAAAAGGAAAGTATTCTTATTTTTTTGTGGGTGACTCATATATCTACTATATTGAGGCCAACAAAGCAATTAAGCAAGAAACAATTCGATCGCAATTCTTTAAAAAGCGTGAAAAGGAGAATTGGCTGTATATGGTAGAATCAAAACCTACAGGTAAAGCCAGTTGGAAGCGAGTAGTGAAGGGTGAAGAACGAGAAATAAAGAATAGTTATGAAGATATTGAATAGAGGTTTTCTATTGGTAAGACCAAAACAGGATTTTTGCGATTGGGCAAAGAAGCAAGACGAAGATTACATGTTCGACGAGGCAGATGAGATGGAGCCAAGTGTTTATTTGGTAGATGAAGATGCCATGGAAGTGGAGCCGGTAATCGAACGTAACTTCAAAAAGATCTTTATAAACGAGTGCGAAGCGCTTACCGACGACGACGATGAGATTCCAACTCCTACATTGGAATTGTTCAATCAATGGTTCACAGTTGAGTACGGTGGCTGTGTTTTCGACGCGTTAAAAGAAGACCTGAAAGCGGAGTTAGAGTAGTTCACCTATTTTATTCTACCGTTGACCGAAAAAGTATTGTGATAAAATCAATCAATATTCAATTTTGTCCAATAATTTTGTCGCATGAAAATACAATTACTACTTATTACCCTTTTGTGTTCAATAAGTCAGCTCTTCGGTCAAACAACCATTATCGGTGTTGTAACCAACAAACAAGGTAAACCGGTTGCTGAAGCTGTTGTTTCTATTGAAGGAACTACAGACATTACCGTTACCGATGCAACTGGAGCTTTTTCGCTTTTGACTTTTGCCTCTGGTACTCAGCGTATTTCTGTCGAAAAAGAAACGATTGAACTTCAATTTTTCCCTATTGAATTGGTAGAAGGTGAAATGAAGAAGGATCTTACGATTGCTCAGGATAAGGAAATCGAAGAAGTAGTAATTTCTGCCGGAAGTATTAAAGCTTCAAACGACAGAACAGTTGCTGTTTTAGATCCAATCGATATTGTTACAACTGCCGGCGGACAGGGTGATATTGCAGGCGCATTACAAACACTTCCGGGTGTTCAGCGCAACGGTGGAGATCAAACCGGAATCATGGTTCGTGGTGGAGATGTAAACGAAGCTTCTGTTATTGTGGATGGAATGATCGCTCAAAATGCCTTCAATTCAAGCGTTCCGGGAGTGGCACAGCGAACGCGATTCAATCCTTTTCAATTTAAAGGAACTGCTTTTAGTACTGGTGGTTACACGGCGCGTTACGGACAAGCTATGTCTGCCGTTTTAGATCTATCGACAAATGATTTACCTGATAAATCGGATATTAACCTGGGAGCAAATTTCGCAGGAGTATATTTTGCCGGATCACGATTGATGGATAAAAGTGCTGTGGAAGTAAGTACCAATTACACCAATTTGTCTCCTTTCTTCTTACTTGCCAAACCAAGTGTTGATTTTTACAAAGTTCCTCAGGGATTTGGCTTCTCTGGGAGATTTTTGACACAAACTCCAACGAAAGGATTGTTCAAAGGACAAGTGAATCAAACCTATAGTTCAACCGGAATTCAAATCAATAATCCAGCCGATCCAACACAGAAGATCAAGTTTGGGATTGATAATGAGAACACTTATATGAATGCTTCATACAAGGATTACATCAATAACAGTTGGTCTTATTTTGGAGCGCTTTCTGTCAGTAGCAATACAGATAGAATTAAATTCGATGTATACGATATGTATCGTCATGATGAACGTGTTCAGGGACGTGCCGAAATGAATTACAATCACAACACACGTTTCAGAATGTTGATGGGAACTGAAATTCAGCGTTATGGATTTACCCAAAAGTTTGACACATTGGTTGGTCAATTTGAAGAATTGTTGAGCGCTGCTTATGTGGAGGCAGATATTCTTCCCTTACGCAGAGTAGCCATTAAACCAGGAGTGAGAGCGGAGTATTCAACTTTGCTGGCAAAGGGGAACATTTCACCACGTTTTGCAGCTGCGATCAAGACAAGTAAGAACGGACAAATCTCTTTGGCAACCGGAATGTTTTACCAAACTGCACCAACAATGTATTTGATACAGGGATATCGTCCGGATTTTCAACATTCGGTGCATTACATGGCAAACTATCAGTTGATCGACAAAGGAAGAGTGTTCCGTCTTGAAGGGTATTACAAGTCATACAATCAATTGGTTCGTGAAAAAGGAGTGGCTTATACACCAAACCAATTCCGTTTCAATTTAGGAGAAGTAGATAATTCGGGATCGGGTTATGCTCAGGGAATTGATTTCTTCTTCCGTGATAAGAAGTCGATCGAAAACTTTGATTACTGGATCTCTTACAGTTACATCGATACAAAACGCTTGTATCAGAATTATAGCGACAAAGTAACGCCAGACTATATTTCAGATCACAATTTGAATGTGGTAATGAAGTATTTCTGGATGAAAGCACAAACGAATTTCTCTGCAACATATTCATATACAAGTGGTCGACCGTACTACAATCCAAATTCGGCGCAGTTTTTGGGTGACCGTGCACCGGCTTACCAAAATGTAGCGTTGACAGTAAGTTATTTGACAACAATTAAGAAAATGTTTGCGGTGGTTTACCTTGCAATGGACAACATTACGAATAGAAAGAATGTATTGGGTTACCGTTACAGCATAGATGGTGCTGAGCGTTACGAAATTCAACCGCCATTCTATTTTACCTTGTTCTTCGGAGTGAATTTATCGCTTAGTGAATTTAATAAAGACGAACTCTAGGAATGACTAATGGCGAATTACTAATTACAAATATCAATCAATTAGTAATTAGTCACTCGTCATTTGTAATTATTAAAAACCAATAATAAACAATATGAAAAAAGTAATCGCAATTGCTGCTCTTTTAATCGGAAGCCAGGTTATGGCACAAAAGGAAGACAGTTTAGTAATGGTGGAATTGACACCGGTATGCTCAAATATGGACACCATTTCAACCTTGATGGGATGGAAAATGGCTGGAGCTAAAATTGATAAAGTGAAAGCAAAATATCCAACGAACTGGATTTCCAATTACTATTCTGCTTATGCGGCAATTCAAATGACCTATTTTGATGAGAAAGCAACAGGAAAAATGAAAGACCTTTACCTGGATGCAGCAGATAAATCGTTGGATGTGGTAAAAACAGCTTGTCCTTTGAAGGATGAGGTTTATGTATTGACAGCAATGGTTGCCAATGCGCGTTTGGCAGTTGATCCTCAAAGCCGATGGAAAGAATACGGGAAAATCTTCGAAGACAACTTAGAGTTGGCGAAGAAAGAGAACGAAAACAATCCTCACATTTACTTATCAAAGGGGTATTCTCTTTATTACACGCCTAAAATGTTTGGTGGTGGAGCAAAGAACGCTTACGAGTATTTCAAGAAGTCTGAAGAGAAGTTTAAGTTGATTACCACTTACTCATTGGATAAACCGTACTGGGGATACATGAGCACGACTTATATGATCGGTGAGTGCGAGAAAGAACTGAAAAAGTAATTAGGAGTTACGAGTTAAAAAAGCCGATACAGCATAGCTGATCGGCTTTTTTTTAGCTATCCTGCGTTATTGGTAACTTGTAACTAGTCATTGGTAATTAGCTCGCTAGAGCTCAAGTGAATCAGATTCGAATTAAAATAACGCTTATCATCACTCACTTCTTTGTCAATCCAGCGCGGTAGCTCAAATTCCTCCGTTTCTGATTGCAACTCTATTTCTGCTACAATCAAACCTTCCAGTTTACCGTGAAAAACATCCACTTCCCATAAATGCTGACCGTAATTAATCGTATACCTTTCTTTTGAAATGGACGTAGAACAAAAGATTTTTAGCATTTCCTCAGCGTCTGTGTATGGAATCTCGTACTCGAATTCGTCACGCGAAACGCCAATGTTCGCTGCTTTAATCGTCAGAAAACCCTTTTCACCTTTCGTTCTTACGCGCACAACGCCTTTATCGTTTTCAGCCAAATAACCCTGTTGAATTTTTTTTGGACTCAGATTCAATAAGATTTGCTGAATTTCATCGTTTACCAAAAACTTACGCTCAATTTCTTTCATAGAATGCCAATATAGTCAAACTGTTCCAAGGTTCAAAGAGTTCAAAAAATAGTTTAATGCTTTACTTGAACCGTTTGAATCGATTGAACCTTTTTCTGTAATTTCGTTCCCAATGCAAAACGAAACATTTCATTTTGTGCATCCAAATGCCGAAGAACAGCAGCAATGGGATTTGCTCGTTGAGCAATCTGATGCTTCCGTATTTTCGAAATCTGGATATCTGAATGCCTTGATCGGAGACTGGACGATTCTCTATAACCAAACAAGAACAGGCGGAATGGTTTGTCCGTTTACCGTAAAGTTTGGACAAAAAATCCTCATAAATCCAATTTACCATCAATATTCCGAATGGGTTGGTGAAGGCGAATTAACAGAAAATGGAATCGAATTTCTGAAAACGGAATTTCCTGTTTCTCAGTTGTGTTTTCGTTCTGAAGTTTCTTTTCTCAATGCTCAAAATATTAAATGGAAACATCAACTAATTGATTCTAATAATTTTTCAATCAATGTTTTAGCAAAACGAATGTTAAAGAAAAGTGAAGAATATGAAATTCGTTTAAACGATGAAATTAGTTTGATTTATGATCGAATTGAAAAAGATTTGGTTGGACGCGTGCAAGGAATGAATTCAGAAAATGTTAAATCGCTTAAGAATTTAGTTGATAATTTCGCCGGAAATGGATTTCATTCGATATGTGCATACAGGAATGAGGAATTTGTTGGTGGAATCTGGTTGCTTGAAAATTCAAATGCAATCATGTATTTGAAAGGCAGTGTAATTGATTCAGCAAAGAAAGATGGAGTAATGTATCGTTTGCTGTTTACCGCAATTAACGAAACACTTTCGAAAAATAAAACCTTCTGGTTCGGTGGATCGAATGTAGAAAACGTGCGCAGATTTAATCTGAATTTGGGTGGAACGGATGTTGGCTATACGCAGTTTCTCTGGAATTCTGCACCATGGTGGTGGAATCTTCTTCGCACCATCCGCCAAAAACTTAGGTAAAATTCGATGCTTTCATAAGGCATTATTAGTAATTGGTCATTCGCAATTAGTCATTCGCAATTCGGTTGTTTCCGCTATATTTGTATAACAACTAGTTTTTGAAAATCAATTAACGAATGTTCCCTAAGAAAAACGTGCCCAGATGGGTTATTATTCTTATCGATTTATGCATTTCTGCAACCTCCATGTTGCTCGCGTATCTCATTCGTTTTGATATCAAAGCCGATTCGGATCTCTGGCAAAAGGAATGGCACATTGTGTCGAAATCACTGATTGTTTTCTTCCTTGTACGACTTCTGGTGTTCTACTTTTTTGGAATCCACAGAGGTTTGGTGCGTCACACTTCAACTTCTGATTTCCGACGCTTATTCATCGCTGTAAGCCTTTCTTCTGTCATTTTCGGAATCATCGGTTTCATTCGTTACTACTTCATCGACGGCTATTATTTATTCCCCATCTCTGTATTGGTGATTGAATATGTTTTCTGCATGTTCCTCGTAACTGTGGCTCGTTTCACCATCAAATTATGGTATTTGGAAACACAAAAACCGCGCGAAACGCAGAAACGTGTGTTGATTTACGGGGCGGGAATTTCAGGATTAATTGCTAAACGGACGATTGAAAAAGATGCCCTTCTTCCAATGGAAGTGATTGGTTTTGTTGATGATAACAAGAATTTGAAAGGCGCTCGAATTGAAGGAATTACCGTTATCCACCCTGATAAATTGAATGAATACATCAAACACGAAGGTGTTGATCAGGTGATTTTAGCCATTCAAGACCCCAATCCGGATAACCAGAAACGCGTTGTAGATATTTGTTTTGCGAATAATGTGGAACTGAAGAAAGTACCAAGTCCGAAAAGTTGGATCAATGGCGAATTCTCCGCAAAACAACTTGCTTCAGTGAACATTGAAGATCTGTTGGGAAGAAAACCGATTGTTCTTAATCAGGAAGCGTTGATTGGTGCGTTGGGTAATAAAGTAGTTTTGGTTACAGGTGCAGCTGGTTCAATTGGTTCTGGTTTGGTTCGACAAATAGCGACTTATTCACCTTCAAAGATTATTCTATTTGATCAGGCAGAATCACCAATGTACGAGTTGGAACTGGAACTGCGTTCAGAATTTCCAAACCTGAATCTGGAAGTTGTGATTGGAGACATTCGCAATTACGAGCGACTAAATAGCGTTTTCGATGTGTTCAAACCATCCTGGGTTTATCACGCGGCTGCTTATAAACACGTCCCGCTAATGGAGGAAAATCCAAGCGAGGCCATTAGTACAAATATTCGTGGTACAAAAGCGTTGGTGGAATTGGCGCTGAAATATGAAGTGGAGAAATTTGTAATGATCTCTACGGATAAAGCCGTGAATCCAACAAACGTAATGGGTGCAAGTAAGCGAATTGCTGAAATGCTGGCGCAAAAATCAAACGCGGAAGGAAATACGCAGTTCATTACCACGCGTTTTGGGAATGTACTGGGTTCAAACGGTTCCGTAATTCCATTGTTTAAGAAGCAGATTGCACAAGGTGGACCAATTACTGTAACCGACGAACGCATTACCCGTTTCTTCATGACCATTCCAGAAGCTTGTCAATTGGTGTTGGAAGCCGGAGTAATGGGAACAGGAGGTGAGATCTTTGTTTTCGACATGGGAGAATCGGTGAAGATTGTTGATTTGGCGAAGAACATGATCCGACTTTCAGGCTTGACCTTAGGCAAAGACATTGAGATCATTTTTACAGGATTACGTCCAGGTGAGAAATTGTACGAAGAATTGTTGAGTAACGAAGAAAGTACGCTGCCAACACATCATCCGAAAATTCTCATTGCGAAAGACAGAGGTGTAGAGGAATCTGATTTTACAGCAATTCAGCGTTTGGTGGATTCTGTTGGATCGTCGAACAACATGGACTTGGTAGAACAAATGAAAACCCTGGTGCCGGAGTATATTTCGAATAACTCGGAGTTTTCACAACTGGATAAGAGAAAGTAATAACGTTATCTCGACTCCGCTCGATAACCTTGACTCTAAGGTCACCGAGCGGAGTCGAGGTGAACATTTGAATAAAAGAATAATGCATACTCCTTACAAATTAAAAGTTCGTTTTTCCGACTGCGACATGATGCAGCATGTGAACAATGCCGTTTATTTGAATTACTTCGAAGAAGCGCGCATTCATTATTTTAACAATTTATTGGGAATGGATTGGGATTGGAAAAAGAACGGTGTACTTTTACGTAAGAACGAATTGGAATACTTACGTCCCATTTTATTGCATGAACCGGTTACCATTGAAGTTTTCCTGAAACATGTGGGTGACAAGAGTTTTACGCTTTCTTACGAAGTAAAAGTACATGATGATCTGAGAACAACCGGAACTTCCGTTTTGGTTTGTTATGACAGCGTAAACAAGTGCTCCATTTCTATTCCTGCGCGAATGAAAGCTGCATTGGAAACATTATCCCTGAAATTGGAACAATAGAAAAAGTTGACTTCGACTCCGCTCAGTCACCTTTTTAACTAGGACACTAAGCTGGTCGAAGTATAAATCTTTATATAACATTTAACAATAGTATCATGAAATCAATTCTTATCGTACTTAGCATATTTTGTGTCGGAATGGGGTATAGTCAGCCCAATTTCGAGGTTCAAAAGAAAGACAGCTGCTGGAAAAAAAGTCAGGCACGCTCTGCCAACCGTTTTGCTGAATGGGAATGTGGAAAGATTGCCGGAGTGGTAGATTGTAATGAGAAATTGGAAATGGATCCAAATACCGGAATTGTAATGACTTCCGGAAATCACAAACCGTATACCGGAATTTGTGAAACCTGTCATATGAACGGAATGCTGGAACGCAAAGTAACTTTTGTAGAAGGACGAGCGAATGGTGTTGATACAACCACTTACCGATCTGGATGTTACATGGCTATTCGTTCGCACATACAAGGTGTGGAAGATGGTCGTTGGGTTTATTTTTTCGATTCTACAGGTTTTGTAAGCTGGGAGAAGAATTACACCATGGGACAATTGAATGGTCCGCAATATTCATTCTCGTATTACGGCGATACGGTAAAATCAGAGATGTATGTGAATGGTGTGTTGCAGGGGCAGCGCAAAACGTACAAAGCTAATCCTAAGTTTACACCAGGCTCAAAAATGAGACAAACGTATCTGGAGAAAGTAGCCACCTACAAAAACGGATTATTGGAAGGTCCGTTCCTTGTTTACAATGCAGATGGTGTAATCATTGAGGAGACCAACTACAAACAAGGGAAAAAGAACGGCGTTTTCAAGTATTATTATGACGAAGGTGTGTTGCTTAGAACCGAAAACTGGGTAATGGATTCGAAAAACGGTGAGTTTAAAACACTTTATTTCGATCAAAGCTTACAATCTATAGAGAACTACAAAAAAGCCAGCGGTAAACCCCAGCAATATCTTACCGCAGATATTTACACCTTTCCGAACGAAGCAGTTGCATTGGGGTATGGAAAAATGGTAGGAAATAAAGCTTCCAAGGCCAAATTAGATGCCTATTTAGATTCGGCTGGAGTTAAACTGGAAATGTACAGTGTGAAAGACATTGTTCGTGATACCGATCCAAATCTGAAGAAAGCAAAAAGTCTGGGTAAAGGATTGAACAAACCTTTCAATGTGGGAACTAAGAAAGCACAATCATGGATTTTCATCAATTTAAAAGACATCAATACCGTTACTAAAACAGAAGTAAGAGAAGGTTGGTTCGAAGAGCGTTTTCCTGACGGAAAATTGAAGCGCAGAGCTTTATACCGTGGAGATATTTTGATCGAAGAAACAGTTTACGATCAGGTCGGGAAAATTGTCTCACAATACGGCGTAGTTCAAAACACAGGCAAAGAAGATGATGCCATGCCGACTGGTAAAACCGATAAACCGAAAAAGAAGGAGAAGAAGCCTAAAAAGTCGAAAGAAAAAACACCTGAGACTGCAGGGTAGGAAATAGGAGCTCGACTCACGTATTTCTGATACAAGATATCAACAACATTTTTTTGTTTTAAACAATTGTTTAACATTTTTCAGTGTTAGGTTGTTCTTGTTCTCTTTTTAAGGGTTGATATTCAGTTTGTTGTATTTGTTGTTGTTTTCTGATTAAGTGATTGAAAGTCGAGGTACTTGATTTAATCTATCATTATGTAATTCGATTTTGATAAATTCGCAACATTAACTTTTGAAATCACCTCTTATCTTCAATCTGAGCTAACTACACCATAAACTTAGGCTGAACCTTTGAGTTGATTTTCAAGCTGAAAATCACTTATGAAAACTCACTTTTTAACCCTATTTCTCTGTGTATGCGCCCTTTTACCGAAAATGGCAAGTTCACAAAGCTATTCCTTTACTTCATTTGACCAAAGTGTTAGTGTAAACGGAGATCCATTGGCTACTAATGTCAATACGCTGAGTACCTGTTCCGAATACGTTTTTAACTACAACATCGGATTTGGCTCAACCACTATTTCATCGGTAACTGATGACATTTCTTTTGAATTACCACTCAATGTTTCATTTCAGAGTTTGCTGAGTTCAAACGGAACCGTTACTGTCAATTCCAGTAGCGGTAATACGGTTTCATTGCACCTAAGCGGATGGAACATTTCCAATGTTCTGAATATTAAACTTATCGGTATTTCGTCAAGCTGTGATGCATCATCAGTTACAGGAAATCCGCTTGCTGAATTGGATGGAAATCTTGCAAGTGCAAGTGTTAACTCACCCAATGGCGTTACTATTGTTTCTCCACAATTGATAGTAGATGATCTTGGAGGAAATACAATGAAGAATATTGGAGACGTGGATGAAATGGTCTTCAAAATCCAGAATACGGGTGGAAATGGTACTGTTATTCAGAATTTATTGGTCGATTATGTGTTGAACTCTAATATTGAATCGTATCTGAACACTTATTATATTTCCGCAAGCCCAACTCAGGGAACAGGAAATAACATCTATACGTACACATTGCCTGGAGGTGTTTTTACTTCGACTATACCAACAGGTACAATTCCTATTGATCCTGCAGATTTTCAGAATGTTTTAGGTCATGGTTATTTAGCAAATAGCGAGGTAATTTATCTTCACATTCCATTTTTTGTAAACTCATGCGGTGGTACTACCGGAAATTTTATTTTCAAAAGAGATTGTGGAAATAGCGTTACTTGTGACAATGTTGAAATTGAACATAATATTTCTGTGTTTTCAGGTAATACATATATTGGAGCCAATAACGTTATCGGTATCGCTCCAAACCAAATAGGAACGTTTTGTGCAACTGCCGGTGGACAAAGTTCAACGCTGGATTGGAAATTTTACGGAAGTAATTCTGATCCAACAGGAGGACCGGCTGGATATACCCGCGCAACGGATATAGAATTGCTCGTTTTGGTTGACAATTCTTTTGGTTCAGTTGTCCCGAATTCATTCACCATTTCAAACGGTTTGAATGTTATTGATGTAAGTGCTGTTACAACAATCGTTAACCCAACTTTTCCTTTGATTGGTACACCCACAACAGGAACATTGTATAAAATTGATCTGAGTCAGCTATCTGTATCATCAGCTGGCAGCTGGCAGCCCTTAGGCGTAAATTCATTATCAGATCTTGATGGTGATGGTAACGTTGATGACTTGATCGAATTTGGTTCTTTTGAAATCCATGCTGATTATGTATACAATACAACTTGTCCGTTATATTCTGATCATGGGGCTTATTATACAAGTGCAACATTGGAATGGTATTATAAAAATGCATGTGGAGTGCCTGTAAATAATTCAGCAAACGCGGGTAATTTTTCATGGTTTGTTGATGCCTCGACCTTTGGTTATACTGCAACAGGTGCTGGTGGCGAGTTGACTTTACCTCCTGATGTGCTTTCAACAGAACCATTTATTTCGGAACTGTGTTTTGCACCGTATTATGAAAATTACTCACTTAACGGATTTGGATTCGATTGCCCGGATGGATTTCATAGAGTCATTTATGAAGTGCCGAACGGATACCACCTTGACGTTAGTGGGTTAACAGCTTCGTCTACTCCGGGATGGTATGAATTACCTGATATGACGGTGACATCGGTTGCGGGAACAAATAATCCTACTGCTCAGGTTTCACCAATTGTGCAGGAATACTGTAATCCAAGTGGTACAGGAAGAATCATTGAAGTACGCTTTGGATTGATTCCATGGGATTTGTATTTCTTTGCTCGACCTACAACAATGTTGTTACCTTGTTTGAACTTACCAATGTATTTGGATTGTGGAACTTCAGATCCTGGTTGTCCGGGACTTCCTAACAACTTTGGTTTTGATGATCTTGAATTTAGGTTGGAATATGTTTGTGATGAAACATGTAATACTTGTTCGGCATTCATTGTTGGCGGTCATGCGAGTACATATCACCATTGTCCGGGATTATGTACCAGTTATTTCGGAACAGATCCACATCCGGCGTTTGAACGCTCTAGTTTAGGTTTCGTGAATACCACTGGTGGTTATATTTTGGGTGATGATCTGACATTGCCTTCAAACCTAACATCATCTACTGAACCTGCAATTGATCTGGCTTCAGCTTATCCGGGAGATCAAATTTCCGTACAAGTAAACGGAGGATTTAATGGAACTCCAGGTTCCAGCTACACACCAAATACCGGAGCTTCCTATAATGATATGTACCTTCAGATCAGATATGATGATTTACCAACTGGAGAACGAAAAGAAGCCCGTTTGTTTGATTTCGAGCAATTGAGTGGCGATGGAATTACCATTACTGAAACCTCTCCTGTAAACGGAGTTTCAAGTTTTACCATGCCTGCTTCAACGCTTAACATGACCAATTCAGTTTCAGGCGGAATTGTTTCGTTGAACATTAATTTCTCAAGTGCTGGTTTAGGTTTCATAGATGAATCAAACGCTGTTTATACGTTTAGCTCGGATCTCCATTTGAGAGTTCGTTCTGAGCCTGTTGGTTCAGGCTATAACTATTTCTTCTCTGGGGGTAAACATGTTATTACTTCGCTTCGTTTCGAATATAAAGGAACAGAAACTGATGGTTTAACAATTGATGGATCTTGTGATGATTATGGTGCCAATTTTAGAATACTTCAGCCAAGCGCAAGAGGTCCGGAAGGTGTTTTTATTGGTGAACCAACTTACTGTGGTTTAACTGAGGTTTATTTCAGATTTTATAACGATGCAGCACTTTTCCAGATTGCTAATGATTTCCCGAATGAATATAGAGGTTATGGACAGTTGAATCCTGAGATAGCTGTGACTATTCCTGCTGGTTACCAATTTGTAAGCGCTCGTTTTGTTCAGGATCGCAAAGAGTTCAATTCCACTTTGACGAATAACTTTGGTCCGGATTACGAATTTCCTCGTGTTGATCTTGCAATGACACCATCGAGTCCGAATACGATTGACATTAATGGAAATACTGTTGTTCACTTCCAGGGTTTAAGTCCAACAGATCCGTATTGGCCGGCTCTTGACTTAGAGTATTTAACCGGAAGTCAGTACATCTATTTCCAATTGTTGCCAGATTGTGATGTTCCTGTTCATTCTGACGTTTATGTTGCTGGTGACTATACATTAGGTGTTAATCAGAACTTAGCGACTTACCAGCATGAATTTGCGTTTACAACGCAAATTCCACTAGGACATTACAATCCGAATATTAACATCGTAAATCCTGTAGCTACTGTAAATGCATTCGATGGAACAGCTGAATTTACCTTCTCTGTGTGTAATGAAGTTCTTACAATGACCGGACCAGCGAATGCTGCCTGGTTTGCTTTTGAAAACTCTGCAGTTGATGGATTGGATTTAACGAATGCTACTTTGATCAATTTGCAGAATGGTCAACCGGTAAATTTCACTACTTATACCGATGGTGCTGGTCATCAGGCAATCATCGTTAATTATGGATTGATCAACCCTCAAGCTTGTGTTAACTTTAAATTGATTACTCATGTTTCGCCGAATGGTTGTGTAAATGAAAACACTTCAGTTGCAGATTTTCTTACGGCTTATGGAGGAAACTCTTGTGACGGATCGATCTTAAGTGCTCCGGTTGAAGAATGTACGAATGAAATTACCCAGTTCGCGTTCAACAGATATCCGTCAGATCTGGAATTGATACTTCCTTCAAATGCATATCCAACGAATCCGGTTGAAATGTGCAACGGAATTCTAGAATATAATTTTGTTCTGAACAGCTATGAAGTTGGTGGAGTGAGTGATGTTGCGTTCTGGCTGGATTTACCAAACGGATTGAGTTTAAATGAGATTACATTTAGTAATCCGGGAGGATCTCCAACATCAGCAACTTTAACTTCTTTTGATGGCAATACTTATGGATCTGGTGGTAACCTTTCCGGATGGAATGTTCTGCCTCATTTAGGAATGTCATATCTGCCAGGTTCTATGAGCACGAATCACGAAATTTTTGTTCACTTGGAAGTGCAATCAAGCTGTGACTATAATTTGACTTCGCCTGTATTGTGCTATGCGAATTCAATGAATAGCTGTAGCCAGCAAACTGATTTATTGGAAATGAGTTCATTACCAATGATTTCAAACGTTACTCTGGCTAACGATTTGGTTGTTACACCAGTAATTACATTCTCAGACAGCATTGATACACTTAGCTGTAATAATACAGCAACAGTTACACTTACCATTACTAACAACTCATCTGTTTCCAATCTTACTGACCTTGAATTGATCACCCAGGTGCCAGGTTCGCCGTTAATTGTGAATCCTGGAACAGGAACATTGTCTGGAAACGAAGTGGTTTGGAATCTTCCTGCGAATACCATTCCTGCCAATTCAACAACAACGGTAACTTATACGATCAATAATCCTGGTGTCATTTGTCAAAATGATTTGCCAATGTGGGCAGTTATTCAATTCTCACAAGATGTCAATTGTACAAGTACAGGAGGCTCTTGCGATGTTAACTTAAACACTGATACCGTTTATTTCGATATCGATGTTTGTTGTAATTGCGATCTTGTTGTTGAAACAACTTCAGAACCGAAACATTGTAAATTTGCTGGTTCAGCAACTGCTAATGTAACTGGTGGTTCAGGAAGCTACACTTATTTGTGGAGTGACGGACAAACAACTTCAACTGCAATTAATTTGGTGCCTGGAACTTATACTGTGACTGTTACTGACGAAGAAGGATGTACAGAAACAGTAACAGTTACTGTGGGCGATATTAGTGGAGAAATAGTAATTACTGCCACACCTGATCTGTACTCTGTTTGCTCGGGTGAATCAGTTTCGATTACTCCTGGTGGAGCTTCTGGATACAATCTAACCGACGGTGGAAGTACTACTATGAATTCAACAGGTAGTCCGTTTATTGTGACACCAACAACTACAACAACTTATACTGTTTACGGAACTGATGAGTTTGGATGTTCTGGAGATACAACAATTACGATTACAGTAATTCCACTGGATACTCCTTCTTTCCACATCGCTCATACTTATTGCTACGGAACAACCATTCCAGTTTTACCAGCTGCTTCTTTGAACAACATAACTGGTACCTGGTCTCCGGCAACAATTAGCAACACTGCTAGCGGCACCTATATATTTACACCGGACGCCGGGCAATGTGCTACAACATTTACATTAAATGTTACTATTAACCCGCTTCCTACAATAACTGTAAATTCTGCTACAATTTGTGTCGGGCAAAGTGCGGCCTTAACTGCAAGCGGTGCCAGTTCATATTCGTGGTCACCAACCGGAACATTATCAAGTGGTACGGGTGCAACCGTAACGGCTACACCTTCTTCAACAACTACATATACGGTAACGGGTATGAGTGCTGATGGATGTTATGGAACAGCTACTTCGACGGTAACTGTAGATAGTATCGAAACACCAACCTTTAATGCCGTTGGACCATACTGTCGTGGTGCAAGTATTCCTGCATTACCAACTACTTCAACAAATGGTATATCAGGATCATGGAGCCCGGCTATCGATAATGTTCATACAACAACATATACGTTTACGCCAACCGCGGGTCAATGTGCTTCAACAACAACACTGACAATTACAATTATACCGAATGTATTGCCAACGTTTACAGCGGTTGGACCGTATTGTTCGGGTGCGAGTATTCCTGCATTGCCAACAACTTCGACTAACACTCCTGGTATCACAGGAACGTGGAGTCCGGCTATTAACAACACCGCAACAACAACGTATACGTTTACGCCTACAGCAGGACAATGTGCTGTAACCACTGAAATGACCATTACGATATCTCCTGCAAATACAATTGCCGCAGGTGTCAATCGTACAACTTGTATCAATACAGCTATTACTGCAATTACCTTGTCAACAACAGGTGCTACAGGAGCAACATTTAGCGGTCTACCTGCTGGTGTTACAGGCTCATGGTCAGGAAACGTAGTTACTATCAGCGGAACACCAACTGTTTCGGGAACATTTAATTACACTGTTACAACTACAGGGGGGTGTCCGCCTGCAACAGCAACAGGAACAATCTATGTGAATCCTGCGAATACAATTACGCAGACGTCTTATGACGCGACAAATCCTCAAACGGTTTGCAGAAATTCATCGATTACAAATATTACTTTTGCGATTACGGGTGCTACCGGAGTTAATGTTACTGGATTACCTGCGGGAGTTACGTGGTCTTTGTCAGGAAACGTTGTTACTATCAGCGGAACTCCGACTGTTGCAGGAACGTTTAACTACACAGTTACAACTACTGGAGGTTGTCCACCTGCTACGGCTTCGGGAACAATTAATGTAACTCCTACAAATACAATTACACTTACATCTGCCGCAGGAACAAATGCACAAACGGTTTGTAAAAGTTCACCGATAACGAATATTACCTATGCAGTTACTGGTGCTACCGGAGTTAATGTTACTGGATTACCTACTGGCGTTACATGGTCGTTTGCTGGGAATGTGGTTACTATTACCGGATCTCCAACTGTTTCAGGAGCGTTTAATTACACGATTACAACTACTGGTGGTTGCCCGCCTGCAATAGCAACAGGATCAATTACCGTAACCGCTCCGCCATCAATCTCTATCACGAATTCGAATCAGGTGATTTGTGATGGTGAACTTCCGGCTTCTTCGACGTTGACGGCTGTTGTAACACCTTCAACAGGAGTTACTTATTCATGGAATCCAGGTGGAGCAACAACTTCAAGTATTACTGTTACTCCAACTTTGGGAACTACACAGACCTATACTGTAACGGCGTCTGTAGGTGGATGTACAGTAACTTCTTCTACAACTGTAGGTTATTACAAGTTACCATCGGTGAGTGTAACACCTACGGCAAGTACAATTTGTAGTGGACAAAGTGTTTCATTGTCGGCATCAGGAACGGCTGGATCGACTTATAGCTGGTCACCATCAGGAACCTTGAGTTCTCCTATTGGAACTCCGGTTACAGCTACACCAACAGCTACAACTACATACACCGTTACAGCAAGCTTGAACGGCTGTACGAAAACTGCGACTTCAACAATTACGGTAAACCCAACACCAACAATTTCGGGGCCTACCAGTGTTTGTGTGGCTGGAGGTACAGTAACACTTATGGGTAGTCCTGCCGGGGGTACATGGACAAGTACAGCTCCTTCTATCGCAAGTATTAACTCAACGACCGGTGTAATTACTCCAAGTTCGACTGTTTCTGGTGGTGTTGTGATCACGTATACCTTGAGTACAGGTTGTTCAAAAACATATAATTTCACGGTTAATCCGCTTCCTGCAGCGCCAACTATTTCAGGTCCAACAACTATTTGTGATGGCGATTACGCTACTTTGAACGTAACTAACTATACAAGTGGAATTGTTTGGACACCTGGTTCAACTGCGTCACCATCTATTTCGGTGGGGGCACCGGCGTCACCAACAACGTACACTGCGACTTATACAAATCCAACAACGGGATGTACAAAGTCATCATCGATATCGGTGAGTAAAGTGAGTTGTTCACAACCTTCACATTGTTTCTTGACCGCGAACTTTGCATACACACTTACGGACTGTAACTGGACATTTACAAGTACTTCAAGCAATGTAGTAGGAACAATTCCTAGTCCTGGTACCGGCTATACGTTCAACTGGACAATAAGCGTTGTATCTACCGGAGCTGTTGTTTACACAACTACAGGTTACTCATTCACAACACCAGTAGGAATATGGAGTGGTTGGGGTAATTACCGGGTATGTTTGACTGTAACGAAAACAGGATCAAATCCTGTTTGTCAGGATCAGGTTTGTAAAATAATTTCTGTGAATTGTGATAACGCTCTGGTGCTTTCAACGAGTTCAGCTGGATTGAATTCTAAATTTGAAACAAAAGGAATAGACAACACTTCATTAGATGACCTGAATTATTGGTGGAGTTTCGGAGATGGAACATTCTCAACAGAAGCTAAACCTGAACATAAATATGCTAAAGCTGGTTCTTATGAAGTATGTATGAAAGTGGGGTACGGAGACCTTGACGAGTTACCAAACTCAGTTTGTAGAACAATTGATGTAACTGCGGATGAGGTAGAGACAGGTGTAGTTCCGATTCTTTCAGTAAATCCAAATCCAACTGGTGGACAAACTACTGTTGTTATTGATGGTACTGAAGGTAAAACAGTTGAGGTGAAAGTCTTCAATTTACTAGGGGATGAGGTTACTACATTGTTTACCAAAACATGTTGTAACGACGAAATGATCAGATTGGTTTGGAATGCTCAAGACGTTCCACCTGGAGTTTACCTGATTAAAGCTCAGGTTGATTCGAAAATGATGATTGAAAAGATCGTGGTCTCGTCTCACTAGAGATCAAAGAATAAGCAAAACGGGCTTCGATTATCGAAGCCCGTTTTTTATTGAGTACTATTTAATAAAGCAATTTATTCCCTGAACAGGAGCGTGAATTTTGACTCTAAAATTTATGCGTTTAATCTTTCCAGTACTTCAACTCCACATTTTGGCCATCGAAAACGGCGTAACTGTCGTAGTTGAGCCACTCACCAAGGTTAATGTAGCGTGATTTTTCGTTTAGTGAAATATCCATTGGAAGATGACGATGACCAAAGATGAAAAAATCAATGTGTTTTTTCTTCAGTTCTTCTTTGCAATGCAAGATCAACCATTCGTTTTCTTCGCCAAGGAATTTTTCGTCAGTAGTTCCTGTTTTTGCACGGCTTTTTCTCGACCAAAAGTTGGCTAATCCAATTCCGAAATTGGGGTGCAATCGGGCAAAGCACCATTGCGACCAGCGTGCAGCAAAAACGCGCTTCAGGAATTTGTAATTGCGGTCGCCGGGACCTAAACCATCACCGTGACCAATAACCATTGTTTTGCCGTTCCAGGTTCTTTCAATGGGTTCGCGATACATGGAAACGCCTAATTCTTTGGGAAAGTAATCAAACATCCACATGTCGTGGTTTCCCGTAAAGAAGTGAACTTTTATTCCTGAATCTACCAATTGGGCAATTTTTCCCTGAATACGGATGAATCCTTTGGGAATAGCATGCTTATACTCAAACCAGAAGTCGAAGATATCGCCAACCAGGAAAATTTCCTGAGCCGTTGGCGCAATAGCATCGAGCCATTTGATAATGCGGTCTTCGCGATTGCGTGATGCCTCATGCGTGGGTACACCCAAATGAAAATCGGAGGCAAAGTAAATGCATTTTCCGCTTTCTAATGTCCCGCTTTCGTTGGTCATTAAAATCCAAAGATTTGTTTAAGTGTTGATTCCAGTTGTGGACCTCTCAGTTTCGTTGCAATCACTTTTCCTTCTTTATCGATAAGAACGGTAAACGGAATTCCAGTAACTTGGTACAGTTTTGCCGCTTCATTTGACCAGAATTTCAAATCTGAAACGTGATTTGGCCAAACCAATTTGTCTTTAGCGATTGCATCCAGCCATTTTTGTTTTTCCTTATCCAAAGAAACACTCATTACGGTAAATCCTTTGTCTTTGTATTTGTTGTACAAGGCAACAACATTTGGATTTTCTTGTCTACAAGGTCCGCACCACGATGCCCAGAAATCAAGTAAAACGACATTTCCTCTTAAGCTTGAAAGTGTTAATGGTTTGTCGTTCACATCATTTTGAGTGAAATCCGGAGCTAATTTTCCTGGTGAAAGGAAATTCATTGCCTCCATTTGGCGAACTTTCTCCTGGTATTGCTGCTTGGTAGCTTCAATTACTGGCGAACCGCTAAACGATTCTGAAATTTGTTTTACGATGCTTTCGTAAGTAGCAAAATCTTTATCAACTTCAATAGCGCTGATTACAGGAAGCAGGGCAGGAGAGTTTTGGTTCATCTGCATGTACTTCTGTTTGAAAGATTGGAAGTTGTAGTATTCTGTTTGAAAGCTTTGATTGATGGCCTCACCGTTTTCAGGATGTTGACGTAATAGGTTAGAAGCTGAATCACGTTTTGCATTGTAAGCCTGCATTTCGCGTACAAACTCGTTCACCTGATTACTTTCGTCAGATCCGGTAAGCGTGTGAAAGTAAACCACATTTTTAGCATCGGCATTCAAACGAAGTTTTGAACTGTCACGAAGAATGATGTTAATGTGCTGATTTCCCAAACGAAAAACGTAGTAGTCTTTCGAGGGTAAAGTTCCCTTTAAAAGGTAGTTTCCTTTTTTGTCGATCTTGGCAGCCAGGTAATCTTTATAATTTGTTCCACCGAAATAATGTGCAATTTTCACTGAATCATCTTTTCCTGCAACTGTATTGAATACATTTCCGGAAATTTCAACTTTAATAGGTGTCTGTGCCCACAATTGAAATTGTACCAGTGCAACAATTATAAATAGTACTTTTTTCATCTTTTTCCTTTTTTAATCTGAAGCGACCGAAGTATGAGATCTGCTTTGGATTTATTTTCCGAACAGCTCTTCCAATTTCTGTTCCAATTGTTCGCCTCTTAGTTTTAAACCAATGATATTTCCTTCTTTATTCACTAAAACCGTGTGAGGAATTCCCTGAATTTGATATAATGGAATCATAGAACCATTCCAGCCCATTAAGTCACTCGCATGATTTTTCCATAAAAGTCCATCAGATGCAATTGCTTTTTTCCACAATTCAGGATCAGTATCCAATGAAACCGAAAAAACTTCAAATCCTTTACTGTGATACTTTTTGTACAAGCGAACCACATTCGGATTTTCAGCTCTGCATGGTTGACACCACGATGCCCAGAAGTCGATCAAAACTACTTTTCCTTTCAGATCAGACAAACGCATTTGTTTTCCATCCGGGCCGGGAAGAGAAATTTCCGGAGCAGCAAGTGTTCCACTGGTCATTGCATAGTAATTTTCATAACCATCAATGATTCCATTGATTTTTTGAATAACGACAGCCGTAAAAGGTGAGCTGGCATGTTTCTTCTGATAAGCCGTTCTCATTTTATCAAGCGCAACAATGTTCTGTTTGTCGTAATCGGCATAAGAACCTTCTTCCAAAGGGAACAATGCAGAAACCATCACAATATTGGTTTGATTTCCCGGATCCTGAATAATACGCATTTTGATCTTTTCGATAAAAGCCTTTGTTCCGGCTTCTCGTTGTTCCTGAGTTAAATTCTTTGCATTTTCTTCGATCATGTACATTGTACTGAAATCATTCAATGCTTTCATATACCACATTAACGGTTTTGCCCAGTTGGTTCCTGAAATTTTCGGATAAATGGTGAAATCTTTGAGGTTTCCGTTAACCGTTACTTTATCATCAACAGTCATTGGAAGTACAATTGCACTGTTCGCGCCATCTTCAACTACGAAAGAATACAAACCTAAGGCTGGAATATTTCCATCAATAGAATAGTTTCCTGAAGCGTCTGCGGTAGTTTCTGCAACTGTAACAGAACCTTGATCTGTATCTGCTTTGATCAGAATTTTTTTATTGGCAGCACCAATTATTTTTCCTTCAACATGAAAATTATTCGGCAATTTGCCTTCTTCGTCTTCGGATGAAGAACCGCAAGAGACAAGCGTTAAACCAATAAATAGTAGAAATCCTGCAAATTTCATGTTATGATATCAATTGTCTCAGCAATGCTGAAGTTGTTTTCGGATCTGCCTTTCCACCGGAAGCCTTCATGATTTGACCCATGAAAAATCCTGTCAATTGGTTTTCACCGCTCTTAAAACGTTCGAATTCTGCCGGATGTTGCTTGAAAACGTCCTCAATTAACGTTTTTAAACTATTCTCATCCGATTCCTGAATAATGTTCAATGTATTCGCCAATTCCTGTACATCGCTATCAGGTGCAGCAATAAGTGCCGGGAAAAGCTTTTGTGAAACAGCCGAATGCGAAACTTTTCCACTGTCGATCAAGGCAATCATCGAAGCAAGTGTTTTTCCAGAAACAGGGAAATCTTCAATTTCCAACCCGTTTTGGTTGAGATAAGACTTCACGTCTCCCATAACCCAGTTAGCTGCTCCTTTAAAGTTCTTTGTTTCTGCAACCACTGATTCGAAGTAAAGCGCAATTCCTTTTGAATCGGTCAATACATTCGCATCGTATTCAGATAATCCGAATTCGTTGATGTATTTATGTAAAAGCGTTCGCGGAAGTGGCGGCATTTTCGCTTTCACTTGTGCAATGCTGGTTTCATCCACCGTAATTGGTTGTAAATCCGGTTCAGGAAAATAACGGTAATCGTTGGCAGCTTCTTTTGAACGCATAGAAATAGTAATTCCTTTCAAGGCATCAAAAGAACGTGTTTCCTGAGGAATGTTCTCTCCTTTTTCTACGGCTTCAATCTGACGTTCAACTTCAAACTCAATTGCACGTTGTACGTTTCTGATCGAGTTCATGTTTTTTACTTCCACTTTGGTTCCAAATTCAGGAGCACCTTTTAAACGTACAGAAACGTTGGCGTCGCATCGCATTGATCCTTCTTCCATGTTTCCGTCACAGATATCAAGGTAACGCACCAAACGACGAACTTCTGTTAAGTAATTGTATGCTTCCTGACTCGAACGAAGATCCGGCTCAGAAACAATTTCCAAAAGCGGAGTTCCTGCACGATTCAAGTCGATCAATGTATCGTAAACATCAATATCGTGAATTGATTTTCCGGCATCTTCTTCCATGTGAATACGCGTTAAACCAATTTCTTTCTCTGTTCCGTTTTCGTCTTTAATGAAAATAGATCCACCAGTACAAATCGGAGTTGTATCTTGCGTAATTTGATATCCTTTCGGAAGATCGGGGTAGAAATAGTTTTTGCGTGCAAAATATTGATCAGGTGCAATTTGAGCATTAACCGCCAAACCAAGTTTGATGGCAAATTCAATGGTTTTGCTATTCATTACTGGTAAAGTTCCGGGATGACCAAGTGTAATAACACTTACATTGGTGTTCGGAGCTGAACCGTATTCGTTGATATCGCTTGAGTACGCTTTTGTTTTCGTCAACATTTGCGCGTGAACTTCTAAACCAATTACAACTTCGTATTTATCTCTTGTTTCTGTACTCATTTTTCAAGACTTGAGACGAAAGACTTGAGACGAAAGACTAAGAACATATCTGTCTTCAGTCTTTTGTCTTCGGTCTTATGTCTTTATATTTTTGAGATTAATTCACGCATAATCAATGTCATCTTCGGCTCCTGACGAGAAGCTACTTCAATAACGTCTTGCAAGCTTACTTTCTGAATTTTTCCGGGAACACCTAAATCTGTAATGATCGAGATAGCGAAACAAGGAATTTCCATGTGACGCGCTACAATTACTTCAGGAATAGTTGACATTCCAACTGCATCAGCGCCAATTGCACGAACATAACCGTACTCAGCAGGAGTTTCCAATGTTGGTCCTGTTAAAGCGGCGTAAGTTCCAACTGCAATTCGAATATCATTTTCTTTTGCAATGTTCTTGGCCATTTCAATCATTTTATGATCGTAAGGCTCGCTCATATCAGGGAAACGTGGTCCCAATTCATCAATGTTTTTTCCAATTAGCGGGTGAGCAGGGAACAAATTGATGTGATCGTTCAAGATCATGATCTCACCAACAATGTAATCCGGATTCACACCACCTGAAGCATTACTCACAAACAAACGCTCAATTCCCAACAATTTCATAACGCGAACAGGGAAAGTAACCTGCTGCATGTTATATCCTTCGTAATAATGGAAACGACCTTGCATTGCAACGACTTGTTTTCCACCTAAGTTTCCGAAGATCAATTTTCCGGAATGACTTTCAACAGTTGAAACAGGGAAATGAGGAATGTTCTCGTAAGGAATCTCGTCAATAATTTCGATTTCCTTTACCAATCCACCTAATCCGGTTCCAAGAATAATTCCGATGCTTGGTTTTACCTGCGTTTTTGAGCTGATATAATCAGCTGCCTCTTTCATTTGTGATAACAACATATTTCTTTATTCGTTGATTAAAATCCGTTTGTCTGTCCAGTTCCGTGCGAATGGTTTGTACAAAAACATTTGTGGAAACCGCAAATATTTCTGCCAACCATGGACTCAATTTTACAAGGTCTTTTTCGGTTGTAACAATTGCACATTCCTGCGGTGCAAAAGTAGCAACTTTTTGTAGAATTTCCCTGATTTCGCCAGCAGTGAAATTGTGGTGGTCAGCGAATCGATTTAGTTCTACTTTGTGTGCTTTTTCAAAATGGTTTTTCAGTGCTAAAGGTTCAGCTATCGCAGTAATCAGTACCACATGTTTAAAGTCTTTCCAGGTACTTTCTCCAATGGGTGTTGGAGTGTTATAGTTTACCTTACTGAAATAGATATCCGCTTTGGAAATGGGTAATTTATTGTAGAACTCGGATTTTTGAACTTCTGTCAAACTTTCCGGACATTTTGTTACAACAACCAGATCTGCACGCTTAATGCCTGAACGAAACTCACGCAGATTTCCAGCTGGAAAGGTGAAGTCTCTGAAAACGGGTCGATCGTAAGTCATTAAAACGATATTCAATCCTGCTTTTACTGCACGGTGCTGAAAAGCGTCGTCGAGAAGAATAGGAGAGTTAGGGTGATTTTTTCGAATCCATTCCACTCCCAAAATGCGTTTTTCAGAAACAACAACCGGAACTTGTCGTTGAAAATACGACCAGTACATCATCGGTTCATCTCCAATATCCAAAGCAGTGGAATTGGTGTTTGCAATTTGTAATCCTTTGGTTTGGCGACCATAACCACGGGAAAGAATTACCGGATGTTCATCCTGAAGTAATTCAGTAATTTCTTTGGTTAATGGCGATTTTCCAGTACCTCCAACGGTAATATTTCCGATGCAAATGCTGGCTCCGGGAATTTCAAAACTCTTTTTCCAGCCTACAGAATAGGAGAAATTCTTGAATGCGACAATTGCGCCGTAAATCAAGTTGAATGGGAGAAGAAGCAACCGAAGGTTTCGCATACTGGCGAAGATACGATTTACTTCGACATCTTTCGTAACAGCATAGGAGACGGTTGAACGCTCATTTCATGAAATTGCGCTGAAAAATGATATTTTTGTTTAGAACCATGATTTACAGATTTTGGATAGCTATATCAAAGATATTAACAGGATAAAGGCACTTTTAGAATATGCCGTCATTGATACTCCTCCGGATGAGTATTATGATACACTCAATAATCTTGTTTCAACAATTTGTAATACAACCATTTCATTGATCACATTTATTGATGATGAACGACAATGGTACAAATCGAAGATAGGTATGGATCTTGATGAAGTTCCGGTGGAAGACAGTATTTGTCAATATTCCTTGCACGAAAATGATATTATGGAGATCTCAGACACGCTGCAGGATCAACGGCTTGTTAATAATCCCCATGTGCAAGTTGAAAATGGGATTCGATTTTATGTCAGTATTCCACTGCGATCTGAGAAGGGTTATGTAATTGGCTCCGTTTGCGCAGCCGATTTCAAGCCTCAGCATTTGAACGAACTACAAAAACAGTCATTACGTGATGTTGCTAAAATGGTTATGATCCATTTGGAAGCTAAAAAACGTAATCAGGATATGGGAAGTGAGCTGACAGATGTATTGAACGAAAAGATCAAAATTTCCGAGAAAAGGATCAGAATACAGGAGCAGGTTTACAATAATTTATTGGAAGCAATTGGACAGTCAAATGCGGTTATTGAGTTCTCTAAAGAGGGTACAATCCTTAATTTGAATCAACAATATGCCGATATGATGGGGTACACGGTTGAAGAGCTTATTGGGAAGAAACACGCGATGCTGCTTACTGAAACCGACAATGATTTTTTGTGGGAGAAATTAGTGGCAGGTGAACCTTATGCCGGAAAATTTAAACGCAAGAACAAGAAAGGTGAAACGATCTGGATTCAGGCTTCTTATAGCCCGGTTATTGATCTGAATGGCGAAATAGATAGGATTACCAATATATCTGTGGATATTACAAAAGATGTACTTGCCATAAAATCACTGGAGGAACTCAATAATCAAAAAGACAATTTTATAGCGAATGTGAGTCACGAACTCCGTTCACCAATTCATGCAATTTTAGGGTTTACTGATTTATTATTAGAATCGGAAGAGGATGAGAAAAAGCGAAAACAACTCCAATCTGTAAAAACCAGTGGCGACAGTTTACTTTATTTGGTGAACGGCATTCTTGATCTGAGTAAGATTGAAGCAGGCTTATTTCAGTTTGACCAATGTGATTTCCGGTTGAGAGAAGTTGTTGAAAATGTGTTTGCCATCTTAGAAGGAAAAGCAAGAGAGAAGAATCTTTCCTTCAAGTATGAAATTGCCGCGCAGGTTCCTGATTTTATTAAAGGTGATCCAAACAGATTGACACAGATATTGATCAATTTATTGGACAATGCCTTAAAGTTCACGGAAAAAGGCGAAGTGAAGTTGATCATTTCGGGAGAACGAACGTCGTCAGGGCAAGCTGCGTTGACATTCGTTGTTCAGGATACGGGAATTGGTATTTCACCCGATAAGCTGGAAAGTGTTTTTGGTCGTTTTACACAGGCAGAAAGTGATACAACCCGTAAATATGGTGGAACTGGTCTTGGATTGAATATTTGTAAGCTCCTGGTTGAAAAACAAGGCGGTACAATTGGGGTGAAAAGTATTCCGAATGAAAAAACCGAATTCTTTTTTACAATTCATTTCGAAGCGCCAGAAGGAAAAGAACAATTGAGCGAAGAAAATGCTGAATACGATTATAGTTCATTAAAAGGAAACGTTCTTATGTGCGAAGACAGCAGACTTAACCTGTTTTTTGCTCAGCAGCTTTTTGATATGACGAATCTTGAACTGGACACTGCCAAAAATGGAAAAGAAGGAATTGAAATGTTCAAACAGAAAAGCTATGATGTGGTTTTAATGGACATCCAGATGCCTGAAATGGACGGTTATCAGGCTACAGAATACATTCGCAAAGAGCTGGGTTCGAAAACACCAATTATTGCAATCACTGCACATTCCATTACTAAGGAAAAAGAAAAATGCTTTGAAGTTGGAATGAACGATTATCTATCGAAACCGTTTAAGAAAAACGAATTGTTCGAGAAGATAAGTCATTGGATAAAGACCGAATAGAACTAAATCTTCAGGAATTACTTCGTTCGCACCAATGTGTTCACATAATAAACATGAGGCCAGTCTTCGATCGTGAGTGAATCGTTCTGGTAATACACGTTGTAGGTATAATAGAAATCTTTCAGTACCATTAACGTGAAGTATGCAGAATGAGAACTTCCTTCTGAAAAATCACCTGAAGCAAAATCAACATCGGGCTCCTTTAACTCCTTGTCATTCTCAAACATTTGCACTCTTCCGTTTCGTTTGATCTTTACTTTATAAGTCGTTTCTGTAGATTCAGCATTCAAATTAGGAAGTGGATTTCCGTTATTATCCCCGTTGGGAGAGTGTGAAACGGTCCACTCGTATTCGCCAGCCATTTCATGAAAAAGTTGTGGATTGCGTTTGATACAAGCAGGGGTGCTGAATAAAACAAGAAGTAGAGAAATTGAAAGTATCGACTTAATCATAATTAGGTGTTGAATGAATCAAATATAGGGATTTTTTGGTTCGAATACTTTTCGAAAGTTGGTTGGAAAGATTGAAAACGTAACCATTTCGCCCAATTGCGAATAGGTTTATTTCTGGCTATATTTGAGACATTCAATTTAAAGCCTATGGAAGAAACGATTTTAAGACAATCGCAAGCAGGATATTTTCAATCAGCAGTAAAAGTGCTTCTTGGAGATGTTGTACTTACAAATAAACGTGTTTTTTATTCCGGAACTCAGGAAAGGGTTAAACTGAACCATGGTGCTGTTGGCAATATCATTAGAGATAAAATGGAATCAGCTATGGGTTACGATAATCTTCAGGAAGATCTGATTTTTGATATTCCGTTGTCGGAGGTTTCCGCAAGTTTAAAGCGATTTGGTTTGTCCAAAAGGTTATTGCTTACTGATGCGAACGGAAAGCAATTCAGTCTTCAAATCAATAACAAAGCTGATCGAAATGAATGGGTTGAAGCTGTTGAAAAAGCAAAAAAAGGACAGTAAATATGAAAGTATCCGAACTTGTTTCTTATCTGAATAGCCTCGCTCCGTATACGTATCAGGAAAGCTATGACAACTCAGGATTGTTGGTCGGTGATCCAAATACTGAGATCAAAGGCGTTTTGGTTGCGCTTGACTGCATTGAAACAGTGCTTGATGAAGCCATTGTTGTAGGTGCAAACGTAATTGTTACACATCATCCCATCATTTTTAAAGGACTGAAACGCATTACTGGGGCAAGTTATATTGAGAAAGTAGTTCAGAAAGCAATCAAACACGATTTAAACCTGATTTCGATTCACACCAACCTGGATAACATGTCATATGGTGTGAACAAGATCATTTCCAATAAAATTGGACTTCAGAATACCAAAATTTTACTTCCGAAGGAAAATGGATTTGTCAAGTTACAAGTTTATGTTCCCGCAACGCATTCTGATCTGTTAAGGAGTGCTTTATCAGAAGCTGGTGCCGGAAAAATTGGCGATTACGAAGCCTGCAGTTTTTCTTTTACAGGAACCGGACGATTTATTCCGGATGAAAATGCGAACCCTTTCATAGGTAAATCGGGAGTTCTGGAACAAGTTCAGGAGGAAAAAATTGAAGTTACAGTTCCTCAGCATTGTTTGGGGAAAGTATTGTCGGCCATGAAACAAGCGCACCCTTACGAGGAAATTGCGTACGATGTGATAGCCGTGAACAATACCAATGAACAAGTTGGAAGCGGAATGGTGGGTGAATTGTCAGTTGAAGAAGATACTGTAGAGTTTTTAAAGAGAATTAAAGCTGTTTTTGGGTCCGGAGCAGTTCGTTATACAGAAATTCATTCTTCAACAGTAAAAAGAGTTGCCGTTTGCGGTGGTTCGGGAAGTTTTTTGTTGAACGCAGCAAAAAGAGGCGGAGCAGACGTTTTTATTACTGCCGACTTCAAATATCACGAGTTTTTTGATGCCGAAAAGCAAATAATTATTGCGGATATCGGACATTTTGAATCAGAACAATATACTTCGGACTGGTTGGTAGCTCAAATGCAGAAAAATTTTACTACTTTTGCCGTTCGTTTAACGAGTGTAAATACGAATCCAATAAATTATCTCTAAGGATGGCTGCAAAAGCAAGTACTAAAGAAACAACAGTTGCTGAAAAGTTAGATGCGTTGTACGCATTGCAAAAAATTGATTCTCAAATCGATAGCATTAGAACAGTACGTGGTGAATTGCCACTTGAAGTTCAAGACCTTGAGGATGAGATTGAAGGTTTGGAAACAAGAATGAAGAAAATGCAGGAAGAGGTAAAAGAACTTGATACAGAAGTTACTGACCGTAAGAATGCAATTAAAGATGCAGAAGCTGCAATCGTTAAGTTCAAAGAACAACAAAATAATGTGCGTAACAACCGTGAATTTGAATCTTTAGACAAAGAAATCGAATTCCAGGAGTTGGAAATTAAATTGCACGAAAAACGTATTAAAGAGGCTAAGGCTAAAGTTGGCGCTAAGAAAGAAGTGGTTGACGAAGCAAAAGAGCGTTTGGAAATGCGTAAAGGAGATTTAGCGGTGAAACAAGGTGAACTTGATGAAATCGTTGCTGAAACTCAAAAAGATGAAGAAGTACTTCAAGCGAAATCAGAGAAAGCTAAAGCTGCTATCGATGAGCGTTTGATCATGGCTTACGATCGTTTGCGTACAAATGCGAAGAATGGTTTGGCAGTTGTTGGTGTAGATCGTGACTCTTGTGGAGGATGTTTCAACAAAATTCCACCTCAACGTCAGTTAGATATTGAAACAAGAAAAAAAGTAATCGTTTGTGAGCACTGTGGACGTATTTTAGTTCCATCTACTATCGAAGATTAATTTTCAAAAAATAGATTTAAAGGGTTATTCGAAAGAGTAGCCCTTTTTTGTTTTCCAAAATAATCAGGAGAAAAAAGATGATCACATAGAGACATAGGTCACATAGATTTTTTACATAAGTTGATTCAACTATGTGTTCTATCTTCCTATGTGTTGGTTTTTCGTCAACTGATAATTTAATCCGAAATGTTTTTCTTTCAACACTTCACCGAAAGTTTCACTATTTCCATGGTTAGGGCGTTCTGAATGGTTATTTTTGCAAACGGAAAATAAATCCGTTTTTAGATGGAAAAAATAGCGAGCGCACTTTTCTCAATGCGTGGAATGGCAGTAGCAATGCTGATCTTCTTCGTAGCAATTGCAAGAGCAACTTTTATTGAAGCAAATGAAACAACACAGGCTGCAAAGTTGTGGGTGTATAATGCACGTTGGTTCGAATTCCTATTGGTGTTTTTGGCAATAAATCTGGTTGCGAATATTGTGCGCTATAGAATGTGGCGTCGCGAGAAGATTGCGATGTTTATGTTTCATATTTCGTTCATCGTGATCATCATTGGTGCTGGTGTAACACGCTATTTTGGTTTTGAAGGAAGAATGTACATTGCAGAGGGTGAAGCTGTCAACAGAATTGAAACTGCTGAGCCTTATGTTTATTTCCATGTAAATGACGGTGAGAAATATCAGTACCGCGATTCTGTAATGAAATTCATGGCAGAAAGCTATCCGAATTCTGTTGATTTCAAAACGAAATTACCTGGAAAGTCTGAAGTAACCGTTGAATACGTCGACTTTAAATCGAAATACATTGATTCATTGCGTATTGATCCAAAATCGAAGAAAAAAGCATTGGACATTGTATTGGATGGAATGAAGTCTAACTTCGTACTACCGGGAGAAGATTTGAATCTGGGCGGTGCAATTTTGTTCTATTCTAATTCCAGCGATCCCGGAATTCATATTTTCGAACAAGGAGATTCATTGGTGATTCGTGCAACTATTCCTATGCAGAGCATTGCCATGTCACAATTGCAGAAATCTCAGCAAAGTGGTGCTCCAATTTCAGATTCGCTTTACAATTCTATCTTACCAAATACTGTTTACAAGATCAGTCCAAGAACGCTGTACTCGTTTATGGGGAAACAATTTGTTTTCAAGCAGGTAATTCCAAATGCAAAACGAGAATTGATCTCTTCAGGTCGTAAAGACAGAGGTTCCGACTATTTGACATTGAAAGTTTCAAATGGTGGAAAATCGAAGATCGTTCGCATCAAAGGTGGTATTGAAGAAGTTGGTCAACCAACAGTTTTCAGTTTCAATGGATTGAATTACGCCATTAGCTACGGACTTAGATTCAGACCTTTGCCTTTCCAAATAAAGTGTGAAGATTTTATGATGGATAGATATCCCGGATCTGATATTGCATCGTCTTACTCAAGTAATATTGCCATTCAGGATAAGCAGAATGGAGTAGACAAGAAAAAGCATTTGTTCATGAATCATGTGGTTGATTACAACGGTTACCGCTTCTTCCAAAGTTCTTATTTCCCTGATGAAACAGGGACAATTTTGAGCGTAAACAGTGATTTTTGGGGAACAAACATCAGTTACCTTGGTTATTTATTAATGATTATCGGAATGATTATGAGCTTGTTTGCGAAAGATGGTCGACTTAGAGAATTGATTGGGAAATTTGGAAAGAAATCAGCTGCTGTCGCTGTTTTATTGATTTCCACTTACTCATTCGGACAAGAAGGAGAGCACAATCACGATCATGAAGGTCACGACCATTCGCATCACGTTGTAGCTTCCAAACCGAATACTGCCGAGATGGAACGTCAGGAGAGAGAAGCCGCTAAAATGGTTCGTTTTATCTCAAAAGAACATTCTGAGGAACTGGCTTCGCTTTTGGTTCAGGATTTTAAAGGAAGAAATATTCCTTACCACACCATGTGTGATCAGTTGTTGCGAAAGATCTATGGAAAGAACAAGTTCGAAGATTACAATGCTGTTCAGGTGGTGACATCCATGCATATGTATCCCTTGTACTGGAACAACCAAAAAATCATTAGAGTACAACCCGCTGTTCGCGAGCGTTTGGGCTTGTCGGATTACGTTTCATACAATGAATTAACGGTTTTAGTTGACCGCGAGCAAGGAATACATGACTACAAGTACATGGATGAGTACAAAGAAGCCATGCGTTTATCTGAGGCAAAACAAAATGAGTTTCAGAAAAAACTGATCAAGCTAACAGAGCGTTTTGAGATCATTGTAGGATTGGAAAATTCAAGTTATATGAGAATTATTCCAGTACCGGGTGCAAAAAACAGTACATGGTATTCTCCAACTTCCCAAGAAGCGGTAAATGGTGCTCGTTCTTCCGCTGAAATTGCCTTTAAATATTTTGGCTGGTTGTACGAGAATTTGGGCGAGAACAGTGATTACCAGGTTCCGAATGGATTGTTGAAAGACTTGAAATCGGTGCAGCGTGCAATGACTCCGGCAGACAAATTACCTTCTGAAACACAGGTGAAATTGGAAATTTCGTACAATAAAATGACGATTTTCAAGAATGCAGAGATGCTCTATTTCTTATTGGGTGTATTTCTTTTGATTCTTTATTTTATCAAATTGTTGGTTCAACCGAAGAACGATCGAGTATTCAAAATATTCCGTTACATTTTCGTTGGAGGAATGATTATCACCTTCCTTTACCACGGTTATGGATTGGCTGTTCGTTCATACATCTCAGGTTATGCGCCATGGAGTGATGGCTATGAAGCATTGGTTTTCATTGCTTGGGTAGCTGTTTTACTCGCAATTATCTTAATGAAACGAATTCCGGTAATTATTGCTTTAGCTGCTTTGTTGGCGGGAAGTATCATCATGGTTACAGAGTTGGAATTGTTGGATCCGCAAATTACACCGTTGGCACCCGTTCTGAAAAGTTACTGGTTGAAAGTGCACGTTGCGGTCATTACTTCGTCGTACGCATTTCTAGGCTTGGCCTGTATTCTGGGGTTGACAAACCTGATTTTGTTTGTTACACGAACAATGAAAAATGCAAAACACATTAACAAGGATATCAGCGACTTAACACACGCTGCCGAAATTTTGATGATGATTGGAACTTTCATGTTAACCATTGGAACTTTCCTTGGCGGAATTTGGGCCAATGAGTCGTGGGGAAGATATTGGGGTTGGGACCCGAAAGAAACATGGGCTTTAGCTTCAGTTTTGGTTTATGCCATTATTTTACATTTCCGTTTCATTCCAGGCTTGAAAAGTAAATATGCGTTCAACGTTGCAAGTTTCTTCGGTTATGCAGCAATCATGTTTACATTCTTTGGTGTAAACTTCATCTTAGTTGGTCTACATTCTTACGCTCAAGGTGATGGAGCTGTAAGTTTGCCATCGTATATTTATGTCATGTTCGTACTGTTTATTGCATTGGCAGTTTGGGCTGGAATCAAAAGCACTATCTACAACCGTAAAATGAAAGAATTGTTATGAGGCTAGAAGATATTCAAATCAAATCGCTTGAAGGTGAAACCATAGATTGGTCGAACTTCAAAGGAAAGAAACTGCTTTTTGTGAATGTGGCTTCTGAATGCGGCTTTACACCACAGTATGCAGAATTACAAGGTCTTTACGAAGAATTTGGAGCAAACAATTTTGAAGTGATTGGCGTTCCGTGTAACGATTTCGGAGCTCAAGAACCTGGTTCAGCTGAACAAATTGGTGAATTTTGCACCAAGCGTTACGGAGTTACATTTCCCTTAACTGAAAAAATTACCATTCTCGGAGATCAAAAACATCCGTTGTATCAGTTCTTAACAGCAATTGATGGTAACGAGGTAGAATGGAACTTTCAAAAGTATTTGGTGAACGAAAATGGGGAAGTAGTGAAAGTTTTACTTTCAGGTGTTTCTCCGTTTGACGATGAAATTGTAAATTGGTTAGAAAAGTAAATCATCTCGACTACGCTCGATGACCTGTTTAGAAAAGGTGACTGAGCGGAGTCGAAGGCAACTTTTGAAGTATTATGGTTGATATTCTTGCAATAGGCGCACATCCCGACGATGTAGAACTTTCAGCAGCTGGAACGCTATTGAAGCATAAAGCAATGGGTTATTCTACGGCAATCGTGGATTTAACGCAAGGGGAATTGGGGTCAAGAGGAACGGCAGAAACGCGTAAGGAAGAAGCTGCCGCTGCTGCTAAAATATTGGGATTATCAGATCGGGTAAATTTGAAAATGGCAGATGGTTTTTTTACGCATTCTGAAGATAATTTGCGATTGATCATTGAACAAATTCGTCGATTTAAACCAGAAATAGTATTGTTGAATGCCGTTTCAGATCGTCACCCGGATCATGGAAAAGGAAGTAAACTGGCTTCTGAAGCTTGTTTTTTAGCTGGACTAAGAAAAGTGAAAACTTTTTGGGAAGGGCAGGAGCAAGAAGCACATCGACCAAAATTTGTTTATCACTATATTCAGGATCGTTTGTTGAAAGCCGATTTTGCTATTGATGTTACTGATTTTGTAGAGCAGAAATTTGAATCCATAAAAGCATACAAAACACAGTTTTGGGATCCAGATTCAAAAGAACCGCAAACACCCATTTCAGGTGAAGAGTTTTTTGAGTTTCTTCGTGGACGTATGGCCGAATTCGGAAGAAGTATCGGAACAAAATATGCGGAAGGTTATACTGTAGAACGTCTTCCGGGTGTCAATTCACTTTTCGATTTGAAGTAGGCCTTCGATTTCTCTAATCAAGGAAATAAACATCAACCTCTTTAAATCGACTAAATGAAATCTGTTGTTTTCTATTTCTGCGTGCTGTTTATTTTGAGCAGTTGTGTTAGCGAAAAAGATTTGCTTTTGAAGGTGGATAAAACACAAATGAATGTAAATACGGATACTACCACGTTTTCAAATGTGAATCGATTTGAAAAGAATAGAATCAATTTAGCTGAGATTTTGTTGGGTTACCAGAAAATCCGATTTTACGAAGATGAGCACCCCGAATTAGATTCTCTATCAACTACAATATCCTATGATGGTGACAAGCATCTAAATGTTTCAATCCAAAACGATACGAATGTTTCAGGTCAATTTCGGATTAAAGTGAAAAACAGAGGTAATTATTTATTGCTGAAACGTAAACTTTTTCTGATTCCGATTCCGTTTGCATTCTTTATTGAACGAGATAGAAGAGCCATTCTGTATTATGATTCCGATAGGAATTTAAAAATTATTCATGGTGAGAATCAATTTATTTGGGTTTTCTTCGGTGGCGGAAATGAGTATGTTCAGGAAAGTAAATTCACTATCGAACCAACTATTCCGTAGTCCACCAATCTATTAACTTTTCGATTTGAAGTCATAATTAGCCACGAATTCACTAATTCTATTCGTGCATTAATGGCTAAATCCAATGAACGAGCGAGCGGTCATCGAGCGGAGTCGAGATGCAGCGCTTTTTTAGCGGTCTCTAATGTCTCTTCAAACTTCGCTTTCAATTCAGCATCCGTAATTCCATTATTGAAGTTCTCTCCGAATTTAGGCAGACTGAAATGTGCAATAATATTCGCAGCGTGCTTCGGAAAACGAGTCAACGCTAATTGCATGGAGTTTCCACCGCCGAATCCACCTGGAGAAGTAGAAAGCAATAGCACCGGCTTATTTTGAAATACATCATTTTGAACGCGTGATGTCCAATCCAAAATATTCTTGAAAGCTGCAGAATAAGCTCCGTTATGCTCTGTCATGGAAATCACCAATAGATCAGCTTCTCCAATAATATCCAAAAACTCATTTGCTTCTTCCGGATAACCATCCGCTTCCTCTCTATCAACAGAGAAAATAGGCATTTCAAAATCGTTTAGGTCCAACATCTGAACATCGTCTCCCATTTGAAGAGCAGCATAATGTGCAAACTGTTTGTTAATCGATTTCGAACTTGTACTGGCACCAAAGGCAATGATTTTCATATTTCAAGAATTTGAACGAAGATAGGGAATATGGTTGTCCTTCTCGATACTTTTCTCCACTTCGTTTCGAAAAACTCGAAGTGACGACTTTTCAAGTGAAATTGGAGGGTCCGTTTCGTCAGTTCGAGTGTCTCGACCGCAACGTAGTGAAGTGTTGAGATGTATCGAGAACAGAAACGGTGAGCCCAATCGAATGAACTCACCGTTACGGTATTTTTAGAAGAGCGATTATTTAATCACGCTCAATTTTACTGTTTTAGAAGTACCTGCTGTGCGAACCACTGCGTAGTACATTCCTTGTGCAAATTCTGCAGTGTTCAATGTGAATTGGTGTGTACCAACTTCAGCGAATTGAGTTGCAACTGTTTGCATAATTTGTCCGCTAGCATTCATCACGATAACTTCGATTTCACCAGCATTAGCCAATTCAACTTCTAAAGTTGCATCTGCAGATGTTGGGTTAGGGAAGATGTTCAATCCGCTAACAGCGTTGATCTCATCCAATCCAACTGTAATTGCAACTACGAATGTTGTATCATCTGAACAGTTTCCGTTTGTAGCTGTTAATGTTACAGTGTAAGAAGCACTTACTGCATAAGCATGAACCGGGTTCGTTGCAGAAGATGTAGTGAAGTCACCGAAATCCCAAGAGTAAGTTGTTGCATCAGTTGAGTTGTTAGAGAAAGTTACAACTGTTCCGTTTACGCTTGGAGCATTAACTCCTGCAAGCGGTTGTGTATTTACTACAACAATTGAGTTTCCTGATTGTCCAACTCCGTCACAAGCATTCGCATTGGTTGTTGTTACAAAGTAAGTACCAGCCGTAGAAACTGTAATCGATTGAGTTGTTTCACCGTTTGGAGACCAAGAGTAAGAATCAGAAGTAGATGCTGTTAAAGTAACTTCTTCTCCTTCACAAAGCTGAAGAGATCCGTTAGCCTGAACTGTTGGAACCGGTGCGTTAGAAACGTTCACAGAAATTGGTGATGAAGTTGCTTCACAACCGTTAGCATCTGTAATTGTTACTGTGTAGTTTCCTGTAGTATTTACAGTAATTGATTGGTTAACTGAACCACCTGTCCAAGAATAAGAAGTTGCAGCAGAAGATGTCAACATTACTGATCCTCCTGTACAGAAAGAAGTTGGTCCGTTTGGAGTAATTGATGGAGCAGCTGGCAATGCGTTAACTGTAACAGTAATCATTGTTCTTGGTCCTTCAAATCCTTGTCCGTTCGACTGTGCAACGTAGTAGTTAAATGTTCCTGCAGAAGCAGTTGAAGGAGTTGGAGCTGTTGCAGTTCCTGAACCTCCAGTTGCTACTGTGTACCATAACAATGAGTTTCCGTTGATAGCTGTTGCGCTCAATTGAGCAGCTGTTTCGTTCAAACAGTAATCGTAAGTAGCTGTTGCAGCAGGTGCTGTAAGAACGTTTGGTAAAATGTAAGCATCGTTAAATGCATAGTTAGAAAGTGCTGGAGAAGCTCCTGCAGGACGGTAATCTGGTGCTAAGTAATCGTAAGGAGTTACCAGGATTCCAGCTGTAGAAGCCAATGAATCGTTTGCATGCGTTCCGAAGAAAGACCAGATGTTGAAAGTACTTCCGGAGTTACGCTCACATGCTTTACCAGTTGACATTCCAGCAACGATATTGTTTTCGTAGTTCAACAAGTTGTTTGTTGCATTGTTTTCTGCTGCAGCTGCATCAATGTGCAATCCACGTTGGAAATCCATGAAAATAGTATTGTAAATGCTTGTTGCAGTATTTCTACGTAAACGAGCTCCTCTTCTGTACCCACTTGCAATTGTTGCGGCTGTATTTCCACGGAATGGTCCGATAGCAGTGATGTTAGAGAAAATAGGTGCAGTTTGAGGCGTTGCAGCAGAACCTGTTGCATCGTTATCAGATTCAAAACCTTCTGAAGTAGAAATTGATGGGTTATCAGCGATGTTCGGGTCACGAACGATCAATCCAAATTGAACCATTCCACGGTAACCGAAATCTGTATCAAAATCGTCATCTAAGTTTCTGTAAGAAACAAGGTAACGGGCATTTACTTTTCCACCAAACCATTCAAAAGCATCATCATTAGAGAATGAAACCTGAATGTGATTCAATGTTGTAGCTGCTCCAACAGATCCTAAAGTAAGACCGTTGATCTCTTTATCTGTTTGGTAAACATATCCAGGGAACTCGATACGAACATAACTCATTGAACCTGAGTTGTCATTGTCATCTGGATTAGCACCACCACCAAATTGAGTGTCAGCGGTTGGAGCGATACCTTCGATGTTTGCAATACCACTTGGCTGATTGTTAGCAGCTCTTCCTAATAGGATAACTCCTCCCCAGTCTCCAGCAGCTCTTGCTCCCGGCGCTTGGTTAGATGTAAATACAATTGGATTGTTAACTGTTCCATTAGCAATCAATTGTGAACCTTGAGTAATGAACAAACCTGATCCCGGAGTTGCTTTATCTCCCATGATGATTGTTCCCGGTTGAATCGTTAATGTAGCTCCATTCTTTACATAAATCTGTCCTTGTAACAAGTAAACGTTGTTTGCTGTCCAAGTTGTATTATTTGTAATGTTTGTAGTTACGTTTACGTTTGAAGTACCGTAAGCTGTGTTTTGCGGATCCCAGTTGGTCCATCCATCAGTCCACATTGCTGTTGGCGCTGGTGCGAATGCCCCTCTGTATGAGGTAGGCGCGAAGAATGATTGACTTGTAGCTATTCCGCTTAACGCTAAGAACAAAGCTGACATGTAGATTTTTTTCATCGTTTAATTTCTTACTTTTTTAATCGATACAAATCTCAGGTCTGAACCTTTACTTAGCCTGTCTTTTAGGTTACCCTTTAAGTAAATCTATGTTAAGAGGAGGTTATGAAGTTGAATTCTATGTGATCACTAGAATGATTTAGTATGGTGATTAAAAACACATAGTCACATAGTTGATTCACATAGGAACCATAGAAATTTAGGAGAAGCCTTATTGAACACATAGTCACATAGAAGAAACATAGAGCATATAGTTGAAATGTAAAGTGCAAATCTTTGAGGTTTAACATCGCTGCATATTCAAAAAATCTATATGACTATGTGCACAGCTATGTTTTCTATGTGTTTAACAAAAAATCCCGACCTCCATAAAGGAAACCGGGACTTCTATGTTTGATGTAATAATTACAATTTAAATGTGATTCCCAAGGAAATTGTTCTTCCGAAATTTGTTCTCCAAACTTCATCATCAACTCCACTTTGGTAACCTGTTTTGTTGTTCTTGTCTCCTAAGAAAATAGCATTTGTTGCAGCACGAACTCCTTTAACTTCTGTAGTGTTTACATTGTTTTGGTAGTAAAGTTGGTCTTGTGCTAAAATGTTTTGAACATTGAATTTCAACTCAGCTTTTGGCGATTTCGCTCCGTTTGGTTTCCAGAAACTGTAAGTGAATTGGAAGTCAAGGAATGTTCTCGCTTGTTCCCAAAGATCCGGCTCGTTCGTGTTTCCAACAATTGAAATACGATTTCCAACGCGGTTCAAGTACAATGTAGATGTCCAGATCTTCTCAGGATGTGTATACGTAATACCTGCGTTTACGATGTAAGGTGATTGACCTTGTAGCGGACGAGAATTTGAAGCTGAACCAACGATGTCAGAAACGTCTACTTTTGAACGGATCACCGCTCCGTTTGCAAAAATTAATAGATCATTGAAAACTGAAGCTGAGTCTACTTTGAAAATGTTTCCAATCGCCATTCTTCCTTCAACCTCTAATCCATAGCTGAATGCAGTTGGAACGTTTTTGTAAGAGATTTCTCCTGTAACATCAACACGACTTACTTGTTCGATCGGGTTTTCAAAGTGCTTGAAGAAAGTAGATACAGAGAACATTTGACCACGTCCAGGGAAACGCTCGTAACGTAAATCAAGGTTATTGATTTTTGCACGTTGTAAGCTGTCGTTACCTGAAACTACAAGGTTTGTTGTGAAATCGTAGAAAGCAAATGGTGCCAACTCACGGTATTCCGGGCGATTGATTGTTTGTGAAAATGCGAAACGAACGTTTGCTGTATCGTTGATGCTGTAAATAGCATTCAATGAAGGTAAGATGTCTAATTTTCTGGTATTGATTTCTAACGCTGTATTGTTATCGCGATTTGCATGAAGCTTTTGTTCGAAGTATTCTGCTCTTGCTCCATAAACCAAAGTTAAATTACCGAAAGTGTTATCAGCCATTGCATAACCTGCGCTTAAGTTCGATTCTGCAGTGTAGGCATCAGAGAATTTTGTTCCGTCAGTTAATTTGAAACCACCAACACCCACATTTCCATTCGATGAAGATGGCGCTTCAAGTAATCCCATATTTTCAGGAGCATAAATTTGATCTTCAGGTAAGTACAAAAGTGACTCTTTGAAATTTACGTTCCCACCAACAATTCCATATTTTGTGTAACCTAACTGACGTGCAGTAAATGTTCTGTTTCTCATTTGGCTGTACAAACCAAATTTCAAAGTTGTTTTGATCTTTGGATTTCTTTCATCAAATGTGTAAGACACATCCAAACGGTTATTGAAAGAGTGCTCCTTATTTTCAGAAAAGAACATTCCTCCTGAATAGTTTGGACCAACACTTGAGTATGACATGTTTGCAACATACATTGTATCCAATGGATTTGGATCAGTTGGATCATTAATGTATTTTGAACGTGTATAGATCGTTCTTCTTAAACTTGGAATAGTACGGTTTACATTACTGTATCCTGTTAACCAGTTCAATTTCAATTTTTCGTTCAAATGGTGTGAACCAGTCAACTGTCCGGAATAAACCTTGTTACTTGTAAACCAACGTGCGTTTGATCTTAATAGTGAAGGATTTGTTTCCAATGGATTGATCTCTCCTGTTCTTGCAATCAATTTATCGTCAGAGTTAATAGAGTAAATGTTCTTGAAACTGATTTCGTTTTTATCGTTCAATTTGATAGCGAAGTTTGCCAAACCACCTGCAAGAACTTGTTCTCCGTTATTATGATCTAAATATTCGTAATCCAATTGTGATGCTGCTCCATCTGCTCCGTTAGTATATCCTTTACGGATAGTTTCATTGTAGTTAAACTTACGTGAGTAAGTCAAAGCAGTTGTAATTCCAATTTCTTTTCCTGCAATGCTGTCAACATAACCACTTGAAAACTGAAAACTGTAATTCGGTGAGAATTTACTGTTGATCAACGCCCATGAAGTTGAGAATTGTTGAGAAAGACTTGCTTGCTCATTAATTGTAATAGGGTAAGAACCGTAAGCGGGAATAGCTGTAGACATGGCGCGAGCACCATTATCAACTCCAATCCAGTCCAGTTTACCACCTTCATAAGATGTTCTTGGTTTGAATGTAGTAATCGTATTGTAGCTCCCACCTGCAGAAAGTGTCAAGTAGTTCTTGTCAGGAATTGACTTTGTATTGATCTGGATAATTCCGCCAGCAAATTCCCCTGGCATTTCAGGAGTAGCTGTTTTTGAAATCATCATATTGTCTAACATGTTCGAAGGGAACATATCAAAAGCAAATGCTTTTCTGTCTGATTCTGTACTAGGTAGTGGAGCTCCATTTAAGAAAGCTGCATTGTAACGGTCGTTCAATCCGCGAATGACTACGAATTTACCGTCTTGAATACTAGCGCCACTTGACATTTTTACAACGTCGCCTGCGTTACTTGCTGATGTTTTACTTGCCGTTTGAATAGAAACTACATCGACAAACGTTTTAGCGTTTCGTTGTATTAAAGTAACTCCAACGTCTGTAGCATCAATTTGCTTTCTTGGTTTACCTACAATTTCTACCGTTACCAATGTATTTGTAGAAAGTGGAATATCAACAATCGTAACTTCGTCGTTGTTAACAACAATTCCCTGCATAATCTTATCAGAGTAATCAGGAGTTTTTACAATGATTGTGTAGGTTCCTGGCGCTAATTCTGAGAATTTGAATTTTCCGTCAAAATCAGTAAGTATTGTTTTTACACCTACTAATTCTACTTTTGCTGATGGATAGGTTGCGGCTGTTTCGTCAAGTACAGTCCCACTAATTACACCTTTTCCTTTTTCCTGAGAGAATAGGGTAAATGAACAAACAAGTACAACAACGGATAAAAAATATTTCATTACATCTTTAATTTGATGCAAAGGTCGAGTCGTAAGGTTATTCTAACTCTTCGGAATATTTATAGGATTCTTAGGGAATAATTAAATCTATGTTACCAGGCTTAATATTGCCTTAACATAGCTCCGTGATCTGATAGGAAATTCCGTTCAATTGAACCTGATTTCCAACGGTTTTACCCAGTAATTGCTGGGAAAGTGGTGATTGTAATCCCAAAGCGAATAAAAACGATTTAGTTGTTAATTCAATTTTACCTATTGGAACACCTAAAAGAAAAATTCCATTCGTTGTGACAATTAAGGAACCTGCTTCAGCAGTTTTTGAGACCTTATTTTCGCTCAAACGGATCATTTGCGTAAGTTGTTGTCGTTTAAGTTGTTTAGCTGTTTCCAGTTGCTGTCTTTCCTGCTGAATCATTTCTCGAGCAGTTTCGTATTTGTCTCCAGCTGAACTTTTTGTTTCATTTGAAAGATCATGAATCAATGTACTGAGTGACAATTCGATTTCTGACAAATCACTTTCAAGCTTTTTCTGAACAATAGCAAAAATTTCGGCTCTATTCATATACTTTAAAATGCGGTTCGAAAAGTGTTTTCAATTGCTCTAAAACTTTATGTTTCGAAAACTGCAAGCCATATTCACGTATCAATTTCGGATTAAATTGAAGTGCTCCGCTGGTTACAGCTTCAATGGCCAATTCCAGTTCGGCACTAGTGGAGTTGTTCAGTTGAACCCCAAGAGATGACTCCATGTTTGATGCAATTCCAACCGGTGTAGAAATTACCGGAATTCCACAGCACCATGCTTCAGCAATGACAATGTTAAAGGTTTCGTAACCAGAAGTGATGATAACACAATCGTGATTCTTCATTTCAGCAGCAATCTCTTCCCAACTTGATGGTCCTACCCAGGTTACAGCATTCGATAAATTATGTGCATCGACCCAATTTTGCCACTGTGATGTGTTTTGATCCGAAATAACGGTAAGCGTAATTTTTGGATTTGCCTCATGGGCTGCATAAAAACCTTCAAATAACAGCTCCGGATTTTTCGTTAAGGAGTCGAGTGTTGAAATGTGAAGGAATTTTGTTCTTTGTTCAATCTTCCTTTCTGATGGCTGAAACAGATCTGAATCTACAAAGTTCGGAAGAATGATTGGCTTAACTGTTGGCAGAACATTTTTCATGTCATTAGCCAAAATCTCAGAAACCGCACAAAATTGTTCCACATGTCTACTCGTACGTTTCATCATTTGCTTATTCAAAGATGAAATACGCCGACTCATTTCAGGTCGGTAGTACGATGCGTGTTCCAGAACAATTAAATCACGGTGATAATAATTCTTTGCTTTTGTAAATTGATATGCTCTTGGTAGAAGTACATGTGCAAAAATAAGATCCACATCTTCTATCAAATGAAGACAAGCGCGTAATGCTTTACGTTGATTCCACCAGTGTTTGATCTTGTTCTTAGAAACCGGATGATAGGCGCGGACCACGCGAACTCCGTTTTCTTTTTCATCAATAATTTCCTGTGTTTTACAAGCCTTATCACCAAGTGTGTGAATGACAGAAACGTCATGATCCAGAGCTAAAAGCTCAGCAAATCGTTGAACAAAATTCCCAACAAACATGTCCAAACGATTGGGATACCAGGAACTCATTATTAAAATATGTCGACGGTGCTGACTCATACGCCAGCTAATGTAGTCAATTCAAAAACAGTTTCAGAACCTTTTGTCGACCAGAGCTGTTAATTCTTATAAAATAAACACCGTTATTTAACAAGCTTAGATCAAAATTATTCTCTGAACGTTCAAAAGCCACCTGTTTTCCTGAGGTGTTTATGATTTCGATTTCGTCTGAAGCTTTTAGTCCAATAACCTCTATTTGTTTTTCTGATTTTTGAAGAATGGAGTAATTGACATCTGTAAGATCTGAAGTTCCCAGATTACAACCAAGTCTGTTGATGTATTGCCAGATCGTGTCGTTATATTGCGTTGAAACTAAACTATTCCCCAAAGTAGCTCCCATTCTAACCACAACCATTCCCGTAGAAGGAACAACGTTGATAATTTGTCCGTTCTTTCCTTCCGCAGCATACAAGTCCATTGGCGCATTCGGTAATAACGGACCAGAAAAATTGATTTGAAGTCCCGGAAGTTTAAAACTGCTTTGACCATTCAGCCAAGTCAAATAACCATAGGAAGGATTCAGTGATTGAGATGGTGTTCTCATAGCCTGAAGGTAATTCAAATCAGTTTGAACAGGAGTTCCGTTCCAAGTTCCATCCGAAAGAAGCAAGGAGCCAAAACGTGCCATTCCTCTTGCTTTTGAAATGAATACGTGATTATAGCCCATGGTATAATAAAGACCGGTCATTCCTATTTTTGAACCGATCTTTTGATAGACATAATTGTTCACTGAAGTTCCGGTAGCTATTTTAAGTACGGAATCGAGCAGGGTATAAGGTGCGTTGTGGTATGCCCATCGCGTATCAGGATCGGTTAAATAAATCAAACATTCAGGATCTGTACAATCGTTATCAGGAACACCGTCATCAAAACCGGTAGTCATTTTCAATTGGTTGAGAATCGTTATTGCATCTTCCTGAGTTTGCGTTGCGCTCGACCATCCTGCTCCTAAATAATCCGTTGTTGGATCATTGATATCCAGCAATCCTTCGGTTTGTGCGATTCCAACCGCATATGCCGCCAATGTTTTCCCCGCTGAGTTCCAAACGTAAAAGCTATCGACCGTGAATGTACCATAGTACTTTTCAAGAACAATTTTCCCGTCTTTAAGAATGATGAACGCTTTGGTGGTTGAATTTTCAAGGTATTCATCAAGCATTGCAATGGAATCCTCACACCAGCCTAGCTCAGCTGGATCCATGGTTTCCCAGGTTGATCCTGTTAACGGCGGATAATAGTATTGTGTTCTGGCAACACTAAACGTTAGTGCAAATAGAAGGAGTAGTAAGCAGCTTTTCATAAATTGAGAACTTTTAAACCAGTACTTTTTCGTAAACTGAAGCCAATTGCTCTATTGCAAAGTCAATTTCAGCCTTTGTTGTATATCGAGAGAAAGAGAAACGCACATTTGGTCGTGTTACATCAGCATTAATTCCTTCCAATACATGCGAACCTTTTGTAGCTCCTGAAGTACAGGCAGAACCACCAGAACATGCAACACCTTTAAGGTCTAAGGTGAAAAGTAACATTCCAGCCTTTGGAGTAGAAGGTAAGCACACGTTTAATACAGTGTACAAACTTTTTGAAGGATCGGTATCACCGTGAAAAGTAACTTCCGGGAACAATTTCTTAAGTTCACCAATCATGTAAGTTTTCAACTCCTGAACTTGAATTTGGTGTTCTTCGATATGATCGTTAGCAAGCTCCAGAGCTTTTGCCAAACCAACAATTCCGTAAACGTTTTCAGTTCCGCCTCGTAAGCCACGTTCCTGAGCACCACCGTGAATAAAAGATCTTAACGGGACATTTTTATTGGTGTACAAGAAACCAATTCCTTTTGGTCCATGAAATTTATGTGCTGCACAAGTGATGAAATCAATATCCAGCGCTTTCATATCAAAAGCATAATGTGCCATTGTTTGAACAGTATCTGAATGGAAATAAGCACCGTATTTTCTGCAAAGCGCACTGATTTCATGAATCGGGATCAATGTTCCGATTTCATTGTTGGCATGCATTAAAGAAACAAGCGTTTTCTTTTCGTCTTTCAAAAGAGACTCCAATTCCGATAAGGAAATATGACCTTTAGCGTCTAGCTTTAACCAACACGCTTCAATTCCGTGAGAAATTGCCAAGTGTTCAATGGTATGTCCAACAGCGTGATGTTCAATTGTACTTGAAATGATTCTTTCAACGCCCAATTCTTGAACTGCTGTAAACAAAGCCATATTGTCTGCTTCCGTTCCTCCAGAGGTAAAAATAATTTCAGAAGCAGAACAATTCAACAGTTTTGCAACGCTTCTGCGCGAGTTTTCGATATGCGCCTTTGCTTGTCGGCCAAAATAATGAGTGGACGAAGGGTTCCCGAATTCGTTTTGTAGAACAGGAATCATCGCTTCTGCTACTTCCGGAGCCAAAGGTGTTGTTGCCGCATTATCTAGATATACTCGCATGTGAATTGTTTTTGTTATACTGAGCTTGTCGAAGTACAAAGATAAATTTTCTTCGTCAGTTTTAAAGCGAGAAATCTCCTCAAAACTGGATTTCCAAATGGGGAAAACAGAAAGTTATAATTATGTATTAAAAAAGTGTTTTTCGTTAAATAAAATACTAAAACTTTAGTGAAATAACAATTGGTTAAATCATTATTTTTATATTCGTCACGCTATCAATAACTTAAAGTTATACTACATGAAGCTAACATTACTACTAACGCTTGTGCTGCTGTGTTCCATTGGTTCGCTTAACGCTCAAACCGAAACCTATTACACCGCGCGTGTAACCGGATTGACGGATCAATCAAAAGAAACCTTGTTAAACAATCAGTTTTCTGACTTAAGCGGAATCTCGCTTTTTCGTGCTGATTATCGTACGGAAACTGTTTATCTGATTTTTTCAACTGCTCAACTGACTGAAGAAGCAATTGTTCAGTTATTGCAGCAGCAGAACGTTGGAGTTTTATGCACAGTTGTACAGAACGATGCAACAAATATTCGTCAGAAACTTTATAGCAAATGCTTTAAAGAAGAGAATAGTACTGAACCTCAAATCCAAAAGCAATGAAAAAGTCACTACTGATTGTGAGCTTGGCTGCTCTAGGAAACTCCATTGCTCAAACAAATCTTTGTAATAACAACGCTGCTGGTGAAATTGTACCAGGTGCTTCTTGTACATATTCCATTTGGGATTGTAATGACAATAATAATTACTGGACTTCTGCGGCTACAAATGGTGTTTGTAATGAGGGGAATTTTGATGATATTTGGGCATGGTTTACTGCTGTAAACACAACAACTACAATTAATTACGATCCACTGACTACCGGAGATCCAATAGTTAGTGTGTTTCAAGGAGCGTGTAATGCAGCTGGAACTGCGGTTTCTTGTGCTGATCTAGGTGGCTCTGGTGGAACGGAAACAATAACGATGTCAACAGTTCCCGGAACGGTTTACCATATTCGAATTCAGAACTTTGGAACAAATGCTAGTATGCTTGGTGATTTATGTGTGGTTGGCTCTGCTGGTGGAGGAACAACAACTGCATCTGATTGTTCTAGTGCAGTAAATGTTTGTACCGATTTGAGTTTTAGCATTGACCCGAACGGGTTTGGAGCTATAAATGAGATTCCTGCACCAGGATCAAATCCTGGAAATCCGTATTATGGACCTGTTTTTGGCGATCCTGCTAATCCATGGGGAACCAATAATCAGGGTTGTTTGCGTTCAGGAGAATACAATTCAACCTGGATGATCGTAAACATTGCTACAAGCGGAAACTTGCAATTTACCATGGGAGCTGGTGGGGCACAAGCCGGATACTATGACTGGATTATGTATCCATATTCTGGTCCTGCAAGTTGTACGGCTATTTCAAGTAACACCCTTGCTCCTGTGAGATGTAACTGGAATGCTGTTTCTACTGGCGGAACGGGAGTTGTATCAACTTTACCTGCCGGTGGTAATGCTGGAAATTACGAGCCTCCGTTCGCTGTTACAGCTGGACAACGCTATTTAATTGTTTTCTCAAACTATAGTAATTCAACTACAACTGTACCATTACAATTCCTTACTGGTGCGGGAGATGCAGGAGTTAGTTGTACACCTCTAGGTTTTGAGTTGAAGGATATGTTGATTCTTTGTGAAGAAGATTCACGAATTGTCAGCTGGAAAGTTCCCGTTACAACTTCAATTGAAAAAATGACTTTACAAAAGAGTAGAGATGGACAAAACTGGGAAAATTTGGCTGATTTCACTCAAACGCAGGAAGATGAAACAGGATATATGAATTATTCATATTCCGATGATTTAGAAAATAATACGTTAGGATATTATAGAATCAGACAGCAAATGGAAGATGGATCAATTGCATTCAGCAATGTAACTTCTGCTGATTGTGACAATAGTAATAATCCGTTTGAGGTTTATCCAAATCCTGCGAATAACTTACTGAATGTGGAATACAAAAGTATGACAGAAACAGCTTTGGAGTTTTATACTTTAACAGGAGAACGTGTTTACAATGTTGATCTTCCGAAAGCTGAGAAACGTACGAAAGGTGTTGTAAATACAGAAGAAGTTGTGAATGGAGTTTACATTCTTAAAATGAAATTGAACGATGAGGTATTCACTTCGAAAGTGGTAATTGCTCATTAATCTTCTTTCCCCAATAAATATCTGAAGCTTACCGTTTTCGGATTAGATTTTACTAAGCGAAGAAACATATCTTGAGTACGCTCAAGCTGTTTTTCTTCGCTTTTTGGTTGTGATATGTGATTCAGAATGTACCGCTGCATTCCTGGCTTTAATTCATCAAAGGCATGCTTGGCTTCCGGAACTTGCTCCCAATAAATCTTACAGATCTCACTCACCGGAACTCCATATTGTGAATCGTCCTTTTCCAAACTGACCTGTACACTGTCAAAAAGTGTTTTGCCGAGTTCCTTTAAACGTTTTTGTTGAACCGTGATCAGTCCTGAACCTTCGCCTAAAGCTAAAATTCCGCATTGCCAGCTGATTTGGCCGTCCAAAGTAATAATCAACCGCTGATTAAAATCGCCCTTTTCTTTTCTGCCCGGAAGTTGCTCCAAAATGTGAGGTGGAACTTCAACGTACCAATATTTTAAGGCATCAAGCGCTTGTACAGATGTTTCGTATTTGACCATAAAAAAAAACTTGCCGAAAGTTACAGCAAGTTTTTCAATTGGGCGGGTTTGTTGTTATTCCATCCAAAAAGTTCGTTTCAGAAGTCTACTTTTCTACGGTATATCCTTTTTTAATGGCCAGTGAATTCATCGACTCAATGATACTTGAGCCTAAATCTTTTTGTCCGGTTTCCGTTGCGCGTTTTGCTTTCTCAGCTGCAATGTATTCTTCTCTTTTCTTTGCAAGCTCGTTGATCTCTTGTTTGTATTTTTCACGTTGAGCCTGCATTTCTTTGATTTGTGCTTCTTTTTCTTCAGGCGATTTATTGCGCATTTCCAACGGCAGTTGTTCGTCCTTCAACTTCAATACAATTGTTGAATCCTGAGCATAAGCATCTACCAGATCTTCTTCGGCATTCTCATAGTTCTTTCCGGCTTTACTTACCGAGCGTTCTGCTAAAACGGCAGATCCCATTGAATTTGCTTTGGCATCTTCAGTTGCAATTTTTGCCGCAAATTTCTCATTTGAAGTATTGTAAGAGTAAAACGTAGTATTTAAAGTGGTGTTTTTTTGATTGATCTCAGCATCGTACGGAGTAGCAATCATGGCTACTTCATCGTTTGCATTAATATTGAAATAATTCCCCTGAGTAATTAAAGATGCATCGTACCAAAACTCCTGAACTCCTTGTTCATACGGACCACAATAGATAGTGTTGACAATGATGTTTTTAGAAGCTGCCGTTTTAAGAACGTCTATATAATTGTCATTTCCCTGATTGAATGGCTCATTTCCTGCTATGTAGATTATTTTCACATCGTTTGGATCGTCAGACCAAGCTAATTCGTTAATTCCATGCTTGATAACGCTTCCACAATATTCGTCACCACCATTAGTTGATAGCGCGAAAAGTAAACTTGAGATAGAATCCAGATTACTGATCAAATTTGTTTGTAAGCGAACGAAATCTGTGTTGGTGATAGTTGTGTTTCCGTAGTCGTACAACGCAATTTCCAATTTCGGGGCAACACCGTTGTTACGGAGTTTTCCTGCAGCATTTACAATCTGCCAGATAACTACTTTGGCTTGTTCAATCAAACCATCCATACTTCCGGATGTATCGAAAAGAATGGCAAGTTGAACCTTATTATTTGAGTTGGTTTGAGCAAAAAGAGTTTGTGTTCCTAAACTCAAAGTAAAAACGAGGGCCAGAATTGTTTTCATAAAAAAGAGATTTGCAGTTACTACAAATCTCTTTTAATATGGTTCAATAAGATGTTGAATTATTTATCCTCAACATTGGGATCATATTCAAATTTCGCTTTATAAGCGCGCAGTTTAACTAGTAATTCCTGAATTGCAGGAACATCTGTGTATGCATCAAAAGTAACAGTCTTTGTTCCTGTTTTTGTCGTAATGATGACGTATTCCGATCCTCTGTCTGCACAATCCGGACAACCAATTCGTTCTTCTAATTTTTCCCAGTCTTTTTTATTCAACAAAGAAGCCAGCTGCTCAAAATCAGCCTGACCAAATGGAATTTTTTCTACCATAGGTTTGTGACGAACAGAATCCCAACTTTTATGCGAAACCACGATTTCATTCATTTTATATTCTTCTTCGTGAATACAGTATCCTCGGCACATCCCAAAGCTTGTACCATGCGTTATTGAAATAATATCTGTTGCGCTTCCGTTTGCTGCATTTTTTGAAGTTTTACAAGCAAATAGGAGAGTTGTAAAAAGGACGGAAATAAAGAAAAACTTGTTCATGATTTCTTGAGTTATAGTGCTGCCATTTTTTTGATAGCCTAGTTTTCGATTTGAAATTACAATTATTTTGCCAAAAGAGAAGTTCGAAAACAGAGAGCAGAAATTAGAAAATAGGAATTGCGTTAATTCTGTTCTCTAATCTCAGTTTTCTATTCTCTTTAAGACTAACTTTACACCATGCATATCGCTTCCCTTACTTTGGTAAACTTTAGAAATCATGCCGATCGCAAGTTCGAGTTTGATAAAGGAGTGAATTGCATAGTAGGAGCAAATGGAATAGGAAAGACCAATGTTTTGGATGCCATTTACTATTTGAGCATGTGCAGATCTTATCTGAATTCAATTGACCGCCAAAACATCCGTTTTAACGAACAGTTTTTTGTGATCCAGGGAAATTGGGTGAAAAACGAAAGCGATTTTGTGATTCATTGCGGCGTTAAACTCGGTCACAAAAAGAGTTTCAAAAAAAACAAGAAGGAATATACGAGAATGGCAGATCATATTGGTCAATTTCCTGTTGTAATGATTTCTCCGTACGACGTTGATCTAATCAAAGAGGGGTCTGAAATTCGCCGAAAGTGGATTGATGGAATTATCTCGCAATTCGACGCTGCCTTTCTGTCTACCTTACAACGCTACAATAAAGTGCTGGATCAAAGGAATGCATTACTGAAACTTCAGTTCGAAAATGGATTGTTTCAGCGTGAGCCTTTAGAGATTTGGGATGAACAGTTGGTGCGATACGCGGAAGAAATTCACCAAAAACGCAGCGATTTTATTCAGGAATTTATTCCATTGTTTCAACAGTTTTATTCTGTTCTTTCAGGGAATAGAGAAGACGTTGTTCTGGAATATGAATCGCAATTGAAAGATGCAAAACTGATTGATTTATTGGCAAACGCATACCCACGCGATTCTCGTTCAACACATACATCTGTTGGTGTGCATAAAGACGATTTTAGTTTTCTTTTAAACGGACAGCCTGTAAAGAAATTTGGTTCGCAAGGACAACAAAAGTGTTTTCTGATTGCACTGAAATTGGCACAATTCGCTTGGTTGAAAGACCGATTGAGTCAAACGCCAGTTTTGCTTTTGGACGATATTTTCGATAAATTAGACAATGAACGTGTAGCCCAACTGATGCGAATGGTTTCAGATAATTTATTCAATCAGGTGGTTGTTACCGATACAGATGAAGATCGAGTGAAGCGCATTTTTGCTTCAATTGATGTCAATCCCAATATTATCAGTTATGAGCGAGAAGAAACCATTTAACGATAGAATGCGCTCTGGTGAATCGGCGCCACTGAAAGACGTTTTCGATAGAATCCTCAAAGCATATCAGTGGGATAAGAAATACAATGAATTGGAAGTTCTTGGTCAATGGGAAGAAATGATGGGAAAAGCGGTTGCAATGCGTACCACCAAACTCCACATTGAAAACAGAGTCTTGTTTGTTGAATTGAATTCCTCCGTAATGCGTGAAGAATTGCAATATGGAAAAGAAGTAATTATCCAACGCGTTAATCAAACGGCAGGACAAAAAATCATAGATGACGTCTTCTTTAGATAAATCAAAAAGCAAAAGTTAAAAGAAGGATAAATGATACAATTATCGAGGTCAGAAAATGTCTTGATAATTCACTCATTACGAATTAAAACTTTTAACACGAAATGGTTTTTTACCTTTTCCCTTTTGATTTTTGACTTTTAACCTACCTTTGTCTCTTAAAACAATTAGTATGTCTGTTCACAAAAATGTAAAACGCGTAACAACCAATGTTTTACAAGAAATGAAGAACCGTGGAGAGAAAATCTCCATGCTAACTGGCTACGATTTTTCTATGGCTCGCATCATTGATGAAGCAGGAATAGATATCATTTTAGTTGGTGATTCTGCGTCAAATGTGATGGCAGGACATGAAACCACACTTCCAATTACCCTGGACCAAATGATCTATCACGCATCATCAGTAGTTAGAGCTGTTGAACGTGCTTTGATTGTTGTAGACATGCCATTTGGTTCTTATCAAGGAAATTCTAAAGAAGCATTGAATACTGCCATTCGAATTATGAAGGAAAGTGGTGGACATGCCGTGAAATTAGAAGGTGGAAACGAAATCATCGAATCGGTTAAACGTATTTTGACCGCTGGAATTCCGGTAATGGGACATTTAGGTTTAACACCACAATCCATTTATAAGTTTGGGACCTACGTTGTTCGTGCAAAGGAAGAAGAAGAGGCTGCGCGCTTGATCGAAGATGCTATTGCATTGGAGGAGGCTGGGTGTTTTGCGATTGTTTTGGAGAAAATTCCTGCAAAATTAGCTACTCAGGTTGCGGCAAAAGTTTCTATTCCTATCATCGGAATTGGTGCTGGAAACGGCGTTGACGGACAAGTGTTAGTTGTTCACGATATGCTAGGAATCAACAATGAATTTCAACCGCGTTTCCTTAGAAAATATGCGAATCTGTACGAACAAATGATCGAGGCGTTTAAGGAATATCACAAAGACGTGAAGTCGGGAGATTTCCCTAATCAAAACGAGCAGTACTAAATGTCAGATGCTCCGTTTTCAGTTTTGTTTGAAGACAATCACCTGGTGGTTGTAAATAAACGCGCTGGTGTAAATGTTCAAGGCGATATTTCGGGTGATGTTCCGTTAGTTGAACTTGTTCGCGAATATATCAAAGAGAAATACCAGAAACCTGGAAATGTGTTTTGTGGTTTGGTTCACCGCTTAGATCGACCGGTTAGTGGAGCAATGGTTTTTGCCCGAACCAGTAAGGCACTTGAACGCATGAACAAACAGTTTGCTGAAAAACATCCGGATAAAGTGTATTGGGCGATCGTAATGAATCCACCAAAGAATCCCGAAGGAACACTGATTCATCACCTGGAAAGAAACACAAAGCAGAATAAAACTTACGCTTACGATAAACCCAGAAAGGAATCAAAAGAAGCACGCTTGCATTATAAAATGATTGCAACTTCAGATCGGTATACTTTGCTTGAGGTGAAATTGGAAACAGGTCGACACCACCAAATCAGAGCACAACTGGCAACTATGGGTTGCGTCATCAAAGGTGATTTGAAATACGGTGCACCTCGTTCAAATAAAGACGGTTCCATTTCGTTGCATTCTCGTCGATTGACTTTTGTTCATCCTACCAGAACCGACGAAAATGTTACGGTTGTTGCACAAGTTCCTCAAAATGATGAGCTTTGGCGTTTTTTTGAATCGAAATTTGCTTAATAGAATGAGAAGCCTTCTTTGTTTATTCCTTGTACTTTTTACCTTTTTTTCATTCGCTCAGGAAACACCCTTTCATTACTATAATTCAGTAGGAAAATACAACGAGTCGATTAAATGCTTAGCGCAAGACGATAATGGTAGGTTGTTGTTGGGAACACAGAACGGATTGATCATTTATAGCGGATATTCCACTAAAAAAGCAGTAATAACCGGAGCAACAAACAAAGAGATTACTTCCATTTTTGTTGGAAAGAAGAGCATTTATGTTTTGAATGTACATGGTGTTCCTATGAAATTGGTCAAGGATAGCCTGAAAGCTTTTACTTCCTCAGGTTTAAAGTCAGAAGTTAGATTTATTGAGCAGCAAGACAATTTCATTTTCTTCTATACGAAGAAAGACGTTTTGAAGTTCAATGAAAAAACGAGAAAGCTGATTTCTACAGAATCGTATTTATATGCCGAAGAAGGAAATGTGAGCGCTCAATATTTTGGATCGAATAAGGCTGAGCCGTATCACATTACTTCTCAAAACGAATTGATTCTTACCAAAGAGCAAGAAGCGAGGACCATTCCGTCAAATAACAACGGAATTTATTTTGGAATTGGAGTCGAGAATCACATTGTTTTAGCTTCTAACAGAACAATGAAAGGAACACTTTTGGCTTACGGACAGGGGCAATTCAAGCGACTGAATTATCCCGCGAAAGTAGGAAGTGTGCACGTAAATTCCATTCGCCTGATTCATGGTCAATTGATGATTTTTACTGACAACGGTTGTGTATACTTCAATAAAGGAATTCGTAAAACGGCTTCGCTTTGGTTTCATGGCGTTGCTTGTAATGATGGTTTGGTAGATAAAGCTGGAAATTTGTGGATCTCTACAAAATCGAAAGGATTGATTCTGGTTCCAAGAGGAAAACACAAGAAATTGCTTTCAGAATCGGTGAGCTCAGTGCTTATTCAAAACAAGAACATTTTTGTTGGAAACAATACAGCTTCGATCTTAAAATTGGACAGAGCTGGCAATGTGAAACAACGCATCAGTAATGAGGCTTTGACGGATAATGTGACTTACATTGGTTACGACGCTCAGTTCAATGCATATTTCGTTCAAAACGGATTGATTTCTGGGGAAGATTTTATCTCCTTGGGAATGCGCGTTCACGGACAGTATAGAACTTCAAACGGAAATTTGTATCTGGCAACGTCAAAAGGATTGTTCAGTTATCCAAATTCTCCGTTAAATCAGTTTGTAAAGAATTTGAAGAAACCCAATTTTGGAACAGTACTGATCGAAGATGAATGTTACCTTTTGGAGGCAAATACTGCGGGAGACGAATTTCTTTGTGCTACCGCGAATGGGCTCTTTTCAATGAAAAATGATGTGCTTTCTGAAGTGAAACGAAACGGGAGATCCATCAACATTATCAGTGCAACGTGGTTTGAAAAATCATGGTATGCGATTGCCACAAATAACTGTATTTATCAGATTGAGAATGGAAAGGTAACCGAAGTTAGGTCTTTGACAACAACAGGAGTTGCCAATCCAACAAAAATTTTGGGTGGTAAAAATCATTTGTATTTGCTGACGGAAAGTGGTTTGTATCGAACTACAGGAATGAAAGTTCCGTTTGAGTCGTTCCGCGATATCATGGGGTTTGACGGATTGTACATCCGTGATTTTGCTGTAAACGATGATGAGGTTTATTTGGCCACACAAACCGGTTTGTTTACTTACTTATGGAAAGATGTAGAACCTCAATTGGCTCAGTTTGTTTCAGGTAAACCTTACAGTAACAACAAGAAAGAAACAGCGAAACAACGTTTCCTTTCCGGAAGTTTATATGTTCCAATTGAATGTATTGATCTGAGTGGAAATCACAATTTTCATTTACAATACCGCTTGATCAATGGCGGAGTAAAAGGAACCTGGGTAGAAGTAATGCCTGAAGTTCAAAATCTGGCACTTTCTAATTTGGCTTATGGAAGTTATGTTCTCGAGATTCGAATGATCGATCCTATTTCCGGACTTTCAACAGAAATTCAACGCAAGAGATTTGACGTTCCACAAGAATGGTGGCAGTTGCGCATGCTTTGGATTGGAGTAGGAGTGGCGCTTGTGCTTTCAGTTCAATGGATGATGAAGAAATTGAGAAAAGATCAAACTCCGAAGAAGAAAAAATCCAAGGTTACTCAACCCATTTAAACGCACATCTGAATCCAACACCTGGGTGTGCCTTCTTATTTTCAAAGCTTTGCGAATCGGTGATGTTAGTGGTGTACCCCATCCAATTCTCTCCGTAAACTACTTCTCCACCAGCGAGCCATTCACTGGTATTTGTCCAAAAATGATATACAAATTTACCTTTAGTTCTTGCCGGACCATATGTTACCTCCGCTGGTGTTGTTCGATTTGATGAAACAGAAGTAGTCAAAGCATTGCGTTTCTTTTTCGATTGCTCTTCCAAAAAGTACTTGATATAACCTTCGGCTTTGTAGTACACGTAACTATCAGGAAGATAATAATCAGGAAAACGATTGATTGTTGGATTTGACTTTAGACCCAATACTTTACCTTTTCTATATCGGTCAATAGTAATAAGCGAATCAGGATCTTTAACAGCCACACGCTCCCATGTAACTTCACCTTTCTTTATCAGGAAATAAGCAAAAACCATATCACTTCTCCATTCACAGAATTTTTCAGCTTGTTCATAGGAGACACAAACTACCGGATAATTGCGAAAAGCCGGATGTCTCAGGTAATGATCTGCATTTGAATGATAAATGGAATCTTGTTTTAGCCAGAGCGTGGTGTCTGGTAGTTGACTTGTATATTCCTTACTTTCTTTTCCGTATACTCTGCTGAGCCAATACAGGTACTCCAACCACGCGAAGTTCGTTACTTCCGTTTGATCGATTCCTGTTTTTTCATCCAGAAATACAATTCCGGGAACATGCAGTCCGGAATGCCAAACTTTTTCCTTTTTAGTAAAGGAACTACACAGAAAACCTATGAAAATGGATAGACTTAGAACAAAAAGTAAAATTCGCATATTTCGATAAGCCAGAATTGCCATTTTGTTACGTTCAGATTATTATATTCGTATTATCAAACTTACACTTTTATGGAACCCTTAATTTACTACAGACAAAAGAAATTATTGATTATTCAAGCTGTAATGCTTGTTATTGCTCTTGGCGCTGGTATTTGGCTGGTAGGATTTTTTCGACCACATAACTACGTTGCACAATACAGTTTTATAGGACTTGGCGCATTCATATTACTGCTTTGTGTTTTCGGAGCATATAACTTAATGAATGGTATTACTGGCCCGAAGGAAGTTCTTATTGTTGATGAAACCGGAATTATTGATCGTTCTACCAATCACGGTGTTCCCCTAATTAAATGGGAAGATGTAAAAGGAATTCGTGAGGAAATGGTGACCATTCACAAGTTTGTTCGTATTGATGTTGCTAAAACGGACGAATACATCAAACAAGGTCGAAATGCAATGAAGCGTAAAATGCTGAAGAACAACATGAAAATGTATGGAAGTCCGTTTGTTATCAGTGCACGAATTCTTGGACAAAAACATGATAATTTGCTAGAGTTGATTCGATTTGCTTATCAAGAGCAGAAGGAAAAGAATGCTCCGAAAACGGAAGAGAAAGCTCCGCAAACAACACCATCAGCAGATCCATCTTCATTAACGGATTTCTGATTCCATAGCATCGTAGGATTTGCAATCCTGCCGTTTTACATCTACTTTTGACTTCTCAAAAACCAGGAATTATGGAAAGTTTATTTTCAGAAGAAACATTGAACAAAAGTATCGGGCGATTGAATTCGTTGACTACTGAAAATACACGTTTGTGGGGTAAAATGGATGTTGCACAAATGCTGGCGCATTGTAATGAAACAATGGAAGTGGCTCGCGGAAATAAACACATCAAAAGAGGATTTTTGAGCTACATGTTAGGACCGCTTTTCAAAAAGGATTTCTACAACGACAATCCAGTGCGTAAGAATTCCCCAACGCATCCAACTTTCTTGATGGTGAGTCAATTTGATCTTGATGCTGAACGCAATAAATTGATTGAACATTTGACAGAATTTCATAAAGGTGGCGAAGCAAAATGTACTGATGCCCCTCATGGGTTCTTTGGAAAAGTAACTAAAGCACAATGGGGAATTGGAATGTACAAACACTTAGATCACCATTTACAACAATTTAGCGCTTAATGGAATTTATTTCTGAGGAACTCGACAATTACTGTTGCCTCCATACAACTGCCGAAAACGAACTTTTGGCAAAACTGAATCGTGAAACTCACGTGAAGATCCTGCAACCCCGTATGCTTAGTGGACATTTTCAAGGACGTTTGTTAAGTTTGATTTCAAAGTTAATGTCACCAAAACGTATTCTGGAGATAGGAACGTACACCGGTTATAGCGCTTTGTGCATGGCTGAAGGTTTGGCTGAAGATGGAAAGATCATTACCATCGATGTGAATGCACAATTGGAGAGTTTTGTTCGACCATTTTTTGAGAAAAGTGAATTTTCCTCAAAGATTGATTATCGAATTGCAGATGCAATGCAATTGATTCCAGAACTAAATGAAGAGTTTGATCTTGTTTTCATCGATGCCGATAAACGCAATTACCCTAATTATTATGACCTCGTTATTGACAAGGTGAGAAAAGGTGGAATTATTCTTAGTGACAATGTACTGTGGTCTGGAAAAGTAACCCAAACGGAAGGTAAAATCGATAAGGATACAGAAATTCTGAAAGCATTTAATGATATGATTCACGATGATCCGCGAGTGGAAAATATTCTACTTCCTATTCGTGATGGAATTATGGTCGCAAGGAGAGTTTAGCATCTTTTCCAACATCAAAACGTAGTTCATAAACTGTTCCGTCAATAGTAGATCTATGCAATTCACCTGAAAGTTGTTCTGCAAGATTTTCTATCAGCGATAATCCAAGTGTGTCTTCACTTAAATTGTCAAGAGTGGTATTTCTAATTCCTATACCGTTATCTCCAACCCGGAGAAGTATTTGCTTATCTTCCAATCTTTTCAAATGCAGAAACACTTTTCCAATGCGTTCATTCGGAAAGGCATGTTTGATAGAGTTTGTAATGATCTCATTGATCAACAAGCCAAGTGGAATCGCTGAAACCAATGGAATATGAACACGCTCCACTTCAACCTCTACCTCTATGGTTTTATCGTCTACCATGCTTTTTACCAATGAATCCACCAAATGTTGAATGTATTCGTTATAATCGATGCTGGAAAACTGATTCGATTTATAAAGTAGTTCATGAACACTGGCAATAGAATTAATTCGGTTCAAACTTACTTTTAACAAGCCTTTTGCGGTTTCATTTGTGGTACCGCCAAGCTGAAGTCGGATAAGTGAGGTGATAATTTGAAGATTGTTCTTTACACGATGGTGAACTTCTTTCAAGAGGGTTTCTTTTTCCTTGTTTGCCTGCTGTAAATAGCGGTTTTCTTCTTTGATTCTATGTGTAAGATCTGTAGTTGTAAGATAAATGTGCTTGTATGTGGTTTCGTTTCCAATGACCACTGTCCATTTCAAATTGATGTATCTCAAATTTCCTTTCATGGTGATCAAGCTTGCATCAAACTCACAGGAAGTTTGTCCTTTCCAGATTGCTTCTAGTTGATTCAGGATATAGTCAAAGGATTTATCTGTTGTAAGATTCCGAAATCCATCAAGTACTTCTTCCTTTGAATTGGCTTCGTTGAGTTCAACAACGGCCTTGTTAATTCGATTCACCTTGAGCAGCGATGAAATGTGGACAAATTCATCAGGGTTCTTGGTAAGGTATTCCCGAATGGATTTCACACCGTCCTTTTTCAGCTGATCCAAACGAATCTTGATCTCTGAGAAATCTTCATCCCAAATGGGAATAGGCGAGTCTTCAAACAATGTAATGTCTGACCATTCACTATTAGATTTGTTGGCTGCTGAGATACATTCACGTATTTCAACAACAAAACACGCTTTGTCATTTACAACCTGTTCAACTACTACAATATCCACAAATTTCGTTGAATCAACGCAGTGGTTCAATTGTAAAAGAACAGGGAACTGAGTACTTGGACTTTCAATCAATTCTTGAAGAACAGGAAAAACATCAAGTATTATTGGTAATTCCGGACTTTTAATATGCAGTGTCGATTTTATCCATGGCGATGTGTAAACAGTGGTGTATGTTTTGTCAACTATCCAAATGGATGTCCGATTATCTGCTAATGTGGTTAGCATCTGTTTTGTAGTATGATGAGTATAATAAGTGTGTGTCTTTCGAAAACTAATATATTGATTCTGAATTTGTTTACCAAAATAAATCCAACAGAAATTTCACAAAAATGGCTGTAGCATGCATTTTTATTACACTTTTTATCTTTTGTTTCACCAAATTGCGGAAAAGCGCCTTTCTGAGATTTTTTCAGCCAAAAACAGTAACTTTTTCTATGCTTTTTCGTTATTCTAACTTTGGCAGAATTATTGCCTAGCGAAGTAAAACTAATCCGTATATGAAACATTTGTACCTTCCTTTATTTTCCTTATTTGTTGCTACAAATCTTTTTTCTCAAGTTGAAGATGAATCCTGTTTACCGCCTGATAAAAAGGTGCTGAAATTGATTCAAACCGCTAAATCTGCGCCAACTACTCAGGTTGCGGTAGAGAATTTCGGGAAAGCGATGGAGGATGCCCCGGATAACGCAATGGCGCGATTCGAATTTGGCGTTTTCTATTATCATCTGGGAGAAAAACAATATGCGGATAACCCAAATCCGGCAGCTGGTGACAAGAGTTTTTCGAATGCTGAAAAATTGCTTACACAGGCATACGATTTATGTTCCAATTACCATTCGGATCTATTTTATTTCCTTGGTATCATCAACTATACACAGGAGGAAATGGAAGAATCTCAAAAGTGGTTCAAACTTTTTGTGGATTATACAAATGAAGACAATTCGCGATACAGCGAGGAATTTGCAAAACAAACATCTGATGTGAAAAAACTCTTGGCTTCATTTAAGCAAGAGGCAGAAATGAAAACAGCCGAGGTTCCTTTTAATCCATTCCCGGTCAAAAACGTTTCGTCACCGAACGATGAGTATTTCCCAATGATTTCACCTGATAACTTGTTTATGTTCTATACGCGTAAAATAGAAGATAAAATGGGTGGATATACTGAAGTTGGTAACTTGAAGGAAGTGTATACTTTCTCTGAGCGTAAAAATGAAAACGAAGATTTTACCAAAGGAACTGCGTTTGCGGCGCCATTCAATAAAGGAGATTTTCACAGTTATGGTGCGGCCTCAATGTCCGTAGATAATAAGGAAATGATCATTTGTGCTTGTAAAAAAACAATGGTTGGAACGCAGCAGTACACCGATTGTGATTTGTATTCTACAACCTTCGAAAAAATTGGACCGAATCCAAACGACTACAAATGGAGTCCCTTAGTGAATTTAGGTCCGGATATCAATACTTCTGACGGATGGGAAGGACAACCTTCTATGTCGGCAGATGGACAAACAATGTTCTTTACCGCTGTTCGACCAACAACACAAAAAGACGATATTTTTATTGTAAAACGTCAAGCTGATGGTTCTTGGGGGAAACCAGTTCCGTTTACGCAGATCAATACTCCGGGAAAAGACAAAAGTCCGTTCCTGCATCAGGATAGCGAAACACTTTATTTTGTTTCTGAAACTTCTAAAAGCAGAGCAGGAGCCGGTGGTTTGGATATTTTCTATATGCGAGAAGAAAATGGTGTTTGGGGCGAACCAAAGAATATTGGTTTTCCAATTAACTCACCACAGGACGAAATTGGTTTATTCGTTTCAACAGACGGAAAATTGGCTTATTTCTCATCTTACCAGGGCGGAAACTGGAACATTTACGGTTTCGAATTGTACGAAGAGGCACGACCAAAACCGGTAACCATCCTTAAAGGTCAGCTGAAAGACGAGCAGGGTTCGCCAATCGAAAATGCGTCAATTGAAATTGCGTACGCTGAATCTGACAAAGTGGAAACAGTGAAAGTAAATGGTAATGATGGACGTTATGCAGTTGTCGTTAAACAAGAAAAACCTCAGGATATCATTGTTTCTGTGAAAAAGGAAGGTTCTGCTTACGATGCGCAATTGATTACAAAAGAAGAAGTTCAGACTAAAACCGGAAACACAGAACTGAAAGTAAAAGATTTGAAAGTAGGTGAGTCCTACACGATTAATGATATTTTCTACGACTACAATTCCGATATGCTAAGTGCGAAATCAATGTTCGTTTTGCGTGAGTTTGCCCGTTATCTGAAAGCCAATGAGAGCATCAAGATCTCAATTCAAGGTCACACCGATAGTGATGGCGACGATGCGAAGAACCTTGATTTATCAGATCGTCGTGCCAAAGGTGTAAAACGCTACTTGGTTTCTTTAGGAATTGACGAAAGCCGACTTTCTGCTAAAGGATTGGGTGAAACCGCTCCAAAAGTTCCTAACGATACTGCAGAGAACAAAGCGAAAAATCGTAGAACCGAGTTTGTTATTGAAGGAATGTGATGAATTACTAGTTACAAATTATTAATTGCAAGTTGAATTGATAATGGCATGTGACATTTAGTTCTGAAAATTTCTGTTTTATATTGTGTTTATACTTTTAGGTATCGCCGGATTACGGTTTTGGAACGATTCATCTTTTGGTTAAGTGTTCGGGGTCTATTATTCAGTTAAAAAAAGCGTTGTAGAAGTTGTTCAGCAATCAACATTTGTAATTAGTAACTCGTAATTAATCATTAATTTTGAAGTCTAATTTTTATCAAGATGAACAACTGGTTTACAGTCAAAGTAAAATATACAAAACAGCTTGAGGACGGGACTTTTAAAAGAGTGACGGAGCCGTATTTATTGGCGTCAATGACCTTTTCTGACGCAGAAGCTCGTATCTATGAAGAGTTAGGAATGTCTATTCGTGGTGAGTTTACAGTAAATGGAATTTCCCGAACTGATATTCATGAAATCTTCTATTACGAAGATGCTGATGTTTGGTACAAGTGTAAAATTACTTACGAAGCCGCTTCAGACAATGTTGAAGATGGTGGAAAAGCAAAGAAAATTTCTCAAAACATTCTGGTTTCTGCGCACTCTGTTAAGGAAGCATTTGAGCGCTTGAACGAAAGTTTGAAAGGAATGATGATGGACTTCTCTGTTCCATCTATCTCTATTTCTCCAATTGTAGATATTTTCCCTTTCACAGATAATGGTGAAGATATGGTTGGGAAAGATTTAGAGAAGCAATTGAAGAAAGATATCGCGGCTGCAAATAAAGCAGAAGCTGAACATTCTCTTGGACGTAAAACAGTTTTCTCTGCATCAGGATCTGATGAAGATGAGGATTTGTCTGATGATCTAGGTGATGATGAAGATAGCTTTATAGATGACCAATTTGGTGAAGAAGAGTAATGAGTAGTCTTCTTGATCAATTACGAAACGATCATCACCAATTTGACAAAGGTGAATTGAAAGATCATTTGAGCGAAAATCCAATTGAATTTTTGCAATTGTGGTTGACTGAAGCTCAAAAAAGTAATTGTAAAGAAAGCAATGCCATTGCCATTTCTACTTTGGGTGAAGATGGTTTTCCCCAATCTCGCGTAGTTTATTTACGTGAAATTGAAAAAGGGAATCTGGTGTTTTATACCAATTACAACAGTTCCAAAGGAAAAGCAATTGCTTTACACCCCAAAGTACACGGTTTGATCTTTTGGCCGGAACTTCAGCGACAAATTTGCGTTTATGGAGTTGCTGAAAAAGTGGATGAAAGTGTAAGTGACGCTTATTTTGCTTCCCGACCACGTGGAAGTCAATTGGGTGCATGGGCTTCGCAACAAAGTGAACAATTATCTTCTCGTAAAGAATTAGAAGATAGAATAGAAGAATTAGAAAAACGATTTCCAAATGAAGTTCCACGTCCGCCACATTGGGGTGGATATGCAATTCAGCCAGTCAAATTTGAATTTTGGCAAGGTCGACCATCTCGTTTACATGACCGAATTGTGTACGAAAAGCTTGCAAATGGAAACTGGGAGATCTATAGAAAGAATCCTTAATGATTGAAATTAAACCAGAAATAGTTCAGCTTTCGAACGGAATTCGTTTAGTGTATTTGCATGCATCTGCTCCCGTTGCACATCTCGGGGTTACTTTTCTCGCAGGTTCAAGATATGAAAACGACAAGGAAATTGGTTTAGCGCACTTTTTAGAGCATTGCATTTTCAAAGGAACCGAAAAACGAAAAACCATTCATGTACTTTCGCATTTGGATTCTGTTGGAGGTGAAATAAATGCTTACACAACCAAGGAGGAAATTTGCGTTTACGCTTCGTTTGTGAAAACACATTTGAAGCGTGCTTCGGATCTCTTAGCCGATATTGCTATAAACAGCGTTTTTCCTGAAAAAGAAATTGAGAAAGAAAAGGAAATTGTTCTGGACGAGTTGAATTCCTATTTGGACAATCCTTCCGATCGAATTTTCGACGATTTTGAAGCGCAGATCTTCCCAAATCATCCTTTGGGAAATAACATTTTAGGGACTACAGAAACAGTTCCTTCATTCTCGAAGAAATCGTTGAAGGCCTATGTTGAACGTTTCTTCTTTGTGGACAACTGCGTATTGTCATTTGTTGGTGATATTCCGCTGAAAGACCTTGTCAAAGTTCTGGAGAAAGATTTTTCGGCAATGTCGAAGAAAGGGAAGATCAATAAACCGGAAACCTTTACGTCTTACAAGCCTACCAAATTGCGATTAGCAGAAGGGAATTTTCAGGCGCATGCGGTAATTGGCGGATTGGCTCCAGGAAACATGGAAGAGGAAAGAAGAGGTATGACTTTGCTGATCAATATTTTGGGTGGTCCGGCTTTAAATTCCAGATTGATTCTTTCTATTCGTGAAAAGTACGGTTACAGCTACAATGTAGAAGCGAATTACGCTCCGTTCAGCGATGTTGGCTATTGGTCGATTTACTTCGGAACAGATCAAAAGTACTTGGATAAAACCTTGAAACTGGTTTACAAGGAATTGAAAAAGCTGCGCGAAGAACCATTGACAGAAAAGCAATTGTCTCAGGCTAAAGAACAATTGAAAGGACATATCGCGCTTTCACTGGATTCTAACGTTGGTTTGATGCAAGGCTTAGGCAAGAGTTTGTTATCGTTCAATCAGATTGATACCATTCAGGAAATTTATGCAAGTATTGATAAATTGACCGCTGATGAATTGCACCATATTGCAAAGGAATATTTCAAGGAAGAATTGATTTCAGAATTGATTTACGAAGTAAAGTAATATTCACCCATGAAAGCCATTCTAGTACTTTTAACGCTTTTGTCACTGGCTTCTTGTTGTGCTGAAAAACCAAATACTTGTGATTGTGATAGAACTGAATTGTCCACAAACGACAGTATTCTTAATGCGAAAGACGTAGTTGAGGCACTTCCGAAATTGGTAGCTGAATTCAAGCAGAAAGGATTGAAAGGACAAACAGTTGAAACATATAGACTAATGACAAGCCATTCTTTCAACGTTTATGATCAAGTATTTACACTGAAGAAAACACTAGAGGGTGGTGAGTTTATTGTTCAGGAATATCATCATCCAGAACTTTCTAATAAGTGTAAATTGATGTATGAACAACATTCCAAACTCACTGCATCTGAATGGAAAGCATTCAAGAAAGTAATTGATGACAATTGTTTTTGGACCTTGCCCGTTGTTGATAAGATTCAAAAAGGAGGAATGTTGGATGGAGGTTATTGGTATATCGAAGGTTATCAACCATTCAAAAGAAATTGCTCTAATTCCAATTACTTGTTTGTATCTAGAAGATCTCCTGAAGGTTCTTCAGAACGATTTCACAACGTTTACAAAGCAATGATGAAGTTTGTAGATCGAAACAAAATCCACGAAACGAAATTATGACATTCAACGAATATTTAGCTTATACAGCGCGCATCCTATCTGGAGAAATAGAAGTTGCTCCGTACAATGATCCTGCGTATTTCGAATACACGAAACTCAACATGACGCGCATGAAGCGTTGGTTGAAAACAGCAGAATTGGAGGAGGAGACCATCAAGCTGGTTAAGTACATTCGCCGCAGACAGCACTGGACTGTTATTTCTGAGCCTTGGTGCGGTGATGCGGCACACATTTTACCTTTTCTGTATTTGATGTCGGAATTGAATAAGAAAATCACCTTAAAGATTGAGTTACGCGATTCAGAACCTTACAGAATTGAAAAATACCTGACCAACGGAACTTCGAAATCCATTCCCATTCTGATTGTTCAAAGTGGAGATAGAGAAGAATTCTTTGTTTGGGGACCACGACCTGCTGGAGCTAAGGAATTGCTTATGGATCTGAAGGCTAAAAATGCGTCGTCTGACGATGTGAAGAAGGAATTACAACAATGGTATAACGATAATAAAGGTTTGGAAATTCAGCGAGAGATTGTTGAGAGATTGAAGCCAGTATTGGAGTTTGAGACACGAGATTTAACCACATAGGAACATAGAACACATAGTTCATAACTGGCTATTACTTTGTGCACCTTGTGCCCTCGTGGTCGAATTGAAAGAACTACAGCAATGGTATAACGATAATAAAGGTTTGGAAATTCAGCGAGAGATTGTTGAGAGATTGAAGCCAGTATTGGAGTTTGAGACACGAGATTTAACCACATAGGAACATAGAACACATAGTTCATAACTGGCTATTACTTTGTGTACCTCGTGCCCTCGTGGTCGAACGGCCAGCTCTACACTACAATTCCCGATCATGAAACTCCTTCGTCAATTCCTTGTATTCTTCTGAGTAACTGCCATCTTCCGTTCGAATAGTAAATGTTCTGCTTTCTGCGCGCGCTTCTTGCTTCGACAAACAAAAAATGGTTCGAACATGTTTTCCTGACTTTCCTTCGAGTTGAATCTTCTCTTTAATAAACAATTGATGACTTTTTGAGATAGATTCAATTGAGATTTCCGCTGTATTTGGAACAATGATCCAAGCTAGTCCATTATCTGAAAGCAGGTTAGAAATACCTGAAATCAATTCATCGAAAGACAAACTATCCGTGTGTCGCGCTAAACGAAGTTGTTCGTCCTCGTTTTTAGAACTGTTTTCAAAGTACGGTGGATTACTGATAATTGCATCGAATAACTGCTTATCGGAATAATCTTGAAGTGAACAGTTTTGAACTGAAATAGGAGAGTGGAAAGGTGAGTTTTCTGCGTTTGATTTGGCATCAATGAAGGCGTCTTCAGCAATTTCCAGCGCGACGATTTCTTCAAACGGAAAACGCTGTGCACACATGATTGTCAGCACTCCGGTTCCAGTTCCAATATCCAGTAAACGCTTCGGATTTTGCCAATTACACAAACTTCCAACTAACATGGCGTCAGTTCCAACTTTTAAAGCTGAGTTTGATTGTTGAATGGAAAAGTGCTTGAAGTTAAATACCGACATAGAACCTCAATTTCTTAAAATTTGTAATTGGTACTTACTAATTTGTAATTAAGAAAGGTACATTTCAATCAATCCTTCCGGAGCTGAAATATGTAATTGCTTGTTTTGTCTGTCGACTTTTTGCACCAGATTGTTCACAAACGGTACAAGAACTTCTTTCTCACCATTCATGATCTGTAGAAGTGGATTCACGCTCAAATCGATCACTTGTTCAAGGATTCCAACTTTACCGTAAAGAGCATCTACCACTTCAAAACCAATTACCTCGTGGTCGTAGAAATGCTTATCATCCAAATCAGGTAAAACAGAAGCGGGGAGATAACAACTTTTTCTAAGAATGATCTTCGCGTCGTTTTCAGTGTCAACACCTTCAAACTTTACAGCAGCAAAACCTTTGTTCTTAAGTTGTATTGATTTGATGAAAAATGGAGTAAGCTGACCATTAATTTCGATGTATAATGCATCTAAACCGGCATAGTCGCTTGGATTGGTTACGTCCAAAAATAGCGAAACTTCACCTTTAAATCCGTGAAGTTTCGCAATATAACCTAATTGAAAGCAATCTTGAATTTGCATTCAGTATGTTTTAAAATTACTCAGCTGATTCTTCAGCAGGTGCGTCAGTTGCTTCCTCAGCAGCTGGTGCCTCTTCAGCAGCAGGAGCTTCTTCAGCTACAACTTCTTCAGTCGCTTCAACAGCTACCTCTTCAGTTGCTTCTTCTGTAGCAGCTTCAACTTCTTCAACTGGTGCTTCTTCTACTTCTGGAGTATTTTTAGCCTCAATTGCTTTTGCTTTAGCAGCATTTGCATCAGCTTCAGCTTTCATACGTGCAGCTTTATCAGCGTCAGCATTTTTGCTCAAACCATCAACTTTACCTTGAATTTTGTTTGCTTTGTCAGCTTCCCATGCAGCGTACTTAGCTTCAACTTGCTCAGCAGTCAACGCTCCTTTAGCGATTCCTTTGATCAAGTGATTTTTGTACAATACTCCTTTGTAAGAAAGAATTGCGCGAGCAGTATCAGACATTTCAGCACCAGTTCCAACCCAGTTTACAGCAGAATCAAAATTGATATTGATTGTTGCAGGGTTAGTGTTTGGATTGTAAGTTCCCAATTTCTCAATGAACTTTCCATCTCTCTTAGCGCGAGAATCAGCTACTACTACGTGGAAAATTGCTTTTCCTTTTTTTCCGTGACGTTGTAAACGAATACGTGTTGCCATCTTGTTAATGTTTAGGTACGAAACCTGATTAAATAAATAAATTAACGTCTGCTTAGCGAATAAACAGGGTGCAAAGATAGTACGTTTTATTGAATAGACAATAGTTATCAACGGTTTAAACGAAAAATGGTACCCACCTCAGGCGGGCACCATTTAACTTACCTAATAAATCATACAATTATGAGCTTTACATCTTTATAAAACTCTCGGAGTATTTCTCTCCGGCCAGCGTCTCAATAACAAGGAAATACCTTCCCTTGTTTAGTTGAGAGATAACAACTTTTGACAATCCTTTGTCGAATGAGCTAACTACTTCGCCTGATTGGCTGTAAATCTTAACAGACTTAACATTAAGCAGTTCAATGTTTTCTATGTTTAATTCATCTGTTGCCGGAACTGGATGAACAAGGATCTTTTTCTCATCGAAAGAAAGTAGGCTTAAAGGACTTGATCCTTCAACAACCGTAATTGGTTCATTGATGTTTGGATTGATGATATTATCAATTTGACCCGATGGCCATTTAATGAAAATAGAATCGATTTCTGTAGCCTGACCGATTCCAAAGTGAACATTTAATGAGTTCATATATTTAAATCCGTCTCCACTTCTCACATCTCTGATTTGTTTTCCCCAATCACCATATATTTCTATGCGAGCTCCAATTCCGTTGTAGTTACTTTCAATTCCTTGCAAGTTGATCTTGATCCAATTGTTCCCGTTGTCATTTCCGAAGTACACAGTACCGCCGTTTCTGATATCCAGAAAACCATCGTTGTTCAAATCGCCAATTGCTCCATTGGTGAAGTTATATGGTGCTGATGAGAACGTCATGTCTCCATTGTTGAACATGATCTTATTTCCTCCTCCAAATACATCGGTATAACCGTCATTGTCAAAGTCATATGAAACGTGTTCGATATTCAAGCTGCTATTCAGATCCCATCCTGTTCCTGCGGTTACATCAGTGAAGGTTCCGTTTCCATTGTTGTGCATTAACTTGTGCATTCCGTCGTCAGGAGAACTTGCACCAACCAGAGCATCCATCCAACCATCATTGTCATAATCGTTCCAGGCTGATGACCATGTTTGAATTGGATCTGCCATGTTAGATGCTGTTGAAACGTCCGTGAATACTCCGTTTCCATCATTTCGGTGCAATTCGTTTATTTTAGCAGTAGAAGCACCTCCTCTGCATTTTGCAATGAACAAATCCTGATCACCATCGTTGTCGTAATCTGTCCAGATGGATCCGTAATTTCCTCCTTCAGGATGATCTCCTAGTCCACCTTGATGAAAGGTGTAGTTACCTAATCCATCGTTTGTATAATATACATTGGGATCAACGTCATGACATGAAAATGCATCCAGGTGACCGTCATTGTTCATATCCACAAAATTGGTTCGTTGACAGAAAACATATTGGTTCCCAGATATTTCTGTATAAGCTGTTCCCGTTGGATTTGCTTTCATGAATGTTACACCACTTCCGCTTCCGTACATCATATCGTTGAATCCATTTTTATCGATATCTCCAATTGCCATGCTCCATGAAGGCTGGTAAGTTGTAGTTGATGTTGGAATGTCTGTAACAGTGAAACCACCACTTGCCAACTGATACGCAATTTGAACACTGGAAGCCGACACGGTCACCATATCATCTAAAAAATCGCCATTCATATCCGTAACAGCTAAACCATAAGTTCCTGTTACACCAGAAATTACTTCGGGAGTGTAAGTTACAGGTGGTGTAATAACTGGTACAACCGGACCTTCTGTTAACTGAAAGTCGAAGGCAGCCGAACTCCAACGGTTATCGAAAGCGATAATATATGTTGTTCCGTTGGTTACATTTAGTGTCAGCAGCGAAGTCAATCCGCTACCGCCATCATCGTCACCACCAGCGCATATCAATGCTCCACATGTTCCTGTGTATATATGAAGCCGTGTGTCATTTCCGGCAGTTCCCGGAAGGTCTGTGGTGATAGTAAGCGAATAATCACTTGTTGGCGTGTAGGAATACCATTCTCCTGCGGTTGCCCCGGTTCCTCCCGTAGCACAAATTGTAGCTGGAACATCAGTTCCGTTAACTGCTGCTACGGAATAGGTACCCACAACAACGTTTTGAGCTGTTGCACAAGTGTTCTGCGCAAAATTCACCAGAGGGAAACCCAAAAGTAAAAATGAAGTAATTGTTAGTCTCATAGTGTAGTAGAATTAAAAGTTATTCGCAAATCGTTTTCCAATTGATCCATTCTTCCAATAAATCAACACCTTCCTGATGAACCACAGTTCTACCCAATAAAGGCATCCGCTCACTAGGAATTGTTGAATTCAAACGGTAATACATCATTGATCTGTTTTTATCACTTGGTTTAATAATATAAACCAATGACGCATCAATATATTCCTCAGGTTCAACACAGAGTCCCATGTTGATTGCTAGGGAAGTTTCACTGAATCCTAAGCGCATTGGTCGGTAATCGCAATGTTTTCCTTCACTATGACAATGAGCACAGTTGATATCAACATAAGAGCGGTACCTGAGATCAATACTTTTGGTAACATCATTATAGTCAACTGTTGAAACTATATTGTCAGGAACATTATCGTTCAGTTTATTCAAAGCAATAAGTTTGTCTAACTGATTCATAGTACCCGAAGAATAGGGATAATCCCAGTTCATATTTTGAGGCTTAATTCCAATTGGAATAGCAACATTATCTATTTTATGACAAGTCAAACATTCCTGTTCTGAAGGAATTCTGTAATTAGTTGACATGCTTTGTCCGTTCTGATCCCAGCTGATGGCAACATTGGTTCCAGTCAAACTCAAGTACGCCTCCGTTTGTTCATCGTTCCAAATGTAGTTTGCAAAAATCCATCCTGTGGCTTTGCGGATCATTACTCGGGTTTCTATGATTTTTGTTACATCACCGGGCTGCATATGATCGTAATAAAAGGTTTTGATCAAAGCTGAACCAACGGGCATGTTTAGAACCTCGTTGTCTGCAACATAACTGGCTTTTTGTCCGCCAGGAATCCATAAAAACCGTTTCTTTTTAGCGTAATCTGTAAAAAGTGATGATGCGGGAGCATAGGGAATGACATTTGTATTGGGAGTCTGATCCTTCATGTCGCCAGTAAAAAAGCGATAATCTGAAAGTTTTGGAAAAGGAACACTTTGCAGATCAACTGAAACACTGGTATTGTCTACAGGTTCGATAGGCTCAACCGTTGGTTTCTTTTTACAGGAATAAACCACGCATTGCATTGCAATAACAAGCAGAAAGAGAAAAAACAAATTTCGGTTCTTCGTAAATCGGGCAAGCAGTAGCGTCATGTAGCGTGTATTCTCTAATTAGTGCAATCTTTCTAATTAGTGCAATCTTTGAAGCAATCAAATTAGCGATTATTTCTTGGATTACCAATTGTATATAGTGACGTTCAAACTTTTCAATAGGTTGCCTGAAATAACAATTATTCTAAAGGATATTTTATTTCGACTTATAAAACGATGAAAATTAATCGACTAAATTTTTACTAAACCGTTTTATATCTACTTTTTTTTTGGCAATTTTGGAATATGGTTGAACACGTTGCCCTTGGGATTGACATTGGCGGAACCAATACTGCATTTGGTCTGGTTAATCGTCAAGGAGATATTTTGTTTGAGTCATCTATCCAAACAAAAGCATTTACTGCTCCTACTGATCTTGTTGACGAAATCTATCGTCAGGTAAAGAACACTCCTTATTTTCATTTGATCTTTGGAATTGGAATAGGCGCACCTAATGGAAATTTATTTACTGGGAATATCGAGTTTGCTCCAAATCTTTCATGGAAAGGAGTGATTCCTATTTGTGAACTGTTCGAAGAACGCTTTCACTCTCCGGCAATGCTTTCCAATGATGCGAATGCTGCCGCCGTTGGTGAACATCTGTTCGGATGTGCACAAGATTTAACGGATTTCGTCACGATTACGCTTGGAACAGGTTTAGGATCAGGGGTTTTTGTTGAAGGAAAGTTGATTGTTGGTCATCATGGTCTTGCCGGAGAATACGGACATATCCGTGTTATTCCTGGGGGCAGACAATGTGGTTGCGGACGAAAAGGTTGTTTGGAAACTTATGTTTCAAGTACCGGAATTGTGCGCAGTGTAATGGAATTGGATTCTGAGCACAAATCACAGTCGAGTTTATTTATGCACGAAACACTTTCTGCAAAAGCTGTTTTTGAAGAGGCTTCAAAAGGGGATTTGTTTGCGTTGGAGGTGGTTGATTATACTGCCGAAGTATTGGGCTCAGCATTGGCCGATTTTAGTGCTTTCTCCAATCCAAGCTGCTTTGTGCTTTTTGGTGGAATTGCGCAAAGCGGTGATGATTTTGCAAAGAAAGTGAAGCTTTCAATGGAGAATAATATGCTGAAGATCTACCAAAACAGAGTTCAAATTCGTATTTCTCATTTACACAATAAGAATGCAGCGGTACTGGGTACGGCAGCTGCTTTATTCTGGAATTCAATAGTTAAACATCCATGAGATTTTTCATGATTTTAGGTGCAGTCGTTTCATTGAACACGGCTGTTGCACAGGTAACACAGTTACAAGACGCTTCTGATAAGGCACAAAACTTAATTGGAGGTTCGTCTTCCATTAAAAAAGCGGTATTTAATCCGAATATGTATGTTAATCCGTTTATCGGAACGGGCGGACATGGACATACGTTTCCGGGCGCAGTAGTTCCTTTTGGAATGGCGCAGGTGAGTCCGGATACACGACCTTTTGGTTGGGATGGTTGTTCAGGTTATCATTATTCTGATTCTGTGATTTACGGATTTGCAAATACACATTTAAGCGGAACTGGAATTCCTGATTATTCGGATATTCTTATCATCCCGCAAATGGGAAAAGCGAACCTTGTTCCGGGATTCAAGAAAAAAGGCGGGTACGGTGCAACATTCAAACACGAAAATGAAACTGCAACTCCCGGATATTATGCTGTTTTATTGGATAATGGGATTCAAGTAAAGTTGTCTGCTACCGAACATTGTGGAATTCACCAGTATACTTTCCCGAAAGGAAAAGGAAAGAAATTTATCATTATTGATCTGGGGTATAGAGATAAAGTAATCTCTACGGATGCAAAGGCGATTTCCAAGTCAGAAGTGAAAGGAAAACGCATCTCAAAAGATTGGGCGACTGAACAACATTTGTATTTCGATTTAAGAACCAGTGTTGATTTCAAAAAAGCAACCTGGAAAGTGAATGAGAAAACAGGCCAATACCAAATGATTCTTGAATTTCCTGAAGCGGTTGAAGTGGTTGAGATCAATATCGGTTTGTCAGGAACAGATGTAGATGGTGCTACAAAAAATCTGGAAGCTGAAGCTCAGGATTTTGCACTTGGAAATTACATGGGAGGAGCTGCAGGAAAATGGACGAGTGAATTGAATAAAGTCACCATTTCCGGAGGAAACAAGAATGATCTGATCAAATTCTATACAGCATTGTACCACGTTTTTACACACCCTTCGCTTTGGAGTGATGTTGACGGTCGTTACCGAACATACAAGAATACAATTGAAGTTAGTGAAACTCCTGTTTATTCTGTGTTTTCACTTTGGGATACGTACAGAGCTGCCAATCCGCTTTATACCATTTTACAACCTGACAGAGCAAAGGATTTTATTGAATCGTTCAGATTGCAGGCGGAACAAACTGGAATTTTACCGGTTTGGACACTTTCCAACAATGAAACAAATTGTATGATCGGTTACCACTCGGTTTCCATTATTGCAGATGCGTACATCAAAGGGTTAGACATAAATAAACCAGAAGAATTGTTGGCTGCAATGGTTCGAAGTGCGAAAGAGGACAGAGTAGGGAAAGTTCAATATGCAAAAGATGGGTTTATCTCTGCCGATGGAGAAGCGGAGTCTGTTTCAAAAACATTGGAATATTCTTACGACGACTGGTGTATTGCTGAGTTCGCTGAAAAATTGGGAAATACAGAAATAGAACAAGAATTCAGATTGCGATCTGCTTCCTATTTGAATCTTTGGAATCAAGAATCTGGTTTCTTCCAACCACGTGTTTCCGGTATCTGGATGCCGAATTACCGTCCGAATGAAGTGAATCATCACTACACGGAAGCAAACGGATGGCAATATTCTTTGGCGCCACAGCACAACATTATGCATATGAGTTTGCTGCATGGTGGACCTAAAGGTTTGGAGCGTTTTCTGGATAGAATGTTCAACGATGCGAATGGAATGAGTGGGAGAGAACAAGCTGATATTACAGGTTTGATTGGTCAGTACGCACACGGAAATGAACCTTCCCATCACATGGCTTATGCTTATAATTTTGCAGGAGTTCCTTCCAAAACGCAAGATTTGATCCGTAAAATTTTGGAAGAGCAATACAGAAATGCTCCTGATGGATTGTCCGGAAACGAAGACTGTGGACAAATGTCGGCTTGGTTTGTAATGAGTTCGCTTGGGTTTTATGCTTATGCTCCGGGATCACCTACGTACACCATTGGAACACCTTTGTTCCAGAATGTTGCCCTTCGTTCAAACGGAAAAACAACCTACATTAATTCATTAGGAACAAGTAATGATAAGCGTTACGTTCAGAGCATCAGCTATAATGGCAAGAAATTGAATCAGTTTTATTTGGATCATAAAATGTTTGCTGATGGTGGAACAATCGCATTCGAAATGGGTGAAGCGCCGAACAATGAATTGGGTAAAATGCCATTGGATATTACAAACATGGCTCCTAAAGAATTTGTTGCAGTTCCGTATTTCAATACAACTCAGCAGGTTTTTGATGGCGAATTAGAGATCAAGATTGAAAAGTTGAGTATGGAAGAAGGTGGAATTTATTTCTCACTGAACGGTGGTGAATTTGAACCGTATACCAAACCAATTCGTTTGACATCGACAACAAAGATTGCTGCAAAAATTATTCGTCATCCACAAGCTGGTGGTGCAGAAAGTAAGGTAGTTGAAAATACCTTCAGAAATTTTACGTCAATTGGAACAGTAACATCCATAAGTACTTATGAAAATCATTATGCTGCTGGCGGTGACCAAAATATTCTCGACGGAAGAGTAGGAAAGAACGAATACCGTGGAACGGAATGGCAGGGATTCAACAATAAAGATGTTGATATAGTTATCGAACTGAAGGAGAAACAACAGTTAACAGGTTTGATGATTGGTGCAATGCAAGATACGCGTTCATGGATCTTTGTTCCGAAAGAAATCATTGTTGAAGGTTCATTGGATGGAAAAGCATTCTTCAAACTTGGGAAGGTAGCATCTAAGATTGATGCGAAGACTTATGAAGGAAGAGCCCAGCTTTTAGTTGAATTTGCACCTGCGAATGTGAAGTATTTGCGCATTAAAGCCGTGAATTACGGAAAATTACCTGCTTGGCACATTAGTGCAGGTGAGCCTACGTGGATTTTCCTGGATGAGATTCAAATAAAATGATATCATAAAAATCACGATAATGTAAAGACGCGACGCATCGCGTCTATACAAACGGGTTTTATCTGAATATTTCTGCTCTCAGATTGTATGAATTTGTAAAAAAAACAACGGTCATCGAGTGTCTTGTACTGAGCGTAGTAGAAGTAAGTCGAGACACGGCAGTTTTTAACAATATAAAAAACGACAAATGCGCTGAACTCGAGCCAATGAAAGAATAGCTCGGATAGTTGAATTGTCATATTTTGTAAAAACAATGGTCATCGAGCGGAGTCGAGATGAAAGTTACTATCTTTAGCACTCTAAAATTATAGACAGAACATGAAAAAATTAGTTTTTGGATTGGTACTATTGGCGGTTACATTTAGTAATGTTGCTCGTGCCGACGAAGGAATGTGGCTTCCTTTCTTATTGGGAAGAAACTACGAAGACATGAAGAAACACGGTTTGCGCCTTTCTCAGGAACAAATCTATTCTATCAATAAAAGCTCACTTAAAGATGCTGTAATTTCTTTTGGTGGATTTTGCACAGGAGAATTGATCTCAGATAAAAGTTTGGTTTTAACAAATCACCACTGTGGTTATGATGCTATTGCAGGTGCTTCAACTCCTGAAAAGAACTATTTGGATAATGGTTTTTGGGCGAAGAATACCAAAGAAGAAATTCCTGTAGCTGGATTGACAGCAACTTTCATGATTCGTATGGAAGATGTTTCTCAAAGTATTTTGAAGGAATTGAACGCTTCAATGACGCAAGCAGAACGTGCAGAAAAGATCAAAAAAGTATCTGATGTTTTAATTGCAGACGCGATTCGTGGGACAAATTATGAAGCTTTCGTTCGTGATTTTTACGATGGAAATGAGTTTTACTTGTTCGTTAAAGAAACATACAAAGACGTTCGTTTGGTAGGAACTCCTCCTCAAAGTGCTGGAAAATTTGGAGGTGATACCGATAACTGGATGTGGCCTCGTCACACTGCAGATTTCTCTATGTTCCGTATTTATGCGGGAGCTGATAACAAGCCAGCTGATTTTAGTGACAGCAATGTTCCGTTGAAACCTAAGAATTCATTGGCAATTTCATTGAAGGGTGTTCAACCGAATGATTACGCGATGATCATGGGATTCCCTGGTCGTACAAACCGTTACTTAACTTCTTACGGAGTTGAGCAGGCAATTTCATTAGAGCAACCAAAAATCGTTGAGATCCGCGCTAAGAAATTGGAGATCATGAAGAAATATATGGATAAAGATGTAGCGGTTCGTTTGAACTATTCTTCTAAATATGCACAAGTTGCAAACTACTGGAAATACTTTATTGGTCAGTCAGAGCAATTGAAAAACAACAAGGTTGCAGACAAGAAACGATTGATTGAGGCTGATTTCCTGAAGTATTCTGTCGGAAAACCAGAATATGATAATGTATTGACAGATATTGAAAGTGCGTTCAAAACAACGAATTCAATTATTTACATCAAGACTTACCAAAGTGAGTTTGTTCGTCAGGTAGATATCAATTCATTGGTAGCTATTTTCAAAGCTGCTGCTGATGCTGAAGCTTCCGGAAATAAAGAACGCGCTAAGGAATTAATGAATGCGGCAAAAACAACTGCTGAAATGTTGTACACAGAGCGTTCAATGGATATTGAATTGGAGACTTTAAGCGAAGTATTGAAAATGTACTTGAAAGATGTTTCTGCTTCACAACGTATGGGAATTGCGAAAAGCTTAACTCCTGGAAGTGTTGAAGCATTTATGGCTCGTGTAAAGAAATACTCTGTTTTTGCTGATGCAAAACGTTTCAATGCATTCATGGCAGATTATTCAATTGATAAATTGAAGAAAGATCCGTTGTTCATTTTAGTAAAAGATTTGGATGATGCTTACGCTGCAGCAATGGGAGCAAAAGAAATTAAATCATCTAACGAGAAGTTGCAACGTGCAAATCGCGCATTTGTAAAAGCTGTTCGTGAAATGCAACCGAAGAAAATCTTCGCTCCAAATGCAAACTCAACAATGCGTTTGACATATGGAAATATATTGCCTTACACAACGAATGAAGGAAAACCAATGGGTTACCTAACAGATTTCGAAGGTGTTATTGCAAAAGAAGATCCAAATAATCCGGAGTTCAACCTTGATCCTATCATGAAAGCAACTTTCCTGAAGAAAGATTTTGGTCAGTATGCAGATAAGAAAACAGGTAAATTACCAGTAAACTTCTTGTCGAATAATGACATTACGGGTGGTAACTCAGGTTCACCGGTTATGAACGCAAATGGAGAATTGATCGGTACAGCATTCGACGGAAACTGGGAAGCAATGTCGGGTGATATCGCTTTCGAACCTAACTTGCAACGTACAATTTCACTGGATATCCGCTACACACTTTGGATCATCGATCGTTGTTACGGAGCTACGAATTTGATTAACGAAATGAAACTCGTTAAATAACGAAACTTCATTATTCAAAAAATATGAAAGCCGTTCCTTCACTGGGACGGCTTTTTTGTTGTTAGCCTTTGATACATCCCGACTGTGAACGTCGGGGGCACCTGTCTGACTGCAGGCATTTGACAGGCAGGCTCAGTTTGACTACGCTGCGGAGGATTTGCAATCCTGCGCACGTTTTTCTTAGCTATGTTTCTATGTTTTATTCTATGTGACTATGTATTTCAAAAAAAATCCCAGCCTTTTCGAAGCCGGGATTAAATCTAAAGTCTTTCGTCTTCAGTCTATTGTCTAATTAATCTTTCTTATAAAAAGGAAACTTCACCACTTTCGCTTTAACTCCTTTGTCTCTGATCTCAATAAAGATCTCAGAATCAACTGCAGCGTGATCAACAGTTACGTAAGCCAGACCAATTGCTTTTTTTACGCTTGGACCTTGCGTTCCTGAAGTTACTTTTCCGATTTCGTTTCCATTCGCGTCAATTACTTTGTAGTCGTGACGTGGAATTCCTCTATCGATCATTTCGAAACCTACTAACTTGCGTTTTACACCAGCCTCTTTCTCCGCTTTCAATTTGTCAGCATCAACAAAATCTTTTGTGAATTTAGTAATCCATCCCAATCCAGCTTCTAATGGAGAAGTTGTGTCGTCGATATCGTTTCCGTATAAACAGAATCCCATTTCTAAACGCAATGTATCACGCGCAGCCAAACCAATTGGTTTAATTCCGAAAGCTGCTCCGGCTTCGAATACTTTATCCCAAACTTGTTTTACCTCAGAATTCTTACAGTAGATCTCAAATCCTCCTGAACCCGTGTATCCTGTTGCAGAAATGATTACGTGCTCAATTCCGGCAAACGGACCAACTTCGAAATGATAGTATTTAATTGCAGAAAGATCAACAGAAGTCAATGACTGCATAGCTTCCATTGCTTTCGGACCTTGGATTGCCAATAATGAATAATCGTCAGACAAGTTTTTCATCTCTACATTTTTCGTGTTGTGAGAAGAAATCCAGTTCCAGTCTTTTTCGATATTTGATGCGTTAACAACCAACAAATACTGCTCTTCTTTAATCATGTACACGATCAAATCATCAACGATTCCACCTTTACCGTTTGGTAGACAAGAATATTGTGCACGACCGATAACGAGGGTAGAAGCGTCATTTGACGTCACACGTTGAATTAAATCCAAAGCATCAGGACCAGTTAACAAGAACTCACCCATGTGTGAAACATCAAATACTCCAACAGCATTTCTTACTGTTTCGTGTTCAATATTTACACCTTCGTATTGTACAGGCATATTGTATCCTGCAAATGGAACCATTTTCGCTCCTAAAGCTTCGTGTACAGCAGATAACGCAGTATTTTTCATTGGATTTTTTTATTTGGGTTCAAAGTTAACAAAACAACTGTTTCCAGTTTCTAATTGAGTTTATTTCCGTGAATTGGACAATAGATATAGTTTGATGGATATTCTTTCTTGTCTTCGATACATACCTTGTTTGGATACAAGCAGGGAAGCGGAAGTTCATAGGTTATAGTTTTAGTTCCTATTGAAACTGAAAAATCCTCATTTTTTAGAGGACTGATTTCTCCTGTGTTGAAGAAAAAAACCTGAATACCAGAACCGAATTGCCCCATCATTTGAGCAAAGATAGGTTTGATAACAATACTCATAGACAATTGATCGTCCGATAATTCTTCCGTTTTCAAAGGTTCATAGGTCTTGTTGTTATATTCAAGTATCAACTTTTGTCTCAATTCTGGTTCTGAAAGCATACTTAATTGACCGTTAGTAAGATTTACATTTCCTCTGCAAATCATTACTATGGTGAAGTCTTTCATGTACGACTTTAATTCATCCACGTTCTTTTGAGGCATATTGAGTTGGCTGGCAGCAATATCCCAGAAAATCGGTGGAAGCCACATCGAAAGGTTGATTTCAGCGACTTCATTGTCGGTTTTCATTATTTCTTTGGTGAAGACCTGATAATCGACCTGATTAGGAGCAAGTTGAGCGCTAAGCGTATTGAAGGAAAAAAGGCTGAATAGGATGATGACGATTTTCATAACTAGAATTGAGTTTCAAAGTTAGCAAAACTGTGCTTTTGAACTACATGAAATAAAAAAAGAGGGGCTCGGCCCCCTCTTTCATAACTATATAACTAAAACCTAAAAAATAGTGGTTAGTGATTAACAAGCAATCGAAGAACTTCCGAATGATTCTCCAGATAAATTAAATACACTCCATTTGCCAAAGAACTTGTATTCATCTCCAGAGAATCCGTCGAAATGTAATTGATCTCAATTCCTATTTGTCTTCCTGTATTATCGAAAATTTGAATTGATTTCGTTGCAATGTCCTTTTCACTGATTTGTACTTTTTGATTTGCAGGGTTAGGATACATAAGTAATTCTGAACCAATTTCTAAATTGACAGCTCTAATTTCCGAGTAAGAGAAGTTGCCATCAAGATCAACTTGTTTCAATCTATAGTAATTTACACCCATGATTGGAGAAGGATCTATCGTTGCGTAATTCGTTAATGTTACAGATTCTCCCTGGGCTTGTACTTCGTCTATTTTTATCCATTCGAAATCCACCATTTTTTCAACATCGAAATGAGCGCTTTTATGCTCCGACTGTGTTTGCCAGGTTAGATCAACATTTCTGTTTGTTTCGTTGTATTTTGCCTGGAAATCCAAAAGTGTTACCGGTAAAGGAGTAGCTGAGTTAATAGAAGCAATCGTAATGAATTTTGTTCCGTTATTCGGAATGTGAGTGATTCCGATATTACTTACAGTAATCGTTGGGTTAGCATACGAGAAAACGATTCCAGTTCCATCACCGTTGTAGTAACATTGTGTTCCGCCGTTTGCAAAATTCCCATCGTCATCAACCAATAATCGAAGATCATTCACATTTACAGATCCAGGTGCTCCACAAGCTGCCAACTTAACATCCATGTTGTAGTTTTGAGCCATATTTGTTCTGGTCACTTTCCATTCTTTCTCCATTCTGGAATACAAGGCACAACTTGCCAGTCCTGTTGGTATTTCTAAGTTAGATGTGATTGTTGCACAGTAAGCTCCGTTGTTGTCTCCCATCATCACATACGATCCATCAGCTGAAAAAGAAGAAGCGTTTGCAGGATTCATTGCAGCCAAAGTTCCCATGTAAATACGGGTATTGTCGTCGTCGTAATGCGATTGTTTTTGAGTCAGTAACTCAGAATCATCTCTTCCGATTCCAATAATATTTGTGGTATATGGAGCAGAAACAGTGAAAATAGTTGTTCCGTTTGTGCTCAAATAGTCAGTTGGTAAAGTGATTCCGTATTTTACCGCAAGGTAGGAGTCTACCTTTCTTCGTTCTGTAGCTGTAAGAGCGTTTTTAAAGCCGATTAATTCAGCAACCGGACCTTTCCAGTCGCGTGTGTGACCTGAGAAACTACTTGCTGGCGTTTGGTCGTCTTGTCCACCAAGAAAGGCATTCAATGTGCTGCTTCCACCGGTTTGACAAAGTGCTGAAAGTGTATGTTTTGTACTTGAGTGATTTGAGTTTGAAGCAATATTTGTTTGATTTCGCTGCCATGTTCCAGCGGCAGAACCTGTTCCAAAATCAGTAATGTCATAGGCTTCCAAAAGAATGGAAGCATTTGCTCCATTGGAGTCACCATGCCAGGTTCCATTTGCTGGTGAAGAAATAGTAACACCTTTTACAGTTGCAATATGTGTATTTAAGCGCGTCAAATCGTTCAACTGAAATGTAAAGAATAGTGTTTTGTAATCGATTCCGTTGATTCCGGTATATCCGTTAAGTAAAATACATTGACGAGTTGCTGCAACGCCACCATCTAAGGTTGCTGCTGGTGCTGCAAAGTCTACAACATAATTGTAGTTGTAAGCTGTAGTGGTTTGATTCAACGATGGATTCCCATTTAAGTTTGTAGCAGTTCCGGTTGAAACCTGGTTTGCCCAGCCAGTCATTGAAGCGACGCCAGTTGTTCCCATATCTGCTCTTAACCATGTTTCTAATCCTGAATTTACTCCACCTGGAGCCAAACAGTTGATTATTGATCTTGATCCCGCAGGATTGGTCGTGGAAATAGCAGGCGTACTTCCTGAATTGAAGTTCAAAGCATTTGCGGTGAATTGGGAAATCACAGCATCAACGGTGTTACCGATAACTCCGGTATTGTTCAGATCAAGTGTTAACCAGAAGTAATTTGTTCCGGCAGAAAGTGCCTGTGAACCGTTAACCGAATAAGTGGCAACTGTTGGTGTTGCAGAACCGAATAATGTAGTTGTCGCGAAAGTACTCGATGTTCCAGTATAGTAGATTTTGCATGAAGAAAACGCGGTAGCAGCTGCGGTTCCTGATAAATTGGCTTGTATTTGGGTCAGATTTATAGATGAACCTGCGCTCATTGTAACTTGCAATGCAACAACGATTTGGGTGGCAGCACAGTTTTGAATTACCGCTGTACTACTTTGTGTTACTGTTGCACTTGATACGGTCATTGGTGCCGGACAACTTCCTACGAAATTTGTTCCGGCTGCACTTGGATCGAAAGCAACTCCTAATGATCCACCTGCGCCGTCGAGTACCTGACAACGCATTTCCAATGGGTAACTTCCGGCAGCTGTTTCTACAATGCTGATTACATCTCCGGCATTTGCATTGAATGTAAAATCAATTGGTCCCAAACCAGTTGTGAAGGTTGAACCAACGTTCAATAATATGTCAACAGCGTTGACTCTTATTTTTACAGTACCACCATTCCATCCGTCACCATAGGTGTCAGTAATTCGTAAAGTGTGTGTGCATGCGAATGAGTTTGTGCTCAACACGAAGAACCCAAGAATAAGTAGTAATTTTTTGGTATAGTATGCAGTCATTTGACAAATGTCTACTATATCGATTAAGCAATCGAATTTAGGGTGTTAATTGCCGTTAATAAAGTGTTGTCTGACGGGATTAAAACGTTAATTAAAATATTTAACTATTTGATTTTAAGTATTTTAATTTTTAAATAGTGTTAATTAGGTTATTTTCTTCAAGTATTCGTCGAGATTATCATTTTTACCTAATCCAACTTTGTTTTTGATCTTGTTTTTAGCAACCCGAACCGATACATCGCTGATTTTCATGAGTAGACCAATTTCTTTAGCTGAAAGATCTGAAATGAAATAAGTACACATCATTACTTCATTTTTACTTAATTCGGGATGTTTTTGGCGGATTTTATGCTCAACTTCTTCATTGATTTCAATGGTTGAATTGCTGTTATCGACAGTTAACTTCTTATCAATATCCAACAAGTTGTTTAGTTCCAGTTGCAATTCTCTGAATATGGTTTCTGAAGATGCATTTTTGTTGCGTTTCAGTTCTTTTATTTTTTCCAGGAATCCACTTTCGGTTTTTTGCTTGATCGAAAGGTTGGTAAACATAGAATTCAGTTGCTGCTTCTGGTAATTTACCTGCTGCTCAAGAATGGTTTGTTCGTTACGCGCAATTTCTTCCTTTTGAGTTTGTACCAACAGTGCCAGTTCGGATTGAATTAGTTTTCTTTTGCTGCTTCTGAAAACTTGAAATCCAATAATTACAATCAACAAAATTGCAATTAAAGCGCCGTAAAATTTCAAGCGCTCATTATTCTGTTCAAGTTGAAAATTACTTTTCTCAATTGCGGCATGTTCCTTCAGGCTTTCAATTTTGTCTTCGTACAAAGATTTGGTTAGCTCCCGTTGAATGATTGCAGTTTCATTGTTGGCGGGAAGTATAATCTGCGAATAAATTTCTTTTAATTGAGCATTGTCTACGTTTATCTGTTCTTCTTCTAAAATGTGGGTAAGTTTCTCAGCACATTGTTTTTTTTCATTGGAACCACTAATCTTATTGAATTCATTGAGAACCAGATTAATTGTTTCGTGAATTTTAGTCAGTTCACCAGTTCGCTTATAAAGTCTGACGAAGTCCATCAGACAAGTGGCTTTATTGAAACCTTCAAGTCCATTTTCATTATAGTAATTGAGCTCTTCGGTCAAGTGTTTTCTCGCAAGATCGTATTGCTTCATTCTGGTGTAGGCGGCCCCCATGTTTCCGGTAATCAGAAAATAAACATCTTTTTCAATGGTAAGGAGTTTATTGGGGTTATCCTTGAGTTTTTTTAAGCCCAATTGATAATAATGAATTGCATTTGGGTAGTTCTTGGAGAGATGTTCGCATAAACCAAGATTGTTGAAATTAGAAGCAAAAAAATACTTAGGCCATGGATATTTCGTTTTTTCGCAAAGCAGGTAATACTGTTTCGCTCTGCCATAGTCTTTTAGTTTATAATAGTTGATTGCCAAATTGGTATATGCGAAAGATTTCATCCACTCGTTATTGTTTTTCAGAGCGAGATGCAAGCATTGTTTATTTTCTTCTATGGCTAATTCAAAAAGCTCGTAGTATGCCAAACTAGAGCCTAAATGGTAATGTGCCCATGTCAAAAATTCCTCATTTCCTTCTCCTTGATTACGTATGATCCAGTTTAGAATTTCAATCCGATTCATTAGCGATTCGGGATTCTTAAGAAGAGCAAACTCAATGACCTTAATTTTGGTCTGTGATTTTTCACTGTCGTGATCTGATGATTTTTCCAGTCTGTCTTTGATTACTTCTAATTCCTTAGAAGTCTTTGAGTCAACAAGGTGCAGAAATTCCCTGTCACTTTGCGAGTAAGCAACGATATTAAAAAAAAGAAAAAGTGTAATCCAGAATAGAGATTTCATACCATTGAACAGCAATCTAAGGTTGAATTTATCAAAAATTGCCGGAAAGTATGAATTTTAGTTTCGCGCGAATTTGCTGAAATGGATAATTACATCAGTGTCAACTATGTTTTCTGTATTCTCAGAACCAACACGCATAGTCGCCAGCGACTTGTCCATAAAGTAGTATTTCTCCATTATTGGTTTAGAAACGTCAAAAAGTTTTTCAGCGCTTTCACCAATAATAAAGATGTAGCCTTCTCCCATATCACTTGATAGGTCGTAGCCATGGTATTCACCAACCTGATTCTTTGAAAGCTCGCTGATTAATTCGTCTTCCATTTGGTGAAGAAGTAATGTGTTGTCAATTCCATAAAAGAACTGAACAACTAACATTTGACATGAAATGTTGTTTTTAGAAGAATTCAGAGTGGTTGGTTCTTCCCATAAATTAATTAATCCCATGACATTCAGATTTTTAAGGATAGGTAATTTACTTAGAATATTTCAAATTTTAAAATTTATTTCAGTTTTTAACAAATCGATTTAGTTGTTCACGTTTTCAAAATTCAAAAAACAGGCTTCTTTGTATTAAAATCAATAAATTTTCAAAAATCAATTAAAAAATAGGGGGTGTTTATAAAAATTAATATAAAAATTTGGAATGACCCCTTTCAAAATGCTACCTTTGTCGAAAATTTTGAATTTTATGGCAACAAAACGATTACAAGCGTACAGAGATGTACTGAACAGAACCCCAAAACACATCGATTATGATGGGAAAATCTCTGATTTATTTGGGAAAAACGTATTTCACACTGAAGTGATGCGTGAATATTTACCATCTGATGCATACAAATCGATGATGGAATCTATTCAAAACGGTACACGCTTGGATCGTAAAATGGCTGATCAGGTTGCTTCTGCAATGAAAGATTGGGCGTTGACAAAAGGTGCTACACATTACACACACTGGTTTCAACCTTTAACAGGTACAACTGCTGAGAAACACGATGCGTTCTTTAAACCAGTTGGACCAGGAAGAGCAATCGAGCGTTTCGATGGTGAATTATTGGTTCAGCAAGAGCCAGATGCGTCTTCTTTCCCGAATGGTGGAATTCGTAATACGTTTGAAGCTCGTGGTTACACGGCTTGGGATCCATCTTCTCCTGCTTTTGTAATTGGAAAAACATTGTGTATTCCAACGATCATGATTTCGTACACCGGAGAATCTCTGGATTATAAAATGCCATTGCTAAAAGCTTTGCACGCAGTTGATAACGCTGCTGTTGAAGTGTGTCAATATTTTGATAAAAACGTTACTAAAGTAAATGCTACCTTGGGTTGGGAGCAAGAATATTTCCTTGTTGACCAGGCCTTGTTCAATTGTCGTCCTGACTTAATGATGACAGGTCGTGCGTTGTTTGGACATGCTCCGGCTAAAGGACAACAGTTGGAAGATCATTACTTTGGTTCAATTCCTGAGCGCGTTACTGCTTTCATGCGTGAGTTTGAAACTGAAGCTATCTTGTTGGGAATTCCTGTAACTACGCGCCATAACGAAGTTGCTCCAAACCAATTTGAATGTGCTCCTATCTTCGAAGAATGTAACCTGGCAAACGACCACAACATGTTGTTGATGGATTTGTTGGAGAAAATTGCTCGTAAGCACGATTTCCGTGTTTTGTTGCATGAAAAACCATTTGCTGGAGTAAACGGATCAGGAAAACACAATAACTGGTCGCTTTCTACTGATACAGGTGTAAACTTGTTGCAACCGGGAAAAAATCCAAAAACAAACTTACAGTTCTTAACATTCTTCGTGAATACTATTAAAGCTATTCATGACAATGCTGATTTGTTACGTGCATGTATCGCTTCTGCAAATAACGATCACCGTTTAGGTGCGAATGAGGCTCCTCCGGCAATTATTTCAACGTTCATTGGTTCTCAGTTATCTGGAATGTTAGATGAATTGGAGAAAAACGTGAAGGCAGGAAAAATGTCGCCACAAGAAAAAACGGAATTGAAATTGAATATCGGTAAGATTCCTCAAATCATGTTGGATAATACGGATCGTAACCGTACATCTCCATTTGCATTTACAGGAAACAAGTTTGAGTTCCGCGCAGTAGGTTCTTCTGCAAACTGTGCTTCGGCAATGATTGTATTGAATACGATTATGGCGCAACAATTGAAATTGTTCAAAGTTGCCGTTGACGCTCGCATTGATAAAGGTGAAGCGAAAGACGAAGCAATCTTGAAAGAATTGCAACAGTTGATCAAGGATTCGAAGAAAATTCGTTTTGAAGGAAATGGATACGGAGATGAGTGGGTGAAAGAAGCTGAAAAACGCGGATTGAACAACTTTAAAGATACTCCACGTGCGTTGAAAGCTTGGGGAAATAAAAAATTCATCAAGATGTTCGAAGAATTGAACGTATTGACGGAAAGAGAAGTTGAAGCTCGTCAGGAAATCGAATTTGAAAGTTATATCATGAAAATTCAGATCGAAGCGCGCATCATGAACGATTTGACGCAAACGCATATCATTCCGGCGGTTATTGAGTACCAAAACAAATTGGTTCAAAATGTTCAAGGCTTGATCGCAACACTTGGTGAGAAAACTGGAAAGATTGCTGCTCAAGCACAATTGGAGTTAATCGAGAAAATTTCTGGTCATATCAATCGCATGAAAAAAGCGAATGATTTGATGGTTGAGGCTCGTAAAGCTGCAAATAAAATTGAAGATTCAGAAGAGCGTGCAATTGCTTACTGTGATAAAGTAAAAGTTCACTTTGATGAAATTCGTTACAACGCAGATAAATTAGAGTTCTTAGTTGACGATGAATTATGGCCATTGCCAAAGTTCCGTGAAATGTTGTTTACACGTTAATCAGACTTTCACATTGATATAAAAGGTAGAGACGTGATGCATCACGTCTTTACTTTTTTATATCCAAAATCATCTTAATCTCATTGCTGTACTTTCCCTGAAACTTAAACTTGTTCGGGATTCTGCCACATTCTATAAAGCCCATGTCTGAATAAAGTTTTCGGGCAACTTCATGTTCTTCGTATACTTCAAGCCAGATAAGTTCCAGAATTTCATTCTCTTTTGCCCATAAAAGAGCTTCCTCCATTAGGAATTTCCCGATTCCGAGGCCTCGCCAATCTAAAAGCGTTCCGGTTCCCAGCATTGCTGTGTGCTTCAAAATCTCTCTGGAATTTCCTTCAATATTGAGATTTGCGACTATTTTTCCTTCACAAATGGCAATAATGAATACACAATTTTCGCGATCCAGATAACTCTGAAGTAATTGTTCTTCCTGCTCTAAGGTAAGGTTGAATTCACCCTCTACCAGAGGAACGTATTCCGCATCGTAGACAAAACCTCGAACATAATTCAGGACATTTTGTGCATCTGCAGGAAATGCAGAACGTAAAGTCACCTCTTTTCCAGAGCTTAATGTTTTGGTAGTTTCTTTGAATAACATGATTAGAAAGTAACTCTAAATTGAACAGTAAGATCCGTTTTTCTGTTTCCCTTGATCTCTTCAGCACCTGAACTCAATGAAGTTCTATTGGCGTAAATGTAAGTTCCGTAACGAATCCATAAATCACAATGTCTTAGGAAACTATACCTGATCATTGCATAAGCTCTGGAACCTTGGTAGTAATAGGAAGGGGCGGAGAAAACATACAAGGCGTTGTTTTCGAAAGTGTAAATTCGAGTATCGTATGAATCTGTGTCGAAAAGGGCATAACGAAGTGATAGATCGAATGGTGAACTCTTTGGTCGAATAACCACATCCTGAGAAAATACCCAGCCATCCTCCGGAGTATTTGATTTTCGATGAATAGAAACGTATTCAACGCGACTCTTTACTGTAATCGCTTCAGAAACCTTATAGGAAATATTGAAACGGTAATTGCGTTGAATAACGTCTTCAATTTCAGTTACTGTACCATCGTTATCTCTACTGTTTTTTTGTCGTAACTGCTGGCGATAACGTGCATAGATTTCCAACACTTTATTTGGTTTATAAACCGGTTGAAATAAGAATTCGTTTCCTTTCGATGGTGCATCAACCAAATATTTCATCCATGGAAAAGAGAAATAATCGGCGTAAGTGTTAATGGTCCACGCAGAATTTAAACGAACTTTTGCGCCCAGAAATGTTCCTTTTTCGTTTTGTGTATTACTTCCTTCTGAAAATCCGTTGTTGTAGAAAGTATAATAATCTTTATCGTAGTTTCTATGAATTAAGCTGATTGAAACTCTTGGATCTAAAGCAGCCATTACTCCATAGATCTGCGCGAATGATTTGTTTGTGGAGTTGTATGAAACTTCACCAAAGAAATTCACATTTCGCAGTACGAAATTGTAATCCAAACTCGTAGAGGCGGCAGTTGTTCCTCTAAACGCGTACATGTTGTAAGGAACTGTGTCTTTTACAATCGGACTGGAGTAAGATTGTTGAACGTGCGCAATTCCTACGCTTAATCTGGTGGTTTGATATGCCAGATAAGAACCATAAACGCGCTCGCTGATCTTGTTCTTCTTCGCCAATTCACTATTCGTTCTATGTAAGCCAGACGCGTCAATTGTTGTTATGAATTCCAGATCATCTGCAAGTGTGTCGCTAATTCCTGCTCCGTCTATTCGTTTTTGACTATAGAAATTCAACCACGTAAAATGTTTATATCCGAGTACTGCTGCGCCACCGCGAAAGAATCGGTTTTCATCTACTGAAGTATAAGGACGAAGTAAATTGGCTGTTCGTTTAGAAGTGAAAATATCCGGAGTTTTCCCGAAAGCATAACCAGAAAACACGTTTAAGCCTTGTCCAATTTGAACCAAATAATCACCAACTGCAACGCTTTTCAGGTATTTTCCACCTTTATAGAAAGCATGGGCAGAGTAAAAGTCGAAACCATTTTTCTGACTTCCCTTGAAAAACTCTTCACCAGAATCTTTTTCACCCGTCATTCCAACGCTGATGTTGGTTCTATAGGTATATCGAAAACGCGAATAATATCTTCCATCGTTTCCATGGTAGTAGGAATTAGAAGAATTCAAAACGGAATCTGAAACAGTTTGATATCCGGACTTTAGCGGTCGAACATTTTGATAACGCGTATACAATTCAAATTTTCCATTCTTCATGGCTTCTTTGAAGGTAATGTGCATTTGGTCAAATCTGTCGTCTACTGTTACAAAAGGAAGTACCAACTGAATAGTTGCCAGATCCCAATATTTCAAGGATTGCAACTCATATATAGAAATGAATTTCCCGAATTGTTTTATATGCAGGAATACCTCTGAGATTTGAACATCCGTTAACAAGCCCAGTGATCGCAATTCTTCTGCATCCGTATTGTTCAGGTTTATTGGTTTGTCGAAGTAATAGTTGAGCTGATCAAAGATGTTGGTTAAATCAATATCTTCCGATTCGGTTTGCTCAGCAATGAACTCTACGCGCTGCTGTATGATCTCACTTCTCTCTTGCCCAAAAGCAACGAAAGGCAAGATGAATAGCAGGAGCAAAGCAAGTGTTCTCATTTTTTACTCAAAATGTAATTGAATCCTATGCAAGGCGACCAACCTAATTGCTGGTGGTATTTTGTACCGAGATCAAGTTGAATTGAGGAAGTTTGATATCCAATTCCAAAGGCGAAATTTGTTGGTCCGGTTTGCGCTCCAACACGAATTACCAACGATTCAACAGGTAAATATTCAATGGCTCCACGGAATGAAATAGGGTAGATGACATCTTTTTGAACTTCACCAATACATTTTACCTGTTTGGAAGGCGAGAATGATGATCCAAATCGCATAACAGAATTGAATCGGTCTTCTAATCCGCCAATTTTTTGTCGACCAATATTCATAACGCTGAATCCGATATCCCATTTTTCATTGATTTTTGCAAGAAATCCGGCTTCGGCAGTTCCACTGGTAACCGAACCGTAGTTTTCATTGAATCGCAATTGTTGAAGATTTGCCTGAATTCCGGCACTGAAATGATCTGTTAGCTGCATTGCGTAGCCCAAACCAACGCGTGTATGTTTGTATTCTTTGTACCCGAATAACTGAGCACCACCCATAATCACACCTTTTTTCAGTGGTGCCGCAATTGCTAAACCTTGCGTTTGCAATTCCTTGGTAAGAAATCGGGAATCATAATAAACACCTGCAGAAAACGATTTTACCTGTGCAACCGCTCCCGGATTTTGATGAACCGCCCAAACGTCAGTTAAGGTAACACTCGCTCCGGCCAACGAATTTGATCTTGCGCCAACCGGGTTCCAGCCTTGACTAAAGACGAGATTCGTTAATCCAAAAAAAGCGGTAAGTAGTAGTGCTTTCGTCATTTATTTCTTGAACAATCGTTTTTTTAATGGAATTGACATGTCGAAATAATCTTCCTCATTAATGAAGAACCAGGTGTTACCCTTATCTTCACTTATAGCAAATATTCGATACTTGTTATCCAGTTCTTCCAGTTCGGTATATTTCTCAACTGTGAAGCAGCGTTGAATATGTTTCCCTTCTTCTTTGGTGTCTTTCACGAAGTGTTCTCCAAAATAAAATTCAAGAGAATCATTCTCCGGCTTTTTAAAATGCTTCACAAATTCCTTTTCACCTTTGGCCTTGTAATGTGCAACAACCTTTACATGAGTTAATGCAACATATTGAAGCATTAAATCTTCATTATGGGCTTTTTTATAATCTTGAAATGCAGCGTTCAGCTTTTCTTCCTGTCGACTATCAAGTGTACAGGCTGCCAAAAGCAATAGAATAGGTATGTATAAAAGTTTAATCATAGGATATGTTGTTAAAAATAAATGATATTCCCTAATTCTCTATAAATTAGACGTGAAATCTATAATAAATCATGAAAAAACTACTTCTGCTTGCACCCACATTGCTATTGATTGGAATTGCTAATGCCCAAATGACCACCAAAAACCTAACGGTTGGATCAACTTCAAGAACCTATCTTCAATACTTGCCTTCAGGATTTGATCCACAAAATGAATCGGTTTCTGTTGTAATCGGATTACATGGATTAGGTTCAACAATGAATGATATTCCAAGTACCGGAATGAATTTAATTGCCGATACAGCTCGTATTATTTGTTTTTATCCGCAGGGACTAAATAACAATTGGGGACAAGCTGGTTGGAATAATGGAACAATCCTTAGTCCGAATGTTGATGACATAGGTTTAATAAATCAATTAATTGATTCTGCTGTTTTGAATTATGGGGCTGACCCTTCAAGAGTATATGTTGCAGGTTTTTCGATGGGCTCAATTATGAGTTATCATTTGGCTTGCGAATTAAACGATAGAATTGCGGCTATTGGTTGTATGTCAGGAACGATGTCTACTACTGATATTAATAATTGTGTTCCGATGTATAAAACTCCTGTGATCCATTTTCATGGAACAGCAGATGGAACAGTTCCTTACAATGCTAATCCATTACCAAGTTTAAGTTTGGTTCCACAAACACTTGCTTTCTGGCAAAATGTTCACGGTTGTGACGCAACCGCAGATTCAACTCAACTTGCAAATACAGCAGTAGGGGATGGAATTACAGTAGATCGTTTTGTTTATGATAACTGTAACCCGGTAGCATCATTGGAGCACTGGAGAATGAATGGAGCAGATCATATTTATGCTTATACACCTAATTACGATTTCAATGAGATTATAGAAGCTTGGTTGTTTATGCGTAAATGGTCACACAATAATCCTGCTCCAGCTGGAATGAATGAATTAGAAGAGCTGAATGTGACTATTTCTCCTAATCCGTCCAATGGATTATTTTCTGTTGAATCAAAAATGGCACACGATTATCAGATTCTAAATATGGAAGGAGCCGTATTGACTAATGGAAGTCTTATTGTAGGAAAGAATGATTTGAACTTGACAGAATTGGCTTCAGGCGTGTATATGCTACGCGTGAATAACGCAATGAAACGATTTGTGATTAAGTAATAAAAAGTCAAAAGTCAAAAGTCAAAAGTCAAAAGTCAAAATTTTTGTTAGACATAATTGAATCCGTGAGGTTAGCGCTTTACGGATTTTTTATTTGGAGAAGATACGAGATGTGGTTTACAAGCTGCTTTCGAATAGACTAGCGATTTCATGTTCAGCTATTCTGAAAGTAAAATTACAGTTAAGCATATCTTGAATGCGCAGAATCTCTGGATACTGTTGTGCTTTTATCTCACTAATCTTCCACTCACCATTGAGGTAGACGGCCTCATAGAACGTGCGTTCATCAGTTATCATGTAATGACGATTAAAACCTTCTAAGCTTCTGTATTGCGGGAAGTTGTTTTCCATAGGTCAAAAAAATAAGCCCCGGTCACTGAGGTTGCTCGAAGTGCCGGGGCTTAAAAATTATTAATTATTTCTTATTGAACGAAGAACTGTACACGACGGTTTTTCGCTTGTTTCAACTCATCGTTGTCACCTTCTCTGAATTCTTTTGTATTCGGTTCGTCAGCACCTTTTAATTCTGCTTTAACACGTGAAGGATCAATTCCTTTAGACTTCAGGTATTCTTTAACCACAGAAGCACGACGAGCATCCATATCTGCGAAAGCAGGTTTTTGTTCAGCATATGCTAACTCATCGCTGTCTACACTTGCTTTCATAACAACTGTCATTGTAGGATTTGCCTTCAGATCAACAATGATTAAATCAAGTGCTGATTTTGCTTCAGGAGTCAATTCGTCTTTTGCAAAAGCAAAGTTGATACATTGTGTTTCAATTCTTTCTTTCGGTGTAAGACGATCCATGTTTACGTTTGTCATTGACTTTGCGTAAATCATTGTTGAGTACTTTTTGTTCTCAGCGTCCTCGTAATTACAGTTACACGTTTCTTTTTCTTCAAGAAGTTGAACCGTTACATCATCAACGAAGTAGTAAGCTCCGGCAAAGTTCTCAAACTTATTTTCTTTCGATTTTTTATTTGTCTCAGGCTTAATTTCACCGTTCGGCGTAAAGTTTCCAATTGTGATGTATTTTTCACCATCTTCCTTAACGGTGTAAGTAGCACAGATTTTCTCCCATCCAAGGTAAGAATTGAACACCTTGTTTTTAGGATGAACTACACTTACTTCTTTTTCAATTAGAGGAACCTTCTCAGTAGCGTTGTATTCTCTTTTTCCGATAACCATTCCAATTTGGCTAATAGAATATTTTGAACCTTCAGCTAAGTTAACATAGAACGTTACACAAACTTTCTGACCTTTTTTCAAAGGTGTAGTTAACTTTTGAGTTAAGTAAGTTCTTGGAATTTTGTCCTGGTAACCAAAAGCAACGATTCCAGCGTAACTGTCACCTTCTTTTGGTGCTTCAGTTCCATAAACGTTTGTTGGAGCAGAAATTTCAGGAACTTTTGAATTGGAGATAAAAATATCTGCACGAGCTCCGGTTGGTGATTTCCATCCGTTTACAAAGTCAATTTGACCAAGTTTTTTAACTTTTCCAGTGTTTGATTCGAAACCTCCGTTTTGGATCAAATTGTCTTGAGCAGTACTCAACAATGGTAATGAAAGCGTTACCAAAGCAACTAAAGCTCTCATTTTTTTAGTTGTTGATTTCATAGGATTTTACAGTTTTAATGAACGTTTTAACTTTTTCTGGATCCACATCGGGGTAAACTCCGTGTCCCAAGTTCGCTATGTGTCGTTTATTATTTCCGAACGAATTTAACATTTTTATTGTTTCCATTGCAACGGTTTCATGACTACCGTACAAAATACACGGATCCAGGTTCCCTTGTAAGGTTTTATTTGGACCAACAATCTCGCGCATTTGAGGAATATCCATATTCCAATCTAAACCAACGGTGTTACAATCTAACGCACTTATAGCTTTAATAGAAGTAATTGCTCCTTTCGAGAAAAGTGTAACGGGTACGTCGGTAATTGATGCTGCAATTCTATCAAGATAAGGAAGTGCGAACGTAGCGTACTGCTCTGTTCCTAAAATTCCTGCCCATGAATCGAAAACTTGTATCATTGATGCTCCTGCTTTCACTTGTGCTTTTAAATATGCAATTGTTACTTCTGTGATGTCGTTTAGCAAGCGGTGTGCCAAAGTTGGATTTGTAACTAAAAGCTTTCGTGCCTCCGAGAAGGTTTTTGAACCATGTCCCTCAACCATATAGCAGAAAATTGTCCATGGAGCACCAGCAAAACCGATTACAGGAACTCTGCCATTCAATTCCTTTACAGTCAATTTAATTGCTTCCAATACGTAACCCAATCGGTCTTCAATATCAAAGTTTACTTCAACGCGCTTAGCTTGTTCTTCACTTCTGATTGTATGCTCGAACCAAGGTCCGCGCTGTTCAATCATTTGATAGGGAACATTCATTGCTTCGGGAACAACAAGGATGTCAGAAAAAATAATTGCAGCATCAACGCCTAAAAGATCAACCGGTTGAATTGTTACTTCTGCAGCGAGTGCGGGTGTCTCAACCAGTTCTTTGAATCCTGATAATCGGCTTCTAACCGCTCGGTATTCTGGTAAAATTCGTCCTGCCTGGCGCATTAACCAAACAGGATATCTTTCAATATCTTCTCCTCGTGCAGCACGAAGAATCAAATCGTTTTTCAGTTCCATTGTCGCAAAAATAGTGTTTTATACGCATTCAGGTACGATGAAATGAGGTGAAAAGACTTCGTGAAAGAGGTGTTTATGTGTAATTTACAACCTGTCTAAATAAGGCGGAACAAAATTGTGCTTCAGTTCTTACCAGTTTATTTCCACTTTCCCATGATTTCTCAGTTTTTCATTCACTGTAGAGAAAGGTTTGCTTCCGAAAAAACCCCGATATGCGGAAAGTGGAGATGGGTGAGGAGCGGTAAAAACCAGATGCTTATTTCTATCAACTCTGGCTCCTTTTGATTGTGCCGGAGAACCCCAAAGAAGGAAGATAACGCCTTCTTTTTTATCATTGATATGCTGGATAACTGCATCCGTAAATTGTTCCCAGCCTTTGTTAGCATGACTCAATGGGTCGCCCTTACGAACAGTGAGAATGGAATTCAGCAATAAAACACCTTGTTCAGCCCAGTGATTCAAATCACCATTTTCGGGAGCTTTCTTGCCTAAATCATCTTCGTATTCTTTGAAAATATTCTGTAAGCTCTTGGGGAGCGGACGCACGTGTGAATCGCAGCTAAAGCAAAGACCATGAGCATGACCGGGAGTTGGATAAGGGTCTTGCCCAAGGATCACCACTTTCAGATTATCGAAAGTACAAGCATCGAATGCTCTAAAAATGTTGTTTCCGGAAGGGAAAATTTCGTTTGGTCGAATTTTATATTCTTCTTTTACAAATGAAACCAACTGTTTGAAGTACTCCTTATCGAATTCTCCTTGCAATTCCTTTTTCCAACTCGCGTTAATTTTTACGTCCATAGAAGCTCAAAATTAGTTTAATCAGTTCCAAAGTTCAAAGAGCTTTAACGGTAAAGTTTTGAACGTTTTCAACTTTTGAACTTGTTAAGATGCTTTAGCATCGCGACATACCACGTGAAAACAGGTTTGAAAATACTCGTACTTCACGAAGCATTTTTTCTCTTCCCGCATTTCGAAAAGTACTGTGGCCAATGTTTCTTTCAAATGGGAAATCTCTCCCTCAGTTAGAGGTCGATGAAACATGAAGGTGTGATAAGAAATATCAAAAGTGGTTCCATGCAAATGTGTTGAACATTTTATAGCATTTCTGTTTTTTCTGCGTAAGCGATCAACAGAACTTTTGGTTCTTGTAAAAGAAGTGAGCACCAGTTTTGTCCCATACAAATCTGTTTGCAAAAGTTTGTACTGAAAACGATTCCACATTTCGTCAACAAAGTCTTTTACAAATGGTCTTGCAAAAGCGTAAGAGTAATACATAGTATCAATGAAATATTTTTCATTAGATGTGAATTTTACCAGATTCCCTTTTTTGAACTGCCTTACAATGTCTGACTTTCGGAGTGGAATGTTTGTCAATCCATTTGTTTTCGATTCTTTCCAATGCCCCAGAACATTATCGTTCATACGCCATGCATGAGTGAATTGTATTTCACAAAAACGAACAGGAGTAGAAGTTTCTTTCAAGCTATTCACTTCACCCTCGAAGGTTTTGGTAAGCCATTGCTGGGTTTGCTTTGGATTGACAAAGAAAATCACAAGCGAACAAAACCATGCGCTAATAAGCGAATAGAAAAGGGTGCGCCATTTGAAAATTTTCTTTGTAATGTTCCGCATTGTGAAATTCGAAAAGAGACAAAAATAGAGTTTCTTGTAAAAAGGCAAAATTTCAAGTTCAGAGAATTATAGATTTCTTGAATTCGGTAAATAGAAAATTACAGAATTTTATAATTCGAAAAGTGTGAAATTCGATAATTCGACATTTATCGAAGAAGTCCTGAAAATACTAGTGCACAGAGTTGTTTAGAACAAAAAAGGGTTCCGTTTGCACGAAACCCCTCTTCTGTGAAGTGATAGTGAAAGTAATTAGGGTTGAAGAACGTAGTTCACATCTTTCGTTGTCATGTCTCCCTCGTGGTTATACGCCGATTCGATATGTAGTCGAACTTGCGTTAACTGACTCACGCTGTAGTTTAATGTATCATTCAGCGTAATAGAACTTGAATGATGGTCAACTTCTTTTTCTGCTAAAATGGAGTTATCGCTTGTTTTGTAAAGAACAACGTGATAACCGTGTAATTCCATATTTCCTGTAATTGAGCCTGTTACAATTGTTTGTGTTCCGGAAATGGTGTCATTTACGGTTGGATTCGTAATAGTGATTCCTCCTTCAAATACTTCCTCCTCAACTGAGTCCTTTTTACAAGATAGAACGAATATAGAAATTAATAAAAATGTACAGATTGCTGTCTTCATTTTGTTTTGTTTAATAAATAATAAATACCGAAGCTAATTGCCTCGCGTTGTTTACTTTGTTCTTCTCCCAGTTTTTGATAAATCGGAATATTTAAACCAATTTGTAAACTCAAGTTATTTTTTGAGTAGGAGAGAACTGTTGCACTTTGAATTAGCAAGGCTTGCGCATTTGTATGTGCAAATGGTTCGTTGTTCAACTTAGCCTTTCCATTTGTTGCAATTGAAGCTCCTGTGCCAACCGAAAAACGATTAACGATGAATATTCCAAGAAGCTGACTGAACAGCGTGTTTCCTGGGTGGTATTCATATTTATTCGCCGTTCTAAGCATGTAGGAACTCTCATTGCTTAAGCCAAATTTTCCGGAGCGCATGGCGAACGAACTACTGATTGTGTAATCCAAACTTCCTGTTCCCGGATAAAGCATTAGATCTTCATTTTCAGGATCGGTAAATTTTCCTGTAGGAAGCTTTAGTCCAGCGCCTGCTGACCAACGAAAAATTGTTTTGTTGTTGAACATTGAATCAATAACGAAATAATGGAAGCCAAGCTGTGCATCACCAAGCCCTACAATGGTTTTATTGCCGTTTTCAGACGATTTCTGAAGGTTGTAATTCAAAGGCAACGAAAATCTTGCTTGAAAACGTTTGGATAAACGAACGGAAGCGGAAAGATCACCCTTGAGGTAATATTCCTGAGAATATGTATCTGGTCGACCGTACAAGCCCTGATATGTTGTTGCATAGTGCTTGTACGAATGCAAAAAGGAGAAAGAAGTTCTATTTCCCTGAACTTGTAAACCTAATCCCATATTTCCTAAGCTTCCACTACATCCGCACGCATCACAAGCATATGTTGTGCTCATTGCCATGGCAACAAACACGGTTAAAATATGTTTCATGAATTTTGTATAAACGAATGAATAATTTCAGCTTATACAAGATTGGGAGGTGGAGTAGGGATTTTTGAAAAATGTGCCGATACAATATCTATGTATCGGAAAAAGGTAATGTGTTTTTGATTGTTGACCAACTGAAATGAATGTTTTTCTTGAAAAAGGTGCACAAAGATCCATTCCGCATTCTTCACCTGAAAAGGTGCGGGTTGACGTTGTTTTTTCTGGTAATCGTTTTCAATTTTAGCAAGTTGTTTTGCCAAATAACAAGTACCGTTACATTTCATTTTGGGTTTGTTCTGGTTAACACAGTGTTCCTTAGCAAGCTGCTTTTGGTTGTACCAGAAATAGAGGTTATACGAAAATCCACCGAACAGTTTGAAGCTCATCAAAGCGATGAGACAACAAACTGACATACGATGAATTATTTTATGCATTAATAAATTGAAGGGAAGTTCTTTGGATCGGCTTCGTTCATAATTCCGTAAGCGGTTTCCACGATATCTTCGATACTCGGTTTTGAGAAGTAATCCCCATCTGATCCGTAAGCCGGACGGTGATCTTTCGCACTTAAAGTAATTGGCGCTGAATCCAGGAAGTTATATCCTTTTTGTTCAACCAAAACTTTGTCAAGAATGAATGCAGTAGCACCAGAAGTTACGTCTTCGTCAACTACCAACAAACGATTTGTTTTCTTCAATGATTCAGCGATCATGTGATTCACGTCGAATGGAAGAAGTGTTTGAACGTCGATTAATTCAACATTTATTCCAAGTTCTGTCAATTGTTTTGCAGCAACTTCACACAAATTGAAAGTTGAACCGTAAGAAACAAGCGTCAAATCAGTTCCTTCTTTCACAATTTCAGGAACCCCAAGTGGTGTGTTGAACTCACCAATGTTATTTGGCATTGGCTCTTTTGTTCGGTATCCGTTCAATGGTTCTACAACCAAAGCAGGTTCGTCAGCCGACATCAACGTATTGTAGAAACCAGCAGCTTTTGTCATGTTTCTTGGAACACAAACGTGAATTCCGCGAATAGAATTGATAATCATTCCCATTGGAGAACCACTGTGCCAAATTCCTTCTAAACGGTGGCCGCGAGTTGAAATGATCAACGGTGCCTTTTGTCCACCTTTTGTTCTGTATTGAACTGTTGCCAGGTCGTCAGACATGATCTGAATGGCGTACAACAAATAATCTAAATATTGAATTTCGGCAATTGGACGTAATCCGCGCATTGCCATTCCAATTCCTTGCCCAATGATTGAACACTCACGAATTCCAACGTCAGAAACGCGTAATTGACCAAATTGTTCTTGTAATCCTTCCAAACTTTGGTTTACACCGCCAATTTTTCCGGCATCTTCACCGAAGATCAATGCTTCAGGATGTTTTTCGAAAATACTTCTGAAGTTTTCACGAAGAATGATTCTTCCGTCTTCTTGTCCGGCATTACTATCGTAAGTTGGAGGTACGGAAGTTACATTCAATGCGTTATGTTCAGATTCCGAATACAAATATGAACTGTAACGGTTGTAGTTTGCTTGAGTTTCTTTATTCAACCATGCAATAACAGCTGCTTTGGCAGGACCGTTCTCTCCACGTGCCAATCGTAATGATTTACGAACTGCCATGAAAATATCTTTTCTTACAGGCTCAAATGCCTTTTTCAACGCATCTAATTCGATTTGAATGAATGTTCCGTTTGCACTTTCTTTTGCAAGAGCTTCTAACACCTGGACAGCAGAATCTAAATCTTGTTTAAGAACAGCCGAGAACTCTGTCCATGCCGCACGTTTTTGTTCGTTCACAAATTTCTTTGCTTCAGCAGAAATAGCATCTAATTCTTCCGTAGTTGCCAAAGAATTCCCACCAGCCGAAAAAGCTGCAATCCATTCTTTGAATTTTCCAATACAGTCGAATTCAGTTTCCCAGCTCAAACGGGTTTCATCTTTATAACGCTCATGAGAACCTGAAGTTGAATGTCCTTGCGGCTGATTTACTTCTTTCACGTGAACCAACACCGGAACATGTTCTTTACGGGCAACAGCAACCGCTTTTTCATACGTTTCGCAAAGGTGAGCATAGTCCCAGCCTTTTGTAACGAAGATCTCATATCCAGAACCTCCTTTTTCACGCTGCATTCCGCTTAAAGCTTCAGAAATACTTCCTTTTGTCGTTTGGAATTCGCGAGGAACAGAAATTCCGTATCCATCGTCCCAAACCGACATTACCATTGGCACCTGAAGTACTCCGGCAGCATTAATAACTTCCCAGAAAGGACCTTCAGAAGTAGAAGCATCCCCAATTGTTCCGAAAGCAACTTCGTTACCACCGTTAGAGAATTTTTTGAATGCTTCAAGGTCTTTTAGCGTGGGGTGATTTCTGTAAATTTTTGAAGCTTGAGCTAAACCTAATAAACGAGGCATTTGACCTGCAGTTGGGGAAATATCTGCAGATGAGTTCTTTTGTTCCATTAAGTTTTTCCAATTCCCGTTCTCATCAAGATTACGAGTAGAGAAATGTCCACCCATTTGTCGACCAGCGCTTTGAGGTTCTACAACTTCATCAGTGTGTGCGTACAAGCCTGCGAAATATTGTTTTACGTTCAATTGGTCAATAGCCATCATCAAGGTTTGATCACGGTAATAACCAGAACGGAAGTCTCCATTTTGAAATTGTTTTGCAAGGGCAATTTGTGCAAGTTCTTTTCCGTCACCGAAAATTCCAAACTTGGCTTTACCAGTTAGTACTTCTTTTCTTCCAAGAAGTGAAGTTTCACGAGATATACAAGCCAAACGGTAATCGCTCAATACTTGTTCCTTGAAGGCTTTAAAGTCCACAGTTTCTTTAGTTTCTGTTACAGGGCTTTCTGACATTTTCGATTAATCTTTAGTTGCACAAATATAATGAATCTTAGCAAGAATAGTAGGGGTAACGCAGTGAAATCAGGAAAACCGTAAATGAAAAAACGACACCCAATTCGAGTGTCGCTTTTTTGCTTTGCCTTTAACCTAACCTATGTATTTGCAGACTATTCATCATCTTCATCCCAGATTTCATAGTCTTTGTTGCCATAATAAATACCGTTACGCTCTTTGTTCAGCTCAAGTAACGGTGTTCCGTTGATAGCAAAGTTCTTGCCAACAGGAATTTCGATGACCAATTGTACTTCCTGATTTTTTAGACCGTCACGAACAGGGTAATGGTAATAAGGAGAAACATAAATAATGTTGCCTTGAATTTTCCATTCGTGTTTGATGCGGTTTGCTCTTTTCGTTGCTGTTTCATCATCAATTCCGTGAGCGCTCAATACTTCATAAACGTGAAACATGGTGTCTTTAGAAACGAGTGTTTTGATATTGATTCCACTTTCGAAAATTTTGCCTTTTTCTACTCTCTCAAAATTGAAGAATCCCGACCCCCCGTTTTTGTATTGTTTGTTGCTTTGAAGCTCTAACAGATTTAATGAATCTACTGCGATGTTTTTATGTCCGATTTCTATTTCCGGTTCATTCGTGAAATCACGGCTCATTCTGAAACCACCAATCATCATCATAATCATTCCTGTTGCGCAGATAAAAGGAAGAACGATAATAGCGTACTTCAATGCTTTTACCTTGCGATTAATCAGGATTCTTACTCCAAGAACAATTCCCAAAATCGGAAATGCGAACCCGGAAATAATAATGCTGTTCCAGAATAGAGAAAGAGTGTCAGGATCGTTAGCGCAAACAAGCGACAAGTATTGATGAAGCGTAGCGTATTTGTGCTCGATCGTTACTGGAAACACATCCAAAACTCCAGTAATTGTAAGGATGAAACCAATTAGCCATAGCGAAGAGAAGAACAGGAATCCGACTCCGCATAAAACGCCAATGATCTTTACTATTTGACGTAAACGGTCACTGATATGATCATTGTTTCTCCACTTTTCAGCTGACTGCATGAATTCTTTTTTCTTCGCAGTCGCAGTTCTTGATATTTCGTCTTTAATACTATCAATTGTTACTGCTTTTCCCTTTAATTGCAGGCGATCAGATGGTGTTTTGGCATTCGGAACTGCGACCCAAAGAATGATGTATAATAGAAATCCGAATCCCATAAAGAATGAGATAACGAATAGGATTCTGATGATTGCTAAATCGAGGTTCAAATATGCTGCGACACCGGCACAAACACCTCCAATTGTTGCATTATCCATATCTCTGAATAATCGGCGACGAGTATCTCTATGCTCTTCTTCAGTAGTGGATTTTGTTTGTTCAGTTGTAGTGGTGTTGTCAGAGATTTCTTCTGGCTCACCAAGCGATTGGATCACTTCATTGACATGTGAAAGTTGAACAACAGTTATTTTTTGCTCTGTCAACAAGTTCTGGATCAATTCCGCACAGCGCATCTCGATATCTTCCACTATTTCTTCCGCGCCTTCTTCACTTGCGAAAGAAGACTTTAATTTCTCCAGGTACGCATTCAATCGAGCGTAGGCATCTTCTTCAATAATGAAGAGTTGACGTCCAAGATGAATATTTATGGTCTTTTTCATAGTATTAGTTTTTTGTTCTTAATTGTTCAACGGCATTTTGAAGTTCATTCCAGGTTGTTTCCAAAGCGGAAAGCATTGTTTTCCCGGAATCAGTAATTGCATAATATTTTCTTGGCGGACCTGCAGTTGATTCCTCCCAGCGATAGGTTAGAATCTCCATGTTTTTCAGTCTAGTCAACAACGGATAAAGCGTTCCTTCAACAACAATCATTTTAGCGTTTTTCAATTGCTCTAAAATTTCTGATGGATATGCTTCCTTGTTATTCAAAATACTGAGTATGCAGAATTCCAAGATTCCCTTGCGCATTTGTGCTTGTGTGTTCTCTTGATTCATACAGTACTATTTATGACACAAATATATGTATTGTTTGGTACTATGCAATGCAAAGTACTATATTTATTTCATAAAATTTTGTAAAATGTTGTTTTGATTGATGTTAAGTTGTTGTTTTACAATGTATTGAATGAGTTTCGAATCCTTCAAAAAATAATGGCGCTGGATTAGAAATCCTCCACCGCGGATTCTGTTTCTTTTGACAACAGGTGCAAATCCTTCACACAAAGTGCGCAGGATCATAAATGCTCCACTACGGAAGTACGGTTAACCGATTTTAACTTCATGCAAAATTCCTTTTAGTGTAACTTATATTCTTTCACATTACTTATAGCAATAAATTGAACTTATGGACAAACCGACAAATGAACTCAAGCGAAAAAATGGGGAAGATTCTGATCAGCTCACTGAAATATTGTGGTGGTTTTCAACCGCAATTAAAGAACTGATTCAGGATTGTACTGTAGATAGAAATCGATATAAGATTGTTGGTTCTGCCATGCTTTTTACCTGGCTTTATGCCACATTGGCCTGGGGATATTTCTGGAGTACGAATTCTGATTCACCTTTTGTTTACGTATTACTCGGCGTTTTCATGGGTGGATTCGTGCTATCAATTGATCGTGTTTTGATCTCGTCCATAAACAAAGCAAAGAACAATATTGTTGCGATTGTATTGCGAATAGTTATGGCTTTGTGTATCGGGGCGTTTTTGGCACAACCCATTATTCTCTTCATTTTTAGTTCGGATGTTGATCGGGAAATTCCAATTATCCTGGATAAAAAGTTGGCTGAAAAGAAAGTAGAAGTGGAGGCGGTATATCAATCTAGAAAAGATGAATTGCTTGCCAATAAAAAGAAGCTTGAAACCGAATTAAAGGACAAAAATGATTTGGCTGTTCAAAAACAAAACGAGTATTTGAAAGAGATCGACGGTACTGGAGGTTCTGGAAAATATGGAATAGGAGGAATTGCTGAAGCCAAGAAGAATAGTTTTCAAATCATTCAATCTGATTTGGAGAAAACGCAATCTGCAACCAATAAAGAATTGGAGAAGATAACAACCGAATTAGATGAGATCAATGCAAAAACAACGAAAAGTGTTGCTGATTTTGAGAAAACGCTTGATGGAAAAGGATTTCTGATTAAAAAAGAAGCGCTTGAATCTTTGTTTGAGAAAGATAAATCACATGGACTGAAGAATCAATATTATTTGTTGACGGTGATCCTAACCTTGTTCGAATTGATTCCGATCATAAGCAAATTGTTCCTGTCTTATGGAGCTTACGATACAAAAGTTGCACTTCGTGAAGAATTGGAAATGAAGGTTGCGGAAATGAAATCGGAGAAGGATTTGGAAGAGGAAACAAAGGCGCTTAGGTAGGATGTAGCAGCACAGGATTGCAAATGCTCCACAGCTTTCGTCGTGATCGGTCATCGAATGCTTGCGCTAAAGCTTTAGCATAGGCGCAGCGTAGTCGAGATGCGTCTCTACATTATTTCTTCTTTCTTTTAGACGAATAGGTTGGTGTACTTACAAATGAAAATTGAAATCCGAAATAAAACGTCCAGGACTTTAAGTCAAATGTGCTATTACTTACAGTTTGAACATCAGTGGTTCCATCTTTCCTGATCTCAATGAGGGTGATTTCCTGGTTTCTGGGAGTTACACCGAATTTTACACCGATGTTCCAGCCTTTAAGACTGTCTTTTAGCTGATAATAGCGATGTTTTTGAAGTTCAATCGTTAATGATTTGCTGTTCTTTACTTCTGTATTCAATGAATAGGTATGAAAATCATTGTTCGCAACATACTTCGCTTCATAGCGGTAAGTTCCGTAATCATAGTAATCGAAATTCAGATAGAACATCAATGCAATCACATGTGGATGTCTGATCTTCTTATTTAAAATGTATTGGTAACCAGCAAAAAATCGTGGTACAAAAAAGTTGGGACCTTCTTCCCAATAATTCAGAATATGATAGTCAGGATGCTGTTCTTCAATGGAAGATTGCAGTTTAGGTAGTTTTCCCCTGCTCGAAAACCCAATTTGCGTTCCTAGCACGTAGTGTTCGTCAAAAATGAATGAACCTTTGAGAACTTCATAAACGGGCAATCGTGTTTTGTTTCTAAAAAAGTTTGGGTTGCTTGAGTTTTGAAGTTCCTGCATATTTGCACGTTGTACAGAATACAAAACGTTAGGGGTAGTAATAGATAACTGGAATGGCCAGCTTCGTAGTTTGGTTTCGTTGGTCTGAGAAAAGGAGTTTTCGTTGATCAAACAAAGTAGAAATAGAAAAAACAACTTTTTCATTCCAATGTAATTTGATTGGTTGAATCGATCATTGATGTTCCATCTTGAAAAAACAATTTCGTATAAAACGTATAATTCCCTGCATCTGGCTCTGAGTCGCAAACAAAATGAATGGTTGTGAAATAGGGGCGTTCGCTAGAATATCTAAAGAGTGATAAACCGCTATTGTCTTGCAGACGACTAGCTTCAGCATATTTGTCTTTCAGCACATAAAAACAATTGTTTAATACAGTTCCTGCAGGTTTTCCACAGAAAGTTGCATTCGACCAAACGCTCACAGAATCAATAATATTCGTTGGTCGGGAAGTGCTTTCTGCGGCATTGTAATCAATCTCTTCCAAATTATCAGTGATCTGAAAATTCAGTTCTAAAGCGAACAGGTCTTTATCAACGTTGCTTCCTGCTGTAGTTGGCATTCCGTTCGAAGTTGCGGTTGTTGCCGGTGAAAGTTGGAACGATTGAATGGTGTAAACAGCAACATCGTAGTCGTGCAAACAGCAATTTAAGCCAAGTGCTAAACAGACAAAAAGACTTAATTGTTTAATTCGCATAACGTTAGAGGTAGATTGTTCTATTTGTTCATTGATTTCTTCTAAAGATACATTTATTTGAAAAACGGAAAAATATTTTTCTGTGTAAAAATTTAGTTTTCAACGTTATGTGAAATCTTTCAAGAAAAAGTTGAATTCAGGTGTTTACTTTTTTTGTTGTCCAACATTAATAGCTGTAAATCAAATAAACACTTAAATGAAAAAGATCATCTTATCAATCACCTTATTTCTGGGAATGAACAGTTATGCCCAAGATTATTACCATGCCATTGGAGCCGCCTACAACATTGGATTGTACAAATTGGATTACAACTCGGTTAGCCAAAATGAAAGCTTAAGTTCAAGCAGTGCAGTAGGTGCTGGATTGATTGTTTACAAATCTACTTTGGCTTTTGAAATGTCGAGAAGTTCAAGCTTTGCAGTTTCTGCTTATCCCGGAGTCGGTGGTTACTATAACTCGAGAACTGGTGGGTCATTAGCTTACCAACTACCTGTTTTAGGAGAATTCTATTTTGGAGACGTTGACGATGCTAACTTCAATTTTGGTGCAGGATTCTTCTACGGAGGGATCTTTTCGAGTGACGCAACCGGCGGAACTATTATGGGACCACAGGTTTCAATTGGCGGTCAATTCGAATTTAGAGATCAGCTTGTTGGTTTAAGAGGTTACTATACATATGGATTTAATAAGTCTAAAGACATTCCTGCAGACGCAACAGATGTTGTTGATTCGAAATCACTTTTCGGAATTTCTCTACACTACTTGTTGGGGCAATAAAATAAAATTCCTTTACCCAAAACCCCTGCTTTGCTTGAATCCCGGTTCCATTCGTTGGACCGGGATTTGTTATTTGTAGTGTTGCTGGAAATGGGGTAGTGTATCAGAAAAGCCGTTGAAAAGTATGAAATTTGGGCTCGCAAAAATAATCAGACCTGACTAATTGATTAAAAAGATGAAAACAGTAATAACTCTGACTTGATGATTATTGACCTACAATTTTCAGACTCAAGATTTTGAAGTCTCAACAATTAATTACTCGCTTTTTGCAGGACATCGAAATGTTGATTTAAGACTTCGAGATATTGAAATCATTCCACTATTGCTTTGGTTTATTTATTGTAATTTCGTGTTTTACTGTAAAAACGGAATGAAATCAATCTTATTAAGCACCATCACCTTTTTTGGTATTGCATTTAATGGCCAATGTCAATCTTTTGAACCTACACAAATCGGTTTATCCTATGGAAAACGTTTTATTGACCGCTCTTATGTAGATGATTTCTATTATGATTCAACAGTCGTTCAAAAATTTAATGTGAACTATATTACGTTGAGTTACAAAAGTTTCAATGGTATTACTGACATAGGTAATTTTGAATTTGGTGTTGCAGCAAATATGGATATTGGTGCTGCTTTTTGCAAAGCTACAGCGGATAACCCAAGTTTTATGGGATCAAAGAGCAAAGTAGGTTTCCTTTTGAATTTTGGTGTATTGGCAGAATTGTATACCGCTCCAAGTGATGAAGCTTCTTTCTTTGTTGGAGCTGGTGGAGGATTGTCGTTTTCGGGTATTGAAGACGGAATTTTAATGTTAGGACCTCAGCTTGAATTTGGTAAGCAGTTTTACATTGGAAGTATACTCATTTGTGCATCGATCAACTATTTGGAGGCGTTGAATAGAACCTGGTTTCGTGGGCAAGGTGAACCAAATGTTGTTTTGCGGGATAATCGCAGACAATTTCAATTTACGCTGGCGTGGAATGTTGATGGCTAGTGAATAGGTATATTTATAAGTGAATCCAAAAGCACTGTTCCATCTTCTAATTCCGATCTGAAATAGAAATTATAACCGCCTGGATCAATCGTTGTTTTTGCCTTGAGCATGGAGCTTACAAATGGCCCATATATATCCGTTATTTCTGCGTAATAATCCAGTCCATGATTTCCGGTCAATGGTTTTTCATCTACCTTTTTTTCGAAATAGATATTGAACAAGGAGTTGAGTGAAGTTCCGGGTGGTCTTCCGCTAATTGTTTGATTCGATGTGATCTTGAAATCGGTTACCTTGTTTTTTATTCTTATCGTAGTTTCTACGGGGTCGTATGGTGCATGATTTGATTCTGCTTCCCAATTGATGCGGAAGCCAAGGTGAGAACCGTTAATCGAATCTTCAATCGTAAATGGAAGCCCGTCTGTAGATTGCAGCTTAGTTGCTGAAAATGTAACCTTCTTAATTTCAATTACCAGGTCTTCATTTTCCTGACACGAAGCTAGAAGGAGGAGTAGAGGTACAAAAAAGGCAGAAAATCTCATTGGAATAAATGTAAAAAAAAAATCCCGGCACTTCGAGAACCTCAGTGACCGGGATTTTTATCCTTTAGAAGATAAGAGAATTATTCTCCGCCTTCCATTTTTTCTTTCAATGCAGCTAAAGCATCCAAGTCACCTAAAGTTGACTTTTCGTTACTTTGGTTAACTGCTTTTACAGCTTGAGAAGTTGAAGAACCTCCAGTGCTTCCTTTCTTACCACCTGTTTTAGCAGCTGGTTTCTCGTCAGTACCTTCTTCAAACGTACGCGTATGAGAAACAACGATTTTCTTAGAATCTTTGTTAAACTCGATTACTTTGAAATCTAATGTTTCTTCAACTTTCGCGTTGTTTCCGTCTTCTTTACGTAAGTGTTTAGAAGGACAAATACCTTCAACACCGTAAGGAAGAGCAACTACTCCAGCCTTATCTTTTGTTTCGATGATAGTTCCTTGGTGTACTGAACCTTCTCCGAAGATAGTTTCAAATACATCCCATGGATTCTCTTCCAATTGTTTGTGTCCTAAAGAAATACGACGGTTTTCACGATCGATTTCCAATACAACTACTTGCATTTCGTCACCAACCTTACAGAATTCAGATGGGTGCTTGATTTTTTTCTGCCAAGAAAGGTCAGAAATGTGAATCAATCCATCAACTCCTTCTTCCAATTCAACGAATACACCGAAGTTAGTGAAGTTACGAACTTTAGCATTGTGCTTAGTTCCAGCTGCATACTTCGCTTCGATAGCTGCCCATGGATCTGGCATCAATTGTTTGATACCTAGAGACATTTTACGCTCCTCACGATCCAAAGTCAAGATAACTGCCTCAACAGTATCACCAACTTGCATGAAATCCTGAGCTGAACGTAAGTGCTGAGACCATGACATTTCAGATACGTGGATCAAACCTTCTACACCTGGAGCAATCTCGATGAATGCACCGTAGTCAGCCAATACAACAACTTTTCCAGCGATTTTGTCACCAACTGCAAGGTTAGTATCCAAAGCATCCCATGGATGTGGTTGTAATTGTTTCAATCCAAGAGCGATACGCTTCTTATCATCGTCGAAATCTAAGATTACAACGTTTAATTTTTGATCCAATTCAACGATTTCTTCAGGGTGATTAACACGTCCCCAAGATAGATCTGTAATGTGAATTAAACCGTCAACTCCACCAAGGTCAATGAACACACCGTAAGAAGTAATGTTTTTCACAGTACCTTCTAATACTTGTCCTTTCTCTAAACCAGAGATGATTTGTTTCTTTTGTTCTTCTAATTCTGCTTCGATCAACGCTTTGTGAGAAACAACTACGTTTCTGAACTCTTGATTAATCTTAACAACTTTGAATTCCATGTTCTTACCAACGTAAACATCGTAATCACGGATAGGCTTAACGTCAATTTGAGAACCTGGCAAGAACGCCTCAATTCCAAATACGTCTACGATCAAACCACCTTTAGTACGACACTTAACGTAACCAGTGATGATTTCACCTGTACGTAATACGTCATTCACACGGATCCATGCTTTGTGCATACGAGCTGTGCGGTGAGAAACAACTAACTGTCCTGTTTTGTCTTCCTGACATTCAACGAAAACGTCTACTTTGTCACCAACTTTAAGGTCAGCATTGTAACGGAATTCTGAAGCAGCAACAACACCTTCAGATTTGTATCCGATGTTGATGATAACTTCTTTCTTAGATACAGAGATAACTGTACCTTCGATAACTTCTTTCTCATTGATAGAAGTCAAGGTTTTACCGTAAGTGTCTGATAACTCAGAACGCTGTACTAATGTATAACCGTCTAACGCTAACGCGTCCCAATCAAAATCCGCAGAACCCTGCGTGTTAATTTGTTTTGCCATTTGGCTTTTAATACTTGTATTTCAATCTGTTCCGCGCAAATTGAAAGCTGTTTAAACTGAACTGCTAATGCGGAAATCGCAGTTTTTCTCAAAATGAGGATGCAAAGATAGCTCTATTTTCTCGGTTTTCAAATAGTTAGAAAGGAAAGTTGATACATTATCCCCGTTTTTTGAGTTTTATTGAAAAATCGAGAAGCTTTTGTATTATTACCTGAAATATTGAAAGATGAATGGACTTCGAATTTTCTTCATTATATACCTCTTTGCAAGTGTTGTTTTTGCCTTTTCGGCTGTTTTTGTTCCATTTAGTCCTGGACCTGAAGTTGCAAATTTCCTTGCGGGCAGAGATGGGAAATACGAAGTACTTCCAGCGGTTGGTTTGATCTTGGTAATGGTTTTGATTCCGGTAGCAGTGATACTGTTCTTTATCAGTAAAGTTGTTGTGCGCAGAACAGACCGAAAACAAGGACTTTTAGATCGAAGTTCATTGATTATAAAACGACACAAAACGCTTTACAATGGAATGTATGGGATCAACATTTACATCAATGATAAAAAATACGGAATCATCATGATTGGAAAACCGATGCAGATCGGAATCCCCTTAGGCGAGAATTCGGTTTATGCCGAAGCGATGGGGAAGAAGACGGATACCATTGTTGTTAATTTGATTGATGATTTGAAACCTGAATTACTTGTTGGTTACGAATTGATTGATGGGAAGCAAGAATTGTTTCTCCGAAAATCTTAATGCTGTATTTCCACGTACCTAGCGCATGTTCAAATTCTTAGTGTTCAGTGTCTTCGTTCTTTTTGAGACAACCTCTTTTGCCCAAAAATTGTTGACAACATCTGTGTTGAACTCTAATTCATATTGCAACTATGAAAATGATTTATTTGCCAGAACAGATAGATACTACACTCAAGGGATTGATTTGGGAATCAATCATTTATTAGTAAGAACTGAGGAAAGGAATGAGTTGAAACGATTTGAATTTTCTCAGAATGTATACACGCCCACAACAATTAAGTATGATTCTTTATTGGTAAATGATCGTCCTTATGCAGCAACGTTAACTGCCAAATACGAAAAAGGTATTCTTCGAACGGACCACTTTTCTTATTTATTTGGAACTGAAGTAGGAGTCATTGGTCCAGCTGCCGGTGGGAAACAAATGCAAACGGGAATTCACAAAGCAACGAATAACTTTCTGCCACTCGGCTGGCAACATCAAATCAATAATGGGTTAGTGGCCGATGTTTACGCTAAAATTGAAAAACCATTGGTAAGGATTGATAGTGTTTTTCAATTCATTGGAGGTGTTTCTGCCCGATTGGGGACGCTTCAAACAAATGTAACGCCTTCATTTTTATTGGTATTCGGAAATCGTGAAACGGGCAAGATCAACTTGTTCTTCGAGAATTCAATTAGTGCAATTGGTTATGATGGAACATTGCAGGGTTCACTCGTAAGTTCAAAAAATGAATACGTATTGCGTTCAAATGAAGTTGAACATTTTGTTTTCAAAAGTGAGCTTTCTCTGCTTTTAAGAATTAGAAGATTCGGATTGCTATTCAATTACTCCATTCAAAGTAAAACGTTTGCTTATCAGCTTTCTGATTTCCATTCTTGGGGTGGAGTGAGCTTGATTTTCAGTTATTGATAGCTATTTCAAGGTCCAGTCAATGAAAGCATTCATTACTTCAGCCCATTTTCCATTTTCATAGTCTGGTTTTCCTTCGACTATGGGAAAGTAATTGTGTTCCAGGTTTGGATAGCGTATTACCTCATAATTCGTTTTTCCAGCTTCAATAAAGTAGAGTGGGATTAGCTCATTGAGAAAGGCACATTTATCTTCACTTCCATACGCGATATAAAGTGGAGTTTTAATTTTAGCCAAAGCTTCGAATCCAATTCCGGTGAATGAACGCCAGGCAACGAGTCCTTCACCTTGTGCCGTAGGATCAAATAGAATTTTTTGGAATTCGTATTGACTTTTTTGCAAACTATCGAGTTTCTCCCATGAAATATTCCCTTTCATTGCTTCTTTGTAGTTGAGCCACACTTGCTCATGAACACGTCCTACAGGAGAAAAACCGAATAAACCTGCATGGGTGATCTTTGAATTTGTTTCGGCTAATCTCGCAGTAATTCTGGATCCTTGCGAATGTCCGGCAACAACTACTTTGGAATTGTCGACCCACTTTTGTTTGGATAAAAACTTCAAAACAGCATTTGCTCTATTTACATAGTTCTCTAAATAATCAGCTTTTAGAAAATCTTTTGAAATGCTGTTTTCATCAGTAGAATCGGTAATGCACATATAACCTGAATTGATGAAACGTGAATCTGCAACAACAGGAGTTTTAGGCATAGATATCACCACCACGTGATAGTGAGCTTTCATGTAGTTTAAATCAAAATTCCCAAGTGTAATTGGTGCAATTCCATAATCCGGGAAGTTGACAAACAAAGGAAGTGGAAGGGAGCCCTGAGCAAAAAGGAGAATCGGTTTTTTTACCGTCAAGTTGGTGTCTGCAACAACAAAATCAATCGTGTCTTTTTTCGATTTCAGACTGAAAAGGGAATAATTCGTTCCATCAATACGCTCTTGACTGTGAGCGATAAAAGTGTAGCAAACAAATATGAAAATAAGTGAAATGACAGGTTTCATGATTTCGGAAGTAATTGCTCACAAAGAAAGTAAATCTGCAGTGTCAAGAAACTTAAAATTGGTTAAGATGTATTTAAGGCAATATTTTGAAAGTTCCTAAATCATCGCCAATCAAATTGTTGATCAATTCAGTACACGTTATTTTATAAGGTGTTTCATCTATTTTGAAATTCACTGTATCGCCTTGATGAATGGATTGTTCAAATACCGAAACTGAATCCTTATTGATCGTTAACCAGGCTTGTCCACCAGTGATATCACCAATTCCTACTTGTACCTTTCCATTTTCACTGGGAATGTCTTTTGTCTGTCGTTGAAGCAACTGGAATTCATAAGGAGTATTGTTTTCAAGTCTAATAGTGGTTTTCGCTTTCATCATATCTCCGCAAGAGATGAGCATTAAGGGAGCTAGAATCAGTAGTAAGTATTTCATGCAATGTTGTTTCTACTAAAATAATGGAATTTTGTATTTCAGGATACGGTAAATTTTAAATAAGTGCGCAGGATTACAAATCCTCCGCAGCTTAGGGAAGGTAACCGAGCGGAGTCGAGGTTATTTGTTCAAACTGCTCACATAGTCAAGTGCTTCCTGAGCGAATTTTGGCCAATGTTCGTTGTATTGATATGGAACCTGAATCCACTCTTTCATTGGTCTTCCTTTTCCGGAGGGATCAAACAAAATACTTCCGTCAAAGCTCATCGCTTCATCTCTGAATTCACCTTGAAGTTTAAAAACCATGCACTCTTGAAAGAAACAAACAAAAGGTTTTCCGCTAATCTTGAAACATTCTTTTCCAAATAGATTCCCCTTCACTGCTCCATTGATGTTCGAGCCAATTTCGTTAAAAAGTTCTTGTTCCATGTTCCTAAAATCCGCATTTTTTTTCAGTTCATACCTACTTTGCGGTATTGTTTAGATTGATTCTTAATAATAGTTTTGCGTCCGCATTCCATTAAAGGCATGACGAAATTTTGAACAATGTACATTCTGGGATTTTTACTGATGACTGTTGCGACTTATGCACTTTATCTGCGTTCAGAAAAAACAACGCATGAACATTTTTCCTGGGAGAAGAAAGGGAAATTGGGTAGAAAAAAACTTTCTATGATTTCGATTGTTTTTTTTGCCTCTTCAGTAGTTGTTTTCTATGTAAAAGCTGGATTACTTGGTGGTTTCTGTTACGGAATGATTGTTTTTTTCGCTATTGCTTCTATGTTGGTATTAATTCGTCCGTTAATGACAGCGGAAAAATCGAAAGTTCATGCCCGCAAATAAAAAGTACCTTTCTTCTGGTTGGCAGCAGGCTGTAAAATTTCTAACATCTTTCATCGGTGGATTATTGATCACTTCGGTCTTTTTTGCCTGCTTGAGCTATTGGATTCCGAATCATAGAACAGCCGTAGTAACTTCTGTTTTTGGCTTTTTTCCCGTTTGGCTGGTTTTGATGTTGATTCCTTATTTGTTTCAAAAGGCCTGGAAAGCATTACTACTTTACGGAGTGCTCTTTTTTCTGTTGTTAGAATTGACCTTGATTGGTAAATCCCTTTATCCTATTGTTCTGAAGTAATGAGCGACAAAAGAAACTATAATATATTTTTTCATCTTCACACGGTTAGCGGAATTACCATCACCGTTGGATTATTCGTTATTTTCTTTGCCGGAGCATTTACCTTGTTTAGAGAAGAAATTGGACAATGGGAAAGCAGTGGAAAGAAAACGGAAGTTGTAGAAAAAAAGGCTGAATTAAAAACCGATTACAACAAGATGATTTCGGCCTTGGAAAATGAGGTTCCAAATGTTTATGGTCGTGAAGTTTATGGTAATCTAGACTTGAATTCTGGAAAGTACTCCTTTTACGTTTCGGAAACTGCTGATACTACTTTGGCTACGAATAAAAACATCGATTATCAATTTGAATTGAACCACAGAACAGGTAAGTTGGATTCTAAGACTGAGAATTACAGCTTTGGTGAATTGTTATATTGGCTTCATTTTTACTATCAACTTGATCGAATTGGATATTACATTTCAGGTTTTGTAGCCTTCTTTTTCTTCTTCGCCATTATTACTGGTGTTATTGTGCATTGGAGGAAGATGTTCAGTAGTTTCTTTGTTTTCCGACCAAAGCAGAAAATGAAAACCATCTGGACGGATGCGCACACTGCACTTGGATTCATTGGTTTGCCGTTTCAATTTATTTATGCGCTTACTGGTGCAATGTTCGGTTTAGGAATTTTGGTTGCCATTTCAAGTGGTTACTGGGTTTACAATGGAGATAGTGAAAAAATGTATTCCGATGTAATGGAGAGAGGTACCGCTTCGGTTTTGGAAAAGAAAGTAAGGGCGACAATCGATTACAACCATTTGGCTAAGAAAACGGAGCAAAAATGGAAGAATTTTGAGGTTCACGGTTTTCACATAACCAACTACGGAAGTTCTTCTATGCAAATCGAATTTTCAGGTGAAGAGCACATCAGTTCCCGTTTTCTTGGTGCAGGAAAGGTGCTTTATGACATTAATGGAAAAGAAATTTCTGCTCAAAAGCCTGGAGAATTGAGTTATTACGATGGTGTTTGGAGTTCTGTTCGACGTTTGCACTATGCTCAATTCGGGAAAATTGGTTCAATTGGAGCGTATTTACTGAAGATTGTTTACTTCATAATGGCATTAATCACATGTTTCGTCATTATTACAGGTGTTTTGATTTGGCTAGAAGCAAGAAATAAGAAAAACATTTCCGAGAAAAGAAGAAAATACAATAACGGAGTAGGGTTGGTTTACCTTTCTATTTGTCTTTCAATGCTTCCAGTTACGGCTGCCACATTTATTCTTTCAAAATTGCTTCCGGAAACAGCAAATAGAGAATCGGTATTGAATTATTCGTTTTTCTTCGGCTGGTTGGGCGTTTCCATATTGCTGTATTTCCTGAAAAACAATTACCTAATTAATAAATACACGCTTTTGATCGGTGGAATTTTAGGATTGTCTATTCCAATTCTCAACGGAATTGTTTCTAAAACCTGGTTTTGGTCGAACTACGCAAACGGTGAATACGGCGTGTTTTCTGTAGATGTAATTTGGTTGTTGATTGGATTGGTGAGTGTTTGGGTGTTTACCAAATTGAAACCGAGAAATTCAGTGACTGTTTCTACTTGATTTAAAACACATAGGAACATAGAACACATAGTTTATAACGGTGTTATTACTTTGTGTACGTCGTGCCCTCGTGGTCGAATTGAAAGAACTACAGTAATGGTATAATGAGGATAAAGGATTGCAGATTCAGCGAGAGATTGTTGAGAGATTGAAACCGGTGTTGGAGTTTGAGACACGAGATTTAACCACATAGATACCTATCCGAAACATAGTGACAAACAACCCTATTGAAAATAAAAAGGTGAGCATTGAATTTAATTTCAATCAATGAGTAACTATGCTCTCTATGAGCAATTAACTACGTTCCTATGTGTTTAATAAACCAATTCTGAGGACCGAAGACTATGTGTTTTTATCATCAATCAACGCAATCCTGAACTTCACGATATCCTCAATCAACTTCAACGGCATTGTTTCTGTCAACGGAAATTGAACTGACCCTTTTCCTTGTTTGTATTTCGAAAGTTCTTTTGCGAAAGCTTCGTGTCCGCTTGGAGTTGCATAAAAACCAATATGACCTTTATAACCGGCAAAGTAAACGGCTGGTTTTCCTTTGTATTTGTAAGCTGGCATTCCATAACTGATGCTTTCAACCAATTCCGGACCGGTTTTCTTCACACAGTCACGAACTGTTTTTAAGTGGTTTTGAATTTCTTCAGGAAATGAATTAATGTATTCTTCTATGGTGTTTACTAATGGTGCTTTCATCGTTTTATTTTGAGTAGTTGAATTCTAAAAGTGTAGGATGTTTGTCTTGACCTTCATTTGAAATATAGAGCGAGCCATCAGGTGTGAACGCCAAACCTTCGGCTTTATTGAATAAATGTTTTTTCAGCACTTCCATATGCTTTAGTTGACCTTTCATGTCATAAACAAACAACAAATGATCTGCGGCTGATAAGATGTATAATTCTTTGGTGATAGGATGAATGCATAATCCTGAAATCATGAATTTAATGTCGGGTTCTTTCGAATTTTTCTTCTCTTTGTAAGAAATGTCAAGGTTGTGCTTTTCAGCATACTCCTTTAAATCCTTGACATTGAATTCGAAAACTGGTTTTTCACTAATTATCTTTTCATTCAGATCAAACCCGTAGATCGCACGTAAATCCTTGAATTCTTTTCCTTTCCCTAATTTTCCCTTACAGCCAATTAACAAGCGGTTATTCGCTTTGTCGTAACAAAATCCTTCATTGTTTGGTGCCGGAATTTGAGTTTGGTGAGTTGTAGTTGAGTAATTAGGCGATTGAAAGTTGTTGATCTCAAAAACGGCCCCGTCACTGCGAAGAACATACATGTCGTTATTTACTCTAGCCAAACCTTCGTAATCGCCATCCATTTCAAAGGTAAACTGATTCTTTATCTCTCGATTCACCAAATCATAAATGAAGAGAATTCCGTTTTCATCCTGAATACATCCAAGCGTAAGTGAGTCAATGCATGTAACTCCCGAAATTTCACGCAAGGTATCAGGCAAAATAATGGTTGATTTCGGAGAGTGGAAATCGTATGCGTAGCTTTTGGGCTTTTCAGAAAAATAACAGCTTACGGCGAATGTTCCACATGCCAATATTGCCACTAAATTCCATATTTTGCTCTTCATATGTTTAAAGTTATGAAAACATGGATAAAAGAGTTCAAAAAGAGTTCAAAATATCTCGACTTTGCTCGATAAACTTTTGAACCTTTCTTAGACGCGAATTCCGATTACCAAAACGTCATCGATCTGTTCAATCGGTCCACGCCATGATTCAAATGCAGTTGAAAGTAATTCACGTTGCTTAACCATTGGTTCATTCGAAATCTCAACCAATAATTCCTTGAAACGTTTGTAGAGGTATTTTTTTCCGCCTGGTTTTCCGCCTTCCAAATGTTCACCACCAAACTGATCTGCAAAACCATCTGTGAACAAATACAAACAATCACCCTTTTTCAGATCAATTGGAGTATTGCTAAACGGCTGGGATTGAATTTCAATAGATGCAGAAATTGCTTGTTTGTCGGCGTTAAATTGAATCAATTCCTTATCACGAACAATGTAAAGCGGATTGTTTGCTCCGGCATATTCTGCGTATAAATTTTCGAAATCAATAGTACAGAGCGCCATATCCATTCCATCTTTCAAAGGTGTTTCCAGCGAATTGTTGTTCAAGCTCTTTTTTAGCTCATCGTTCACAAAATCCAATGCTTTAGCTGCGGATGTAATACTTAAATTGTTCAGCGATTGATTCAACAATGAGTTTCCAATAATCGACATGAAGGCTCCTGGAACACCATGTCCGGTGCAGTCAACGGCAGCAACAACAAGTATATCTGAACCCGGTTTGTGTTTTCCATCAGAATTTTCACTGGGATTTCCCAATGCTTTTACCTGCGAGAACCAATAGAAATCGCCACTCACCACATCTTTCGGACTAAAGAAAATAAAAGAATCAGATGCATATTCTTTCAATGATTCCTGCTCCATCAAAATGGAACGCTGGATGCGCTTTGAATATTCAATACTATCCTGAATGTCTTTACTTTTTTCATCAATGATCTTTCGCTGAACGTTGATTTCGCTTTCCATTCGAAGACGTTCTGAGATATCACGTGCATAGATCACAATTGCCGGTCTTCCATCGAAAGGGGCAACCTTTGCAGAGCATTCCACCGGAATTAACCGACCCGATTTGGTTTGAAACGGAATATCAGAATAGATCATTCCGCCTTTTTCCCATACATCTGCTACAATGCGGGAACTTTTGTCAAGAAATTCTTCAGGGTGTAAATCAAATAAACTCAGTTTCTTCAAGTCCTCAATATTATACTCCAGCATCTTTGCAGCACTTGGATTACATTGGTGAATGACTCCGTCAACAATATCAATTACAAGAATAGCGTCGTTTGCCTGGTTAATGATGTGCTCGTAACCACTCAATTGATGATCATATTCTTCAGTTGGTTTGATCTTCTGGTATTTCAAATTACTGTCAATTGACTCTACAATTGGGAATATCAATGAAGGATTCAGGAATTCACCAACCTTATCAGGGCGTGAAACATAACGCACAATTCCGTTGATATCGATCAGGAACGAAGCCGGAAGCGGAATTCCTTCTTCATAAGTCTCTTCAATGATATGATCATATTCTTTTAACTGAACTCCATATTCCATTGCAATACGCTGACCTTCATCGGCCAATACTTTGAAGTCCAATCCAAGCTTCGACATCATTTCCTTATTCACGTCCATTGGATCCGGTCCAATAGCTAATAGCATGATGTTTTTACTTTGAAATTTCTCACGGTTCTTTTCGTAAGTACGGAGCATCATATGGCATCCGGGACACCAATCCCCACGTACGAAAATCAACAATAAATGACGTTTATTTCTGTAATCAGAAAGCGACACCATGTTTCCGTTTTGATCGGGAAGACTGAATTCACTGGCTTCATTACCAATTTGTACCTTATAACCACCTTTTGTATGCGAAAGCAATTGTTTTCTATCGCGATAGATTCCAATAGCAAGAAGTGTGGAGAATACAAAAAGCGGAACAGGATAAACATAAGCCATCCAGGAATAATGAAGTGCGATAGCCAATGAATAAGTTGCAACAATCGAAATGATCAGTAAGGTAGGTTCAAACCAGGGTTGTCCGGTATAACCAAAAACCCTGAAGTTCACAATTCTGAAAATAGCTCCGAAAGCACCTATAAAAAGAGCAAATGCGAAGATAGGTAAGTGATTTACACTGGCATCTATTGAAAGTCCAACCAAAATGGCAGCCAGCCAAACATTGCTGAATTGAAACCAGCTGGTGTATTTTGAAACTTCTTTCATGGCGCAGAAGTAGGCAGCAATGGCCAATGCTCCTGCAACCAAATGCAAGTCAATGAATAAAATAATAACTGCAGCAATGTTAAGAATTGATCCTATGATTGTGCTGAAATGGATGTTTTTCATGTGTAACCAAATGTAGAAAAATATTTAGTTCTCAAAGCAGTGTATCCATTTCTTACGTGTACAAATTACATTTGGATTTTGAGACCGTTATATGTTGAGTCATTTTCAACTATTAACACTCATGCATTGCTCGCTCTCCGGCATTTAATCAAAACAAGATATGTTTGTTATATCACATCAGGGAATTCTTTTTGTTTGATTATCGTTTGATTAAGAGATTATTAATTGACTTGTCCCGTTTTTGTCCTTTTTAATAAGACAACCTTCGAGCTGCTCTCGCGTATTTTTGTCACAACTAAGTTGATTATGAAACAAATGTGTTCAAAATTAAATACGATTATCCTGAGTTTTTTCATTCTTTTCATCGGATGGAATGCAAAAGCGCAGTGTACATGGACAAGCTATTTTTACGATAACTTTGAATATACCACAGTAATTCCATACATCGTTCCAGGGACAACATACCAAAATTCACCTCAAACTTTTGCTGGTTGTGTTCATGCCGGAACAAGAGGTTTGTATTTAAATTTTGCTGATGGTATTTCAGGAATGGTTTACGACCAACCGTTTACGAATGTTTGTGTTGGAGCAAATTACCGTTTTTCATTTTGGACAAGAGATGCGTTTTCGAGTTCGAATAACATGACGTTTAGAGTAGTAGACGCTTCAAACAATATTATTGCTACTCAAACAGTAATTACAAATTCGACCTGGCAAAATGTGGTAATGCCTTCATTTATAGCACCAACTTCTACCATTCGTTTTCAAATCTTCACGAATATACCTGGTGGACCTGGGAATGATGCCGGATTAGATGAATTGACGTTGAGCGTTTGTTCTCCGCCAGTTGCGAATTATACTTTCTCACAATGTTCATCTGCGGGAAACACAAATCTTTACAGTCAAATCACAAACGGATCATCTTCGAATGGAACCTGGACGGGACCATCGGCGCTTACCAATGGTTATCAGGGAACATTTACTCCCGGAACCAATACAAATGGGACTTATACGTATACGATTGATGCTGGTGGAACTTGTCCTGACTCGGTTGCGAACGTTCAAGTGACTTCAGTTGCTACGCCAAATATTAATCCACTTGGGCCAATTAACAGTTGTGGACCATATACGTTACCTGCGATTACAGGTACAAACTTATCTGGAAATCAAAGATATTACACGGGAATTAATGGGACCGGAACCATGTATAACACGGGAGCTGTTATTTCAACTTCCCAAACACTCTACATGTATGGTGGTGCTTCCGGATGCAGCGATCAGGAAACTGTTGTAATCAACATTTCTGCACCTGTAAACGCTGGAAATGACAATGCTTCAAGTATTTGCGGCGAAGGTCCCACACTTTTATTGAATACATACTTAAGTACCGGAGCCACAACTGGTGGAACCTGGGCAGAAACTACTGCAGTCCCTTCAGGAACATTCAACAACACAACTACAAGTTGGAACACCAATGGATTGAATCAGGGAACATACACGTTTACCTATACAGTTCCTGCAAATGGTGCTTGTCCTGCTGATGTGGCAAATATCAGTGTTTTGATCGGAAATGTACCAGCTGTTAATCTAGGAAACGACACAACGCTTTGTATCGGACAAAATATTACGCTTAATGCGGGGACGTATGATACTTATCAATGGAACAATGGATCAACCAATGCCACAAAATATGTTACCAATCCTGGTGGAACTTATTGGGTGAAAGTAGGAACATTGGGTGCAAATCAAATTGTTAACGGTGGTTTTGAAAGTGGAAATACCGGATTTACCACTCAGTATACATTAGGGACAGGCGGAACATGGGGCTTGTTATCAAATCCGGGGACATATGCCATTACAACTTCACCGAATTTAGTTCATAGTAACTTTAGTTCTTGTCAGGATCATACAGCTGCTCCAGGTGTAAATCAATTGGTTGTTAATGGTGCTTCAACACCGAATACACAAGTTTGGTGTCAAACAGTTCCGGTTCAACAAAACACTTCTTATCAATTTGGTACATGGGTTTCTTCTGTTGTTGCTGACCCGAACGTTGCTCAACTTCAATTCACCATTAACGGTGTTTCACTTGGTGCAAATTTTTCGCCTTCGACAACACCTTGTACCTGGTCGCAATACACGCAAACATGGCAATCTATGACTACATCGAATGCGCAAATTTGTATTGTGAACCAAAACATTACGGGTGGAGGAAACGATTTCGCGATTGATGATATTACTTTCAGACCAGTGTGCTATTCAACGGATACAATTGTGGTTAATTTTAGTCCTAATCCAGTTGTGAATCTGGGGCCTGATAAAGCGGTTTGTGAAGGAACAACTGTAACGTTTGATGCAGGAAATGCAGGAATGAATTATGCGTGGAACAGCACAGAAACCACACAAACGATTTCTCCAACTACAACGGGGAACTATTCGGTAGTTGTGACAAATCAATACGGTTGTCATGGGACGGATAACGCAAACGTTAGTTTTGAAGTTCAGAAAATCGCCGGAAATGATAGTTTGGATTTTACATGTTCTACAAACAACGCATTTGAACTCTCAGATCTTTTATCGGCAAATACAACTGCTGGAGGAACATGGTCTGGACTAACAGCTGCGTTCGCGGGCACACTTGATGTTACAGACGGAAGCTTAGGATTAACAGGACAGGCCGGAACGTTTGATTTCAATTATGTTGTTTTTGGAACCAATTGTCCGAACGATACATCTTTCATTCAGCTCACAGTTCATCAACAGCCCGTTGCGGCACCGGATCAGAATTTACATTTCTGCAATACTGTTGGAGACGTTCATGATTTCAGTGGATATTTGAACCATCCGTTTGAACCGATTACAGGTTCTTGGGAAACATCAGCGAACGTTCCTGCGGGAAGTTTCAATACTGCAACTTCAGTATTTGATGTTGGAAACATCGCTCACGATAATTACCAATTCAACTATATTCTGCCTTCAGATCCGGGATGTGTAAACGATACAACAACAATTGATGTAAAGATTACGGCGGTACCGCAGATTCATTTCATTTCTGATGTTACAGAAGGTTGTCAGCCGCTTGCAGTGAACTTTACCAATACAAGTATTACTCAAGGGAATACAACATTTAGCTGGAATTTAGGTGATGGAACAAATTCAAGCAGTTCGGCAGATGTACCCAATGTGTATGAAGCAGCTGCTTGTTATGATATCACATTAACTGCAACTTCTGATGGACTTTGCTCGGCAACAGGAACCTTAACAGATATGATCTGTGTTCATGCGGTTCCCGAAGCTGCATTTGTTTACAGTCCGCAACAGGTTTATTCGGATGGTCCCACGGTAAACTTCACCAATGAATCCATCAACAACGATTTTAATGTTTGGACCTTTGGTGATGGTGGATCATCTACTTCTGTAGAACCTGAGCACACTTACCCGATTGGTGAAGTTGGAAGTTATGAAGTGATGCTGATTGTAACCACTCAATTCGGATGCGCTGATACAGCTGTGAAATCCGTACTCGTAAAAGATCAATTGATCTATTACGTACCAAATACCTTTACACCCGACTCGGACGAAAACAATCCGGTATTTATTCCGGTGATGACCGCCGGGATGGATGAGAACGATTATCACCTGGAAATCTACAACAGATGGGGCGAAATGGTTTTTGAAACCAGCGATATTCATGAAGGATGGGATGGAACTTTTAAAGGTAAAATGGCAGATACCGGAACTTACATCTGGAAATTGAGCTTCGGATTGATTGAAACAGACGGAAAGGAAACGGCAAAAGGACACGTTAATTTATTGCGCTAACCCTCCTGATTTTAGGACATTTGCAAAATCAAATTCGTTAATTTCCCTGTTTACAATTTTAGAGAGTATGAAATTGTTGTACTTTCGATATGTATGACACACCTCAATTTACCCCGTTTCATTAAAAACAATTTCAGTTTCAAGCTGATACTTGTTTTTTTATTCTTGACATTGAGCAGTACTAAAGTTTCTGCCGCTGTGTTGACTTTGGAGCAGGCCAAAAAGGAAATTCTCCATATTGTTGAAACAGACAATGATCCTTCAAAAGCGTTATTGGAATTCATTACCGAACACAAAGCTGAATTTTTTGTGAGTAAAGAGGTGTGGTATCGTACCTGCAAGTTTGTTGTTAGCGAAGCAGAAAAACTTGAAGGAGATCATTTTGCTCACATCTGTACGGTTGTGGGTACTCGGATGCATTATCACGGTTATTACGAGGATTCATTCTATTATTTGTACAAAGCGAATAAATCAATTAAGGAAGAGCCTCCGATAGATAAAACGTTTTATGCTTTTTTCCATGAATCATATGGTTTATCGCTGTACTACTATGGTCGTTATTCTGATGCTAAGCGTGAACTTGTCGCCGCATTGAGATCGAAAAAGGTTTGGGAACCGGCCCCTTACATTGGAATTCTGAATTCACTTGGTCTCGTTTATCGCGATCTGAAGAACATCGATTCAGCAAGGTATTACTTCAATCGAGCCCTAACCAAAGCAAAAAAGCACAATGAAAATGGGTGGATTGGAGTTATTTCAGGGAATTTGGGACATTTATGCTATTTGCAGGGGGATATCAAGAAAGCCGAGGAATTGGTGATGTATGATTATATAGCGAGTCAAGAAAACAAACAAGAAGAAAGTGCGATTAATGCTGGACTGTTGTTGATACAAATTCACATTGAAGAAGGAAGATTGGCTGAAGCGAAGAAGATTCTGCAAAAAATTGAAAAATTGGTTTTTCGGGATAACTATCGAACCGATGAGTATAGAGTTCTTTATAAAGCACGGAATTTGGTTTATCAAGCAGAAGGCAATTATAAAGAAGCATTGGAAAATTATAAAATAGCTTCTTTATACGATGATACACTAAGAAGTCAAAAGACCGAAGAAAATCTTAAGAAAACCGAATTCCAAATCAATTTCGAACAGAAACAAAGTGAATTGAGTTTAGTTCGGGAAAAAGAGAAATTCAATGAATGGACAATTACCATTCTCTCTCTACTTATTGGAATAGTATTGATCGGTTCTATCATGATTATTCGGGGAATTCTGAAACGTAGAAAACGAGAAAATCAACTGCATGAATTGAAGAAGGAAAGAGTAGAACGCGAATTGGCACATGCCGAAAAAGAAATGCGCTTCATATTGAGTAATCTTATTGAGAAAAATGCAATTGTAGAACAGTTGACATCCGAAATTGAAGGTTTTCAAAACGACGTTGATTCTAAATTCAATGAAGAGCGTTCAAAAATGCTTGGACGTTTACAATCAATTACACTTTTAACTGATGACGATTGGCTCGAATTCAAGAAATTGTTCGAAAGATTGAATCCTAACTTCTTCTCGCGCTTGCTTTTGGCGGCTCCTGATCTTACAAATGCAGAAATTCGTTTGGTAACTCTGATAAAATTGAATCTATCCAATTTAGAAATGTCAAGAGTTCTGGGGATTTCACCTGATTCAGTTCGAAAAACAGCACTTCGTTTACGCAAAAAGTGGAACATTGAGCAACAAGAAGAGTTGGTTAAATTTGTGTTGAACTTGTGATTTTTCTATTTAATGTGTTGTTTTTAACTGTGATCTGTTTTCGCTGTTAGATATTTAAGTTTTTTGTCTCTTGTCTGTTTTTTGTCCCCCGTATTCATTGAGATTGCTGGGTTTTGATAATCTACTTTCGTGACATCTTAAATACAAAAAACACATGAAAAACAAATTACTTTTTCTAAGAAGTAATTGGACTTCGTACTTAATGCGTTATGGTTTTCTACTAGCTGCACTATCTACTGTTGTACAATCTTCTGCTCAAACTACGGTTACCGTTGGAACTGGAACAGCTACCACTTCAAACGCGCCGATTACTGGATACTATGGGTATTCATACTCTCAAAACATCTATAAAGCATCTGATATTATTGCTGCGGGTGCAACATCAATGGGAACAATTTCCAAAATTCGTTTTTTCTACGCTTCTGGTGGAAACAACAATGCTACTAACTGGACTGTTTACATTGGTCATACGGTAAAAAATTCATTTACCTCAACTACAGATTGGATCAATGCTGCATCTACGACTAACAGTTTCTCAGGTACTGTAACGTATCCGGCTGCTGGTAACTGGTTAGAAATAACTTTGTCAACACCTTTTCAATGGAATGGGGTGGACAATATTGTCATTGGAGTTGATGAAAATCAAGCAGGTTATTCGAGCTCTACGTTGAATTGGAGACAAACAGGAACAGGAACTGATTATAGAACAATCTATTATTATTCAGATCCAACAAATCCAAATCCTGCATCGCCACCAACTGCAATCGGACGACAACTTTACGCGCCGAATTTACAATTGGTTTGGACAATTGCACCTGCATGTACTGGAACGCCAAGTGCTGGTACAACAACTGTTAATGATGCTTCCATTTGTCCTGGACAATCGGTTAATCTAGGTGTGACTGGTGGACAATTTGAATCAGGGATCACTTACCAATGGCAAGAAAACACAGGTGCTGGTTGGACAGATATTAATGGCGCAACTGCATCAACAACAACTGCAACCAATGCGGTTACAACTGATTATCGTATTGTTCGTACATGTTCAACTTCCTTGTTGGCTGATACAGCCGCTCCAGTAAATGTTGTGATGAATACTAATCCAACAATTGTTATTGATCATACAGATATGGCCTTATGTGCTGGTGAACCAGCAAATCTAATCGCTTCAGGAGCTGATACATATCTTTGGTCACCAACTACCTTGTTAACCCCTTCCGCAACTTCACCGAATGTAAACGTAATTCCAGCTGCTACAACCACCTATACAGTTGTAGGTACAACAACTGCTGGTTGTACAGGAACTGCAACTGCTTTGATTACCCCGCTACCATTTGCGCGCTCAAGTGCATCGTTTAGTCCAAGTGAGAATTGTACGTTTGGAACACCAATCACTTTATCTATTACGGATGTTCCTGCAGAAATTACAAGTGGTGGAACTTGGGAGTACAGATTTATGGCTGACGATGGAACAACAGTGCTTCAAGACTGGAGTTCAGTTGCAGATTATACATTTACTCCATCTAATGACGGAATCTATGATTTCTTCTATCAAATGCGCTCAACGTCTTGTTTAGCAGATAATATTGATTCAGTTAAAGCTACCATTGTTGTAGGTTTCGGTACTGATTCTGTTGGAATCACAAATTTCAATTGTAACTCTGATGGTATCTTGAAAATGATGGGAACTTACGGTCAAACCGAAAATGAAGAAATTTATTCAAACCCACTTTCAGATCAAGTAACAATGACAGATTTTGCTTTAGCAAACAGTGCTACGGTAACAGCTGGTCGTTTGGTGTTGACACCTTCTGCAACGAATGTCGCTGGATATGCAACACTCACAGTTCCAGGTTTTGTTCCAGGATTTAATAACGCTATGAAAGTATCGTTTGACATGACTGCTGATACGCCAATCAATATTTGGGGAACAGGTGGTGGAGATGGACTTTGTTACTCTTTTGGTAACGATGCAACTCCTGCCGCAAACGGAAGTGGACACAACGGAAAAGGAACAAAATTGCGTTTGTCTTTTGACGGTGCTGCAAATGTTGAAAATGGAAATGTACCAGGAATTTACCTGGTTTACGGTTGGACAGCAACTGTACCTTTTGGACCAGCTAGTCCACAAACATTGGCGTACTCTTCAAATACTTCTACATGGAAAACGCTAACTGACGTTCCTGTAAGTATTGAAATCAATACAAATGGTCAGGTTACTGTAATCGTAGGCGGACAGGTTATTTTTGAAGATGTTCAATTGCCAGCGTCATATATGACGGAAGATGTAACTACATGGAAGCACTTGTTTTCTGGACAAACTGGAGGTGATGCTCTACGTCATGCAATATCTAATCTTACGATTGAAAAAGGAAGTTTGTATTACGGAATTACAGCAGGTGGTTCAGTATTGGCTCCATCTTCCTGGCAACCAACGAAAACATTTTCAGATCTTCTTCCTGGTACTTATGATTTGTGGATTAGCAAAAATCAGGCTGGTACATGTTTGAAAAATATTGGAACATTCGAAATCCAAAACTTGAACCCGATTGTTGATTTAGGAAACGACACAACTTTATGTGAAGGTGAAGTAATTATGTTGAACGCGGGAAATATTGGAGCAACATATATTTGGAGTGGAAACAATGTTTATACGCAAACGTTTGAAGTTACAGAAGCTGGTTCGTACATCGCACATGTAGTGGATACGGTAGGTTGTACTGCAGTTGGAACAATCAATGTTGATTACAACGAAGCTCCCTCAGCAACCGGAATTTATTCTCAAGGCTCTTTCCCAACAATGAGTTTCTCAGTTCTTGGAGCACAAAATGCTTCCACTTACGACTGGAACTTTGGTGATGGAAACTCTGTTCAAAACGGTCCTGCATCGGTTTCTCATATGTACACACAAGACGGAACATTTACAGTTACTGTAACACTTACAAACGACTGTGGAACTGAAGTAGAGACAACATCAATTACAATTATTGATTACACTGGAGTTGGTGAGAATACAATTGAGGGAATGGAAGTTTATCCAAATCCAGCATCTTCAACTGTAAACATTTCTATTCCGAATGCAGAAGCAAGTGAATTCCGTGTGTTCAGCATCTCAGGAGCAGAAGTTGTAGCAACAACATCATTCAATACAAATACTGCAGTAGACGTTTCAGCTTGGGAAAGTGGAGTATACTTCCTGACTGTTACCAATGGTGGAATAACAACAACACAAAAAGTAGTAGTAGAATAGTTAGTAGTGTTACTATTCTGCTCAAGCCCTGACGATTAATCGTCGGGGCTTTTTTTTTGCAAGTTATTGAGTATATGGAATTAAATCAATTTTGTATTCAAAACAATCGTGTTCAGTTAAAGATGTTTTTAGAGATAATTGTGTTGATTTTAACTCTACGTACTTACACTGTTAGATATCTACTAAAAATTTAGTATTGTCCGCTTTTTGTCTCCTGTACTTACTTGGGTTCAGCACTAACGTTGGTCTAATTTCGCGATATTATTAAACTAATAAACACATGAAACACAACTTACTTTCAAAAAGAAGTAATTGGACATCGTACTTATTGCGCTATGGTTTTTTTCTTGTCGCATTAACTACCGCTGGACTTACTTCAGCTCAAACTAACATTACGGTTGGTACGGGTACAGGAACTACATCAAACGTTCCTTTAACTACAAACTACGGTTACAATTACACGCAGCAAATCTATTACGCTTCAGAGCTTACCGCTCAAGGTGTTGGTCAAGGTCAAATCAATAAGATTCGCTTTTATACGACTTCTGGTGCCCCTTTGAATAATACTGCCTGGACAGTTTATATTGGACATACCGCAAAAACGCAGTTTACATCAAATACAGATTGGGAAGTTATGGCCAATTTGACAACTGCGTTTAACGGTAACGTTACTTTTCCAGCTGCGAATAACTGGGTAGAGATTGTATTGACTACTCCTTTTCAGTGGAATGGAACAAGTAACATTGTTATCGCAATTGATGAGAACACTGGTGGATTTGGTTCTTTGAACAGTTGGAGACAAACAACAACTACTGGGGTAAATCGTTCTATTTACTATAGAAATGATGCGACGAATCCAGATCCGAACACACCACCAACGGCAACAGCTCGTTTAGCCCTTTATCCTAATTTACAGTTGGAGATGGTTCCAACCGTTGCTTGTTCAGGAACTCCTAATCATGCGAATGCAATTACAAACACAGCTAATGTTTGTACTGGGGGAACAGCTAACTTGTCTTTGAATCAAAACTACTTTATCACAGACATTACATATCAATGGCAATTTAATGACGGAGTATCAGGTTGGGTAGATATCAATGGAGCAACAAATGCTACATATGTCCCAACAAATATGACAGTAACTGGTGATTATCGCGCAACCGTGGGTTGTACATTATCAGGAATGAGCGATATTTCTGCAGAAACCACAATTACTGTTAATCCTTATCCAGTAGTGACTATCGATCATACGGACATCGCGCTTTGCGGTGGAGAACCAGCAAACTTAACAGCTTCTGGAGCAGATACATATGTTTGGTCACCAACAACGTTGTTGACACCATCTGCAACTTCTCCAACTGTGAATGTTATTCCTGCAACAACAACAACATATACAGTAGTTGGTACAACTACTGCTGGGTGTTCAAGTTCTGCAACAACGTTAATTACACCACTTCCTTTTACACGTTCTACGGCATCTTTCAGTCCAAGCGAGAACTGTACGTTTGGAACACCAATTACGTTATCAATTACAGATGTTCCAGCTGAAATTACAAGTGGTGGAACATGGGAATACAGATTTATGGCAGAAGACGGAGCAACAGTTTTACAAGACTGGAGTTCAGTTGCTGATTACACATTTACTCCTTCAATTGATGGTACGTATGGATTCTTCTACCAAATGAGATCAACTTCTTGTTTGTCTGATAACATTGATTCAGTTTATGCAGATATCATTGTTGGTTTCGGAGCTGATACAGTTTTAATCACAAATTTCAATTGTAACTCTGATGGAATCTTAGCAATGGATGGGACTTACGGACAGGTTGCTATCGATACGATCTATTCAAATCCTCTATCTGACCTTGCTACGATGACAGCATTTACTTTAGCTAATAATGCTTCAGTTACCGGTGGAAGATTGGTATTGACTCCTTCAGCTACAGGAAACGTAGGTTATGGAACATTAACTATTCCGAACTTCGAAATTGGTGCAAACAATGCAATGAAAGTATCGTTCAACTTAACTGCAGACCAGCCAATCAATACTTTCGGAACTGGAGGTGCTGATGGAATTGCTTATTCTTTTGGTCCTGATGCTACTCCAGCTGGAAACGGAACAGGACACAATGGAAAAGGAACCAAATTGCGTTTGTCTTTTGATGCTGCCGGAAACGGAAGTGAGAATGGAAATGCTCCTGGAATCTATTTAGTTTATGGTTGGACAGCAACGAATGCATTTGGTCCGGCGAGCCCTCAAACATTGGCTTACTCAACAAATACAGCTCTATGGAAAATTCACCAGGATGTTCCTGTAATTTTGGATATCAATGCAGAAGGTAAGGCAACAGTTACTGTTGGCGGTCAGGTTATTTTTGATAATATTCAACTTCCTGCTGCTTATATGAACGAAGACGTAAGCACATGGAAACATTTATTCTCTGCTGCAACTGGTGGTGATGCAATGCGTCAAGCGGTTTCAAACTTAAACATTGAAGCAGGAAGTTTGCTTTACGGAATTACAGCAGGTGGAGCAACTTTGGCACCATCAACATGGCAATCAGAGGCAACTTTCGGAGACTTGCTACCAGGTACTTACGACCTTTGGATCTCTAAAGACGAAGCTGGTACTTGCTTGAAAAACATTGGAACATACGAGATCTTAAACTTGAATCCAATTGTTTCTTTGGGGAACGACACCACATTGTGTGAAGGAGAATTAATGACATTGGATGCCGGAAACATTGGTGCAACTTATGTTTGGAGTGGTAACAACGTTTACACACAAACATTGGAGGTTTCTGAGGCAGGATCTTACATTGTTTATGTAACTGATACAGTTGGTTGTTTGGCAATTGGAACAATTAACGTTGATTACAACGAAGCTCCTTCTGCAACAGGGATTTATTCTCAAGGTTCTTTCCCAATGATGAGTTTTTCAGTTCTTGGAGCACAAAATGCTTCCACTTACGACTGGAACTTTGGTGATGGAAACTCTGTTCAAAACGGTCCTGCATCGGTTTCTCATATGTACACACAAGACGGAACATTTACAGTTACTGTAACACTTACAAACGACTGTGGAACTGAAGTAGAGACAACATCAATTACAATTATTGATTACACTGGAGTTGGTGAGAATACAATTGAGGGAATGGAAGTTTATCCAAATCCAGCATCTTCAACTGTAAACATTTCTATTCCGAATGCAGAAGCAAGTGAATTCCGTGTGTTCAGCATCTCAGGAGCAGAAGTTGTAGCAACAACATCATTCAATACAAATACTGCAGTAGACGTTTCAGCTTGGGAAAGTGGAGTATACTTCCTGACTGTTACCAATGGTGGAATAACAACAACACAAAAAGTAGTAGTAGAATAGTTAGTAGTGTTACTATTCTACTTCTGGCCCCGATCCCGTACATACTGGATCGGGGCCTTTTTGTATTTTTCATTTTGAAAATAAAACTAACTTTAACCTATGACAGGCTTGAAGAATTGGATAAAATATCATTTTAGTAAACGCATTCATCGCGATAAACTTCATCCGGCTGTTGGCATTCAACAGCGCTCATTGGTAGTTCAATATCTTCAGGCAAAAGCTTCCAAATCATTGCCGCCATTTAGTTCAACCGGCTTCAAGGTTTTTTCTCAATTTGAAGAAGACGGATTGCTTCTTTACTTGTTCAGCTTGATTGGTGAGGGGAGCAAAACCTTCATCGAAATTGGTGCGAATGATGGAATTAATAGCAATTGCAGTAATCTCGCAATTCATTTCGGATGGTCGGGATTGTTCTTTGAAGGTGATGAGAAACTGATTAAGCGTGGACGAAAATTCTATGCAAAGATTCCAACACCATATCACCCGAAACCAACGTATGTTCAGGCAATTATTAAGGCAGAGAATATCAATCAACTGGTAGAACAAAATGGATTGAAAGGCGATATTGAATTGCTTTCAATTGACATAGATGGAAACGATTATTGGGTTTGGAATGCGTTAACGGTTGTTCGTCCGAAAGTGGTGGTAATAGAAACGCACACGGAGTTTGGAACGGAGAACATCGTAGTTCCTTATGATCCTGAATACATGTATCCCGGAAAGCATCCTGTATATCACGGAGCAAGCGTTGTTGCAATGAATAAACTAGCACAGAAAAAAGGTTATCGTTTGGTTGGAGCTAATGATTTGGGAATCAATCAAATTTATGTCCGTGAAGATTTGTTGGTGAATGAAGTACCTACTGTTACACCAGAATCAACGCTTTGGCATCCGATTGCTCAAAAAGGACAAGAGAAGTTTCAAGAGATTAAGGATTGGGAATACCTGGAAGGGTAATTCTAAATTCCAAAATTTTAAATTCTAAAAAAGAAAAGTACTGGAACGAATTTTAGGACTTCATAATACTGCATTGAAAAGTTCGCCAGTCCTCTTTAACATTTAGAATTTTGGAATTTAAAATTGAAGCTTAGTTCTTGTGTGTTAAGTAAAGGTAAACCGGCAAGTGGTCAGAATATCCTCCATGATAATAGTCGCCGCTATAACTGGAATTCGGGATTTGGTCACCACTATCGAAGGTGTGCAGCAAACGTTGATCACGAAGAATAAACGCATTGTTTTTGTGGACTTCCAATCCATTTTTTCCCTGAAGTAATCCTTGCGAAACGATCAATTGATCAAAGACTTCCCATTTTTCATTATGAACATGAGTTCCTTCGCCTTTTTTGTGCTCCTCTATCAACAAATTAATCAAATCTCCAGGCTGTTGTTCATGCTGACCCTTCGCTCTCAAGATGGAATGAATGCTTTTGTTGACCGGTGTGTCGTTGAAATCACCCATCACAATAATATTGGCTTCCGAATCTGAACGTAGAATTTCGTCAATTTCTCTTCTTAGAATTTCAGCAGTTCCCAATCTTCTGCTTTCAGATTCTATAATTCCTTCCCGACGAGATGGCCAGTGATTCACAAAGAAATGAACACGACTTCCACTGGATAGTCGACCTTGAATATGCAATATGTCTCGCGTTCTGAAATACGGTTCGTCATCCAGATTAACGACAATTTTCGTTTCCAGTTCTATAGTCATCAAACTCGGATTGTACAGGAAAGCACAATCAATTCCACGTTTATCATCCGAATCGAAATGCACTATGCGAAGATTGAAATTCTTCAAAACGTCGGTGTTTACCAAGGCTTCTAATACGTCTCTGTTTTCAATTTCTGCCAAACCAATTGCAAGCGGTGTTTTTGTTTCGAAAAAAGTGAGCACCTGTCCCAAATTTTTGAGTTTTTCCTGATAACGCTCTTCGTCCCATTGCTTTTCTCCTTCAGGTGTAAACTCTTCGTCGCCCCGAACATGCGGATCGTCAAATGTATCAAACAGATTTTCAACATTGTAAAAGAGAATAGGATGTAGCGAAATGTCGGACATAGCTGAAAATTATGGTAGAAATTTAGGGAAAATTGCTGTCTTGTAAAAATCAATTTCTCTGTTTTCCTGTACCTTTGATCTATGGGAGAAAAAGCTGTTGTTCTTTGGTCGGGTGGGAAAGATTGTAATCTCTCTTTACATTTAGCGAAGGAGAAAGGATATGATGTTTTGGCACTTGTTACCTTTTATTCTTCGTCCACAGAGTTCAGAGCCCATGCAAAGGAATTGATGGATCTCCAATCGAAATCGCTGGGAATTCCTCATATGCTTTTACAAGTTGAAGAACCTTTTGCCGAAAACTACGAAGTTCAGCTTGTAAAGTTGAAAACCCAGTTGGGAATTGAAGTAGTGATCTCTGGTGATATTTCTGAGGTTCATGGAAATTCAAATTGGATTTCGGATAGAGCCGCTGCTGTTAAACTGCAAACATTTCTCCCACTTTGGCATGCTGAAAGGGCAGAAGTGATGAAGCAGTTACTCAATTCGAACTTTGAAGTTGTATTGTCAATGGTGAAAGAGCCGTGGTTCGATACCAGCTTTCTCGGTCGAAAAATCACTCCTGAATTAATTGACGAGTTTCAACGTTTAGGGAAAGAAAATGGATTAGATTTTTGCGGTGAGCAGGGAGAATACCATACGATGGTATTAAACGGACCTGGTTATCGTTCACCAATTACGATTGAAAAATTCAGTACTGAGAAGTATAACGAAATGTTTCACTTTACAGATTTGAAGATTTCGTTGAATGCTAACTATGATGTGCCACAATTGGAGAAGCATAAAATCTGCGTCAGCTGTGGAATCCCTTTTTCATGTTATACAAGCGGTTGCTGGTGTGCAGGTCTTCCGATGATTATGCCAATGGAGAACATTACAGATTGTTTATGTCCGAATTGTTTGAAAGCAGAGATCAATAGAAAATTGGAAGAGAATAATTTGAATTCGATCTAATGATATTAGTAGCTTTTACTTTTACGAGATACCGTTTAATTTTCGGTTTGAAGTCCTTTACTTTGAAAAAATTGAGTTTAACCGATTTGGGTGGGGTAACTCAGGGGCTTCCGAATGACTCAAAGCTGGTTATTATTCAAGATTACTTTCATATTTTAGGGATTCCCGCTTTTCCAATACGTAGAAGATTTTCGTTTGAAATGTGTGGAGAAAAATCTGCGATTCCAGTTAATTTGCAGCGAATAATCGATCAACCGTATCCTAGAGTAAGAGGCAAATGGTACTCCTGGACTTTTTTAATAGCAATAGGTTTGGTAGTTATCGCAGGAATAATCTCTTCAATAATGCATAGCCACGATGAGCAAAAGGTAATGCTTGAAATTCAGGAGCAGGCTATGCTTGAAAATAAGGCAGAAATAACGAGACAACTGAAAAAGGATGAAGAGATGTTTGATAATCCACAAACCGGATTCATTGTTTTGGTTCAAGGAAGCAATCCTTATATTGATCGGTACAACATTGTACATGACGCACAATATCAGTTTGAGGTTATAAAGGTTACCAGAGATAGTGTTCAGATATTGTTGGATAGAATGAATGATTTAGACAATAAGATGCGTCGAGAAGCCCATTCGGGAGCACTTAATTTGCCTATTGATTCTTTAGAAGCGAGAATTCGTTATAGAGAAAACAACTGGAATCAATCGTCTTTTATGGATTCGGTGAGAATCGTTTATTCAAAACAAGAAATGATGCAAAAAATGGTTGTTTTGAACCTGGAAAATTATGTCAATAAATATGAGATTGTAAACATTTCTTTGACCGAATTCAGAAGCTTGAAATCAACATTGAATGTAGATAAGAGCGTTGATATAAAAGCCTTTTCCAAAATAGGAGCTGGTTGGGTGAAAGTTATTCAGAGTTATTGAGATGCGTTCATTTTAAGGCTCCTTATTGAAGAGGACGCTGGTTATTTGACCAAATGAATAAACCCTTGTTTCATTCCTGTTTTGTCTGATTTTCCTTTTGGATAATAGATATAGAAATAAACACCTTCATTTAAACCTTCGCCATCAAATGTGTTTTCATAAGGTGCAGCATGAAATATTGGGTTGCCCCAGCGATTAACGATGAACAATTCATTTTCTAGCTGCGAGAAAACATCATCAAAGTAGAAGAAATCATTTATTCCATCGCCGTTTGGTGTAACCACATTTGGAAGCGGTCCAGCACAATCAACCGTTTCTACAAACAAAGTGTCGAAGTAAACACAACCCGATTGCGTGGTGATTTGAAGTACAAAATCCTGATTTCCGGTAATTGGAAGTTCAGTTGTATTTCCTAAACCAAGCCAGGTGTAAGAATTGGTGTCGTTAGGGAAGTAGTAAGTGTAAATATCGTTCAAACAGAAAATCGTGTCTGGCAATAAATTAAGATTTGGCGGTAGAATAGCATTTATGGTCAGGAAATCTGAATATTCGCAGCCCAAACTGTCCCAGGTATGAATGGTGTGTGTGCCCGAATTTTCTTCAGTTAGAATAAAGTCGACCTGATTATCATCCGTGAAATCTCCAAACGGTGTTTCCCAGAATATGCTGTCCGAATTTGTCGTAACTACAATGTTTCCGGGTGTATCCTCACAAAACGTAGCAAAGTTAATTTGTGTTGAGAATTGTCGGTCAGAGCCATGAACCACAATGGTTCCGATATTCGTTGGACAAGCATTTTGGTCGTAACCAACAACAGTTACATTGGGATAACTATTCTCACCGGAGAATGTCACTTCAAAATCATCTTCATTCTGAAAAGGACTGGACCATTGAACCGAATCTAAATTGTTATTCAGTACAGATATTACTTCTGTTTCGTCGGCACAAAGTTTCAATGTGTCGTTTGACAATGAAAGCGCTGTTTGCGGATGAAGAGTGATAATTTCTACCACGGTTTGTGAGTAGCAAGAATTGGCAACCGTTACGGATAAGTTGTTATCACTTTCAATTGATGAATACGGAATAGAAATTGGGTTGATATCTCCAACAAAAGTGTTCCCGCAGTACCATTCGATGGTTGCACTGTCAGGAATTCCGTCAATGTAGTAAACACCGTCTTCGTTATAACACAAGCTATTGTCGCCCAGGATATTTCCTATATCGAATGTTCCATCAATGATCACAACACTATCTAAAATAGTTGTTCCACACTGTGTTAATTCTACGATATATACGCCGGGTGAAGAAACAATCAGACTATCTGCCGTAGAGCCTCCATTTTGCCATTCAATATCAATGTTTCCGGAATGGGTAATGTGGATGGTTGCGCTTTCGTTTGCACACAAAACGGCATCCGGATCAACGGATAACGTTGGAGTAGAATATTGGAAAACTTCGAACGGATTGGCAACCAGCGAACAGCCATCGGCATCGATCACATGACATTCGTAAAGCCCAATATCCTGAACATAAACTACGGAAGTGTGTGATAAGGTGTCACCATTCTGATTGATCCAGGCATAAGTTGTATAGAAGTTCGGAACAGCCAATTCAATCGAATCTCCCGGACAAACAACTCCATCAGGAACATTAGTGGTTATTACCGGAGGCATTTTCAATCCCAAATACTGATTGAATAAGATGTAAACGTAACATCCTGTCACGGAATCTGTGATTGTTCCGCTATACGTGTACCATCCGGGAGTGTTAATCAATAAACTATCGTAGTTATTTGTCCAGATAGGATCAGGTCCGCTCCAGCTTAGATCCGAGTTTGGATTTCCCGAAATCAAGTAATCAGAATCACCCGGACAAAGTAATGAAGGACCAGTTACCATTGGATTCCAGCTAGGATTTTGGTTAACAGTTATGTAAAACTGCTGCGAGGTGTGGTACCAAACAGTATCTACACCGCACAAGTTGTCATAACCAACAACAACGGTCATTTCAACGGTATACCAACCTGAAGTTACAGGTGAAAAAACGGCAGTTGCTGTATCAAAATTGGGAACAGGTATTCCATTGATTTCCCACATTACAGTGTCAACCGGAATTTCTATCTGGGGAACGTAATTCGGAATAGTATTTACAAACAGATCAATTCCATGAAATTCAACCGGATTTCCTTGACAAACCTGCACTGAGTCACCTGTTGGAACATCAGTTGCCATTACAATTCCTGGTGAAAGTGTATCTGGATCTAGCGCCAAATCCAAAATAAAAATGAACTCACCGTTATTCATACAATATTCATTTTCGACATGAACACTGTATTGAATTCCTGTATCAATCACATGTGGACCAGGTCCTGTGTAGGTTTGATCCGGACCAATGAGTTCCAAAACAGAATTTGGATCTAAACCAGAAAATAAAAGCGAAACACTTTCGGGATAACAATAATGATAATCCAAATAATTTGGACCACCCTGATTTACGTTTACACCATGATCATCAGTCAATAAAGGTAGAGTAGGTGTTGGTTCCAGAATTCCATGAATGGTATCCAAATCAAATTCACAATCATCAATACGTTCAACTCTTACCCAGTAATCACCCGTCGCTGAAATGGTGCTGAAAGCATTAGTTGTTCCGTCATACCACAAATGATCATAAGCAGGACCGTAATGATAGTATGTCAACGGATCGTAATTCAATTCCGCAGTCAAACAAAAATGAACGGTATCGTTTTCAAGCGTCACATAATCCGGAATTTGATTAGCGCTTAAATGACCAACCAAACTATCGTTAGCCGGCGGCATAAAGAAATTGTAAGCTCCGTAAGTTGAATTCACGTGTGTTTCCAAAAATGAATTCTTGCTTTGGTCGCCAACTAAGTACAAATGAAATGGTTCTGAACCGTAAAAAGGGTTGAAAGTATAGTTGTTTCCACCAATAACCGGAGCTGTTCCTCCCTGAAAATTCAGATCTTGAGAATAACTTCCTGCGATAAAGGGTTTGTTGTTTTGGTAAGCCGAAATTCCTTTTCCTTCGTCATCCATTTTACCACCAAAATGTTTTACATAGCTGCGTGAGCCATTATTTTCCACCTTGATGAGGTAAGGATCCTTGTAACCAACAGAACTGAACAAATATTCAGTTGTGTCCTGAAGTTGTGACAAATCACACTTGAAATGTCCCGTAATGTAAATGCCGTTTGCCGGATCAATAGCTAGTGAACGTGCTGAAAGTTCATTGTCGGAACCCAATGTATTGTTCCAGATATGCTGACCATTTGCATTGGTTTTTACCCAGAAGATTTGTTTATCGTACGGATTTTGAATGTTGACAATTGCGCTTTGGTTGACATAAGTCATATTTCCAAGGAAATCTCCAATAACAATTGATTCATTGTCCTGATTAATCTCTACTTCGTAAGGAACAACCATTCCTGCTTTAAAGAGGTTAAAGAATTGAAATTGTCCGGCTGAATTTAGCTTCGCCAGATAACCAATATTGAAACCGTTGTTGGTAATGGTATTTCCTGCAAAAACAAGCGTATCAGAAAATTGTCCGGTGAGGAAAACGTTATTTTGGAAATCCACATCAACAGAAAGTCCTCTATCGTCGTAGTCTGCAGTTCCGGTTACAGTCCAAAGTGGATTTCCAGAACTATCGTATTTCAAAACGAAAATATCGAAACTTGGATTTCCAGTGTTTGGATTAGGGGTACTCACTAAGCTGGAACTTCCAATGGTAGAATTTCCCTGGTATTCTCCGGTAATAATGACATTATTATTGTTATCAACGGCTAATTTATATCCATTTTCAATTCCTGAACCACCTTCTTTGCGAGCCCAGAGAATATTTCCTGCAGGGTCCATCTTTACAATGAAAATGTCTTTTGAATTGGAGTTTGACGTCAAGGTTGTACTTCCAAAAGTGACTGTTCCGAAGAAAGAACCGCAAACAACGATATTTTGATCGGGACCAATAGCAACGTCTACCGCACGGTCGTCTTGAGAACCTCCGAATTGGGTGATCCAAAGAACGTCTCCGTTTGTTCCATATTTGGCTACATAGGCATCATTGCTTCCGTTGGTTCCGTTAAAACCGTTCATCGTACCAAAAGAAGTTTGTCCGGAGAAATAACCCGTAACATAGCTTTGTCCTGAAAAATTGGTTTCTAAATCGGTTGCTTCATTAATGGTTTGACTAAAGGTGTTTGCTCCCCACCCTTGAGCGAAAGAGTGATTGGTAAATAGCAAAGAAAAGAACAAAACAGAGCAAACCACATTTCGAAACGTAGTGCAATAATTGTTGAAAGACAGCTTTAGTAATGTCAAAGCAAAGTTCAGTTTTGTCCTTTTTCCTAAAGGTAAGGAGAATTCAAAAGAACAAACGTGCAAATGAATATTCGAGTTGCTTGTGTGTTTAAAATCCACGAATCTCAAACAAATTGTAAGAAAAAACCTTTTTTTGTTGACTTTACAACTTAACTGAAGATGGCTTTGTATTCTTCGATACAATTTGCGCCATATTTCTTTTTCAGGTAATCTTTCATCACCTTGTTGTAACCTGGGATGTCTTCACCTTCAGGATTATAAAAGATACAACAGCCTACATAGTCGAAATTAACCTTGTACTTTTTCCTGAACGCTGCGGACCTTTTTTCGTTTTCTTTAGGAAAGCCCTGAAATCCTCCTCGAATGACAATTTCAACCACACCTTGCTCAATCATTTTTTTAGCATTCTCAACGGTATACGGGCAAGGGATACCAACAAAAGCAATGCTTGTCGAATTGGTGTCTGATAGGTATGAGCTTGTCAGAACCTGATGGATAATTGGTTTTAGGGGGGCCAGTTCAGGCGTTTCTGGTCTTACCGTATCTTTTTTAAAGACATACAACGAATCGAATTTCGCATCGTTCTCCTGAGCGAATGTTAAACCTGAAAAGCAACAGAATAAAAGTACAAGAAGGTGATTTGTCATGCTGAAATCTAGAATACTGCGAATTTATACTATTATCGAATCAATGTCAAGAATCCTTGTCTTCGATTTTCCGGATGCGCTTTTCCTTCCGGGTAATAGACATAAAAATAGACACCCTCATTAAGATTCTCACCATCGAAATCGTTGATGTAAGGACCAGCTTCGAAGATCTTATTTCCGAATCTGTTGAAAAGAACCAACTCATTATTCAATTGAGAAAGTGCATCGTCGATAAAGAAATAATCATTCGTTCCGTCGCCGTTTGCCGTAATGAAATTCGGAATGGCGTCGTCGCAATCAACGGTTTCAACCACCAATGTATCAAAAGTTAAACAGCCTTGAGGCGTTGTAACGTTCAGTATCAGGTCCTGATTACTAAGAATGGGCAAATCCGTTGTATTTCCAAAGGTTGACCAGATATAAGTATTTGTATCGTTGGGGAAATAGAAAGTGAACACATCATTGATGCAATAAATCGAATCTGGTAAAATATCAATGTTCGGAATCAGATATTCAGGAACGTCTACAGAATCTGTGTAATGACAGCCTAAATTATCCCACAATTCAACATAGAACATTCCAGAGTGAGCAGCGTCTATTGCAAACGAAATGGTTGTTGTGTCGAACGTTCCAAACGGAGTTGTCCAAATTAAACTATCTGCATTTGTTTGAATAACAATTGATCCCGAATCTCCGGTACAGAAATTACTAAAATCGACCTCAATGTTACTGTTGAAATCTGGTGTAATTACCTGGATAGTATCGAGGTTTGAAATACATCCGTTATCGTCCATTCCGTAAACGGTGATAGGACCGTAGGTTAAATTTCCAGTTATTGTCAAATCGTCGTCTACAACTGTTCCCTGATAACTGTTCCAAACGATGGAATCGAGATCAGTGTTCATTAAACTGAGAATTTCTGAATCATAGTAACAGAGCGAAATGCTGTCGTTTGCTAAAGCAATTTGTGGTTGAGGTAAAACGGTTACACTATCTGAAATGCTGGTGGCGTAACAATCGTTCGAAATTTGAACTGTGATAATAGTATTGTTATTCAAGGTGTTAAATGGAATTTGCATTGAATTGCCTACTCCAAGAAAACTTTGTCCGGAATACCAACTTGCTGTCTCAGTAGTTATGTTCACACTGAACAAGCCATTTTCGTTCTGACAGAGAAGAGAATCACCGAATATTTCGTAATGGCCAAGTGAATCGAAAAGTGAAACGTTCACGGTTCCGTATGCCAACGGACATTCAGTGGACTGATAAGCCACAATGAAAGATGTATCCTGAACAACATTGTTCAAATGAAATTCATTATTAATGACAATCAACGAAGTATCGGAAGAGGTATACCAATTCAAAATGAATGTGGAATTATCTTCCAGAACAACATTGTTTCCTACACAAACGGTTACCGACTCAATGTCAGGAATTACCGATTCGGGAACCTGAGTGATATTGATGGTATTGGTGTTTGCAGTACAACCGTATTCGTTGGTTACAATTGCTGCATAAGCTCCGGCTTCGTATACAGGATATGCACCACCAGTTAGTTGACCATCATTCCATTCATACATCAAGTTGTTCGGATTTCCTAGAATCAACACCGTATCACCAAAGCACAAAATGGAATCAACAGCTGAAATAGAGGCAGAGAATGTGGCGTCGATGATTTCTATGGTGTCGGAAATGGTTATTCCACATTGACTGATTGCTACAGTATAAATTCCTGCGGTGTTCACAGTGATAGAGCTTCCTGTAGTGCCTGTTGGTGTCCAAACAAAACTTGGTGTTCCTGCATAAGCCACCTGGATGGTTACTGATTCACCTTCACAAAGAAATTCATCTGGCATAATCGTTATACTAGGAGTAGTATATTCTCTAAGTTCGAATGGAGGAGTGGTTAAATGACAATCTTCGTCATCCACCACATGGCAATAGTAAAATCCTAAATCTTCACCGTAACATTCATAGGTTTGAGATAAGCTATCTCCATTAGGTCCAATCCAATCGTAACTTTGATACGTGTTTTGAATGTACATTAAAACGGAATCGTAAGGACAAACAATTGCATCGGCGGGATTAGAAACAATGTTCGGAGCCGTTTTAAGTGTAATGTTGTGCCATACGGCTTCCGGATTAGAACAACCTGTAATTGTATCTACAACACTCCCGTGATATTGATAAGTGCCAGGAGCATTAACTTCTATACTGTCATTTAAGTTATTCCATATTATTCCAGGTCCAGTCCAGTTGAAATTTGGATGCGGGTTGTTTACAACAAGAAATATTGAGCCATTTGGACAAAGCAGATTATCACCTGAAATTGTTCCTGACCAAGTAGGTAGAGGATTTACAGTGATATAAAATTGTCGTGTCACATGATAATTCGTAGTATCTATTCCGCATAAATTGTCGTACCCGGTAGAAAAATATAAGTCAACGGTGTACCAACCAGAACTGCTAGGTGTGAAGTAGGTATGTACGTTCGGATAATTGTTGTATTGAGAGCCGTTAATCGTCCAAACAATGTTCGTGACAGGAGATTGAATATCTGGGGAGTAAGTTGCTAATGGATTGGTGAATAAATCAATTCCACTAAAATACACTGAATGATTTGCGCAGATAGTAAGTGAGTCTCCAGTCGAATTAGCGTTTTGCATAACGATTTGAGGAGACACCGAATCATTTGGCAGTACATAATCCAAATTGAAGTGAAAATCACCCATAGCTTGACAATATTCGTTATTGACAATTACATGGTACCAGCCTTCATTTTGTATACTGAATGGCCCGGTTCCAATTAAATTTGAACCATTTGGAACTGTTGTCAATAATGTGCTGCCTGAATCTAAACCTGAATAAGTAATTTCTATACTTTCCGGAGCACAATAATGGTAATTGTTGTAATGAGGGCCAGGATTGAATACGTTCACGTTGTGATCATCAGATAATAATGGTAAAACCGGAATGGGTTCCGAAATCGCATAAACACTGTCAATGTCCAATTCACATTCGTCTGAACGAGTCACGGTAACTGAATAATTTCCAGTTGTTGTAATGATCAGTTTATTCCCTGTTACTCCTGTATTCCAAAGGTATTCATAACTCGGACCGTAATGCGCATAGGTTAAAGGATCGTAGCGCAATGAATCTTTTGTACAAAAGTGGATGGTGTCATTTACCAGATTTGGAGCCCAATTGTACTGAACAATTTCTCCAATCAAACTGTCATTAGCAGGTGGTACGAAATAATTCAAGGTATGGTAGTTGGAATTGATGTGATTAATTAGAAAAGAATTTCTGGTATCATCCCCAAGCATGTACATGTGAGCAGCTTCATTTAAACCAGCATAATGAAGTGAATAGTTGTTATTCGCAGTTTGCACAACGTCAGGTGTTGGTGCGAAGTTCAGGTCCTTGGTAAAACTTCCGCAGATATAAGGCTTATCATTTTCTTTGATGGCTATACCCAAACCTTCGTCGTCCTTTTTACCGCCAAAATGCTTGATGTATTCAAATTGTCCGGTATTCGTAACCTTTAATAGATATGGATCCTTAAATCCGACAGAATTGAATGTAGCCTGTGCAGTATCTTGAATTTGTGATAAATCACATTTGAATGAGCCGGTTACAAATACATCGTTGTGTAAATCAACAGCAATAGCTCTGGCGGAAATGTCATTGTTTGAACCCAGTGTGTGATTCCAGAGATAACTTCCGTTGTTTTCTGTTTTGATGATGAAGATTTGTTTATCGTAAGGGTTCTGAAAAGCATGCGCACCACTGGCATCGTAATAATTCATATTGCCAATAAAGTCACCTGTCATGAACACCTGATTATTTGTATTCAACTCCAAATCATAGGCAATCACCATTCCTGCCTTCATTTGATTGAAAAACTGCAGTTGTCCTGCTGGATTCAACTTGCACAAGAAACCAATGTTGTACCCTTGATTTGGATAAGTATTCGAAGCAAATGTCAGGTTTTTAGAAAATTGACCAGTAAAAAAGATGTTGTTCTGATTGTCCACCGCAACAGCAAGACCTCTGTCCTCGTATTGTGCGTTACCATTTAAACTCCATGTAGGGTTACCATTTACATCGTATTTGGAAATGAAGAAGTCAAACGAATATTGATTCGTATTAGGGTCAATGGCACTGGTGAATGAATTGTTCCCTATAATCGCTGTCCCTTGAAATTGCCCCGTTAAAATCACATTGTTCTGGTGGTCTACTGTAATTCCATAAGCGTTTTCAGCCATATTTCCACCTTCACTTCTTGCCCAAAGCACATTTCCGCTCGGGTCTAATTTTACAATAAAGATATCTTTTGAATTTCCAACAGAAGTAAGTGTAGTGGAACCAAACGTGACAGTTCCAAAGAATTGTCCTGTAACCACAATGTTTTGGTCGGGACCAATAGCCAAATCAATTGCTCGATCGGAATAATTTCCACCAAATATTTTTTTCCAAAGAAGTGATCCTGTTGTAGAATATTTTGCAACGTAAATGTCGCCATTCCCGGCAGCAGAAGGGACAACATTCGCGGTGTTAAAAGCTGTTTCTCCCGTAATGTAGCCTGCGATGTATGATTCTTCGTTGGCATTCAGCTCTACATCGTTCGCCTCATTGGTGAACTGACTAAAGGTATTTGCTCCCCATTGTTGTGCGAATGTTGCAGAAGAAGCGAGGAATATCAGTAATAGCAGGATTGATTTTAGTGTGTTCATGCTTTGTTAGCTTTCTGAAGTAGTAAATACGATGTAAACCAAAAGGTTGGAAAAATAAATTGAATTCGTGGTCACAACTCAAATTTGTACTTTCCATTTTTCATTCTGCTTGCTTCTGCGCTTGTTTTTAATTGGATTTCTGTTGATTGCTGCTTTTGAATCAGTCAATTCGCAAGTCACATTTACTGATTCCAATCTTCCTATTGTGGTCATTCATACCATCGCGTGAGAAATGATAAACGATGATACCAGAGTGGTTTGTGTCATGGGCGTAATTGATAATGGGGCAGGAGTTCGAAATTATCTGACGGATGCATTCAATAATTACGATGGTAAAATTTCCATTGAGATATGAGGATCGACTTCTCAACAATATCCGAAAAAGAGTTATGGCTTTGAAACACAAACCTCACTTGGAGCTAACAATAACATTTCACGTTTAGGTTTACCAATTGAAAATGGAAACTATTTAGATATTCTAAAAGGAAATGACCACAATTATACACTGGGAAAATTGCTGTGAGATAAAACTGACTTGAGACTCAATGTTTATTAGTCAACAATCAATAGCGCGCCAATTTGCAACTATTCTTTGTCGGCATGAGTCAGTCATAACTCATAACTCATAACTCATAACTCATAACTCATCTACATTCCCTTTTTTAGAAAATCGCTGAAAGTATAAGGGCCATCTTCATAACTCCATTCGGCGATAATTTTCCCGTCAGGAGATAAAATGTAAAGGAAAGGCTGACTGCTTGATTTGAATTTTGCAATTTGTAATTTAGAATTGACTTCCCCAATATTTCCTTCTCCATTTGGATGAGGTTGTTTATCATCAACCCAAGCTGCTTTATAAACAAAATTATCTTTAATCAGACTTTGAATCTGGTGATCTTTTAAAACCTGCTCTTCAAATTTTCGCGAATTTACACAAGTCCATCCTGTAAAGTAGATCAAACAATTTTTCTTCGTTGCTTTTGCTTCTGTCAAAGCTTTGTCAAGTGATTCCAAAGCGGAAAACTCTAAAGGTTTGTTGCTGCTCGTTTTTATTTGTTGATACTCAAAGAATGCCTTCATAGCTTCTTTGTAGTCCCATGATTTATTCTTTTTCTCTAAAAACAATTTGAATTCGACTACTTCATTTTCTTTCATTCCTGCGGCCATTAAATTAGGTTTCACGCTTTCGAATGTTGCCAATTTTACGGGAAGTTTCTCAATTTGCATTCGAGCCTCGGTGCCATTGTAAAGCCAGTCGTAATCAGTCTTATGCTTTGATTTGTATTTTTTAATGAGATCCAGACAGGTTTGAAAGCTGATTTCATCGTAATTATCAATTTGACTCATTTCGTCCATTAATATAACCCCAAGCATTGGACCCTTAAAAATTTCGGCATCTACAGAATCCAGCTGTCCACATTCAGAAAAGATTTCATAATCACGTTGAATAGAATCCTCATCCCATTTATTGTGAAAGGTTGCACAGTAAGGTTTTTGATTTAATGTTTCTTCGCAGTCGTATTTTCCTTGTGAACAGGAAACGAAGCAAAAGGAAAATACGGTTGCAAGTAAGATTAATAGAGCAGATGTTTTCATATCTGAAAATTACGAATTACAAATTATTAATTGCGGATATCGCCGTTTTTAGACTGTTTAAACTCATTGGTAATTGGTAATTAGTCATTTGTAATTAAGCTATTTATCTCATTAATTAACAATAACTTGCAACTTTATTAACAATCATCGAAAAAAAGGTCGTACCTTTGCGCCAAATTTTAGATTTATTTTATGACCTTTAAAGAACTCGGGTTACGAGTTGAGGTTCTGCAGTCGATAGAAGCACTGGGTTTTGCAGAACCAACTCCGATCCAACAAAGTGCCATTCCGCACTTGTTACAATTAGAAAGCGATTTTGTCGGACTCGCTCAAACAGGGACAGGTAAAACAGCCGCATTCGGCTTACCACTGGTACACAAAGTTACCGACCGTCCAACTCAAACACAAGGTTTAGTCATCGCTCCAACGCGCGAATTGTGTTTACAAATCTCAAAAGACTTAGAAGCATTTGCTCAGTTTGATCCTCAAATTAAAGTTGTAGCCGTTTACGGTGGAACTGATATTCGTCGTCAGATGAGTGATATTAAGCGTGGTGCAACTATTGTTGTAGCAACTCCGGGTCGTTTGGTCGATTTGATCAATCGTAAAGCAATCAACCTTCAAACTGTTGAAACGGTTGTGCTTGACGAAGCAGACGAAATGCTGAACATGGGCTTCAAAGAAGACATCGATGCTATTTTGAATGTTACTCCTGAAACCAAAAATGTTTGGTTGTTTTCTGCTACAATGCCAAAAGAAGTTGCGGCCATTGCGAAGAATTATATGAATGATCCTTTGGAAGTTGCCATGGGACACAAAAATCAAAGTAACGAAAACATCGAGCACGTTTACTATTCTGTAAAAGAGCGCGATCGTTATGATGCATTGAAGCGTTTGATCGATGCTAGTCCGGAAATTTTTGGATTGGTTTTCTGTCGTACACGTAATGAAACGGCTACCGTTGCTGAGAAATTGGCAAAAGACGGATACAGCGCTGAACCTTTGCACGGAGATTTATCTCAGGCAATGCGTGATCGTGTAATGGATCGTTTCCGTGAGCGTTCAATTCAGTTATTGGTTGCAACGGATGTTGCTGCTCGTGGAATTGACGTTGACAACATTACGCACGTTATCAATTACAACCTTCCTGATGATATCGAGAACTATACGCACCGTTCTGGTCGTACAGCTCGTGCTGGTAAACAAGGGAAATCATTGGTATTGATTAACGCTCGTGAGAATTACAAGATTAAAGCTATCGAGAAGCAGATTCGTACTACGTTTACTGCTGCTTTGATTCCTTCAGCACAAGAAATTTGTGGAATTCAGTTGAATAAACTGATTGCAAAAGTGAAAGATACAGAAGTGAAAGAAAAAGACATCGAGCCTTTCTTGGAAGGAATGATGACTGATTTCGCTGAAATGACAAAAGAAGAAATCATCAAGAAATTCGTTTCTGCTGAATTCAACCGTTTCATTGAGTACTACGATAGAGCTGGTGATTTGAACCTTGCTACTTCGAAAGGAGAACGTGGTGAGCGTCGTGAAAGAGGAGATCGTGAAGATCGTTTCGACCGTAAAGACCGCTTCGAAAGAGGTGATCGTCCGGAAAGAGGTGAAAGAAGCGACCGTCCACGCAGAGATGATGCAAACAGAACGCGTTTCTTTGTTAGTCTTGGAAAACGTGACGGATTGAACCCTGGTGGTTTATTACGCGTTATCTGTGATTCAACAGGATTGAAATCTGCTTCAATTGGTAAAATTGATGTAATGCCGAACTTCTCTTTCTTTGAAGCTGATAAAACTGACGAAGGAGCAATCCTTTCGAAAGTAAACGGTTCAGATTACGAAGGTCACGAAGTGAAAGTTGAAATCACACAGAAAAAAGAAGGAGGAAGCGATCGCAGAAGCGGTGGTGGAGAACGTAGAAGTGGTGGTTTCGGCGGAGATCGTGGTGGTTTCGGTGGAGATCGTCGTTCATCTGGAGGCGGAGAACGTCGTTCATTTGGTGGTGACAGAGATCGTTCTTCTTCAACAGGAGGTGGAGATCGTCGTTCATCTGGAGGTTTCAGAGGAAACTCAAGCTACGGAAAACCTGAAGGAGGAAGCGGAGAACGCAAATCTTTTGGTGGTGATAGAGCAAGAACTGGCGGTGGAGATCGCAGAAGTTCAGGTGGCGGACGTCGTTTTGATTCAAGCTACAGCAAATAAGAATTAGCAATTATCAATGATTTAATTATCAAGTGAGTGACTCTAGAGAATCTCACTTGATAATTGATAATTAAAGAATTTATAATTAATAGAATGGAAATTAGAAACATCGCAATTATTGCACACGTTGACCACGGTAAAACAACGTTGGTTGATAAAATGATTGAGGCAGGAAACGTAATTAATGAACGTGATCGTCCTACGGGAGATTTGATTATGGATAGTAACGATTTAGAGCGTGAGCGTGGAATCACCATCGTATCTAAAAACGTTTCCGTTTCTTACAAAGGAACAAAGATCAATATCATCGATACTCCCGGACACGCCGATTTTGGTGGTGAGGTAGAGCGTGTATTGAACATGGCTGATGGAGTTTGTTTGTTGGTGGATGCTTTTGAAGGCCCAATGCCGCAAACACGTTTCGTATTGCAAAAAGCACTTTCAATGGGAATCAAACCATTGTTGGTAATCAATAAAGTAGATAAGGATAACTGTACTCCTGACGAAGTTCATGAGAAAGTATTCGATTTGATGTTCGAATTGGACGCAAACGAAGAGCAGTTGGAATTCCCTACAATTTACGGTTCTGCGAAAAATGGTTGGATGTCAACAGACTGGAAACAACCAAAAACAGATATTTCTGACTTGTTAGACCAAATTTTGGAGTATTTCCCACCGCGTAAAATCGAAGCCGGAAATACACAATTATTGATCACTTCTTTGGATTTCTCTACTTACGTTGGGCGTATCGCTATCGGTCGTTTACACCGTGGAGCATTGAAGGAAAATCAGCCGATTATTTTGGCAAAACGCGATGGAACTCAAGAGAAACACCGTGTGAAAGAATTGTTCGTTTTTGATGGTACTGAACGTAGAAAAGTAGAATCAGTTGATGCTGGTGATATTTGTGCGGTTACAGGAATCGAAGGTTTTGAGATTGGTGACGTTATTTGTGACGCTGAAAATCCAGAGCCATTGGCTTCTATCTCTATCGATGAGCCTACAATGAACATGTTGTTCTCTATTAACGATTCACCATTCTTCGGAAAAGAAGGAAAGAAGGTAACTTCTCGCCACATTTCTGAGCGTTTGACGAAAGAGTTGGAGAAAAACCTGGCAATGCGTGTTTCTGAAACAGATAAAGCAGACAAATGGATCGTTGCTGGTCGTGGTGTATTGCACTTGTCGGTTTTGATTGAAACAATGCGTCGTGAAGGATACGAATTACAAGTTGGTCAGCCACAAGTAATCATTAAAGAAATTGATGGTGTTAAGTGTGAGCCGGTTGAGGAATTGACAATCGACTTACCGGAAGAATTTTCCGGAACAGCGGTAGAAGCAGTTACAAAACGTAAAGGAGAGATGACAAATATGGAGCCGAAAGGAGCTCGTATGGTGATTCAATTCCAGATTCCATCTCGTGGAATTATCGGTTTGCGTAACTACTTGTTAACTCAAACTGCTGGTGAAGCGATTATGACTCACCGTTTCCTGGAGTACCAACCATTCAAAGGTGAAATTCCCGGACGTCAAAATGGATCATTGATCTCATTGGAATTGGGAACTTCTATTCCTTTCTCGATGAACAACTTGCAGGATCGTGGTAAATTCTTTATTCACCCGAACGAAAATATCTACGAAGGACAAGTAATTGGTGAAAACTCACGTGCAGGTGACTTGTGTGTGAACGTAACGAAGACGAAGAAGTTGACGAATATGCGTTCATCAGGAGCTGACGATAAAGTTCGTTTGGCACCGCCGAAAGTATTCTCACTAGAGGAATGTTTAGAGTACATTCAAGGTGATGAGTATGTTGAGGTAACACCAGAAAACTTACGTATCCGTAAAATCTTGTTGAAAGAAAACGAGCGTAAACGTTCTTCAAAATAATTAGCACTTTCCGTCACGACGGACTCTGCAAAAAAAAATGAACCATCTTCCTTGTGGACGGTGGTTTACTAATCAACTTTTAAAAGCGATTTGTCATCGGACAAATCGCTTTTTTGGTTCATAAGACCACCTTCGAAATTGTTCAAGAATAGTTGTGCAATTGGCACCTGAATCACAGACAAACGCTATTCAAACAAAAGAGAATATGAAAATCTATGTAAAAAATATGGCTTGTGAAAGCTGCAAAATTTTCGTTGAGGGTGCCCTGGACGAACTCGGTATTGAAGCTCGTAAAGTTGATTTGGGAGAAATAGAAACGAAAAATGACGTTTCTGATGACGAAAAAAAGAAACTCAATAGTATGCTCAACAAAGCTGGACTGGAACTCCTGGAAAAGAAGCAAGGTGTATTGATCGAAAAAATCAGAAAGATCTTGGTGGATTATGTTTACAATTCTGACGAACGTTCCAATATTAAATTCTCCATTTTATTAAGTGAAGAATTAGGCTTAAGTTATACTTACTTGTCCAATATTTTTTCAGAGGTTGAAGCCTCAACCATTGAACAATTTCTGATTTCATTAAAGATCGAACGGATAAAGGAGTTAATCATTTTTGGAGAAGATACGTTCTCTGAAATTGCTTATAAACTGCATTATAGTAGTGCTGCGCATTTATCTAACCAATTCAAAAAAGCGACAGGGTTAACACCATCTCACTTTAAAGCATTGAAAGAGAAAAGAAGAATAACCATTCAAAACATTTAAGTACTCAAAAATGGAAAACAAACAGGACAATTCTAAAATTCTTAAAAACAATTACATACCAACTGCCGAATTTTATAGTCAAATAATTGATAGTTTACAAGATTACTCGATTTTCACTTTAGACAATGACCTTGTTATAAATAGTTGGAGTTCAGGCTCAACAAAAATATTCGGCTACGAAACTGAGGAAGTTCTTGGAGTCCCTTTCGATTTAATATTTACCGAGGAAGACCTAAAACAAGGTGTTCCGAAACAAGAAATTGAAACGGCCCTTAAACAGGGTAGAGCAACTGACAACAGATGGCACATTAAGAAAGACAAAAGTCTTTTCTTCGCTTATGGGTTAGTTTTTCCACTAATTGGTTTAGACGGCGAGATGCTGGGGTACGTCAAAATTGTGCGCGATTTGACCGAACGGAAACGATCTGAAGATGCAATCAAGAATTACGTCAGAGAATTGGAAGACCTAAATTCTCATAAAGAAAGTGTTCTGGCAATACTTTCTCACGATTTAAGAAGCCCGCTATCAGGGATTATTGCAACCGCCAAGTATTTGAAGGAAAACTTTCATAGAATGGATCCTGATGTTGTTCAGGAAATGCTTGACTTATTGCATAGATCATCGATAGATGAATTGGATATGTTAGACTATTTAGTGGAATGGGCACGCGTAAAATATACATCAGACGCTTTTTCTCCAACAAAAATAAAACTAACCGAATACATCGATAAAGTATTTGCCATGTTAAGCGAAACCGCTTCGATGAATGTTGTAAACCTGCATAACAAGATTGAAGATGACATGTCTGTATTTGCGGATGTTAAAATGTTGATATCCATCATTCAAAATATCGTTTCAAATGCCATTAAACATACTAAGAATGGTGGTTCTGTAACGGTTTCAGCTGAAAGTAAAGACGACAAACTAGTCATTCAGATTAAGGACACTGGCCTTGGGATGTCTGATGAAATATTGGGAAAATTGTTTACCCCACACATTAGAAACTTTTCAGAATCAATAAAAAAGAACAAAGGTGCTGGAATTGGACTGTTGCTGGTAAAAGGATTTTTAGAAAAAAATGATGGTGAAATTTGGGTGGAAAGTGTTGAAGGGGAAGGTTCAACGTTTTATTTCACCCTGCCTATTGATAAACCTTTACATAAAGTTGGTGGTTCAGAGGAAATGATGTTCGACGAAAGTAATTGATAGGGTAGACCCTGTAAAAGAAAACATTACCGCATAAAAAAACTGCACCTTAAATAAGGTGCAGTTTTTTTATTTAACTGGGAGTCCTTATTCAGAAATAAGTTTACCAGATTCTATCAATTGATTGTTGCCAATAAGGCTGTAAAAATAAATCCCTGACGACAATTTACCAGTATCCAACGTTGTTGAACTGGAAGTGATTGTTTGATACAATACTTCCTCACCAGTCAACGCATACAAACGCAATTCTAATTGGCTTGCATCATCTATATTCTCCAACGTTATGGTTGTTGAATTTGTGAATGGATTCGGGTAAATACTAACTTGAATGTTTGCGTTTGTCAACTCTGAGTTACCAGTTGTTTGACAATCTGCAGGATCAATACTGGCCGCACCATTGATGGCGTTTGTTGTTAATGCACCTACACCGGTTAAAACGCGTCCGTTCATTTCAACTCCTGACATCAGGTTAATGGCACCTTGAGAAATAACGGTACCGTTAAATATGGAATTATCATTAATGTCCACTGCACCATTCACCAGCCAATATACATTTTTGGCTTGAGTTCCATTGATAAGAACCACATTTGAAAAAGTACTTGTTTCAAGTGCGCCTTCTACTTTGATAATGAATACGGCATCAGCTACCCCTTGTGAATTCAGGTAAAGCGTATCTGTAAAAGTGGTACCAGCGTTTAAGACATAGATGTGAGGCGTTAAGACAAGATTTCCTCCAAACTGTGCTGGATACAATAGTTCGATATCTGCAGTTAGTGAATTCATGTAATTATAAGCAGCTAATAGATCTGCAGCTGCCATTGCGGTAGAGAAATCGGGAGTAGCATGGATATATCCTGATACCAACAACGGATCGAAGCCTGTAGTTAAACCTACATTCGTTCCCACATCGCCTATTATATTCGAAATGCCGTTATTTTGAACCGGACCGTCCGAAGAAAAGATTCCGTAACAACCAACCATACCAAGAGCAGGTGCTGCTGGACCTGTAAGTACAGGACTTCCACAACCAACTGGCGTATATGCCAGAACACCGTCAACCATAATTGCACCTGCGGTAGTCATTGCTCTTCCTTCAAGAGTATCTGCAGAATTCATGTTAATTCCTGCGTTGTTCGCAATAACAGTCCCTCTCATGGTTGTTCCTGTAGCCATATCCACCAAACCTTCAACTTTCCAAAACACGTTACATGCCTTGGCTCCATTGATTAAAGTCACTTTTGAATTGGCATTCGTTGAAAGCGGTCCCGAAATTTGAAAAATGAAGACTGCATCGGCATTGGTTTGACCGTCCAAAATAAGTTCCAGATTCAGGGTAGATGCACCAGATAGTGCGTAAACACCTTCATTCAGTATTTGTCCGTTTCCTAACAAAGGAGCAGGAAAGAAACCTGGAGTAGCGGCGTTTAACTCATTGTAGGCGATTAGTAGATCTGCTGCGGCTTGCGCACTTGTCACGTCAGCAGCATGCATACCGCCGTTTACGTTTCCAAAACCTGTGTTGGAGCCGTTATTGGTTCCTACTTTTCCAGTTAATTGAGAAATGCCTGTATTGCTTACAGCTCCATCAGTAGAGAAGAGAACAAAGTTGGATGTGCTTCCTAAATTCGGTGCCTGACCGAAAACAACTGTTGATGCCGACAATAGAATTGCCAAAAATGTGATGTTTCGTATATTTTTTATCATGTTCATGTATTTTGATTCATTTTTTGCGGAGAGAATTCTCCTGATGATGTGGAATAGATTCCACTTGTCTTAAACTCTTGAGTTTACAGGTAGGTATCGAATTACAAAAATCTACGACCTTGAAGGTCAATTATGTGATTCGTTTCAGATAAAACCATCCATTTCAGAAACGGATGGTTTTGAAGCGTGTTTAATTATTTTTTCTTTACAATGAACTCTGTTCGTCTGTTCTTTTTGTGTTCTTCTTCCGAACAGGTAGAGACAACCTCGTTTTCACATGCACAGTCCATTGCCAATTGATCCTCACCATATCCTTTACCGTAAATACGTTCTGGATTCGAAATTCTTTGTTTGATATAGTCGGCAGAGGATTGAGCTCGCATTTGTGATAGCTCATCGTTGTACATTTTTGGACCTCTACAGTCGGTATGAGATTTTAATTCAATTTCCATAGTAGGGAATTGAGTCATGACTTTTACGATTTTATCCAATTCTTTGGCAGCAGCAGGTGTGATTTCAGCTCTGTTATAGTCAAAATAAATGGAGTTCAATTTGATTACCGGACCTAAATCTTCTTCCACTTTAACATCCTCGTCAACCACAACCACTTCTTCTTCCTTATCTTGTGAAAGATGTAGATTTGCCGTAATCATCGCTTCAGTACCAAAAGAGTTTGTTGTGTTCTTACCTTCTTGAAAGCCTTCTTTATTACCAGTCAATTCGAAGTTTTTATCTGTATCAATCTCAAATTCATACTTTCCATCCGAATCCGTTGTTATTTCACTCAGCAAATTACCATCAATATCTAACAAGTTCACTTTTGTTCCTTTCAGCGGATTTTCATCCATGTCGTAAGCAATACCAGTAATTGTTTTAGCTGTTGGTTTTATATTTAATAAATCGATCCCGTAAATATCATCCATTCCGCTTCCGTCAGCTCGATTAGAAGAGAAGTAACCTGTGTTGCTCTTACTGCTAGAAATGAATGCGTAATCATCTTTTAGCGTATTTACAGGTGCTCCTAAATTGGTGACTTTACCCCAGGTTGTTCCGTTCATGGTACTTTGAAAGATGTCCAATCCACCAAGACCAAAATGACCGTTAGATGCAAAATGCATTACTTTTTCGGACTCATCAAGGAAAGGGAACATTTCATCACCTTCAGTATTGATTATTTTTCCAAGATTTTCAGGTTTTCCCCAAGATCCATCTTCGGCTTGAGTAGAACGATAAATATCTGTTCCTCCAAAGCCACCTGGCATGTCACTTGTGAAATACATTGTTTTTCCGTTTGCTGACAAATAGGGCTGACCAACGGAGTAGGCAGTATTATTGTGTTCAAATGCAATCGGTTCCGACCATTTTTCATTTTCGAGTTTACGTAAGAAGATACGAAGCTCAACCAGGTTGTCCTTTGTTTTGTCTTTTGCGCCATTCTTCGTATATGCCATATATGTTCCAGAGTTGCTAAAGGCAGCAGGACCATCGTGCATTTCTCCATTTTCTTTTTTATCAAAGAATTCACGGTTTTTTAATTGACCATCTTCGATATCTGCAACATACAAATTAAAGAACGGCTCATTGTTGTAATTGTCTCTGCGCTTGATCATTTTTGGTGCTGCGTTGCTTGAGGCGTACACCACCTGATCTCTGAAATAGGTAGTTCCAAAATCCTGAGAAGATGTATTGATGGACATTTCGCGGATTTTAAAATCTCCGTTGTCTTTTTTGATTTCATCAAATTCAGCTCTATTTTGCATAAAGCTAATGGCACGTAAATCGCTTGGCTTTTGTTGAGCGAACTGAGTCATTTGAATATCCGATTCTGTATACTTTCCGCTATACTTTAAAAGCATGGCGTAGTTATAATAATCTTCCGGGATGAGTTCTTTTCCGTTAGCGATTAATGCTGCATACGTTTTTTCAGATTCCTCATTTTGATCCATTTTACGGTAGCTTTCGGCCAAATTCCGTTGTCCAGATACCGTTAAATCTTTTGTTCGAGCGTATTTATCAATGGCATGATCGTAAGCATATATTGAGAAGTATTTGTCGCCCTTTTTTTCCTTTGATGATTTTTCTTGGGCAAAGGTATTTAAGCTTATTCCGATGAGAACAAGTAATGATATTAGTATTTTTTTCATGATTGTATTTTAACTTTTAGAAGTATCTGGGCGATTGGATCTGTTGTTTGCTGTTGAATATAAAATCATAGCGCAACATGATTTCGTGACTCCCTTGATTGTAGGCTGGAGTTCTAAGTCCCATTGACCAATCGTAGGAATAGCCAACATGAAGTTGTTGTGATATGTCCAATCCGATCAGCACACCAACGGCATCACCAGTTCTGTACATTGCTCCAAGTGATAATCTCTTCATAAGAATGAAAGAAGCTGTTAGATCCGTTTGAATCGGAGCTCCACTTGTTACCTTGATCAAGGTTGTTGGTTTAAACGCAAGGTTATTCGATAAATTGAACACTGCACCAGCAATAAAGAAGTAGTGTCTTTGTGCTTTACTTTCGGTAACCGTGCCACCTGGTTGTGTGGTAGTGTAGTAGTTGCTTTCCAGTAAATTTGGTATTGAAACTCCAGCATAAAAACGCTCCAGTGAGTAATAAGCACCGAAACCAACGCTTGGGGTAACCTTATTTCTTAGATCATTTTGAAACGATGGATCACTTTGATTATCCAAGGCTAACGTACTTAAGTTGGCTTGAAGAATATTCACTCCTCCGCTTAAACCCAGTGCGAGTTTAGATTTTGCAGTTAGTTGCATTCTGTAGGCAAAACTTCCTGAAACAGCTGTATTGTTTACAGGTCCAATTTTATCATTAGAAGCGGCTAATCCTAAACCAATATGCTTGTTTGCAATGGGTGTATGCAATGTCAGTGTTTGGGTCATTGGTGCTCCTTTAAAACCGATCCATTGTGAGCGATGAAGTCCAGTGATTGAAAGCGCATCTCTGCTTCCTGCATAAGCAGGATTTATAGAGAGTGTATTGTACATGTAATGCGTGTACATTGGATCTTGTTGTGCCATTGCAGTAAAGCACAGTGAGCTGAGCAACAAAAGCGATGCTATTTTGTATGTTTTCATAATTTCTTGTTTAAATGCGTTTGGACTTTTTACTTATTTAAGTAAATGGTTCCTTTGTAGACCTCTGAACCATTGCCAAGATCAAGAACGTAGAAGTAAGTTCCCACTGGTAGCGGTTCTTTTCCGATATTGAAGTCAGAAGTAGATTCACCATCCCAGGTATTTTCATAGGGTTGCGCTGAAAAGACTTTGTTTCCCCAACGGTTGAATACCGTAAACTCATTCGAAGGGAAGTTCAATATTCCACGTATAATGAATAGATCATTCACTAAATCCTCATTTGGTGAGAACCCTTCAGGAATGAAAAAATCAGAAGGTACTGGTACAATACTCGAAATATTGTTTGTTGAGTCCAGCTCTATTTCGTTGGCAGTAATTGTTGCAGTATTCTGATAATTCCCTGTTGAATTCACCGTAGCTGTTATAGTAAGTATAGCTGAATCACCACTATTTACGTTTCCAATGTTCCAGATTCCCGTTAAAGGATTAAAGATTCCGGTTGTAGTTGTTGATGAAACGTAGGTATATCCGTTTTGAAGAATATCTTGCACTAGAACACCAGTTGCATCGTATGCCCCAATGTTACTTGCAACAATTGTAAATACTACATTCTCACCAATTACAGGAGTCATACTAGATGCTGTTTTCACCACTTGAACATCAATTGCACACGAATCAACAATTAACTCAACGTCAATCGATGTAGCATTTGGTGAACAAGTTCCCGTTATATCAACGTTGTAGTTGTTTGCAGCATCCGCGAATGTTACCGGATCAATGCTTAAAGTTGCAGTGTTTACGCCTGAAAAAGCAGGACCATTAATCAAATTAACCAATCCTTTTCTCCACTGGTAAGTATTTCCTAATCCACTAGCAACTACAGTGAAACTTACAGAGTCGCCAATACATACGGTGATGTCGTTGGGTTGACTTGTAATTACAGGTGCAGAATCAATGGTTAAAGAAACAAAATTGGAAGTATCAGCAGGGGAGAAAGTACCAGTTACAATCACATTGTAGTTGTTTGCTTGATCTAAGATTGTTGCAGGATTGATCAACAATGTAGCAGTTGTTGCGCCAGAGATATTTCCGCCATCAACAAGATTTACATTTCCTTTTCTCCATTGGTACATTAATCCAACGCCATCGGCTATAACCGTGAAACTCGCGGATTCACCATCACATACCATCGTGTCTACTGGTTCTGTTATTGTGAATGGAGAACAACTTGTTGGCATAATGGCATTCATTGCATAAGTATTCACTGCACCAACACCAGTTAGTGCTCTACCGTTTAAAGTAACACCCGTTAACAAATCAATTGCTCCCTGAGAAATAATTGAACCATTAAAAATTGAGTAATCACTGATTGAAAGTGCACCATTGATCACCCAATAAACATTTTTAGCTTGTGCGCCGTTCATTAAAATGACGTTTGAAAAGGTACTCGTTCCAAATGCCCCGTTTACCTGAATAACAAAAACCGCATCCGCATTTCCTTGCGCATTCAAATAAAGTGAGTCTGTAAAAGTTACCGCACTGTTCATCAGGTAAACATGGGGTGTAAGTACCAGATTATTTCCGAATTGTGAGGGATACAATAACTCAATATCGTAGGGTAAACCGTTTAAGTTATTATAAACAGTTGTTAGATCGGTTGCGGTTTGAGCAGTTACTGCATCAGGAACGGGATGAATTGTTCCGGTAACCAATAAAGGATCATAACCTAAAGTTGAACCGCTGTTGGTTCCAACATCTCCTGTTACGCTGGTTATACCAACGTTTGTTACAGGTCCGATTGCTGAGAACAAAACAAAACATTCTGTTGATAATAAATCCGGATTTGCGGGACCAGTTAAAATGGGTGCAGAACATCCTAGAGGAGTTCGTGCAACAATTCCGGTAACGCCAATTGCACCGTTAATAGATAGTGCTCTTCCTTCCAAAGAATCTCCAGGACTCATCAGAATGAAATCATTATATGCAACAATAGTTCCTTTCATGATTACATTGGCGGCTATATTCACAGCTCCGTCTATTTTCCAATAAACATTACAGGCTTGAGCATCGTTGATCAGATTCACTTTGGCGTTAGCGCCAATTCCAAAAGAGCCTTCAACTTGTATAATAAAGACCGCATTCGGATCATTTTGTGCGTCCAGATTTAACTGACCGTTCAGTGTTGCTGCACCAGGGATGCTATGAACACCAGGAACCAAGGTCATTCCGCTGCCCAGTAGTACACCGGGTGAATTTGTAGTTACTGCGGCATCAAGTTGTAGATAGGCCACATTCAAATCCAAAGTAGCTTGAGCACTTGCAGGATTCTGATCGTGCATTACACCATCCACATTTCCAAAGCCAGTGCTTCCACCAACATTTGATCCAACATGACCTGTAAGATGTGTAGTTCCAACATTTGTTACAGCACCATTTGTGGTGAAAAGAACAAAATCTGCGGATGTTCCTAAATCAATGACTTGAGCGTGGCTTGTATTGAAAAGTAGTAGAATAGATATAGTGGAGGTAAGCGTAGTTAATAATTTAATCATAAAGTAATTTAAAAAGAGTTTAATGGGGGGTCGATGGGAAGGTGTGTGGGGATTGCGTTTATTCGCAAGTCACCAGTAGTTCTAAGAGTAGTTTTAATGTAGGTTTTAATAATCTGAATCGCACTGATTAGACAACAGATTTATCTACAGTACAAAGGTGCTGTTAATAAAAGTGTAATGGGTTATATGATTGCGTTGGATCGTTACACAATTACTACCTTCTGCTTGAAAATGGACAATTGCTCTGCTTTTCGAGCTGTTAACAGTCGTGATGTTCTGTAAGAAGATATTCTTGCCTCAGGCAAAGGATCGTTGGGTTTGCTGCTCTGAATTGGTTTAATAAAAGGCGATACTTTAGGTTTTTATCATTGTTCAGTTAACTTAGGAATGGATTGTTGACCTTTTCATTTTGTACTCTGTATTGCACTGAATCAAACATTCTTTTTAGAAAAGTTTACATTCAATTCTTCTTGTAACCAACATATCTATTGATTTGACATTACCGGAAAAACGTGAACCCGGCTCCAAAATGAAGAATAAATCAGGTACTTGTGTTTTTATATTGACTCCTTGTACCAACTCAACTGCTTTTCTAATTTTTGGAACTTGAAGATCTTGGTGAAAATACTTTGTAAACGAACAAATGCAGTTTCGCTCTTCACAACATAATCAAAAGCATGATGATGCATGCAGTTTACGGCAACTTCTATATCATCCTGAGAAGAGAGTATGATGACAAAAATGTTAGGATCAAAAGCCCTTATTTTATCCAAAACCTCAATTCCATTCATGGCATCCAAATGAATCCCGTTCAGGTGGTAGTCTAAAATTACGATATCCGGATTAGACGATAGATTAGCCAAACAAAGTTCTCCCGTTGTGAAAGTTTCGATTTCAAAATCGGCGTTTTGGAGAAATTCGATTTCCAATGATTTTAAAAACACCACATCATCATCAATCAGGAAAATTTTTATTCGATCGGATTCACTTGCGATCCCTTTTTTTTCATTTTTCATAGACGTTTTTTTACTACTTCTTTCAATTCTTCGCAGGCTTTTGAACAGATACTTTCCAGTTGGACAATAAGCTCTGGTAATTCATCTAAATGTTTATTCTCCTTGGTATATTCTTCAATTTTTCTCGCTAGATTTTCATAATCTTGATGAATGCCCATTATCGCAAATGATGGAATGAGTTTATGTACAGCAGCATTCAATGATTTCCAGTTTTGAGCTATCAAACTCTCATTTATTGATTTTACTAAAATTGGGGTTTGTTCCAAATAAAGTAGAATCATTTCGGTCATTAGTTTTGGTTTATACTTGGTCCGCTTCGTTAAAGACTCCAGATTACAATATGTTGAGTGGATTAAAATAGGTGTTTCGTTCGTTTCGTTTTTGTTGCTCGTTGAATGTTTTTTTACCAATTCAATGATTTTACGTCGCAATAATTGATCATCCAATGGTTTTGGAAGGTAATCATTCATGCCTAAAGCTTTACATTGCAACAAATCAACACTGGTTACGTCTGCGGTCAATGCGATAATAGGAACGTTCAACTTCATTTTTTCGCGAATGTATTTGGTTACTTCAAAGCCATCCATTTCAGGCATCTGCAAATCCATCAAAATAAGATCATAACCATCATTTTCCAGTTCATTGATCGCCATCTTTCCGTTTTGAGCAATGGTGCAGTTAAACCCAAAGTCACGAAGTAGAACTTTCATTAGTAGTTGGTTGAGCGGGGAGTCTTCCACCACCAGAATTTGAAAATTGGTATTCAAACCAGCATCAACAGCTTTAGGTTCCATTTCGGGAATCGTATCGATTTCATAGAAATTACTCACAGATCCTTCATCTAGACTTTTTAGACCCTCTAATTCGATACTTTTTTTTCTCAAAGGATCCATTTATTCCTCTGTTAGATTTCCATTACCAATATCTTCTATAGGTTTTCTGCGAATAGTTTTCATTTGTTTAAAATGAGATGGAGTCAATCCCGTCACTTTTTTAAACTGAGTTGACAAATGGGCCACACTACTGTAATTCATCTTCCAGGCAATTTCCGTAATGTTGAGTTCTCCGTAAATGATTAACTCTTTTATTCGTTCAACTTTATGGGAAATGATGAATTGCTCAATGGTTGTTCCCTGCACTTCTGAAAACAAGTTCGACATATAAGTGTAATCATGCTGTAGCTGATCACTTAGAAAACTGGAAAAGTTCACTTTCAGTCCTTCATCTGTATGATGAACCATTTGAACGATTACGTTTTTGATTCTTTCAATCAATACTGACCTTTTGTCGTCGATTAGTTCAAGACCTGAAGTAAGAAGACCTTTTCTGAGCTGTTCTCGCTGCTCCAAAGAAATGTTTTCCATTATCTCTACTTCTCCCAATTCAACGGGCATAAAGTGTAGATTTAATTTTTTTAGTTCTTCTTTCACTGCTAATTTACAGCGGTTGCTTACCATGTATTTAATGTATATTTTCAATGCTATTTGTTTAGATTTTACTCTTTTATGTTCTCATTGAATGAACACATACTGTCGCGGTAAAGATGGTGTCTTTAATTGATAAAGCAGTTAGCTTATAACCATTATAAATTATATAATTTTTGGGTTTTAAATATTCAATATTAGGGAGTAATGAGTTTCTATTTTAAATAGCCGTTAGAGCATTTGCCTCTTCGTAGAAGTAGATTAAACAGAATTCGGACAACAGATGATTGAAAAAAACACCCTTTAAATCAGGCAATAAAGAAACACATTGTTTTGGTGAGGAAACTTTTTCCTAATTTCACACGAACTTCAACTTGGAAGTGGGATACAGAGTTATCATTGCGATATTAAAACGACCATTCTCCATCTCAGTTTAAAGCATTGAAAGAGAAAAGAGAATAAACCATTCAACATATTTGAGTACTCAAAAAGTAAAAGACAAATGATAGAATCAAAATTCATATTGGATATAATAGCAACAACGATTGCAGGTGAAAAGCACGAAGACCAAATGGCTAAGCAAATAAAGCATTTGGAGGAAGTAGAGTACGAGCACATGGACACCGGATTGATTTTGTTTCTTGATCCTGAGCCGAAGATTAAACCCTACGTTTTGACAAATGAGCAATTGGTTGAAACATTTGGAGACAAAGATCATGAATTGTCTAAAGTGGAATTAATTAAAGAAGACCAAAAGATTCAGGCCGATGTATCTGTTCACTTTGTAAATGGAATCATCGATCGCATCGAGATTTGGAACAAGAAAGGTGAGTATCCTGAAGACGATTTAGCGAGTTGGGAATTAATTCGTAGATAGGCTTTTAACAAATGATACTCATAGCTCATTACGGACTTGTAATATTGCTGTCGCTTTTTTTAGTGTTTCATCTGTGCATTCTCCTTAAAGTGATTCCCTACAGCATTGTTTGGGGCGGACGATTAAAAACAGACACAGAGATGTATCGGTTTGAAACCGTATCCATTTTGATTAATCTCGTTTTTCTGCTCATTGCTTTGGCGCAATCACCTTTTTTAATAATCGACCTTCCCAACACAGTACTGACGATTTTATTATGGGTTTTGGCAGCCTTGTTTCTGTTCAATACTTTCGGAAATGCATTGTCAAAAAACAAATTAGAACAAATCATCTTTACGCCCATCACCGTTCTATTAACCATCTTTTCAGTCATTTCAGCAGTAAGCAACTGACGAGAAAACGAGTGAAAATTAGTATACTTGTTAGGCACCTTTGTCTATTTGGAAACCGTTAGCAGTAATTTAAAATGACGAAAACTGACAAATCCATACATAACATTTGTATTGCTTCAATAAAGAGAAGTACAATAAAGCCGTATGACTTTAAATGGACGAAGTTTTATGAAGATAACACGGAGTTTCCATATGCTGGACTTGAAATTGACTTGATGGAGGATGAACTATTTATTTGTTCCACTTTTATTGATCAGAACAACTTCAGTATTGTGACTACAAGACGACTATTAACTCAACAAGACGGTCAATTATACTCGGAGTATATTCAAGGTGCGACTGACAAATTGTATGGTGACTTTAAAGGTTATCAAGACAAGGATTTTACGTTCGGACAAGTTCAAGTGCAAAACGGAAATGAAATAAAATACTTTATTGAAACAGGTGAAGCATCAATGGTTATGATACATGGCGTACGAACTTTAATCAGGACTACACAAATGGCGCATAATCAAATAGAAAAAGTGAAACGAATTTGGGACAAACAGAACGAAAAATGAAAACTGCTAACACTAAATAAATCAAGCGCCAAAAATGATTATACTTGGTAAGGGAATTTACTTGTTTGGGAACCGATATGTACAATTACAACCATGATAGAAAAACACCTGAAATATAACTTTCCAGAAAAAAACAGTGACCCTTTTGACACTGATTTTGATGGTAACTATTTTGCTTTTGCAAATGCATTCACGAATTTGTCGGATAAACTATCTGATTTTTCAATAGATATTCTCGAGAAGCAAATTCCAATGGGATACAAAACGATTATTATTCTTAATAGATTAAGTATACTATCAAATGGTTTTGAGAAATCTCGTTGGGAAGAGTCGATAAATAGGGTAAAAAGCAGTCGTTATTTCTTAACCACTGACAAGACAATTCAATTTTTCAGGAAGGATTGGCAGGCTAACATAGAGACAAATGTTATTTACAAACCAGAGTCGAATGATGCAAGCTTAAATTCGAGCATATGGGATAACTTTCAAGAATGCTTGGAATATGCAAAGAAGGTATCCGAAGAAAATAAATGCACTGTTATTATTTCAGAGGTGCTAGATTCAATATCATGGCATTAAAAAAGATGTACATAACACCAAATAAATCAAGCACAAAAAGTCTAGATTTATAAGTCATCTTTGTCTATTTGGAAAACGTTATAACCAATTGTAAAGAAATAGCACCAAAAGAATATACAGAATAATTTAAAAAAACATGAAAACTTGTCCGAACTGCAAATCAGAAATTGAAGATGATTGGGATTTATGCTGGAATTGTAATTATAGTATGAGTGAAAACAAAGTCATTGAAAACGAAGTTGTTGAAAACAAAGAAACGACAAAAGAAAGCAGAGAAATAGAATGTTTAAGATGTAATATCCCTTTAATATTTGCAGGGGATTACAAATTTCATGAAGGCGCAAGGATCGGTTTTTTTGGTGATTTATTTGAGGCTTTTGTTAACCGAGAAAAATTCGATTTATACGTTTGTCCAAAATGTAGAAAAATAGAATTTTACGTGCCACAGAAAGTATGAGGACATTTATACAGAAAAGCTCCAAAGCTGGCGCGAGTCACTGACTCGTACCATTTCTTAACAACTCACGAGCTCGGTAACGAAGAGATAATTAAAATAGAAGCTGGGATTAGTCTTCGTTTTTTTTGTGCTGATAAAATATAAACATGTAAGGACTCGATCTATTCAAGAAATGCGCGCTATTTTACGATTTGCAAGATTATTTAGTATATTCGGTTAAAGTAATAAAACCTTCGCCTATACACTGCCGTGAGACATTTTTGACAAGGTTTGTAGCTTGTATAAAGAAGTTAGCGATAATTATGAATGAAATCTCATCTATAGTTAATAGTCTTATGTATTAATCGGTAAAATGATACTATAGCTTTGTTGTCCAAATTATTTTACAAAATAGATTACCATAAAATGCCATTAAAAAAAATATATTTTAGTATTCATAAATAAAAAACAATGTGTAAAAAACTACTTTTTTTTGCGCTGTTTGCTATAGCCTGCTGTCAAACAACAACTGCACAAAACTGGAATGAAATTATTAAAGCCACAGCTAATGATAGGGGAGCAAATGATTGGTTTGGCTGGTCAGTAGCCATCTCGGGTGATTATGCTATTGTGGGGGCTTATCGGGAAGATGAAGATGTGTCAGGAGGGAATACGCAAAGCGAATCTGGTTCGGCTTATATCTTCAAAAAAAATGGAGGAACATGGAGTCTGATTCAAAAAATCGCGGCTTCTGACAGGAGTGCTGGTGATTTCTTTGGCTCTTCGGTATCCATTTCTGGAGATTATGCTGTTGTGGGGGCTTTTAATGAGGATGAAGATGCATCTGGCGGAAACACTAAATCTAATGCTGGTTCGGCTTATATTTTTAAAAACAACGGCGGAACATGGACACAGGTTCAAAAAATTGTAAATTCTGACAGAAATTTTAACGATCATTTTGGCTATTCAGTAGCCATCTCGGGAGATTATATCGCTGTAGGAGCCGTTTGGGAAGATGAAGATGTCTCGGGTATGAATCCTCTGGGATTTGCCGGTTCAGCTTACATATTTAAAAATAATGCAGGAACGTGGACCGAAGTTCAAAAAATTGTGTCTTCGGATAGAGCCGTTCAAGATTACTTTGGCCAATCTATTGCCATCTCTGGAGATTATATCATAGTTGGCGTTCAATATGAGGATGAAAACGTATCTGGCGGAAGTACACAATCGGAGGCAGGATCAGCTTATATCTTCAAAAACAATGCTGGAATATGGACGCAGGTACAAAAAATCGTAGCCTCCGACAGGGCTGCTGGTGATATGTTTGGATTTTCGGTAGCCATTTCGGGAGATTATGCCATTGTTGGTGCTATATGGGAAGATGAAAATGAAGCTGGTGGGAATACCCAAACTTCTGCCGGATCAGCCTATATTTTCAAAAACAATTTGGGAACATGGACACAAATGCAAAAAATTGTGGCTTCCGATAGATCTATTGATGATAGATTCGCTGCATCTGTATCTATATCAGGAGAATATGCTATAGTAGGAGCTGTAGGAGAATCCCATGATGTTTCTGGTAATAACACCTTAAGCGAAGCGGGTTCGGCCTATATTTTTAAACTCAATGGAGCAACATGGATACAATCTCAAAAAATTGTAACATCCGACAGGGATGTTAATGATCAATTCGGCTATTCAGTAGCCATCTCAGGAAATTATGCATTGGGAGGAGCAATTAATGAGGATGAAGATGCATTTGGAGGGAATAGCCAAAGCGCAGCCGGTTCAGCTTATATTTTTGGGCTAGATTGTTCGACCACTGGAGTTGACAATCAAATCGCTTGCGATAGTTATACATGGATCGACGGAAATACCTATACGGAATCAAACAATATAGCCACTCACATCCTAACCAATGCCACAGGCTGCGACAGTGTGGTTACACTGAATTTGACAATAAACACGGTGGACATTTCTGTATCTAGCAATGGTCCAACCTTAACCGCTACGGCAACGGGTGCCGCTTATCAATGGTTAAACTGTGATAATAATTTTAGTGAAATTATTGGCGAAACAGGACAATCATTTACTGCAATGGCTAATGGAAATTATGCTTTAGAAATTATCCAAAACGGTTGTACTGATACCTCAATTTGTTATACAGTATCAGGTGTGGGAATAGCAGAAAACGGAGTGGAGATTTACACGGTTGTATACCCAAACCCAAGCCCCAAAACGTTTATAGTGAAATTAGGTAAAACTTATTCAGATGTTACTGCTAGAGTAGAGAACATAACCGGAGTGCTGATTAATCAATATGAATACACATCTACTGATAAATTTCAAGTAAACATAGAAGAAGAACCAGGTATATATTTTATTAGGTTGTATTCTTCTGGTAATCAAATAGCTAATATTAAAGTAGAGAAACGATAAAACAAAAATTAATAACTAAAAGCGAAGATTAGTCTTCGCTTTTTTTGTGCTTCTAAATGTATAAATGTGAACGACAGGTACATTAAGTAAATCCACTTACCGCTTGACGATTTGAAGTTTTTTTGTCTACATTAGCTATACGCGACAAACCTGCGCCTAAATATTTTTTTTGGTTGTCAAAAGGCAGGTTTTAGGGAGTATAAATAAGTTAGAACTCATTTTATGACGACAAAAAACACTTACATATTGACCATTTTCGTTTTTGTTTTCGGACTTGTTGCTTGTGGACAAAGCACTGCATCTCAAGATTCGATAATAACTAAATCAAACTATTCACTTTCAATAACTACATTTAATCACGCAGAGCAATTTTCTAAGGGTGTAACAACTTATAGCCTAAAGAATGACACATTGACTATTCGAAAGACATTTAGGCTATCAGACAAAGTCACAATATTGTTTTCAAAAAAAATAGACGATAATTCCATTGAGCAAATTAAAAGTGTAGGCATCGACAGTTTAAAGGACTTTTATTGTAACAACTGCGTAATGATGACAAGTGGAAATGAATATTTTATCTCAACGACTATTGACACAGTTAATAAGAAAATTATTCTTCATCACTATTACAACGAACAAATTGAAAGACTAATTAATGAACTGAACAAAAACATACCAGACAGTTTTAAACTTCACTATTTGAGAAGTGAAACTAAACAAGACTGCGAGATGTAAATAAAAATGAGTTCTAACAGGCCCCAAAGCTGGCGAGAGACTCTGGCTCGTGCCCACATGATCTATGATCGTGCTGCCGGAAATATGGAATACGTAAAGGAAATGATTGAACTTTTCCGTAAGGAAATGCCGGTTTATTTAGCTGAAATGGAAGACGCATTGTCAAAATCGGACACGGAAATGGTAAAGCGTATTGCTCATAAAATGTTAAGCCCTTCTGCCTTTTTTGGAGCCAACGATCTTTGTGTTACACTAAGGGAAATGGAGAAAAAAGTAGATTTGAGTCCAGATGAGATCAAGCTCCTTGTTCAGCAAGTAAATCAAAAGTGCTTAACTGTGTTTGAGGAGTTGAAGAAGGAATTGGATGCGATTGGGTAGTTTGAGTTTGACAGTGAAGTTGTGGCTGTTTGTTTTCCAAAAAGAAAACTATCTTTGAATACACCGATGAACCTTAAATCAGATACAATCACATGATCAAATACTTGTTTTTTCTCCTATTAGCTTCATCTTCCTTCGCTCAGGAAAAAACAAAATTCTATGAGCGTTTGTATTGTGCAGACATGTCGGCTACTTGCCTTTTTATTCAGGGAAGAGTTTCATGGTCGCCTTCAAATCCCTTGTTTGGTATTCAGCTCAAAAGAGAGAAACACGACAATGAGGCTGGAATTTTCACCTTTGTTACCGGGCAATCTTTCTCCGTTAATTATACGAAATTGAACAATCAGGAGCTACTCAATTTAAATTTGGGAA
>CAMLHZ010000007.1 GCA_946480085.1 uncultured Flavobacteriales bacterium
CGTCGGCTTTTGAAGACCGAGCGAGCAATGGCAAATTGCGTCAAGCGAGAGAAAAAAGCTTGATATAAGCTGTAAAGTCACCATCTGCTGAATGTGTTCAACTGATCAAAATAATCAGTCTGTTGTCTTTCGTCTGTTGTCTTGAGTCTATTGCTTACTTTTGTGGAAAACAAAGAAGTTGAAAAAAATCATCACCATACTGGGTGCTCGCCCACAATTCATCAAAGCTGCAGCTGTTTCGAATATTTTTTCTAAGCATTTTGACGAGATTTTGGTGCATACAGGTCAACATTACGACGCCAATATGTCGGATGTGTTTTTTGATGAGTTGGGAATTCCGAAACCGAAATACCATTTGAATGTTGGGTCGGGAAGTCACGGAGCTATGACAGGAGCTATGTTAACGGCTATTGAAGAAGTTTTGTTGAATGAGAAACCAGATTTCGTAATGGTATATGGGGATACCAATTCAACTATTGCGGGATCATTAGCCGCTTCGAAATTATTGATTCCTGTCATTCACGTAGAAGCCGGATTGAGAAGTTTCAACAAAGCAATGCCTGAAGAACAAAACAGAATACTTACAGATCATATTTCAGATTTGTTGTTTGTTCCAACGCAAACCGCTATTGATAACCTGAAAAATGAAGGAATTGAAAAGGGTGTTCATAATGTTGGCGATGTGATGTATGATGGAATTCTTCATTTTACTGGCATGGCGAAAGAGAAAAGCACCATCCTGGAAACCTTGGGAGTGAAGGATAACGAATTCCTTCTTTGTACTATTCATAGAGCTGAAAACACGAACGATATCAACCGATTGAAAGGAATTATTGCTGGATTGAATGCCGTTTCTGAAACAATTGTTTTGCCTTTGCATCCAAGAACGCAAAAGTATTTGGCCGACTATAAAATTGAGTTGAAATCACATATAAAAGTCATCGAACCGGTTGGTTATTTAGACATGGTTCGATTGGAAGCTGGTTCGAAAAAGATTGTAACCGACAGTGGCGGGGTTCAAAAAGAAGCTTATTTCTTAGCGAAACCTTGTATCACCATGCGTGATGAAACCGAATGGGTAGAAACTGTTGAAAATGGCTGGAATGTAATAGTTGGAGCTGATATGGCGAAGATCAAAGATGCGATTGAAAATTTCAATCCATCGAATCAAAGAAAAGACTATTTCGGGAATGGAACAGCCGCATTACAAATGGTTGAATTGATAAAAAAATACTAAAGTGAGGTTACTGATTCTTACCCAATATTATCCACCAGAGATTGGTGCGCCTCAAAACAGACTTCATGAGCTTGCTCTGCGCTTAAAGGAGAAAGGTGTTCATGTGGAAGTCTTGACGGCCATGCCGAATTATCCAAAAATGGAAATTCAGGAAGGATATGAAAAAGGGAAGATCAGAGAAGAGGTTATTGACGGAATTCAAGTTCATCGAGCTAAGATTTATGTCTCAACTTCAAAATCAATCGTTAAACGCTTACTGAATTATTTCAGCTTTGTTTGGACATCCTACTGGCGCGGTAGAAAGTTGGATTCGTTCGACTATCTGATGGTAGAATCACCACCACTTTTTCTAGGGTATTCTGCCATGCGTTTATCCCGAAAGCTAAAAGCGAAGATGATCTTCAACGTTTCGGATCTTTGGCCTGAAAGTGCTGAAAAATTAGGTTTGGTAACCAATAAGCAGTTGTTAGGAATGGCTTATCGATTGGAAAAGAAATGTTATCGAAGAGCACATTTAATTACTGGACAAACCATGGGAATTGTTGAAGATATTTCAAGAAGGTTTCCTGAAAAAAGAGTGGTTTGGTTACCAAATGGTGTGGATTTGTCTTTTTATAATCCGGCTGAAATTCAGTCTATTGGATATAGGGAAAAGCATGGGTTTACTAACGATCAAATGTTGTTTTTCTATGGTGGAGTAGTAGGTTACGCTCAAGGACTTGATGTGATTTTACACGCTGCAAAACAAGTGGAAAACAATCCTAAGATCCAATTCATTATTCAGGGAGCTGGACCAGAAAAGGACCGTTTACTTGAACTGAAAAAATCACTTGGGGTAGAGAATGTTCATTTTCTGCCTCCTGTTCCAAAAAGCGAGATGCCCGGAGTCTTGAAGGATGTAAATGCTGCAGTTATTCCATTAAGAAAATTGGATCTGTTTGAAGGGGCAATTCCCTCTAAGATTTTTGAAACGTTGGCTATGGAAGTTCCGATTTTACTGGCGGTTGACGGTGAGGCAAGAAGACATTTTGTAGACAAGGCAAATGCAGCCTTGTTCATAGAGCCAGAAAATGTGGAGCAATTAGTGGAGAAAGTAAACTTCTTGTTCAACAATCCTGAAGAAGCTTTGAAAATGGGTAAGAACGGCAGGCAATACGCCTTTACGGTTTTCAACAGGGATAAGATTGCAACAGAGTTCTTGAAGGAGTTATAGTTCCATTCACTTTTCCAAAATCCAACTTTCACTTCTGTTTGGAATTATGCTGTAATTAGATGATCCACGGCTAAGTAAACCTGATTTTAGGGTCCATATTTCAAGATTGATTTAAAAAGTCTATTGTCTCTCTTCTCTCGTCTAACCGTCTTTCATTACCTTTGAGCCAAATTCATTTTTATGATTCCATTTTCTCCGCCGCGTATTGACCAAAAGGTAATTGATGAGGTAACTGCAGCTTTGACTTCTGGTTGGATAACAACTGGTCCAAGAACAAAATTGTTTGAGAAACAACTGACAGAATACTGCGGAAATAAATGTACGGTTGCGGTTTCTTCGTGGACAGCTGGAATGGAATTGTTGCTTCGCTGGTGGGGAATTGGTCCTGGAGATGAAGTGATTATTCCCGCAATTACGTATTGTGCTTCTGCAAATGTAATTGTGCATACCGGAGCAACACCTGTAATGGTGGATTTGAGTTCAGAAGATTTCAATATTTCTGTTGAAGGAATAAGAAAGGCTATTACACCGCGAACAAAAGCGATTATGCCTGTTGATATTGCTGGTTTACCGTGTGATTATGATGCGATTTATGATATTGTGAATTCACCTGAAATCCTTGCAATGTTTTCACCAAATAGCGATTACCAGAAAAAACTTGGTAGAATATTGATTGCTTCTGATGCGGCTCATTCTTTTGGTGCAACTTACAACGGAAAACGTGCAGGTGCAATGGCTGATGTAAGTTGTTTCTCTTTTCACGCAGTAAAAAATCTGACAACTGCTGAAGGTGGAACCATGAGTATCAATCTTCCGGATGATTTTGATCATGAGGAGATTTACAAAGAATTATGCATCAAAATTTTGCACGGACAAAGTAAAGATGCCTTGGCGAAAGCTCAAAAAGGAAATTGGCGTTATGATGTGCTTGAGCCGGGTTTCAAGTGCAATATGACAGATATTCAGGCCGCAATTGGTTTGATAGAGTTGAATCGTTTTCACGAGAATACAGATCGAAGAAGAACTATTTGTTTGGCCTATAACGAAGGTTTCAAGAATGAATCCTGGGCTTTGCTGCCACACATGAAAGATGAAAAACGCGAAACCTGTTACCATTTGTATCAATTACGAATTAATGGTGCGAGTGAAGCGCAACGTGATGCAATTATGCAGGAGATCTTTGATCAGGATGTAAGTGTCAATGTACATTTTCAACCCTTACCAATTTTAACGGCGTATAAGAATCTGGGCTACAAGATGGAAGATTATCCTGAAGCCTGGAATAAATATCAAAATGAGATCACCTTGCCGGTTTACTTCGATTTGACAGATGAACAAGTACAAATTGTGATCAACGCAGTAAAGGTTGCTGTTCAAAATGTACTTGGATGAAACGTTTGTTCGATCTAGTTGTTTCTACGATTATCCTGTTGGTATTTCTTCCCTTCGGAATTTTGCTTGCAATCGCTATTCTTTTAGAATCGAGAGGTGGCGTTTTCTATCGGCAAGAACGTGTTGGACGATTAGGAAAAACCTTCAGACTATGGAAATTCAGAACCATGCGGGTGAATGCCGATAAGTTGGGTAAACTGACTGTTGGGATGCGGGATCCGCGAATTACCCGGGTTGGTTATTTTATCCGAAAGGTGAAACTGGATGAATTTCCGCAATTTTTGAATGTTTTATCAGGAGAAATGAGCATAGTTGGTCCTCGTCCTGAAGTTCAGGAATATGTTGATTTGTATACCGCCGATCAACGTGAGATTCTGAATGTAAAACCCGGAATTACAGATTATGCTTCGTTGGAATATTTCAAGGAAAATGAATTATTGGGCAAAGCAGAAAATCCAAGAGAAACTTACATCAACGAAATTATGCCCGCCAAAATTGAGTTGAACAAGAAATACATTGCGAAGCCAACATTGGGAACAGATATTTCCATCATGTGGAAGACGTTTCTGAAAATTATTTCTTAAACACCAAATAAACCGCCACAACGATCAACCCAAACGCTACAATGTGATTCCATTTGAAGGTTTCATTTTTGAAAACCAACAAGGTGAATCCCATAAAAACGACCAGTGATAAAACCTCTTGAATCACTTTTAACTGAATCAAAGTGAAAGGTCCACCGTTTGCTTTATAGCCAATTTTGTTTGCCGGAACTTGCAGGCAATATTCAAAAAATGCCCACCCCCAACTGATTAAAATTGTAGTGACGAGAATCCATAATCCGGTGCGTTTTTCACCTTTGAGGTGACCGTACCACGCAACCGTCATGAAGATATTTGAAAGAAGTAAGAGTCCGATTGTATAAAACGCTTTCATACAACGAAATTATAAAAATTGCATCTCGACTAAGCTTGATGACCAATTTATTAACGAAATAAAAGGGTGACTGAGCGGAGTCGAAGTCCGCCCGTACGATCAATTTTTATAAATATTTCGTTTCTCAACGTTTCCAGCGTCATCAACCACGTAAACAAAGAACCAGCCTGATGGCAAATCGTTCAATGAAAAACACCAGTTCGGCATCGCATTCGCTTTCACAACCGTTCCAGTTAGATCAATAATTTGAATTTCGCGAATTTCCCGGTTCGATTTTACCACCAAAAGATCGCTTGTAGGATTTGGATAACAGCTAAGTTCCCAAATGTTAGCTTGAAGAGAATCAATGTCTTGTCCTAAACTGTAGTTTGCGCAGAATAACATTCCGGCAAAAATCAAACGTTTCATGGTAATTGGATTTTACAGGATAACATGTTACTTTGTCAAACGTTACAACAATTATGACAAAACCATTAAAACATTCTGAAGCAAATGCAGATTTTTTTGATCGCGTTTATCAGGTAGTTCGATTAATTCCGGAAGGAAGGGCAACTTCGTACGGGGCAATAGCAAAATACCTCGGAGCCGCACGTTCCAGCAGACTCGTTGGTTACGCAATGAATGGCTCTCATGTATTCGATGACATTCCTGCACATAGAGTGGTAAATAGAAATGGGATGTTAAGCGGAAAACATCATTTTCCGGCAAATAAAAGTATGGAACAACTTCTTTCCAATGAAGGAATAGTTGTAGCAGAGGACAAGATCCAGAACTGGAATGATGTTTTTTGGAACCCGGAAGAAGAACTACGATTATAAGTATTAGTGACTTTTTGTAATCAATTGTTGTTGTTTAACCACCAATGTTTGTTGTAATTCCGCTTTGTAGTTTGTCATTTCCATCATGAATACCCGCTCGTTTCCTGAAACGTGCGCGCATACCTTCAATTCGTTCTGAAGGGCCATGTTTGCCTTGTTTGTAAATAATTCTCTGGTATTTCCGTTTAACTGTTTCTCAACGATATCTTTCCCTTTCGCCAATTGACGTTCATACTCAGATTGACAAGAGCAGGTAATGATTAACAGCGTGAAAATACTCAATGTAGTAGTTTTCATGTTGTAAATATACAACGGAATAGAGTTTCTGTGAAAATTTTATGTTTATCCTTAGGTTAACTTTGTTCATTCATATTTGTGAAATATTCATACAAAAACTTTAACGCATTAAAATCGCCATTCTTATAGGTCATTTTTGAAATCATACGTAATTTTATTTCGTGGTACTTATAACAGGTGGAACAGGACTCTTAGGTTCGCATGTAATTATGAATCAATTGATTCGGAATAATGACGTTCGCGTGCTGTATAGAGGAGAAGATCGAATGGTAATTGTTCAACGTGTATTATCACATTATTATCCGGATAGCTTTCAGGAATATTTCGATAGAATAGAGTGGATTCAAGGGAATATACTGAATACAGAAGATTTGTCGGAAGCAATGAAAGGTGTAGAAACGGTCATTCACTGTGCTGCCGTTGTATCCTTTAGAAGGCGTGATTTCCATAAACTTTGGAAAGTGAACAGGGAAGGAACTGCAAATGTGGTTAACGTTGCATTGGAATCTGGAATCAAAAAGCTCATTCATGTTTCGTCAACTGCTGCCATTGGAAGTGACGGACAATTGCCCGATGGATTAAAACGTGAGACCAATCACTGGAATGCGAACGAAGTGGCAAGCACCTATTCATACACAAAGTTTAGCGCTGAAAAGGAGGTTTGGCGTGGAATTGAAGAGGGATTGAATGCTGTGATTGTTAATCCGAGTGTCATGTTCGGACCGGGTTCCTGGGATGAAACATCGTTGACTATTTTCAAAACGTTGAATAACGGACTAAAGTACTATACCGCTGGCGGAAATGCCTTTGTGGACGTTAGAGATGTGGCAGATGTGATTTCCATGCTTTGTGAAAATGATATTCATTCGGAACGTTTTCTGATTACAGGACAAAATCTGAAGTTCAAGGAATTGTTCGATAAGATTAGTCTGGCGCTCAATGTGAAGGCTCCGTATAAGCTGGCTGGCTCATCACTTACAGAATTGGCCTGGATGCTTTCTTCGTTAAAAGCTTATTTCACGGGTCAACCTTCTGCATTAACGAAAGAGTCTGCAAGAAGTTCGCAGAGAACCGCACTTTATTCGTCAGATAAATTATTGAAGACTTTTCCTGATTTCAAGTTCAGAACACTGGAAGACACAATTTCCAACACAGTAAGAGGGCGCCAGGTTTAAGTCAAAAATCAAAAGTTAAAATTGAAAAATGTTTTCTCTCTCCCTCCTTGAGGAGGGGTTAGGGGAGGTGGCATAGAGAAATTTTAGTAGTCAAGGTTACTCCTCACTCCCTAAGCTTTCATTGATTTCTCCAATGTAATTCAGTAAATTTTCTTTACCGAATTTTGTCTCTGCCGAAGTGGTGAAAATGGGAGGAAGTTCGTCCCACATGGTTAACATTTCCTTTTTGTATGCTGCCAGGTTTCTTTGCAATGCAGAGCTTGAAAGTTTATCAACCTTCGTGAAAACCATTGAGAACGGTAGTCCTTCTTCGGCGCACCAACCCATAAATTCCAAATCAATTTTTTGGGGCTCTAATCTGGAATCCAGTAAAACGAAAATGTTGATTAAGGTCTCACGTTGTGTCAAATAATCGGCAATAAAACGTTCCCACATATTTCTGCTGGTTTTCGAAGCCTTCGCATAACCGTATCCGGGTAAATCAACCAAATACCATTCTTTATTAATAATGAAATGATTGATCAACTGTGTTTTTCCTGGTCGACCAGAAGTTTTTGCCAAATCCTTTTTATCCGTCAGCATGTTGATCAACGATGATTTTCCAACGTTAGATCTTCCAATAAAAGCGTATTCCGGTAAACCGTCAGTTGGACATAAACTAATGTCTGTATTACTGATAACGAATTTTGCTTCCTTGATTTCCATACTCTGATTTTGCGCAAAGATAGACATTAGATATAAGTCAAAAAGCAAAAGTCAAAAGTAACTGGGTTAGTTGTCTTCCGTTTCTCGAAGGTCAGGAGTCTTTTGTCTTGTTATTTTTTTCATCGAAGTAACATGGTAGACAATAGTTGTAATTTTGTTTCTTTAGTAAAAGTGAATTTGAAACTTCCAATTGTATATGAAGATGATTACTGTTTTGTGGTAAACAAACCTTCTAATTTATTGGTTCATCATTCTCATTTTGCGCGAAATATCGAAGAAGATTCTTTGGTGGAGCTACTGAAGTTAGAAGGATACGAATCACCAATTCCAGTGCATCGTTTAGATAGAAAAACTTCAGGCTTGATCCTTTTTTCAAAAAGTAAGGAATACGTTTTCACTTTTCAGAGGTTGTTTGAAAGCGATTTGATTCAGAAAACCTATTTGGCTTTGTTGCGTGGACATATCGATGAGTATGGAGTTATTGATTCGCCCGTCAAAAACGAACGTGGAAACTATAAGGAAGCCATTACTGAATATCGATGCTTAGAGCAATTTGAGCGTGATTTTGTGATTCCGCCATATGAACATCAACGCTACTGTTTAGTAGAGTTTAAACCGAAAACGGGACGTTATCATCAACTTCGAATTCATGCAAACAAGATTGCTCATCCTATTATTAACGATCCAAAGCATGGGAATAGGCATCACAATCATTATTTTGAGCAGGAATTAAAGATTTCTGAGCTCTTTTTACATGCCAATTCACTGAAATTTGATCATCCATATCTCAATAAATCCATTTTTCTGGAAATTGAACTCCCAAACCATTGGAGTTTGTTTTTTAACACATAGTTAATTCTATTCCTTTGTTCACTAGGTCTTCAGCGAACGAATGTTTTAGGTTGAATTCGTGAGTTTTGAATCTAAAATGTTAAAAATCAAAATTTAACAGTCTCGATTGTTTGAAATAAAACAATTAATGATAATATTGCCCTACCAACAATAAAAAGAAAGCTATTTATGAAAACACTGAAATTTTCAGTGGCGACCTTGGTGTGCCTGGGAAGCTGCTTGAGCTCATACGCTCAAGAATTTAAAAAGGTGTCTGTGCCTAAAGGAATCTACACAGAAGCGAAATCTTTCGAACGAACCAATCAACAGCGGATTAATAAAGCATTCGCCGGAATTGATGAAGTGTATTCTTTTGATTTTACAGATGCACGTTCAAAGTCAATCTCAACCGAGATTCAAACAACAACGGATCTGGCGCTTAAAAAAGCCGGATTTGTCAATTACTCCAACACATCTTCTATTTCCAATTTGTTTGCAACGCGACCAGAGGTTCTTTCTGTTCAATTGCCGTATGAAGATCAAATTCTGACCTTGGATTTGATTCAGGTGAACTTGTTTACAGATGAGTTCAAGTTGGAAACCAGTACTCCGGGAATGGAGAAAGGTGTCAACTTTGGGTTGTACTATCAGGGAACAATTCGTGGTGAAGATGCAGTTGTAGGGGTGAGTTTTTTCAAAGATGAATTTTTTGTTCTTGTGAATAGAAATTCAACTGAGGACGCCACAATTGAAGCTGGTTTCATTCGTGTTCCCGAGAACCAAAGTGGAATTCATGTGGTTTATTCTGACGATGATTTGAAGAATGCTCCCGTGTATTCGTGTGGTTCTGAAGAACTAACGCAATACCATGAAGCTGTAGAGCGACTTTCTTCTCAAAAACCGGATTTGGAAGTTTTGGAGAAAGCAACATACAAGTGTGTTACTTATTTCTGGGAAACAAGATATAACCTGTATACGTCGAAAGGGAGTACCCAAGCGGTGACAAACCATATGACGAACATCTTCAACAACTTCAAATTACTTTATGAAAATGAGCAAATCGGTTCGAAGTTGAATCAATTGTACATCTGGACTACGGCAGATACTTACAATGACGATTTGAATACTTTCTCTTCCAATCGTTCCAATTTTGGAGCAAATATCGCTACACTTTTCTCCAATACTGGAGGTGGCGGTGTTGCCTGGTTGGATCAACTTTGCGGAAGCAATGAGTATTACAAACACGGATTTTGTGGAGCAGTAGGTGGAACGGTGGCTACTGTACCATCTTACAGCTGGGCGGTGAATGTTACGGCTCACGAAATTGGTCATAACCTGGGGTCGCCTCACACACATGCATGTAGCTGGACAGGTGGCGCAATTGATGGTTGTGGGCCAGCGGCTGGTTACAGCGAAGGGTGTAACGGTCCAATTCCTTCAAACGGTGGAACAATCATGAGTTATTGTCACTTGAACAGTGTAGGAATGAACTTTACACTTGGATTTGGTCCTCAGCCAGGAAACCTGATTCGCTCTCGTGTGAACAGTTGCATCACCCTTACGTGTGAATCTGGCACTGGCGGAGGTGGCGGAACATGTACAACTGCGTTCGAACCAAATGAAACTCAAGCTGCTGCTACAGCGGTAACGAGCGGAACGGCAGTTTCATCAGCAATTGCAACTTCGGGGGATGTAGATTATTTCAAGATTACCACTTCTGCAACAACGAACAATGTATTCAGTTTGGTTGGACCGTCTGGAGTTGATTTCGATTTGACGATTTACAATAGCGCTGGAACCCAAATTGGAGCTGGAACAGGAAGTACGGCTACGGAATCTGTTACCCTGAATGGTCAGGCTGCTGGAACTTACTATGCAAAAGTATTCGGTTACAACAACGCGAATAGTTCAACTTGTTATACGTTCACAGCTACAGCAACTGCAGTTGCAAATTGTTCTACTGCTTACGAACCGAATAATTCAACGACTGCTGCAGCAACTATTCCATTGGCATCGACCATTTCAGCTGCAATTTCATCTAGCACTGACCAGGATTACTATAAAGTAACAACCACTTCTGTTGGAACGCATAAGTTTGCTTTGGCAGGACCAAGTGGAGTTGATTATGATCTGTACGTTTATAATAGCGCAGGAACACAGATCGGAGCTGGAACGGGAAGCACTGCAACCGAAAATGTTTCCATTACAAACCTCGCAGTTGGAACATATACTGTTCGAGTAATTGGTTACAACGGTGCTACAAGCGCAACTTGTTACACCTTGAATGTAGCTAAAACATCAGCAAGTTTTATGGGTGAAGAGGAAACGGTTTCAACTTACTCCGTTTACCCGAATCCAACAAAAGATAAATTGGCTGTAAGTTCTTCCAATCCAGAAGAGGTAATGACTGTTGAAGTAATGGACATCAATGGAAAAGTGCTTTCAAAACAAGAGTTGTTGAGCAATTCAGTGATTGATGTTTCCGCAATCAGTTCAGGAATTTATTTTGTGCGCATTCTATCCGCTAAGGATCAGGTGACCCAAATCAAGTTTGTTAAAGAGTAATTGAAATCTGCGATCAGTTTTGAATACTAATAAATATTAAATAATCCTGTTGGTAAGGAGGGAGATGAATTTTCGTCTCCCTTTTTTTTGTTTCTTTACTATCAATACTGTAACTATGAAAACAAACATATATCTCGTTCCACACGATTTTACTCCTGTATCTGATACTGCAACAAAAATGGCTTTGGAATTTGCTCATTTAAATAATGGGTCTTTAGTGCTTATTCACGTGGTGGATAAGAAAAGTGAACGCAGAAATGCCAAAGACAAATTCCATGAAGTGTTGAGTCAATTTTCTGAAAGTGATAGAGCCATTATGCGAACCATCGTTATTGAAGGTGATGTTTATGGTGATATTGGCAAGGCAAGTGACATACTGAATGCTTCTCTCATTGTTATGGGAACACACGGAGCAACAGGTTTGCAAAAGATCTTCGGAAGTAGAGCTTTGAAGGTAGTGAACAGTACTGGTACGCCGTTCATGATTACACAAGGAACTGGAAACCTGAACGAGATCAAGCATATTGTAATGCCATTCTATTTCGAGAAGGAAACAGTTCAAATCGCGACTTTTGCTGCTGAAATTGCCAAAATGTTCAAGTCGACCATTCACCTGGTTGGTTTTTATGATAAGGACGAATGGTTACATGATAAGACCAAATCCAATCAATTGATTCTTCGTCGATACTTTACAGATCAGGGAATTGATCATGAGATTGTCAATCTTCCTAAGGAAAAGTCCTATGAAAAAGAGTTGCAGGAATATGCTGCTTCTATCAATGCCGATTTATTTGCTGTAGCACATTATAACGAATCGGTTTTGACTTCAGCATCTTCTTTTGTCCAAGAATTGATTGAGAATTCGCATGATATTCCGGTTTTGACAGTGAACACAGAAGAGCTCACAATTACCTCGGGTTTATCCTTCCTGACTATTTAATATTGACTAAATGTTTAAAAGACTCAAGGTTTGAACACTTTGATCTTCTGAACCAATAATAGAGAATGAAGCAATTTGAAACAGAACGTTTGACGCTTCGTCAGATGGATATTTCTGATGCAGTTTTCTTGGTAAATGTGATGAATACACCGAAGTGGTTAAAGTTCATTGGTGATCGCAATGTGCATTCCGAAGAAGATGGCGTGAAATACATTACAGATCGCGTGTTAAGTCAATACGAACGTTTGGGATATTCCAATTTTACCGTTATCCGAAAAAGTGATGGAGCGAAAGTGGGGGTTTGCGGCTTGTATGATCGTCCCGGCTTGGAAGGAATTGATATTGGTTTTGCCTTTTTGCCAGAATATGAAGGAATGGGCTACGGATTCGAAGCTGCGAGCAAAATAAAAGATGCCGCGTTCAATGTATTTGAAATTCCAAAACTCTGCGCCATTACTTCAAAAGAAAATGTGGCTTCACAACGTTTATTAGAGAAAATTGGTTTGAAACCAATGGGAGCAATTGTTCTTCCTGGTGAAGAGGAAGAGGTGCTTTACTATGAAATTTCTTGAGGTGAAAAGTCGAAACTGGCGTTTGATCTAAGTGATTAACCAGGTTGTGATTTGGTGGTTTGTTATGGTTTTATTTCCACCAGCTTCGACCTTTCATGCTTCCCTAAAGCCCTCTTTGAATTAAGATGAATCAAAGATAATAGTGGAAGTTCGTAAGCTTTTTACGGTTTAAGAATAAAGTCTTCTTCTTCCTCAAAATTTTCTGTCGCTGAGTTGAATTTTAAGAGATGAGGTATAATTCCAGCGAGAATTGACCAAAGCACTATAATTCCACCCGAGGTGATATAATGAAATTGGATCTCATCTGAAAAATTGTTTAAAGGAAGATAAGCGTATGGAATCACACACATCAGAAGGTAGATGTAATGTGCTGATTTTTTGACTTTGATATTGCTTAATTCTGCCAATAAAGTCAGCAATCCGCCGTATGCAAAAATGAGTACCGGGCTAAGCAATAATCCAAACATATAAACCCCGAAAAGTACGGTTTGCAAAGGTGCAATGATGGTTAATGGAATCACCATCAAGAGATTTTTCGATTTGAATGCTTTATGCTGTTTCTTAAATGCGAAATAAAAACTAAGCGTAAGCATTCCGAAAATGCTTGTCAAAACTAATTGTTCGCTGGCTTTGAAATAGACCAGTGCGCCATTTGCTGTAGACCAAATGCTCAGTATAACAGCCAACGAAATATTCGTAAACGTAATTCCACCTGCTTTCATAGAATCAGTTTTAAGCTTTATCTATGTAAGTTAATGAATCTTATATGAAAATCCGACTATTTTGAGATTGTTGTTCTAAGTAGATTCGAATATCCCCTTGCAATCAGTTTCGTTCGGTCCGAATTCCAAATGCTGCATTCTGCGTTGATCAATTGTCTTCCCTTTTTGATGATTTTCGCTTCAGCAATTACCGTTTCGTTTTCTTTTGCTGACCACATATAATCTATAGCATTGTTGATCGTGGAATAGAAATGTTCTTCATCAAAGGTATAAACAGCAGTTCCTATAGCGTCATCAATAATTGCTGCTGAAATGCCACCATGTAAAATCCCAATCGGGTTGGTCATTTCTTTTCGAATGGTGTATTCAAAAACCACAACACCCTCTTCAGCAGAAAGTAAAATTGGATTCAGCCAAATCATCAGTGGTGAAGGTGTGAGGGTTTCGGATGCTTGTTTTCCAATTTGTTGCTTTAAATGAGCTACTACTTTATTCATCATTCTTTAAGTATTCGTCTGTAAAATGTTCGTTGTGTTTCGGTTTCGAGAATTTTTCAGCATTGTATGACTGTGAATTTCCTCTTGGTATAGAAAGTGATTGCCAATTATCGTTGCAGATCATTTTTCCGATGAAAACCATTTGTCCAACGTGGTAAGGGTAATGTGCCAATTGCCTGTTTATCGCATCAACAACGGTGTGGCCTTGATTTCGAATGTAAATGGTTGTTGAGAAGTCTTCTTCTTTTAATGAATTCAATGTGCTGAATAGACAATCCCAACCTTCTTCCCAAAGTTGAAGCAATTCTTGTTTTGAGTTGATGTCATTTTCAAATTCACCATCACGATTTCGGGTTTCTTTTTCGCCGTCAGTCGTTAAGAAATCTGTCCAGCGTGAACGCATATTTCCATTTAGGTGTTTCACAATTACGGCAATCGAGTTGCTTTCCTCATTGAACTGCCAGAACAATTTTTCTTCAGGAAGTTGAGCGATTGTTTTGTCGCCCAGTTGCTTGTAATAGGCAAATTGCTTCTTTGTGCTTTCTAGGAATTCAGTATACATGTCTGTAAGCGTTAAATTTTTTCAATCACCATTGCTGATGCGCCGCCGCCTCCGTTACAAATTCCTGCAACTCCGTATCGTTCATTCTCTTGGTGAAGAACCGATATTAAGGTACATAAAATTCGTGCTCCAGAAGCTCCAAGTGGATGTCCAATTGCAACAGCTCCTCCATAAATGTTCACTTTATTTTCGTCCAGTCCAAGAATGCGCTGATTCGCCAAAGCAACGGCTGCGTACGCTTCGTTGATCTCGAAAAAATCAATCTGATCTAAACTTAAATTGGCTTGCTCCAAAGCTTTTGGAATGGCTAGAGATGGAGCAGTTGTAAACCATTCCGGAGCTTGAGCAGCATCAGCGTAACCGATAATTTTCGCTAATGGTTTCAGATTGTGTTTTTCCACGGCTTCTTTCGATGCAAGAATCAAGGCTGCGGCACCATCATTCAGATTACTGGCATTCGCGGCAGTTATCGTTCCGTTTTCAATGAATACAGATGGAAGAGCTGGAACTTTTTCAGGAATGACTTTGAATATATCTTCGTCTTCTGAAACAGTAATTTCTCCTTTTTTGGAAGGAATTCGAATGGGGATGATTTCTGAGGTAAACTTTCCGGCTTTTGTCGCTTCGTTTGCTTTTCTGTAAGATATCAACGCAAATTCATCTTGCTCTTCCCGACTTAGTTTATACTTCTCAGCGCACAGTTCAGCCGCATTTCCCATGTGTAATCCGTTGTAAACATCAGTCAATCCATCTTTCAACAATCCGTCAATGAAAGTTTCATGGCCCAATTTTGTTGTTTTTCGAAGTAAGCTATAATGTGGTGCATTACTCATGCTTTCCATTCCGCCGGTTATTACCAGATGTTCTAAACCAAGTTGAATTTGTTGTGCACCGATTGCAGTTGCTTTCATTCCTGAGGCGCAGACTTTATTTATGGTTGTTGCATCCGTTGAATCTGGAATTCCTGCAAATTTTGCTGCTTGTCGTGCTGGTGATTGTCCCAAGTTTGCCGACAGCACATTTCCCATGTAAACAGAAGAAATCGTGTTTGGGTCAATCCCAGTCGACTCATATGCATCTCGAATAGCTAATGCGCCTAATTCAGTCGCTGAGAATCCGGATAAATTTCCAAGGAATCCGCCTGTTGGTGTTCGTTTCGCTGCGACAATAAATACTTCTTTCATAATCTCATTTTTAAAATATACCAATCGGTATATGTGTAATTAAAAAAATATCAGTTCTTCAAATTCAATATTGTTTTTTCAAGAAAAGTCATTGCTGAATTCAGGTAATTCAATTTTCCGGAAAGTTTGGTTTGAAGAACTGCTCCCTGAACCAATCCTGCCAAAACTGCAACGGTTTCAGTTGTGTCAATATCACTTTTTAATTCACCAGTCTCCATTCCCTTTTTGAGTAATCGATCAATAGATTCGCGCCAGGTCTGCAATGCTTGAGAGGCCTGTGCTTTTAACAGTGGGTGATTATCGTCTGCTTCCGTGGCTGTATTTGCTAGCGGACATCCACCTTGTAAAAATGGAAGACTCATGAAGTTTCGGTAAACTTCCGGATAAACCAAAAGCTTTTCAGTGATGGTTTTCTTCTCGGCCATTTTTGATTTGATGTAGTTGGAAACCAGCTGGAAATTGTATTCGAAAACAGCTAGAGCAACTTCGTCTTTGTTTTCAAAATTTCCGTAGATACTTCCTTTTGTCAAACCTGTGACTTGAGTCAAATCACTCATGGAAGTTCCGGCAAATCCCTTTTCGTTAAAAACAGGAGCTGCTTTCTCAATAATGAATTGTCTGGTACGTTCCGATTTCGACATGAGCAAATGTATAAATAAAAATATACCGAAAGGTATTTAATGGATTTTTTTCTGTCAAATTGGCAAAGTTGCATTTATCCCACTTTTACCCATTTTATCCACAATTCTACATTTACTACCACTTTTTACCACTTATGATTTTTTGACCTAAAATTCAATAAAATCAATACTTTTGTTTATGTGATTGAAACCTTTTGTATGCTTACTGCGTTATTAGTTTTCAACAAAGTGTAACTTGGTGGTAAAAAGTGGGTTATTCTCCCTAATTTTACGCATTATTAATAGCTATGGCTGGACTTGTAGGAGAATTTGAGGTTAAACTGGACGGAAAAGGAAGATTCCTCTTCCCGGCTGGTTTGCGCAAGCAACTTTCTCCCGAGGCTCAGGAACAATTCATGTTGAACAAAGGTTTTGAAGACTGTTTAACTCTCTACCCGATGAACGAGTGGGATAAACTGGCGGAAAAACTCTCTAAGCTGAATTTGTTTAAACCAAAGAATCGTATGTTCTACCGTTTGTTCCATCAGGGAGCAAAACAAATTGCGCTCGACAATGCTGGTCGTGTGTTGATTCCGGTAATGCACATGGAGCGTGTTGGTTTAGATAAGGATGTGATGCTTATTGCGTACAACGATCGAATTGAAATCTGGGACAAGTCTAAGTACTTCCAACTTCTTGATGGAAACATGGCTGATTTCGCTGATTTGGCGGATGAAGTAATGGGTGACTTAGGGAATGATGACGAATAACGATGCTACATACCATGTTCCGGTAATGCTTAAGGAATGTCTCGACGGACTCGCGATCAAAAAAGATGGTGTTTACGTTGATGTGACATTTGGTGGTGGCGGGCATTCTCGTGAAATCTTCAAATTACTTTCTTCTGAGGGGAAATTGATCAGTTTTGATCAGGATCCTGATGCGGCTAAAAATGCCTGGGATGCTCCTAATTTCCATTTCGTCGCTTCTAATTTTGCGTTTTTGAAAAACCATCTGAAAATGATGGGGATTTCGCATGTTGACGGAATTCTGGCTGATCTAGGTGTTTCTTCTCATCAATTTGACGATGCAAAACGTGGTTTTTCCATTCGTACAAACGAGCGATTGGATATGCGTATGAATCAAAGTGGTGATTTTGATGCTGCAAAAGTGGTTGCTACTTATGATGAAGAACAATTGGCGAAGATTTTCCGTGAATATGGAGAGTTGGCTCATCCGTACAAAACTGCGGTTGAATTGGTGAAAGCCAGAAATAAAGCGACAATTTCTACTACTGGAGAATTGATGGAGGCTTTAGGTTCTGTTGCTCCCAAATTTAAAGATCACAAGTTCTTTGCGCAGGTTTTTCAAGCGCTTCGCATTGAGGTGAATAAAGAAATGGATGTGCTGGAGCGTTTTCTGGAGCAAACTGCAGATGTGTTGAAGCCTGGTGGGAGATTGGTGGTGATGTCTTATCATTCATTGGAAGATCGTCCGGTTAAAAATTTGATGAAACGCGGGAATCTGGACGGTAAGATCGAGAAGGATTTCTTTGGAAAAATATTAAAGCCTTTTGAAGAGGTGAATAGAAAGCCGATTTCTCCAAGCGAGGATGAAATTCAGCGAAATACGCGTGCCAGAAGTGCAAAGTTGAGGATTGCAACACGAGTGGAAGATGGAAAATGAGTTGCGCGATAAAGAGGAGTTGAAGGCTTTGCAAGAAGCGGCTGCTAAAAAGGAGAAAAAGTCGAAGGCTTCTTATAGGGCTAGTGCAGATGGGAAGAAAAAACCGGAACGCGTTTCTCGACCAAACTTACTTGTTCAGGTGTTGAATGGTGAAATTCTGACAAGGGATTTTGTGGTGAATAACCTGACGTTCATCTTCTTCATTTTGCTGTTGTTGCTTTTGATGGTTTCGAAAGGGTATTACGGAAAGCAATTGACAAAAGACATCAACGATAAGCAGGAGGAATTGGATGCTAAAACGGCTGAATATATTGAAAGCAAAGCGAAGTTGGAAGAATTGACTACGCGTTACAGATTAAAAAGAGTACTTGAGAAAAGAGGTTTGAGAGAATCTGTGAATCCTGTGAAAGTGATTCGAATCAAAAAAGAGGAATAAGAATTGAAAGAGAAAAAAGATATCATTTGGCGAGCATACATCGTGTACTTAGGCTTCTTTGTTGCCTTGGTTGTTGTTATCGTTAAAACTGCTCTTATCCAAACGGAGGGTAGTGTATCTGTGTTTTCTGATGCGAAGGAAAAGATCAAAACCAAAACCGAAGAAAGGTATCCGCGTCGTGGTGAGATTTTGGATCGCAATTTCACGCCTTTGTTGACTTCAGTTTCATTCTTTGATCTGCGTATGGACCCAACTGTAGTGGATGAGGAGGTTTTCAATCGTGATATCAGTGATTTGTGTATTGGACTAAATAAATTATTTCCCGAAACATCTGCCAGAGATTTCGAATCCTTCATTCGTTCTGGAAGAGCTAGAAATAATCGCTATGTGAAAATCAAGCTTGGTGCAACCAACGCACAGCGTAATCTTGCGAAAAAGCTTCCAATTTTCGAGCTGGGTCGTAATAAGGGTGGGCTGATTGATGATGAAGAGCGTATGAAGCGTAAACGTCCCCATGGAATGTTGCTGGAAAGAACATTAGGGTATTATAATGATGAAGATACAAGTGATATTGTTCGTGTAGGAATTGAAGGCGCTTATAATGATATTTTATCGGGTGAACCAGGGTTGGAGATCATGCAGAATATTTCTTCCGGCTGGAAAAAGACCGGAAAATTTGTGAAAGAACCTGTTGAAGGTGCAGATTTGATCACGTCTTTCGATCTTGATATTCAGGAGGTGGCACATTCTGAATTATTACAACAGTTGAAAACGCAGGGTGCAAAGAGCGGTTGTGCAATCGTGATGGATGTGAAAACGGGATTTGTGCGTGCAATGGTGAATCTTCAGTTGGATAAAAAAGGCAATTACTCGGAAGTTTACAATCAGGCAATTGGTTCGAAAGAGGTTCCCGGGTCTACTTTCAAGTTGGCGTCTTTAATGGCTGCGTTGGAGGATAAGAAAATTCGCTTGAGTGATATAGTTGATGCGAACGGGATTTACAATTTCGGGCCGAAACTGGAGCTTCATGATTCGAATAAATTTGGCTACGGAAAAATTACTATTCGTAAAGCCTTTGAGGTTTCTTCAAATGTGATTGCGAAGGTTATTCAAAATGCTTATAGAAACGAACCGCAAGCATTTATTGATCGTTTGCGTTCATTTGGTTTGGCGGATTCTCTTGGGGTTGAATTGTTAGGAGAGCCTAAGCCGACGTTGTACGCTCCTGGAATGCCACAATGGTCAGGAATTTCGTTGCCGTGGATGGCGATTGGATATGAAGTGCAGCAAACGCCGCTTCAAACCCTGGCTTTCTACAATGCGGTTGCGAATGACGGAGATATGGTTCGTCCACAATTTGTCGAGCAGATTCGTCGTGGGAACGCAGTTGTGAAGAAGTTTCAACCAATCTATTTGCGCAAAAACATTTGCTCGAAATCAACATTGACTCAGTTGCAGGAATGTTTGGAAGGTGTTGTAATACGTGGAACAGGTAGCGCATTGAAGTCTTCACTCTTCGATATTGCTGGGAAAACCGGAACAGCAAAAATTTTGAACGATCAAAACAGTTACGGTGAAGAAGGGCAAGGTCGTTACCAGGCTTCTTTCGTGGGTTATTTTCCTGCAAAAGATCCAATCTACAGCTGTATAGTAGTTGTATCTGCTCCAACGCGTGACATCTACGGTGCAACGGTTTCAGGAACTGTATTTACTGCAATTGCGAACAAGGTTTACTCAAACACATTGAGTTATCACCACGCGATTAACGCAAGCAAGCCAAAACGTGAAGTTCCGAAGGCTAAACCGGGAAGAAATCAGGATTTGATTCGTGTGATGAAAGATTTAAAAATGCCTTACACGGTGCCGGCTTATAGCGAATGGAGTAAGACGAAATCGGATGGTAAAAAAATGGAGATTGCTCCAATGCAGTACAGTAAAAATAACGTTCCCAATGTTCGTGGTTTATTGGCAAAGGATGCTGTTTATCTGATCGAAAAGCAAGGTATGCATGTGTTGCTTCGTGGAAAAGGACGGGTGGTTTCGCAAACAATTCCAGCTGGAACCCCTGTGTACAAAGGTGGATTAATAGAATTAGTGTTAGAATAATGAAAAGATTAGTAGACATAACGAAAGACATCGCGGTAAAACAGTGGATAGGTTCGAAAGAGTCTTCTATTGCTAAGATCGTTATGGATTCTCGTCAGGCTGCAGCTGATTCATTGTTTGTTGCTATTCGCGGAACGAAAGTCGATGCACATGATTTCATTCCTTCTGTTTTACAACAAGGTTGTACAGCGGTTTTGGTTGATCGTGTATTGGATTTACCGGATAACGTGACTCAAATCGTTGTTGAGGAAACTTCTTTAGCATTAGGTGTTTGTGCTCACGCGTTTTACGATTATCCGTCAAGAAATATCAAGTTGGTTGGAATTACCGGTACAAACGGAAAAACAACTACTACGACTTTATTGCACAAATTATACATGCAGTTGGGTTACAAAACGGGATTGATCTCAACAGTTGTGAACCTGATCGGGAATGAAGAGATTCCTGCAACACATACAACTCCAAATCCAATTGAATTGAATCGATTGTTGGCGGATATGGTGAATGAAGGTTGTTCACATTGTTTTATGGAAGTGAGTTCACATGCCGTTTCTCAACATAGAATCGCAGGATTGGAATTCACGGGAGCAGCATTTACCAACATTACCCATGATCATTTGGATTATCACGGAACGTTCAAGGCGTATATCGAAGCGAAAAAAGGATTCTTTGATAATCTCCCGAAATCGGCATTTGCATTGGTGAATGTGGATGATAAGAATGGAACGGTCATGGTTCAAAACACAAAAGCAGTTGTTTCTACTTACGCTTTGAAATCCCATGCCGATTTCATGGTGAAAGTATTGGAGAATAGCTTTTCTGGATTATTGCTTACCATCAACGGAATTGAATGCTGGACAAAATTGATCGGCGATTTCAATGCCTACAATGTGGCAACGGTTTATGGAATCAGTCAATTGTTGGGTAACGATTCCACGGAAGTGTTGACCATCCTGAGTAATCTGGATGCTGTTGAAGGGCGATTCCAATTTACACAAAGTGTAAGCAAGATCATGGCAATCGTGGACTATGCTCATACACCAGATGCCCTGGAAAATGTATTGAAGACCATCGAAAATATTCGTACACGAAACGAGCAAGTGATTACGGTTGTTGGTTGCGGTGGCGACAGAGATACTACGAAACGTCCGGAAATGGCTCGAATTGCTTGCGAAATGAGTAATAAAGTGATCCTGACTTCGGATAATCCACGAACAGAAGATCCAGCTCAGATTTTGAAAGACATGGAAGCTGGTGTAGAGGCACATCAAACGATGAAAACATTGACAATTCAGGATAGAGAACAAGCAATAAAAACGGCAGTAAGCATGGCGCAACCTGGTGATATCATTTTGATTGCCGGAAAAGGTCACGAGAAATATCAGGAAATAAATGGCGTGAAGCATCCCTTCGATGATTTCGCCTTGGTACAGAACTACTTTGATAAACTACAGAAGTAATGTTAACATATCTCTTTAATTATTTAGAAGGATTGGACTTTCCGGGAGCTGGATTGTTCCATTACATTTCGTTTAGAGCTGCAATGGCGTTAATTACGTCGTTGATTGTTTCAGTTGTTTTTGGAAAACGATTGATTAACCTATTGCGTCGTCAGCAAATCGGTGAAACCGTTCGTGATCTTGGTTTGGCTGGACAAATTGAAAAATCAGGAACCCCAACAATGGGTGGATTGATCATTCTTGCTGCCATTTTGATTCCAACATTATTGTTTGCCAAACTGGATAATATTTATGTGATCACCATGTTGTTGGCAACTGTTTGGTTGGGGGCTATTGGCTTCATCGACGATTACATCAAGGTCTTCAAAAAGAACAAAGAAGGTCTTTCGGGAAAGTTCAAGGTTGTGGGGCAAATCGGTGTTGGAATTATCGTAGGTTCGATCATGTACTTCCATAAAGATGTTCAGGTACACAAAAAAGTGAGTGCGAATTACGAATTGCAGGCTGGCGAAAGTCTTGTTTCACATCAGCATACAATGGATGAAGACGATGATAAAAACGTGAAATGGATTGTAACGCGTGACATGACTACAACCATTCCTTTCATCAAAAACAACGAATTCAACTACAACTGGTTGATCGGAGATATTGATAAGTCGTACGGTTGGTTGTTGTTCATTCCTATTGTCATTGTCATTGTAATTGCCGTTTCAAATGGTGCGAATATGACGGATGGTTTGGATGGGCTTGCCGCCGGAACTTCTGCAATTGCTGGAATAGCCCTGGCAATTTTGGCTTATGTGGCGTCGAATATTCGTTTCGCGGATTACCTCGATGTCATGTACATCCCGTTTGCAGAGGAACTCGTAATCTTTATTTCAGCCTTTGTTGGAGCATGTATCGGATTCATGTGGTTCAACAGTTATCCGGCGCAAGTTTTTATGGGTGATACCGGAAGTTTGGCCTTGGGAGGAATCATTGCGGTTTTCGCTATCTCTATCCGTAAAGAGTTATTGATCCCGGTATTGTGTGGAATTTTCCTGGTGGAGAATTTATCAGTGATTCTGCAGGTCGGCTATTTTAAATACACCAAAAAACGCTTTGGTGAAGGGAAGAGGATTTTTCTCATGGCGCCTTTGCATCATCACTACCAGAAAAAAGGATTACACGAAGCGAAAATTGTTTCCCGTTTCTGGATCGTAGCTGTATTGCTGGCAGTAATCACTATCGTAACGTTGAAGTTGAGATAATGAATATTCAGAACAAACATATTGTTGTTTTGGGTGCCGGCGAAAGCGGAGTAGGTGCTGCAATTCTTGCGAAAGTAAAGGAGGCGAATGTTTTTGTTTCAGATTTTGGAGCAATCAAAGCTGAATTTGAAGCAGAATTGAAGCAATACGAAATCGAATTTGAGCAGGGAATGCATACGATGGAGCGTGTCCTTCAGGCTGATTTGGTAATCAAGTCGCCCGGGATTCCTGAGAAAGCTCCGGTTATGAAAGCCATTCGTGAGAAAGGAATCAAGGTGGTTTCTGAAATCGAATTTGCGGCATACTTCACAACTGCGAAGAAGATAGCGATTACCGGAAGTAATGGTAAAACCACTACAACCATGCTTATGCATCACATTCTGAAAAAAGCGGGAATGGATGCTGGATTGGCTGGAAATGTAGGTTACAGTTTCGCGAAGCAAGTGGCGTTGGAAAACAAGGACATTTTCGTTCTAGAATTGAGTTCTTTCCAGTTGGATGATATGGAGGATTTCAAAGCGGACATTGCCATTTTGACCAACATTACTCCCGATCATTTAGATCGCTACGAATACAATATGCAACTGTACGTGAACTCGAAGTTCCGTATTCTAAATAACATGACATCGGCAGATTACTTTATCTACAACGCTGATGATCCAGTAGTAACCGCTGAAATGGAAAAAAGAACCATTGCAGCAACTTGTTTGCCTTTCTCGCTCACAAAAGAGTTCGAAAAAGGTGCTTATGTACACAACAAACAACTCTATATAAACTTTAACAATCAATTTTCTATGTCTATTCATGAACTAGCCTTGAAGGGTAAACACAACGCCCAGAATTCATTAGCGAGTGGTCTTGCGGGACGCATACTCGAAATTCGCAAAGATGTGGTACGAGAAAGTCTTTCCGACTTCGTAAATGTTGAACACCGTTTGGAATTTGTAGCCAAAGTTTGCGGAATTCAATTCATCAATGACTCGAAAGCAACAAACGTGAATGCCGCGTGGTTTGCTTTGGAGAGCATGGAGCAACCAACAGTTTGGATTGTTGGTGGAGTTGATAAAGGAAACGACTACACAGAACTTCTTGACCTTGTGAAGGAGAAAGTGAAAGCGATTATTTGCCTTGGAAAAGACAACGCAAAGATCATCGAAACTTTTTCTGATCATGTGGAAACTATAGTTGAAGCTGGTTCAGCTGTTGAAGCTGTGGCTTACGGTTACCGTTTGGCGAAGAAAGACGAAGTGGTATTGTTGTCGCCTGCATGTGCGAGCTTTGACCTATTCGAAAATTACGAAGACAGAGGAAATCAGTTTAAACAAGCGGTTCGCGCATTGTAATTCAATTCCGTTATGGAAAAAGGAAAAGTAATACTCAAAAATCCCTTACTCGAGGCACGTGAAGAAGCCTTGAAAAATGCCGAGGTCAGTGCAATTCGACCGTTTGGCAAGTGGAAGGGAATGGATGTTTTTACGTGGTACAAGCCATCGGTTTACGACTTCTCGGCTGTTATCGCTTCGTTTCCTTTTCCAATTTGTTGGTTAGGTACGAAAGATCTGATCGAAGAATATGCGGCTGTTGATCCAACTGGATTCAAATCGATAAACTGGATTGGGCAGTACGATAATCCTCAAATCACAATTGCTTCAGATTTGGGTGGACCAATTCCATTGATCACAGCAACGGAAGGTTTGGAAGATACATTGTTGTTCTTGAATGAACTGTCTGTTCCAAAACGTATTCTACTCTTTACCTACCAAGGCAATGAGTGGAAGACAAACATTAACAACTTTAAAGAGTTCTTAAGCGAAACGAAATGATAACGGTTCTAAGAAAATACTTTCATGGCGACTTGGCAATTTGGGTAATTACCATTTTGCTGCTTGGCTTTTCACTGGTTTCGGTGTACAGTTTTGTACCGATCTTGGTGAAGATGGAAGGAGGAACTCCGTTCAAATATTTGTTTAAACACTTTGTATACATTGTTCTTGCAGTTCTGGCCATGTATTGGGTTCATAAGAAGGATTCCGCCTACTTGTCCAGGATGTCCAAGATCATTTACTACTCCGCTATTGTGCTTCTCATTTTTACGATGTTCTTCGGAACAAAGGTGAATGAAGCCGGTCGTTGGGTGAAGATTCCTTTTGTTGGATTGACCTTTCAGTCTTCGGATTATGCGAAGCTGGCTATCCTCATTTATCTTGCTCGTTTGTTGAGTAAGAAAAGCGAGTTGCTCAACGATTGGAAGAAAGGATTTTTACCGGTTATGGTGCCGATTATTGTGATATGTACGTTGATTGTTAAGGATAATTTCTCAACGGCAGCCATACTGTTTATGATCTGTTTTACCATGTTGTTTATTGGTCGAGCCCCCTTTGGGAAAATGGCAACGCTCGTCTTCGGTGGATTGGTGCTGATGCTTTTAGCCATCGGTGCGCACAAGGCGTTTCCCGAAGCAAAGATTCTTCCACGTTATGAAACATGGGTGAATCGCTTCAATAGTAAGTTAGAAGACAACAAAGACATAGATGTTGCCGGAAACTTACAGGCAAACAACGCCAAGCAGGCCATTTCTCTTGGTGGAGTTTTTGGACAAGGAATCGGAAAAGGAAAAGTGAAAGAATTTATTCCTGAAGCTTATGCCGATTTCTTCTATGCGAGCTTTGTAGAAGAGTTCGGACTCATTGCTGCCGTTTTTCTCGTCCTGTTCTATTTGATATTGCTCTATCGCATAATGCGTATTGCTTTAAAGGCAGAGAATCTTTTCGAAACTTATCTCTGTTTGGGAATCGGGATTTTACTCCTTTCTCAGGCAGCTGTAAATATGATGGTTTGTACGGGGATTTTCCCTGTAACCGGACAAAATATGCCTTTCCTCGCAATGGGAGGTTCGGCAATGATCATGGCTTGTGTTTCGATTGGTATTGTCCAGGGAATTGCGGCTAAACAAGAAAGTACCAAAGAATCCGTAATGGCGGAAGCAGCTATAGCATGAAACTAGAACGAGTAATTATATCAGGTGGCGGAACGGGAGGACATATTTTCCCGGCTATCGCTATTGCAAATGAGGTCAAGAAGAGGAATCCGGAGGTGAAGATTCTTTTCGTTGGGGCAGAAGGCAAAATGGAAATGGAACGTGTTCCGCAAGCAGGATATAAGATTGTTGGCTTACCAATTGTTGGTTTACAGCGAAGGTTGACGTTGAAGAATCTTGCGCTTCCCTTCAAGCTTTTAAAGAGTTTGCGAATGGCGAAGAAAATTGTGAAAGATTTTAATCCGCAAGTGGTGATTGGTGTTGGTGGTTATGCGAGTGGTCCAACGTTGAAAATGGCACAACGCTTAAACATTCCAACTGTCATTCAGGAACAGAATTCTTATCCAGGAAAAACCAATCGTTTATTGGCTAAAAATATTGCGGCAGTTTGCACGGCCTATGAAAATTTGGAAACGGTATTTCCTCCAAAAACAATTCGTTTGACGGGAAATCCTGTTCGTGCTGAATTGGCTTCGAATTCCATTTCAAGAGAAGAGGCAATGACTTTGTTTCCTGAATTGGATCCAACCAAAAGAACCATTTTGATTATTGGTGGAAGTTTGGGGGCAAGAACCTTGAACGAAAGTTTACTCAACGGATTGGATTTACTTCGTCAGGCTGATGTTCAGGTGTTGTGGCAATGTGGTAAGTACTATTTCGAGAACATGAAAATGGAATTGAATAAGCGCGTTGCGAATCACGTTATAGTAACTGATTTCATTTCCAGAATGGATGCTGCTTATGCTTTAGCGGATGTGGTGATTTCAAGAGCCGGAGCGTTATCTATTTCGGAATTGTGCCTGGTAGGTAAACCAATTGTTTTGGTGCCTTCTCCAAACGTTTCTGAAGATCATCAAACCAAGAATGCAATGGCTTTGGTAAACAACAAAGCAGCAGTTCTGGTGAAAGACGTTGATGCGCCAAATGTTTTGATAAAACGAACATTGGAAATGCTCAATAATGTAGAAGAAAAAAATATGCTTTCGATTGCCATCAAAAGAATGGCAAAACCGAGAGCAACAGAGGATATAGTTGACGTAATCGAGCAAGTGGTATCGTAAGGGCGAGTTTTGACTTCCTCCCTTGAGGGAGGATTGAGGAGGGTGGCACCTACTCAATATGAATAATCGGGGAAGGCCATCCCCCTTAGTCCCCCTTCAAAGGGGGAGAAAACAAATGGAACTAAACAACATAAAACGTTTTTACTTCATAGGCATCGGAGGAATCGGAATGTCGGCACTTGCGCGTTACTTTTTTGCTTTAGGCTACGAAGTTGCGGGTTACGATAAAACGCCTTCGCCTTTAACGGATGAACTGATTGCTGAAGGAATTGCCGTCCATTTCAATGATCTGGGACAAGATCTTCCTGAAGCATTTTTGAATACCGAAGCAACACTTGTTGTTTATACGCCGGCTATCCCTGCTGCAATGGGGGAGCTGGTTTTTGCGAAGAAAAATCATAAAGTTCTCAAGCGTAGTGAAGTTTTAGGTTTAATCACAAGAACTTCAAAAGGATTAGGTGTTGCTGGAACACATGGAAAAACAACTACGTCAACAATGTTGGCCTGGGTGCTTTCCAATTCAACTTTGGGTTGTTCTGCGTTCTTAGGTGGAATTTCTTCCAACTTTGATTCCAATGTATTGATCAATCCGAAGTCGGATTTCACGGTTATTGAGGCAGATGAGTTCGATCGTTCTTTTTTGCGATTGTCTCCGTTGGCAAGTATTATCACGGCCATGGACCCTGATCATTTGGATATTTATGGAACAAAAGAAGCTTTCGAAGAAGGTTTTCAGGAATATGCCAACAAACATAACGATGGTGGGTTTGTTGTTTACAAACACTCGCTTCCGTTAAGAACTGAATCCTTCGAAGCTGTTTCCTATGGAGTGAATGCACCAACAGCGCAAGTGAATGGTTATAATCTTCGCGTTGAAAACGGACATTTCTACATGGATGTTGACCATTTAGGTGACGTTCAGGAAAGTGTAGAATTGGGATTGCCTGGAATTCACAATGCGGAGAATGCTGTTGCGGTTATTGCGCTTTGTTTGCATTTGGGTTGTAGTTGGGATGAGATTCGTTCCGGATTGGCAAGTTTCAAAGGGGTTAAGCGTCGTTTTGAATACCATGTTCGAACTGAGAAATTGGTTTATATCGATGATTACGCGCATCATCCGACAGAAATAGCAGCATTGGTTTCATCTATCCGTTTGTTGTATCCGGATAAGAAAGTGCTAGGGGTTTTTCAGCCGCATTTGTTTTCAAGAACAAGAGATTTTCTTGATGGATTTGTTAAAGAGCTTTCGAAACTGGATGAAGTGATCATGATGCCTATCTATCCGGCGCGAGAAGAACCTATTCCGGGTGTAACGAGTGATGTTTTGGTGAATTCTATTTCTTGTAAGGTTTCGTTGAAAGATCCGCAGGAAGTGATTGAATATTTGAAAGATTTTAAGGAGGGGGTTGTCCTTACGATTGGTGCCGGTGATATTGACCGAATTGTACCAAAACTGAATATTGAACTAGAAAAGAATAGCGTTGAATAATAAGTGGAAAATAGCGGCTTGGAGTGCTTTTGCCATTTTGGTGATTGTAATCGTTTATTTCTCTCGCAAAGAGCAGGAGGAAACTGTTGCAACGGCGCCGGTGATTTCTATTAGTGTGGTCGATGAAAATGCTTTTCTAACCGAAACGGAATTATTGACACGTTTGAAACGCAATAATTTGGTGTACGACGGACAGAAAATGGAAGACATCAATACCAATGCAATTGAAACCTTCATTCGTAAGATGCATGAGGTAGAAAAGGTCGAAGTTTTTAAAAAATTAGGGGGTGCCTGGAGCGTGAATGTAAAAGTTCGCCAACCACTTGCTCGTGTATTTAACAAATTTGGGGAAAGTTTTTATGTGGACGTTCATGGAGTGCCAATGGCTACATCACCCAATTTTACTGCAAGAGTGCTCGTTTTTTCGGGGAACATTTCAGACAAATGTGACAGTATAACAGTGCCTGAAATTATTAACAATGCATCATTGAAAAGTTCTAGAAATCTAGATGAAATCTATCGAATTTCAAATTATGTTTGTAATGATCCATTCTTGTGTGCCCAAATTGGTCAAGTTCATCGAGATCAGTGGGGTAGTTATACGCTAATTCCGTTGGTTGGAGAACACGAAATTATTTTCGGTTCTGCTGAATCTGACAAAGAGGTGAAAGAGAAAATGGAGAAATTGAAAATATTCTATCAGGAAGGTCTTCCTTATGCAGGTTGGAGTAAATATAAAACGATCAACTTGAAGTATGAAAACCAGATAGTGTGTAGGAAAAAAGAAATAACGGATTGATATGTCTTCAGTTAAAAAGAAAATAGTTGTTGGGTTGGACATTGGGACAACCAAAATCGCTTGTTTAGTTGGTACTAAAAACGAACACGGTAAACTGGAGATCATTTCTATGGGTCAAAGCGACTCACTTGGTGTTCAACGAGGAATTGTTGCGAACATCGAGAAAACCGTACAATCTATTTTAGCTGCTGTTAAAGAAGCTCAGGATCGCGTTGATGCAGAATTGACTATTCGCGTTGTGAATGTTGGTATTGCAGGTCAACACATTAAGAGCATGCAGCACCGCGGAATTTTGACGCGCTCAAACGGCGATATCGAGATTTCTTTGAAAGATGTTGATGCACTTATTGACGATATGTACAAAATGGTTACTCCTCCGGGAGAGCAGATCATTCACGTACTTCCACAGGAATTTATCGTAGATAGTGAAACAAATATTATTGATCCGGTAGGAATGATGGGTGTTCGCCTGGAGGCGGATTTCCATGTGATTACCGGTCAGGTAAATGCTGCTAAGCACATCGCAATGTGTGTGGAGAAAAGTGGATTGAGCGTTCAGGACATCATTCTTGAACCAATCGCATCAGCTGAAGCAGTGTTAAACGATGAAGAAAAAGAAGCTGGAGTGGTATTGGTTGATATCGGTGGTGGAACTACTGATGTTGCGATTTTCCACGAAGGAATTATCCGTCATACTGCAGTTATTCCATTTGGAGGTAACGTAATTACAGACGATATTAAAGAAGGGTGTGTAATTCTGCGTAATCACGCTGAAAAGTTGAAAGTGAAATTTGGCTCAGCATTGGCGTCTGAAAGCTTAGATTCTGATGTAGTTGTAATTCCAGGAGTTCGTGGAAGTGCACCAAAAGAAATTTCGTTGAGAAACTTAGCGAGCATCATTCAGGCACGAATGGAAGAGATCATTGAGCAAGTGCACTATGAGATTATGAATTCGGGTTACGAGAAGCGTTTGATCGCTGGTATCGTTGTTACAGGTGGTGGATCTCAGTTGAAACACATTACGCAGTTATTCGAGTATGTAACTGGAATCAATACACGCGTTGGTTATCCAACAGAGCATTTGGCTTCAACAAATACAATCGAAGCAATTTCAAGTCCAATGTACTCAACAGGTATTGGTTTGGTCTTGAAAGGATTCGAGAAAGAAACAGCTGCTTCTTTGGTTTCGGTGAATACAGAAAACGTAAGCACAAAACAACAGAAACAACCAAAAGAACAGTCAACAAAACGCCGTGAGTCGTTGTTTGACAAGTTCATTACAAAAGGAAAAGAATTCTTCTCTGAAGAGGAGTAGTAAGGGCGTAACATTTTACGCCCATACGAAGCGTTATGCTTCGACAAGAAGTTTAGAATAAAGACAATAAAATAAAAGCTATGGAATTCGATTTGCCAAAAGGAAATAACAACTCAATCATCAAGGTGATTGGTGTTGGAGGGGGTGGAAGCAATGCCGTAAACCACATGTACAACTTGGGAATCAAAGGAGTTGATTTCATTGTGTGTAATACCGATCGTCAGGCTTTGGATATTTCACCGGTTCCTTCTAAAATTCAGTTAGGACCAAGTCTTACTGAAGGACGTGGAGCCGGAGCAATTCCTGAAATCGGAAAAAATGCAGCTATCGAGAATATCGATGAGTTGCGTGAATTGCTAGGAAACGGAACAAAGATGGTTTTCGTTACTGCAGGAATGGGTGGTGGAACCGGAACTGGTGCTGCTCCTGTAATTGCGCAAGTAGCTAGAGAATTGAAAATATTAACTGTAGGTATCGTAACGGTTCCTTTTGGATTTGAAGGACGTCGTCGTCGTCAGCAAGCTGAAGAAGGATTAGATGAATTACGTACAAACGTTGATACATTATTGATCATTAACAACGAGCGCTTGAAAGAGATTGGTGGTAATTTAACCATGAGTCAGGCCTTCGCAATGGCGGATAATGTATTGTGTACTGCAGCAAAAGGAATTGCGGAAGTTATTTCTGTTACCGGTATTATCAACGTTGACTTCAACGATGTAAATACAGTAATGAGAAATTCTGGTGTTGCTATTATGGGATCTGCATCTGCTGAAGGTGATGATCGTGCAATGGTTGCAGTTCGTGAAGCATTGAATTCTCCATTATTGAATAACAACGATATCGGTGGTGCAACTCACGTATTGTTGAATATTACTTATGGTGATATTGAGTTGACAATGGAAGAAATGGGTGATATCACTGATTACATTCAAGATGCGGCTGGATCTACTGCTGAAGTTATCTTCGGTCATGGTTACGATCCATCGTTGGGTGGAAAAGTAGGTGTTACTTTGGTTGCAACAGGATTTGAATCTGAGCCTTCAACGGGTTTTGAGAAAGCGCCTGAGCGCAATCTTCGTCAGTTAGAAGAAGAGAAAACAAATCTTTCTGCAACAAACGAAATTACTTCACCATTAACGCATCCAACGCAACAGTCTTCTTCGTTTCCTGTAAGTGAAGAACCTTTTTTGAAATCTGCTGAAGAAGTAACTCCTGAAGCAGTGGTTGAGCCAACTCCTTCATTTGTAGCTCCAACTCCTGTGGTTGAGCCTGTAAGTGAAACTCCACAATTGGATTTAGAGTGGGAGGTGAGTTCAACGCCAAGTGTAAACACGGATTCTGCTCCGGCTAGAAATGTGTTGACATTGGATGATGATTTCGATACAAACACATCTGCTCAGGCAAATGATCGTGCCGTTATTTCTAATGATGAATTGCAGCGCAGAAATGCTGAGCGTTTAGAGCGTATTAGAGCTAACAATGCGAAGATCAAACGTGCTGAAGGTTTGAAAGAATTGGAAGGTGAGCCAGCATTTGAAAGACGTAATATTCGTTTGGAAAACACTGCTCACAGCGATGACGAGCGTTTAAGCCGCTTTGGAATTACAAAAGACAACGATGGTGGTTTGAGAACGAACAATTCGTTCTTACATGATAATGTTGACTAAGAGATAAAAATAATAAGGTGACTGATACTATTAGTCACCTTATTACGTTATAACTAAATCGGTTTAAGTATAAAGTTTTTTGTAACTTTGCCTACCAGAAGCGATTAGAACTTCTAAAATGAATTTTACAGACAGAATAAATCAAGATATTAAAAACGCAATGTTGGCTAAGGAGAAAGAACGCCTTGCAGCATTACGCGATATTAAAAGCAAGTTAATGTTAGAGGCAACTTCAGGATCTGGAGAAGTGACAGAAGAAGTAGCTAACAAAATTGTTTTGAAGTTGCACAAGCAACGAATGGAAACATACACGTTGTATGTTGAGCAAGGTCGTCAAGACTTGGCTGACGAAGAAATTTTTCAAGCTAAAGTAATTGAGGAATACTTGCCAAAAATGCTTTCTGATGATGAAATCAGAAGCGTTGTTTCAGCGAAAATCCAAGCAATTGGTGCCGCTGGTCCGGCTGACATGGGCAAAGTAATGGGCGCAGTCAACGGACAAATTGCTGGTCAAGCCGATGGAAAACGAGTAGCCGAATTGGTGAAAGAGGCTTTGTCCAATTTGTAATGGCTTTATTCTAAACAAGTCCGAAAGGCTTTGTTTTTATTGTTGGTAGAATCCCTTTCGAAAGAGAGGGATTTTTTTTGTTAAGACGAATTCATTATTCGCCCTTTATAACCGTTTCAATCTGTCTGCCAAATTGGTATGTGGTTATTTTCAATTGGATTTTGTACTTTGCCTTATGATTCGGAAAATAGGTTTCGTTATTGCTCTATTGCTGGTGTTTTCATGCGCGCACGATAAAGTTGTTGTACGAAACTATCAAACCGAAAATATTGTAATTGTTGTGATAGACGGACCACGTTACTCAGAAACTTGGGGAGATCCGTTACATAGTAATATTCCTGTTCGTGATAGCTTGTCGACTTATGGAGTATTGCTAACTAATTTCTATAACCAAGGTGCTACCTACACTATTCCAGGTCACACGGCGATATGTACAGGGAATTATCAGTCAATTGCCAATGATGGTACACAGTTACCCGATTATCCATCCATTTTTCAAAGTTGGTTGAAGAGCACCAGTGATCCGTATACAAAATGCGCAATAGTTGGATCAAAAGACAAGTTGCATGTATTGTCGAATTGTCTATATCCGAATTACCAGAATGAGTATCGTCCGTTTTTCGATTGTGGAGTGAATGGAGATGGTACTGGAGGTTATAGAACAGATTCAGTAACCTTGGAAAGAACACTGGATGTTTTGTCCAACAAACAATCACGACTGATTTTGGTTGCGTTTAAAGGGCCGGACTATTTTGGTCATCAAGGAGACTTTCCTGGTTATATCAATGCGATTCAGGAAACAGATAGATACATCGGTGTGATTTGGGATTATATTCAGAATTCACCAACCTACAAAGACAAAACAACGCTGATTGTCACTAATGACCATGGAAGACATCTTGACGGATGGTCAAATGGTTTTGTTGGACATGGTGATAATTGTGATGGATGCAGACACATCGAATTTTTTGCATTATCTCCGGATTTCAAGCAAAACGTTCAGCTGAATGTGCCATACGGTCAAATAGATATTTCGGCTACGATTAAAGAGATGCTCCATTTTCCCTTTTATACGGGTAAAGGAAAAGTGATGGTTGATTTGTTCAGATAAAAGGATACTATTGTTATAACCTCTTCAATAAAAACTCGCGCTGCGCATCCTTTGTAAAATAAGGAAAGAACATTTCTACCAGTAATCCATGATATTTATCTACCGTGCTTTCTTCAGGTTCGTTATAAACTGCGGCTGATGCAATCCAGTAATCACTAAAAACACGGATACGCTCATTTAATCCTTCATATTCCGTTGGGAACGCTGGTGCACGCATAACTCCGGCATTTATGGCCAATGTGAATGAATAGAGATAGGTCTGTTTGCGAATTTGTTCCAGAACGATGAACTGCTCATGTAGTTTTGGATTTTCGCGCATATTCTGATTAAAATCAATCATCAGGAATCTGTAACGAAATAAAGCTTCCATTCCAGCTCTAGTACTATCCAGTACAAATTGAAAATTCATTTCTTCCGTATCCAATTTTCCTTTCTCTTCATTGAAAACCTCCATCAACTGAAAAAATAGAGCTTCAATAATATCTTCTCTCAGCTTAAAATGGTAATTCAGGTTTCCCTGACTGATCTTCATCTCAGCGGCAATTCTTCTTAACGTAACGTTTGGTACTCCATGAGTATTGAAGAGTTGAAGCGCTGTGTGTAAGATTCTATCTCGGGTTTTCATTATTTTTAGTAAACTTGACCTAGAATTAAATAAATTTAGTAACTTTGACCTAAAGTTAGTAAAAATAGTGTCATGAAACGCAAGCATTTATTTGAATTTGAAGATCAACGTTGGTTCCCAGGATTTCTTCGTAATTATTTGACTGATTTTCTTCAGTTCGTTTCCAATAAGTTTAACGTGTATAAAGGAGCTGTTCCAATATTGTCTGAAACATTAACTAAAAGTGGAAATTCCACAATTATTGATTTAGCTTCCGGAGGTGGTGGCGGATTGGTAAATCTTGTGGCAGCATTAGAGAAAGAACATCCACAGTTAAATGTAGTTCTTACAGACTTCTATCCGAACGAAAAAGCATTTGCGTTCACGGCAAAACAATCCAGTCGTTTTACCTACAGAAAAGAAAGTGTAGATGCGATGAATGTACCGTCTGAATTGGTTGGATTGCGAACACAATTTCTATCGCTTCATCATTTCAGAGAAGAAGATGCGGTGAAGATTCTTCAGAGTGCAGTGGATGCCAAAAGTGCAATTGCCTTATTCGAATCACAAGAACGCAATGTAAAAAGCGTAATCGCAATGATTTTTTCACCGCTTAACGTTCTGTTTGTAACACCATTCATTCGTCCTTTCTCCATTGGAAGAATCATTTTTACGTACATTATTCCCTTAGTTCCCGTTTTTGTAATGTTTGATGGAATTCTTTCGGCGTTGCGAACATATACGGTTCCTGAAATGGAAGAGCTCGTAAGCAGAGTAAAAGGTCATGAAAACTATGACTGGAAAATCGGCAAAGTGAAAAGTGGTCCAGCTACAATTTTGCATCTAATAGGAACGCCGAAATAATTATGAATGAATAAATTACTAATTGTCAAGTTCGAAAAGCGACCATAACTGGAAGAATGTCTTGATAATTTCATCATTCATAATTGATAATTTTTTATTCACAAACCTATGCCGTATCTTTGCTGACTGAAAATTAGAGCAATTCATAATTATGAGCAATACAACAGAAAAATTAGCTTACAAAGTAAAAGACATTTCACTAGCTGAATGGGGACGTAAAGAAATCGTTCTTGCAGAAGCAGAAATGCCAGGATTAATGTCGTTACGTGAGGAGTACGGAGCAAGCAAGCCTTTGAAAGGTGCGCGTATTGCTGGTTGTCTTCACATGACTATTCAAACTGCCGTTTTGATTGAAACATTAGTTGAATTGGGTGCAGAAGTTACTTGGTCTTCATGTAACATTTTCTCTACGCAAGATCACGCTGCTGCTGCAATCGCTGCTGCTGGAATTCCAGTTTTTGCTTGGAAAGGTATGAACGAAGAAGAGTTTGATTGGTGTATCGAGCAAACAATTTTCGCGTTCGAAGGTGGTCAACCGTTGAACATGATCTTGGATGATGGTGGTGACCTTACAAACATGGTATTCGACCGTTTCCCTGAATTGACAGCAGGAATTAAAGGATTGTCTGAAGAAACTACAACAGGAGTTCTTCGTTTGTACGATCGTAAGAAAAACGGAACTTTGGTGATGCCTGCAATCAACGTAAATGATTCAGTTACTAAATCTAAGTTCGATAACAAGTACGGATGTAAAGAGTCATTAGTAGATTCTATTCGTCGTGCAACTGACGTAATGATGGCTGGAAAAGTAGCTGTTGTTTGTGGTTACGGAGACGTTGGTAAAGGTTCTGCTGCTTCATTGCGTGGAGCTGGAGCTCGTGTAATTGTTACTGAGATCGATCCAATTTGTGCGTTGCAAGCTGCAATGGACGGATTTGAAGTGAAAAAATTAGACAACTGTGTTAACCGTGCTGATATCATCGTTACTACAACTGGTAACAAAGACATCATTGTTGGTCGTCACTTCGAGAACATGAAAGACAAAGCTATCGTTTGTAACATCGGTCACTTCGATAACGAAATCGATATGGCTTGGTTGAATAAAAACCACGGAGCAACAAAAAATACAGTGAAGCCGCAAGTAGACGTTTACACCATTAACGGAAACGATGTGATCATCTTGGCTGAAGGACGTTTGGTTAACCTTGGTTGTGCAACTGGACACCCATCTTTCGTAATGTCTAACTCATTTACAAACCAAACATTGGCTCAAATCGAGTTGTGGGAAAACCACGCTAACTACGATAACGATGTGTACGTTCTTCCAAAACACTTGGATGAGAAAGTAGCTCGTTTGCACTTGGCTAAAATTGGTGTTGAACTAGATGTTTTAACAGAAGATCAAGCAGCTTACATCAACGTAACAGTTCAAGGTCCTTACAAATCGGATGCTTACCGTTACTAAGAAATAAGTTTAAATACATTTTTGAAGAAGGAATCTCGAAAGGGGTTCCTTTTTTTGTTTTTAAGAATTAACTCAATTCCTCTAACTGACGAAATACCGGAATCAAGGCTTTCCCTTTTTCGGATAGATCATATTCTATATGCAAAGGCTTTTCTTTTACGATTCGTTTTTCCAAAATGCCTTGCTCGTCCATTTCTTTTAAGGCAACAGCAATTGATTGTTTGTTTGATCCTTCAATTTGACGTAGCAATGCATTAAAACGTAAAGGTCCATCAAGCGCCAACTTGAAAATTTGAGGTTTCCATTTTCCCGAAAGCATCTTCAAAAGGCCTTCTGCGGGACAGTTATTTTCGTCTGTTTGCATTTTTTTGATAGTCACGTTTTTCTGACTAATTGACAATGGAATGAATAAATCTGAACTTTGTATCGAAGTTACGTAATTCAACAACAAAACAGAAAATGAACATTCAATTCATTGGTTTAATTATTCTGCTCGCATTTTCGACATGCAGAGCACAAAACACAAATACTATGAACAACGATAAAAATCCATTGCTTTGTGATCCGAAAACGGGTGTTTGCGAAATTCCAGGAGTGGGAAACAACTCACAAATTGATAGCGTTAAATCCGAAAATAAACCAGTTAAGATCATTTATTTCACTGACCCAATTTGCTCTTCATGCTGGGGAATTGAACCGCAACTTCGTCGTTTAAAATTGGAATACGGTAAAGAAATTGAATTGGAATACCGCATGGGCGGTTTACTTCCGGATTGGAGTTACAATAGTGGAGGAATCAGTAAACCTTCTGACGTTGCTCATCATTGGGATGAAGTAAGTGAATACTATCAAATGCCGATTGATGGTGACGTTTGGTTGGAAGATCCGTTAAACTCTTCTTATCCGCCGTCTATTGCTTTTAAAGCTGCACAATTGCAAAATGCCCAGAAAGCGGTAGAGTTTATGCGAGTGCTTCGTGAAATGGTTTTTCTGAAGAAATTGAATATCACGAAATGGGAAAATATTGAATCGGCTGCTAAAGAAGTCGGTTTAGATCCTACTCAGTTAAAGACTGATTACGATGGAAGGGCAAAGAAACTTTTCGATGAAGATTTGAAATTGTGTAAGCAAATGGGTGTTCGCGGTTTTCCAACTCTGTTTATTGCTGATAGTTCAGGAAATTCAAAAACGGTTTACGGATTCAATAAGTATTCTACGTTCGAAACTGAGATCAAAAAAATCTATCCGTCCATTCAAAAAACACAGTATGCGAAAGATTGGAAAAGCATTTTTTCTGTCTATCCAAAATTAACTTTAAAAGAATTCGCTGAATTGTGCGACAAGTCGATTACGGAGAGCGAAAAAGAGCTGAATTTACTCGTTGAACAAAAGGAACTGACAAGATTGGACACTAAGAATGGTAGTTTGTGGATTCTTATCAAGAACTAATTCGAAATTCTCAGAATATTTCCGCCATTCCATTCCACTAAATATCCGCGCAGTCCCCAGTCGGAATTTTGGATTGGGGAACCGTCATACATAGAGAATTGTGCGTCAGAGCATGGATCGTCTAATTGTAGAAAGTTGTCGGGATTTGTTGTTAACCCACTTTCGCAAACCCCTTTCGGATCTTCAGGGCTCATGCGTTCCCAGGCAACAAACTGATCATATGATCTTCTGTAAACCACAATTCCCTTTATTCCACCGTTTACATAACACCAGCCTCCAACACCATTAAGCTCAGAATAGGAAGGAAGTGTCATGTCGATCTGGAAGTCGAACGCAACACTTGGTACCGGATGTTCGCGGTGCTTTTTACATGCTCCTAAAAGTAGAACGATGAATAAAAAAAAGTGTAACTTCACAAAACGCATGGCGTTGATTTAATTTGCATGAAGATAAGAACGTTTTTTCAGTTGTTTCTATTGTTGTTGGCATTAAATTTTGCTCCAACTTCTGCTTCTGCACAGGAAGGATCTGTTGCAAAGGCTGAAAAAGAGATTGCAAAGAAGCGAAAGAAGCAAGCTAAAGCCACCAAGAAAGCTCAAAAAAAGGCGAAAAAAGCTTTCTGGAAATTGCAGACGAAAGAGGCTAAAAAGCGTATCAAGAAAAGCAATAAGAAGGCTAAGAAAGCTGCAAGAAGAGCGAAGAAAGCTGGTGAATACAAATGGGAAGACCAAGAGCATTCGCATGAGTAGATAGAATTGTGAATCTGGATTTTGAGATCGTAGACCTTCCGAACCCAAATTCGTCAATTATGAATGTCTAGTTTCCAGTTTCTCGAAATCTAGTCTCAGTACATTCTACAACCTCGTTCTCACCAGATCCTCTAAACAATCAATAAATCTTGGGTGATCATTTGAACTTGGGACCAATTGCACTTTTTCACCACCGTTCGCTTCAAAGATTTCCTGATATTCCTCACCAATTTCAATAAGCGTTTCCAAACAATCGGCTACGAAAGCGGGTGAAAATGCAAGGACACGTTTGTTACCTTCTTTCCCCCATTGCTCAATTACTTTATCCGAAAACGGTTGAATCCATTTTTCATCCAATCGTGATTGAAAACTCACCATTAATTTCTCCTCCGGAATCCCTAGTTTTGAAGCAATTGCTCGTGTAGTAGCATAACTTGTTGCCTTGTAGCAATACTTATTGTCGTCAGAAATTTCTGTCTCACAGTCATGACCATCACAAAGCCCATCGTTATATACTTTGTCAATCTGACGAATAGGTAAACCGTGATAAGAGAACATCACCTTGTCGTATGATTCAATATCAAATTCCTTTGCTCTTTCTACGATTGAGTCGATATATCCTTCGTGATCGAAGAATTGAGAAATAATTTTGATTTCAGGAATTACCCACCATTTTTTGATAATGTCCATTGCTTTGTCAATCGCTGAACCTGTTGAAGCGCTTGCATATTGAGGGAATAATGGAATGATGATGATTTGATCGTAATTCGCTTTATGCATGCGCTCTAAAACCGAATCCATAGAAGGATTTTGGTAACGCATTGCCATTTCTACAGTCACGTTTTCTGATCCAAAACGCTCTTGTACCAAACGTTTTACAGATTCTGTATGTGTAAGTAGTGGAGATTTTCCATTCCCCAAATCCCAGAGTTCTTTGTAGATTTTTGCTGATTTCGGTGTTCTGAATGGAACGATGATTCCACGTACTAACAACAATCGAGAGAAGTACGGAATATCAATAACACGTTCATCCATCAAGAATTGCTTTAAATACTTTCTTACATCGCTCGTGCTTGGACTATCTGGTGTACCAAGTTGAATCAGTAGAACTCCTGTTTTCTTTGTTGTCATTGAATTGTAATTTCTGTCAAAATTGATTGTAGTTAATACGTATAAAAAAGGCCCTGAGATTTCAGAGCCTAAAAATAATATTACGTGTGAAGTGCTCGATTGTCTGTAGCTGCCAGTGCGGCTTCTTTTATTGCTTCAGAGAATGTAGGATGACCGTGACAAATTCTTGAAATGTCTTCTGCAGATGCGCGATATTCCATTGCTGTTACAGCTTCCATAATTAGATCGGCAGCACGAGCAGCGATCATGTGAACTCCTAATACTTCATCTGTTTTTGCATCAGCAAGAATCTTAACAAACCCTGATAAATCCATAGAAGCACGAGCTCTTCCCAAAGCTTTCATTGGGAAAGAACCACTTTTGTATTCAACTCCAGCAGCTTTTAATTCTTCTTCTGTTTTACCAACTGAAGCGATTTCTGGCCAAGTGTAAACTACACCAGGAATCAAGTTGTAGTTGATATGAGGTTTTTGTCCAGCCAATTGCTCTGCAACGGCAACACCTTCTTCTTCTGCTTTATGTGCAAGCATTGCTCCGCGAACAACGTCACCAATTGCATAGATATTTGGAACGGAAGTTTGTAAATGATCGTTTACATCAACCTGCCCACGATTATTAGCGGTCAAACCTGCGTTTTCCAATGCCAAACCGTCTGTATATGCTTTACGACCAACTGCTACTAAAGCATAATCAGCTTCAAGAACCACTTCTTCATTCTTCTTATTCAATGCAGTCAGTTTTACACCTTTTCCAGTGTTCTCTACTTTTTGAACTTTATGCTCCAAATGGAATTTGAATCCTTCTTTCTTTAAGATTTTCGTCAATTCTTTTCCAAGCGACAAATCCATAGTAGGAAGAATGGCAGGTGCAAATTCTACTACCTCAACTTCAGTTCCTAAGCGAGCGTAAACAGAACCCAATTCCAGTCCAATAACTCCACCACCGATAACGATTAGTTTCTTTGGAATTTCTTTCATTTTCAACGCTTCGGTAGAAGTGATGATGCGGTCTTTATCCGGCTCCATTCCGGGAAAGAAATTTGGTTTCGATCCTGTAGCGATGATGGTGTTTTTAGCAGAGATGGTTGTGCTGTTTCCTTCACCATCTTTGATTGCAATGTTCGTTTTGTCTACAAATGAACCTACACCTTGATAAACAGTGATCTTATTCTTGTCCATCAGGAACTTAATCCCATTACACGTTTGTGTAACTACATCTTCTTTACGCGCAATCATGGTTGCCAAGTCAGCCTCCAGATTTTCAACTTTGATCCCGTGAGCGGCAAAGTTGTGTTTCGCGTTAAAGAAATGTTCAGATGAATCAAGAAGTGCTTTTGACGGAATACATCCGACATTCAGACAAGTACCACCCAAAGTTGGATACTTTTCAATCAAAGCGGTTTTTAATCCTAGCTGTGCACAACGAATTGCGGCAACATATCCACCAGGTCCAGATCCAATAACTGCTACATCAAACGAGCTCATAATGTGTTTTTCAAATTCGTGATAAAGTTAGCTAATAAACACGAGTTCTAGATACCAAAATGGGGTTGATTTCAAGAAAATAATTGATTAAAATGAAAGTGTGAATTCGTAAGGAATTGTGAGGCAAAATAGTTCCGATACGAAAAAATGGAGTTTCTCGAGCGAATAGTGGGATCTGTAAAATTTGGATACTTTTTTAAGCGATGTATCCTGCTTTCGCTGCGCTTCTCACCATTCCTGCCAGGTTACGTACGCCCATTTTTCGAAAGATGTTCTTTCTATGGTTTTCAACCGTGGAAACAGAAATGTTTAGTAAGTTGCTGATCTCCGAAGTTGTTTTTTCGTTGGCAATTAAGTCAACAATTTCAACTTCGCGAATTGATAAGTCATTCATTCCAAAGTCGGTGTAACGCGAAAATCTGAAACCGTAAGGTACAGGTTCTTTGGATGTTTGACATGATGTACGCATGATGACTTCCGGCAATTTGTCGAAATCGTACTGAACCGTTACAATGGCTTGAATTGGTTCTGTCATTAAGCGTTCGATGAGTAAAGATTCTTTATCGACACCATAGATAAGAATAGGTATATTCTTATTTATACTGCGAATAGAACTTATCCACTTAAATAAATGTGGCAGAAACTGTGGTATCCCGAGCACTATAATATCCGCTAAAAGCACGTCTTTTGGAATATCAAGTGATTCAAAGGCCCGGACACACTCCACATCAAAGTGGACTTCAGAACTCGTCAGGGTACAATGAATTCCCTGAAGAATCGCTGGATGTTGATCAATTACGAGCGTTTTCATGTGTGTAGTTTGGCAAATGTACTATTACTTAACAAATCTGATAAAACGATTTTGTTAATCAAAATAAAAGTGCTGAACTGCATACTTTTGGTGTGAATGACATATTTATGTCGACGAATTGACCTTTTTTGAATACAATTTTTCTTTAAGCTCTGTGGAGTAAGTTCTTGAAACCGGAAGAATGCAATCGTTAATTCTGATTTCTCCACTTGAGAATTTTGATACTTTATTACTGTTCACTGCATACGAACGATGTATTCTGAAGAGACTGTCAATCTCCAAATCACTTAAAATGGCCTCAAGTGAATTTCGAACCAGAATTTTTCGGGATTCCAGATGGATTTCCACGTAATTACCTTCAGCCTTGAGGTAGAGCAGCTCGGAGATCTTAAATTGTTCCTTATCAATTCCGTTTTTAATGCTCACCAAATTCTCTTTGGTTTCTAGAAATCGCTGAACAACCATTCCAAGGTTCACCATTAGTTCATTGATTCGAATGGGCTTGGTGATGTATCCATCGGGTTTGGTTTTCAATATTTTTTCTGTTATTGCCAAATCAGAATGAGCTGTCACATACATGAATGGAATATTGTGTTTGGTACGAACGATTTCAGCTAATTGTAATCCATCGAAATAACCTTCCATACGGATGTCCAGAAGAGCAATGTCTGGTTTCCAGTTATCCAAAAGTGTTTCCGCCTCCTTTTTTGAATGCGCTAATTCAATTTTGTTATAACCCAATTTTATGAGATGATCTTTTAGCGTTTCTGCAATAAGCACTTCGTCATCCACAATTAATATGCGAATATTAGTCAATTCCATTTTCAAGTTAGACAAAGAAAAGGAAAAACTATTTGGCTTAAGTTCAGACCAATGCATTTTTTTTAACAATCGTAATTTTAGAGAATAAAAAGGTCGTGCCGAAACACGACCTTGATCATAATGCTTGAAGTGTTTGCTACTAAATGGAATTTGACTTGTTAAGCATTACTTTGGTATGAAAAAAACAGTGCTTACCAATAAATGGAAGACTAAGACAAGATTATGAAAACGTGAAATGGTAAAAAAATAAAAGTGACGAAGTGCAGGTTTTTAGTGATGAACTACATTAAACTGGAAACTTTAGCTGAAAAGAATAGCCATTTGATCGGTCTATTGAATACGTTCCGTTAAGTTGTCGACAAAAAATATCAATCATTCGAAGTCCTAAGCTGGATCGTTTGTTCATGTTTTTATGAAGGTTTGCTGTTCCATTGTCTTCAACAGCCAGAAGTAGCTTACCATCTTTTTCATATGTTACAGAAAGACTGATTATTGGCTCAGTGGTGTTGGTGAATGCATATTTTACCGAATTGGTCAACAACTCGGAACAAATTACACCAATCGCTACCAGCTTTTCAATGGGGAGCTGCTTGTCGATTATTGATAGATTGAATTTGATGTTGATGTTTGGTGGGAAGGTATCTCCGGAATGATGGATCAACTGTTCTAAATAGTCTTTCAGGGAAACACCTAGTTTTTCTGCTTCCAAATAGAGCATTTCATGTACCAGCGACATTGCTCCAATTCTTCTGGAAACATCCATTAAATTTTCTGTCTCTTCTTCTGAATCGGTGTTGTTTGTTTGTAACTCGAGCATGGATCGTACAAACTGGAGATTGTTTTTTACTCGATGATGTATTTCCTGAACCAAAATGGATTTCTGTTCATTGCGTTTTAGAAGTAGTTTATTCGCTTTTTTCAATCGATGCATCAAATAATACACTCCTAATAAACCAACAATTGCAATTAGCAAAACCAATCCGATGAGTAAAACCTGCATACGTGCATTTTCTAAATCGCTCTGTTCTCGTTTTACAGTTTCTTTAATGTTGTTGTTTTCACGTTCAAGTTCTTTGTTTTTATAACGGGCTGCAACTTCTTCTAACTTCTGGTTTTGAACCCGCTGAAACTCTTTGGTCAGGTGTTTTTCATAAATAAAATCAGCCTCACATGAAGCTCGATAATCTCCCTTTTTGAAGTAAAGCTCACGCAGCGCATGATAGATCTCAGTTTTGTAATAATCTATTTTTGCGGAATCAACGTAGTGTGCCAGTTCCCATAGCTCACTTATTTGCTGGTCTGTTGTATTCATCTCGTACTGCATCTTCAACATCATTACATTGTAGCGTACGTGAACATATTCCCGCAAATGGTTCATTTCCTTGTAGGTGCTTTCGGCTTTTTTGTAAGAAAGAAGAGCCGAATCTTTTTGTTTCAGGTTGTGATAGGCAAATCCCAATTCATTGTAAGAAATGGCTTGACTTTTCTTGTCGCTGGCTTGAATAGCAAGTTTCAGAGCGAGTTTTGAATAACGAATAGAAGCTGTGTGTTGACCCTTGGTTTCATTTAAAACAGCGGCAAATCTATTGTACAGACCAATCCATATTTCCGGATCATTAATTCCTTTCTTTTTTGCGAAATGTGCGTAGTAGTAATAGCGAGCTGCCCCTTCTTTAAAACGTCGCGTTCTTCTGCTGAATTCAATTTGATCTATTCCGCATTTTACATATCCTTCGTAGTTCTTCACTTTGAGAAATTCATCTGAAGCTTTAAGGAAATTCAATGCAGCAGCACCGTTATTGTCTAGAAATTTATAGGTATTGGCTAAACCAAGATGAATTTTTGCTTGTTGATTGGGGTGGAGCTTTCCTGAATTTTGCTGAAATCGCTTTAACAGGTTTAGACTTTGGTAATATTGAGAGTTGAGATTGTAGCATTCAGATAAACGCAGAATCTGATCCAGATTTTTTGGATTACGTTCTGTACTGAATTCGAGTTCTGTAATTTCTTGAGTTAGAGGTTTCTCTGCGCACAGGCAGAAATTTGTCCAAGCAAAAAACACCAGAACAAGAGCAAATTGAGTTCTCATGTTCCTCCGAATTTAATCATTGAAATGCAGATACACGAAATGAATGAACATTTTCACGTTTCTGTCGAAAAACGGATCATTGTAAATGGAAGGCAATACTGAACTCGTATCCATTCTCACGATTGATGGTGTATTTCCCGTTTAGTTGTCGCGAAAAGATATCGATTAGACGCATTCCCAGACTATGACGCTTGTTGTTTATTTCGGTTTCTTCTGTTCCGTTGTCGTGAACAATCAGAACAAAGGTTTTTGTACCCGTTTTCGTCAATTGAACTGAAATGGTTGGATCTTCATTGTTCGCAAAAGCATGTTTCACAGAGTTGGTGAACAATTCAGAACAAATAACTCCAATGGAAACAACTTTGTCGACAGGTAACTCCAGGTCATCTACCGATAATAAAAAACGTATAGGGAAATCATTCGAATAGGCGATTGCGGATAAATGGATCAACTGTTCTAAGTATCCTTTTACGGAAACACCCATGCTGTCTTCTTCCATGTACAACATTTCGTGAACAAGCGACATGGCGTCAATCCTTCTGGTGACATCCATAATGTTTTCCATGCCTTCGGTTGATTCCATTGAATCGGTTTGCATTTCGAGCATAGAGCGTACAAATTGCAGATTGTTTTTTACACGGTGGTGAATTTCCTGAATGAGAATGGACTTCTGCTCGTTTCGCTTTACCACCAGCTTATGTGCTTTGCGCAATTTGAACCAGAGGTAAAACAATCCTAAAAGTGCAATTAAAACAACCCCAAGAACAGTTGCTGTCATTAGTGTTTGCTCACGGGATGAATTCAATTCGCTTTCACGCAGTTTATTTTCAGATTTAAGCTCTTCATTTTTGAATTCTTCGGATACTTCATCCATTCGAAGCCGGTCGCGTTTTTCTGCTTCAATTCCTTTGAAATGATTGAGTGAATCGTCGGTAAGCAGCGCTGTTTTGTAATCGCCAACAAAGTAATAATGAGAACGGATCTGCTCGAAGATGATGCTTTTGGGATAATCAATGTGGTTTTCGTTTATGATTTTCAGAAGATTCTTCAATTCAAGTATCTCCTGATCTCTCGAAATCAAGTCGTTGTGAATAAGGAAGGTGAGAAGATTCATTTTGGCATGCACTCCATCACGGAAATAGCCTTTTTTTATCCATGAATCTGCCGCTTTTGTATAATTCACCTCGCATGAATCGAATTGTTTCAGGTTTTTGTAACTGAAACCAATTTCATTATAAGAAATTGCTTTTAGATTTTCATCTTTCAGTTCATCTGCATATTTAAGCGCAATTCTCGAGTATTTTATGGATAAGTTTGGCCGATTGATCTCGTTTACAACAGCAGCATATCGATTGTACAGTCCGTTCCATATTTCGGGATTGGAGATTTTCTTATTTTTCGCAAAATGAAGGTATTGGTAGAAGAGTTGTTCTGCTTCGGCATGCTTGACACATTTTCTATTGAGTTCGATCATTTCGATCCCGCAGCGTACGTAATTGTCAAAGTCATTTATTGCTGAAAAACCAGACTTTGCTTTCAGAAAGCTTCTTGTGGCTTCATCTACTTTTCCTTGAAACTTGTAGTTTTTCGCATAAGCCAGATCAATTATTGCTTCGGATTTTTTCTCAAGGTTTGTGTGTTTTGATTCGAACGATTTTAGTGCGTTTATTCCCTTTGCGTACTGCGAATTAAGTGCGTATTTATCTGTTAGTTCTATTAGATCGTCTAAGTTTTTCGATTGTGAATAGCGTTTTTCCAGATGCGTAATCTCATCTTGTAGCGACATGAATTTTTGTCCACAACAAATGGTTGCTGAAACCGAAAACAGAAGGAAGAGAATGAGAGTTCTCATAAGTATGATTCAAACGAAAATAACTTTTTTGCATGAAACACAAGTAGATAAGTCCTATCTCTTGCCGAGTTGGTAGTAAATACCCGTTTTCATCATGTAGCTGTTACTGTCTACGGACGGATCATATTCAATGCTGCTCTGTATGAGTAAGTTAAGGTCGATGGTAAATAACCAGCGCTCTGAAAGCGAAATCATGTTTTTTATCCCGAAAGTAAAGCCCCAGGTTGTTCGAACAGGACTGTACGCATCTTGAAAGCTTGATTTTTTCAGCGAGTTATCGGAATAATAGTAAGTATTCCTTGTGTATGAATCGGTTAGTAATTCGCCAACCAAAAAGCCGGTTGAGAGAAGGATATTGAATTTTTCATTCGCATATAGTGAAACGTTCCACTTGAAGCCCAATTGTAAGAACATGAGATTCCTGTGACTAATGGAATATGTGCTGTCCTGACTTAAATCTGGATTATCCTTCTTGGACGAGGCATAACAGCGATTATGAGAAAACTGAATAAATGGTTCACGAAAAGACTTGGAGGCGTTTTTCTTCTTCTGAATCAAAAAACTCGTTCCTACTTCATAGGAAAATCTGGATTCCCAGTTATCCGTTCCACCTATTCCTAATCCGTTGTATAAACCATAGTATACCTTTCGCTCTTGAGAATGAAGAGTAACAGAGCAATAGAGAAATAAAAGAAAGCAAAGGTATTTTACCATTCCGATTTAGGCTAAAACAGAATGACAAGGTATTAAAAGGAATCTACAAATCAAAAATGTGTTTCTCAGCGTGATAGCTTGAGCGCACCAACGGACCACTCTCTACAAAGCGGAATCCCATTTTCAAACCAAGTTCCTCGTATTTCTTGAAACGTTCGGGCTCAACAAATTCTGCAATTGGAAGATGTTTTGGAGTTGGCTGCAGGTATTGACCCAATGTAAGAATGTCTACTCCAACAGCTCTCAGATCCTGCATTGTTTCAATGATTTCCTGATCTGTTTCTCCCAAGCCAAGCATTACACCGGATTTTGTTCGCATTCCACCTTTTTTCAAGCGAAAAAGCACTTCCAAACTTCTATCGTATTTTGCTTGTATGCGCACTTGTTTTGTAAGTCGACGAACCGTTTCCAAGTTATGAGAAACGATTTCTGGAGCAACGTCAATGATTTGTTGAAGGTTTTCCCATTTTCCTGCAAAATCAGGAATCAGGGTTTCCATAGTTGTTCCAGGACTTTGGTGACGAACCGCTTTTACCGTTTGCACCCATATTCCAGCGCCACCATCTTTCAAGTCGTCGCGATCAACTGAGGTAATAACGGCATGTTTCACCTTCATCGTTTTTACCGAATGAGCTACTTTTCCAGGCTCAAATTCATCAACAGCATCTGGTCGACCGGTTTTCACCGCGCAGAAACCACAAGAACGCGTACAGATATTTCCAAGGATCATGAAAGTTGCGGTTCCTTCACCCCAACATTCACCCATGTTCGGACAACTTCCACTTTCGCAAATGGTATGTAATTTATGTTCGTCAACAAGCGACCGAACCATTTTGTAATTCTCGCCAGTTGGTAACTTTACACGAAGCCATTTCGGCTTTTTGATGCGAATGTTATTCTCTGAAGTTGTAATTTCTTCCGACATATGTTCTCCTAGATAGAAACGAATACAAAGTTACTCATTTCTTATCTGAACAATCGAAAAAGAAGTTCATTATTTTACTTCCATTCCGTTCGGAGCTGTTTCTTCGTATAACCCCAATCTTTCCTATAGTCACAGTTGATTTTTATGAAGGAAGCATTGAATTCGGGATGTTCTTCGATGTAAGCTTCCATTTTGGAGCCAAATTTCTTGTTTATTCGCCCAAATGACTTCGACCAGAAGTAAACTACATAATATTCGGTTTCCGGTTTAACCAGTGCAGTGTCACCTTCTATAACTTTTGAGAATTGTACGATTTCAGAAAACTTTGGTGCAATATGCAAAAGTGTATCTTGACCCAATAACATATGAAGTGTATCCGAAACAGGTTTTCTTGAATCCAGAGGTAGATCGAAGAAATAACGCAGTTGACTTAAACTTTCGTGGAAACAATCGAGGAATGCAACAGTATTTCCGTTTTCGTCATAAATGAAGCCCTTTGGAAAAGCACCAAGCCAAATATGATCAATTTCACTTGAGTCTATATAAAAATTATTTTTTTCCGTGTTATAATCTACCTTACGTTCGTAGGAAAGTAATGATTTCGTTGTTTGGGGTTTCGGGGATTTTACTCCCATAACTACGAACATAATGGCATCACAACTGGAAAACGTGATCAGCATCAAAAAGCTGATTAGAAAAAGGCGCATAAATCTAAGGTAACGTTTATTCTTTAATGTCTATCAGAAGATATTGAATCTCGTTTTCCAAGATATTGATCAATTCACCATTTAGTGTCGTTGTAGCTTTCATTGGAAGGTTTTGTTCCATTTTGCCAAACCCAAAATAATCCCCCTCATCATTAAAAATGCCGTAGTAAATTTGTTCACTTAAGTAAGCTCTAAATAGTAATACATTTGCCCCATTTTCTAAATGTATTAGTCCTAATGTATAATACTTCAGCCATAGTTTTGAATTGAATTTTTGTTTTTCCAATTTGCAAATTGCTTCAATGTCTTTTATAGGAATTTCATATCGAATGTGGTTGGTGACATCAATAGCACAAGGATAGGCAGCGTAATGGTAAATAACCGAACTGTCTACGGTTGAAAATAACGTATTCGCACAATTGTTGTCGAATCCTTTTTTCTCGTAAAAATCTGGTCGTCTGAATACATCCGCGTTTTCAAAATGAATGGAATCGGCATTTAATAAATAATGTCCGTAGGTGGGATAGGGCCGTTTTTTTATAGTATCTGTTGTGTACCAATGTAAATTCCCGATGACTTCATTCTCGTTTTTATAAAACGGTGACGGATAGTCTTTGTCGTAACCGTTATTCGGATTGCCAACAATGTAACTTTCAATATAGTTATATTCCAAATCAAATTTGGAAATGAACAATTCGTGTTTTAAAACGGTCACACCTTCGTTTTCGGCATTTTTAAGCATTTGATTGTACCTCTTGCTTGTTTTACGGATTTCTATAATTTCTGCTTTGGTCAACTGATGCGAGTAGGTCACCATAGTAGTGAAATACAGGAAGCCTTTTTCAGGAGAAGTAACGGGTGCCAAGATTTGGAATAAAGGCTGAGTAACCGCTTTTTTGTTTTTGATCTCATCAAAAGTAAGTTGCACATCCATTTGATTTAAATGAAGAGCCGAGATGACTTCAACTGTATCAATTTTACGAACAATGTTTATAGTATCTTTGTTGGAAACCAGTATTCCAATTTCTTCGTAGAAGATTTTAATCTCATCTTTATCATTCGAAACCAATTGATACCGAAAGCCTTCCATTCGCTTTGGTATGGTTACACTTTTCTCAACCCGATCAACTTGTAAATTCAGTTCAAACAAATCAGAGAATCCAGTGTTGAGCTTATATTCCGAAAACTTTCCATTTCGAACCACCTGCAACGGATGTTTTACATACTTCTTGTAAATTATCTGATCAACTTCAATATTGTTTGGGTTTACCTTAAACTCAAGATTACTCACTAAAAGTTGCAACTTCTGTTTATAGGCGTTATTTTCTACAATAAAGAACACTTGATCAGGAAACATACTGTAGTACTTTAAACTTAGATTGAGCTCTTCTGTAATGCAGTTTTGACATTCACTTGGGTCATAAATAAAGTTCAATGCATTTTTTTTCTTTTCTTGAGATAAACCCATATTGAAAATTAAAATAATGAATGAAGCGGTAATAATGAATTTCATTGTCATGTGTTTAAAAATGTCAGCCATGAAATTCATGGCTGACATCATTGATTTAATAAGCTTCTGTTTTTTTTATTACCATACAAGGCCAGTGATTTGTTCCAGCACAGAACTTGTACCCATCAGTCCCGGAAGTTCCAGGAGCACCGTGTGAAGTTCTTGTTGCCGGTCCGGTAATGATCTTCCATGGCCCAATGTAATTTGGGTCGTTGTTATTTAATACTCGAATTCCTTCTGGATCAGCAGGAACTTCGTTTTCGGAAGAGATCAAAAATCCTTTTCCATATTGGCTGGATTCCAATTCTTCAACTTTGTACATTAATCTTGTTTCTGCGTCAAGTACCAGGTACTGTCCGAAAGAAAATGAGGATGCCATAAGCGCTCCTACTAAAATTAGTTTTTTCACTGTGTAATAATTTGAGTCCGTTTTAATATTCAGTACGGTTTGAAAGACTGACTTAGTCAATTATAATGGCCATTTTTTTTGTGAATAAGCACACAATTATAAAAATAAATGCACACATATGTAAATTTTTATAAAAAATATCAAAGCAATCTCAGTGAAACGGGCTATTTATATTTTTTGCTTCATTCGAAGTTAGAAAAAATATCGGACGAAATGTCCGTATAAATAAGTAATACTACTTGCACATTTGAACGTGCGCTCGGAAAAAGAAAAAATCATTATCATACAGATCAGCGAGTTGATTCGGAAAAAACGAGAGGAATTATACATGTCTCGTTCTTCTCTTGCTTCCGAAGTAGGGTTAGATGAAAAGCAATTGCGGCGCATAGAAAAGGGAGAATCCTATCTTCCCATTATGACAATTCTTAAGATCTTTTTCGTTCTTAAACTTGATCTTGATTTGTTGAAAGGATATATGAATGACGAGTCTATTCTTCATTGAATCTTCCTTAGAAAGTTGCTCTTATTTCAATTTCCTGTTAATGACGCAGCTATTTGTTCGTTTGTTCGATCTTGAAATTCAAGGGTAAATTGGAAGGAATAAGCTTTAACCACAATTACAGAAACGTGAATTATATTTCACTTTCCTTCAAATCAGTCAAATCCCACTATGAACGGTTTGCCAATAAAGAATGCTTATCTTTGCCCACATATATGGCAACTGCAACAGTAAAATATCTAGGAGGATTACGTACGGAATGTACACATCTTCAGTCGGGGACAGTAATTCATACTGACGCTCCAACAGATAATCACGGAAAAGGAGAAAAATTTTCACCAACTGATCTGGTGGCAACGGCTTATGCTTCTTGCATGATCAGTATTATCGGGATTTATTGTAATGAGCATGGTCATAACTACGAGCACGGAACGGCAAGCGTTACCAAAATTATGGCGGCTTCTCCTCGTAGAATTGGCAAAATTGTTATCGATTTAGATTTAACTGGAAATGGTTGGGATGCTCAAACTTTTGAAAAAGTAAAAAGAGCGGCATTGGCTTGTCCGGTTGCAAAATCAGTGAGTGAAGATATTGAACTTGAAATTACATTCCATGGAGAATAGAGAGAACAAACGTTTCGGAAAGGGATTCGGAGATAGAAGAGAACGCGATGACTCGTCTTCAAGATATGAGCGTAAACCAAAAGCAGACGCTGAGGATATTATTTACGGAATTCGTAATGTAATTGAAGCCATTCGCAACGAATCTGAAATCAATAAGATTTTGATTCAAAAGGGAATTGATAAAGACCTTTTCGAAGAATTGAGAACCATTTTGACTGGTAAAGATTATCAGTTACAATTTGTTCCAATCGAGAAGTTGAATAAATTGACGGTGAACAATCACCAGGGTGTTATTGCATTCACTTCACCAATTACTTATAAAAACATTGAAACTTTGTGCGATCAATGGCTTGCTGAAGGAAAAGAGCCGTGCATTTTGGTTTTGGATAGAATTACTGACGTAAGAAATTTTGGTGGAATTGCCAGAACTGCGGCTTGTATGGGCGTTGATGCCATTTTGGTTCCATCGAAAGGTGGTGCTTTGGTTTCTGCAGATGCTATGAAAACTTCTGCCGGAGCATTGCACGCAATTCCTGTTTGTAAGACCGATTTGCTTAAGGAAAGTTTGTTCTATTTACAGCAAAGTGGATTCCAGATTGTTTCTTGTACGGAAAAATCAAAAATCAGTGTAGAAAACTATTCGTTCTTTGGTCCAACGGCTATTTTGCTGGGATCTGAAGAAGATGGAATCTCTCACGACCTATTGAAAATGTCGGATGTGCGTCTTTCCATTCCAATGGCAGGAACAATTTCTTCATTGAACGTTGGCGTTGCAGCAGGAATGATCTTGTATGAGCGTTTGAAGCAAGTGAAGGCTTCGAAATAGAAAAAAATAAGCAAATAAAAAAAGGCGGGATTCATCGAATGAATCCCGCCTTTTTTTATTTCAATTCTTATGCCTCCACAGTTCCTTTACTCGCCATTCTGTACGTATGAGCTGTAAAGATATGTCTGCGCGCGAAACGCTCAGGAGTTGCGCTTTGACACAATTTTTTGTATGAATTGTTCGGAACACCAAAGTATTCAAATACTTGTCCGTTTAAGAACGTAACTTTCAATGTCAAACCTTTGTATTGATAATCAGCGATCATTGAACCATTGATGGTTTGCTCGTATTCCTCTTTGTTTTGTTCCAATGTTTCAGGAGCAATACTTACCAGGAAATGATAAGCGTCGATGATTTCAGTACTTTTTACTTCCGCTTCTTCTTTCAACGGATCACCTTCCTGAAATTTATCAGGATGCCACTGTTTAACCAACTTGCGGTAAGTTGATTTCAATTCTGTTAATGTAATGTCATTCTCTATTTCAAAGAGTTTTTTGTACGATGCAATGCGTTTCATTCGTTAATTGTTTATCTCGACTCTGCTCGATAACCTTTGAAATGAAGGTAACCGAGCGGAGTCGAGGTTAATATCCATGTAAATTCAATTCGGCAGTTTCTTCAAAATCCACCCATTTCTTCATTTTCTTTTGAATCACCTTGAAGTGGTGTTCGTCTTCTGGTGTTACAAAAGTTAAAGCTTCTCCTGTGGCTTCTGCACGACCGGTTCTACCAATGCGGTGAACATAATCTTTTGGCGAGCGCGGCAATTCATAGTTGATTACAAAAGGAAGAAATTCAATGTCAATTCCACGAGCGATCAAATCAGTTGCAACCAACACTTTCAGGTTTCCGGCTTTAAAGTTGCGAAGTACTTTTGTTCTCGCTTCCTGACTTTTCTTACTATGAATAGCTTGCGCGTCTATTTTGTTCTTTCTCAGTTTTTCCACTACCTGATCTGCCTTGAAAATAGAACTTGTAAAAATGAGTACTTGTTTCATTTCACGAGAACGGATCAAGTAACGCAATAACGGACCTTTTCGTTCTTCTGAAACATGAAAAGCCGTTTGCTGAATCAATTCAATAGCGTCTTCTTCTTGTTCTACCTTGAGAACAACAGGCTCGTTCAATAAAAGTTGTGTGATCTCAGAAACTTTGTCGTTCAGCGTTGCTGAGAACAGTAAGTTTTGACGTTTCGCTGGAATCCAAGCTAAAATGCGGTTCATTTCTTCCTGGAACCCAACGTTCAACAATTTGTCGGCTTCATCCAGAACCAAATGCTTTACAGAACTTAAATGAACAGCGTTTGCTTCTGCCAATTCAATTAGTCGTCCGGGAGTTGCGATTAAAACCGAAACGCCCATCATTGCTTTCATTTGCGGATTGATGGAAACTCCACCATAAACCGCCATTATCTTTTTGGGCTCGGGAAAAGAACGTGCGAAGGTTTTGAAAACTTCTTCAACTTGAATGGCTAATTCTCGCGTTGGAACCAAAACCAAGGTTTGAACGTGTCTGTTCTTCGTTTTTTCTTCCGTTGAAAGCTGTGTGAGAATTGGAAGTGCATAACTTGCGGTTTTCCCTGATCCGGTTGGAGCTATGCCCAGAACATCCTTTTTTGTTAAGATTGCTGGGATTGCGAGCTCCTGAATAGGAGTGGGGCGCTCATAATTTAAGTTGGACAAAGCCTGCATTAAAAATGGCGACAAACCGAAAGAGGTAAATGACATCTAATTGTTTTGAGGCCACAAAGGTACTACGTTTAAACTGAGGAAAAAAATCAAAGTTTAAGCTGTGAAGAAACTCTGCTCAATTCCCCACAATCGGAAGCATGCTAACCACCTCCGTCAATTCGCCTAAACTTCGAATTCTCGGAACATTTCTTTCCTTCTTGTATTTGTGTTCCGGATCAAAATGAATGGCAGTCCAACCTGCGTTTAACGAACCAATAATATCTGCTTTAAAATCGTCGCCAATCATAATCGCGTGTTCCGATTTACATTCGGTTCTTCGCTGTGCTTCCTGAAAAATTTCACGATGAGGTTTGGTGATACCAATATCTTCGGAGCACAAAATCATATCGAAGTATTCTCTTAGTCCGGAATTTTCGAGTTTGATGAACTGTACTTCTTTAAATCCATTGGTGATAATGTGCATTTGATAACCATCTTTCTTCAGTTGCTGAAGGGTTTCGATGGCGCCTGGAAAAAGATTGGTTTGTCGTGGTGAAAGTTCAATGTAACCATCGCTCATTTTCTGCGCCAGTTCCAAATCGTCAATTCCATGTTTCGATAATGCCGTTACAAATCGACTGTCTCTTAATTGCTCCTTGGTCACTTTTCCATTTCCGTAACCTTGCCAAAGCGAGGCATTGACTTTAATGTACGTGTGATGAAAATGTAAGAAATGCTCTATTTTGTCATTCAAACCAAGATCGTGGTACAAGTGGTAAAGCGCTTGTTTAGAATTCGTTTCAAAATCCCAAAGTGTTCTGTCCAGATCAAAGAAAAGCTGACGAATTTTCATTAAAACAAGTAGGCGATTCCGTAAGCCAATCCAGTTGTCGCAAAACCGTTAACACCAATTCCAAGAACGATCATTGGGAACGTCTTCTTTTGCTTTCCGTAGAACTTTGCAGTAATAATGGTTCCAATTGGAATGCTTAGAAAAAGCGGTGCAAAGAATGAAACACCAACTATCCCAAGTCTATGCTTGATACGAACAATGAGTTTATTTGTCTTGGTGAATTTCTTCTTTTGCTTTAGAGTTATCCCAGTTTGCAAAGCTTGTTGATAAGCCTCATGTCTTTTTCGTTGTGCACGGTGAAGGAAAAATTCACTTGAGAAATATACAATTGCTGCCGACACTAATGCACCCGCAACACAAGATAAATAAGTTTCAAAAAAATTCAATTGAAGTCCAGGACCTGTAAATGGTGTGAACAAGAATTTGATCATTGAAAATCCAAACAATCCGGAATATGCTGCCCAATTCATTACTAACATTTTACACCGTAAGCTAAATCACCAGCATCTCCAAGTCCCGGAACAATGTACGACTGTGCCGTAAGTTCGCGGTCTAAAGCACCAATCCAGATATCAACTGTTTCTGGTAAATGTGCTTTCAAATAGTCTATTGCTTCAGGAGCAGCAATTGCAGCGGCAATGATCACCTTATTTGGTTTTCCTTGTTTCAATAGTGCTTTGTAAACCATTACCATTGAACTGCCGGTTGCCAGCATTGGATCAGAAATAATTACCGTTTTTCCATCCAGAGAAGGAGCGGCCATATATTCAACATGAATGTCAAAATCTTCAGCAGTTGTATGTTTTCTGTAGGCTGAAATAAAAGCACTTTCGGCACGGTCGAAATAATTCAATAATCCCTGATGCAAGGGTAAACCCGCACGAAGAATAGTTGCTAAAACAGGTTGTCGTTTCAAAAAAGGAACGTCTGCAACTCCCAAAGGTGTATTCACCTCACGAATCTGGTATTCCAGTTTTTTGCTGATCTCTAAAGCCATCACCTCGCCAATTCGTTCTAAATTTCTACGAAAACGCATGGGGTCTTGCTGAATTTCAATATCTCTCAACTCGCCCAGAAAAGAGCAAAAGAGTGAATGTTGTAAACTTAGATTGTGTAACATAATGTAAACTTTGAGGTCGCCGAATTGACGTTATACAAAGAAAGAGAAATTAATCAGATTTGAAAATGATTCCTGAAATGTTTACTCCAATTTTAACGCTTGTTGGATAACTTGCTCGGTGATGTCGATTTGATCATCGAAAAATAACGTAGTGGAACTATCCAGTACCAAAGATATTCCCATGGATTTTGAAACCATTTCAATAGCTTTTTTCGTTGTTGCAAGACTTCGTTGATTTACATCTTCCGAGATTTTGGTGAGAGCGGAATCAATCTCCTTTTCACGATATTGAATTCTGCTTTGGAGCATTCTTAGTTCATTTTCTTGTGATTGACGAACTAAGGGATCAATGTATGCTTTATTTCCGATGGTACAGGTGTTGATGCGTACTTGCATCAAACTGTCCATTTTCATTAATTCAGCAATCCCTTCTTTTTCTATCTGAGCAATCACCTTGATTATGCTGTCTCGATAAGGCAATGCTTCCAGTACTTTCTGTGAATTGACAATACCTATTTTCGTTTGGGCCGCTGAATAATGTGATAGGTACAAAAACAGAATGAGGTAGAAGTATTTCATTTGGTCCGATTTCGAAAGTAAAACGTGTCGAATCCAGTTCTATTGTTTCTACTCTTGTTTCCGATACCCAGTTTTCTCAAAGTCTTTCCCCTTTCCTCTTTTGTCTTTAGTCTTAATAGTTAACTTTGTACTATGACACAGAAAGCTGGAAGTCGATCCAAAGTATTTGTTCGTTTACTTTCATTTGCAAAACCGTATAAATGGCTCCTTGTACTTGCCTTTCTGGGAACCTTGAGTTTTGCACTGGTTGCCACATATCGTCCTACGTTGATAGGACAAGTATTCCAAAAATATGTGATTGATGAGAAAACCAGAAGCCATGAGCAATTTGCATTTTGGTTGCTAGTCATCAGTTCAATGTTGCTTTTGGAAGCTGTTTTACAATTTACAAGTTCTTATTTTTCCAATCTTTTTGCTCAAAAGGTTATTCGCGACATGCGTGTGAAGGTGTTCAGTCACCTTACGCAATTCAGAATGAAATACTTTGATAAAACACCAGTGGGAAATCTGGTAACCCGTGTTGTTTCAGACATCGAGGCTATTTCTGACGTGTTCTCTTCAGGATTGATCGAGATCTTTGGTCAATTGCTCATGCTGATCTTTATACTTACCTACATGTTTATTCAGGATTGGTATTTGTCCCTTTTATGTCTTGCACCAATTCCACTACTCATCATTGCAACTCGAATTTTCGCTAAAGCTTTGCATAAGTCATTTAAGCAGGAAAGCAGCGCTGTAGCTAAGTTGAATACCTTTATACAGGAGCGGATCACAGGAATGAGTATCGTTCAGTTGTTCAATCGTGAAAAGAAAGAAATGCAGGCGTTTGAAGAAGTGAACCGTCAACATAGAACGGCACATATTAACGCCATTTGGGCGTATTCCGTTTTCTTTCCTGTAGTTGAAATATTAAGTTCCCTTTCTGTTGCTTTTCTTATTGTTTGGGTTGCCATGAAAACCGGAAATGTGAAGTTTGAGAATCCCGTAGCATATTATGGGCAGGTAACAACATTCACCCTTTACATTCAAATGGTTTATCGTCCAATCCGACAAATGGCGGACAACTTCAACATTCTTCAACGTGGAATAGTGCGTGCTGAACGTGTGCTCGAAGCAATAGATACCGTTGAACATCAGCAAGATGCCGGAAACGTTACCGATTGTAATTTTCAAGCTCCGATTTCTTTGAAAGATGTTTCGTTTGCTTATGTAGATGAACAATGGGTTTTGAAAGATATTAATCTCACTATTCCTGAAGGAAAAATGGTGGCGTTTGTTGGTGCAACGGGTGCTGGAAAAACCTCTATTGTCAATTTACTTGGTCGATTCTACGAATACCAAAAAGGAGAGATCCACGTTGGTAACACCGAACTTCGGGAAATTGATCTGGAAGTACTTAGAAAAAACATTGCTATCGTTCTTCAGGATGTGTTTCTATTTTCAGATTCCATTCACAACAACATTACTTTAGGAAGCGAAGAAATTTCAAGAGAACAGGTGATCGCTTCTTCAAAGATTGTAGGTGCTCACGAATTCATTGAAAAACTTCCCGGAGGTTACGACTTCGTTGTAGGGGAAAGAGGTGGTATTCTGTCTGTTGGACAACGACAACTATTGGCTTTCATACGCGCATACGTGTACAATCCGCACATTTTGATCCTGGATGAAGCAACTTCCAGTGTCGACAGCGAATCAGAAGTGATGATTCAGAAAGCTACTCAGGAATTAACAAAAGGCAGAACATCCATTGTTATTGCTCACCGTTTATCGACCATAAAAGCTGCGGATACCATTGTTGTTTTGGATAAAGGACAGATCATGGAATCGGGCTCACACAACGAACTATTGCAACAGAACGGCTACTACAAGCGATTATTTGACATGCAATTCAGTAAAGATGAATACAGTAGGACTTAAGATTGGAGGTGTTCCTGAACACTTCAACTTGCCGTGGCGTTTAGCTATTGAGGAAGGAAATTTCAAAAAGGCAGGATTGGATCTGCATTGGTCGGATATGACTGGTGGAACCGGACAAATGGTTCGCGGTTTGGAAACTGGTTCTTTGGATATTGCTGTTTTGCTTACGGAAGGAATAACCAAAGCAATTCTGGAAGGGCTGGATGCTAAAATTCTTCAGGTTTACGTGGTTTCACCATTGCATTGGGGAATTCACGTTCCAACAAAATCCTCCATTCAGGTAAACGACGATCTGAAGAATGGAACTTTTGCAATTTCACGTTATGGTTCAGGTTCACATTTGATGTCATACGTTATGGCCGACCAGGAAAATTGGAAACTCGATCAATTGAAGTTCAACGTTATCGGAGATATTTACGGTGGGTTGTGGGCTTTGGAAAACAATGAAGCTCAAGCCTTTTTGTGGGAACGATTCACCACTTTTCCTTTTGTGGAACAAGGTAAGTGTCGACACATTGGTGATGTTGTAACTCCGTGGCCTTGTTTTGTGATTGCTGCAAGAACAGAGGTCATTGAAAAGCACGGTGATTTACTGAAAGAAATGTGTACCATCGTCAATAAACGTGCGGAGAAAGTAAAAACCGCAAAACATACTGCAGAAGTTATTTCTTGGCGTTACAACCTGCGAATGGACCAGGTGAAACAGTGGTTGTCGCAAACCGAATGGAACTACAATGGAATTGAATATCCGTTAGCCTTCGAAAAAACAACGCACTATTTGAAGAAACTAAATTTGCTTTCAGAAGAAAATGCTGAGAATTGGCGAGAACGATTATTTGTTTAGCTACGAAATAAGGTTTCCTCCCTTGAGGGAGGACTAAGGAGGGTGGCGCAGATAGATTGAGTGAAACCACCCCTCTTTATCTCCCCTCAAGGGGAGAAGTGGAAATAGTCCTTGAGAAGAGTAATTACATCAACCCAAAACTCAAACCAACTCCCATCAATATCGCAACCAATTTCGATAAGTTGAAACGGTGATCTTCGTTTGTTTCGAAAATGATGGTTGTGGAAATATGAAGGAACATACCAACGACTACAGAAAGTAAAATTTCCATGTAGTGCGCTGCCGAATGTTGGTCGATAACAATTCCGCTATACATTCCAAGCGGCGTCATTGCTCCGAAAACCAACAGCCAGAACCATGCTTTGTTCAAGCTTATTTTCGATTTGATCAACAAGGTCATTAATGCAATTGCAACCGGGAATTGGTGCAGTATAATTCCAATCAAAAGTGAACTGTGATGATCGCCAACTACATTGTGATGAATGTGAGTATGAGTATCCGCTCCAGCCAGTGGAATTCCTTCTATAAACGAGTGAACGCTTAAAGAAAGCAACATCATATATGGAACCTTATGATCTTTATGAACGTGAATGTGCCCATGCTCAATACCACCAGAAAAATACTCGAGAAACAATTGAACAAGGAAACCAACCAAAATCCAGATTCCGGTTTGTAGCTCATTTGTTCTATAAAGTTCGGGTAGGAAATGTGTGAAAGCAATTGCCAACAAAAATCCTCCGCTGAATGCGAGTGAAAGTTTAATGAATTTCTTCTGACTCTTTTTTTCAAGAAGCTGAACAAGAAGTCCACCTAAACAAACTGCACCAAGTAAATAAACCGTATTCAGAATTAAACTACTCATTCGTGCAGATTAAGATTAAACGATCCGACTGCTCAATATCGAAAGCATCCAATTGATAAGAACCCAATTTTTCTGTGATGGTAAATCCAGCTTTTTCAAGCAGGTCATGAAAGTTCTCATAAGTAAGCGCCTGAACTTTTTCCTGAAAGAAATAAGACTCGCCTTTGTCTTCAAAAGCAATGGTCTTTACAATTCTTCCATCATTCACTTCTTTTTTGATGTGGAAGGTGATTCCTTCAACAATCAGTTCTTGTCGTGGCTTCAATTCGCGAATGATCTTGTTGCAATTCATAAAATCGATGACAAACAAACCGTTTTCGTTTAAGCCATTAAATACGCTTTCAAAAACGTCAAGGTTGTCTTCTAAGTCGCAGAAATAACCGATGCTTGTAAACAAATTGAAAACCGCATCATATTTCTCTGGCAATGGATTGCGCATGTCATGCACAAAAAACTCAAGTTCTTTATCTGAATTTGCTTTCGCCTCATCAATGCTATTGGAGGATAAATCGCAACCACTCACATTGAAACCAAGTTTGTGAAGTACACGAGCATGTCTTCCAGCTCCGCAGGCTAAATCAAGAATATGGGTTTTTGCCGGAATATTTAGATGTGCACAAAGTTTTTCGATAAAAGCCTCAGCCTCCTTATCGTCTCGGTTTTTATACAGAATATGATAGTAAGGTGAATTGAACCAACTCGTAAACCAATCCGACTTATCGTTTAAATGCATCATTGTTGCAAATATAGAAAACAAAATCGAGTTACAAGTTACGGGTTCAGAGTTATGAGTTGATTGGATGCCCATAATTCGTAACTAGTCACTTGTAAATCATCACTTATAACTCGTAACGAATAACTCGTATTTAACCACTCATAACTCATAACTCGCAATTCATCACTCGTGTTTTACCATCCACTCAAAAAAAAACACCAATGACGTAACTAGTTGACTAGGTTTGTTATATTTGCTTCACATTCCACAAAAAGAATGATAAAGAACGACATTTTTGAACTATACCAAACGATGGAAAGAGAGAATATTTTGCTCTCATTCAAAGGTGTGGTTACATCAGAATTACTTACCTCGGTTTTGTCCATTATGGAGTCTAAAATGGACTACATGGAGGAATCGCCGAAGACTAAGAAAAAAGTTTTCAATGTTTTGGTGGAATGTCTTCAAAATCTATATCATCACATTGACGTTGAAGAAACCGAACGAAATATTGAACGCATTGAAGTAAAATCAGCCTTGTTCATGATTTCGAAGAAAGATGATAACTTTGTGATCCAGACTGGAAATTATATCGATATTGAAAGTGCTGAAGACTTAGAGTCGAAGCTGGTTCAAATCAACGGAATGGATAAGGATGAATTGAAAAAGTTCTATCAGGATGTTCTCAACAATGGGAAAATGTCTGAAAAAGGAACTGCAGGATTAGGAATGATTGACATCGCCAGAAAATCGGGGAATAAATTAGAATACTTATTTTTGCCCGTAAATGAAACGAGTCGATTCTTTTGTTTGACAATAAAAATAGATTAGGTCACTTTTTATAACGTATCAACGCTATAGATCGGAGCCAAAAAATAGAATAAAGCCATGGAAAATTTACAACTTGAAGGTTCAGCTAAAACCCCATCAATTCATTTTGATGCTGCTACAGGAAAATTAGAATTGAAAGGGCGTTCAATTCCGGAAAACTCTGTAGAATTCTATAAACCTTTGAATGAGTGGATAGACGCTTATGGTAAAAGCCCACAAGCAGAAACTGCAGTTGATGTGAAATTGGAATACTTCAATACATCATCGTCAAAGTGTATTCTTGATTTGTTTAAGAAATTGGAGTCTATCTCCGGATCGAGAACAAACGTAACCGTTAATTGGTTCTTTGAAGAAGACGATGAGGATATGGAAGAAGCTGGTCAGGATTATCAGGCCATAATCGGATTACCATTCAATATTATTGAAGTAGAAGAAATTTAATTCTTAGTCCCCGTTAAACAACGGGGATTTTTTTTGCAATTTGCATTCATGTCTGAAAAACGAAAAATTGGAGTTTCCGGAGGAATTGGCTCTGGGAAAACGTTTGTGTGTCAACTCATAGAAAAGAAAGGTTATCCTGTTTATTATTCAGACAGTGAAGCGAAATATCTTATGCATGAAAATGCTGCAATAAGAGAAGCACTAATTTCCCGATTCGGAGAGCAGATTTACATTGGCAGTGAGTTAAATCGTGAGTTTCTGGCAAATATCATTTTCCATAACGAAACGGAACGCATCTTCGTAAATTCTGTTGTTCACCCTGTAGTACAATCCGATTTTCATCTTTGGGCTGAAAAGCAAAATTCTGATCTCGTATTCTATGAATCTGCTTTGCTGTTCGATTCTAAAATCTATTTGTCTCTCGATGCTACCATTTTGGTCATGGCGCCACTTGAGTTAAGGATCGAACGCATAATGAGGCGGGATGCTTTAAGTTTGGAGAAGGTTAAGGCCAGGATAGAAAGTCAAGGCAATTCGGAAGAATTCAGAAGTTTGGCGAGTTTTTGTATTGAAAATGATGATTCAGGAACGGTTGAAAAGCAATTGAATCATATTTTGTCCGAACTTGAGAATTTAAAGAAATAAGTCAGATCAACAGAAACTCAGTTAACCAAGTCATTGCCTCTACCAAACTTACATTTCATACTAACTTAATCTGTTTACTCAATTATGTGACTACTTTTGTGGCAAAAACAACAGGTTTTCTTTGTTTTTAAGGAAAACCGCTAAGTTTTGAATCATTGTTCATCGTTAGTTTTGCGACTAGAAGTAGCTCATGAAAAATAGAATACAACTCACATTCCTGTTTATTGCATTAAGTCACCTAACCGTTTTCGCCCAATATTTTCCTCCAGCATCAGCTTTGATTACTGGGCAAGGACCTGCGGGAAGTTTAGATCCGGTTTGGAGTGTTTCTCAACTTTGGTATGATCCTGCTCCAACCGCAGGTGATTTGGCAGGGGCTGTATTTTCGCCTGCGCTTATCAATAATTCCTGCGCTCCGGGAGCTTGGGTAGATCCAGCTTCATTGGCTTTTCCAAACAATCAATCCAATTGGATAACTGGTGCCGATGTGGACTGTGGAAATAATTATGGCTGGGGATATCGTGCATTTAGAATGACTCTGAATTTGCCATCGGATTGTAATGGTGTTTCTGTGACTCAACCGGGAACGTACATCTTGAATTTGATTGCTTTTGCTGATAACTCTATTGCACAAGTTTACATCAACGGAACTGCAACTGGCATTTCTGGTGGAAATTATTCGCCAAGTGGTGGAGTGAACATTACCTTATCCGGACCATGGCTAGTTGGAAACAATACGGTTGACATTGTTGTTTTGAACGATTTCAATAACGGAGCTTTGAATCCCTATGGATTATTGGTAACTAGTAATTCTACAGTATTGACTGATACGGACAATGATGGCGTAAACGATAACGATGACTTATGTCCGTGTACTCCCGGAAATAATGCTCAAGGTTGTATCACCAATACATTTGGTTGTGACATGACTTTGATTCAAACGAATGTTGAGAATGCTCAATTGGCTTCGTTAGCTCAAAGTAATACCCCTTGTAAATTGTATTATATGGATACAATTCTGCGAACTTCCGCAACAGCTCAGTCAACAGCAGCTTCAATAAACGGAACGCTTGCTGTTATTGATTCTCCATCTTTAATGAGTTCATTGTTAGGTGCAATGCAAGAGGTGAATCCTACCGCTCAGGCTTACTTCGGATTGAATGATATTACTGTTGAAGGAAACTTTGTTTACCCGAATGGAGAACCTGTGATCTTTACCAATTGGAATGCTGGTGAACCAAATAACTCAGGTGATGAGGACTGTGTTGAGATTCTTACGAACGGTTTATGGAATGACATTCCCTGTAATACACTGCGTTATGCAGTTTATGAAATTGACCTTTGTCCTGATGTAAATCTTGGACCTGATATTCAGGTTTGTGTGAATACCCCTGTTACGGTGACTGCAACAGCAACAGACGGATCACTGTCGTATACGTACGATTGGATGACAGGTGCCACAACTCCAGCTATTACCGTTACGCCATCGGCTCCCATGAATGTCTCTGTTACAATTTATGATGAGAATTTATGTAACGATACAGATAACCTGAACATTACACTTTTCGCTTCCGAGCCAAAAGGAATTAATTCAACGGTAACTTCTTCCGGAATAAATGCGAATGGTGACCCTATCTACACGCTTTGTGAAGGGGCTTCAATTGGGCTTACTGCTTTCGGAGGATCAGGATATATTTGGTCGAATGGTGTGGCTAACGGAGCGAGTTTTGTTCCTGTATTAGGTACAACAATGCTTACTTGTCATTTTACTAATATCCATGGATGCCAGGATTCGGTTAAAGCTCAAATTCAGGTAAATCCACTTCCGAATGTTAATGCAGGTACAGATGTAGCCTTGTGTTTTGGAGATGCTTATTCATTGAATGCAACTGGTGCTGTTTCTTACGTATGGAGCAATGGTCAGGCAAACGGAGTGAATTACAATCAGGTTCTTGGGACTTCTCAGTTAATTGTTACTGGTACCGGTGCTAACACATGTACAAAAAAAGATACTATTCTAATTACGGTTTATGCGCTTCCAGTTATTGGTGTGAATGATGCAACGTACTGTTTAGGAGGGAATGCCGTTTTAACGGCTACTGGTGCAATGAACTATGCCTGGAGTCCTGCAACAGCTTTAAGTGGAACTATCGGAGCAAGTGTAACAACTACTTCAAACGTTTCCATTGATTATACAGTAACAGGAACGGATGCCAACGGTTGTGTTTCTTCAGATATTAGCCATGTAGTGGTGAATGGAACTCCAACTGCAAGCATAAACGCACCTGTCGCTATTTGTTTAAATGACAACGCAAATATTATCGGGTCGGGCGGAACAACTTATGAATGGTTAGCTCCAGCTTCCTTAGCTGGAACTACTAATCCAAATGTCACACAAACACCATTGGTGACTACAGTTTATACACTTGTAGCATTTAATGGAACGGGTTGTTCAGATACCATTTCAAGTACGGTTGTAGTTAATTCTAATCCAACTGTCACTGTCAATTCTGGAGCGATGTGTTTCGGAACCTCTTTGAATTTAACAGCTGGCGGAGCAGTAAACTATTCTTGGACACCAGCGACGGATCTTTCTGCAACGACAGGTACAACGGTTATGGCAACTCCGGGTTCAACTACAATGTTTACAGTTGAAGGAACGGATGTAAACGGATGCTCTTCTATTGCAAATGCAACTGTGACAGTAAATCCGTTACCGCTTGTTGATGTGAATTCAGCAGCAGTTTGTAGTGGAATACCAGCAACTTTAACAGCTTCAGGTGCCGTCAATTATTCATGGTCGCCTGCAACTGATTTGAGCGCAACATCCGGAGCGACTGTTAACAGCAGTACAACTTCAACGATTGATTATACCGTAACTGGAACCGATGCCAACGGTTGTGTTTCTTCAGCCATCAGTCATGTAACTGTAAACAGTTTGCCAATTGCTGGTTTGAATTCTCCGGCTGCTATTTGTTTGAACGATAATGCCAATATTATTGGTTCAGGTGGTACAACATATGAATGGTTGGCTCCAGCTTCGTTAGTTGGAACTACTAACCCAAATGTGACAGAAACGCCACTTGTTACAACGGTTTATACGCTGGTTGCATTCACTGTTGATGGGTGTTCGGATACCATTTCGAATACGGTTATGGTGAATAATAATCCAAACGTAACTGTGAATTCAGGTGCAATGTGTTTTGGAACTTCATTCGCTTTAACAGCTGGTGGGGCTTTAAATTATGTTTGGACACCAGCAACCGATCTTTCGGCAACAACAGGAACAACGGTTACAGCAACTCCTGGTTCTACAGCTGTATTCACAGTTGAAGGAACAGATGCAAATGGATGTTCGTCTACAGCAAATGCAACAGTAACAGTGAATTCACTACCGAATGTTGCAGTGAATTCGGAAACAATGTGTTTGGGAGAAACTAGCATACTGAATGCTTCAGGTGCAGTGAACTATGTGTGGACACCAGCAACAAGTTTATCAGCAACAATAGGGAGTTCGGTTATCTCAAGCGCAACTGTAACAACAAATTATACAGTTACCGGAACGGATGCAAATGGTTGTATCGACGATGCAGTCAGTACAGTAACCATTTCTCCAAACCCTACTTTATCTATTCCAAGTGATCAAACCATTTGTTACGGTGAGGCTGTTGAGTTGAATGCAGTTTCAAATGGAACAGTGGAATGGAATACCAATTCAAACAATGCGGAGATTGTCCCACCAGTTGGAACTCATACCTACATTGCAACTGCTGTTTCTGCATTTGGTTGTGAAGCTACAGCTCAGTTTACTGTAATTGTAGCGCCAATTCCCGAAGCAAATTTCTTCATGTATCCTGATTCTCTTGAAATGTATTCGCCCGAGATTTCGTTTACCAATACTTCAAGTGGGGCTGTTGCTTACGAGTGGTGGTTTGGTGACGGTTCTATTTCGAGTGATGTAGATCCATCTCATGTTTATAGCATTGAGCCGTTGTTGGATCATTACATTACAATGGCCATCATGTCTGAATATGGCTGTTTTGATACAATAACGAAGTTCTTACCAAAGAATCAGATTCTGGTACACTTTGTTCCAAATACATTTACTCCTGATGGTGATGAAAACAATAATGTTTTCCTTCCAATTCTTGGTCCTGGATACGATGAGTTCAGTTATACGTTGTCCATTTTCAACCGTTGGGGAGAAACCTTATTCGAATCTCACGATATAAAAGAGGGTTGGGATGGAACATATCACGGACAATTAAGTCAGGTTGGGACGTACCTTTGGAAAATTACGGTAAAAGAAATTGGAGTAGATAAAGCCTTTGAATATCACGGCAGTGTTACTTTAATGAAATAGAAGAAACACCGACATGATGGTCACATCTATTTCACTTCTTCATAATCATCGAAATGATTGTCGTCGTTTTGATTGTTATTGTTGCGATTATTGAAATTATCACCGGGAGATTTTCCTGTGATGATCACGTTAATAGAGTTCAACATTCTAAAGATCATTGTAATGGTAAAAATCACTCCAATTACTTTGAAAATGAATCCAAAGAAAATGGTTTTTTCAATGTCAACTATGGAAGTGTAAAACCATTGAGCGACTGAATTTGCTGCTAATTCTGTATTAAACAGGAAGAATACATAGAACATCAAAGCCACTACGATCAAACCAAATTCCAAAGGCATGTTCGGTTTTGTTGGTTTATTGAAGTTTCGTCCCTGAATGGAAATAATCGCAAAATTCAACTTCATTTGCTGTACTTTTCCTAAGAAGTACATTCCGATAATGGCACCAGTGATAATGGCATTTCTCAGATTCAGTTCACCTTTATCGAGTACAAATAGTACAACAACATCAACGATTAGAAAATATTGAATTGCTTTTAGCATCAATTTTGCCGGATAGTTCAATGGCAATCCGCCACGTAGAATCGATAAGCAAATATTAAGAAGTCCCCAAATGAAACTGAAAATGGCCAGGGTAACACCTAAGCTGAAAATGATTGATAGTATCTCCACAAAACAAAGGAACTATTTTTTTGCAGATTTTCGAATTCAAGTGCGTTAAAAAATGAAAAGCCGGATCGAACATAGCTGAGTGAATGAAAGTTGTCTGAAAATTCATTAAATCACAAATCGCCCGTCAACAATCGCCATTTCTATTTCAATTGGTATCTTTGGAACTCAAGAAAAAAATATGAAAAAGTTTTTAGCTACACTTTTAATCGGTTTTGCTTTACCGTGTTTCGCTGAAGAAGGAATGCTTATTCCATCGCTTTTGGAGGCTTTTGAGTCGGACATGAAAGCGCATGGAATGAAATTAACTGCCGCGGATATCTACAATGTAAATGGTTCTTCTTTGAAAGATGCAATTATGCATTTTGGTGGCGGATGTACAGCAGAATTGGTTTCTGGTCAGGGACTTATCCTAACAAATCACCATTGTGGATTGTCTCAGGTTCAGTCGCATTCTTCAGAAGCTAAGGACTATTTGAAAAATGGTTTTTGGGCAAAATCTTACAGCGAAGAACTTGCGAATCCGGGTTTAACAGCAACACGAATTGTTCGTATTGAGAACGTTACGGAATTGATGCTTTTTGGAACCGAAGGATTGTCTAATCAAGCGAAAATTACGGAAGTGATGAATCGCAATATGAAGAAATTGATCGATGAAGCAGTTAAAGGAACCCACTACAAAGCTGAAATCAAGGCGTTCGACTACGGAAACGATTATTACCTGATGGTGAAAGAAGTATTTAGCGATGTGCGTTTGGTTGGAGCGCCTCCAAGTTCTATCGGAAAGTTTGGTGGTGACACAGATAATTGGGTTTGGCCGCGTCATACAGGTGATTTCACTGTTTTTAGAATTTATGCCGGAGCTGGAAATAAGCCAGCGGAATACAATGTGAACAATAAACCGTATGAGCCAATTCAGTTTTTGAAAATTGCATTTAACGATAGAAAAGTGGGCGATTTTACAATGGTTTATGGTTTTCCGGGTGTGACAGAACAGCATTTAAGTTCAGGGAATTTGCGTTACATCGTTGAAAAACAACGTCCAATGGAGATTTCAATGAGAACTAAATCATTGGCTGTTATTGATGATGCAATGAAAGCTTCTGATAAAACACGTATTCAGTACATGGCGAAGCAAGCTCGTATTGCCAATGCATGGAAAAAGAATATTGGTCAGATAGACGGATTGAAACAACTCGGCGCTGTGGATCTGAAAACCATTTTTGAAGCTGAATATGAAAAGCGAGCAGCATCGAACGGTGACTGGAACAAATATGTCGGATTGGTGTCAAACATGAATAAACTGGTTGCTGAAAAAAGTGATTATGAATTCCATTATACTTTATTCTACGAGTATTTGTTTGTTGGACCAGAGTTTTACAAGCTGACACGAACAATGGAAGATATCGAACGCAATTTTGATAAATATCAAGAGGATAGCTCACTGCAAGGCAGAGTAGATAAGTTATTGAAAGGATTGCCTGGTTTCTATAAAGATTATGATGCAAAAGTAGATCAAAAGATTTTTGATGTTTTGACAAAGGAATTCAGCTCATATGTGAGTCCAAAATTCACTTATGAAGGCCTGTCTAATCCAAAACTTTCTTCAACAATTTATTCGAAAAGTATCTTTGTTGATCAGGCAAAAATGGAAGCTTTCCTAAAGAAATTCAATAAGAAGTCGCTTACAAAATTGCGTAAGGATCCTGGATTCGTTGTTTTCAAAACACTTTGGAGTACAATGATTGATGAGATAAATCCAACTGCGATTGAGTACGACGAGCAGATGAATGCTTATCTGAAACTGTTTGTTGAAGGTAAAAAGGTGATGTTCTCGGATGAAAAACAATGGTCGGATGCTAATTCAACTTTGCGTTTAACTTATGGTAATCTGGAAGGTTCTGCTCCGGTTGATGGAATGGCATATACTGAGCATACTACTTTGAAAGGAATGATTGATAAATTCAATACCGGGAATCCTGATTTTGAGTTGCAGCCAAGAATGGTTGAATTGTATCAACAGAAAAACTATGGTAATTACGGTCAGAATGGTGAATTGTGGGTTTGTTTCACCGGATCAAATCACACTACCGGAGGTAACTCTGGGTCACCAGTTTTGGATGCAAATGGAAATTTAATGGGACTGAACTTTGACCGTTCATGGGAAAGTACAATGAGCGATTATTATTTCGATCCGAAACGTTGTAGAAATATCGTAGTTGATATTCGTTATGTGATGTGGGTGATGGATGTTTACTGTGGTGCAAAACACCTGGTGGACGAAATGACATTGGTTAAATAGACTTAAGATTAAAGACGTAAGACAAAAGACAATTTTAACGGATTAATGGACTTTTTTGTAATCGGTGGATTGGGAATAGTGTTTCTTAGTTGGGCACTTTATAGGTTATTCATCAAAAAAGATCTTCGAAAACAAAAGAATCTTGATTTGTTGAAATTCGGGATTTTCTTCTTTTCCGTCTGGGGGTTGATTTGTCTCTGGATTATTTGGATGTGATATTAAAACAAAAGCCTCGAGAATTCTCGAGGCTTTTGTTTTAATAAGTCTAATGTCTTTAGTCTATTGTTTAAAGTCTTATTCTGGTAAAATCTCCATCTTTTCAGCAAAGTGGTGACAGTAATCTCTTAAATCTTCTGTGATCAAATTTTCGCCTGTTGCTTTTTCAAAAGTATCGGCCATTGTAAGCAATGTTTGGTGAAAGAACTGTTTCATTTCCTCCACGCTCATTTCTTTCGTCCAAAGGTCAATTTTCATGGTGTTTTTTTCGTCCGGATTCCAGAACGAAAGAAACATAGCCTGCGCTGGTGAGTTGTTTACTGCTCCATCACTCGCCGACCAGTTCATTGCCAATGGCAGGTTATTTTCGTTTAATCCAACTTCAATAGATATTGTTGACTTTTTTACTACTACTTCTTCCATTTTTATTCTTGTGTTTTCTATCAATTGATAATGCCGAAGCGTTCCCTGCGTTTACAGTCGGGTTCTGCTTCTGGCGTTATTCATTGATCTCGTATTCCTGAATCAATTTTGTGTAAGGTGTTTTTAATAATTCCTCCAAAGTTACATCATATTGTTCCATGTAGCTATGAATAATTCTCCATCCAATAAACTGTCCGAGCCTGTCGGGTGTTTTTTCTCCGTCAGGTAATCCTGATGTGAAAGGAGCTTCATGCAGCATGTTCTGCTTTACTTTTTCTTCTTTCGAATACAGTAACTTATTCTTTACCAGATAATCCCAAAATGCGCGTTCGTTTTTTAGATCCCACTCGTAGTTCTTTTTACTTTGACGAAGAATAATTTCTTCTCCTTTATCTGGAAATGCAGCTTCAGTTAAATAGAGTACTTTTCCCCAGTTCACCATGGCTTCAATGAGATAAGCATCTTCTTTTTCTTCTACCATGTGAGTCAGAGCCCAGGCAGTAACAGCATCGCGCTCCAAATAAATCGGGTCCATCGCTTCCTTGATGTAAGCATAAAAGTTGTCGCTTGGTAATTCCTTAATCACGTCTGTTTTTCCTCCTAAATAGCGCTCAAGTCCCATGCACAGAGCATTTTCTGTACAATATGCGCTTGATGAGAAATAACTGTTGGTGTAAAAAATACCTTGGGGAAATTTGCTTTTCGGAAAGTGAAATTTCAGGTTTTTGAAACCGTTTACAATTTCAGCGTGATTTTTTGCCAGATGTGGAAACTTCTGATGAATGCGTTTTTCAAGTCGTTTTACATAATCCTCCTTGTAAAAATTATCCATCACCTCACTCGGGTCCATTCCCGGATTTCCACTAGCATTAAAACAGTAGTACAACTGGTACTGAATAATATCGTTGTATTTGTCATCCACTTTGCCCAAATCAATTAAGCGATTTTTGGAGTGAAACAATGTTGAGTCTAAATTTGTGTATTCTACCTCCAACTTTACTTCTGAAGCATCAATATCCAAAGGGTCGGAACTACAGCTAGCAAGGAATCCACCGATTAGTATAAAAAGAACGTATTTTTTCATATTACAAATGTCAAAGTTAAATCGGATCGTCAATTTTGAATTCCTGTTTTTGAACTAAATCAGTTTAAAATTACTGATGTTAGTTTGAATACAATTGAGAACGTTGATAAAAGTCACAACTTTTTAATTTTCAGCACACAGTTTCTGCTTTATTTTTATCGAAAGCAATTATATTTGTGCAATAATTTAGACGACACTATGAAAAAATTACTTTGTACTGTTTTGTTAATGAGCGCAGGAACTGCAGTTATGGCTCAAGAGGCAGAAACGAAAGTTCAGGCAGGAATTACCTACCAAACAGGAATGAACTTTAACAAGCCAGGAACAAAAACTATCGCTAGAGATGGTGTTGGTGCGGTAAACTCTATTGGTTTAGTACTTAACTTTCCTTTCACACCAAATATTGGTTTGTCAACAGGATTAGAGTTCGATTTCGAATCGTTCAAGTACACAATGAACAACAACATGTACTATCGTTACATTGATACAGATATCTTGAAAAAACAAGATGATCAAACAGGTTCTGTTTTGTATCGTGTAACTGAGCGTAAACAAAAAGCAATCTATGGATCTATTCCAACAATGTTGTTGTTTAGAACAAATGCTCTTGGAGATTTCAGATACTACGGTAAGTTTGGTGCTCGCACATCATTCTTGTTGGGTAACACTATTTTCGATAAAGGATTTAACCTGGCTGGTGATACTTTAGGTGGTACAGAAACTTCTCAAAGAAACGATGAGATGAAAGCTAAAGGAGATATGTTCTTTATGCGTTCTACAATCGGTATTGCTGGAGGTGCTGAGTGGAACTTCACTGGAAACACTTCGCTTTATGCTGAAATCGGTTTCTACTATGGATTCACACCAGTTCACTATGGTGAAGCTGTAACAGGTGATGACAAGGAAAGAGATATGACATTGTTCCAATATACGAATGGAGCACAGGATTACACAACATTGAATGCTAAGCAAAAACAAATCCTATTTAAAGTAGGTATTTTGTTCTAAGCTCGAATAAAAATTTGGAGGACTGCCAGTGAAAACTGGCAGTTTTTTTTTCTTTAAAAGGTTAAAAAAAGCTATAAGGATTAACATTTCTATGTTTCCTTTTTTAGTTTTAGGACATTGTAAGTTATGAATGAAGTTAAGGTAGTATCTCACATCGTAGATTGGATGACAACTTATGCTCAGAAAGCAGGAGCTAAAGGGTACGTTATAGGTATTTCTGGTGGGGTTGATTCTGCTCTAACATCAACATTATGTGCCTTGACTGGTTTAGAAGTAACTGTTGTTTCTTTGCCGATTCATCAAAAATCAGCTGAATTAAACAGGGCAGAGCTTCATATTCAATGGTTAACTGAGAATTTTTCAAATGTAAAAGCAGTTAATGTTGAATTATCTGGAACATTTGATGCGCTTACGAAGGCGCTACCTACGATTTCTTCGGACCATTTTTTAGCAATGGCGAATACCCGTGCACGTTTAAGAATGACAACCTTGTATGCTATTGCGCAGCCATTATCTTGTCTTGTTGCCGGAACCGGAAATAAGATTGAGGATTTTGGGGTTGGTTTTTATACAAAGTATGGCGATGGCGGTGTTGATCTAAGTCCGATTGCGGATTTAACAAAAACCCAGGTTAGAGCCTTGTCTCGTCATTTAAATATTACAAAAGAATTATCCGAAGCACCTGCAACGGACGGTCTTTGGGAAGATGGACGAACCGACGAAGATCAGCTTGGCGCTACTTACCCTGAATTGGAATGGGCAATGGATTATCTTGAAACAAATTCAAACGAGCCGTTAACCAATCGACAAAAAGAAGTTATAGAGATATATTCTCGTTTAAATAAACTGAATCAACATAAAATGAATCCTATACCGGTTTGCATCATTCCAAAAGAACTTTTATGAGACAGCTACTTACGCTCATTTGCGCTTTAACCACCATTATTTCGTTTTCCCAAACCGATTTCAATAACTATCAGTCGTTGAGAAGTGCCGGCGCCTTACCCACAGATTTTTCTACCCCAACTCAGGAGAAAATCAGGAAAGCTTCGAAAGAGCATCTTGGTGATTTGACAGCAAAACAAAAGGAAATATTCATTGAAGAAGTGAATTACGCCATTGATGATTTGTTGAAGTCAGGCGAAGTTACTTTTGGTGATCCCGTTTCTCTATATCTTCAAAAACTTGGTGATTTGTTGGTTGAAGGTGATCCTGAATTGGAAGGAAAGCTTCGTTTCTATACCTATAAGTCGAATGAAGCAAACGCCTTTTCAACCGACCAGGGAATGGTTTTCGTTACTACTGGTTTGATTGCCCAAATGACCAATGAAGCGCAATTGGCATTCGTGCTGGCTCATGAAATCATTCACTTCAGAGAAAAACACGTGGTTGATTTGTTCGATTTTTCAATGGATAAAAGAACAAGTTCATACAACGAGAAAGTTCGATTATTCAGTAAATACTCTCGTGATAATGAATTTGAGGCTGATTCGTTGGCTGTTGCTTTGTTTCATCAAGCTGGATTCAAATCCACAGAGATCAATATGACTTTCGATGTTTTGATGTACTCTTATCTTCCATTTGAAGAGTTGGTTTTCCCGAAAACCTATTTCAACAATGAATGGTTCTATGTTCCACCAAAACAATTTGAAGCTGACAAGAAGGACATTACTGCGCGATCCAATTACGATGATCGTTTGAATTCTCATCCGAATATCGCAAAACGAAAAGAAGAGTTAACAAAGAAGATTTCTCAATTTACCGATTGGGGTTCAACATTAAACCGAGACGTTAAGCAATTTGCTGAAATCCGAAATATTTGTCGTTTTGAATACATTTTGAACGACGTTTACGCAGGAGAAAACACACATGCTTTGTATAGTATTTTCATCATGGAGAAGCAGTTTCCAGATTCACGTTTTTTGCGTAACTGTAAGTCGCAAATTTGGCTTGACCTGATGAAACACGAGAAGCCTAGTGAGGACTTTACTTACGGGTTTTATGACTACGGTTCGTACGACTACAACTCTTATAGCTTTTACGAAGGAAATATCAATACGCTGAATTTGTTTTTGAAGGGTTTGCCGAAGGAAGGCAAAATAGCTTTGGGACTTCGTACGATTAAAGACAGTTATCATCGTGATACAACGGATAAATTTGCCGCCCAGCTTTGGGAAAAAGCACTTGAGTTTACTGCCTACAACGATATTCTGGAAGATATTAAATATTCAAAATTCACTTTCCATCAGGCCATTGATGAGATTGCTCGTAAAAGGGCTTTAAACGACTCTTTAGCTGTGGTAGAAGCGGGTCAGGCATATTCGTGGGATAAGTACGAAACGATTAAGAATCAGAAATCAGGTTTTGATGTTGAAACGGGAATAGATTCATCCAAATACTATTTGTACGGAATCTCTGATATGATGAATGATTCACTTTTCATGCAGAAGATTGAGTTCTATACGGCGAAAATGAAAACCGAGTACGCGAAGAACGATTTGGTATACGAAATGACGGATGATGAATTGGGAGACTATTTTTCGGAGGAATATGAAAATAAACTCCACATTCAGGCCGATTCCATTTTATTGATCAATCCTGTAGTTTTTGAAATTGAGGGTTACAGAAGGGTTGACTACGAGAAATCGGATGAATTGGAAATTCTGTTCATTGAAAGTTTGCGTAAAATGGCTGATGTACACGATATCGGGATTCAGCAACTGGATAGGTCTGATCAGCACAACATGACTGCTGACGATTATAACAACCTTTCTCAGTTAATGAGAAGTTTGGATAAGCGTATCGAAGAGAAGGAGGTGAATTCATTCATGCTGGATAAGGAAATGTTGAGTAGTTTGAAAGAAAAGTACAAAACAGATTATGTGGTTTGGTTCGATCTTTCACATGAATATGATGCTCAAATTTACGCTGGTCCGGCAATTTTAAGCACGATCTTTTTTCCTGTCGGAATGTTCTATTTCCCTATTAAATTGATGTCGGGGCACCACACAGAGATTACATGCTATGTTCTAGACCTACAAAAAGGAGAATTGGTGGTAAATGAAAGTTATTCAGGTCAGGAGCCCGCTTCACGCAAGTTTATTGAACTCAGACTTGACGCCTTATTTAATCAACTTAAACAAGAAAAGAGCAATGATGAATAAGTATAAATTGATTTTTGGCGCTCTATTTCTAAGTTTTGGGTTGAATGCGCAGGAGCAGGGGTATTTTGGTAAGAATACCTTTATTGAAATTGATGGATTTGGTCAATTACCTATTTTGACCAACATTTTTCACGATAAAGGATACGCAAATGCTTCTGGTAAATTGAAGGAAAGCTACAATCTATTGGATTATTCTTTCAGAGCAAGTATTTCTACCGTAATGGATGAATATACCTCCAGTGGTTTTGAATTTGGTTTGAGAAATTACTTCGTTAATCCGCAAAAAGGTGATGAAGTAAACCGTCAGATCTTGAATGAAGATGGTACAGTTACGCATGAAGCTGTAAATGCAAAAGCAGCAATGATTCCCATTCAGGAAATTCAGTTGATGACTAAGATGATCTTTTCCAATTCAAGTAGAGTTCCTTCCGGGTTCTCGCATGAAGTTGGAGTTGGGTATTCTATGATTCGAATTATGGATCAGCATCCTTTAGTTGAAGTTGGACCTTACGCATCTTATGATGCAGCAACAATCTCTGAGAACTTTGTGGATCAACGAATGGCAGAAATGAAAGGTTTGGTATTTTCTTACGGAATAAGAATGAATTACCCAATCACGCGCTCGCTCTTGTTTCATTACGGTTTTAGATACCAATACAATGTACTCTTCGGAAAACGTAAGTACAAGGACTATGAGTATACGGATATGTGGTATTCAGGAAGAGAAATTTGGTCGTCTGTAAATCAACGCCGCCAGCTTGGGGTTATGAGTTTTGGTGCGGGTTTGACACTTTGTTTCTAATTCTAAATTCCAAAATTCTAAATGTTAAAAGGTATATGGAATCAATTGTAAGATTATTCCTTTGTCTCCAGATATAAAGATAAGGTGCGATTAATACCTATTGGATTTTACAATTTAACATTTTGGAATTTAGAATTCTAAAGTCACTCCGCCTCCGGCGCCAATCTCAATACAATTCCATCAATTTCATCCGAAATCGGAATTTGACATCCCAAACGGCTATTCGCTTTCACGTAGAATGCTTGATCAAGCATGTCTAGTTCCATGTCGCTTTGTTCCTCCAGTTGGTGATCTGATTCTAAATAACACTGACAAGTAGCACACATCGCCATTCCACCACATTCACCTTTTACAGGCAGTTCATACGATTTACAAACTTCCATGATATTCATGTTCATGTCTGTTGGAGCAATCAATTCATGTGAAACTCCCTCGCGATCGATAATGGTAACTTTGATATCTGACATCAGAATTTTTAAATTGTGAAGCGATCAATTGGATTTGATCTGCTTCATTGTTTTTGCAAAATTAAGTTTTTTCTGCTGTTAACGCTTTTGAAGACTGCAAGTTTTAGTGATAATTTCAATGCATTGGTTCTGATTTAGGAAATTAACTAATTACCGTCTTAACAATATTGCTAAGTTGATAATTTCCTAATTTGAAATTCGCTGCTCAGCTAAAAAACAGAAAACCCTGATGTTAAATCAGGGTTCTCAATATATGTTGTCGTTTCGTTCTATCCCTGTTGCGATTCGAAGAACCTGCAATAGGGGAAGGCAAAACGGAAAGCCCGCGCCATCGGCGCTGACTATAAGTAGTGCAAAGGTAAAAAATGTAGGGGCGAATAATCATTCGCCCTTACAATATTTTTTCCTTGCAATTAGGACTACATCATTCCCGGCATTCCTCCTGGCATTCCACCATGTGAATGCGGAGCCTCAACCTCTGGTTCGTCAGCAATAACACATTCTGTTGTTAAAAGCATAGAAGCGATTGACGCTGCATTTTCGATTGCAATACGCGTAACTTTCGTTGGATCGATAACTCCAGCTTCGTAAAGATTTTGGAATTGCTCTGTGCGTGCGTTGTAACCGAAGTCATCTTTTCCTTCACGAACTTTTTGAACGATTACAGCACCCTCACCACCAGCGTTAGCAACAATCTGACGAAGTGGTTCTTCAACTGCTCTGCGAACGATAGCGATACCTGTAGTTTCGTCCTCGTTTGCGCCTTTCAACGTTTCAAGGTTATTGATAGAGCGAATCAAAGCAACTCCACCACCAGGTACAATTCCTTCTTCAACCGCTGCACGAGTTGCTGCTAAAGCATCGTCAACACGGTCTTTCTTTTCTTTCATTTCAACTTCTGTTGGAGCTCCAATGTACAATACTGCAACACCACCAGCCAATTTAGCCAAACGCTCCTGTAATTTCTCGCGATCGTAGTCAGAAGTTGTAGCTTCCATTTGAGCTTTGATCTGAGCAATACGTGCCTGGATATTTTCTTTCGAACCAGCACCGTTAACTACAGTTGTATTGTCTTTGTCGATTTCTACTTTTTCAGCAGTTCCAAGCATGTCCATTGTTGCGTTTTCCAACGTCAAACCACGCTCTTCTGTGATTACCTGCCCACCTGTAAGAATTGCGATGTCTTCCAACATTGCTTTTCTACGGTCACCGAATCCTGGAGCTTTAACAGCGGCAATTTTCAATGATCCACGTAAACGGTTTACTACCAAAGTTGTCAATGCTTCACCATCAACATCTTCAGCGATGATTAACAGTGATTTTCCATTTTGAACTACTGGTTCCAAAATAGGAAGTAATTCTTTCATGCTGCTGATCTTCTTGTCGTAGATCAAGATCAATGGATGTTCCATCTCAGCAATCATTTTATCCGTATTTGTAACGAAGTAAGCTGAAAGGTATCCACGATCGAATTGCATTCCTTCAACTGTTTTTACTTCAGTTTCAGTTCCTTTTGCTTCTTCAACGGTAATTACACCATCGTTTCCAACAACTTTCATTGCTTCAGCGATTAATGAACCGATTGACTCATCGTTATTTGCTGAGATTGTTGCAATTTGTTTGATCTTGTCGTTATCAGAACCAACTTCTTTAGAAAGTCCTTTTAAGTCAGCAACAACTGCGGTAACCGCTTTGTCGATTCCGCGCTTTAAATCCATTGGATTAGCACCTGAAGCTACATTTTTCAATCCAGCAGTTACGATTGCCTGAGCCAATACAGTGGCAGTTGTAGTTCCATCTCCAGCAATATCAGCTGTTTTAGAAGCTACTTCTTTCACCATTTGTGCACCAAGGTTTTCAATTGGATCTTTCAATTCAATTTCCTTTGCTACAGTAACACCATCTTTCGTAATATGCGGAGCTCCGAATTTCTTTCCGATAACTACGTTTCTTCCTTTTGGTCCAAGTGTTACTTTAACAGCATTCGCTAATGCATCAACTCCTCTTTTTAATTTCTCTCTCGCTTCTACGTCGAAGTATATTTGTTTTGCCATTTTTTTATTTCTTAATGTTTTTGATTGTTCAACTATTCAATATCAAGGTTTAAATTTTTTCATCGTTTTGAACCTCTGTTGAACGTTGTTTAAATGATTCCGTAAATGTCTGATTCTCTCATGATCAGAAATGTTCCGCCGTCGACTTTAAGTTCTGTTCCGGAGTACTGACCATAAATAACTGTATCCCCAACTTTCACGGTCATTGGTTCATCCACTTTTCCTGTCCCAACAGCAACAACTTTTCCTTTCAACGGTTTTTCTTTTGCTGTATCAGGGATAATAATTCCGCTTGCAGTTACTTGCTCAGCTGCTGCTGGCTCAATAAGAACGCGGTCTGCTAATGGTTTAAATGTTGTAGACATATTTTGTTTTTTATATTTCGAAGTGTTTAGCCGTGGCTGATCTACTTCGTTTTTGTTTTGACGATTCTCTTCCGTCAACTCGTATGCCATTCTATGTTTTCTGACAGATTAGCAACTTTAGAGCAAAAAAAATGTCAGTATGCTGACATACTGACATTCTATATTTTTTTGAAATTGATCTTAATTTGTTGGAGGAAGTGGTTTTGATCCACCACCGTTTCCGTTTGGAGCAGGTGCATTTTTATCAGTTCCTGATTTTGCATTCGGGTCTTCCACTTTTTTAATCGAAGCCGGTTGAATCATAGATGACAATGCGATGCTCAAAACTACAATTGCAACAGATAATCCCCAAGTTGCTTTTTCAACGAAATCATTTGCACGTTGAACTCCACCTAATTGTTGAGTACCGAAATCATTAGTTAAACCTCCACCTTTTGGGTTTTGGATGAATACAACTACAACCAGCAAAGCCGCTGCTAGAATGATGATAATAGATATTAATGCTGTCATTTATTGTGATATTTTATTCTTCAATTCTTCAATTCGAGGTGCAAATAAACTCTTTTTTTCTGGATAATTCAAAATTAATTGGTGATAAACATGAATTGCCTTCTGATAATTTCCTTGTGCTTCGTATATTTTCGCCAATGTTTCTGATACTGGATTTCGATTTGCATCCAAACTTTCTTTCGCTTTTTTACTCGCTGAGTAAAATTCTGCACTAGGTTTCGAAATACGCGGCTGTGTTTCAATGAAACGGTCGATAATTTCTTCTTTATGCTTTTTAACAGGCACAGCGTCTGTTGAAATTTCTTTTTCTGGCAGACCAGAAGGTTGATTTTGGTTCAGCCACGAAGTGAAACTCATTTTACTGTCTTCTGAAATAGATGATTCTACTGAAACTTCTTTTTCTTCCTCAGGTTCTGGAGTTTCATCACTTGCGGTGACGGTTTCTTCTTCTTTTTCCGAAACAGAAACTTCTGTAATTCCCTGCGAAGCCAAATAATCCTGTTCAAGCGCTGTAGCTGTAGTATTGTAGATCAACTCTTCCAATTCACCTACTTGTTCCGTTGTAGTTTCTTGTTCAAGGACCGTTTCTACTTCCATTGAACTTGTTGTTTCCGCTACAGCAAATTCGATGATTTCTTCCTTGCTTTCAATTACTTCAGGAATTTCAACCACAGGAACTATTTCATCAACTACTGATTTTTCAATAACAACTTCTTCTTCTTGTGCTGATTCACCTTGGTCGGACGAAGCATCCAACAACTCAACAATACGCTCACGATGTGTTATTCTGTAAGCTGTTGATAGTAGTGCATCATCAAATTTCATGTCAGCATGCTTAGAAACTGCATACAAATACAAAAACTGCAATGTTTCTGAATACGAGTATTCGTTCGCCAGATTCTTTAAAGAATCCACATCATTCGCTGTAATAAGCGATGGATTTTCAATAAATGCACTAATCTGACTCGAATTCATACTACCAATTGGAGTTTAATTTATTGATGACGTCTTGTACAATTTGCTGATTGATATTCTCGATCAACGATTGTTCAACATCTACCAATTGTTTTGAAGCGTCATAATTCGCAAATCGAGTTGAACTTAAGGTCAATTCCTCTAAACCTTTGCTTGGCGTTGTAATCACTGCATTTACAGTAATTGACAAACGGTTTTCTGTAGCAACGTCGCCTTGTTGAATCGCAACCGGACTTGTTGAATAATTAGTAACCACCAAAGTAATTTGTAAGGTTGAATCTTTTGGCGTTGAAACCAAATTTAACCGAGTATTATTCTGAACGCCTGACCGAATGTTTTCTGATAAAACCGATCCATAATTGGAAGGTGCCGTTGCGCTTGAAACCTCAATAGGATTGACATAAAACTCTTTCCATTCTTTAGGCATTCCTTTGTCTCTGGGATTCATGAAAACCTCAGGCCAACAACTTGTTAGCGCCATTCCTAAAAATGCTATGAGGAAGAAGTTTCTCATCCCTGAATATTGTATTCTTTGATTTTTCTGTACAAGGTACGCTCAGAAATCCCCAATTCGTCTGAAGCTTGTTTTCTTCGTCCTTTATGCTTTTCTAGCGCACGTTGAATCAATTCTTTTTCCTGATCTTCCAATGAAAGTGATTCTTCCACTTCTTCATGGATGTCAATAATTTCGTCATCCAGATCGTCGGAACCATAATTGACAATTGGCTCATGATGAACAGGAGCTTGTTGTGAAGGTAGAATACGCTGCTCACCGACGTGTAGGTCGGTGTACAACCGGTTTACAACTTCTCGTTGATCGTTAGACAAACTGAAATCGCCCTGATGATTCAATAGTTCAACAACCAATTTCTTTAATTCTGTCAAGTCCTTCTTCATGTCGAAAAGGAATTGATACATCAAATCGCGTTCGTTGATATTGGTTTCCGTCTGACCAATAACCATTGGTGTTTTATCGGCTTCTGCTGGCAAATAACTTGCTAAACGAGCGCCATCAATATCTCTCTCCTGCTCAATTACAGAGAGCTGTTCTACCAAATTCTTTAACTGACGGATATTTCCCGGCCAAGAATATGAATTGAGAACATTCACTGCGTCAGCACTTAATTTAACCGCTGGCATTCTATATTTATCCGCAAAATCATTCGCAAACTTCCTGAAAAGCAAATAAATATCTTCACTTCGTTGACGCAAAGGCGGTAATGCAATTGGAACTGTACTTAAACGGTACAACAAATCTTCTCTGAATTTTCCGGATTGAATGGCGCGATTCATATTCTCGTTTGTGGCAGCAACTACGCGAACATTCGTCTTGATGACTTTTGAAGAACCTACACGAATGAATTCGCCCGTTTCCAAAACACGTAGTAAACGCACTTGGGTCTGCATAGGTAATTCAGCAACTTCATCCAAGAAAATGGTTCCACCGTCTGCAACTTCAAAATATCCTTGTCGGCTGCCTGTTGCGCCTGTAAACGATCCTTTTTCGTGACCAAATAATTCTGAGTCAATTGTTCCCTCTGGAATAGCACCACAGTTTACTGCAATATACTCTGCATGTTTCCGTGAGCTCAACTGATGAATTACCTGAGGAATGATCTCTTTTCCAGTTCCACTTTCTCCGGTAACCAAAACAGAAATATCAGTAGGAGCAACCTGTACGGCTACTTCCAATGCTCTGTTCAATTGCGGAGCATTTCCAATAATTCCGAAGCGTTGTTTGATTTGTTGCGTATTCACAGACATGATTCAGCGATTTTACTTCGGTTGTTCAACAATGTTTCCTAGTAATGTTGCTGATGTTGAATCAGTAATATTTACCCAAACATATTTACCTTTTTCAGCATCTTGTTTCGGGAACACCACCATTGAGTTTCTTCCGTCCCGGCCACAGAAATGTTCTGCAGAACGTTTAGAAGGACCTTCAACCAAAACTTTTACTGTTCTACCAATCTGACGTTTGTGAGAAGCCGCAGAATTTTCCAATTGAAGTGCAATAATTTCCTCCAAACGTTTTCCTTTTACAGCTTCAGGAACATCATCATCAAATCGTCTTTCAGCCAATGTTTTCGGACGCTCTGAGTATTTGAACATGTATGCGAAATCATAAGCGACTTCTTTCATCAATGAAACCGTATCGTTGTGTTCTTCATCTGTTTCGCCACAGAATCCGGTGATAATATCTGTTGAAATCGCACAATCAGGAACTATGCGTCTGATAGCATCAATTCTTTCCAAATACCATTCACGACTATATCCACGATTCATTCTTGCAAGCACATCTGTATGTCCGCTTTGCACAGGTAAATGAATGTAAGGACAAATGTTTTCGTATTTCGCCATCACCTCAAGTACGTCATCTGTCATATCTTTTGGGTGCGAAGTTGAGAAACGAACACGTAAATCTGGGTTCACCTCTGCAACCATAGCCATCAATTGTGCAAAGTCAGTTGTTGGTTGGTTTTCGTCTTTAATAACACCTTTACTCGACATGTTCCAGCGGTAGCTGTCAACATTCTGTCCCAACAAGGTAACTTCTCTATATCCTTTTGCGAAGAGGTCTTTACATTCCTGAACAATTGTTTTTGGATCTCTGGAACGTTCACGACCACGTGTAAACGGAACAACGCAGAAAGAACACATGTTATCACAACCACGCGTAATGGTTACAAAAGCTGTAATTCCGCCCTGATCTAAACGAACAGGAGAAATATCTGCGTATGTTTCATCTCTTGATAGAAGAACATTAACTGCTTTTTGACCCGTTCCAACTTCTTCTACAAGATTTGGTAAATCGCGGTAAGCATCTGGTCCGGCCACAAGGTCAACCAGTTTTTCTTCTTCTAAAAGGTTTTGTTTCAAACGTTCAGCCATACAGCCTAAGATTCCAACAACCAAATTCGGTTGATCTTCTTTACGTTTTTTAAACTCCGTCAAACGGTTGCGAACTCTTGTTTCCGCATTTTCGCGAATAGAGCAGGTATTGATAAGAACCACATCTGCCTCGTCGATATTTCGTGTTGTACTATAGCCCTCATTTGCCATGATGGAAGCAACAACTTCGCTGTCAGAAAAGTTCATTTGACAACCGTAGCTTTCCACATACAGCTTTTTGCCGCCTGTTTCACCTTCTACCATTGTTGCAGTTCCTTGAGCTGCTTCGTCAATTACTTTGTTTGTTCCGTGATCGAAAGACATCTGTTCTTTTACTATTTTAAGACCGCGAATTTAGTGTTAATAAAAATGATGTCAAAATGTCAGTTGTTAAGAAATGTGTGCCATTCGTCTATTTTTCATTTCTTTCAATTACATTGAATAATAAATAGAGTAAGGTACAATTTGCATTTTGCTTTTAAATCAATTTATATTTGCACCGCTTCCAAACGTTAGGAAGACATTCAAATCTATAATTTATGGGCAAGAATTTAGTTATCGTTGAGTCACCTGCAAAGGCCAAAACAATTGAAGGATATCTGGGAAAAGATTTCACTGTTAAGTCAAGTTTTGGACATGTTAGAGATCTGACTTCGAAGGGACTAGCCATAGATATAGAAAACAATTTTCAACCATCATATGAGGTAAGTGCCGACAAGAAATCACTTGTTGCCGATCTAAAGAAACTAGCAAAGGAAGCCGAAGTGGTTTGGCTAGCTACCGATGAGGACCGTGAGGGAGAAGCTATTTCCTGGCACTTGTATGAAGCGCTTGGATTGGAAAAAAAGATTACAAAGAGAATTACTTTCAACGAGATTACAAAAACAGCAATTTTAAAGGCAATTGAAAATCCAAGGGAGATCAATAAGCCTTTGGTTGATGCTCAGCAAGCCCGTCGGGTATTGGATCGTTTGGTAGGTTTTGAACTTTCTCCTGTTTTGTGGAAAAAAGTGAAACCAAGCCTTAGTGCTGGTCGTGTGCAATCTGTTGCAGTTCGATTAATTGTTGAACGTGAAAAGGAAATTATTGGTTTTAAAGCCGAAAGCTATTTCAAGGTTGCTGCTGTTTTCAAAAAAGGAAAAGATCAGATTAAAGCGGATTTAGCTAAGAACCTTGGAACGGATAAGGAAGCTGATGCGTTTTTAGCGAATTGTGCCGATAAGGATTTCGCTGTTCTTGATGTACAGAAAAAGCCGGCGAAGAAAACTCCTGCTGCGCCTTTTACCACTTCAACGCTTCAGCAAGAGGCGAGTTTGAAGTTGGGATATTCGGTTTCTCGCACAATGCAAGTTGCGCAGCGTTTGTATGAAAGTGGGCGTATTACTTATATGCGTACCGATTCAGTGAACTTGTCGGAAACGGCAATGCGCGGAGCAGAAAGTGAAATCAATTCGGCTTACGGGTCAAAGTATTCTCACCCAACAAAATATTCGACTAAAAGTGCGAATGCACAGGAGGCTCACGAGGCGATTCGTCCAACTGACTTTGCTTTGCATAGCCTGGATAATGCCGAAAATGACGAGAGACGTTTGTATGATTTGATCTGGAAACGTGCAATTGCGAGCCAGATGAGTCATGCCGAGCTGGAAAGAACAACTATTTCTATCGGAAACAAGTCGGTTCCTGAAGTTTTCCAGGCAAAAGGGGAGGTGATTAAGTTCGACGGTTTCTTAAAGGTTTATCTTGAAACTTCAATTGATGAAGAGGAAGATGGCGAAATGGAAGGATTGCTTCCTGCTGTAGAAGTTGGTGAAGTACTTGCAACGGATGTTATTCGTGCTACAGAGCGTTTTTCTCGTCCTTCAGCACGTTACGTGGAAGCTTCTTTGGTGAAGAAACTAGAAGAATTAGGTATTGGACGACCTTCGACTTATGCTCCAACAATTTCAACCATCCAGAAACGTGGATATGTTGAAAAGCAAGAGCGAGATGGTGAAGAGCGTGCATATAAAGTATTTGAACTGAAAGGTTCAACGGTGAGTTCTTCAGTGAAAAAAGAAATTACCGGAAAAGAAAAGAATAAATTGTTCCCTACAGATATTGGTGTTGTTGTAACTGATTTCTTAACAGATCATTTCGAACACATCATGGATTACCATTTTACCGCTGAGGTAGAAGAGCAGTTTGATGAAATTGCACGTGGTAAAACCAATTGGACAGACATGATTGGAAGTTTTTACAAACCTTTCCATACAAGTGTCGAAAACACACTGGAAACTTCAGATCGAGCTACTGGTGAGCGTGAATTAGGTGTTCATCCCGTTAGCGGGAAGAAAGTGATCGCTAGAATTGGTCGTTTTGGACCAATGATTCAAGTGGGTGATGAAAAAGAAGACGGTGAAAAAGCACAATTTGCTTCTTTGCACGGAACACAGTCTATTCATACAATTACTTTGGAAGAAGCGCTTGATCTGTTTCAACTTCCAAAAACCTTGGGTGAGTATAAGGGACATGTTATCGAAGTGAGTGTTGGTCGTTTTGGACCTTATGTGAAATTCGGAGATCAGTTCATATCGTTGAATAAAAACGAAGAGCCAATGGATGTAACCATGGATCGTGCAATTGAATTGGTAGAATCGAAATTACAAGCTGATGCTCCAATTGGAACATTTGACGGTTTGCCTGTTCAAAAAGGTGTTGGTCGTTTTGGTCCCTTCATTAAGTGGAATAGTATGTTCATTAATGTGAACAAGAAATACGATTTTGATAATCTATCTCAGGCAGATATTGAAACCTTGATTGCTGAAAAATTGCAGAAGGACATTGATAAAGTGGTTCACGATTGGAAATCGGATGGAATCCGCGTTGAAAAAGCACGTTGGGGGAAATCGGTTATTCTAAAAGGTAAAATCAAAATTGAATTGCCAAAAACTGTCGACCCAGAGAAGTTGACACTAGAACAAGTGAAGGAAATGATCGAAAAGAAAGCGCCAGCAAAAAAGGCCCAGGCGAAGAAAAAGAAATAATCAAAAAAAAGGGGCGAATGATGATTCGCCCCTTTTTTTACACGATTTTTTTCAATTCTCCTAGTTATTAACTTCTCGTTCTTGATTCTTCGTTGAACCCGTTCTCATTCCGATTGACTTCCTGCTGTATTTTTGAAAAAAATGCACATGAAAGATCTTTCAATTTATTTCCAACCTGTTGAAGAAACGCTAGACTTTGGTCTTGGTGCGCATGTCGCTATTCATACAGATGGCAACTTTCCGGAATTGAAAGAAAAAGGTGTTGCACTAATTTATGTTCCCGAGTATAGAAATGGCGACGTTAGCAATCAAGGCAATGTTAACCATGCGTTTCGAAATCATTTCTACAGTTTAAATCCGGCTGAATCCTGGAAGTTTGCTATTTATGATCTGGGGACACTTTCGCCGGGATCTTCAATTGAAGACACCTATTTCGCAGTTCGACAAGTGGTTGCTGAGTTGGTGAAAGGAAATATTTTGCCAATTATTGTTGGTGGCTCGCAAGACCTGACTTTCGCTATGTATCAGGGTTTCGAAGAGCTGGAGCAGATGATCAATGTGATGAGTGTTGATTATAAACTGGATATTGGTGATCCGGACATTGACATCAATGCAGATGGATTTGTAAACAAGATGTTGATGCATCGACCTTGTTATCTCTTCAATTATGCCACTTTAGGAGTTCAGGCTCCATTTGTTTCGAAAGACGATTTGATACTTTTTGAGAAATTGTATTTCGATATGGTTCGACTAGGCGAGTATGCAGCCGATTTTAAGGTGGCAGAACCACATTTACGTAATACAGATTTGTTATCTATTGATTTGAATGTACTTCGAACAACAGATTTTCCAAATAATAACTTCGTTCAACCAAACGGATTGTTCAATCACGAGTTGTGTCAGATAGCTCGCTATGCAGGGATTAGCGATAAACTATCGGCTTTAGGCTTATTTAATCTATCCTCGAAAACAGGAAATGATCTTGCTCATTCATCCTTAGCACAGATTATTTGGTATTTCATTGATGGATTTGCACAACGAGTGGGAGATTTTCCGGTAGGCTTGAAGAAGAACTATACAAAGTTCACCGTTTTCTTAGATGAACTGGACCATGAATTGGTGTTTTATAAAAGCGATAAAAGCGCCCGTTGGTGGATGGAAGTTCCTTACCCGCCGCTGGAAGGCGTTAAGTTTGAGCGACATCACATGGTTCCGTGTAATAAGAAGGATTATGAGAACGCTTTGAAAGGTGATATTCCAAATCTTTGGTGGAAAACATATCAGAAGCTGGGTTGAGTTGTAACTTTTGTGATTCCGCATCGTACAAGCAATTCGTGAAAAAAAAGTGTTGTTGAACATTTCGGTGTTGAAAACACACAGTTTGATGAAGAAAATATTTTGATTGTATTAAAACAATACTTATTTTAGTCGCCGAATGGGTGAATTGTACCCAATAATAAACAAGATCATACCGTACTAAGTACACTGTTTATGAAAAAAAGAATACTAGTTGTTACTACCCTTTTGCTTGCCGCTTGTGGAGCTAATGCTCAGCAAGATCTTGCATTGACGCATTTTATCTACAATAAGATGGCTGTGAATCCAGGTGAAACTGGAATTGAAAACGGAGCATGTGGAAGCATGATTTACCGTAATCAGTGGGATAAGGTGAATGGAGCGCCGAACTCGTTATTGATTAATGCCGAAGGAAATTTGCCAAGTTTATTACGTTTATCCCCATTAAATGCGGGTATTGGTTTGAATGTGGTACATGATGCCATTGGTTTCAACCGTCAAACAAACGTAATGTTGAACTATTCTCAGCATATTTCTCTTAATACCGGTGGAACACTAGGTATTGGTGTTGGTTTGGGCTTGTTCTCGTTTGGTTTGAATCCGGTTTGGGTGCCACCAAATACCTTGAGCGATGCCTCTTTGCCTGCAGGAAGTAGTGCAATGACTTTTGATGCAAACTTCGGTTTGTTTTATAAGCAGAATAACTGGTATGCAGGTTTGTCTTCTACGCATTTAGCAGCGCCAATTCTAGAACAGAAATCTATCCTTGGAACGGGTAATGTGGAGTACAATGGTGCTCGTCACTATTACTTTATGGGTGGTTATACCATTAATAATGTTGGTTCTGACGGAAAAGTTGATATTCAAATGATGGGGCAGACAGATGCTGTAAAAACATCAGTAAACTTGAATGCACGTTATATTTATAGAAATTTCTTGTATGGAGGTTTGGCTTTTAGAAATTCTGATGCAGTATCTGTGTTATTAGGATGGAGTCCAAGTCTTAGCCCAACAAAATCTGGAGCTGCTCAAAACTTTTGGGTAGGATACTCTTATGACCTTACAATTGGTAAGATTGCTAGCATTTCTAATGGTACGCATGAGATAGCGGTGAAGTATTGTTACATTCCAAAAATGAAAGTAACGAAACATAAACACCCTAGATGGTTGTAAAATCAAAAAAAAAATTAAAATCTTTGTAACCATTTTTAAGACGGTTTCGTTATATCACAAAATTGATCCCTGTAGTTTGTTGAGATTATCCGGAACTGTAAATTTGAATTAGGATGAAAAAATTATTGTTGCTCGGCTTTATTGTGCCATTCTTGATGGGTTGTCCCAAAAGAAGTGGTCATTTGACTGGAGTGCTTGGTAGACCGGTATACCAACCTGAAATTCCGCTTGGAATGGTTTATATACCATCAGGTTCATACGACATGGGTGAGAATGATCAAGATGTTCCTTTCTTGCATCAAACTCGTGCGAAAACAGTTTCGGTACAAGCGTTCTATATCGATCAAACCGAAATTACGAACAACGAGTATCGTCAGTTCGTAGAGTGGGTTCGTGATTCGATGGCTCGTGAGTTAATTTACGCTGCTGACATTGAGGGTATCGATGAGGAAGAAAAAGCTCGTTACATCAACTACAAGGATTACTATTTTAGTGAGACTGATGGTGAGATGAAAGAGTTTGATCCAACTGACCCTGAAGGTAACCGTGAAGTGTTCGCGTTAAACTGGGACAGAAAGTTTTCGTATGAAGATCCTGAATTGATTCCAACATTAGCAGAATTGTATTATGTTGATGGTGAGCGTTTTTACCATAGACGTGAAATTGATACGCGTAAGTTGATTTTCAATTACAACTGGATCGATTTACGTGAAGCGGCTCGTAGAGGTGATGTTGAGATTATTCCTGATGGTTATGATTACCAGGGAACGAAACAAGATCCGATGCACCGTGAGTTAGATCCAACTCCACATCCGTTTTCAAAAGAGCCTCAAGGTTTGGACGTAGATTACGGTTGGTTGAATAAGAAAGGTCAAAACTCCGCAATTCGTGGGCATGCTAACCGTTCTCGTTTCATTATCAATGAGCATACACCGGTTTTCCCTGATACATTATGTTGGGTTCGTGATTTTACATACTCGTTCCATGATCCAATGACAAATATGTACTTCTGGCATCCAGCGTACGATAACTATCCAGTTGTTGGTATTACTTGGATTCAGGCAAAAGCTTTCTCTGTTTGGAGAACACAATTGTTGAATAGCTGGTTGCAGGCAATGGGTGATCTTTTTGTGAATGATTTCCGTTTGCCAACTGAAGCAGAGTGGGAAAGAGCAGCGCGAGGTGATTTGAATAATTCACCATATCCATGGGGAGGTCCTTACATCAGAAATGAGGCTGGATGTTTCTTAGGTAACTTTAAACCAATGCGTGGTCGTTATTTCGATGACGGTGGATTCCACACAGTAAAAGCTTACTCTTACAATCCAAATGGATGGGGTATTTACTGTATGGCTGGAAACGTTGCTGAATGGTGTGAAACTGCATACGACGAATCAATGTATGAGTTCTCTCATGATTTGAATACTGAATACCGTTACGATGCAATGGACTGGGATCCGCCAGCAATGAAACGTAAAGTTATTCGTGGTGGATCATGGAAAGACATTGGTTACTATTTAATGACTTCAACTCGTGCATACGAGTATCAAGATACGGCAAAATCTTACGTCGGCTTCCGAAATGTGGCAACACACTTAGGACGTGGTGGACGTGACTTCTCGAAAGAGGGAGGTGAAGAAATTCGAAGCGATATTGAACTGCGCTAAGAATAAACAACAAACAAAAACTTTTTAATAAACCCAAAAAACAAGAAAACTATGAAACCAGGAAGTAAAGGATGGAAGAAGTTTATGGCGAAACTCTACGGTTGGGGTGCGGCAGTCGTAATCGTTGGAGCATTATTTAAAATTCAACACTGGCCATTTGCATCTGAGATGCTTATCGTCGGATTAAGTACAGAAGCATTAATCTTCATTTTCTCATCTTTTGAGCCAATACATGAAGATCCAAACTGGGAGTTAGTATACCCTGAATTAGCATTAGGTCATAGCGATGATTTAGATCACGATGCACTTCCGGCGGCAGGCGGACGTGGAAATCGCGGTGGAGGTTCAGGTATTACAGCTGAGCTAGACAAAATGCTTGAAGAAGCTAAAATTGACGGACAATTATTAGAGCGACTAGGTGACGGTATGCGTGCACTTGGTGAAAATGCAGCTCAATTGAAAGGTGTTACTTCAGCAGCAGCGGCTACTGATTCTTATGTTACTTCATTGCAAGCAGCATCTGATAAAGTATCTTCTTTGTCTGAAGCTTATGAAAGAGCATCAGTTTCTATTTCTGGTATGACTTCTACAACTCAAGAAGGAGAGTCATTCGGAGAGCAAATGCAAAAAGTATCTAAAAATTTGGCTGCGTTGAACAACGTTTACGAATTACAATTGAAAGGTTCTTCTTCTCACTTAGAGGCTACAGAGAAGTTCCAACAACAAGTTACAGATATGATGGCAAACTTGTCAGCTTCTGTAGAAGATACACGTTTGTACAAAGAAAATATGGCTATGTTGTCTAAAAACTTAACTGACTTGAACTCAGTTTACGGCAACATGTTGAAAGCAATGACAATTTCTAGAGATTAATTTCTTTTTCTGGACCAATAATTTATTAATCAAATAAAAGATTAGAAAACATGGCAGGAGGAAAAGAAACCCCTAGACAGAAGATGATCGGTATGATGTACTTGGTACTTACCGCACTTCTGGCACTAAATGTATCTAAAGCTATTCTCGACGCATTCGTTGCAATTGAAGAAAATATTCAATTAGCAAATTTGAATGAGTACGGACGTGGAAGAGAGAAGCTTATTGAATTGGAAGAAGTATCTCAGGATAAATCAAATCCACAGGCAATGGCAAAAGCGAAAACTTTGCTTAAAACTGTTAAGGAAATTGATGCTATGACTGGGGCTCAAATCAAAATGATTGATGATTTGAAACTTGCAATTCTTGAAAAATGTAAAGAAAAGGTAGATCAGGCAGGTCCAGAGAACATCATCACTAAAAAGTACGACGCAGCTGATCCGTTGAGACCAACTCGTATGAACTTGATGAAAGTTGATGGTAAAGACAAGTACGATGAGCCAATGGAAGTAATGGGTATCGCTGAAGATATCAAGAAACCAGGTGGTGAGGGTATGAAACTTTGGGAAGCTTATCAAAAGTACCGTAAAGACTTGACTGAATTGGTTGCAAAATCTTCATCAACTAAAGAGAAGAAGTATTCATTCGTTGCTCCAGCTTTTAACAAAAGCACTGATTTCGCGGTTATCGCTAAGGAATTGGAGAAATCAATGAAAACGGTTGCTCCGGATGATAAGGATGTATTGATGAAGATTTACTCTTCATTAACGAAGGTTGAGTTTGCTGATATGCACGAAGGTGAAATCAAAGATGTTCATTGGATTGGACGTACTTTTGACCACTCTCCATCTGTTGCTGCATTAGCATCATTATCTTCTATGCAAAAAGAGATTCTTACTGCTCGTGCTGAAGCTGTTGCGTTAATTCGTGGTAGAGTTGGTGGAGGTGAGTACTCTTTCAACAAAGTTATGGCATTGGCTTACGGTCCTGAAGTGGCAAATCAAAATGAGGAAATTGAAATCCAAGTATTGATGGCTGCATTTGACTCAGATAAACAACCTTCAGTAACAATGAACGGTGGTGCTGTTTCTAAAGAAAACATTCGTGAAGGTAAAGCGTTCATTAAAACGAAAGCTGGTTCTACTGAAATGACTTTAAAAGGTGAGATTACTATCCTTAAGAAAGATGGTAGTCCTAAAACGTTGCCTTGGGAGAAGAAAATTCAAGTAATGAAACCTCAAGGAGTTGTATCGTTACCAGATATGAATGTATTGTACCGTGGTTACGATAACAAAATTGAAGCAACTGCATCTGGTTACCCTGAAGCAAAAGTTACAGGATCTGGAGTATCAGTTACAAAGTCTGGAGCAGGTTACGTTGGTCGTGTAAGCGGTGGAGGTAAAGAAGCTACAATTTCAATTTCTGGTTTCAACAAAGCGACAAACAAGAGTGTTCCTTTAGGTTCATTTAAGTTCCGTGTTCGTAACCTTCCTCCTCCAAGTTTATTCTTTGGTGGTGCTGAAGATGGTGGACAAGCTTCTCGTGCTGAAACTAAGATCTTTGCTAAGTATGGTCCTGAGATTCCATTAAACGTTTCTTTCCAGGTATTAACATGGGAATTAGTAGTTGCTGGAGCTCCAATTACTGCAAAAGGAACTGGTAGTGTATTAGATGCTAAAGGAGTTGCGTTATTGAAACAAGCTAAGCCTGGTTCATTAATTACACTTCAAACAACTGTAAGAGGTCCAGACGGGGTTTCTCGTAAGAAATCTGGATCATTCAGAGTATAATTTTAAATAGTCAACAATTAGTCATGAAACGTTTATTTTTAATTAGTTCATTATTCCTAGCGGCAATTACATCTGTATCTGCACAAGAGATTAATGGTGGACCTATTAATGTTCCTCAAAGAGACATCATCGATGGTGTTTATTTGACAGAGCATGTCCCTACGAAGCGTATGATTCCATATGAGTTTGTTCGCGAGGCTGATGTAACTTGGAGTAAACGTGTATGGCAAAATATTGACATGCGTGAGAAGTTCAATCATCCAATTTATCTTCCATTCGATAAGCACTATGTTTCTGGTGTATACGTTAGAAATGCTTCTCGTTGGAGTCTTTGGACAATTTTACGTCACCACATTATTCAAGGAGATTTAACTGTGTTCTCTCCATACAATCCGTATCAGTTTGATATGTTTGATGGTGATCAGTTTAAGTATCCGATTGCACCAACTCCGGGCGAAAGCTACGCGACCGATTCACTTTTCAGAAATGAAGTGTTCCGTTACTTAGGGAAAGTTGGTTTACAATCCGATGTGGCATTTTCAAATGTTGATGGTGAAGATTCAATGGCAGTTATCAATGGAGTTTTACAGTATGTATACCCTCCAGCAGATACTACTTGGGTTGATTCTGAGCACATTGTTTCATACCACATTAAAGAGGATTGGTTCTTTGATAAAGAGCGTTCTGTACTTGATGTTCGTATTCTTGGAATTGCACCGGTTGTTTATCGTTATGATGAGGATCCAGTGACTAAGAAGAAGATCATTAAAGGAACAGAAGAGAAGTTCTGGTTGTATTTCCCTAGATGTCGTTACTTATTGAACAACTACTTTGTTTACAATGAGCAGAATGACGCTAACTGGATGAGTTTTGATGACTTATTCTGGAAACGACAGTTCGTTAGTACTATTTACAAAGAGAGTAATGTATTCGATCGTCAGATTGAAAGTTACAGAACGGGTGTAGACGCCCTGATGGAAGCCGATAAGATTAAGGAAGAAATCAGATTGTTCGAACACGATGTTTGGAACTTCTAATACCAGAAAATAAATTCTTGAACCCCGATCCCGCGCATGTAGGATCGGGGTTTTTCTTTTTCTGGAAATCTGCCTTTCTTTTATTCGGTTACTTTTTTATTCCAACGCATTCTGTCCGTAAACCAATTAAACTTAAAGTTATGGCAGGCGGAAAAGAGACCCCCAGACAAAAGATGATAGGTATGATGTACCTTGTTCTTACAGCGCTTCTCGCACTTAACGTGTCAAAAGCAATCCTTGATGCTTTCGTTGCAATCGAAGAGAATGTTCAAATTGCCAATGTAAATGAATATGGCAGAGGAGAAGAAAAAAAAGGTGAGCTGAGCGATGCCGCAAATGATGGCAGTCAACCTGATTTGAAAAAGAAAGCAAAAAAATTACTTGCGATTGTTAATCAAATTGATGCACTTACGGCAAAGCAAATTCAATTCATTGACGAGATGAAATTGGCGATTCTTGATAAAAGCGGTGAGGATATTAAATCGACAGGCTCCAATTTTATTATTTCGACCAAATACAGTAAGAATGATCCGCTCAAGCCAACCCGTATGAATCTTATGAAAGTGGATGGGAAAGACAAATATGATGAACCAATGGAGGTCTTGGGAATTGCAGATGACATTAAAATGCCAACCGGAGATGGGTTGAAACTTTGGAATTCATATTCTTCTTATCGAACTAGTCTTACAGAAATATTGGCTGCATCGTCTTCTGAAAATGGTAAGAACTATAAGTTCAAAGATCCAAAAATTAATTCCTTTAAAGATTTCGCTGATATTAAAAAGCAGTTGAGTAAATCTTTGAAAAATGTGGCAGAGGATGATAAGGAAGATCTAATTAAGATTTATGCTTCATTGACGAAACAAGAGTTTGGGGATTTACATGATGGTGAAGTCAAAAATGTACATTGGATTGGTCGAACTTTTGACCATTCACCCACTGTTGCAGCGATTGCTTCACTGTCTTCTTTGCAAAAGGAAATTCTTACCGCCCGTGCTGACGCAATTTCTTTAATTCGCTCACGAGTTGGGACTGGTGAGTACTCGTTTAATAAAATCATGCCTTTAGCTTATGGACCTGAAGTTGCCAATCAGAATGAAGAAGTGGAAATTGAGGTGTTGATGGCAGCATTCAATTCTGACAAAAAGCCGAGAGTAACTGTAAGTGGTGGTACTTTAAAAGAAGTTAGAGACGGTAAAGGTTATATCAAAACAAAAGGTTCGTCAGGTGAAATCAAATTAACTGGAGAAATTACAATTACAAATAAACGCGGACAAGAGAAAACAATGCCCTGGTCGAAAACGATTCAGGTAATGAAACCTCAGGGAACAATCTCTCTTCCGGACATGATGGTTTTGTATCGTGGCTATGAGAATCGCTTGCAGGCTACTGCTTCAGGTTATCCGGATTTTAAGCTAATTGGAAATGGTGTCTCAATTCGAAAAAATGGAAACGAATTCGTTGGGACGGTTAGTACTTCTGCCAAAACGGCAACCATCCAAATTTCCGGATTCAATAAAATGACGAATAAATCTGTACCACTTGGAATTACCACTTTCAGAGTGAAACAATTGCCAAATCCGAATGTTTATTGGGGAAATGTGGAAAACGGAGGCACGGTTTCGGGGAAAGACCCTAAAATATCTTTAAGTTACGGATCAGATAATTTATTGAATGTGAAATTCCCTGTAAACTCATGGGATGTCAGTATCGAAGGTGTCCAAATCAAAGTTTCCGGTAGCGGTGGTACCTTAGACCAAAAAGCAATGAACTTAGTTAGACAGGCCAAGAAAGGTTCCAGAATTATTGTAAATGTTAAAACTATTGGTCCTGACAAAGTTTTACGTAACAGAACGGGCGTTTTCTATTTATAAGAAGAAACCCAAATCCATGAAAACAATAACAAAACTTTTCGTCGCAGTGTGCCTCTTCATCACAGGAGAGGCATTTGCGCAATTTGGTCCAGTGCCAGCCCGGAACGGAATTATCGACGGCGTCTATCTTCCGGAAAATATCCCGACTAAACGATTTGTTCCATACGAATTTGTGCGTGAAGCGGATGTGATGTGGAGTAAACGTGTTTGGCGGAACATCGATATGCGTGAAAAGATCAATCACCCACTTTATTTACCATTCGATCATCATACACCTTCCGGACAATATGTTCGAGATGGTAGCAGATGGAGTTTATGGACAATACTTCGATACCATATTGTAAACGGAGACTTAACAGTATTTTCGGCTTATAATCCGTTGCAGTTTGATATGTTAGACGGAGATCAATTCAAGTACCCAATTGCTCCGGAGCCTGGGAAAGACTATTATACAGATTCCGTTTTCAGAGATGAAGTATTTCGTTACTTAGGCAATGTTGGTCTACAATCGGATATACCAATTCCAACATATGACGGTGAAGGTGATTCTATGCGATTTGTAAATGGTAACTGGGAATATGTATATTATCCTCCCGATACCACCTGGCTTGATTCACAGGATATTGTTTCGTATCATTTGAAAGAGGATTGGTTCTTCGATAAAGAGCGTTCCGTAATGGATGTTCGAATTATTGGAATTGCTCCAGTTGCATACAAATATCAGGTTGATCCTGTTACAAGTAAGAGAACGATTACTGGAACAGAAGAGAAGTTTTGGATTTATTTCCCACGTTGCAGGTATATTCTGAATAATTATTTCACCTATAATGAACGGAATGATGCACAATGGATGAGTTACGATGATTTGTTCATGAAGCGGAAGTTTAATAGTACCATTTATAAAGAAAGTAATGTTTTCGATCGATCAATAGACAGTTACAGAACTGGTGTTGATGCTTTGATGGAATCGGAAAAGATAACAGAGGAGATCCGGACTTTCGAAAGCGATGTTTGGAATTTTTAGTAATAGTGAAATAGGGTCGGCAATTGTTGACCCCTTTTTTTATAAATAGGATTTCAACCAATTCGAATTTCTCAAGTAATATTGCAACATTACTTTTTGCATAAATAACTGAAGCTTTTATGAATTCTTGCTTGAAATTTGATTCAGTTCGGTTAGAAAGTAATCCAAGATTTCTTCATTTAAGTGTAAAACATCAAAATGAACAAAATATTCGCATGTGACCAATCCCGATTTCCTTAAGCAATTGATATGTTGCGTCACTGTAGCATGATGTAGATTTAAATGTGTTGGCAAATCTGTATTTCGAACAAACGAATACCTCTGAATTATGTCTATTATACGTTTTCTTGCAGGATGACCTAAAGCGGTCGCTATAAGCGTAAATTTTATCTCGTCTTCTCCGTAATTATTCGGTTTTGTTAAGCCCATTCTGAATAGTTTTTACTTTAAGTTATATCAAAACATCATTTTATACAAGAGCTCAATTGTTAAAAATCAAGGAAATTTATTGGTTTCAGACACAAGCGATTCGTACGTAAAAACCATACAATTCCGTACCTTTGCGCATGCTTGTTTTAGAAAAATGTGGGATTCACTTCCCTCAAGGATTTCTTTTTGATGACGTGTCAGGTCAAGTCGTTTCTGGTAATAGAATTGGTTTGGTTGGTAAAAATGGCGCAGGAAAATCTACCTTACTTCGATTAATTGCTGGAAAAGAGACACTTTCAACCGGGAAAATTCATCGTGAGAAAGGAAGTACAATTGGATTTTTGACACAAGACATTGTTATTGATACTACACAGAAAGTATTCGATTATATCTTTTTTTCCAACGAACAATTGAATCGTCTTCGTTCACGAATTGATGATATTAATAAAGAACTGACGAATAGAACCGATTATGAATCTGATTCTTACTTGGGATTGTTAGATGAGTTGAACGCGCAAAACGATCAATTTGCAATTCTTGACGGTTTTCAATGGGAAGAGAAAATTGCTTCTGCATTAAGCGGACTTGGATTTCAGTTGGAAGATTTCCATAAAAAATTGGATGAATTTTCCGGTGGATGGAAAATGAGGGCGGAATTAGCGAAGATTTTAGTGAACCGACCAAGTTTATTACTGCTCGATGAGCCAACGAATCACTTGGATATTGTGTCCATTCAATGGTTGGAAAACTATTTGTCCAAGTTTGAAGGAGCTGTGATTGTTATTTCGCACGACAGACTTTTCTTAGATAACGTTACGAATAGAACGTGGGACATTGCTCTCGGTAAATTGCTCGACTTCCCTTATTCTTATTCGCGTTATAAAGAGCAAAGGGCAGAAGATTTGGAACGATTGGCTGATGCGAAAAAGCAACAGGATAAAGATATCAAGCATACACAGGAGCTAATTGATAAATTTCGCGCAAAGAAGAATAAAGCTGCTTTTGCCCAGTCGTTGATAAAAAAATTAGAGCGTACCGAGCGAATTGAAGTGGAATCTGATGCGATTGCGCGTTTGAATATTTATTTTCCTTTGAGCGTTCAGCCAGGAAAATTAGTTCTGGAAATGGAACATGTTGGGAAAACCTACGGTGATAAAACCCTGTTTCAAGACATTTCTATTTCTGTTGGACGTGGAGAAAAAATTGCTTTGTTAGGACCAAACGGAGTGGGTAAATCAACATTGTTCAAGTGTTTGATGAACGAAATTGAGTTCGATGGACAAGTGAATCATGGTCATCAGGTGAAAGTAACATACTTTGCTCAAGATCAGGCTGAACGTTTGGATAAGAATAAAACTGTTTTGGAGACCGTTGATGATGTTGCAGTAGGTGATATTAGAAAGGATTTACGTTCTATTCTGGGAGCGTTCTTGTTTTCCGGAGAAGATGCAGATAAGAAAGTGGCGGTGCTTTCCGGTGGGGAGAGAACAAGATTAGCTTTGTGTCAGTTGTTATTGAGCCCGTCGAACGTTCTAATCCTTGATGAGCCAACAAATCACCTGGATATTCAGAGTAAGCAGGTATTGAAGAAAGCACTACAGAAATATGAAGGAACGTTCCTAATTGTTTCCCACGATAGAGAGTTTTTAGATGGACTGACAAATAGAATTTGGGATATCGAGAACAAAACCTTGAAAATTCATCATTTTGGTGTTTACGATTATTTACAGCGTAAATTGGGAACGTCACCAAATGAAACGGAGAAATCGAAGGTAACTGAAAAGATCAGCGAGCGGCCTGCACTGAGCGGAGTCGAAGTGAGTCGAGATGACAATAGTAAAATCTCGAACGAAGAACGAAAGGAACAGAAAAAACAACGAAATAAATTGCAGAATCAGGTAAAAACGCTTGAGGAAAAGATCAAAAGTTTGGAAGTGGAAACAAAAAAACTTGAAGCAGATCTTTCAGAGGCGGATTTTACCGATATGGAAAAAACAGGTCCAATTCTAAAGGCTTTTGAGGAGGCTAAAAGCAAATTGGATTATTATACGGAATGTTGGATGCAAAGTTCAGAAGAACTTGAACAATTGATCGAATTATGATAAAGGGATTAATCTCAAAAATGAGAACGGAATTTGGAAGTCCGATTCAATATACATTGGAATTAGAACAATCCATTCCTATGAATCAGTTCATTGGAAAGTCGATTCGTTTAACACATACGGGAGTGATTCTGTGTGAGAATTGTGGTAAAAGAACCAAGACCTCATTCGGACAAGGTTTTTGTTTCAACTGTTTTCAAACTGCTCCTCAGGCCTCTCCGTGTATTATCAATCCTGAATTGTGTCGGGCGCATTTGGGCGAAGGTCGAGACGTGGAATGGGAACAACTGAATCACAACCAGCCGCACGTGGTTTATTTGGCCTCAACGGATACGGTGAAGGTTGGAGTAACGAGAACGAGTCATTTGTTTACCCGCTGGATGGATCAGGGAGCTCATCAAACCATTATTCTTGCCGAAACAGCGAATCGTTTTGAAGCCGGACAAATTGAAAAGGCATTAAAAGCGGAGATGAATGATAAAACCAATTGGCAGCGAATGCTCAAAAATGAAATTGATGAATCCATTGATTTGATTGAAGAAAAAGGTAGAGTGGAAGACATGCTGCCTTTCGATTTACGCGATTTCGTAAGCGACAGAGACGATGTCATCCGCTTTGAGTATCCCGTTCTTTCCTTTCCTGATAAAGTGAAAAGTGTTGGTTTTGATAAAACTCCCGTTGTTGAAGGAACATTGAAAGGAATTAAGGGACAATACTTGATTTTTGAAGATAATTCAGTGATCAATATCCGTAAGCACACGAGCTACGAAGTCATTTTTGAAGCGCTGTAAGAGAGAAAAACGGAAAGCCAAAAGAGGAAAGAATGTGCTAGGAGTAATTTTACTTAAAGCGTTGATTGGTCCTTTGTCCTTTCTCCTTTCTCTTTCGTCTATTAGATGTTAAAAAATCTCCCGTTAATTTCTGCTAAAACAGTGCTGAATTCGCATAATCCTACTACTTTTAAAACTCAAATAGAAAAAACAATTACCCATGTTTGATAAAAACGAATTTCACAAATACGCAACAAAGCATGCCGGAATTTCTAGTATGCACTTGGATAGCTACATAGAGTCTTCTTTAACTCCATACATCATTGAAGAACGTCATTTGAATATGACTCAAATGGACGTTTTTTCACGTCTGATGATGGACAGAATTTTATTCCTTGGAACTGGAATTAATGATCAGGTTGCTAACATTATCAATGCTCAATTGTTGTTCTTGGAATCAGTTGATGCTAAAAAGGACATTCAAATTTACTTGAATTCTCCAGGAGGATCGGTTTACGCTGGTTTGGGAATTTATGATACCATGCAATACATTAAGCCAGATGTAGCAACAATCTGTACAGGAATGGCAGCTTCTATGGGAGCGGTGTTGATGTGTGCAGGTGCTGAAGGAAAAAGAACAGCATTGAAGCATGCTCGTGTAATGATTCACCAACCGCTTGGTGGTGCACAAGGACAAGCTTCTGATATCGAAATTACAGCTCGCGAAATTCAAAAATTGAAGAAAGAATTGTACGATATTATTGCGCATCACTCAAAACAGACTTACGAAAAAGTTTGGGAAGATTCAGATCGCGATTACTGGATGACTGCCGAAGAAGCAAAAGCTTACGGAATGGTTGACGAAGTCTTGACTCGCAACCCGAAATAGTCTACATTTGCAAAAACTATTAAGAAGTCATCCTAATTTATGTTAGGGTGACTTTTTTGTCGAAAGAAACTACATACATGTCAAAGAGAGAAACATCATGCTCATTCTGTGGTCGTCCACGTAACCAGGTTGGTTTGCTAATTGCAGGTCTTTCTGGTCACATTTGTGATAATTGCATTGTACAAGCCCGTTCAATTGTTGACGAAGAAATTACGTCCAAAACTTCAGAATCCGCCCCGGTAAACATCCTGAAGCCTATTGAAATTAAAGAGAAATTAGATGAATATGTAATTGGTCAGGAAGATGCTAAAAAAGTACTTGCCGTTGCCGTTTACAATCATTACAAACGTTTAAATCAAACCAAGATCGACGATATCGAAATCGAGAAGTCGAATGTAATTATGGTTGGTAGAACAGGAACCGGAAAGACACTTTTGGCAAAAACCATTGCTAAAATGCTGAATGTTCCTTTTTGCGTTGCAGATGCTACGGTTCTCACTGAAGCAGGTTACGTTGGTGAAGATGTGGAAAGCATTCTTTCACGTTTGCTTCAGGCAGCAGATTACAATGCTCAGGCAGCTCAACACGGAATCGTTTTTATTGATGAGATTGATAAAATTGCACGTAAAAGTGATAATCCATCAATAACAAGAGATGTTTCCGGAGAAGGTGTTCAGCAAGCATTGTTAAAGTTGTTAGAAGGCGCTTCTGTAAATGTTCCGCCTCAGGGAGGAAGAAAACATCCGGAGCAGAAAATGATCACGATCGATACGAAAAACATCCTTTTCATTTGTGGAGGAGCGTTTGACGGAATCGAGAAAATTATTGCTCGTCGTGTAAATACACAAACTATTGGTTTCGGTCAGGCAGAATCTGTTCGAATTGATGGAGATAACTTCTTGAAATACATCAATCCAACGGATATCAAAACGTTTGGATTAATTCCCGAATTGATTGGTCGTTTCCCGGTATTAACGTACTTGGAACCATTGGAAGCTAAGAGCTTGAAACGAATTCTTACTGAGCCGAAAAATGCGTTGATTAAGCAATATGCTCGCTTGTTCGAAATTGATGGTATCCGTTTGACATTCGATGCTGAAGTACTTGACTTCATTGTTGAAAAAGCGATGGAATTCAAATTGGGAGCTCGTGGATTGCGTTCTATCTGTGAAGCAATTCTTACCGATGCAATGTATGATTTACCATCCAAGAAAGAGAAGGAATACCGTGTCGAAATTGAATACGCAAAAAATCAGTTTTCAAAAAGCAAAATCGCTCGATTGAAAGTAGCTTAGAAAGTCAAAAGTTAAAAATCAAAATAGTGAATCCCTCTTCTAATCGGTTGAGGGATTTTTTGTCTGTAGTCTGTCAGTTCGAGTGATTTTCGGAATGTAATGGAGAAAAATGTATCGAGAACGACGGACTAATGAATTTTAAAAGAACAATACTTGATCACAGCGCCTTTGGCTGTAAACAGTTGCTCGTAGTGTGTTTTGATGTGAAGAATATCCCTGATTTTTGGGTCTAACTCAGCCGGAATACTGTGATATAAATCATGTCTTAACTCTACAACCGTGTATTTGTGTTCTTCAATCTGCTCTAAAGTTGATTCGAACAAAAGATCTGAATCTGTTTTCATGTGAACCAATCCACCGTTTTTTAGAATGCGCTGATAACGTTCTACGAAAAGTCGTGAACTCAAACGTTTTCTTGGTTTTTCTTTCTGTGGATCAGAAAAGGTTAACCAAATTTCATCGACTTCATTTTCTGCAAAATACTGCTCAATAAAATCAACCTTTGCACGTAAAAAAGCAACATTGTTCATTCCTGCATCCAGCGCTTCTTTAGCACCAATGAACATTCGTGAACCTTTGATGTCTACTCCTATGAAATTGCGCTCAGGATAATGTTTGGCCAAACCAACAGAGTATTCGCCCTTTCCACAGCCCAATTCCAAAACAATAGGATGATCATTTTTGAAAAAATCACTTCTCCATTTTCCTTTTAAAGGGAAATCTTGCGCCGGATTCGGCTCCAACGTGGGTTCGAAAACATTTGGAAATGTCTTCATTTCTGCGAATCTCTTGAGCTTGTTTTTTGCCATATTGGGTGCAAAAATAGGGATTATTTAAGTTTGTTTTTTACTGTGTAATTATCTGGCTTTTGAGTAATTTTATTGCAAAATACACAACATGTCAAAACACCATCATCACGCACTTTCGTTCGCGGGATTGATTATCACAGTAGGAATCATTTTTGGAGATATCGGTACGTCTCCACTTTACGTTCTAAAAGCCTTAACAAACAATAGAGAAATTTCAGAGAGGTTGATTCTTGGAGGATTATCCTGTGTGTTTTGGACCTTAACACTGCAAACCACGATCAAGTATGTCATTATTACGCTTAGGGCTGATAACCGGGGTGAAGGTGGTATTTTTTCACTTTACACACTTGTCCGACGAAAGCATAAATGGCTTATTATTCCTGCAATGATTGGTGGTGCGGCGCTTTTAGCGGATGGAATTATTACTCCTCCCATTTCTGTTTCATCGGCTGTGGAGGGACTTAAATACTTTAATCCACATATCAATACCATTCCCATTGTAATTGGAATTTTGGTCGGAATTTTCGTCATACAGCAATTCGGAACAAAGTTCGTTGGAAGAGCTTTTGGCCCTGTAATGGTGGTTTGGTTTTTAATGCTTGGTACACTTGGTGTTTATGCTTTGAGTGCAGATTGGTCGGTTTTGAAAGCCTTAAATCCCGTTTATGCATTCGATTTATTGGTTAAATATCCCCAAGGATTTTGGTTACTAGGTGCAATTTTCCTTTGTACCACCGGAGCAGAAGCACTTTATTCTGATCTGGGACACTGTGGTAAAGAAAATATTCGTGTGAGTTGGATTTTTGTAAAATGTATGTTGATTCTGAACTACTTCGGACAAGGAGCGTTTTTATTAGGTGAGTCTGCAAAATCCATTGCATCAGGAAATAAATTAATATTAGCTGCGAATGACAATCCGTTTTACCTGATTGTTCCGAAAGATTTCATGCTCGTTGCTATTATTATTGCAACTGCGGCAGCAATTGTCGCATCTCAAGCCCTTATATCAGGTTCGTTTACGCTTATCAATGAAGCCATTCGCTTGAATTTGTGGCCACGTGTTAAGATCAATTTCCCTTCTGATATTAAGGGACAGTTATACATTCCTTCCGTGAATTGGTTTTTACTTCTAGGATGTATTGGTGTTGTTTTCTTGTTTAAGAAATCAGAGAATATGGAAGCCGCCTATGGTTTGTCAATCGTGCTCTGTATGATTTCTACCTCAATATTGCTCATCTTCTATATGGCAAGAAAGCACTGGAACCCTATCCTGAGATACAGTATGATCATTGTCTTTTTCATTATTGAAATGGCCTTTTTGGTGGCTCAGGTTGAGAAGTTCCCACATGGAGGTTTTGTGACGCTGATTATTGCCTCCAGCTTGATTATGATGATGTATGTCATTTATAAAAGCAAGATCATTCGTACAAGCTATTTGGAATTCGTGAAAATCAAAAATTTCCTTCCGGTTTTACGTAAACTTTCAGTTGATGATCAGATTCCGACTTATGCAACGCATTTGGTTTATTTGACAAGCGCTGAACGACCAGATGAAGTGGAATCGAAAGTGTTTTATTCCATAATGGAACAACAGCCGAAACGCGCGGAACGCTATTGGTTCGTACATGTTTTGACTGCTGATGAGCCTTATACAAAGGAGTATAAAGTGACAATGCACGATAAGGAAGATTTGATCAGAATAGACTTTAAGCTAGGTTTCAGAATTCAACCGAAACTGGACACCATGTTCAAACAAGTAGTTGAAGAGCTGGTTCAAAATGGAGAAATAGAAATTAAATCTCGTTACGCTTGTGAGTACCATCACAGTGATCATATCGGTGATTTCAAGTTCATAGTGATTCGTAAGTTCTTATCCAATGAGAACGAATTGCCTTGGTTCCATAAAGTGATTTTGAATGCTTATTTCTTTATCAAAGGATTGAGTTTGTCTGAAAAAAATGAGTTTGGTTTAGATCCAAGTTCGTTCATTGAAGAGAAGTTTCCATATGTCATTTCCAAGGCTGCTCCAATGGAGATGAAACGCATAGAGTAAGAAGCATGAATTTATCCGAAGTTCGAAATCAACGAATTTTGTTTACTTGTCTCAATTGGGGTAGTGGACATGTTGCTCGTTCTATCGGATTGCTTCGTTTGTTGTCATCACAGGACAACACCATTTTCGTTTACTGCTCGGAAAGCCAGAAAGCTATTTTTGAGTTTTATGATCTTTCTGTAACTTATTTGGTTGGTGAGAAGTTTGAGTTCAAATTTAAAGGCGATAGCAACTTCTCGAAAGAAATGTTACGCAACGGATTCTCATTTCGGAAATCTATCAAAGAAGAGGGAGTTTTCGCTGAAGAGTTGGTGAAAAAGAATGAAATCTCCTTAGTACTTTCAGATCATTGTTACGGATTTCGCTCCAGAAATGTGAAATCCATTTTCATTACCCATCAGGTTCAACTTCCTCCAAAATCGGGATTTATAGCACAACGTGTCCATAAGAAATGGATGAAAGGATTTGATTGGATTTGGATCATGGACAATGAACAGAATCGATTGGCTGGAGTTCTAAGCTCACCGATTGAAAATTCAACTTACATCGGTTGGTTTTCACGCTTTTCTGGATCAGAAATTACTTGTAAGAAGGATAAGATTGTTGTTGTTGTCAGTGGGCCAGAACCTTATGCTGAACAATTGTTCAACTGGGTTTTATTACAGCCCCGAAATCAAGAAGTGACTATTACTATTATTTCTCCTAAAGTTTATTCACCTGTCCCTGAAAATGTCAAAGTAATTTCAGATTGGAAACAAGCAGATAAAGAAATTCTTTCTGCTGAAACCATCATTTCGAGAAATGGCTATTCCACCTTAATGGATTTGAAATTCCTAAAAAAAGAAACCATTCTTATTCCAACTCCCGGACAATTAGAACAGGAGTATTTGCATCATTTTCTTTCGGGCTCCATTTCAGCATAGTAACTGAATTTATTCAAATTCGCGTTGTTAAGTTTGATTTTATACGTGTTCTTTTTCTTTTTGTACCTGAAATTGAGGTTGTCAAGATCAGCGATATAAACCTTGTCTTTTCGTCGGATAGCTACCAAGTTACCTTCCAATGGTTTTTTTGAAACCAATGACCCTTCAGGCAGATTTTCCACTATTGGTAAATAATCTTCCACTTCCATAATGAAATAGCCGATGTTTTCCACCTTTGCTTTTTTCTTGTATTTAAAAATTATCGTGGTATCTGAAAAGCGGAATGTTTTGTAAGCTGATAACGGAATACGGTAAGTATGGTAAACGTTGTACGTTTGAAAGTTGCTGTCCACTTCGGTCTCAAAAGGGGCCAACGGAGAGTTTAGAAAGTAATAGTCATTTTTTATTTTTCCAATACTGACTGTGGTTGCTGTAGTAGAAACGCTACCATTGATTGGAATGGAATCGAACGAGGATTGAATAATCACTTTTTTTCCATTAAGGACTTTTGACTTTAAAGGTTGGAATACCTTAGGGTAAATAATTTTGCTGTCCTTTTCTTCTTTATTCCAACACCACCAAGGTTTATCGAGATTGATCATAACATCACAGGCAGAAAAGCGGTAAACTTTCTGAACGGAATCATAAAACGGCATTCCGTCAGTTTGTCTCCACACAAATCCATTTTTGTAAATGACCTTTTCCCAAATGCGCATATCAGGATCGTATTTTTCAGCTGGAATGGTGTAGTTGATGCATTTGGTATTGGGAACAGTATCGTTGTTACATGGAATGAAATCCAGTTTCATGGTTCCAGCTGTTATTAATCTTCCGCCAAACTCGTTTTCGAATAGAATGTTGTCCTTTTCCCCTTCGTCCTGAGAATAATAACTCTTCAGTTTCGGACGGGAAGCACAAACACCGCAGGGCTCAAAGTAATCGAGAGGTAAATCAACATTTTCTCTTCCTTTTGAAATTAGAATACGATCGTCGACCAGAGGAACAACATAAATATCCACTCTTCGGTACAAAGCCATATTGTCTGTGTTATTTCCATTCTCGGATTCACCCAGATTCTTTTCACTGAACCGTAGTTTTTGATTTGTTTTAGTATTGATATAGTTTCTAACCGTTTCGTTTCTGGTCGCGGATAATTTCAGATTATATTCAATACTGGCTGAACTGTCGGCAAACGCATAAAGTTCAATTAAATAAGATTGCTGGTTCAGAACTTTCACCAAACTATCAAGCGTATTGATGGACTTGCCAGTGAGCTCAGATTTATTTGCGTCGAAATACACGCTTGTTTTGGAGCAATATTCTTGTGAAAAGCCTTGAAAGGATAATGTAATGAAGGTGGAAATGATGATAGGTAATCTCATAATTAGAAGTAGTTTCTTTTACAACGTACTTAAGTTAGACTTTATTATTTACTCTGTTTGCAATTCATGTTCTTCAGAATGCGTTTCGTGAGTTTTGGATAAGTTGATTGAGGTCAATGTAAAATTGACTCTTCGTCATCAAAAACTACTTAATCTGAATTCCTCTAGACGAAATCAATGAACTGGAACTTCCTTTGAAGCGATCCAATGAGAAAATGAAGGTTGAACCAACCCCAACTGTACTTCGAACGGAAATACTTTGGTTGTGCGAATCCAGAATGTGTTTTACGATGGATAAACCAAGTCCGGAACCACCTTCGTTTCTGTTTCGGCTTTTTTCCACGCGGTAAAAACGTTCGAACAATCGTGGGAAATGTTGAGGATCGATTCCAGGACCGTTATCCGAAATTTCAATGGTGATCAAATCATCAACCGGGAAAATACGAATCACCGTTTCACCACCTTCTTTACCGTAGGAAATTGAATTGGAAAGAATATTGGTGAAAACCTGCGCGATTTTTCCTCTGTCGGCCGCCACCATAATTTCTTTGGCACTTTCTTTTGAAAAACGAATCAGAATTCCTTTTTCTTCGGCTTTCAATTCCAGACTTTCCATCACTTCCTTGGCCAATTCACGAACATCGAACGGACGTAATTCTGTGCGAAGGTCGTTTACTTCCAGTTTGGTAAGCGTGTCCAGATCTTCCAGAATGTGGGTCATTCTATCAATAGCTTTAGAAGCGCGTTCAAGAAAAACACGATTCACTTTATCGTCTTCCAAACCGCCTTCCAACAGGGTAAGAACGTAACCCTGAATAGAGAAAACAGGCGTTTTCAATTCATGTGCAAGGTTTCCAAGAAACTCCCTACGGAATTTATCCTGCTCCTTTAATGCTGTAATTTCAATGTGCTTTTCGTCGGCCCATTCCTTAGTTGCCACTTGTGCGTCACCAATCGGGTCTTTTCTCATCGACATCTCAAAAGGTTCTTCCATGTTCATTTTTCCTTTTCGGATGGAACGGTAAAGAACACTTAAGCGTTCATGTAAAAATTGTCGAACTAAAACGAAGAAGATAAAGAAGGTGAAGATCATCACCAACAGTGGAACGTAAGCAAATATTTCTGCTGAAAATGGAATAAAAAGGCGCAATAAACTAAGGATGCCCAATGTCAGAATTCCGACGATTGAGCTTCCTATAAGAACTAAGCCTAATGGTTGAATGTTTTTCACTTTTCTGAAAAGGTATATCCTACTCCTTTAATAGTACGAATATACGATTCTCCCAACTTCTCTCGCAATTTTCTGATGTGAACATCGATGGTTCTTTCACCAACAATTGTTTCGTCACCCCAAACCGTAGATAGAATTTGTTCGCGTGTGAAAACTTTACCCGGACGAGATGCCAAAAGTTCCAATAACTCGAATTCTTTCTTTGGAAGTTGTAATTCTGCGTCTTCAGTATAAACCAGGAATTTCTCACGATTAACAACTAAAGATGAGGTTGTGATTTCCTTTGGAGCACCATTTGTTCTACCTGCTCTTCTCAATAAAGCTTCCACCTTTGAAATCAATAAACGTGGACGAATTGGTTTGGTGATATAATCATCAGCTCCAGCTTCGAAACCAGCTACCTGAGAATAATCTTCAGCTCTGGAAGTTAAGAAGGCAATCAGCGGTGAATCCAATTGTAGTTGTTGTCGAATGTTCTGACAAGCTTCAATTCCGTCCATTCTTGGCATCATTACATCCATAAGAATCAAATCCGGAGATAATTTTTGTGCCATTTCCACACCCTCAAGTCCATCCTTTGCGGTAAAAACTTTGTATCCCTCTTTCTCTAAATTGTATTGTAGAAATTCAACGATATCTGGTTCGTCGTCTACCAATAGAATTGTTTGCACTTTGCTTGTTTGCATCCTGTGTTTTGTTTACAGTGCAAAAGTATTGGAGCCACTTTCCTTTAAGTTTAGAGCGTAGTTATGTTAAGGTTAATAAAAACAGGGCAGTGTTATGGAATTATTAATAAGTCAAAGGTTAACAGTGTAAAGTCAAAAAGAAACATGGTCACTGAGCGCCTGCCTGATCGGCAGACAGGGAGTCGAGATGTTATGTTTTCCGCTTCTGTTTTTTTGCAGCCGGGAACAAAATGTTGTTCAGAATTAATCGATAACCAGGCGAATTTGGGTGAAGATTCAGGTCTGTTGGTGGATCTCCAACCAAATGCTGATAATCCTCAGGATCGTGACCACCGTAAAAACTCCAGGTTCCTTGACCTAGCTCTCCATGAATATAACGAGCAGTTCCAAATTGTTTTGATTCTCCTAAAACCAGAACATTTGATTTGATCAGTTCTTTTCTGAAATCTGTAGTTTGTCCCATGAAGCCGTTGATTTCCTGTGTGTGACATTGCGTCAACATAGTTGGAACAACATCCCATTTTGCGGAAAAATCGAATAAGGTGAATTTGTCAAGATTTTCTGGTACCCTGTGTAAATCGGTCCCATCGATATTGGAGTACTCGTAAACAAGTGGATCTTGTACCAATTGGAAATCCTGGAAGGCAAAGGTTTCTCCGAATCTCAGTTTATTCTGACAATTGGGGTCGCGCGAATCATGGTCATAGATGCTTTCACAAATGTCCGTCTCCTGGGCGGCGAGTGCAATGTCATAACTGTCGGTTCCGGAACACATAGTAAACAGGAAACCACCGCCAATTACAAAGTTTTTTATGTTTTGAGCAACTGCTAATTTCAATTCTGAAACCTTAGCAAATCCGAGTTCTGCAGCATCTTCTTCAGCATCAGCAACCTGATCGCGGTACCACTTTTCGTTGTGGAATTTGTTGTAGAATTTTCCGTATTGACCCGTAAAGTCTTCGTGGTGCAAGTGCAGCCAATCGTATTTTGGCAGAATGCCTGTTACAATTGCTGAGTCGTAGATCTTATCGTATGGAATTTCGGCGTACTCTAAAACCATTGTTACCGCATCATCCCATGGAAGAGAGCTGCTTGGTGTATAAACGGCAATTTTCGGTGCTTTTTCCAGTTGAACAATCTCCATATTCACTTCCGGATTTGCAATTTCAGTTCGAATGGCGTTTACTTGTCCATCAGCTACAATCTCATAACTAACACCTCGAATGATAAGTTCTTCTTCAATAGCTTGTAAATGCGGAAATAGAAACGAGCCACCGCGGTAATTCAGAAGCCATTCCATCGTTACGTCGTTGCCCAAAACCCAATAAGAAATTCCGTAAGCTTTAAGGTGATTGGTTTGTTTTTCATCCATTGGAACCAGAATAGAAGAAGCCTTCACAGCAGTTCCCATGAACAAGAAAATAGATAGTATAAGGAGTTTGAAATTTTTCATCTTGTCTAAAGTAATGAAACCAAGGTTAATTCTAAATTCCAAAAGTCAAAATTGTAAAAGAATTAAGGCAATTTTAACGAATTCACCAAATGGTGACTGAGCGGAGTCGAAGGCGCCTCATTGCATTTAACATTTACAATTTTTGAATTTAGAATTATCTAAAACGGTGCATCCGAATGCTCGTTAAAATCAATTCCTTTGTCACTTAGGTTGTCCATTGAACTACGAATAGTTGTGGTTGCCGGTGTGTCGAAAGAGCTGTTTCTCGTCATTCCGTTTCCTAAACTCGTTGGATTGAAATCATCTCCATATTGAGAATCTTCCAGGTTTTCGAAACGTGCGAACTGACCAACAAAGCGCATACGAACCGATTCCAAAGAACCATTTCGGTGTTTTGCAATAATTACTTCTCCAATTCCAGCATTCGAAGAACCATCTTCAGCTTCCATTAAACCGTAATATTCTGGTCGATATAAGAAACTTACGATATCGGCATCTTGCTCGATCGCACCAGATTCACGAAGATCGGAAAGTACCGGACGCTTGTCGCCACCACGTGTTTCTACGGAACGTGAAAGCTGTGAAAGTGCAATAATTGGAATGTTCAACTCTTTTGCGATTTCCTTAATGGAACGCGAAATGGTGGAGATTTCCTGCTCACGGTTACCATTTTTACTGCTTCCCGCCGACATCAACTGCAAGTAATCGATGATTACCATTTGGATATCGTACTGCATCTTCAAACGTCGACATTTTGCTCTTAAGTCGAAAACACTGATTCCCGGAGTATCGTCGATGAAAATAGGCGCTTTTGCCAATTTCTCAACGCGTGAGTGTAATTGGTGGAACTCATGTTCAGCCAATTGACCTTTTCTCAGTTTTTCAGCAGAAATTCTACTTTCAGAGGCAATCAAACGTTTTACAAGTTGAACCGCCGACATCTCAAGAGAGAAAACGGCAACTCCCATATTAAAATCTACAGCAGTATTTCGCGCCATTGAAAGTACGAATGCTGTTTTTCCCATTGCGGGACGAGCTGCAATTACAATCATATCAGAACGCTGCCAGCCCGAAGTGACTTCATCCAGTTTTCTGAAACCAGTTGGAACACCAGAAAGTCCGTCACTGTTTTTAGCAGCAGCTTCAATTTCCCGTATAGCCTCAGTTACAGTTGAACTCATAGTGCTGATCGACTTCTTCATATTGTTTTCAGCAATTCCGAACAATTTTTCTTCGGCACTATTCAACAAGTCGAATACGTCTGTCGTTTCGTCGTAAGCATCTTTCAATGTTTCGGCACACATGCGAATAATTTCGCGCTGAATGTATTTTTGAGCAATGATGCGGGCATGATATTCAATGTGCGCTGATGATGCTACGCGTTGAGTAAGTGAAGAAATGTAAACCACATTTCCTGCAGCTTCCAATTCGCCCTTTTCCTTTAATCGCTGTGTTACTGTAAGTAAGTCGATTGGATTCGAGGTTCCGAAAAGATCTCGGATTGCCGCGAAAATATATTGGTGTTTCGGATCGTAAAACGATTCCGCTGCAAGAATATCAATGGTATCAGTAACAGCATGTTTGTCGAGCATCATTGCACCAAGTACCGCTTGTTCTAAGTCTATCGCCTGAGGCGGGACTTTTCCCATCTCTGTAGCTAAAGGTAAAATGGTGTTTTTTGTTCGAGCTGCAACGCGTCGATTCGGAGTATTTTCTTCCATGATTAAGCAAAGATAGCGAAAGCCTATCCGCTTTTGAAACTCTTTCTTTGAATTAAGTTACAACGAATTCGCTAACACGAAATGAACAGAGTTTTGAACGATGTTTTGAATCAATGAATACCTTTGCCGAAAAAGAAAGTATGAGCTCGTGTTTTGATAAGGAATTCAGACAGATTAATTGGTCTAAGTTGCCCGAAGGTGTTGATGATTTTGAAAATTGCGAGTTCAAATCGTGTGATTTTTCCAATGCCAATTTTTCACGATTTCGCTTCACTGATTGCACCTTTTCCGATTGTAACCTGAGTATGATGAAGGTGGGTTCAACTTCTATGCAATCGGTTCTTTTTCGCGAATGCAAGATGCTCGGAATTCATTTTGATGCATTGAATTCTTTTGGAATCATCATTGGTTTCGAGAATTGCACATTGAATCACAGTACTTTCTATCAGCTGAACTTAAAGAAGTCACCCTTTAATAATTGCGAATTAAAGGAGTGTGATTTTTCCGAATGTGATTTGTCGGGAGCGACTTTTTCCGGATCTGATTTGACAGATACGAAGTTTGACCGAACAAACCTGGAAGCTGTTGATTTTTCAAACGCAGTGAATTTTGTGATCTCACCAGCGAAAAATAAGTTGAAAGGAGCAAAGTTCTCGAAAGAAGGTTTAGCTGGTTTGTTGGTTGAATTTGGAATCAAGATTCTTGATTAGAATTCAATTTTGTACTCATTGTATTCTTTCATTGATTGAATTTTTCAAAAAAAGGTGTCCAAACGAATTTGAACACCCTTTACCACTTCACCGTTGTTAAACTTAATACTTAAAAACGGAATCCAACTGTAAGTTGTAGCCATTGATTACGGTAACGTGGACTATCGGAGGTTCCATCACCGTTATTGGTCTGGAAATCCCAGCCAACTCGAGGTGCAATAACAAAGTGATTAACGTTGATATCCGCCCCGAAAATAGCACCTAAAGTATTTTTTCGGAGGTTAGAGTTGTTGAACTCATCGTATTCCGATTCTGTAAAAGTTCCATAATTCCAAACGTCGCTTTGACTTGTTAAGTAAGAGTAAGTTGGACCACCTACAAAAGTGATATATTCAACTGGTTTGAACTGGATCAGGATAGGAACATCAATGTAATTCGATGTTCGTGTAAATGAATAATCTGTTCCAAATGCACGTCCATAGGCCTGAAAACCTTTTTGAGAGTAGATGATCTCTGGTTGAATCCCTAAATATTTTCCCACCGGAATAGACATAAAAGCACCAGCTGCAAAACCGTTTTTTGAGTCTGCCTGAAATTCCTGACCTTGTTCGTCCCAAACGTTCGAGTTATTAATACCACCTTTAATACCGAATTGAAGTTGTTCACGATTGTCTTCTGTTTGTGCGTTCAAGTTCATCCCGAAGATTGAAACACTCGTGCAAAGCACTAATACTAATCTTTTCATGACGTTAAATTGTTTAAGTTCGAATGTCATGTTCGAAATACTGTACCTACAACCGGTTTCATCTTCTTAAGAAAAGTTAATCACCTGTGTTTTTAGTGTGTACAGAGGAGTGTTTTGAGGCGGGTTGACGTGCCAAAGACTTCATTCTTTTTCAAAATGAAAATCCCCTCATTCAAAATGAAATTAATCTTTCAAGTTGAATGAGGGGAGATCGATGTTTTTAATATTTTTCTCGCCTTAGTTCAGTTCCAGAGCAACCGGACAGTGGTCTGATCCAAAGATGTCGTTGTGTATAGTTGCAGATTTGATATGCGGAAGGAATGCCTCACTGGCTAAAAAGTAGTCAATCCGCCAGCCAACATTTTTCTCGCGTGCACCACCGCGGTAACTCCACCAGGAATACTTGACTTCGTCACCATTTTTAGCGCGCCATGTATCAACCAATCCTGCTTTGATCAAATTGTCCATACCATCAATTTCCTGCTGCATGTACCCCGCTGATTTGTTGTAATTCGCTTTTGGTCGAGCCAAATCGATACTTGTATGTGCAACGTTTAAGTCGCCACAAACCAAAACAGGTTTCTTTGCCTCTAGTTTCTTAATGTATTTCAAGAAGTCAGCATCCCATGCCTGACGATAATCCAAGCGTAACAATTCACTTCCGGAGTTCGGGACATAAACAGTTACCAGATAGAAGTTTTCGTATTCGGCACAAATTACGCGACCTTCATTGTCGTGTTCAGCAATACCCATATCGTAGGTAACAGAAATTGGTTCTATTTTAGAAAGAATTGCAGTTCCCGAATAACCTTTTTTCTCAGCTTCGTTTACGTATACGAAAGGGTAATTCAAAGGAGCAACAGTTTCTTTTACCTGCTCAACGCTGGCTTTTGTTTCTTGCAAACAGATAACATCATAATTGTGTGTTTGCATATCCTTGATAAACGTTTTTCCGGCAATAGCACGCACTCCGTTTACATTAAAAGAAAGTAGTCTCATGTTCTTTGAATTTTGGATAAAAATAACGCTATGATTCATTTGAAAGGAATTTTTCAAGAATTTATTGTTTTTTGAAAAACACTTTTATATTTGTTCTACTAACGTATAAATTATTCACTATGAGAAAATTAGTTTTCTTTCTGGGGGGCATTGTGCTCCTTGCAACAGTTGCATGTTCAAAATCTGCGAATGTTAAAACCGAAAGGTCTGAAGCTGTTGAGTCATTTCAAAATTTAGAGAAAAGCACCGACCAGCGAATGGCATTTAGTTTATTAACGGTAAATGAAAAAGTAGATTTGGCAAAAGAGCATATCGATTTTTGTATTTCCTATTTCAATCTTACATCAACACAAGTAGGGATTTTGCAAAATGTGAAATCTAATTTAAGAGATATTTATTCTTCATCAGATCCTGAAAATGAACACGCGTTAATTGCTCTTGCTTTAGATATTCAGCAGTATTTTTCAAATTTATCTGATCGTGATGGTCAAATAATTTTTGATTCGATGGTTACAGATGAAGACGGAGTTAATGGAATTGCAACTCATAATCCGGATAAAATTGTTTCGTGTACATGTAGTTCGAAATCAAACTGGTGTTCATCATCACCTTATGGGCCAAGAATCACTTGTGATAAATCTGCATGTAATGATCAGACATCTTCTGGTTGTGGAACTTTGTGGGGATATGCCTGCAATGGTAAGTGTAATATCTTTGCATAAATGAATGTTTTTCGAGCAATCGGGTGGATAATATTGTCCACCCTCATTTTTTTTGTTTTGTTCATTGTTTTGCAATGGATTACTCATGAATTATTGCTGATTAATAGAATTACACATAACATTCTTGTTGTTGTTGTTGTTGGATTGGCTTCATATGCCTTACCGAAATATTATGGTGTTATCGGCTCCTCATTAGTCGCTCTTTTCTGGTTTTGTTTGATGATTTTTTCACATAATCTTTCTTATGAGCACATCACGATTTCTGTCATTATGTTACTTGGTGGTACTGCTGGGATGTTATTGAAAAAGAGAAGACACATTTTCTTTATAGCTTCAATTTTGGTTACTGTTGTCATTTTGGTTGCTGCTTATTTTAAGTATTCCACTATTGAGATTGTTTCAGTTTCTTCTGATGATAGATTATCAATTGATTTGGTTAACGAATCAAACGAGGAAGTGAAGAATATGTTTGGTGAGAAATTATTTCTATCAAGGGATAGTGTTTACCTGATTAATTTCTCATTTTACGCCTGCCTCCCGTGTAGAAAAAAGAAAAAGACAATGAAGGAACTTGAAGAAAAGTTTAAAAACAAGCCATTTCGACTCATTAATATTCATTCTTTCGAATCTAAAAAGATGTATCTGGATTATTATAAAGATGAACCTGAAACATATCATGATTCAGAACAACTACTTCAAAAGAAGTTCAAAATTAATGGAGCTCCGTTCGAGTTATTGTTTGATAAAAGTGGTTATGAAGTCCGTAGAATGGAAGGTTTTGACGCTGAATATAGCCAAGATTACCTGAATAAAACAATTAATGAAATATCAAAATTTTTAAAGAGATGAGATACCGTTTAGCTTTTTTTATTGCGTTCTTCCAACTAATATGCTCATGTAATGAGTCCTCTGAATCAACTAAGAAAAATATGGATTCAGTCGTAGTGTTACCATCAAAGCGTGATCTTGGAAAGGTTGAAAGTAGTGATTTAATTACTTTGAATTTTGAGATCATAAATAATTCAAATAAGGATATTAAAATCGTTTCAAAGGCAAAATCTTGTGGTTGCACAAATTTTGTTCTGCCTTCAGATAAGTTGAAAGCTAAATCTCACACAGTTGTAAATGTTGATTTTGATCCAACAAAAGTGAGTGGTGATTTTGAGAAATCTGTATTTTTCCGATTGGATAATGGAAAGATTTTGTTGTTTAAGTTTTCTGGTACTGTGGTTTAGTTGATAATATTAATCCGAAACAACCGCCTGAAATAAATCTCAAAAACGGGGTCCAAGTGCTCTACGTTATTGCCTTTAAAATCGATTAGATCTTGCTCTATAAGGATGAGAGGGTTTTTTACGACCGAGACCGATGTTCTCAGTTGGTATTTTTCGATAGCGGCCTTTGATGAAAATTGTTTTGCCTGAAAGCATTAATGCAATGATTAGGTTATCAGAAGTTTAATTTTTACTGGTTTTCAAAAATAATTTAGTTGAATATTTTGCGAGTGCAGTATACAAACAAAAAAAATGACTACCCGCTTGTTGCAGATAGCCATTCTTTATTCTATTATAAGAAACCTCTTAGTTGCCCAAAGATTCCATTCTAAATTCCAATTTTTTCTCTTTTCGGTAGTATTCACCAACAGAAATAAATCCTGGTTTTGCCGCTTGAATCCAGAAGTACCAAGAGTTGCTATTGATAGGAACACGTTTTGCTGAATCATCACCTTCGCGAACAGAGATAACACCAATCATAATATCATTTTTCTTGATATCACCTTTTTGCTCTCTACGGTTAGCATCAATGTAAACAATGTCGAACTGATCTTTAGCTTCATCTCTTGAAGTGAAAGAATAATCGAAGAAACCTAAAGATTTGATGTAGTAACCCATTGTTGAAGAACTCATAAATCCTCCACCTGGGACATTTACAGATGTTTTCTTCTTAGAAACGATATCAAAATCAACCATTTTCTTGTTTTGGTCAAGTTCAATTACAACCATGTTTCCAACGCGTACTTCAAAAGCTCCTGCGTTTGTAGATCCACCTAGTGCAGCAACCGCAACATTTGCAGCAATACCTCCGGCTGAAACTTGCTTACGGAATTGTTCTCCGATAAGGAAAATGTGTCCATTATCTGAAACTACGATGTCATGGAAGAAAATACTAAATGGTTTATCAGCTTCTTTTTTGTCTTCCTCATCCATGTTTTCCATCTTGAATTTGTCGATATCACCTTTCCACGCGTATTGTGTACTGGAAATTTCGTTTCCATTCAAATCCAATTCCATTGCGAAAATACCTTGACTTTTATCTTTCAAATAGTCGTCTTTAGGCTTAAAGTATTCACCAACAATGATAATCTTTTGTGTTTTTTCGTTGATAAACGATTTCAAGATTGATTTACGACCTGTTGCTTCAGTTCCTAATTGGAATTCTTTGATTTTCTTTCCAGTCTTTGTGTCAAGAACTAAACAAAACATATCGATTTCTTTCGTCATCATGTTTTTCTTCTTAGAAATTGTTGCCGTTAAGATGTTTTCAGAGACGTCAACAATCTCAGATGTTTCAATCAATGTTGAGTTTGGATCTGGTCCAAATGTCCAAAGTTCTTTGGCGTCATTATCATAAGCCACAATTTCGTATCCAAGTTTGTTGTTCTTTACGAAAGTGTTTCTAACGAAACCAGCGTTACCCATTGGGTAAATAGAAAGGTTCTCTGTCTGAGAAGTTGTGTTTTGTTCAATACGAGCTACTTCCCACTTGCTTAAATCATCTTTAGCAATGTTGCTTTTTCCCAATAAAGTTCCGCTTCTGTCATAAGAAACAAACTCCATTCCGGTTTTGTTGTTGTAGAACTGCATCATAAAAGAAGATCCGTTATAAACCACTTCTAATAGAACGCTTTTCTTTGATTTAACGATTTCAAAATTTCCAGATTCATTGTAGTTGTCATCGAAAATCGCGATTTCGTAAGCGTTATTTTCTTTGTCAACTTTCTCTTTCATGTAGAATACGTAGTAACCAACAATTTTGTTGTTCTCAATAATAGTTCCTGAGTTTGATGCGCTTCTTAGATTTAGTACGTTGGGTACGGTTGTTTGTGCAGTAAGTGTCCCAAAAGAAAGGGCAAGCGCTGCGATTAAGGTTTTTAGATTTCTCATTTATTTTATTTGATTTGTTTTACAAAAGTGTACCTTTTTACAGAGTACAAATATTCTTCTAGCTGTGATACGAACCAGCCGTATGGAGAGTCTTTCAATGCTGGGACGTATTGCGGCCAAATGAGTTTCAGGGTTTCTTCGTTATCTGCTTTTATCAAACCTATAATTCCTATGACTTGTTGTTCAGGTGTTAGATCCGGAGTTGAAAAGCTGATTTTCGGAACAATAGTGTTTGACATCGCGTAAAAATTGGCGCTGCTGCAGTTGGTCATAATATGGCAAAAACGATCGTAATCTTCTGGTTGTGCAAGGTTTTGCGACTCAATATATTTTCCAATAATATAACGTTCTTTCAAAAATCCTAATGTGATGAAACCAAGAGCTGTATTGGTCAGGTTCTGCTCGTCGAGATTGTAATTCTCCACTGCCATATATTGGTAGCGTGAAAGCTCTCCCAGTTGAAATGCGATTTTACTCATTTCCTGATAAAGCTTGGATCGCATTTCAGCAGTACTTAGTTTTATTTCAACATTCGCTAGGTTATAAGCTTTCTCCAGAGCAATGTAACGATCGTCTGAATACGGGTGACTAGCCAAATAAGAATCCCATTCGGTTTCTATTTTTTTACTGAAACCAAGCGAATTTTCTCTGGTATAATATTTTTCTTTGGCAGAAAACACTTCCTGAACCGGCGTTGGAAGCGCTGAGAAATCCATTTTTCCGGCTAATGCTTCGCTGTAGTAATTCATGATTTCAAATACCTTGATTCCCTGTGAGGCATCGAATCCAGCGGCAATAACATATTTCAACCCAAGTGAATCAGCGTCTAACTCATTTTGTCTTGATTGTTCCTTATCATTTAGAATCTTAGGAAGCATCAGGGTGTTTAAGGCCGTTGCCTGACCATATTCCTGTCTGGCTGCAATTCTCAATTCTTTTTGTATTGAATCGTTTGTTAGAAATTTTACGGTTTTTATTTGGTCTTTTTGGCTATGTTTCAGCGAATTATGAGCAATTTCATGGGCAATTACCGTCGCCAATTCATTTACGTTTCTGCATTCATATACCAGATTTGCGTTAATGAAGAGAATGTCTTCTCCCATTGTAAATGCATTGAATGCAGTTGATTTGTAGATGAATGCTTCTGTATGCTGAGGAATTTCTGGATTGGCAGAAAGAAGAGCTTTTACAACTGAATCTACCAGACTAGTCATGTAACAATCTTCTAAAACATATTTTTTGTCAAGAAGTATAGTTTCAGCTTTAATCTTTTGCGCATGTCGGTTTCTAAGTAACGCTTTTTGATCGTTCTCTAATACTTCTGAATCCGGAATAAATGGCTTGGATTCTTTTATACGTTCGCGTGCCATCTCCAAACGAAACTCCGTTTGAGAAAAGGCGATTACTGAAATAAGTGTAAAAACTAGACTTAGGGGCAGTTTCATTCGGTAATTTTACACGAAAATACTTCTTTTTTTTAATTGTGATTAATCCTGAACAATCTCCTGAAGTAAATCTCAAAAACAGGATCCAAAAGCTCAACGTTATTGCCTTGACTATCGATGAGGTCTTGCTCCATAAGGATGCGACGGTTTTTTACAACCAGGGCCGATGTTCCGAGTTGATATTTTTCGATCGTAGCTTTCGATGAAAGCTGTTTTTCTCCGTTCAAAATGGCTTTGATCAATTTTATCTGTGATTGATTCATCAATTCAATTTCACGTTGAAATAGGGGAGTATTCGACTGAATCACTTGCTCTATCGCGCTTTCAATGATTTGTTGCGTGCAGATGCTTTCTGTTCTCACCCAGGTGTAGTGCGACAATTGTTGTACATACCACGAGTGGTTTTTCATGCTGTCGCTGATCAGTTTAGCATTTTCTTTGTCAATAGATTTTCCTGTACGCTTGAATTGTTTCATGATGAATGTAATCCATTTCTCGGAGGCAATCTTCTGCAGAAACATCAAATCACCAAACTTGTAAAAGGCATTTGATGAATTACTGAAAATGTCGTTCATCATATGGCGCTTACTTCCGTAAATGCAGTAAGTCACTTGTTTTTGTCGCTGCCAAACTGCTCTTAGGCGTTTCTCCAGCTGATAGTTCGAATCGATATCCCGTAAATGCTGAAACTCATCTATACAAATGATATAACGTGTGCCTTTTTCCTGAGCAATGAGTTCTGGTAGGTTTAGTACCTCATCTTTGTGTTTTTCCAATTCTGAAAGATCGAATGTGATACTGAAATCGATGTGTGGATTGACGCCGAAGTTCAGTTTTGGTGTCAGTTTACGAAAGTATTTTTTTATCAGTTGTACCCATTCTTCCCATTTGTTGGAAGAAGTCGTGATAACGGAGCGAGCGAATAATTCGAGAAATTCCTGTTCATTACCCACTGAAAACATATCGAAGGAAACAATGAAAAGGTCGGAATTTTCTTTTTGAAGATCGAGAATTACTTTTTCAACTAGGGAAGATTTTCCCCAACGTCGTGGCGAGATCAACAAGGTGTTAATTCCTCCAACAAGGTTGCTTTTCAAGCGTAGTGCGTCTTCCTCGCGATTGGTGAAGGCAGTTGTGCTTACCGTCGACCCGAAATTGAATGGCATTATTCGATCTTTCATTCTCCGAATGTATGAAATTGAATCTAGCTTACCAAATGGTAACTTACTAGTTGGTAAGTTTATTTTTTATAGCTTACTTTTTGGTAAGTTACCATTTGGTAAGTTGAGTAATCGCAACACAAAACAAGATTTACGCTAAATTTGCAATCATGAAAAGTTTCGACCAGCAAACATTAGGCGATTTAGAGTTCAACCAAATACGGGAATGGCTTGTCTTGGGTGCAATTGGCGAAACAGCGAAGCAGCGACTTGACGAATTGCAACCTTCAAATGATTTTGATGCCATTGAGAAAGCTTTGCTCAGAACTGCCGAATTCAAGAATATTCGTGTAGAAGGAGAAAGTTTCCCGCGTTTGGAATTTGAAGAGCTTTTGGAGGAAATCAAATTACTTCCCATTCAGAATGCAGTTCTTCCGCAAGAAGGATTTATCAGAATTAGTCAGGCCTGCGATTTGGTGAATTCCATCTTACATTTCTTCGATAAGCGTTCACAGGATTATCCTGAACTTTTTGCCTTGCTCGATGAGGTTTCTTTCAATACAGAGATAATTGCATCGATTGAAAAGGTCTTTGATAAAAAAGGATTTATCCGAAACGATGCATCGCCCTATCTGGCTGAAATCCGACATAGCATTCATACGGTTCGCCAGCAAATTTCCCGCATTTTCGACAAAGAGATGCGCAAGTTTATAAAGGAAGGATTCTTAGGTGAAACCAGAGAAACGTTCATCAATGAACGTCGTGTTTTAACTGTTCTTTCCACTCACAAACGACAAGTTGGCGGATCGGTAATGGGTTCTTCCAAAACAGGAAGTTTGACCTTTATTGAACCAGCAGCAACAATTCCGTTAAATAACGAGTTGGAACTTTTATTGGACGACGAACGAAAAGAAATTTTCCGAATTCTACGCGTTCTGACTGCTGAAATTGCACACCATTTGCCTTTGATCGAAGCTTATCAGAAGTTGCTTACAGAAATCGATTTCATTAATGCAAAGACAAAGTTGGCGCTTGATCTTGATGCTGTTCTTCCGGGAATTGTTCGTGGAACAAGAATCGAATTGATTGATGCTTATCATCCCATACTTTGGAAGAATAATAAATCACTTGGTAAACCAACATTTCCGCAACATGTGATTTTGGAACCGCAAAGTAGAATGCTGGTGATTTCCGGACCAAATGCAGGAGGAAAGTCGATTACTTTAAAGACAATCGGACTTCTACAGCTCATGCTGCAAGCAGGACTACTCGTTCCTGTTCACGAGAACAGTAAAATGTGTTTCTTCCAGCAAGTGCTTACGGATATTGGTGACAATCAATCCATCGAAAATGAGCTGAGTACATATTCTTATCGCTTGAAACGAATGAAGCATTTTCTTCGTGTTTCGAACAGAAGAACCTTGCTTTTGCTGGATGAATTTGGAACTGGTTCTGACCCGGAATTGGGTGGAGCTTTAGCCGAAGTTTTCTTTGAAAATTTATACAACAGTGGTGCATTTGCTGTGATTACAACGCATTACGCCTCCATAAAACTGAAGGCAGATCAACTGAAACACGCATTGAACGGTTGTATGCTTTTCAATACCGAAACGTTGGAGCCAATGTATCGTTTCAGCATGGGACAACCCGGAAGTTCATTTACCTTCGAAGTTGCTCAAATCAACGGAATTCCAATGAAATTGATTGAGGAAGCGAAAGGAAAACTCGATAAGAATCGTGTGAAAATGGATCGCCTGCTCAGTGAACTGCAAAAGGAAAAAACTTATTTGGAACGTCTGACCAAAGAGCACATAGAAGCACAAGCTCTGGCAGATGAAGCGCGACAATACTATTTAGAGCGCAAAGATCATTTCGAAGCGCGGTTCAAGAATCAGCAGGAATTTATTGAGAAGAACAACCTTTATCTAAATGCCGGAAAAAAACTGAAATCATACATCGACCGATTCCAAACGCGTTCCAGAAAGAAGGATGCAAATAATCCCTTGATGGAAGAGGTGAAGAAGTATTTGTTCATCGAGAAATCGAAGATAGAAGAAGCGAAAAGGAAAACGGAACTGATGAAGAATCCGACTTCGGTTCCGCTTACACGCCGTAATAAAGATGCGGCTATTTCTGCAAAACTCGCAACTAAAGCGAATGAGTCTGATACAGCTGAACCAAAGGTTCCTAAGCCTAAAGCTAAAAAGCGCAAAACGCAGCAACCACAACAAGATCCGCTTCAGCAAGATAAAATTGTAGTTGGTTCAACAGTGAAACTGATTGAAACCAAACAATCGGGAACGGTTGAAGACATTACAGGAGCAATATTGACTGTAGCCTTCGGCTTTATACGCATGAAGGTGACACGCGATAAATTGATGTTCGTAAAATAACGTTACATTCCCAATAACGATTCAACCGCTTTCTTCAATTGTGCGTCTTCACCTTTCAACATCGTATTGTAATCATTCGCGATCTTGATATCCGGCTCACATTGATTGTTTTCGTAATACTTTCCGTCCATTGTCATTACACCAACTTGCGGAATTCCGAATACCAATGTGTGATCTTGTAATCCTTCCCACCAAACCGCAGTTCCAGTTCCTGGTACAGGCATTCCAACCAGTTTTCCAATTCCAAGAGTTTTGTAAACCATCGGGAACATGTGCGCATCCGAGTAGTTTCCTTCGTTCATGATAACAATCGAAGGTTTATTCCATTTGTTTGCCGGTTCAACACCAATTTGATTTTCTCTAGGCACAAAATTGATGTATTGTTTTCCGGAAAGGAAAGTCGCCAAATCATCGTGTAACCAACCACCACCGTTGAATCTTGTATCAACGATCAATGCTTGCTTGTTCACGTATTTACCCATTACCTGGTCGTAGAATTCTCGATAACTTCCATCATCCATTCCTTTCACGTGCATGTAACCTAGCTTTCCATTCGACAATTTATCTGTCATTTCCTGCATACGTTTTACCCAACGTAGATAGAGTAAATCACCCATTGCCCAAGGTGCAGCTGGTTTTACCGTTTCCTCCCAACGTTTCCCTGTTGCAGGATCGAAAAGGGAAAGTAAAGTATATTTACCTGCTTTTCTATTCAGGAATTTGTAATAGTTCGTATTCTCTTCAATTGTATTGTTATCAATTTTCTCAATGATAACACCAGCTTTTATTTTGGAAGTTGAAGAAACCAACGGACCTTTTGCAATTACTTCCTGAATTTTTAATCCTTTTCCAGCGTGTGTTTCATCGAAAAATGCTCCAAGATTTGCCGTCTCATCTGTATTTTGAAGATCTGGACGATAGAAACAGCCTGTGTGAGAAGCATTTAATTCCCCCAACATTTCACTGCACATTTCAGCAAAATCTCTGTTGTTGTTGATGTGCGGTAAAAACTTGGCATAAACTGTTTTGTAATAATCCCAGTCCACTCCCTGCATATTGCTTACATAGAACTTCTCTTTTGTTTGTCGCCAAATGTGCTCAAAAAGGTATTCACGTTCCTTCGCTGCATCGCGTGTGTTTTCGGCATTAAATGGAACGTCTTTTTTCTCTGCTTTTTCCAGATCTATCTTTGCTATTCTACCGTCGATAAGCACAACGCCGCTATTTTTATCTTTTAGGAAGGAAACTCCGCTGACCCATCCGGCACTTAATTTCAGGAGCACTTTCGTTTCCTGTTCCTTGAAATCACGAACCCAAAGATCGGTTCCGTCTCCATAATTGGTAAAGTAATACAATTTGGTTCCGTCGTCATTCAGGAAAGCGTCACCCAGATAAGAAGACGTTTCTGTTACACGAACTTTACGAGTTTCCAATCCTTCTTTCTCAACAAGAATTGGTTTTACTTTTTCCTCTTCTTTCGTTTTATCGTCTTTCTTCTTTTTGTCCGTTTTCTTATCTGCTTCCTCTGACTTAGGATCTTCTTTTTCGGTTTCCTGCTGCTCTTTCCAAAGTTCGTAGTCTACCTTTTTCATCTTGAACTGATCATAAGCAGCTTGATTTAGGAAAATCACATAAGCATCGTATTGTGCACCATGACTTGCCACATTCTTCATTCCATGACGATTAGAGTAATAAAGAACTGCATTTCCGTTCATGGTAAATCGTGCACCGGAATTATCGAAACCGTTCTGTGTAATTTCGAGCATCGGTTCTTTTCCTGTAACGTCTAATAACCCGATTTGCTCTCTCCAAAATCCATCTTGTAAGAAACTAACCAATAAATATCGGCTATCCGGCGACCAGTCAAAACCTTGATCTCCGTCAGAATAAGAATAGTTTCTATCTGCTGCTAAAACAGTTCTTGTTTGCTTCGATGCAAGGTTGTAAATAGCTACTGCTGTTCTGTCCTGAATGTATGCGATTTCTTTCCCATCAGGAGAAAATACAGGTTGAAAATTCTCATGTGTATCGTTCAACAAAACACTTTCTTCAATAACTGTTGAGCAATAGAAGTATTTCTCTTCTGCACGTGTTAATTTCGTTTGATACAAGCTCCATTTGTTTCCCCGTTCTGAAGCATAAACCAAGGTTTTTCCATCTTCTGAGAATGTCAATCCACGCTCTTCTTCCGGAGTACTTGTAATTCTTTTTGTGACACCGCCTTCCATGGATGTTACGTAAACTTCTCCATGTTCGATGAAAGCCACATCTTTTCCATTTGGTGAAACAGCAACATCAGAAGCGCCAGAAGTTGCAGTAACTATCTTCGATTCCATGTTTTTATTTGCTGTCTCAATAACGATGTTCACTTTTTGTGGCTGACCACCGGATTTTTGCGTATAGATCTCACCATCGAATCCGTAGCAAAGCGTATTATCGTTTGCAATAGAAAGAAAACGAACCGGGTTTTTTGTGAAATTGGTAATTTGTGTTGGAGTACTAAGTGCATCAACACTTTGTTTCCAAACATTGAAACTTCCGCTTTTCTCGCTTAAATAATACATCTCAGAATCGTCTGAGCTCCAGGATGGACTTCTGTCTTCACCCACAAAATTACTTTGTTGATCAAATCGTTTCGTTGAAATATCAAATGTCCACAAATCTCGAGTAACGGATGAAGTATGGTGTTTTCTCCATGTATCTTCATAGCCTTTCTTATCCTGAAAAAGCATCTTTGTCCCTTTATGATTCAATTTCACCTCCTCCATTGCAATAGAAAGTTCCTGTTTTTCACGACCACCTTCAACCGGAACGCTGTACAATTCGCCCAAAGCACCATACGGAAACTGGCTCATTTGCGCATTATCCATTCGTGATGCTGTGAATAGAATGGACTTTTTATCTGTGCTCAAGCATTGTGGTAAATCGTTGCTGGAATGGAACGTCAAGCGATTTGGTGTTCCGCCGGTTAACGCAACAGAATAAATATCAAAGTTTCCATGCTCATCAGAGGCGAAATAAATGGTTTTCCCATCTGCTGAAAAAACGGGCATGAATTCATAACCTGAGCCAACTGTAATGGGTGTTGCCGTTCCACCCCCAGAACTTACTTTGTACAAATCTCCTTTATACGTAAACACGATTAAACTTCCGTCTGGCGAAATAACCGGATATCGCATCCAAAGCGGATTGGTGTTTGATTCAGGAAGAACTGGTGCGAAACTCATTAAGAAGCTTCCCAACCAAAGTATGGCAATGGCTTTTTTCATGGGTGAAATTTTGATTAAAAATAGTAATTCGGAACTAATATTTTCACGTTAACAAATCGTTATAGTCTTTGAATTTGGAATTTTAACCGTGATTTTGTAGCTTTCGGTCACTTATTCCCAAGCATACCATGACATTTAGAACTGTTACAGCCCTAATAGCAACTTTTTCATTATCAATTTCTAATCAAGTTTCGGCACAGAGTTCCCAGTGGGAACCAGAAATGATTGCTGTTACTTATTTGGACCAGGAACATGTGATAATGGGAACTGATGCAATCGTTGAAAAGAACTGGCAAAGTTTACAACAACCTAAGTTTTGGCAGCAGATCATGTTGCTTTCACCAGATTCATGTTTGTTGAATGTGGCTTCCACGCGACAAATTGTTGGTCGTGTTTCTAATAGAGATTGGTCGAAAAGAACGGATGCGCAGAAATCTCTTTTTAGAGATAGCGTTAGAGTTGCAAACGGCTTGCCTGTTGGTGAACGTATTAACGTAACAACAGGAAAGAATGACTTTTACCGTTTCGACGCAGTTTTTGAATCCTTACCAAAAGGCGTTTCTGTTTTCGAAGCGAATGGAGTGGATCCATGGTATGCACAATCCATTTTGTTGATCGAAAGTCCGGGTAAATTGGCGAAGTCAAGTGCTGGTGCTTATGGTCCATTCCAGTTGATGCCTTCTGTTGCTCGTTCTTATGGTTTAACCGTAAATTCAACTGTCGACGAAAGAAAAGACTTTACGAAAAGTGCTACGGCTGCAGCAACGATGATGAAGAAATCATGTATTCCGTCTGCCAGAATTATTGCTAATCAAGCGGGTTTAACAATCGATGAAGATGCGATTTGGTTCCGTTTGTTGACGATGCATGTTTATCACGCTGGAGCTGGAAATGTGAAAGCAGTTGTTCAGGCTTGTGGTAAAGTAGCTTCAGGCGAAGAATTGATCCAGAAAATGTGGGTGACAACTGCTGCGAGTTTTGGGAATTCATCTCAGAATTATTCGCAGTTGGCGTTGGCAGCACATTTGCAATTGGCAGAAATCGTTAAAAGCAAAGCGACTTGTGTTTTTGAATGTAAGCAAGATTTGAAGGCGCAGTGATCGTGTGAAAATTATTGTAACTGGCGAATAATTATTCGCCACTATACTAATCCTTCACAAATTTTATACTCAATGAATTCACGCAATGACGCGTGTTCTTATCCGTAAAACGTTCTCCGGTAAAAACGTGACCTAGATGTCCGTCGCAATTCGCACATACAATTTCTACTCTTCGTCCATCTGCATCTGGAACTCGTTTTACATTGGCATCAATATCGTCATCAAAAGAAGGCCAGCCGCAACCCGAATCAAATTTGTCCGAAGTTCTGTATAAAGGAGCTTCACAACGTCTGCATACAAATGTTCCAGAGAGCTTATTTCCAGCATCATCCGTTGGGACTTTATTGTATTCTCCTGTGAATGGATATTCCGTTCCTTTATTTACGATGATTCGCTCTTCTTCCGAAGTAAGCTTATTCCAGTTTTCTTTTGATTTCATACTCCAAGTTACGGATATTTAGTGAAAAAGGATTTCATGCCTCACAAAAAAACCGGTCACTGAGGTTACTCGAAGTGCCGGTTTTTATTAGATATATAATAACAACTACATCATCATATCCAGATCTTCTTTGAATGACTTGTAGTAGAAGTTCGTGATTTGATCTAACATGTTCTTCGATTTGTCTTTTGCAGTTACACGTAATGTTGAACCGTCAGCATTCATGTCGAAAGAAACGCATTCCACCAATTCCAAAAACTGGTATTCTTTCGGAAGCTCTAAACTTTTCACATTCATTGCTCCGAAGTTCACAAACGCTGAGAAAGTATTTTTTCCGAAGTTAGAAGCACAAGCAGGAAGTTTCAAAGGCCCTTTTGCTTTGTTCTTGATTCCGTAAGCGTAAATTCCATCATTTTTAGCTTTCACAGCAATGTTGTCGATAATATACGCGCCGTTTTTCTTTGGACTTCCAGCGAATAAACTTTGAACCAACATGTTGATTCCTTTTTCTTTCGGATTCAATCCAAGGAAAGCGTTGAACTCAAATTCACCACCTTCACCTTTAGGGTTTCCTGTTGCGACCAATCCGAATTGACCTGAAAGTGAAGTAGCAATGTTTAGTCCTGAAAACATCATCATTGCTCCCATTTCAGGGCCAAAAGCATTTGTCATATCGCTCATTCCGTTAGGAGAGAAGTCTGTTGCAAATTTTGACATTTTGTCCATATCAAAATTAGCAGCAACACCCATCCACGGTTTACCTTTTCCTAATTTCTTCACGAGTGAACCATCGTTTTCATCGTTAAACCAAAGACGTTCTTTTAAATCGTCAGAGAACAGGTTTCTTGTTTCAATAGAAATTTCTCCTTTTGTAAAGTTCACTGCAGTTTCGATGTATCCATCTTCCAATAATTCTTGCAATTCTTCTTTCTTACTAGCTGAAAGTTTGTTTAAAGAAGTGTTTGCTGATGCGTAAAGTCTTTCCAAAGAAATCCCAACAACAAGGTCGCTTGATTTTGTAATGATCTCGTGTGGTGTATCATCGCTCAAATCACCTTCTGTTGCTTTAAATGCGTCTTTGATTGCTTTTTTACCATCGTAATTACCTCCTTTCGTAACCAAAACGAAAAGTTTGTTTCTCACTCCACAAGTCACATCGCCATCCTGAAAGTAAGTGATATCACCAGCTTTCTCAGTTGCGAATCCCAATTCATGAATTTTTTGAACAACAGAATCAGCACCAGAAATGTCCATTATGGCATAAACACATTTTGGATTCATTTCATTGCTGAATGGGCCTTCAACTGCAAAGTAAATTGGACCGTCTAAGTTAAAAGCGCTTTTCCAGCTATTTACTTGTGCGTCGATGATCATATTCACTTTTGGAATATGCTTGTAATTCGCTTTCTTCAGTATGTTGTACAATGAAGCATGCCCGAATACCGAGATGTTCTTGTTGCCTGCTACCAATGACGACATTGCGTCAGATGCAGTTCTTTCTTTCGGATCACCTGAACACGAAGAAATAGTAAGTAGAGCTACTGCTACGAAAACACTAAAAAGTATTCGAGATGCGCTGTATAATTTCATGATTAGTACAATTATTTCGCTCAAATGTAATCTTTCTTTTTATTCCAAAATGCGCCTTTGAATAATTTGCAATTTTGGTCGATTGGAATTCGTGATTTTTGATTGGATTGGGTACGAACATTTATTCCTGAAAACACAATTTTGATTCTTCAGAAACGTTGAATTTACTTAACTTCACATAGAGTATAACCAAAGAAAAGGAATAGGATTTCATGCACAGTATTGAACCGTATTATAATTGGAGACATTTGTATATCGCATCGGAAGATCCTCTTTCGCCATTCTACAATCGCATATACAGTGAATTTGAGTTTGTAGACAAGGTTTACAATTATTTGATTCATCCGCAATGGGACAATTTTGGTTCAAGAACATTGTTTACGAAAATTTTGTTTGTTGACTATGATGATGGTTATGCCATTCTTGAATTTATTGGTGAGTGGAACGATGCCATTGAAAACGATATCATGACTCTGAAGCGTGATCTATTAGAAGATATTATGCTTCACGGAATCAATAAGTTCATTTTGATAGGTGAAAACGTACTCAACTTCCATTATTCAGATGATTGCTATTATGAGGAATTATTTGATGATGTAGAGGATGGTTGGATTGCCACAGTGAATTTTCATGATCATGTCATTTCCGAATTCGAGAAGGCGAGAATCGATCATTACTTTGTAATGGGTGGTGATTTAGAAGATATAGAGTGGAGAACCTATACACCAATGCAGTTTTATGAAAGGGTTTCAGAGTTGGTGACAAGAAGAATCGGTTGACTTCGACTCCGCTCAGCCACCCTTGTTTCAATAAAAAAGTCGTTCCTTTCGAAACGACTTCTATAGAATGTAATGAAAAGTAAAAGGTCATCGAGCGTAGTCGAGATGCTTTTGTCTTTTTATGACTATTGAATCACAAATTTCTTAGTAACAAAGTTGTTGTTTACTGCAATGTTCGCGATGTATGTTCCCGCAGGAAGACTATTTTTCAGCATAATTGAATACCCATTCTTTCCTTTTGCAACATCACCCAATTTCTCGAATTGAACTGATTTACCATTCAAGTCAATAATATTGATAGATGCTTCACCAGTAATGGTTGATTCCATTACCACTTGTAAACCATTTGTAGCCGGATTGAACCCAACATTCACTTCGTACTTGTCGGAATTCTCATTAACTGAAGCAGTTGAACCAATAGGGAATTGTGTTAAACGAATAACGTCTCCACCAGATCCACCATTGGCATTTGTTTCGTTTGTTGCCAAATAGAACGTAACCGTTCCAACATTTGTTGCTGGTGCTGTCCAATCAAACGACCATGAAGTAAGCGCAGTTCCTGCCGTTTTATGAGTGATGTATTTTTTACTTGAACCAATTTGTTTGGTGTTGGTTGCATCTGTAACAGCAAATGTACCAGCCATGGTATTCGACGGATTGAAAGCTGTAACCTCAAATCCATTTTTTACATTGGTTGTGTTCATTGCAATTGTAACAGTATATGTTGCTCCCGGAGTATAATCGGTTACAACACCATTACCATCTTCAATTGTTACGCTGTTAAAACCATTGTCCGCTTGAACACTTCCACTGTGACATACTGTACAGTTTTGTTCACCAGGAGCACCAGTTCTTCCGGTTGGAGCACCGGCTTCGTTTTTATGCGAGTTTTTGTAATACGTTTCTAACTGCGAGTTGTTTTTCCATGTGAAACTTAGCAAAAAAGCGGAAAGTCCCAAAGCTGAAATAAAGAAGTAGTTTTTTTTCATTGTTAATTATTTGGTTTATTATTTTGAATCCAACAACTGAATGTTTTTATCAAAGAATCTGGCAGGGCCGGACCTCCTTGCGGCATCAACTGAAAGCCTTCGTTGCGCATAGCGCCTAGCATATCACTTGCATTGTCCGAAATGGAGGCATGGGATGTAAAGGTATAGCCAGTTGAATTTCCGTCGTCGTGACAAGAAAGACAATTGTCTGTTATGAGCGGCATCACATCATCTGAGAATGAAATGGTGTCCGAACAAGAAGGATCAAATTCAATATTTGGCGCTTTGTCCTTAGTACAACTAGTAGACAAAGAAATCGCCGAACTTGCAATAAGTAAAAGCACCAAAAATCTCATATTAATTATCGTTTCTATTAAACAATGGTTTGAATGCGAACCAGCTTAAAGCAGGCACAAATACCAATGGCATGGAAAGTCCGAAGAATTCAAATCCCATCATTTCCGCATCGGATCCCACTTCAAATTCAGGAAAACCGTAAAGAACAATTAGGAATGAAACCATTATACAAACGGTTGCCGTCAGAAAGTTCACTATAAATTCACCGATGTTTTTATTCTTAATGACCTTTGAAAACAGAGCCATTAATAAACACAATCCAATGGTGAACATAAAGTTGTACGCAATGATGTAAGTCATTGAAGGAGCCAGGCCGCCAAAATCGAAAACGATTCCACCAAACATACTTGTGTATACAATGCTGATTAGCGAGCCAAAACCGCCCGCAATTAAAGCGAGAATGAAATATCTTACGAACATATTTTATTTTTTAGAAACAGGTAAAGAGTAAGTTACGTTCATTACATCAGGAACAGCCTCACTTTTCTTTCCAACTTTGTAATCCATACGATTCACAGTGAATGTTCCCGAGAACGTAACATCCGTTCCTGATTTAGTCACTTTTGCTGGAATGGTTTTTTCCTTTGTTACACCTTTCATTGTCAATTTTCCTGTGATCTTGTATTCATCACCGGACTTAACAATTTTACTTGAAACAAATTTGATGTCTGGATATTTCGCTGCATCGAACCACTCAGAAGTCTGAGCTTTTTTATTCTGCATTGAATTTCCTGTGTTCACACCTGAAACCGGAATTTTCAAATCGAATTTAGAGTTTGCCAAATCGGCGTCGTCCCATTTTACTGTTCCGCTAATCGTTTTAAAGCTTCCACTTGGATCTTTACTTTTGAATGCAATTGAATGCGAATCTTTGATCTTATAATCTGCAGGCGGATTGATTACCACAAATGCAGATCCAATGAATAGAGCCACTGCTAACATTGGGAAAATGAACTTTTTCATATTTACTTTTATTTTAAGATTATTAATTATTCTTCGTGATTACCTACATCGAACTTACGACCGATGCAAAAACCTAGCCTGAATTGACCTTTCAACCAATCTTCGGTTGTATTCGTGATAAACTGGGTTTCACCAAAACCTGTGGAATTTGTCACGTAAATGGTGAAGTTATGTCCAAAGGTCAACCACTCAATTGCAAATCCAAGACTATTGGTATAATTGGTTCTTAAATTTGCATCAGGCAAGCAATGGTAATACTCTGTTATGAAACCTACTTTCTTCGTAATGGCCCAACGAAAGGCACCACCAACTGCGAAAAGAGTGTTTTGATCGTCGCTTGCAACGTAATTTCTGTGCACAACTGTTGGCATTAACGCTACAGTTAAAACATCTGCAAAGTTTTTGGTGATATTCACTTGCGCACTGTAAGCAAAACGATGCACTTGTTTTGGAAAATGCTGCACCATGGAAATATCTTCTGAAGCTTTCATATAAGTGTAACTTGTTGTTCCCAAAACACTCAATGAAATAGGTGTCGACTCACGATCTTGCTGAAGTATTCTATATTTCGTAAATGCATCAACCAATGATCGGTAAGGATTTCCATTTCCTTTCGAACGACCAAGACCAACCATCCAGTTGTCTGTAATTCCATATTCAAATGCCATTCTGATATCTGCCGAATTGTCTAAACCAAACCAGGACTGTACTCCACCGTTGGTTCCGGCTAAATCGCCAAAACGATGTTCAATTCGAAATTCCATGACACCTTTTCTTAGTGTTTCTGTTGAATGACCGCTAACAATTCTTGTGGACTCGAATGGAGTAATTGGTTCAACATAAGGAGTTTCTTCCTCAATTGATTCTGTTTCCATTTCAACCAGCGTGTCTTCTTGTGCCACACCCAATGAAGGTGCTAAGAATCCGACACTAAAAACGATTAATAAGTTGTTTACAATTTTCATTTCGACGCTAAAGTATATAAAAAATGTTTACCATGGTAACAAAATTAAATCTGCCCTCAATTTTAACTGAATTTTACAAAATTGAGTGAAATAATTGATTTATCAAATATTTCTACCAAGATAGTAAGTTAAATAAAAGGTTGGAATTAAAATTAAAAAATATCCATTCATGCGCAGATTGTTTATTATTTAAGAATAAACCCTATATTGTTGTGAAAATAACACACTTCTTTATATGAAAAAGGTCTTACTTTTTTTACTTACGTTCATTACATGCACTTTAGATTTATCAGCAACTCCAACTCTTCAAATATCCTGGAAATTTATCAATGTTATTGATGGTTATGATCATCTAAATAAGATTGAAGTTTACATTGATGGCAGCCTTATTTCAACAAGTGAATCTGTTCATGAGTCGCAATTGTCGACGCATACTGTTGACGTTACCAAAGGCAAACACGAGGTTGTAATTCGCAATTATGCTTATTACAATGAAAATTGGGAAGAACATTTGGTTTCGAAAGGCTATTCTCTTGATGCAAATTTTGATGAAGTCAGAATGTTGAAAAAGAAAAATTATCTCACACTTGTTTGGGATATCGATAAAACTGGTCCGGAGGCTTTGACTTATGCATGGACGAAGCCAACAGCAAAACTGTTAATGTCTCCAGAACAAAGTAAATCAGGAACAGCGCTTTCAGTGAAATGGAAATTCGACAATGTGAATGAAGGATATGATCATGATATACGACTGATTGTTTACGCGGATGGAAAGCGTTACCATGTTTCTAACATTGCCAAAAGTTCGGTCGGAAATCAATTCAAAGTGACTCTTCCGAAAACAACCAAGGACTTGAAGATTGTTGCTGAATCATTTTATGAAGGAACCTGGGAAGAACATTCAGTTAAAAATTCTTATTCGATGGATGCGGTAGTCCAAAAAACCGGTCCTTTTCCGTCAAAAGTTTCGTTAGATGTGAAATTTGATATAAAATCTGAATCAGTTAATCCCGTTTGGAAGTAACTTTGCGCCATGCGCTATGCAATAGAACTTTCATACAGAGGTACCCATTACAACGGTTGGCAAATCCAACCAAATGCACCTTCGGTTCAGGAAGAAATTGAACGTCGGTTGACACAATTGTTTGGCAATACGCCAATTTCAGTTGTAGGTTGTGGTAGAACGGATACAGGTGTTCACGCGTCTTATTATGTGTTGCATTTCGATTCGGATAAGGCTCAGGATTGTGAAGAGCTGAAATACAAGTTGAACAAGATGCTTCCTGACGACATTGCTCTTTTTTCTGTTCAATTGGTATCAGAGGAATTTCATGCACGCTTTTCGGCAACATCCAGAACTTATCATTATTTCATTCATAAGGAGAAAGATGCATTTATAACGAATAGCCTTCTTCTGAGTCGTGCTATTGATCTGGAGGCGATGAATAAAGCTGCTCAGATTTTGATCGGAAAGCAGGATTTTACTTCTTTATCGAAGCTTCATACGGATGTGAAGACTAATATTTGCGATTTGACTTCAGCAAAATGGCTGGAGAATGAACACGGAATTTATTTTGAGATTTCTGCCAATCGATTCTTAAGAAATATGGTTCGTGCAACGGTGGGAACGTTGTTGGAAGTTGGATATGGTGTTTTGCAACCAGATGATGTTCGAACGATATTAGATGCGAAAGATAGAGGCGAGGCTAAATTGTCTGTTCCAGCTCATGCTTTATTCTTAAGTAATGTGGAATATCCTCTGGAATTGTTTTCTCGTGTAAAATAAAAATGGCCGATCCCGCAGATACGAGTCGACCATTCCATTATTTTGTAAATTCTATTCTATAACGACGATATAATTGTTTTTCTTTCCTTTTCCAAGAAGAATAAATTTATCGTTGATGAGGTCATTTGCATTGACTGTTGTGCCTTCCACCACTTTTTCCTTGTTCAGTGAAATTGCATTTGCTTTCAGTTCGCGTTTTGCTTCACCGTTTGAAGATAAGAAGTTGGTTCTTGATCCTAAAAGCTCTACAATACTAACTCCGGCATTGATCTCGTCTCTTGAAATTGTTGCCATTGGAACGCCTTCAAAAACGCTTAGGAATGTTTCATTCGATAATTTTCTAAGATCTTCAGATGTTGATTTTCCGAACAGGATGTTTGAAGCGGCAATTGCCATCTCCAACGCTTCTTGCCCGTGAACTCGAACTGTGATTTCTTCCGCTACTGCTTTCTGAAGAATGCGTAAATGCGGAGCTTGGTTGTGTTCTGCCTCAATTGCTTCAATTTCCTCTTTCGTTTTCAAAGTGAAAATACGAATGTAGTTTGGAGCATCATTATCAGCAGCATTCAGCCAAAACTGGTAAAATTGGTAGGGAGAAGTTCTCTCCGGGTCTAACCAAACGCTTCCTCCTTCTGTTTTTCCAAATTTTGTTCCGTCAGCTTTTCTTATCAAAGGAGTTGTAACGGCATAAGCTTCACCACCCGATTTTCTACGAATCAATTCTGTTCCGGTAACAATATTTCCCCATTGATCAGAACCACCCATTTGAACGATGCAATTGTGATTTTTATTCAAATGGTAGAAATCGTATCCCTGCACCAATTGGTAGCTGAATTCAGTAAAACTCATTCCTGTTTCCAGACGTGATTTTACAGAGTCTTTCGACATCATGTAATTTACGGTAATGTGCTTTCCAACATCACGGATAAAATCAAGGAATGAGAATTCCTTAAACCAATCGTAGTTGTTTACCATAACGGCTCCATTCGGGGCATCACTAAAATCCAAAAACTTCGACAATTGGTTCTCTACACATTTTACATTGTGATTCAATGTTTCTGCATCTAATAAATTGCGTTCTGCCGATTTTCCTGAAGGATCACCAACCATTCCGGTTGCACCACCAACCAAAGCATACGGTTTGTGCCCGGCGCGCTGAAAATGAACAAGTGTCATGATTTGAACCAAATGTCCAACATGAAGTGAGTCAGCAGTTGGGTCAAACCCAATATAACCACCCGAAACTGCTTTGTTTAAAGCTTCTTCTGTTCCTGGCATAATATCGTGGATCATTCCTCTCCAACGCAATTCTTCGATAACGTTCTTGTGCATTTTCTTGATTTTTTGTGGACCTCCGTTTTGGAAGACGTTGCAAAAATAGAGAAATTCAAAGAATTTGGCTTCTTTGTAACATTTCAACATATCATCTTAGCAATATTGCTAAGATGTTTTTTTAACTAATCACATCCAACTTAACAATATTGTTAAGTTGCTGGTCGGAATTCAGCTCAATCCCTATTTCAATAGAAAGGACACCACCACCTCATGCGTTAAATTCGGAGTGTTTTCGTAAATCTGTAGATCAACGTATTCAAGACTATAACCAACTCTAAATTTTTCCTTGAAATCATATCCAAGCATTCCGCCATAACTTCTGTCACCTAAAATGATGTTCTGAATATTAAACCCAAACCATAAATTATTTCGACGTGCCATTAGCGAAGAATGTGAAGCTGATTTCACCCAGTCTGTATAAATGTGTAAAGCAGGTGTAAGTCTCCAGCTAGGATTTAGGTCTAAAGTATAGTCTGCGTTGAAATGACCATTTGCACTATATCCATCACTATTGTTTAGTATTGAACTATTATTGAGCTGAGTAATGGAGATTCCGATATTCCATTTTTCGTGATGCAGAGCGGCTCCTAAATCGACCTGAAAACGACTATCACGGTATTTTGGTAAACTCGGGTCATTGGGATTATTAGGATAGACAAAGTTTCCGTTATTTAGCATTGTAAGTGCGCCTAATGAAGTTCCGAAAGACAAAACCATATTTTTTACGGGTAAATGAAAGGCATAAGTTGCCAACGCCGTGTGTTGCTGGTTAAATCCGATGGTTTCGTATTCATAGCTGATTCCGGCTGCACCATGAATTTTATCGATCTTCTGCGCATAATTTGCCCAAAGTACCGTTGGTGCGCCATTAACACTTGTCCATTGATTTCGCCATTGAACATTAGCTGCCTGCTTGTATTGTAAACCTGTCATGGCAGGATTAAAATGCATGTAATTGTTCCAAAAAAGTGTGCTTGGGATTTCATTCTGCGAAAAAGCATTGCCAGCCGCAAGAAAAAGAATGAAGATAAAGGATCTAGGCATTTTTACAATTTTGGGTAAAAGTAAGTACTGAACCATTAATTGCCAAATGAAATCTGTTTTCCAACAATTTTGACTTTTACCTTTTAATTTTTGATTTACTTTAAGCTATGCTTCAAACTCGAAAAGAAATTGCCTTCATGGTAATGGCTGGAATTTTCATCACCAGCGCTATTGTTGCCGAATTGATTTCCTGCAAACTGGTTTATATGGGGTCTTATTTGCCTTCAATTATTGCTGGAATTGTTCCCTGGCCAGTCGTTTTCCTTTTGACAGATGTAATGAATGAGTATTTTGGTAAACAAGCCGTGCGTCGTTTAAGTTGGATCACCGCCGGATTGATCGCTTTCTGTTTCATCATTGTTTTCGTTGCTGTTCAATTACCAACTGCTAAAGGATCTCCACTCTCTGATATGGAATTCAGAAAAGCATTTCAAGGATCTCTTTTCATTATGGTGGGAAGTATTACGGCTTTTATTGTTTCACAAATGTTGGACGTCCGTCTTTTCCATTTCTTTAATCGAAGCACAAAAGGGAAGATGATTTGGCTAAGAAGTACAGGTTCTACCGTTGTTTCGCAGTTAGCGGACTCTTACATTGTTGCTTTCATCGGACTTTATCTTTCGGGTTTCATGACTTTTGAGGTTGCGATGAACAAGGCGATTACAGGCTATCTAACTAAAATGGTATTCGCTGGAGCATTGACGCCATTTGTGTACTTAATGCATTATTTAGCGCGAAATATTCTTGGTGAAAAACCAAAAATTGAAGCTGAACCCAGAGGCGATCTATTGGATTAACGCCACTTATTTGGAGTCTTTGTTTCCTGGTTGAGAAGAACCATTATTAATTGGTCTTCGGTACATGAAATGATGGAAAATGTGTATTGAATATTCTCGTTTTTCATCATTAATATGCTAGTTCCCGGAAATACGGAGCAAATACACTTATAACCTTTTATGTAAATACCATCGATTATTCCTTGCGTAGGACTCGTCGAACTCTTTCCTTCATTAGAACTGGTATAATACGATTGATCTATTTCACCTATTAGTGATCCATCTTTAAATTCAAAGAAAAATTGAATTCCGTTAGTGAATTGTTCTTTACAGGAACTCTTATATAAGGTTATCGTATCCTTAAGCTGTAATTTTTTATCCGCAATTTTTGAGTAATCAAGTCGTCCTTGTTGCCAAGCTCCGAGTAATTTTTGTTCAAGATGAACAGAATCAACAAACGGTTTGTAGATAGAGCAGCTTTCAATGCCGACTTCACCATAGCTTTTTGATTTCAATGATTCAATAAGACGAAGCTCCTTTCCGTTGTATTTGATGGTGAACTTCGCTATATCTAGTCTGTTCTTTTTGGTCTCTAAATAGGTTACAATTTCGGAGCCATGATAGGAATGAAAATCTGTCATTTCATATTTGTAGCCTGCAGGTGCAGCTCGATAAAAGCGTTGCGGAGGTGAAAAGAAAATCAGTGAATCTTTTGTGATGCGAATGTGAAACTTATCATTTACAGGCTCATAAAGGGCTGAACTATTTGTTTCATCGCCCGAATAATACGTTACTCCAGATAAATACCAGTCTCCTTGGAAGTCTGTACGCATGGTATCGATAATAGGTGCCGGACCATTTATTTCACCCTGTGCATGAGATAGAAAAGTAACGAATAGAAAAAGTAGACAGTTGTAGATTTTCATATGATTCGAAAACCTTAAAGCTATCAAAATGTTACAGTTATTTGTTTGTTCAAGATTTCTTCTTGCCCAGAATGCGATCGATGAACTTGCGTTGCTGTTCCTTTTCTTCCAAAGCCAGTCGCTTGTCTCTTTGGTACGAAATGATTACTCTGATGATGATGTAAAGAACGACGATTGCAGCAGCGGAAAGGACTATTGCTGTCAGTTTGGTTGATAACGTATTCGTCTGGTGTACATGAAGGAATTCCGTACCGCCACCAGTATAAAGCAAAATCATTTTCAGCCTTATTTTGTCAACGATTTGAAGACTTCTTCCAGTGATTTTTCTTCTGTTCTCAATGTCAACACCAACAAGTTGTTTGCTTGGGCGAATTGTGCAACTGTTTTACGTAAATCGTCAGCCGCTTCACTTTCAATCAAGAATGAGTTTTCGCCTACATTCTCCACTTTCGTTACACCAGTAATTTTGTTCAACAATGCTTTCGATACTTTTCCTTCAAATTCAGCGTAAACCACTTGTAAATCACTTGAAACCTGAAGGTTCGAAGCAAGATTGTCTGCAACCAGATTCCCTCTTCTGATGATGATTACTCTATCGCAAATTGCTTCCACTTCCTGAAGAATGTGAGTAGAAAGCATTACTGTTTTCTCTTTTCCGATACGTTTGATCAATTCACGAATTTCGACCAATTGATTCGGGTCAAGACCAGAAGTTGGTTCATCCAAAATCAATACATCCGGATTGTGAATGATAGCCTGGGCTAAGCCAACACGCTGACGATATCCTTTCGAAAGCATTCCAATTTTCTTGTTTTGCTCAATCTCCAATCCAACCAAACTAATCATCTCCTGAACACGCTCGCGAACATTTTTCAACTTGTAGATTTTCGCCACAAACTCCAAATACTCCTTCACGTACATATCCAAATAAAGTGGATTGTTTTCAGGCAAGTATCCAATGTGTTTTCTCGTTTCAATAGAATCCAAAGAAACTTCTTTGCCACAAACTTTGATCGTTCCCTCAGATGCAGGAATAAAACCCGTAATCATTTTCATGGTAGTAGATTTTCCAGCTCCGTTTGGTCCCAAGAAACCTACAATTTCACCTTTTCCAATAGAAAACGAAATATCGTTTACTGCTGCTTGTTCACCGTAAAACTTCGAAAGATTTGTGACTTCAATTGACATTTTAACTTCTTTGGCTACGAAGATAACGAATGAGGATGAATAATGGTTAGATGACAAATGACAAATGATCCGCCGCGGCGGAACAAATGACAAAATTGATCTTAAAAGTCAAAATTGGCTCTTGTCTTTGAGTGAAGCGTTCTTTCATCGAGAAGTCTCGATAAAATCGAGACGGTCTTTAGTCTAAATGCCTATTTTTGTGGAAATGTCTGAAACAACAGGAAAAGTTCTTAAGTCTACGGGAAAGTGGTACCAGGTTATGCTCAATGATGGAACAATTGTTTCCTGTCGTGTGCGTGGGAAAATGAAATTGGAAGACTTGAAAACAACGAACCCAATTGCAGTTGGCGATACGGTTGTGTTGGCTGACGGAGAAGACGAAGAAGGAAAACGGGTTATTGTTGACTATCACATTCGTGAGAATTGTTTGGTTCGAAAAAGCACCAATCTCAGTAAGCAAAAACACATTCTGGCATCTAATATCGATAGAGCTTATCTGGTTGCTACGATTAAATATCCTGAAACACATACAGTTTTTATCGACCGTTTTTTAGTTGCAGCAGAGTCTTATCGAATTCCGGTTACCATTTTATTCAATAAGATTGATTTGCTGAATGACGACGAGCGTTTTGATTTGGATGCCGTTATGGATTTATACCGAACGGTTGGTTACAACTCTGAAGCCATTTCTGTTGAAAAGAACATCAATGTCGATTTTCTGAAAGAGGAGATCAAAGACAAACAGGTAATGATTGCCGGACATTCCGGAACCGGAAAAAGTTCTTTGGTGAATTTGTTAGATCCAAGTCTGGACTTGCGAATTGGAGAAATTTCATCAGCACATCATCAAGGTCAACATACCACTACTTTTGCGGAAATGCATCCATTGCAAACCGGAGGGTTCATTATCGATACACCTGGAATTCGCGCTTTTGGAATTGTGGATTTGGAGAAAGAAGTAATCTCTCATTATTTCCCTGAAATGCGCGCGGTGATTGGTGAATGCAAGTTTCATAATTGTCAGCACATTAACGAGCCGCATTGCAAAGTGAAAGGAATGGTGGAAAGCGGTGAGATCTATGAAAGTCGTTATTGGACATATCTGCAACTCATGCGTGGCGATGAAGAAGATGTACATCGCCGCAATAAGCGCGAGCTGTTTTAATCTTTTATGAATAGTTTCGTAGAAACAGCCGTATCACTTTCTATTGAAATAAAATAAGCACCACTTGTCAAGGTTGAAACATCGAATTCCGCCTCATCTTGAATGAATTCCTCACGAATCAGTTGTCCGTTTGAAGTGTACACTTTTATAACGCCGCTGCCATTCGTTTCCACATTAAGAATGGTTGATACTGGGTTTGGATAAAGTGAGATTTCATTTACAGATACTTCATTCAAACCAAAATAATAATCCCATTCATACGCACCAATGTCAATGATGTTATTGTAAACACGTTCGTTACCATCGAAATCGGTTTCGTAAACAAAAATGAAGCAATTCGGATTTCCCTCGTCAATTGCCGGACTTCCATCGGCTATATATAAATTGTAAGGAATCGTTGTGCTTTCAAACGTCGGGTTAGCGTAAATGGAGTTGGTTTGATTTAAAGCGGTGTTTAATCCTGTAAACGAAGTGTAGTTTACACCATCAATATCAGCATCGAACGTGTTTTCCGCAAACCAAAGGTTGTATTGAATGGAATTGTCTGCTTGTGGACTGATTGCTTCACGCGTTACCAATTTCCCGTTTCCTTTTGACACAAAAATATTGTTCTCGATAAGTGTATTTGAAACTTTGGTTAAGTACAATTCACCCAAGGAATTCCCACTTGTTCCGTTGTTGTAAACGGTATTGTTTCGGATAACAGATTGTGTTACCTGACCTGTAGTTTCAATATCGTAGCCCCCAACTGAAATTCCGCCTTCCAGATTATCGTAAACCAAATTACCATAGATACGAATGAGAGAAGTCGTTCCATCTTCCTCTGCTCCAACTTCAATTCCATAGCCGTTTCCATAACAGCGATTTCTGAAAACTTCTATTTCTTTAGCACCATCAATGTATATTCCAGCACTTGTCGCATAGTTTGAGGCGTTGTTATAACAAACATTGTCGTAAACTCTACCAAATCTGGTTTGGTCTAAACCTGGATCGGAAATAATACCATAATTTCCTGCGCAAAGAATCCCGATATTGCTATTGTCGTGAACACTATTCGCTGAAACAATGAAGTTGTAGACATTGCCATCTAGTGTCAGATTTTCACTGAAACCAGTAGTGTTGTGGTGGATTTCGCAACTGTCTACTCTAAAATTACGAACTCCTTGAGTAGTGTTTCCATAGATAACGAAGGCATTCGCGTTTTTGCTTGAATCTGGAAGAGTGGATGTGTTCGCTGTCCATGAAATGTGATGAATCTCGTTTTTTCGAAAGATGAAATCATGTGAATCACCAGTGATTTCCACTCCAACGGAAAAATTCCCAACAAGGTTCGCAAAGGTTAATCCTTCAATCTGAAAGTAACTTTGATTTTCAATATAAAGTAAGGTTCCTTGCTGATTGTTACCGGTAATTAAAGGGTTTTCGTTCGGATAATTTCGGAAGAGAATGTTCGATCCAGAGCTTCCGGAAACGTTCAACTGCAGGTTAGGCTCATTGTAATTTCCTGCACGAATAAAAACAGTTGTTCCTGCTGTAGCTTCGTCCATTGCCTTTTGAATGGTTTGCCACGCCGTTGAAGTTGTATTGCCGTCGTTAGAATCGTTTCCATTTGTTCCATCCACATATTTTACCTGCGAAAAGCCAACAAATGACAAAATCGAAATGCAAAAAGTAAGAACCGTTTTCATAGAAATTAACCAAATATTGGACACTAAGATAGAGGAATTTAACTTGTGCTTTTCAGCTTAGAAATTAACTTTACATAAAATCGAATTTGTGAGAGTTGTTGTTCAGCGCGTAAGCGAATCGTCTGTAAAAATTGACGGAGAAATTCATGCTTATATTTCCAACGGATTTATGGTTTTGCTCGGAATTGAGTTGGAAGATGATAGGGTAGATGCTGATTATCTGATTGGAAAATTGGTAGGAATGCGTGTTTTTGCTGACGATGAAGGGAAAATGAATCGCTCCATTGTTGATTCAAATGGTGCATTTCTGGTGATTAGTCAGTTCACACTTCATGCCTCAACAAAAAAAGGAAATCGTCCAGGTTTTACCCAAGCTGCCCGACCAGAACAAGCCATTCCTTTGTATGAGTACTTTCTTCAGGAACTGAAAAAACAATCACAGCTAAAAGTAGAAGCTGGAATTTTTGGTGCAGATATGAAAGTGTCTTTGGTAAACGACGGACCAGTAACAATAATTATGGATTCAAAAAACAAAGAATAATGCAGATCTCAGAAGCACAAAAAACGGTTGATGAATGGATTAAAACAGTTGGTGTTCGCTATTTCAACGAATTGACAAACATGGCAATGCTCACGGAAGAAGTAGGTGAGGTAGCCCGTATTATTGCTCGACGATATGGTGAACAAAGCGAGAAGGAATCGGATAAAAACAAAGATCTCGGCGATGAAATGGCAGATGTGCTTTTTGTGCTTATTTGCCTTGCGAATCAGACGGGTGTTGATTTGGAAGAAGCGTTGAAAAAGAATCTGGAGAAGAAAACCAATCGTGATTTTGATCGTCACCAAAACAATGAAAAATTAAAGTAATTATGAATTTAGGTGAATTGACTACTGAGCATTTTGTGCTTTATCCGCTGACTCCATCCAGAATTCATGAGTTATTTGAGACGAAATCGAAGGAGGAAATAATGGCATTTTTAGGTTGTGATGAAGGAAGTTACTCGCATTACCAAAACATGCATGATGGTGGAATGGAAACCAATCGTTATTCGCACCATTTTTTTCTGATTCAGGATAAGGAAACAGGAGTGCCAATGGGGGAATGTGGTTTTCATACATGGGATAGAAAACACCACCGCGCGGAGTTATTTTACTTATTGAGAAAAGACGAATACAAGAACAAAGGCTACATGACTGAAATTCTAAAAACCGTTCTGGAGTTTGGTTTCAAAGAGATGAAGTTACACCGAACTAAAGCATTGGTTGCCAGTTGGAATGAGCCGTCAGTAAAGTTGTTGAAACGATTTGGTTTTACTTTCGAAGGAACCATGCGTGAAGATTATTTGGTAGATGGTAAATACGAAAGTTCGGATTGTTATTCGTTGTTGGTGAGTGAAATAGGGTAGTTGTACTTTCGGGAAATCCTTGTGAGCCTCGTGTCTTTGTGGTTTGTTTTTTCACCACGAGGACACAAAGAACACGAAGCAAACTTCCCAATTTCCTATATGTACCAAGTCTCCGTCACTCACCAACCGCTATTCTCTTCTGAACCCTCGAATGCAAAGTACGATTCCTCCAAGAATGAGCAATCCGGCTACAATTATCAAAAATATTTCGGCAGAGCAAAGCAAGATAATCAACCCAGCTGCCATCATCAAAACAGACAGGATAAACTCCCATCTTGTAGAAAAAAGATCAGTTATTAAATCAATTAAATCTTCCATTGATTAACTTATTTGCAATAATCTTATCTATCGGAAACATGAACAAATCTTCGCTCAGTTCTGAAATTGGGATCCATTGCAATTGTTCGTTTTTATCATCACCCCAATCTTCGGAATTCAGTTCTTCGCTGAACACGAAATTGTAGTAAATGGAAATGACCTGATCGTTTTCTGAGAAGGCCGAGATCTGGAAAAAGTCAGTGAGATAGAACAATTCTCCAACCTCAATTTGCAATCCGAATTCTTCCTCAAATTCGCGCTTCAAACAATCTTTTGTCCCTTCTCCCCATTCCAAGCCACCACCAGGGAATTTGGTGAACGCCATGTCTTTGTACTGTTCATGACTTACAAGAACCTCGTTTTGCTCATTTATACAAATACCGTAAACACGAAGATTGAATTTTTTCATTTCTACTAGAGAATAGAAAACAGAAAATAGAGAACAGGATTTTAAAATCAGCAATCTGATTCCTGTTCTCTAATATCTATTCTCTGAGATTATTGTTCTAGAATCTTTTTAATATCTGGCTTGAAGTACAATTCGCTTTTCAACACTTTGCCGTCTTCACGATAAATCGGATTTCCATCTGCGTCCAATTTACTCATGTTGGAACGTTGAATTTCCTGAAACACTTCTGCTATCTTATGTTGTAAGCCGTGTTTTAGAATTGTTCCGCAAAGAATGTATAACTGATCGCCAAGTGCGTCTGCGATTTCAACGATATCACCGTTTTTAGCCGCTTCAAGATATTCTTCGTTTTCTTCCTTCATCAGGTTATAACGCAATTCGATATCAGCTTCACTCAAATTGGAAGTTGGTTCGTAATTATTCGCAATCTTGAAAGCATCGTGAAACTGCTCAACAGCTCCAATGGTATCTTGTAATTTCATTTTTAGGGCTTTTCCACAAATATAAAACAGGCGAAAGGCAAAGCGCAAATGAAGTTATCACTTAGTTTCAACAAATGTGATCACAGGGCGAAACCCAACCAAAGGACTTGGTTTTGTAAACGATTTTTTGCTGTAGTTGCGAACGTCGTATCCGGGAGAATTCCAGTCACCGCCAACCGCAATACCATCTTCTGTTACCATTTCAGAAACATTCCCGTTTAAATGGTACAGTCCATATTCGTTGGGCCAAAACGATTTTGCTGGAGCAGTTATGTCTGCAAAATCATTCAGATTTCCAGCATAGATATCATAGTCGTAGGATGCAACTTTCAATTCACCAGTTATACTATCTCTGGTGATTGCGCCTGCTCCAATATTCAGGAAATTACATTTGGGCTCTCCATTTGCCGTTAACAGGTATGGCGAATTCCATGCATAAAGTCGTTGCATGTCTTTTCCGAAGGCTGCTTTCAAGTATTCTGCACGCAAAGGAAGTCGAGCAATTAACGTTTGGTTTCCGGTTCTTTCACGTAATACCGATGTTAACCATTCGCAGTATTTCTCCGCCTGAACTTTTGTGAGGTTTACGACAGGATAATCCCTGTAGGCAGGATGACGAAAATAATACTCCACATATTTTTCATTGTATGCCAGTTTACTCCTCCATGCAAGGGTATCGGGTAGCAAAGCATTGTAATCGCTGGTGTTCAGTGTTGGTTTGACTGCTGCTAAAAATTCCAGATAATTGAAATTACTCACTTCATAGTTAAACATGAAAAATCCTTGAACGCTCACTGTGTCTTCGTCAAGAATCATATTTCCACTTGGGACATAGGAATAACCGAAACTAAGGCCTTTTTTCATTCCTTCCAATGTAGTTATTGGCTTTTTGGGTTTCGTAAAACTGAACAATAAAACAGAAAATGCAACGAAGAGAAATAAGCTTGTTTTCATAGTCAAAATTTGTTTCGGAAACGAAAACCGGAACAATTGGTTACAAAAAAGCCCAAAGTAGATGTTACCATCACTTCGGGCTTTTTAAGTTCTCCTACGGAGTATATCTTAATGGAACATTTTCATAATTCCGTAAACTGCTGCTGCAAGTAAACCTGAAACAGGAATGGTGAGAATCCATGCCCAAAGTAAGTTTATAGTTACACCCCAGCGTACAGCGCTTAAGCGTTTTGTTGCACCAACACCGATAATTGAACCGGTAATGGTGTGTGTTGTAGAAACCGGGATACCGAATTGTGAAACAGTAAACAATGTCAGCGCACCTGCTGTTTCAGCACAAACACCTTCCAATGGTGTCACTTTCGTGATTTTCGTTCCCATTGTTTTTACGATTTTCCATCCACCCATCAAGGTTCCAAGTCCAATCATTACATAACAACAAAGGGCAATCCAGTATGGCATGGTGTCACTGTGAACTTTTGATTCCAGCTTCATACCATCTTTCAATTCACCATCCTTAATATAAGGCGCAAAGAATGACGCATATCTGTAGTTTGGATTTAACTCCTTCTTCGTGAAGATCAATTCGTTAGTTTCATAATCACGAATTTCCTTTCCTTTCGAATAAACCAATAAGGTATTGAGTTCCTTACCTGCTTTTTTGAAATCGTTTGGATCTTTCAAAGCTGCGTAAAGTGGATTCTTTTGATCAGCTTTTTTGTTGATCTCTTCGTCATCGTAAAGCGTTTCTTCAGAAGTTACGTCAAGAATATCTTTACCATCCTGGTAAATTACGTGACCATCCAATTCCGCGTATTTCGGAGAGAATTTCTTGATCTTTCCATCGTCATCAGTATACTTAATCTGAACAACTTCGGAAACCTGAAGGTATTCCGGAACATCTTTTCCTTGCTGACGCATTGAATTGGAATAAACGATCAATGCAGCACAGATAATACCCATTACTTTTTGAGAATCGGCACCACCATGTCCAAGTGAAAAGGCAGCTGAAGAAAGCAATTGCAAACGTTTGTACATTGTTGATTCCTTCAAGGCACTTTGACGTTTTCCGTAAATCACCTGGTAAGCAATGTAAACCAAAAGGAAAGTTCCTAAAGTTCCACCGATGATCCAGATCATAACAGGTTTCAAATCGATATAGTCTTTGTAGTACCACGACGCGAAAACGGTAATGAACGAAAGCAAGGTTGCCCAAATCATTTTTTTGACAAACGATCTTTGTACCGTAACCAAAGCGATAATAAAGGCTATTGTTCCACCAATAAGTGGTGCGAGGAAGATGAATAACAATGGTTTGATGATTTCCTCCATTTTCAATACATCGAAACCTGCGTGAGCAACTGCTGCTCCGGCAAACCCACCAATTAAGGTGTGTGATGATGAAGATGGAAGTCCAAGCCACCATGTAAATAAGTTCCACGCACTTGCAGCAACCAATCCAGCTAAAATTACCCAAAGGTCAATTACCGAATTATCTACTGTCTTTGCAACTGTATTTCCTACACTCATATCGAAAACCCAGAACGCTGCAACGTTAAATACAGCAGCCCAAATTACGGCTTGAAGTGGAGTAAGAACCTTTGTTGAAACTACGGTTGCAATGGAGTTCGCAGCATCGTGAAATCCATTCACTAAGTCGAACAAAAGCGCAACAATAATTATGACTACTAAAAGCGTAAACATACTGTCTCTTTTAGATTAATGATTAAGCGTATTTTACAACGATAGATTCGATAACGTTACCAACGTCTTCACACTTATCTGTTGCAACCTCAAGAATTTGATAAATTTCTCTTTTCTTAATAAGGCTTTTCGCGTCGATATCTGATTCGAACAAACGCTCAATGCTTAAGTCGAAAATATCATCAGCTTGATTTTCTACAGAGTTAATTTTGATCACACACTCAATGATTTTTTGCGTGTTTTTCAAGTTTCTCAATTCTTTTACAGCTGAATTTACCGCCAATACAGCCTCTTGAATAGCATCTGCCATTTTCAAAATACCTGAATCGTTTGGATCTACTTTATAGAAGTTAATCTTCTTAGCAGAAGCGTAAATATGGTCAGCAATATCATCCAGAGATGTAGCCAAAGCGTGAATGTCTTCACGGTCAAATGGCGTGATAAAATTCTTACCCAATTCCATGAAAATTTCATGCGTCAGATCATCATTTTGATGCTCTAAATCTTCCATTTCCTTGATGATTGTAGCTCTCTTATTATAGTCTGATTCGTTTACACACTGAACCAGTTTCCCAGCGATTGCCTCTAAGTTTTGTGACGCTTGTTCGAATAATGAGTAAAACACTCGATCTTTCGGTAAGAAGAATTTCAATATTCCTGATGCCATTTTAATGTCATTTTAATTTTACGGGACAAAGGTAACTTGACATATCGTTTACAAACTGCCCAAATGAAATGTTAACATAAACGTAAAGTTGACATTTGGTTGAGAAATTGCCGTGTCAAATTCAATAACATCTCACATTTACAGAGGTTTACAGTTTTTTCAATATTAATTTAATGTTAACAAGGTTAATTTTTGAGTTGTGGATTTTTCACTTTTCGTTAAAGTAGATTTCGAAAAACGCCATTTTTAGCACTTAATGTTAACTCAATATTAAGACCATTAAGATTGTATTATGAAACCATTTTGCGGATATTAATTCAATGTGAAGAAATTAGTTTTGCTGAAAATTTTTGGTTCAGATGAAAACGATTCTACTTTCTATTCTTATTGCTTTACCATTGGTTAGTAGCGCTCAGGGTTGGGCACCGAATACACGCTTTCAAACAGGTACCTGGCAAACTTTAAACGTAAAATATGAGGTTCTGCCAAAAATCAATTGGTTTGCTGAGGCACAATTCAGAAGTCAGGAGTTTTATAACGATATTAATTATTGGGAGGCAAAAACGTTCTTTCATTATACGTTCACAGATCAGTTTGCCGGAGGGCTTGGTATAGGGACATATCATCAATATGTAGATTACGAAAACTTTAAGACTCCACAAAAGCAGACAGAAGCTCGGATTTGGGCAGAGTTTACAATGAAATCGAATGGTGGAAGAATCAATTTTGATCACCGGTTCCGTTTTGAAGATCGATTCATAAAGAAATACAATGCAACTACAAATGAATTTGACGGAAATCACACGGAATTCAATGATGACGATAGATATAGAATTCGTTACCGTGTGCAATCAACCATTCCGTTGAACCACAGAACAATGGGGCCTTCTACGTTTTATTTGAATGTTTCAGATGAAATAATGTTTACACAAAAGGCTCCGTTTTTCAACCAGAATAGATTTTTTGTTGGAACTGGATACAAGTTTAAAAGCGCTTCTATCCAAATTGGATTAATGCATCAATTTCTTCATTTGAATACAACTGAAAGAAGAAAAGATTACATGCAAATCACGTTTAGTAAGGTTATTCACCGAAATAAGAAATAAATCAAGATTACTTTTATATCATGAAACAGTTAACTATCATTTTTTGTCTCGCATTGTCAGGTTCAATTTTCGCTCAGAAAAACGAGGCTGCTATTTATACCAAATCACAGAAGGGAATTGAATTCGTAGGAAAAGATTCTATATTCTCTATGCGTTTGCAATTCAGAATGCAGAATAGAGCTGCATTCCTAACGCGCTCCGAGGATGATTTGTCGGCTGCTTCATACGAATTTCGCGTTCGACGATTGCGTTTGAAACTGGAAGGTTTTGTTTATGATCCAAAGTTGACATACAAATTGCAATTGGCTTTTTCACGTGGCGATATGGATTGGGATATGACGCAGGAATCTGTTGTGAATACAAGTCCAAATGTTGTACGTGATGCGGTTATTAATTACGAGCCAATTGAAGGGTTGAAATTCGGGTTTGGACAAACAAAACTGCCGGGAAACCGTCAACGCGTTGTTTCGTCTGGAGATCAACAGTTTGCTGATCGTTCTATTGTGAATGCAACTTTCAACATGGACAGGGATTTCGGTTTCTTTGGAACTTACAAAAGAGATTATTGGGCTGTTTCAGCAGCGTTAACTTCCGGAGAGGGAAGAAATACAACACAATCCAACAGCGGATTAAGTTACACTGCACGTTTAGAAGCTTTGCCGTTTGGCGCTTTTACAGGTAAAAATGATTATCAGGAAGGTGATTTGGAACGTGAGAAGAAACCGAAACTTTCAATAGGTGCTTCTTATAATTTCAATGACGATGCTGTACGTGCCGGTGGACAATTAGGAAGAGATTTATATGCAAAAACGGATTTGACAACCGTTTCACTTGATCTACTTTTCAAGTACAAGGGATTTGCAGTTTATTCAGAGTTGATGCAGCGCAATTGTTCAAACCCAATTACGTTCTCGGCTGATACTTCTTCTATTCAAACGGTTTATGCAGGTTATGGATTCTTGCAACAGGTAAGTTATTTATTTAAATCTAACTGGGAAGTTGCCTTGCGTTATGCTAGTGTTACGCCGTTCAAGTCCATTTATAGCAATACGGATTTTTCAAGTATCAATACAAAAGGAACAGATGAGTTTCAATTTGGTGTTACGCGCTATTTAAACGGACATCGTGTGAAAGTGCAGGCAAATGTACTTTACCAGGTAACAAAGAATTTGAGAAACGATACGCAGACGAGCCGTTTTGGTGGAATCTTCCAGATAGAACTTGGAATTTAAGTCAAAAGTCAAAAGTGAAAAGGTAAAAGAGATATTCCAGGTCCTTTAATTGAAGATTTATATCATTTGCTGGGATAAAAGATAATATGAGTCAAAAGTTAGAATTGGTTTTCCCTTTTTTGACTTTTGACTTTTGCTTTTTTATTTTGAAAAGTCATTCTCCGTTTGCTGAAAACTTATATCCAATTCCTTTTACGGTTCTGATATAGTTATCACCAATTTTTTCACGCAGTTTTCGGATGTGAACATCAATAGTTCTGTCTCCAACGATGATATCTGTGCCCCAAACTTTCTCAAGAATGACATCTCGTTCGAAAACAATTTCCGGACGGGATGCCAGTAAAGCCAACAATTCAAATTCTTTCTTGGGAAGGTGAATCGGATCTCCGTTTTTGAAAACTGTATATTTTTCTCTGTTGATGGAAAGAACTCCTTCAAGGTCTTGTGGTGTAACTGCTGATTCTTTTCTTCTTAAAAGCGCATTGATTCTGCTGATCAAAACTCTGGGTTTGATTGGTTTTGCAATGTAATCATCAGCACCTGCATCCAATCCGGCAATTTGACTGTAATCTTCATTTCGAGCAGTCAAAAAACAGATAAGTGTGTTCTCCAATCCAGCAGTATTGCGAATGTTCTCACAAACTTCAATTCCATCCATACCAGGCATCATCACGTCGAGTAGAATTAAATCTGGCTTTTCATTCTTGCACAGTTCAATTCCCTTTTTACCGTTTTCGGCAACAAATACTTGAAATCCTTCCTTCTGAAGATTGTAAGCCAGAATGTCGCGGATATCTTCTTCGTCGTCGATTATTGCAATTTTGCTCATGCAGATACAGTTTCTTTCAAAGTTAAACTTTTCGGGTTTCCAATTACGGTCAAAAAAGATAAATTTTGAAAGCTATATCGATTTAAATCAAGGGTTAAGTTTGTTAATTCACAATAGCGGCTTGCTGTTGTGAATTTTAACAATTCAATTTTTTAAATTCTTGTAATCCTAAATTCGAATCTTGGATTTCTACCAATTGGAAATGCCTATCTCGATTTAGTGTAAACTGTAGATATTATGCGATGAATAGTATTTTTCATAATTAAACGATTTAGTGATTTGTGCTAAAAAATTAGTCTTTCGTGGATTCCTTTCATTTTTTACCGTGGTAAGTTTCCTATTGATTTTTCTTGTACAGTTTATTTCTGGTATATAATTTTGTGGCAGTAGTAGTAGGTTAGGTTGATTAGTGTGACAAGAGCTTGAGACGCCCGTCTCAGGCTCTTGTTGTTTTTTAGTTAAATCCGAATCACATTGAATCACTTTTCATCACAATTATTATCTTCACCTCATGACGGAAAATTCAGGAAAACCTGCGAAGGCAAAAATATTACTCGTTGAAGACGACACGAATTTAGGGTTTGTTGTTGCTGAACAATTGAAAATGGAAGGCTACCATGTTGTGCTTTGTACAAATGGAAATGATGGACAAATTCGTTTTACCGAAGAACAATTCCACCTGTGTATTTTTGATGTAATGATGCCTAAGAAAGATGGCTTCACACTTGCAAGGGATATCCGTACCATCAATCAGGAAGTTCCTATTCTCTTTCTTACTGCAAAATCACTCACTGAAGATAAAGTGGAAGGTTTTAAGGCAGGTGCAGATGATTATCTAACCAAACCTTTTGCTTTCGATGAATTGGCACTTCGTGTAAAAGCGCTTTTGAAACGTGTCAATATTGTTGATGAACCGGAAGCAAAGATTATTTCAATTGCTTCATATACTTTCGATACCGAAAATTACACCTTAACCCATCCTGATTTCAGTAAAACGCTTACCAAGAAAGAAGCAATGCTGTTGAAAATGCTTTGTCAGTTTAAAAATAGCGTGGTTTCCAGAGAAACAATCTTGACTGCTGTTTGGGGACAAGACGATTATTTTGCAGGACGAAGCATGGACGTTTTTATAACAAAACTTAGAAAGTATTTAAGCTGTGATGAGAGCATTCATATCCAAAACGTTCATGGAATTGGTTTCAAATTAGAGATTACGAATTAGAAGTTGTTACTTATTCTAAAACGTACATTTCCTATCTGATAAATCAATTTTATATGAATATTGCCTTAATTGTTGTTAGCATTCTTGGAATCATTTTTACTTTTTTTGGATATGTTTTTCGCGTCATGCATTATCCAATGGGAAAAGAAATGATGTTCGGTGGACTATTTCTCTTTGTAGTTTCCATATCCTGGTTAGTCTACAGGAAATTCAGACCTCAATAAATTAGTAGCCCTTTCATTTTTTTCATTTCTTTTGTACCATGAAAAGATTCGTTATAGCCATTTTCTTTGCATTGGTTGCCAACTTCTCGTTTGCAGATCAGCTTGCATATATGTCAAAAGATGAAGCACTTTTAGCTGCTGAAATTATTCAGGATGCGAGAACCGTTTATGGTTATTGCGGGTGTTGTGATGACTCAAAACCGGAGAAGATCAAAGTAGACAAGATCATTGTTCGTTACACAGGCTACGAAAGTTATTATGAAGTGGTAATTATTTCCAAAGGAAAAGAATATGCGCTTGACATGGCTTATACCTGGGTGAAAAAGGACAAGGAATATCAAACCGTTGGTGAAGTTGCAGGCTTCCCTCACGATGTCTGTAATCGAATTCCGAAATAATGTACATTCTTCATTTGGAAACAGCAACGAAGGTTTGTTCGGTTGCACTTTCCTTTAATGGTGAACTGAAACAGCTTGCCGAAATTGATAATGACGCATTCGCTCATGGTGAACAGCTGACTTTGCTTGTGGAAGAAACCCTGAAAAAGGAAAAAATCACGGTAAAGGATTTGAAAGCTGTTTCCGTCGCTAGTGGTCCGGGTTCTTATACCGGATTGCGCATTGGAGTAGCAACGGCAAAAGGTTTATGCTTTGCTTTGAGCATTCCTTTAATCGCCGTTGATGCCTTGACTTCCATGATAGAAATTGCCAGAAATAAAGTAAGCGATGACAAGAATTTTTGCGCAATGATAGATGCCAGACGAATGGAGGTGTTTAGCTTAATTCATTCTTCGAATGGAGAGATTTTGAAATCTATTTCGGCTGATGTTCTCGATGAAAATTCCTATCAGGAGTTTGAACCTTTTCACTATTTCGGTGATGGAGCTGAAAAGATGCTGGAACATTGGCAAAATCGAAATTGTACGTTGCTGGAAGTGAAAGCCAGCGCAGTTGGGCAAATTCGTTTAGCGTTTGAAAAATTTCAAAAGCAAGAATTCGAGGATGTAGCGTATTTTGAGCCGTTTTACCTGAAGGAATTTTATATGCCAACTAAGAAAAGCTAAAAGAGGAAAAGCTGCAAAGAGGAATGTTCTGAGTTATTTTGTTCTTTCCTCCTTCCTCTTGAATGATGGCAAAAACACCGCAATCATTCCCATCAAAGGTAAAAACGAGCAAATCAGATAGACCTTTTCAATACCAAATTTATCAATTAGTTCGCCTAAACAAGCTGCGCCAATTCCCCCCATTCCAAAGGCAAAGCCGTAGAACAATCCTGAAATCATTCCAATTCTTCCTGGAAGTAATTCTTGTGCGTAAACCAGAATAGAAGGGAACGCTGAAGCCAGTATGAATCCCGTAAAACCTAAACAAACAACCGTTCCGGTTAAATCCATGTAAGGAAGAAGTAATGTAAATGGTGCTGCTCCAAGAATGGAGAACCAAATAATAGCTTTTCGGCCGTATTTGTCTCCAACAATTCCGCCAATCACCGTTCCCAATGCCATTGCAAAGAGGTAGACCGCCAATAAAAGTTGTCCCTGACTTCCCTGAACATTGAACTTTTCCTTGACGTAGAAAATGAAATAACTGGAAATACTTGCTGTGTAGAAGTATTTTGAGAAAAGTAGAATGAGTAAGATTGCAACAGAAATGCGAACTCTCTTTTTGGAAAGACCGTGTGTTACTATCCGCGTTGCGGCATTTTTTAAGTGTTCTTGTAAATAGGCTTTATACCATCTGCTCACATAAAGCAAGATCCCGAATCCGAGTAAGCCGGCAACTAAGAACCAAAGCGTATATATTTGACCAAATGGAAGAACGAAAACTGCTACCAGAACTGGACCTAAAGCTGTTCCTGCGTTTCCTCCCAATTGAAAAATACTCTGTGCCAAACTCCGCTTTCCTCCTGATGCAGAATAAGCAACCCGAGAAGCTTCCGGATGAAAAATAGAAGAACCAAGTCCGATAGAACATGCTGCCATTAAGGTTAAAGCAAAACTGCTCGAATAGGAGAGTAAAATGACACCACCAATGGCGAATAACATTCCGAAACTGAAGGAATAAGGTCTTGGATATTTGTCGGTAATACTTCCTACAACGGGTTGAAAAAGTGAAGATGTAATCTGAAAAGCAAACATGATTAGTCCAATCTGCGAATAATCCAAATGCTGTGTTTCCTTTATCATTGGAAACATAGGCTGTAGAATTCCTTGAATCAAATCATTAAGTAAATGACCAAAAGCAATGGCAAACAAAATAGGATAGGCCGTTTTCTGTGCAAGTGAACTTGTGCTTGTAGACATGTTACAAAAGTAGCTATTCGAATGATGAGCGCTACTGCTATTTTAAGATTTCCTCAAGAAAAGTCACGGAACTACCTTTCTCAATTGCCTTCAAATAAGCGGTCCCTACTATCACTCCATCACAGGTTTCAAAGGCAGATTGTCGTTTTTCTGCTGAATCAATTCCGAAACCAAGAAACAAAGGAGTGTCTCCGCATAGATTTTTGATGTCAGTGTAACGCTTTTTAATACCAGGATCTAATTTCGCTGATCCACCCGTAATGCTGTTACTACTCACCAAATACACAAAGCTGTTTTTGCATTGCCCAGCAATAGTCTTAATTCTAAAATCTTCCGTTTGTGGTGTGACGAGAAAACACAGTTGAACCTTGTAATTCTCAAAAGTTGTTCTGTACCGATTTTCGTAGAGCTCGAAGGATAAATCGGGTAAAATCAGTCCTTTGATCTCCAATTCATCACACGTTTTCAGGAATTTCTCAAAACCATATTGCATTACCGGATTCAAATAACCCATCAAAACCAACGGAACGTTCACTTTGACTTTAATTCTTCTCAGTTGAGAAAACAACTCGTTAATCGACATCCCATTTGCAATTGCCGTTGCACTCGATTGTTGAATGGTTGGTCCATCTGCCAGAGGATCTGAAAATGGAATTCCAATTTCGATGAAATCAACTTCCCGGTTTTGTAATAACTCAATCTGAGTTTCCAGCGAATGTAACATCGGGAAACCCGCGGTGACAAAAATGCTGGTTTGTTTGTGTTCTTTTTTGAAAGGATTCATTTTACAAGTTTTTAAATGCTTCTTGATACGTATTCATGTCTTTGTCACCACGACCGGATAAATTAATGACGACAACCTGTTCTTCCGGAAAACTGCAATATTCCAACGCCGCAATTGCGTGAGCACTTTCCAATGCTGGAATGATTCCTTCCAATCTGGATAACAGCAAAGACGTATCAAGAGCTTCCTGATCTTCTATAGTGATGACTTTTGTTCTTCCTGTTGAAATGGTGTGCGCATGTAAAGGACCAATTCCTGGATAATCCAATCCGGCTGAAATGGAATGCGGCTCTATCACTTGCCCGTCTGCATCTTGCATTAGCATGGTTAAACTTCCGTGCAGAATTCCCGGAGTTCCTAGAATACTGGATGCAGCTGATTTTCCCGAGTGAATTCCTTCTCCAGCAGCTTCAACGGCAATCAGTTCTACATTTTCGTCGTCGTAGAAATGATAGAACGCACCGGCAGCATTACTTCCTCCACCAACACACGCAATTACGGTATCTGGATTTTCCTTTCCCGTTTTTTGCTTCAACTGGAACTTGATCTCTTCTGAAATGATCGACTGAAAACGAGCTACCATTGCAGGATACGGATGAGGTCCAACCACACTTCCAATCAGGTAATAGGAATTAGGGAAATTGATCCAATGTCGAATGGCTTCGTTTGTAGCATCTTTTAATGTTTTACTTCCTGAAGTTGCGGGACGAACTTCTGCTCCCAACATTAACATACGCTGAACATTTGGTGCTTGACGCGCAATGTCTTTTTCACCCATGTATACAATGCAATTCAAGCCCATGAGTGCACAAACTGTTGCCGTAGCAACTCCGTGTTGACCAGCGCCCGTTTCTGCAATAATATCGGTTTTACCCATTTTTTTTGCGAGTAGGATTTGACCAATGGTATTGTTGACTTTGTGCGCACCGGTGTGACATAAATCTTCCCGTTTCAGGTAAATGTGAAAGTTGTATTTTGCTGAAAGTCGCTCTGCATAATAGAGTGGAGTGGGTCGACCTACAAAATCTTGAAGCAACGCTTTGTATTCAGCAATAAATTCTTCATCGAAAGAGAATCGATTGTATGCTTCACTCAATTCATCCACTGCCGGACGAAGCAATTCTGGAATATATGCTCCTCCGAAATCACCATAAAAGCCCAATTCGTCGGGTTGTAAAATAGATTTTGTCATAGTACTGCTTTTGCGAATAGTTTAATTTGTGAGACATTTTTGTCTTTTGGTGCGCGTTCAAATCGACTATTCAAATCATAGCCGGCGAATTTTGGATGGTAAAAAGAATCCAGCTGATTTACTGATTCCAAACCAATTCCTCCACTCAAAATGAAAGGTATGTTTCCTTTGTAATGTTGTAGAATTGACCAGTCGAATGTTTTCCCGGTTCCTCCGAAATCGGGTGATTTCGTATCGAAAAGAAGATAATCCACACTTCCTTCAAACTGACTCGCTTTTTCCAAATCGTTTACAGCAGAAATACCAATCGCCTTGATCTTCAAAAGAGAATTGGGAAGAGAAGCTGCAAAATCCGGTGTTTCATTACCGTGCAACTGCACTCCGGAAAGTTGATGTTTTTCGACTAATTCTAAAATTTGTGACAACTCCTCATTCACAAAAACACCAATTTTTGGTTTAGTGGTCTTTATGCTTGTTTTTGTATATCGTGGTGATTTATCGTAGAAAATGAAACCCAAATGGCTAATTCCATCCAGTTGAGCAATCGTTCTGGTTGATTCATTATCCGTTAATCCACATACTTTAATGAACATTGGTTTGATTTTTTAAGGTTAATGATTCCAAATTCTTGTTTCGGAGTAAGCTTTCTCCTATGAGTGCACCAGAATATCCAACTGCATTCAATGAAAGAATCTGTTCTAACTTGGATATTCCGGAAGCAGAGATCAGCGGAATGCCTTTTGGAAGTCTCGAAATCCATTCAAAGGAATGTTCCAAACTTGTTTTCTGGTAAGCCAGATTTCGATTATTCACTGCAATCAAATCAACTTTATCGTAGATCTTTTCTTCGTCATCCAGTGAATGCACTTCAAACAAAACTTCCAGGCCGATTTCATGCGCTTTGTCAGTCAATTGAATGATCTCTTCTTTTTCTAAAATCATTGCAATTAGAAGAACAGCATCCGCACCCCCAGCTTTGGCTTCATACAATTGAATTTCGTCGATGATGAATTCTTTTCGAAGAACTGGAATTTCAACATGGTTAGAAACCAGGGTTAAATCCTTCATAGTTCCTCCGAAGTAATCGAAATCGGTGAGAACTGAAATAGCTCTTGCTCCGGTTTCTTGATAGTACAATGCCTGTTCAACTGGACTCAAGTCTGGTGAAATATCGCCTCCGCTCGGTGATTTTCGCTTGATTTCTGCGATAATCCCAAATTCGACGATTGAAATGGATTGTGAAAGTGAGCGTATAGTTCGATGAAATAATGGTGACTGTTGAAAATCGGAAACTGATTTTTCTGACTTCAATTTTGCGACTTCAACCCGTTTGTTTGCTACAATTTCGTCTAGAATTGTTTTCATAATAGTTGTTGTTTGAAAGAAGTAATTGCACTTCCAGATTCTATAAATGATTTAGCTTCCTGATATGCGTTTTCGAAACTTTCTTTTGGTAGAAAAGTTTGAAGTCCCAGCGCTACATTTCCTGATAGCACATGATTTTGCGCATTGGTTCCCTTTCCTTCTAATAGATTGACGAGGATTTTGGCACTTTCCGCAACTGTTTCACCACCGCTTAAATCGATCAATGAATATTTTTGCTGTTGATTTTCGCTTTCGATCATGGAATCAACAGTCTTTCCTAGAAGTCGTGTTGAACCGATGAAAGTCAATTCGTCAAAACCTTCTAATCCATGAATCACAGTAAAGTTTTTTCGTTTGTTCTGAAGAACGTGCTGGTACAACTTTGCCAATTCCAAACTGTAAGTTCCTACCAGCTGATGGGTTGGACTTGCCGGATTTACCAAGGGTCCAAGACCATTAAAAAAAGTACTTATTCCCAATTGTTTTCGAAGTGGAGCAACCACTTTTAATGCTGGGTGAAACAAAGGTGCGTGAAGAAAACACAGGTTTGAATTGTCGAGTTGCTGTTGAAGTTTCGTGGAATCCGAAGTGAAATTGATTCCAAGATATTCGAGAACGTTCGAAGACCCGCATAGTGAACTCACACCATAATTCCCGTGTTTCACCACTTTATAGCCCATTGATGCCAAAACAAAAGCCGTTGTTGTGGAAATATTGAAGGTGTTTTTTCCGTCGCCGCCAGTTCCACAAACATCGATGGCATTTTCAAAATCAAGTTTAGCAGGAATAGCCAATTCCAAGAGAGCTGAACTGAATCCTTTCAACTCGTTCAATTCCAATCCCCGAAACTGAAGACCTGTCATGAGCGCCACGATCTGTGCATCATTCATTTCTCCGCTGCCAATCAGAAGCATGCAGTTTTTGGCTTCTTCTTGCGTTAGAGACGATCTATTGATGATTTTTTCTATATAGTATTTTGCGTTCATTTTATTGCTGTTATCCAATTTCTGATGATTGTTCTTCCCGCTGGTGTAAGAATCGATTCGGGATGAAATTGTACCCCGTAAATCGGAAGTGTTTTGTGTTTAAATGCCATAGTTATCTCTTCTGATTTGCCAGTTATTTCCAGTCTGTCTGCTTCAGAAATATCGACTTCCCAACTGTGATAGCGTCCAATTTCAATTTGGGTTGGAAGAGAATGGAAAAGACTTTCATGTTTCAGAATGTCCATCTTCGTTGCTTTTCCATGAACAGGTTCCGGACATTGTTTCAACTTTCCGCCAAAGTATTCTCCCAAAGCCTGATGTCCCAGACAAACACCAAGAATTGGTTTGGTTGTGTTGTAACGAAAAATGACTTCGATTAAAGCACCTGCTTCAGATGGAATTCCGGGACCCGGAGAAAGTAAGATCGCATCACAAGTATCTAGCTGTTCAAAATCAATCTGATTGTTGCGTTGAACGATTACTTCAACATTTTCTTCGCGAACGTAACGCACAAGGTTATACACGAACGAATCGAAATTATCAATGATTCCAATTTTCATACAGCTAGATTTTGAGTTGAATGAATTGCAGTATTTGCTTTTTGAATTGCCGAGCGAACCGCGCCGAGTTTATTTGTCACTTCCTGAAGTTCATTTTCTGGAATGGAGTCAAGGACAATTCCTGCTCCGGCACGATAATGAAGCATGTTGTTTTTGGAGAAAATGCTTCTGATAATAATTGCCAGATTCACATTTCCATCAAAGCCGATAAATCCGATTGCTCCACCGTAATAATCGCGTTTGCCAGGTTCATATTTATTAATGAGTTCAAGCGCTTTTGGTTTTGGAGTTCCGGATAATGTTCCTGCTGGAAAAGTTCCGCTGAAAACAGATAAGGCATCATTTTCATTGTTTTGTCCAATGACTTTTGAAACCAAATGGATGACATGAGAGAAATGTTGAATTTCTTTGTATTTACTCACTTTGACATTACTGCAGTATTTACTCAGGTCGTTTCGTGCCAGATCAACCAGCATTGTGTGTTCCGCATTTTCTTTGTCGTCGTTAACCAAATGTTGAATAGCGAGATCGTCCAGTTCTTCATGGCCACTTTTACGAACAGTTCCGGCAATGGGATGAATTTCCGCAATTCCATTTCTAATTTGCAGTTGTTTTTCGGGCGAAGAACCAAGGATTCTATGGGTTTCAAAATCGGCATAGAAGAGGTAAGGCGAAGGATTCAATGTTCTCAGTTCCCGGTAAACCTGAAAATCGTCACCGAAATAAGGGATTTTGAATTCTCTTGAAAAAACAAGCTGAAAAACATCACCGCGAAGAATATGTTGTTTTGCCGTTTCGATCAATCCCAGAAACTCATTGTTGTTAACCGAGCTTGTTTCTTCTCCTTTCAGTTCAAATGGCAAAACCGAATTGGGTTGAAGCTGAAGGATTTCATCCAACGTCAGATAAGTTTCGTTTGAATCAAGATTGCGGTTGACAATGAACTTTCCTGTATCATGAAAGTGATCAAGTACTATCAGGTATTTGTAAAGAATGAATGTGGCGAGTGGAAGTCGTTGTTCCGCATCTTCTGTTTCAAAATGGTTTTCCTTAATGTGTGCAAATTCAAATCCGAAATAGCTGAAGAAACCGAAGTTGTTTTCGTTGTTAACCGGTCGGAATTTATGCATGATTTCACTCAAGATCAAATCAAGATTTTCATTGCTGCTGAACGTTCTGGTTTCGGTTTTCCCTTGACTTAAAATATTGATCGTATTATGAGTGACAGTTAACTCCACCAAAGGTTCAAATCCAATCATGGATGAACTTTCGGCTCTCGAATGATAGTCGTTTCCTTCCAGGAGCATCGGTTTCCGGAACACATTGCGAATGCGGAGGAAAATGCCAATTGGCGTGTAAAGATCTGACTTGAAGGGTTGTTTATGTGTTTCTATTTTCATTTTTTCGGGCATAAAAAAAGCGATTTGCCGTTGTGACAAATCGCTTAAGGTTTTGGGTTTATGAATATCAAAAAGCGTCAGTCACACATTGTGCGCTGCCACCAAGTTTTAGACATGTTGTTTATCGTATTCACGAGGCGAAACTAAATTAAAATTTCAGAAATGCAAAACTTTTTGTGATAAAAATAAAATTTAAAGCGATTTTAGTTAAAATAATAACTCGTATATTTGCAACAATGAAATCAACAAGAACATATTTTTTCGCTGCATATTGGTTTGATCTGTAAGGATTGGAGGCGAATAACTATATACTGAAATCCCGCTTCTAAAGAGCGGGATTTTTTATTTCATGGAATTTTACAAAACTTAGCAATACGAAATGATGATAAACAAAATTGGTCCGCAAAAATTAATTGGTACAATCCGAATTCCATCCTCAAAAAGTGATGGCCAGCGTGCACTGTTGGCAGCTGCTTTAGCTGAAGGAACCTCCGAATTGCTAAATGTAGGCAAGAGTGATGATGAGTTGGCGATGAAGAAGGCCATTCAGCTGCTAGGAGCAACCGTTTCAGAATCTGGTGATAGTTTATTTGTAACTGGTGGAATTCAGCCAAAGGAAGCCATTACGATTTCAGCAGGAGAATCGGGGCTGGGAATTCGATTGTTGTCTGCTGTTTGTTCCAGTTTTACGCAAGAAATTACGATCGAAGGAAGCGGATCTTTGACTACTCGACCAATGGATTTCTTTGAAGAAGTTTTACCAAAGTTGGGGGCATCTGTTCAAACAAACGGAGGAAACATTCCAATCAAAGTGAAAGGACCGATTAAAGGTGGGAAAATAGAAGTGGACGGTTCTTTGAGTTCGCAATTTATTTCCGGATGCTTGATGGCCTTGCCGTTTGCGGAGAACGATTCTGTTTTGATCTCAGAGAATTTGACCTCGTTGCCATATGTTCAAATGACACTTTCCACATTGAATGCTTTTGGAATAAAGGTAGAGCGTTTACCCAAGAACATCTTCAGTGTTAAAGCGAGTCAAAAATACAATGCAACCAAGTATAATGTAGAAGCCGATTGGAGTTCTGCCAGCTATTTTCTCGTTGCAGCGGCTGTCGGACATCAAATTCGTTTGAAAGGTTTGAAAATATCGAGTTTACAGGCAGATAAAATGCTGCTTGATGCCTTGTTGAGCGCAGGATGTAAAATTCAACACATCAATGAGGAGATTTCGGTTGACGGATCTGCACGAAAACCGTTTGAATTTGATGCAACACAGTGTCCTGATCTGTTTCCGGCACTTGTTACTTTAGCGTCGAGTATCAATGGTGTTTGTACATTTTTTGGTGCAAGTCGATTAACGCATAAAGAAAGCAACAGAGCGCTTACTTTGCAGGAAGAATTTGGTAAGTTGGGTGTGAAAATCGATTTGAACGAGGACGAAATGATTGTTCACGGAACAGGAAAAATCTTCGGTGGAAATGTTAAATCTCATCACGATCACAGAATAGCAATGTGTTTAGCAATTGCCGGAACTATCGCTGAAAGTGAAGTTGTGATTCATGATTCTGAGGCCGTTTCCAAGAGCTTTCCATCCTTCTGGAATGAAATCGCTAAGCTTCGTTAACAAGTCAAAAATTCTTTTGTCGGCTAGATTGAATTTCCTTAACTTGACCTGATAATGTCAGTTTTGACGCTAAAATTTAGGTTATGGAGTGTAGAGGATTACTTTTTAGTGCGTCTTTTTTACTAGGTGCTGCGGGCTTTTCACAAACCGCTCAGCAAGTAGGAAATACGACGGTGTACATTGACACGTTGAATTCGGATGTGAATGTACCGTGGGAAATAAAAGTGGAGGGTGATGATTACTTATGGGTGACAGAACGCGGTGGATTGGTCAGTAGGATCGATCTGCAAACAGGTGTGAAAACCGTGGTTCTTGACCTGACGTCAACAGTACACGCAGTTAGTGAAAGTGGGTTATTGGGTTTAGTTCTCCATCCGAATTTCCCAACAACACCTGAAGTTTTTCTGGTTTATACCTACGGAACAGAAGATGGTGGTGGTTATTTCAAGGAAAGAATGGTGAAATACGCGTTCAATGGAACTAATCTGGTAAGTCCGGATATTTTGATCGATGATATTTTGGCGTGGCAGAATCACAATGGTTCGCGGTTACATTTTTTGCCGGACAATACGATTTTGATGTCGACAGGTGAATGTTATGTTTCCAATCTTGCTCAGGATCCAAATTCGCTTAATGGAAAATATTTGAGAATCAATACGGATGGATCTATTCCAGCAGATAATCCAACTCCGGGTTCGTACGTTTATTCAATGGGACATCGGAATTCTCAAGGAATTTGTGCATTACCAAATGGAATGATCATCGCTTCAGAGCATGGTCCAACAACGGATGACGAACTTCAGGTTTTGGCATCATCACTCAATTACGGCTGGCCGTTGATCCATGGTTTTTGCGATGAACCATTTGAAGATAATCCATGTGCAACGGGAATGTACATAGAACCTATTCATGCCTGGACGCCTACAATTGCAACTTCAGATTTGGTGTACTATCAAAATGCGGCTTTTCCGGAATGGAATAACCGTTTGTTGATGACAACGCTGAACGGACAACGTTTGGTGGCAATGCAGTTGGATGCGAATGCAACTCAGGTGGTGGATGAAGATCAGTATTTTCAATCGCAGTTTGGGCGTTTGAGAGATATCGCCATTGGACCAAATAAGGAAATTTATATTGCTACAAATACAGGCGATCATTCCATCATTCGCATTACACCGCCAAGTGATGTAGGGATTACAGAATCGACAACGGAAAATTTTATTGTTTATCCAAATCCGGCTAAAGATGAGATTCAACTGGCTTTCAATAATGAGGTTGAGCAGGTGAAGATTTTGGATATGAATGGAAAAACGATGCTGACAATTGAGAAATCGGAGATGACGAACAAAATTGATATCAGCAAATTGTCATCCGGAACATATACGTTAGAGTTAGTTCATGCAGGTGGAATTGCACGTCAGAAGTTTGTGAAATAGCATTTAATTTATAAAAAGAAAATCCCGTTAATCATTGACTAACGGGATTTTCTTTTTTATAGAAGTTTATTACTCTAAATACACAGCCTGACCTTTTTCGTAGTCAACAGTGTAATCGAATTTGAATGTTTTTGTTTCACCTGATTTTGTGGTGAATTTCCATGTCAGGATATGTGTATTTTCATCGTAAGTAGCACCTTCGTAAGTTCCTTCTTTCACCTTGATGTCGCTGTTTGTAGAAATCGGGAAATGATCTTTGATGATGATTGGAATTGCTGCTCCACCGTTATTTCTGATGGTAAAATCCCAGGTTACTTCGTATTTGTAACGCGAACCAACTAAACGTGTTTTACTCATTTCCTGACTTTTCTTACGTTCTACTTTGATCTTGTTGTCTTTACCGAAGCTGAAGCTGATGGTATCTTTTGTTGAGTTGACATCTACATAACTTTTTCCAATATAAGTTCCGTCAAAGTATATGTTCGATTCACCGCTCAATAAGTTCAGTTTTTCCCATCCGGAGATTTGAGCAACAAGGAAAACACCTTCATCGAACTTAGGAACACTATGGTATTCGTATGTTGCAGGCATTTGATACGTTGCAATTGGAACGCGGTGATCAGCATTGTCTGAAGGAATGGTAAACGGCACATCGATCACGAATTCCATACGTAAATCGCGCACCACTTGCGTTGCAATTGAAGTCGAGTAGGTAGCTCCTGTAGACACTTCACCACCGTAATAACCATAAGCTTCCGATTTTTTACTTTCCTTTCTCAGTTTATTCTTTTTTGTGACAATGGTTACTTCCTCGAGTGTCGACATGTTGTTGTCGTAATAACTTGGTTCAGGGGCATAATATTCGGCATCGCCATCCATCGCATAGCTTCCTGAGGTGGCGTTGCTTAGGTCTTGAACGGTTTCCATTGCAATTTCCTGAGGAGTAAGAGCAATTTTATAATAAGGTGAATTGATGTTCAGGTATTGTTGGTGGTATCCTAAGTAATCTACCACAAATGTTGTTGTGTTTCTTGGAACCTGGAAAGAGAATTTTCCTGAAGCATCTGTTGTTACAAAGTTCATTGCGTTTCCACCGATGGTCACTTTTGCAAAAGCCAGAGGCTCACCAGTGCTGATGTCCAAAACTTCTCCGTGAATGGTTTCACCAAAATAGTTGAACGTTCCTGCGCTTTTGTAAGCCGCTTGTCGTTGCGGTAAACTTGAATAGTAATCCAAATACCAGGCATCTATTTTCGGTTCTTCAGTGCTTTCGTAAGGATCATTTGTTGAAAGAACCAATTTTACATTCTTCCATTCGATTCCCGTATTTTGAGAAACCAATCCTTTTGCTTCAAGAGAAATTGGAGCGTTTACACCTGCAGAACGCATATCGTAATATGGAGTCCAAAATGCATTTGGTGTAATGTAAGAGAAAACGAAATCAGCAGAACCACCTTTGTCAGCTGAAAGTTCAACCACCACTTCAGAATAAATGGTCACAGGTAAACTACTTCTTGTATTGATTTCCTGTTCGATTACGTTTATCTTCTTTGCGAGTGTTTCAATTTCTGATTGTAATTGCGATTTGCGTTGACCGATCTCAGTCAATTTAGCGTGATTGAATGCTACTGCTTCTTTCAGTTCAGCAATCTTAACACCGCTTTGGTTACTCCACAAGCGACTATTTTCCTGGATCAGTTTTTCATCTGTCAACAAAACATGGTATTCGTCTTCCAAAGCTTGTTTTTTATCTTCCAGCGATTTTCTGTTAGCAGTCATCGTTTTCAGATCAGCTTCTTTGATGGAATTCTCATCGTAGTTTTTACGAACGCGAACACTAAGAATAGTAGCATTTTCTGTACACTTCAATTGAAGAGAATTCGGATCAGTAAACTCCGTAATCTTTTCGAAGACGATGAATTGTTTTCCGGAAGTAATGTTCACTGATTTCTCATGTTGAACCTGAGCACCGTTCTTGAAAACGGTTACTTGCTTGATCGGTGCATTTTCGCGTTTCTCTGTTTGCGCTATCGCCAGAGAACCAATGAAACAAGCAATTATTAATGTGAGTGATTTAAACATGTTTATTTCTGTTATGAATGTTTGAGAATCTTGTTACAGGTAATTCTTTGTTTCGTTCAATTACTCCAAATACACCGCCTGACCTTTTTCGTAGTCGACTGAATAGTTGAATTTGAATGTTTTTGTTTCACCTGATTTGGTGGTGAATTTCCACGTCAGAATGTGCGTATTCTCATCGTAAGAAGCTCCTTCGTAAGTTCCTTCCTTCACTTTGATATCGCTATTGGTCGAAATTGGGAAATGGTCTTTGATGATAATTGGAATAGCAGCTCCGCCGTTATTTCTGATGGTAAAATCCCACGTTACTTCGTATTTGTAGTGAGAACCAACCAGGCGAGTTTTGCTCATTTCCTGACTTTTCTTGCGTTCTATTTTGATCTTATTGTCTTTTCCAAAACTGAAGCTAATGGTGTCTTTTGTAGAGTTTACATCCACATAGCTTTTACCAATATAAGTTCCATCAAAGTAGATGTTCGATTCCCCGCTCAACAAGTTCAATTTTTCCCATCCGGAAATTTGTGCAACCAGGAAAACGCCTTCATCAAACTTCGGAACACTATGATATTCATACGTTGCTGGCATCTGATATGTTGCAATTGGAACACGATGATCTGCATTGTCGGAAGGAATGGTAAACGGCATATCAATCACGAATTCCATTCTCAGGTCTTTTACCACTTGGGTTGCAACGTCTGAATAAACTCCGCCGCTAACTTTAGATGCAGTTATAGGGGCCTCTCTCGAAGGCATTCTATTGATATCCTCTCTAGTTACTGTGACGCCTTTTTGCTGTGTTAAAGAATAGGAAATATTTCCGAGTTCAACACGATTCATTATCTCTGCTTCATCACCACTGTAAAGTCCTTTACCGTTTCCGCCACCAGAACCTCCCTGACCAAATGGATTTGGAAGATCCTTCAACTTTTCCATTGCAATTTCCTGAGGAATCATTGCAATTTTATAGTATGGTGAATTAATACCAAGGTACTGTTGATGATAGCCTAAATAGTCAACTACAAACGTTGTTGTGTTTCTTGGAACCTGGAAAGAGAATTTTCCAGAAGCATCTGTTGTCACAAAGTTCATTGCATTTCCACCAATGGTTACTTTCGCAAAAGCAAGTGGTTCGCCGGTACTAATGTCCAATACTTCACCATGAATAGTTTCCCCGAAATAGGTGAACGTTCCTGCGCTTTTATAAGTTGGAGTAGGTTGTGGCAAACTGGAATAATAATCTAAGTACCACGGTTGTATGTTCGGTTCCTGTGTGCTTTCGTATGGATCATTTGTTGAAAGAACCAACTTCACGTTTTTCCATTCAATTCCTGTGTTTTGAGAAACCAATCCTTTGGCTTCAAGAGAAATTGGAGCATTCACTCCAGCCGATCGCATGTCGTAATAAGGTGTCCAAAATGCATTTGGTGTAATGTAAGAGAAAACGAAATCAGCAGAACCACTTTTATCAGCAGAAAGCTCAACTACCACTTCTGAATAAATAGTTACGGGTAAACTGCTGCGCGTATTGATTTCTTGTTCAATCACGTTGATTTTCTTAGCGCAGTCCTCGATTTCTTTTTTTAATTGCGATTTACGCTGACCAATTTCTGTCAACTTTGCGTGATTGAATGCCACCGCTTCTTTCAGTTCGGTAATTTTGACTCCACTTTGGTTACTCCACAAACGACTGTTTTCCTGAATCAATTTTTCGTCTGTCAGTAACACGTGGTATTCGTCTTCCAATGCTTGCTTTTTGTCCTCCAGCACTTTTCGGTTTGCTGTCATTGTTTTCAAGTCGGCATCTTTCACAGAATTCTCGTCGTAGTTTTTACGTACACGAACGCTAAGGATGGTAGCGTTTTCACTGCACTTCAATTGAAGAGAATTCGGATCGGTAAACTCAGTGATTTTTTCAAAAACGATGAATTGTTTTCCGGTAGTAACGTTTACAGATTTCTCATGTTGAATCTGAGCACCGTTCTTAAAAACGGTTACTTGTTTAATAGGTGCATTTTCGCGTTTCTCGTTTTGTGCAAAACTGATTACATAAACAGAACACGCAATTGCCAAAGCAAACGCTTTTATCATAGTATGTTATTTAATAAAATATTCAGATGTGGAAATAACGAAATTCCACAAAATCTATTTCGCAAATGGAAGAACTGCTAAATTTTCACTGGAAGTTTAAGTTTGTCTAGAGGAATCTCGTAGATATCGAAACTACTTTTTTGACCACTTAAATTAATAGCTGCCATCATCACTTTGTTCAACTCCTTGTAAATTTTGAAATGCGTATCGTCATTTACTGTATTTACTGAAGCACCTAGGTTAATTGGAGAGCTCCAGCCGCTACCTGTGTTTTCACAAACGTAAACGTCTAATCCGCCCATTCCTCTGTGGCCATCTGAAGAGAAGAACAAGAAACGTCCATCAGGTGAAATAAATGGAGTTGTTTCTCTTCCCAACGAGTTAATGCTATCTGGAAGTAAAACTGCAGTTCCCCATTTTTTACCATTGCGTTGAACCATGTAAATATCAGTTCCTCTCGTTCCACCTTTTCTGTCGGATACAAAGTACATTGTATTTCCATCAGCAGTTAAGGTTGCAGAACCTTCCATAAAAGAAGTGTTGATGCTTTTGTTCGCGATTGGTCGTGCAAGTGACCATTTGTTTTGTTTCGTCCACTCAATTTCACAAATATCAGAGCTCTTTGTCATGATTTTGCTGTCGCCATAAGTGATATTTAGTGTAAGAATTCCTTTCATGTTATCAGCCGACAACCAGTTTAATGCGTCGAATCCATCTGTATTCATTCGCTCAAGATTGTTTGTAATACTGTCCCACATTTTCGTTTCATCGTTCCAAGTCGCCTTGTAAACATCTTCGAAATACTCCTGATCATCCGGGTTCAATTGTCCGCCAGTAGTATTCCCTCTTCTTGATGTGAAGTATAGTGTTTTTCCATTATTCGTAAGGATCGGACAATAGTCGTTATATCCTGAGTTGACGTCTCCTGTAAGAATTTCGCGTTGAAGTTTGTCTTTTTCCAAAGCTGTTTTAGCAAAAGCACATTCGGCAATTTTACCTTCAATGTTGAGTTCTTTAATTCTGTTTTTTTGCATTTCAGTCAATGCCAATTGGTAGTAATGTTGAGCCGAGTCTAACATTCCCATTCGGTGGTAACTGTTTCCAAGAATATCATAAACTTCACGATCTGTATCAATACCACCTTTCGCAAGTGCGTTAAGTCCGTACTGTTTTGCATAACCGTAATTGTTCAATTTGTAGTGACAGTATGAAATCCAATATGCAGGTTTCCATGAGTACGGATCCTTCATTGCTGCTTCACGAAAAGTGACAAGAGCTTCTCTGAATTTATTTTCAAGAACAAGTTGTTTTCCTTTATCAAGGATCAATAAAGCGGCGCTTCTGTCGATAATGCTAGCTGTTGAATCAACTGGTCCGGGATTGAAAGTGGTATTCGCCTTTGCTGCAAATACGGGTAGAAGTAGTAGAATTGTTACAAAAATTTTCATGGTTCAAATGATCATTGAACTACAAAATAAACAATATTCTTTATGTTCTGGGTCGTTGAGCGCCGTAAAACGAAGAAAAAATCAAATTAGGCATTGTCGGTTGAAAAATCTGACACCACAATTTCTCTTGTTTTCTTAAGATCAACAAGATCGTTCATAGCAATGGTTGCTGCTACTATCGACCAAATTGGAGCAAAACTGGTACAAACCCAGAGCAGTAGATTAACAACAAATCGGTATAAAAACTCGAACGGGTTATCGCTGAAAGTTGACCAGTCGAACAAAGCAGTTAGGTCAACCGGAACCCAGATCAATAATGAATATAGCGCTCCTATCGAAAGTGCTAGTCCACGATTGCTTCTGGTGAACTGGATACTTTGCTCCATGTTCAGTTTTAGTCGTTCATTCACGTAATCGAGGAACGAGAATCCGGAATAGTAAAAACTGATAAAGAAAATGGCGATTAACAAAGGACTTTCTTCTACGCTGTTCCAGCCAATGCGGGCAAACAGATACACAACAATGAAGAAAGCGTATTCCCACATGATATTTCGAATTGCTAAACGAAAACCGCGTCGAATGTCGTGAAGTAATTGTGTTAATTCGAATTTATAAGTGTTTCCGGTAATCTTGTATTCTACTTTTTGCGAAAGATGCGAAAGTAAAGGTGAAAGTATAATTACAACCAGGTATTTGGCAAATCGCATGAGAGCAATGGAAACAGAAAGTTCGAAGAATAGCTGGATCAATAACCAGCCAATTTCGTTCATGTTTGTTGCGTTGTAATTTGGTTTACTTACCAAAATAGAATGTCCAACCTGATAAATTCCAAGCATCAAAATGGCCGGAAGGGCTACATACCAATAAAGCTTGTGTTCGATAATGAAAATCAACGCTTTTCGGTAAGATCTTATTCCAATCCAAGTGTTTTTAAGGAAACGCATGGTTAAAATTACTAATTACAAATTACCAATGACCAATTGTGAATGACCAATTCAATGAATTACTGCTATTAGATTCATTTGTAATTAGTAATCCGTCATTTGTAATTAATAAGCTATCTTTGCCCCTTCAATTCAAAAAGCATGGAATTATCAGCTCTTACAGCAATTACACCAGTTGACGGTAGATATAGATCAAAAACATCCGAATTAGCGCAATATTTTTCTGAGTTCGGATTAATCAAGTACCGCGTTTTGGTAGAAGTGGAGTATTTCATTTTTCTTGCTGAGCGAAAAATTGGCGCAATGGCTGAAGTTGATTCAGCTGTTTTTCCTAAGCTAAGAGCAATTGTTGACAACTTCAGTGAAGCTGATGCATTGGCAATTAAAGCTATTGAGCGTACTACGAATCACGATGTTAAAGCTGTAGAGTATTTCCTGAAGGATAAAATGACTGGACTTGGTTTGGACAGTTATTTAGAGTTCATCCATTTTGGATTGACTTCTCAGGATGTAAACAATACCGCAATTCCATTGAGCATTAAGGATGCTGTGAACGGAGTAATTCTTCCGGAATTGAATTTGGTAATTGACATGCTGAAAGGTTATCAGAACGATTGGTCGAACATTGCAATGCTAGCAAGAACGCATGGTCAACCTGCATCACCAACCATATTAGGAAAAGAAGTTGGTGTTTTTGTTGAGCGTTTGGAGGTTCAAAAATGCACCCTTGAAAGTGCTGTTTATTCCGCAAAATTTGGTGGAGCTACAGGTAATTTCAACGCACATCATATCGCTTTTCCTGAGACAAATTGGGTGGAGTTTTCGAATACATTCGTAAATGAGAAATTAGGTTTGACAAGAAGTCAGCTAACAACTCAAATTGAGCATTACGATCAGTTGGCGGCGTTATTCGATGTTTTGAAGCGAATCAATACAATCATTTTGGATTTAGACCGCGATTTCTGGACTTACATCTCAATGGATTATTTCAAACAGAAATTGAAGGAAGGCGAAGTTGGTTCTTCGGCAATGCCGCATAAAGTAAATCCAATTGATTTCGAAAACTCGGAAGGAAATATTGGGATTGCAAACGCACTTTACGAACATTTATCGGCTAAACTTCCGGTTTCCCGTTTACAACGTGATTTAACTGATTCTACTGTACTAAGAGCTGTTGGAATGCCGTTCGCTCATACGATTATCGCGTGGAAAGCTTCACGCGTTGGTTTAGGTAAATTGTTGCTGAATGAACAGGCTTTAGCGGATGATTTAACCGCGAATTGGGCTGTAGTTGCTGAGGCTATTCAAACGATTCTGAGAAGTATTGGTTTCCCGAAACCATATGAGGCTTTGAAAGGATTGACACGTAAAAATGAGAAAGTTACGCAAGAGTCAGTTCACGAATTTATTGATACACTTGATGTTTCTGCCGACTTGAAAACACGCCTTAAAGCAATAACTCCGCATAATTATACTGGAGTAGAATTGGTGTAACTATCGTTCTAACCTTTTTCACTATATTGTGAAGATGAAAGCTTTTTGTGGACTTCTTTTCTGTCTGTTTGTCGCTAATCTCAGTTTGAGAGCGCAGGTCACTGACATTGAGTGGGGTGTCGACAATAAAAGAAAGGCTACTTTGTTAGATCTTTATCCTGATAAAGGTTTCGATTTCTATACTTATCGTGTTACTGGAAACGGATTGCTGCAGGCAAATCGCGTTACACGTTACATGTATGGTGAAGAAGTTCTGAATAAGAAGATTGAAAATAAGGTAGATAACAAGACAGTTACACTAGAAAATCTACTAACCTTTAATGGAACTCTTCTCGGCTTTTTTTCCGACAAACGTGATGGTGAAAACCAGCTGTACATGGTAAAATATGATACAGAGATTGATCCTTTCGATCAGCCTATTCTCATGGCGGAGTTTCCATCTGCGAAGCTAGGTTCGAACAAGGGATATTTCATGGTTCAGAAGTCGAAAAACGACAATTTTCTTTGTGTTGAATATGTCATTCCGGCGAAGAAAGACAATTTTGATCGATATGGCTTTCATATCATAGATACCAACTACAATACTGTTCGACAAGGCGAGTATGAAGTTCCTTATTCTTCCCGTTATTCAGCAGTGAATGTTCGTCACGTTACTAACGACGGTGAATTTGTTCTTGGAGTTACCGTGTACAATTCCTCGAATAGAGGTTTGTTTAGAGATTATTCCGCTATTGAAAAAGCGGTAATCATGCACGTTCAAAAAGATACACTCATGCAATATGATCTTTTTCTGGATCAGCGTCGTGTTTTTGATTTTGAGATAACGTCCAGAGATTCATTAATTGTGGTCACGGGAACTTATGGTGAACAATTCGCTTCAGGAGCTCAAGGTGTTTTTTATCAGCGGATCAATATCAATCAGCGTAAAGTTGAAGCAACAAAAGTTCAGCCTTTTCCGCAGTGGTTCATGGATGATTTGAAATCGAAAAGCATCAAGTACGATAGAATGCGTGTCGGGAATCCGAAAGGTGTTCTGGATCTGGTGAATTATGCGTTTAGAGATGTTCATCAGCTGGAAGATGGTTCGCTGGTTATTGTGGCTGAACAGTACTATGTTTATCAGCAAACAACGAATGATTCGCGTGGAATGATCCAAACGGTAAATCATTATTATTACGATGATGCCTTGATCTATCAAATTTCTCCTCAAGGTGATTTTAACTGGATTTCATCCATTCCAAAAGAGCAGCATTCTACCAACGATTATGGGTATTATTCTTCGCTGAAATCCATAATATCGAATGGAACATGTCTAGTGTTTTTTAACGATCACAGAAAGAATTATGATGAATATGGAACGTTTAAACGATTCAACTATTCGGTTTCGTTTCCCGTTCGTAAGAAAACATATACGCTAGCTCTTTCCGAGATCTCTTTAAGTAACGGGGATCAAAAGCGTCGTGTTTTTAACGATTACAATCAGACAGGAGGAACGGTTTCCTTGAAAATGTGTGCTGATAATCCGAAGTACAAAGAATTACTATTCTTCTCAAGCGGGAAAAAAGAGCGTTTTGGTTTACTGAAATACTAAGCTTTTCTTCTTCTGAATCGGTTAAACAATGCCATTCCCAAAAGTAGAATCAATATTCCAGAGGCAACTCTAGGAATAATATCTCCGAATTGCTGATAGATCGTTTTTCCTGGAATGAGTTCAATGTTTGCGTTGATCGCGGTTTCTTTCCACCACCCAGTTTCTTTAATCACATCACCACGGTTATTGAATACTCCTGATTTACCCGTGTTGGCAGAGCGAGCGATCCATTTGTTGTTTTCTATTGCACGTAAACCGGCGAACAGGAAATGTTGTTTGTAGCCAGGAGTATCTCCCCACCAACCGTCGTTTGTGATAATGGCAATGAAATCAGCACCCTGAGCACATTGTTCACTTACGAATTCGCCGTAAACACTTTCGTAGCATACAACCGGAGCAAAATTCACTGTTTTCATCTTGAAGATGGATGGATGATCAGCAATACCAAGGCTTCCGCTTGAACCGCCTAGATCTATTGCCCAGTTTTTCAGGAAAGGAATAGTTGTGATGAATGGAATTTTTTCAACTCCCAGCACAAGTTTGCTTTTATGAATTACTTGCGGATTTTTGTTGAGGTCGAAAAGCAACGATGAGTTATATGATTCTTCATATACACCCATACCTTCAACTAAGTTTGATGCGGCGCTCCTTGGTTTTTCAAAGAAATCATAAGTTGATCCACCGATTAAAAGAGGAATGGGTGTTTCCTTTTGGTACTTCTGTATACTTCTTGTTGCCTTGTGATAAGGAAGTTTATCGACCACCAAAAAATCGTTCGAGCTTTCAATATTCGGATAAAGAGCCGTTTCAGGAGCAATGATAAGTTTCGTGTAATTTTTATCCATGGCGATACTGACTTTGTCCGCAGCTTTAAGGATCTTGAAAAGTTGTTCCGAATTATTACTTGAAAATTTCTCGTTGTATGGGTCTACATTCGGTTGAACAATGGTCACGTTATAGGTTTCTCCGGATGTTTTTTTCAGATAGTACATTCCCAAAGAAGTGATTACCGGCACTAGCAGTAAAAAAGATACAGGAAGCCAGCTTTTTACTCGTTTTGCTTTCCCTTCTTTTATTAACTGGAAAACAAGGACGTTGATTAAAAGAATCCATAAAGAGCCGCCAAAAACGCCAGTAATAGAGTACCACTGAACCAAAGAATGTGCGGAAGCAAAAACGTTTCCTAATGTCAGCCACGGCCAGCTCAATTCCCAATGAAAATGAAGTAATTCGAACGTGAGCCAAATACAAATGAAGGAAACCTTCCACCAGTTTCTTCCAACAAATTTATTCAGTAAATGGTAGACGGTAAAGGCAATTGCCATGAGAAGTGAATTGGCGAAAAAAGCCATATAAGCACCAGCTTCGTCAGCATTGTAGATCCACCATGTGGTGCCAGTATTATAAACGAAAAAAGTGAGGTAGGAGAAGAAAAATACCTTCCATCCAGAGCGTTTGGAGGCAGCGAGACTATCTTCTACGAACAATAAAGGTACCCATGCAGCAAAAGAAAGTGGGAATAAACTTCCGGTAATTGGGAACGATATCACAAGTGTAAGTCCTGATAATAAGCACAATACAAAATTATTTTTAATCAATTCTCTCATTTTTTTCGAAAAGTTTAAACAAATATAAGCTTTCTGCATTACCAATGATAGTGCGGTTTTTTGTATGTTTTTATAACGCTTTCCGTGATAAATCAAGGTTGTTTTTGAGTTGATTGTTCATAAAACAGACATCTAAATAAATTTTTTAACGTTATATTAGCGTCCAACAATAAAACGAGCTATGAAAACTACCCTTATTTCCAGCATGGCATTGCCGTGTTTACTGGTGTGTTTTTCAGTGACTGGATTTTCTCAGCAATTGCCTCCAATGCAACATGAAGAGTATCATCCAAGAGAAAATATAACTGGTGTAGGAACAAATTCAGTGACCTACTTAATTCCGTCTAATTATCAGGTGAATGACGCCGAAAGTCTTGTAAGTCATTTAAAACAGTATGAAGCCATTCAATCTGTTTTGATCGAAGGACAGACCATTGTTATTCATACCAAGCAAGTTATTAGTGGAAATGAGATCAATATGATTTTCGATCGCTTAGGAATGACTTTCTTCCAGGTTGCCCCCAAAACTAAATAGTCGGAGATGAGAAAAATGCTACTAATCCAAGGACTGATGGTCCTTTTACTGCTGTGTCCATCAATTTTATTGGCCCAAGGGGGAACAAGCTTAACAGCTCCCGGTACAAATATTACGCTTCCATTTTCAGCTGCTGGTTCAACAGTTGGGGCAGTTAATAATGTTGACGACCCTGATCCAACAGTTGTTCCCGCAAGCACACAAGATAATGGTCCGGATTGGGTTTACAGAACTTGTGCAACAAGCACTGCTCCGGTTTATATCACTGTGAACTTCACGCCTGGTGGAGTTGCAACACCGGTTTTACCGGTTATCAATGTTTATTATGATAATGCAGGGACATGGATGCTAATGGCAACAGGTGGTGTTACGGGTGATGTTGATCAAACTGTAGGATTACCTTTTGTTCCAAGTTTTGTTGGAATGTGTTATTACATTGTAATAGAAAGTCCAAATGCATCCGGATTTACATATAACGTTAATGTAACAACTACGACTCTGCCAACTCAGGTGCTCCCAACTCAGCCAGGTTGTACCAATATGGGATTTGATAATGGGACAACGAGTGGTTGGACAGGAAACTGGGGACACAGTATAACGAATGGGACTGCTGGTGCACAAACACCCATTTATACTCCGATTTTCGGTACAACTAATACTGGACACCATGGTGTTACAACTGCAGGTTTAGATACGTATGTGGGTGTGATTCAAAAAGTTTGTCCTTTAATTCCAGCGAATACGAATTCAATGATGTTGGGTGATGGACCAAATGCAAGTTATGGTGGTGCTCAATTAATGCAGAAATTTTCTGTTACAGCGTCTAATGCGCTTTTGACATATTATTATGCGGCGGTAATGCAGGATGCGGGTGCCGATCATGCTAACTACGAGCAGCCATTTTTCAAGATTGAAGCGTTGGATTGTTCAGGAAATCCAATTGTTTGTGGAAACTATCTTGTAACAGGTGGACCAGGGATTCCTGGTTTTGTTCAAATTCCTGGTTCTTCGGTTTACTACAAAGACTGGACTCCGGTTCTTTTAGATTTGACTCCCTACATCGGTTCTTGTGTCACAATCAAATTTACTATTGGAGATTGTGCCAGAGGAGCCCATTTTGCATACGCTTATTTAGATGCTACTTGTGGTCCGTTGCAGATTACAGCGCCACCAACAGTTTGTCAATATACAAGTACTTCACTTACCGCTCCAAGCGGTGCGCTGTCTTATTCCTGGGTAAATACTGCAGCTCCGGCAACTGTTTTGTCTACTTCCAATCCGTATACATTTACACCAACGGTTACTGGTACATCAACTTACCAGTGTACAATGACAAATGTTGCAGGATGTAATTCTACAGTAACTACTACGGTTACGGTTAATCCAACTCCACAAATTTCAGTTACAAACCCACCTGCGGTATGTGCCCCAAATACGGTGAACATTACAGCTGCAAGTGTGGTTTCGATTACATCAGGCTCGGGAACTGTTTCCTATTATTCAGATGCTGCCTGTACGATTCCGATTGCAAGTCCGGGAGCCATAACAACCAGTGGAACTTATTACATAAAGATTCTCAATGGAAATGGTTGTTTCGATGTTAAACCAGTAACAGTTGTTGTCAATCCTTCACCAACTGTTAATGTGACAACTGCAGACCAATCCATTTGTGTTGGGCAATCTGTAAACTTGAACAGCACACTTGCTCCAGCAGGAGTGAATGTTCCGGTTACGTTCACCAATACAACTGACTTCAATATCACCGATGCAAGTGGAACTCCAACAGTTTCTCCAATTACAGTTTCTGGAATTACTCCACAAACAGCTGGTGTTCTTCCTATCGTTTCAGTTTCGGTGAATATTAATCATACTTGGGATGAGGATATTACGCTGCGACTTCAATGTCCGGGCGGGACCTTTATTGAACTAACGTCTCAAAATGGTTTGGATGGAAACAACTATACGAACACCGTATTTGTGCCAACAGGCGGAACAGCAATTACAGCTGGAACAGCTCCGTTTACTGGGAACTTCACACCAGAACAAGCTTTCTCTCTTTTAAATGCCTGTGCTGTAAACGGAACATGGAATCTTTTGGCTTATGACTTGTTTTCAGGAGATACAGGAACGCTCTTAGATTGGTCGATTACGTTCAATAATTTTGTTCCAACAACTTTTGCATGGTCGCCAACGAGTAATATGACGGGTTCAACAACCTTGACACCAACGGTTTCTCCGACTACAACAACTACTTATACCTTGACAGCGACAAGTGGTTCCGGAGGTTGTACTGCGAGTGACCCGGTTACAATTACGGTTAATCCACTTCCAACGGCAACCATTTCAGGAACAACAACAGTTTGTCAGAATGCAGCTTCACCAGTAATTACATTTACCGGAGCTAACGGAACAGCACCATACACATTTACTTATAATATTAATGGTGGAGCAAACCAAACAGTTAGCAGTGGTGCAGGAGCAACGGCAACCGTGAATGCACCAACCGGAACAGTTGGAACATTTACTTATAATTTGGTTAGTGTTACAAGTGCAGCAACCTGTTCGCAAACTCAAACGGGCAGCGCAATAATCACCGTTAATCCATTGCCAACCGCAACAATTTCTGGTACAACAAGTGTTTGTCAAAATGCTGCAACTCCAGTCATTACGTTTACTGGTGCTAATGGAACAGCGCCTTATGTATTTACTTATAACATTAACGGTGGTGCGAATCAAACGGTGAGCAGTGGTGCAGGATCAACTGCAACTGTGAATGCGCCAACTGGAACGGTAGGAACATTTACCTATAATTTAGTGAGTGTTACGAGCGCGACAACGTGTTCACAAACTCAAGCGGGAAGTGCAATTGTTACGATTAATCCATTACCAACAGCTACTATTTCTGGAACAACAACAGTTTGTCAGAATGCAGCTTCGCCTGTGATTACGTTTACGGGAGCCAACGCAACGGCACCTTATACATTCACATACAACATTAATGGTGGTGCAAACCAAACGGTAAGTAGTGGAGCGGGTACAACCGCAACTGTAAATGCACCGACTGGAACAGCAGGAACCTTTACTTACAATTTGGTGAATGTATCAGTTGCAAGTGGCTGTTCTCAAACCCAAACCGGAAGTGCTATTGTTACGGTGAATCCGTTACCAACTGCAACTATTTCTGGTACAACAACCGTTTGTCAAAATGCAGCTTCACCAGTAGTGACATTTACAGGAGCTAATGGAACAGCACCTTATACATTTACATATAATATTAACGGTGGTGCAAATCAAACGATAAGCAGCGGAGCAGGAACAACTGCAACCGTGAACGCTCCAACTACAATTACAGGAACATTTACTTACAATTTAGTCAGTGTTTCAGTAGCGAGTGGTTGTAACCAAACCCAAACCGGAAGCGCAATTATTACGGTCAATCCATTACCAAATGCGACTATTTCGGGTACAACAACAGTTTGTCAGAATGCGGCTTCTCCTAACATTACGTTCACAGGATCTTTGGGTACAGCACCGTATACTTTTACCTATAACATCAACGGAGGTGCAAACCAAACAGTGAGCAGTGGTGCAGGAACTACTGCTACAGTGGCGGTTCCGACGGGAACAGTTGGAACGTTTACCTACAATTTAGTAAGTGTTTCAGCTGCAAACGGATGTGTTAATGTAGTGCCTGGAAATGCTGTAGTTACAGTGAACCCATTGCCAACTGCTACCATTTCCGGAACAACAACAGTTTGTCAAAATGCCGCTTCACCGGTCATTACCTTTACCGGAGCCAATGGAGCAGCGCCTTATACGTTTACATACAATATTAACGGTGGTGCGAATCAAACCGTAAGCAGTGGAGCTGGGTCTACAGCAACTGTAAATGCCCCAACAGGAACAGCTGGGACATTTACTTACAATTTGGTAAGTGTATCTGTTGCTACTGGCTGTTCGCAAACCCAAACGGGAAGTGCAGTAATCACGGTGAATCCATTGCCAACTGCAACCATTTCCGGTACAACAACGGTTTGTCAAAATGCTGCGTCGCCTGTGATTACGTTTACAGGAGCGAATGGAACTGCGCCTTATACATTCACTTATAACATTAATGGTGCTGCGAATCAAACGGTCAGCAGTGGTGCTGGATCGACAGCAACTGTAAATGCGCCAACGGGAACAGTAGGAACGTTTACTTATAATTTAGTCAGTGTTTCCAGTTCGACCGGATGTTCACAAACCCAAACAGGCAGCGCTATTATTACGGTTAACCCTTTGCCAACTGCTACAATTTCCGGTACGGCAACGATTTGTCAGAATGGAACTTCTCCAGTAATTACATTTACCGGAGCGGGAGGAGCAGCGCCGTACACATTTACTTACAATATTAATGGCGGTGCCAATCAAACGGTAAGCAGCGGTGCAGGATCAACTGCAACAGTGAATGCTCCAACAGGAACTGCAGGGACATTTACCTATAATTTGGTGAGTGTATCTATTGCAACTGGTTGTCCTCAAACCCAAACAGGCAGCGCAGTTGTTACGATCAATCCTTTGCCAACCGCAACGGTTTCGGGTACAACAACTGTTTGTCAGGGACTTGCCGCTCCAACAGTAACTTTCACAGGAGCAAACGGAACAGCACCATACACAATTACTTACAATATCAACGGTGGTGCAAATCAAACGATTGTCACTGATGCTGCTGGTCTTGCAACTGTGACTGCATCAACAGCTGTTATAGGAACATTTACTTATAACCTTGTGAGTGTTCAGGGAGCGAATGGATGTAGTCAAAGTCAAACTGGTTCTGCTGTAATTACCATTACAAGTATGCCAACAGCTACAATTTCAGGAACAACTACAGTTTGTCAAAATAGTACTTCACCTTCTATAACATTTACAGGAGCAAATGGACTTGCACCATATGTGTTTACCTATTCCATCAATGGCGGAGCAAACCAAACGGTTTCGAGTGGAGGAAGTAATTCAGCGACAGTTGCTGCACCAACAGGTACAGTTGGAGTGTTCACTTACACTTTGGTTGATGTATCCAGCGCAAGTGGTTGTGGTCAAACCCAAACAGGGAACTCTGTTGTCACCGTAATTGCATTGCCAACGGCAACAATAGCTGGTACAACAACGGTTTGTCAGAATGCCGCATCACCTGTAATCACATTTACGGGTGCCAACGGAACAGCACCTTACACATTTACTTACAACATCAACGGTGGAGCAAGTCAAACAGTAAGCAGTGGAGCAGGAGCAACGGCAACAGTAAATGCGCCAACTGGAACTGTAGGAACCTTTACGTACAACTTAGTGAGTGTTTCAAGTGCCAACACTTGTTCGCAAGCGCAAACAGGAAGTGCAATTATCACAATTGATCCGCTTCCTACAGCAACTATTTCCGGAGCAACAACTATTTGTCAGAACGGAACAGCACCAAATGTTACTTTAACAGGATCAGGCGGAACGGCACCTTACACATTCACTTATAACATCAATGGTGGCGCAAATCAAACCATTTCTACAACTGTTGGAAATAGTGTGACAATTGCTGCGCCAACTGCTACGGTAGGAACCTTTACCTATAACTTAGTGAGCGTTTCCGGAGCGAATGGTTGTGGTCAAAACCAGACTGGAAGTACAGTAATAACTGTTCAAGGACTTCCTACTGCCGTGATTGCCGGAACGACTACAGTTTGTTTGAATGCTACTTCACCAACAATTACACTTACAGGTTCTTTAGGAAGCGCACCTTATACATTCACTTACAATTTGAATGGCGGAGTAAATCAAACATTAGTGAGTAACGCTGCTGGAGTCGGAACAATAAGTGCTCCAACCACGGTGGCCGGAACATTTACATATAATTTGGTTTCGGTAGCAAGTTCAACAGGTTGTTCGCAAAACGTTAGCGGAACTTCTACGGTTACTGTGAATCCTGCTGCTAATGCAACAATAGCTGGTACAACAACTGTTTGTCAGAATGATCCTGCCCCAACGGTTACGTTTACAGGTTCCGCAGATGCACCAATTTATACATTCACTTACAATATCGATGGCGGTGGTTCTCAAACTGTTTCCACTGCTGCTGGAGTGAATACAGCAACTGTTACGGCGCCAACTGGAACTGCTGGAACGTTCGTTTACAATCTTACAAATGTTGTTGGAGCAAGTGGTTGTCCAAGTACTTTGACACAATCTGTAACAATTACTGTTTCACCAACACCTACCGCTTCGTTAAGCCCGGATATGTCGTGGTGTGAAGGTGGGTTTGGTAACATCGTTATTACTGGAACACCTAATGCTACGGTATCTTACAGCGTTGGAGCAACAAATTCAACTATTGTTTTGGATGGAACGGGTACTGCAACCATCAATACAAATACAATCTCAACAACAACTTCGTTTACCTTAACGCTTACGAGTGTTCAGTCTACTGCTGGTTGTGTTGCGCCGTTGAATACCGATGTTGATATTACAATAAATCCCGCTCCTGTAGCAGATGCAATTGCTGATATTGAGGTTTGTCCTGGTCAGGCGGTGAATGTTCCAGCGTTTACTTCTGTTCCAACGGGAGCAACTTTTGGCTGGTCTAATAACAATATTTCTATTGGACTTGGTGCAAACGGCTTAGGTGATATTGCGTCTTTCACTGGAACGAATTCAACTACAACTGATAATGTTGCAGTAATCACCTATATTCCTTCATTAGGCGGGTGTTTAGGTGCAGCAGAAACGTTCTCCATTATTGTTCATCCAACTCCAATTGCTAATGCGGGTGTGGACGTTTCAATTTGTGAAGATGGAACCTTGCCGTTTATCGGAGCTCCAGCCGTGGCAGGAAACACATATCAATGGAATCCTCCAGCAGGATTAAGTTCTTCTACAGCGGCTAATCCTCAGGTTCAGAACAATACACCAGGTACAACAAATTACGCATTAACTGTAACGTCTGCTTTCGGATGTGTGAGCACAGATAATGTTCAGGTAACGTTCAATGCTCTTCCTGTTGTTAGTTTTAACGCTGCCGGAGAAGGTTGTTCTCCGTTGACAGTAACGTTTACAAATACTTCAGCGAATAGTGTTGAATGTATTTGGAATATTGAAAGCGTAGGAATTGTTGATGATTGCAGCACATTCTCGGAAGTGTTTACAACTGCCGGAACTTATGATGTAAGCTTGACTATCACCGATGCGAACGGTTGTACAAATTCATTGTCACAATTCGATATCATCAAGGTTTATCCTCAGGCTGTTGCGGCCTTTAATGTCGATGCTGTGACACAATCAGTAATTAATCCCGAATTCCACTTTACGAATACGAGTTTAAATGCAACTTCATACCAATGGAGTTTTGGTGATGGAACGAGTTCAACGGCAACAAATCCAACGCATGTTTATCCGTTCGAAGAGAATGCATATACTGTTCAGTTGATCGCCAATAATGAATACAACTGTCCGGATATTGTGCATTTGACCGTGGGTGTAACGCCAGATATTATCATCTACGTTCCAAATACCTTTACGCCAGACGGAGATGAACACAACAACACGTTCTTCCCGGTTCTGTCTTCAGGATTTGATAAATTCAATTTCACCATGTACGTTTTTGACAGATGGGGTGAAATTATTTTCGAAACACACGACCCTGATTTTGGATGGGACGGGACGTACCACGGACAACTTTCAATGGACGGGGTTTACGTTTGGAAAATTGTGGTGAAGGAGAAAAACAAAGACAAATTCCACGAGTATGTGGGGCATGTTAGTTTGTTGAGATAAACGCGAGGAGAATACTTTAATATGAAACCACAGAGATAAGGAGAAGACAGAGGATAAATGAATCTCTGAGTTCTCCTTATCTCTGTGGTTTATTTATTTCTGCTTCTTTGATTAGAATAAGCTCAATTGATCTTCAGGCAAAAGCTTGAATCCCATTCTGTGGTACTTGCACGGCCCATGTTCTCGAATGGCATCTCTGTGTTTTACGGTGGGATAACCTTTATTGACGCTCCATCCATACATAGGAAATTCGTCATGCAGGTTTTTCATGAATTCATCGCGATACGTTTTTGCCAGAATTGAAGCTGCTGCAATAGACAGAAAACGACCATCACCTTTGATCATGGCAATGGAAGGAATTCTTAGATCGAGTAAAGTTTTATTTCCGTCTACAAGGATTAATTCCGGAGTTGGAGTTAACGAATGAGCAGCTCGTGCCATTCCTGTTAAACTTGCTTTTAGAATGTTCAGTTTTGCTATTTCAGATTCGTCCAGGAACTGAACATTGTATGAAATTGCTTCCGATTCTATGATAATTCTTAGCTCATCTCGCTGTGATTCACTTAATTGTTTAGAGTCGTTAAGTAATTCACATTCAAAGCTTCTGGGTAAGATTACAGAGGCACAAACAACAGGGCCTGCAAGGCATCCACGACCAGCTTCGTCACACCCGGCTTCCAATTTTTTTTCATCAAAATAGCTCAGCAAACCCATTCTATAAATTTTTGGTAAAATTATTGTATATTGCAATTGCAAAACAACCCACTGGAGACTTTTTACGTCTTTAGAACAAAATTATGAAACCATGAAAAAATTAATTGTTTTAACCTTAGTTAGCTTAGCTTCAGTTTTTAGTTATGGACAAAAAATAGCTACAGCAACTCCAGAAGCATTGCAAAAGGCTAAAACATCTGGTGTGATTGTATTTGGAGTTCCATCTGATATTACCGCTGCTGAGGTTGATGGAGTTAAGAACTACTACAAGACGTATTTTACAACTACATTAGATGAAAAGAAGCACGAAATTACGTTGACGCTTATCAAGAATGATGAGATGAGTAAACAAGTTGTTAACCGTCTTATGGTATCGTTGGATATTAGAGATTACAAAGTTGGAACAGACGAATTGTCTTTTGAAGATGTATTCGAGAAATTCTTGAAATAATTTAACCTGAATATTTGGGAGATGTCCCGGTTGCCGTATAAACGGCACCGGGATTTTTTTTTTGCCTGAACTTTTGTTACACATTTTTCTCAACTCCAACGATTTTGTACTTTTGTGCTACTAATTAACGAAACAAGATGAAAAACGTACTATTTATATTCGGATTTGCCGTTTTGGCAGCGTGCGGAACAATGAAAAGCGGAGGCGATGTCTCAGGTAAAGCTTTCGGTAAGGTTGCTGTTGACGAAACCAAAGCAATTACTCCAGAAGAAATGATGAAGCAGTTTGATCCCTCAAAAGGAGATCAGGAATTTACCGTTCATGGAAAACTGAATCAAGTTTGTCAGGCGGCAGGATGTTGGGTTAAAGTGGAAAACGCGAGCGGAAACCCAATTATGATTCGTTTCAAAGACCACTTTACTATTCCAACATCAACTCCAGCAGGAACGATGGCTTATTTTCATGGTATAGCATACATGGATACAACAAGTGTTGAGATGTTGAAGCATTATGCGCAGGATGCAAAGAA
>CAMLHZ010000008.1 GCA_946480085.1 uncultured Flavobacteriales bacterium
AATAAACGCTGTCCATGATCATTGGATCCTGAAGATCGATCTGAACTTTGCGTTTTTGTGTCACCGCTTTTCCTTCAACATTGTCGTAGTAAGATAGTTTAATCTTGTTACAGCCCGAAATCTGTTTTTTTTCAATGTCGAAAGTGACAGACAAGTCGTAATGTGCCACGTTCCACCAATTTCTGCCAGGACCGTTTCCACCTCGAAGTGAATCCTGATGGGAGAATTGCGCGAAGAGTTGTGTAATAAAAACAAGGGAAAAAATGGTCAACAGGAGTTTCATTGGAAAAGTTTTTTCAAAGAAAGTGAAATTATTGAGCACCACGTCAATTTCGTTACAAATCCTGCTCCACAGGATTCACTCAATTTGACGTGGCGCTATGAAAAGTTGTCCAGAACAACCCAGATGTTTTTGTTACGTTCTATAATTATGAAACTGAAACTACTTTACTTCCTTTTTTTATTTGTGCCTCTGGAATCTTTTTCACAAACAGACTCCTGCCTAATTTTTATTCCGAATAATATTTCAATGAATTGTAGTACGGGTGAGGATTTTTTGTTGATTCCGCAAACGAATTGTGAATATCGACATTGCCGTCTTCAGGTTTTTAATCGTTGGGGGACAAGTTTACATGACTCTCAATCGGTTAAACCCATATTTGACGGAGAACAATACGATCAGGGGACTTACTACTATATATTTGAAGGTGCATTTAAGAGTGGGGAAGAGTTTTCGATGACAGGATATTTTTCGATTTTGAGATAATATTACCAAAAATTGGTTCTAAAGTTCCCACGTCAAGCTAAGTGATTCCGCTGCTAGGTGTAATCATTGTACTTAACTTATTTACCCACGTCAGGCTGAGTGATTCCGCTTGTAGGCTGAACAGTATTGTAGTTGACATGTTGATGTAAAAACCGATTATATAATTTACCCACGTCAGGCTGAGTGATTCCGCTGGGAAGCGGAATAGTATCGAAGCCGATGTGGGTAAATAAAAAAGTGACCGAACTTTTCAGTCGGTCACCCCTTTACACGAAGCAAATTTTGTTGAGTAATTGAAATTTCTCCAGGGTTTGCTTCAATTGTTTTGCCTTTGTTCTTTCACGGTAAAGCGAATAGTGAAACAACATTAGCGGTATCTCTTAGAGCTAATAAGCTATGGTACGAAAGTACGACAATTGCTAAATCGTTTTTTGGTAAATGAGCAAAACGCAGTATCCGTTGAAAGTTTTATTGTGCGTGCCGAATATTCTTTCGGACTTTAAAATTTCACGACGAAACCCTATTTTTGTTCGATAAACTTACTTTCCGTTAGTGATGTTATTACTTACCACTGCATCGCCGAATTTTTCAACATTTACAAGCCATGCTGCAGCATTCTTTACGTATCGTCCTGTCCCCGCGCTATCCCAGTTACAGTACAATCTGGTGAATCCACCGTCGATTATCAAACGGTGTTGCTGATCGTCCAAAATTGCAGTAACCACGTTTCCATCTGTACTCCAAATTAGTGGTGTCATCACGCTGTTTGGATCGTGAACTGTAGAAATGGTAATTCCTTCAAAAACGTTTTCCAAACCAGTTGTAATCAAGTGATCTTTGCGCATTCCGGAAGTGGATGTTTCTGTTTTGAACGTTACGGTTTGATTTCCCATGTAGTAACCACTCATGGTTACGCCAACAAGCGCGTTTGCCAGGTAATCGGCATCAGCATGGTACGGATCGTTATCACCCCAAATGTAAATTCCTTTTCCGGATTCATAGAACTCACGAATCACTTTTACGTGTTCAGGAGTAAGCATTTGAGTTGTGGAAGAAATCAACCAAAACTGACATGCTTTGTCTAACGATTTTTTCAATTCTTCCGGACTTGGCGGTTGGTTCGAATAGCGGTAAACAGAGAATCCTTTTTCTTTCAATGCTGCTTTCGGTTTTTCGAAATCGAAGTTTTCACCTGTGTACAATTGAAGTACAACGATTGTTTGTCCTTCAAAAGCACCATCAACTGCTAAATCGTATTGATTTCCGGAAGCATTTCCGAAACCATCTCTGTTTGAAACGGCTACTTCAACGTTTTCAATGCGCTTTTGACCCGTTTGGTCGTCTTTCACTTCTCTTGTTACTGTTTCTGTAACTGCACTTTTTGCTGCACAAGCATTGTATTGTGCGAAGCTGATGTTTGTTGATGCCCAGATTGCAAGGGCTAGAATCGTAATTTTTCTCATGATTTCTAGTATTAAATTGTTTTAATAAGCCTCTCAGATCGAGTATTCCGACACTTAGTCCTAATGTGTCAAATTGTTATAATAAGCCTGTCAGATTGAGTGTTCCGACGTTTAGTCGGAATGTATCGAAATCACAGGCGCGTTATTTCTTTGTTTTGAATTCGTCGCTTACTACTTCGTCACCAAAGCGTTCGAAGTTTGCTAGCCATGCTGCTGCGTTTTTTACATATCGTCCAGTTCCTGCAGAATCCCATTTGTAATACAATCGTGTAAAGCCTCCGTCAATGATCAAGCGGTGTTGCTGGTCGTCAACAATTGCAGCAACTGTTCCACCGTCTGTACTCCACATTAAGGGTGTTGTTAATTGATTTGGATCTACGACATGTGAAATGGTGATTCCTTCGTAAAACTTGACAATTCCTGTTGAGATCAAATGGTCTTTGCGAATTCCAGTCGTTCCACCTTCAGTCATTAATCCGATATTTTGGTCGGCGTAATAATCTCCGGTTAACGAAGCCCCGATCAGGTAATTGGCAATGAAATTCGCATCAGCATTACATGGATCGTTATCGCCCCAAATGTAAACGCCTTTTCCAGTTTCGTAGAAGTCCTTGATGAGTTTTGCGTGTTCGTCGTTTAAATAACGTGTTACCGCGGAGATTACCCAAACCTGATTCGCTTTTGCTAAAGCTTCTTTCAAATTAGCAGGATCGGGAGCTCCCATGTAAACGAAAGTTTCAAATCCTTTTTCCTTTAATGCTGCTTTTGGTCCAGAAAGATCAATCTGACATAAATCCAGAATGACAATTGTTTGTCCGTTGAATGCACCATCAACAGCGAGGTCATATTTGTTACCAGTTGCGTTTCCGAAGTTATCGACAGCTGTAACAGGAACTTCCTGCTGAATGGTAATGGTTTCACCAGTAGTGTTGTCTTTCTGTTGGATGGATTTTGTTTCTGTGACTTCACTTCTCGCTGCGCAAGCATTATATTGAGCAAAGGATAGTGAAGAAGTTAATAACGTTAAAAGAAGAATTTGAGTTTTCATAGGATCAATTGTTCGTTCGGAAAGGGATTACAGACCGAATGAAAAAAGGTTCACGATGACATCAAAAAATAATTGGTAGGGACAGGTCGCGACCTGTCTCTACTACAAATTATTTTTTTCGGGGAAGACGAAATTTCGCACCTGCTTTGAAGGTTTTGGAGAAAACTCCGTGGGTTGGATAACTTCTACTTTTAGAAATGTTGTTTACGATCAACGCAACGATAAACAGAATCAAAACTCCGGATAAAACGGGGGAGAGAACATAGAAATAACCCAATGCTTTTACTTTTTCGGTTCCAATTACGGCAATCAGTGCTGTTGCTCCACCGGGAGGATGAATGGTTTTTGTGATTTGCATGGCGACAGTTGCAAGAGCTACAGCAAGTGGTGCTGAAATCCAGATTTGGTCGGGAAGAAGCTTGTAAACCGTAACTCCAACTAAAGCAGAAATTAAATGTCCACCAATAAGATTTCTTGGTTGAGAAAATGGACTTTTCACTGCTCCATAAATCAAAACCGATGAAGCTCCGAATGAACCAATCAGAAAAATTTGTTCAATAGGAAGAAAGCTGTTTTTATTCAGAAATGCAATTGTGCCGATTCCAATAAAAGCCCCTAGAAAAGTTAGAATTTGATTCGTCCAATCGAAATGAAATTCCTTGTAGAATACATAGCGTGTTATTCGGGCTTGTCTTTTTAATTGTTTGTTCATCGGATTTATACGAAGTTAACAAATCATCATGGAAGGTTTACAAGATATTCTGTAATTTCACGTATGCTTCAATCTATCGACAAATCGTATTTAGCGCAGACCGGAAATCTTGAATTGCTTGCCCGACAAGTGGTGGAAGGATTTATCACAGGTTTACACAAAAGTCCGTTCCACGGATTCTCGGTTGAATTTGCCGAGCATCGTTTGTACAACAGCGGTGAATCAACACGACACATCGATTGGAAATTGTTTGCCCGATCTGAAAAACTTTTCACCAAAAAATACGAGGAAGAAACCAATCTTCGTTGTCAGTTGGTTTTCGATGCTTCTTCATCCATGTATTACCGTGCAAAAAACGAATGGTCGAAGTTGGAATTTGCGCTTTTGGCTGGAGCTTCCATTGCCGAGTTGATGAAAAAGCAGCGCGATGCTGTTGGAATCTCTATTTTCGATGAGAAATTGCGTTTGAATTCACCTGCAAAATCGTCACCTGCGCATCACCGTTTCATCATTAATGAAATGGAAAAGTTGTTGGTGAATTATTCTGAAGACAAGAAAATTGGAGCGAATGCCATTCAGGCTTTACACGATATTGCAGAGCTTTGCCACAAGAGAAGTTTGATCATTGTTTTTTCTGATCTATTGGATGATCCAAGCAGAGTAGAGGAATTCATGCAGGCAATTCAGCATTTGAAGCATGCAAAACATGAGGTGATTATCTTCAATGTTGTAGATAAAAAAACAGAGTTACTTTTCGATTTGGATAACCGTCCGGTGAATTTGGTCGACATGGAAACAGGGGAGAAGATGAAGCTTCATCCTAACGAGGTGAAGAAAAATTATGCGGAAAGTGTTCAGAAATACTTTGACGACATTGCACTTCGCTGTTCACAGTACGCTGTAGATTTTATGCCTGTTGATATTGAACAAGGACTTTCAGAAGTGCTGAGTACTTTTTTGATCAAACGTCAGAAGTTGTATTGATTAGTAATTACTAATTACGAATTACTAGTAATTTGTAATTATCAATGCTGGTGCGCTGTTTCTAGCAAATCCAAAATGGTTTTTACCGGACTAAAAGCTTCACTTGGTACTTCAACAAAGATCGAATTCCAATAAGCCATACTTCCGTTCCAAAGTCCTGGTAATTCAATGAATCGAATATCTTTTCCCTGATATTTTTTGTTTACGATGAAGTATTTTTCGTTGTCACGATAAGCTTCAAAATCAATTGCTGAGCCGTCGAAATGTTTTCCCTGACAAACCATTAAAACAGGATTGAAGTGCGTTGACTGAATCATCACACGGTATTGGTCGCCCGACATACTGATCTGCGCTTTTTCAACAATTTGTTTTGTCGCAATACCGTTATCGTTGATCCAAAATGGTCCGCCACCTGGTTGTCCTTCATTTCTAACCATTCCGCAAACGCGTGTTGGTCTGTTTAGCAATTTTATTTTATCTGCTTTAGCTAATTTGGAAACATGTTCCGTATCGAAAAGCTGATAATGTGCATTAAGATCATTGAATTTTTCATCAGACCAATCAGCGAGTAATTCTTTGATTTCTGATTGAATCTTGATTAGGCATCCAGCCAAAATACGATGTGTATCAATAGATTTTTCTGAATGATTGAAGTGCTGCACATTATCGATATTTTTTACAAAGATCAAATCAGCATTTAGTTCCGAAAGATTTTCAAGCAAAGCACCATGTCCGGCTGGTCGACGCAATTGTTCTCCATTTTCGCAAATTGCAGGAGTTCCATCTGTATTAAAAGCGAAGGCATCCGTTTCAGAATCCTGAGCGGAGAATTTAATTTCACTTTTATGTCCGGTCATTCCATACATAAAGTCGAGATGCTTCTCTATTTCTTTTTCAAAACGTTCAGTTACTGTAAAATGGAAATCGGCATGCTCATTACACACTTTTCTTCCTTGCAATACGTGCTCCTGAAATGGATTAAGGATAAATGGTCCGTATTTATGAAATGGAATTAATCCTTTCGGCAAATGGGCCAACCCCATTCCTTTATTGTTCAAAATATAAGCTACAAATTGGTCGATACTCATAGAACGATTTCTCAGTTCTGTTTGAATTTCTACCGGAAACTGATTGAAAAACGCAAAGTCTTCAATGTGGTTCAGGAAGCGTTCTACATATCCACGATTTGTTTCATTCGGTTCAGAAATAAAATCAAATAAAAACTGAAACATTCGTGAACCTGATCCGGAAGAAGGGACAAAAAATGTTTTCTTCGAATCGTCTTTTAGGAAAATTTCCTGTAGCTCCGTTTTATCCTGTTCAGAAAGAATGACAATTCCTTCATTTGGTGTGCATGCGCGTATTAGCTGTACCTCCGGCTGATTACCATTGGTATTTGCAATAATTCGTTCTTGTTGTTCTTCAAAAGTAGTTCTATGCATAAAGCATGTTCTTTGGTTTTTCGTTTCTTTGCAGCATGACATCAAGGCCTCTGAAAAGAAATTACTTTCAGTATCTGTTAAAATCGAAAGGAAGACATGGAATTCACTCTGCCTTTGTCTTTGAGTTTGTAGACAAGTGCCTAACGACAAAGGTTGACAAAAATTTTATCCTGACACGAAAAAAATGGATAAAAAATAGTCTGAAACAAACCGAGAAATTCAACATAATCGATTTAGGTGCAGGATCTAAAAAACTGAATAAACAGAGAAGCATTGCTGAGTTGGTCAAAACATCCTCAACAAGAGGAGTTTATGGTGATGTATTGTGGAAGATCCTTCATTTTTATAAGCCAGAACGTGTGCTGGAATTGGGAACATCCGTTGGAAGTGGTGTTATAACCATGAAAGCCGCATCCCCCGATTCACATATCACAACCGTTGAAGGCTGTGAGGAAACGTTAAGACGTGCTTACCAGCAATTTGATCTGTGGAAATTGGATAAAGTATTCCCTGTTTGCTCGGATTTTGATGGTTTTTTGAATCGACCAAACGATGCTGTTTACAACCTTATTTTCATCGACGGAAATCATGAGTCAACAGCTACCAAGCATTATTTGGAGCTTTTAATGAAGAATAGCGACGACAACACGTGTTTCATTTTGGATGATATTCGCTGGAACAACGATATGTGGCAAGTCTGGAATGAATTGGTTGATGATGAACGTTTCCATTTGAGTATTGATTTAGGTCGAATGGGTTTGTTGTGGCGAAGACAACATCAGGCAAAAGAGCATTTTGTTTTACGACCGTGGATTTTCAGGTCCCGAGTCGTTTAAAAACACATAGACAACATAGTTTAGACACATAGACACATAGTTTTTATTGTCATTTTGATTACATTATCCTGAAGACTATGTACCTATGATTTCGCTATGTGAGCTATGTGTTAAAGCTACTTCATTTGCGCCGGACCCATAGTAATTACATAACGAAGAATTTGCTCTTCACCAGCCGCATCAAGAGTGTTTCCGTTTTTTCTATTTGCTTTTTGAACCATGTCAGGAACAATTTTTCTCCATTCATCTTCAGGTTCAGAAGAAGGGAGCATTAAATCATGACATAATGCGCAATTGATTTCATACAGATATTTTCCTTCGTTTATTTGATCCAAAGTATAACCTGGAAACATACCTTGCACACGATCTACGTCCGCTTGAGTTGGCGTACCATCTACATTTGTAGGTATTGGAGCAGTGGTCGATTCTCCCGGAGATGGAATCTCTTCGATTTTTGTTTCATCATTATGTTTAAACATTCCACAAGCAGTAAGAACTGCTAAGAATAGTACAGCTAACAACGTTTTTTGAGTCATGATGCTTTCAATAGTTAATTTCAAATATATGAAAACGTTTAAATAGGTGGTGATTTAACGCAATTTTGGACTCAGAGGGGATATTCCCTAAATACCTGATTTTCCAAAATCCCCCAATTCAGGAAATTTGGAAAAATCCCCGGAAATTGAAACTTGAAACTTCATTAATTTCTACCTTTAAACCATGAAAGTTTACACCAAAAAAGGCGACACAGGAACGACAGGGTTAATTGGCGGAACACGCTTGCCGAAGCATCATTTGCGCATTGAAGCTTACGGAACAGTTGACGAATTGAATAGTTACATAGGACTTATTCGTGATTACAACGAAAACGAAGAACGAAAAGCGCTCTTGATCGAAATTCAGGACAGATTATTCACCCTTGGTTCGCACCTGGCTTCGGATCCGGAGAAATCCAAAATGGTCTTACCCGAACTTTTTGCTGAAGATGTGGTGGTTTTGGAGAATGCAATTGATGCGATGGAAGAACAATTGGAACCGATGAAATTCTTCGTCCTTCCTGGCGGACATCCAACAGTTTCTCATTGTCATGTGGCACGTTGTATTTGCAGAAGAGCTGAACGTTTGATCTCTCATTTAAATGAGGAAACACAAGTGAATCCAATCATTCTTTCCTACATGAACCGTTTGAGCGATTATCTTTTTGTTTTAAGCAGAGCGTTCACAAAAGAGTTGAATGTGGAAGAAACTCCTTGGGTACCAAAAAAGTAAGTTAAAAGTCAAAAATCAAACGTGAAAAGACAAAACTATAAATCTGAAAGTCAGGTGAATTTTTAACTTTTGAATTTAAACTTTTGACTTTTTGTGATTGGGGGTTGCTTGTTTTGAAAATAAGTTTATTTTTGCCCGAAGAAACAACAATAAGCAATTAAGAAATGTACTGGACACTAGAACTAGCATCATATTTAGAAGACGCACCATGGCCAGCTTCAAAAGACGAATTGATTGATTACGCAATTCGTGCTGGTGCGCCCCTGGAAGTAGTAGAAAATCTACAGGATTTGGAAGACGAAGGCGATATTTATGAAAGTATCGAAGAAATTTGGCCTGATTATCCGTCAAAAGACGATTTTCTCTTTAATGAAGATGAATATTAATTCACAACAATAAAAGAATCCCTACCCGTTTTGGTAGGGATTTTTTTTGCCCAATTCGGAACTGCTAAATAAGCTTAATTCTCATCCTTCTTTGACAATGTTTCTGCGTGTTTATGAGTAATTTAGCAAGGCTTTAATACTTAATAAAAACGATATGAAAAATCCAATTCTAACCAAAATTATCAGTGCTCTAATTCACTTTTTGGTTTGTTATTTATCGTTCACGTTTTACATTTCGAAACTCGATACTGATATAAAGATCAACAGCTTCGCGTTTTTCTATTGGACGATCCCGTTCTTACTAGCTTTAACAGTTAGCGGTGGAGCAATTCTTGGGTTGTTTAAAGGCAGGTCTTCCATGTTCCGATTCTTGATGATTGTTGTCAGTTCCGTTGGCTTATCCTTGCTTTGGCAGTTCTCAGTAACCAAATTGGTGGGAACCGGAGCAGGAGCTTTCGATAATTCGATTCTGTACACTTGGGGAATTGCTGCATTTGTTCAATTACTTTTTTTACAGTGGCGCTTACCAAAGTCAACAGAAAAAAAGGAACCTGCGGTTGTTGTACTGGGTTTGTTATCGTTTCCATTGACAGCGGTTTTATCTGTTCTCGCGTTGTCATTATTCCATTTTGCACAGTTGAACAGCAATAATCCAGAACCGGAAACGTATTTGCTTTCCTCTGATTTCAAAGGCGAATTCCGAGTGGTTTACAACGAGAAGAATGGAGTTGAGCCTAAAGTAGAAGATGGAAGAAGAATCATGAAAGTTCCGGCAAATGGAATTCTAATAGTGAAACCAGAGTTTAAAAACGGAACAGTTGATCAGGAATTTTTTGTGGTCGATAAGGCAGGAAAGCGAAAACAACTGAACAATATTGTTAAGTTCGAAAATCGTTTGAAAGAGGCTCCGGGAGTTCTGTACTGGGGACCAGGAATATCTATCCAGAGTAGTAAATACAAAGACACTCAATTACAGTATGTAGATTTCACCTTGTATCAAAAAGATTCAAAAGAAAGAAATCAAGCAGAATACGAGAGCTTCCAGAATATGTTTGATTCATTGACGGTAGCGTTGGTGAAAGCTGAGAGAAAGTAAGATTTCCCGCAGAGGAGCGCAGAAGAACACGGATGTTATTTGATGAGAGGGGGTGTGTAAAAAGATAACCTTAATTTTTTTATTGAAATGATTCTTCCGCTGAACAAACAAGTTGTTTAAACATCTCATTCCCGTCATGTTGCAGTACTATATTTACAATTGACTCATAGTGTTTGTGTCTAATCAGTTTTAATCCTTTATTCATCTGTGTTCTTCTGTGCACGTCTGCGGGAGACAAAAAAAAGACGCTCTCCATTTTCAGAAGAACGTCTTGCCTTTAATAAAAGAGCCTTATGGCTCAGGGTTTACTCTTTTATTGAGCTTCGGTCATCGAGCGGAGCCGAGATGCCGAAGTCACCTCCAACCTCCACCTAAAGCTCTGTAAATATTCACTTTTGCGTGGAACAAATCGCGTTTCGTTTCAATCAACTCAAACTTCGAAGCCAAAGCATCGCGTTGTGTTAAAAGAACTTCCATATAATCTGCTCTTGCTGAAGTGAACAAACTGTTTGCAATATTGATCGATTCATTCAAAGCATCAACTTGTTGATTTTTCAAAGCGTAACTCTGTCTCAAATTGTTAATGTTCGACATCTGGTTCGCCACTTCAATGTAAGCATTCAAAATCTTCTGCTCGTATGTGAACGCAGCCTGAACCTGACTTGCTTTTGCATTGTAGTACTTCGCCTTGATCGATGCTCTGTTTACCAACGGTGCAACCAAGTCGCCAGCTAAACTTGCCAACATGGACTCTGGGGTACGAATAAGGTAAGCCGGATTGAACGCTTGAAAACCAACTCCTGCTCTAATCGTGAAAGAAGGGTAGAACTGAGCACGCGCTGCTTTTACATCCAATTTGTTGGCTGCAAGATTCAATTCTGCTTCTTTGATATCTGCACGGTTTTCCAAAAGTTGTGATGGAATTCCTTCCGCTATGCTATCCATTTCGACAGTTGCGAACGATTGTGCTGTTCTAACAACAGGTTGCGGATATCGACCCACTAAGTAATTGATACGGTTTTCCGTTTCAACTATCTTTTGCTGAATGTCGTATTGCAAGCTTTTCGTGTGATAAACTTCAGCCTCGAATTTCTTAACTGCCAGCTCTGTAACACGAGTTGCTTCTTTCTCCAAACGAACCGTATTCAAGGCATTGTTTTGAAGCTCGATATTCTGCTGTACAATCGCCATTTGATTATCCAATGCTAGCAATTCGTAATACGAGTTTGCAATCTCAGCTACCAGATTCGTGATCATGAAATCTTTACCAGCCTGGGTTGCAAGAAACTTATTGTAAGCCGACTTTTTCGCATTTCGAAGCTTGTGCCAGATATCCACTTCCCAGGAAGCCGTAGCTCCAATCATGAAATCGCCCATTGCTTTTGGATTTGCTTTGTCTTCCACAATTTGAATCTGTTCTTCTGCTGCGCCTCGTGTTGTATACTTTGGCGTTTTATCTACTCCTGCACCGGCAACTCCGTTCACTGAGGGCATGTATTCCCCTTTTCTGGCCATCACTTCGTTATTAGCCATCAGAATTTCCTGCATAACAATATTCAATTCCTGGTTGTTGTTCAACGCTGAATCGATGAGTGAAACCAAATTCGGATCATCAAAATATTGACGCCATTTTAAGTCGCTAATGTTCGTTGTATCCTGCGAGCCGTTATAGCTCGCAGGTACATTTGATATGTTTTCGTCTCTTGGATTTGTTTTGTCCAGGTTTCCACATGCTGTAATGAACGACAGGGAAACACTTGCTATTGACACGTATGCCAATGTTCTTAATTTACTGCTCATTGTCTTCACTTTCGTTAGGTGTTGATGGGAAACTATCTATTGCGTGTACGAAATCTTCAGTCAATGACGATTCGTCTTCGAACTTGATCAACTTCTTACCATTTGCAAGACTTGCGAAGATGTAGTACAATCCAGGAACGATAATTACTCCGAATATGGTTCCGAATAGCATTCCTCCAAGTGCAGAAGATCCAATTGTTCTGTTTCCGATTGCTCCGGCTCCGTGAGCTAGAACCAATGGAATCAAACCAGCAATGAATGCAAATGATGTCATCAAAATTGGACGGAAACGTACTTTTGCTCCTTCAATTGCCGCTTCAAGAACTGTTGCTCCATGTTGCTGCTTATGAATCGCAAATTCCACAATCAGGACGGCATTCTTACCGAGTAGCCCGACGAGCATGACAAGTCCAACTTGTGCATAAATGTCATTTGCCAATCCTAAAGTCTTCAGTAATAAGAAGGATCCGAAAATTCCGGCAGGTAACGAGAAGATAACCGCCAAAGGAATGATGAAGCTTTCATATTGAGCTGCTAGAACGAAGTAAACGAATACCAATACAATGAGGAAGATCCAAATTGCTTCATTTCCACGAAGTGTTTCGTCTTTTGAAAGTGCTGCCCAGTCGATGTCATAACCTTGTGGAAGCGTTTTCTTAGCTACATCCTGAATTACTGCAATGGCTTCACCAGAACTGTATCCTTTTGCAGGAGCACCACGAATTGCCGCAGTATTGTACATGTTGTAGTGATTGATCTCGTTCGCACCTTGCGTTTTCTTAATGCGCATGAATGCTGAGAACGGAACCATTTCGCCACGGTCATTTTTCACGTATAAGTTTAAAACATCCGTAGGTAACTTTCTGTATTCTGGTCCAGCCTGAACGAATACCTTAAAGAAACGTTGGAATTTGATGAACCCTTGTTCGTAAGTACTTCCCACGAAAATGGAAAGTGTATTCATCGCATTTCCGATACTAACTCCTTTTTGCATCGCCAGTTCGTTGTCGATTTCAATTTCATACTGCGGATAGTTCGCGCTAAAGAAAGTGAACAAACCTGTCAGCTCTTTGCGTTTACCCAATTCCGCCATGAAATCGTTTTTCACTTCTTCCAGCTGCTGATAATCACCAGAGTTGGTTTTGTCTAACAACTGCAATGCAAAACCTCCCGCTGCACCATAACCTGGAACTGCCGGCGGATCAAAGAATTCAATTGTTGCCCCTGGAATTGCTTTCGCTTTTTCCTCCAGTTCATAGATGATTTCATTTACGGTGTGTTTACGTTCATCCCAAGGTTTCAGGTTGATCAAACATGTTCCCGCATTCGAACCACGACCTTCTGTCAAAACCTCGTAACCAGCAATGGACGAAACAGATTGAACGCCATCCACTTTCTGAACAATCTCTTGAAGTTGACGGGAAATATCGTTTGTTCTTTCCAAAGTTGATCCCGGAGGTGTTTGAACAATCGCATAAATCATTCCCTGATCTTCACTCGGAATAAATCCTGAAGGAAGTGTTTTTGTAATTCCGAAAATTCCGAAACCAAATGCGAACAGGATTGCGTAAGTCACGAATTTTCTGTTTACAATCAATTTCAATAAACCTACATAACGACCAGTCAATTTATCAAATCCGCGGTTGAATGAATCAAGGAAGCGATTCAACAAATGTTTCTTTCTTGCTTGTCCATGATTGTTTTTCAGGATCATTGCACAAAGCACCGGAGTTAGGGTAAGTGCCACGAAACCAGAAATCACAATTGAGGTTGCCATGGTGATCGCAAACTGTCGATAGAAAATCCCCACCGGACCAGACATGAAGGAAACCGGAATGAATACTGCCGTCATCAATAAGGTAATCGCAATTACGGCACCGCTGATCTCGCGAATTACTTTCTGAACCGCGCTAAACGGACTGAGATGAGGTTCTTCTTCCATCTTGGCGTGAACAGCTTCCACAACCACAATGGCGTCATCGACCACAATACCAATGGCAAGTACTAGGGCGAAAAGGGTAATCATGTTGATCGTCAAACCGAAGATCTGCATGAAGATGAAGGCACCAATCAATGAAACCGGAACGGCTATTGTTGGAATTAATGTGGAACGCCAGTCACCGAGGAAGATAAACACTACTAAAGCTACCAGGATGAAGGCGTCACGCAATGTATGAATTACGTTTTCTGTTGAAGCGTCAAGGAATTTGGAAACGTCATAACTGATCTCGTAATCCATTCCAGGAGGAAATGTTTCTTTCATTTCTTCCAAGCGTGTTTTTACGTTTTCAATTACTTCACTCGCATTACTACCGTACGTTTGTTTCAATACGATTGCTGCAGACGGGTGACCGTTCAAATTCGAATAAAGGTCATAATACTCACTTCCCAACGATACTTTCGCAATGTCTTTCAAGCGAAGGATTTCTCCGTCTGGATTCGCTTTGATAATCACATTTTCGTATTGTTCTGGTTCGTTGTATCGATCGGAATAAGCCAATACATATTCCAATGCTTCCGCACGGCTTCCGTCACCACGACCAATTCGTCCTGCTTTTCCGATCACACTTTGATCCATCAATGCTTCCATTACTTCATCTGGTGAAATACTGTAAGCACGCATTCTATCCGGATTCAACCAAATGCGCATAGCATACTGACGACTTCCCAGGATTTTCGCCTGACCAATTCCGTTGATACGTTGCAACTCAGGAATCATGTTAATTCCGGCATAGTTGAACAAGAATTTCATGTCTGAGTTCTTATCCTTACTGTAAAGGTTAACGTACATCAACATCGACGGCATGATAGGCGTAATTACAACACCCTCACGCTGAACCAGGATCGGAAGTCGGTTGGTAACCTGCTGCACGCGATTGGAAATTTGTACCAGGGCCTGATCGGGATCTGTTCCCAGGTTGAATACTACCTGGATGTTGGCTTCACCAGCACTGGTAGCATCAGATGTCATGTATTTCATTCCCCAGGCTCCGTTGATGGATTGCTCCAGCGGAATGATAACGGATTCCATTAGTGATTTGGCACTTGCTCCGGGATACGAAGCAGAAACCATCACCATTGGAGGTGCAATGGAAGGGAACTGTGATGTAGGCAATGTTTTGATCGAGATGATTCCCATGAAAATGATCACGAGTGACAAAACGATTGCCAATACAGGTCGTTTTATGAATTTAGTAAACATATCTTACTGTTTTTTCGGTTGATAATTACTCAACGTAAACATTCAATTTCTTAATGATGCTCTCAGGTTTCTCGTACTTGTAAGCAATCTTTTGCCCGTTTTTCACCTTACGAATTCCTTCCACCAAAACACGTTCACCAGGATGTAATCCTTTTTTGATCACGTACAAGTCTGGCATTTCTGAAGCGATGGTGATTTCACGCGTGTGAACCACATTTTTGCTATCGATAACATAACAGTATTTCTTCTCCAAAACTTCGAAAGTTGCTTTTTGAGGAATGATCAAGGCTTTCTTCAAAGGTGTTGTCATTTGAATGTTTCCTGTTTCACCGTGACGTAAAAGCGCTTCTGGATTGGGGAAAGTAGCTCTGAACATGATTGTTCCCGTTTCGTTGTTGAAGTCGGCTTCAATGGTCTCTACTTTTCCAACAAAGTCGAACAACTCGTTATTGGCCATTAGCAAACGAACTTCCGTGTTTCCAGTGTTTTTGACTACAGATTTATAGTTCAAGTATTCCGCTTCCGGAACGTTGAAGTAGACCCACATTTTACTGTTGTCTGAAAGGTTCGTTAATAAATCACCTTCATCGATCAAACTTCCCAATCGTGCATGAAACTGGTCAATGTAACCGTCGAATGGAGCTCTAATTTCAGTGAACTCTAAATGCACTTTCGTTAAAGCTAATTCAGCTTTGGCTTTATCGTATTTCGCTTTAGCCATTGCTTGCTCACTTTTCGAAACAACATTGTTATCAGCCAATTTGGAAGTGGTTTGGTATTCTATTTTTGCAAACTCAGCTTCAGCTTGTGCCTTTTGCATTTCTGCTTGATACAACTTTGGCATAATTTGGAACAACAATTGTCCTTTTTTTACAAATTGCCCTTCATCCACATAGATTTTTTGAAGATAACCACGTTCTTGTGCTCGAAGTTCAATGTGGCTTATGGAGTGAATTTGACACACGTAATCTTTAATGATTGTGGTGTCTGCCTGTAAAGCGCTAGTTGCTAAGTACTTTTGAGCAACCTCTTTCTCTTCGGACTGCTGATTACAGCTAGTTTGCGTTAACAAACCTACTAATCCAAACAATAGCAGGAACTTGTTCATAATAAATTGTATTTGAGTATTTATATAAGCAGCGGGCTATATAAGCAAACAGGTAGTTTACTGTACAGCAAAACGAAGTATATCCAGAAAGGGCTGCGAAATAAAATAGAAACTAAAGGATATACTCCTTAAAGTCTACAGTCTGAAATTTTCAAACTCAATAAAAAGGGGAAGTTCATTCTTACGACTGAAATTATCGCTTAGAACTAAAGAATTTACGGATTTACCATTGTCAGCATCTGCGCTGAAAATGTACGTAATGAAATGGCGGTAGATACATTCAAGAACCTGATCCTTGTCATCGGCTTCATCATCCAGTTCCTCACCATTTTCAATGGTGTATTCCTTTAACTCTGTGAAGTAAGATGTGTAATGCTTGTGTTGTTTTGGAAAAGAAACCTGATCATAAGAAACTGCTTTTTGTCCTGGTGTTGAAGCAAATGCAACATTGAGTCTGAGCACAGACGCCAATACTGCAAACAACATCAGTACAGAAAAAGTAGACTTACAAATGAGGTTTCTCATGGTGCAAATGTATATTCTTTTCTTTATGTGAAGAATTAATTTATTCTTAATTCACTTGTTAAAAAAACTAATTATTTAAACGTTGAAGCGGAAATGCATGATATCACCGTCGCTTACAACATATTCCTTTCCTTCAACTTTGAACTTTCCTGCTTCTTTCACAGCAGCCTCTGATCCAAGTGTTGTAAAGTCATCGTACTTCATTACTTCCGCACGAATAAATCCTTTTTCGAAATCTGTATGAATAACTCCTGCAGCTTGTGGCGCAGTAGCTCCAACTGGAATTGTCCATGCACGAACTTCTTTCACTCCAGCTGTAAAATATGTTTGCAGATTTAATAGAGCGTAAGCTGTACGAATCAAACGATTTACTCCCGGCTCTTCTAAGCCAAGTTCTTCTAAGAACATTTGACGTTCTTCGTACGTTTCCAATTCTGTAATATCAGCTTCGATCTTCGCTCCAACAATCAGGATTTGTGCTTTCTCATCTTTCACAGCCTCACGAACTGCTTCCACGTGAGCATTTCCAGTCAAAACAGAAGATTCTTCAACGTTACAAACGTACATAACCGGTTTTGAAGTAATCAATTGGAATTTCTGAACCATTTCACGCTCCTTTTCATCCAAATCCATTGAACGAACTGATTTTCCTTGCTCCAAAACAGCTTTAATAGCTAAAGCCAGGTCGTTCTCTTTTATGACTTCTTTGTCTCCTGATTTCAAGGTGCGAGCTAACGATTGGATTCTTTTTTCGATAGATTCCAAATCTTTTAATTGCAATTCGATATCGATGATCTCTTTGTCGCTTACCGGGTCAACACGTCCGTCAACGTGAATGATGTTCCCATCTTCGAAACAACGTAATACATGAAGAATAGCATCCGTTTCGCGGATATTTGCTAAGAATTGGTTTCCTAAACCTTCTCCTTTAGAAGCTCCTTTTACCAATCCTGCGATGTCAACAATTTCCATTGTGGTAGGTACAACGCGCTCCGGATTGACCATTGATTCTAATTTTTCAAGACGTGGATCGGGAACAGTAATTGTTCCAACATTTGGTTCAATGGTACAGAACGGAAAGTTTGCACTTTGCGCTTTTGCGTTTGATAAACAGTTGAACAAAGTTGATTTACCTACGTTTGGTAAACCTACGATACCACATTTTAAAGCCATGAATTCTGAATTTTGGTCGTACCTTTTTTGGTAGACGGGTGCAAAGATAATTGAATTAAGAGGAAAAGATGCAAAGAGGAAAACGGAAAGATGAAAATGTAGATGTCTAAAAGACAAATTTTCTTTCCTCTTTTGACTTTCTTCTTTCCTCTGAACTATTGTTAACTTCGCGAAAATTCAAAAAATGTTATACCTGTATATTTCATTAGGCGTTTTTGCGCTTTTCATGTTGGTGCTTGCTTTAATGGGTTGGAGCCAACCAACAAAGGCATCTGCATCAAAAAGTGTTTTAATAAATGCTTCGATTGAAGACGTTTTTGCAAACTGCGTTTCATTTAAACAATTTGTGATTTGGAGCCCATGGTCGGCGAAAGATCCGAAAATGGAAACTTCTTTTTCTGATGAAGATGGAGTAGTGGGAGCCTGGATTAAATGGAAAGGAAATAGAAAGGTGGGAATTGGAAGTATGACCATTTTGGAAATCGAACCAAACAAATCGATTACCATCGAATTGATTTTTGGATTTAGGGCAAAATCAATTGTGATTTTTAATTTTGAAAAACAAGGGGAAGACACTTTGGTAACCTGGTCTTTCGAATCGGAAATAGGAAAAAATCCCCTTCAACGTGCAATGATTCCAACGATGAATAAATTCATTGGAAGGGATTTTGAACAGGGACTACAAAACTTAAAAAAGCACTGCAATGGTTAGAATTACGTTACTTATCGCATTCATTTTTACTTCGGTTACTTCGTTAAAAGCGCAGGATGCTGGGGATTCAACGGTAATTCGAAAACTATTTGATGAAGCTTTGAATAATGGTAAATCGTATGAAGATTTACGTGAGCTGTGTAAGAATATTGGTGCGCGACTGAGCGGTTCATCTCAAGCTGAAATGGCCGTTGAATGGTCGAAAGCAAAAATGTTGGAATACGGTTTTGATGAGGTTTTCTTGCAACCGGTAATGGTGACGCATTGGGAACGTGGAACGAAAGAATCGGCTTGGTACAAAACGAAAGCGGGTGATATTGTTCCAATGGAAATGGTGGCACTAGGAGGTTCGATCGGAACTAATGGAACGTTACGTGCTGAAGTTGTCGAATTCAAAACGCTGGATGCTTTGAAGAAGGCTTCAAAATCAACTGTTGAAGGTAAGATTGTGTTTTTGAATCAGCCAATGAATCCTGCGGATATTGTCACATTTACGGCTTACGGTGGTTGTTATGCTATTCGCGGAAATGGTGCGGTTGAGGCTTCGAAATTGGGAGCGGTGGGCGTTTTAATCCGTTCACTTGCTTTGCCAAACGATGATCATCCACATACGGGTTCAATGCACTATGAAGATGCCGTGAAGAAGATTCCTGCTGGTGCACTTTCTACCAATGCGTCTAATGCACTTTCTGAAGCGCTTGCTAATGGAAAAATTGAAGTGATTATCGAAATGGATTGCAAGGACTTTCCGGACGCACCATCGAATAATGTGGTTTGTGAAATCAAGGGAAGTAAGTTTCCAAATCAAATCATCACCATTGGCGGACATTTGGATTCCTGGGATCAGGGCGAAGGTGCGCACGACGATGGGGCAGGAGTGATTCATTGTTTGGAAGCATTACGCCTTATGCAAACGTTGAAAATCAAACCTGAGCATACCATTCGCGTTGTTTTCTTTATGAATGAGGAAAACGGAAACAAAGGCGGACAAGGTTATGCTTCATGGACGAAAGAAAAAGGTGAATTGCAGATTGCAGCGGTTGAAAGTGACAGAGGAGGATTTACGCCACGTGGATTTGAATGCGACGGAAGTGAAATGTACCTTAAATTGATTCAGAGTTTTGCTGCGATTTTGAAACCTTATGGCTTGCATCATTTCGAAGTTGGATACGGTGGTGTGGATATTAGTCCGTTGAAAAAATCATACGAGGGGATTCCACTGTTTGGATTTGTTCCCGATTCACAACGTTACTTCGATTTCCATCATGCGAAAAGTGATGTTTTTGAAGCTGTGAATAAAAGAGAATTGGAATTAGGTTGTGCAAGTATGGCTGCTTTTGTTTATCTTTTAGATAAATACATGGCATATGAATAATTCACTTTTCGGTAGACCAAACTATTCAGACGCGCCAGCATACGCAGCTTACTATTTCGATTTGACTGATTGCTGGGAAGATTTGGAAGTTGCGTTTCAAGAAAGTACAGATCGCTTGTTCCGATTCTTACATTCTATCCCCGTTGATCAGCAAGACGAAAGCTATCAGCCCGAGAAATGGTCGATCAAGCAAGTAGTATTACACATGATGGATACAGAACGGATTTTCCAGTACCGTGCATTTCGTTTTTCTCGTTTGGATGCAACGGAGCTGGATGGTTTTGATGAAGATCGATACATCGCAAATAGCAATTCTCAAAACAGGAGCCTGTCACAGATCATTGAAGAATTTGAAACCGTGAGAAAGTCGACGATTCTTCTATTCTCAGGAATGTCTGCAGAAATGCTTGACTTCCGTGGACATGCAAACGGATCAGTTGTTACCACACGCAGTATAGGTTGGATGATTATTGGTCATGCCATGCATCACAAGGCGTTTCTGAAGGAGAAATACCTGAAGCTGAGTGTTTAAAATCTCACTTTTGAAAGCAGATTTCCACGTTTTCTGTCCTTCGATATGAGGATGTAAGAACCGTTGAGGTAATATCCGTTTTGAAGAACAAAAGGTTCGCCACTTGGTTTTAGATCTTCTCTGCATTTGTAAGAGAAGGTTCCATCGCTTTTAACAGTCGCAACGTATGGAATACCTTTTTCTGGATTCGTATATGGTTGACGTTCGGTAAAACCTTGTTTGTTTTCATTCTCTTTTATATCGTTGAAAAGCAGTTGGATTTCATCATTCACCAATGTTGCTTTGAAAGAAAGATAACCTTCGTCAGAACCCGTGATAACCGCATATGCTAGAATTGTTAGTGCTGGAGGTAAAAGATAGAAGGCTATATTATTGACGAATTTCAGTCTGAAAAACTGTGATTTAGCAACCAAATTATCCCAAACCAAGTTCCCGTTTTCATCAAATTTGGAGATTAAAATAGAACCGTAATAGAATTGTCCTTCTTGATTAATGGTTTGCCTTTCTTGTAGAATATAGGTGTTTCCTTTTGAATCCACAAGATAATCATGAAATGTATAAAACGGTCGAACCGAAACACCTTCTGTAATTTCAGCTCCTTGTATTGTTTTCAGTCGTGTTGCTTCCGAATATTTGGTATAAACAGGAGTACCTAATTTTCCGTTTTCTACTGATACCCTGAATAATCCTACATATCCATTCACTTCTTTTTTCTTGTAGTTTTGATAGATACCAGCTAATACCAAACGGTTTCCTACTTCCTTTAACAGCAATTCAGCACAAGAGTAGCCAACTGGAATTTCAAACGAAGAAGATGAAATTGGTTCTTTTTTCGAAGCGTTGTACATCTTCAGATATACTTGGGAATGAAATTTCTTATCGCTTTTATTGAATGTGTTGTGAAAAGCATAAGTGAAAATTTCGTATTGATTATTGATCGCAACACTAGATTGAACAAAATCACCTTTTTTCGCGATATGCTCGGTTAATGTTAACGTTTGAAGTGTTTCAGAATGTTCATTAATCAAAAAAGATTCAAAAGTGAGTTCAGTGTTTTTGAGGTTTTTACTCGTTCTTCCAAAAAGCAGACAATCTTTATTTTCATTCATTGTAAAAAACACGAAATCGTCTTTATCCCAATCTTTTATGCTGTATTCCTTCTTTGAAGAATTGATCAATCCGTTGAAGTCACAGTCATAAACGTTCAGGGTATGTGCCTTTGTCAGGATTACATATTGGCGATAAATCACCTTTATGTTGGAACCGATCATGAAAACACCTGCGAGATATTTAGAAATACCAACTTCCTTTTCGACTGCAATCGGATATTTTGTTTTTTCAGCCATTGAAACGGTGTCGTATTCAGCGATGAAATATTGATCACGTTCTTCAATAAGCATTAAAAGATGACCATTTTTGGTGCCAATGACTTTTTCAAAAGAAGCGCTGGAAACGGCTACCGGATAGTTAGAACTTTCAGTTTCTTGTGCAAACGTGGAATTAACTAGTGTAATGAAAAAGGCGAAAAGGAGGATTTTGTGCATTCTAATAATTTTGGTTTTGTCGTTGTTGACTTGCAGCTGCGAAGATATAAAAACTTAAAAAGTTAGATCGCAGTTAACCGATTTTGCTGGCATGTGTTAACAAAATCTGAATAAAAATTCAACTCAAAAGCTGAAAAAAGCCTGAAACCTACTAACTTTGCACGAACTAAAGAAAGAACCATGCTCAAGGCGTGGTTTTCAATTTATTAGACATGGCAGATATATTTGAAAAAATTGAACGTAATCGTGGTCCAATCGGACAATACTCTAAAGGTGTACATGGTTACTTTACATTCCCGAAATTAGAAGGTGAATTGGGAAACAAAATGATTTTCCGCGGTAAGGAATGTTTGGTTTGGTCGTTAAATAACTATTTAGGACTAGCGAATCATCCTGAAGTTCGTGAAGCTGATGCTAAGGCTGCGGCTGATTACGGTTTAGCTTACCCAATGGGTGCGCGTATGATGACTGGTCAAACAAGCGAGCACGAAAAGTTGGAAAATGAGTTGGCTGAATTCATGGGTTACGAAGATTGTATCTTGATGAACTTCGGTTACCAGGGAATGGTTTCTGCTATCGATTGTTTAGTTGACAGAAGTGATATTATCGTTTACGATTCTGAATCTCACGCTTGTATCTTGGATGGTATGCGTTTACATACAGGTAAGCGTTTCGTTTTCCAACACAACGACATGGAGAGCTTTGACAAACAAATGAGAAATGCAACTCGTTTGGCTGAAACAACTGGTGGTGGTATTTTGGTGATCACTGAAGGAGTTTTCGGAATGGCAGGTGACCAGGGAAAAATCAAAGAAATCGTTGAATTCCGTAAATCTGGAAAATACAACTTCCGTTTATTTGTTGATGATGCTCATGGATTTGGAACTTTAGGTGAAACTGGTCAAGGTGCCGGTGAAGCTCAAGGTGTTCAAAGTGAAATCGATATCCTTTTCGGAACATTCGCAAAATCAATGTCTTCTATTGGAGGGTTCATTTGTGCGAAAGAATCAATCATTGAGTATTTCCGTTACAACATGCGTTCTCAAATGTTCGCGAAAGCATTGCCAATTACAATTACAATTGGTGCTCGCAAGCGTTTGGAGTTATTGAAAACGAAACCAGAATTGAAAAACAAACTGTGGGAAATTGCAAATGCTCTTCAAACAGGATTCAAAGAAAACGGATTTGATATTGGTGCAACAAACTCACCGGTGACTCCAGTATTCATGAAAGGAAGTTTGGCTGAAGCAACAAACCTTACATTCGATTTACGTGAGAATTACAATATCTTCTGTTCTATCGTTATTTATCCGGTAGTGCCTAAAGACGTGATTATGTTGAGAATTATCCCAACTGCAGCACACACTTTGGAAGATGTGGAATACACTATTGAAACATTCAAGAAATTGAAAGACAAGTTGGATTCTGGTGCTTACCAGGCTGATGAGTTGGCTTCAGTAGAGGTTGATAAGAAGTAATTATCAAATTATAATAGTTGAAATCCCAGTGCTGAAACGCTGGGATTTTTTTGTTCAATAAACCTCAGAGAAAAAGAGAGCACAGAGATTTAATTCCCCTGTGTTCTCCTTTTATCCGCGGTTAAAAATGAAAATCTAAAACGTTGTGTTTAATCTTAATTCCAAACAGAAAACCCTAACCAGCTTCTTGAGTAAGTATCGTAAATCCAAACGCGGTTGTTTGCATACGAAACTCTAAACGAGTAAGGAACATCAAGTTCTTCGACGCAAGAATAGTAGTTCAAGTTAACTGTTCCTGCAAATGCCCCGTTAGATGCAGAATAGAACTCCATCGTCATGGATTCAGAATTGAACAAACCAATTTCTTTTCCTTTAACTCCGGTGTAAATTGGACTGATCATATTCAAGGCATCCTGACTAGAGTTTAAATTCAATGAAACCACTTTGGCCTTCTTCCCTGGTTTTTTGAAGAAATGTGCCGAGCCTCCTTGAACGAATAAGATTCCTTTTTTACCACAGTACGCGCCAACCTGCTGCGTTTCCATTCCGTAAGTTTCTGTTTCAGTAATAATTGTGGGAGCTACTGCGGTTGTTCCTAGGCTTGGTGTAATAGCAATTGAATAAGCGTCTTTGTTTCCATACCCAATTCCTTCCAGACATTTTTTACTTGGGTTATACCAAAATCCACGGGCATCAATTCCCAATTCAGTGGTGTATACATAATTACCAAGAACATTGAAAGCTTCAAGCGGGTATGTTGAGTTACCTGCAAATGCAGTGTAGTAACGTTGCCCCTTTTCATCAAAGGTTACTCCAAGCCCATTGTTCCCTTCTTCAGATACAATTTGCAAACTCATGTCGCAATCAACAGATGATTTAAGTGATTGGGCGAAAGTTGCTGTTCCAAAGAACATCAAAAAAATAGTTCCTAACGTTTTCATAATGATGTGTTTTCGTGTGTGAGTATTTGTCTAAAGTAGATAATTTGGGCTGATGGGATTGCAAGAGTTTTAAAAATACAGCAATTGTAGTACGCGAAAAACTAAGTGATTTAACGGTGGGTTAAGTCTGTATTTATATTTTTGTAATCAAGCTAAAATAATCTTGTTAATGATTGCTGTGCTAAGGAACATATTTACGCCCCCTAAACTAGAGACAGACGATTACGATCAGTTGTCTAAATATTATTTGGCGTATCGCGCAACAATCTTCATCACGGCTATTGTATCGATTCTGCAAATTGCACTATGTGTCCTTGGGATCTATAAGATCGCGCTAATCACATTGGTTCCGCTGATTTGTTTGCTGATCGCAGTGTATTATATCCGTACAACACAGAATTTTAAAGCTGTTGGATTCTTCATTTCTTTCGTTGGAATTTTAGCCTGTCAGTTTGGGATTTGGATGGTAAAAGATCATCCTCATTTTGCAGATTTGCTTTGGATGGTAATTGCAGTACTGTTCGCCTTTCTATTATTACGACCAATTTATGGGATGGTGTTTACAGGTATCAATACTGTTTCTGCTGTTCTTTATGTAATGATTCGCTTGAATAGCCCGGAGTTGGTTGAAAATGCTGAATTGACGCAAGGACAATTGCTCATTCAGGCAATCAATATTTGTTCATGCTTTTTAATCATTGGTTATTTAATCTTTCAATATTCGATTAGTTCAATTCATGCGAAAGAACAATTGGATAATGCCCAGAAAACCTTACGTCAACAATACGACATCATTTCACAGCAGAACGAAGAAAAAACAGTAATGCTGAAAGAAATTCACCACCGTGTGAAAAACAATCTTCAGATCATTACCAGCTTACTGCGTTTACAGTCACGAGAGTTAGAAAGTCCTGAAGCCATAGCGAAATTCAAGGACGCAACCCATCGTGTAATTGCCATGTCGATGATACATGAGAAAATGTATCAGACAGATGAGCTTTCGTCGATGCGCCTGAACGAATATTTAGATGGACTAACCCGAGATTTATTTTCGTCGTACCAAAGTGGTTATGATGTTCGAATTGACATCAATTGTACAGTTGAATCTGTTGGATTACGCTCAATAGTTCCCTTAGCGTTGATTTTGAACGAATTGATTTCGAACTCACTCAAATATGCTTTCGACGAATACGAGGACTGCTCAATCAGCATCAATTTCCATCATTTGGAAGGAACAAAATGTTGTCTGGAATACTCCGACAGCGGAACTTGGAAAGAACCAAACAAAAAAGGCAGCTTTGGCTTGGATCTGATCGATTCACTGACCCATCAGCTGGAAGGAACTTTGAAAATGACCACCTATCCAAAAACCACATTTGAATTTGTGTTTAGCCCTGTTGAAGACTAGGTTTCTGTTTAATTACGAATTACAAATATTTCTATTTAATTATTGTTTTCAAGGTCATTGAGCGAGCGTTTTAACCGAGCTAAAATTCGTGTCATTCGTGGCGGGTGTATCCGACAGTTTAACGCAAAAAAAAGACGTCCAAGCAAAGCGAGGACGTCCCTAATATTTATTCGTGGATTAAGACTAGTCAGCCAAAACCCCTCTTGAGATAACGATTTTCTGAACTTCAGAAGTTCCCTCGTAAATCTGAGTAATCTTTGCGTCACGCATCAAACGCTCAACATGGTATTCTTTTACGTATCCGTATCCACCGTGAATTTGAACTGCTTCAACTGTTTGTTCCATTGCCACTTTAGAAGCGTACAATTTCGCCATAGCAGATGATTGATCGAAGTTACGTCCTGCATCTTTATCAGCTGCAGCGCGGTAAACCAATAAACGAGCAGCTTCAATTTCTGTTGCCATATCAGCAATTTTGAAAGCGATAGCTTGGTGCTTGTAAATCTCTTTTCCGAAAGCCTTACGCTCTTTAGAGTATGCAGCAGCCAACTCAAATGCTCCACCAGCAATTCCTAATGCTTGAGCTGCAATTCCAATACGACCACCAGAAAGCGTTTTCATAGCGAATTTGAATCCAAATCCATCTTCACCAATTCTGTTTGCCTTAGGAACCTTAACGTCATTAAACATTAAAGTATGTGTATCACTTCCGCGAATACCTAATTTATCTTCTTTTGCTCCAACAATGAATCCTTCCATTCCACGCTCAATGATCAAAGCGTTGATTCCACGGTGACCCAATTCAGCATTGGTTTGACAAATTACAATGTAAGTAGATGCAGTTGAACCGTTAGTAATCCAGTTTTTAGTACCATTTACCAAGTAATAATCTCCCATATCAACAGCAGTTGTGCGCTGAGATGTAGCGTCAGAACCAGCTTCTGGCTCAGATAAACAAAATGCTCCGATTTTCTCACCTGTAGCTAATGGAACCAAGAATTTTTGTTTTTGCTCTTCGTTTCCGAATTTTTCCAATCCCCAACAAACCAAAGAGTTGTTTACAGACATACAAACGGAAGTTGAAGCATCAACTTTAGAAATTTCTTCCATCGCTAATACGTACGACATAGTGTCCATACCGCCACCGCCGTATTTTGGGTCAACCATCATTCCCAGGAAACCAAGTTCCCCAAGTTGCTTAACTTCTTCAACCGGAAATCTTTGATCACGGTCGCGCTCAATAACTCCAGGCTTTAACACGTTTTGTGCAAAGTCTCTAGCAGCGTCTCTTACTGCTTTTTGTTCTTCTGTTAGCTCGAAATTCATTTCGTATGTGAGTTTATTTTATCTTTGTTATGGGACAAATCAATTTAAATCGAACGATTACGCAAGTCTTTACAAATGAATGTTTTATTCCTTTGTTTTCGTTCAAATTTCGATTTTAAATTGTTTTCCCTGTTATGTAAAGAAGGCAAATTTACCTATAAACTTGTTAACTACACTTATGCGGACATATAAAATCATCGGATTAATGTCAGGAACCTCTTTGGATGGACTTGATATTGTTTATACTGAATTGACTAAAAACGATTCAATAACTTGGTCGCACAAAATAATCGCATCCGAAACAATTGCGTATTCAGATCATTTGGTCGGTAAATTGCTGGAAGTAATTACTGCTCCAGGAGCCCAAATAATGAAATTGGATGCAGAACTAGGATATTTCTTTGCAGATGCAGTAAATAAATTCATTGCCAAATACGGAATCAATAAATCTGAAGTGGATGCAATTGCTTCTCACGGACAAACCATTTATCATCAGCCAGAGAAAAAGTACACTACTCAAATTGGAAATCCGGCAATAATTGCTGTTGAAACAGGGATTCAGACTGTTGGTGATTTTAGAACGAAAGATGTGCTTTATGGTGGACAAGGTGCTCCCTTAGTTCCTATTGGTGACCATTATTTGTTTGGAAATGTCGCAGAGGCATTTGTTAACATTGGTGGTTTCGCGAATATTTCCATCATCAAAAATGGAAATGTGAAGGCTTTTGATGTTTGTCCCGGAAACTTGCCGTTGAATAAATTGGTTCATTCCAAAGGTTTGGCTTACGATAAGAACGGTGAAATAGCTCGTTCAGGTGAATTAAACTATTTCCTTCTTGATTTGCTGAATAGCCTGCCGTTTTACGAATCTGAAGGTCCTAAATCATTAGGAACAGAATGGCTGGAGCAACACTTTTATCCGGTTTTAAAGTTTGACAAAGAGATTGAAAGCAATCTGGCAACAGTTGTAGAACATATTGCCAATAAAATTGGTGACGAGTTAAACAAAAACGAAGTTTCGAAAGTGCTGGTTACCGGTGGCGGAGCAAAAAACGCGTTTCTGATGGAACGTTTAGCACGTTACTATAAAGGCGCATTTGTTGAAATTGATGAAAACCTGATTGATTTTAAAGAAGCGTTGATCTTCGCATTGCTTGGTGCTTTGCACTTAGAGGGTGAACCGAATTGTTTGGCTTCGGTCACTGGTGCCTCTAAAAATGTTTGTGGCGGAGTTCTGCATCAGCCTTGATTAGCTGTTTGATTTACAGTCGTTTGTTCAAGTTGAAAACTTCCTGATGTGAGTTTTTTAACGACTAACACCTTTATTTAAGGATGATCTACCGTCCTTATGACTATTTTTGCACCTGAAATTTGTCAAACTATTAAGATGAAAGATTTACTTCACAAGTTCGAAACCAAAAGACCAGAAATCGTTTTTGAATGGAAAGACGCTGAAACCGAAGCTGAAGGTTGGGTTGTAATTAACTCATTGCGTGGTGGTGCCGCTGGAGGAGGAACGCGTATGCGTGTTGGTTTGGATAAACGTGAGGTAGAATCATTGGCAAAAACAATGGAAGTGAAGTTTACGGTTGCTGGTCCTCCAATCGGTGGAGCTAAATCGGGAATCAACTTCGATCCAAAAGACCCGCGTAAGGAAGGTGTTTTGAAGCGCTGGTATGCTGCTGTTACACCATTGTTGAAACATTATTACGGAACTGGTGGTGACTTGAACGTGGACGAAATTCACGAAGTAATTCCAATGACGGAAGATTGTGGGATCTGGCATCCACAAGAAGGTGTTTTTAACGGACACTTTCAACCAAGAGAATCTCAAAAAATCAATAGAATTGGTCAATTGCGTTATGGAGTTCTGAAAGTATTGGAAGATACTTCTTATAGCCCAGCAGTTGACAGAAAATTGGTTGTTGCTGATATGATTACTGGATTTGGTGTAGCACAATCTGTTGCTCACTATTACAGTATTTGGGGTGGACAATTAGAAGGAAAACGTGTAATTGTTCAGGGCTGGGGGAACGTAGGTTCTGCAGCTGCATATTATTTAGCTCAACAAGGAGCAAAAGTGGTCGGAATCATTGACCGAGTGGGTGGTTTGATTAATGAAAACGGATTCACTTTCGATGAGATCAAAGAATTGTACTTAACAAAGAACGGAAACGAATTGAATGCTCCGGGAATGTTGTCTTTCGATGAAGTAAACGCGAAAGTATGGGATTTGAAAGCAGAAGTTTTCGTTCCATGTGCCGCTTCACGTTTGATCACTCAGGATCAGGTAGAACGTATGGTGAAATCAGGAATGGAAGTGATTGCGGCAGGAGCGAATGTTCCGTTTGCAGATAAAGAAATTTTCTTTGGACCAATCGCTGATTTCGCAGATAATCAAATTGCTGTTATCCCTGACTTTATCTCAAATTGTGGAATGGCGCGTGTTTTTGCTTACTTGATGAGTAACGATTTGAAAGAAATCACTGATGCAGGAATTTTCGAAGATACTTCGGCGATTATCCGTGAGGCAATGGTGAAAACACATGCGGTGAATTCTGGTAAAACAGGAATTGCTAAAGCGGCTTTTGAAATCGCATTGAACCAATTGGTGTAGAAGGTTTTAATGACTCAACTGTTCAAAACGTTGAAGAAATGATTTGAACCTTTTGATCTTTTGAACTTGGTTTTAACCGAAGGAGTATGGCAAAAAGAGATGGAAATAGTTTGTTTAAGCAATTCTTCGAAAGCGAGAAATCGGGTGGACTAACACTCATTTTCTTTACCATTCTTTCTCTGATATTAGCAAATTCCTCTTTTGGTGAATCCTATATTCACTTCTGGGAGTCGGATCTTGGTCCGATGAAAATTGAACATTGGGTAAACGATGCCTTAATGGCGGTTTTCTTTTTGCTCATTGGTCTGGAGTTGAAACATGAGTTTAAAGATGGAGAACTGTCCTCTGTAAAAAAAGCCTCACTACCCATTTTTAGTGCTCTTGGCGGAATGGTTGTGCCTGCGCTGTTCTTTACGGTTTTCAATTTTGGTAAATCAAGCATTGATGGTTTTGGAATTCCCATGGCTACCGACATTGCTTTTGCTTTAGGAATTCTTTCTTTACTGGGGAACAGAGTTCCACTTTCCTTAAAGATATTTCTTACGGCCTTGGCGGTTATCGATGATCTTGGTGCTATTTTGGTCATTGCCATTTTCTACACCAAAACTATTTTCTGGATTAATCTTGGAATTTCTCTTGGGCTTTTTGGGTTAACACTGGTGCTGAACAAACTCCGGGTTGTTAATTTATTCATTTATCTCCCAATTGGAATTGCGATGTGGTATTTCATGCATCATTCAGGTGTGCATGCTACTATTGCGGGAGTTTTGTTTGCTTTCGCACTTCCTTCCTTTGATAAGAAGAACAAAATCAATCCTTCTGAAGTTCTTCAAAAGTGGTTGCATTTTCCTGTTCCGTTTATCATTCTTCCTATTTTTGCTCTTGCAAATACAGCTGTCATTATCTCTTCCGATTGGCAGCATTCAATAGCGTCTCCAGTTGGTTTAGGTATACTTTTCGGACTGATACTTGGGAAACCGATTGGAATCTTTTTATTCTCCTTTCTTGCCATCAAGTTTAAGTTGGCCGACAAACCTAAATCATCCAAATGGTCACACATCTGGGGAATTGGAATGTTGGGCGGAATTGGTTTTACCATGTCAATTTTCGTTACCATACTTGCGTTTGATTCTCCGGAAATGATCAGCAGTGCTAAATTCTGCACGCTCATCTGTTCAGGTGTTGCCGCTTTGTCTGGTATCATATGGCTGCGTCTTAGTTTGCGCGAACGCAAAAAGAACGTTCTAAAAAATCATAAAATAAGCGGGCGTTAGTAACCAAGTCTTATTTTCGTGTTACGATTGTAGATTTACCCAATACCTGTAAACAAATTAGTGTGAATATCTATTTGGTTTGCAGTCCTATCTAACGGTATTGAGGGTTTAACTTTGAAAGTTGTTATATAGACTACAATTATATCCAGATGAAAAAAATACAAATGAAAAAAATAAGTGCATTGCTGCTTTTTCTATTGAGTGTTCCTGTAATGAGTATCGCTCAAATTTCAACTGAAGGTGCTGATACAGCTAAGAAAGCTGCTGAGGAAGGTGCTGCGAAAGCTGGTGAACACGTTTCCTGGTTTGAGTTCTTAATGAAGGGTGGGGCGTTCATGATTCCCATTTTGCTTTTGTTGTTCTATGTTATTTATTTGATCATTGAACGATATAGATACATTAAGCGTGTTACAGCTTTTAATCCTGGATTAATCGGAAGTATTCGCAGTGAGTTGTCGAAAGGGAACGTGAAAGAATCGTTGAATGCTGTTGCTCATGATCAGACTTCTTTTGGGGCTGTGGTTACTGAAGGTATTATGACAGTTGGTCGACCGGTTTCTGAAATTGAGTCGAACATGGAGAAGGTGGTGAACATCGAAATTGGAAAAATGGAGAAAGGAATGGGGCAGTTGAGTATGATTGCCAGTATCGCTCCGATTTTTGGTTTCATTGGTACAATTGCTGGGGTAATTAAGATCTTCTACAACATCTCAACAGACGGTAACATTTCCATCAGTACAATTTCTGGAGGTTTGTATGAGAAAATGATCTGTTCAGGAGCAGGTTTAGCTGTTGGATTGGTGGCTTACGCTGCTTACCATGGTTTGAACGCGCTAATCGACAAGTTCGTTTTACGTGCGCAGAAAGTGAATTTGGAGTTCGTTAATATCATTCAAAGACCAAGCTAGTTATGGCTATTCAAAGAAGAAAAAAGGCTGTTCCTCACGTCGAATCTTCGTCGATGAGTGATATCATGTTCTTTTTGTTTTTGTTCTTCTTGATTATATCAACAATGGCAAATCCGAACGTGATTAAGGTTCCGCTTCCAGATGCGAAGACAACAACGAATACTCCTGAAAATCACTTGACGGTTACAATCGATAGTGAAAAGCGGTATTACATAGATAAAGACCAGGTCGACATTGAACGTTTGGAGGGTGAAATTGTGCGTAAAACTCAGGAGTTGGGTGACAACATGGTTGTTATTCGTCCGGCGAAAGATGTTGAAGTACAATTGCTTATCGACTTGCTTCAAATGGGATTGAAGAACAATTTGAAGTTTGTAATTGCAACGAAAGGAGGCTAAGTTTAGTCGCTAAATAATTACGATATGGCTATTGAAAGAAGAAAAAAGGCTGTTCCGCATGTCGAATCATCATCGATGAGCGATATCATGTTCTTTTTGTTTTTATTCTTTCTAATCATATCAACACTCGCTAATCCTAATGTGATTAAAGTTCCACTTCCGGATAAGTCCAATCCGAAACCAGATGAGCCGGTAAAAAATCACTTGACCGTAACTATTGATAGCGAAAAACGTTATTACCTAGACAAAGATGAAGTTGATATTGAACGATTGGAGAGCGAGATTGTACGAAAGACGCAAGAATCGGGCGATGACATGGTTATCATTCGTCCCGCGGCAGATGTTGAGGTACAATTGTTGATCGACTTACTTCAAATGGGATTGAAAAACAATTTGAAATTTGTAATTGGAACAAAAGGAAGTTAAATTTATAGAAAGGAGAACATTATGAACATCGCAATGGAATTATCTAAAGACAGAAGAATTGCAGCATCTGTTTCACTTGGAACAGCGGCTATTGTATGTTTAATTCTTCATTTTTTTACTTACCAAATTCCTATGCCTCCGCTTCCTGAGCAATTGAAGTACGAGGATATGGAAGTGGAGTTTGTTGAATTAACTCCGGAATCATTACCTGAAAGCGCAAATTTCGGTGGTGGCGGTGGTGGAGATGAAGTTAACGCTCCAAAATCGGATAAGTTTACAGAACAAACTCAGGAAGTTCTTACAACGAAAGGAGGTTCTGGTAAAATTCCTTCCGGGCATTCAAACCATACCAATTCTCCAAACGGACAAAACCAATCTGGAACTGTAAATCCGAAACCTCACAATCCATTTGGTGATGGAGGAAGCGGGTCAGGTTCTGGTGGTGGAAACGGAAGTGGTTTAGGACATGATAATGGAAATGGTAATGGAGACGGTGATAATGGTGGTGGTAGTGGAAATGCTGCAAGAGTGCGTATCAAGAGTCCAAATACCGATGATATAGAGTCTGATGAGGCTTGTAAGATTACATTTATTCTAAAGGTGAATGCAGATGGTACTGTTCAAGGTTGGCCAGCGGTTGACAGAAACGGTACAACAACAACGAATTCAGCACTTATTTCTAAGGTTGCAGGAGTTGTGAAAGCACAGACACGTTACAATGAAGTGAAGGGGGCAAAAGTGGCGAGTATATCAATTGTAATTAGGCTTGATGCCAGATAAAATCTAAAGCATATGGGGTTTTTGTTAATCACCATATTTTTCATGTTTGCGCTTAGTTTATTGGATTTTCTCGATAAATCTGAGTGGGATCAATTAGATGTTAATAATGCCGCAAGGCTTTCATCTAACAAAAGATATGGCGTCTATAATCTTAGAACAACGCAGAGTTTCACGCTTGTGGCGATCGTTGGAATCATTTTGGCAATTCTAATAGTGTATTTCACGGGAACAGCTGTGGCTTCTTCTGGTGCGGATAGCGACAAGAATTTTGTTGACAAATCCAGTCAGTATGTCGATACCACACAGTTTGCGCTGAATGTTGAAGAGCAGGAGAAAGATCTTCCGCCTACAGCATTTAACCAAAGTGGGAACAATGGTGATAATATGCCGCAAGCACAGCAAGGTGCAGAAGAAAAAGGTGATCCCAATAAGTTTAAGGATAACTCCGCGCAACCAAAGCCTGAGAAACCGGCAAAGATGACGGATGAGGAATACGCGAAGTGGTTAGAGCAGCAATATTTTGACGAATTCAAAGACAATGCGGATGCCCGAAACAAAAAAATTGAGCAGACGAACAAAGAATTAAAAGAGCGTGAAGAAAGAAACAAGGCCAAACAAAAGCAGGTAAATGGTGGAAATGGTGGTGTTTCTGGTTCTAGTGCCAGCAATACAGGCCAAGCCAGCGTTGTTTGGAAGTTCAGCGACAATCGTGATGCATACGAAGGGAAACGTGAACGCGTTCCGGTTCCTGCCTATACCTGCGGAAACAAATCCGATGCTATAGTAAAAGTAAAAGTGAAGGTGGATGGTTCCGGAAAGGTTATTTCTGCAACGATTATTTCAACTAGTTTGGAAAACGGGTGTATCAAAAACAATGCTTTGGAGTACGCCAGAAAATCTCGTTTTGAAGTTTCTTCAATGCCAGAACAGGAAGGAACAATTACCTATACTTATAAAGCGCAATAATGAGCTTTCGTACGTACGATGACGCTTGTGAATGGTTGTTTTCGCAATTTCCCGCTTATCATAATTTAGGTGCAGCGGCTTATAATCCGGGATTAAAGAATACAGAAGAATTACTTTCTTTCTTCGAAAATCCGCACGAGTATTTAAGATTCATTCATGTAGGAGGAACCAACGGAAAAGGTTCTGTGAGCAATATACTGACATCCGTTCTAGTTGAATCGGGTGAGAAAGTGGGTTGTTTCACTTCGCCGCACATTTTGGATTTCTCAGAACGTATTCGTGTGAATGGTGAACCCATCGCTGAAAACTTTGTTGTTGATTTTTGCAACAAAGTGATTGGCCATGATTGGAAATTGGAACCCTCTTTTTTTGAGATTACCTGGGTAATGGCATTAGAATATTTCCGTTTGACGAAATGTTCTGTGATAGTTACTGAAGTGGGGTTGGGCGGACGTTTAGATGCGACAAATGTGATTACACCTTTACTTTCCATTATCACCAATATTTCTTTAGATCACACCAATATTTTAGGGAATACACGCGCTGAAATTGCGTTTGAGAAAGCAGGAATCATCAAACCGAATGTTCCGGTTATTCTCGGAGAATTCGATGCGGAAGTTGCTCCGGTTTTTCAGAAAACAGTTAACGAAAGAGGGAGTCGTATTTTGACGGTTGTGGATTCAAACCCATTACCAAAAGAGATTATTGGCTATCAGAAGCTGAATTATGCGTTGGTGAAAACCGCTGTTCGTTATCTGGAAGGAATAGGTTTCAAATGTTCTGACTTAGAATTGAAAAAGGGAATTGAGAATTTGAGGAAAAATTCCGGTTTCTTTGGTCGATTAGAGATCATAGATCAACATCCATTAACGATTGTGGATTGTGCACATAACGAAGCCGGATTGAAGGCGTTGTTTGCCTCAATTGAGGTAAAAGGTCAGCTTCATATTGTGTACGGAACCAGTTCAGATAAGGATTTGAAAGGAATCGTTTCTGTACTTCCCGAGTCAGCAAACTACTTTTTAACGGAGTTTTCGAATCCAAGATCGGCAACGATAGAGCAGCTAAAGCAAGGTTTTTCTAATTTCCCTGAAAAAAAGTTGAAATTTTTTCTAAAAGTAGATGAGGCAGTAGAAGCAGCACAACTTATTGCAAATAAAGAGGATACAATAGTAGTTTGCGGTTCGTTTTTTTTAGCTCACGATTTTTTTTCAAAATTTTCTTTGAAATAGCTTGCAAATACAGATTTGGTGTCTATCTTTGCACCCACCTAAGACAACGGTCTGGGTCACAAAAAAAGAAAAATATTTTATGGGGGATTAGCTCAGTTGGTTCAGAGCGCCTGCCTTACAAGCAGGATGTCGGCGGTTCGAATCCGTCATTCCCCACGAAAGCCTTGCAGAGATGTGAGGCTTTTTTGTGTTTAATACTATTCGCCGACCTCCTGCTTAGATTTTGTTCGGCGGTTCCCTGCCTGTCTTGACGACAGTCAGACAGGGAATCCGTCATTCCCATGAAAGCCTGTAGATTCTGCGAGGCTCTTTTGTTATCTTACTCATTCATTATGACTAAATATTCTGTCTACCTTATACAAAGTGAATTGAATCAGTCTTACTATGTAGGAATGGCGATCGATGTTCATTTAAGGCTGAAAGAGCATAACGCGGGGAAATCTAAATATACAAAAGCCTTTATGCCTTGGAGACTGATATACTTTGAAGAAATAGGAGATGCTTCGGAAGCTCGAAAACGTGAAAAGTATCTTAAATCAACGGCAGGAAAGAACTTTTTAAGAAAAAACGGAATAATTTAGGCGGTTCCCTGCCTGTCTTGACGACAGTCATGCTTCCGTCACTTCAGAATGCCCAATTCAAATATCGCCACCACAAAATTTTACAAGTTTGTGAGACTTTTCTGTTGTGTGTAGTTCTATTATTTCAGCTATCTTCAAAGTAAAATCAGAAGGCTTAATATTTTAACAGCCCCAAGCTATGAAACGTTTTCTTAAAATATTATTGGCTTTTCTTGTGCTCGTGCTGTTGAGCGTTGTGACTGTAGTTTTGGTTGCACGTCATAAAAAGCTGAAAGTGACCAAAAATACAAGTGAAACAGTTTATGAACCAGAAATAACGAAGTTCAATTTCCCCTTGCTTATTTCAATGAATGATATTGAGAAATTGGCCAATAGGAAAATAAAAAAGGTTTTGGTGGATAGCCGTTTTCCACTGAAGAACCAGAATGATACACTGATATTGAAAATTACACGTCTTGGAGATATCGATATTAAACTTCGAAATGGGTACTTTCAATCTTCTGTTCCTTTGAAAGTTGAAGCACAAATCATTAAACGTGTTATTGGAAAGAAAAATGTTCTGTTATTTAAAGAAAAACCGCTCAACTTTCGTATTGATGCCTCTTTGGAATCTTCTTTTGGAGTTACCCGGAACATGAAGTTGAAAACCAAAAGCAGACTGAAAGAAGTGATATGGGTTGAAGAACCAAATGTGAGGTTATTTGGGTTCGATATTAACCTGAAAGAAAGAATAAATGGATTACTAGAAGAAAAATCGACAGAGATAACTCATAAACTAGATAGTTTGATGTCGAAAAAGATCAACATAAAGAAACAAACGGTTAAAATTTGGAATAAAATTCAACATTCAATCAAAGCGACAAAAAAACAAAAAGACCTTTTTGTACGGGTTCAACCTAAAGCATTGGGGGTTTATGTAGACAAAAGCCTTGGTGATACCTTAAAACTGGATTTGATTGTTACTGCAAAAGTTTACCTCCGATTTGGGGAAGATACGGCAACCATACAAAAAGTGAAATTTCCGAAAACGATCTCACTTATTTCTAAAAAAGAAACTACAGCGTCAAGTAAAATTCATGTACACTGTCTTTTTCCTCTAAAAAAGTTGAATGAAATCGCAAAACGAGAGTTGCAAGGTAAACGCTTCAGTGCTAAAGGTCTCGATTTGTTAATCAAAAAAGTGGAAATTTTAAGTGGCAAAAAAAACATTTATGTGAAAGTGAAACATGGTGGGACAGTACGTGGAACACTGTTAATGCGAGGTTTTCCAGAGTTTTCTGCTGATGACCAGCAAATCGCAATTCGGAAAGTTTCTTTCGAAAACAAACTGGATGACCAAATTTTGGGTTCCGTAACGGACTTGTTGCATGAGCAGATGGCAAGCCTCGTTAAACAATATACTACTATTGACGTCAGAGAGTTGCTCGAATCAATTCCTGAAGTCAGCGAGAAAGCATTGAGCAAAAGCAAATTGGCAAAAAAGGCCGACATTGGTTTAATGGAAATTGTAATAGAAGACCTGGAAGTTAAATTGGGGAAAGACAACATTCAGTTGTTGATTTCTGGTAGTGGCGATTTTGATATTTCATTAAAAAAAGAAAGTTTTCGTGGCTTTACCCCGAAGTAATTAACAGATTACACTGTTAAAGAAATTTGATTCCAGTTTGTATCCTGTTTATTCCGTCCAACAATTTTACATTACCTTCATCCCATCAACTGTTGATTAAATAGAATTTCATTCATGAAACACCTTTTGTGGCTGGTTTTGCTTTTCCCGATATTTTCCACAGCGCAAAACTGCGATACCATTTATCTTACTAAAGACAATTGTTACAGACGAGTAGATGTAGAATACAGAAACTGTAGCTATGTCAATATTGATACTGTTTTTACTGTTTTTGAAAAAGGAGGCTTACGATCGAAAGAGGAGTATTGCCTAACTTATATTGATCCTAGTGATAATAAAGTTCTTCGTAAGGAATGGAAAGCGAATGATACCATTCATATTCTTTGTTATTACAGATCGGGAAAATTAAAATCAATAGATAAACAAAAACTCTCCCATGATCCGCCGTATTTCTATAGTAAACAGACGATGTTCTATGAAAATGGTAATGTCAGAAAAGAACACGAATACCAAACGTTGACGTTCTCAGAAAGAAAAACGTATTACCCCAATGGGAAAATAGAGTCGCGCTATAAAACGTTTTCATATGCCATTTCTGTTGGCGAATGTATTGAGTATTTTCAGAATGGTCAGATTTCGAGTGTCCTGAATTTTTCAATGCCTGACAGTTTGTTCAAAGATCATCAAAGAACAACGCTTTTGAGTGAAAAGTTCTTCGATGAATCAGGAAATGAGGTTCCAATAGATTTTAATAGGTTTTATACTTCCACGGAATACCTGGATGAAGAACAGATATATGCAGATACCATGATGAATGGAAATTATCCGTCAAGTATTTTTAAAGATCAGGAAGCTTATGCCAACAGTATGTTTCTTTTGAAGAGTGAGATATTAAAACATCTGAAACTCAAGAAGGACTGTAATTGCGCGAAAGGTGTTGCTGTAGTTTCTCTTGTCATTAACAGTGAGGGGAACATAAATCTAAAGGAAGTACTTTACGTTGATGATTACATTACTACTCAAATTAAGAAAAGCATTGCGAAAATCAAACACTGGCCTCCGGCAACATTTTCCAACGAAGCAGTTGGTACTTACGTTGATATGGATTTGATACTTGATTTTTGAAAGACATGTTAAAAAGAGTGCTTCTTTTTCTCGTAGCAGCTTCCGTTATTTCTTCCTGCGAAGGAATCGTGGGAGACGAAGCAGATGTTTACGATACTAAAACACAGCAACCCTTGAAAGATGTGAAAGTGATTCATTATCTGGATGACAGACCTCACGATACTACTTTCACTGATAATAAAGGAACTTTTGATGCTGGAATATTCGTTGGTTGTGTCCCTGAATGTCCTACGGCAAAAGTAGTTTTGTCAAAAGAAGGTTTTCATACGGTGACTTACGTTTTCAAGGAAAAGAAAGGTAAAAAGAAACCGAAGCGTATTGAAATATTTATGAAAAGGAAGAAATAATGAACTATACCATTCAAACACACGAAATAGCTTCTGTCAAAATTGCCGAAGTATTAGCCGATGAAATAATGGTTAAAACGTCAGACGATGGTCTGCAACTCCTTGGTGATTTGTACTACTCCGGATTTGATGCGATTGTTCTTCATCAGCAAAACATTGCACCTGATTTCTTCGATTTAAAAACTGGAATGGCTGGAGAGATTCTTCAGAAATTTTCCAATTACCGAATGCGTTTGTTTATCCTTGGCGATTTTACTTCTGTTTCTTCGAAAAGTTTGACCGATTTCATTCGGGAAAGTAATAAGGGGAAGCAAGTGAATTTTGTGAGTTCCTTGGAAGAGGTTTTAGTTCACATGACCTAAAACAAAAAGGACTCATCAACCTTAGTCGACAAGTCCTTACCGAATAGTTGTTTGCTTTATTCAACTATCAATCGAAGCGTTTCTCCAGTTGTTGTAGAAAGAAGATAAATTCCGGAACTGTAAGTTGAAAGGTCCAGTGTATGTGTATCTTGAATTTGAAGACTTCTTACTTCTTCTCCCAATACATTTTGAACTGAAACCGTTGTTGGTGTTTTAGACGTAATGGTAACTTGTCCTTTTGCTGGATTTGGTGCAAGTGTAAGAGTGGCTTGTGAAAGTTCTTTCAGTCCTAAAGTTGGATCACTTTCATTATACAATTCTAAGATTTCATCATCGGTCAAAACTCGATTGAAAATGCGAATATCATCTATTGAACCCGAGAAAAAATTATTGTAAGGATTGGCTGGATATCCGCCTAAATACAAATCTGAATTGGCGTCCAATGTTCCGGAAATAGATCCAGTGTCTGCCTGAGTTATACCATCAATTGACAATATTGACATTTGTGATGTACCATCGTATCTGCCTGCAATGAATTGCCAATCTGCGAAGTTATTGGCTATTAAATTGTCGGCACAAGCATCTTGCATCCCACCTGAAGCTGTGTAAAGCATTAATATCCCTTGACCATTGCAATAACCAAGATCCGTATTGTTTGAGAAAAACGAATACCCATTCCATGTTCCATCTGTGAGTCCTTTTCCCGCAACCAGGGCGTTTGTTGGATTTAATATGCCGAACTTAACCCAAAACGCAAAGGTGAACGATTCGGTGTTCGTGAATGAATTTGATACTGCGTCCGGAATAATAATTTGAGTAGCATTTGAGGTATTGAAGGCATACGCTTTATTTGGATTTCCAAAACGGTCATCTGTCAAAACAGCACCGTTTACAGTTCCATTCACGGATCCAACTTCGTCGTTAGCGTTTCCGCTGTTGAATGAGTATTTCGCTACCAACCCACTGAGTTCTTGTGCATCACAAGACAAAGCACCAAAGCAAGTTAGACCAGTTATTAGTGTAATTATTTTTTTCATAAATGAAGTTTTAGAAATGATGAGAAGTGTTCTGTTTGAACGGAAAGAAACCTAGGAGCCTCGAGGGAAGCCCCTGATTTCATGTTTTCGTTAAAATGAACTACCAGTTTACTTTTTGATTTAATTTTTCCGTTGTTCCTGCTGTACCCGGTGAACCGCTTACAGGATGTTTTGAGTCTCCAGCACCACCTCGTCCTGCAGAATTTGTAATGTTAAGTGTGTATGATTTTACACTTGGGTCTATAACAACAGTAATGTTTCCGCCGTTTGTTCCATTGGTTGCCGGACCAACATTTGCAGCTTTTCCATTTTTTCCGTTTGCCTGAAAATTCACGCTACTTGTTTGACTGATTCTGAAATGCTTCAATTTATCGCCGGTAGTTTTACTAAAAATGCGGTATTCCAACAATTTTTCCCCTGTAACAGCGTGAGTAACTGCTTTAATTTCTATTCTGAAATCACCACCGTTTCTAGGTCTGCCATATGGATCGATATCTCCATTGTAGTCAAGCGTAATGTTTTCGTTGTAAACCATGTCAAAACTCTGTGTAACACTTAGTGTTGGATGGAATTTCGATTTTACAGTCAATACCACTTTGTCACCGGAAATAGCTTCTTCGTCGGGAACGGTAATGGAACTTCCCACCAACGTGTTCATTGTACCTGAGAAATTCGTGTAAGTTGCTGGTAATCCCGTTGCAGAAACAATAAATTCATCGATGTAGCCGCCATTTGCTGTAGAGATTTCTGATCCATCTTTCAATGTGGCAATAACCGTGTAGGTGTAGCTTTTTCCTTGTTGAAGTGTTTTGGTGGCAACTTCAACGCGGATTTTAGTAACCGCTTTACCCTGTGTAGTGTATTTCGCTCTTTTTTCAGCCTCCAATTTTTCAGCTGCAGCTTTTTCTTCCGCACGAACGGCATCAACACCTTGTTTTGCAGCGCCAACATGAGCTTTCAACATGGCTTTTACTTTGTCGCTATCTAAGCTTTTCAATTTCGATTTGTCGTTACAATAAATTTCCCAGGAATTACATCCTACTTTATCCAATTGTTCAGGAGCCGAAAAAGCGTCTTTGGTACAAATGGCGAATCCATCAATGAAATAGATATATGGAGTTAAACCACCACCGCTGGCGAAGTAGTACATTGGAAAAGCCACTTCATTTGGTTTGAATGAGCCATTTCCAAGACTATTTCCGAATTCGATAATCTGGTTGTTGGCATCTTTCTTTATTTCTCGGAAGAAGTCATCACGTGGGAGTTTGGTAGATTCTTGGTATGGATCTCCGGCATCTCTTGTAAATCGACAATGAGCGTAGTTTGAGCCCGCGTTAAAAAACGCTTCAGCCATTACGTATTGATTTCCTCCCGTTGCAGGGGTAGAAGTTGTGGTAGATGTTTGTTCGGTTGTTGCGGATGTACCCTTTACTTTGTTTTTCAGTTCTTTCAAAGATTGAGCTGACAATCCTGTAGTACATGTAATTGCAAATACAAGTGCGAAAATGTTTTTCATGTTTCAGTATTAAGTTTAGAGCGAATATCTTCAACTTCAAACTTCTGAAACAAGGCAAGTTTCCGAACGGTTAATTCGACTTTCCTAATGGATTAGGAAGAGATTTTGAGCTCCTTGAGAACTTGTTCGAATTCTTGTTTACGCTCTCTGGAAACGGCTAATGACATTCCGTTGTCCATGAAAATCAACGAATCACCACGAACATATTTCTTGATGTAATTCAGGTTAATGAGGTAGGAGCGATGCGGTCTGAAAATGAATTGTCTGTTGTCTAAAATGTCTTCGAAAACACGCATGGGCTTACTGACTGTAATTTTGGTTCCGTTTTTCATGAACACTTGTGTATATGCCCTGTCGGCTTCGAACAACACAATGTCGGCTACGTCGGCAAACATCATCCCGTCGTTCATCGGGAATGCAATTTTCTTGATTTCCTCTCCGCTGTAGGTAGATTTCATCAAATCGAGTCGCTGATTGATATTCTGTTGTTTTCGTTTTTGAATGACCTTTTCAACTGCATTTTTCAGCGGATCAATTTCAACTGGTTTCAACAAATAATCAACTGCAGAAACTTCAAAAGCACGAATGGCGTATTGGCTATATGCTGTAACAAAAACGATTTCGAAATCAATTTCCTTGAAAAAATCCATCAACTCAAAGCCATTGTACTCAGGCATTTCGATATCCAAAAATACTACATCTGGATTCTCTTTGTTGATCATTCGAACACCTTCAGGCACGTTGCTGCATTGAGCGACTATGCTGATTTCCGGACAATATTCTTCTAAAAGTGCAGAAAGTGTTTGTCGTGCGCCTGCTTCGTCATCAATTAGAATTGCTTTAATCATAATGCAAAGAGAATAGATTATTTGTAAGCGTCCAATTCATTTTTCCCAATGGTTGATTTAGTTTTCCTATTTACGCAATGGGAAGTGTAATGATCACTTTTGTTCCTTTGGCTTTGTCGTTTTCAAACAGGTCAATGATTTCAAAAGTATAGTTTGTTTTTGAGTAAGTATTCAACAGATCAATTCGTTTTTCAGTTGCTTGTGTTGCAAATGATGCGTTCGAATTGTTTTGACGTGTTTTAATTTCCTGTGCATGATCTCTGCCAATTCCGTTGTCCGTAATAGTGCAAAGCAAAGTGTCTTTTTCAATTTCAAAAGCTATCGTTAGTTCTTTCTCTCCTTTTTTGTGTAGCAAGCCATGTTTCAATGCATTTTCAACAAAGGGTTGCAAGATCATTGAAGGAATGACAATGCTGTATGGATCAACTTTTTCATCAATATCGATTGTGAAAACAAAATCCTTCTTAAAGCGTAATTTTTCCAGTTCCAGATAAAGATTCAAAATCTCGATTTCACTTTGAAGTGAGATCTCTTCTTTATCCGAAGCGTCCAATATTTTGCGCATCAAATGACTGAATTTCCCTAGATACAAATTAGAACTTTTCGTGTCGTTGAGAAGTACCAATTCTTGAATAGAGTTCAAAGCGTTGAACATGAAATGCGGATTCATTTGTGCTTTTAAAGCAGTTAATTGTGAGGCGGTTAGTTTATTGAGTTGATCTGCCTTTCGTTGAATAAATTTGACACGGTAATAGAAAACCAACCCAAACAACCCAACAGTAACGATTGAAACAAATAGATAGAACCACCACTTTTGCCATAACGGAGAAGCAACTTCAAAACGAAATTGTTTGATTTCGCTGGGAATTCCATTTTCATTAACGGCTTTAACCTGGAACTGATACTTTCCGGGAGGAATGGTATTGAATCGAATGGTATTCGAGATTGCGGGAACAGTGGTCCAAAGAGTGTCAACTCCAATTATTCGGTATTGATAGGTGTAATTTCCCCTGCTTCTAAACGAAATAGAAGAGAGTTCAATGGTCAATTGACTATTGTTGAATGGAAACAATTCGGTGTTGTTAATATTGATCAATTTCCCATCCATCTTTGCCCGATTTATTTTGATCGCAGGAGGGTTTCTGTTCACCCAATTGCTGTTTTCCGGAAATTGGATCAAACCTTTATTGGTTGCTAAAAATACTTTTCCGTTGTTGGTTTCAATAGCGTTAACATCTCTGGTGTTGATTCCGTGAAAGGAAGAGAACTGAGCGATTTCACTTTTGCGCTTATCAATTCTATAAAGTCCATTTATACCGCATACCCAGATGAATTGCTTGGTTGCTGTAACGCACTTTAGGTCATTCTCCAGTTTGGAATTCCCGCTGTGGATCCGTGATTTTATTTTGGAGTTAGAAATAAAGAACAATCCTTGCGAAACACTTGCGATGCAAACTTGATTGTTATGTAAAATCATTTCCGAAGTATAAATCGACTTCCCATGACTTTTTAGTTCCTTCCATTTTCCATTCTTGAATGAAAACAAACCTTCGTTCAAACCGTAATAAAACGTTTGGTCAGATGGATTGTATAGGATGTCATGACCACCTCTTTCTCCAAATTCAAATTTCGATTGATCCTTTAAATCACTTAAAAGTGCACTTCCGTTAATCTCTGAAATAACGAAATGCAATTTGTTTTTAACGATGCTGATTCCCTTTGTATTGGGCACAGGATAACTGAAGCTAATCTTTCCGTTTTTTATAACGCTCAGCGGTCCGTGCGATATATAATACGAATTCCCGTAAGGATAAATGAACTTTACACTTGTAGATTTAATGGGGTTATTTGATTTGATTTCAAGAAACGCTCTCGTTTTTCTATTGAATAAATAGACTTTCCCCAGATAGCTTCCGATGAGCATTTCGTTTTTATTGATTTTCAGCAATGCTGTTAGATTGTTCTCGGGAAGAGGGGAGTTCGAGATATCATATTTGATCAGGTTCATATTCGGAATGATGAATATGCCGTTTTGTAAAGTCGTAATCCAGAAATTACCCTCATTGTCTTGCAGGAGTGAACTTACGTTTTTGCCTTTTTGAATATAGGAAAGTTCATCCAGACTCTTCATCTTTGGAGTATATGGTGCTATTCCATTTGCAGTACAAAGCCATGATTTATTGTTCTTATCCGGGTAGATACCATAAAGTCTCGTGTTTGTTTTAGACAAGGAAAAGGAGTTCAATGGTTTGCAATGCGATCCAAGTATCTGAAAAATAGATATGGAATTCGATCCTGTTTCTTCGCTCTTGACAAACAAGTCCTTCCCTTTTATGAAGAAACTGTTTATTTCTGTTCGAAACGATTCTTTTTCAATTCTCCGAACTGTTTTTTTTGAAATGGAATAACAGTAGATGGCATTTTTTTGATCAGAAAAATAAAGGTTGTTGTTATGAAGCGCAATGCTGTTGATTATTTTGATCTGTTTTGATTGATACCGTATTTTTTTCGAGAACAGAATTTTTCCCTTAGCATCAATGTGATACAATGTTCCATCGATGATTGTCCAGCACGTGCTTTTGGAATCCAGCGTAAACAAGGCATGAGCAATGTTGCTTTTAATTCCTTTTGTAACAATGACCAATCTGTTTTTAGAAACGCAATAGATCTGTCCTTTAAAATTCCGTGACCAAATACGATCCTTGTTGTCGAGTTTTAAATCTGAAATGGAAAACCCGTTTTGCTCTTCATTTTTGAATTGTTTATAGGTAAATCCATCATATCGAAAAAGCCCGGCATCGCAACCAATCCACATGTAACCAAAATCGTCCTGTAAAACTTGATAAACTTCATTGGAAGGCAAGCCGTTTTCGTCATTCAGATTGTACGACAAAGGATCTTGAGCGTATACCATCGGACTTAAGCCTCCCAACAGGAAAATCAATAGTAAATGAAGAAAAATGGATTTGATAAACATAAACATCGAGCGAATAATATTAGCGGTATTATTTTGAATGCGCAAAATTTCTATTGGACTTTCACGTTTGGTAGAAAACCAAATGTAACAATATGAAATACCTAATCCTTTCAATATCTGTTTTGATACTATTCATCTCTCAGGGACAAGAAGACACTACAAGTGCTCTCGACCAATGGCAATTCGGATATAGTTTTTCTGGAGATTATTGTTATCGCAAGTTATACGATACGAATGGAGCACTAGGGAGTATTGTTGATGAGCGAAACAAAGATGAAGCCCCCAAGTACAGCTATACAACGGGTGTGAATGCCCTTTACAATTTCAATGACCAAATAGCCCTTGGATTCGGCTTTCTGTATTCAAATAAAGGCTACAAAATGGAAATCGATAACTTGACTTTTTCAAGTGGTGAACAAACCGAAATAGTGAAGCTCAAAACACTTTACAACATGCAATATTTCGATGTTCCAGTTAACATTAATCTATCATTCGGAAGTAAGAAAATTCGTTTTGTAGGAGCAGCTGGTATTGTCGCTAATTTCTTTATTGGCGAAACTGATAGAACAGTCCTTTACTTTCAGGATCACCGTGAGTATTTTACGAATTCGCCAGGTTATGATTTCAAGAAAGTGAATCTAACCGCAACAGTCAGTGCCGGAATCAGTTATCAAATGAACAAACTTACTACTTTGCGTTTGGAACCAACTTTCCGTTATGGTTTAACAAGAATCCTTGACGCACCAATTTCAGCGACAATCTTTGGTGCTGGCTTGAATCTGAGTTATTATGTCTCGTTCTAGAAAGCTTTTAATTATTTCCAGCAACAACCCAGTTGCAGTGGAGGATTTGTAATCCTGCGCCAAGTGACGATTGTAATAATAAGGAGAATGTCAGGTAACTGAGCTTCGGTTATCGAGCGTAGTCGAGAATCGAAGTTACTTTTTCCCTGCAACAACAGCACCAACACCAACGCCCACAATAACTAGTGAAATTCCAATCAGGTGAATGATTTCCAAATGTTCTCCGAAAACAATCCAGCCAAATGTCAAGGCATAAATGGCTCCTAAATACTGGAATGGCGCAATAACAGAAGCGTTCGTTGCAAGGAAAGCCCGTGTCATTAAAACTTGAGCAATTTGCGTGAAAATCCCAATGAGCAACAGTAATAGCCACTCAATTCCATTTGGAAAGACACCTTCAAACAAACACCAGATTCCGGTTATCGGTAACGCGAGCATCGGAAAATAAATGACAATATTGATGGTTTCTTCCGTTTCCTTCAATTTGGAAATGGCGTTGTAGGCCACTCCGGAAAGTGCAGATGAAACAATTCCGATAATGATCCAAAGCGGATCAATAAACACTTTCGAATCTGTAATGAAGAATCCGGTAAATCCGATAATGCAAACTCCCGAAAAAGCGAGAATACTGGTTAAGTATTGAAGTGAATTTACTTTTTCCTTAAACAGATATGCAGCAAAAAGTGCAGTGAAAATGGGTGATAAATACTGAACGGTAGAAGCAATTGCCAGTGGTAAATGATGAAGTGTGAAAAAGAACAATAAAAGTGCAATCATTCCTGATGTTCCACGAAGCAACAGCCATTTTCTGTTGTTTCCAAGTAAGGGAAGTTTTCTGTAACGAATGATGGCGAAACTGATTGAAAAAGAAATGAGTGACCTGAAAAATACTAACTCGTGCGCAGGATATTTTTGTAAATTAGAGATTGGAGCTGTTTCGGGGTGACCGAGCATTTTTACAATCAAATTGACACAGAAAAATGAAATTCCGGAAAGAATGATGTACAGAATGCTTTTACCCATGCAACAAATTTACAATCTCAACGTCATTTTAACGTTATTCTTTAATAGTTTAGCTAAACATGAAAAAGGCCCTTTTTATCATAAGTCTGTTTTTTGGACTGGTTTCTTACGCGCAGCCCAACGTTAGTAAATGGCGCGTTTCCGGAGAAGTAATGCTTCCTTCAGCTAAAAGCAATAAGGCTTTTCGTGGGTTCATGAACGGATTGGTGGTGGCAAATCCAATGCTTACCTACCAGTTTTCAGAACATTTTTATGCTTCAATTGCACCGCGATACATGTATTATACCGTTTCTGAATTTAAAGTGCCACAGAAAATGAATGGTGGACTTCATGTTGCCGGTGGACATTTGGAATTGGGTTATACTACCTGGCAAACCAAGAATTTCGCAATAGAATTCGGATGTAAAGTGGGTGCTGCTCAATACATGTTTAGAACAGATTCAACAAGAACCTTGGGAAATCGTCAGCTCACAGCAATGTACTATGAGCCGAACGTTCAATTTGTGCTCATGGCAGATGAAGCGGTGGCATATCGTTGGATCGTTGGTTATAATTTCAGCGGTTTTGCTTTTCGTCCGGATATGATTCAATCTACCTGGGGCGGATATAAACTGGAAGATCTTGGCGCATCAACGCAATCAATCATTGTTGGCTTCGGCATCTCATACTACTTTGGAAACCCGAGGGCAGATACAGATCTGAACGAAGTGGAGTGGTGACTTCGACAGGCTCAGCCGCCACCTTTTGATAATGGTTTATTCATCCTTTAGGATGTAGATGAAGGTCATCTCGACTTCGCTCGATGACCTTTAAAAGTTCTGTCTGATAAAAGAAATTTTCTTGAAGTATGGGTTTTTCCTGTATAATTCTGTCTCGTTTTCAAACAATTCTGAATTAAGGGACTTCGATCAAACTTGTTTACGGTCATCGAGTGATGTTATTAACGCTAATGAAGCAAAGTTGTTTAAGGTTATCGAGCGATGTTGTTAACGCTAATCAAGTTAAGTTGTTTAAGGTTATCGAGCGGAGTCGAGATATTAAACAACAAATCAAAAACAGACCACTTATTTGCAGTAAAACAACCCTATTCTTCCTCAATTCGTTCAATTCACCCTAAAATCACGTTCACCGAAAACTTTTTTTATTACCTATTTATATGAGCGTTTAACCGACGTTTAGGTACATTTCGCCGACTTTTTTAATTTTTTTAGAAATTGATATATCAAAAATTAAACACGTGTTTAATTATGAGTTAATTTTGTCGCGGAAATTAAATTATGACGAAAGATTTAAGCACGGAAGAAAAAATTAAAGAAGCGGCGCGTCGCGTCTTTATGTCGAAAGGTTTTTCTGGTTGCACATCACGAGAAATAGCAAAAGAAGCAGGAATTAACGTTGCTCTGTTAAACTACTATTTCACATCCAAAGGTGAATTGTTCAGATTGGTTTGTTGCTCTGTAATGGAAAGTTTCATGGAATCCATGATTCACGTTTTCGCATTAGAGCTATCCCTTGAACAGCAAGTGCGCATCTTCATTGAAAAAGAATACGATTTTATCCTAAAACACCCCGAAATTACCCAGTTCATTTTTAATGAAGTGAGTAAGGAAGAAGGCATGAACGACATTATTGATCATGCTGGTGTAATGAGTAAAATCGAAGAAACAGGAGTTTTTCGTTTGGCGGAAGAGGCGCAGGCGAGAGGCGAAATGAAAAAAATCGACTTATTGAGTTTGACACTCCTAATCATGTCGAATTGTCATTTCCCTGTTCTTGGAAAGCGACTGATCCAGAAAATTCATCAGGTTTCTGATGCGCAATATGAACAACATTTATTAATCCATAAACAATATGTGATTGAGATGATCATCGGTTATCTCTTTCCCGTAAACAGTAAATAACAAATAAACGCTAGTACAAAATGAAGTCGATTACGTTAACATCGTTGGCACTTTTAGCGATTTTTGGAGCACGAGCTCAGGCCTTAGACCTGGAGACTTGCCTAAAAATGGCTGACACTGCTAACTTGTCTATTCGAAATGCTCGATTGGACATGACGGCGAATGATGAGCAAAGTAGAGCCTACAAAGCGGCGCGTCTACCAAAAGTGGAAGCGATTGCTGACTATAGGTACAATGCCATCATTGCTGGTCAGTTGGTTCCTGCAGAATTTTTTGGTGGAGCACCAGGAACATATGCCAAAGTGCAGTTTGGTGTGCCATTTAACTTAAGTAACACCGTTCAGTTGAATCAGGTGATTTACAATCCGCAAGTGAATTACGGGTTGAAAGTGCTTGAGATCAATGCAAAGGTGTTGGAAGTTCAGGAAATCATCCAAGAGCAGGAAATCAAGGAACAAGTGGCAAATACTTATTTCTCGTTGCAGGCGGTTACAAAGCAATTGGCCTTTATTAAAGGAAACATTATTGCAATGGACAAGCTGATTGCGAATATGCAAGCAATGAAAAAAAATGAACTGGTTGTACAAACCGAAGTCGACAAGTTGATGATCAATCGCCTGAATTTGGTAAATGGAGAGCAAACACTTGAGGCAACGAAGATGCAATTGGAAGATGTGATGAGGATTCTGATTGGGTACCCAATGGAGAAGAATTTGGAACTGGCTCCTGATACCGTTGTTGAACAAAGCGTTTTGGCTGATGAAACGACTCTTGTTCGCCCTGAATTGCAGTTGCTTGATGCACAAATTGAAATGAATCAGGAGGAACGTAAAGGAACAAATATGGCTTATTTACCAAGTCTGGCCTTTTATGCGGCTTACAATTATACCGTGAGTTTAAAACCTGATGAAGATGTTCGTCAGGGAATTCCAGCAGCTTTTATTGGTTTACGTTTGGATTGGACGCTTTTTGACGGTTTCGAAAAGATGAACAAGCAAAAAGTGAATGCTATCAATTACGACAAAATGCAAAATCAACGTGAGTTAGCTGAGCAACAGTTAAACATGGCTTCGTTGAATGCGAAACGTCAGATCGATATCAAGAAAACATCATTGGACCTGGCAAAAGAGAAATTAACCTTGGCGCAGCGTGTTTATGATCAAACGGTATTGCAATTCAATGAAGGAACAATTTCATCAAACGATTTAATCTTGGCAGATAACAGTTTACAAGAAGCACAATCCAACATGGTTGCTGCTTATGTTCAACTGCGTCAGGCTGAAATCGCATACTTGAAATCAATAGGAAATATAAAATAATTCAAAAGTCAAAAGTTAAAAGTCAAAAACGGAAAATGACTTTTAAATAGACGAACTAAAAAATAAGATATGAATAAGCGCGTCATCATAGTTTCTGTCATTGTTGTTGCATTAATAGCACTGACGGTTGTGAAATTGAAGTCCAATGTTGCAAAGGTTCAAGAGAAGATTTACGTCTTCGATCCAAAGACAGCAATCTTGGTTGAAACAGAAAGTCCAACAGAACACACCTTTGAAAACTCGATGAGTTTCTTGGGAACTTTTGAGCCGGCTCGTCAAAATACCATTGGTTCTGATGCAAGTGGAAAGGTGATTAAATTGATGGTTGAAGAAGGTGATTTTATTCGCCAGGGGCAACTGATTGCGAAAGTAGACGATGAAATGTTACAATTGCAATTGGAGTCGGCAGAAGTTACAATTGAAGGTCAGAAAAACGACGAAAAACGTTACGATAACTTGTCGAAAGAAAACGCTGTTGCTGGTGTTACTGTTGAAAAGACAAAATTGGGTGTGAAATCAGCGGAATTGCAGAAAAGACAAATTCAAAAGCAAATTCGTAGCACCAACTTGAAAGCTCCGTTTTCTGGAGTGGTAACAAAGCGTATGATTGATTTAGGATCGGTTGTTGGACCAGGAGCTAATCTGATTGAGTTGACCGATATTTCTTCATTGAAACTGACGGTTTCCGTTCCTGAAAGAGATATTTTGAAATTCTTGAATGGTCAGAAAGTTTCTGTAACTGCAGATGTTTATGGAAATCGTGCTTTTGATGGAAAAGTGACGAATGTAGCAGTGGTTGCAGATAAGTCACACAACTTTAAAGTTCAGATCACTGTAAACAATGCAAAACAAGAATTGCGTGCTGGAATGTACGGAAACGTAAGATTAACCAATTCAAAAAGTGTTAGACGTTTGGCCATTCCACGTAAAGCATTGATCGGTTCTTCTAAATCACCAAAAGTGTACGTAGTTCGTGGAGGAAAATCGGTATTGGTTTCATTCAACGCAGGAACTTCTGATGGTGAATTCATCGAGGTGGTGAGTGGAATCACAAAAGCAGATAAGATTGTTGTAAAAGGACAAGTGAACTTGCAAGACAAGTCATTGGTTAAAATTAAAAAATAAGGAAGTATGACACTTACCGAATTATCGATAAAACGCCCGTCGTTTATCATCGTAATCTTCACCATTCTGGTGGGTGGTGGATTACTCAGCTATAGCACACTAAGCTATGAGCTTCTACCGGATTTCACTCCGCCTATGTTAACCGTTCAAACGGTTTATCCTGGAGCGTCGCCGGCAACTATTGAATCACAGGTTTCCAAGCCTCTTGAAGATGAATTGAGTTCATTGGAAGATATTGTTGAGGTAACTTCTTTCTCGCTGGATAACGCGTCATTAGTGATGTTGGAATTCAGTCCTTCTGCCGATGTAGATGAAGCTTTGGAAAAAGCACAACGAAAAATCAATCAGATCAAGTCTAAATTGCCGGATGATGCTGATGATCCAATCATTGGTAAAATCGATCCAAATGCGGCCCCTGTTCTTCAGGTAAGTTCATTGGCGTCGAATATGTCTGATAAGGATTTCATGACCTTGATGGATGAGGAATTGTTGCCTCAAATCAAACAAGTGAAAGGTGTTGGTAGTGTACAGGTTCTTGGAGGTGAGAAACGCGAAATCCGTGTGAACGTCGACAAAGAAAAATTACGTACTTATGGGTTGACTTTGGCTCAGGTGAATCAAAGTATTGCAGCCTCAAACGTTGAGTTTCCTACAGGAAAATTGAAAGGTGACGATGAGCAGCTGACGGTTCGCTTGGCTGGAAAAATGAAAACTGTTGGAGCACTTCGTGAATTGATTATTTCCAATGTGGGTGGTTCAAATGTTCGCTTAGGAGATATCGCTGATGTGTACGACGGTTCCGCAGATCAAGTAACGGTTTCTCGTTACAACGGAAAGAATGGTATCGGTTTGCGTGTAATGAAACAAAGTGATGCAAATGCGGTTGAGGTTTCGAAATTGACTCAGGAGCGCTTCAAGCAAATGGAGGAAAAGTACAAGAAGGAGGGTGTGAAATTCACAGTTGCAACAGATACTTCTCGTCCAACAATTCAAGCGGTTGATGCGGTACTTCACGATTTGGAAATTGCGATACTGATGGTAGCAGCAGTGATGCTATTGTTCCTTCACAGTTTACGAAATGCACTAATTGTATTGATTGCTATTCCTGCTTCCTTGATTTCTACATTCATTGCAATGAGTTTGTTGGGATACACCCTGAACTTGATGACGCTTCTTGCAATGTCATTGGTAATCGGAATTCTCGTGGATGACTCGATTGTGGTGTTGGAGAACATTTACCGCCACTTACAAATGGGGAAAGGAAAACGCAAAGCAGCGTTAGATGGTCGTACTGAAATTGGATTTACGGCTCTAGCTATTACACTTGTTGACGTTGTAGTATTCTCTCCAGTTGTATTTATCGACGGAATTATTGCCGACATCTTGAAACAGTTCTCTGTTGTAGTGGTTGTTTCTACGTTGATGTCCTTGTTTGTATGTTTTACGCTTACACCTTGGTTGGCGTCTCGTTTCGCAAAAGAAACGCATTTGGATCCGAAGAAAAATTGGTTCCATATTCCATTGGCTTGGTTCGAACGTCGCGTTACTGCCTTTACGGAAGCTTATGTCAAATTGGTAGGATGGAGTTTGCGTAACAAGAAATTCGCTATTCCGGTAATCATCATTTTCTTCTTCGCTGGTATGGGCTCTATGGCAACAGGAATTGTTGGACAAGAGTTCGTTGCTGAAGGTGACCAAGGAAAATTCATGTTGAAACTGAAGTACGAGCGCAGTGCTACTTTTGAGGAGAATAATACAACCACAATGCAAATTGAACAGCTGTTACTAGCTCAAAAAGAGATGGTAGGAATGGTGTTCTCTAACGTTGGTGGACCAAGTGCAGGGATGGGAGCGGCAGCGTTCGGATCGGAGAACAAATCTGAGATTACGATCCAGATGAAGCCTGATATGCAGAAAAAGCACCCTACCGAGAAGTACATGGAAGAAGTGCGTAAGAAAATTCAGATGAAATTCCCTGGAATTGAGGTGAAAGCCATCAATATCGGAATGGTGGAATCGGAAGAAGCACCTATTGAAATGTTCCTTTCTTCTACAGATAGTGAGTTGTTGATGAAAGAAGCTCGTCGTTTGAAAGAATACATCAAGCATGTGCCGGGAGCTAAAGATCCTGCTATATCTACAGATGAGGTGAATCCAGAAGTTCGCGTGGATTTAGACCGCGAGAAAATGGGACAACTCGGCTTGCCAATTGCAGTTGTTGGGCAACAATTACAGTATGCGCTTACCGGAAATGATAAATCGAAATTCGACGACAAAGGAACGGAGTACGAGATCAATGTGATCATGGACAAGTTCGACCGTAAAAGTTTGGGCGATATCAGTTCCATGACGTTTTTGTCAAATGACGGACGTCAGGTGGAATTGAAAGAATTCGCTGATGTTTATGTTGAAAATGGTTACGGTTCTTTGGAACGTAAAAACCGCGTAAGTAACACCACTTTGCGTTGTTATGTGAACGGAACTGCTCCGGGAAATGTAGCTGATTCGATCAAAGCATACATGGAAAGAGAGCCTTTGAACGATGAGGTTCGTTTGTATTGGGGAGGTGAGATCAAACGTCAAGGCGAGTCAATGGGAGCTTTAGGATCTGCAATGTTGATTGGTGTAATCCTGGTTTACTTGATTCTTGTTGCCTTATACGATAACTTCATTTATCCGTTGGTCGTAATCTTCTCCATTTTGGTGGCGCTTCCAGGTGCATTCCTTGCGCTGAATCTGGCCTCCATGAATATTGGAATATTTACCATGCTTGGAGTATTGATGTTGCTCGGTTTGGTGGCCAAGAATGCCATTTTGATTGTGGATTTTGCCAACCATTTGAAAGCAGATGGAAAATCAACTTACACGGCTTTGTTGGAATCGGTTCGTGAACGTATGCGTCCAATCTTAATGACAACTATCGCGATGATTGTAGGTATGATTCCAATTGCAACGGCCGCAGGTTCTGGTGCAGAATGGAAAAACGGATTGGCTTGGGTATTGATTGGTGGATTGACATCTTCCATGTTCCTGACAATCGTAGTTGTTCCAATCATGTACTACCTTGTCGACAGGTTGAAAGAGAAACTTTTCCCAAAATCCAAAGTGAGAACTCACGGGGATGAAAATAATATGTCGATAGAATCTGCAGTATAATTTTTGAGAGGAAAGACAAAAAACGGAAAGAGGAAAGTTGGGTAAACCGGCTTTCCTTTTTTTTGTACTGAAACGCTTTCCGTTTTCCTCTTTGCATCTTTCCTCTATTTCGCCTTATCTTTGCAACAGTATTTGGTTTTATGGTAAAAAGATTACTCAACCTTTTCGTAACGAGCTTACTGGCAACATTTGCCCTTATGACCTTGGTTTGGTTTTCTTCTTCGTCTAAATCGTTGAATTCGAAGGAAGAAAAAGCACGGCGTGCCAAGACAGAAAAGCTGAAAGTATCAACGTCTTTGTATCGTTTTACAGATGAAGATCGTCAGCGTGATATTCCTTATGTTCTCTATCATCAGCTAAAATCAGATTCCACCAAGCCTGTTCGACTGATTGTTTTTAGTCACGGCTATGGAAAAAACTACCAAAAGAATTATTTGGGTTACACTTACCTGACAAAGAATTTGGCGCGAAGAGGATTTTGGGTATTGAGTATCCAACACGAATTGCCAAATGACCCGCCGCTTCCGTTTGGTGAAAATATCTATGACCAGCGCTACCCAATTTGGCTTGGAGGAATGCAATCGATAGAAAAAACAATTGCCCATTTCAAGGAAAGTCATCCAACAATTGAAATCAGTTCAATTGATTTAATCGGACATTCAAATGGTGGAGATATGTCCGTACTTACCGCGACCAAAAATCCAAAAGATTACCGAAAAATAGTGACTTTGGATAACCTTCGTTTTCCTTTTCCACTTCAGAAATATCCCGAAATGTTAACCTTGCGTTCAATTGATAAAACACCGGATGAAGGTGTTATTCCTCCCAAAACTGCGCTTGATACCATTGGACTGAAATTAATTCAACTGAAAAAGGTTGGGCATAACGATATGACGGATTACGCTGAATATTCGCAGAAAAAACAAATCCTGAAACACGTTTACCGATTCTTAAAATCCTAATAAAAGAGTAACGAACTAGAATCTGTCTAGACTCTAGATTCCTGAAGTCTTTTAGTCTAAAAGGTGCTTATACATCCGTACCGTATTCTCCAATCCCAAATAAAGCGCGTCAGAAATCAAGGCATGACCAATGGAAACTTCATCCAGTTTTGGTAATTGTTGCTTGAAGAATTTCAGGTTCTCTAAATTTAGATCATGACCGGCATTAATTTCCAATCCAAGTTCAACAGCAAGTTTTGTTGCTTCAACATAAGGTAAAATAGCCTTGTCAGGATTTGTGGAATACTCCTCAGCAAATGGTCCGGTGTACAGTTCAATTCGATCAACGCCGCATTTTGCAGCATATTCAATGTTAATCAGGTTCGTGTCCACAAAAATCGAAGATCGAACGCCTAATTTTTTGAATTCCTGAACCAATTCTGAAAGTAAAGATTGGTGTGTTTTCGTATCCCAGCCAGCGTTGCTTGTAAGAACATGTGGAGGATCAGGAACCAACGTTGCTTGTGCCGGAAGAACTTCAGCAATCATTTTCATGTAACGATCATCAGGATATCCCTCAATATTGAATTCTGTTGTTACCACTTTCGCCAAATCGTAAACATCTTGTGTTGTAATATGACGTTCGTCAGGACGCGGGTGAACCGTGATTCCATCTGCGCCAAAACGCTCACAATCAATAGCAACCTGAACTACATTTGGCGTGTTTCCACCGCGCGCATTTCTAATCGTAGCAATCTTGTTGATGTTCACACTGAGCTTTGTCATCCTTCCTGAGTTTTCTACAAAATTAAAGTTATTGAACAGACAATGAAATATTCGAAGATATACTTGCAAGTCTATACAATCTCAAGAATTTCAATTTGAGTGTAGAAGGAGAAATGATGGACGCCTTATAATTTTTAGAAAGAGAAACGAACTATAAAGTGGGAACCATGAAGAAGTTCCGAAGTGTAACGGAGGAAATCACTGAAATGGTCACTTTCTAGGAGTGTAACGCGTCTAAAAAATATACAGCGTCGAGTTTCTTTTGTTACTTTTCTTTAAGGGAAAGAAAAGTAAAGGAATAATAAAAAAAACACAATGAAAGCGGGTCATTCAATGAATTATAGTTACTTTGGCGTATCATGATTGCAAGAGAAGTTATTACAGACGAAATTCCACCATTACTGCACACAGATACTGGTGAAAAGGCGTTAAGTTGGATGGAAGAATTTAAGGTTTCGCACCTTCCTGTTCTTAAAAATGGAAATTTCGTTGGACTAATTTCTGAATCCGATATTTTGGATAAAAAGGATTTGGATCATTCACTTGATGAGTTATTCGATCATTTGCCTCGTCCTTACGTTGGTGAAAATGCACATGTTTATGAAGTGCTTTCAAGAATGTCTGAACATAAGATCTCGGTTCTTCCTATTTTGGATGAGAATGAGAAATATGTTGGATGTACTTCGGTTCACCAGTTAATGACTTTGATCGCTAATACATCAAGTATTAAGGAAGTAGGTGGAATTGTGGTTCTGGAAATGAACAAACACGATTATTCATTGGCGATTATTGCTCAGATCGTTGAAAGTGAAAATGCAAAAATCCTTTCAACCTACATTATGAGTTCAGCGGATACTACAAAAATTGAAGTGACACTTAAGATTTCTGAAACAGATTTGTCGCGTATCATCCGTTCTTTTGAGCGTCATGATATGTTGGTGAAAGCGAGTTACCAGCGTTCTTCAGATATGGATGATTTGCAGTATCGTTACGATGCTTTGATGAATTACTTAAACATGTAGGATGAGAGTAGCCGTTTACAGTAAAAAAGTAAACAAACAGTCACTCGGATTGTTTAAACTTTTGTTCTCAAAGCTCAATCATTTCGGTTGGCAAATAGTTCTTGAAAAACAATTAAAAGAACAATTGGTGAACAAGGGAGTAATTGATTCCAATGTCGATCATTTTTCATCACACCTTGATTTTGCAACAGGAATAGATCTTGCATTTAGCATTGGTGGAGATGGAACATTCATAAAAACGGTTTCGTATATCCGCGATTCGGGAGTTCCAATTATCGGAATTAACTCAGGTAGATTAGGTTTCCTGGCAAATATCGGATTTGATGCTTTTGATGAAGCCATGCAGTTGGTTTACGAAAAACGTTATGACTTCCAATTAAGAAGCTTGTTGAGGGTGGAAACCGAACGAAGTATTTTTGGATCAGAAAATGTAGCATTGAACGAGGTTGCTTTGCACAAAAAGGAAACGTCAAGCATGATTACGGTTCACGCTTATATCGATGACATGTATTTGAATTCGTATTGGGCAGATGGATTGATCATGTCAACACCAACCGGTTCAACTGCTTATAGTTTAAGTTGTGGCGGACCAATTGTAACTCCTGGATGTCAGGTGCATATTCTTACGCCAATTGCACCGCATAATTTGAATGTTCGACCTGTTGTTGTTCCGGATAAAATGCCTGTTCGACTAAAAGTTGAAGGAAGAGAACGAAACTACTTATTGTCGCTGGACGGCAATTCAAAAAACATAAAGCAAAGTGAAGAAGTAATTATTCACAAAGCCAGCTACATGATAAATGTGGTAAAATTAGAACACACTAACTTCTTAGATACCATCCGCAATAAAATGTGGTGGGGAATTGATAAACGCAACTAGTACTTACTATGAAACCCAAAAGAACGTCCTTAGCAGATATTGCTGAAAGTTTAAGCATCTCGAAATCTACCGTTTCGTTTGTGCTTAACGGAAAAGGAGCCCAGTTTAACATTAGTCAAAACACACAGAAGTTAATTCTTGAAAAAGCGAAGGAATTGAATTATGTGCCCAATTTTTTCGCTAAAGGATTACGTGAAGGAAAAACGCAGACCATTGGTTTGGTTCTGGCAGATATTTCGAACCCATTTTACTCGGAATTAAGCAAGTCAATCCAGGAATCATTGTATGATCAAGGGTATAGCTTGTTTATTGTAAGTACGAATGATGATCCGGGAATGGAAATCAAGTTAATGCGAGATTTGATTCTTCGCTCTGTTGATGCCCTGATCATTGCGCCTTGTAATGGTATCCCTGAATTGAAGCCCGTTTTGGATGAAACTCCGATTCCGGTTGTTTGGGTAGATAGAATTGGTGACGAGTTTGCGGATTTTGTAGGAATTGATAATACAGAAGAAGCGAAGAAATTGGTGAAACTGTTCAAACAGAAGCCAAAGAAAATTGGAATTATTCACCCGGTTCTTTCCGATGTAATGACCATTCGTTTGCGTATTGAAGGTGTAGTTACTGCATGTAGTGCTGAGAATATTCCTTACGAAATTTCTGCTGTGAGTGATGAAAATCAAAGTGCTGCGGATGTGATTAAACAAATGGTTGCAAATGGAGTAGATTCAATCGTATCACTTAATAACAAGGTGGCACTTTCTACTTTGGGAGCGTTAAACGAATTGAATATTTCTGTACCGAATCAGATCAAGTTAATCTCTTTTGACGACAGTGAAGCGTTTTCATACTTCTCCCCACCGGTTACGGCACTTCGTCAACCAATCAAGGAAATTGGAAAGGAGACGGTGGCGCGTTTAATGGATCGTTTGAAAGAATCTACAGAACAACGCAAGCATTTGATTATGGAATGTACGTTTGTTGAACGAGGTTCACATTAATATAAATAGAGGAAAGACAAAAGACAAAAGAGGAAGAGATAAATAAAAAGAGGAAAGTCAGATCAATTCGGCTTTCCTCTTTTCGTTTTCCTCTTTCGGCTATAGCCTCTGGCTATCAGAATTTAGCCGCTTTCACAGTTCTGTAAGTCTTCACTTTCACGTTGTAATCTTTTGGATACTTAATCGTATAACCGATCTCCAGATTCTTCGTTTCTCCTGGTTGAAGTGTGATTTTGTAAGCTACTTCTCCTGTCACATCATCTCGTTTTCCACCTCCAAGTGTTTCAACGCTTACAGTGATTTCACTGTTTTTTGAAATCGGAACCTGATCAAAGACATCTACTGTTACAGGAACTGTTCTATTGTTTCTTACTTGAATGTCGTAGTAGTACGTATCACGTTTTGTTCCTGCAGAAACCTTCTTCGTGCTCATTTCTGATTTCAGTTTTCGAAGTACCTGAATTTTTGGATCTCTACCAAACGACAGCGATAATGTGTCATTCACGTTTCTGGTATCAATATAACTTGTACCAACGTAGTTTCCTCCAAAGTAAACTGAAGTTGTTCCGGGAACCAATTCCAAATCTTGCCATCCAACAATATTCGCCAGTAAGAACGCACTTTGATCTAATTTTGGAACACTTACCTGAGAGAATGTTGCAGGAACAGAAATTTCTTTGATCTCAACCAAATAGGGCTTTGCATCAGACGGACAAGTGAAATTGTTTGGAACCACGAACTCAGCAGTCATTTCGCTAATGTAAATGTCTTGTGTATTCACGGTTGTGACTTTCTTTCCAAGGTTTGCAGATAGTCCATTCTGCATTACATTTTCGAAGTTGTAAGCCATGTTGTTGCTTTCAAACAGTTTTGCTCCTGCATCTTGTTTGTCGAGCATGTAGTTGTCGTATGAGCGCTGATTTGCCCAGTTAATCTCGTTTTCAACCTGACTTCTGTAACTTGCTTGTGATTGAGATTGTGGTTGAATATATCCATTTCTGTCTTGCTCAATGTAATTGTTGTACTCTAAGTAGAATGGATTAAGAGAAGGAGCTGTTGCAGATAAGGTTGGATCTGCCGTAGATAAAGTCAATTGCACATCTTTCCATTCGTTTCCGGTGTTGTTGTATACTTGCGCCTTGTACTTCAATTTTACTGGCTGATTAATGTCTACAGCGGTTAGATCATAACTTGCTACCCAGCCACAATCGCTGACATTGTACTTTAATACAGAGTTGACACTTCCGGCTTCATTGGCATCAACCAAAATAATGATCTGGTTACTTCTTTGGTTTTCTGTGTAGTTCAAATCAGTCAATTGCAGACGTGTACCATCAATTTTAGTACGAAGTAAGGACTGTTCTTTCTTCAATTTGCTGACAATTTTATTGATTTCCAGTGTACGTGTTCTGTAATATTCTCCAGCTGCTTTGATCTGATCTATAGTCAAAGTGGTATTAGCTCCCTTCAAATCTCTGTTTGTATTGAGAACACCAAGTTCGGCGTTGTAAGATGATTCTGTATCAATATTTAACTGCAAGGCATCTTTCATACTTTCAAGTGAATCCTTTAGAATTGAAATTCTTGGATTATAAGATTCTGCGGCTAAAAAGTCAATTTCAGTTGAAATGGACACCAAACGAAAATTGTTGTCACCTGTAAATTGAATGGAATTTGGATCTGCGAATGCAGAAATTCCACTGAAGATCAGTTTGTTTCTGCCTTTTTCAAGTTTAATGCTCGCCTCATGAGTCATTTCGCCCGAAGTAATGTAAAGCTTTACTTTTTTGATCTCGCTTTTGATGATTTGTTCCTTAGCTTTCTGCGCATTTACCGCAAAAGAAAATAGTAGGAAGAGAATTGTTATTGGTTTCATAGAAATTCTTTTTGCCAAGATACACTTTTATAGATAATCGGTTCAACATCGCTTTAATTCTGATAATGCTGAAGAGACGCCATGCGTGGCGCCTGTACTACACGAGGTTATTTTAACAAAATGTTAAAATAAATGCATTTTCGTTGTTTTATGAAAATCATTTTTTAGTTTTGACGCTTATTAATATAAAAATGGAAAACGATTTATTACTCAACCTTGCTGAAGCCTTTGGAACACCACTTTATGTATACGATGAAGCGAAGATCATTTCGCAATATCATCGATTGAAGAACGCTTTTGGTAAGCAGGAAGTAAAACTTCATTATGCAATGAAGGCTTTGAGTAATTCTGCCATTCTGAAAGTGTTAAAAAATGAAGGTTGTGGTTTAGACGCTGTATCCATTGAAGAGGTTCATTTAGGATTGCGTGTGGGATATCTACCTCATGACATCATGTATACACCAAACGGTGTTTCGTTCAGTGAAATTGAAGAAGCTGTAAATCTTGGTGTAACCATCAATATTGATAATCTGAGCGTACTAGAGCAATTCGGAGCGAAATACAAGTCGCGTGTTCCTGTGTGTGTTCGCATTAATCCGCACATCATGGCGGGAGGAAATGCCAATATTTCAGTTGGACATATCGACTCCAAATTTGGAATTTCAATTCATCAGGTTCGACATATTCAGCGCATTGCTGATCATTATAAAATGAAAATTATTGGTTTGCACATGCATACCGGAAGTGATATTGTTGATGCAGAAGTGTTTTTACGTGGTGCAGAATTGTTGTACGATACAGCTTCCCTTTTTGGCGATCTGGAGTTCATGGATTTCGGTTCCGGATTCAAAGTGGCTTACAAAGAAGATGACTACGTAACACCAATTGAAGAAATAGGAGCAAGGATCGGAGAATCGTTCATAGAGTTTTGTAACAATTACGGACGAAAAATTGAATTGAGATTCGAGCCCGGAAAATTCCTTGTTTCAGAATCCGGAGTTTTGTTGACTTCTGTTAATGTAGTGAAACAAACCACTTCAACCGTTTTTCTGGGAGTTAACAGCGGACAAAATCACTTGATTCGTCCAATGTTTTACAACGCATACCACAGAATTGAAAATATCTCCAATGAGAACGGTCCGAAAAAATTGTATTCCGTAGTTGGATACATCTGTGAAACGGATACGTTTGCTTATGACCGTCCAATCAATGAAACAAAAGAAGGTGATGTACTTGCCATTCACAATGCGGGAGCTTATGGTTTCAGCATGAGCAATCAATACAACTCACGTTTGCGCCCGGCCGAAGTACTTGTAAGCAACAATGTTGGTCATCTTATTCGCCGACGTGAAGTTCTCGAAGATCTTATTCAAACCGAAATCGAATATATCCCTGAATCTGTAGCGCAAATTTCACCGATGCTCAACTAAAATCTGATAAAATGTATTGGTGTAAGGGAGCTTCGGCTCCCTTTTTTGTTATCTCAACTCCGCTTGATAACCGTTAGTCTGAGTAATCAAGCTTTAGCATAGGTCATCGAGTTCCGAAGTTTGGAAATGAAGGTGACTGAGCGCCTGTCTGCCGAACAGGCAGGGAGTCGAAGTTACGCATCAAATAAAGCCTGAATGTCAAACTTTTTCATCTTCATAAAAGCATCCATCACACGTGGACCTTTTTCAGGATCGCCCATCAATTGTCCTAAAATAGTTGGCACCACTTGCCACGACATTCCGTATTCGTCTTTCAGCCAGCCACACTGAGATTCTTTTCCATTCTTACCGATCAATTTATACCAATAGTGATCAATTTCTTCCTGCGTTTCACAACTAATAACAAAGGAAACCGATTCATTGAATTGAAAATGTGGTCCGCCATTTAATCCCATGAACTTTGTTCCGTTCAATTCAAAAATGGTAACCATTGGATTTACACTTACAATTTTAGAATTCGGAAAAATCGAACAGTAAAAATTCGCAGCTTCTTCAGCTTTATGGTCATACCATAAACATGGATAAATCGGATTTGCCATATTGGTTAATTTGAGATTCGATGTGTAAAATACAAATTAGTCTTTAGTCTTTTATCTTTTGTCGACAGTCTTTATGTATTTTCGTCAAAAACAATTCGACATGGGAAAAGCAATTGGTATTGGTGGTATCTTTTTTAAGTTTCAGGATGAAAAAGCAATGAAAAACTGGTACAAGGAAGCCTTGGGATTGAATCCGAATGACTATGGAATTTTATTCCGATATAATGGGAATTCTCATCCAAGTGCCACGTTGCAATTGGGAACTTTTCCTGCAACAACCGGATATTTTGGAAGCCCTGAGCAACAAGCCATGATCAATTTCAGAGTGGATGACATGGTTTCTTTAAAAGCTCATTTGGAAGGAATGAATGTTGTAATCGTTAACGAAATTCAAGAATACGATTTCGGGAAATTCCTGCATATCGAAGATCCAGAAGGGAATAGAATTGAACTTTGGGAACCTGTTGATGGTCCTTTCGATAGTGAAACACAAGTTGAAATGCGCTAATTATTTTAGCCGAAATCCCAAACCAACTCCAACAGTCCAAAATCCATTAGTTGTACTCGTTTTCGAATTATAATACAACGGAATTTGTATTGCCGCTTTCTTATAACAAAAGGTCATTCCTACACCAAGATTTGGGGTGATAGGCGCATTCTTAATTACAGAATGATCTTCTTTGTATCGCAAAGACGGAAGCATTCCGAGCATCACTTTTGATTTTCCTTTACTAAAACTGAGATTCGGTCCAGTGAAATTCAGATAAGCACCGTTATCAACGTAGCCCATAACTATGGTTCCATCATATGGATTAAATGCAATTTTAGAAGCGTTTTTTGTGGTCTGAGCATTTCCCTGAAAAGCGAAAATAAATGCTAGTGTAACAAATCCAATTCGTCTGAATAACTGTGTCATCGATCAATTTTTGGCAAAGCTGAAACTTTCTTTTCGTTGCGAAAAGAGACTTGTTTCAAGAGCAGATAAAAATGTAATGAAACGGCAATACTTTGAGATTCCAGATGAGATAGAGCTTTTTTTATTGAACCGCAGAGAGAAGGAGAACACAGAGGAATTAAATCTCCCTGTTTTCCTTCTCTCTGTGGTTTAGTTTAATCTAAATGACTGCGAATATCATTTTAGCTCGCGCGTTTCATTTCTTAACCCAAGTCAATGAACCGCCATTTTTACCGACATAATTTTGTCTCAATTATTAATTACAAAAGTTGAAGACGTTGAAGTCGTTGAGCTTTTAATCTTATTGAACATTTTATATGAAAGCAGTTTGTTGTTATCGTTATGGTGGACCAGAAGTATTGAATCTGGAAGAAGTTCCACAACCGATTATTGGAGAAAATGAAGTTTTAATTGAGTTAGTGAGCAGTAATGTCAATTCCGGTGATATTCGAATTCGAAAAGCAGATCCATGGGCGGTTCGTTTGTTCTTCGGGTTCACAAAACCCAAACGACCAATTTTGGGAGGAACGTTTTCCGGCAGAGTTGTTAAACTTGGAAATGATATGAAAAAGTGGAAGGTAGGGGATGAAGTGTTTGGAACATCCGAATTACGTTTCGGGACCTATGCGCAATTCTTGACGATGAATGAAAATGCATTAATGGCGTTAAAACCAGAAAATGTAACGTTCGAAAGCGCATCCTCAGCAGTCTTTGGAACGACTACCGCTTATGATTTTTTGAGAAAGACCAAGATAAAACAAGGAGATAAAGTACTTATTTATGGAGCATCAGGTTCCGTTGGAAGTGCAGCTGTTCAATTGTCGAAATACTTTGGAGCTGAAGTTACAGCCGTTTGTGGAGCTGGAAATGCGGATGCTGTTAAATCGCTTGGTGCTGATGCTGTGTTGAATTACAAAACGGTGAATTGGAAACAGTTTGAAGGACAATTTGACGTGGTTTACGAAGCAGTTAATAAACTGGATTATTCCATTTGCAAAAAACTGTTGAAACAAGAAGGCAAACTCATTCTCGGTGCTGCCGATTTTGGAACCATACTTAAAGGTGCTTTTCATCAACTTTTTTCAAAGCATAAAGTGTTGAGTGGAATGATCAAAATCAACAAAGAAGATATCGAACTTATTGCAGACTTGTTGAAATCTGAAAGCTTAACGCCATTAATTGATCGTTCATATTCGCTGGATGAAATTCGTGAAGCGCACAGATATGTGGAAGCGGGACATAAACGTGGAAATGTGGTTTTAGAGATCGGTATTTCAACACACTAAACTTCCATTCTTCATAAAGGTAACTGAGTCCGCTGCGGCGGAAAGTTACTTTCCGGTCAGACGTTTGCGAATTCTACTCAGAGATTCAGGTTGAATTCCGATGTAACTCGCCAGTAAATATTGAGGTAGTCGTTGTACTAAATCCGGACGACTATCTCTTAATTTTACGTAACGCTGTTCGGGTGAATCGGTAAAATAGGCACCCATTAGTTCTTGTTGTTCAGCAAAAACACGTTCCATCACTTTTCTGGAAATTCCTTCCAGGCGAGGGAAATTGTTATACAGGTATTCTTCCTTTTCTCGGTTTCCAACCACCAAAATAGTTTCTTCACAGCATTCCATAAAGTGATTGGAAGGTTGTTGTCCGGCAAAACTGGTCATAGAAATCACCCACTGATTTTCGGAAAAGAAATTCACCGTTCGATCTTCCCCTTCGGCAAGATAATATTGTCGTACACAACCTTTCAGAACAAAATAGGCTTCGTACGAAATTTCACCCTGACGAAGAAGAATGTGTCCTTTCGGAAACGTTTGAATGTTCATTGTTTCAGCAATAGCGCCTGCTTCCTCCTTCGTTAGCGGAGTGATGGAATTGAAGTAATCGATGAGTTGCTGTTCCATGAAGCGAATATATGATTTTCCCGCAGACGGGCACGGATGAACGCAGATGACTATCTAGAAAATAATTAGTAAAGCAGAACAAAAAAAGTTCGAATCTCTCCGTTTTTCAAAGGAAATACTATATTTGCAACCTGTAATTTCAGTCCTGAATAAGGTTTGAAATTGGTCCTATAGCTTCCGCCGCGGCGGATTAGAGCAACAGACCAACTCAAATGAAATTAAAGGTCCTATAGCTCAGTCGGTTAGAGCAACTGACTCATAATCAGTAGGTGCTTGGTTCGATCCCAAGTGGGACCACGGAATAAAGCTAGAGTATTGGCGAAAGTCGAGCTCTAGCTTTTTTTGTTTATACAAGCTTTCAACAAGTGCTTGGTTCCCTGCCTGTCTTGACGTCAGGCAGACAGGGATCCCAAGTGGGACCACGGAATAAAGCTAGAGTATTGAGCGAAAGCTCAGCTCTAGCTTTTTTTATTGCAACAAACTGCTAGTGCGCTTACCATCAACACGGTAAAGGCGTAAAAATAGTAAGGTTAAAATTCCGAAAAGAACTGCTGCGAAGAACAAATGACTGATTTGAACTAAACCTGGCATATCTGCATAAGCCAATAAAACTCCACCAATTAGTTCTAAGGCCAAACAAATTACCGCCCAGTAAATCGCCTTAATCTTTTCTGTTTTATGATTGAAGTATCCAAGGAGTAAAATCAAAACCAAAACAAGCCACGAGAATGATCGGTGAATAAAGAATGACCAGCCAAAGTTTTCTGACCAGCTATCTCTACCTAATCCTTGTTTAGTTAGTCCGTCAATGTATTCGCGCACCTGAGTTCCCAAGAACATTTGGTAAGTTGTGATCAGCAAGATACTTATGATGAGCCATTTCATTCCGTTAGGAAGATTCAATGACTTCTCGTAGCGAGGTACAATTCTTCGGATAATCATGATTTGCAGTACAACGACCAGCAAGGCTAAGAACATATGAACAGTGATTACCCACGGAACAAGATTGGTAGCTACTACAATTGATCCGAACCAGCCATTGACGCTAATTGCAATCAACGTTCCGAGACTTAATAAGACCAGTTTTCTGCTTTTTCTATACCTGAAAAGTGTCCAAATGAAAGCAATCAAAATCGCATTTCCAGCTAAAAAACCTGCCCAGCGATTCATGTATTCTGTCCACGTTTTTCCAGCGTTAAAAGGTAATTCTTCGTACACGGAAGGATCGTTTTTGATTTTCTCCGCCTTTTCCTTCATGCCGATTGAAGTCAGGAAACGACAGAATTTCTCCACTTTTTTCACTCTTAATTCACCATAAACTTCTTTGTAGTTTTCAGGAAGTTCTTTCGCGTCGGTTGGTGGAACCCATGAGCCAAAACATTTTGGCCAATCAGGACATCCCATTCCACTTCCGGTTGTACGAACAACGCTTCCGGCAATAATTACTGCGAAAATTAAAAAGAGGGCTAACCAATTCAATTTGATGAACCAAGAAGAGTATTTCTGTGTCATGTTGCAAAAATAACGCTTAATGCAACCCGAATTCCACAGTTTTCAGTTATTTTGACCTATGAAGATCGTAATTGTTGGTTCAGGCTGGTTAGGTAAGCCTCTTGCTGAAAGTTTGAAATTGGAAGGGAATTCTGTTTCTGTCATTTACCGTTCCAATAAACCTGAATTGACTGCGGGAATTAATGCTTTTCAACTGACAGAAAATGAATCTGTAAATGCGTCTTTAAACGATGCTGATTGGGTAGTATTTTGTTTTCCACCTCCGAAGGAAGGGAAATCTCATGCTGAAGTTTGTTTGGAGTTCACGAAGCATTGTCAAGCGAGTTGTCGATTTGTATTTACAAGCACAACGGGTGTTTATCCAAACGAAAACAAAACGTTTGATGAAACGGCAATTTTGGATTCAGCGAACAAGCATGTTGCCACGGAAGAAAAGCTTCAAAAAGAACTGGGAAAGCAATTGACGATCGTTCGTTTGGCCGGTTTGGTAGGCGAGGGAAGGTTTCCCGTTCGAATGATGTCAAAATCTGGAAAAACTTACAATTATAACGAGTATTGCAACCTCATTCATCTGCAAGACGCAGTTGGAATTATTTCATTTCTGATCCAGGATCAGGTTGAAGTTCAAATAGTGAACGCATGTGCACCAAATCACCCGTTGAAAGGAGATTATTACACCAAGATGGCTGAAAAATTGAGAGTGGAAGTCCCGTTATTTGAAAAAGGTCCGACCGGAAAATGTATCCAATCAGACCTTTCTATTTCTTTGGGATATAAGTATTTGCTACCTAACCCTTATGATTTTTATTGAGTTCAAAGTTGACCTCGACTCCGCTCGGTCTCCTTTTCTTGAGTTTCGGTCATCGAGCGTAGTCGAGATGCCGAAGCGCCGTCTAAATTAAAATCCAATACTCGTAATTCTATATTCATTCAAATTCTTCGTAAACGCTGTTTCACTGAATTCCGTCATGATCATATGCGTTTCAGCTTCACCTTTTTTGTTGTAAGATGTAAATTCCATCGTTGTTCCGCTTGCAGGATAATCACCTTCAGGCTGTGCTGTTTTTGAATATTGCATCATGCTTGCAGCAATCTTCGCATTATCGATGATGATGTCAGTTGTGATCCACATGTCCATTTTTGTTCCATCTTCACTCGTGGCAACATATTTCTCACAATTCTTACCAAGAATCTGTTTCGTTTCACCAGTTTTAGTGATTGTTGTTTTTCCTGCTTTCTCGTTATGGTTGTCTACCATTTTTCCAGCCATTTTGTTCGACCATGAAGAAGACATTACTGTAGCTGATTTCGACTTTTCATCAATAGTGATCATCACTTCGTTCACATAATCATTGATCATTGCTGATTGACCATCGCTCATAACCGTATACATTGCCTCATCTGAATAAGAATAAGCCATGTTGGTTGTTTTACTTTTCTTCATGTCGGTAATGTCGTAAGCAACCTTCATTTTGAAAGAATACTCTTTCTTGTAGTCGCCTGTTCCTGTTGCCATTCCTTCCGTTGGAACTGAATCTACGCTTTCAGTTGTTGGTTCAGGAGAAGCACTACTTGCAGGAGCTGCCGGGCTTTCAGATTTTTTGTTTGTAAGACCAGATTTCTCTTTATTGGATCTTCCTGTATTGAAATCCTGACTCTCTACTTTATTTTTGGCTGCGCTACCAATGGTTTTTAGCACCTGACCGTTAGCAATAGTTACTAAGCCTAAAAATGCGATAATAGATAATAATGTTTTCATGTCTTCTGAGATTTACTCGTATACAAATATAGAACAGTTTGACCTTTGATCTTTAAGGATTTAATCCCTTCCTATTCTAAATGACTAAATTACGTCTTTTGATGTGTAACTTGACTCCACAAAAAAGAGGATTTTCTATAAAGTTTAAAGAGTTCAAAAAGCTTACGCCGAAGCATATTCAAAAAGTTCAAAGGAATGAAAAGTAGACTGAGGTTCTCGAAGTCTGTTTTCTAGTTAATCCCCAATACCTCCAGCAGCTCAGTTTTTTTACTTCTGGAAACACCAATTTCTTCCTGGTTGGTAAGAATTACAGATCCACCTTCACCACGAATGTATTTCGCAATGTGATTTAAGTTTACTAAATGCGAATTGTGTAAACGGAAGAAATAAGGGAAATCTGCCAATTGACGTTCAATTTCTTTTAATGTTTTCGAAACGGTAATCTTGCGTGCAGGAAGTACAATTACGGTATAATTTCCATCCGATTCACAACGGATAATCTGCTCCACTTCAACCAATTCAACTCCGTTCAACGACGAAATTGGAATTTTCGGTTTTAGTCCCAGTTGAGACAGTAGGATAGGAGTAGGCTTCGTTTCCGCGCGTTTTTTTGCAACTCTCGAAACACTTTCTACCAAATCTTCCGCCTCAATTGGCTTCACCAAATAGTGCACAGCACCGTGCTTAAATCCTTCAAGCGCGTATTCGTCGTAAGCTGTGGTAAAAATGACATCAGCTTCTTTATAGGTTAAAACCGAAAGCAATTCAAAACCGTTGAGTTGAGGCATTGAAATGTCGAGAAACAACAAATCTGGTTTTTCATTATTGATAACCTCAATTGCGTTTAATGGCGACGAGATTTCGGCAATGATTTCGACGTTGGTACAATATTTCTGAATTAGGATAGAAGTTGTTTCTAATCCATGTTTTTCGTCATCTACTATGATGGCACGTAATTTCATAATAATGAATTGCTTATAATTCGAAGTACAAGTTAACTAAAGTTCCTTTTGGTTGGTTGTTTTCATCATACAAATCCACAATTTCAAAGTCGTTTCTCTTTCCGGTTCTGAAACTTAAACCTTTTAGTCGCTCCTTTGTGATTTGTAATCCCACGCTTCCTTCCTTCAACGAACGTTTAGAATTATTTTCTTTTGCTCTTTCACGCCCAACGCCGTTGTCTTCAACAGTTACACGTAATTCCTTATCCACAATTTTGAATGCGATATGAAGTTCGCCCTTGGTGTCTAATCTCGACATCAAACCATGCCAAATGGCATTTTCAATGAAAGGTTGAACTACCAATGGTGGAAGTTGAACATCAAGTACATTTTGTCCGTCAATTTCAATGTCAAAGTCAAAGCCATTATCGAATCGCAATTTCTCAAAATCCAAATACAGTTTCATTGCCTGAATTTCATCATAAACGGTGATCATGTCATGTCGTGAATAATTCAGGATCATGCGCAGTAATTTCGAGAACTTTGCAATATAATTGGCAGCACTGTCAACGTCGTTTTTGAGAATGAATAGGCGAATGGAATTCAAACTATTGAAAAGGAAATGCGGATTCATTTGTGCCTGCAGTGCTTTCGATTCCATTTCGTTCAAATCAGCAGAAAACTGCGCCTTCATTCTTTCGGTAGTTTCAATACGTTTAATTCTCAGTCGGATATAGAGCCAAATTCCACTAATGGTAAACACGGCAACGAATAGAATGAACCACCACGTTTTGTAATACGGATTATGAACCACAATATCGTATCCTGAAACAAATTCTCTGTCGCCAACAGTTACTTTCAATTCGAAACGATAACTTCCGCCCGGTAGGTTGTAATAGCTTACTTCATCCCTGTTATTTCCTGGTCGCCAAACATCATCCAATCCTTTCAAACGGTATTGAACTTTGTTATCTCCAATTACACCAAAATCCAATACTCCAAATTCGAATTGAATACTGTTCTGACTTGCTTTAAAGGTTTTTAAATTGAGTGGCGAATTGTCGTTGTTTAAAACAATAACGCGCTGAATGTAAGGCTTTGGATCATAAATAAGCGGAAGGGAGCTAACAATTGATCCGCTGACCAGTGAATTTTCCTGAACAAAGAAAATAGAGTTCCCTGAACATAAAATGTTCTTTACGTTATGCAAACCGTTGCTTTCACCAAGAATTTCGAATTGATTTTTCTTTGAGTCGATGCGAATAACAAAACTGGAACTAAGTACCCACAGGTTTCCGAAGCGGTCTTTGGTTATTGAAGAAATGGTTTCCAGCGGAAAATCCTTATTCTCGTCGAATTCACGAACCGTTTTTTGCGTTTTGATGTCGTAACCAAACAATCCGCTTGATGATGTTCCGAACCAAAGGATATTGTTCAAATAGGCTGAAGTGGTAATCTCATCACTAATTCTATTATTCAATTCAGTAAGTGCTTTGAATGTGTTTCGTTTAAGATCAAATTCGTAGATCCCTTCCGAACCTGAGAGGTATGCCTTTGAACCAATGATAGTAAATGCATTTATTTTTCCACGAACCATCCATGTTTGTTTCGATTTAAGGTCGGACGCACTTATTCGTTGCCATTGTGTTTCTGATGCATTGAGAACGAAGATCCCATGGTCTTCCCGGTATGCGTAAACAACATTTTGATCAGAGGCTACCAGTGATGCTCCTCCTCTGATAATAAAGTCAGGAAGTTTACGAACTTCTCCGTTTCTTCTTACTACGAATGTTCCGGAGGGTGTGCAAACCAGAAAGTCATCATTCTTATAGGTCGAAATGGATTGAATTCCGGTAACGTGATTAATTGCTTTTCCTTTTAATGTTGGTTCCGAAAGCGAACGGAGTTCTACTTTTCCGTCAGATGTTTCAATCAGAAAAGAAGTTTGTGAGCGATTACTGAATGTGATTTTTGCATCGGTAAATACGGTTCTTGATCCGTAGATCTGGTTTTCGTTCTGAATAAAAAGCCCTAAATGTTTACTGCAAATAGCTACTTCAGAACCATGTCTTGCAAGACTAAACGGACGAATATCTATTTTTTCGTCACTATCAAAACGAATGAAATCCTTTGTTTTTGTATCGAATAGAAGAAATTCCTTGTTTTCAATGCAAGTGTACATATATCTGGTATCGCGCCAGGCTAAACCTGAAATAGACGAACCTTGAATTCCTGTGTTTTCATCGTTAAAGATTTTGTATTCTTTCTGAATTTGATCGAAATACAAGAATTTTCCATTTGCCGTTCCGAGATACAGGTTGCCTTTACCATCTTCCGTAATACTTCGCAGTTGGTTGTCTTCCACTGAAAATTCGGTTCCTTTTGCAATGTGGTTTTTATCGATTAGGAAATACGCCCATTTACTGGTGTTTTTGTTGAATTGGAATAAACCCAGGTCCGACAAACACCATAAATATTGCTTTGAAAATTTATCCTGAAAAACAGCGTAAAACGTATTGGCCTTGAAGGCGTTCAATTTCCTGAATTGTTGAGAAGGAGTGAAGTTTGTTACTTTAGTTGGTTCAATTTTATCCAATCCAGAACCTTGTTGAGCAGCCCAGATTACATTCACATTGTCTTTACAAAACGACAAGATCTTATTTCCAGAAATTTTCGGGGCTCCCTGTGTGCTCGAATAGTTTTTGATAACAAGCGATTTCGTGTTGAGTATCACCAAACCCTTATTTTCAACACTTGCATATATACTTTCTTTTCCGTCGAAAGCAATTGCATTTATTTTATTTCCAAGAATGGATTTGCTATCGGAACTATTGTGTTTGAAATGAATGAAGCGTTGTCCGTCAAATCTATCGATCCCGTTGTTAGTTGCCAACCATAAAAATCCTTCGTTGTCATAGGTGAGTGCATTCACCTCATTCGATGCCAAACCATTTTCCTTCGAATAGTGGATTATCCCTCGTTGTCCGAAGGAAAAACAGCTCATAAATAGAAAAAGTACTACGATGAAACGCATAATTCAAAGATGCAGTTTTTTCTTGAGATGCAGATTTTATTTGACTTTCGTCTTAGTACTCAGTGAAATAGAATTAGCCATTGGTAGGATTTATTGCCTGAACAGATACCACAATTTAAACTTTGGCGTTAATTTTGTTATAAAGTTTCAACCTTTTTGGAATTAATACGTTATTACGTTGTGAAACAGTTAATCGTTGTACTTCTTTTGTTTTTAGGATTTGTTCCTACCGCAAACGCTTCCCACATTATTGGAGGTGAGTTTTACTACGACTATTTGGGAAACAATGTTTACCGTATTTATGTTGTTGTTTATCGGGATTGTGCTTCAACAGGTGCAGCGTTTGACGACCCATTGATTGTTGGTGTTTTTGATTCTGGCAATAACAGAATTGATGAGATCAATATCAATTTTCCGGGAAGTGTGAACTTACCGGTAATTTTTAATAATCCATGTGTTACACCTCCTGGTGGAATTTGTGCGGAGCGTGCAATCTATACTTTCGATAAACTTTTTCCTCCTACCGTTGGCGGTTATACGTTGGCTTATCAACGCTGTTGTCGCGGGCCAAATGTCACCAATCTGAATTTCCCCGAAGACACCGGTCTTACCTGGACATGTTTTATTCCGGGAACTCCAAACAACAATTACATCAATAGTTCAGCACGGTTTACGAATTATCCACCTTTGGTGATTTGTAATAATGAAGATTTGCATTTTGATCACAGCGCAACTGATCCTGACGGTGATATTTTGACCTATGAATTGGTTACTCCAAATGCCGGAGCAAATTCTGTAAATCCATTGCCAAATCCAACGCCAAACCCGCCATATCCTTTGGTTTCCTGGGCAGGAGGGTTTAATGCTGCGGTTCCTCTTGGTGCCGGATCAACAACTACCATAAATCCAAATACCGGAGCTTTATTCGTTGATGCCAATTTACTTGGTTTGTACGTGGTCGGAATTCGTGTGAATGAATGGCGAAATGGTGTTATTATTAGCTCAACCACCCGGGATTTCTTGTTCCGTGTGGTGAATTGTATTGTGCAATTAACAGCTGATGTTGCTGAACAAGAAGATACTCCCGGATTTACATCGTATTGTCAGGGCCTAACCTTCACATTTGATAATCAAAGCTCTGGAGCAACTACTTATCAGTGGGATTTTGGAGTGACAGGGATTACAACTGATGTAAGTACAGCTTTCGAACCAACTTACACGTTCCCTTCACCTGGAACCTATCATGTAATGCTCATTGCGAATCCGGGCTGGCCGTGTACAGATACAACTTATGTCGATTTGATATTAAACAATCCATTTTCTGTAGATATCAACTTTGCAGATTCAACGTGTTTCATTAATAATTCAACTGATTTTCAAGCTGTAGTAAATGGTCCGGTTGGAACACAACTTACTTGGGATTTTGGTCCGAATGGAAATCCACAGACGGCCACAACAATGAATGTGAACGGTGTGACTTTCGATAGTCCAACTGGTAACTATGTGAAATTGGTGGGTGAAACTGCACAATGTGCTGACTCAGTTCAGTATCCGATTTTCTTCTACAATCCTCCAACATCGAACCTGAATTTTCAGGCAAATCATGAATGTTTAGGATTTACACAAACGTTTTTGAATGCTTCAAGCGGTGGAACGTATTCCTGGGATTTTGGTGTGAACGGCATTACCACAGATGTTAGTACCTTAACTCAACCAACTTACACATATCCTGGTCCGGGAACGTATAATGTTACCTTGATAGCAGAAATTGTTCCGGGTTGTGCCGATACGTTGGTAGAGCCAATTACCGTTTATGAGCCGCTAGTTGTAGGGATTACTCATCCAGATTCTCTTTGTATCACCAACAATTCAGTGAATTTTGTGGGCAATGTTTCAGGACCCTCAATCACTCAGTATTTATGGAATTTTGGTTCAGGAGCAACACCAGCAACTTCCACCTCACAGAATGTGGATGGTGTTCATTTTACCAATCCGGGAAATCATTTGATAACGTTAACGGCTAGTTTCCTGACCTGTTCCGAATCGGAGAGTACCACGTTGTTCTTGTACAGAGAACCGACAATCGACTTTTCAGTGATAGATGCACTGCGTTGTGCGCCACATACTGCTCATTTTGTCAGTAATTGTACTGCCGATACAGAGATTTCATATATCTGGGATTTCGGTGATGGCGGAACTTCGAGCGAGGAAAATCCTTCACATGTTTATCCGAATCCTGGTCAGTACAGCGTAACACTCGAAATTACTACGGACAAAGGTTGTATCGATACGCTTTCAATGGAAGAAATCGGATTAATCGTTGTTCACCCAAATCCAACAGCAAGCTTCACGATTGATAAAGACTACACAGATATCTGTAATTCAGCAATTCAGTTTTTTGATCATTCACAAGGTGCTTTATATTATCACTACAATTTTGATGACGACAACGGGGTAACTTCAACGGAACAAGATCCAATTTATTCTTATGTCGGAGACGGATTCCACACACCTGTTTTAGTGGTTGCTAATGAATTTGGTTGCACAGATACAGCAAGAGCTAGTTTGTTTATTGAACCATTTACACCTTACATTCCAAATACGTTTACACCAGATGGTGACGAAAACAATAACCAGTTTGAAGCCGTATTGGTATTAGAAGCTGTTGAATGGAAAATGGAGATCTTCAATCGCTGGGGGCAACTGGTGTTCACTACTACAGATCAACACGATTACTGGGATGGAACTTACAATGGAATGGCTTCACCGGAAGGCGTTTACATCTATAAAGTAACGTATGTTCCTTGTGGTATTATACAGGATAAAAAACTGATAACGGGACACGTTAGTTTGTTGAGGTAGAAGAGCACGTCTTCCACCAAGACCAACTTGAAAACCGAATTAGGATTTCAACCAATTCGAATTTTTCGGGTAATATTGCAACATTACTTTTTAACCTGTTTCGAAGTCTAAATCATGCCACATGAAAACACGTCAACGTTTCTTCCTTGTTCTGATTTTACTTTCAGTTGTTAGCATTCAAACTGCTTGTGCGGATAAACCCAAAAACATCTTTCATTTTAGCTTTTCCAAATCATTTGTGTTCTGTCAGAACGCTTTGAACAGTGGAAGTCAAACGGTAACAACTAAAATCATAACGTACGCTGAAGAACTTCGTGTATCAGAAGCTGAAAATGCTGAAATCAAACGAATTTATGAAGTACTAAATAGTGTAGAAATGAGTGATCACGTTGAGCCTGATGGTTCAATGATGGAAGTAGAAATTTACAAGTTTGTATATCTAAGTAAGTGCAATTCCACTACAAAGCTAGAAGTTTTACTTTATTATCTCCAGCGTTTTAGTCATGCAGCCAGGATTATGTATTTGCCTGTTGCTTATGGAGAAGATCAGTCTACAGGAAATAAGAGAATTAAGCAACAGCCACTATTTTTACTGCCGTTGTTTTTCGTTGAACGAAATGGACTAGGGAATCAGCAGTTTAAAGAAATTATTGAATTGGAGGAAATTAGGGTTCCTGTTTCAACCGAGAAGTATGCGAAGAACGCTTTAAAATTGATCCGACAAATTTACTACAATGAAAAAGCGAGTAAAGGCTATTGGCGAACAAATTACCGAACCGAACTGGAGTTGTTGAACATGAGATGTTGGCCAGAACTAAAACGAACCAGAGAAAAACGCATAGGGGACTAAATTTTCCTCTTTCAGCTTTCCTCTTTTGCTTTTTAAGAGTTAAACTTACTATTCATCGTAAAGCCCAACAATTTCGCTCTGGATTTTGCCATTTCCGCTTTTTCGCCTTCGAACAATTCATCTACCGTTTCGGAAAATAATTTCACCCATTCTTCAAAATGTTCTGGCTGTAAATGCATGTTTTCGTGTTTTTGGGTAACGTTGGTGGTATAACCAGGTTCATCCAGCAAAACAAAGCACCAAAAGTGAATCATTTTAGGCATGTGGTGATCGAAATTGAGATTTTTAAAATAAAATCCAATTTTTATATTTTTCAATACTTCGGTATAAAACGTATTGACTAACAGAGTGATATCTTCTTTTGTTGTGATGTCTTTTTTCATGATTTGCTCTTTCTGAGAAATAATTTCGAAAAAAATGTTGTTACCAAGTTTACCTTTTCTCATTTACCACATTAACTACTGAGAAAAGACATGAAACTAACGCGAAGAAATCTTTCAGCGCATCATTTCCTTTTTCTTTTAATGCTAATTCCAAAATTACAGATTTGGTGTTTGCTAACGTTTGATTTTTTTTGAATTAAAGACATAAAATACCACCACCTAAAAATCAAAAGTTACTTTGAGGCGTCCTATCTGGACGCCTTTAGTATTCTATTCCGATTTCTTTTCTTCACCAGACCAGTCACAAATTGCAGCAAAGAAAAGACATAACAAGGCTATCAAGACTGTAACGGCTTTGTAACCATTTTCAGGTAATGCTTTAAGAAAAGCGTTGGAGTTATCCGTGTTCCATGCGTGATAGAAAAGTAGCATAGAAAGTACAAAACACCCAAAACCAACCTTGTAAGAAGTGAAGAAACCTAGCTTATATAAAGGTGTAAATTGATTTATGATCAAATTAAAGAGGAGGAATGGAAGCTTACAGGCGAAAAGAAAAATAATTAGCCCAAATAGAAATTTGAAATGAAGTAGTTGGTTAGAATCAAATTTCTCGTTATTGATAAGTGATTCGCCGTAGGAACGTTGGTAAACATTCTCAACAAAGAGAACAATAATTGCTGCACCTAGAAGAGTTGTGTCTTTACCAATCAGTTCCAGATGATTTTTGAAGTTTTCAAGAATAGCCATATTAAATAATTTGAAGTTAAAAATTAGAGATTAGCATGATGCTCATCACTTAAAGTTGCGATTTGTAATCAATTGAAAAGAAATTTGCCAATGGTTTATCGTTACTTTTGATTGATTTTAATTATCATTAGCAATGAAATGAAAACACCTAAACAGATGCGATTTTTAATTCTGCTACTTCTTTCAGTAGCTTCGAATAATCTGTTCGGGCAAACGAATTTGACTTGCTCTAAATTCCGTACTGGTAAGTTTGAAGTAATGGCCGCTGACGGTTTAGTAATGACAATTGATCGTACCGAAAATCTACAAACGGAAACAATTAACGGTGTTTCATCCAAGTACGATGTAGTTTGGGTTGATGATTGTTCCTATAAACTGATTCCTCGCTTTGTTATAGAAAATACTGAAATTGACATTGATTCCTTTCTGTTTACAATTATAAAAATGGAAGATCACAGTTATACATTGCAAATTATTTCGGGAAATGCGCCCAATTTATCAATGATGGTTTTGACGGTTTACGAATCAGATTATAGATAAAGCTATTTGTGGAAAAATCAATCAAATACAGAATAGCTTGGGTTGCAATCTACATTGCGCTTGGACTTTTTGGATTTATTTGGAATAACGAGTACTGGGTTTCTGTGCTTGAAGGTGTTTTGTATTTTACTACAAGTAAATATGGTATCGCCGCTAGTGAATATACTAAGATTACTAGCGATATTGTTTTTTTAATTGGTTCATCGGTTTTAGTTCCCGTATTCCTTCGATTCCCAAGTAAATATGGACTCTGGGTCCCAATAACCATGTTGGTTGTGATGGTTATACTTCTTATTTTATATCTTCCTACGTCGTATGATCAGAATCCTGGATTGTACGGTTAAAACATGTAGTGAATAAGTGATGTAGCCTTGAATTTGTAATTAGCAACTAGTCATTAGTAATTAATAATTCAGATGATAATCTGAATTATTTAAACCATCCCGAATACATCACATAATTATTCGCAATGCGCAGTACTTCGCCTTCAAACAATTCAGGAGAAAGGGTTTTTACTTTTTTTGCTGGAACTCCGGCGTAAACACTCCACGATTCCACTCTGGTTCCTTCCAGTAAAACAGCTCCGGCCGCAATAATGCAATTCGATTCAATGTAACAGTTGTCCATTACAATTGATCCCATTCCGATGAGTACATTGTCTTCAACAGTGCAGCCGTGTACCAAGGCGTTATGACCAATAGAAACATTATTTCCCAGAACGGTTTTCGTTCCTGGTTGTCCGGCAGCCGGATTAGAATATGTACAATGAATTACAGCTCCATCTTGAACGTTCACTTGATTTCCCATGCGAATAGAATTCACGTCACCACGAATAACAGCGTTAAACCAAACAGAACATCGGTCCCCCATGATTACGTCACCAACAACAGTTGCGTTTTCAGCTAAGTAAACATCGTCGCCAAATTGCGGTTCAATTCCTTTACAAGATTTTATAAGAGCCATGTGATTTCACTTTTAGAAGTTAAAGCTAAGTCTAAATTTCAAAAGTCTAAATGCTAAAAACCAGAACTTATTAGAAATATTGATCTTTTGGAAATTTACTCAGCTGGAAGCTCGCGCCAGCTAAAAGAATTTGGTTGTCAGACCACCCATTTCTTATCTAAAGCCAATCGAATAGCTTCTACTTTTGAGTTGACGTGTAGTTTTTCGTAAATGTTGGTCATGTGTTTGCGCACGGTGTGTGGACTGATAAAATGCTCATCCGCAATTACGGTATAGCTTTTTCCTTTCGCCAATCCGTTTAAAATATCCATTTCACGGGCACTTAACGGTGATTCGGTTTCTTTGTTGGTCTCTTGACCTTTCTGGATGAACTGGAAAGCTTTTCTAGCAATACTTGGTGACATTGGTGCTCCACCATAGATCATTACGTCATCAATTGCACGATGAAGATCTGGAATAGAATCATCTTTGAGTAAATAACCACTCGCTCCGGCGCAGATTGCATCAAATACGCGTTCTACATCGTCGAAAATGGTGATCATTAAAAAATGCACATTCGGATAAAGCAATTTTGCTCGACGCACGGCTTCAATTCCGTCCATTTCAGGCATGTCGATGTCCATGAAAACCACATCTGGAATCACTTGGTCGGGAAGCTGGATTTTTTCTAAAAACTCCTTACCGTTATATGCTGTCATCATGATGTCTACTCCCGCTTTTGCCTGAAGTTTATCCTTTAAGATTTGTACATTGAACGGCTTATCGTCGACCAAAGCAATTTTGCAGTTTTCCATGAAGCGAATATGCAACGTTTTAGGATGAAAACCAATTACGCAATTGGAGTATTTTTCCATTTCGAGGTGCTTTTTTTATGATTATAGTTTGGAACGTTTGAATTTCCAAACCGTTTTTTGGTAAATGTTTAGGTCATTGTCATAGTTTACCACAAGAAGCTCCAGATGATTTTTACTCAGACGCTGAACTGCACAACTTGAAGAATAAATCGATAAGGTGTTTTCGTCATAATAATAAAAGAACAATTGGTCTTGCTTTTTTCGTGGGAAATCCCAATTACATAGTTCAATGCATGGAGCATAATCGATGTTATGACGAACAGGATTGTCTAAACCATCCGTTACCTCAAAGATCATTTTACCTTCTTGCTCAACGATGGAATCTCCAACAGATGCGTTGTTTTCGTAGTTGGTGACAACGGTTTCTTCCAAATCCCATGATCCAGAGATTTTCATGGCGTTTTCTTCTCGTTTATTACACGAGATGAACAGCAATGTCAACGAAAGTATATAGAAGAGTTTCATATTATTCCTGAATAAAGAGTTTGTAGGCTAGTCCTGTGTAAACGGAAAGGCCTGAGATGTCGTAATTAACTTGTTGGTTGTTGAGAGAAAGAGAACCTGCAGTTTGAGTGACAAACGTATTTTGCATTCCAAGATCAGTTGTTTCTAAGAAGAAGTTCATCCCAGCTCCTGAGCGCCAATAAAGACGTTCTGAAAGTTGTTTGTTCCATTCAAAGTTGAGCGAAACACCAATGTTTAAGTCGTGAAATTCGCCTGAAAGTCCGGCCGTGTGCTGATAACGTGTTCCATCAGCAAATTCGATGAACGAACGCAGATTCCCGAATGCTGCAGAAAATCCGGTGGTTAATGTCCAATAGCCAGAAGTAGTGGCCTGAAGCCAACCGATGTTTGTGTTGATTATTTTTGAATTTGCTCTGATCAATCGTTTCGAACCATTGTTGAATTTGGCTTGGGTTCGACTACTGGTGTTCATATATTCAATAGAACTATACAAGTGTTTCGACACAAAACAATCGAATCCGAGGGCGTAACCGTATTGTGGTGAAAGCGAGCCCATGCTATTCGTCATTGATTCACTGTTTACAGTATTGTATTCCTTTCTGAAACTTTGAAAGGATTTCCAAGGCAGGTAACCACTTACAACGTGAGCTTCGCCTGAAAGAAAGATGGTTTCTTCCTGGGAATAAGCCTGGAGCGAGATGATTGCAATTATGATTGATACTATTGTTTTCATTTTGTTCTTTGAATTACTAATGATAGAAACACGATTCATCACGACTTTACACTCTTTTTGACTAATCCGCGAAAGTAAATCCCAATTCCACTCCCCAGTTCGCCATTGAGAAGTACTTGTTTGATAATTCTGCACCCATTCCGAATGCGGTAAACTGTTTGTAAACTCTAAGTTCTGTAAATTGACTTAGCGCAAAAGATGTTGAGAGTGTCCAGCCAACAACAGGTGTTTTTGCTGTAACTCCACTTCCAAATACCTTTGGTGCAGAAAACCACGGATGCCAACTGTTGTATGATTCTATACTCGACCCTTTCTCTTTTTTCAAGCTGGCAAAAATCCCCAGATCCAAACTTGCTCCGAACATGAATCTACCTGTTGTATAATGCAATCCATAAGTGAGATAGCGCATGCGTTGTTTTGTGGTGACGTTTACTGTTGACATCGATGTACTGTCGAAATAATCCATTTTAGAGATTACTTTCTTATTTCCAAGTGCAAATTCTGAAGTTAAACCGCTGTTTCCAACCAACGTAAAGCGCAGAACAAGTCCGTAGGCGTTTCTGTCGTTTGTGAACCGACGCCCATTATCCATGGCACTCTGGTTGTGCTGTCCCATTTCAATGCTTGATTGTGATAAGGAATTTCCAAAATTGCTGTATTGATAACCTACTGAAAAGTAATTGTCAGGACGTGTGTACTGGGAAAAAACGAAGTTTGTACACCAGAATAAACAAAGGATAATGAGAAGCCGATTCATGAAACAAATGTACCGGCTGGATTTCAGTTACGAAATAACGCAAGTGCAGTAATTTGAATTCTAAATTCCAAATTGCTAAATTGTAAAGAAGACAATTTGAAATGAACGTGAAGTTTGCTGTTCTAAACTAAAATAAATTGGTCAAGCCCCTAACTCGTTTTGGGTTTTAACATTTAGAATTTTAAAATTTAGAGTTGTAATGTTATTTCCAGTTTAGTATCTCCAATTGGTTTTCAGCAGGGGCATTATACTTCAATTGTATTTTCCTGATAATTTTCTCCATGTTCTCCCATTTTGAGTGACGGAAAGAACTTAATGCGATAATGGAGCGACCGGGATGTTTACCTTCTGCATCTTGAATCGTTTTCAAATGCTCGTTTTCAGAGATATGACTCGCATAGCGTTCAGGGATTAAAGTATAACCACCTTGTTGATCCACCATTCGCATCAAGAGGTCCATGTTTCCTCCCTGATAATTCCAGTACCTGTCGGTTTCGTCTGAAATGGAGCAGAATTGCATCATTTGGGTACGTAAACAGTTTCCTTTATTGAGAAGCCAGGGTTGCAAACTCTGTAGCTCGTCTACCAGTAAATGTTGTCCTTGAGTTTCTGGAGCATAAGCCAGAATTTCTTCAGTAAATAAAGGAACAATTCTCAGAGATGAAGTTTCAACCGGTCCGGCTAATATTGCAAGATCTATTTTTCGCTGTTCAAGTGCTTCCAGTAATTCTTCAGTTTTCAGTTCTTCAACGATTACCTGGATAGAATGTAATTCATCTTTCCATTCCTGAAAAGAATCGAGGAGAAGATATGCTGCGATGGTTGGAATTACACCAATTCTCAAGCGTTCAGTGTAAGTACCTGAAAACTCATCTTTCAATTGTTCAATGGAACCAAAATCGGCCTGTATCTGTCGAAGAATGGGTAGCAACTGATTCCCAAATTCTGTCAATTCCCAGTTCGTACTGTCTCTGTAGAAAATCTTCTGGCCAAATAGTTCTTCAGCCTTCTTCAATTGCATTGATAACGTAGGTTGCGTAACAAAACATTGCTCTGCCGCCTTGCTTATTGATCCAGTTTCTACAACGGCGATTATGTAGGAAATTTGTTGCTGTGATATCATATAGAGATTATCTAATCAGATATAAAAATAATCAATATAATTTATAATCAAGTTGTAGCTAACTTTGCACTGGAGTTACGATTTTCGAGTTTGCTTAAATAACTCATAACTCATAACTTATCACCCGTAATATAAAGAAGTCATGAAAACAACATATAACGATAAATTGAATACGCTTCTCGGAACTTATCAGGTGCATTATCAAAATTTGAGAGCCCTTCACTGGAATATAAAAGGAGGTAACTTCTTTGAATTGCATTTGAAGTACGAAGAACTGTATACCAGAACGCAAGTGATTATTGATGATTTAGCAGAACGTATCTTAACACTTGGAAACACCCCTTTGCATCGCTTTGATGATTATTTAAAGGTGAGTTTACTAAAAGAGAATTCAACAATTCACGATGGAAACGTAGGAATGGAGTATATTCACACTGCCCAAAAGAAGATTTTAGATCTGGAACGAGAAATTTTGGATTTGGCTTCTGAAGCAAACGATGAAGGAACAAATGCATTAATGAGCGATTTAGTGCGCGAGAAAGAAAAAACGAACTGGATGTTTGCAGCGTGGCTGGGAAAATAACCTCGCCTCCCTGTCTGCCGAACAGGCAGGCGCTCGGTTACCTTTAATAAGGGTTAAAAGCATAGGCAAAGGTCATCGAGCGCAGTCGAGATGAAAAAGTAAAAACAATTAAAAACAAAATAAAAATGAGTGTAGTAGGTAAGAAATTTCCTTCAGTAGCGGTAAACGCAATCGATGAAATGGGGGATACATTCCAAATTGATGTATTGCAGCATGCAATTAACAACAAGAAAAAAGTATTGTTGTTTTGGTACCCGAAAGATTTCACATTCGTTTGTCCAACAGAAATTCACGCTTTTCAGGAGGCTTCTGCTGAGTTTGCGAAAAGAAACACATTGGTAATCGGTGCGTCTTGTGATACAGCTGAAGTACATTTCGCTTGGTTGAACACAGCAAAAGACAACGGTGGAATTGAAGGCGTTAAGTTCCCTTTGATCGCTGATTCAACACGTCGTTTGGCTGAAGAATTGGATATCCTGGATTTCGATCCGTATGATGAAGATTCAGCTGGTGACAATGTTCCTTACCGCGCAACTTACTTGATCGATGAAACGGGAACTGTTTTCCATGAGTCGATTAATCACATGCCGGTTGGACGTAATGTTCAGGAGTACATCCGTTTGGTTGATGCATACACACACGTTCAAAACCACGGGGAAGTTTGTCCTGCAAACTGGGAAGAAGGTAAAACGGCAATGAAAGCAGACCGTATCAGTACTGCAGAATACTTAAGCAATAACTAAGCAAGATGTTTACAGAGTTAACAGAAGATAATTTGGGGCAATTGCTCGATTCCAATGCAAAGGTGATGGTGCAATATGGAGCAGGATGGTGTGGTAATTGCAAAATTACAAAACCGAAGTTCAAGCGTATGGCAGAAGAAAACCCTGACATGGAGTTTTATTATGTTGACGCTGAAAAATTGCCCAATTCACGTCAGTTTGCTGATGTTTCCAATTTGCCGACCTTCGCTGGTTTCGTAAACGGATCTTTGGTAAAGCAGGCGCAAGGAAATAAAGTAGAAAGCATTCAAGAAGTAAGAGATGAGGTTGCCCGTAATTAAGCACATGGTTGGTTTCATTGAAGCCAATGATGAAGATTACATCAACGAAACCATCGATACGTTGGAGTATTTAATTGATGCGCCAGGCTTGAAAGATGAAGAACTGGATGTGATTGGAGAATTGTTATCAAATTTTTCCGGTGCCATTGAAGTTCATAAAGAAATGAAAACAGGAAAATCGCAACGCGAAGCCCTGAATGAATTTATGAGCAGGGTCACCGGTTCAATTGACAAATAAGAGAAATGAAGGCTATCGATTAACGGTAGCCTTTTTTGTTTACCATTCCTCTCTAACAAATCCCTTATATTCCCCTCCCAATCCAAGTAATTTCAATTCAAAGTAGGTTTTGTTCAACTTTTTAAGGTCAGATTTGCTATTCGTCATAAACACTTGACTTTTCTTCATTTCACTTTCCAAATTCTTCATCCAATCGGTTGCTAAGCTAGCTTCTAATGGTATGCCTGTTTTCTCAATTGCCTGATTGTATCTTGTCTGAACTTCCGCAGTTTCATCGACGTAATCTACGTCGTAATCTGCCAATGGAATGTCATTTCCTTCAAATGAGGTAATGAAAACAATGCGTCGAAGTTCTTTTTTTGGTTCACCTTTATTATGGTCTAACGCATAAACCAACCAGGCTTTAGAAGGTGTTACATCCATCCAATAGGCATAAAAATCTGGTTCAGGATAAACAGCTTGTACTTCACCATTCACTACTACTATTGAATCTTCTCCAGTTACAGATGCTAATGGGTGGCTTGGAGTCCCTTCTTGTCCTTCAATGTTCACATCCCCGAAAACGCGTTTTAAATCACTCAGGGCATCGCTTGCTGGTGATGCAGAATAAGGCCAGAAGCTTTTGTGGTACCAAACGTTTTCCTGCTTTATTCTTTCAGGTAACAATTCAGAATAAACACCAAAATTAAAGTCAGGATGACAATCGGAATTCCAACTTAATCCTGGGACTTTAATGTAAAACTCGATGTCTTCTAATTTTGTTTTACAATCCATCGACCAGCGTTGCCATAAATGGTTTGGTTCGGTTAACAAGGTAGTTAGCTTACTACTTTCCAATTCTTCAAAAACGATAAATTTATTTCCATTACTCAATTGGTCGAATGCAACCGATCCAACCAAAACATATTTCTTCATCCCAGGATATTTCTTCGCCAGAATGATCTCATAAATCTTGTATTCGCTGGGGTTTTCCGGATTTGCCTTTTCTACAACCAAAATGCGTGTTATTCCATCCAGATCTAAATAAAACTCATCAGCCGGAGGATAGACAAACATCTGTATTCCGCTAAAAGTCGCTATGCTATCTTCACCAAGCGAATTGGATAGTGGTACGTATGATTGTGGACCACTTCTGCTTATTTCCGATTTTAAAACACCTGTTTCCAAAAGATGCTCTGAAGTGGAAAAATCCATTGCACGCAAAGCCATTTCGTTGTTCTTAATCAATGAGATTAAGCTCTGTTGATTCTTACTGTTGAATAAATAACCCGTAGTTGCCGAAGAATCAATAACCGAAATTCTGGTTTGACCAAACGCACCAAAGGTAGAAGTGAGAATAGTGCAAATAATTAATATTGATGACGTTATCAAATAGTACATAGCCGTTTTTTATAAGCCAAAAGAAAGCATTCAAAATGAAAATCGAAATACGGCAAATGGAGTATTTATTCCTACTCGTTAAGAATTTACTAATTTTCCACTCGTAAACTACATACTGAAAATACACTATGAAACGAATGCGAGCGTATAACCTACTATTTATATCATTATTACTGCTTTTTGTAAGCTGCAGAAATAACAAAGACATTCTTGCTGAAAACATTGATCGTATGTATGTCGATTATGATATCTATATAGCAAACAATCTTGGAACAACTTTTCCAGGAACGATAGGTGTTGATCTGAAATCGGGGGAAACCGTTGAGCTGAAAAACAATAAAGGGTTTAATTGCTCTGAGAATTTTGAAGCTAGAATCAAGGATAGAACTTTGGTGGTTTATGGACCGTTGACTAATTATTCAGCGACTAAAATTCCTGTAGATCTCTATTTCACGGATAAGAATGAATCTCAGGTTGCTTTCAAGGATTCTTTATCGTTGAATTTCCTCGGAAACACGCAAGCTTGGTATACAGGTTACACCGGTAATTCTGGTCAGGTTGGAGATGCTGGAAGAACTCCATTGCTTTTCAGAGATGGAACAGATGGTTCAATGGGTGGTTTTGGTGAAAATGGCACCAATGGTGACGAAATGGAAGTGTATGTTTGGGGCAACGGCGATACACTTTTCTTCTATGTAAACAATGTTACACGCGGTTATGGTGATCGGTTTAAAATTATAGGAACGGAAGGAAAATTCTATATTCAGGCAAACGGTGGAAACGGCGGCTCAGGTGGTAAGGGTGGCGACGGCGGCGACGGAAAAAAAGGTGAAGCCGGAACGAATACTTCTAAACCTCCTGGAAATGGTGGTCGCGGTGGACAAGGCGGACAAGGTGGAAGAGGTGGAAATGGTGGAAGAGTTGCTGTAAATGTCCATCCAAGCGCTGCCGGATCAGATATGCGTCTGATTATTAATGTTGATGGCGGCTGGGGTGGTTCAGGTGGTGACGGCGGTAACGGAGGAAAATCTGGAACTCCCGCAACTGGACAAACAGAAGCTGTAAAAGGAGTTGCAGGAACAAAAGGAACTTCTGGTTCGTCTGGAGTTCAAGGTACAGTAACTGTGCTTACAAGAGCGTTTGATTTTACTCAATACTTACATTAATTCGCAGCAGCTTTTTCTTTTCTAAGCTGAAGAATATAATAGATTTGAACTATTCCAATGGCTACATTACTAATGATGATTGGCCAGGAGTCGATGAAGTAGCCATAGGTTACAAAACAGACGCATCCGCAAAGATTAATGGATCGAATGTACATGATGTTCTTCATTAGAAAGGAGGTGAGTACAAATAATGAAGCCAAATAACCGATACATTCCGGGAGCGTAAAATATTTTTCCATGCTTAAATGTAAGCCCAAGGTTTGACGTATTCAAGGAATATTTTGGGTAAATTGATTTAGTTGAATTGAGGAAAGAGAAAAGCTTCAGGAGGAAAGTTTCAATTGTCATGACGAAACAATCTTTCCGTTTTCCTCTTTTGACTTTCGGCTTTAAAATATTTTTAACATTAAATTAAACCTTTCATAATATCTGGCATCATAGCAAAAAACTACAACATGATAAAACACACTCTCCTCTTTGCCTTAATGGCATGCAGCTTGCTTATTTCCAGTAACACAAAAGCACAAGGTTTCTATGACAGATCAACGATTCAAACCATTGAAGTATTCTTTGGGTTCTCGAATTGGGATGCGCAACTTGATGCACTTGCCTCGTCAACAGAAGATTATTTACTAGCTGACTCAGTCCGAATCAATGGTGAAACATTCGATAGTGTTGGAGTAAAATACAAGGGAAATAGCTCTTATAATGCTAACAATAACAAAAATCCCATTCACATTGAGCTAAATTACACTCACGGGAGTTATGATTATCAGGGTTATACAGATATCAAACTTCAAAATGGTTATCAGGATCCGTCGATGATCCGTGAAGTATTGAGTTATGCTATTTTGGAGCAATACATGGATTGTCCAAAGGCGAATTTTGCAAATGTTTATATCAATGGAACGCTTCGTGGTTTGTACTCAAATGCACAATCCATCGATGACAAATTCAATGGTGATCATTATTACACAACCGATGGCTCATTTTTCAAATGTAATCCTATTGGTGGTGCCGGACCAAGTGCAGGTACAAATCCAGATTTGAAATACCTTGGTGCAGACAGTTCTCTTTATGTAAACGGTTACGAATTGAAATCAGATTACGGTTGGAACGATTTGGTTGATTTGGTGAATACGCTGAATAACGATTTCTCTAACATCGATTCTAAATTGGATATGGATAGAGCGCTCTGGATGCTGGCATTCAACAATGTTCTGGTAAATCTTGATTCCTATTCAGGAGCTTTTCGTCAGAATTACTACTTATATAAAGATTTAAACGATCGATTTATTCCAACAGTTTGGGATTTGAATATGAGTTTTGCCGGATTCCCTGGTGGACCAACTCAAGGACAATCATACACTGCAACCACTTTGGATCCTTTTTCAAACAGTACCTCAGCAAATCACCCATTAATTAAAATGATTCTGGCTGATGCACAGTACAAGCGCATGTACATGGCACATTTGAGAACGATCGTTCAGGAAATTTTTGCTTCCAACGATTATATCACAACTGCAAATTCACTTCGAACAACAATTGATGCAGCTGTTCAGGCTGATCCTTACAAATTCTATACATACACACAGTTTCAGAATAGTTTGACAACGGCTGTAACTGGCGGCGGACCTCAGGGACAATCTACTCCTGGAATTCAGGCGTTAATGGATGCACGAGTTACTTTTTTTGAATCGAATTCAAATTACTTATTGGTCGCACCAACAATTTCAGCATACAATCCAAGTAATGCAACACCAAACTATGGTGATGCTATAACGATTACAGCAACATGCAGTAACGAATCCAGCGTTTATTTAGGTTATCGTTTGGAACACCAATTACGTTTCAATCGTGTGCAAATGTTTGATGACGGCGCGCACAATGATGGTGCAGCTGGTGACCACGTTTATGGTGCTAACGTAACGTTAAGTGGTCTTACAATGGAATATTACATTTATGCAGAGAATTCAAATGCGGGAATTTATAGTCCACAACGTGCTGAGCATGAATTTCACACCTTGGCAATTACAATTGTAACTCCGGCGCAAGGCGATATTCTAATCAATGAAGTAATGGCTGATAACGGTTCAACAGCTTACGATTCAAACGGCGAGAACGATGACTGGGTGGAATTATACAACACTACGGCAACGGCAAAAGATTTGACAGGTTTGTATTTAACAGATGATGTTACAAACTTGATGAAATGGCAAATTCCAACAGGAACAGCAATCAATGCGAATGATGTTTTGGTGATTTGGACAGACGAAGATTCGGAGCAGAGCGGTTTGCATGCGAATTTTAAACTTAGCGCGAATGGTGAATCGGTGCTTTTGACAAACGGTTCGGTTATCTATGATCAAGTTGATTTTGGAGTTCAAACGGAAGACGTTTCCTATGCACGTTGTCCGGATGGTGGAACGTTCACAACTACGTGGCCAACATTTGATGCTTTGAATGATTGTCAGTTGTCTGTTGATAATGTTGAGATCCTGGAGATAATGATTTATCCAAATCCGAGCACTTCTATTTTCACAATCAAGTCTGATCTTTCAGCAGAATTCATTGTTTATGATCTGTCTGGACGTCAGGTAACAACAGGTTCTTTGGAAAATCAATTAACAACATTGGATGCACAATACTGGGATGCAGGAACTTATCTTGTGAATGTTTACGATAATTCAGGGAAATCGAGAACAATCAAGTTGATCAAGCAATAACACTTCTATAAATCTCCCACGGAGGAACCTGTCTGCCAACAGGCAGGCACAGAAGATCGCAGAAGTTTTCGAAAACACTCTTTATTGAGTTTTTTCATCTGTGTACTTCCTTGCTCGTCCGTGGGATTTTTCTTGCAATTTAGAATTAGATAAGTATCTTTACTTCTGAAATCGGTCTCAGTACTCACCACAGCAGTACTTCTGATTTTATCAATCTACCAGAAATAACATCAATCACAATCCTGTAATTACGGGGTTCATTCAAGAAGATTACAAATTTTTTATTTCCCACATAAAATGGAATACAATACAACACGCAAAAAACTTTTGTTGCCTGAGTACGGACGAAATGTTCAGGAAATGATCGCTCATGCAATGGAAATTGCCGATAAAGAAGAACGAAATAAGGCTGCTCGCGCAATCATCGAAGTGATGGGACAGTTAAATCCTCATTTGAGAGATGTAGATGATTTTCGTCATAAATTATGGACGCACTTGTTCGTGATGTCCGACTTTAAGCTGGATGTAGATTCTCCTTACGAAATTCCAAAAGCGGAAACCCTTCAGAGCAAACCAAACGCTATGACTTATCCGAAAAGCAGAATCAAATATGGTCATTATGGAAAGTACACGCAAGCCATTTTGAGTGAATCTCGCGCTACAACGAAAGAGGATGAGCGTGAGTTTCTGAAAACGACTATGGCGAATTTCATGAAGAAACAGTACATCACATATAACAATGATACGGTTGAGAATCACGTGATTGCTATGCAACTTCGCGAACTTTCTATGGGTGATCTGATTTTGGAAAATCCGGATGAATTGATGAACACCAACTTGATCCTTAAATCGTTTGGAATCCAACCAAATAAACGACCAAATAACAAGAACAAAGGAAAGCATCAGGGCCAAAATCAAAAGAACCAGAAAAACAATAAGAATAGAGGTAGAAATTAATAGCCAAGCAACCTCTTAATGAAAGATATCGTTAAGAGGTTGTACTAATGCTATTATGAAAAATATACTACTAATACTTTCGGTTTTTCTTGCGGGTAACCGATTACTTGCTCAAGGTGAGAACCCACAAGGAACTACCAATGTTCTAAGCACCGAATCAATCAATTTTATTACTGAAGAAGAGTATCAACAAGCCAAAGTCAACGGAACGCTTGTTGGCAACGAGGTTGTTCTATCTCCTGGGATGGTTGATCCGGATGATTATAAAGGTGATGTTTATGTTTCTCATTTTTCTCCTGAAAAAGCAACAGGTTGTTCCGGATATTTTCCACCTCCCGGACCGTCTTTAAGTTCAACTTCAGTAGATGATGGATGGGCGTCTGCCAGTCCGTTTACTTTACCGTTTAATTTTTGTTTTTACGGTTCAAACTACAATCAGGTTTGGATGAACAATAACGGAAACATCAGTTTTGGAAACGGTATTTCAACCTTTAGTTCTGCTGCATTTCCATCAATAGGAAACAAAATGATCGCTGCATTTTGGGCCGATTTCTACCTGACAAGTGGCGGTACTATGCACGCAACAATTACTCCAACTGCCGCAATTTTCAATTGGGTGAATATGGGGTATTTCAACAATATGAGTGATAAGAAGAATACCTGTCAAATTGTTATTACTAACGGACTTGATCCTTTGGTGATTGAAGGAAACACTGCTATTCACTTTGCGGATATGCAATGGACAACTGGTTCTGCATCAAGCGGAATTGGCGGCTTTGGTGGAATTCCTGCAACTGTTGGAGCGAACTCTGGAAATGGAACTGACTATATTCAAATCGGACGTTTTGATCATGCAGGAACCGATTATGACGGACCAACTGGCGCTAACGATGGTGTTTCATGGCTGGATAACAAGTCTTTTTACTTTGATTTCTGTGCTACAGGAAATATTGCTCCAATTGCATTACAAACTGCGTATTGTGATACACTTCAGGTGTGCAGCAGTGGAACAACCCAAATTGTATTTCCATTCAGCTCGCCTGAAAACAATCAGCTAACACATGTATATGTAGACTCTACAACATTGTTAAACTATACAACACAAGATTCAATAGTTGCAGTGAATGGTTCATTAACCGTCAACATTAATGGTGCGCTTGAAACATTAGGCGTTCATACGCTCACCATAAGCGCGGTTGATAATTACGTAACTTCAGATACTACAACGATTACCTATTACATTGAAGTGGTGGATGGAAGTTCGTTTTTTACACCAGCTCCGGTAATTAATTACAGTCCGGGTTGTGTTCCAGTTGCTTTTGGTGTTAGCGGAACCTGGGATTCCTATTTATGGCAGGAAACCGGTAGTGGAACAAACGGAAGTAATACGGGCTCTACCTATGTGATCGACAATCCACACAACGGAAACTTATCGCTTACACTTACATCTGCAGGTTGTTCTTATACCATTGACACATTTATTGTGGTAAATCCACAGCCCACTTTCAATTTTGCCGGACAGTTTGATTACTGCTCCAACGAATTCTTTACGCAACTGGCGCTTTCTGATTCTGCTCTTCTGTCAAGTGTGACTTGGGAAGATGTGGCAGCTCCAGGAATTGAAATTTCAAACAACTTCAACATTAGCTTAGTTGGAGGGCAATATGTTGTTGAGATTTTTGATAACACAGGTGAGTGTTCTAACGATACAACAATTACGATTTCAATGATTCCATCACCGATAATTTTCATTGATACATTTGCGTGCGACTTTGCTTTCCAGGTAAGCGGAACGTTCTCTTCGGGAGGTGGAATATGGTCATCACTTGATCCGGAAATTTCATTTAACAATCCGCTATTGGAGAATCCAGTGATTTCAAGTTCAGCTGTTGGAACATACACGGTTTCTTATACCGATAATGTTTGTAACGAAACCATGCAGCGAACAATTGATTTCATTCCGTATCCAACGATTTTCAACGATACGCTGATCTGTACAAATACCTTTGACGTCGTCAATGTCACGGCCTGGAATGATCAGGTTACGTGGGCGGCAACTGGTCCGGGAACAATTAGTTTCTCACCTGATGATGCTACCATGCTGGCAAGTGTGACTTTCGGTTCACCTGGAACCTACAACTTGGTAATGATGGATAAAAAATGTTTGAATTCCGTAAACGCTGATGTGACCGTTGCGGTACAACCTCAGGTTGTTGCGGACAACTTTGCATGTAACAATCAGTTTGCAGTTACGGGAACAGTGGCGCAAGCTGGTGGACAATGGTCTTCAAGCGATGCTGAAATTTCATTCAGTAATGCAAATTCATTGAATCCTACAGTCTCCACAACAACTCCTGGAGTATATACAGTTTATTTTACAGATGCCGTTTGTTCTGCAGTAGATTCAGTAACGATTGATTTCATTGCGAATCCAACTGTTTCTGTGATCGACTCAGTTACGTGTAGTGGAACTCCGGTTACTTTAACTGCAATCGGAAGTGCATCAGTTGACGATTACTTATGGAATACAGGAACTACATTCCCTGGTATAATTGCTGAAGGAGAAGGAGATTACATTGTAACAGTTTCCAATGAATGTGGAACAGATGCTGATACGGCTACTATCGTATGGATTCCTTGTACTTTTGAGATTCCAAACGTTGTTGTTTTATCATCTACGGAAGGTAATGAGGCATTATTCATTGATTTCAATGGCATTTCAGAGATGGATCTTACAATTACGAATAGATGGGGGCAAACCGTTTTCCATACTACTGACCCGAACAATGTTTGGCGTGGAATGGATGGTGGAAATCTGTTAAGCGAAGGTATTTACAGTTATGTACTACAGCTAACGCTCGTCAACGGTGAAACCATGACAAAACAAGGATTTATAAATCTATATCACTAAGAAAACGAAGGCGCTGATTAAGGCGCCTTTTTTATTAAAACAACGTTGTTGAACAATTAATTTCTGAAAGAGGAGCGAGCATCGTTTTTATTTGTTCTTTTGACCGTTATTATAATTATTGGAACATGTCATCATTTGAAATACACGGTGGTAAGAAATTAAAAGGAGAGGTAACACCTCAAGGAGCTAAGAATGAGGCGTTACAGGTGCTTTGTGCTCCATTGTTAACTTCTGAAAAGGTTACCATTTCCAATATTCCAGACATCGTAGATGTGAACAAGTTGATTGACTTGTTGCAAATGATGGGAGTGAAAATTGAAAAAGTAGAAAGAGGTACTTATATTTTTCAAGCGAAAGACATTGATCTAGCCTATTTGGAAACAGAGGATTTCAAGAAACGTGCAGGATCTCTGCGTGGTTCAATCATGATCGTTGGACCATTGTTAGCTCGATTCGGAAAAGGATTTATTCCTAAGCCAGGTGGAGATAAAATTGGTCGTCGACGTTTGGATACTCACTTTGAAGGGTTTGCTCTTTTGGGAGCGAAATTCAATTACGATGCTGGTGAGCACTTCTATTCAATTGAAGCAAAGAAACTAAAAGGAACATATATCCACTTGGATGAAGCTTCTGTAACAGGAACTGCCAACGTATTGATGGCGGCTGTTCTTGCGGAAGGAACAACCACTTTCTATAATGCGGCATGCGAGCCTTACTTGCAGCAACTTTGTAAAATGCTGAATTCCATGGGAGCAAAAATCTCTGGAATCAGTTCAAACTTGTTAACCATTGAAGGAGTAAAGGAGTTGGGTGGATGTTACCACAGAATTCTTCCGGATATGATTGAGATTGGATCGTTCATTGGCTTGGCGGCTATGACACAGTCTGAAATCACCATCAAAGATGTGAGCTGGGAAAACCTTGGGGTTATTCCAAATACATTTAAACGTCTTGGAATTAAATTGGAAAGAAGAGGTGATGATATCTTCATCCCAGAACAAGATTTATACGAAATCGACACCTTTATTGATGGTTCAATTTTGACCATTTATGATGCACCGTGGCCAGGGTTTACTCCTGATTTGCTTTCAATCATTTTAGTTGTAGCTACACAAGCAAAAGGAAGTGTATTGATTCATCAAAAGATGTTTGAGTCGAGATTATTCTTTACGGATAAATTGATTGATATGGGAGCTCAAATCATTCTTTGTGATCCGCACAGAGCAACGGTTATTGGATTAGCTCGCGAACACGATTTGCGAGGAATCAACATGACTTCTCCTGATATTCGTGCAGGAGTATCGCTTTTAATCGCTGCGCTTTCGGCAAAAGGAAAATCAGTTATCCATAATATCGAGCAAATTGATCGTGGTTATCAGGATATTGATATTCGTTTGAAAAATCTAGGAGCTGACATTAGACGTATAAGCTAAAACAAGTTCAAAAGGATGAAAAGGGTTTCAATAGTTCCATGTGAATGGATTTGAATTCTTTGAAAATTTTGAATTAACTTGAACACTGTATGAAAAGTCTATTAATAGTTTTAGTTGCAGGATTGGGCTTGTTGAGTCTAACATCTTCGCCAAAAGTATCACCAGTTGTTGGAAATAGCGCGCCAGATATTCGTTTACCTGGAGTGAATGGAGATACCCTTTCCTTAAAGAAATTGAAAGGAAAAGTGGTTTTAATCGACTTTTGGGCATCCTGGTGTGGACCATGTCGAAAAGAAAATCCGAATGTGGTTGAGGCTTACGGAAAGTACAAGAAAACCAAGTTTAAGAATGCGAAGGGTTTTGAAGTGTTTTCGGTATCACTTGATCGCGAACCGGGGAAATGGAAAGATGCGATTAAAGCTGATGGTTTGATCTGGAAAAATCATGTTATCGACGCTAATAATAAAGCTGGTGCAGCTTATGGTGTGCAGTTTATTCCTAGTGCGTTCTTAATTGATGGTGAAGGAAAAATAGTCGCTACCGGTGATAATCTCCGTGGTTTGAAACTACACGTGGAGCTGGATAAGCTGAAAAAATAGAACACATAAAACACATATAATGAAATTTGTACAGACGCGATGCATCGCGTATCTGCACTATTTATTTCAGCTGTGTTAAAAGACGCGAAAAGCGTAAAATTTTCTTGCTGGAAATCCATATCTTTAGTACATGCGTAATTCCAAAAAACAAAAACAAATCATTATGAAAAAGATACTTTTTGGATTGTGTGCACTCATTTCACTGGCTGCATGTTCCCAGCAACCAGATACCGTTAAAATGTCTTCACAAAAATCACCTGAAAGTGGCAAAAAATACAATGAGTTGACACTTCAGGAGCAAGATGTTATTCTCCACAAAGCTACAGATAGACCGTTTACTGGAGATTATTACGAGAAAACAGACAAAGGTGTTTACATCTGTCGTCAATGTAATAATCCGCTTTATAAATCAGATGACAAATTTGAATCCCACTGCGGCTGGCCAAGTTTCGATGATGAAATTGATGGATCTGTAATTCGTATCCCCGATGCTGATGGAATGCGCACCGAAATTGTTTGTGCGAACTGTAAAGGTCATCTTGGACATGTGTTCCTGAATGAAGGATTTACGGACAAGGACACGCGTCATTGCGTAAACACAAGTTCAATTCAGTTTTATCCTTCCAAGGATGTCAAGAACATTCCTGCGGTTATAAAATAACGAACTGAGGCTCTTGAAGTGTGCTTTTAGAAAACCTCAATACATATTGTGAAAGTGAAAAGGCAAAATCGAATCGGTTTTGCCTTTTGCTTTTTAACTTTTAACTTTAGATCATGGTTACGCTAAAGGAATACACGGATTATTGGTGTCATACGCTTGATAATCTTTATGGAGAGAGGGAAGCGAAGAACATTTTACTATTAGCTTGCGAGGATGTTCTGAACTGGACGAGAGCTGATGTAATGGCTAACCAGACACTTCAATTAAGTGATCAGCACAAAGAGGAACTGCAAACCATTCTGGAACGTTTAATCGAAGGTGAGCCCTATCAATACATCGTTGGCTTCACCTATTTCTGTGATTTGCGAATTGAAGTTTCTCCTTCAGTGCTTATTCCCCGGCCAGAAACAGAAGAGTTGGCTGCCTGGATCCGACATGATTTGCCTGGTGACTTTTCAGGTAGAATAGAAGATTGGTGTACAGGTTCCGGTTGTATTGCCCTTGCTTTAAAGGATTTCTACAAGCATGCAGATGTTTGGGGGATAGATGTTTCCAAAGAAGCCATTTATCGAGCTCAAAAAAATGCTGAAAAATTGCATTTGAATGTGAACTTTGAAATTCATTCTGCCTTGAGCGATGAATTCCCTTATTCGGAGAAGCTAGATGTATTGGTTTCAAATCCACCTTATATTCCGGTTCATGAAAAAGAGAATATGCGCAAAAATGTTCTGGATTTTGAGCCGGAACTAGCTTTATTTGTTCCAAGTGACGAAGCCTTATTGTTTTATATTGCGCTTGGCGAACAAGCTAAAGCTCGTTTGGTAGAAGGAGGATTGCTGTATTTCGAATTACATGAAGAATATGCTCACGAAACGAAAGAAGCAATGGAAAAACTTGGCTTCAGGAATGTGGAAGTAAGAAACGATATGCAAGGAAAACTTCGGATGCTTAAAGCAATTAGATAATTCTAAATTCTAAAATGCTAAATGTTAAAAGAGCCAATCATTGAATCATTTCTAAAACGCTTTGAATTTTAGACTTTAGAATTTTGGAATTTTCAATTAATTAGCAAGTAGTTCCTGCCATGTAAACGAAGTTTGACCTACTGCCACACGCATATTATCAATTACCTTGTTCATTCTGTCAATTGCAATTGTAGCCTGTTCTCTGGTTAAATAAGTTCCCGCCAATACATTCAGTTCTTTCTTTAATTGTGCGATGACAACGGTACTGCGCATAGCGCTTAAATAATCGTTACCTGTCAGTTTATATCTGTTCAGTTGTTCCTGAATATCAGCGTTTTTAGCAACAAGATTTGTTTTTACAGGATCAGTGTAAGTATCAACTTCCAATAAAGTTCCTCGGTTCAGGAAGATGTTCACCTCTGTAGAACGTAATCGGATCATGGAAGAATCCATTTTACCAATAGTTCCATATGCTGCCCATTCAGCACGTTCTTTTGCACGTACTGTTTGCACACCATTCCATTCACCAACACCGTTTCCTCTTCCAAGAGCTTCAAACATTGGCTTTTTAACCAATAAACTTTCAAAGAACATACGAATCGAAAGACTGTCTTCATTAGAAAGTAATGGTTGATTCAATTCCCATTTATTCGACTCAAAAACGTCATTTAGTTGTAACTGCAAGCGTGCGTCAAAATCCGGTTTAGCATCTGTTAAACTAACGTGTAACATTACTTCGTCAGCTTCTTTTGAAAGTGGTGAAAACGGAATGGAGACCAATCTCACTTCAAATCCACGTTGAATAGTATCTGCCTTAAATGTAAACTCCTGCGTCAATAAATCGAAAGTGGTGGAGTCTTCAAAAATGTATAATCCGTCTTTTTCTTCATACGTTGCCCAGCGAGCTCCAATAGCCTGCTTATATTCATTCAGTTTTAAACGATAAATAGCAAGAAGATCAATAGCAGCTGCTTTTTCCGCTTCCAGTTCTTTTATTAGTTTTTCATAATATGCCAACTTATCGTACAAGAAAACAATATCGTTTTCACTTCCACGCTTCGGTTTTCCTTTGGAATGGGTAATTGGTTGAGGACGCGTGTTACTGCCACTTGTTCCCATATCCGCCTTTTTACGTTTCTTTTTCACGGAACGTGGAACTCTGTCGCTGGTTGTGATGGTGTTTTGATGAAGGTCAGAATATTCTTTTTCCTCCTTCATTATTTTTAATTTGGTGTCATCTCGACCTTCTTCGGCTTCCTTGATCTGAAATTCATATCCTTTCTTTCCGTATAATTTCTCTTCGATATCGGCAATTTTTCCGTGTTCAAGGCCATTGATAACCGTCATAAAGGTTCCTCCGGAGCTGAATGTTGAATCAGGAGAAAGAAAGCGTGTTTCGTCAGATCCGAATAGGGGATAGCTTAAACCATTTCGTTCTACAACAACGGTAGTTTGTTTGTTCGAATTGTACCCCCAAACATCAAAATGCAGTTGAGTCAACTTGTTATTTCCAACTGTTTCGAAGTCGAGCGTTGGAAACATTAACGCATCCAGATTGGTCTTGTCACGTAGTTCAACAGGTTTCAGTTTTATATCGTAAGGAAACAATCCTACTGCTTTGGGAAGCCCTTTGTTCCAGCGACCATTTTCATCTTTCTCACGCTCGTTTAAGAGACCTGAAGTATCAGAGCCGTCACCAGCAGCAATTAATTTACTGTCAAATTTCGTCGCGATTCCTCCAAGTGCAAGGTAAATTTGATATGCTCTTTTCTCAACGTACGAGTTAATGGCATAACTGATTGCTTCAAGCGTTTTAAGTTGTTCTTCTTCATTGAGAAAATTGAAAGAAGCAACCATTGCATTTTTATCCTGAAAATTCAAACTGGGATTGATCAGTGCCTGTATTTTCTTCTGTGGCTCATTTCCTTCGTCAGTCTTTTTTATAGCTGATTCAGGAAGTTTCTCCATTAAATACATGTTAAACTCGTTGAATTTTGCCTGATAACGTTCCAGATCTTTGTCGCCCTGACGAGAAGCAAGAAGTACTTTATTTAGTTCCCAAAGAGCCATCTTGTTTGCTGCTTCAGCAATAATTCCCTGTGGCGATTTCCCAATTTCGGAAGTGCGGATATTTAAAGCTGCAGGATTGTTTATGATAATGGTTTCAATAGAATCATAATTGATTTCCTTATTCATAAAACGGATATCAGGTCCTTTGTACTCGAAGTATCTTCCAATTGAATTATCGAGAATAGGACTTTTCTTTACGATATGAAAAAGGTATGCGCGTTCCTCCGGATTCAATTCAATAGAGCCCTGAGCCAAAGAATTGGTAACGAAACAAACAAGAAAAAAGATACAGGTAAAAAGTGTTCGCATGCTTAAGAATTAGCAGATCAAATATCATAAAAATGCAAGGAAGTTGAGAGGTTACAGTTTTAGAGTTATAAACAAAAAAATCCCCGTAACTAAATAAAGTTACGGGGACCTTCTGGTATGATTGTGAGTTGTATTATTTCACTGAAATTTTTGAAGTCAACGTACCGTTAGCAGTTGTAGCTTTTACGATATATGTTCCAGCTGTCAATTCATCAACAGAAACTTTTGAAGTTCCCATTGCCAATTCAACTGTTTTGATCAATTGACCATTCAAAGCGTAAATCGTGATCGTTGCGTCTTCAGTTAATCCGTTGATGTTTAATACATCAGTTGCTGGATTAGGGAAAACAGAAACACCTGTTAATTCTTCAGATTTTACAGCCATGTATCCATCAGGTGCGTAAGCACTTAAAACAATTCCTGTAGATTGTGCAGTACCAAACACTTCTAAGTCAACAGTAGAGTGAACGAAAACCGGTAAGTTGCTTGTTGCGTGGTGGTAGTATTCGTATTGCGTTCTTTTCATGATCACATCACCAAACAATCCACCGTCAACAAACAATGAATCCTTGATTTTGAAACGCAAAACACCAGTTAATGTAGTTGTTGAGTTCAAGATCAATGTTCCAGAACCATCAACTGTTGTTGAAGCTGTTCCAGTACAATCGAAATCAGTTCCTGTAGCAAAAACTTGACCTGCAACCACGTCTGTCCATGAATCTGTTACGTTCGCAGGGTAGTTCATCAATGCTTCATCATTAACATTGAATTTAGCTTTAACAGTTCCAAAGCTTGGCTCTTCAAAAATGAAACCTTGAGATGAATAGCTAGAAGCATTAGATTTATTGAAAGATGTAATGAATCCAGGGATTTCAATACTAATCAATGATGTTGGGTAATCAGAGTAATCAGGTGATGTACTTGCGTTGATTACGGATACCGATTTAATTTCTGTATCTAAAACACCAAGTGCTCCAGAGTAATCCCAAGTAACACCAGAACCTGTTGTTCCTGCGTAATTAGTTACGAATGTATCAAGAACGTACATGTTAGCACCATTTCCTGCTTGGGGTGAGTTAGCGTCTGTGAACTGCGCAAATGTTGTAGTAGTAAGCGCTAAACAAACAAAAAGTAGACTTTTTTTCATAGTTTAATTAATTTCTGTGATGCAAAGAAATGAAAATTCTGATTTTCAGCCCTATGTTTCTATCAATATTGACTTAATAATTCACAAATTGTTCAAAGGTTGGAAAATGAATTGCTAATTCCCTATTAATAATGACGAATAAAGTTTTTAGAATGAATGGAAATAATTAGCAATTAGTCATTCGTAATTTGTAATTACATTTGTTCACACTTGTGAAACTATGAGCAATCTATTTAGAAAGAAGAAAGTAAGTGATATTCTTGCGTCTGTTGCAAACAACGGCGGTGATGGACACGATGCTTTAGGAAAACATTTACGCGTTCGTGATTTGGCCGCTTTTGGTATTGCGGCAATTATTGGTGCCGGAATTTTCAGTACAATTGGTACTGCAAGTGCTGATGGCGGACCAGCCGTAATTTTCCTTTTCTTGTTTACCGCTTTGGCTTGTGGATTTGCTGCTTTCGCTTATGCAGAATTTGCTTCAATGGTTCCGGTTGCCGGATCAGCTTATACGTATTCTTATGTTGCCTTTGGTGAGATCATTGCCTGGATCATCGGTTGGTCGTTAATTATGGAATATGCCATTGGTAACGTTACCGTAGCCATTTCATGGAGTGATTATTTTACAGGAATGTTACATGGCATTGGAATTGATTTGCCTGGCTGGATTCAGACAGATTATATGACAGCTTCCAACGGTTATCATGAGGCAATGTCTTTAATTAATGGAGGAAAATCTATTGAAAACCTTAGTGCCGGATTACAATCTGCGAAAGCTGCATGGGAAAGTGCTCCTACAATTGGAGGTTTCCATCTCATTTTCGATTTACCTGCAATTCTAATTGTTGTTCTAATTACCTGGTTAGTTTATCGTGGAATGAAGGAAAGTCGAAATGCGAGTAACTTAATGGTTGTGATTAAACTAGCTATAATTCTATTGGTGATTGCGGTTGGAATTTTCTATGTTGACTCCAGTAATTGGAGTCCGTTTGCGCCAAATGGAGTTGGAGGAATTCTCAAAGGTGTTTCTGCTGTTTTCTTTGCCTATATTGGTTTTGATGCCATTTCTACAACCGCGGAGGAATGTGAAAATCCACAGCGCGATTTACCTCGAGGAATGATGTGGGCAATCATTATTTGTACCGTTTTATATGTCATTATTGCGCTCATTTTAACGGGAATGGTTTCTTACAAGGAACTTGGAGTTGGCGATCCATTAGCATATGTTTTTGAAAAGCTGGACTTGAAATGGATGTCAGGTGTAATTGCCGTTTCCGCAGTTGTTGCCATGGCTTCGGTATTGTTGGTTTTTCAAATGGGACAACCTCGTATCTGGATGTCGATGAGTCGTGATGGTTTATTGCCTCCAAAATTCGCTAAGGTTCACCCACGTTTTAAAACACCTTCGTTTTCAACAGTTGTAGTAGGTTTTGTAGTGGCAATTCCAATTCTATTCCTGAATCTAACTACTGTAACCGATTTGTGTAGTATTGGAACATTATTCGCGTTCGTGTTGGTTTGCGGAGGGGTTTTAGTACTTCAGAATAAAACGGATATTCCGAAAGGAAAATTCAAAACTCCATACGTGAACGGAAAGTTTGTACTTCCACTATTGGTTGCTGGTTCAGCTCTTATTTTGTTCTTGAATTATAAAGAAAGTACAATGGCTTTCCTGAAGAATGAAAAGCAGTTGAAATCGGTAGAAGAAATATTGGGAGAATTGTCTACGAAACAAACGTTAACGCTTAAGGCCACAGTTGACGTGAAAGATCCAAAAGGATTCCAGAAGGCTGAGAATGATGTGGAGAATTACTATTCTTCTGATGAGAAAAGTGAGCAGTTTTATGCCGATATTAAAGAACTTGGTCGAACAGAGAAGAGTTTGTATTCTTCTGGATTCGGATTGTTCGCACACAAAATACCAATGTGGATCTTCATTCTCTTTACCATTGGAATTACCATTGCAACTATCAAACATAACTTGTCGTTAATTCCACTTCTGGGATTGTTGTCTTGTTTATACATGATGGCTCAACTGAAATTGGATAATTGGATAGCATTCTCTATCTGGCTAGTGGTAGGTTTGATTATTTACTTTGCTTACAGTAGAAAACATTCGAAACTCAACGTTGTTGATAATTCTAAAGTCTAAAACACTAAATTTTAAAACCAATATGCATTAACAATTTACGATTTGTAAAGCATTCACTTTTTAGCATTTAGCATTTTGAAATTTAGAATTATCTAACACTGATCTCATCCAAAAAGAACCAAGAAGGTTCTCCTGCTGATGGATGCCAGTTTCCTAATTTATGAGTCCCTCTAACCCTGAATTTTACATATCTGTACGCTTCACCGTTTGGGTTGAATTCATATGTTCTGATCGGAATTTCTCTTTGCTGTTCACCCGGAATCTTTTGTGTTCCTATTGAAACGTAATGTTCACCATCAATAGAAATGCTGCATTCTATTTCAGCAGGATGTAAGATCCAACTTTTTCCATTCCAAAGTGAATTGATGGAAATGTTTTGTAATGTGGTGATGTCATCCAGTTCTAGCGTCAATTCCACGTCTTTGCCGAACCAGCCCAACCAGTGAATATTGTAATCGCTTGCCCCGTTAACTCCGTTAGTCAGATACGATAAATCTCCGTTCTGGTATTTTTGGTCAGGTGGAGTAGACGCGGTCACTTTCTTTTCGAAAGCAAGATTTCCTTCTATGTTGACATCAATCATTCGTCGTAATGAGCTGATGTAATTTTGAGGTGTTAGTTCCGATTCGTTGACAGTTGGCACTTTATTCCTCAAACATGTTTCTTCAAATTGATCCAGCGTTTCCAATAGATCTTCATTCGGAATTGCTTTTCCATCTACCAGTTGATACCATCCACGTTCAGAGAACATATTATTGGTAGCAATTTCCATTTCGGCATATTGAAGCGGTAAACGTGCCAGGTTAATATGATTTATCCAATCGTAAACCAAATTAGGTTCGGCAACCTTAATTGCAGTATCAAAAATGCCCTTGTATTTGTCAATGTTCTTCTGTGTTAACAATCCGTTCTGATGAACCACGGGATGCTCATAAATCCAAAGTTTACTATCGGTTTTCTTCAGGTCATTTTCCAATTCTTCAATGTAACTCTTCATCATTGGGGCAGCAGGTCCGTAATAGAGAAAAAGAAATTCGTTTCGAACATCTTTAAAGTTCATGTCTGGATTCCACATGAGTTTGGCTAGTAAATACGCTTTCAATTCAGAAAATTCGTAACCAATTGTGCTGTTCGACTGCTCAAATAATGCGTTGACGTTGTTCTTTGTAAAGAACTGAATGTTTTGTTGAAGAACATGTTGATTCGGGAAAGGTGAAATACTGTGATTGAAATTGATAGTATAATCCCACAAGAAAATATTGGAGCAAATTTTACCCCAGTCTTCAATGTCTTTTTTGAAATCGGCACTTTCGGGATTTGTTTCGATTGGTGCATGACGTAATAATTCAATCGTGCAAAGCATCACTTCCACATTGGAATGTGGTTTTACCGTTAACGGAGCTTTTCTGCTGTATTGATAAGCCAAAGTTGAAATTATCTTATCCGGAAAACGTGAAGCAATATCGTTTACCAAATGAATTATCGGCCCGGCAGGGCCTCCTTCTTCTTCAATGGTATGCTTGCATTTATCGCACTGACAATAAGAGAAATTGTCGTTCTGACTTACAGACCATTTCACTTTATCGGGCTGCAGTTTCATTTCTGCTTTTAGCTTTTCGGTAATGATGTTTCTAACTTCAGGATTGCTAGTACACAGTTGATCTATGGTTCGTTTTCCGTTGACAAGAGCGAAATACTCGGGATGCTCACTGAAGTAGGTTTCCCAGGGTAAAAGTTTGTGAAATGTATGAACGAAATAACCTTTTGGATAGACTTCCTCTATGGTGTTTAATCGAAGCCAATCGCGGTATTCCTGATCTTCTCCGAAATACAAATTGATGATTCGAACATCGTTTTTTGGTGATCCGCTAAAAGTGAACGGAATCAATTTCATTTTTAGTTTTCTTGGAATCACTTTGTAATTTGGGCTTAGATAAGCACAGCCGAAGAAGCGTTCTAAAAGTGCAATTGTGCCATAAGTACAGCCTTTTCGAGAACCTCCAGTTATTTCAACTGATCTGATTCCAATTTGAACTTTGTAAGCATCAGGATGAAAAGTTGAATCGCATTGAATCTTGATATAGCGTTTTCCCGTTTTTGTATTGATTTTAAATTCCTTACTGAAAATTTCACCGAAATATTTCTTCAATAAATCAGCAGCATTCTTTTCATCGGATGTTGATTTTTCTGGAATAACGATTGAAATGTGTCTTGCATTGTGCTTGGAAATCACAAAGGATTGTGCTTGACTATTGTTCGCAAATAGAAGACAAAGAATAACGGCTTGGGTAAGATATTGAAGCAATTTCATTCAAAGGATTTGTAATCAAATATAGCTATTGCCGATTCAACGTAAATGAGCATTTCAAGACAAAAAAAGGACTTTTAGAGGTTAACAACTGTTTTCGTTACAAAAGAATGAGTAAAAGCACCAAAAAAACGTTACAAAAGAAAAAAGTCTCTTGTCTTTTGTCTCAGGTCTTTACTCTATTTTCCCTATTTTTGCACTCGTCTTCCATATAAGGAAGCAAAGAATAAACGCTCAATATCATGTTTGAAAATCTTACGGACAAATTCGAACGCGCCTTTAAAGTTTTAAAAGGTCACGGACAAATTACTGAAATTAACGTAGCTGAAACGCTTAAGGAAGTTCGCAGAGCTTTGCTTGACGCCGATGTTAACTTCAAAACGGCGAAAGATTTTACTGTTCGGGTGAAAGACAAGGCGATGGGCGAAAACGTTTTGACGTCTATCTCTCCTGGACAACTCATGGTGAAAATCTGCCACGAAGAGTTGGTGGAATTGATGGGGGCTAATGAAGTCGACATTCAGATTCAGGGAAATCCCGGAATTATCTTGATGTCGGGACTTCAAGGTTCTGGTAAAACTACTTTCTCCGGAAAGTTGGCAAATTATCTGAAAACGAAGAAAAACAAAAAACCGCTTTTGGTTGCTTGTGACGTTTATCGTCCGGCGGCAATCGACCAGTTGCATGTTCTTGGTGAACAGCTTGGAATTGAGGTTTATTCGAATAAAGAAGAAAAAGATCCGGTTAAAATTGCTCAGGCTGCCATTGTTCATGCAAGAAGTAATGGATTCAATGTCGTAATTGTCGATACTGCTGGTCGTTTGGCTGTAGATGAAGCGATGATGAAGGAAATTGCTGATGTAAAAGCGGCAATTAATCCGACTGAAACCTTGTTTGTTGTGGATTCCATGACAGGTCAGGATGCTGTTAACACGGCAAAAGCGTTCAACGAAAGAATCAACTTCGACGGTGTTGTATTAACCAAATTAGATGGTGATACAAGAGGTGGAGCTGCACTTTCAATCAAAACTGTTGTCGATAAGCCAATTAAGTTTGTTGGAACAGGTGAGAAGATGGACGCATTGGATGTGTTCTATCCGAAACGTATGGCTGACCGTATCCTTGGAATGGGGGACGTGGTTTCCTTAGTTGAACGTGCACAAGAGCAATTCAATGAGGAAGAAGCAAAACGTTTACAACGTCGTATCCAAAAAGATCAGTTCGATTTCAACGATTTCTTGGCTCAAATTCAACAAATCAAAGGCATGGGTAACATGAAAGATTTGATGGGAATGATCCCGGGAATGGGTAAAGCGGTGAAAGACGTAGATATTCAGGATGATGCTTTCAAACACATAGAAGCAATTATTTATTCCATGACTCCGAAAGAAAGAGCAAATCCTTCTTTAATCAATGTTCAACGCAAAAATAGAATTGCTGCCGGATCAGGACGAAACATTCAGGAGGTCAACAAATTGATGAAACAGTTTGAAGACACTAAGAAGATGATGAAAATGATGAGCAATCCGAAGAACATGATGGGCATGATGAAACAAATGCGCGGAATGAAAGGCGGAATGCCTGGAATGTAACTCTAATTATCAATTACCAAATGATGAATTATCAAGTGAGATGTATTTTCATTTTTGATAATTGATAATTCTTTCATTGATAATTCAGAAATGATCGATTTTAAACTCTCTTCCAACGATATGTATTCCAGAGCTTTTCGTGAGCTAGGAGTCCATACATTTTCTGAAGCTTGTGAGTACATTCAACAACTTCCATATGGTCGAAATGCCAACCGACATGACTTTTTGCTGACGTTAAGCGAAGGAAAAGGAACGTGTTCTTCCAAGCACGCAATCCTGGCTTATTTGGCTGATGAGAATGGTCAAAAGGATGTGGAGTTGATTGTGGGAATCTTTTTGATGAGTGTGGAAACCCATCCGAAATTGACTGACTTCTTTTCCGATAAATTGTATGATTCTATTCCAGAAGCACATTGTTATTTACGTTATAACGGTGAACGGATTGATTATACAGATTCTTCAAATGCTTTGCAGCGAATTGCTCCCAAAATTGTCAGGGAACAGCGTGCCGAGCCACAGCAATTGGTGGAATGGAAACCAATGATTCATAAGCATTATATGGAAGGATGGTTGAAGCGCAATCCGCATATCGAATTGACTGTTGAGGAATTGTGGAAAGAGCGGGAAGTGGCTATTGAAATTTTGGGTAAATAAGCTTTCTGTCAATCTTTATTTTTAGGTTTAATTTGATTTCGAATCATACTTTCGGTATTTCGTCCCACTTTTTTTATCCGTTTTATTCCCTCCAATATATTTGAGTCATCAATTAAATGATGACCATGAACAGAATAAAAACTATTCCAATTTTCTTATTGGGAATTACAGTGAGCGGGATTTCGCATTCACAGGAATCAGTAAATACGTCTGGAGGAAATGCATCAGGTACCGAGGGAAATGTATCGTATAGCGTAGGTCAATTGACTTATAATGAATACGGTAATGGAACTGGTTCTGTAGCACAGGGAGTGCAGCATGCTTATGAAATTGTTACACTTTCAGTTTATGATGGTAACATAAACATTGCTGTAAATGCCTTCCCTAATCCAACAACAGATTTACTAATGCTGTCGATTTCAAATCCAGCTGAAATGTCCATCTCCTATGAATTAAGAGATGTGAACGGAAAATTGCTGACAGAAGGGATGGTGAAAGAAAACCTCACCTCAATTGACATGCAATTCTATACACCGGCAACATATTTCATAAATGTGAAGTCCAATCAACAAAACATTCAATCATTCAAGATTATTAAGAATTAATTACTATGAAAAAAATTATACTAAGTGTGTCAGCTTTCATGCTATCCATGCAGTTAATGGCACAGGCACCAGAAAAAATGTCGTATCAGGCAGTCGTTCGTAACTCATCCAATGCATTGGTGCAAAACGGTTCGGTAGGAATGCGTATAAGTATCTTAGAAGGATCTGCTTCAGGTACACCAGTTTATGTTGAAACACAGAGTGCTACAACGAACAACAACGGATTGGCAAGTGTTATGATTGGTTCAGGAACAGTCGTTTCAGGTGATATTTCAACCATTGATTGGAGTACTGGCGATTATTTCTTACAGACTGAAACAGATCCGACTGGTGGTACGAATTACACAGTTTCAGGTACTTCGCAGTTGTTAAGTGTACCTTACGCTTTACATGCAAAAACTGCAGAAAGTGTTATTAACGATCAGGTAGATGACGCGGATGCTGATCCAATGAACGAAATTGAACTTCCTTCAGGTGGTAATAACGCTCAAGTATTGAGTACTGATGGAACAGGTAACTATTCTTGGGTTGACCAAACAGCAGATGAATTACCTTCAGGTGGAAATAGCGATCAAGTATTAAGCACTGATGGAATAGGCAACTATTCTTGGGTAGACCAAACTGTGAACACGTTACCAGATGGTACAGCTGTTGGTCAAACGGCTCATTGGAATGGTACAGCTTGGGTTGCAGATGCTACGATTTATAATGATGGAACGAACGTTGGAATTGGAAACTCAACTCCAAACGGTAAATTGGCCGTAGGTTCTGCAATTGGGGCACCTTTAAGTTGGAATCCAGTAGCAGTTATTAGTGACAACAATGCAGAGGTTTTAGGTATTCAAGGTTCTAACGTTTCTTCAAATATCAACTTCTACAAAAATGGAAGCTCAACAAGACAAGCAATTATTGCATCAACAGTGAATGCTTCTGGCTCTGATCTTGGATTTAGAACAACATCAGCTGCTGGTGCAGTAGATCAATTAAGAATGACTATTAATGCAGATGGTAACATCGGAATTGGAACATCAATTCCATCAGAACGCCTGGATGTTCTTGGGAGCATGAAGTTTACAGGAGCATTAATGCCAGGTAACAATGCAGGAACTACAGGTCAAGTATTAACATCTGCCGGTGCTGGTACAGCTCCAACTTGGACAACTCCAGCTAGTGCAACGAATATTTATAACACGAATGGTACATTAACTGGAAATAGAACTGTAGCTCAAGGTACAAACACCTTAGCATTTACGGGATCAGCAGTGAACGCCTTCAGTGTAGATGGTACAACTTTATCTGTTGATGCAACAAATAACAGAGTTGGTGTAAACAATGCTGCGCCAGCTAATGATTTACATGTAACAACTTCTAGTTTGGGAGGTGGTGTAACTGTTTCAGGTCCAACGCCAGGATACCGACTAAGCCCAACTGCTGGTGCTACTATCGCATTTGGTGCGGCAAATATTGCTAATGAATGGGCAACTGGATCTGCCGCTAACGACGCTGTGTTAGTGAATCAACACACAACTGGAAAGTTGATTTTTGCTACTGGAACTACTGCTGCTGCGCGTATGACAATTTCACAAACAGGTAACGTTGGTATTGGAACTACGGCACCTAACGGTAAATTGGCTGTTGGATCTGCAATTGGTGCACCTTTATCTTGGAATCCGGTTGCAGTAATTAGTGATAACAATGCAGAGGTTTTAGGTATTCAAGGTTCTAACGCTTCGTCTAATATTAACTTCTACAAAAACGGAAGTACAGTAAGACAAGCGATTATCGCTTCTTCAGTTAACGGATCAGGATCTGATCTTGGTTTCAGAACAACTTCTAGTGTGGGTTCGGTGGATTTACCAAGAATGATTATCAAGGCTGACGGAAATGTGGGTATTGGAACAATGGCTCCTGCTCGAATGCTACATGTTAGTGATGCTATGCGTCTAGAGCCAATCGCTATTGCACCTGCTTCACCTTCTGCTGGTGACATGTACTTTAGCAGTGTAACGAACAAATTAATGGTATTTGATGGTACAGTTTGGCAAGCTTGCTGGTAATAAAAGAATAATCTATTATTTCATTTTTTAAATGATGGTTCAAAGTAAAGCTTACTAGTGCAATAGTGGGCTTTACTTTTTTAATTAGGCATATTTATACTCGATTAATAGAATGCTCGTTGCTAAATTCTTTTGACAATCTTTACAGTTTAATGGAACAAACGAGGAGAATATTCGAATTAAATGAAATTTAAACTACAGCTTCTGCCCATAACATTATTACTCTCCATTAGCTTTTTTGGATTTAGTAATAGCCTTTTTGGTGCCTATACATCTCCATCTTTTTATATTACCCAAAACGAAAAGCAAATACAGAATAAAATTGCTGATCGAAAATATAGCAAGAGGGATAAACTTGCTTTGAAAATTTTGTTAGCAAGAAAATTAGCCGTGCTTCAGCAGTTAAACAGGTCTCAAAGCATACTTTTTGCTTTGCCGAAATCTCAATTGAAAAAGTTGAAATTGGAAGGAGATTATGAATTGTGTTACGCAATTTTACTCAAGTATTCCAACAAAAAAGGGCTGGCGTTAGAAAGTTATTTCAGCGCTTTGCGAATCTTTAAAAAAGAGCATAAGAATTTGGGGCAAGTAGACGCTTGGATTGAACTGATGGAATACTACAGGAAATTTCAAATGTATAATGAAGGATTAGCTATTTCTCAAAAAATTGATGGAAAAATTAAACAGCTTCAAAATGTGCCGATTTACTATAAATTGAGGCATCTAAATAGAAAAGCAGCTATTATTTCCGAATTGGGCAAGAAAGAGGAAGCCGGATTGATTAGCAGGAAATGTATTGCTTTAGCTGAGAAAAATAAGGAATGGTATCTCGCTGCCGTTTCTCATAATGAATTAGGCTTCAGTTACTTTGGGATTGAAAATGATTCATGCATCAAACACCTTTTAATTGCGCAACAATTATTCAGGAAAGTCGGTTCAATCTCGGATGCAATAGATACTGAGTTGAACCTATACAATTTGGACGCTTACTATAAAAATCGAACTGCGGATCAGAAGTATAAAGATATTTTGCTGATTCTAAAAGAAATAAAGGAAAATCAAATTCAATACCCACAATTGATCAGATTATATGAACAAGCTCTGGATCAATTGGGACGAATGAAGCAATTTGAACAGATGATCAAGTACAAAGATTTAATACTTGAAGAGCACTTGCGCATTGCAGCGGATAATTCGAGAGTTGAAGCAGCTATTATCAAGAATAATAAGGTAATCAGATCTTATAAAAATGAAAATCAACGCATAAAGAGAGAGAAATCGGAAAAAGAAACTCGTCTTTACTATTACTTTTTAGCGATTCTTGGTCTTACAGTCACCAGTATATTTGTTTACTTTTTATATTACGAAAGGAGAAAATTTGCCAAGAAATTACAAGTTGAAAATGAAATACAACAGAACCTGATCAAAGAAATTCATCATCGAGTAAAAAACAACCTTCACTTCATCTCAAGTCTGATTCAAATGCAAGAACGGAGTTTGAATTCTGAAGAGCTAAAAGGACCTTTAAATGATTTATTTATTCGGATTCAAAGTATGTCAACTGTTCATGAATTGTTGTATGTAAAAGATAAGACTGATTTTTTATTAATCCATGATTACTTGTTGAGTTTAATTCACACCTTGACCAGTGCCAAACAATTTGAAATTGAATATAGCATTTCGCCAGATTTATTAACCACAAAAATTGATTCCAGAAATATGATGTCGATTGGTATCATAATTACCGAATTGTATACAAATTCAGTAAAATATTCGCTTTCAAAGACAGCAAATCCCAAATTCGTGATCAATGTTAGTGCAGAGAATGATTGCATTCGTTTTCACATTAAAGATAATGGACCTGGGTTTGAAGGCGCTCACAGTGCAGGCTTAGGACATCGTTTAATTGACATCTTTTCACGTCAGCTGAAAGCTACACATCAATTGGAGGGAAAGGACGGTATGAACTTTAAATTATTGATCCCCAATGGAAAAATTTAAAGTGCTGATTGTTGAAGATGAAATTCTAATAGCTGAAAACTACAAAGATCTGTTATTAGAAATAGGAGTTAAGCAAATTGAGATTGTTGACTCTCTGGATAATGCTCTGCAGTTCATAAAAACGTTTCAACCGAATTTGTGTCTTGTGGATGTTAGGCTGGACAAGGATAGCGAAGGAATTGATTTCGGTAGACATGTTTTGGAACAAGAACCAGATATTGATCTTGTTTATCTGACAGCACAATCGGACAATGAAACGATCATGAGAATGGTCAAAACCAGACCGCTGAATTATATTTCAAAACCTGTACGATCACCTGATTTACTTGCGGTTGTTCAATTGGCTTTCGCGAAATACAGCGAACGTCAAAACAATGAATTTTGCTGGATAAATGATGGAACGAAAAACGTTTTACTAAAAAAAGAAAGCATTCTGTTCTCACAGAGTTTCAGAAACTATCAGGAAATATATCTGGATAATTCCAGCAAGGTGGTTACAAGAATGACAACCGATTATCTGTTAGAAGTACTTGGAGAGGACACCTTTATAAAAGTGAATCGCTCTCAAATCATCAATGTAAGAAAGGTAGACCACTACACTAAAAAAAGCTTGAAAATTGGGGATGTAGAAATAAAGATTTCGCCCAATTTTGTTGATTTACTAAACACGAAATTGCCTTTTCTCTAAATAATGATGAGGCTAAGTTGGAATTTCGTTAAGTCTGACAATAACTTTTGTGATAATTGAATTTACTTCTTTTTCTTCGCTTCAGCCTTCAAAAACTTCGTCTTTAATTCCGTATGAGCTAAAAGGAAATTATTGTATTCTATATCAAACGCGAATTTGAAATTTGCTTGCATGTGAGTATAAAGATTCGCCGCGCGCAATGAATCTTCTTGATAAGTCTGAAGGGTGAACGGATTGTACTTTGTTCGTTTTACAGTGATTTTCTCTAATTCTTCACGAAAGAAATAAGCCTCGGATGTTGACTCTGAGTATTCAAGCGAAGGAGAAAGGAAAGCTGGATTGAATTCTTCAAGACCAAGAGTTGGTTTTGGAACCAAGTAGGTGTTGAAGTCAAAGTTTTCAGCGTAATTCTTTTGTCGATGCTTCTTGAATGCCGTTTTATAAGTTGGAATTTGCGCAAGCATATAAAAAGCAGGATTTTGTGGGGCGTGTGTAAGCGCCATAAATTCAGCTGAAGCACAATAGTAATCTCTTGAAACAGATTTAACACTTATCTTTTTAATGATTTTTCCTTTCTTGTCATAAACTGGAACTGCCGTTTTCTTTTCGATATGACTCCATGTTGGATCTACCAAATTCCAAGTATTATTGACGTAAACCATATTCCATTCATGACCGATGTCTCTGAATAAGCCGTGCGTGTATCTCTTAAATTTGGTTCTGAAATTAGTTGGACTTTTACCGATTATTTTGATACAAGATATGGCACTTTTTTCACAGAAGAAATCAAACAAATCCGCAAAATCTCTACAAACACCCTTGCCTTTTTGAACAGTTGTATATGGTGTATATTGTAGGCCATCATTAGACATGAAACGTTTTTCATCATATGTCAGATAAGTGCCAATAAATCCGTAGAACATCCAAACTTTTTCTTCCTCTGTTTTTCCCAAACTGTCAAGATAGTGGTGAACTCCTAAAGCATTTTTCTTAATTTTTACAGGAATGGTAGAAACAATACTGTCCAAATGAAACATGCGTTTGCTACTCAGTTGAGAATAACAATTAAGTGAAATCAAAAGAAATATTGTCAGCAGCAGCTTCACTCAGTAGGATTTGATTTAGAGATAAGAAAGGATTCTACTTTATGTTACTTTTTTTTCGACTTCTTCTTTTGGCGACTGAGCGGAGTCGAAGTCGGTTTCTCAGTTGCCAATCCAGCTGCATTCCAGGCCAATATTCCGCCTTCCAAATTCACGACATTTTTAAATCCATTCGCCAGCATCCATTCTTGTGCAGCGGCACTTCTTTTCCCACTTCTGCAATAGATGTAAACTGGTTGAGTTTTATCAAGTGAAACAATTTCAGTTTGGAAAGTTGTTTGGTCATTCCAATTGGCGAGTAAAGCCCCGCTAATGAATCCTTCTTTGTACTCTTCAGGAGTTCGAACATCTAGTACCTGAACTTTTGATTCGGTTACAGCTTTTTGGAATTCGGCAGGTGAAATAGTCGTGTTTTGTGCAGAAGAACAAGAGGTGACAAACAACAGTAGAAGAATTGATAGAAGTCTCATAATCATGATTTGAACAAAAATAGAATATTTGAGTCTTTTAGTGTTAAGTTTGTTTCGGCTAAATCAATTTCCGATGCTTCAAAAATGGTGTTTCTTTCTCTTCGCGATCGTTTCTTCACCAATTATGTTTTCACAAACGTTTTCTTGGAGCGGTTTTCCGGATGGAGGCAATAGCTACTCCGTTGGTATTATGGATGTAACAGTTACATCTGTAACTCCGGGATTTCAATTCGGAAGTCCTAAATATCATGAGGAAAATCGTGTAGGATATGATGGCTGTGGAATTCCTGGCGGGCTTGCCCTTGAGCAGAAATTCGGTAATTTGGTGAGTTCATTTGTACAACTTGAACTAGATTTTTCTCAAAATAACACGTCTTCTGGTGTTTGTGGAGATGTTTCCTTTTCTATACTAGATATTAATGCGAACGAATATGGGCATACCTTTGCAGATTGGGTGGAGATTACTGCTGAAGATGGAAATGGCACCTTGATTCCCGTTTCAAATCTAAATGCCATTATTGATGATTATAAGACAATTATACCTTCACCAACTGCGCTGATTGTTCGAGGAACGAGTGATTCTCCCTGCGGATTGAGATCAGCTTTACATTGTACAATGGTGGATTTTAAGGTCACAAAGCCATTAGGTTCAACAATCAAAAAGGTTTTTATCAAGTATCATCCGGATTATTCATTTGATGATTGCGATTATCACTCTGAGTCGTCCAGTTTACGTGCTGACTTTCAGTATATTTCTGTTGGTGAAATTTCGATAATCAACTCCATTGGCCCAACTGATATTGTTTACGATCTTCAGCACTCATGTGCTGGTTTGCCCGGTAATGTCATTGTTGAAACTGTTACAGGTGGAACACCTCCTTATCTGTTTGAATTGAATAACTCTGGAGCAACAACGAATCCTGATTTTCAGAATTTGATACCTGGAAATTACGAGTTGAGTGTAGAAGATGCTAATGGATGTAGGCATGAAGTCGCATTGGAGATCGAGGCTCATGAATCACCAACATCTATTGACTATTCAATTGTTTCCGGCAATTGTTCCGGAACGGATAACGGTGGATTGTTGCAAATTTCCAATGTTTCGAATGGTCAATCTCCATATCATTTTTCATTAGATGAAGTTCCAATTGGAACTATGTTTTACGGTTTGACAGCTGGAAATCATCACCTCGAAGTTGTTGACTTTTACAATTGTTCATTTTCCGAGCAAGTAGTTATTAGCGATAGTATTGTGACCGAAGTATTGATCATTCCAAATGTTTTTACTCCCAATTCTGATAATATAAATGGTCGCTGGGCCATTCATACAAACTGTATAAAGGATCTTTCGTGTTCAATTGTTAATCGTTGGGGACAAGAATTGAGAAGATTGAATAATCCAGATGATTCTTGGGATGGAAATGCCTTTGGTGAACCTGTACCTGAAGGTGTTTATTTCTATAACGGCGAAATTACATTTTGGACTGGCGAAAAAAAATCTATTTCTGGAACTATTTCGATTATTCGTTAGCCGACTTTAACCACTCACTTATTGCTTTTCATCGTTATGTTCTTGGTGTAATTCACTAAATTCAACGCATGAAAACACTCGTACTATCTTCATTCGCTTTTCTAACGAGCATTTTGAGCTTTGCTCAGGAATCCATTTCTTACCAAAAACCGCCAAAAGAGATTTTGGATCTGGTAGATGTTGAACGCGCTCCATCCGTAATGATGGATAGCAAAAAACAGAATCTGGTTTATCAATACAGTCCAATGTACAAGACAATTGAGGAAGTATCTGAACCTGAATTGAAATTGGCTGGACAACGCATTAATCCACAAACAAATATGGTTTCGGGTGCGCGTTATATCACGAAAGTGACCATTCAGTTGAATAGAACGGGTGAACCTAAATTGGTTCAAGGATTTCCTGCAAATGCCAAATTGGTGAACTTGACTTGGAGTCCGGATGAACAAAGCATTGCTTGTGGAAATATTGTGGCAACGGGAGTTGAGTTGTGGGTGATTGATGTAAAAACGCAGATCGCACGTCGATTGTCTGATGCAATATTGAATGCGAACCTGGGTTCTTTTTTTAATTGGTTCGCCGATTCAAAATCACTTTTAGTACACGTTCTGCCTTCAAAACCTGTTTACAAAGATGCTGTTTCAACTGTTCCTTTTGGACCTTCAGTTTCAGTAAGCGATGGTTCGAAAGCGCAGAATAGAACTTATCCTGATTTATTAAAGAATCAGTTGGATGAAGAGAATTTTGAGAAAATGGCAACGTCAGAGTTGTGGAAGTTTGATTTGAGTGGAAAAGCTGTAAAATGGATGAATGCAGGATTGTACACACGTGAAAGCTTTTCTCCGGATGGAAATTATGTGTTGGTGAATACACTATCAAAACCATTTTCTTACTCGGTTCCGTGGAGTCGATTTGCAATGAAAACGGAGGTTTATGATTTGAGTGGAAAAATGACACAGATGATCGAATCGCGTCCGGTTTTGGATAAACTTCCAAAAGGTTTTATGGCTGTTGAAGCGAATAAACGTTCCATTTCCTGGCGAGCTGACGAACCAGCAACATTAACTTATGTTGTTGCACTTGATGGTGGTGATCCGGAAGTGAAAGTGGATTACCGTGATGAGGTTTTTACATGGAAAGCACCGTTTAGTAACTCTGACCTAAAGTCGTTCATTAAAACGCCACAGCGCTACGCTGGAGTGCTTTGGGGGAATTCTACAACTTGTATTGTTTACGATTCATGGTACAATACACGAAACGAGAAAACTTATTTGTTCAATCCGTCTGCACCTGAGAAAGGACTTGCCGTTTTGTTTGATAGAAATTCGCAGGATGAATATGGAAATCCTGGGCAATTCGAAACCGTTCGAAATCAATACAACAGATATGTGTTGCAATTGAATGGAATGGAAACCTATATGATCGGTGATGGATTTACTGAGAAAGGTCAATTTCCTTTTGTGAATCAGTTTAACTTACTAACGAAAGCAACTAAAACTCTTTATCGCTCTGCTTACACCAATAAGTTAGAAGCTATTTCAGGAATCATTGATTTGAAGAAAGGAGAGCTGTTGGTTCGAATTGAAGCGCCGACGGAATATCCAAATTATTACATCCGTAAAATGACTGGTAAAGCTGCGCCAGTTGCAATTACTAATTTCAAGAATCCGTTTGCCGCTATGAATGGAGTTTCCAAGGAGGTGATTACTTACAAACGTGAAGATGGATTGGAGTTGACCGCGACCTTGTATTTGCCTGCTGGTTACGACAAAGCTAAAAAAGAGAAGCTACCAATGGTGATGTGGGCTTATCCGCAAGAATTCAAGGACAAAAACAGTGCTTCACAGAATACAAAGAACCCGAATGAATTCATCTTCCCGAATTACGGTTCTCCGATTTATTGGGTAATGCGCGGTTATGCTGTACTGGATGATGCTGCTTTCCCAATTGTAGGTGAGGGTGATGCAGAACCGAATGATACTTTCCTTGAACAATTGGTTGCGAACGCAAAGGCGGCGATTGATGCGGTTGATAAATTGGGCTACATCGATAGAAGAAAAGTGGCAATTGGTGGACATTCCTACGGAGCATTCATGACCGCAAATCTATTGACACATTCTGATTTGTTTGCGGCAGGAATTGCCAGAAGCGGTGCTTACAATAGAACGCTTACACCATTTGGTTTCCAGGGAGAAGAACGCAATTACTGGGAAGCTCAGGAAACGTACAATGAAATGTCGCCATTCAATTATGCTGATAAAATGAAGACGCCATTGTTATTGGTTCATGGAGAAAACGATAACAATCCGGGAACATTTCCTATTCAAAGTGAACGTTATTTTCAGGCATTAAAAGGATTTGGAGCACCAGTTCGCTATTTGGTTCTACCAAAAGAAAGTCATGGCTACGCTGCGAAAGAATCGATCTTACACTTGTTGTGGGAGCAAGATATGTGGTTAGAGAAATATGTAAAAAACAGACCGTAAATAATTATCAATGACCTAATTATGAATTATCAAGTTAGAACGACCTTCTAACTTGATAATTTTTCCATTGATAATTTATAGTTAGAGTAAGCTTTCTCCATTCGAATCAGTTGTCAAAACTTCGCTCATATAGTCGAAGAAAGGACGAAATGCCTGAAATGTTTCATCGAGTTTGGTTACGAAGTCAGGAGCAAGAACTTCTTTGTCCGAAAATTTGCGCGTAAGAATGAATTGCTTTTTGCGAAGTAATTCTATCGCTGGATGATTTTTATCAAAACCTTTTGGAGCCGTTTTTACCTCGTCACCACCTAATCCACCGAAAGTTTTTACAAAATGAGGTTCATTTAGAATTTCATTCCATTCTTCGTAGTTGAAGTCGATGTCTTCTCGAATTCGTTTTAGATCTTCTGGATTTGGAGCGAAAAATCCACCTCCTACAAAACAGTTTCCTGGTTCCAAATGAAAATAGTATCCACCACGTAATTGAGCAGTAGCTCTGCTGAATCGCATTCCGAAGTGTGTTTTATATGGTGTTTTGTCTGCCGAAAATCGGGTGTCTTTGTAAATTCTGAACAAACTCTTTTTCCCCGATTCCGTTTCAATATTGTCGTGCTTATTCATTTTTGCCAGCAACTCATCCGCGAAATCTGCAGCATTCTTCTGTGCTTTTTCAAAAGTGCTCTTATTCGCCTGAAACCAGTCACGGTCGTTGTTTGCTTTTAGCTTATCTAAAAATTCAAAAGTCGATTTTTCTAACATAAACCAAAGATAATTACGAATGACCAATTACGAATGACTAATTGAATATTCCAACTCATTTGTAATTCGTAACTGCTAACTAGTAATTATTCAATCGATGTTCCTTCAAACTGAATTCGTGGATCTGATGTAACGACTAATTCGTTCAATTCATACACGTTTTGGTATCCGTAACCATAAAGATTGATATAAGTTGGAATGTTAAGTGCAAGTGTAAGTTCACTCATGAATTTTGGCGGATCATAAGCAACTTTACTCATGAAATAACGATCTATCTGATATTCATTCAATTCTGCAATGAAGTTGTTGTTGCAATAGATCAGAATACGTTTGTTTCTATCTCCTCCGGTCAATTTATCCAACGTCCATTGAGTGAAATCAGAGAATTCCAGATGAACAGCTCCTTTTACATGTTTTGCATCATACATTTCCTTCGAACGTGTATCCAGAACAAGGGTATTTTCGTCCAGTTTCATTTCGTTGAATTGATCTAAAGAAATCAATCGCTCTTCTCGGTGAGGTTTTACCAGATCAATCAATTCCTGCAAATCGGCATAATTCACCAATGGAGATGCCTTTTTTGATATTTGCTGAATTCCAAACGGATTCTTTTTTACTTCAGTTCCTTCAAATTCGATTAAACCGATACCAGATGTGGAAACCATTTCATGCAGTTCATAGACGTTTTGATAACCATAACCGAAGAGATTGATGAAGGTTGGAATGTTCAACGCCAGAGTATAAACCTTTGGTAATTTTAGAGCAATTTCTTTTTCAAAAATTTCAATCATTTGTCTCTCCGATAATACACCTGCAGGTCTTCCTTCTTTACTAGCGAAACTCATATCTTGAATCATGAAACCAGTGTTTTCTTCTAATTCCAGCATAAAATTGTTGTTGCAGTAAATCAGAATTCTGGTATTCTTATTCGGGATTAAAGCTTCGAGGTTTTCTTGTGTAAAATCTGCAAATGGCAAGTTAATTGCACCTTTTACATGCTTCTTTTCAAAAAAAACTTTGGAACGTGTATCTAAAATAACGGTGTTCTTTTCTTTACTGAAAGCAACAAACTCTTGAACAGAAACCAAGCGGTTTTCACGGTAATGCTCCACGGAATCAGCCAATGTTTCAAATTGTGAAAAGCTTACTAGAGGCGATCCTAAAGGTTGAGTTATTGGTTTGAATGAAACAGATGTTTGACCAGATGCAATGGTTGACAAAATTAAAACAAGAAAAAGGAAGAAAGTTCTCATAGAATTGGTTTTGAAATGTTGTTACAAACCAATTTGAAATCGGTTCAAACACGTTTAAAATTTAACAGTTGTTTTTCTTTAATGTTCAATAAGTTACGAGATAGTTACCCTGTTTGAGGTATGCATGCATACAAAACGTTTAGTTTTTTTATATGATATATCAATTTCCCGAATATTTTTGACTCATGAGAAAACTATACCTGGGGGTAATACTGCTACTAACATCATTGAGTACGCATGCCCAATTTATTCAAATGAAAAAGACCTATACGGGAACGTATTATGGTTTCAAATCAATCGATCCTGCAGGACTAAACAAATTTGTTGTCGGATTTAACGAACGCTACGGAAGTGGAATGTCTGAAAAATTTCACCAATACAAAGGAGGTGAATTTGGTCAGGTATTTACTACTAGTGGATTTCGTGTAATTCTAGGAAACGGCGAAAACAAATGGACATTTAGTACTGATTACGCCTTCGGTTCCGGAAAAGACAAGAACGAAGCGATTTTCACGAACGGAGTGGAGCAACACATGGAAGTGCGTTATTCAACGAATTTTATCACCACGACTTTTGGTAGAACATTCAAAGAAAACAAGTATTGGTTAGAAGGAATGCTTACAACCAACTTGAGTAAGATGTTTATTGAGTATACAACCTTGTATCCAAACGGACAGGAAAGTTTTAGCTCAGAGTACAAGTTGAATGGTTTGTATACTTCGAATCTGAAAACAATGGAATTTGGTATTCAAGCAACTTACAAGTACAAGAAATATTTGTTGTTTGCGCGTGCATTTGCTCCAATTTTTGTGATGGGACCAGATGAAAAAGAAAGAAACTTTGTTGATGAGCGTAACAATAACGCGCAGCCAACAGATTTCCCTAGCAACTACGATTCTTACGTGGATAATCCTTCATCTTATGTTTCAGACAACGGACAATTGAAGAGTACAAACTTCAAAGGAATTTCTTACGGATTTGGATTCATTTATTTAATTGGTAAAGAGCAATAAGTCATGCAAAAAATTGGAATTATACTATTAGCTGCTGCTCTTACGATTATGTCGTGTAACAAGCAGAAGAGAAAGATGAAAGGTTTGGTTGGAAACTGGACTATTGAACAATCTGAAAGAATGGTTATTACAACCGGTGGAAGCGAGGATGTTTATGAGGATATTTCTAACTGTGGAGATATCGTTATTTCTGATATTCACGAAGATTCTACAACAGTGAAGAACTTTACATTCACTTACATTGATGCAAACGGTGATACATTGAAGGTAACGAACAAGTTGTACACAGATGATAAAAACAAGCGTATCGTTTTCAAAAACGCGCTTTGTGATACCACTGTTGGATGTGATTTGATCTGGACTGTTGACAAGAGTAAGAAGAACAAACAAATTTGGTCGGCTTACGGTATTGACAACGATTTCTTTTATTCACCGAACAATTTTGACCCAAATAACGCCAACCAATGGCTAATGTGGCGCATCACTTTGAAGCGCAACGACTAGAAGAAGCTTAGGTTTGATACGTTCAAATCTACGTTTTCATTAATTCCTGGCAGTTTTCCTTCTTCGGAAAATTGCCAGTGAATTACATTAGGATCGCTCATGAATTGCGGTTCTCTGCTATAAGCAGCCAACCAAAACTGATACCCGTCTAATTTTCCTCTGAACTTGGTTTCATAAAACGATAATGAAGTGTAAATAACAGGTTTCATTCCTGTTTTCTTTTCAACTTCCTCAGACCAAATTTTGATCTTTGCAATCAGATCTTCGTCAGAAAATCCTTCTTCTTCAACATCAAGAACTGGTGCCATATCGATACTTCGGTGTTTATAAACCGAAAGAAAATGCGCTGCCTGTGGCCGAGGTGGTGTTTTAGGATTGAAAAAGTGATAAGCCCCGTTATGAACTCCACGAGCATTCAGATATTCCCGGTTTCTTGCCCATTGAGTGTCGGTATGATCACTTCCTTCTGTTGCTTTACAATAAACAAAGTCGATAATGGTATCAAAATGCCCGTCGATCAACAAAGCATCCCAATCAATTTCTCCCTGGTGATGAGAAACGTCAATTCCAACACTTTTGTAGCCTTCAGGAACGATCTCATAGAATTTAGCAGAGGTTTGAACGTGCTTGTCCGACTTATACCAAAAAACGAAAAAAGCGCCAATGCCAATAGGCAGCAATAGCCAAAAGAAAAGCATCGATTTCGATTTCTTCTTGGATTTACGTTTTGTTGTTGGTCGTTTGGTTGAAGTCCTTCTCTTTGCAGCCACTTGGGAAATGTTTTGGCAAAGATAATGGTTGGAATGATATTAAACACGTAGGGACAGCTCGCGAGCTGTCCCTACCGTTATTCAATTAAAGTCAAATCATTTTTTGAAATTCGGAGCAACGATCAAATCTTTCGTTCCGTGTCCCCAAGAGTAGAATCCTTCTCCAGTTTTCACTCCTTTTTTACCAGCAGTAACCATGTTTACCAACAACGGACAAGGAGCGTATTTCGGATTTCCGAAACCGTCATGTAAAACTTCCAAAATTGCCAGACAAACGTCCAAACCAATAAAGTCAGCCAATTGCAATGGACCCATTGGATGAGCCATTCCCAATTTCATTACGGTGTCAATTTCCTCAACTCCGGCAACACCTTCAAACAAAGTATAAATTGCTTCGTTGATCATTGGCATCAAGATTCTATTTGCTACGAATCCAGGATAATCGTTTACCTCAACCGGAACTTTGTTCAGTTTGCGAGAAACTTCCATGATCGTATTTGTCACTTCATCTGTTGTTGAGTATCCACGGATAATCTCTACCAATTTCATCACCGGAACCGGATTCATGAAGTGCATTCCAATTACTTTATCAGCTCTGTTAGTTACAGAAGCAATTTTTGTAATGGAAATAGAAGATGTGTTTGATGCAAGAATTACGTTGTCAGCTGTCAATGCATCCAATTGCTTGAAAATATTCAATTTCAAATCCACATTTTCTGTAGCAGCTTCAACCACCAATTCAACACCTTTTACACCTTCTTCCATAGAAGTGAAGGTGGTGATGTTTGCTAAGGTTGCATTTTTGTCAGCTTCAGTAATTGCTTCCTTCGCAACTTGGCGATCAAGGTTTTTACCGATAGTAGCCAAACCTTTGTCCAAAGACGCCTGAGCCACATCAATTAAAGAAACTTTATATCCGAATTGAGCAAACGTGTGGGCGATTCCATTTCCCATTGTTCCAGCTCCAATAACTGCTACATTTTTCATGAAGTGTTTTTTTTGCACGAAGATAACGATTTGTTTTAGTGCACAAGCACCCCAAGGGGATTCATATCCTTGAAATACGGTCTTAAATAATGAAGAAATCAGTTGGTAAAAAAACTCCTAATTTGTAATTCGTAGTTTGTAATTCGTAATTTTGAATAATGGATTACAAGGCAATTATTTCCGAAACAAAATCAGGAAAATTTCACCCGCTTTACGTGTTACACGGTGAAGAGCCTTTGTTTATCGATAAGATTTCTGACGCCATTATTGAACACGCCATATCAGAAGAAGAACGCGATTTCAATCAGATGATTATTTATGGGAAAGATACGGATGCAATGACAATCATGTCGGAGGCAAAGTCTTTTCCATTTATGGGCGAACGAAAATTGATCGTTGTTCGTGAAGCGCAGGATATGCGTGATTTTTATGATCTTGAGCGATTGCTCGGAGAACTGAATCCTGCGAATATTGTGGTATTGTGCTTTAAGTATAAAAACCTTGACGGACGTAAGGAATTCACCAAAAAATCACCGAAGCATGGGTTGGTTTTTAAATCGGATAAAGTACGCGATTACCAACTGACCAATTGGATTTCGTCTTACGTGCGTGAAGTTGGATTTGACATTACACCAAACGCTGCGGCATTGCTAGGTGATTCGATTGGAAATGAATTGACCAGAATTGCTTCAGAATTGGAGAAGTTGGCCATTGTTCTAGAGAAAGGAACCAAGATCTCTGAAATTCACATCGAAGAAAACATCGGAATCAGTAAGGATTATAACGTTTTTGAATTATCGAACGCTTTGGCGACACGAAATAACCTGAGGGTTTTCCAAATTGCACATTACTTCGATAAGAATCCGAAAGGTCACGAAATTCAGGCTGTAATTCCCATTCTTTATAAGTTGTTTACGAACCTGATGCGTGTTCATTTTGCTCCGCAGAAAACGGATACTTACCTGGCAAGCGCCTTGGGAATGCATCCTATGGCAGCTAAAGAGTTACTCCGAAACGCAAGTAATTATCCTCCCAAAATTTTGGCGAAGAACATTGAAGTCTTACACGAGTACGATTTGAAATCAAAGGGAGTTGGATCAAGTTCTGCATCTTCTGGAGATTTATTGAACGAAATGTTGTTTCAACTGTTGAACTGATGCGTAATTTCTACCTGAAAAACATTCCTGAAAGTTCCGTTTTCGATATGCCTGAAGAGGAATCGAAACACATTGCGCGCGTTCTTCGAATGACAGAAGGCGATGACTTTATCCTTTTGAATGGAATCGATAGAGTGCTCGTTGTAAAAATCGTCGAAGCGCATCCGAAACGTTGCAAGGTCGAGATTGTAAGTGATCGAAAACCTGAACAGACTAGTAAAACGTTTCATCTGGCTATTGCTCCAACCAAAAACCTCGACAGAATAGAGTGGATGTTGGAGAAGATCGTTGAAATTGGAGCCACTGAATTGACATTTTTGCAAACGCATAGAACCGAACGTATCAATTTAAAGCTGGAACGATTGGAACGGGTTGCAGTTTCAGCAATGAAGCAAGCACAGCAGGAAACACTTTTGAAGATTAATCCGGTTGTTGACTACAAAACGTTTGTTGAAGGGAATCACAATGGGGCAATTGCACACTGTTTGTCATCTGAAAAGAAAGCTTTGGGTACGTTTAAATTGGACGGTCCGGTTTTGATAGGTCCAGAAGGCGATTTTAACGAAGACGAAATTGCATTTGCAAAATCAAAAGGATATACCGAAATTCATCTTGGTGATTCACGCTTACGTACAGAAACAGCTGGAATGGTTGCAACTGTACTACAAATTAATTCGACCTATGAATAACATCAAAATAAAGTCAGTTTTACTCTTTCCGCTTTTGGTTTTTCTCTTTGGAAATAGTGCTTTTTCGCAATCCACATATCAAATTGCTGTTTTGAAATACAACGGTGGCGGTGATTATTACGCGAATCCAACGGCACTTCCGAATTTGGCTGAGTTTGCAAACAAGAACTTGGGAACTACCATTTCAACTGACGTTCCGTATGTGGATGTTGGAAGTCCGGATTTAGCTTTTTATCCGTTCATTCATATGACGGGACACGGGAACGTTGTCTTCTCGTTGAATGAAGCCGAGAATCTTAGAAATTATCTTTTGGGTGGCGGTTTCTTACACATCGACGACAACTACGGAATGGATAACTTCATCAGAAACGAATTGAAGAAAGTATTCCCACAGAATGAATTGGTAGAACTGCCATTCGATCATCCGATTTTCCATCAGAAATACAATTTCAACGGTTTGCCAAAGATCCACGAACACGATGGGAAGCGCTCGCAAGCATTCGGAATTATCGTTGACGGGCGTTTGGTTTGTATTTACACTTATGAAACCGATTTAAGCGACGGCTGGGAAGACAAGGAAGTGCATAACGATCCTGAGAGCAAACGTCAAGAGGCCTTACAAATGGGCGCTAATCTGTTACAATATGCCTTTTTTGGTGGAAATTGATCGTAAGCCTTAGTAATCGTTATCATAACGGTGACTGAGCGGAGTCGAAGTCACGTTAACGTTTGTGAAAACAATTGTCGGTTCCGATTGAAAAGGCTAATTTCCTTCAATCATAAAATTTGAAATCATGAGTTGGTTGTGGGTAATTATAGTTGGTGGTGTTGCGGGTTGGTTAGCCAGTGTAATCACGGGAAGTTCAAATGGAGCACTTTTAAACATCCTTTTAGGAATCATTGGAGGTGTTGTTGGAGCATGGCTTCTGGGACTGTTGAATATTTTTCCAAAGGAAAATTTATTGGGTATTTTGATAACGGCTGTCGTAGGTGCAATTGTCATCATTCTTTTAGCACGATTATTTACCGGAGGCGAGAGGAGTTAGATTTGTAGCTTAGACAATAAATGATATAAAAGCGAGAAGACGAAGTGTTCTCGCTTTTTCTTTGGCTAAAAAATAAAAGACAAAATCATCCTCTATTAAAAATGAATCATTACATTTGTAGAAAGAAACGAAGTAAATGTTTTCTAAGACCTGTGAATATGCAATAAAGGCGACACTTTATGTGGCCCATCAATCTCAACTCAACAATAGAGTGGGCCTGAAGGATATTGCTAAAGCAATTGCGTCACCAGAAGCATTTACAGCTAAGATTTTGCAGATCTTGGCCAGAAACGAGATTTTGAAGTCCATTAAAGGTCCAACTGGTGGATTTGAAATTGATGAAGCGAAAAGAGAAACAATCAAATTGCGGGATATTGTTTTTGCAATTGATGGAAACACCTTGTTTAAAGGTTGTGGCTTGGGATTGGATGACTGTAACAGTGTAAAACCATGTCCTTTGCACCATAAATTCCTGGCAATTAGAACGGAGTTAATTGCTATGCTGGAAAGTACAAGTTTGGAAGATTTGGCAAGCGATGTAAACAATGGAGTTTCATTTTTGAGGTAGAACATTTTTTTAATTTAATAAAGGATAAAAAGGTATTAAAATCTTTTAGTCTTATAATATGAAACAAAAACAAAAAAGTTATGGAAAATTCAATCGCAATTAAGAGAACATGGTTTCAAACCAACGTCGAGAATTTTGAGAAATCAAGATTTGCAATGATGACCATTTTGATGACGGCACAAAGTTGTTTGGCAGCAATTGCCGCAATGTATTCATTGATCAATACCAATTACGTTTTACTAGGAATTTGTGCATTTACCGCAATGGCATCTAATTCAGCTTTCATTGCGCAAACCAGCGCAGCTTGGTGTTTGAGATTGTTTTACGGAAGTGTGGTAATTAGTATTGTTTTGATTGTCTTGAATCTCGTGATGTAAGGGGTGTTGAGTTCAGTTGACAAATTTCTGGGATTTATTTCTCAAAACAAAAGGTCGGCTCCAAACTAGCGTGGAACCGACCTTTTACTATCTCTATCATTTATTAATTCTCAACAACAAATTTGTATGTTTTTGATCCGAAATCTTGTTCTACAAGAATGTAGTACACTCCGTTTGCTAATTGAGAAATGTCGAAAGCTACTTCTGTCATAGACTTGTCGATATCATCCTGACTCATCAATTTTTGACCTAAAGAGTTTGTAATTGTCAAACGCTGCATAGAAAGGTTTGTCCATGCCACATTAACCTGATCCTTGGCAGGATTCGGATAAACGTAAACCTCCTCGAAATCTGAACATGGATGAACACTTCTGATTCCAAGAACTTCTGTTGCTCCGTCTTTATCTGTTTGACTCAATCTGTAGTAAGTAACGCCATGACATTCAGTTTCAGCCACTGTTTGGTAGTTCTGAACCGTCACAGCGTCACCCTTACTCGGAATCGTTTGTAGTTTCGTGAAATTTTGTCCATCACAGCTTCTTTCAATTGTGAAGTAATCATTGTTTCGCTCGCTTTGAGTTGACCATCTCAGATCTGATTTACCGTCCACACAATTGGCTTCAAAGCTCAATAATTCGATAGGTAAGAGCACAGCCGGTAAACAAAACGTTTGTGTATTCGACAAACCTCCGGTTGATGCTGTAAATCCAAAGTAAGGTGTGTTTGTTCCAAAAATCGTAATTGGATTAAAGGTTGCAGAAACAGTTCCGTAATTGATCGTTAGAGCTGAATTCCAAACGGAAGCTGAAAGTGTATTAGTTGCTGCAACCCATGCAATTCTGAATTTATGTGTCAATCCGTTTTCGATATTGTAATTTACTCCCGGTGCACTTTGTAAACGTACCGCAAATGGGTTGGCAGGACGTTCACCAGCTGCTACTGCGCCACAATTCGCATCTAGATCTGGATTGATAACACCGTTGTACCAAATGTCCAAATGATCAGGATCTTCAGTACCAGCACAACCAATTAGTGGAGCCGTAAAGTCATCACGATCCTCAAAATTCAGATAAGTGTCAATTTCTACTGTTACTGAATTCAAAATTCCACCGGCACCAACAGCACCACCAACAGTTCCACATTTACATCTTCCCAACGGATCATTCTGCATTACGAATGCCATTCCATCCGCTCCTGCGTCATTACTTCCTAAGTTTACATCAATATCATAACTGAAATCTGCAAGGAAGTTCAGAACCGAATTCGCGTCCCATGCACAACCGCGTTGAGAGGTGAGATCCGGTGTTAATGTTACACAGTTGAACGGAGTAACAGATGTTGCGTCATCTACCAAGTTGTACTGTGGATTGGTCGGAGCAGATGTGGTAAACGATTGAATTCCACAACCAACTGCAGGTCCAGCCGTATTTCTCGGAATAATCTGCCAATAATAGGTAGTACTGAAATTCATTACCGGTGTATAGCTTGTTGTTGAAACGTTGGTAACGAACGGTGGAATAGGAGTCGTTCCGAAATAAACATCATAAGTTGCAGCAGCATTACATCCGGCTGTTGCTGGAGCTGTCCAGGTTAAAGGATTACAGGTGGTAACATTTGTAGCCGCATTTGCAGGCACCAAAGCAGTTGCGCAATTTGGTACGGTTGGATTTTGTGAAACGAGTGAAACATTATCAATTGTTCCGCCAGGATTGGTACCTACAGATCCATCGTTTTGCCATGTAAAAACAAGACGCTTGGTGGTTCCGGCGTAGGCTGCAGGAACAGTTATCGTTGCCGTATTACAAGTTGTATTCTGGTTGTACCAAGTGTTTCCTACCTGAACTGCAGTTGGATCTGACGTTGTGTATGCTGTATTGGCAACTGGTGTAACTGCTGTTGAACCAAAATAAACCTTTATACCATCAAACGTACTTTCTCCGGCACATTTCCAGCTAAATGAAAGTGTAATGCAAGATTGTCCAGCAGGAAAAGTCACATCTTTATAAAAGTGCGACAACTGAATTGTATTGATCGTGTAATTGTTGTTTCCAGCTGCTGTTCCAACGTAAGCACCTCTGGTTCCACTGCAAGAAGAGGTTGTACCCATGAACCATAAGTTGGTAGCCGCGTTAACGATATTCCATCCGGAAGGAGAAGCACTTTCAAAACTTCCGTCAGCACCAGAAGTTCCGGTTGCATTGGCAGGATTTATAATAGTTGTTTGTGCTGTTCCAAGGAAGTGGAAAAGGAAGAATAAAACACTTAGGCACTGAGTTTTAGAGAATGTAGTTTTTTTCATAAGTTGGGAAATAGCAAGCCAAACCTATGAAAACTAAATGTTTACTACAACAATTTAGTAAAGATTTAGTAAATTAATTTAGTACATTATTGAGTGCTCTTGGTAAAACGATTTAGTCTCTTATTGTTTAAAAGACGGTTTTGATTGAATAAAACTTCTTTTTGATCGAATATTACATTATTTGAATCTAAGCGATAGTTGAAGTCCTAAGTAAATTATTTAACAAAAAAGCCCCGATTCCGTGTGAAGAAATCAGGGCTGTAAATATTCAGAATTCGGTTACATCTTACGCGGCGAATCTACTCCAATCAACTTCAATGACGAAGCGATTGTTCGAACCGTTACTTCGCTTAAAATCAAACGTGCATTCTTCAAATCTTGGTTCTCCTCCTGAAGAATCATTACGTTTTGATAGAAATGATTGTAAGCCTTTACCAATTCGTAAGAATAGTTGGCTACAACTGAAGGCGAGTGTGTCTTTGCAGCTTCAGCAATGATTTCCGGATACTCCAGAATTAGTTTTAGGATGTCTTTTTCAAGGTCGCTGAAAACCGCATTTTCTGATGTAGAATAAGTTCCTGCTTTAGCCAATAAACTGCAAATACGTGCATGTGTGTATTGTATAAACGGACCCGTGTGACCATTCAACTCAATAGATTCTTCCGGATTGAAAAGCATTCGCTTTTTTGGATCAACTTTAAGAAGGTAGTATTTCAATCCACCCATTCCAATTTGCTCGAATAACTTATTGCGTTCCGCTTCCGACATCTCTTCGATTTGCCCGCGCTCTTGTGTAATTGCTTTAGCGCTCTGAACAACTTCTTCCATTAATTCATCGGCATCAACTACAGTTCCTTCACGACTTTTCATTTTCCCTGAAGGTAAATCTACCATTCCGTAAGAAAGGTGGTAACACGAGTCAGCCCAGTCGTAACCAAGTTTTTTCAGAATCAGGAACAAAACCTGGAAATGGTATTCCTGCTCGTTTCCAACGGTATAAATAATTCCGCTTAAGTCCGGATAATCACGTTTACGATCTACTGCGGTTCCAACGTCCTGTGTCATGTACACCGAAGTTCCATCAGAGCGTAACAATAATTTATGGTCTAGCCCTTCGCCGGTAAGATCGATCCAAACAGAACCATCTTCTTTTTGGTAGAAAACGCCTTTTTCAAGCCCTTCGTTCACTAAATCTTTTCCTAGAACGTATGTTTCTGATTCGTAATAATCGCGATCAAAATCAACGCCCATGCGCTTGTATGTAGTGTTGAATCCTTCGTACACCCAGCCGTTCATTGTTGTCCACAACAAATAAATTTCAGGATCACGACCTTCCCAACGCACCAACATATTTTTAGCTTCGCGAAGAATGTCAGTTTCGTTTTTCGCCAGATCCTTGATCTTATCGTTAATCGCAGAAACAGCTTTTTCGTCTTTGCCTACTTTCGCATTTTCGAATTCCAGAAATTTCTCCTGAACAGCTTCACTGAATCCATCAAATTCACCGCTTTCCCACAATGCTATGATTTGCTTTGCTTCAGCATTGAACTGCTTATCGAATTCCACGTAGTATTTTCCAACCAGTTTGTCGCCTTTCATTCCTGTGTTTGCAGGAGTTTCGCGCTCACCTTTTTCGTTTAACGGAGAATACTTTTGCCATGCCAGCATGCTTTTACAAATGTGAATACCACGATCGTTCACAATTTGCGTTTTGATGACTTTATGTCCGTAAGCTTTTAAAATTTCAGCCACAGAAAATCCAAGGAACACGTTTCGTAAATGTCCAAGATGCAAAGGCTTATTGGTGTTTGGTGAAGCGTATTCCACCATAATTGTGGGCTTCGAATTTTCTACTGCGAACCCAAAATTCTTACTATTGTAAACTTCGTTTAAAGCTCCAGCCCAATAAGCTTCAGGATAACATAGATTTAAGAAACCACCAACAATTGTAAAGCTGCTAATCACTCCTTTTGAAAGCAAATGCTCTCCGATTTCCTTTCCAATTTCATCTGGTTTCTTTCCTAAAAGTTTCAGGAATGGAAAAAGAACAAGCGTTTTATCCGCATTAAATTCTTTTTTGGTTTTTTGAAATGTAAAAGTCAACTGCTCAAGATTCACCCCGAAAATAGAGTTGAAGCTATTTTGCAATTCCTTTTCTATAATATGTTCCATTTTTATAAGAGGGTTCAAATGGTTTAAAAAGCTTCAAATAGTTCAATTTATATTAGATATTGAACCTTTGATCTTCTGAACTCTTTGAACAATTTTTTACTTCGTTATCACTGACGAGAGAATGTCAAAAGCAATCTCCGCCATTTTGTTTTTCTTGTTGTCTAAACATGGATTGACTTCAACCAATTCCATACAAACAACTTTTTCATTTTTCATTAGAATGGTCAGTAATTCCTTTGCTTCATCAGGCGAAAGTCCATTACCAACCGGAGTTCCTGTTCCATATGAGCTCAATTCAGGGTCCATGGAGTCAACATCGAAAGAAATATAGATCATATCACAGTTTTCCAGTTGTTCCTCAACCGCTTTTGCTATGGCTGGAACTCCCAACTGCCTGACTTTTTCAACCGTATGATTGGTGATGTTCAATTCCTCCATCAAACCAACTTCTTCTTTTTCACAATCACGAACGGCAATGTAAACCAAATCTGTTGGCAATACCATTGGCGTTACACCTGCACTTTTTTGAAAAGCATCCCAGAATTCTGCCGTTTCACCAATAACGTTGTTGTGTTGGTACGACAAATTATTGTTGTTCAATGAAATAGACAACGGCATTCCGTGAATGTTTCCTGACGGTGTAGTGTATGGTGAATGAATATCTGCATGAGCATCGATCCAGATTACCCCCAATCGTTTGTTCGGAAATGAACTCTTGATTCCGGCAATTGTTCCAGCTGCGGAACCATGATCACCAGCAATAACAACGGGGAAAGCTTCGTCTGCTAAAGTGCGTGAAACTTCTTCTTTAATTCCGTAAAATACCTTAGCGTAACCATCAATGCGCTTCGCAAAATCGAAAGTGGTTGGTTTGTCTAAAAAGCCATTTGCAACGGTAATTGTTGTCATTTCGAAATCGCCAAAATAAGTGCTTTGTTGATTGCGTGCTGCACTGAAAATTGCATCGGGACCACAAGAAGAACCTCTTGTGCCAGCAGTAATTTCAGAAGGATTGATGATGTATTTGTAGTTTCGACTCATAAAAAGAATTCGCTGCAAAGTTAATCACGATACTTGGAGTTAACAAATGTGGCTGTTTGGCTTTTGTAACTGTATGGAAATCTAAACGTATCTTTAACCACTGAATTTTAGGATATTGTTATGAGATTTTTATATGCTATTCCATTCGTGTTAAGCTTTTTCGTGCTTTTTTCGTGCGGTGAACCGAAGGCTGAGGAAGGACAAATTGTATATGCCGTGGAGTACCCGGAAGCGAAAGACAATTTTGTTTTGTACAGTATTTTGCCACGTGAAATGGTGTTGACCTTTAAAAATGGTAAGTTGAAAACCGAGATAAAACGAGCAAATTTCCAGAATTCTATGCTGGTAGATTGTAACGCGAAGAAAGTCTCTGCTTATTATAAATATTCTAAGGATGCGTTCAATGTTGATCTTTCGTCAGCGGATGTAAATAAGATGATGATTGATCCTTCTGAGTATAAGATTGTATTCAAGGATGAAGAAAAGGAAATACTTGGGTTAACTGCAAAAAAAGCGGTTGCAACAAGTAAATCCAATCCGAAGGATGTGATTGAAATTTGGTATACGGAAGAAATTGGATTGGAAAATTCAAATTGGTTTCACCCGTTTCATGAAGTTCCTGGAGTGTTGTTAGAATATTCCATTGACCGTTACGGTACACGAATGGAATTTAAAGCAACAAGCTTTGACAAGAAAAAAGTAAGTGATTCAGATTTGAAACTTTCAGCAAGTGGAAATATGAAAGCTTATAGCGAATACAACTTAAAATTAAACGAACTGTTTAAACCTTTTGAATAATGAGATTTTTGATCCTGTTTTCCCTTATCATTTCCACAACAACCATTTTTGCTCAAAAACCGTTTTATGGGACTTTGAAGTACCAGGCAACAATAATGGTTCCAGACACAAATGTGGTATACAAACAATGGAACATAACCATTTCAACAAACGATACGGTTGTTCGTACAGAAACGGAAACAGAAATGTTTGGTAATCAGGTTTACATTCGAAATATGGCTTTGAATAGGGCTTACTTACTGATCAACATGACCGGAACAGGTTACGCCATTCAAAATGACCTTTCTAAAAAAGATACAGCTAATGTGGAGAATCAGTACGTCATTAAAAAAGTGAAGGGTAAAAAGACAATTGCAGGTTATAAATGTCAGAAATACCATATTGTTGATAAAGGTGATGAAACAGGTGCTGGCTACGATTGTTATTTCACAAAGAAGATCAGTTCAAAGTATCTGGAGGTATACAAACAAATCCCATATTTGGCAGCTGATTACTTTATTCCATCAACCGAAGGGATGATTCATTACGAATTAAAAGAAGTGAAATTGGAAACGGTGAGTCGAGACATGTTTGGTATTCCATCTGACTACAAACGCATCTCTTTTGATGAGTTCATGAATATGTTTATTTCCGGAGAAGAAGGAAACTAACACCCCTCTGTTTATACTTAACTTTCTTTGGCTTCACCCGTGTGCATATCTGACCTAACTTCGCTAGGTTACGCGTAAATATGGCATTAGAAAACGAATTTCGTCCAAAAGAAGAACCTGTAGAAGAAAAGTCTACCAAGAAAGTGCGTTATACCACTGGCGATGTTGAAGATGAGCCTGCTGGTAAGTCGACAAAAAGCACTGCTGCAAAAAAAGCAAAGGTGGATGCCGTTCCCTTAAAAGGTTTGGCTGCTCGTTTTGACAAAAAACGGACAAAGACAATTGTCGGGATTTTATTGGTGCTCTTTTCGTTCTTCGCATTCCTTTCTTGCGCATCTTACTTTTTTACCTGGCAAGCCGATCAGGACCGCGTTTTAAACAAGACTTTATTTGCCTTTCTTTTTGATGAAAATCCAGAGCCCGTTGAAAACTGGTTAGGGAAATTTGGGGCATGGATGTCGCATTTATTCATGTACCGTTGGTTCGGAATTTCTTCGTTTGCGATTTCTTTCTGTGTATTCCTTATCGGATTCAGATGGATGTGGAACATTCGTCTTTTACCGATTAAACGTTCGATTGCGGTTTCATCTTTGTTCATGGTGTGGACATCAATTTTCTTCGCTTACCTCGTTCCTCAAATTGAATATTTGGGTGGAACATTCGGATTCACAATTGTAAATTGGTTAAAACTTTCCGTTGGAAGTTTTGGAGCATTTTTGGTGATTGTGGGGTTGTTATGGATCTCACTTGTTGTTCTTTTTAATGCCGATATTTCTTCATGGTTCCGCAAAATGAAAGCTGGTGCAGAGGAATCGGAAGAGGAAGAAGTTGTTGCTACGGAAACTGTTGGTGATATTCGAATAGTGAATACCATTAAGGATGAAGAAATTCTACAAGACGAAGAATCGGCAATTATCAGCTTTGATGAAGATGATATTTCTGACGAAGAAGAACTTGAAGATGATGGATACATTTCGGATGACGAAGAAGATAGTTTTGTTGTCATTCATCAGGAAGTAGAAAAGCAACCAACAACAGATTTAGATATTTCAATTCCGCCAGTTGTTCCTGTGACAGGTGTTCCTGATTTAGATCTGGATGGATTTGAAGAAGGTGATTTTGCTGTTTCTATAGCCCAGCCTGAAACTGAGCTATCAGAAGATCAAATGAGTTCACTGCAAAAGGAATATGGTGATTATGATCCAACATTGGATTTGTCAGGTTATGTTTTGCCTCCTGTTGATTTGTTGAAAGAATACGGCTCAGGTCAGGTGAACATCAACAAGCAGGAACTTGAAGAAAATAAGAACAAAATTGTTGAAACCCTTTCTCATTATAAGATAGACATAGCGAAAATCAAAGCTACGGTTGGTCCAACAGTTACGTTATACGAAATTGTGCCAGCTCCGGGAGTTCGTATTTCCAAGATCAAGAACTTGGAAGACGATATTGCCTTGAGTTTATCCGCTCTTGGAATTCGTATTATTGCGCCAATTCCTGGTAAAGGTACCATTGGTATTGAGGTTCCGAATAGTAAGCCTGATATGGTTTCCATGCGTTCGTTAATCGCTTCTGAGAAATTCCAGAATTCAGATTTTGACCTTCCAATTGTGATGGGGAAAACGATCACGAACGAGACATTTACATTCGACCTTACAAAAGCACCACACTTGTTAGTTGCCGGTTCTACCGGACAAGGTAAGTCTGTTGGTTTGAATGCGATTCTTGTATCAATGTTATACAAGAAGCATCCGGCACAAGTGAAATTCGTTCTTATTGACCCGAAAAAGGTGGAGTTAACGCTTTATAATCGAATTGAACGACATTTCTTAGCGAAACTTCCGGGTGAAGAAGACGCAATTATTACAGATACCTCGAAAGTAGTAAACACCTTGAATTCGCTTTGTATTGAAATGGACAATCGTTACGAGTTGCTGAAAGAAGCTCAGGTTCGCACTATTAAGGAATACAATACCAAATTCATTGCAAGAAAACTGAATCCTGAAAAAGGTCACCGTTATTTGCCATACATCGTTGTTTTGATTGATGAGTTCGCCGATTTGATCATGACTGCAGGAAAAGAGGTAGAGCATCCTATTGCACGTATTGCTCAACTTGCCCGCGCCATAGGAATTCACTTGATTGTTGCAACTCAGCGTCCATCTGTAAACGTAATTACAGGTATGATCAAGGCCAACTTCCCGGCTCGTATTGCATTCCGTGTTCAGTCTAAGATCGACTCCAGAACCATTCTCGATGCTTCAGGCGCAGATCAGTTGATTGGTCGTGGAGATATGTTGATCTCTCTTGGTTCAGACATGGTTCGTGTTCAATGTGGTTTTGCCGATACGCCTGAGGTTGATGATATATGTAAATTCATTGGAGAGCAGCGTGCATATCCTGAAGCTTTATTGTTGCCGGAATACGTTGGTGCTGATGGTGGTGAAGGAAATGATATTGATCTGGACGATATTGATGCTTTGTTTGCTGATGCAGCACGTTTAGTGGTTATTCACAATCAAGGTTCAGCGTCTCTTCTTCAACGAAAGCTGAAGCTGGGTTATAATCGTGCAGGACGAATTGTGGATCAGTTGGAAGGTTATGGAATTATCGGTCCGTTCCAGGGTTCTAAAGCTCGAGAAGTTTTGTTCGGCGACATAGAAGCGCTTGAAGAATTCCTTTCCGCTAAAGGGTTAAAATAATCCGATATCGATTTTTCTCTGGTAGAAGTTATTGTCTTTCACTTGTTTAAATCAAGGTAAACGTTAATAGTTGAAAAAAATATCTGGAAATTATGGCACAATTTCTGATATTTGCACCGAAAATTATAAGAGATATGAAAAACATTTTGCTCGCTTTGGTTCTGATCGTGTCAGGTTACTCAGTAGCACAAGACGCTAAGGCAAAAGGAATTTTAGACAAAGTTTCTGCTAAGATCAAAGCAAACAAGACGTTCTATGTTGAGTTCAGCGCTACTATCAAGAATGCTGCAAACGGAACGAGTTCAACTGTAACTGGTAAAGGTTGGGTTAAAGGAGAGAAATTCTCAGCTACTTACGGCGAAAACACAATCATTTCAAACGGTACGTCAACTTGGACTGTTGTTAAGAAAGAGAAAACAGTTTATCAAACTGCTGCAGACGACGATGATGAAGAGTCAATGAACCCTAAGAAATTGATGACACTTTGGGAATCTGGTTTCACGAATAAATACGATAAAGAAGAAACATTGAACGGTGAGAAAGTTCATGTAATTCACCTTTACCCGAAAAATGCAAAAACAGCAAATTACCATACAATTACTGTTTACATCGCAAAAGATGATAACGAATTGAAGAAAGCGGTAATGAAAGCGAAAGATGGAACTGTAATGACATACACACTTACAAAATTCACTTCTAATCCAACAGTTGAAGATTCGAAGTTTGTATTCGATATGAGTAAATATCCAGGTTACAAGAAAGTAAACGGATAATTTCAAAAGACTTTATATGTGAAAGGCTATTCGAAAGAGTAGCCTTTTTTTTGTTTTGTACCATTGAACTTTTGAACGATTTTGAACGATTTTGAACCTTTCCTTTTCATGGCATAGTTTATGGTTGTAGCTTAAGAAAAAACATAGTCATGAAAAGTATATTACTCGCTTTGGTTCTAATTGTATCAGGTTATTCAATTGCTCAAGACGCTAAAGCAAAAGGAATCTTAGATAAAGTTTCAGCAAAGATAAAGACGAACAAAACGTTTTACCTGGAGTTTAGCGCTTCAATCAAAAACGCGGCAAACGGAACAAGCTCAACTGTTACGGGTAAAGGTTGGGTAAAAGGGGAGAAGTTCTCTGCAATTTACGGTGAAAACAGTATTATCTGTAACGGAACCAAAACCTGGTCGGTGATGAAAAAGTCGAAAGAAGTGGTTGAAACTGCTGCTGACGAGGACGATGAAGAATCAATGAATCCTAAAAGGTTGATGACGCTTTGGGAGAAAGGTTTCACGCACAAATATGATAAAGAGGAAACATTGAATGGAGAGAAGGTTCATGTGATTAATCTCTTTCCTAAAAATGCAAGAACTGCAAATTATCACACCATTACCGTTTACATTTCTAAAAGTGGGAATGAATTGAAGAAGGCTGTAATGAAGGCGAAGGATGGAACTGTAATGACATATTCATTAACGAAGTTTACATCAAACCCTACGGTCGAAGATTCAAAATTTGTTTTCGACATGAGTAAATATCCGGGATATAAGTTGATAAAGGGTTAGATAGAAATAAAGACAAAAAGAAAGGGTTATTCAGAAGAGTAACCCTTTTATATTTTTTTAAACCACAGAGAAAAAGAGAACAAGGAGTTTTAATCTCTGCGCTCTAATCCATCAAAAGCAGTGCTTTTTCTTCTTTGCGGTTAATATTTTAAAATTGTTCTTATTGTTAGAATTCGTATAGCTCGATCAATGCCGCTTTGAAACGGTCTACAGGCAAGAATTGTTTCTCCAACGGAACTGCAAATGGAACAGGCGTATCCAAAGAAGCAACACGTTTTACAGGTGCGTCTAAGCCATCGAAACATTTTTCGTTGATTAGAGCTGCAATTTCACCTCCAATTCCACCAGTCATACAATCCTCATGGAAAACAATTACTTTACCTGTTTTGCGTACAGATTCGTAAATCGTTTCTGTATCCAAAGGAAGTAATGTTTTCAAGTCAATTAGATCTGCAGAGATTTCAGGATGTTCGTCCAAAGCTTCCATTGCCCAGTGAACTCCTAGTCCGTAGGTAACAATGGTTAAATCCTCTCCTTTTCGAACGTAACCTGCTTTACCGATTTCAGTGGTGTAGTAATCGTCATGAATATCTTCACGAATACTTCTGTAAAGGAATTTATGCTCGAAGAACAATACCGGATTCGGATCTTCAATTGCTGCATTCAGTAATCCTTTTGCGTCACCAGGAAAAGCAGGGTACACCACTTTTAGTCCCGGAGTATGGAAAAACCATGCTTCGTTACTTTGGCTATGAAATGGACCAGCTGCTGTATTCGCTCCAGTAGGCATACGAACTACAACGTCAGCATTTTGTCCCCATCTCCAATGTGATTTTGCAAGATTATTTACAATTTGATTGAATCCGCAAGTTGCGAAGTCGGCAAACTGCATTTCTACCATTGCTTTCATTCCATTGATGGATAAACCAAGTCCGGCACCAACTATTGCAGATTCACAAATTGGAGTATTACGAACGCGTTCTTTTCCAAATTGTTCAACAAAACCTTCAGTTACTTTAAATACACCACCGTATTCAGCAACATCTTGTCCCATAATAACCAATTCAGGATATTTTTCCATGGATTGACGTAAGCCATCAGAAACAGCATCAATCAATCGTTTTTCAGTTTTTGAATCGCTTTTCGGATTGATAACTGTCTGAACATACGGTGCGTAAACATCCGCGATTTCAGTTTCCAGATCAGCAGTCACCGGACCTTCAGCAAAAGCAATGTCCAGACCATTTTGAATTTCCGCTTTAATATCTTCACGGGCTTTTGCCTTCAATTCTTCGGTCAATACACCAATTTCTTCTAAGTATCTCTCGTAATTGGTAACAGGATCTTTCTTTGCCCATTCTTCCTGAAGTCCGTCAGGATAGTATTTTGTGCCTGAAGCTTCTTCGTGTCCACGCATTCTGAAAGTCATACATTCCAGCAAGAAAGGACGTGGCTTCACACGAATTGATTCAGCAATTTGACGAATGGTACGGATAACTTCCAAAATATTGTTTCCATCAACTTGATAAGCATCCATTCCATATCCAATTCCTTTATCAATGAATTGCTTACATCTGAATTGTTCGTTGGACGGAGTGGAAAGTCCCCAGCAATTGTTTTCAACTGTAAAAATTACAGGAAGGTCCCAAACAGCAGCCACATTCAGTGACTCATGAAAATCACCTTCAGATGCGCCACCGTCACCAGTAAACACAATAGTCGCTTGCTCGTTCTTCTTCAGTTTGTTTGCCAAAGCAATTCCATCAGCAATACCAAGCTGCGGACCCAAATGAGAAATCATTCCAACAATGTTGTAGTCTTTTGCTCCAAAGTGAAAAGAACGGTCTCTACCTTTTGTAAAGCCCGACATTTTACCCTGAAACTGAGCAAAAAGTCGCTCCAAAGGAATTCCACGAGTCGTGAAAATTCCTAAATTCCGATGCATTGGAAGAATAAATTCTTCTTTATTCATAGCTAAGGCTGCGCCTACCGAAATTCCTTCCTGTCCCCATCCGGAAAACCATTTACTGATTTTTCCCTGACGAAGCAGAATCAACATTTTTTCCTCGATCATACGAGGCTTCAGGATTGAAGTATAAATATTTAATAATTCCTGGTCCTCAAATCCTGTTCTGTCGAATTGGATGGTTCTATTTTTTAATGCGACTTCCATAGCTGTTTTGTGAACGGCAAAAATAATTGAAATCCACGGAGGAAAATTCACCTTTAAAGAAACATTGTGAAAATTTTCAACAAGTTGCGCTCACTTTTTATGTTTTCGCTTTTTTGATTTCAAATAATGAAGCCTCGTTGGACTGATTATTTAGTTGTGTTTATTACTAATTCGATTTACTAATGAATTATTTAACAATAAATTTTGTAAACGCTTGTTTTTTAGAATGTTTTAGATAAATTTGCTTAGAACTGCACACTCTCCTACGATGAAAAAGTACGTACTATTTTCCACCATTTTCGCATCCAGTTTGGCTTTTGGGCAAGCTCGGATTGTTATGTCAGGTGCTTCATATATTGTAATTGACAATTCAGCTAAGCTTGTAGTTGAAAATCCAGCTACTAACGCCATTACCAATTCCGGTACTGGAGGAATCATGACCGAAAGTGAATTTGATCAAGTTTTTTGGTTCATCGGAAATGGCACTGGAGCATATACAATGCCATTCGTTTCTCAAGCGGCAATTACACAAATTCCTTTTACGGCAAATATTGGAACTGCTGGTAGTGGTGGTGGAATAATTCGTTTTTCTACATATCCTGGTCCAACTTGGGATAACAATGTTTATCGTCCTTCGGATGTTACCCATATGTTCGATTTCAATACGAATTCAGTAAACAACTCCGATAACGTTATTGATCGCTTTTGGATTGTGGATGCATCTTCTTATGGGACAAAGCCCGGTGCCTCGTTTACGTTTACTTACAGAGATGTTGAGCATACACAAGTCGGAAATAACATTGTTGAAGCTGATTTAGGTGCGCAGCGTTTTCATCCCGGTCCAAATATTTGGGGAGATTATATGCCTCAAGGTACAACCAATGTAGCAACCAATCAAACATCAGGAGTTCCTGTGGTACCTGGTGATTTCTGGCGTTCATGGACATTGAGTGAAACTACAAGTCCGTTATCGGTTGAAGTTGCTTATTTCAAAGCTACTTGTGACGATCAGCAACTGAAATTCAATTGGCAAACCCTAAGTGAGTCAAATGTGGATCATTTTGAAGTTGAACATTTAAATGGTCAGCATTTTGAAGTGATCGGTATGATTGCACCTCAAGGAGGAGTTGGAATTAAGAATTATTCCTTTACATCGGAGGTTTACAGAAGCGGAACATTCCGTTTGGTGGAAGTTGATACGGATGGTGACCGCATAATCAAGTCATCGCTTCAGGCGGATTGTAGTAATAACGAAACTATTGTGAGTTTTGATCAGTCTACAAATACATTATACATGCAGTTTGAAGGCGACTTCAACGGTGAAGAACTTTTAGAGATTTTTGATGCAACTGGTCGCGTAGTTTACAAGACAGATGTGTCAGTTCAATATGGGGCGAATTTCGTTTCGGTACCCGATTTACAATTCAGTCATGGATTTTATTCTGTTCGAATGAAGAATGGTAACAAACTGATTTCAGAACAAATTATTAAAGCAAACTAGAATATTACTTCTTCAATAATACAAACATGAAAAAATTACTACTCCCAATTGCCTTTGTAATCTCCGCAAATGCTTTTGCTCAGAATGTGGCAATTAATTCAACAGGAGCAGCAGCAGTTACTTCTGCGGCATTAGATGTTGATATGGCGAATAAAGGGATTTTGATTCCTCGTGTAGCACTAACTACCACCGCAGCTTTTGCTCCGGTTACGGGTACAGCTACAACGTCTTTGATGGTTTATAATACGGCTACAGCTGGTACAGCGCCAACGAATGTAACTCCGGGTTATTATTACTGGGATGGTGCTCAATGGGTTCGATTACTTGGTGGAAACACAAATACGTATTGGATTGTTGGTTCATCTGCCGCCGCAGTAAATACTCCTGCAGCTACTGGCTTTTTCGGTACAACATCAAATCAACATGTTGATTTAGTTACCAATGGGGCGGTTAGAGGTCGATTGTCTAATCTAGGAGAATTTTTTATTGGAACTACTGCAACTGCACTTCCTGGCGATTTGATGAATGGGGTGAGTAACGCTACATTCCCATGGGCAATAAATGGGTATTCTAACCAGAATGGTTCGGGTGTTTATGGTTCGATTACGGCTGGAACAACCATTTTTGCTGGGGTTCAAGGTGAATATGCAGGGACCAACGCAAATGGTGCAGGTACTAGAGGGTTAGATGCTGGTGGTACACCTGGTACGAGTTTTAATGTTGCTAGATCTGGGGTAAGCGGTGATGTTTCGGCCGTAGCTGGAACGTTCAAGTTTGGTGTTTTAGGAACTGGTGGTGCTAGCGGTAGAACTGGAAGTGTATTTGGAAATGATTTTGGAGTAGCGATGGCATCATTGGGTTATTTTACTTCTGGAGGTGTCGATATATCTGTTTACGGTTTCGGTCAGGCACATACAAATGGTGTAGCTGGTGGAAAAGGATCAGGAAAGAACAAATCGAATATGGCCTTGACCGAAGTGAATACGAACATAGGTTTAGGTATTTACGGAGGTATGATGGGAGGCTGGATTCGTGGTCTTGCCTATGGAACATACGTTAAAGGTGAAATTTATTCTATGTATGTAGACGGAAAAACGTATACGAATCAACCAATTACACAACTAGTTGAAACAGATGGTGATCGTCAACCAGTTTATGCTTCTTCTGCAATGAAAGTTGAAATTAGCACACGAGGAAAAAGCAACTTGACAGGTGGTACGACTTATGTTGAATTCACACCTGAATTCAAGAATACAATTTCAACTAATCCAGATGAGTTAACGATTACGGTAACGCCTAATGGCAATTCAAATGGAATTTATATTGTGTCATATGATGCGAATGGTTTCACTGTAATGGAAAATAATTCAGGAACATCTAATGTGTCTTTTAATTGGATTGCTATTGGAACCCGCAAGAACTATGAAACAATGGAACATGACGGTCAAATTTTGTCAAATGATTACGATCAAAAAATGAACGGTGTTATGTATAATGAAATAAATACTTCAGGAACTCCTCAGACAATGTGGTGGGATGGAACACAAATGGTGTTTGATCAACCTGTTCCAGAAAAAAATACGCTTCCTGGTTATGCACCAGTTAGTAATACGAGTAGACCAAAAGCTGCACCGAATACGTTACCGCTTCCAGCAAATGGTGTAGAGTAAATAGAAATTGAAGTATAAAAATTGAAGACCAATCTTGTAAGAACGAGATTGGTCTTTTTTATGACCTGATTTTTTCGTGATTTAAAGTGTAAATCAATAAGCTATTGATAATCCATCCATTTATTCCGTAACGTAAAACGGTGATTAATTCATTTGCGAATAATAGCGTATTCAGAGTTGAATCAGAAGATATTCAATGAAACAAAAAAGGTTGCTCCGAAGAACAACCTTTCATTTTATATTTTGATTTGGATTAAACCAATCCTTGATCAATCATTGAATCTGCAACTTTAACGAATCCAGCGATGTTTGCACCTTTAACGTAGTCAACATTTCCTTTATCGTCTTTTCCGTATTTCACACAAGCTTCGTGGATAGAAACCATGATTCCGTGTAATTTAGCGTCTACTTCTTCAGCAGTCCAGCTCAAACGTAAAGAGTTTTGAGACATTTCCAATCCTGATGTAGCAACACCTCCAGCGTTAGATGCTTTTCCTGGTGAGAACAATACATTAGCAGCCTGGAATGCAGCAATACCTTCTGGTGTAGTTGGCATGTTTGCACCTTCAGCAACACAGATAACTCCGTTTGCAACCAATGCAGCAGCTTCTTCACCGTTCAATTCGTTTTGAGTAGCACAAGGCAAAGCGATATCAGCTTTTACTTCCCAAGGACGTTTCCCTGCAACGAATTTTGCGTTAGGGTATTGTTTAACGTACTCTTCAATACGACCACGTTTAACGTTTTTCAATTCCATTACGAAAGCAAGTTTCCCAGCATCAATTCCTTCTGAATCATGAATGTATCCTGAAGAATCTGATAACGTAACGACTTTACCTCCTAATTGTGTAGCTTTTTCACAAGCGTATTGAGCAACGTTTCCTGAACCCGAAACAACAACTACTTTACCAACGAAAGTATCGTTTTTAGTAGCTAACATTTCTTTAGCAAAGTATACTGTTCCGTATCCTGTAGCTTCCGGACGAATCAAAGATCCACCCCAGTTGCGAGCTTTACCTGTTAATACACCTGTAAATTCATTACGGATACGTTTGTATTGACCAAACATGTAACCAATCTCACGACCTCCAACACCGATATCACCAGCAGGTACATCTGTATCAGCACCGATATGACGAGAAAGCTCAGTCATGAAAGATTGACAAAACTTCATTACTTCATTGTCTGATTTTCCTTTTGGATCAAAATCAGAACCTCCTTTACCACCACCCATTGGCAATGTTGTTAAAGAGTTTTTGAAGATTTGCTCAAAACCTAAGAATTTCAAAATTGATAGGTTAACTGACGGGTGAAAACGAAGTCCTCCTTTGTATGGTCCGATTGCGGAGTTGAATTCTACGCGGTAACCACGGTTAACCTGAATTTCACCTTTATCATCCAACCAAGGAACACGGAATAAAATTGTTCTCTCTGGTTCAACGATTCTATCCAAAATTTTTGCGGTCTTATATTTTGGATTTTCTTCCATGAACGGAATTACTGCTTCAGCAACTTCATGAACTGCTTGCAAGAATTCAGTTTCATGTCCGTTGGTAGCTTTTACTTTGTCCATAAAAGCGTCAATCTGTGCTTGATATTTATTTGACATTATACCTTAACTTTTAAGTTTGAGTTAGGCAAATGTAGTATTTTTTTATACTCAGCTTCCTCTTGATTAAGGTTTGTTATGAACCATTGGAAATATGCCCTTGTTTTCGTTAGATCCCTATTCAATTTACCTTTAGTATGACGATTGTTAGAATAGGAATCCTATTTAGTGATAATTTATATTTTGTTAGAAAAAAGTGTGTTTACACATGTAAATAACATGGAGGACAAACATTGTAACAATTTTAAACTTTTACATCAATTAAATAGACCCGTAAAAGGCAGTTTATATTACTTATCGATCTCTAAAGCCCATATTTCTAGAGAATTAATTGATTTTTAACCCTGCAACAACTTACATTTGTATTTAGTTATTTACCGAGGCAACCATAACCAGTTGCTTAACGTTTGGTTGATATCAGATTTTATTATGAAAAAAATATTCTTGTTTTTTGTTGGGCTTCTAGCTATTGCGAATGTAAATTCACAAGTAACATTGTGTTTAGGAGCTGATGCAACTGTTTGTCAGGGACAAACGGTACAAATCAACAACTGTGCTTCAGGTGGACCTTCTTCAGGACTAAACTTAAATGCACCTTCTTCGGTTTCTTTGGGAGATGATGTTTGGAGCCCATTAATTCCAATGGGATTCAACTTTAATTTCTACGGTACAAATTTCTCTAACTGTGTTATTGGATCTAACGGTTTGATTTCATTTAATGCATCTAATGCAGGAGGATACTGTCCGTGGTCTTTAAACTCGTCACAAACATTACCTAATACAGGTTTAACGCAGTGTTTTAATGCTGCAATGTTGTGTTATGGAGATTTGTATCCTACAGGAGCAACAAGTGGTCCGGTTCAGTACCAAACTTTGGGAACAGCACCAAATCGTAAGTTCGTTGTTTTATATAATAGTGTAACAATGTATTCTTGTACAAACCAATGTGTTTATGCAGGAATTGTGTTTTACGAAACATCTAACATTATTGAAATGTTTATTGGATCTAAAACGGTTTGTTCAGGATGGAACGGTGGTGTTGCAGTTCAAGCTACTGAAAACAGCACAGGAAACGTTGCGCACGTAACACCGGGAAGAAATATGTCAGTTTGGACAGCATCTTCAGACGGTAGACGTTGGACACCAACTTCTCCTGCTAATACTACAAACTACACAATGTCTGCCATTCCATATACAGCAATTACTGCTCCGGGTGGAAATTTACAATGGCAAAATACTTTAGGACAAACTTTCCCATATAATGGTGGAACTTTAAATATTACAACGGTTCCTCCGGGAACAACTGGTTACTTCCTTGTTGGTAGCTCTTGTGGTCAGTCTACAGGTGCTGTTGGTGATACAACTTTCCTTACACGTGTTAACGTTGCTGGTAATGCCACTGCAACAACAGATTTCTGTGGCGGAGGTAGTGGTACAGCAACTGCTAACGTAACAAGTACAACTGGTGGACCTTGGACGTTCTTATGGTCTCCAGGAGGACAAACAACACAAACAGCTACGAACTTAGTAACTGGACCTTATACTTGTACAATTACAAATGCTGCAGGATGTACAGTAAACGTGAACGTAACTGTTCCGAATGCACCTGCGAACTTTAGTGGTACAACAACTCAGGTAACTTGTCCTGGTGGAGCTGATGGAACTGCAACTGCATCTACAACGGCAACTGGAACTGTATCTTACTTGTGGGATGATCCTGCTGCTCAAACAACTGCAACGGCTACTGGATTGGCTGCTGGTGTTTACAACTGTACTGTTACTTCTTCTAATGGATGTACTGGAACAGTTACTGTAACAGTAACTGAAATCCCGGGAATGAACATGACTGTTGTTGGTCAAACAAACGTAACTTGTAACAGTGGTTCAGACGGTATGGCTGCGGTTAATGTTACAGGAGGAACACCAAACTACTCATATGTTTGGACTGGTTCTGCTTCAACTGCTCAAGGAGCAAATGATTTGAACGCAGGTGTTCACACTGTTACTGTAACGGATCAAAATAACTGTGTGGTAACAACTTCTGTTACTATCACTGAACCAGCTCCTTTGCAAATTTCAAGTTTGACACCGGATCAGGTAATTTGTCCTGAGAACTCAACAACTTTAGTTGCAACAGGTACTGGAGGAAGTACGGCTTATACATTTACATGGTCTGAAAACGGAACTGTAATTGGAACTGGATCTTCGTTCACAGTTGATCCTGCAAACTCTGGAACACAATACTGTGTAACATTGTCTGAAGCATGTGGTTCTCCAACAACTCAGCAATGTATGAACATTACATTCCCTACACCAGTTCAACCGTTGTTTAGTCCGGATGTTCCAACACAATGTGTACCTGGAAACTTCCAATTCGCAAACAACTCTACAAACCAAAGTGCAATTGACTTCTTTGTAGTACAGTATGGTGACGGAACTCAAGATCAATACACTGGAGCAGTTGGTTTCAATCACCAATATGAAAACAGTGGAATTTACAATATGACTGTAACAGTTACTTCTGTTGAAGGATGTGTTACTACGAATACTTTCCCTGGAATTGTTGAAGTAGTTGATAACCCGGTTGCTGAATTTATCTTCTCAAATAACCCTACAACGATTTACGAAACGTCAATTATGGGGCAAGATCAATCATCAGGTAATGTTGTTAGCTGGGAATGGTTCTCACCAGGAAGTAATCCAATTACAAGCAGTCAGCAAAACCCGGTATTTACTTTCCCTGAAGGAATTGTAGCTACTTATCCGGTTCGTTTGATCGTTGAATCTGAAATTGGGTGTATCGATACAGTTGAGTATATCTTAAGTGTAAATAGTGATATCATTTTCTACGCACCAAATACATTTACTCCTGACGGAGATGAGTTTAACCAAACATGGGTGTATTACGTAGATGGAATTGATGTTTACAACTTCGAACTATTGATTATGAATAGATGGGGTGAGATCATTTTTGAAACTCACGATGTGAACTCAAAATGGGATGGAACTTATCACGGTCAGGTAGTGCAAGCTGGAACTTACAACTGGATTGCTCGAGTGAAAGACATCTACACAGATGGAAAGAAAGAATTTAGAGGTGCAATTAATGTATTGCGTTAATAATTAATCCGATTACAAAAAAAAGCCCGAAGCAGATATTTAATCGCTTCGGGCTTTTTCTTTTGGGTATCCTCGATTTACTCCTTTTTGGGTATAAATTGCTGGAACAAAAACACAACATAAACCTTATTTTTGCGACTATGAAAAGTTTGCTTACCATTGGTTTATTGTGTTTTGGTTTCTCAGTTGTTGGACAATCTTCCTGGAAAGATACTTCTGGATTAGTGTTGCCGGAATTCAAGAAGAAACTCAACGCATCCGGTTCTCACTATTTCAAAGGAACCTTTTTGGCTCAAACCTGGGTACGTTATTCGGAATTGAATCCAGGTTCTACAATCGATGGATTTGATGCGGGAAATGCTAGAGCCGATATTGGAATTCGACGTGTACGAATTCAAGCTTATGGGCAACTGACCGATCGCATTTTTGTTTATACTCAATTCGGGCAGAACAATTTCAGTTTTATGCAGCCCCGAAATACAGGAGCTTTCTTCCATGATATTGTTACGGAGTACAAAGTTATCCCTCAACTGCAAATTGGTGGCGGATTGACCGCTTGGTCGGGAATGTCACGTTTTTCTTCTCCAGCAGCGGCTTCTATTCTGGGGTTCGATGTGCCATTGTATCAGCAAACAACCAATGGAATCAATGACCAGTTTCTTCGTAAACTTTCTGTATACGCAAAAGGTGAAATTCATAGGTTTCAATATCGAGTAGCGGTTTCAAATCCTTTGACGATAAAGAATAGTTTAACACCAATTCCATCAATAAACACCATTTCATCTTTTAATCCGGAACCACCAAAAATGCAAACTTCGGGTTACTTGGTTTGGCAATTCTTTGATAAAGAAAGTATGACTATTCCATACCTTCCGGGAACGTATTATGGAAAGAAGAAAGTTCTCAATATCGGTGCTGGATGGGTTGAACAAAAAGATGCAATGTGGCATAGGAATGGGAGTGGAGATACTGTTCGTACCAACATGGTGCTTTTGGGATTAGACATTTTTACTGAATTACCGATTGGTAAAAAAGGTGCAGCATTCACGGGATATTTGGCTTACAATAATTTCGATTTCGGTGTCAATCATGTTCGATCTCTTGGTGTTATGAATGTTTCAAACGGAATTGATCTTGTAAACTATTCTTTTAATGGAACTGGAGTTGCTTTCCCGATGTACGGAACTGGAGATATTCTATTCGGACAATTCGCATACAAATTCAAGGATAATTTATTCTCTGATAATGGTTCCCTTCAAATCTTTGCTGCATCTCAGTACAGTATGTTTGAAGGTTTGGATGAGCCATCAATCATGTATGAAGCTGGAATTAATTGGTTGATTCATGGCAATGCCTTTGGGAAAATGACATTGGGGATTCAAAATCGACCAATTTTTGATTATTCGATTGGAGGTCTTGGTGTAACAGACCGCAAGAATATGGTTGTGCTTCAATATCAAATAAGTCTGTAACCGTTTTCGTTTCAATAGCTTATTAATACAAATTCAATTGTTAGTGAAAACGCTTTGTTCCGCATTCATCTTCTTCTTGGCTTTTCATGCCAACGCGCAGTTACCGACTTCCTGTGATTCTACTGAACCACTGAATGCCGAGTTGCTGAAAGTTGTGAAATCGTGCATAGGAAAGAAAATTGATAGAGGTGAATGCTGGGACCTTGCGAAATTTGCATTGGATAAAGTGAATGCGAATTGGGATGGCTATCTCGATTACGGAAAAGAAACCGATTGGAAAAAAGAATGCATTCAACCAGGCGATATTCTTCAGTTTGAAGGTGTAGAATTTGAAGGAAAAACGTATAGCGAATCCTATTATCACCACACAGCTATTGTTTATTCAGTTGGAGAAGATGGTGCGGTGGAGCTCATTCATCAAAACACCGGGCAATTCGGGAAGAAAGTAGGAGTGAGCACGATCTATTTCAAGGATTTGAAGAAAGGGAAGATTCAGGCGTATCGTCCTGTGCTGTGAGACGCGATGCATCGCGTCTGTGCCAGTTTCTCATTCTATTTTCATTCTAATACGCCATTCCTTCGGATAATTATTGTTGAATCGATTTCCGATTAGCTTTATCCATCCTAATGGAATTCCTTCAAAACAAACAACTGCATAACCATTTCCTGATTCGATAGAAAACGTTTCGCCTTTTAAGTAAAGTAATGCTTCCCTTTGATTCAATTCAATGCGTTTTACAGTTTTCGACAAAGAATTCGAAAATGGAACCGCCTCGTCTGGAATCCATCCTTTACGTGTTGGTTCCGCAACTGGAAGTCCGAGCTTAAAAACGTTCAACGATTGAGAAATTTGTTGCAATTCTTCCGTTAAATCCGTTGGAACCAACCAAACTTTCTCTTTCCACTCAATCAACTGAGATTTCTCATCTAAGTCAATGAAATCAGCGAGTTCTTTGTCTGATTTAGGAGTGCTAAATGGTTTTGCTTTTCCTTTCTTCTTTCCAGAATTCAGTTCTATCTTCCGCAGTACGCAGATGAAGAAACCCTCTGTATTTACTCTGTTAGGAAGTGCATAAGCTCCAATTTCGGTTCTCGCTTTAAATTCAGCCGGGAATTCAATAGAAATGATTTCAGCACCGAATTCGGAACAAATCCACTCAATGTTCTTTTCGTTTTCATCTTCGTTGAAAGTACACGTAGAATAAACCAAATAGCCATTTGTTTTTATTCCGTCCCAAATGTTTTCAATGATGTCGCGTTGTCTTTCAGCACACATTTCTACGTTTGCTTCCGACCATTCGTTCCTGCTTTCCAAGTCTTTTCTGAACATTCCTTCGCCTGAACATGGTGCATCAACAACAACCAAATCAAAGAAGTTGGTCATTTTACCAAAAGCATCAGAAGCATTGTTGCAAACCACACTGTTGGAGTAACCCCATTTTGTAAGGTTTTCATAAAGAATTCGTGCTCTTGAAGTAATGATTTCGTTAGAAACCAATAATCCGTTTCCAGCTAAATGATCCAAGATCAGCGAGCTTTTTCCGCCTGGTGCTGCACATAAATCCAGACAAACCGGATTTTCAGGAAATTCCAGCTGATCAAGAACAAAGCTCAATAATTGTGAACCTGCTTCTTGTGGGTAATAACAACCTGCATGAAAAAGCGGATCTAAAGTGAAAACAGGACGTTCTTTTAGCCACAATCCGTTTTTAGACCACGGAATGCTTTTCGTTTCTTCAAAATGATGCTTTCCTTTTATTGGGTGCAGACGAATCGAAGTAGGAGCTACTGAATCCAAAGCTTCGATCAATTCTTTTCCGAGAAAGGAATCACCAAGAACTCTTTCAGTAAAAGCGGGTGGAAGTGCAATGTGTTTTTTTTCCATTATCGGGTGAAATTCATTCGGGCCTGGGCGCTCACACTTTGGTCTGCAAAAATCCCTTTGTCATATAAAAAACGACCCGCAACAGCAATCATGGCTGCGTTATCCGTGCAATATTCGAACTTTGGAATATAAACCTCAATGTGTTCTGTTTTTGCAAATTCCTGAAGTCTGGTTCTCAAACCTGAATTTGCCGAAACTCCTCCAGCAATGGCAACATGTTTAATTCCAGTTTCCTGAAGCACTCGCTTTAATTGCTTGAACAAGATGTTTAAAATGGTATGCTGAACGGAAGCACATAAATCTTCCAGGTGCTCTTTGATGAAATCGGGATTTACTTTTTGTTCCTTCTGCAAACGATAAAGAACGGAGGTTTTTAATCCACTGAAACTAAAGTTGAATCCATCCACTCTTGGTTCTGCGAACTGAAATGCTTCCGGATTGCCCTTTTGTGCCAATTTATCAACTAAAGGTCCACCGGGATAAGGCAAGCCAAGAATTTTTGCGATCTTATCAAAAGCCTCTCCGGCAGCATCGTCGATGGTTGTTCCCAGAATTTCCAGTTCTGTTGCTGATGAAACTTTTACCAATTGTGTATGTCCGCCTGAAACCGTTAAACAGATGAATGGAAATTCGGGTTGTGGTGTTCCTTCGTCTATAAAGTGTGCCAGAATATGCGCATGCATATGGTTGACATCCAATAAGGGTTTATTACTTGCCAATGAAAGCGCTTTTGCAAACGAACATCCAACTACAAGTGAGCCCATTAGACCCGGACCTCGTGTAAAAGCGATGGCATCAATGTCTTCTAAATCTATTTTGGCTTCTTTTAACGCTTGAGAAACAACGGGAACAATATTTTGTTGATGGGCACGTGAAGCAAGCTCTGGGACAACGCCACCGTACTTTTCGTGCACACTTTGGTTGGCCGTAACATTGGAAAGAATGTGGAAGTTCTTCAGAATTGCAGCCGAAGTATCGTCGCAAGATGACTCAATTCCGAGTATAACGATATCTTTTTGCATCAACTTTGTTATTTTTGTCTATTAAGATATGGCGAAGTTACTCAAATTTATAGGTCGTACCATTGGAATCACATTCGAATGGCTCCTTGTATTTGTGATTTTTCTCGCTTTTTTAATTCGTACAAGTGCCGTTCAAACGTACTTGGGAGGTTTGGCGACAAGCTATCTTTCCAGTGAATTGAATACCGAAATCAGAATCGGCAAGGTGGATATCACGTTTATCAATCGTGTTCAGCTCAAGGATGTTTACATCGAGGATTTGAAAAAAGACACTTTGGCTTCCATCGCTGTTATTGATGTTCGAATTGGTAGTTTGGGAGATCCGATTGTTTTAAGGGAAGCTAGTCTTGAAAACGGTCGAATCGGAATCAACAGAGATAAGAAAACGGGCGACTTTAATTTCGATTTTATTGCTGATTATTTTGATGATGGAAAACCTAAAAATCCGAACTCAAAACCAACTGCACTTAAGATCAAGACTATAAAACTGAAAGAAGTTGATTTGTCGTATGATGATAATCGTAAACCGAAATCTCCATATGGAATTGATTATGATCACCTTCACTTCAAGCATTTCAATTTAACAGCAAGTAAGTTTTCTTCAACTGAAGATGGTGTTCTTGGGGTAAACCTGGAAGCTTTGAGCGCAAAAGAGCAATGTGGATTGGATCTTCGCAATTTAAGCTTGAGTGCAGTGATTCATCCTAAAAAGGGAATTCTATTAAGCAAGATTACCATTCAGACTGCGAAAACGTCCATTTACGCCAATCGTTTCAACCTTCGTTTAAAGTCGTTTGACGATTTCGATAAATTCAATTCCAAAGTTGTTTTCGACGCACAAATTGATTCAAGTACCATTGATTTGAAAGATGTTACGTATTTCGTTTCCAACCTGGAAGGAATGGATCAAACGGTTTATCTGAGTACAACACTTTCTGAACCAATTGATAACCTCCAATTAACTGATCTGGATTTCCGTTTTGGGGAACGTTCAGTAATTCGTGGAGATTATTCACTTCCTAATTTTGCATTGAAAGGTAAGGCCAAAGTGGACGAAGAAATTGACTATGCTTATCTTTTAATGAAAGACATTGAATCGTTGCACTTACCGAAAAGTGCGGGGATGAAATCGATTGATGTTGGTGAACAAGCCAGAAGTTTAGGTTTCGCTGAATTACGTAGATTCCACGTCGATGGAACTTTGGATGAGTTTATTCTGAAGGCCGACAAGATTGCCACCGAACTGGGTAGTGTTCGATTGAACAATGGAATTCGCTTTAATTCAGTTAAGGAAGGAGGTTATGCCTTTACCAGAACAACAAATAGTAATTACGATGTCAAGATCGATAGTTTTCAACTGGGTAAATTTATCGGAGTAAAAGACTTTGGAACTGTAACTGGTTCTGCTTTCCTTACAGGAGTTGTTGGTCAGAAGGACATGATTCGTTTGACTGAAGTTTCCGGTGATTTCGAGAAATTCGGATTCAACAACTACAACTATACGAACATTGCCGTTACAGAGGGCTCATTTATCAATAACGTCTTTAAATCAAAAATCGACATCAACGATCCGCATTTGGAAATGCACTACGATGGAATTGTTGACGTAAACAAAGAGCAGCGTTTTGATCTTGGTTTGAAAATCACCAAAGCGGATTTACAAGCTTTACATTTCATGGATGATCCAAATGCAAAAATTCTTGCCGATTTGGATGTGAACATGCATGGCTCTAACATTGATAATTATCAAGGAACAGTTCAAGTAGACCAATTGGTGTTCTTCCAGGAAGACAAGAAAATTGAGGTGCCAGATTTGGATTTGATCTTGACCCGAGGCGCAAAATCGGATTCATTGATCGTTGAAAGTCAGGTGGCCGACATTCATTTGGGTGGAAAAATGACTTCAGGAAATCTGGTAACTTCTTTGAATAATTCATTCTCGGAGCTTCTTCCAACTATCATCAAACCGATGAAGGTGAAAAAGAAGAACACGTCACACGAATTCTTCGATGCACAAATTACACTGAAACAAACAGAAGAGATATTCAATTTGTTTTACCCTGATTTGCACATTACACCAGGTTCCGTTATTAATCTTTCTTATGATTCTCAGAAAGATATCCAGACAATGGATTTCACAGCTGCCGAAGTAGCCTTGATTCCTCATGGAAAAGATTCTTCAAAGGTTCAGAAACAGTATTTGAGTAATTTAAAAATAAACGAGACGCTTGTTTCCGGAAATTTGGAAACCAAAATTACCGCAGACAGAGCAGCTTATAATGATTCAATTTACGTAAGCAAGTTTGATGTAATCATAAACGGACATCAGGGAGAATTTGACACGAAAATCCTGTGGAATCAGGGAACCAGAGATTCGGCTTCCATTAATGCAGATCTAACGCTGAAAGAGAATAATGCGATCGATGGAACGGTATTACCATCTTATTTTTCTGTAGAAGGAAATCGATGGGAAGTGAAAAAGGCAGCAAAAATTGTAGTGGAAGAAAACCACATTGTTGTGGATGATCTTAGCCTTGAGCGTGAAACACAATTGATCCGTTTGAATGGAGTACTTTCCAATGATGAGAAAGAACAAGTTGAATTGACTTTAAAGGATGTTCACGTGGAGGAGTTCGCCAAAATTTTGGATCCAACATTGGATATTGTTGGTCGTTTGGACGGAACGGCCTATTTGAAAACACCATTTACACTTCCACAGGCTGAAGGAAACATGGCTTTGTCACAATTGTATTTGAGTAAGCAGGAAATTGGAACAGTAACACTCTCTCAATTCATTTGGAACCCGAATAAGGAGAAGTTAACGTTGTTTGGTGACTTAAACTATTTAGGGAACGAAACCTTCAAGATGGAAGGGGATATCTACCCTATGCGAGAGGATAATAATTACAATTTAACGCTGTTGTTCAAGAAAATGGACATCAAGTTTGCAAGCGCTTTTGTAGATCCTGAGCTGGTAACTAATCTTAAAGGAAATCTTAATGGTAAGTTACGGGTTACGGGTAAATTGGAAACCCCGAGTATCAATGGAAACATTAAGCTACAAGAAGCGAGTGCAAAAATTGGTATGTTGGGAACAACCTATCGAATGGGCGGAGAGATCGTCTTTGATGGCAAGAACGGAAGAATAGGTGGAACGCTACCGGTGTTGGATGAAGATGGTAATCCAGCAATTGCAGATGTTCGGATCAATCACCTTGACTTCGCGAATTTCAAGGTCAAACTCAACTTTGAATTCAACAAAGAAGCTGTGAATGCCCTTTCTGATAAAGATTTTACCGGTAAATTCATGGTATTGAATACCCAATACAAAGAAGGTGATATCTATTACGGAAAAGCATATGCATCTGGTAGAGCAACCATCGACATTACTGATGTCATTACCAAAATTGATGTTCACGCCAAAACAGAAGCGGGAACGTTGATCTTTTTGCCAATGTATGGCGCTAGTTCCGTTTCTGATTTTGAGTTTATAGAGTATTTTGATCCAAACCAAACTCAACAAGTAGATCCAAAAACAACGGGTGTTGATATGAATCTGGAGTTGGATATTACGGATGATGCCAAAGTGAATCTGATCTTTAACGAGAAGTCAGGTGATGCCATACGCGCTTATGGTAAGGCAAAAACATTGGATATCCATTTAGCGACTGATGGTTCATTAACCATGAATGGTCAGTATACCATTTCGGGTGGAGAATACAACTTCGTCATGAACCCGATTCGTGAAGTGTTTAAGTTGCAGCCTGGTGGAACAATTACATGGAGTGGAGATCCTGTAAATGCTACATTAGATTTGAAAGTCGCGAAAGTAGTTTCTGCCAATTTTGGAGATCTAACGGGTGATAAAGCCGGGATGTCATCTAAACCTGTGAATTGTATTATTGCCGTTCGTGACAAATTAAGTAAACCTACTGTTACATTAGATATTGAAGCGAAGAACATTACCTCAACAGAAAGAGATCTATTGAGCAAAGCAACTCAAACGGAACAGGAAACGCAGGCGCAATGGTTCAGCTTGGTGAAAGATCACCGATTTGCCCCGCTTGGCGGTGGTAGTACCGGGAACGGAATTGGAGCCGGGACTGATATTGTTGGGTCTTTCGTTGGTGGTGCCGTAAGTGATTTAACTAATGGTAAGTTGAATCTTGAAAATCAAGGTACCTCAACTTCACTATCGAATACACAGCAGCTTGGAGATAAAGTAACCATTACTACTTCTGCGGGAGTACAAAAACCATCAGAGGATGGTGAAAAAGCAATTCCGGTAGGAGATGTGAATATTGATGTTCGTCTGAATCCGGATGGAAGCTTGAAATTGAATATTTTCAATGAACCGAATGATCCATCAGGAGCAAGTAGTGAAAATGGTGATTACACGCAAGGTGTTGGTTTGTACTATTCTGAAGAGTTTAATAAAACCAAAGATTCTCGTGTATTGAAGTTCTTCTCCGATCCATTCAATAAAAAAGGTAGTAGACAGCGGAAGAAAAATAAGAAGGTGCCAACAAATCCACCGCCAGCAGAAGCGAACACTTCGACTGGAACTACAGTGGTTAAAGAAGAGGAACCTGTCAAAGAACCTGAAAAACCTGCTGGGAAATAATCCTGTTTTCTCGTTTTAGTTTTCTAACTTTTGGGTAAATTTGCCCTGTCTGCCAACAATGGCATAAACAAATATTTTACTATGAATAAGGTTCTTGTTGCTAATCGTGGAGAGATTGCTCGTCGTGTTATACGTTCGTTAAAGAAGATGGGGATTTCAACAGTGGCTATTTATTCTGATGCGGATGTGAAATCACCACACGTTTTAGAGGCCGATGAAGCTGTTTATGTTGGAAAATCTCCTTCTGCAGAGTCATATTTGAAACAAGATGTGATTCTACAGCACTGTAAAGATCTTGGAGTTGATGGAATTCATCCGGGTTACGGTTTCCTTTCTGAAAATGCAGGATTCGCTCGTAAAGTGAAACAAGCTGGAATTACATTCATTGGTCCTTCACCTGAAGCAATGGAATTAATGGGAGATAAACTTTCTGCAAAACAAGCAGTTAAGAATTACAATGTTCCTTTGGTTCCGGGAGTGGATGAAGCCATTACTGATGTTGAAGCTGCGAAAGTTATTGCCGCTGAAGTTGGTTTTCCTGTCCTCATCAAAGCTTCTGCCGGAGGTGGAGGAAAAGGAATGCGTTTGGTTGAAAACGTTGAGGAGTTTGAGGAACAAATGAAAATGGCGCAAAGTGAAGCCCGTTCTTCTTTTGGAGACGATGCGGTTTTCATTGAGAAGTTTGTTACCAAGCCGCGCCACATCGAGATTCAAGTTTTCGCAGATTCTTTAGGGAATGTGGTTTACTTGTTCGAACGTGAATGTTCTATTCAACGTCGTCACCAAAAAGTAATAGAAGAAGCTCCTTCTGCAGTTCTAACTGAAGAATTGCGTAAGAAAATGGGTGAAGCTGCTGTAAATGTTTGTAAGGCTTGTGATTATTTAGGAGCTGGAACTGTTGAATTTTTGTTGGATGCCGATTTGAATTTTTACTTCCTTGAAATGAATACGCGTTTGCAGGTAGAACATCCTGTTACGGAAGAAATCACAGGAACTGATTTGGTAGAATGGCAAGTTCGCGTTGCAAGAGGTGAGCGTTTACCAAAATTACAAGACGAATTACGTATTCACGGACATTCAATAGAAGTTCGTGTTTATGCTGAAGATACATTGAACGGTTTCGTTCCTGATATTGGGACATTGAATCGTTACAAACGTCCACGTGTTGATTTGGCGCGTGTTGATGATGCCTTTGAAGAAGGAATGGAAGTTCCGATCTATTACGATCCAATGATTGCGAAATTGGTTGTTTGGGCGGAAACGCGCGAAGCGGCTATGGACAAAATGGTTGCAGCAATCAACAATTACGAAATCTCTGGAGTAAAAACCACACTTGATTTCGGGAAATACGTAATGAAGCATCCAGCTTTCCGTTCAGGCGATTTCGATACCAATTTCATCAAACAATATTTCCAGGATCCAAAAGTGATGTGGGAACAATATGAAGATGAAACAGAAGCTTTAAAAGCAGGTTTGGAACAAGTTTGGAATGACCTGACTAAAAAGTCCAACGCAGATGCTGCTTCTAGGAGTATGACTTCCAGTTGGAAATTACATGGAAATTAAAAGTTCATCTCGACTCCGCTCGATGACCGTTTGGTCAAATGCGAAATGAGTCTGAAGTTGAGATTTGAAAGAAAAATAATGAGGAAAGGTTGCCGAGCGGAGTCGAGGTACTTTCCTCATTTATTTTTCCACTATTTTTCATCACTTTTCGCATCGCAGTAACAGATATAATCTTTACCTTTAGCGCTCCAAAAAATAATAAAGTTGTCATGAACTTACACGAATATCAAGGAAAATCAATTTTGCAGAAATACGGCGTTGCTATTCAACGTGGTGTTGTTGTAGAGAAAGTAGAAGATGCAGTAGCTGCAGCTAAAAAATTGACTGAAGACACAGGTACTGGTTGGTACGTGGTTAAAGCTCAAATTCATGCTGGTGGTCGTGGTAAAGGAGTTGTTGAAGAAACAGGTTCTCATGGTGTAGTTTTGGCAAAAGGAATTGACCAGGTTGAGGAGAAAGTAAAAGGAATCCTTGGTGGACACCTTGAAACTGCTCAAACAAATGGTGTTGGTAAATTGGTTAGCAAAGTATTGTTAGCTGAAGATGTTTACTACCCTGGTGAAGCAGAAGTAGAAGAGTTTTACATGTCAGTTTTGTTGGATCGTGAAAGAGGTCGTAACATTATCATGTACTCAACTGAAGGAGGAATGGATATCGAGACAGTTGCTCACGATACCCCACACTTGATCTTCAAAGAAGAAATTGATCCACGTGTTGGAATTCAAGGATTCCAGGCGCGTAAAATTGCGTTCAACCTAGGTTTATCTGGTGAAGCATTCAAGCAAATGACAAAATTCGTAGTTGCGCTTTACAGTGCGTACGAAGGATGTGATGCTGCTATGTTCGAGATCAACCCGGTATTGAAAACTTCAGATAATAAAATCATTGCAGTTGATGCAAAAGTAACATTGGATGGAAACGGATTGTTCCGTCACCCAGACTACGCTGAAATGCGCGATACTTCAGAAGAAGATCCATTGGATGTTGAAGCTGACAAAGCTGGTTTGAACTTCGTGAAATTGGACGGAAACGTTGCATGTATGGTAAACGGAGCTGGATTGGCAATGGCAACTATGGATATCATCAAGTATTCTGGTGGTAACCCTGCTAACTTCCTTGATGTTGGTGGAACAGCAGATGCTGAGCGCGTTGAGAAAGCTTTCCATATCATTTTGAAAGATCCGAACGTAAAAGCAATCTTGATTAACATCTTTGGTGGTATCGTTCGTTGTGACCGTGTTGCACAAGGTGTTGTTGATGCATACAAAAACATGGGAACTATTCCAGTTCCAATTATTGTTCGTTTGCAAGGAACAAATGCTGTTGAAGCGAAGAAATTGATCGACGAAAGTGGATTGAATGTGCATTCAGCAGTACTGTTGCAAGAAGCAGCTGATAAAGTAAAAGAAGTATTGGCATCATAATCGTCAATCAATTATATTTAGAAAGCATCCGCCATAGCGGATGCTTTTCTTTTTGATTAACAATTCAACCTTTTATGTTTCACCGAATAACCATCCTCTTTCTTCTTTTTTTTGTTTCAGGAAACACGTTTGCTTACACAGATGAAGAGTTGAAAAAAGAAGTAAAGATTCTTCTTGCCCGAATTAAAGCTGAACACGTTCATCCACGTGAAATCAATAGTGATTTTGCACATGCTGTGAATGTGAATTTTATGGAATACCTGGATCCGGATAACTTGATCTTCAGCATTCAAGATGAAAAGGAGTTTCTATCAAAAGAAACCGATCTGTTGGCTGATCTGAAAAGTGAAACATTAAGCTATTATCGTTTTGTTTTCACCCGTTATCAGGAACGCTTATCTGCAATGACCAAGGTTTGTGAAGAGGTTTATGGTTCAAAAATTCCAAATGGATCTACCATAAAACCCATTGAAATAGGTAAAGTTAGATATGAGTCAGCTCAACAAAACAATTTGTGGAAGCAGTATTTTGTAACACAGCATTATGAGCGTTTGCTGGATCAACTGAAGGATAACGAAGTTGAATTCCCAAAAGATTCTCTTCAGCCCTGGTCGGAGAGAACAAGAGAGGGACTTAAGAAAAGAACGGTTGATTTCTTTGCCGAACTTCAGAAAGAGGAAAGCATGTCTTATTTGTTTTTGAATGCGATTGCGCAGTCTTTTGACCCACACACGTTCTTCTTTAATCCTGAATCAAAGAAGAATTTTGAAGAAGAACTGACATCTGAAAGAGAGATTTACGGAATCAGTTTGGAACTCGATATGGCAAACGAAACGCATATTTCGAACTTGGCTCCGGGAGGTCCGGCTTGGTTGAGTAATGAAGTTCATGTTGGAGATCGTTTATTGAAAATCTCATTCCTTGGCGACAAACGAATTGTACTGGACGGGTTAGAATCATACAATCTGGTAATGGAAACCTTTGGTAAAACAAAGTCGAAAGAGATTGAATTGGTACTTGAAACGAAAGATAAAGCTGAGAAGATCGTTTATCTCAAGAAATCTAAAGTTTACAGCGACGAAGACATAATTAAGAATGCAGTTTTAGAAGGAGAAAAGAAAATTGGTTATATCGCTTTACCTGATTTTTATGTAAACTGGACAGATACTTCTTCACTTGGCTGTGCAAATGATCTGGCGAAATGTATTCTGAAATTGAAGAAAGATACGATTGCAGGTTTGATTCTTGATCTGCGTGGAAATGGTGGTGGTTCTTTGAAAGAAGCCATTGATATTGCAGGAATTTTTATTGATTACGGACCAGTTCTCGCTACGAAAGAAAATGATGGAACGGTTCAGTTACTGAAAGATTTCAACAGAGGATCTATGTACAGCGGGCCGCTAATGGTGATGATAGATGAAATGAGTGCATCAGCCTCCGAAATTGTGGCAAGTACGCTTCAGGATTACAATAGGGCGGTAATCTTTGGAACACCAAGTTACGGGAAGGCGACTTCACAAGTTATTTATGCTTTGGATCCGAAAATTTACACATTAGGGTTCATTGTGGAAGATAAATCGCTTGGATATGCCAACATTACCAACGGACAATTGTATCGCGTAACCGGCAAGTGGAACCAGTTGGGTGGTGTACAACCGGATGTGAAATGGAATTTGATTGCCAATTCTGATTCAGAAGAAGGAGAACGACAACTCCGCAACGTTTTGATTCCGGATTCAATAACGAAGAAAATCACTTTTCAACCTGCCTCCAAGATCAATACAGAACAGTTGAATACACTTTCGCAAGCCAGAATGAACTCGAATTCTACTTTTGTTGGATACGGGAAATGGTTAGAGATCATTCGGGCGAAAGAAAAACAATTCGAACAAGCACCAACAACTTTGAATCTGGACCAAATGTTGAAGATGCGAAATGAACTGCTTGCACTTTCAACCCAATTGAAAGATTACCAGAATCAATTAATTTGTAATTTTACGCCGTCAGCTAACCATTTCGACCGTGACTTAATTGCCTCAGACGAAATTTTAGAAATGTACAACAAACAGTTCCTCGAACAGTTGAAACTAGACGTTCAGCTGATGGAGGGATTTTATATTATGAATGATTTAATCAATAACCGTTAATTAACATGAAAACAAAAAGTTACGTTCTATTTGCAATTTGCACCTTTTTCACAGTTTTAAACGCTACAGCTCAAAGTCCGGTTGAATACATGAATTCGTTCTCTGCTGAATATGGTAAGATCCAGCAAGACATGTGGGATTACACAAGTTCTGTTTCGCACGGAAAAAGCGCTCGTAAAGTCGACAAAAGACGAATGGAGTTAATTCAAACTTCGAATACCGCTTTATCGAAAGCAAAATCAGCAAAGTCTTTTGAAGGTTCTTCAGAATTCAAAGATTCAGTTGTAGAATATTTGCGTCTGGTAAATCTTGTTTTGAAAGAAGATTACGCTAAGATCGTTGACATGGAAGCAATTTCAGAGAACTCTTATGATGCAATGGAAGCTTATATGACAGCGCGCGATCAGGCAAGTGATAAATTATCGGATGCAAGCGTTATGATCAACCGTGTTCAACGTCGTTTTGCTGAAGCACATGACATTAAGATCATTGAAACTTCAAGTGAATTGGATAAGAAAATGGAAGTTGCTGGTGAAGTTTACGATCACTACAACGAAGTTTACCTTATTTTCTTCAAAAGTTTCAAGCAAGAGGCCTACTTACTGGATGCAATTTCCCGTAAAGATTTAAGTGCGATCGAGCAAAATCGTGAAGCTTTGGTTACCACAGCAAAAGAAGGTTTGGAGAAATTGAAAGCAGTGAAACTATACAATGCGGATAGAACAGTTGTAGATGCAACTAAAAAGTTGTTGGAGTTCTACATCACGGAAGGTGAGAAAGACATTAAAGTCGTTTCAGATTTCATGTTGAAAACAGAAAACTTCAATAAAACGAAAGAAGCTTTCGAAAAGAAACCGGAAAAAAGCAGAACAAAAGCTGACGTTGACGGATACAACAAAGCGGTAAATGAAATGAACGCCGGAGTAAATCAGTACAACGCTACAAACGATAAACTGAATGCCGACAGATCAAAGTTGATCGAAGGTTGGAACAAAACATCTCAGTCGTTTACAGACAAGCATGTTCCGAAAGGGAAGTAAAGAATAAAGGAAAAGCATCAATCACAAGTTGGTGCTTTTCTTTTTTGATAACTTTGAGTGGCAATTAAAACGTCCAATATCCGTTTTCTGAAACTATGAGTGAAAAGAGAATCTACTTCAATAACTTCGATGCATTGCGATTTATAGCAGCCATTGTTATCGTTTTTGCACATGCCGTTGAAGGTTGGATTGACTGGTTCGAGTCGGATCACATTATCGATTCATTTACGGATCCTATAACGCATCAGGAATCAACTTTCGGACATCACGCAATGATCTTTATTAAGAATCTGGGAATTGGTGTGGACCTGTTCTTTGTTTTAAGCGGATTTCTGATCACATATCTTTTGGTTCAAGAAAAGCAGCGGTTTGGGAAAATCAGCATTCCGAACTTCTTTCTCAGACGAACCTTTCGCATTTGGCCCGTGTTCTATTTGTTAATTGCACTAGGACCTTTCATTGTGCATTGGACGCAGCAAACGTATCATCCAGATTATTTATGGAATGCGTTGTTTCTTGGCAATTTTGCTACCATTCGCGACGGACAATTTCTCATGCCATTCGCCCATTTCTGGTCCATTTGCGTTGAAGAACATTTCTATATTTTCTGGCCTTTCGTGGTGGCTTTTGTCCCATGGAAACGTTTGCCAGCGGTGATGATTGCTATTGTATTGTTGAGTATTGGTTTCAGAGGCTACATGTATTATAATGGAGATGTTCCCGGATTACACATGTACCTGAATACCATAAGTAGAATTGACGTGCTCATTTTTGGAGCGATGCTAGGCTATTTCTACGCTCAAAAGCCGTTTACATTTACGCTCCCCATTTGGTTACGTTGGATACTTTTCCTGGCGTTAGTTACCTTGCTTTTCTATACACCAATTTACTCCTTCAACAACGTTTTTGAAGCCATGTTCAAGAAGTACATGTATGTTGGAATCATCATTCTTCTTTTACTGGATTTCCAATTCGGGACCAACCGAAAACTTCGCCCATTTGCGAATCCGGTCTTCAGTTATCTTGGTAAATGTTCTTATGGTATTTACATGTACAGCAACATTCTCATTACCATTATTGTAATACAGATTATGTGGCGATTCCAGATCAATAATATGTGGCTGTTCCTGTTCTTCAATTTCGCATTAACGATCATTATTTCTATTTTAAGCTTTGAACTCTTCGAAAAACGAATCGTGAAGTGGAGTCACCGATTTAGGGTACTGAAATAATATTCTTCAGAACGTATGTCAATTAAACCATCAAAACAAGACGTGAAATTCGCGTTACTCATGAGCTTTATCGCTACCTTTTTTGTATCGTGCGTTATTGTTATTGTGAACCTTGGTTTTAAACCCCAATTTCTGATTGTTTGGATGAGGAGTTGGTTCATCGCTTTTCTAATGGTAACCCTTGCCATTTTATATTTAGCTCCCGTTGTTCGGAAATGGGTGAAATAATATTCATCTGATGAAATCACTGCCCAACCTCATTTTAGTTCTCATTGTTTTTTTTGCAATAGATTCGATTCATTCCCAGGAAACCGATGCCGTGTTAAAGGTGAAGTTGAATTTGACGATTTCTGAACCCATGCATGCCAACATTGCCAACAGAAAAATAGAGATTAGAGATTTTGATCCCATTTCCGTGATTGAATCAGTTGAAACGGATTCAAATGGATATGTAACGGTAGACTTTCAATTGGAAAAAGGGAAAGGAGGTTTTCAAATCGTTGTTTTGAGAGCAAAAGGTTATCATGCGGGTGTTGAAGCTGAAGTTGTGTACATTTCTTCTGATACTGTTCTCAACATTTGCATCGACTTAATTCCAACACGAATGTGCTGGGATAGCTTTCTTGTTCCATATATTTATTTTGAACCCAATTCCACGAATTTTACAGACACACTGGATTTTCCTCGTTGGGTTAGTAGTGAGATTGTCAAAGATTTTCAGTATTTGTTCGAGCAAGATTATAAGATCAAAATTAGTTCCTATTGTGGCTACAAAGAGTCGAAGAGTTTGGCAAAGAAACGATTGGATTTAATTGCCAATGAGATGTTAGCCAATGGTTGGTTATTAGAAAACCTAATCTTCGAGGTAAAAGGAAAAGATGACTTGTTCATTTGTGAATATTGTGACGGTTGTCATTTCGCTTATTTAAAAGGAAAAGGATTCACGATCAGCAGGAAATATCTGAAAGACAAACCCGAATCAGAAGGATTAAAACTCGAACAGATGCGTAGTTGCATTACATTGGAAGGAGTTCCACCTCCAAAGAAGTAAAAAACCAAATAGTTCATTTGACGTATTTCTGATCAGTTGATTTTATTGTAAGTTCAAAATATGAAACAGACACTATTATTTTTCGCTTTCTGTTGCTTTGGAGCACCTTTATTCGCTCAGTATTCCGATCTGAAAGAATATGGTTTAAAAGGAAATGTCAAATCTGTAAGTGATGCTGTTTATTATGATGTAAAACTCATGGGTAAGAAATCTAAAATAGATTCAACAGTTAAAGCGGAATACCAGAAGAACATGCATTTTAACCGTTCCGGACAAATGGATACGATGAAGGTGGTCGATTACGATCTAAATGATTCTTTGTTCAACCGAATCTACGTTTTGGACTTTGAGAATGGTAAAAAGAGTGGTTGCAGAGTTTATGATGATAAAGATGAATCCATTGAATATACACAGATCGTGTGGGTTGATGAGCATACCTATAATACAGCCGCAACGGATATAAAGGGCGAATTACTCTATGAAACAACTTCCTGGTTAAGTTCACAATTTCAGGATTCCATTGGTACAACTGTCATTTACAACAATGGAGAATTGGTAAGAAGTTCTAAATATGTGAATCGTTATGGTAAAGGAAATCGGGTTGTTGGAGTAGATTATTTCGATTCGGATGGAGGTCTGGCCGATTCAGAAGTAATTCAATATTTGGAATTTGATAAAAAAGGAAATTGGACTAAATCCGTGGTTCGTGATACATTTACAGGGTTGTACCTGAAAATGACCGTAAGAACGATTGAATATTATTGATTTTCATTCATAAATAGCTGAATCAAGGATTAAAACTACCTTTGAACTTTACTTCCAATTCCTTGCAGACAACACTTCTTACGCTTCAGGACACTTTGCCGCTGACATGCTCCCGATCAGGAACATGTTGTCATGGTAACTTGGTTCGTCTAAACCCTTGGGAATTTGCACTCTTGGCAAATGCGAAGAAGATGTCGTTAAGCCATTTTCGACAGAAATATACGGTTGCCGGAGGCTCGGTCTTACATTTTAACGGAAAACCAAATCATACCGGAAAGAATTCTTGTGGATTGTATGAAGAAGGCATAGGTTGTAGCGTGCATCCTGCACGACCTTTAGCATGTCGTTTGTTTCCCTTAGGTCGACAAATCCAAAACGAACAAGCACAATACATTTTTCAGGGTTCTACTTTTCCATGTTTGAAGGAATGTCCCGAAGTTGTGGATTTACCTCATTTAACGGTTGAAGCGTATTTATCCGGACAAGAAACTCACGCCTTTGAACAAGCGCAAGATGAATACTTGGAAGTGATGCAAAACATTGCCGATATTGCTTTTACATTACTACTTGATACTGGTTTGGCGGCTTCCGGAGATAAAGTAACCCTATCGAAATGGCGTAAACTCGGAAAGATGAACAGTGATTCTCTTTCGGAACGCATCGGTACAGAATGGCTCGATACCTTAATGTTCCCGATGCTTGAGGGACTGCTTCACGACCCAGTAACTTTTGCTCAGACGCATAACGAGATCATTCAAGATAAAGCTCAGGAAATGTTCGGTACACTCACTTCGTTAGAACTGGTTTGCGAAGCTGCTGAATTAACCATGGCAATGGCGCTGTTTTTAGCATATTCACTTGGAGCAGATGCTGAAGGATTGTCGAAACACTGGATAGCGATTGCGAAGGAGAATGGTGCGTTA
>CAMLHZ010000009.1 GCA_946480085.1 uncultured Flavobacteriales bacterium
ACGCCACTTGCTGCTTCTGAAGAGAAGAACATTGCAACTGGAAGTGTTTCACCGTTAAAAGATGCTTCGACAGGCTCAGCATCCAAAAAAAATGAAGAATCAGAACCTTCTGACGAAAGCTCAGAGGACGGAAAATAATTACGAAGTAGATCCCTGTCCCACACATGCGGGATCGGGATCACTTCATAATATGAAATAGATTACAAACGACTCTATGAGAGAATTGATACAAAGGGGTATATTCGGAATAGTATTTTTACTTTTCGTATTTGCCCCTTTTGTTCTTGACGTAAAGAACAATACAAACATTTTCAATTTAACGCTTTACGTCTTCGTGATGTTGGGCACGTACGAATTGTTCAAGATGGGAAAGGGAACAGCGTTTCCTTCCAACCTGATGTTGCCGGCTTTGCTATTTAATACGGCATTATTCCTACCAATGTTGATTGTGAGTATCAAAGGACTATTCCCTGACTTACCATTGAACTCCATTTTGATGGCTCCTGAAAACGGTGAATTGATCTATAAACTGGTAATTATCGGATCCATCCTTGTTGTCATCAGTATTATCATTTTTACGTCGTTGATCTTTGTAAAAGGATCTGTTGAAGCGATTTACAAGTTCGTATTTCCTTTAAACGTTCTATACATTGCTATTCCACTAGGATTGTTGTCTGTAGCTTATACACTTAGCCCGAAGGAAATCAAACCGCTTCTTTTCATTGCCTTGCTCCCTATTTACTTGAACGATACCTTCGCTTATATTTCGGGAAGATTGTTTGGAAAACACTTAATGTTTCCGCGCGTTTCACCTAAGAAAACCTGGGAAGGATTTATTGGCGGAATGTTGATTGCCGCAATTACAATGGTTGTATTGCTTTATTTCAATAGAAACGAATTCACAACGAACAAGGATTACTTGCTAATCGCAATTGTGAGCGCTTTGGTTTCTGTTTTAGCAACACTTGGAGATTTCTTCGAAAGTAGATTGAAACGTACAGCAGGAGTAAAAGATTCAGGTGGAATTTTACCTGGTCATGGTGGAATTCTGGATAGAATTGATGCGATGCTGTTTGCTGCGCCGATTGTGTTTGTGATCTTGATTCTGGCGTAGTGTTGTCAGCTTTCGATACTATTCATGCTCCCGCATGAATCACTCAATCTGACACTAGAACAGCATAACGATCCACAACTAATAAAGTCCAGATTCATTTGCTCAAGTGACCTTTCACATTAACAAGTCTTTCTTCTTTCGACTTTCGTCTTCTCCCGATAGCTATCGGGACTATTTACTATCTTTACGCCGAATTAATTCGAAAAAATGACATTACACAGAGAAGGAACAGCTACAATTCTGATTGCATTATTGGTTTTGGGAGCAATTGAAGTTGGAAATTGGTATTTATTACAAATGACCGGTTGGGCTTGGTTGTTCTGGTTGTTGAGCCTTGGCTGTTTGGTAATGCTCTATTTAGTGGTTCAATTCTTCCGTATCCCGAAGAGAACATTTACATTCGAACCAAATGATTTGCTTTGTCCGGCTGACGGAAAAGTGGTGGTTATTGAAGAAGTAGAAGAAACTGAATATTTCAAGGATAGAAGAATTCAGGTTTCTATTTTCATGTCGCCGTTAAATGTGCATGCCAACTACTACCCTACCAGTGGAAAAGTGAAATACGTGAAGTATCACAAAGGATTATTTCTGGTGGCATGGCATCCGAAAAGTTCAACAGACAACGAAAGAAGTACAGTAGTTGTAGAACATGCAACCGGACAAGAAGTATTGTTCCGCCAGATTGCAGGAGCCGTAGCACGTCGCATTTGTTATTATGCAAAAGAAGGAGAACAAGCAGTAACCGGAGGAGAATTCGGTTTCATTAAGTTCGGATCTCGTGTTGATATTTTCTTACCATTAGGAACACAGATTGATGTTAAGATTGGTGACGATGTTCAAGCTAAGTTAACGAAGCTTGGAGTGTTGAAATAAAGAAATTATTTCTGCTTAAAAAGTTTCAGAAAAAGATAAAGAATCGCGGTCTATATTGATAGATCGCGATTTTTATTTAAATTTAATTCTTAATACCACTTCATAATTTAATCTAAATGAAAACACTTAAAAACCAGATTATTCTATCCATCTTCATCGCTACTGGGATGAAAGTTTCAGCTCAAGACTATTTTATTGTAAACAACAGTGATACTACATTTTGTAGTGAACTGGAGTGCATAGTTGGTGCACAAGGGGATTTAAAAAAAGTCACCTATAAAGATATTGAAGGAGAAGAGGTCAGTATTAAAGGAAAAGAAAATGTTCAGAACATAACCACAGTCTATTATCATGGAATTACGTCTGATAAAATACCACAGAATCTGAATAAACCCGATGGTTATTCACGTTTTGAATGGCGAGCAGTAGATGGAAAGATTATTGTCTACCAAGATTCAGGAACAGATGGAGCAAGTAAAAACAGATTTGTTATGCGAACACCAGAAGGAATCTTATATGATATCAATAGCAAAACAATCGAAGATAACATTAAGCCATATTTACAAGAATGTCCCGAATTTGTAAAACGATTCAAAGGTGAATATTCTAAGAAAGAAGACGAGTTCATGGAAATGATCAGGCTTTACAATATGGTATGTAAGTAATACCATTAGATGTTAAAATTGGTGAAGATGTTAAAGCTAAGTTAACGAAGCTTGGAGTACTTCAATAAAGAATGTATATTAGTCCCTGTAATTACACACATTAATTAAAAATATTATGAAAAAGGTATTTGTAGCAGCTACTCTAGCACTTTTCGTAGGATCTATGTCTGCGAACGTTTACGCTGCAGCTTCAGGAAATCATACTGTAGTTGTTAAGAAAGACGACGATAAGAAAAAGAAGAAAAAATCTACTAAGAAAGGTTGCGAAAGCAAAGGAGGTTCTTGCTGCTCTAAGAAAGCTGCTTAATTCACTTTCTAAAGATATTGAAGTCCCGGTTCTTAATTGAGCTGGGATTTTTTTTTGTTAACACTATTCCAATCAACCACGAATACACAAATTTCATGAAGTGATTTAATTCATACATTTTTTTATATTTGGAATAATCACTTATTCACGAAGAAATCTAAATGAAAATTAGCGATAAGATATACAGATATCCCTGTATGGGCTCCAGAAACGATGGTTTATGTCGTCTACGAATATTCAATAACAAAGCAGGTAAAATTGTGGCTCTAATCACTGAAATAGACGAAAATCCTTCTGCATCAATTACAAACTCTATTGAATCAATTGTTGAATCACTAATAAAAAACTACGAAGTACCATCTAATACGATTTTCATAGAGCACTATGAAATGGGCGGTGTTTCACGAGAAGTTTTCGAGCTTGTAACATTTGACGGTGAAAACAGACCAATATGGGAATCGCTCAAGCGCTCTAAAGTCTCAGAACTGGTGGATTGTAGTATGAAGGAATTCGAAACTCCAACAATGAGTGACCTTAGATTAGTCAATGATATTGGAAAACTCAGAACGGAGATTAACCCGCTTTTAAATTTACCCAATTCTCATGACATTAAACGGCTTAAAAAGAAATTCGAAATAGAAGATGGTAAAATTTCAAAACTATCAATTCAAGAATTAATTGATAATGGAGCAAGTGAGCAAGATATTCAGAATCTATTAAAAAAGGATTTATCCATTTTCGCGGAAGTATATGCTCACCCAACAGAAGATTACATTTGTTTTTCTGAATTTCCTGTAGGTGATGGATATGTTGATTTTGTAGTGCTTTCCGGAATATCTAGAATGGATGTTATCCTCGTGGAAGTAAAAGGAGCTGAGTTTAATATTTTCAATAAAGGACATTACGATAAATTCAACAGTAAAATAGAAAGTGCTATGCATCAGTTGCGGCAAAGAATGCGCTATATTACTGAGAATCGTAATGAGTTTAGAAAGAAGATTCATAAAATAAGAGAAGCTGTTGAAAGTGGTTCTAAGATTTACAATGCGTTTATTGGACCATCTGATCACCTGGAAGTTGACTCCAATAAAGACATTAATGTGTATACCGTAGTCATTGGAGGAAGAACCGAAAATGATTTGAAGGAAAGTAAAAAAAGGCACGACCGTGAAACAGAATCAATTCGTCTAGATGTTGAATCATGGGATTCATGGCTAAGAAAGATAAGGAGAGAATAATCATGAAAAGACAATTCATCTTCCTTTCGTTGCAGTTTTTAGCTTTTTCAACTTTCGCTCAAACCAAACCCTTGCTCAAAGGAGAATTCCGTTACACTTGCGGAATTTCTTGCTACGAAACATTTATTTTCGATGGTGATCACACCTACCAATATGCAGTTTGGGGTGATACTGTTTTGTGCATTGGAGAATATTCTGTGTCTAAAAACTCTGTGAAACTAACTCCTGTCAAATTCAATAGCGAACTAAAAAGCATCAATGAATTGAGTCTGAATCAAACGGACGATGGAGTCATTGTTATCTGCAGAAAAGAAAGGATTTCTTTGTTTAAAAAGCGAAAGATTGTTTATTTGAAGCAATAAAGTTCACTGTAAAAGTATCGACACAAGTAAATAGAAAAATAAAATGACGGAAATAAAAATGAGCGTTGATATTGACGATTTGCGATCAATTTACTTTCGTGATAATCAACACAAACTTTTCTTTGGCCAATCCACAAAAAAACAATCCACTTTTCTAATCATTGGAGTGATTCTGGTCCCTCCTCTAGCTTTTTACTCCTGGTATATTCAGGAACTTGGACTTTTACTATTTGCGATTATTTTTTTATTCGCAGTTGTTTATGAATTTTGGAAAGCCGCACGTAACGTAATTCAATGGAGAAAAAGTGTAGAAGAATTCTTGACGAAAGCTGAAAACACAAAAGATTTACGTTTAAGTTATAACGAAACTTCATTCGTTCACATTCATGACAACGACACCCTGAAACAGGATTGGACGATTATTGAAAAAGCCGTGATAAATGAGCGATTAATTTGGCTATTCTCTGATACAAATGTTCTTTTACCAAGAAGCTCTATGAGTGAATTAGAATTCGACCACCTATCAAAACTCATCACAAGCAAAGTGAAAAATGTTCAGAAAACTTTAAATTTCTAGCTTCATTAAGAAACATTGTATATTGCTTTTATGAAACTCCGAAATCTTCTTTTCTTCTGTTTACCTTTTTTCGTTGCAAGCGGTTGCTCAGGATCTACAAATCCGGGCAAAGGCAAAGATCTTTTCATCGTACGCGGTGACACAGTAACTGAACTCAGCAAAAACATCATGGTTGTTTATCAAGACAAAAAGAACAGCTACTGGTTTGGCAGCTGGGAAGAGGGTTTGTACAGTTACAATGGAAAAACGATTCTTCATTACACCACAAAACATGGATTACCAAGCAACAGAGTTGAAGAGATCAAAGAAGACAAATCAGGTAATCTCTATTTAAGTACAAGTTCAGGTGTATGTCGATTCGATGGAAAGCAGTTTACCTCATTGTTGGTAGCCAATTCGACCGAAAGCGAATGGAAATTGAATCCCGACGATCTCTGGTTCAAAAACTGGCAATCGGAAGGTTTGATTTTTCGTTACGACGGAGAAAAACTACACAGCCTGAAACTTCCACCTGTTCCGGTTGGAGAAGAGCTCAGGGCAAAATATCCAGATCGACCAAATCCTTACGCCGTTTATACCATTTACAACGACAGCAAAGGAAATGTTTGGTTCGGAACTGCAACATTAGGAGCTTGCAGATTCAACGGCGAGAACTTTCAATGGATTGCTGAAGAAGATGTCACAGAACTTCATGATGGACCTTCGAATGGAGTACGCTCAATAATCGAAGATAAAAACGGATACTTCTGGTTCAATTCTGCTTATAAGTACAACGTTTATAACCAGAAATCATCTTCAAAAGGATTCTACACAAAAGAAAAGAGTGTCGGAAATCTGGACAAAAAAAGAAATGATAATCTGAACGAATATTTATCCATTTCAAAAGACAAGAAGCACAATCTTTGGATTGCCACATATAACGACGGTGTTTATTGCATCAATGGAAAGAAGATTATTCGATATCCTGTTCAGAACAATGGAAAAGACATCCATACGTTTTACATTTATTCGGATAATTCTGGAAATATCTGGCTGGGAACGCATGAAAATGGTGTTTACAAATTCAATGGGAAGAAATTCGAAGTTTGGAAAACGTCAAAATGAACTTTTGAGTAATTGAATGTATTAGGTAATAAAATATCACTTATGAATAGAAAACCATTCCTTTTTGTCCTAGTATTACTTCTGTTCTGCAGCTTTCTTAACAAAAGCGATAAAGGAAACAGACGGGCATTTTATGAATGTTCAGAACCTTTGGATATCGACTCTACATTTTCTGAGCTTAGACCAAATCAAACTTACTTTTACTTTGATAAAAATCTAAAAGTAAAAGATCTGGATACGAATTCCTTTGTTTGGATGGAATCTAATCCTAAAGATTATTTTACAGCATACCTCATCAATACAACCGATTCAATATTCAATGCTAACCGTCAAGACGGCAGCCTGATTATGATTCAGGAAGCACAAAATGCTGAAGGAGAATGGCAACCAATTGAATATTGGGTTTACAGCGGTTGCGGGAACAGCTATTTTGAACCGTTGAGTCTTGAACCTGGAAAATATGTGATGATTCCAATTAAAGAGTACAACGGAAAAATGAAAACCAAATTCAGATTGAAAATGAAAAAAGATAAAAGTCTTTTTTATTCTGAATCGTTTGATGGAACAATAAATCCTAGTCAATTTGAGAAAGAAACCAAAACTGTCAATGGAATTCTATATCACGGACCCGCAAGCTACCTAGACAAGTAATACCATGAACAAAATAGAAGGAATACTGGATAAAAGCGATTATGAAGACTATTGGGATTTCATTAACTATCACATTGACGGTTATTGGTTGGACGAAAAGTTGGATGAGCTCTATCCTGAGCAAAGTTACAAAGGACTCATTCCAACCCTCGTGTATTGGATGGATCGAAACGATGAAAAGGAAGTGGTCTGGAAACGAATATTACCGGATGAGAATGAAACTTCCGTTTGTCCGATTTTGATGTGTCCGGACGACAATGATTTTTCGTGCACATTGATTGTAGCTGAAATTAGAAATTGTGGCGATATCATTCAATGGAAGCAACTTGGATCAGACAAAACCAGCGAATGGGAAGCGGAGAAAGTGGGTTCAACGGTAGAATGGTTCGATCAAATTCAGGAATTGAATTTTTCAAAAGAAGATTATTTAGCTATGCTGGAAATTTTCAAACAGCGACTTTTGTTCGACAAAGAACGGATTGATCAACTGCTAAAAGATCGCAACAAATAAAAACACTCAATCCAAATCTTCAAGCCTTAAAACCTCTTGTGACTTGTGTTGAATTCGAAAAAAGAAAATTATCCTACTTTTACCCTTCTTCATTACCACACATAAACATGCCTAAACTGTTTTATCGTTTTTCCATCCTATGTTTACTTGCAACTGCACAATTACATGGTGCATTGTATGGTCAGGACACGACAAAGATTGTCAACGATATTACGCAGCTGAATCCAATTGTTGTTAACGCTATACTTGCACCAAAATCTACCAGTGAGATTGTGAACGCGGTGAAAAATCACAAAGGTCCAATTTCCATTGGTGGCGGGCGATACAGCATGGGCGGTCAAACCGCTACCGAACAAGCGCTTCAGATTGATATGCGGAGCTTTGACAGTATTGTTCATTTTTCGGCTGAAGAAAAAACCATTACGGTTCAAACAGGCATCACCTGGCGAAAAATTCAAGAATTTATTGATCCATACAATCTTTCGGTGAAGATTATGCAGTCTTATGCAAACTTCACTGTTGGCGGTTCTTTGAGCGTAAATGTTCATGGCAGATACATTGGTGAAGGTCCGATCATTCTTTCTGTTCAGGAAATTAAACTGGTGCTTGCCAATGGAGAATTGATCACCGCTAGTCCAACCAAAAACAGCGAATTGTTCTTTGGTGCAATTGGTGGTTACGGCGGATTAGGCGTAATTACAGAAGCTACATTACTGCTTTCCGACAATGTAAAAATGGAACGAACCGATAAAAAGCTTCCTATTTCGGAATACAAAGATTACTTCATGGAACATGTTCAAAACGATTCTACAGTTGTGTTTCACAATGCGGATATTTATCCAAAACGCTATAAAAAAGTAAGAGAAGTTTCCTTTCGTGAAACCGATAAAGAGGTGACCGTAGAACACCGACTGGTTCCGGAAGATAAAACCTATGGCTTCAATCGTTTTGCTTTTAAATTGATCTCGGAATATCCGGGTGGGAAATGGCTTCGACAGCATTTGTTCGACCCGATTGTTTATAGTAAAAATCCAGTAGAATGGCGAAATTACGAAGCCAGTTACACCGTGCTTGAACTGGAACCGAAATCAAGAAAGCGTTCAACCTATGTTTTGCAGGAATATTTTGTTCCGGTTCAGGAGTTCGATAAGTTCTATCCACTTTTAAGGTCAATTCTGAGAGAAAATAAGGTGAATGCGATCAATATTTCCATTCGACATGCGAAGAAAGATCCGGGATCACTTTTGGCCTGGGCGAGAGAAGACGTTTTTGCCTTTGTGATCTATTACAAACAAGGAACAAAACAAAAGGATAAAGACAAGGTAAAAGCGTGGACACAATTGTTAATTGATGCGTCGATCTCATGCAATGGAAGTTACTACCTGCCCTATCAAATTCACGCTACAACTGAACAATTTGCAAATGCCTATCCGGAATCCAATGCTTTCTTCGAACTCAAAAAGCGCGTTGATCCAACAAACAAGTTTCGAAACAAACTTTGGGATGCTTATTATCAGGAATAGCTTTTGAGAAGGTTAATCAATGCCATCAATCCCACGATCTTCCTGTTCGATAGATGTTACTTCTGATAGCTGCCACAGCTTATCAAGCAGAGTCATGTATTTCAGGTCAACAATTACTGGAAGTATGAAAGTGTATTTTTTTTCCTGGTTGGTTTCTTCCCGCACATAATAATTCGTAATTCCATGTTGTTTAAAGATCTGTTCGATTCGCTCGTTGGAAACATGGTTGAAGAAGGAAATTTCAAAGTTATTAGTATAAAACCGACATGCTCCGCCCCAACCAAATTCGTTCACTTCTGAATAAGATATCGCCGGAAGAATAGCAATCTTGTACTTCGACAACGTCAATTCTTTCTGTAAGGCAAGCACTTTAGCTTTATCCTTCATTACGAAACTAACTAATGAACTATTTCTGGCATCTATTCCTTTCGACTTCAAATAGGTAATCACTTCGTCTTGCTTAAAATCACCAGTCCAACTTACAAAATAGAGAGAATCAAGTGCTTTATAAGCTACTGGTCCACGATTATAAGTGTGTATTTTAGGAGGTTCAGGACGGAGGTGCAGAAAGATATTGTGCTTCATAAAATCATTTTCCAAAAAGCCTTTTCCCTTTACTTTTCCAGTCTCATCTATGATTTCAACGGCAGTATACGAATCGTTTCTCAGGTTCAAAACACAACCCCATTCACCATTCTCCTGGATCAGCTTTGGATAATAAGACGTGTCCTTTTCTATAACCTTGATTTTGCATTTATTCGTTGATGTCAATTTATCGTCGAGTACGATAAGCTTCTTTGTCTCTAATCTGCGAAGTGCTGTGTTCAATTGAGTAACACCTTTATTCTTATACGGTTGAAAACCATACATCCACATATCGTAGTATTCATTTGCATTATTTCTGTTGTAGTAAATCGCAATATTTCCGTAAAAATCTCCGAATCCTGCTGTATCACATCGAAAACTTAATCGAACCATTGAATCGGGTAGAATCATCGCTTTCCCGATGTTTTTCACATCAAAATTTTGGCTTTGCGCAGAAATATCCAATACATAAAGCGGGAACTTCGATTCGTTCTTAAAGGAAAGAATATACTCTTTTCCGAGTTGCTTTTTTGAAAGCGTGTCCCAGGAAAAAATATCGTTTACAACGAGTGGAACATGCCCGTGCGATTTGTTACCTTCAATCACAAATTGATATTCCTTCTGTGAATGGTTCGCTACATGTTGTCTTCCCTTAATCAATTTAATAGCTGCGGCATTCTGCGACAAACATAAAACTGGGATGAGAAAACAAAGAAAAGTCAAGTACTTCATGGAGCAGTTTCATTAATCACTGGAAATTACAGAAATCTCAACGAATGGTTCATCTTAGCAAATCGGGTTAACACTTATTTAATTCATAAATTCGAAATAATAAAACGCAAAGAAACAAAGTGAGCAAAGAGACATAGTCTTTGCGTTCTTCTTTCTTAGCGGTTCAAAAAAATCGCTTTATCTTCGTTTGAATTTTCAATACCAATGATCCTCCGCAAAGCAAATCTATCCGAAATCCCGGCAATTTGGGAAATACTTCAACAAGCTATCGAACAACGACGACAAGATGGGAGTCAGCAATGGCAAGACGGTTATCCAAATCCCGACACTGTCGAAAACGACATCAACCATGGTTTTGGTTATGTATTGATCGAGAATGAAACCATCATTGCTTACGCAGCAATTATTTTCGAAGTTGAACCAGCTTACACAGATATTCAGGGTACATGGTTGACCAATGGTGATTACGTAGTTATTCATCGTGTAGCAACATCTAACGCTGTCAAAGGAAAAGGAATTGCAACTGAGCTTTTCCGAATGATTGAAGATGTAGCGATTGAGAATAATGTTTTTAGTATTAAGGTCGATACGAATTATGACAATGTTCCCATGCTTAAGATTCTCGACAGATTAGAATATACATATTGTGGAGAAGTGTTCTTTAGGGGTTCAGCGAGGAGAGCTTACGAAAAGGTATTGAAAAACGCATAGGAAACAACTTTTCCCGACACTTCGGGATAGTTTAAACACATAGTCACATAGTAGGAACATAGTGATCATAGTTTTACGGATGCTGCGTCAACTTTAATTTTACTCAAATTAGTCTTTTCTAATAAATTCCAATCCAGAACGAAAGCGTAAGATCTTTGGATCCCCGGTTTGAATACGAATAATATTGTTTTCGCTAATATTCCAATAAAACCAGTCTTCCGAAGCAATGAATTCCCAGGTTCCTGAACATTGTTTAATTTGATTTTGATCTTTTAAAATCCATGTTTTATCTGAATTTATCCAAATTTTTTCTTTGGATTCAGAACAGTAGAAAGTGCCTATCAGTTGTCTTTCATATTTGTTGAAAATGGAATTGTAACCAATCCAGTTGTATACAATAAATACAATGATTAAAATGGATGGAACAAGAAATAGATAGGGAGTGTATTTTCGTTTTGCTGTTTTGAATAACCTAAAAGTAATAACCAAGCTTATTATTGCTAAGAGTCCGAAAAAGGCGAGGACCATCATAAGCATTGCCCCTGGCAAAGGATGCATTCCCGGATAAATAATTTGTAGGTCGTCAATCATGTTGAGATATTCAATTCAATTAAATTGTTTTTGCGTACTTTGCGCTCTTCGCGGGAGATTTATTTTTCGTTTTGTTTCAGGTAAAGAGTCGTCAATGTTCTTGCCCAGTAACGAGGGACATTATACGTATTTTGAAGATGCGCAACAACATCATTTGATTTCTGTTCAGCCGCTTTAAATTCGTCAAGGATAGCAATCCATTCCTCAATTTTCTTTCCCGTTTTCTCAATAACCTGCTCGTCATTTACGTCCCAGTATTCCTTTTTCATGACATCTCTTTTTAGGTTTGAAATATAGCATATTAAGCTACTGTGTCTATTTTTTTTCTATGTGACTATGTGTTTCAAAAAATTAGCAAGAACCCCCAACCCGTGCTCCGACAAAATACTCTCCGGATGATACTGAACAGCGTAAACAGGCAGTTCTTTATGCTCCAAAGACATCAATACTCCATCACTAGAAACAGCTGTTGGAATCAAAGGAGAATCCGTTTTCAATTGCACTGCCCAGGAATGATAAAGTCCAACCTTAAATTGTTCAGGTAAATTTTGATAAATAATCGAATTATTTTGGGTCCGAAGAAGAGCTGTAGTTCCATGTTTCACTACCTTCTGATTGTATAATTCATCTCCGAAATATTCAGCAATAGCCTGCATTCCCAAACAAACACCCAGCATTCGAATTTTATTCTTGACAGCAAACTCAACCACCTCCATTAATCTACCAGCTTCTTTTGGTAAACCTGGTCCGGGCGACAACACACAAGCGTCATAATCCAGAAGCATTTCCGGATCTATTTCCAGATTATTCACCACCGTAATTTCAGCATCCAACTGCTCAAAATAATGAACAAGATTGTAAGAAAACGAATCGAAATTATCTATGAGTATTATTTTCACCGCTGTAAATGCTTAAACTTGCATGCAACTACGAAATTACATAATCCCAAAGAGTTTTTACTCGGATTATGCTAAACCTCGAAAGTTTGCGTTAAACCAATTGTAGAAAACAAACCTTGAATACTCAGGAACCAAAAATTGCAGTGATAATCGTGAATTACAATGTGGTGTTCTTTTTAGAGCAGTGCATTAATTCCGTTGCCAGAGCCATGACTTTGGAACCTGCAGAGGTTTGGGTAGTCGATAATCAAAGTGTTGACGGATCAGTACAAATGGTGAAAGAGAAATTCCCATGGGTAAAACTCATCGCCAATAAAGACAACGTCGGATTCTCTAAAGCCAATAATCAGGCAATGCTGCAATCCAACTGCAAATATCAGTTGTTACTCAATCCAGATACGGTAATTGAAGAAGACACTTTGAAAAAAGTAGTCGATTACATGGAAGAACATCCTGAAGTTGGTGGATTGGGAGTTAGAATGGTTGACGGTAAAGGAGTTTTCTTACCAGAATCTAAACGCGGTTTACCTACTCCGGCTGTTGCTTTTTACAAGATTTTCGGATTGTCGAAGATTTTCCCGAAATCGAAACGATTTGCCCGTTACCACATGGGAAATCTAAGCGAATTCGAAACCAACGAAATTGAGATCCTGAGTGGTGCTTTTATGCTAATGCGTAAAGAGGCTTTGGATAAAGTTGGGTTGTTGGACGAAACGTTTTTCATGTACGGTGAAGACATTGATCTTTCATACCGAATTATTCTTGGCGGCTACAAAAACGTTTATTTCCCAGAGACAAGGATCATCCATTACAAAGGTGAAAGCACCAAGAAAAGCAGTGTAAACTACGTTTTCGTATTCTACCGTGCAATGGTCATTTTTGCACAGAAACACTTTAGTCAGAACAACGCAAAGCTCTTCTCACTATGCATTAATGCAGCTATTTATTTCAGAGCAGGACTGGCATTATTGAATCGTTTTTTCAAGAAGATCACACTTCCGGTAATAGATTTTACTTACATCTATTTCGGAATGCTGGCTTTAACCACTTACTGGAAACGAGCCGAGATTTTCTTTCCTGAAAAAGTCACCCACTACTTAATTTTCGGATATACCGCCATTTGGTTTTTATCGTCATTATTTCAGGGAGTTTATGATTTTCCAGCGAAATTAAAACGCTCAGTGATGGGAGTTGCCATTGGAACCGCCTTGATTTTAATGGTTTACGCCTTGCTTCCAAAGGATTGGCAATTCTCCCGTTTATTCATTTTCACAGGAGCAGCATGGGCAATTGTCTATTTCCTTTTGTCTCGAATTTTCCTGCACTTTACCATTGGAAAACGCTTTATTCTGAACGGTAGAAAAAACAGCAACTTTGCCGTTATCGGGTCAGAAGAAGAATTCAAACGTGTCTCGGAACTGGTGAAAATAACTCAGCCAAAAATTGAGAAGATTATCCATGTATCACCCAATGAAAATGTTCAGAACGAAGATTTGACTATGGATAAATTGGGGCAGGTAGTTCAAATTCATGAGATAGACGAAGTGATTTTCTGTGCAAAAGATACCACAGCAAAAGACATTATCCATTGGATCATTGCCGTTGACAAGCCCAATGTAGATTTCAAAATTGCCCAGCCCGACAGTTCTTTTCTGATAGGTTCAAATTCCATTGAAACAGCTGGTGATCTGTATATTCTTGATATAAACGCTTTGAGCGAACCAATCAAGCAGCGTCACAAACGTTTTTTAGATGTTCTTACAGGAATAATTCTACTCGTAACCTTCCCTATTCTATGTTGGTTCTTCAAACATAAGAAGCAATTATTTCGGAATGCAATTGGCATTCTCTTTTCAAAGATCACATGCGTGAGTTATGGAAAAACAGTGATGAACGAGTTGGATCTCCCGCGTTTAAAAAAGGGAATTCTGGTTCCGTATAATGAAGATTTGGTGACTGAAGATGCAATGATCATTAAAATGAACTTGCTCTATGCCCGTGAATATCATTTACTACTTGACCTACAGCTGATTCTGCGCAACTGGAAAAAGTTAGATCGTCGACCGCAATAATAGACTATCACTTGGAAAAACACTCTTTATTCCTGTAGTTTTCTAAAAACTAAATGGATTTATTAGGTAGATGTCACATTACTAGCTTATTTATATTTTTTTTCCTTTATTTTTGTGCCAATTTTAATTGAGATTCAATAATTATGGCGCAAATAGAAATTCGTCTACCTAAAATGGGAGAAAGTGTTACAGAAGCAACCATTACAAACTGGTTGAAGAATGTTGGTGACACTGTTGCATTAGACGAACCTTTAGTAGAAGTAGCTACAGATAAAGTTGATAATGAATTGCCTTCAGAAGCTGAAGGAGTTTTGATCCAAAGACTTTTCGAAAAAGACCAGGTTGCTCAAGTTGGAGATGTAATTGCAATTATCTCTACTGACGGAGATGCTGCACCAACTGCATCTACACCTTCTGCCGCTCAATCTCCTGTTGCTGCAGTTGAAAAAACGGTTGAAGCGGCTAAAGAAATTGTAAGCGCTGATGCTTTGCCAAAATCAAACGAAAACGGTAAATTCTACTCACCACTTGTTCGTAGTATCGCTCAAAAAGAGGGCGTTGCACACAACGAATTGGAAAACATTTCAGGAACTGGAACTGGTGGAAGAGTTACCAAAAAAGATATTATCACTTACCTTGAAAACAGGACTTCCGGGACTTCGACTCCCGCTCAGTCACCTGCTCCTCAAGTAAGTACTCCGGCACCTTCCACGAATGGAGTTGTTACACCGGCACCTGCTCAGGCAGCGCCAATGGGTGGAGGATTCCTTTCAAACATCAAAGAACCAATTGTAGTTCCGAATCCAGGTGATGAAATTATCGAGATGGACCGTATGCGTAAGTTGATCGCAGACCACATGGTAATGTCAACTCACGTTTCACCACACGTTACTTCTTATGTAGAAGCTGATGTGACAACAATCGTGAACTGGAGAAACAAAATGAAGAATGAGTTCCAAAAACGCGAAGGTGAAAACCTGACGTTCACTCCTATCTTCATGGAAGCAATTGTTAAAGCAATTAAAGATTTCCCTATGATCAATGTTTCTGTTTCAGGAACTACAATCATTAAGAGAAAAGATATTAATCTTGGAATGGCCACTGCACTTCCTTCAGGAAATCTTATTGTTCCTGTTATCAAGAATGCAGACAGAATGAACTTGACAGGAATCGCTAAGGCGGTGAATGAATTGGCACGTAATGCTCGTGACAACAAGTTGAAGCCGGAAGATATCCAGGGTGGAACTTATACAGTTACAAACGTTGGTACATTTGGTAACGTGATGGGTACTCCTATCATTAACCAGCCACAAGTTGCTATCCTTGCTTTAGGAGCAATTCGTAAAATGCCAGCTGTTATTGAAACTCCGAACGGAGATTTCATCGGGATCCGTCACAAAATGTTCTTGTCTCACTCTTATGACCACCGCGTAGTTGATGGTTCATTGGGTGGACAATTTGTAAGAAGAGTTGCTGACTACCTTGAGCAATTCGATCCAAACCGAGAACTGTAACCTTTTTTTAAATCATTGCGTATGAGGCTATTCGTACGCAATGATTATTTTTGAAAACTATTGGAAACTAAACACACAACCATGAGGAATTTCAAACCCATTCTTTTACTACTATTAATTTTCACCCCATTTTTAAGTTTTAGTCAATATTCAGATGATGATCTGAAAAAACTGATTGACGGAGGTAATGAAGGTAAAATGGTTCAGACCTGTTCTGAATTAATGGCCGAAGGATTCTATTTCCAAGCCGCGAAAATCTGTGACAAACTTTTAACGATTAAACCGAACAGCGCTAACTACAATTATCGTCGTGGGTTTATTTACCTTGAAATGTCGCAAGATTTTGGTTCAGCAATTCCTCATTTGGAAAAAGCAGTTACCGATCTAGACAAAAACTGGGATGCCTTTTCTCCAAACGAAGAAAGTGCGCCGCTTGATGCGCTTTATTTCATGGCGAAAGTTTACCACATGGGAATGGACATCAACAAAGCAGAGAATTTCTATACACGTTTCATAAACGAGTCGAAAAGCTCTTCTGAGTACATTTTCTTGTCAAAATTATTCTTGCAACAATGTGCAGTTGCTCGTAAGGAAATTGATATCCCGCGTAATGTTAGCTTGAAAAACGTAGGTTACATGATTAACTCAGCTAATCCTGAGTATTCACCTGTAGTTTCTTTAGATGGTACTGCATTGTATTACACAACACGTCGTTTGTGGGATGATGACGCAAGTAAAGAATGGATCGATCCGAGAAACAACATGCCAACGGAAGATGTTTACGTGTCTTTCAAGGATTTTGACGGTGAATGGATGGAGCCTTATCGAATGGAGTTCTGTGTTCCTGATCAAAACGAAGCAACTGTTGCCGTAAGTTCTGATGAGCGTAGAATCTACTTGTATCAGGATACAAAAGGAAATGGTGACTTGTTCTACTCCGATTTCTCTACAAATAAATTCCAGGGAGTTACACATTACGAAGCGAAGAAAGTAAACACAGACGCTTGGGAAACACACTGTACGGTTACGCCTGACGGACAAAATATGTATTTCGTTTCTGACCGTAAAGGTGGATACGGAGGTCGTGATATTTACCGTGTGGTAAAATTACCTGACGGAAGCTGGAGTGATCCGCAAAACGTGGGTCCAAAGATCAATTCATCAATGGATGAAGACTCTCCGTTTATCGCAATCGATAACAAAACACTTTATTTCTCTTCAAACGGACCAACTTCAATGGGAGGATTCGATGTATTCGTTGCGGTTCGTGATGATAACAACGAATGGTCTGACCCAATTAATCTTGGTTATCCATTGAATTCAACTGTTGATGATTTATTCTACACAACAACTGTTGACGGATTGACAGGATATTTGACATCGTCGAGAACAGGTGGTAAAGGTGAAAAAGACATTTACGAAGTTCAAAACGACTACTTACGCAACAAGAACTTAGCTGTATTGAAAGGTAAGATCACTACACTTCACGGTGCTAAGTTACCTGAAGACATCTCAATCAATGTGAAATGTATCAACTGTGGTGATAAATTGGAGCGTAAAGTATTCCCTCGTATGCGTGACGGTGTGTTCTTTAGTGCACTTGAGCCATGTAGAGAATATGAAATGGTCTTCTCTTATGACAATGGTAAGAAAGAATTCTACAAAGAATCGTTCTCTACAGATTGTAACAAAGAATACGATGAAATTGAACGTGAAGTATTCCTTGACGTTGAAAACCAAGAGATCATCAAACCTTACTACATCGTTGGTACGGTTAAAGACAGCAAGAGCAAAGCACTTCTATCTGATGTAAAAGTGAAATTGGTGAACAAGGAAACTGGAAATCCATATGTTGAATCAGCAACTTCAAGTGCAGGTTCATACAAATCAGATACTATTGCTGATTTGAAACAAGGTGGAACATTGAACGCTCAATTGGTATTGGAAAAAGCAGGATATGTATCAATGACTTACGATGTAAAAATCCCGCTTGGATCTAAAAATGAAATCAATATTGATGATTTGATCGATCCGCTTCTTGCTTCTACTGATCTTGGAACTGACCTTGCAATCTTTGTAAATCCTATTTACTTCGATTACAACAAGTCAAACATTCGTCCGGATGCAGCAGCAGAATTGGATAAGATCGTGAAGATCATGAAAGACAATCCGAACATTAAAATTGAATTGGGTTCACATACCGATAGCAGAGGTACAGACGCTTACAACTTAAGTTTATCTGACCGACGTGCAAAAGCATCAGCAGCATACATTGTTTCCAAAGGAATTTCTGTAAACAGAATCAAAGGAAAAGGATACGGTGAAACAAAACCGAATGTTAGCGAAGCTGAAATCAATGCAATGCCAACTTATGATGAAAAAGAAAAAGCACATCAGTTGAATCGTAGAACTGAATTCATTATCGTGAAATAATTACAGTCAATTATATGGAAAGGCTGCCTAAAATCGGGCAGCCTTTTTTTATTTACAGCGCACCTCAAACGACCTGTCTCAACAATAAAAATCAACCGTTCAATCCCTATTTTGTTAATATCCCTATAGTAATATTGATAATTAAGTTGTTGTAAATGAATCAACTTATCGATATTCGGCTATATTTAGCATATCAATTGTACATACATGCGTCAAATACTACTGACTTGCTGCTTCTTGCTTTCTACCCTAATGAGTTTTGCACAATACTCAGAACAAGAATGGAACGACATTCTAAATAATTACTCACCAGAAAAGAGACACCTCGCAGCCTCCGGTTTGCTCGCAGAAGGATATTATGCGGCGGCGGAAAGAATAGTCGACAAGCAACTGCAGTCCGACCCGGAAAACCTCAATCTGAATTACAGAAAAGGATTTATTTTATGCGAAAGCAAACATTTGTATGCTGATGCTATTCCTTACCTCGACAAAGCAAAATCAGCAGTCACTAAAAATTACGATGCTGTAAGTCTTAAAGAAAAAGGCGCTCCTTTCGATTTATATTACTTTCTTGCAAAATGCTATCATAGAACTGGAAATACAGCCGAAGCCCTCACCTACTACAACTCTTTTCTCAATTCAGCACAAGAAAAAACAACGCTTCATCTGGAAGCAGAAACGGCAATATCACAATTAGAACAATCGCAACGATTACTTGAGGTAAAGAAACGAAATGTTGATATTGTCAATATCGGAAGCGTTGTAAATACTGCCGCACCTGAGTATTCACCTGTTATTTCTTTAGATGGAAATTCACTTTATTTTACATCGCGCAGACAGTGGACAGGATCAGAAAAAGAAATCGATCGTGACCCACAATCCGACTTTTTCCCAGAAGACATTTATGTTTGTTATAAAGATGATCAGGGAAATTGGAGTAATCCGGAGCGTTTGAATTTCTGCGTAGAAGACCAGAATGAAGCTTCTGTTTCAGTGAGCCCAAGTGAACGAAAAATATATATCTATCAGGATATTGTTGGAAACGGCGACCTCTTCTACTCCGAATTCAAGAACAATCGTTTTAGCAAGATCAATCACCTCGACAATGAAAAAGTAAACAACAAAGAAGCATGGGAAACCCATTGCTATGTTACTCCTGATGGAAGAAACATGTACTTTTCTTCTAACCGCGATGGCGGTTATGGTGGACGCGATATTTACCGTGTGGTTCTTCTTCCTGATAACACCTGGAGCGAACCTGTAAACTTGGGTCCAACGATTAATTCCGCAAACGACGAAGAATCGCCTTTTATGTCTATTGACAACAAAACCCTTTACTTTGCCAGTAATGGTCCCAACAGTGTAGGTGGATTCGACATTTTTGTATCTGTGATTCACGGGAATAATGAATGGTCGGATCCCGTGAACTTAGGTTTTCCGGTAAATTCTTATGACGATGATCTGTTTTATACGGAGACCATCGATGGAAGAAAAGGCTATCTCACTTCTATTCGTCCCGATACTAAAGGTGAAAAAGACATTTACGAAGTAAACAACGATTATCTGAACAAAAAATATGGTCATTACATTAAAGGAAACATAACCACAACTACAAAAGATCCAATTCCAGACGATTTGGTGTTGATGCTCGATTGTATTGATTGTGAATCGGATCTATATGATGTAAATACTTATCCGAACACAAGAACAGGTTATTACGCGAACTCACTACAACCATGTAACGAATACGAATTGGTATTAGCCAAAAAAGATGGATCCGAGGAATTTCACAGAGTGAAAGTCACTCCTGATTGTTCTAAAGACTTCGAAGAGATTACGAAAGACTTCGTTATTGACATTGAAAAATGGATTGTAATTGAGCCGAAAGACACAATTCCTGTTATTGATACGCTGGGTGGAGATACTCTTCCGGTGCTGTATGTCAACATGAACTTCAAGTACAATTTCGGATATAACAAGAACAAACTGGATTTAAAAACGAAAGAGCTGGCTTCATTTGTTGCTGCAATAGATGGGCAATTGGCTGACGGAAGAAAAGCAATAACGATTCACATCCAGTCATCTGCATCTTATGTTCCAACAGGACGCTTCAAAGACAATACGGAATTAGCTCAACTGCGTGCTGAAAACATGCAAAAAATGCTGAGCGATCATTTCAAGAAATCTTCGAAAGTTAAAATTGTTATCGACAGCGCAACAGTTTCAGGTCCAGCTTATTCAGGTGACAACAAAGACGAACAGAAATACATTCCGTTCCAGTTTGTTGAATTAAGAACCGAATAATAGTTTCATTGTGCTATTTTTATAAGGCATAAAACGTAAAATGAAGCTAGCACTAGAACGCCCGTTAGTAATGTTAGATCTTGAAACAACAGGATTGGACATTACCAAAGATCGCATTATTCAAATTGGGATGGTAAAAACCAATCCTGATGGAACCGAGGAAGATTTCAAAGCATTTGTTAACCCCGAAATGCCGATCCCAAAGGAGAGTTCAGAGATTCATGGACTTTATGATGCTGATGTAAAGGATGCCAAAACATTTGCTGAGTTGGCAGACGAGTTGGCTGCTTTTATTGGTGACGCTGATTTAGCTGGTTACAATTCTAATAAATTCGATATTCCTGTTTTGGCCGAAGCTTTTTTACGTGCTGAACATTCGTTTTCATTGAAAAACAGAGCTTGTATAGATGTTCAGAACATTTTCCACAAGATGGAACAGCGCACATTGGCTGCAGCTTACCAATTCTATTGCAATAAGAAAATTGAAAACGCTCATGATGCCCTGGTAGATACAAAAGTAACGCTGGATGTATTTAAAGCGCAATTGGAACGCTATACTGATCTTCCAACCAGTGCGAAGGAACTGGCCGATTTCACCAGAATGGGTACAAACGAATGGGCCGATTTTGCTGGTCGATTAGCTAGAAACGATAAGGGCGAATTGTGCTACAACTTTGGAAAACAAAAGGGAAAAACAGTTGAGCAGATCGACAAAGAAGAACCCGGTTATTTTGGTTGGATGTTGAATGCTGATTTTCCACTTTACACCAAGATGCTGTTGAAGGAAGAAATGGAACGTCTGAAGGCAAAACGTAAAGCGAATGAGCCGCAGCAAACACAACAGCATAAACCAAAACCGAAGCAAGAACCAGAATCTGATTTGAGCATTGAGGATAAGTTGAAAGCTTTGCAGAATAAGTTCAAAAAGTGACACCTCGGCTCCGCTCGGTGTCCTTAATTATGTCTTCGGTCATCGAGCGGAGCCGAGATGAAAGACATAAAAAAATTAAAGTATGAAAATCATTTGTATAGGAAGAAATTACGCTGACCACGCTAAAGAATTGAACAATGCTGTTCCAACCGAACCTGTATTCTTCATGAAACCAGATACAGCGCTTTTGCAGGCAGGTTCAGACTTTTATATTCCTGATTTTTCGTCAAGCATTCATTACGAATGCGAGTTGGTTTTGAAGATCAAAAAAGTTGGAAAGCATATTCCTGTGGATTTTGCATCGGAGTATTTTGATGAAATTGGCTTGGGAATAGACTTTACTGCTCGTGATATTCAGGAAGAACAGAAGCAGAAATCACTTCCATGGGAAAAAGCAAAGTCATTTGATAATAGCGCACCCATGGGACAACGTTTCTTAGCGCTAAGTCTTTTCGATGCTGACAACATCAACTTCGAATTAAAGAAAAACGGAACTACTGTTCAGGTCGGAAATACAAAAGATTGCATTTTCAACTTCAATCAGATTGTCGCGTTCGTTTCTCAATACATCACGCTTAAAACTGGTGACCTTATCTTTACCGGAACTCCAGCAGGAGTTGGTCCTGTTGCTATTGGTGACCATCTGGAAGGATTTATAGAAGGTGAGAAATTGTTGGATTTGAATATTAAATAAGCGCTTTTCTCAACTTCTTTACAAAAGACTAGAAAACAAAAAAAGGGAATCTACTAATGCAGATTCCCTTTTTTTATCACTGATTATTTCTATTGTCTGTTGACAATCACTTTTCCAACATAATGGTTATTCCCGTCAGTCAGTACAATCTGATAACTTCCGGTAGCCAATTGATGAACATCAATTTGATGCACCATACCATCCAGAATCCCTTCCTGCACTATTCGTCCTGAAACATCATAAAGTTTCATTTCCATTCGAGCGTTTGAAGGGAGTTCCAATGTGAAATTATCAGAAGTTGGATTTGGATATAAAAGAATACCCGCACTTGACAAATCGTTAATTCCATTGAATTCAACCAATTCACAACCAGATTCATCTGTACAAGAACCCAGCGTAATTTCTACGGCATACAATCCGGTTTCAGTTACTGTATACGACTGCTGAGTGGCTCCATTGATCGGCGTTTGGAATGTACAATCGTACCACTGATATGTCGCTCCAGCCTGATTCGCCGTAATCGTACTTCCGGAAACGGATGTTGTTGCGTCGATCGTCACTTCCTGAGTAGTAATGGTGTTACTTGTCACCGTTGCAGATGTAGCACAAGCAGCGTTACTCGTTAAAACACAAGTAAACACATCACCATTATTCCAAAGTGAAGTTGAATAAGTAGTCCCACCTGTTCCGTAGTTCTGACCATTCTTCTTCCATTGGTAGCTCGGATTCGACCCACCATTCGTTATCGTTGCAGTGAACGTAACGCTTTGGTGCTCACAAACCGGCATTGTTGGGTTGCTTGTAATCGTAATCGTTGGAGTTACGCTTGAATTAACCGTTTTCGAAATGCTGTTACTCAAAACGGTTGTCGTGGTAATACACGGTGCATTACTAGTCAATTCACATGTCACAGCATCGCCAGTCACTAGTGTATTGTTCGAGTAGATCGAAGAATTCGTTCCAACATTCGTTCCGTTCAACTTCCATTGATAAACCGGAGAACTTCCACCGTTTGTTATACTTGCTGTAAACGTAACATTCGTTCCTGAACAAATAGTTGCTGCCGTTGGATTACTTGTAATGCTAATCGTAGGCGTTGCCGACGAATTCACGGTCATTGTAATTCCATTGCTCGGCGCAATAGTTGGTGTTGCACATGCTAATGAAGAACTCATTAAACACGTTACGGTTTGACCATTCGTTAGTGCAGAAGTTGTGAATGTACTGCTGTTTGTTCCTGCATTCGAACCATTGACCTGCCATTGGTAGACTGGTGTTCCTCCATTCATTGGGGTAGCAGTAAATGTTACACTTGTTCCTGAACAAATGGTTGTAGCCGAAGCGTTAATTGAAACAGAAGCCGTAACACTCGGTGTTACCGTCATTGTTATCTGATTACTCGCCGCAGTTGTTCCATTCACACATGGCGAGTTACTCGTTACTGAACAGCTCACCACATCGTTATCTGATAATGAACCATTCACGTAAGTAGAACTGTTTGTTCCAACTGGATTACTATTCAAATACCATTGATATGCAGGTGAACTTCCACCATTCGTAACCGTGGCAGTGAATGTTACACTTGTTGCGCTACAAATGCTACTTCCCTGATTAGACGAAATAGATGCAGTTGGCGCAGCAGAGTTGTTCACCGTCATGGTAATGTTATTGCTGAGCGCAATAGCAGGTGTCGCGCAAGCTAACGAAGACGTCATTTGACAACTTACAACATCTCCATTATTCAATGTTGAAGTAACATACGTATTGCTATTTGTTCCAACATTACCGCCATTCAGCTGCCACTGATAGACTGGTGTTCCGCCATTTGTTGGTGTTGCAGTAAACGTAACGCTTGTTCCCGAACAAATTGTAGATCCTGCACTGCTGAGAATACTAACGGATGTTGCAGAAACCGGATTTACAGTAACAGCAATACTATTACTGCTTGCCGAGTTTGTTGTTACACAACCCAATGAAGACGTCAATTCACAAGTTACAACATCACCATTGTTTAAAATCGATGAGCTATAAGCACTGCTATTTGTTCCTGAATTTATGCCATTCACTTTCCACTGATAAACAGGAGTTCCACCTGCGTTCGTTGATGTTGCAGTGAACGTAATATTGGTTCCGGCACAAATCGTTGTTGCAGAAGACGAAATTGAAACTGTTGGTGTAACTGGTGTTGTAACACTCATCGTAATTGTATTACTCGAAGCGGTTACTCCATTCACACATGGTGAATTACTCGTTATCACACAATTCACAAAATCACCGTTCGCCAAAGTGCTGTTGGAATAAGTAGAACTATTTGTTCCAACCGGAGAACCATTCAGCGACCATTGATAGATTGGAGAAGAACCCCCATTGGTTACAGAAGCAGTGAATGTTACATTCGTTCCGCCGCAAATAGAACTACCCTGATTTGATGAAATAGAAGCAGTTGGCGCAGCAGAATTGTTCACTGTCATGGTAATACCATTGCTAATTGCTGTGGATGGATTCGGACAACTCAAACTACTAGTCATATGACAAGTAACAATTTCGCCATTATTCAACGCTGACGTAACATAAGTAGCACTATTCGACCCAACAGGTGTGGAATTCACGTACCATTGATAAACCGGTGTACCGCCGTTTGTTGGAGTTGCCGTAAATGTTACACTCGTTCCTGAACAAATGGTAGATCCCGCACTGCTGGTAATTCCTACTGCAGTTGAAACCACCGGATTCACTGTCATACTTATCGAGTTGCTTGAAGCTGTAGGAGTTGTTACACAGTTTACAGAACTTGTCATGACGCAACTAATTACATCGCCATTAAGAACCGACGAATTGAAAGTACTACCACCAACTCCAATTGGAGAGCCGTTCAGATACCATTGATAACCTGGTGAAGCTCCACCATTCGTAGGAGTTGCTGTGAAGACCACATTAGTTCCTAAACAAACAGTAGTTGCTGAAGCAGAGATCGAAACAGCAGTTGTAACAGGTGAAACCACGTTGATGGTGATTGTATTACTTGTTGCCTGTTGACCAGTTACACAAGGAGCATTACTCGTTACCACACAGTAAACCGTATTTCCATTGGTTAATGACGAATTACTATATGTTGAACTGTTTGTCCCTACAGGAGAACCGTTCAAATACCATTGGTACGTTGGTGAAGTTCCTATGTTCAATCCAGTTGCACTAAAGTTTACTGTTCCGCCAGCACAAATTCCAGATCCCTGATTAGAAGAGATAGTTGCTGTTGGAGCAGATTGACTGTACACCGTCATTGTAATGCTGTTACTTGAGGTAACAGAAGGTGAAGCACAATTCAAACTGCTGAACATTTGACAGTACACGACATCGCCTGTAGTTAAACTGGCAACTACATAAGTTGAACTATTGAATCCAACCATAGAACCATTCAGATACCACTGATATCCAGGAGTCGGACCACCATTGATTGGTGCTGCAGTAAAGATTACATCATTACCAAAACAACTTGTAGAACCAGAACTACTTGAAATACTTACAGAAGCTGAAACAACCGGGTTAGTTGTAATTGTAATTCCATTACTTGTAGCAGTAGAACTTGTTACACAACTTAAGGAAGAAGTAAGAACACAGGTTACCACATCTCCGTTATTCAAGGTTGATGTAGTGAAAACACTGTTGTTCGTTCCAACATTCAAACCATTCACTTTCCATTGATAAGCAGGTGAACCACCTTGTCCACTTGCACTTGCCGTGAAACTTACGTTCGATCCTGAACAAACAATATTTGATGCAGTAGAAATTGTAATAACTGGCGTCACAAAGTTCACAACGTTCATTGTGATTGCTGAACTGGTTACCGAAGCTGGAATTGCGCATACCGCGCTGCTAGTCAATTGGCACGTAACAACGTCGTTGTTTAACAATGTGTTTGTAACAAAGGTCGAACTATTGTTACCCACGTTAATTCCATTCACATACCATTGATATGCAGGAGAACCACCACCATTCGCAATAGCAGCTGTAAATGTTACCGAAGTACCTGAACAAATCGTAGTTCCGGTAGATGCAGTGACACTAATTGTAGGTGCTGCAGTTGAAGAAAGCGTTACAGCAATACTGTTACTAACAGCACTTGTAGGACTTGCACAACCTGAATTACTTGTCAATTCACAAGTTACTACGTCTCCGTTCACAAGTGTTGAAGTTCCGAAAAGCGGAGAATTAGTTCCGGCAGGAATTCCATTTACTTTCCACAGATAAATTGGTGTATTTCCACCATTCACACTTGTTGCAGTAAATTGAACAACTGTTCCTTCACAAGCTCCGTTTCCTGTAACCGCAATAGAAATTGTTGGCGCTGTTGGCGAACTACATTCTATATAAATGGTTTGCTTAAACACGTTACTCCATGCACCATCAAAACCTTTCACACGAACACTAAAATTGTGCGCCCCCAAAGAAAGGAAAGAAGGACTGATGTTATTTCTGATCAGCGTTTCAAGAACCGTATTGAAGTTACCGTCGGCAGCCAATAAAGGTGTTCCATTACCTTGTCCCGGATCTGCATCCCAGAAATATTCACCTTGAGTAATACGATAATTACGGGTTACAAGAGATAGCGGTCCTTCAAGATAAATGGTTTGTTTGAAAGCCAAACTCCATTGTCCATCCTGACCTTTTACACGAACATTGAAATTATGAGCTCCAAGCGATAATGCTGAAACATCAATCCCATTTCGAAATAAGTCTTCAAGTGTTTCATCAAAGACACCATCCGCAGACAGAAGAGGAATTCCATTTCCTGCTCCTGGATCTGCATCCCAGAAATATTCCCCCTGCGTAATCTTAAACGTTCGGGTGATCATGGTTAAAGGACCTTCTAAATAGATGGTTTGTTTGAATACGTTACTCCAGGCACCATCTTGTCCTTTTACACGAGCATTGAAACTGTGTGCACCTAATGAAAGTGTAGAAACAGTGACTCCGTTCTTGAACAAGTCTTCAAGAGCTTCATCGAAAGTTCCATCAACCACTAGTAACTGTATTCCGTTTCCTTGTCCCGGATCAGTATCCCAGAAATATTCACCCTGAGTAACTTTAACTGTTCGAGTAATCAAGGTTAACGGACCTTCCAAATAAATCGTTTGCTTAAAAGGAGTACTCCATTGACCATCTTGTCCTTTTACGCGAACATTGAAATTGTGTGCACCTTGAGACAAAGCAGCAACACTAATCCCATTCTGAAACAGATCTTCTAAGGCTTCATCGAAAGTTCCATCCAAAGCTAAAAGCGGAGTTCCACTTCCTGCACCCGGATCAGTATCCCAGAAGTATTCGCCCTGCGTTATTTTAACTGTTCGCGTAATTAACGTGAGCGGACCTTCCAAATAAATGGTTTGCTTGAATGCACTGCTCCATTGCCCATCTTGTCCTTTGATGCGTACATTGAAACTGTGAGCACCTTGCGACAAGGCAGAAACATTGATCCCATTTTGGAACAAATCCTCCAAAACTTCATCGAAAGTTCCATCCAAAGATAAAAGCGGAGTTCCACTTCCCGTCCCAGGATCAGCATCCCAGAAATATTCACCCTGAGTAACTTTAACCGTTCTTGTGATCGTTGTTAGCGGACCTTCAAGATAAATGGTTTGCTTGAATGAATTGCTCCATTGTCCGTCTTGTCCTTTAACACGAACACTAAAACTATGCGCTCCCTGAGATAAAGCTGCAACACTGATTCCATTCTGAAACAGATCTTCTAACACTTCATCAAATGTTCCGTCAAGAGCAAGTAATGGAATTCCATTTCCCTGCCCGGGATCTGCATCCCAGTAATATTCACCCTGAGTTAAGTTAACCGTTCGGGTAATTGTAGAAAGTGGACCTTCTACATAGATCGTTTGTTTGAAGATATTACTCCAGGTACCATTTTGACCTTTAACACGGACATTGAAACTATGAGCACCTTGCGACAACGCAGCAACACTGATTCCATTTTGGAACAAATCTTCCAGTACCTCATCGAATCCTCCATCAGTTGCATTAAGTGCAATTCCATTACCCTGCCCCGGATCGGTATCCCAGTAATATTCACCCTGCGTAACGACTTTCTGTCCCGAAACCCAAAAGCTAAGGATACAGCACGCCAGCAGATATGCAAATCTTTGCATGAACATCATTCTTAAATGAGGCTAAGAATTACTTATCGAAACCGATAACCTGAACGTTAACAGTTCCACCAAGGTTCACAATACGCGGCGTAGCCATGTAATTTACACGTGAACTTTGAGGATTATTCATCAAAGGCAGGAAATTGGCCATGGAGTATGATCCTCCAAGAACACCTACATCATTTCTTGTTAGATCAAGATCTAAACAGTCATTTGCTGGGCTCCCAGCATTAACATGGTCTCCTCCTGCAATAACACTTCCGTCAGAAGCAATATTAGAACCGTAAGCATAATTACTCACGAAATTATTAAGAGAAGTGCTCAACACAGTGCCATTCGCTAAATAGTTATAATACATGTTATAGGTACAGGTAGTTAAGGCGGTCGCTGAACCGCTTATTACAATACCGTACGAAGAACTAGAAGGAGCACCACAAAAGATGTTATTCTCAAGGCTGACCTGTCCTGCCGAATGATTAACCAACATCGCTGTAACACCATTTATTGCACTCGAAAAAGTTGAATTAATAATTCTGTTAGTTATTGCACCACTTTTCAAGGTTCCTACAACACACGCATTATATCCACCTTGACCATAAACGAAATTATTGCTCGCATAAACATATTGTGTATTAGATCCCACAGAAAAACTAGCTCCTGCTGTAGCAACCCAATAACCTATACGATTTCCAATAATTAAATTGACGTCTTCTGAAGTTACACCATCAGCGTTAAGATATAGGTTAGATAGGTCGTTTCCTAGAATCTTCCCATAAGTATAATTCACACTTCGTGCTTTTGAAGAGCCCAAGTAAAAATTAATTCCTGCGCCCATTGTTATGTTCCCATTAATATCAGAAGAAAGAATATTAAGAACCGTACGGTTGGTTGGAGTCGAACCAGTTTTAGTAATATGACCTGTTGAAGATGTGTTTTTCAATCCCACAATTGTAATTGTTCGACCTTCAGCCATGGTGACATTAATTGTTCCTTCCATCCACCATTGCACGTTATCTACTGCTGAAACAAAAGTAAGCGACTTATTGATTGCCAAGCTTTCAACCCATGGAAGTAAATCCGTACGGTTGTTGATCACAATATTGTCACCATCCACAGCAGCACTAATTGCAGTTGAAATTGAAGAATAGGTTCCAACTGGACCACCTTGCTGAACAACACGGTCGGTTGCAAAAAGATGATTAACGCTAAAAATAATAGTTAGTAGAACGAGTAGATTTCTAGTTTTCATAGATGATTATGTATTTAAGTAATAATATTTTGTTACTGCATTGAAAGCAGACGAGCCCAAAAATACAACAGAAGTTTTAGTTAGTGAAAAAAAATTATGGACAAAAGGATGACATCTGTTAACAACCTGAATAACACCTGTTTTTTACAACTAAATTTGGTCTTTCTCACACCTGCTGAATTAATTTTAATATGAAGTCATTCTTCTTCCGCTTATCATTTTCAAACGATTCATTATCTTTATTCGAATGAGCTATCGCCTACTTCTTATTGCCCTGTTGTCTTCTGCATGTTTCGGACAAAGTACATTTGATCAATCTGAAAAACTGTTCAACAAGTACCTGCTTACAGATAGTACAAAAGCGAAAGAACAATTAAACTACCAACGCAAGCACTCCAACTCACGCAAGGAGAAAACGCGTTATATGCTAAATCAAACTGTCTACTATAATCACAATAACCGCTTTGATCTTGTTGAGTCATGGCTTCAGAAGACAGAAAAGCAGATGGATCATAATGATGTGGCACTAGAAGGTGAATTCATACGAATCCAATCATTGATGTATTTCAAACAAAGCCGTTTTCAAGAATCGAAGCAGCTACTGGTAAAGTTTTTTGAAAAGCATAAAAATGTGCCCACTGATCTGAAAATACTGTTGCAACTCACTATTGCCGAAGATGAAATGGCATTAGGCGACTATTCAAAAGCACATCAACGAGCCTTATCGGGTTACCGAACTTTTCGCAAAAAACCAGAAGCACTTTCAAACGGATCCAAGATTAGATTACTGAATACGATTTACTCAACTTGTTACTACCAGGCCAAATACGATTCGGCACTTTACTATCTGTATCAGTCGGAACGTTATATGGAAAAAGGAGGAGTAGCAAAGGCCTCATTTTACGGAAAAATCGCGGTTGTTTACACAATGATGGAGGATCATCACAAAGCGATTTTTTATTATAAAAAAAGCATCGACAAATTTGAAAAATCGAATGCTCCCATTCTACTCGCCTATGCCTACTTCAATCTGGGAGAAAGCACAAAGGAAATTGATCAGAAAAAAGCCATTCCTTATTATGAAAAGGCCCTCCGACTTGGTAGAGAATCAAACTATGAATTGATTGCCGGTTATGCGCTGGCAGAGTTAGGAGATTGTTATTTGAACCAAAAAAAATATGCGGTTGCCGCAAAATACAATAGTGAGGCGCTTGAAATAATGCGGAAATCGCAGGATCCGCATGGAATTGCAAATGCACTCCTCAATATGGGGCGACAAGAATATGAAACAGGGCATTTTGATCCTGCGCTTAACTACCTGAATGAGGCACTAGACATGACTTTAAGTACAGGTGATATACAAACGCTGGAGTATTGCTACGAATATTTGTATAAGTCCTATGAACACATGGAAGACTACAAGTGGGCACACCATTATTACAAATTGTTCGCTGCCACACATCAGAAAATAGTTAAAGCGGGTGTTCAGGAAAATATTGAGAAATTAAACCTGAAATACCATGTACGCTTAGAAAGAGCCACGAACAAACTCTTACACAAAGAAGTAAAACTGAAAACCAAAAAATTGGATGCTGAAACAAATGTGAAATGGCTTCTCGGAATTCTGTTGTGCGCACTTTTAATTGCGGGATGGTTTCTGAGAAGATTCTTAATCCAGAGAACGCGACTGAAAGAATTTCAATTGCAGTTATCACAAAAAGAAGTTAAAGGATTATCCATTGAAAAAGAACTGGCAACAAAAGAGCTGGAAGCCGTAAAAGATCAATTGATCAGTAAAAACAACCTGATTGGTGAACTAAACAAGCTACTTAGAGAAAACGAACAAAGTTTGGTGTCAAAAGATCAATTCGGAAGTTTGATCACTAATGATACGGATTGGGTTGAGTTTCTTGCCAAATTGCAACTGGTATTTCCTGATTTTATCGAAAATCTGAAAACCAAACATCCTTTACTGTCAAATAACGAATTTCGTCTTGCCGCATTGATCAGACTAAACCTCTCCGATAAAGAAATCTCAGATCTGTTGATCATTGAATTAGCCAGCGTTAAAAAAGCAAAGAACAGACTAAAACAAAAATTAGGGCTCGATGCTAACGATAAACTTGGAACCTATATTGGTCAACTTTAATCAATAAAAAATGGGAATCCTTGCGAATTCCCATTTCTCTTAGTGTGGTTGTGGCTTAATGATTCACTATTACTTTTCCAACGTAATTAACGCCACCGTTACTTATTACGATTCTATAGGTTCCTGTACTTAGATTTCTAACGTCGATCTGATGCTCTACGCCATCCAATTCTCGTTGCATTACAACTCTTCCAGTAACATCAAATAACGTCATTGAAACTTCGCTTTGAGCAGGGAATTGCAGTGTAAACATATCAGTAGATGGATTTGGGTAAAGTACAATCCCACCAGCTGACAACTCATTCAATGTGCTCCAGTTGATAGTTTGACAATCCGATTCTCCCGAACATGAACCGTTTGACACTACCACAGAATACGATCCTGATTGCGTAGCTGTGTACGATTGCTGATTTGCATTAGGAATTGGTTGTTGGGTTGCACAATTATACCATTGATAATTCGCACCAGCTATCTCTGCTGTAATGGTATTGCCCGAAACAGTAACTTCTGCTACATCTTCAATTTCATTTGTGGCAATGATATTACTTGTAACAACTGCAGGCGAAGCACATACGGCATTACTGGTTAAAACACACTTAAATTCGTCACCATTGCTCCACAAAGTTGTTGCATAGGTTGAATTTCCAATTCCGTAATTCTGGTTATTCTTCTTCCATTGATAGTCCGGGTTAGTTCCTCCATTGGTAATTGTAGCTGTGAAGGTAACTTCGCCATGTGCACAAACAGGCATTGCAGGGTTACTAGTAATGGTAATTGTAGGTGTTACGCTTGGTGTAATCGTCTTCGAAATACTGTTACTGGTTGCAGTTTGGACAGTTGCACAGCTGTTATTCGTAGAAAGCACACACGTAACCGCATCCCCTGACGCAAGTGTATTATTCGAATAAGTGGAAGCGTTTGTGCCTACATTATTTCCATTCAATTTCCATTGATAAGAAGGAGTTGTTCCACCGTTTGTACTATTCGCTGTGTAAGTAACGTTGACTCCAGAACAGATTGTTGCTGCGGTTGGATTACTGGTAATACTTATAGTTGGCGAAGCAGTTGGATTCACAGTAAACGTTATAAGGTTACTTGTTGCAACTGCCGGCAAAGGACATGTTAGTGATGAAGTCATCTGGCAACTTACAGTTTGTCCGTTCGAAAGCGAAGTGGTTGTATATGCAGCACTATTCGTTCCAACCGGAGTACTTCCCACAAACCATTGGTAAGTTGGTGTTCCACCATTAGTTGGTGTTGCTGTGAACGTTACACTGGTTCCGGCACAAATAGAAGTTCCTGTGCTGCTAACAATAGAAACAGCTGTAGCTATTGTAGGCGTAACTGTCATAGTTATACTATTGCTGGTAGCAGTTGCTCCATTATTACATGGTAGAGTGCTCGTTACAACACACGTAACAACATCGCCGTTATTCAACGTTGTAGATGTGAAAATTGCGCTGTTCGTTCCAATATTCGATCCGTTGACCGCCCATTGATATGCTGGAGTAGAACCGGCATTAGTAGCTGTAGCTGTGAACGTAACAGATGATCCTGCACAAATGCTGCTTCCTACATTTGAAGCAATTGAAATTCCAATTACAGGATTGGTAATGACAACGTTTTGTGTTTGTGTTGTTGTGTTTCCATGTCCGTCATCGTAAGTCCAGGTTACAACCGTAGTTCCTACAGTATTGATTGGCAATGAAGCATTGTGTGTTGCAGTAACAGGTCCTGAACAATCAGTGGCTGTTGGAGCTGTCAATGAGTTTACTGAACAAACAGCCGTAACATCTGCTAAAGTGGCAAGCGTTGGAACCGGAGCCTCGTTATCCTCAATTGTAAGATTAAGTGTAACAGTACTATCACAACCACCAACTGCTCCTCCAGGAAAAGTATAAGTTGCCGTATTATTGGAAGAAGTGTACGTAACACCATTGATCCAAGTGTATGAACCACAAGTAGTTTGAACGTCAGTTCCGGAGGCCGCACATCTTTCATATGCACCAACGTCTACTGTTCCTGAAATCACTCTGTTGAAGCCATCTAAATCAATAGGGAGCTGCTCTGTGGTATTTGCATCACCATCTACATCGTATGTATCTAAAGGTAAAAGAGAATTATCTCCTGCATTCGCCAACGGAGAGTTCTGTTGTAAATGAAAATCATTCGTTGAGTTTACAAACAAAATAGCCTCAGTACCATTAAAATTACCTGTTCCTTGCCCTGTTAAATCTCTTCCCGAAACATAACTATTGTTTGCGGTAACCGTTTGTTGTGTACCGCTAAGATTCCGAATCTGTTCACCTGTGCCATTAAATGCAACAACACTGTTACTAATAACAACGTTAGCATTGGTTTTAATATAGGAAGAGTTATTCACAACTGTTGAATTTGTTAGGGTGAGCGTTGGATAAGCATAAATTGAGCCTCCAGTAGAAGAAGAAGAGTTATCGCTCACCTCACAATTTATTAGATTGGCTATATGAGCATACATTGCACTTGAAGCATAAGTAGAAGAGTTACCATTCAACATACAATTTGTTAGATTGGCTGTACCGTTAGCCGCAGAAATGGCACCCCCATAAGAATTCCAGGAAGAAGTGATAGAGTTATCGGTTAAGGTACAATTTGTTAAAGTAAGCGGAGAATTAGTTTCTAAATGGATAGCACCTCCGGAAGCAGTATAATCGGTGGAATGAGAAGAGTTACCATCTAAGGTACAATTCTTTAGGGTTAGTGTGGAATAAGCATAAATAGCGCCTCCTTCAGAACTAGAAGTATAATCAGTGTAAGAAGAGTTATTGTTTAACGTACAATTGGTTAGGGTAAGTGCAGAAAACGCATAAATCGCACCTCCACCGGTACTAGACGAACTGGAAGAAGAAGTGGTAGAATTACCGTTTAACGTACAATCTGTTAGAATGAGTGTGGACGTAGCATAAATCGCACCTCCATAAGAATAATAATAATTGTTAGCAGAATAGTTACTGCTCAATGTACTGTTCGTTAGGGCAAGCGGAGATTCCGTATAAATCGCGCCTCCGTGCAAATTACAAGAATTATTGTTGAGCTTACAATTTGTTATCGTAAGCGGAGAATTATCATCTGCAATAATCGCACCTCCGTGGTTGCTATCCTTCCTTCCATTTTTCAACGTCAAACTATCCAGCGTTATCATGTTGGCAGCATCAACCAGATTAAAGATTCTGTTCGTGTTATTTCCACTAAGAGACAGCGAATAGTTCGCATTATAAACCCCATTGATCGTTAGTGCTTTATCAATGGTTATTTCACTCGTCAAGACAACCGTTGCGTTTCCGCTGGCAATCAAACTAGGAGCAAAACGGATTATGTCTCCAGCAGCTGCATTTATTACAGTTTGGCGTAAGGAACCTGCTCCGGAGTTATTGGTATTTGTTACAATGTAGGTGGTTTGCGCATGGTTTTCGGTTATTCCAAAAACCAATAAAATGGTAAGTAGTAATAGATTTTTCATTAGATGGTTTAATAAAATTAAGTTCAGCTAAATTAGGAATGATTTCATAATAGAACGTATGCTCTTCTAAGACAAAAGGATGACATTGGAATAACAAGCTGAAAATCAATACAAAAAAAACTTAATCATTTCACATCGAATTTAAAACTTTTACTTCTCCACCAAGTATTTCCAATACCTTTTCGGGACATGTTGAACATGCAGTTTCGTGTTTTTCCGTCCTGCGATATTGGTACTTTGAAAGTAGTCTTTCCATAAATTCTGGTAGAGCAATTCGTTTTCACCAAAGGCGCTTTCCGAAACACCGCTTTGCTTGAGCAATGCATTTGGGACAAAATCCACAAATTCAGCTTTCTGGAGATCATAATGAATTCCATATTGCCTGCGCGAATCAAAAATAAACCAGCGTTGATCAGCATATCGATTTTCAAAATGTTTCAAGATCAATGGTAGCACATTGAAATCAGGTTCAATAACGGAGAAATAAACCTCATCTTTCGTTAACTGAAATCGCACAAAAGCTTCCATTCGATGCTTTTCACGATCGACCGATTTTACGGTTTTTTGAATGGTCAAAACATGAAAATTTCCGAAATCAGTCAACACGTTTTTCTTTAACGTTATTGCGTATTTAACGACTTCCAGAATCGTATCCTCAATTGTTTCTATTTCGCTGAGCCATGCCTTCCACAATGTTCGAACACCATTTAATCCAAGCAGATCGACCAGCTTTGTCCAAACGCGCTTCGCCTTATTCTCATCCGCTGTAACTGTTCTGACTTCAGCAAACAGTTGCGGAACCTGAAAACCTTCTTTCCGAATCGCTACTTCTTTCCACTTGAATTCAAAGGTTTCGAAGATTGCAGTAAAAAACCCTTCAAAACTTCCGTCATAAACCAACCAAATCATCCGAAAAGGGAGGTTTGAATTCCCCATAAATCGCTGAACTTTGACTTTCCGTTTGAGAGAACAAGCTGACGCAGTATTTCAGGCGAATATTCCTTTGTTTCCAACGCCGCATCTTTACAAATCAAAAAATAGCGTGCTCGATTCAGAGAAATCCCTAGCTTTCTAAGATTTTCCCAGCCAAGCCTCCCAAATTTACGGGCAGCAACAATCTTATGCGCCGACTTCACTCCTATTCCCGGAACGCGAAGAATCATCTCCAATTCGGCTTTGTTGATATCCAAAGGAAAGAGATGCAAATTGCGCAGTGCCCAACTGAATTTGGGGTCGATATCCAAATCCAGATTAGGTTGACCGCTATCTAATATTTCACGAGCGTCAAATCCGTAAAAGCGCATGAGCCAATCAGCCTGATACAACCTGTTTTCACGCAACATAGGAACCTGCGTAGATAAAGCGGGTAAGCGATTGTCTTCCAATACTGGAACATAACCTGAATAATAAACACGTTTCAGGTTAAATCCGCGATAAAAGCGGTCAGCGGTCAAAATAATTTCCTGATCCGATTCATTCGTTACTCCAACAATCATTTGAGTACTTTGTCCGGCAGGCGCAAACTTGGGTGTACTTTTTATCAGATTCCTGGTATCGTTCAATGCAACAATGGTATTGGAAATAAAATCCATTGGTTTTTCCATTGAAGCAAAGCTTTTGTCGGGAGCCAGCAATTTCAATCCGCTTTCTGTTGGTAATTCGATATTCACACTCAAGCGATCAGCATACAAACCAGCTTCATTCATTAAATCGTTACTTGCTCCCGGAATGGTTTTCAAATGAATATAGCCATTGAAATTGTGCTCTAACCGAAGCTTTTTAGCCACACGAACCAAACGTTCCATAGTTGTATCTGCATCCTTAAAAATTCCTGAACTCAGAAATAAACCTTCAATGTAATTTCGACGATAAAATCCAATGGTCAAATCAACGACTTCCTGCACTGTGAAAGCGGCACGTTTTACATCGTTACTTTTTCTGGACACACAATACGCGCAGTCGAAAATACAGTGATTGGTCAGGAGGATTTTCAACAACGAAACACATCTTCCATCTTCTGTATAGGTATGACAAATTCCTGAAGCAGAGGCATCACCCAATCCTTTGTTCGTGTTCTTCCGATCACTCCCACTTGACGAGCACGAAACATCGTACTTGGCAGAATCTGCCAGTATATTGAGCTTTTCCCGAATACGTTCTTGCATACGATAAAAGTACAAAAAAAGAAATAGATTTGATTATATTTTAATCAATAAAAGATTAAATATGAATCATTATTTTTCTTTAACCAGAATGATCTTCAGAACACAAGCCATTTCCATTCTATCGTCCATGGTCAACGGTTGCGAATAATACGTCTTGTAACCTTTCTTCTCGATTTGGACTTTCAAACCTGAACCATCTCTGTAGAAAACAGATCTCGGTCCTTCTTGCGGGACGTCGAATACAACATCTTCACCAGCAAAAAGAATGGTGCGGTACTCTTTTAAAGGAACGTTATTTTCATCAACAACATCCAGAACAATGTTTCCATTAAAACCGTTTTCAACGATATTCAAATAGCGGATTTCTTCTGCTGACTTGGTTTTCAAGGTATCCTGTCCGAATAAAACGGAACTCACCAACAGCACATAAACGATAACGAGGCACTTTTTCATCTTCACTTTCAATTAATTGAACACTCTCACTCACCTACAAGTTACGGAGAAACAAACGAGAAAGAAAACGGATTTAGGATAAATTATGATGACGAAAAACGTACATTTAAAGAGGAAATCGATTCATACATCCTTATGAAATACCTTGCCTTCTTTTCTATAATCATCGCCAGTTCTTCTTTTGGGCAGAAGAAGAAACCAGCTACAAAAGAAGATTATCATGTTGTCGTGAGAAATTCAGGAGCAATTACCAGCGATTCAATGACGATTAACGGAAATTCATTTGCCATCATAAATGTAAATATCACTTCTCCAAATACGAGGGATTTCGTTTTCAAGTTTACAGGTAATGGAAAAACAAATGAAACTGTTTCCAACAACTCCGGAACAATCTATCTCCCGAGACTCGACTGTGATTCTTTAATTATCAGTTCCAATGAATATCCAAAAATTCGTTTGGCAATGAGCAATTATCCGTACAATACCATTGAAATTAAAATCACAGAATCAACGGAAGCTACCGAACAAAAGAAAACAAGGCGTCGACGTGATAAAAAGTTTGTCACTGTAGAGTTTTAGTTCTAACTTTTGTAAAATTTTTCAGCTATGAAACTTTCTACATCTTTACTACAAGCAATTACCTTGGGCATTTCAGTAACTGCAATTGCTGCAACAACTACTTCGTGCAACAAGGAAAAGATCAAGCAAAAAAGAGAAGCACAAAAAGAACGAAATGAAGGTTCCGATCCTGCAAATTGTCCAGCGTGTGGAATGGGATAAATATTAATGAATGAAACTATCCCCTGCTTTATTGAAATCAATTGCTCTTGGTGTTACCGTGAGTTCACTAACGGTGTCTTGCAGTGAAAACGCAGTAAAGGCAAATACTTCAAAAAGTTCGATTTCCAAAAAGAAAAAAGTCGAGGTCGAAAAGGAAATCATAAGTCCTTTTGATGAAAATGGAAACTGTTCAAGCTGTGGAATGGGATGAATTCAAGTTCTCCAAAAATTCTGTCGGCAGTTTCCTGTAATCTCGATAATCAGCTTTTACAAGCCACTTTACCTCTATTTGCAACAGAAAAAGTAGAAGCTATCGAATGGTCTTTCGATACGCTATTCAATGTTCGTGAAATACCAAGCTGGTTTGTTGAATTGCTACAGGCTTTTGGTAACGAAGGCAGACTTATTGGTCATGGCGTTTTCTTCTCACTTTTCTCCGGAAAATGGTCAGTAGAACAACAACGCTGGCTAAATCATCTGCGTAAAGTTTCTTCCAACTTCACTTTTGACCATGTAACCGAACATTTCGGGTTTATGACAGGAGAAGATTTCCATAAAGGAGCACCAATTTCTGTTCCATACACGAAAGAAACCGTGAACATCGGAATTGACAGATTACAGCGCATACAAGACGCCTGTTCTTGTCCGGTTGGATTGGAAAATCTGGCTTTCTCCTATTCCTTAGATGAAGTAAAACAACATGGTGAGTTTCTCTCGAAACTGATCGAACCGGTAAACGGCTTCATTATTCTCGACTTGCACAACCTGTATTGTCAGCTTCAGAACTTTTCGCTCGATTTCGAAACATTGATTAAAGCCTACCCACTCGATCGTGTTCGGGAAATTCATATTTCAGGCGGGAGTTGGGAGCCCTCCGAAATTGAACCAAAACGGAATATTCGACGAGATACGCATGACGATTCCGTTCCTGCATTGGTATTCGAATTACTGCAACAAACCTTGCCTTTATGCAAGAACCTAAAATTCGTTGTAATGGAACAATTGGGAGTTGCACTACACACTTCGGAAAGTCAGTTGCAGTTTCAAAAGGATTTTGATCAAATGCAAGCTATTGTCAACAACTTTAATGCGAAGAACAACCCCGTTCCTACAAACAATTTCTTACCTAAACACGATGTTTTCCGGAATCCAAACGTTCCCGAATCTTTAGAATTGCACCAACAACAGCTGGAATTGTCTTCTATTCTGGAAAGCGCAAAGAATTATGAAGAAGCGCAGCACCTCATTCATAACTCTTCTTTAGCTAACTCCAACTGGAACACTGAAAACTGGTCGCCTTATATGTTGGAAACGGCATTGCGAATTGCTCAGAAGTGGAAACAAGGTTGGTAGACTACTTCGCTTTCTTGCCAATAAATCCCAAATGCGTATTGTTGAAGCTATCCGAATACTTTAAGCCGTAACCCATAATTCGATCAAAAGAGATATGCGCAAAAAGGATAATCGCAACCAGTTTCCAATTCGGATTATTCAAATAAATGGCAACTACTGCAACAATTGAAGCCATTAAACGATGGTGAACCAAATTATAGGTAAACGCACCCGCTTTTGAATTAATCAGATAACCGAGCATTCCCAAATCGGGTAACAGAAGCAGCGCCGGAAACCACCACCAGGCAATATGCAAAGTGCTAAATAAAAACACGCAAAGAAGAAATATTCCCAATTCTTCCAATTTCAATAATGTATTCATGTTCGTTTCATTTTATACGAACAAAATTGCATCATTGTCGCTTCTCAAAACGATAACAAAAGATAAGAAAATCGGAATTTACTTCTTTAGAACTCGGTTGCGGATCCTACTTAAACTAACGGGAGTCAATCCCAAATAATTGGCAATGTAATGCTGCGGAATTCGCTCAATGATCTTTGTTTTATTCCCACTGATCAATTCCATATAACGTTCTTCTGGAGACATGATGAGCAGTCCCACCATTCGTTCTTCCAATCCAATAGCGAGATACTCCGCAAGCACTCTACCAAATTTCTGCCATGTCTGACTTTTATCAAACAATTCCTCGAGTACCTTATATGGAAACACGATCAATTCACAATCACTCAAGGCCTGAATCTCAAGCTGTGAAGGTTGTCTTGTAATACAACTGATGTAAGAAGCCACCAAATGGTTTTCAAAATAGAAATAGGTGGTCTTTTCTTCGCCATCCTTTAAATAGTAATGACGCATCATTCCTTTTGTCACCAAACCAATTTCATTTCCAATTGTCCCTGCCGCAGAGAACAATTCATGCTTTTTCAACTTACGAATCTTCAGATGTGGCAACAGCAATTCCCAATCGCTATCACTTAGACTAATAAATCTCTCTATTTGAGTTCTTAAGGAAGTATACATTTATGCACTGGACTAAAAGAAGAATTAATTCGAAATATAATCAAAAGCATACCAATCCTCCTCCAACTCTGTGTAATTCATCGGTCTATCGAAAATTCTGGAAGGAAGATTATCGAATTCACTATAACAAATTCCGTATGGATAAGGATAATCTTCGTCCCAAACCAGAAAAAAGTAATTACCATCTATTATGTGAAGTTTTTCAAAATCCAATTCCTTTATAGACGGTTTTATGATCTTTCTATCAGGATGATTTGAATATTTCTTCACCAAAAGTTTAAGTTCAACCTCACGAGTCACATAAAATTGCTTTGCTGTTTCCTCCATAATTTTCGGATGAACTTGAGGAAGTAATAATACTCCAACAAACAACATTAAACCCAAGTACCCAATCTTCTGTTTCCTGAAAATTGGAATAATCATCACTGCTGAACTGAAAACCAACAAAAACCAGGTAATGCTGGTTGAAGAAGATGAAGCATATAAATTTCCGCAGTCTCGATAGGAACGAACATATGTATACTCCTTAAAGATCAAAAAAGTAAACCCAAGTAGAACTATCAAATAAATGAACAAACGCGTTCGATTATTGATATTCATAATAATAACTTCTTTATCCTTAATTATCATATGATAAATTGCAATTTTCTGTTTGTGCCAATAACAAATTTGTACAAAGGAATACAAGAAAAAGAAGACTATATTTCATAATGACTTAAATGAATTGGTCAATTAAATTTATGAATAAAACAATCATAAACTTGAAACCCATTGATTCCATGATTAAATGTATCAAAAAGTTATCTTCACGGAATGAAAAACATTACCTTACTTTCACTATTCATCTTCTTCTTCGTTAGTAGCTGTTCAACCACCAGGTTATTCCGCTACATGTCGAAAACAAAAGCACCTAAGGGAACATTCCAAACTGAAATTCCTTTTGAACTACACAACAACCTGATTGCCATCAAACTAAAACTGAATGATTCCGACAAAGAGTATGAGTTTTTGCTCGACTCCGGCGCACCAGCATCCGTCATCTATAAAGATGCTTTGGAAGAATCGAAGGCAGAAACCGTAATGAGTTACGATGTAGGTGATTCACAAGGAAATCGTGTGAAGAGCGAGTATGTAATGTTGGACGTTACACTTGGAAACAGTGAATTTACAGATGTGGTAGCAGCTTACGCCACAGAGCCAAGTGACATGGTAAGATGCATTGCTGTTGACGGAGTTCTTGGAGCAAACATGATGCAAACTGCCAATTGGCAAATCGATTTCCAAAATAAAAAGATCATCATTTCCGATCAAAAAAAGTCTTCACTTCCCGATTTGAAAGACTACCAAAAAGTACCTTTCGAGAAACGTGCTCCTTTCGGTTCTATGCCACGGTTAACGGTTCTTCCGGGAATGACAGTCGACATTAACGTAAACGGCGAATTGTTCAAAGATGTTTTAGTTGATTTGGGATCCAGCGCCGGATTGACACTTCCAAAGAATGCAAAAACAGATACACTTTTTAAAAACGACTTAAATGAAGTGTTACTGGGCTATTCCACTTTCGGGTTATTTGGCGCAAAGATGGATACAGCATATTACTATGAATCTTCGCAGATGCGCACAGGAGAAGTTCAGTTCAACAACCATCTGATCGGGATAGAGAAACAAGATCGTTTGCTTTTGGGAACTGCCATTTTATCAGATTACGCAATGTATATCGACTTCCGCAAAAAGAACATGTATCTTAAAACCGTTGTACCGAATAAAGAATCGATAACAGAGAAGAAACTTGGCTTCAGCCTGTTTTACGATCCTGACACCAAAAAATGTTTCGTGGCAAGTATTTATCAAGGTTCCGCAGCCGAACTTGCGGGATTGCAATTGAACGACGTCATCACGGAGATCGACGGTCAACCTTTACCTATATTCCCTGACTTCTGTGAATTCAGAGAATGGAGTCTGAACTTGAGAAAGCTACAAGCAATAACGTTGAAAACGGAACGCGAAGATCGTTTGATCAAAATTGAAGCAGCATTTGTACCGAAAAAGTAACTGCCGTTAGCATAAATTATGAAGTTGAAAAAGAGCTAATTCGTGCAAATTTCTGTAAATTACTTCAAGAACATCGTGAAGAAGTAAAAGTAGAAAGAGATGTGTTTTTCAGCAAATGCAAGTTTTACAGCCGCCGCAGTTTTAACAGTAGTTGGAGTTGCCTCGATAAGTCAGGTTCGCAAACCGTCGCACCTCATTTTTGCGAGTATGCCGTTGATGTTTGCGATTCAGCAGTTTTTTGAAGGTTTTGTTTGGCTTTCCCTATCCAATCCACATTTTTACGATTGGCATAATTTCTTCAAGTATGCTTTCCTGTTGTTCGCCCAGATCATCTGGCCAACCTGGATTCCACTATCTTTCTTAACTATGGAAACTTCTCCTAATCGAAGAAAAATCCTTCAATACTTCACGCTGGCTGGTTTCATGTGCACCTTCATTCTCGCCTATCGTCTCATTTTCTCTACAGCGGTTGCAGAAATCGACGGTTGTCACATTGAATATGAAATAGCCTCAACCGAGAATATGCTGGTGATTACAGGGATATTGTACATTTTATCCATTGTGGTTGCGCCCTTTTTCTCCACCCGCAAAAGAGTACTCTATCTGGCAAGTGCCAACGTGATTTCATTGATCGTAACACAGTTATTCTTTGAGGTATACCTGGTTTCTGTTTGGTGTTTCTTTGCCGCAGCGCAAAGCGTATTGGTGTTTTGGATTGTGCGGGGAATGAGGAAGGAGAATACAGCGTGACTGAAGAAAATGGCAGAGCTTTCTTGATGATCCAGAACGGGTTTTGCGAGAGTAAAAATCAATTAATAAGCGTTTCGAACCAACTCGTCATCTAATTGAACTGGGTACAGTCCAACTTTGTAGGGAGAATCAATTTGTTTTAAAGCCAGTTCTAAACTAAGCCAAGCATTTTCCGAAATACGTTGAAGTAACTCTTCACATTGAATCCTATTATCGGAAAAACAATTGGCGATTTTTGGATCAAAATCCATCCATGCAGCAGCATTCATGTTTTTCGGATCTTGTAAATACAAAGCGACAGTTGGCAATCGCTGACCGTTCTCAGTGCTGATATTCGAAAGCTGGTCAAGTGGTTCTTTTGAGATCTTCACAACTGGTGTAGGCTTATTTCCTGTTGCTGTTAAACTAGTGAACGTTGCTATTAGATTATTCTCTTCATCAATTACCACAGTAGGATTCAAACATCCATAACGAAATTGTTCACGCATCTGAACATAATCAAAAACAACACGGTTAGAACCAAACAACTTAAAGAGAAACTTTTCCGGCAGACAAAACAACACCGAAAAAAGAAACCTCGACATTCCACTCATTCGAATGTAATCAAAGTACTTCTTTGTAGAAATCTCTATCAATCCGGGGTTCGACGCTACTGTGCTATTGTCAACGGTGTGTTTCATGCTGTTTGATCGAATGGTTCAATTTGTTCTACCAAATTAAAAACAATTGTGGATTCAGAGATTTATGGTTGGAGTTTGGAAATAAAAAGAGTTAAGTTTTTAAACTGGAATTTTAGGAAAAACCACAATTCCCCCTAACTGATTATGTATTTCCTTGCGACAATTGGTTCTGAAATCTTCATTCGAATTTTCTAAAAGATATCTTGTTATTTCATAAAGATCAGCGGTTTTTATTAAGCCGATATTTTCACGTTTGGCCCCTGAAAGACATTTTTTAGTAAAATCTAACGTTCTATTGCTAGGATGTTCCAATCTTTGAGGATTCCCAAATAATAGCCCTATTGCTTTCTCATCAACTTCTTCGTGTTCAAAATCTTCACTTAATGAGTCCATAAGTTGTCGGAATTTTGAAATATCAATGTCTTTTGAATCTTTTCCTTCACATTCTCCAATGTATCTTACTTTTTCAGGTGAGGTAATTACTTGATCTAATTCGAGTGTCCCATCATCGTAATTTTCAGCATGAAAACCTAAAATTGTAAGCGCCTTAATAACAGACAATTCTAAAGGTTTACCAGTTTCAAAAAGTAAGTCTTTCAAGCTTTCATGTTCTTCAAGAACTGAATACAACGAACTATTTTCATCATTTTTTCTTTCAATCTCTTTCAAATTTTCTGCGATGATTTTTTTTACTTTTTCTGATTCTTGGATAGAGAAAGACTCTTCGTTAGCCCAGTCAGGTTTAGGTGTTTTTATATCTTTTTGCCTTATCGCACTATCAATTTCGATAAGTGAGTTTATAAAGATTTTTCCCAACTTCAGCCCTTCCTTATTCCAATTCTTTTCATCCGTGTCTTCATTATAATTGTAAAGTTTTTCACTATGAAAATTTAAGTTCGGTATAAAGACAACATGTCCTAATTGAATCGGATTTCTCGCTCCGAGTATACGATCTTTATTTTTAGAAGTGAAACAAGCTTGTGTATTTTCAGAATCTATGTACACCTCAAAAGACATATAATCTTTAAACTGGTTATAAAAATTTATAAAGATATTGTCACATGGAACAATTGTTTTTCCAGTTGCAATTTTGAATTCCATTTTTTTAAATGGCAAGAAACTATAATTTGAAAATTCCTGAACATGATCCGTAGTTTTCTGGTTACGACCAGTACCACTAATGTCTTTAGTACCTGTATAAACGAAAAATGATGATTTGCTCGGTAATAAAACAAACAACGTTTTACCAGATTTAACAAAATTCATAAGTTCGAGATTCCAATGTTTTGAGTGCTCCAACATTAGGGCAGAAGAATCTTTATTATATAAAGGTTTTCCTTGATAACTGCCACTTTTCATCTCCCATGAAGATTCCTCATAAGTTGAGTAATCTGTTTTTCTTAAGCTAGGTGAGAAAATTGCAATATCTACATCGGATAATGAACTAAAACTATCAATATCTATATAACGTTGTTGATCTACAGGAATACTAAATCCAATTGAAACAATATCTTTCATGAAAGGGTTAAATTAAAGTTACGTCGAAAGTAATCAGATTTTCAAGTCAATGAGATCTTATCACGTAAAAATGAAATGTTATGTTCATTGAATCCAAGTTACAAATCAACTTTCCAACATAAATATCCAAATAATATGCGCCTTTACCCAAGCATAGAAGTCTGAAGTTCGAACCACTTCAAGGATTAATCATTCATAATACGATCAAAATCTGTCAAAAGGGCTCGTAGCAATTTCTCACCATTCACCCCTAAATTATTATTTGATAATCCTAAATCTGATCTCATAGAAATCATAATTTTTGTCAGCTTTTTAAAGTGAATTTTATGATCAAGTGGATTTTCTTCATTCGATGAATACAGATATTGAAAATAATCGGAGAAGCTGTTAATAACTTCTGGTGAAGCATAGAGCACATATTTTTTATAGAAGTCGTATAACTTAGAGACAAATTGTTTGTCTTGATTATGGTTTGTCTTAGTCCCTTTAAAAATATCTATTACTAAATCAATAAATTTTTGATAGAGTTCTCTTCTCTCTTTAGTGACTTCACTAATTAGATCTTTCTTTTTATCAAGAGACGCTTTTATGAAATAACCTATCACACCCCCAATTATGGGAAATATAATGGTTAGTAACGGTATAGTAATGTCCATAGTAATATTATCATTTATTCTTCTCCATCAAATGGAGCATACAATGTCCCAACGCAAACTCCGCAAACTTCAGCTCCTAGTGGGGCACAAGCATGTCGCATACCAGAAGGAATATAGCACGGTGAGTTAATTGAATTCGTATCGCTTCTTGGCACTCTCCCACACCTACTTGTTGCCTTTGCCGTGCAGCCTGTGGAAGTGGAGTCTGCTTCGAAAATGTGTAACTCATCGGAATTATTATGTCTTCTTAAGACGAAAATAGTAGTCATATGATAATTTTTGAGCGAATAGTAGGCTAAGTTACTGATTTGAAGAAAAAAAACAAGTTGTCTTACTATTTTGATTCAGATTTCTAAGATGGGTAATATTGTTAAATAAAAAAGAGCAACCCTTTCGAATTGCTCTTTACTTTCTTGTGCACAAGTCAGTTCAAAGTTCGAACCGGAAAGAGTAAAATCATAGTGGCTATTTTACTCAAAGCTATAATTCAGAATTCCTTCAGAATTTGCATCGTATCTTTATCTCGTGAAAATTTTAATCATTGAGGACGAACACGAATTAGCACAAGATGTTATTGGTTATCTGACCAGTCAGGATTATTTGTGCGAACTTGCGGAGGATTACAACCAAGCTATTGATAAAATTTCAGCGTACACATACGATTGTGTTTTACTGGATTTAATGATTCCTTTTGGGGATGGTTTGGAAGTACTGGAAAAACTGAAAACTGAAAAACGCACAGATGGCGTTATTATCATCTCTGCAAAGGGCGCGCTTGAAGATAAAATTAAGGGCTTACAATTAGGAGCGGATGATTATTTAGCCAAACCCTTTCATTTGTCCGAACTATCCGCACGCGTCTATTCGATTATCAGAAGAAAGCAATTCGATAATTCGAATACCATTACGCACGACGAATTAACTGTTGATATGCTGTCCAAAACGGTTAGAGTTGGTTCAAACGTTGTTTCCCTAACAAAGAAAGAGTTTGACTTATTACTACTCTTTTTGGGCAATAAGAATAAGGTCATTTCAAAGAACGCATTGGCAGAACATCTTTCGGGAGATATTGCAGATATGTTGGATAATCACGATTTCGTTTATGCCCATGTAAAGAACCTCAAAAAGAAACTGACCGAAGCAGGATATGATAACTACCTCAAAACAATTTACGGAACAGGCTATAAATGGGAACTATGAGTAAACTGCTTGACAGACCTTTCAAATCATTTACGGTCTATGCGCTTATTATACTTGTGTGCAGTATTCCTGTTTACTATTATGTCGTAGAAAGCATTTGGTTTGAAGAACTTGATGAAAAAAACTGGACGAATGTAAAACGAATGGAGTCAGGACTTCAAAAAGCAAATTCGAACCCGAAAGAATTTCAAAAAGCGCTGAAGATTTGGAATGGTTTACAGCCGGAAACAAAGTTAATTGCTTTAAAAAATGGTCAAACAAGACCATCAAAAGTTTACACGGTAAACGTTTATAACCCTTTTGAAAAAGAAATGGATCGTTTCAGGGTGCTGTCTACTACTATATGGCTCAACGAAAAACCTTATCGGCTAACAATCTCCACCAATGTGGAAGAAGCGGATGAAACCTTGGGCGCAATCGCCTTTGTTACGGTGTTTTTCTTTGTGTTTTTAGTGCTTGGTTTTGTCTTTTTGAATAAGCGGATTTCTAAAAAGAGTTGGAAACCATTCTATAAAACGCTTAATCAACTCAAAGACTTTGATCTAAGTAAAGATCAGCACATTCACTTTGAACAATCCGACATTGAAGAATTTGAAGAGTTGAACCGAGAACTGACGACATTGATTGAAAAAAATGCTTCAACATACAATCAACAAAAACGCTTCATCGAAAATGCTTCTCATGAATTGCAAACCCCTTTGTCTGTTTTAAAAACAAAAATGGATGTCTTATTGCAGAATAACACCTTATCGGAACGAGAAGCTACTACTATTGAAACCATCAATTCAAGTCTTTCCCGAATCTCTCGTATCAATAAAAATCTTTTGCTTTTAGCCAAAATAGAGAATCATCAGTTCACAGAAGAAACTTCCGTAAATATTCAGCAAACTTTAATGGAGAACATTGAATTATTGGATGATTATTTTCAAAACAAAGGGATTCAAATTCAAATGAACGTTTCATCCTTTTCAGTTAAATGTAATCCGACATTACTGGAAGTACTATTCAACAATCTGACTTCAAACGTAATTCGGCATGGTAATCAAAATGACGTTTTAGAGATCAATCTAATTGGCAATAAATTGACTTTTTCGAATGCTGGAAAAGATTCGTTACATCGGGAAAACCTTTTTGTTCGTTTTGGAATTTCATCTTCCGAAACAACCAATAGCGGTTTAGGACTTGCGATCTCAAAAGAAATCTGTGACCGTTACAATTGGAAACTTTCCTATCTATTTAGCAATCAACAGCACGAGTTTAGCATCGAATTCTAAATGTCTTCAGAATCTGTCCCGATGTTTGTCTTATAACTTATAAAATAAACTTCATGAAACGATTATTTTTAACAGGAACATTAGCTCTATCAATAGCTGCATGTAGTTCCGCTCAAAAAACAGAAAAGAAAGGAAAAGAGTCCGAAATTCCTGTAACAGTTCAGGATGCTTTCAAAAAACAATTTCCAACGATTACTGACGTGGATTGGGAAAAAGAAGGTGAAAATTACGAAGGTGAATTTGAAAACGGTGAAGTTGAAACTTCTGTTGTAATCAATACAAGTGGTGTTATCTTGGAAACCGAAACAGAAATGGAACCGAGCACACTTCCAAAAGCAATTTTAGACTATCTCGATTCTAATTACAAAGGACAGAAAGTAAGAGAAGCGACTAAAATAATTCTGAATGACGGAACTGTGAATTACGAAGCTGAAGTCAACAAGAAAGACCTCATTTTCGACAACAATGGTACATTCATCAAAGTGATTACTGAGTAATATGAAAATTAGTCATTTCCGGAATTGGATTGCTTTTGTAGGGCTGATCCTATCATCTCAGGCATTTGCTCAAAGTGGAAATGTAACAATCTCCGGAACAATTAAGGGTAAGGCAGATCAAACTGCTTTACCCTATGTTCAGGTCGTTCTCAAAACAGAAGTTGATTCTGCTCTTGTGATCGGAACAATTACAAATGAGGAAGGTCTCTTTTCCCTTTCACCAGTAAAAACTGGCAACTATGTTTTAGTGGTAACTTCCTTTGGATATAATACCTTGAGAAAACCTGTTTATGTCGGTTCTCTTTCCGACTTTTTGGATTTGTCTGTTATAGAATTGGAGGAAACTGTCAAAGCAATAGAAGAAGTAGTCATTACTGGAAAAATTGAAGAAGTAAGCGACAAAATGGATAAGAAAGTCTTTTCTGTTGAAGACAATATGAGCCAAAGTGGTGGATCTGTATTACAAGCCATGCAAAACCTTCCTGGCATTACAGTTCAGGATGGAAAAGTACAACTCCGCGGAAACGAGAAAGTAACCATTCTGATTGATGGAAAACAAACGGCTTTAACCGGTTTCGGTGACCAATACGGTTTGGACAATATTCCTGCATCTGCTATTGAGCGCATTGAAATCATCAATAATCCTTCATCAAAATACGATGCCAACGGGAATGCAGGAATCATCAACATCATCATGAAGAAGAACAAACAGGAAGGTTTTTCAGGCAAAGTTGGAATGAATGGTGGTTTAGGTGCTTTGTGGGTCAAAAAAGAAAACCTGCCTACCATTCGTCCGCAATACCAATACACCCCAAAGATCAATCCAACGCTTTCTTTGAGTTATCGGAAAAACAAAATGAACCTCTTTTTTCAAGGTGATTACTTGTATACGCAGACATTAAACAAGAATGAATTCGTTACACGAACGTATGACGAAGGAACCATTATCGACCAACAAACCAAACGAAACAGAAATACACATTTCGCAAATGCCAAATTAGGTTTTGATTATTCTTTCAATGATAAGAATACATTGACTATTTCGGGTCTTTATGGAATGGAAAAAATTATAGACAATGGCGACCAACCTTTCTTCAATCGGGATTCTTCCGACCGCATTCGTTTGTGGAAATTTTTAGAAGACGAACTCAAGACAACCGTAATGGGAACAGTCATCTATCAGCATAAATTTCAACAAGCAGGACATGTCTTAAATGCTGGGTTCAATTATACCTTTCACCGCGAAAACGAGAAATACTTCTTTGATAATATCTATCCAACTTTTACAGGACACGATGCATTCAAATTGCTTTCTGACGAACAGGTCGCAGATTTCAATTTGGATTATGTAAAACCTTTAAAATTCGGTCGATTGGAAACGGGAGCTAAATTCCGTTACCGGACCATTCCGACAGACATGCAGTTCTATCCTGGAATTAATTCACCTTTAGACACGACTGCAGGTGGATGGGCAAATTACAACGAGGTAATTCCCGCCATTTACGGGAACTATATCGTGGATCGTAAAAAAGTAGAAGTCGAAATTGGTTTGCGCGTGGAGTATGTCTTGTTAAACTATCAGGTGAACCCAAATCACAGCACGTACAAAAGTGATGGTTACAACTACATTCAGCCTTTTCCAACCATGCGATTGGCTTACAAGTTCAATGATAAAAACAAAATCTCCTTGTTTTACAATCGTCGTGTAGACAGACCAAATGAAGTAGATATTCGCATCTTCCCAAAATACGATGATGCTGAAATAATCAAAGTCGGAAATCCTGCATTGAAACCTCAATTCACCAATTCATTAGAACTAGGCTTTAAATCCGCTTTGGAAAAAGGATATTTCTACGCTGCTTTATATGGAAGAGAAGCCAACGGAATAATCACGCGCATTTCAAGTACTGTTGCGGGAAGCAATCTAATTTATGCCGTATTTCAGAATGCAGGAAAAAGCTACAATGCAGGTGTTGAAATGATTTACTCTATGGATGTTGCCAAATGGTATTCATTCAACGTAAACGGAAATGTCTACTACAATCAAATCAATGCTTTTAGCGTTGAAAATAAATATCCAATCCTACATACCTTTTCTGCCGATCAGCAAAGCATCTATTCGGGAAATGCAAAACTGAACAATACCTTTCATTTTGCAAAAGATGTAGACGTTCAACTGGTGGCAGTTTATCTTGCGCCTGATATTATCCCACAAGGGAAAATCAGTTCACGGTTCTCTTTGGACCTTGGGGTGAAAAAGAAAATTCAGAAAGGAAAAGGCGAATTGTTTGTCAACGCAACAGATCTGCTAAACACCATGATTGTAAGAAAAACGATTCAAGGTGATGGGTTTAGTTACATAAGTACTGACTATTACGAAACACAGGTTGTGAGAATTGGATATAGTTATAAGTTTTAGGATCAAGGGAATTCGATGCTGAATAAAAAGACAAATGCCCACTTATAGATGGGCAACTAACTTTTTTTAATTTTTTAAGGGCAATTCGGCTTGAATAAAAAAACAACTGCCCACCTAATTGTGGGCAGTTATCATTTTTTGTTACTCGGTGCGCACGACTGGATTCGAACCAGCACACCTAATGGCACCACCCCCTCAAGATGGCATGTCTACCAATTTCACCACGTGCGCGGCATTGCGAAAACGAAGTTAGTACTTTTTCCCTTTCGTCAAACGAATACGGATTGAATATCCCTCCCACCTTTTTGCAACTATTCCCCAAACAAGTGTAATACTCTTCACTTTTCAAGCCTCTATTTTAGTTGAAATTAGCAAGAGAAGGGATTATGAAGAAGAGCGAACATTTTGACGATATCACATCGGGAAACAATATTCCCATTTGGATGTTTAAGGAGCACGGACAAGCCTTTGAGGAATTGTCGAAACCTATGGACACGGATGTATTGGTTGTTGGTGGCGGTGTTGCGGGATTGATGACTGCTTACCAACTCCTCAAGAAAGGGCTGAGTGTCATTGTGGTGGAAGACGGTGAAATTGGCAGTGGAGAAACAGGAAGAACTTCTGCTCACCTCACCTTCTCGCTCGATACACAGTATACGGATTTGGAATCTCGCTTTGGTGAAGGGAAAACAAGTTTGATTGGAGACGCGCATAAAACCGCAATCGATTGGATTGAAGATGTGGTGAAGGAAGAAAACATCGACTGTCATTTCCGCAGGGTTGACGGTTATTTGTTCGCACATCCAACCGACAAGAACGATACCATCCAAAAGGAATTTGAAGTCACCAACCGCATTGGACTGAAAACTGAATTGCTCGATCACCTTCCTGGTTCAGCCCATGGTAAAAACAAACCGTGCTTGCACTTACCAAACCAGGCACAATTTCATGTACTACTGTTCCTGAACCAACTCGCGGAGGTCATTCTACGAAATGGAGGGAATATCTTTTCACATTCGAAAGCCAAAGAATTTACAGAAACCAGTGCCAAAGTGAACGGTTTTACAGTCAACGCCAAGCACATTGTACTGGCTACAAATGTACCCATTGCTGGTCCGCTCATTACGCACACCAAACAATGGCCATACAGAACTTATGCTATTGCTGCAAAAATTCCGAAAGGCAGTCTTGGTTTTGCACTTTGGTGGGATACTGGAGATCAGGATGTACCCTGGGTACAAAAACCCTATCACTATGTTCGCCTGGAAGAAGGTGAGGCCGATTTCGACTACCTGATTGTTGGTGGTGAGGATCATAAAACAGGACAGGAAGACCGTGAAGAAATTTCTGCAGAAGAACGTTATAGCCGTTTAACGAGATGGGCAAAAAAACATTTTCCAGCTATCACCGGAATTGAAACCCAATGGTCGGGACAAGTGATCAATACTGTTGACGGTTGTGGTTTCATAGGTAAAAATCCAAAAAGCGAAACCACCTATGTCATCACTGGCGATTCCGGGAATGGAATTACAAACGCAGCCATTGGAGCCATGTTGATTACTGACCTCATCCAGGGGAAAGAAAATAAATGGACAGAAGTTTTTGATCCTTCCCGTCATGCCGGAACACATGCACTTGGCGATTACCTGAAGGAGGCGGGAAACATGATCCGTCAATATGCCGATTGGTTTACTCCAGGCGATCAGAAGTCGCTGGAAAAATTGGAACCTGGCGAAGGATTGGTCTTGCGTGAAGGGTTAAAGAAAACAGCCATTTATAGAGACGAAGAGGGAAATCTTCATGCCTGCACAGCAGTATGTCCACACCTGGGAGCTATTGTACAATGGAATACAGACGAAAAGACCTTTGATTGTCCAGCGCATGGATCCCGCTTTACTCCTTTTGGAACCGTCATTAATGGTCCTTCAAATGGAGATTTGGGAGAAAAGGATGAGTGAGGAAAATTTCCCTAATTTTATCCGAAACAAATCAACATGAAACAACTATCCCTTTTTATCGTCGCACAATTCTTTTGTCTTTTTGGTTTTTCTCAGGATGGAACACTTGATCCCACTTTTGTACCAGGAGTTGGTCCCAATAGTTATTTATCCGGTTCATGTGTAATGCCAGACGGAAAGATTGTTTTGGTTGGAGAGTTTACGAGCTATCAGGGTGTTTCTCAAAATTACATTACACGCACCAATTCGGATGGAACAATTGATCCTACGTTCAATATTGGAACCGGGGCATTGAATTCCGTCTATGCCTGTGCTGCACAAACTGATGGAAAAGTGGTCATTGGCGGAAACTTTACCAACTTTAACGGAACAGTGATCAATCGAATTGCCCGACTGAATGCAAACGGTTCATTAGATGCAACATTTAATGTAGGTTCTGGTGCTACAGGCGGACCAGTTACCGTTGTGACTATACAAGCGGATGGGAAAATTATTGTTGCCGGACAGTTTCTTGGCTTCAATGGCGCTCCTGCCGACCGAATTGTTCGTTTAAACACGAATGGAACTGTGGATGCTACATTCAATGTTTCTGTAGACGGTCCAATCAGAGATATTGCTTTGCAAAGTGACGGGAAAATTGTACTGGCAGGAAATTTCTTTACCTGTAATGGAACCAATCGCAGAGGAGTTGCAAAATTGAATGCAGACGGAACAATAGTCACAGGTTTTGATCCTGGAGTAGGTCCAAACAATACCATTCGATCTGTTTCACTTCTTCCGAACGGAAAGGTGATTTGTGGAGGAGATTTCAATCTTTGGAATAATTTCCCAACTGGTTTCCTCATTCAATTGAATACAGACGGAACAGTAGATGCATCGCTTAATCTGGGTGATGGTTTTTCAAACTGGGTGTATACAACTGCTGTTCAAACTGACGGAAAGATCATCGCCGGTGGAAGTTTTACTTCTTTCAGCGGGATTCCAACCAGCTATTTAACACGATTGAATTCAAACGGTACTATTGACAACACCTGGAACCCTTCAGAAACAGGTACCGATTTTGAAGTGTATACAAGCGAACTCCTATCCGATGGAAACATGATGATTGGTGGCTATTTTTCGAACTATAATGGTGTGAGCAGAAATTACGTAGCACGCCTTTTAGCTGATCATGCAGCTCTTTCTGAAAATGGTTCTCTGAATGTTGATGTTTACCCAAATCCAACTTCAGGAGTAATTAACCTTCATTACAATTCTCCGGTTGACGGAACTGTTCGAATACTGGATATGACAGGAAACGTAATTCTTGAACGAGAGGTTTCGGGACAGCAATTGTTGGAACTGGAATTAAACGAAGTTAGCGGCGTTTACCTGCTTGAAATAACAACAGCTGAGACATCGGAATATTTTAGAATTATTAAGCAGTAAACACAATAAAAAGATGTTGATTCACCTTAACTTCATCACATGAAAAACACCATCCTTTTCGTGAACAAGCAGGTTTTTCTTCTCGTCTGTTCTCTGTTATTTTCTTCAACAATAGCATTAGGGCAAACGATTACTGTTCCGGATTCAATTAAGGCACTTCGGTCTGCTCGACTTATCGAAACTGTGAAAGATGAAAAAACGAAAGTACCCAGATCAGCGACAACAAGGGTTTATTGCTTCGACAGCAACAAAAACATTACGCACACATTTGACGAAAGAGGTCTTTATTTTTCTTATGAATTTGACTCATTGAACAACCTTGTTACGGAGTACTTCTTTGAAAAAATAGATCCCCTGACGAACAAAAGAATTCCTTCCGGAAAATGGGTATATACATATTCAAACAATCTCAGAGTCAAAATCTATTTATATGATTTCGTTAATGGAAATTGGAAGATGGAAGACTCTTTATGGAACACTTATCGTCTGGACAAATATGGCCGTATCATACAAAACGACTATTTCGTTGGCAACGAACTGAAATCAACTGTCAGATATTCATACACATCTAAACCAGCAACGAAGCAAACAACATATGACTTTAATCGTGGCTGGTTGGACAATCATACTTGTTCCAAAGCTATAGAGAGAAGTGCGTCGGGGAGAATTCTTGAAGTAACAACCTACGAATACGATTCTGTTGGTAAATGCATTAAAACCCTGAGACAAGATTATTTTAATCCTTCAGAGCTAATTACAGAAACCGAATATGTCTATTCATCCACAGGATTGCTTCTTGAAGAAACTGAACGTAATCATAAATCGGAAGAGAATCAAAATGAACATTATCTTAGACAGCGTTATGAATACGACGATCAAGGCTTTATCATCAAGTATAGGTGGGACGGTTCTGATGCAATTGAAACGGTTAAAATCTATGACTATTTTAAAATGTAGAAACATTGAAATATAAAAGGCAATCTTTTTACTTTTCTTACGTCTTATCCCTAAACGCACGTTGAATCATACAACTTATGAAACCAAGTCCAGCTAAAATTCAAATTAACAATCCATGTTCTGAGAACTGGGATACAATGAAAGTCAATGACATTGGTCGTTTTTGCAGTTCGTGCGCCAAAAGCGTTATCGATTTCACGGTTAAATCAGATTCCGAAATTCAAGCTTATTTAAAGCAGCATCAAGGTGAAGAGCTTTGTGGACGCTTCTATAAAAAACAGGTCGATCGCATTCGTATTGAGTTTGATGAGAATATTCTCTATACTTCAATTCCGTTTTGGCAGAAGTTTCTGGTAATTGTATTGGTATGTTTTGGTCAGGATTTTTTTGGCTACGATTTCTGTTTTGCACAAGAACAAGATTCCATTCCGTTAAAAGTGGAACAAGTAGATACAGTTAGCACTGAACAAGATTCTATCCTTGAAGTTGTTACAAACGAAATAGATACAATTTTACCAAAGTTTGAAGAACCGAGTCTCGAAACAACCTGTGTCTGGACTCCTTTTCTAGGGGGTTTAACCGTATCTGGCAGTATCACAACCGTATTTGATGATCCGACCATCGATTCAGAGAATGATTTGGCATTACTATTCAAGGAAACTGATTCTGTTCTTGAAGATTCTGAAGAAACGAAAGTGGAAAGAGACTTCAGTAAGCAAGTACCCCGACCAAAAACGCCAAAAAAGAATCCTGAACCTACTTCTGCTCTTATTGCAGATACAGGTGAAAGAAGACAACGTAAAAGATAAAATTCAGCTATTTTTGTTTAGAAATCAATTGATAAACCAGAGAATAACTGATGCTTGAACCAAAACCGAATAAACAACGAGCGTCTATTGCTGCAAACTTTATTTGGGCCATTCTTGGCGTGCAGATTGCCTTTATCATTATTGGTTTACTGAATGTATTTCTTGTTAGTCCGGGAGATATGGCTTCAATGAACAGTGAAACTTCTGAAACTACAACGCTATCCTACGATACTGAAGCAAGCGCTACATCAACTTCCAGTTCTGCGACAACTTTTGAAACACAACATGAACCCAAACGAATTGCAGAATTCATTGACGTAAGTGATATAATTGTTGGTCTTCTTTACAAGTTACTACTCATTGGTTCATCCATTACATTCATTATGTGGTTCCGCAGGGCTTATTACAACCTGTACGTGAGAGGCATAAAAATGAAATACAAAGACGGTTGGGCAGCAGGAAGCTGGTTTGTGCCTTTCCTGAACCTTTATCGTCCGTACGAAATGATGAAAGAACTTTTCTCAGTTACAAAAGGACTTTTAATGGGCAGAAAAGGATTTTCAGAAAGCAAACTTTCAACAAAGATTCTGAATTACTGGTGGGCCCTTTCGTTAGGCGAAATGATTTTGGAACGCATTGCGAAAAGATGGTTAAAAAATGCCACGGTTGACGAAATAATTCCACTTAGTATAATGTACGTGATTGTTTACGTCATTGGCGTCTGGGGTTCTTTGGTTACGATCAAACTGATCAACAATTATTCGAAAGCGGAGCAAATGCTGAACAAAGACGAAAACGATGATGAGTTTGAACCGGAGCATGTTTTGGCCTACGATTCGGGTTTTGAATAAAAAAATCTACAGTTAATATCATGGAAATGTTAAAAAGCCGTTTAATCAATTCACCAAATTACCTGAAGGTTATTTTCGACTTTTCCTTGAAGGCTGGCTGGTTATGCCAATGCTGGTTGTGGGTATTACGGCAATTGTAAATCCAACTTTTAGAATTTTCTTCATCTTAATCTAAACCTGAATACAATGAAACAATACATATTGCCTTTACTACTAAGCATGGTTTCCTTTTCTTCAGGTAACACTCAAACGCTTTATGCCATCTCTTCAAGTGGCGATCTAATCAGGCTATTCGATACCCAATGTATTTCGGAAGAAATGATTGCATCTACTGATATGAGCTCGCCTCCGGGGACATTTGATATTGCCTATGAGCAAGGAATATTATATACAATCAACATTTGCGGGCTTAGTACAATTAATCCGTTAAACGGTGATGTGAACTGGATCGATCCGTCATGGCCATTTAATGTTTGTGGTCTTGGAGGTGATGAAAACGGCAATCTATATGTAAGTGGTAATGATGTTTATCGCTATAACATCTTAAACGAAACAATAGATTCACTTGGATCGTTATATCCATACGCAACAGCTGGTGATTTGGAATATGTTAATGGTAATTTGTACATTTCTGCAACCGATCCAAATGAAGGTAATGTTTTATTAAAAGTAGGACTAAATCCATTCTCTTATTCTGTTGTTGGAAGTCTCCCAACTGAGTTCTTTGGTTTGTCCAAATCACTAAATCTAGATCAACAACATCTCTATGCAACATCGAACTCAATTCCTCTAAAATTATATATTGTTGATATTACAGACGCATCAACGAATCTTATTTGTAGCGATATTTCTACGGAACAACTTATATGGGGATTGACTTCCACTCGCGACAAACTTTCTGCAGATGAAAATACGATTGACAATATAAGGATCAGCCAAGATATGGACAATCAAACACTTTCTATTCAATTGATGGATAATGTTAGGCTACATTATGGCATTTATGACGAACTAGGTAAGATGATTATCAACAGTAATTTAACTGATGAACTAACAACTATAAACACTTCTTCCTTTTCATCTGGTATATATCATATTCGATTTACGAATAGCTATGGAATACAAGTTCATCAGATACGAATTGTCTGCATTTAATGATTCAAACAAAACTTAACACTTAACACATTTAGGACTACCGTTTAATCTTTAATTACCCGTCCACGCAACCATTTCTCTTCCAGAACTGTTATATAACAGTAAATGAGAATTATGAAAATCCTACTACCCGTATTCGTTTTTTTTCTTGCTTCAAATGCACAAGCGCAAGACAGACCTGAGATCAATCATTGGCATTTCGGTGAAAATGCAAGTGTAGATTTTAGTTCCGGAACTCCTGTTGGTGTTGCAGGAAGTGTTTTATTCACTTCTGAAGGGTCAGCTTCCATTTCAAATGCAGACGGAGACTTGATCATGTACACAGACGGTTCAACACTTTGGAACAGTCAAAACCTGATCATGCAAAACGGAGAAGATCTGGAGGGAAATGTTTCATCCACACAATCGGCAATTATCATTCAAAAACCATGTACCGAAAATCATTACTACGTTTTCACTACCGCCGAAGAAGGATCGATACTGGGTTTGCGTTATTCGGAAGTGGATATGACTCTGAATGGTGGTTTGGGAGGAATTATTCCATCAGTTAAAAACGTATTTCTTACAGGACCCGTAGCCGAAAAAGTAACTGTGATCAAACATGCCGACGAGCAATCGTTGTGGGTAATTGCACACGGTTCTTCTAATAACGAATTTATGGCTTATCACGTGACTAACGCAGGAGTGAATCATGTTCCGGTAATTAGTGCAACCGGACCGATCAATGACAACGCAGGTGTGGGTTATATGAAACCGAATTTGGCAGAAACGAAATTACTTTACATCAATGCGCGTCCACCTTCAAGCGTGGATTTGCTAAATATCGATGATGCAACCGGAATCATTTCGCACCAATACAGTATCGCATCAACGCAACCTGGACCTTACAGTTCGGAATTTTCGCCAGACGGAAACAGACTTTATCTTACTTATTGGGCCAATCCAAATTTGGTTCAGTACGACCTTACTTTAGGAAGCGAAGCTCAAATCTCGGCTTCGGAAACAGTAGTTGGTGTTACTGGAGGTGGAATGGGAGCTTATTTTGGTTCACTTCAACTGGGACCAAATGGCAAGATATATATTGGAATTCCCTGGAATACACGTTTAGCTGCTATTGATAATCCGAATGGATTAGGCGCAGCATGCGGCTATGTAGACGATGCCGTAACTCTAACCGGGGCTTGTGAATTCGGAATTCCCAACTTTCAAATGAATTATCTGGACTACGATTGTGAAGATGATCCGGAAGAACCTGAGGAACCAGAAGAGCCAGTGATCGTTGAACCCGTTGTTTTAATTGAAGTTCCGAATGTGATCACAGCAAACGGAGATGGTGTAAACGATCTATTCCAAATCAAAGGATTGAAGAATGGAGTTGCAAAACTGACCATCCAAAATCGCTGGGGAAATGTGGTTTACTCTTCTGAAGCGTACAACAACGACTGGAACCCATCAACAAGTTCAGGGTCCAGCACGAAATTGGTTGAAGGGGTTTACTTCTACATTTTGGAAGATTCTGTAACGAAAGAACGTTATTCGGGATTTGTGGAAATCCGGAAATAATACCCCGACTTCCGCCCAAGGTCATCGAGCGGAGTCGAGATGATCCTTGGTTAAATCTTCTCTAAAACAAGAACAATCTTATTGAAATCGGCTGCAGCGTTCAATACGTCTTCGTACTTTTTGTATTCTTCAACTGGGTAATACACTTTGTTGTAGTATTCCTTAATCGTAATTACAATCTCGTTTCCGTTTTGAACGTATGATGATTTGAATCCTGTACTTCCATCTGCAGTAACCTCTTCCATAACCAATTGGTCCAGATTCTTCGCACGCATTCCCTCCGGTAGAATCACACGTAATTCACGGTTGTACTGACGCGTAAACGCCGTTAGAACCGGAAGCGTTCTTTCTGCTTTATTGTACGATTCAGCTTGTGGACCGATCAACATTCCAACTTTGAACAAGGTATTGTCACCGGCAGTTTCCAAACAAGGAAAACCAACAAACTCTGCTTTTACTGAAAGAGGCGCTTTTCCAGCCAACTTAGCATTGTCGTTTTTACAAACCACATTCTGAAGTTTACTTTCCTTGTCAATGTAAGTCAATACTTCTTCCTTAGCCTCTTGTTTCTTATCATCTTCAAAAAGCTCCAGAAATGCCTGAGGATAAAGCGATTTGTAACCGGAAACTTCACGCTCAATTTCAACTTTTGGATTCGTAGGATCGACTGTAAAGTCAACCAAAGCAGTAATATTATCTTGTGACAATTCTGCCGGAGTTACTTTAATCTCTTTCACTTTCGAAATAGGAACCAACATATCGTTCAACTGTTTCTCATAAACGAACAATCCTTTGTTCCATGTTGTTTCGGCTGGTGGAAATCCTAAGCGCGAATACATTGAAGGTGCCCAGTACATATCCAGATCATTAACGTAGATCAGGTATTTGTCGAGGAAATTGTAGGCTTCATAATCAGCAGGGAAAGGATCCTCATCTCTGTCGCTTGTAAGCACCAACTCGAATTTAATTCCGGCAGCCTTCAAACATTGAGCATACATTTTTGTCATTCCCGCTTCTGTAGTGAATTTGTTTTCAAAGGCAAAGTCCAATGTTCCGAACATACTCAAGTTAATCTCCAGAATATTGTAGTCGGTTTTTAATTTGTATTCCAGATATCTCAATTTGTCTTCAAGTGTAGTTCCACCTTTCGACTCCATGTCTTTTACAATGGTTTTGATCTTTTTCAGCGAAGATTTACTCGTTTCAACGAAGATGTTATCGTAAATGGCTTTTGCAGCGTTATTGTACGTGTAAAAACCACCTTTTCCCGAATCAAAATTCTTATTCAATTTGTAGTAACACTTTTGAAGAAGCGCATCATATGGACTTTGGTATTCATTTTTAATTGCCTTAATATCGTTCATGTAAAGAAACTTACGACGAACATCTGTAGATGTACTATCGAAAACAAACTCAGGCATATTGTTTACAGCGTGAACTTCAATATCCAGATGATCAGGAGAAATAATATCGATCTCAATTCTGCGCTTGTCAGAAACACCTTGTAAGTACATTACAGCTCCCGAATAATTTGGCTGACGTTTGATGTAATGCAAATACTCGATGATCGCTCCTTTTTCAAGTCCATCCAAGGCAAAATACGTATACTCTACCTGGTCGTTTTCATCTTTCTTTTCCTTGATGTCTTCTTTTTTCAATTCAACGATAGAACCATCAGGTTTGATAACGCGCGCTTTTTGAACCACAACCTCATCACCAGAACCGTTGTTGATGTACATTTTATTGTTGTCCTCAATTGCAGCATCTGTTTTCACAACAGTAATGGTATGCTTCAGCATCAACTGCCATGATTCTTCGTCTTTTTGAAAATATTCCACACTTCGTTTCTCGAAAAGAATTTCTTCATCTTCAGTTGTGTCACTTAAGTTAATCGTGAATTTCTCAGGTGTTTTCTTCCAATCGTAGGTGGAATAATATGCTTCTTTCAAGCTGATTTGCGAAAAAGCAGCTGAACTAAGCGCTAAAGCAAAAATTGCCAGTATTAATTTCATTTTTCTATTTTTTGATTAAAACAAGTGATTCGGACATGGCTGCTTTTTTTACAGCGATGAATTTATTCCAGTCGTCAAATTTCTCTGGATAAAGCAAAAGGAAATCGCCTTTAAAATGGGTATTACAAACAATTTTATCTCCTTTTTGCTGGTAAGTCACACTGAAATCGATTTGATCGCTGGTAAACTGTTGGTTCTTCGGCATGCTTTTCACTTGATAACCTTCCGGAATTGCCAATTCTACATAATACACATCGTCAAATTTTTGCTCGTATTCCAAAGGTGAAGTTCTATCCGATTTCATAACACCCATTGCCACAATTTCCTTGGAAAGGATCATGTTCAAGTACATTTCATTGTCAACCTTGGTTACGTAATTGTTCGTTGTCCAGTCGAATGATGCAATGATTGGCTTGTCTCTGTTTGAAGCATTTACCACCCTGGGATTGGTCACAAAGAACGAATTGTTTCCGCGTTCATAAATAGAACTAAACATGTCTTTGTATTCCTTAGTTTTCACTTCTTTCAGGTTTCCACCCAAAAGCGTATTGTAGTAACCTGTGTTGGTAACCGTTGATCGGCCAACAATTTTGTTTTCCTGAATTTTTACGAAAGAAGAATCTCTGTAAAGAATATCATTTGCAGCAACAATGGGCACATTAACAACTTCATATTCTTCTGGCGAAATATGGATCAACGCCTCTTTCCCCTGAATAAAACTTGTAGGATATTCAATACTTTGAAACGAATTTGTTGCGTCCAGGAAATAGTTTTTGCCCTCATACTTGTAAGTCGTAATCATGTGATTATCACAAAAACTGGTCGGGAATTCTGAATATTTATACGGTAGATCCCTACTTCCAATCCAAGTCAAATACGACTTAATTCCAACAGATTTCAACATGGAGTAGGTCAACGAAGCCATGTCTTTACAATCGCCGTAACGTTTGTCTACTACTTTCGACGGCTGACGAGGAACAAATCCACCCATTCCTTCTTCAAACGCAATGTATTTGATATTGTCCTGCACCCAGTAATAAACAGCCTTTACTTTATCAAACTCGTTTGGAATGTTCTTCGTAATAGAATCAGCTATTGAAGCCAAAGCTCCTGCAGGAATTTCCTCCTCTACTTCTTTTACGTTTTTCGCGTAATTCGTATGCAGGTCTTTTACGTTTTCAATTACCTGAACTCTTCCACCTTTCTTCTTATTGTAGAATGCAATTTGGCCAAGTACTTGCGGTGCAAAATAACGCGGATTTGGAGCAAAGTCCTGCTCATCCACTTTCAACGCCTTTGGACAAGTCCATGTATAAATACGTTTTCCTTTCTCTAGTTTCTCATTGTAGACAACACCTATTTTTTCTGTGTTGTACATTTTGAAGTTCACATGAATTGCGGTATCAACTTCTACTGTAAACGTTGGGTTCTCGCAAGAAATTCCGCTATAGAAAAAGAAACTGAAGGGAAAACTTTCCATGCTTTCTACTTCGTCGTAAGAAAGGTGACGTAAACCACCTTCAGAAATTCCGGGATAAAGAAAACTCGTTTCTTTTGAATCATCATGGAAAATAGCTCCGCTTCCCTCATAATCTCTTGTAGAAAAGCTGGTAGCCGGAACTTTTTTGCTCGAATTTCCGTTCGGATTCATGGTATAAGCAACAATATTCTGCACCGTTTCAAACGAAGAATACTCAATCGATTCTTCAGACAAAAGATGTGTTCCTGTATTGTCAAGCACCAAATATTCGATGACATAACTGCTTGTCACCACCGGAACATCTTTCACCAGTTTAATCCGAACGATCTTCGAATCTGTTACCTGAACAACATGTTCTCCGGGATATTTTGCTTTGTATTCGTTTAGTTTCTCAGTTGTTTGAGAAAAAGCCGGTTTACCAAGCAAAAGCAGTAAACCGACTAAAACTGTTTTACTTGATCTCAAGTGCTTCATCATTGAAGTAAGTAATTGTACTTGTTAATTTGCCATCAACACTGTAATAAGTAGCAACACCGTGACGGTTACCATAAATAAACGGCGTTTTAGATTTTACTTTACCGTTACTGTAGTAAATGATCTCCCAACCGTGCTTTGAGCCTTTTTCGAAATCTACTTCTTTGGTCTTTGCTCCAGTTTCAGAATATTCAATCGATTTCCCGTGGTATTCACCCAATTTGAACATTGTCTCTTCCGATTTCTGTCCATTCTCATGGAATGTGATATACGCTCCTTCCAACAAGCCATTTATACGGTGTTGTTCCATCGATTTTTTACCGTTCTTGTAGTATGCCACTACTTTCATTTCATTTCCAACCATCGGAATCGGAGCAACTTCTTTTCCATCTGCTCCCAAGTAAGAATAAGATTCTATAACTCCCTGATTGTAATTACGGATCATTGCTACTTCGCCTTTTTCACCATAGTTCGTTACTTTACCATGTCTTTCATCGTTCAGGTATGTTCCTTTTACCGATGGTTTTCCATTCGGATAATAAATCACATATTCGCCTTGCATTTCGCCGTCAACAAAGTTGTAAACGCTTTCTACGGTTCCGTTTTCAAAGTAATCTGTCTCTTTTCCGTTCTTTTCACCGTTCAAATAGGTTCCTTCTCTTGTCAGGTTACCAAAAACATCATAATTCTTCCATAAACCTGTACGTTCATTATTGATGTACATTCCTTCCGACTGAATTTTATTGTTTGCATAGTAGAAAGTGAATTTCCCATCCGCGTAACCATTCTTGTAATCTCCAACCGACTTAAAGAATTTGTTATTTGCGGCTTTAATCTCTACTCTACCATTGAATTCTCCAAATTCCTGAATTACTTCTCCAAGAGTATCCATGTTCAAATCGAAGATCAAACGACCATTATCGTACTGTTGAACCGAAGATGTAGTTCCAACAATTGAATAATCGATTCGGTAACCGTGCTTAGAACCGTTGGTATAACCGTTGTGGGAATCCAACTCGCCGTTTGGCAAATAAGTGTACCAATCTTTGTCTAATTCACCATTTGTATAAATACCTTCTTCTATCAAATCGCCATAGATGTTGTACTCCAAATAAAGACCATTGTACTCACCGTCAGCAATCTGGAATGCTCTTTTCACATTTCCGTTTGAGTGATAAACCACTAGTGTATCAACCAATTTTCCGGCCTTGTAGTTTTCTACTTTCCAAAGGTTATCGTATTGATCATAGTATTCCCACTTCCCTTCTCTTTCGTCATTGGCAAACTGACCTTTTACATTCAATTTTCCATTCGGGAAGTTTCTGATGTAATCAATTTTCTTGCTTTTAAGAGCCGATAATTCCTTTGTATTTCCGGCTTTATCCGTAAACGACACTTTGTTCAGAGCTCCTTTGCTAAAATCAAACGTCATGTACTTTTTACCGTCCAAATCGTAAACAACACTTTCTCCGTTTTGTTTCCCGCTTTCATCCAATGTTGATGTTGCGCTCAACGCCCCGTTAATGTAGTATTCCTTCGAATCACCGATCTGAGTTCCTTTTTTGTAAGTTGCTACCTCGCTGATTTGTCCGTTTGAGTAATAAGAAGTCAAGGTTCCATCATACATATCATCAACGAAATTCACTTCTTTTTCCAACTGTTTATTTGGATAGTAAGATCTCTGCATTCCCTGAACTTTATCAGCAACAATTTTACATTCCAATTCCAATTCACCGTTTGGATGGAAGTTCTTGTATTCGCCATCCAGCAATCCATTTATGTAATTGCGTGTAGAACGAACAGCTCCGTTTTGATACCAGCTTTTGTAAGGACCGTTTTTCTTTCCTGCTTTCATTACATATTTCTGCTCCAACTGACCATTTCTGTAATACACGTATACCGTATCTTCAACTACGTCGTTCTTCATTAGGTACTTATACTGAAGTTGTCCTGATTCGAAGTACTCGTAATTCTGTTTTGTTGTTGCATTAATGAATTCGATTTCGCGTTCCTTGCCACCATCATACATGTTGTAGATCTCCCATTTACCAACAGGTTCTCCTTTGTCGTTGTAATGCGCAAGTAATTCTCTCATTCCGTTTTTGTAGTACGAGTAATGATTTCCTGTTCTGATTTTTTTAGCAGCATCAGCATAAACACCTACAGAAGAAAAGGTTGCACCTGAATAATCGACACTAACAAATTGCTTTTTGCCTTCAAAATCCATGTATTGCGTTCCCGAATACAAATCGTATTCACCTTTCGACCATTCATAAAACGCTTTGATCTTAGCGATCTTTGGTCCAACTTTAGCCTGAACAGCTTCGTTTTCAACCCCCGCTAAACTCAGCAAAATCAACATGTCGTATTTCTTTGCTTTGTAAACTGCATCGTAAAACTTCATATAAGTCAAGTTCCAGAAATCATAGTTTCCTTCTTCGTAATGGTTGTTTTTCAAAAACAGGTCGAACTGTTTTGCGTAATCTGTAGGAACGGTCAGTTTCACTTTGTAGTTTGGCTGCAATGCTGTTTTATTCTCAAAAAACTCATTGTATTCTGAATATGGGATATCACCAGTATAAAGTACCTGAGCAACTTTTTCATCTTCCATTGTTCCTCTTGCCATGTTTTCCATCGTTGAAACAATTACAGAACATCGGCTGTCAGAAGGCTCCAACCACAAGAATGTCATAAAAGAAAGCATTGCCTGATCATACAATCCCATTCTCGCAACCAGATATCCCAATCGGAAGTGGCTGTTCGCATGATACATATTTCCCTGGATTGCGGCTTTGTAATCGTTAGCAGCCTCCACATATTTCTTCTGCAATTCATAACAAACCCCGCGATTGTACAGCAAGTTGTGCTGGTAAGGAAATTGTTTAATTCCTTCCGTATACACTTCAATGGCTTTCTCAGGTTGTTTATCCATGTCGTAGGCGTTCCCCAACATCATGTACACCTGATATTTATTGCTATAATTGATCTTATAATCCAATAAATCATTGAAAACTTCCTGAGCATTTTTGTATTGTTCAAGAGCAACGTAAGTCAATCCCAACTCGTACTGAGCATCCGAATAAAGTGTGTCGTTAATGGGAACTTTCTTGTATTCATCGATCGCATCGTCGTACTTTTCTTTGTCGTACAATTCGATTCCTTTCTGAATAATTTCGTGTGAATTTTGTAGGGTAATGTTCTTTTGCGCAGCTAATCCAAGTGGCAAAAAGACAATGAGAGTCAGTAATTTCTTCATTAATGCTGGTGTTTTGGTATATCGACGTATTAAGTTTTTTAAATATAATAAAAACTTACCGAGGCAATTAACATCATCGATATTTGCTTCTATTTTTTGTTCAAGATTAGATGTGTTGATTTTAAAAAGGTAAACAGAAAGCCTTGGGAAAGTAAAAATATCCACTACATTCATCTCACAATTTAACTACCATGACAGCAGAGCAATGTAATTCCATTTTCAGATTCGGAGAATATCTGGCTTATTTCACTTGGATTTTCATAGTGTTCCTGATGCTTTTTCAGCTGTTCAGACAAAATTTTTCAGGACTGAAGATCTCCTTTTTATACGGACTGAATAGTTTGTCGTTCTTTTTGGCCGCTGGGATTGTCCTTAAATTGGCAATCATTGTAAGCTTTCGAAGATTAGAGACAAAGGAAGAGTCGTTGAGATACCTTGAGAATGAATGCCAAGATTATTTCTTCGATTTCGTTGTTTTCTCTTTGATTACCGTGTTCATTCTCACTGTCCTTAATTTTCTTTACTTGAAATACTTTGTAAAAATCAAACCATTCACGCACATAGTGGTTCTATTTGTTGCAAATCTGGCCCTTCTGATTTTCGCCAGCTACATCTCCGTCATTAACTTCTATAATAATTTCAGCCATTAAAACGTCGAATTAAACGCTTTGATTACTTAAGTAATCGCATACAAAAATTACAACTAAATGCTCGTTTAAGCCACTATGCCGATTAAAGGTTGTACCTTGTACCGCCTACTGATGAATAATCTCAAAGAAGACACTACTTCTTAATCCAAAAACAAAAAAGAGAACAGCTAAAATGACATGGGAACAATTACGCGAACACCTTATAGGTAAGACATTTCTTATAGGACTTACCTTTAATGATAAGTATGGGGATTGTATTGACCAATTTCAGACCCATGGGATTGTGGAAGAATTGACGGATGAAGGTTTGTTTATCATTAAAAGGAAGGACAACAGCATATTTCAAATGCCTTACGACAGGGACAGTATCCAGAAAGCGGAAGACATGGAATACCGTGAAACGATAAGCGGGGATATTATTGTTAACCCCGATTTCGTAATGACTTGGGAGATTACTACACTCGAAAACGATAATCTGGACGAAATAAAAAGGATCGGTTTTACGTCAGCAAAATAAAAACCTAATCAAGCATCTGAAATGAAAAACAATCAACCTTACATCATGTTCTTTTTTCTGACGCTTTGCTTGTACAGTTGTGCTGTTAAGCACGATACGCTTGAAATTGGCAAAGGAAATGACGTAACAGTGACATTGAACATTCTGAACAAAAAAGACATCCAAAAAATTGACTTTGTTTCAAATCTAGACACTACCTCTGTCAGTAAAACTGATTTTCAAAATTGGGATGCCATTACTTACGGTTTCGAAGAGAAAGGTGAAGGAACTGTTTGGGTAATTGTTTATTCAACCCAGGACACCATAAAATCTGAGTTGTACGTTGAGGACGGCTATCATGAGATACTAACTTGTGACGCGAGAAAAATAAAATACGAATCTTCTACCGGATACTAATTTCTGAATAGAAAAGACTAGATCAATTCTTCTTTCTCAGTTTCGCAAAGATGATCGGGAAAACGAAAATGGAAAGCGTTAATCCAGATACCGCCAAATCAAAATTTTCGGATTCAATCCATTCCGTTTCAGGGAAATAATGCACCAAAATAGCCAGCATTAACTTCACTCCCAATAATCCAATTACGATAAAAGCGCAGTTTTCTACGAAAGGATACCTTTCGATCAAAACCACGAAATACTTTGCCACATAACGCATTGCCAAAATCCCAACAAACACACCGATACAGATAATAATCAGGTTATCAGTGAATCCAACTACCGCAAAAATGTTGTCGATGGAAAAAACGATATCCATGAATTCTACCGCAATAACTGTTGACCAAAACACACCAAATAAACCAATCGTGTATCTGTAAATCCAACGGTCCTGAGTCTCTTTCAGTTCCGCTTCAGTTTCGTCTGATTTCTTCAGAAAATGAGCAATGCACATGTAAAGCAAATACAATCCCCCAATAGGTTTCAACCACCAGATTTCAATAATACGACTCGCAAGGGCAAGTGCAACACCTCTAAAGATATACGCTCCCAAAATACCATAGCGCAATGCTTTTTCCTGCTGCTGCTTCGGAAGATTCTTTACCATTGTGGCAAGAACAGCGGCATTATCGAACGACAAAACAACCTCTAACAAAAGAATTCCAAGAATGGTGGTGATAGCTGTCAGTGGGTTACTGGTAATTATCTCTATAAACTCCTGAAATTCCTTCATATTCTCCGCTGCGGCTTTTATTTAAGATGCAAAGATAGGTTTTAATTGAAAATTATTGTCCTTCTCGATAAACCTCCACTTTCGTTACGGCACTCGAAGTGACAATAGGATTTATAGTCACTTCGAGTGGCTCTGACTGAAATGTAATGGAAGTCAGAGATATATCGAGAAGAAAAAGAAAAGGTCCCGAATGAATCGAGACCTTTACGTTATGGGTTGGTTTTCTAAATATTGCTTTGTTAATGCTTGATTATACGGATCAACCCGACCTAACTTTGAGCTTGCACAAGACAAATATATAACTGAAAAAACATGTAAAACACTGGTTTGTGCAGTTGGCAAGTTTCGTTGAGTCTTTTGCAAAAATCACTTAATCGTTCATGTTTCATTATACCACATTAGATTACTTTAAAGAAACCTTACAAACAATAGCACGAGTAAAATTAAACCGCGGAGAGAATGAGAACGCAGAGTAGTAAACATACACCGTCTTTGAAAGTGTTCTTTGCGCCCTCATTTTCTTTGCGGTTCCTATTTATATTGTCCCTGAACCTCATGCATAACTTGTTGTTGTTTCTTACAATAGCTATTTTTGTATAGAGACCCTTCTTTATGCAATTTCAACTCGTTTCAGATTTTAAGCCAACTGGTGACCAACCCAATGCCATTAAGGAATTGGTAGAAGGATTAAACCAAGGGGTTCCGGCGCAAACTTTACTTGGAGTCACTGGTAGTGGTAAAACCTTTACCATGGCTAACGTAATTCAGCAAGTTGAGCGACCAACTCTCATTCTTTCGCATAACAAAACATTGGCTGCTCAGTTGTATGGAGAATTCAAGCAATTCTTTCCAAACAATGCTGTGGAGTACTTCGTAAGTTATTATGATTACTATCAGCCTGAAGCTTATCTTCCTGTTACAGACACCTACATTGAGAAAGACCTTCAAATCAACGATGAAATTGAGAAATTGCGACTTTCAGCGACATCTTCTCTGCTTTCGGGTCGTAGAGATGTTATCGTAATTGCTTCGGTTTCCTGCATCTACGGTATCGGGAACCCGAATGAATTTTCAAAATCAATTATCGAAATATCGGTTGGACAGCGAATCAGCAGAAATCAGTTTTTGCTGCGTTTGGTTGAAAATCTGTACTCGAGAAGCGATCTGAATCTGGAACGCGGGAATTTTAGAGTAAAAGGCGATACAGTAGATATTTATTTGGCTTACGCAGATCATGCGCTTCGAATTGAATTTTGGGGAGATGAAATAGAAGCAATAAAAACCATAGATCCTGAAACTACAAGTGTTATAGAGGTATTTCAGGAAATCAATATTTATCCTGCAAACATCTTCGTTTCTAGTCCGGAAAACACCAGACAAGCCATTGATCGAATTGGTGAAGACATGGTTATTCAGGTGGAGAACTTTCGCAAGGAAGGCAAACCCATGGAAGCAAAACGTTTGGAAGAACGTACTTCATACGACATGGAAATGATGCGTGAATTGGGATATTGCTCCGGAATTGAAAACTATTCGCGTTATTTCGACCAAAGAGAACCAGGAACACGACCTTTCTGTTTGTTGGATTATTTCCCAAATGACTTCATGCTGATCGTTGATGAAAGTCATGTTACCATGCCACAAATTCGCGCAATGTACGGTGGTGACAGGTCAAGAAAGATCAACCTGGTGGAATTCGGTTTCCGTTTGCAGGCAGCAATGGATAATCGTCCGCTGAAGTTTGAAGAATTCGAAAGCATGATTCACCAAGTGGTTTTTGTTTCTGCAACACCGGCAGAATACGAATTGGAAAAATCGGAAGGTGTTGTTGTAGAACAATTGATTCGTCCAACAGGACTTTTAGACCCAATTATTGAAGTCCGGCCAAGCAAAAATCAGGTAGATGATCTACTTGAAGAAATACAACTTCGAAGAGAAAGAGATGAACGAACATTGGTTACTACGCTGACCAAACGGATGGCTGAAGAGCTTCAAAAATACATGGATAAATTAGGCGTTCCTTGTAGATACATTCACTCGGATGTGGATACGATAGAACGTGTAGAAATCCTTCGTCAGTTACGTTTAGGAGAATTCGACGTTTTGATCGGTGTGAATTTGCTTAGAGAAGGATTGGATTTACCAGAAGTGAGTTTGGTTGCAATTATTGATGCGGACAAGGAAGGTTTCCTGAGAAACGTTCGATCGTTGGTTCAAACCGTTGGTCGGGCGGCCAGAAACGTCAATGGAATGGTCATTATGTACGCTGATAAAATGACAGATTCAATGCGAAAAACCATTGAAGAAACGGAACGCAGACGAGCACAACAAATTGCCTATAACGAAGAGCACGGAATGGTTCCAACAGCATTGAACAAATCTACTGAGACGATCTTGAAATCGACAAAAGTAGCGGATGGTGATGGTGATTACCGCGATTTGTTGAAGGAATACAAACCAGAGGAAAAGATGGTTGCAGAAAATGTAGTATCTTACCTCTCGAAAGAAGAATTGGACAAAGCCATTTCAACAACGCGAAAAGCAATGGAAAAAGCGGCAAAAGAACTGGACTTTATTCAGGCAGCCAAACTTCGCGACCATTTGAAAGAACTTCAATCACAGCTATGATGAAAAAAGCAATTGTATTTGGATCAGTAGGATTATTCGTTTTAACCATCTTGTTTTGTTGCGACAAATATGTTGTAAAGTACAATCCAAACTTCGAAGGTAAGTGGCGGACTGACACTTATTATAACACCGATTTCAATGACACTACCACTTCTGAATTGGTCATTGAAGGAAAAGAAGGTTCATACAAATTCGGATGTAGGTCCATTTGTGCTCCGGAACTATGTGACTGTATTACCACTCAAGGCGGAAAAGCTGTCATCAACAAACAGCATACACAAATGAAAGTTGGCTCAACAAGTGCTTATCCTTTAACCATTGAAGTAGAGCCCTATCAGGATGCCAACGGAGTTTGGAGAATGGAATTACAGGGTGAGGAATTTAAGAAAGTAGAATAAATCACTTCGACCTTAAAAATATTGGAAACGAAATAAGTTTACCTTCGGCTTCTTAGGACATCTTCTTAAAATCGAGCGAGTAAAGACTTAAATTTGAGGACAATACTTGTTTACAAGCCAAACAAAATGATGAAGTTTTTATTTGTTCTTTCCTTTTTCTTCATGTCACAGGTGGAGGCAAGCGGACAAACGGACTCTCTGCTCAATCTCGCACAATTGCGCAAAGAACATACCTACACAGATCTGAAGAAAGCATTTAAACATCCCGAAAAAGTGATTGTTCTTGATCTGTCTGGACAAGAACTTGATAGTTTACCGGAAACTATAGGTTCATTGATCAACTTACAGGTTTTACTGCTTGGTCCCGGACCAAAAAAATCCGTTCCGAAGAGAATTCTTAGAAAGTCCAAACACATTGGCGGCGGAATCTATCATCTTGACCGTGGAACAGGAAAATATGTGGGTTACAACAAACTGACAACCCTTCCGGAATCGATGAAGCAACTGACAAAACTTCAATACCTTAATCTGAGCTATAATCAGTTTGATGAAATCCCAGAAATGCTTCAATCGTTCAAAAACCTGAAAATGCTTAGTCTTTCGGAGTGCCGAAAACTTTTTGATAATGCAACGCAAATCTCGGAACTGAAAACGAAACTTCCTGAAGGCTGCATTTTTCATTATCCTACTGAAAATGAAGAAAGATTTAGTCCTTACTCAAACTAATTTTATGAAGCCACACAAACTATTTCTACTTTGTTTACTCCCGTTATTATTGAGTTGTGATGCGGTTGTTCATATGAGCTATTCCGTTGAAAACAAAACCAAAGAAGATATTTATCTTTTCATTCCAGGATTTCCTGCCGATAGTAGTTTAGGTGTTTACGGAAAAACTGTCGACACTGTGATACACATGAAACCAAATGAAAATTTGGTTGTAGGTTTCGGTCGTAAGATCGATTTTCCATGGGGTGCGAAAAACATTTACAAAGAGCATCCAGGAAGATGCGGAATTGAGCGCGTTGATTCGGATAGTACGATTCGTTTTGGTTGCACGAAGAACGAATGGAAATACAAACGGAAGAATTCGAATTTGGTCATTAAATAGTTCAATATCTCGACTTCGCTCGATAACCTTTGAACTATTTATCGTTTAAACTATTAAACCCTGTTTTTTAGGTGAACTGTACCCGAAATGTTCTTCTCAGCCCTTAAATTCGCCAAAAAACGAACTCATGAACTTCAAATCGTCACTTGGAATACTTCGCATTTTCGGATTATTGGAAGGAATTTCTTTCCTGTCATTCATTGTTACAATGCCTTTGAAATACATGTATGGCATAAAAGAACCAAACATGATTGTAGGAATGGCGCATGGTTTTCTGTTCATTGGCTACGTTGGAATGGTGTTTTGGGTAAGTACCGAAACGCGCTGGACAATCAAAGAGAAACTTGGTGCTTATATCGCTTCACTTCTACCGTTCGGAACGTTTGTAGCTGATGCTAAAATCTTTAAGAATACGGTGATTGTTAAGGAAGACGCATAGCCAGGCTTCGATACATCGCGACTTACGCGTCGCGACACTCAGCCTGACTAATGCACACTTAACTCCTAGTCAGTTGTATACAATTCTCCACTTCTTTACAATACGATTCCAATCACTCGGTTTGACTGAATAATTTACACGTCAGTCTGAGTGGTTTTGACCGAAATATAATGGAGGGCAAAAGTATATCGAAGCCTGACTTGTGAATATTAGAAATAAGTGGAGAAACCGAGCGAGAAAACGCCAGTCAAAGCAGCTGGATTATTGAACAAATCCGTTTGCTCCTGGTAACGATAGTTGAATCGGAAAACGGTTTGAGCACTTGGTCGTAAACTGATTGAAGGAACAATGCTCCAAACGTAATCTCCAAGCGTGCCGTTGGTTTCAGTAAAGCGACCAACATTCCAATCTACATACTCTACTCTGCACGAAAGATTAACAACAGCCTTCGACCAGCCCAAAATTTTGCGCTTCAAAACTGGCTGAATGACATCAACAAAACCACCGTGCTGTTTACTTCCGAAAAACGGTCCGTAGTTCTGCGGAATATCCACTAAAATCCACGCAAATTCGCCAACAATCCGAGTTCCAGCTTTCGGAATCACAGAATTCCAATCAATGGCAAAAACATCCAATCTTCGTTGGTCGTCAATGATCAATCCATCATCTTGAAATTTATTGTAAACCCCGCCCATATAAGAAAAACCAAGTTCCCCAATTTTGTTGTAGCGAATAGCCAATTTTCCATTTATCAATGGCTTTCCACTATTGATTTCTTCAAAACGTTCCGGATTCAATTTGGAAGCTGGAAGAAAAGTTCTGTTTTCGGCATTTTCAATGACCGTATTATCAAAAGAGCCTGTCAAATAAAACTCGTAACCAAACATCCATTTTCCTGAATAGGTTTTACCATAAGCTCCAAATCCGGCATTACTCCAGGTTGCAGGAAGCATTTGAGTTGCGGCGATTGGTCTGTCAATAAATTCCCATTTTGGTCCGTCATGATTTTGATTGAAAGCACCAATTGGATTCATTACAATTCCACCACGCAAATTCAGTAAATGATGAAGCTCAACATCCAAAGAAGCAAACTCAATCGCAATTTCTTTTCCTCCTTCTTCGAATTCAATTTCGGTAAGGAATTTAAGGTTTCTATAAATTTTACTGGCTGCGAAAAGTGTTAGTCGTCTGGCCTGAAATTGATGTCCTTCGGTTACACCATCCGTAGCAGCATATTGCCAGTTTCCTTCTAAGTAACCACCCAAAGCAACAGGCGATTTCCCTAAAGCGAGAAAAGGTCTGTTATAAGCCGCGTCCATATTCATGTTATTGGTAGAATCAGTCGGAATTTGTTTTACAAAGGACGAGTCTCTCTGAGCAGTCACTTGAAAAGAAATGAATAGTGATGTGGTAATGAGGAGTAAAATTGCTTTCATTATGCTAATGATATAATGATCTGACCATTTTTAATTTCGGTTGGAAAAGATTGAAGAGAATCTATTGCAGGACCTTCCTCTACTCCGCCATTTTTATTGAATTCACTTCCATGAGCGGGACAAACTATCCGATCACCAAAAACCTGCAGTTCTGCTCCCTGATGTGAGCATTTCAGTAACAAGGCAGTGTATACTCCATCATTCCGGAATAGGCAAATTGGAAAAGGCAAACTTGTTGTATGAACCAGGACATATTTCCTATAATTGGTCTTTCCTTTTTTCACCATTTCAAATTCGCTTTCATTCACTGCCAGCTGTGAGTTTTGACTCTCCAAATCGAGATGTGAAGTTGCATTACAGCTTGTAAAAAGCGTAGAAATTGCTACACCGCTCAAACAGGCATAGCCACAAGTTTTAAAAAACTCTTTTCTATCCATTAAAGCGATTCTAAAAATTTGATCAGTGACTTTTTCGCACTCTCAGCCAATCCTAAATAAGCGTTTTTACTTGCCGCAGCCTCACCTCCATGATAAAGAATTGCTTCTTCTATGGAATGCGCCCGACCATCATGAAGCAAGTAGTATTGGCCTCCCTGTGAATTCTTTGAAAGCCCTAAGCCCCAAAGTGGAGCAGTACGCCATTCATACGTTTTCGCACTTCCTTCTGTATAATGATCATCCAGTGCCGAACCAAGATCGTGCAAAAGCAAATCCGTATAAGGAGCAAACGTTTTATTTGATAATGATGAGATTGGAGAATATCCTGTCTTCAACTCCGACTTATGACAAGCAACACAATTCAATTGATTAAAAATGGCTTTTCCTTCCATCACCTGAACATCGTTTTGATTTCTTTGAACAGGAGCTTTTAATGTTCTCAAGTAGAAAACCAGATTGAGCACTTTATCGTTTGTTACCTCCGGCTCGATTTCATGTCCGGAATAAACGTCAACAGGACTAAATGTGGATGTAATTCCCATGTCCTGATTGTAGGCATTCACTGTTTGATGCAGCAAATCGTAAGCAGAAGCCTTTTTACCGAAACGACAAATGTACTTTCCATCTTGTGAAACCGCGTTTGGTCTTAGAACCACATAAGAGGGAAGTTCTTTCCAGTTTACCGTTCCTGAAATTCCATCGCCATTCGCATCATTTGGGTCAGCCATCGCAAGTAAATCCTGGTCGGTTACGTAATCAAGAAACCCCAATCCCGTATTCGCCGGAGGAGTAAATTTAGAAGATGTTGCACCGTGGGGAATGGTTTCAGGAGTAAAACCGGGAAGTGCACGATTTTGCAACTGAGGTCCACCCTGATCTAAAAACTGATTTCCAAATTCATCTGGTTGACCAAATCGAACAAGTGTCGTTGAAGGATGTCCTTTTCCGTCACCAGCATGACACGTAAAACAACTTGCTGCAACGAATGTAGATCCGAGGCCGGTTTGTTGTGTAAACACTTCTGTAAATGCCGCATCACCCTTGGCGAATTGTTGCATTTCAGCCTTCGTTAATCCTTCAACTGGACCGTCCAAAACTTCTGCTTCGGCGGGTGCTTTCGGGAAAAATTTGTGACACGAAACAGCCAGAACGAGTGTAATAAAACAAGAAAGAAGTATTTTTTCCATTCGACTAACAGATATTCAGACACAAATATAAACATATTTTTAGATTAGACTAAATTTATTATTTGACACAACTATTTCACGATTTTATAAAAACATAAAATTGTGTTTTTGGTTCTAAAAAAAGAGAACTCACCTATTCACATTTGAACAAGAAAGTTTCAAGCAAAAAAAAGCGCTCTGAGACTATCAGAGCGCTTTCAAAATATATTATAGGAGATTATCCTACCCAAACTCCCATCGAGTTGAATTTTTCAATTCTTTCATCGATACGTGTTTCCGGAGATTTTGGATCCAATTCCGCCAAATATGATTTAATTTTTTGCTTCACAGATTCAAACATTTCTTCCTGACTTCTGTGAGCTCCGGATAATGGTTCCTGAATAACATCGTCAACCAATTTATTATGCTTCATATCTGTACTTGTCAATTTAAGTGCCTCAGCAGCTCTTTCCTTATACTCCCACGATCTCCACAAAATTGATGAACATGATTCAGGAGAAATTACTGAATACCAGGTATTCTCCAACATCACCACTTTATCTCCAACTCCAATACCTAAAGCACCACCAGAAGCTCCTTCACCAATAATAATACAGATTACAGGAACTTTCAACTGCATCATTTCATAAATGTTACGAGCAATTGCCTCACCTTGTCCACGTTCTTCAGCTTCTAATCCAGGAAAAGCACCAGGAGTATCAATAAAAGTTACGATAGGCTTATTGAATTTTTCAGCCAAACGCATTAAACGCAATGCTTTTCTGTATCCTTCAGGATTCGCCATTCCGAAATTACGGTACTGACGCATCTTTGTATTGATTCCTTTTTGTTGTCCAATAAACATTACTGAACGACCGTCCAACAAACCGAAACCACCAACCATTGCTTTGTCATCTTTCACGGAACGATCTCCATGTAACTCCTGGAAAGTACCACCAGAAATGTGATTGATGTAAGCTAAAGTGTACGGTCTATCAGGGTGGCGCGACAATTGAACACGTTGCCATGGCGTTAAAGAAGAGAAAACTTCTTTTCTTTTTTCTTCCAGTTTTTGATTCAACGCATCAATGGTATCCGTCATGTCTACCCCTGATGTAGTCGCAATTTCACGTGTTTGTGCGATCTGCTCTTCTATTTCCTTAATCGGTTCTTCGAAATCTAAATATACTGACATTGTCACAAGTTTGAAGGGCGAAAATTACGAAAATTGTGGGCATTTCTTAATTTTAAAGCATGATTATTTTTCCCACATGCAAAATTAATCTCGGTCTCCATGTGTTGGAAAAACGTTCAGACGGCTTTCACAACCTTGAAACTGTTATGGTTGAAATTCCATGGACAGACGAAATTGAGTTCCACGAATCGACCGTTGATACACTCGAAATAGAAGGACTTGAAATTGTTGGAAACGATAATCTGGTGACAAGGGCCTTGAAAATTGGACGTAAACAGTCCTCTATTCCGCCGTTAGCAATCAAGCTCAAAAAAAACATTCCGATGGGAGCAGGATTAGGTGGTGGATCTTCAAATGCTGCACAGTTTTATCGAGAACTTGCAAAGATTTACTTCCCTACCCGAACAATTACTGAATTGGAAAATGACATTTCATCCATTGGTTCAGATTGCGCCTTCTTTATTAAAGGTGGAATTCAACTTTGTACAGGACGAGGAGAAATTCTTCAACCACTTGAATTGAATTTGAACGGTTATCACATAGTTGTTATCAATCCGGGAATACACAGCTCAACTGCAGAAGCGTTCAGTAAGATTATTCCTCATCGGGGAAGAATTTCGATTCAGGAGATAGTGAAACTTCCAATTGAAGCATGGAAAAATAGGTTGGAGAATGATTTTGAGAAGAGTCTATTTCCCATTTATCCGGAATTGGAAAAAATTAAAACTCAATTATATGATCAGGGTGCAATTTACTCATCCATGACAGGTTCCGGTTCAACACTTTTTGGAATTTATGCTCATCTAAATGACGCTTTAGCCGTAAAAATAGATTCAGCTCAATTCACGAAAGTAATTTCTCTTTAGAATTTTGTAATTCGATGAATTTCTAAGGTTTCATTGAAGAAAATCTTCACTACATAACTTCCTGATTTCTTCTCAGAGATATCAAAAGAATTTCCTGAACCGTTTAAGACCATTCTTCCTTCCATATCGTAAACTACGAATTCAAGCTTCGAGTTCTGACTTCCGGCAATTGTAAACACTCCGTTTCCTGGATTAGGATAAAGCAACAGTTGATTCTCTGTTTTCTCATCAAGTCCTGCAGAACTATTCGGATTCACTTCAAAATGATGCAAGCCGCCTAAATCTTGTCCAACAAACATGTTCAGAATTCCATCATTGTCAACATCTTCAACCCAAAATGATGAATACAAACCAACATCTATATTTAAATAGGTATCGCTTACCAGATTAAACGTAGAATCAGGGTGCAAATGATCGTCAATATTATTAAAGTAATGTAAGCGTCCGTCATTTCCACCTAAGAAAAGATGAGTTGTATCATTAACACGAAAGAAGTGCGGTGCTGCATAACCATCTGGATTAGCCGCAAGCTGAACACCTCCAAGCGAATTATCGATCAACTGAAAAGATGGAACGGTTGCAGTTCCTACATTTCTATAATAGGCGATTCTTCCAACTTTGTTACCAATCAATAAATCGAGTAATCCATCTTTATCCAAATCGAACAACTGTGGAAAGGCATAAGCGCTAACATTTATCGTTACCGCACTTGCATCCTGAAGGCCAACCGGAGCAGTATAGGACAGTTGATTTCCGGCACCAGCCGTATTCGTATAACAATTAAGTGTTCCAACATCTTTTCCAATGATCATATCATCATCACCATCACCATCCAAATCCCCAAAAGCAGGAACAGCTCTCAATCCCAAATTCTGAGAAAGAAAATCCAAATAATTATTGTTCAGGAACGTATATGTTGGATTTGATGCATTTCCAGTATTTCTGTAGGCCAAAATACAGCTCTCTTTTTCCAGTAACGGTTTATATCGAAAGAAATTCCCGACCAAAAGATCACGCAAACCATCTCCGTTCTGATCCACAACAATCGGAATACTCCCCAAACCATGTTCAATCATTTCACTTTGCAGAAAATTATTGGTTTGGTACTGAAAATTTGGAGTTGAATTGGTTCCGGAATTCTTATAAAACCAAACACTATTCTGATTTTCACTTACGGTTCTTGCATTCGGGGTAACGATAAGGTCTTTCTTCCCATCAAAATCGACATCCAGATAAAAAGCAGCCGGAAAAATATTGATGTTGGCAGGAGTTGTATTTGATGGATAGTTATTGTCAAAACTGATCATAGCTGAATTCGAATTGGGAACAGTTCCACCATTGATTAATCCTGTCAGATTCGGATAAGAAACATCACCCAAAATCAAATCTTTAACGCCATTTCCATTCAGATCAATTGCAAGAATTGTTGAACCAGAATGTTTGGGTGCTATTGGCTCCCCTATTGGTCGTTCAGGATTTGGAATATTTCCGGTTCCACATGGAAATTCAGTACTATTCAAAAAAATGGAATTGTTGTTTGGGTCCTCCTTAAATTGTCCCCAACACTCATTAACCAGTTCAAAAACAAGCGAGTCTGAATGTCCGTAAGTTTCCTGACTCAAATTCTTATGATATTCTACTCTATCACCATTTGAATTGAAAGTTAGAACATCAATATCCCCATCATTCTCAATATCCACAAAAGCTGGAATATCCGCAGAGGTGATGTACAAATTTCCGGGATCACCATAATAATCAGTGTACACAATTTCCTTTGCAACTTCCCAGGATAAACTTCCGGTAGAAAGACTCGTATTCTTGTAGACTTTTAATCCACCCAGTCCATAGCAAAAAATATCATTTTGTCCATCTCCGTTATAATCTACAAAAGCGGCACGGTATCGAATATCAGAAGGAAATTCCCCCAAATTTACATTGTGATAAACATACTTATTTGAAGAACTTTTAAGATAAACGAGAAAGCGATCACAACTTCGATCAAAGACAACGATATCCTTATCACCATCAAGGTCGAAATCAAGTTCGGAGAATTGGGAGAAATTTATTCCACCCGCCCAGGCATTGTTCAAAGTATCATTTCCAATTTTCACCGTAATTGCTGGGGAAAACTCAAATGCTAAGTTCGTTTGCGTTAAACCTTTAACGCAAACGAGAGTAAAAACACAGATAATTAGAAAGCGTATCAAATATTTTGAAAAAATTGAAAAGTAATTAAAGACGTATAAAATTATCATGAAGTTGCTTATACTAAAACGGTATAGTGTGACAAATATTACCTAAAACCCTACAAATATTAAATATTTAATAACAAGTACTGGACTTGTATTGTTTTTATACGGACTTTTGTTCACTTAAATAAATCATACTTTATGAATAACAATTACTCCTCACTTAAGCGGAAGGGTTCCTTGTTTAAAAGGTTCTTTCTTTCGCTGATTGTATTTTTGGGAGTGCTAACCACGCATGTCAATGCTCAAAGCACAGCCAATTATGCATTTACAACAAATACAACTGGGTCATTGGCCTTGGACATGAATGGTAACACAGTGGATATGTCTACTGGGACTACCCAAGTTTTGACAACTAATACAAGTCAAGACCAATCTATAAATGCGACTGCAATAACCTTTCCTGCAGGATTTCAATTTCGTTTTGGTGGAAATCTCTTCACATCTTACTTCGCAACATCAAATGGGGTTGTTCAGTTAGGTGGTACTGCGGTAATTTCAGGTAGTACGTATTCTGCTGGGGGTGGTACTTTAACTGCACCAAGATTCTCAGCATTCGATGGGGATTTAGGTACAGGTACTACTGGTGGTATCTTTGGAAAGATTTTTGGAACTGGTCCGAATCGTTGTTACGTTATTGAGTTCAGAAACATGAACTTAATGTGGAATACCTACACTAACGACGGTACTTACCAAGTTAGATTTTATGAGACAACCGGAGTAGTGGAATATGTTTACGGAACAATGTTTTGTAACACAACTGCATCTTCAGCTGACGCCACTCCTGAAGTTGGATTTTCTTGGGGAAGTTCAGCAAATCAATCTTTCAGTGTAAATATTGGAACTTCTGCAACTGACATCAGTGGGACAATGATTCAGAATACAGTAACTGCTGGAACTAATATTACGAATCTAAATTCCGCAGCTGACGGATCTCGTAGAGTTTATCGTTTTACACCTCCGGTGCCGAACTCTCCTACTTCTCTTACTTTCTCTGGAGTTGGTGCATTCGGAATGACTTTAAACTGGGTTGATAATGCTACCAATGAATTGGGGTATCAAATCTTAAGATCTTTAGATGGAATAACTTATACATCGATTGCAACTATTGCTCCAAACTCAACTTCCTACAATGCATCTTCATTAAGTAATTCAACCAATTATTTTTGGAAAGTTGTAGCTTATACCGAAGGAGCTAATAATACTCCGGATGTTGCAGGTTCGCAAATGACACTTGCAAGCGGTACTTTGACTGGAATTAAAACAGTAGGAGCTGGAGGTGATTATAACAACCTTACAATTGCGTTTAATACAATTAATGCACAAGGTTTAGCTGGCGATGTTGATTTACAATTAATCACTGGTTATCCAGCAACTCCGGAAACTTATCCTATCCAAAGTTCAAATACGGCTGCCGTTGGTGCTTTCAATGTAAAAGTGTATCCAATGGTTTCTGGATTAAGTATTACAAGTGCAAATACGACTGGTACATTGAACTTGAACAATGCTAAAAATTTAACATTTGATGGTCGCGTAAACCAAACTGGAGCAAATGATTTGGTCATTGCAAATACAAATGCAGGTACAAGTTATGCTGTATTATTTAATAACGACTCTCAAAACAACACGATTAAAAATGCATTTGTTCAAAGTACAAACACATCTACTACATCTGGTACAATTGTGTTTGGTACTACAACAGGAACAAATGGAAATGATAACAATACGATAGACAATTGTGATATTCGTGATGGGGCAACAACTCCTACAAACGGAATTTACGCTGCTGGTACAACAACTACAGCAACACATTTCAATGATAACATCACGATCTCTAACAATAGAATTTCAAATTTCTTTAGCGCTGGAAGCACCTCTGTTGGAGTTCTTGTCGGTACTGGTAACAGTACTTGGACAATTACAAATAACAAAGTTTTCCAAACAGCGACAAGAACGTATACTACTGGAAATACCCACAATGGTATTCAGGTAAGTCATACAAATGGAAATGGATTTGTTGTTACGAACAATATTATTGGTTTCGCTAGTGCTGCAGGTACAGGAACATACACGATGGCTGGTGGTGTAACCAATAGATTTATTGGAATCAATATTTCTGCCGGAACAACTACCCCTTCATCTGTTCAGGGAAATACAGTTACAGCTATTAATCTTAGCACAACAAGTGGTGCCGCTGCGACAAATGGTGTTCTCGCTGGTATTAACGTTACTGCTGGTAATGTGAATGTTGGTAATATTACACCTAACGTAATTGGGGGAACAACTGGAAATGATGCGATTGTTTCAACGGCGTCAACCGCTGGTGCTTTGGTCGTAGGAATCAATAGTAGTTCAGCTGGTACAGTTAATATCGTAAATAACCTAATTGGTTCCTTAACGGCAAATGGTTCCACTGCAACAACACCAGGAAGTATAACAGGTATTCAGGTTTCTGCTGGTACGCCAACTATTACTGGAAACACGATCGGTAGTACAACAACTGCAAATAGCTTTAATGGTTCTGTTGCATCAACTGGTGGAGCTCAATTAATTAGAGGTATTGATATTACAGGTGGTTCAGCTGTTGCGTTAATTCAAAACAACACGATTTCAAACCTGACACAATCAGGAACTTCGGCTACTGCGAACATTAGAGGTATTGCTTATGGTGGTACTGGAAATGCAACAATCAATCAGAATACAATTTCGAACTTAATCGGAGCAAACTCAAATGCAACAATTGCATTAACAGCTTCAAATGGTCCATCTGTAGCTGGTATTGTTCATTACGGAGCATCTACAACTGGTTCAACTATTTCGAATAATACAATTCAAAATATTTCAGCTACAAATGCTACTGCGGTTCAAACAAATGTTGTTGGTATTGCTTACGGTGCTGTAACTTCAGGTTCAGTAACTAAAAACAAGATCTACGATTTAAGAAATGCTTCTACTATGGCGGTTGTAACAACTCCACCGGTGGCTGCAGGTATCTTATTACGTACAGTAACAACAGGGGTTAATGTAAACAACAATATGATTTCCCTTGGTGACGCTCAAACTACAAACACACAATTCGTTGGAGTTTGGAGTCAGCAAAACTCTAATGGAATTAATGTTTATTACAACTCTATCTCTATCACAGGAACTGCTGCTTCGGGTGCTTTACCTTCGTTTGGTTTCCTACGAGGTGATAACTCTGGAACTGCAGTAACTGCAACAATCGATTTTAGAAATAACATTATTTCGAATCAACGTGCTGGTGGTACTGGTAAACATTACGCAATTGCTAACCAAAGTACAGCTCCAAGTGCAACGGGATGGGCGCTAAACGCAAGTAATAATAATGCATTGGTCACTGCAAATACTGCAACAGTAGGTTTATGGGGATCAACAGATGCAGGATTCAATGCTTGGAGAATAGCATCTAACGGTGATGCAAACAGCTTCTCTGGAATTCCAGTAACTTTTGTTAACGTTCCAAATGGTGACCTTCACTTGAACATGGGAGTAACTGCTACTCCACTTGAATCAGGAGGTGCAACAATTGCTTCTGTAACTACTGACTATGATCTTCAAACGCGTCCTGGACCAGTTGGTCCGGTAAACGGTGGAGGAACGTCTCCTGATGTTGGTGCTGATGAATTTGATGGAGCTCCGGCTTTACCAGTAATCACATTGAACTCAGTTACTCCTCCAACTACAACACAATGTGTTGCTGCTGCTCGTTTGGTATCTGTTAATGTTACAACTCCGGTTGGAACTGTAGTTCAGGTTCAAATTGGTTATACAGTGAATGGGGTTCCTCAGTCAGCAATTGTTATGACCAATACAAGTGGTACAACATGGCAAGGAACTATTCCAGCTCCAACACCGGCTAACGCTGTCATTGCATGGGGTGTTTCAGCAACCAATTCTGTACCTTTAACAAGCGGTTATACGGGTACACCTTATAATGATGAACCATTATTTGGAATGACTTCCAGTGCTACAAATTCTGCAAGTACAGTTTGTGCAGGATCACCGAGTACACTTACTGCAAAATTAGTAGGTAATGGTACTGCTCAATTAGGAGCAGCAACAACTACCACTGCTTTAACAGCGCAACCAACTGCATTTTGTAACCGTTGGTCATCATACAGAATGCAAACTGTTTATACTGCAGCTGAATTGAATGCAGCTGGACTTCAAGCAGGTCCAATTACTGCAATCACGTTCAACATTATCAGTTTAGGTAGTGCAGCAACTAACAATAACTTCACCGTGAAAGCTGGAACAACTGCATTAACTGCGTTTACAGATTTTATCTCTAGTGCATCTTTTACAACTGTATTCCCTGCCGCAACTTATACACATGCCGTTGGAGCGAATACAATTACTTTCTCTACACCTTATAACTGGGATGGAACTTCAAACTTAGTAATTGAAGTATCCCATGATGGAGCGAATTCAACGAATAATGCAGAAACATACTATACAGCAACACCCGGTAATACTGTTGCTTGGTCAACAAACGGTACTGCAACTGGAACACCAAGCCCGAATCGTTTGAATATTATTTTCACTGGTAAGACTCTTCAAACGATTTCATCTATTGCATGGTCTGATGGTGTTGGTACTGTAGGTACGACGAATCCTTTAGCGGTTTCTCCAACTACAACCACATCTTATACAGCAAATATGATTGCTTCTGGTTGTCCAGTAACTCCTGCACCAACAACAACAGTAACAGTTAATCCTCTTCCTACTGCACCAACAACAACAAACTCGGCACAGTGTGGTGTTCAGGTACCAACGGCATCTGTGGCATCAACATCAGGATTACCAACTCCTACATTTAAATGGTACACAGTATCAAGTGGAGGTTCTGCAGTACAAACAAGTACTTCAACTACATACACTTCTACAGTAGGAGTTACAACAACATTCTATGTAAGTGAAATGAACAGTGTTACTGGTTGTGAGAGTCCACGTACAGCAGTTACCGTTAACGTTTCTACTCCGGATCCGATCAATGTAGTTTCTTCAGTTCCTTCAATTTGTTTAGGACAATCCTTTACATTAACTGGATCGAATGCTTCGGGAACTCCATTCCAAACGTATACATATTCATTCCAATCTGTTACAACAGGCAGTGGAGCTGAAACTCCCGTAGCTGGGAACCCTGGTACTATTACACCAACGGCTTCAGGTACATTTATTTATACAGCAACTGGTGTAGACGGTGGATGTGCTGCAACCAACACTGTGAGTGTTCAAGTAAAAGCACTTCCTGCAATTACAGCTACTGCAACTCCAGCTACTGTTTGTTCAGGTGATGCAATTGCTCTTAGTGCAACAGTTAACGATTTCGCAACTGGCGCTAACGTAAATATCGGAACGCAAACTACAACTGAGTTTGGTGGAGGTGTTTACCGTAATGGTTTTGGTACCGGAGATTTCCGTCACCAATTAATTTTCACTGCTGCTGAATTAACGGCTGCTGGTGTTCAACCAGGTAACATTACTGCACTTAAGTTCTATGTAACTACAGTTGGAAGTGGTTCTGCAAACAACTATACAATCCGTATGGGGAACACTGCAGCTACTGCTGCAACAACAACTTTCTTAACAGACCCAACTGCTGTAGTTTATACAGCTGCGACTTATACAGCTGTTAACGGAACAAATACGCATACTTTCGGTACACCATTTAACTGGAACGGAACTTCAAATGTCTTGATTGATATTTGTTACAATATTTCTGCTATTGGTACTTCTTCTACTTTAGCTGCTACAACTCCAGCTTCAGCTCGTAACTCTAACTTGTTAGGTTCTGTAGGAGCATGTACAGCGTTGACAGGAACAACTTACGCAAACCGTCCGCTAGTAGGATTTACTGGTAATGTTTATACAAACGTTACAGCTTCTTCTACTCTAGCTTGGACTCCAGGTGGATTTACAACTGCTACAGCTTCTACATCGATTACTAATAATACTGGTTCTCCGATTACACAAGCTTATTCGGTAATGGTTACTAACCCAGCAACAGGATGTTCAAACACGATGTCAACAGCTGCGGTTACAATCAACCCGGCAACTGTAGCTCCAACAGCTAATAATAGTACGCAATGTGGTACTGGTGTACCTACTGCTTCGGTTACCGGATCAGGAACTCCAGGAAACACATTCCAATGGTACACTGTACCAACTGGTGGAACAGCGATTTCAGGACAAACAGGAAGTTCTCTTTCTGCATACCCTGTAAGTACTACAACAACATTCTACGTTTCTGAAAGTAACGGAACATGTTCAAGCCCACGTACGGCGGTAACTGTAACGGTAACTACACCTCCTTCTGTTTCTATCGCAGGTTCTCCAACACTTTGTATCGGAAGTGCTGATGCTTTGACTGCATCAAGTTCTAATGACCCGAACTATACTTACACATGGTCTGGTGGATTAGGAACTGGAGCAACAGTTAGTGCGTCTCCTACTGTAACTACAACATATACAGTTTCTGCATCAGACGTAAGTGGTGGAGCTAACAACGGATGTAATACAACAGCTACATTTACTGTAACAGTTAACCCTGTTCCAACAGGAGTTACTGCATCAGCAAGCGACAACTTAATTTGTAACGGAGAAGCTGTAACGCTTACTTCAGGACCAAACTCGGTACCGGTAGCTTTGTTGACTCAAAACTTCAATGCTGGATTAGGAACATGGACTACAGCTTACTCAGGTACAGCTCCGGTTGCTACACAATGGTTAATCCAAAACTCACCATACACAATTGATGGGTCAATGGATTTCACCAACTTCAGTACACCAAACGGCGGTGGATTTGCTATGACAAACGCTGACCTTGGTTCTTCAGGGCTAAGAACACGTGCTGCATTAACTTCACCGTCATTCAGTACGGTAGGAATGAACTCAGCATCATTAACTTTCCAAAACCTTTACCAAAGATGGGCATCTGGTGACAGTGCTGTAGCAGTTCAAGTATCAACAAATGGTGGTACTGTATGGACTAACTTGAAGGAATACTTTGCAATCGGTACTGATCAAGGTACAGTTACAAGTAATGCTCAGGTTATGGCTAACGAGACAATTGCACTTGGAGCAGGTTTAATGAACCAACCAGATGTAAGAATCCGTTTCTACTACGTTTCTTCTTGGGGTTACTATTGGATGATTGATAACGTACAATTAACAGGAACTCCGGCTCCTTTAACTTACGCTTGGACATCTTCTCCTGCAGGTTACACATCCGCAAGTCAAAACCCTGCTACCCCGGTATCTCCTGCTGTAACGACAACGTATACAATGACTGCTACAAACTCTTTCGGATGTACAGCTTCAGCTTCAACAACTGTAACTGTTAACCAGCCGTCAACGTCAACTACAACAGTTGCGGCTTGTGCTTCATACACATGGACAAATGGTGTTACGTATACAACTTCAGGTACACATACTCAAACATTGGTTAATGCTGTAGGATGTGACTCAATTGCTACATTGAACCTTACTATTAATGCACTTCCAACAGTTAACGCTGGTGCTGATCAAGCTGTTTGTACTGGTGGTTCTGTTACATTAACAGGAACAGGTACAGCAACTGGATATGCATGGAATAACAGTGTAACAAATGGTGTTGCATTTACTCCAGTTTCAACATTGACTTATACAGTAACTGGTACTGATGGAAACGGATGTGTTAATACTGACCAAGTAGTTGTAACGGTTAATAACCCGACAACTGGAACGGATACTCAAGTTGCTTGTAGCTCGTTTACTTGGATCAATGGTATAACGTATACAGCTTCGAACAACACAGCAACACATACAATTGTAGGTGGAAACGCTAACGGTTGTGATTCAATTGTAACATTGAACCTGACAATCAATCAGCCGACGTCATCAACTGTTACAGCTACAGCTTGTGGGTCTTACACTTGGGCTGAAAACGCAACAACATATACTACTTCAGGTTCTTACCCAGTAGTTCTTGCAGGTGCGAATGCAAATGGTTGTGATTCAACGGTAACATTGGTACTAACAATCAATCAACCGACTTCATCAACTGTTACAGCTTCAGCTTGTGGTTCTTACACTTGGGCTGAAAATGGAACAACGTATACTACTTCAGGATCTTACCCGGTAGTTCTTGCAGGTGCAAACGCAAACGGTTGTGATTCAACGGTAACATTGGTACTAACAATCAATCAACCGACTTCATCAACTGTTACAGCTTCAGCTTGTGGTTCTTACACTTGGGCTGAAAATGGAACAACGTATACTACTTCAGGATCTTACCCGGTAGTTCTTGCAGGTGCAAACGCAAACGGTTGTGATTCAACAATTACATTGAACTTAACAATCAATAACAGCACAACTGGAATTGATGTTCAAACAGCTTGTGGAACATATACTTGGATTGACGGTAATACGTATACAGCTTCTAACAACACCGCAACATTTACAATTGTTGGTGGTGCTGCAACAGGTTGTGATTCAATTGTAACGTTGAACTTAACGATCAACGCAATTCCAAATGCAACTGCAACGGATAACGGTAACGCTACAATTACTGCTTCTGCTGGTACTTCTTACCAATGGGTAAATTGTACAACAGGATTAGCTGTGTCTGGAGCGAATGCTCAAACATTTGCACCAAGTGCTAATGGTTCTTTCGCAGTAGTTGTAACAAACGCATCAGGATGTTCTGATACTTCATCTTGTGTGAATATCAATAACGTTGATGTGAAAGAATTGTCTTCTGAGTACATCTCTGTTTATCCAAACCCTACACATAACAATGTGACAATTACAATGACGGCGCAAGAAGCTAATGTTGTTGTAGTTGACGGAGCTGGAAAAACATTGAAAATTGTGACTATCAAAAATGGTGACCAAATTTCACTTGAAGAATTCGCTACAGGAGTTTACTTCTTAAACATTACAACTGAGTTTGGAACTCAATTGGTGAAAGTTTCTAAGAACTAATTCTAAGAATAAAACGCAAAGGGGAGATCGAAAGGTCTCCCCTTTTTTGTGTTCAATACTTTTGTAATGATGTCGAAGAAAAAATGTTAGATTCGAGATTCAGGCATACCCAAATTAGATGAAATGGAATTGGCTGTATTATTAGCCTTAACTGAAAATAAGCTCATCTAGGGAAGTCTTTCAATTCGTTCTAAGTAGATGTGACAAAAGGTGATTTCAACGCTTTAAATAGCGCCCAATACGCTAAAGACAAGTTGTCTCCGAAACCTCAACGAACCAACTGTAAAAGCAGCAATTAACGGAACATTATGGCACAAAAAAAACCAATGGAAACCATTGGTTTTTAATATGGGTTGAATTTAATCTTAATCAATCCACTTGTCGTCTTTCATTTCACCCAATACAACCACATCTTTTGTTCTGCGGTAATCCTCAGCTGCTAACAACATTTGTTCGCGGGTATCCCTACGAATCCTGATTCCTTGTGAACCTGAATTTCTCACTTCAATATAAAATCCATCTCTTAAACGAGCTGGTTTTGTTGGCGGTCTTCCCATTTGTTATAATTTTTACGAAAGCTAATATACAAACAGTTACTAAGCAAGCAAAGTTTTTAAATTATTTTAACCTGTAATTAAGTTTATTACATGTCCAGCAGATCCTTTCTGTTGATGGAAACTACCTTATCTTTTGAAAAGCGAACTGCCTGTATTAATCCAATTATACTAAATGCAAGAATCACAAGTCCGTAAAACAGAAAAGCAATTCCTACTTCATTAAAAGCAAGAGATGAAGGGCTCGACAAAACTAAAAAATCCCACATTAACATAATTCCTGATAGGCAAATCCCAATAATCCCAAGTACTTTCACAGTTTTGGTTTTAATACGCGCCAATCCAAGGATATCGGTTGTGATAAAAAAGAGAAAAAAGAAAATAGAAATCATTGCAGCCTCTGAAGTGTATTCTTCAGCGTAACCTTCGTACATGTTATAACTGGAATATCCATAATTATACGAATCGGTGTAAGAATTAATACTTGATGTAAATTCCAAGTTTCGGACACTTTCAACTTCTGCAATATAATAACCGCAGACAATTAAGAAAATGAAACTTAGAACAATCGACGAAATATAAAACGCTTTGTTCATGGAGTAATAGGTTATAAATCGACAAAATAGTGAATTTCATCAATAATAAACCGTGTTTTGTCGAAAATATTTTTAGTCAGGTGACAACACAGAATAAAGCGTTTCCGTTTCACTCATGTTCATCTCAACCAGTTTCCATGATACAAAGCGGATGAGAAGATTGTCTATCTCACGTTTATTCAATTGCACAGATCTGTAAAGCTTGCTTAAAGTAACACCTTCTTCTGGAATGTTTCGAAGTAATTCTATTTCATTTTCTCCGAATTGCTGTGGTCGATCGTTAGGAAAACCAGCTCTCTTCCAAACTCCTAGTAAAATCTTATTGGCCATTAATGTAGAATCCTGAACACGAACATAAGCACGTAATCTTCCTTCTTCATCGAATGCCATTACAGGTCTTTGCTCTGATTTCGGAATCCAAACATCCAGAACGAGCTTCATGTCTTCCTGCCAAACGCGGGTTTCTATTTTCAACTTCGGACTGCAATACATTTCAGCAGCAGCTTCTATCATATGAATTTCCTCATTCGGATCTACGCCGGCAATTTTTCCATTGTCCTTAACGCCAATGAGCAAACGTCCACCATCTGTATTTGCAAAGGCACAAAGGGTTCGCGCTATTTTCTTTGAATCGTCAATTCGAAACTTAAAATCAAGTTGCTGATGCTCGCCCTGAGCGATGAGAGATTTTAATTCAGACATTCAACAAAAATAACTACGAATTTCGATATCTCGACTCCGCCCGATAACCGAAAATCAGTGTAAGAAAAGAAATTTCAATTTTTAATTTGAAATAAGGAATAAAGGTCATCGAGCGGAGTCCAAGTGCCACAGTTCCCAAGCTTTCAATGCCTGCTCTTTTAGCATCGATTCTCCATTCAGAATTGTAGCGCGATTTTCCTTCGAAAGACGAAGAAATTTCGTTTCTGAAGGGTTATAGATCAAATCCACGCACAAATGGTCTTCAGTTAGAAATTCAAACGGGAATTCCACGCAATCATCAACATTGGGAGCGGTTCCAAGCGGAGTGCAATTAACAACCAACTTAAACGCATTCACCATGTTCTGATTAATGTCTGAATAAGCAAATTGTCCATTCTCCGGATTTCTGGATACAAAGTGCACATCTATTCCAATATTCTTCAAAACATATGCAACTGCTAATGAAGCGCCACCTGTTCCAAGCAGCAATGCTCTCTCGTGCTTATTGGTTAAAAAGGGCTTAATACTTTGATGAAATCCATGTGCATCTGTGTTGTGACCAACTGCCTTCCCACTCTGAAAAACAACGGTATTTACCGCTCCTATTTTTTCAGCTTCAGGAGAAAGTTCATCCAAAAATGGGATAATCTGTTGTTTATAGGGAATTGTAACGTTTAAACCGGAATATTTACGACTTTTTAGAACTTCTGAAATCAAAGAAATATCGGCTAATTCTATGTTCTCGTAGGTATCCGTCAATCCTTCTTTTTCGAATTTAGTACTAAAAAACTGCTTCGAAAACGAATGAGAAAGCGTCTTCCCGATTAAACCAAATTTGCTCAAGACTTATAGTTTTATAATTCCGAATCAAGAACTTTCGAATCGTTCTTCTTAGCTCGTCTCGCTTTAAAGAAACTGATGATCATTGGAAGCACGGAAATAAAGATAATTCCCAAACAAACCTTCTCAATGTTTTCTTTAATCCAGGTAACGTTTCCAAGGAAATAACCTGCCAATGTCAAACCACAGATCCAAAGTACTCCACCAAGAATATCGAAAGGCAAAAACTTCTTTGTATAGTTCATTTTACCAATTCCCGCAGCAAATGGTGTGAATGTCCGCACAATTGGAACAAAACGTGCCATGATAATTGCTTTGGTTCCGTTCTTGTCGAAAAATGCCTGTGTTTGTTCGATATATTTTTCTTTTACGAGTTGACGACCGCGGATTTTCCAGTGCAGCACTTTTAAACCCAGTTTTCGGCCAATCCAATAGTTTACATTATCTCCCAGGATAGCAGCAATAACCAATAAAACAAGTAGATACATCAAATTCAACTCTCCGCTTGCAGCGAATAATCCAGCGGTAAAAAGCAACGAATCTCCCGGTAAAAATGGCATTACCACTAATCCCGTTTCAACGAAAATGACTAGAAAAAGAATGATATAAATCACATTCTGATATTCTCTCAAGAAAACGTCAAAATGTTGTAGGTCGAATAGTTTATGAAAAAAATCTAGCATAGTAGTTTAGTACATTTCGTTTGTAGGGTCATATTTCGCAGCCCAAGCCGTTACTCCACCACCCATGATTGCGACGTTTCCGAAGCCATATTCCGTTTCCAAAAGATTCGCAAGCGCCTCTGCCCTTCTACCCGTTTTACAAACCAAAATAATTTGTTTAGAAGAATCCAATTCCGAAACCGAATCCACCAAATTCGCCATTGGAATATGTTTGATCCCAATTCCGTAAATGGAAAGTTCCCAATTTTCACGGATATCAATTAACATTGCGGTATTCGATATAAAACACTCCTTACAATCTTCAACGGAAAGCACTTTCATTCTTAATCAATTTTGCGACAAAGATAATCCTTTGGATAAATCAACACTCTTATTGTGAAACCGCACATTGGATTGCTATTTCAGCAAATCTTCGACAATTTGTTTTACCGGACGAACAGCTTTAACGGATTCGATGCTTGGTCCGGCACACCAAATACTTTGATAAGTATTTTCAAATGCTGCTTTTCGGAGTTTCTTCATTCCTTTCAGAAATGTGAACATTTTCACCCACTTCTTGAGGCGTTTATTCTTCGAAAAGAATCTTTCCATTCCTGATTGTTCTGTACCAATTTCCTTTACATAAGGCGTATTGATTACTGTACAAGGTGTTCCTGAAAGTCGGGTTGTTAACACAATATCCTTTGCACCGTATTTCACACAGGCATCTTTATAATCTGAAGAAACTCCCGATTCTTCTGAAGCAATGAAAATGGAACCAATCGAAAATCCATCAGCACCAAAGGAAATGACTTCCTCCATTTCTTTCTTCGAACCAACTCCACCAGCAGAAATCACAGGAATTGAAATCTTCGATTTGATGTTCTGAATCAACTCTTTAGCGGAAAGATTTCCGGCATGTCCGCCTGCTCTGCTGTTTACAGCAATTACAGCATCCGCACCTAATCCAGCAACTTTAATGGCTTGTTCTGTATTCACCACATCACAAAAAACCTTGATTCCCACTTTATGCGATTCCTCAATTACGTGCTTCGGATTCCCTAATGAAGTAATAATAAAGTCAACACCAATTTCTGTACACACCTTCAGTTGTTCTTCCATTCGAATATTGGAAGCGTTCACAATTAAGTTGATACCTAATGGACCTTTGGCTTCATTTTTCATTCGAACCAATCCTTCACGAAATTGTTCGGTAGTCCGGTAATTCAATGCCGGAATAGCACCCGCAATCCCGGATTTACTCGCAGCAATCATCATTTCCTCGTTCGAAACAAGGAACATAGGTGCCATAATAATTGGAATTTCTATATGGAGAAGTCGACAAAGTGCCAACTCATTTATTGCGATACTCATGGTGTAAATTTAATGAATTAGTATGGAAGCCGGAATAAACACCCCTCAAAACCAGTAAAACACTGAGTTCTTCGATAATTGTCGAATTTTCGAAATAACGAATTACCGAATTCCCAAAATATCGAATTTCAGAATTCCGGAATTTCCTCCTAAAACACATCTTATTACTAAATTTGTAACTATGAGTATCAAACCCTGGATTAAAGCTTTCCGTCTTCGCACTTTGCCATTGTCTATTTCAGGAATTATCGTTGGAAGTGTTTGCGCATTCAACGCCGGTTTTTGGAATACACCTATCTTCCTTTTGGCATTGTCAACAACCGTATTGTTTCAAATTCTCTCCAATTTGGCAAACGATTTAGGCGATACACTAAAAGGAGCTGACAATAAAGACCGTGTTGGTCCAATGCGAAGTGTCCAATCAGGTGAGATCTCGAAGCAAGCGATGAAACGCGCGATCCTGGTATTGGTGCTTCTTTCTGCAATAAGTGCCGGAGCGCTAATCTATCTGGGAACACAGCGTCTTTCTATGAATATTATGTACAGCTACATACTATTGGCTGCTTCATGCGTTCTTGCAGCCATTACCTACACCATGGGAAAACATGCCTATGGTTATTTGGGATTAGGCGATATTTTCGTATTCATTTTCTTCGGAATTGTGAGTGTTTTAGGTGTTTATCCACTTTTCGCCAATGGATTGAATCTTGAACTTATTTATCCCGCATTCACCATTGGATGTATGAGTACACTCGTTCTAAATCTCAATAATATGCGTGATCATGAAAATGATCAGAAAGTTGGAAAAAGAACATTGGTTGTAAAACTTGGTTTTAAGCAGGCGAAATTGTACCATTTATCACTCGTTCTTTTTGCTCTTATCAGCTGGGGAATATACATTTATCTGCAAGAACAATGGTGGTACCTCATTACGCTTATCCCCTTCATTGTGTTGATTAAACACCTGGGATTCGTTTTCAAAACAAAAGAACCTCGTTTACTCGATTCCCAGTTAAAAATAGTAGCTCTGAATACATTCTTACTAGCAATATTGTTTTTCGCTGTATCATTCACGCTTCATTTATTCAATCAGGCAATCATTAACGATTAAATCCATGAGTTCACGATTCGCTCTTAGCTATAAAAAACACCTGCTGGAATTTAAAAAACCAAGTGGTACGAGCAGAGGAATTTTGACCCACAAGAAATGTTGGATCCTAACGTTAACAGATAGTTTGACTTCCATTCAGGGATTAGGCGAATGCTCTATCATTGAAGGACTTTCTCCGGATTACAACTCGGATGAAGAATACGAACAAAAACTGGATGAAGTTTGTCAAAAACTAAATTATTTCATTGAAAATCCAAAACAATTGAACGCTTTTCCTTCCATTTTGATGGGTTTGGAAATGTGCATGTTCGATCTTGTAAACGGTGGAAAACAAATCTATTTCCCTTCAGAATTCACCAATGGAAAAATGTCGATTCCAATCAATGGTTTGGTTTGGATGGGTGACAAAAGTTTCATGAAAGAACAGATCGAAAGCAAACTAAAAGAAGGCTATTCATGCATCAAAATGAAAGTTGGAGCAATTGATTTCGAAACGGAGCTGGAACTGCTAAGAGAAATCAGAAAGTCCTATTCGAAAGAACAGATTGTTCTTCGTGTGGATGCGAATGGAAGCTTTTCACCTGAGAGTGCATTACCGAAATTGACTGCACTTGCAGAACTCGACCTACACTCCATAGAACAGCCTATAGAAATTGGACAAACAGAAATAATGCATCAACTCTGCAGAACTTCACCCCTTCCAATTGCGCTCGACGAAGAACTGATCGGAATAAACGAAACCAAAGATAGAATTGCCTTACTCGACAAGATCAAACCTCAATACATCATTCTGAAACCAAGTTTACACGGCGGATTTTCCGGTTCTCAGGAATGGATTAAACTGGCAACCGAACGTGGAATTGATTGGTGGATGACTTCAGCATTGGAAAGCAATATTGGCTTAAACGCCATTGCCCAATTCGCCGGAAAACTCAATGTTCAACAACCACAGGGTTTAGGAACAGGAGCTTTGTTCATTGAGAACTTTGAATCACCTCTTTTCATTGAAAACGGACGACTGTTCTATCGAACATAATTACTAATTACGAGTGATGGAATTCGTAATTCGTAATTTGTAATTGATATCTTTGCCCCACATATGGATACTCGGAAACGCATTGAGGTGTGCTATACACCAGGAGAATATGAATATTTTAAGGGAGAATTCGAAATTGTTGTAGTTATTGATGTACTGCGAGCAACATCTGCTATTTGTGCCGCTTTTGATAACGGGATTGCATCAATTATTCCTGTTCCTACAGTTGAAGAAGCTTGGGAATACAAACAAAAAGGATTTCTTGCCGGTGCTGAACGCAAAGGTCAGATTGTAGAAGGTTTCGACTTCGGTAATTCTCCATTTAGTTACATTAAAGAAGAATTCAAAGGGAAAGATGTTGTTTTAACCACTACCAACGGAACCAAATCATTGGACGTTGCAAAAGATGCGGAAACGGTTGTAGTAGGGTCATTTTTGAACCTTGACTACTTAAGTGAGTGGTTGTCCAAGCAAGACAAGAATATTCTTTGTTTATGTTCAGGATGGCAAGATAAATTTAACCTGGAAGACACCATTTGTGCAGGTGCAATTTCTGATTATTTAATAAACACGGGAAATTTCATCTCCATAGAAGACTCTTCTATTGCCGCGAAATACCTTTTCTTATCAGCAAAAGATAGTTATTTAGGATTTTTAAAATCTTCTTCACATAGAAGACGACTAAAAAACTTAAATTTGAATGAGGACATCAAATACTGTTTGACACCAAACCAAACAGAAGTGATTCCGATTTTGAAGGATGGCAAATTGGTTGAACTTTCTACGATCTAGTTGTTTAGCGGTAGTTTTATCGCTATTTACTTCTCTATTTTCTTTTGGTAATCCCTTGCCCATTAAACCGGTTAATCCAGCCGTATGGGGATTCTATGGTCATAAACGAATTAACCGAATGGCAGTGTTTACGCTTCCACCCGAAATGTTCGGTTTCTTTAAAGAAAATCTGGAATTCATCACCGAACACGCTGTAGATCCGGACAAACGCAGATACGCAGTTGAAGGTGAAGCCCAGCGTCATTACATAGACATTGATCATTACGGTGAACATGCTTTTGACAGTGTTCCAAGAAGATGGGATGATGCCATTGCAAAATATACAGAAGACACATTACAAGCGTACGGAATTGTTCCCTGGCATATTCAGCTGATGAAAATCAGACTTCAAAAAGCCTTTGAATCGAAGAACATTGATTTGATTCTGAAGTATGCTTCAGAAATCGGACATTACATTGGCGATTCGCACGTACCATTGCACACAACAGAAAACTATAATGGTCAGCTCACTGGTCAACGAGGAATTCATGGTCTTTGGGAAAGTCGAATTGTAGAATTGAGTGCCGAAGATTACGATTATTTCGTTGGAAAATCGGCCTATGTTAAAAGTGTTCTTGACTTTGCATGGGATGCAGTGGAGGAATCGAATGCAGCCGTTGATTCCGTTTTACGCTTCGAAAAACTGTTGACAGATTCACTTTCATCCGATATCAAATACACCTATGAACAGCGAGGACAAGTCCTGATTCAAACCTATTCGAAAGAATTTTGCGATGCTTACCAGGGAATGATGAACGGAATGGTTGAACGCAGAATGCGGCAAGCGATTATCGCTGTTGGATCTATTTGGTATACTGCTTGGGTGGACGCTGGTCAGCCGGATTTGAATACACTAACCAATACTCCACCTTCTCCTGAATTAATGAAGGAACTTCAAGAACTCGAAGAAATGTATCAGCATTCCGAGCATAAAGGAACTATCTGCGATTGACTTCGACTCCGCTCAGTCACCGTTAGATGACCTTTGCGCTCTCGTTTCTTTGCGGTTCAAATATTGATCCGCTTCTGTTCTTTTGTTTATTTTCAAACATTACCAAGCGCTAATTGTGAAAAATAAATTTTGCAGTTAAAAAATTAATCCTACATTTGCTTCGAAATGAAAATGTCAAACAACTTCTTTAGCTATTATTTCTTCTGGACTCGGATTGAGGCCCTGGACTAATATTGCGTAAAAAGAAGTACGAAATAATACGAATCCCGGGTCTTACGATCCGGGATTTTTTTTTGATGTAAAATGAAGAACAAACAACAAATCGCCATTCAGGGAATTAAAGGTTGCTTTCACCAGCAAGCCGCTCACGACTATTTTCAGTCGGAGTTGAATTTCCTTGAATGTATGAATTTCAGAGAGCTGTGCGAACAGCTGAAGAATGGTTCTGCTGACTACGCAGTGATGGCCATTGAGAACACGATTGCAGGAAGCATTCTGCAAAATTATGCTCTGCTTCAGGAATATCGATTTTTTGTTTGTGGTGAAATCTATTTACCCATCAAAATGAATTTGCTTGCGCTTCGGGGAACAAAATTGGAAGAAATTCATTCTGTTTCCTCCCACCACATGGCGCTGAAGCAGTGCGAACAGTTTCTTCAAAATCTAAATAACGTTTCATTCATTGAAATGGAAGATACCGCACTGGCTGCGAAAAAGATTCAAGACAAACAGTTGACTGGACACGCCGCAATTGCAAATTCGCTTTCTGCTCAGTTGTACGACCTGGAAATGATCGCAGAAGGAATTGAGACGAACAAGGCTAATTTTACAAGATTTCTGATCTTAAGCAAAGATGAAGTGAAGAACGAAAAAGCCAACAAAGCTTCACTTTTTCTCGAATTGAAACATGAAACAGGTTCTTTGGTGGATGTTCTAGGTATTTTCAAGAAACAGGATTTGAATCTGACAAAAATCCAGTCGATTCCAATTCTTGGGAAACCTTACGAATATTCTTTCCATATCGATATGGAATGGAAACAACGAACTCAATTTGAAACAGTTCTCAGAGAAGTTAAAAATCTGGTTCAACAACTTTCAGTACTTGGTATTTACGAAAAATCATCATGGAATGGAATTGCTCAGAACTAAATCAGTCATTGCGCCTGCGAGGAGATTGGCCAACGTTGAGGAATACTACTTTTCAAGGAAACTGGCTGAAATTGCTGCTCTGAACAAGGCGGGAAAAGAGGTTATCAATTTGGGAATAGGAAGTCCGGATTTAGCTCCTTCTGAAGCTACAATTCAGCGTTTGCAAGAAGTTGCTACAAATCCAAAAAGTCATGGTTACCAGAGTTATAAAGGAATTACTGCATTTCGAACTTCGATTTCCAATTGGATGAATCACACGTTCAATGTTGATATTGATCCAGAAAGTGAAATTCTGCCATTGATGGGCTCCAAAGAAGGGATCATGCACATTTCTATGGCTTTTTTGAATCCCGGAGATGAAGTCCTGATTCCGAATCCTGGTTATCCAACTTACACCTCTGTAACCAATTTGGTCGGTGGAAAATGCCGTTACTATTCGGTAAACGAAGAAAATGATTTTGTCATCGATTTTCACGCTTTGGAACAAACAGATCTATCAAAAGTAAAAATCATTTGGGTCAATTTTCCGCACATGCCAACGGGAATAAATGGAAGTAAAGAACTGTTCGAACGGTTGATCGAATTTGCTCACAAGCATGAAATTCTGATTGTAAATGACAATCCGTACAGCTTAATACTGAACGATGAACCAATTTCCATTTTGAGCATCCCCGGAGCAAGAGACGTTGCCATTGAGTTGAACTCACTGAGTAAATCGCACAATATGGCGGGTTGGAGAATTGGATGGATTGCAGGAAATGAAGAGCTTCTCTCTACCATTTTGAAAGTAAAAAGCAATATGGATTCGGGGATGTTCCTTGGACTGCAAGAAGCCGCAATCACTGCTTTGAAAAACGATAAATCATGGCACCATGCGCAAAGCACAATCTACTCAGAGCGAAAAGAAATTGCACTAAAGATTATGAGGGAATTGGATTGTTCTGTGAAGCAGAATCAAGTTGGACTGTTTGTTTGGGGAAAAATCTCAAAAACCGTTTCAGTCGAAGAACTTGTAGATGATCTACTGTACAACGCAGAAGTGTTTATCACACCCGGATTCATTTTCGGAACCGAAGGAAATCACCACATTCGAATTTCTTTGTGTTCAACTATTGAAACATTGACGAATGCATTAAACAGAATTAAAAAATGGAAACTCAAATGAACGTTGGAATAATCGGACTCGGTTTAATTGGTGGATCACTGGCTATTTCCCTTCGGAAAAATGGTTTTGCATCTCAGATATTCTCTTCCTTTTTTAGTGAAGAAGAATCGAAAATTGCATTGGAAAAAGGCTTGGTTGATGATGTGCTTTCCTTTGAACAAATTTGCAGTACTTGTGATATCATAATTCTTGCAACACCGGTAGAGGCAATCCAAAAATCGCTTCCAAAAGTGCTGGATCTTATTCATGAGCATGCCGTTGTAACAGATGTAGGATCTACAAAAAAAACAATCTGCGAAACCGTTTCTGCACACCCTAAACGTAACCAATTCGTTGCAGCTCACCCAATTGCAGGAACAGAAAATAGCGGCCCTGGTGCGGCAATCGACGGATTATTTAACGGAAAGTTGAACATTATTTGTGAAGCAGAGAAATCTGACAAATTAGCCGTAAATAATGTAATTGAACTCTTTGAATCTGTTGGAATGCATACTACCTTTAGGGATGCCGACGAACATGACAGACAGTTGGCATACGTGAGTCATTTGTCGCACGTTTCCTCTTTTATGCTTGGATTAACAGTATTGAATATGGAGAAAGATGAGGAGAATATCTTCAACTTGGCAGGTTCAGGTTTCGAATCTACCGTTCGTTTAGCAAAGAGTTCGCCCGAAATGTGGAGCTCCATATTTGCTCAAAACAAATCCAATATTCTTACTGCACTTGGAAGTTATATTGAAAATCTGAATGCATTTTATCAGCTGATAGAAAACGACAAAACGCAGGAAACAAAAAAATTAATGATTGCGGCAAATGAAGTTCGCAGAATACTAAAGAAATAATATCTCGACTACGCTCGATAACCTTAAGCAAAAACTAAAGGTGACTGAAATGTTGACTGAGCGGAGTCGAAGGCAAACTTATTACAAATGGAAATAAATCTAAATATCACAAAATTCGAAGATTGGGTAAGTCCAACTGTCGATAATGTATTGATCAGCGGACCTTGCAGTGCTGAAAGTGAAGAACAAATGCTGGCTACAGCAAGAGAAATAGTAAAGGCTTTTCCGAACAATATTTTCCGTGCCGGAATCTGGAAACCACGTACACGTCCAAATGCTTTTGAAGGTGTTGGAAGTATCGGTTTGGATTGGATGAAAACCGTAAAACAAGAAACAGGAATGCGCACTGCGACGGAAGTAGCGAACGCAAAACACGTTGAAGAATGTTTAAAAGCCGGAATTGATGTGCTTTGGGTTGGTGCGAGAACAACTGTGAATCCGTTTTCTGTGCAGGAAATTGCTGATGCTTTGAAAGGTGTCGACATTCCTGTTCTTGTCAAAAATCCTGTGAATCCTGATTTGCAATTGTGGATTGGTGCTTTAGAGCGTTTGAATCAAGCGGGAATCACAAAAATCGGGGCTATTCACCGTGGTTGTTCATCTACCGTGAAAAGTAAATACCGAAATGCACCCAACTGGAACATGGCCATTGAATTGATGCGTTTAATTCCGAATCTTCCCGTGATTTGCGATCCAAGTCATATTGGCGGAAGAAGAGATTTGATTGAACCACTTTCTCAAAAAGCAATGGATTTAGAAATGCGTGGTTTGATGATAGAAACGCATATCAATCCGGCAGTGGCATTGAGTGATGCAGCCCAGCAAGTAACTCCGGAATCACTAATTGCAATGATTCACCGTTTGGAATTGCGTTCACTGCACGCAAAAGCTGCTCCGGCAGAAAAACAACTGGTAATGCTTAGAAAGCAAATCGACAAAGCAGACGATAAGCTCTTGAAATTACTTGCAGAGCGTAGAGACATTATTGAAAAGATCGGTGAATTCAAGCGAGATAATAATCTTACAGTTCTGCAATTGAATCGTTGGGACGAAGTATTGAAAAAGCGGTTAAGTCAGGCTGAAGAATTGAATCTGAATCCTGTTTTCATTGAGAAATTTCTAACTGCAATGCATGAGGAATCGATTGCTATTCAGGTCAAAATCCTAAACAAGGCCTCAGAACAAGTATAGGTTGGATCGACCAGCCGATCACTTTCCCTCAAAGACACAAACATTGTGCGCTTAACGGACGCCCTCCTAATTTGCGAGTCCGTTAGGCGAGCCAACAACGAAGTCGTATTTGCGCATTTGTGGGAAAAGAACTAAATCTTCAGTAAGAAAGTGTAAATGGTATTAAGTCCATATATGTATCTTTGCCAAAATTTTTTAAATGAAAGTAGACGTAAACACAGTTGTTACCCTGAATTACTCATTGAGCGACAACGAGACAAAAGAGCACATCGAAGCTACATCAAATGATCGTCCAATGCAGTTTTTATACGGTGTTGAGCGTTTATTACCAACTTTCGAAGAGGAAATTCATGGATTGTCGGCTGGTGAAACAGCAACTTTTTCTGTGAAAAGTGAAGATGCATACGGTGTACACTCTCCAGAGAAAATTGTTCCAATTCCATTGAATGTTTTTCAAGATGAAACAGGAAAAATCAACGAAGAAATTATCAAAGTTGGTGCCTTATTGCCAATGTCGGATAACGAAGGAAATCAATTGACTGGACGTATTTTGACAATGGATGAAAACGAAATTCAAATGGATTTCAATCACCCGCTGGCCGGAACAGAGTTGTTGTTCGATGTAACAATTTTAGACGTTCGTGAAGCTACTGCTGACGAGATTGCGCACGGTCACACACATGGTGAACACGGACACCACCACTAAAAAGACTTTAGAGGAAAGACTATAGACAAAGGACAGTTTCGCATGCGGAATTGTCCTTTGTCATTTCTTAAAAAATCATAACCGTGAATAAGTCTTTTGTCTTAAGTCCAAAAGCGAAGCGGTCTTAAGTCTAAAAAGAATATCTTCGTACAACACATTCATCTTCCCATGATAAAAGTTGAGAATCTTGTTAAAACCTTCGAGCTGAATCGTCAGCAACGCAAGGAATTAAACACCAAAGAACATACAGTTACCGCTGTTCAGGACGTTAGTTTTACGTGCGAACCCGGAAAAGTTCATGCCTTACTTGGCGCTAACGGAGCCGGAAAAACAACCACGCTTCGTATGATGTCGACCATTTTCAAACCTACTTCGGGTTCTATTGAAATTGCAGGCATTGACGCATTAAAGAATCCGGAAGAAGCACGAAAACATATCGGATTCCTTACAGGTTCAGCAGGTTTGTATGCGCGTTTGACACCTAGCGAGTTGGTAGATTACTTTGGTTCGCTGTACGGGATTTCAAAAGCAGATGTTCAAATCAGAAAGAAGAAATTGTTCGATTTGTTGGATATGCATGAGTTTCAAAACAAACGTATCGGAAAATTGAGTACAGGTATGAAACAGCGCGTTTCTATTTGTAGAACAATGATCCATGATCCACAGGTGATTTTGTTTGACGAACCAACAAGTGGATTGGATGTGATTACCGCTGCAGCAATTATTGAGCTGATCAAGCAATGTAAGAACGAAGGTAAAACAGTGATCTTCTCTAGCCATATTATGGGAGAAGTTGATTTACTATCAGACAACATCACCATTATTCACAAAGGAAAAACAGTGGTGAATTCTACTATGGACGACTTTAGATCAACCATGCAGGCTCCAAATCTTACTGCCGAATTCATCCGAGTTGTTAACCAACAAGAAACTGTATCGCTATGATTTTCAATGTCTATAAAAAAGAAATAAAAGATACGTTGCGCGATCGCAGAACGATTATCATGATGATTGTTATTCCGACCTTGGTTTTCCCAATCATTATGAACGTTTACCTGAAGATTTCGGACAAATTTGCTGCCGATACGGAAGCGAAAAAGATCAAGATCGGATTGGTATCCAATCAAGCTGGAAAATTTGAAGAAGAATTAACCAAATTGCCTGACGAATTAGGTAAAAAGGAGTTCATTCCATATGCGGATACAAACAAACTCAAGAAAGACATTCAGGATAAGAAGATTGAATTGGGTTGTTATGTATCTCCTAACGAACAGGAGAAAATAGACAAACTTGAGCCAGTTACCATTACGGTTTACCACGATGGAACTGATTTAGGAATGAAAGAGCGTTTTCAAGCTTATGTTTCAGTGATTGAGACAAAAATGAAAAAGGAACGTTACTCAAAACTGAAAATTCAGGAAACCAGTATTACTCCTTTGGCTGTCGACTATTCAAACGTGGCATCTGATAAAGAAATGTTCGGAAAATTGGCCGGAGGTATTCTACCCTATTTCTTCATTGCTTTCGGTTTCATGGGTTGTATGTATCCTGCTATCGATTTGTTTACTGGAGAAAAAGAGCGTGGAACACTGGAAACCTTGCTTACAACTCCAGTGAAGCGTTGGAAGATCCTGATTGGAAAAATGTTGGTGGTAGTAACTTCCGGAGTTATGGCTTCTACCTTTAGTTTAGTCGGACTTTTCCTTTCTATCGAATCATTAGATCCGCAAAAAGCGCCGGAATTGATTGCCATTGTAAACGACATTCTGAGTCCAGCTTTCATTTTAATGCTTTATGTTTTGTTGATTCCAATGATCTTTTTCTTTGCTGGAATCATGGTTCCAATTGCCATTCGTGCAAAAAGTTTCAAAGAAGCACAAAGTATCATTTCACCATTGAATATGTTAGTCGTTCTTCCTGGAATGGTTGGTTTTTTCCCTGGAATCGAATTAAATTATGTGACAGCAGTTATTCCGGTGATTAACGTTGTTTTGGCTACGAAAGAACTCATTGCTGGGACTTTGGAAATTCAGTACATCGCTTTGTCCTTTGGAGTAATGGTTTCACTTGCCATTTTCGTAGTTCTATTATCGAACCGCAAATTTGAAAGCGAACGAAGTTTATTGTAGTGAACGAATCTTCATTTTTTCATTCATTTAAAGCTGATGTTTCGGGTATTCCATTGCCTGAAAAGTTCACATTTCCGTTTTACTACGAAACACATAAACTCGCCGAAATTGCAAGTTTAGAACTTCAGGAAACAATGAAAACATTTCCTTTTGGTCACAATTTCGGGTTTGACACTGAAGTTGACGGAACACCGATTGGAAAAATGTTTGGTGTTCTCGTGGTGGAAAATGAAAACAAGGAGCTTGGTTATTTAGCCGCTTTTTCTGGAAAGGTTGGGAACTCTAATCATCATTCAGGATTTGTTCCACCCGTTTTCGACATGTTGGTAGAAAACAGCTTTTTTAAAATTGGCGAAGTTGAACTCAATAAGCTCACACTTCAAATTCAGGAATTGGAGGCAAACGAAGAAGTGCCTATTCTTAGCGCCAAATTGAAATTGATCGAAGCCGAAGAATTCGAGAAGGTGGAAGAACAAAAACGCATCATCCAGCAAAATAGAATTGATCGTTTAGAACTTCGAAATAAACTTGATCCTGAAAAAGATAAAGCGGAACTAGAAGCATTGAACAAAGCAAGTATCGACGATAAGTTGGTGCTGAAAAACATGCAGCGTTATTTCATGCATAAGAAGAATGAGATAAATGTAGATTTAGAGCCAATACTTACACGCCTTCAGGAACTGAAAACACAACGTGCCGAAGGTTCCAACGCATTACAGCAACAACTTTTTGATAATTACACCTTTCTGAATGCACATTTGGAAAACAAAAGTTTAAGTGAAATATTCGTAGATGCACCACTTGGAATTCCTGCTGGTGCCGGAGAATGCGCTGCACCAAAATTGTTGCAGTTCGCCTATTTAAATAAACTTCGACCAGTTGCTTTAGCTGAATTCTGGTGGGGAGAAAGTCCAAAGTCCGAAATTCGTGTTCATGGAAATTATTATCCTTCATGCCGCGGAAAATGTGAACCCATTTTGGGACATATGCTTGGCGGAATCCCGGTTGATGAAAATCCGCTTCTAAAAGTCATTTCTGCTGAAGTGGAATTGCCATTTCTCTACGAAGACGAAGACATTATTGTAGTGAACAAACCCGCAGAAATGCTATCTGTTCCCGGAAAAACCATTTACGAATCGGTTTACAGCCGAATCAAAGAAATGCGTCCGGAAGCCGAAGGAAATTTATGCGTTCATCGCCTAGACATGTCTACTTCCGGTTGTTTGCTCATCGCCAAAAACGAATATTGCTATACCAAACTACAGCGACAATTCATTAAACGAACTGTTCAAAAACGTTATGTTGCGTTATTGGACGGAATCATTGAAACAAAAGAAGGAACTATCGATTTACCACTTCGTGTGGACCTCGAAGACCGACCTCGGCAATTGGTTTGTTACGAACACGGTTCCAAAGCCGTAACCCATTACAAAGTTGTTGGGATAGAGCATGGTAAAACCAGAATTCACTTCTACCCCATTACAGGAAGAACACATCAACTGCGCGTTCATTCCGCACATCCTTTAGGATTAAATACACCAATTATTGGTGACGATTTATACGGAAAACCGTCGAATCGACTGCATTTGCACGCCGAATACCTGAGTTTTGTTCACCCGAGAACGAAAAAAGAAATGAAGTTCAACGCTCCAATTCCGTTTTAAGATGGCATTACAACCTAATCTTGATAAAGCAGTTAAAGCTGAAATTTCCTATTTGAAACAGGAAAAAGAAAAACAACAAAAGCTTTCGCCAGTTGAGCTGCGTTCTCAGGGTTTAACCGTTTTTCCGTTAGATTGTAAAAAGGCAAACTATTCCGGAAACAATTGCGACCTGATTCTAGCGGCTTCATTTCACATCAACGATAATTTTTTCTATCGTGGCTGTAAAGTGATTTTGCACATTGACGATCAAAAAATTGAAGGTCGGTTACGAGACTTATCAGCTTATGAAATGGAAATTTCCGTTAACGCTGACGACGATTTCAATCCTTACGAAGGGAAACTTCGCGTTGACTTTGAATCCGACGACAGAACATTGAACTGCATGAATCTTGGTCTTCGATTTTTGGAAGAGAAGAAACACCTGCAGGAATTTGAAAAAGCACTTTCAGAAGAAACACCAGATTTTCAATCCGCTTCATTAGAGAAACTAAACGAAAAACAGCAAACTGCCGCGGGAGCAATCCTTTCTAATCATCCGGCACTTTGTATTCAAGGTCCGCCTGGAACAGGAAAAACAACTGTTCTTGCTGCAGCAATTGACGCCTTAGTGAAACAGGGAAAGCAAGTAATTGTTTGTGCACCAAGTAATACAGCAATTGACAATTTATGTCTGCGTTTATTGGATAAATCAATAGAAATCCTGCGTTTGGGAAATGACGAAAAGATTCATTCAACTGTTCTTCCGTTTACCATCGACGGGCATTTAGATCGAAAACAAGGAAAACTCATTTCGCACTTGGAAAAATCAATTCAGAATCAAGTACAAACTGTAAATCGGTTTTCAAGAAATTTTAATGCTGAAGCAAGAGAAGAAAAGAAAGCTGCCCGAAACGAATTACGAAGCTTAAGAACAGAATTTCGTCAATTACAGAAACAGGTTTTTGATCAACTGATTACGAACATACCTGTAATTGCCGGTACTCCAGTAAGTTTATTCAATCAGCTTCCGAAAGAAAAATTAGTGGATGTGGTAATTTTGGACGAGGCCGGACAAAGTTTGAGCCCGTTGACGTGGCTTGCTGCCAGCTTTGGAAAACGATTGGTTTTATGTGGCGATCCACAACAATTACCACCAGTTGTTTTTAGTAACGAAGCCATTTCTTTAGGATTGAATGAGAGTTTACTCGAAGCTTCATGCAAAGCAACAGCACCTATTTTACTTACGGAACAATACCGTTTCGGAAAAGAGATCGTAGAGGCGATTAATCCGTTTTTCTACAACAGCGAGCTTAGAACCAATGAAAACAACGGTGAAAGCCAGTTTTATTTCATCGACACTTCCGGATTTGGAAATGGTGAAGAGAAAGATGAAGTTTCGGGAAGCACCTATAATTCCACTGAAATAGAGGCTGTAGAAAAGGTAATTGAGCATTTCAGTTTAACAAAGAAAAACACCGTTATTCTGTCCCCGTACAACGCGCAAATCGACGAGATCAAGAAGAAAATTGGCAAAGACTGGCACGTTTCAACCATCGACAGTATGCAAGGCCAGGAAGCCGAAGTGTGCATTATTTCGCTTACACGATCAAACGAAAATGGAGAATTAGGTTTTTTGAAAGACTACAGACGAACAAATGTCGCCATTTCAAGATCAAAGAAAACCTGTTTTGTGGTTGGAGACTCTTCCACTCTTGGAAACGATAAATTTTACTCCGATCTAATCCAGTATGCTGAAAACAGTGGAGCTTATCACAGCATTTATGAATTCCTTTATTAATTCTAAATTCTAAATGTTAAAAACGACATTCCTGGTTATCCACTGTATGATTTTCTAAAATAGAGAACAGAATAAAAATGCCTATTACTGTAGAATCTAGCATTTTGGAATTTAGAATTATTTATAGTTTTCAACAAAATTTATCAAATCGTTAATATTAAAGCAAGTAAAACTTCGTACCTACGGAATTGAAAGTGTTACTTTTATGGTCTAAAATGGAAATATGACACGTTCACGACTGCTTTTGTCACTTTGTTTTTTTCTTACGCTTTCATCGCAGGTTTCTGCACAGCCTTATGATTGGTACGGAGAAGAGAAACCGTACAAGTGGGCATTTGGCTTGGGATGGAATTTTGTAGAGGATGACGGACGTGGATTTTGTCAACCATTTGACGTCAATCAGTCGTGGAATGGACTACCCTATCCAACACGCGTTACCGTTGACCGTTATTTAAAATATGGACTGAGCGCTGAATTTGCAGGAGCATATTCTCAGTATAAAATGGGAAAACTCATCCAGGACAGCACCAATTATGAAGGAACATTTCTCTCTTTTGATTTGAATTGTCGATACAGCTTTTACAACCTCATCGTAAGTACAGTTGTTGATCCGTATGTTTCTCTTGGATTTGGTTATACGCAAAGAACCGCATTAGACAAACCAAACGCTTTTACAGGAAATGGTGCTATCGGAGTCAATTTTTGGGTTTGGAAAGGATTAGGAATCAATGTTCAGGGAAGCTATAAATATGCTTTCTCAGGTGGTGCAAACCCGGATTATTGTCAGTATTCCCTTGGCTTGATGTACAAGATAGACGGGAAAGACAGAAACTCTAACAATTTCGGAAAACGCAAGTACAAATGGATCGATAAGAAACAGAAGTACAAAGGTGGGAAGAAAGGCGGATAACTCTAATTAGCAATTAACAATGAAATAATTATCAAGTTGGATTCCCTTCTTGATAATTGATAATTGATAATTCCTCCATTGCTAATTATCCTTTTAGTCCCATCATCAACAAATCGATATCCTTGTATTTCAGGTCAAACACTTGTCCGAGAATTTCACTAACCAAAATTCCTCTGTAGATATAAACTCCTGAGCGGAATCCATGGTCGTTGCGAATCAAATCCAAACAACCTCCATGATCTGCCATTGAAATCAATAGCGGTGAGAAGATATTGGAAATGGCAAAGCTTGCTGTTCTAGGTACACGTGACGCAATATTTGGAACACAGTAATGTACAACCCCGTGTTTTACGTAAGTCGGATTATTGTGGTTGGTCACTTTTGACGTTTCGAAACATCCACCCTGATCAATACTAACATCAACAATTACAGAACCTTCTTTCATGTTCGAAACCATATCATCAGAAACAACACAAGGAGTTCTGCCTAAAGGTGAGCGAATTGCTCCAATCACCACATCGGCACGCATGATTGATTTTGCCAATACTTTTGGCTGTAAAACAGAAGTATAAATACGTGCACCCAAATCGTTTTGTAAACGACGTAAGCGCGACAAACTATTATCAAAAACTTTTACTGAAGCACCTAAACCAAGCGCTGCACGTGTAGCAAATTCACCAACCGTTCCGGCTCCAAGAACCACCACTTCCGTTGGTTGAACACCAGCAATTCCGCCTAGCATAATTCCTTTTCCTTCGTTGAAGGCAGAAAGCAACTCACCGGCAATAAGAATAGAAGTTGTACCAGCAATCTCACCCATGGTGCGAACAATACCAAAAACACCTTCATCATCACGGATATAATCCCACGCAATTGCTGTGATCTTTTTTTGCATGAGTTTTTGAAGAATGATCTTTGGCTGAATTCCTAATTGAAGCGCAGAAATGAGTGTTTGATGACCGCGAAGCATATCTACTTCTTCCTCATTTGCAGGAGCTACTTTAAGGATTAAGTCACAATCGAAAATATCTTGCGCTGAAGGACAAATCTCGGCTCCTGCCTCGCTATACTCACGATCAGAGAAATGACAGGATTCGCCAGCTCCTTTTTGAATTTTGACACTATGTCCGTTAGCCACCAGAAAAGATACGGCTTCTGGCACCAGAGCAACTCTGCGCTCCTGAAAACTGACTTCCTTAGGAATACCGATTTGTAAACTTCCTTTCTTCTTTACAATCTCTAACATTTCCTCCATTGGAAGAATGTTTCCCTCTTTCAACAGGCGCTTTAGCAACTCCGGATCCTTAACCATGTCCATTTTCATTTCTTCACGATGTTAACGAAGATACGGATTTTGGCGAAGAAGGTTGCAGGTTGTTTGAGATAAATTCGATTCACTAAAACGTAAACACCCTATGCCCTTCGCTATTGACTTCTATACTCAGCCGCACGGTATCATCCGGCAGTAATTCTTCTACTTTTGAAGGCCATTCGATGAAACAAAAATCATCTGAATAAACGTATTCCTCAAAGCCGATGTCAAACGCTTCTGCTGGTGATTCAATCCGATACATATCGAAGTGATGAACTGTTCCGTACATTGGACTTTTATACGATTGTACAAATCCATACGTGGGTGAACCATCAAATTCTTCTACTCCCATTGCTCGGAGTAAAACGCCAATGAAGGTTGTTTTTCCAGCCCCCATTCCACCTTCTAAAGCAACCACTTTTGCCTTTCCCAAACTTTCCAGTAAGGATTTAGCAATGAATGGAAGGTCAATTTCGCTTTCAGCTATTTCTGTTCTCATTTAAAAACAAATTCAAAACTGCGCTAACGCTTGTTTAATCAAAAGCTTCGCTTTTTCTTACTTAGGGTTTAACACAATAAATGGAATCAACATTTCTTCCATAGAAATCCCTCCATGTTGGAAAGTATCGTTATAGTAATGAACGAAATGATTGTAGTTGTTCGGATAGCAGAAGTAATCGTGCTCACGGGTAAATACAAACTCGCTTGAAAGTGACGATTTCGGTAAACCAATTTTCTCCGGATGTTTCACCGCGAAAACTTCCTTGTCTTTGTAGCTTAAATTCTTACCCGTTTTATAACGAAGATTTGAATTCGTATTTCTATCTCCAACAATTTTAATTGGATCTGTCACACGAACCGTCCCATGATCTGTTGTAATAATCAGTTTCGCTCCTGAATCAGCTACTTTTTTGATGATTTCCTGCAACGGAGAATGCTCAAACCAGCTTAATGTCAACGAGCGGTAAGCAGCTTCGTCGGCAGCCAATTCCTTAATCATATCCATTTCTGTTCTTGCGTGACTCAGCATATCCACGAAATTGTACACAATAGCGTTTAACTGATTTCCTTTCAACGTATGAAACTGATCTACCAAACGTTTTCCAGCATCAAGATTGGTGATTTTATGGTATGACCATTTCACATTCTTTCCATTTCGCTTCAGATTTCCTTCTAAAAAAACAGCTTCGTGCATGTTCTTTCCGCCTTCATCTTCTTCGTTCAACCAATGATTTGGGAAACGCTTCGCAATTTCTGAAGGCATAACTCCAGCAAACAATGCATTACGCGCATAATGCGTCGCCGTAGGAAGAATTGAATAAATAAGCTCATCCTTTTCGATTTCAAAGAAGTTGGAAATAACCGGTTTCAAAATCTGCCATTGATCAAAGCGTAAGTTATCAATTACCAGCAAACAAACTGGCTTGTCAAGTAATGGAAAAACACGGTCTTTCAAAATGTGATGAACCATATCCGGCGCATCATCATCACCCGCAAACCAATCTTCGTAATTGTTTTCGATATAACGACAGAATAAATCGTTTGCTTCTTTTCGTTGCGCATCTAGAATTTCCTTCATTCCCTGGTCTTGCAAACCATTGAACTCCAATTCCCAGTATGTCAATTTCCGAAATACATCTTTCCATTCTTCAGCATCCAAACGTCCGTTCAACTGCATTCCCAATTGACGGAATTCCTGCTGATAGTTGGAATTCGTCTTTTGAGAAACCAATTTCCGATGATCCAGATTCTTCTTCAAACAAAGAAGCAACTGATTCGGGTTCACTGGTTTTATCAAATAATCTGCAATCTTAGAACCTATGGCTTCTTCCATAATGCTCTCTTCCTCGCTTTTTGTGATCATTACAACCGGAGTCAAAGGCTTAATTTCCTTTATCCTGGCCAATGTTTCCAAACCAGAAATTCCAGGCATATTTTCATCAAGAAAAACTATATCGTAGTTGTTCTCAGCGCATAATTCCACCGCTTCTGATCCGTTATTGATCAATTCCACCTGATAACCTTTCTGTTCCAAGAACATTACGTGTGGTTTCAAGTATTCCATTTCGTCGTCTGCCCAGAGAATCTTTGCCTGCATTTCCTAAAGAATAATTAGATTTGATATAAAAATACTCCAATTGCGCACAAACGCCCATAGAAATAATAAAAAGAAAATCATCAACGACCCTGTTTATGGTTTTATTACAATTCCGGATGAATTTATTTTCGACCTGATTGAGCATCCATATGTTCAACGCCTTCGTAGAATAAAGCAGTTGGGAATGACGCATTTGGTGTATCCGGGAGCTTTACATACACGCTTTCATCATGTGATTGGTGCGATGCATTTGATGTCGCAGGCTGTTTCGGTAATCCGAAGAAAAGGACACGAAATTTCAGAAAAAGAAGAAAGAGCAGTTCTGCTTGCCATTCTTCTGCATGACATGGGGCATGGTCCTTTTAGTCATGCTCTGGAATATGACATCGTTTGTGGAGTTAGCCACGAACAAATTTCATACTACTTCATTGAAGCCTTGAAACAAGAATTCCCTGAAAATTCGGATGATTTGGAAAGAGCTTTGATGATCTTCTCCAACAAGTACCAAAAGAAATTCTTATATCAGTTGGTTTCGAGTCAGTTGGACATGGATCGTTTGGATTATCTTACACGAGACAGTTTTTTCACTGGTGTTTCGGAAGGAATTGTTGGAACTGAACGTATTATCGAGATGCTGAATGTGTACAACGACCAGTTGGTAATTGACGAAAAAGGTATTTATTCTATCGAAAAATTCCTGGTTGCCCGCCGAGTCATGTACTGGCAGGTATACCTTCATAAAACAGTCGTTTCAGGTGAATTCATGTTGATCAACATCCTTAGAAGAGCTAAGAAACTGATTGAGCGAGGTGAAACACTATTTGGAAGTCCGGCATTGCTCTTTTTCATGGGGAATTCCATCCAAAAAGTAGACTTTGAAACGAATCCGGAGATCCTAAAAACCTTCGCTCAGCTTGATGATTACGATATCATGGGAGCTGTAAAAGTATGGCAATTCCATTCCGACAAAGTGCTTTCTTTGCTATCCAGAAACCTGGTGGACAGAAATCTTCACAAGGTGGAAATTGCAAAAGAGCCATTTAGTCCGGACAGAATTTTGATGGAAAAAGAGTTGGTTAGAACACAGTTTGGACTGAACGATGAAGAAATCGATTATTTCGTTTATTCCGAGCTATTGTCGAATAACGCTTACAGTCAGGTAAAACAGACAATTAATCTTCTGATGAAGAATGGAAGCATTATGGACGTTTCTATGGCGAGTGACAATTTGAACATTTCAGCTTTGGCGCAGCCGGTTGAGAAGTATTGTTTGTGTTATCCGGTTTTGCACTCATAAATTTACTCTTTCGTGGGGCAGATTGCCAACAGGCCTTTTTCCAAACATGCACTATATCCAATCTCGTTGGGCAGATTACAATCCGACCAAAAAAAATCAATTCAAGTTTGGTAGATTGCAAACAGCCTGCTTTAATCCATTCTGAAGGCCGTCTGTTAAATTGCAATCTGACCATTCATTATCCACAAAAAAATATGCATCCGAACATTTCAAAACCAACTTTTTCACTATCTTATATAGAAAGTCAGCAATAAAAACTTCTGATTTTCAATTATGTCATAACAAAAAACTATTCACGATGGGAGCTACTAAACTACACCTCTACTCGCAAAAAACAATTAGAAATTCGGAACTTGGAAAAGCAATTAACGCCCCGGCAAGAATAATCATCTTGAGCCATATCCAGAAACAACATTTTATTACCGGACCTGAATTGGAAAAGATATTAAAACTCGACAAATCTACCATACATCAACATCTTACTGTGTTAATCGAAACAGGACTGATTCAAGGGCTTTTTATTGACAAGTCGTATGGATGGCGTCTCAATCCCGATACAGCAAACGATTTCGAAAAAATTAAATGGGCCCTGAATACCGAGTTTTAGTGTGAAAACTCGATTACAAAAATTGTAGTAATTTTCGACTCTAAAAATTAAAATTCTGAGTTATGATGATTCTTTGGATAGTATTGGGTTTAATTGGCGGGCTGATTCTTCTTATTCTTTTGCTTGCTGCGGTTATGAAGAAAGGTTACAGCCTTGAACGCACCATCGTGGTTAACAAAGGTCTTGATGATACTTATCATTTCGTGTCTTCCATTGAAACACAAGATTCATGGAGTAAATGGGCGAATCTCGACCCAGACATGAAAAAGCAATACATCGGAACAGACAGAACTGTTGGGTTTATTTCCAAATGGGACAGTCCGCATAAGAATGTTGGTTCAGGTGAACAGGAAATCAAGAAATTGATCCCGAACCAGCGAGTGGAAACGGAAATGCGTTTTTTGAAACCGTTCAAAAGTGTTGCTCATGGTTACTTCACCACTACTTCAATTGATGAAAACCAAACAAAAGTAGCTTGGGGATTTACAGGAAATATGCCCTACCCGTTCAACATTATGTTGGTGATGATGAACATGGAAAAAATGCTGGGTAACGACTTTGAAGAAGGTTTAGCGAATTTGAAGAAGAAAATAGAAGGTTAGGCTCAATTCTATTTAAACATTAGGGCGAGATAAATCCAACCCTTTCTTTTTACCGTATTTTTGCACAACAAAACATCTTCATGAACAAGCACATCCAAGAAATTCAATCCGCTTCAGCAGCATTAAGTCAACAAATTGTCAATCATCCAGCATACAAATCCATCAATGATATTGAAGGAATTCAAACCTTCATGGAGCATCACATTTATGCTGTTTGGGATTTTATGTCGTTGTTGAAAGCACTACAAATTCAGTTGACTTGTACAACTTTACCATGGATTCCAGTGGGTTCAGCGAAAGCGCGTTTTTTGATTAACGAAATCGTTTGCGGAGAAGAATCAGATATTGCTTTTGAACGAGAAGGAAATATCAGCCATTTTGAGCTTTACCTTGAGGCCATGGCACAATCTGGAGCTTCAAGAGAAGGAATCGATCAACTATTGCAGAAAGTGATTAATGGAATGCCTGTTGAAGAAGCCATAACTACTTCCGATATTCCCGAATCTGGTAAGTCATTTCTCCGTTTTACATTCGAAGTCATAGATACAAAAAAGCCTCATGTAATTGCAGCCGTTTTCACATTTGGAAGAGAAGACCTCATCCCGAACATGTTCCACACTATTGTGAGTGATGTTCATGAACGTTTCCCTGATCAAGTCAGTATTTTCAAATATTATCTGGATCGACACATTGAAGTTGACGGTGATCACCACAGCCATTTGGCATTGGAAATGGTAAGCGAACTTTGCGGAGAGGACGAACGAAAATGGCAAGAGGCAAAGGATTACACCTTACGTGCTCTGCAAAGTAGAATTGAGCTTTGGAATGGTGTTCAAAAAGCCATTGAATCCACAACAAAAATGGCTTAGTTCAAAACAAAACGTTTTCCGAGTATCGTTTTCTCTCCCAGCACTTTTATTACAATGGGTTGATTTAGTTCATTCAAATGAACCATTTCCTGTCCGTTATTCAGGGCTCCCTCAACAATTTTGGATCCTTGTAAATCGTAAATAACAAAACGTGCATTTTTGAATTCCTTCGCATCAACAGATAGAATAAAGTCGTTATTTCCCATTGAAACGAATTGCAACTCATCATCACCTGGACAATTCACGGCTATTGTTTTCAACAAGCTTCTCGTTCCATCCAAGTCAGTCTGACTTAAACGATAATAGTTTGTTGAATTCAAAATAGGAGTTTCATCTTCACATGAATAATTCGCAATTGAGGCCGAAGTTCCGGAGCCATCTTCAGAGCAGATCAATTCATAGTGAATCCCGTCGACAGAACGTTCAACTTCAAAATAATCGTTATTATCTTCATGATGGGTTGACCAGGACAATTTCACTTTTCGGTTTTTCTCAATTCCTGTGAAATCGATTAATTCTACAGCCAAAGGCGTATTACAAATATCCAAATCTACCGCTGTAATTGCTACACAAACACTTCGTGAGCAATCAACACATTGACTTGGTGAATTCGGTAATGCAGCTGTAATTGTATAATCTCCCAAATCTACAATTGGCGTTGTTCCATTTACTCCACTGACAACTGTTTCTAAAAATCCATTCGGACCTGTAATTGTTAATGTTGGATTACCTGTCATTCCTGTTGATGTAAAACAATAATCTACCAAACCAGTAAAAACAGGATTTCCATTATCACAAATTACATAGTTCGGTGATGCCGTTACTGTGTCCGGACGAGAAATTGGAGCGAATACTGGTCCTGAAAAATAATGCGAAGCAGACGAAGCACCGTAATATGACCAAGATTGTCCGGTACTATTATGAGCCAAGGCGTAAAATCCACGTGCAAATTGTGTCGGTAAGGAATTGGTCAAAAAATAATAGCCGTTACAACCTGGATTAAGGTCTGAAAGTGTAGCACAGGAGACAAATCGATTTGCGCTATAACGCCAACCCAATAAGGCTGTTTTACCCGCCGTCGTCACTTTTGACATGGCAACCGATTGCGGTGTGGTTCCTTTATAATATTGAACGTTTATAGAAGAAGTTGGAAGTTCAACATCTGAAATGATTTCATAAACCGAAGTATAGAAATTGTTGTTTGTTTCCCAATCCAAACATTGCTGATCACCACCTTCCGGATTGCACAAGTCAAAATTGGTGGCAAAAGCGGAGCCACTTAGATTCAGGGAAGTGAAATCAGCGGCTTGAGAATTCATTATTTCTACTCCGCGTTCCGCATTGTTTATTCCTCTGCGTGTAGTTCCAAAAACGACAGTTGTTGAAGTTCCTGAGCCTCCTACTCCATCATCGTTGTTATCTTGACCGTATCCACACATATTTGAAAACGATAATCCACAAGGAATGCATTCGTTTCCAGAAGTGATCACGGGATAATCGATAGCTAAATATCTTCCTGGATTTGTGGTTGTAATTCCTGAAGTACAGCTAGCAGTTTGGGAATAACGAATTCTAAACTTGAAACTTGCCGTAAAGAAGGCGGAGTTCATCATGATTCCACTTGCAGCTGTTGTTCCAGTTGCAGAGGGATAGAAATTTCCTGGGGAACTAGCGGTTTTGAAAACAGTCAAACAAACCCTTGACCAAGCAGATTCTGTTAACCATTTGGTATTGGTCGAATTATTGAAAGCCATATCGGTTGATGCACTACTCAAATCCATTGTCATGATTTGTGTCCAGCTGGTTCCACCGTTGGCTGAAAAATCGAGGAAGGCCTGATTTCCTACACAACTTCCCCATGAATTAGTTTGTCCGCAAGAAGTTTCAGAAGGAAAAAGCCAAAACTGAACCTTAAAACTTTCTACTGAAGCAAAATTGAAAGTCTGAGAAACAAGGGTCGGATTACTTTGTCCACGCAATACAGCATAGCTTAAATTGGAAGTGATGTTCGGCCGACCGTCAAAATTAGCTCCTAACTTACCACTAGCACCACCTCCGCCAACCGCAACAGAATTCGCTAAATTCCCGATACAAAATCCATTTGTTGCCACACAGCTTCCTGAACAATTGGGCTGAACCAATCCAGCTTTCGCCCCGTATACATCGGCAGCAGGAAGAGCACCCGCAGTTGTCGCAGTTGGTGCACCTGCAAAAGACCAACCTGCAGGAAGACCCGCAGTTGAAAACGTTGTCGTACCCGTAAAATCTAGTGAAACACGCGTTCCAGCTACAGATTCAAAAGACGTTGGTTGTGCGCACGGACTTGTACATGTAGCAGAATGACTGACATCTGAAGGACAATTCGTTGAAGTTTCACCAGCGTCTACAACTCCATTTCCACATGTATTACATTGCGAAAACGACAGTATCGAAGTCAGAAATATGGAACTGAAAAGTCCAAGGAGTTTGTAGTAGAAGTTCATTGCGTTTGACGTTACCCTAAAGCTAAGGTTTTAAATCAAACAATTCTGAGTTAGATCAAGGAATAGTATTCAATTTTAGGGATATGCAATAATCTGTTCTTCGAATTTAACGGGAATAATCTTTGTTTTCCCATTGGAGAGAAATAACGTAACCGCTGGAGTTCGCGAATAATTGTCTTCATAGAAAACATCTTTCTCTGTAATTCCGTAATAATTCATTTTCGGAATGTCTTGACCATAATCATTTGACGACCAACCAAACAATGCTGTACAATTCTTATTGGATGATCTCAGAACTTGCTCCGACAAATGAATTCGGTAGCCTGAAACGAAAAGCTGAAGAGAATCGATATTTCGTTGTTCCATAGAAACTGGGATGTTCAGCACAAAATCGATTCCTGAACTACAGCAAACACCACCAGCCCAACTGCGTTGAACAACAGAAATGGAATCTTGTGCAAAACTGGAAGCGAAACAAAAAAATGTAAGTAGAATTCCAATTGACTTTTTCATGAGTTGGAATACAGTGAAAGGGTTTATTGGTTCAAAACATCCAACAACTTCTCCACTTCCTCCTTCGTATTAAACGCATGCATACAAATGCGCAAACGCTGACCATTTTCAGGAACTGTTGGTGGAAGAATGGCTTTTACTGCGAAACCTGCATTCCACAATTCCTGAGCTTTCAACTTGCATTTTTGGAGATCGTCGAATTCTACAATTTGAATTGGTGAACGCGAATCGCTTACTTCAGAGGCGTATCGACTTCTAAAATGGGCAATGTTCCGCTCAAGCTTTTCTCTCGAGTAATCGTCTTTGGCAAGAACAACCTGTGTTTTGATATGCTTATAAAAAGCTTCTGGAAGTGCTGTTGTATAAATGAAGGATCTTGCAAAATTGATGAGGAATTTTCTCAATTCGGAATTACACAAAATTGCCGCTCCGTGCGCTCCAAATCCTTTTCCGAAAGTGAACAAACGAGCAAAGATTTTTTCAGCAATTCCAACTTCTTGACAAAGTCCAGTTCCGTTTGTCCCAAAAACTCCACCAGCATGAGCTTCGTCAACAACTAACAATGCGTTATAGCGTTCACACAGGTCGAAAATGGCTTTTAAGGGAGCAAAGTCACCATCCATGGAATAAATTGACTCAACAGCAACGAAAACAGTTCCTTCGACTCCTTTTAGTCTTTTTTCAAGTGATTCCAAATCATTATGCTGAAAAGAAAACGACTTGGCGAAACTCAAGCGCATTCCGTCGCGGACAGAAGCATGAATCAATTCGTCGTAAATAATCGTATCTCCTTTTTGAGGAACAGCACTAAAGAATCCCAAATTGGCATCGTAGCCTGAATTAAAGATCAATGCCGCCTCTGAACCAAAATGATTGGCTAAAAAGACTTCTACTTCTTCAATTCGCTTTGAATTTCCTGAAATCAAACGTGAGCCACTCCCCGATTTCAATAAAACTTCCGAAGCTGTTTTCCCCAATCCAAGATAATCGTTTGACCAGAAATCAATCATACCGTCATCAAACGACAAAAGGGAGCGTTCACTCCCTTTTTCTATTCGTTGTTGCAACAATTGAAGAAACTTCGGTTGCATTATTTACTCAATAACTACTTTACGTGGATTAAAATCTGCCGCTCTTGGTTTCCCTTTCGCTTCAGCCAATTCCTTTGCGCGCAATGCTTCCTTTTCTTTTCTCGCTTCAATAATCGGATCTGGATGTGAAACGGGTTGTTCACCATCAGCAAATGCTTCTTTACCAACCAATCCTAGAATTCTGAACATTTCTTTGTCCTCGTTGAATTCAGGATTTGGAGTAGTCAATAATTTATCTCCGGCAAAAATAGATCCTGCTCCTGCCATAAAACACAAAGCCTGACCTTCCATGCTCATTTTCGTTCTTCCAGCAGAAAGTCGAACAACTGACTCAGGGAACGCAATACGCGTAGTTGCAACCATTCGGATCATTTCCCATTGCTCAATCGGCTTTTGATCTTCCAATGGCGTTCCGTCAACCGCAACCAAAGCGTTGATTGGAATAGAATTCGGAGGCGTATCCATTTCCATGTAGCTCATCAACAAACCAACACGGTCTTCGATCGCTTCACCCATTCCGATGATTCCACCTGAACAAACCGTCAAACCAGCTTTCTTAGCATTGTCAATCGTATTCAAGCGATCTTCATATTCTCTTGTAGAGATTACATCTCCGTAAAATTCTTTCGATGAATCCAGGTTATGATTGTAAGCAAACAAACCTGCATTTTTCAAACGGTGCGCCTGATCTTCGTTCATCATACCAAGTGTAGCACAAACTTCCATTCCCATGTTGTTTACTGCAGCCACCATCTCAATTACATTGTCGAAGTCCTTATTGTCACGAACTTCACGCCATGCAGCTCCCATACACAAACGGGAAGACCCGTTCGCTTTCGCATTTTGAGCTTGCTCGATAACGTTTTCAACTGTCATCAACTTATGTGCCTCAACATCTGTGTGGTAACGTGCAGCTTGCGGACAATAACCACAATCTTCAGGACAACCACCCGTTTTGATACTCAACAACGAAGACATTTGTACTTCGCGTGGATTGTGAAACTGACGGTGAATTGTTGCCGCTTCGAAAACAAGTTCCAACAATGGTTTATTGTACAACTCAAGCAATTGCTCTTTGGTGCTATAATTCGGGTTTACTTTCATTCGATCAACTTAGAGTGGACAAATATACAAAGTCTCCCCAAGGTGGCGTTTTATTTGAGAAGTGAATTTTGAATATGATTTCAACACCGAAACTCGTTTCGATTGCTTTTCCTTTTGTAATTTTAAAACAGAATACTGAGCCAATAAAATCATGCAACACGAAACCTTAGATACACCTGTTCCTCTGAAGTACAACAATGGAAGTTCCTTTCCCGATAATTCTAAAATGATTGGATATGCATTACTTGGTGTTGGGGTTCTATTTTCCGCATTTGGAAACTGGATAATCGGTCCACCACTTTTGCTTTTCGGGCTTTTCATATGCTTCACGAATTACGGTGTTCAGTTTCATCCGGAAACGAAACAAGTAACAGAGTTCACCAATTACTTAGGTTTTATTCCGGTGAAGAAAACCTTCAGTTATGAAAAATGGGGATTTATGAGTGTTGTTCCGCTTCGAATTACTTCAACGGTTTATGCACGTTCCTCCAATTCAACCAGTTTGACCGACAATTACCATACAATTTGCTTGCTCGGAAAAAATTACAAAAGCAAAAAGGAGTTGATTCGTTTGCACAGTAAAAATACCGCTGAAATTACAGCCAGAACATTAAGCAGTCGACTAGATATAGCCTATTTCGATTACGATCCGCAAGTTGTTCGTGATGCTTTTAGGAAATAAGTAATTATCCAACAAATACATCTGTTTGATATGAATCCATTTAGAATAACATTGCACCGTTCAACTCTAATTCTTGCACTGATCCTGTTTTCTACAAACATTTATGCCCAACAGGATTCAATCGTGGAAGAATCTTTGAATGTTTTTGAAGAATTTCCGAACGCAAAATTCAAACTGGATTACTACCACACGGACGGATACTCTCACAGCGACAGATTTTGGTATGAGTTAATTATCATCGATTCTTTGCTGATTCTCAATTTTGAATGTCCACAGAATGACGATTGGGAATTTGTAACTTATCAGAAACAGCATTTGTTAACGCAAGAAGAATTAACCCAAATAAAACGCTTCGTTGCAAAAAGTAAGCTGAACCAGAAAATCCCGGGAAATCCGGATCCACTTGGATCTGGTTACGGTGCAAATCGATTGATTATTGAAAGCGATGAATTGAATATTGATGGTGGAAACACCTATATTTCAATTGGAAATGAACAATCCGTGAAGGAATACAATAAACGAATCAATGCAGAGAAAAAGGAATCAACAACACTCTCGGGCGATTATGAAGGACTTTTCACTTATCTCGAAAGCTTATTTCAAGCACTTCCTGTCCTAATAGAATCAAAACAAAGTACATTTTATGATTCTAAATAGAAGTTTATCCATTATTGTTATACCCATTTGCGTCTTAATACTTTCAGGATGTGCTTCCAACCGTCCTCCCCGATTCAATAATTACAGCAACAAGGAATGCCAGCACAATGGAAATCTAAGCTATAAAGAACGCCTGGACATTTATCCTTTCAACGCCGCAGCGAAAATTCAGGTGATAAGTTTTTCTTCTGCAGAAAGAAGAGCGCCTATTGAAAATGATTCCGTTCTTACGAGCAAAGCCAAAGAAATCATCACACTGAATACCGAACAGATTACTGACCTAACTGATATTTTGTATAATTACAATTACTCAAAACGATTGCAAGTTTGGTCAATTACGAGAAACGGCTGTTACTATCCACGTCATGCCGTTGTGTTTTTGGATGAACATGATAAAGTAATAGGCTATATTGAATATTGTTTCCAATGTTTGGGTTACGAAACCGATCTTCCAATGGAAAGCACTGGAGTTTTTTGTGATGGAAAATATGAGCTCCTGGAGGAGTACTTTAAGAAAATCGGAATTACTCATTTTGAAGATAATCCGTTTGAAGGGAATGAACCTAGACCAGAATAATAACATAAGTAACTTTTGAATCTTTGATCTTTTTTGATCCTTTGAACCATCTTCACTGTTTACTTCTTCCATCCTGCAACATTAGGATACACAAACACTAAATATATCCTATGAAAAAAGCAATCTTATTATTCGCAGCTGGCTTTTTAAGCCTAACTGCATCAGCACAATTCGTTGCCCGAATGGAAGTGAAAGAAGATATTCCTGGCATTTGCGACAAAAAGGAAGTTTACGTAATGTTTCCCGGATTCGATGGCCAGGTTCAGGCAGAATGTCCGTTAACAGATGAACAAATCATTGAACGCTTGAATGAGATTCAGTTTTTGAAAGACAATCCAAAGTTCAAAGGCGAGGGAATGATTGGTTTGATCATTAATTGCAAAGGCGAAGTAGTGAAATGTGAAATGGACAACAAAACCAAAAGCGAAGAACTGGATAAGCAAATTGAGGAAGTTTTTAATGCTTTGGGTGAATGGAAAAACGGAACATTGAATGGTAAAGCGGTCGACACTTCCAGATTGTTCAGTTTTGAGATTAAAAATGGTAAATTCAAGTTTTAACTTCTGATGAAACAATTTGTTCTCAGTCTTTTATTCATTATTCCCATTGGCCTTTCCTTTGGTCAAACCGAATTGACTATAAAGCAAATTGCAGATTCCATTGCCATCCACAATTATGTAGCTCCTTATCCAGATGGCTTTCTGTTTGGCGAAACAAATCAGTATAGATTGTTCCTGAAACTAAAGCAAAAAGCAACTACAGAAGAATTAGTTGCACTCACAGATGATCCACGTCCAATTGTCCGTGTTCATGCTATAAAAAGTTTAAACGACAGGAAATACAGCGGAACATTTGAACTTTCGCTAAAGCATATTCATGATACTGCAACCGTTTCAGAGCCAGGAATGCATAGATCAACTAAGCGTTTTGTTGGTGACTATTTTTGCGTAACCCGAAACATGTCGCAAACCGAAGCTCATAAACTCGATAGCATAATCTTTTTTAGCGATAATCATTTACAGCGAATCAACAACCTATTTGATGAGCTTCCTATTGAAGAAAAATATCATGCACGTTTGAAAGAACTGGCTGTAAAAAACGATTTTGCGGTTGTTACGTTAGCAAAATTCCAGAAAGAGGAAGATATCGACTTTATTGCATCAAAAATTTTAGATGACTCCTACTTCACTCTAGATGCCATTGAAAACTTTCCTGCGGAACCGTTTAAGAAAATACTCCTTGCACTGCGGGAAGAAGGAAAAAGTTGCTATGGGATGGAACTTGCGGTTGCGGTTTTTAAGGATGAATTTTCTGTTGATTTTTTCAATCACCTTTTAAGTGATACTACTAGAAGTAAGCATGCTAAAAAAGAAGATGCTCGCTACATTTTTGAAGCTATTCAAAAGTATCATGATCCCGTATTCAATGATTTGTATTTCAGACTTTGGGAAGAGAACAACAAGATTGATAGAACTACTTTTAGTTATTTGAAAACAGTCAATCCGGTTTGTGCTTTGGAACTTACAAAGGCTACCCTGGGAAAACCTGATGAATATGGATTTCATTCGCTTCTATTAGCTCCATTACTTGATTTCCTTGCCGAACACGATTCTATGGCTGTCAAAGAACTGATTATCTTCCATATCAAAAAGGGACATTATGACAATCTTGCTCCGTTTACTGAAAAGGCAAATGAATATCACGATCCTGAAATAATAAACGCCTTATTCAATCAGCTGGGAAAAGCCAAAAATGCTTATGTTTATCTTCCTGTTGTAGAATGTATTTTACGCTATAACAATCAGGAATACAATGAACAATTGTTGTCCACCATTCGTAACAATACAGAGATTAACGATTGGGGCTTGGAAAAAGTAGACAAAATTTTAGCAGAATACGGATTGAAAAGATGATTTCGACCATAAGAAAATATCAAAGTTCAGATCATGAAGCGTGTATGGAAGCATTCAAAACCAATGTTCCGAAGTATTTTACTATCGGAGAGGTTGGCGATTTTGAGCGTTTCCTGAATAAACTGGAAGATCCTGCACAGGAAAACAATCCTCCTTTCTACGTTCTGGAATTGGATGAAAAACTCATTGGCTGTGGAGGTTTTGGTGAACGAACAGACAACGACAATATTTCCTTCATCTGGGGATTGGTGCACAACGATTATCACAAAAAAGGATTTGGTGAACAACTGCTTGTTTTTCGTTTAGGAGAAATTAAACTGCAGTTTCCAGATAGAACAATTGTTCTTGATACAACCCAATATTCCGCACCATTTTTCGAGAAATACGGTTTTGAAACTGTAAAAATTACAGAGAATGGCTACGCAGAAGGAATGCACCGGTATGATATGGTTTACATTGCGAATTGATTTCCCGCAGACAAGCTCAGAAGAAAACAGATAAATTATTGAACTTGATTTACATAAAGTGAATAAATGAAACTAGATCTGAATCAGATAACAATACAAGTGAAGGATGTAGAAAAATCAATTGAATTCTATGAAAAATTGGGATTGAGATTGATTGTGAAGTCGATACCAAAATACGCACGTTTTGAATGTTTGGCTGGTGAAACAACGTTCTCACTTCATCATACAGATTTAGATCTTCCTGCGAGTTCTACATGGTTGTATTTCGAAACAGAAACGCTGGACGAAGATGTAAAACGATTACAGTCGGTTGGAATAGAAATGGAAGAACTTCCGGTAGACCAAGATTGGCTTTGGCGTGAGGTAAGATTAAAAGATCCGGATGGTCATACGATCATTCTCTATTTCGCTGGAAAAAATCGGAAAAATCCGCCCTGGAGAATCACATCATAATCTCCCGCAGATGAGCACAGAGGAATAAATTTAGAGCAATAAACTATGTATCTATGTGAATCAGCTATGTGACTATGTGTTTTTAGTCACCAAACACACCGCATAAGCCTTTACCGCTTCACCAGCCCCAAACGAATCTACTTTTTCATGTGTTGTTGCTTTGATGGAAACTCTGTCGACTTCTACTTCTAACAGCTCGGCTAAAATCGTTTGCATTTCAGGAATGTGCGGATTCACTTTCGGTTTTTCAAGAATGACTGTAGCATCAATGTTCATCACTCCAAATCCTTTCTCTTTGATCAGCTCCATTACATTCTTCAATAGAATCTTGGAATCAATTCCTTTGTATTTCGGATCGGTATCCGAGAAATGAAAACCAATATCACGAAGATTTAAAGCACCAAGTAAAGCATCGCAAATGGCATGAATAAGAACGTCAGCATCCGAATGTCCAACGGCCCCAAATGAAGAAGGGAGTTTTAAACCTCCCATCCAAAATTCGCGACCTTCCTCCAAACGGTGAACGTCGACACCAAAACCAATGCGTATATCCATTACTGAGGTTTATCTTCTCCTCCGCTTACTTTCTCTCCAATTTTGAAACGCAAAGTAAAGCGAACTGTATTTGCTAACGGATTGTCTCTCTTTAAAGAAGCCAAATAAGAAATATCGATTCCGAAAATGTTGTATTGGAAAGAAATTCCTGTTGTAAAGAATTTACGATCTCCTTTGTTGCTGCTTTCGTAAAAGAAACCTCCACGAAGTGCGAATACATTTGCATACCAATATTCAAATCCAGTAGCAATGTTGATCTCTGTCAATTCTTCTTTGAAACGTGTACCTTTTACAACCTGGTAAGTACCATCAGCGTTTTCGATGTAATTTCCATTCTCATCTGTTGCTAATTTCCCTGGGGCATCATAAAACGATTGAACCAAACCTGAAATCACACCAACGTCATTGTTTCTACCTGAAGCAATAAAATATTCATTGTCATCACCCAGTAAACGAATTGGTGGTGTTGGTACCAATAACTTTTGGAACTCAATGGTATATGTAAACTTGTTGTATGCGTCAATTTCTGCGGTGTAAGCATTCGCTATCTTCAAATTCATTGGTAAGAAATCTCTTCTTGCCAATTCAGAATAAGCAATCTTATTTCCTACGTTATTGATTGTTGCACCAAATGCATAAACCCCGTTAGAATTAAACCAGTTGATATCTTCGTTTCTATAAGCAAACGAGATATCAGATGCTCCTGCAACTCCAGCTTTCGTTGAAGCTCCATTTACAGTCATTCCTCCCGTTAAGTTAGAGTATGCAAATTTTCCATTTACCCCAATCGACATACGATCAGACAATTTAAAAGCATATCCACCAGCAATTTCGAATTCGCTTGGCTTATCTTCACGCAACACCTGAGCAGTTTCAGATGTGTATGTGATTTCACCTAAACTAAAATATCTCAAAGCTCCAGTTACAGCCATTCTTTTATTCAGCCTCTTGTAACCAGATAAGTAAGACAAACTGATATCGTTAGTCAATTTTCTCAACCAAGGTGTGTAACTAATGCTAATTTCAGCATCATCTTCTGCAAAGTTCAACATTGCTGTATTCCAGAAAATAGATGTAGAATTTGCACTCATCGCTGTTCCGCAATCACCCATCGCACCACCGCGAGATTCTGGCACAATTGCAAGAAAAGGCATTGAGGTTGTAATAGTATTTAACTGAAGAGCATTCACTTTTTCGTTATCCTGGAACTGAGCCAGAGAAATCATCGGTACAAAAAGGAATAATCCTAAAAAAAGCTGTTTGAACATGAAGTTATATGAAATTGTTCGTGACAAAAATACGCTTAAATTAACTTTTTATTGTGCATTACTTCAAAAGAAACAATTTTTCTGTCTTGCTAGCTACTTCACCAGTTGCCAATTCAACAGTTACTCGATATACATAAACTCCTTTTGCCAAAGGATCACCGTACTCGTCTTTTCCATCCCATGAAATTCCTTCAACGCGGAATCCGGCTGTTGGAACATTTTCATTAATGGTTTTAACAAGCTTACCGGTAACTGTATAAATCTGAATCTGTGTTTCTAAATTCGTACATGATTGATTATGCTCGAAGAAAAAGGTTGTATTTGTTGTGAAAGGATTTGGGTAATTCAACACATGACTCAATTCCACATTTTCTTCTTCGCGCACTTCGAAATCAATTCTTGCCGTACTTGAATTGTTGTTCGAATCCCAAATTTTGACTTCCATATAATGCTTACCAGGTTCAAGAGCACTAACGTTGTACTTGATCTTGCCCGACTTATAGCTATCCAAATCACCAACATAATAATCGTTCAGCACAATTGGATTTGAAGTTTCACCGTCAATGATGGCCAATAGATCGTGACCAATCCCGTTTCCTACAGTATTGATCCCAAACTCATCACTGGTTTCTACCACCAATAATGGAGTTGTACTTGTGATTCCACCGTTAACAAAGTTCTTATCGTTCATATACAACTCTACTTCCGGACCTACATTATCAACCGGAGCAGAGGTATTGATTCCTCCAACATAAAAATTGGTATCCAGTCCGTTGGCATCCGTTGAAGCTGTTGCACCATATAAACTGATCTTTCCTTTTCCGTAAGCGTAAACAATATCTTTCGGAACAAAGAAGTTAAAGTTGAATTGTCCATTGGTTACAGTTGCCTGACCTTTATAAATGGCATTGCGCTGTGTTAAATAAGGAATAACCGGTGAACCAGAATCGTTTCCTAAAGTTTGTGTTTGCTTTGGTTTATCAAAAACCGTGGGTGTTAAAACACCATTCATTGTATTCAAAACATTTCCGTTATAATCTTCAAAGTGTCCTGCAATACTTGCAATAGAAAGTGCTCTAATCGTATCCATTTCAATGGAAGGATCAAGATGATTGATAGAATCAACCACAATTTTATAACGAGGCAGAGCGATTTTCAGCTCAGGATCACCAAGAAGCATAAAACTTCGTCTATTGTCACCTGTTCCGGAGTTGTTTTTAGTTTGACGCATGATCTCACCAAAAGTCAGTGGCTCAAAATTCGCATCTCTACTAAATACATGTTCGTAAAAAGCTTCCACCGTGTTTGTGTTAACGGTAAACGTTACGCTTCTTGTAGTAGTCATCAACGCGATTGCACCACCTGTTGGATTCAGTTGAACCCATTCTCCCGCAGAAACTCTTGATGGGTCATCAAAACGTGTAAACTCGCAGGTTGCAGTTACAAAACAATTCAATTTATTTATATTTTGCCAGCTCTGAATTTGAGGAATGGTAATGATGCGTTCTTCGGCAGCACCTACTTCACCACCATGACCAATGTAGTTCACCAATAAACTTCCGCGTTCCACACGATTGGTAATGGCATTGAATACTTCGGGATATCTTGCCCCACCCGCAGAAGAAACCTGCTGGTAAGCGTCAGAATAGATCTTGTCGACATTCATTTCCGGATTCAATCCATAAACTTCATCTGACACAGGTTCAGCATCCGTATTTACAAAGTATCCACCTTCTTCATCGTCGGTAACCAGAACGTAGTTGTTTCGCCAATCGCCAAAAGTCACTCCGGTTTCACCCATACAGCATTCGTTAGCCGAACCGCTGAACAATTGAGAACCATTTTTCATGTAGTGTTCAATCTTATCAACCTGCTCCTTCGCAATTGCTGTTGAAGAAACTAAAATCCGTCCGACACTTATTTGCATTAAATCACTTCCATTCATTGAGGCATTATCCCCCAGAATTCCAAAATAATCATCACAAACCATTGCTGCAATGTGGTTTTCCGAATTCGCAAATTGATACGTCACCACATAGTTGTTGTTTCCTGAAAGTCTATTCTTAGGGTCATATGTTCCATCACCAAAAAGCAACAAACTTTGAGGTTGAAGGTTAACATCTCCTGCTGCTCTGTCGTAGAACATTTTCATGAATCGCTTAATTGCAGTAGCATCCTGCATTCCAGAAGAAAACTCGTTAAACACTTCTTCAGTGGTAACAACCACAACGTCTAAACCATTCGCCTGATGAAGAGCCGCCAATCTGTTCGCTTGTGTCAAAAAGTTTTTGTGCGTTAATATCACATAATCCACTTGGGGAAGCGCATGCAGGTTTTGATTTGGAACTAAGCCTATAGCCGTTGGAACCAATAAACCGCTATTTCTAAAAGCAAAAAACTCACGCAGTGTATCAGTAGCCTGTATAAAGGTCAATTCACCATTCGAGAAACTTGTAGCAATAACCGAAGGATTTGTAACATTCGAAATTTCCCAGATAGAATAATCGCTGGTCACATTCGTCAAGGTAAACTGACTAACATTTCCAACACCAACGGAACTAAGGTCCTCAAAACGCATTTGCCCACCCATCATTGCCAAATTGCGTCGACAATTCAGCTCTACGTAATCCAAATAACCTTTTACTGAGGCATTCACACGACTGAAGACAAAGTTAAACGCAACAGATGCAGAAACTGGTGTAAATGTAAATGCAGAAGAATTCCTTGCATAGTCGTCACCACCAGAAGATAAATTGAGCGTACTGACTAAAGACGAATTATAATAAACTTTGAAATTATTCAAGCTCGAACTTCCATTATTCGCAACGGCATAACGAACCGTAGCTGTTGCTGATGAAATATTGGGAACATTAAAACTGAATGACTGTGACAATTGCGCATCGAAAAGTTCTCCATACCATCTTTGTCCACCTTTCACCAGGTTTGTATTCTCCAACTCATGAATCGCGTAATACGAATAGGAATTAACATTTTGATTGACAGGACTATCATTGTTGACCAAAGTTGAAATTCTCAAAGGTGGATCTGTAGCCTCTATATGAATGAAGTAAACCGATTCTTCAGAATATAAATGCTGCTTTCTACTAAACAACCCTCCACTCAAGTCCCAACGATTTGGTCCCGCAGCATAGAACATAACATAGTCTGCATCATCAAAAGTACCATCTGATTCACCAACCACAGTAATTGAATTCTTTTTCAGATCATCAACAACTGCAGCTGCATTTGATTCATTCATTAAACCAAATGAATTCCCGTATACATTAATGTGTTGAGGATTCAAAGTAGCAACATCAATTCCTAATGACTGCAAGAAAGCTTTATCCATTTTGTAAACACCATCCTGACTCACTGATATTTTATACCATGTTCCGTCGGATAGCACTGAATTGGCAGCATATCCTTTTTCTTTACCTCTTGAAAATGCTCCTACATAAAGAATGTCAAAGTCGAAACCCAGAATTCGTCTTAGCTGACCGTTCTCTTTAAAGTAGGGAACACATGAAGACTGCACCTGAATTCCTTTTTTATCTTCTGCCTGAGACGTTTTGATATCCGGGAAATCCGGAACCTCAAGATGATCTATTTGTATAAGACTAATATCTTCAGCATGAGCAGGTTCAGAAATAACGTTAGAAATGGTCAATTCATAAACACCATCCTTCAAGTTAAATTGTTTCGAAAAAAGAGGCAACCCATCCTGATAAATTGCGTTATGTAGGTTTGGGACATTTCGAACCGCTCCATTGTCGTTTATTGTCAGTGCTGGCAGCCATCCAATAACCACTTTTTCCTTTTGCGCTTTCGCATCAAGGGATACAAGCAAAGTTAAAATCAGTACTACACTGATTTTTAAATTTCTAACTAAAATTGAAATATTCGTGTTCATCCGACAAATTTCTAAAACATTTGAAATGTTCTATCAAACGCCGTGAATGTTTTTTTATTTTTGTGATATGGAAATTTTCGTGTAACCAAACCGTTATTTATTCGTAACATTGAATCACGAAGAGTTCAGCTTCAATTTTGAGCGCACATGAAGAATTTAAAATTACTCTATTTAACCGCTGTAATGTTGATTACTTTGCAGGCTAATGCACAAGACCCAACATTCACGCAGTTCTATGCAAATCCGCTTTATTTGAATCCTGCATTTGCAGGTTCGAACGGTTGTCCCCGTTTCGCTATGAATTACAGAAACGAGTGGCCTTCTCTATCGGGTAACTACGTGACGTATAGCGCGTCATACGATCAATACTTCAGAAATATTTCTGGTGGTTTTGGTGTTTTAGCAACACATGATCAACAAGGAACAGGAACGATCAATACATCTATGCTTGGATTGGTTTATTCTTACCATTTAAGAGTTTCTAGTAAATTTTCAATGTTATTTGGAGCACGTGCTGCATGGTTCCAAAAATTCCTGGATTGGGATAAGTTGACTTTCGGTGATATGATCGATGGTCGAAGAGGATTTGTTTTAACAACGAAAGATGAAGTTCGAGGAACTGGTAGAAGAGGTTTCTTTGACGCATCTGCCGGAATGGTTGGTTATTCAAAGCATTTCTTCTTTGGTTTTGCGGCTCATCACTTAAATAAACCTAACGAATCTATTATCGTTGGTAATTCGCCGCTTCCAATGCGTTTCACTGGACACATGGGAGCTGAAATTCCATTAGGTACACAATCAAAGTATACCAACACTACTTCGATTATGCCAAATATTATCTATCAATACCAACAAGGTTTTCAGGAATTAAACATCGGTACATATATTAAGTACGGTTCGTTTAACGCTGGAGCTTGGTTCCGTAATAGAGATGCGTTTATTTTATCAATTGGAATTAATACTGGAACATTCAAAATTGGATACAGCTATGATGTTACAGTTTCAAGACTAAACAACGGAGTTTCTGGTGGTTCGCATGAAGTTTCTATAGGAATTCTTCCAAAATGTCGTCCATCAATTAGAACATTCCGTACAATTTCTTGTCCGTCGTTTTAACTTTTTTTGTAACCTGTTAATGATTATCCGTTTATAAGCTTAACTTTGGTCATTCAAAAAAAATGAAAAAACAAACCCTTTATATGAAAACGTTGCGTTTTTTTGTTGTTGCAATTGCAGGACTTGCTATTGCTTCATGTAGTCGCGATGCATCCGAATCTACCGGATGGGACTACAACAATGTAAATCAAGGAGGTTACCAAAAGGTTCCTTTTGTTGATCAGGAAACTGGTCCGGGACTTATCCTTGTTCAAGGAGGTACCTTCACCATGGGAATGGTAGAACAAGATGTAATGTACGATTGGAATAATCGTCCGGCACGTGTTACTGTTTCTTCATTCTACATGGATCAAACAGAGGTAACCAATTTCCATTGGTGTGAATACCTTTACTGGTTGAGAAGAGCATACAAGGAGTACAGCATGATTTACAAAAATGCTTTACCTGATACGCTTTCTTGGAGAAGTCCTTTAGCATTCAACGAAAAATATGTTGATTTCTACTTGCGTCATCCAGCGTACCGTGATTATCCTGTTGTAGGTGTGTCTTGGTTGCAAGCTACGGATTACTGTAAGTGGAGAACTGACCGTGTTAACGAATATATTCTAATCCGTGAAGGCGTTTTAGGATGGGACGTTGATGCATCAGACGACAACACATTTAATACAGAAGCTTATTTAGCAAATCAGTTTGAGCAAAATGAAGAACTTGGAGGTAACAAACTTCCTGATTCTGATCCTTCAAACAGAAATGGTAAAAAATTGGGTGAGCGTATCGTTCGCATGGAAGATGGTATTCTTCTTCCTTACTACCGTCTACCAACTGAAGCTGAATGGGAATTTGCTTCTCTTGGATTGATTGGTAACCTTACTGAAGGAACTGAGGTAATCACTGAGCGTCGTCAGTACCCTTGGAATGGTCACTTCGTTCGTCAGGATGAAAAAGAATTTACTGGTGCTATTCGTGCAAACTTTGTACGTGGACGTGGAGATTACATGGGGGTTGCAGGTCAATTGAATGATGGTGCAGATATCACAGCTCCTGTTACTTCTTTCTGGCCAAATGACTATGGTTTATACCACATGGCTGGTAACGTTTCAGAATGGGTAATGGATGTTTACCGTCCTATGTCTTCTGAAGACTTCGATGAGTTCCGTCCGTTCCGTGGAAGTGTATTCCAAACAAAACAATTGAACAACGAAGGAACAATTGACGATAAGACTACACAAGTAATCTATGACGTACACGGTATGAAAGAATACATCAATGAATTTGAGCGTATTCGTTACCAACGTATTTCAGGAGCAAATCACGATCCAGCGGATCCAAAAACTCCTGCAGGATTGCAAGCACGTAATCAAGCGAAAAACAACAAGAACAATCCTGCTCTTAACGGTTATTCGCCAGATCCATACTTTGTATCTCACAGCAAACAAAAAGACACTGTTGAAATTGACTTGTTATTACGTTTGAATCAAATTCTTGACTCTGCTATCTCATTGAAAAATGACAAGTATGATCTTGAGGCTTCTCAATACGTTCAAGATGAAATTTTCGAAGGAATCTTCGCTAATGATTTACGTCAAGGTCCAGACAATGAGTATTCTTACGAAGTAATTACTATTCTACGTGAAGGTTTCTCTGAATTCATTACAAACACACCAGGTAAATTGAAATACCGCAATGTGGTTGAAGAAGAGAACATCGGACGTTTGAATTACCGTAAAGATGATTACCGTGATTACCTTGATGGTGACATTGAAAGTACAATCTTCTATGACAACGCTGAAGTAAAATCACGTATCAACGAAGCGAAACAAGATCCAAACTTGTTGATGTACCAAAATGATTTTGAAACGTATGACCTTGAAGGTTTACCAATCAAACCTGAGGATAGAACATCTTGGCCAACAACATTGATCTCTGATCACTCAAGAGTGTACAAAGGAGGTTCTTGGAGAGACCGTGCATACTGGTTGAATGCTGGTTCAAGAAGATTCTTAGACGAAAGACAATCTACTTGTACAATCGGTTTCCGTTGTGCTATGGATAGAGTCGGGTCTCCTGTAGGAATGAACTACGGTAGAAAAAAAGAAAAGAAAAGATAGTATTTCTAAATACACAAAACCCCGATAGTTCGCTACTCGGGGTTTTTTTATGTTACAAGATGAGTATATATTCCTATTTCGAAAAAAGTAAAGGTGTACATACCGACACCAGAACAATAACACAAGGTTCGCTCTTTTTCTGTTTGAAAGGCGCGAACTTTGACGGTAATAAATTTGCAGCTGAAGCACTTGAAAAAGGAGCTTCTTACGTTGTTATTGACAATAGTGAATACTTCATTGATAAACGGACAATTCTTGTCGATGATGTTCTCTTGTCACTTCAAAATTTAGCCAGAGAACACAGACGCCGGTTTTCGATTCCAATCATCGGGATTACCGGAAGTAATGGAAAAACAACTTCGAAAGAATTGATCAGTACTGTTCTTTCAAAGAAATTCAATGTACATTTTACAAAAGGAAACCTCAACAATCACATTGGTGTTCCTTTAACCCTACTCCAACTCAACAATTCGCACGAAATTGCTGTTATCGAAATGGGTGCAAACAAACCAGGCGACATTAAAGAACTGGCAGAAATTGCTGAACCAACACATGGAATTATTACAAACATTGGTCGAGCACATTTGGAAGGATTTAAATCTATAGAAGGAGTAATCAATACCAAAACGGAATTATATCGATTCATACAAAATACAAATGGTGAATTGTTTGTAAACGAAGCTGATTCAGTATTAACAGAAAAACTTCCTGAGAATACAGTTGTCACCAAATACAATGGCAAACACCTATCAGGTGAATTGGTAACTCTTAATCCTTTTGTTGTGATGAAATGGATGAAAGATGGCTATAAAAGTCCTGAATTGACAACGAATTTGGTAGGTGAATACAACTACATCAATTTTCTGGCGGCAATCTGTATCGGAAATTACTTTGGTGTTGCTGAAACGGATATAAACGCTGCTATTTCAGAGTATGTTCCTTCAAACAATCGCTCACAAGTCACGAAGACAGAAAGTAACACAGTAATTGTTGACTGTTACAATGCCAATCCAACCAGCATGGAATCTGCATTGAAAAGTTTTGCAGCAATACCTGAACATGCCAAATTCTTCATTCTTGGAGATATGCGTGAAATGGGTGACGATGCCGAATTTGTGCATCAGGAAGTCTTGCAGCAGACAATCGATCTTCGTCTGAGTGGCTTCTTTGTTGGGGAAGAATTCTTGAAATTGAAAGGACAACATCCGCAGGCAATCTTCCTGAAAACAACAGAACCGTTGATTGAACACTTTAAACAAAACCCTCCAACAGAAATGCTAATTCTTCTCAAAGGATCGAGAGGAATCGCTTTGGAGAACGTATTACCTTATTTATAAAATGGAAAAACAAATATCAAAATACGCTATTTATCTGGTCTTAATGACCATCTGTATTGACTCTATAGGTTTGGGAATTATTATTCCTTCCCTTCCAAAGTTAATTGCAGGATTGACACATTTATCTGTTACAGAATCATCGAAATTCTCTTTACCAGTTGTTATTGCTTATGCCGGAGCGCAGTTTTTGTTTTCACCGCTGATTGGAAATCTCAGTGACCGCTTTGGAAGAAGACCCATCATTTTGATGTCTTTACTTGGACTCGGAATTGATTTCATCTTCATGTATTTTGCACCGAATTTAGCTTGGTTAATTGTTGGTCGCCTACTTTCAGGGATGTTTGGAGCAAGCTTCACAACTGCAGCAGCTTACATTGCAGATATCTCAACTGATGAAAACAGGGCACAGAACTTTGGAATGATTGGTGCTGCTTTTGGTTTAGGATTCATTATCGGACCCGCAATTGGAGGTTTAGTTGCTGAATTCGGACTCCGTGTCCCTTTCCTGATCGCAGCTTTCTTCTCTGTATTCAATTTTATTCTTGCCTTATTCTTCTTACCTGAATCATTACCAAAATCAGAAAGAAGAACATTTAATTGGGCAAGGGCAAATCCAGTTGGAGCATTGATTCAAATCGTGAAATTCCCAAAATACCGTGCATTATTTCTGGTTACTTTCCTTGTAATGCTTGCGAACATGTCTTTACATTCCATTTGGAATTATTTCACAATTGCGAAGTTTGACTGGACATTGAAGCTTCTGGGAATGTCACTTGCAGCAGTCGGGGTTTGCTTTGGACTGGTACAAGCTGTTTTTGCCGGAAAGCTGGTAACGAAATATGGAAACGAAAAAGCCGCCAAAATCGGACTCATCCTTGGTGTTATCTCCTTTGTGGGTTTTGCAACCGTTCCTTTTGGCTGGATGATCTTTTTGATGATCGTACCGTATGCATTTTCAGGAATATTTGATCCTGCCATTCGCGATCTAGTTTCGGGACAAGTTCCTTCGAACGAACAAGGTGAACTTCAGGGAATCTTTACCTCATTGATGAGTTTGGCGGAAATTATCGGTCCAAGTGCTATGATTATGATTTTCTATAAATCGGCACACTACGGAAAAGATTATCCAATTGCTTACGGGACAGCCTATTTTGTCTCAGCATTAATTGGTGTTCTTGCATTGGTGATCCTGAACTATACCTTTAGAAAACTGCGTAAAACCAACGATGTGCTGGATGAAGCATTAGACGAAATGTTGGTTGAGGCGAAAAGCATTGATTAAATCAAAATCCCCGCGGTCACTGAGCGAAGTCGAAGTGCGCGGGGATTTTTTTTGTCCTTAATGTACTTATGTGGGCATAAACCTAACACTCTCTACCCTGCCCCGGTATTTACTCGGCTTTTCAGGTCTTCCGCCCCACCGGCTCTGCGTCTACTAGCTTGTACACTTGCTTTGCCGAATTTATATGTGAAACTAACCGTTGCCACACGCGAATCTCTCCTAACAACAAACGATTCGCGGTAGTCTGTAAAAGCTACACTCGCACGAATACCGCTGGAGAAGAAGACATCTGTAAGCGCCATTTTAAGAAGGCATTTTCCTTCTTTGAATTTCTTTTGAACTGCAATACCCGTAAATGCGATCGTCCTAATACTATCGAATGCATACAATTCTGGTGTATGATAGAAAACGTTCCATTCAAAACTCCAGCCATTCTTTGCGCTGAAAGTTGAAATTGCCGACAAATCCCCAACCGGCGAACCTTGATTTCGGATACTTGTGCGTGCAACATCACCTGTGTACATTGCATAATATCCTGAAACTGATAGGTTCATGTTCCACCATTTTGTAATTTCAATTGGTGCTGAAAACGCCAGGGAATAAACCATTGCGCGTTTCAAATTCACATTGGTTTGAACAGTCAGTTTTTGTTCATCCGTTAACGGTGCAATTACTTCTGTAATGTTATTACTTGTAATTCCTGCATTAGCGTTGAAAATGTATTTCTGCTTCAGAATGTAGGTAAAATCGAAATTATAAGTCGTTTGTGGTCTCAAATATGGATTTCCTTCTTTGTATGTCGAAGGATCAAGATAAAATTTGAACGGATTCAACTGATCGTAACTTGGCCGGTCAATTCTTCTTCCCATCGCCAATTCAAATTGATGATTATCATTCGCATGATACCCCAAAAATGCAGTAGGAAAGAATTGTAAATACGTAGTATCGTTTCGTTGACCAGTTGTAATCTGATCACCAACAACATCCGTATATTCAGCTCTGATGCCTGCCTGAAAATCGAATTTATCCAAACTGCGTTTCCAGGTGAAATAGCTCGAATGAATGTGTTCTGTATAGATGAAGTGATTGCTTTTCGTGCTATCCAGAACTTCAGTTCCGGAACTTGCATCATAGAAAGCCACATCGTTATCCGCAACTACTCTACTCGATTTCAAACCAGCTTCAATAGTTCCGAATTTCGTCCAATTCTTTGTTAGATCACCCTTTAATGAAAACAAGGATAAATCTCCACCCAAATTCCCTGTCAAAAGATAACGTGGAACTGTTGGCTGCATATTCAAATCAAGATAATCTGTAATAAAGATTTGGTCCGACTGATTGGTAAACACACCATAATCCGCATCAAAAGAAATAAATGATCCGAGTGAATCTATCGTTTTCTTCATGTAGAGATTCGCGGTTCCGTTCAACCAATGATCACTCGTTTTACTATAAGTTGAGAAACTTGAAGATTGGGTTCCTGTACTATCTAAAACTTCAGATATATTGTTTCCCAAACGCGTATGTCCGTTACTCACTCCGGTCAAGGAAAATCCATAAGTCAACCCTTTGCTTCCATTAAAATCACCTGATAAACGTGTCGTATGATTTTGGACAGGAAAGGTGAAATAATTCTTCTGAATGTAAGAACCGTCATAAACGCCATTCGTGTAAAAATGACGATCCAACTGTAAATCATTGAATCCTTTTCGATAGGTATAACCGTAAGATGCAAAGAACGCCGCTTTCTTTGTTCTGTGATTCAAGGTTAAACTATGCGAAGTCTTTGGGTAAACTCCTTGTCCGTACGAACCATTATACGTTCCATTCGTTCCTAATCGCACGTCTTTCTTTAAAATGATGTTGATAATTGCTGTTCCTGCGGCATCGTATTTACTGGAAGGTGAATGAATGCATTCAATCTTTTCTATACTCGAAGAAGGGATTCCACGGAGGTAATTCGCTAAATCTGATCCAGACATCGGAAGTTGCTTTCCGTTGATTTGAACAACAATTCCGTCCTTTCCATTCAAACTAATGTTATCCGTAGAACTTATACGCACTCCTGGCGCCATTCCTAAGGTTTCAAATGCTGAAGAACCGGTTGCCGACAATAATTGATCAACATTCAGAATAAAAGCTCCGGGAGTTTTTTCAACCAACGGTTTTTTAGCCACAATCTCAACCTCATCAATACTCTTAGTGGTTGAACATTGAATTTCCAGGGGATTTAGTGTCGAAAGCAAACCGGAGTCATAATTTCCAAAACTCTCGTGCGACACTTTTACAAAAACAGAATCGGTAACAGGAATCTCAAGTGAGAACTTTCCATTTTCATCGGAAATTGTACTTCCTAAAGAAACGGTATCCTTGTTGTATACAAAAACGAAAGCTTCTTTAAGCTGAATTTCATTATTCTTTACAGTTCCAGAAACAGTCGTTTGCTGAGCATTTGCCGCAACAAGAAAAAAGGTAAAGCAAAAAAGTAATAGCTGTTTCATGGTTCTACAAATTTGAGTTTGTTTTTCATCTCTTTCGTTGTCTTTTTTATCACAATACAAACATATTTGATATATCAACAACAACCAGTACTGTTAAGGAATTTTAACTTAATTGACATATCAACTATTATTTATTTCAAATACATTTGCTTTAACCAATACAAACAACATGAAACTCACGCAACTCGATTTCGACAAGCAGGCCATAAACCGCTTGCTTCTTTACATGGAGGAACATTGCACAGAACCATTCAATGTTCATAAACATGCGAGCGTTATTTACTTCTCCACTAGTAAGCTCAATAAAGTTTTTAAGATGCACCAAGGCGTTGGTCCAGGAACTTATTTCCGGAAACTGAGAATTGCCAAAGCACTTGAACTGTATAAAAGCGGAAATTCGAACTGGACAGAGATTAGCTACTTAGTTGGTTATGCAGATCTTCCCTCTTTCTCTAAAGCTTTTAAACGTGTAACTGGTGTCAATCCGAAAAACTTTGGGATCATCAGCAATAAAAGATTGGAATGAATAGTTAACTGCTAAGGAAGTCTGAAAGCAACGGGCTTCCTTGCAAAACTCAATATTTACATAACTTGAACTTAGTGCTTGTGTTTCAATTGCAATCACTATATTCGTTACAAACACTGCTCTTGGAAAAGTTAAACTCCATAATATTCTACACCATCGACAGAGCCATGCGCTCTTATCGTCAGTTCGCACAATCAGAATTGAAGAAACATGGCTTCACAATCACAATCGATCAGTGGTTGGTTATGAAATGTTTAATGGAAAATCCATCTATTCCTCAAACCGAGATTTCGGAGCGCGTATTTAAAGACAATGCGTCTGTTACGCGAATTATCGAATTACTGGTGAAAGCCAAGTACATTTCCAGAAAAACGAATAAAAAAGATAGAAGGAGAAGTGAATTGAGCGTCACTCAACTTGGGATCGAAACCTTGAATGCGGTAAATGAACTTGTACTTCAATACAGAGCCAAAGCGTTAAACGGTGTTTCTCAGGAAGAAATCGACCGCACAATGGAAATCATGACCCTGGTTTTCGAGAATTGCAAGAAGTGACTTCTTTTAGTACGACTTCGACATCTCGACTCTGCTCGATGACCTAAGCTCAGTCGTCATTATAATTCACTTTCATTGATTGAAAGATGAAATCAACTTAAACATTACCATTTTACTCGATGCATTTCGTTTTCTTTGTAATGTGAAAAGAGAAATCATTGAAACCGGCGACGGATCTAAAACCATTTACATTCCAGAGTGGAATGAACATTACCACTCGTCCCACGGAGCATTGCAGGAAGCTCAGCATGTTTTCATTTCCAACGGAATAAATACAAAAACGGAAGATTATCTTTCTGTGCTTGAAATGGGGTACGGAACCGGATTAAATGCACTTCTCACCTATTTCTCATCCGAAAAACGAAATCAATACATTCACTACATTGGATTGGAAGCATTTCCTCCAACGGAAGAAGAATGGCGAGCAATGAACTATTCCGATTTTTCCAAAGATGTAGAATCGCACGCTATTTATGAAGCAATGAATTCAGCGGAATGGAATAAGGAAACGTCTATTTCCGAACATTTTGTTTTAGATAAAAGAATCGCGAAAATTCAGGATCTTCAATTGGACAATGGAACTGTTGATTTGGTTTATTACGATGCTTTTGGTCCGCGTGTACAACCTGAACTGTGGACAGAAGAGATTTTCAAAAAGATTTTCAACTGGCTTTCATTAGGCGGTGTGTTTGTTACCTATTGCGCAAAAGGTCAGGTGAAGCGTGATCTAAAATCAGCCGGATTTGTTGTTGAAAGCTTGCCTGGCCCTCCAGGAAAACGAGAAATGACAAGAGCATTTAAGCCTCAATTGTGAAATACATTCTAACCTTCATATCACTCCTTGGCTTTCAGCAGCTTTTTGCTCAGCATGTTTCTTTCGTGAATAAAAATCCACTAGACACAGGCTTGAGCATTTATTTCGATTACGAAGGAATGTTATATCCGGAGGGAATGATTGAAAGTGATTTTAAAGCATGCAACTATTCGGTGAAGGTCTATTTGCAAGGGCATAAGGATTTTGCTGATTCCCTTTTTTCAGCATTAGGAGTACAACGTGAAACCCCTATTTCGGAAGAATCGTTTAAACGATTGAACGCATTTATGCTGATCAAATCATCACATGCTATTCAGGACAAATTTGGGTCAGAATTGCCTGTTTTCGGAATTCATGGCTACCGAAAATCGTATCAGGAATCAGCTACTGATGTTAGTTCAGTTAACGAATATAGAATTCTTGACTCTACACTTTCAGCTCAAAAGCTAAATGATTATCGTTTGGTAAAAATTTATTGGGACAGTAGATATGATTGTTGTTTTTCAGCTAATAGAAAGAAGAACAACGCACTCTTTTCTCTATTTCAGGATGCCTATTCAAGTGCTGATCTCGTAGGAAATTCATTAGAAATCTTTTTCAGTGAATTCAACAATCAACAGTTTAACGTCATTGCTCACAGTCTCGGCTGTAAAGTCGCTGTTCGCGCTTTGGTGAACTGCTCTACAATATCCAATGTGAATGCTGTACTGATTGCTCCGGCAATGGGACGAAATTTCTTTTTGAGCGAGTATCATGCAACGATTACGAAACCAAATATCAATTGGTTAATTGCCTATAACGAAAAAGACTTTGTTCTGAAGAAGAAGGACAATAAAGTGGGCTTATTTGGTCCAGGACCTTACCAATATGGTGAAACCACTTTTGGACTGAACAGAAAGAACTGTTTGATAGACGCTGAAAAAGCTTGTGATTTGGAGTTTGGTGAACATGTTATGGATATTGTAGACATGACTTCAACTATTGGAAAACGTCACTCCTGGCGTGTTTATCTTCGCAACAGTGAATTTACCGGGCTATCTCAATTCGCCACTTCGTATAGATAATATTTATCCGTTTATAGAAATCATTTAACGCGATTTCACACTTGCATCATAGCAAAAACAGTAACTTCGTTTCATAAAATAAAAGACTATGGCAACAACTTCTTTAGGAGGAAATCCAGTAAATACAAACGCTGATTTACCAGCAATTGGTTCATTAGCTCCGGAATTCACGTTATTGAAAAATGACTTGACGGATGCAAAATTATCAGACTACAACGGAAAACGTGTAATCTTGAATGTCTTCCCAAGTATTGATACTTCAACTTGTGCAACTTCTGTTCGTGAGTTTAACCAACGTGCTTCTGGATTAGAAAACACAACTGTACTTTGTATTTCACACGATTTACCATTTGCTCAAAAACGTTTTTGTGGAGCAGAAGGAATTGAAAATGTTGAAACACTTTCAGATTTCCGTTTTGGTGAATTTGGAAAAGCTTACGGTTTGGAAATGACTGACGGAAAATTGAACGGTTTACACGCTCGCGCAATTGTTGTTTTGGATGAAAATCAGAATGTATTGC
>CAMLHZ010000010.1 GCA_946480085.1 uncultured Flavobacteriales bacterium
GATGACCTTAATGTGAAGTTCTACGCTCGTAACAACGACTCCGCTCGATGACCTTAATGTGAAGTTCTACGCTCGTAACAACGACTCCGCTCGATGACCTTTATGTGAAGTTCTGCTTTTGTGATTGGTTGTTTCGCTTTAGTGCTACTAACCATACATTCTAGCTGGCAAAATAAATACTGCAAGATAAATTCCTGCAAATGGCAAGCTCTTTTAGTTTGTCAATATTTCTAGCAATAAGAGCTTCTTTCTTAGCTTGAGACCAAGGTTGAATCTGTTTTTCTCGATTGAACGCGAAGTCAATTCTTTCAAATTCCTCAAAATAAACAAGTTCGACGGGACCATGTTTTCTTGTGTAATTAGATCCTTCACCAGTTTGATGTTGCCTTAATCGCCTCGTTAGATCTTTTGTACTCCCTGTATAATATCTACCATTAGAACATCTTAAGATGTACATGTAGCAAGTCATAGAAATTTATTTTTCTATTTAAGATATACAATATTCTCAAATGAAACAATGGTTACTTAGTTGAAAACGAGCAGAGAATCGTCATGATGAGCCAGACAACTTATTCGTAGAACACGGAATGAAAGGTCATCGAGCGGGGCCCCAAACAACTTATCCGTAGAACACGGAATGAAAGGTCATCGAGCGGAGTCGAGATGAGCCTTTATCGGATCACCAATCGTTTTCTGGCAACCGTATTTCCGCTGGTAATTTCTGCGAAGTAAATTCCTGATTCCAATTCTGAAATATTGATTCCACTTGTAGAATATGCTGCAGTTTTAACTTTTTGACCTGTTGAATTGTAGATCTCAACCAGATCAACCGTTTTATCTGTTTTTAAACGAAGAATGTCGGTAGCCGGATTGGGATACATTTCTATCCAGCTCATTTCGTCTTCTTTAATTGCCAATGGATCATCAATTGTCATGGAAACATCATCCACATACAATTTAAACTTATCGTAAGATCTGAGTCTAAAAGCAATGTAGACCACTTGATTTACATAACCGCTATCGCTCAAATTCACCTCGTAATCGTACCAGTCTTCATCTTCTTCCAGAATTAATCCAATTCCGTAGTCGAAAGAATCAATATCCGTTGTTGTTTCTGAAAGTTTGATCTCATAACTATCAGGATAACTAGGATCATGAGAACGTGCACTCCAACGCAGGATATTTCCGTATGCACCAAGTGTAATGGGAGGGGAAATCAACCAGCGATCAGCCAGTCCCGGAGTCATAAAATAAGATGCTGCACCACAAACACCATCAGATAAGTTATTCGGATCTTGAAGCGTAATCCATCCTGGTTCGAACTCAACGATTGAAGTATCAACCGAAAAAGTATCCTGAACAACAACTGTCCAACCGTCCATTCCCGTTTCAAAATCTTCGGAAAACGAAACCGTTTGTGCTTTCAGGTTCGAACCAAAAACTGCAAGAGAACTAAGTGTTAGTGTGGTAAATATCTTTTTAATCATGGGGTAAATTTAAGCAATGACGAGTGACTAATGACCAATTACGAGTTGTTAAATTTACTAAATCAGAAAAATACTTCATTTTCAACGATCATCTCGCAACGAAGCATAGAAATAATTAGTAATTCGAAATTAGTAAATTGTAATTATTGATTAGTCCGCAAGATTTATCAGTACATCCTTGAAATCCTGGTAGAATGCATCAAACTTCAATAATCGATCTTCAAAAAACGCGAAAATTTCCTCTTTATTCTTTGGATTTGAAAAACGCAATCCTGATTTCGACCAGCGTATCGAGGAGAATTCACCAACGGTTTCAGAATAAACTTCAGGCAGCCATTCACCTTCAGTACCCATTTCCGATTCCAGAACCACCTTCAACTCCGTCATTTGCTCCCAGATTATCGCACGAATTCCTTCGTCTTTTCCCTGAATATCAAACGAAAAGGCAATTCCTTCTTTATCAGCATGTAAGCGTACGTAAACGTTTGGAACTTCCGATGGATAGCTGAGCCAATTCATTCTTCGTCCGTTCGAAGACCTGAATTTCTGCATATGTTTCTTGAAATCTGTCCAGAAAGCGGTTCTAATTTCCTTAAGTTCTTCCTTTGTATACATGCTTACTTATACGCACAAAAGTACTGTTTTCGGTCTATTGTAACCGATTGGAGCAAGAAATCAGCGCGATAATTCCATTCAATATCACGAACAACAGAGTTTCCGATGAACTCCTGATAACGCGTCAGATTTTCGTTTTCATCATAATCCCATTGCTTTACCTGAGTTACCTGAACAAAATCATCATTCAGCATGAACGAACTTACCGGCTTGCCGTTTTCAATGAAAACCACATTTCGCTCTGTAAATAACAATTCAGCTTCCGGACGATCTACCTTGCTAAATAATGCTTTGATCTCGCTTGTACTTGCCGTTGATTTGATGTAAGCATCAATAGAATAAACGTTTTTACCAATTTTGGTGATAACCAGATTTGGTTTCTCCAGGCTTCCGTAAACAAAGGTTGTATCGTACAAATTTCCATTTTTCTTGCGGAGAAGAATAGTGCAGTCGTCTTTTTTGACGGCGCGCGTAGAGATTTGTCGGTTAATTCCAAAGTGTTTTGAAAACGTGATATCCATCTCCTGGAAATCATCGTAAAAACGTAAAGTTCCGCGACTCCAAATAGAAGGAGTTTCAGAGAATTTATAATCCTCGTATGTTAAAACCTTCGAATTATTTGAAAACGCGAAGATCTTTTTCTCTAAAGTATCCTCCGGATTATCACCACCAAAAGCGTAAAGTTCAATCGTTTTTATCTTCAGATCGTTCAATACAAGTTTATTCCAGCAGTCGGGAGAACGTGTAGGAGCATCTTCTATAAACTCCGCCCAGTAAGGATTAATGATGTTTTCTTGTTTCGGATCGTAGTCAGTAAACTTCGTGTTCGACGACTGTTCTCCACTGCAACTAAGCAAAGTTAAACTGAAGAAAAAAATCGACCAATAGCGGAATTTCAACGACAACATAGGTGCAAATTTATGGAAATCAAGTGGAATACAAAAGAAAAACACATAGCCACATAGTTAAACACATAGTTCGCATAGAAAACCGATACGGAATATTAAAAAAGATAGCTCAAACTCAGATATAAAACTATATGAGCTATGTTGCTCTATGTGACTATGTGTTTCAAAGTCGAGTTACTGTAACCAGCACCCGAAAGCTAACGAAAGAATATCCCTGATTTTTATAAAGTAAGCGTTGGTAGAAGAGGGTATTGGCCTGAATTCCGTTTGGATCAACGAGTCCGAGATAGTAATCACCACCCAAAACAGTAAGATAATCAGGTTCTTTGGGGTTTTGAACGACTTCTGCTGGTCCTCCGAGCAAATTCAGAATAGGGGAGGTGGAGTTGATTTTCACCCATTCTCGTATTACAAAATCTTCCGGTGTTTTCATTCCAATTGAAGGGTTCATGTCAAAATATGCTTTATGCACATGCGTCATTGATTGATTTTCGTTACGCTCATAAACAATAGGATTAATCAGCTTTTCAGGACCAATTTCGGGTTGAACAACTGCTGGAACACACAATTTCATTGCTTCGGTGTAATCGTTTACAGTCGGCAGCGAGACTGAATAATGCAGTGATGGATCTTTGGAGTTTTCATTCAATTGTCGGGCATACCAGTGACAATACGCCAGAATTTGTGCTTGATTCAGTCCGGTAACCGGATAATTATCATATGCTGGATGCCAGAATCCCATGTAAGTCATATGAGCAGCCCACGAATAAGCAAACTTGGTACTATCTGGTTCGTATTTAACATAATAATCATTCATCCAGGAAAGTGAGTCTGGGGCAACAGCAATCAATTCACCAGAAGGCAGTGTGTACTTTAATTTACGCGTATCAATTTCCCGACGATGATAGAACCGGTCGTGATCAGGATAATACATTGAAGTAGTCACAGGAATGAATTCCGGATCGTCTCGAAACAATCGGCTGCGTTCATAATTCAATCCGTAAATTTTGGCGTATTCCTGACGATTGTCCACAGTCAATTTTTTAATCGTTTTCTCCGGAGCGTTTAAAAACCATTTTGCGCGAGCGAAAGAAACAGAATCGTACATCAGATGTGTAAACATAGAATCTGTGACGAACTGTACAAATTCTCTGTACATGCGATTGGTGATTTCGGTTTGTCCAATAAACTGAGAATCGCTCAGAGCAATACAATTCCTCGGATGAAATTTTTTATCCAATTCTAGATGCGCTTTCGCTGAAGCTGCAGTGTAGGACGAAGGAGATTGGGCGGTGTTCAGGAACGGACAAAAGATGAAAAGGATAAATAGGTGCTTCATGGAATGAAGATAAGGATTATTCATCAACCTAAATATGTCTGGAATTCAAGTTTTTCTTAGTGTCCTATAATTAACATTATGTTAAATAGAGTGTAAGTGAAATAAATTGAATATCATGAGTAATTACTTCTATTACATAGAAAACGTCCTACTCCACGTTCAAATGATTCTAAAAATTTATCGAATAGTGAAGATGATTATTTTGGTTATTCTATTACTACGTGATGAAGAATGATCCCGCAATTTCATTGTAGGAAAAATATGTTTTTCCTATGATATATCATCTCCAATCAATATACTTTCGATTTCAGATTCCACTCCGAGTCGAACAGCTTCTTCTTCAATGAAGTTTGTAACGTCGCTTAAAAGTTCACTAACAAAACTGTCTTCGGAGAAAATTTCTTTAATTGTACAATACTCAACTTTCCTTTCTTCCTTTAAAATAATAGGATTAATTAAAGAGCTTGAAAGAATCGATTTAAGATCTGAATTCGGAAAGAGAGACTCTGCTTCATTTTCCAATGAAGCAAAATAATCTCCAATAGCGAATTTCTTAATTATTTCAGTCATGAGTGTTCCAACATTAACTAAATCATCATAAAGCAAGTCAGTCGTAATAGGAACATTCAATGATTGTAATTTTGAAATAAAGCAGTTAAAGTAAAAGTTCAAAAGCTCTCTAGCCAGTGCCTCGTTTACTTCTGGCAAACTTTCAAATTCGTGAATAAGTGACGATATTTCATTAAAATCTTCAAATAGGGCATTTAATTGTATCGCCATTTCCTTAAGGCTCTTCACCTCTACCTCATTTTGATATAACTCCTTTTTATTAAGGTATTCTAATACTGGTGAATCCGTTTTCTCTGATTTAAGTAACTCTTCAATGCTCCGGTGAAGATCTTGTTTAAATGTATCATAATTATGAGGCTGCTCGTGAATATTTACAGAGTAGTTATATTCTATTGTCATATAGTCGCGAAGATCAGAAGGGAAATAATTGAAATTTTGAGTAAGCATAATAGTTCCCCTTTTGAGAGCATGACGAACCCCTAGCTCATACATGACATTTGGATTTAGCCCTGTCAAATCTGCAATTACCAAATCCGCGTCCTTAATCTTTTGAACAATCCCTTTGATAATGGATCCAACACGCTCTTCGTATCTCAATACTTCATTGAAATATTTTTTTCCATCCATTTCAAATTCGTCAACGGATTTCTTGATCATATCTTTGTAGATGTAATCAAGATCAAGTTTTTTAAGTTCGTTTTCACCATTTACAGCCTTAGAAAAAGGCATTATTATAAAGCAAGTTTTCATACAACAATTAGTAAAGATCAAGCACTGAAGATTCCTCGGTCTGATGCCAAAGCTATATTAACATAACGCAATAAGAGCATAGTACAAATAGCAGAGCGCATTTTCATATCAGCTCATGATATGCCTTTTTCCAACATTTTATCAAGAAGCCGCATTCCCTCAAGTATCTCTCGGATCAATTCTGTAAAACTGGCTATTAAAATTCTCTTTGATTTATTAAACGCTTCTCCGAATGGCGGAATATTGTGCATGCTTTGTAAAAAATCAGTTGCATTCCGAGCGGCAGATTCCATTCCATCACGCAATGATTTTGCTCCAACAAGTAGTTCATTTTTTTCATTAGTATTGCCTAATAAAAGCATTTTAGAGTATGAATTGATACCCAGAATCATATTATCTTTTATAATTGGAAGCTCTATTTCGACTCTACCATTTAGCTCGCTAATTTTCTTTGCAAGTTTATCTGAAACGGATTTAGCCATTTTCCCCTTTAACCTTACATCCTTTATAGGTCCAACTTTTCTTGAAAGTTCATCAGCCGCATTACCAACTGAATTTCCAATATCTTCAATTAGTGGAGAAATCAATTCAAGAGAACTAGTTACGCTATTAAACGCGCTCTCGACGATTCCTGATGTTTCAATAATATTCTCTTGAAGATCATAATCGTCTTCCGAATTAACAGCGTTAAGAATAGAAGTAATGTCACTATAGTCATCTTTAACCAAACCTTGGATTGATTCAGCATTCTCAACGATCATTGGTTGTTCTTTCCTAATTGATAATCTTTCTTTCAATAGATTAGTTAAAGCCATCTTTAAATGTGTTTCGAACTCTTCTGTAGAATTGAACTCAGTATATAAACCTTCTGTACCTATTGATTTTTTGAATTCACGTAAGCGTTGTAACTCGACAATATCAATTTCATCCATATTCTTAGGAGGAGTTTGCTTGAAATACAACATTACATGTATATTATCTCCACTTCTTTTTGCTTTCAACGCATTCTCAATTTCCTCGACCGTGCCAGAGTCCGCACGATCTGTTGGTGAACCTAATTTTTGCCAAAGTATCCCAATAAATATATCGTAAGCTCCTATTACTTGACTATTGATCACTTGCTGACCATCTCCAGTACCAAAATCTGAGTAAATGTCATTTTTCCAATTAATTCCTTTAAATTCAAGATCAAGCAAATTGGTAAGACTTGAATTTAAATCAACTAAAACTGTTTTTACTGAATTCATTTCTTCAGAAACATCAGATGGCCCAGACATAAAGACCTTGAGTATTGAAACTGTGTGCATGGCTATAGTATGAAAGTTCTAATTTAAAGTTTTTTTCTTATAAGAATATTCATGCTACCATGATAACGTTGCATCATGCATGAGAAGCATTGCTTCGAGAGGTCCGCCGTTGGCTGATTTGGATTATTCGATTGTTTTGAATGACTTTGTCGCGGACAAATTAAAATGTGCACTAAGGATATTTTAAAATATGTGCTCAACACTTGTAAGTAATGCGTTTTGTTATTCGGAAACAATATACCAAGTTTCGGAAAGTTTTTTTGGCTATCAACAGAAATCGGAATTATTTTGTAGACATTCAAGATCAAAACTTTTCCATAATGGATTCAAACGAATAATATTATTATTTTAGTCCACTGCCCTCGTGCTCTGAAGTCACTAAGCAGAATTAACCATTTTACTGAATAATGAATTTTAAATCATACGATATTCTTTCTTCGTTAGTTCCAGGATTTTTAGGATTACTGGTATTATTACCACTGTTTGACATGAAGTTCGATAAGGACCTAATTGTTGCTTATACAGCTGTAGCATTTTTGATAGGTTTTCTTTTAAATACACTCGGGAGTTGGTTTGAGTTTTTTTACTTCTGGACTTGGGGTGGAAAACCATCAGATCGCTTAGTTGATGGAAAAGACACTTGGAAAGTGAGGTTTTATGAAGGTAATGTTAAGTCTCATCTTCAAGCAGACTGCGGAATTTCAAACGTCTCGAATGATCAATTGTTTCAAATTGCTATGCGAACGGCTAATGGAAACGTGAGAGTCGACGACTTTAATGCTAGTTATGCATTTGCTCGGGTTTTATTAACAACAGTTTTGTTCGGAAGTATATTTCTTCTTTCCCAGAGATTTTGTGATTGGCGATATTGGGTAACACTAGTTCCAACCCTGTTTATACTTTGGCTCCGCTGCAAGCAGCGAGCATATTACTACGCAAGAGAAGTTTTGAATGTTTACTTAAAGTCTAAATCATAATGGGAAATGTTAAAATGAGAGTTTGGGACGTTAAGCACGGAAGTGCTATTTATGTCCGAACACCTAATGATAAACAGATTGTAATTGATTTGGGAAAAGGAGATTATTCCGAAGGAGTTGAGGACCGAAGTCCGTTAGAGACAATCAAAAATCACTATAAACGATCGACTATTAATTTGTTGGTAATTACGCATCCTCATAAAGACCACATCCTTGACATTAACAATCTTGACACTTTAGGTTTGACGGTTGAGACACTATATCGACCGAAAACATTCGATGTTAACACAATTCTGGAAAATTCAACTGCTGTGGACAAACCGATTTTTGAAAAATATATCAGTTTGCATAACAGTTATACCGGTGTAGCGTCAGCGTCACAGACACTTTCAAATATTGATAATTACGGAGGTGTTAGTGTTAAGTTTTTTTGTAATGGCGAATCTAGCGATGGAAATCTAAACAATCATAGTGTCATTACGGTCCTCACATATGAAAACATCAAAATTGTAATTCCAGGTGATAACGAATATAAGTCTCTCGAAGCCCTGATGCAAAAACATTCTTTTAAAGAAGCAGTTAAGGATTGTAACATCTTAATTGCCCCACATCACGGACGTGAATCCGCCTATCACGATGATTTCGTGAAACACTGTAATCCACAACTTACAATAATCTCGGATAGTGCAAAATGTGATACTAGCGCTAATAGCAAATACTCCACAAACAGCCGCGGTTTAGACATCATGGATGTTGGTGAAGTGAAAACACGGAAGCTGATAACGACCGATCACGATGGAGAAGTATATATTGATTTTGGAAAAGATCCTTCCGATGGTAGAAGATATCTCTACGTTGAAGTTAAGTGACTTTTGAATTTTTTCAATAATAAAACTTTTGCGCCCTTTTGAAATGAAATAAGAGAAGCGATAGCTTCGATTTAATCTGCGAGATTCCTCTGTCTGATGCCCAAGCTATATTAACATAACGCAATAACATTATAGGACAAAACCAGTTTCTGTAACCAAATCCAATTCATTCATTTACTAACCATCGCAACCAACACTTAAAACAGTCCAATGAATAAACTACTATTCGCTCTCCTTCTTTTAACTGCCACTGAAAATTGTCAAGCCCAGAATACATCAAGTATTTCGATTGGTCACATTGACTCCGTCTATTCTGATATACTGCATGAATCCAGAGAGCTTTGGATTCGATTACCGAGAAATGCAGAGAACTCAATTTACAGTACCAAGTATCCGGTACTCTACTTGTTGGATGGTGATGCGCAATTTTACGGAGTTACTGGAATAATTGGAGATTTAAGTGATAACGGGAATACTAAATTGCCAGAGATGATTGTGGTGGGTATCACCAATACAAATAGAATGAGAGACATGTCGCCTACCAATGTGGCATTCGATCCCACGTCTGGCGGAGCTGAAAAATTTCTTGACTTTATCGAAAAAGAACTCATGCCATTTATCGAGAAAAAGTATCCGGCTGCAAACAACAAAACGTTTGTTGGCCATTCACTGGGTGGATTGGCGGTTATCAATGCGTTTTGTAATCGTCCGCAATTGTTTAACAACTATATTGCTATAGAACCGCATCTTACGTGGGACAATCAGTACATTTTAAAAAGAGCAGATTCGCTTCTGAGCATGCCGAAGTTTGAAAATAGATCGTTGTACGTAGGTATCGCCAATACAATGCCAAAGGACATGGACTATGCAACGGTACTGAGCGATACTACTAAGGAATCTTTGACTATTCGTTCCATTTTGGAATTCACCAATAAGGTAGATTTAATAAAACCTAAAGGGCTAAATTTTAAATGGAAATATTACAGTGATGACACCCATACAAGCGTGCCTTTGATAACTCAGTATGACGCGTTGCGTTATTTTTATTCGTGGTTTGAATGTGATTGGTACAACGATGTTTTTTATGATAGCCATAAATATACTGGAGCAGAATTGGTAGCCATTATTGATAAACATTATGCGAAAGTTTCAACAAAAATGGGTTGTCAATTCTATCCCAATGAACAATTAGTGAATGAAATTGCCTATTTCTTCAGCCGCAACAACGATCCTGATAAAGGGTACGCGTTTTTCAGTCTGAATCTTAAAAATTATCCAAAAAGTTACAATACACATGACTCAATGGGAGATTATTATGTGATGCAAGAAGACTGGAAAAATGCTATGAAGTATTTCGAATTGGCTTTAAAATTAGGAGCCGGAGATATAACGAAAGAAAAATTGACCAAACTAAAAAACAAAAGATAGTCTGCCTATTTTAAGTTGAAATGAAAAGGATGCTTATCTCCTATTGGAATTCCTCGGAATGATACCAAAGGCAGGCTCTAACTACTTATTGTATTCCCATATGGCATTAATGATATATGAGCAACTCGTTATCATAAATAAAAGTGCTCCAAATGCTTTCTCTTTTCCCAAAAACATGCTGAAACGAATTATTAAACTTAGCAAGTAGTAAATAACTTCATTGATTATACCTATCGAAAGACGAAACAGAAAACCGAAAATCAAAAATATGAAAATTAATAAACCGTAGGAAATCATAAATGTTGAAGAATTGGTATAGGTCTGGTCGCCTGAAAATAGGCCCATCCACGATTTATACCAACTAAGTCTACTACTGTCAAGGCTTTCAAAGCTATCAAATTCGAAATCAATAATGGCAATTACGGCTAGTATAAGCATAACAAATGCCATCCATAGGTTTTCCTTTATGAAGTGTCTTTTATTGTAAAAAATAAACTTAAGGTTGAGAACAAGAATTAAATAGCTTCCAGTTTCCAGAAAAAAATGGTTTTTTCCACCAAATAATAATAATATCACGATCGCCAGTAAACCAAATATTCGTATCGTCTGCTTAAATGCCTTATCAAGCGCAAAATTCCTCTCAACTCTATTGATTTTGATGTTTCTACATAGCTCTAAATATTGGCTATCTATCTTTCTTTTCCATCTAACAGGAACTTCTTGGACAATATGATTACCTATTTCGAGGTAAATTAGTGTAAGAAAAACGAAAAGGCTCGGTATCATAATTTGAGAATAAAAGTTATTCAAAACTATCTCAGAAGATCGTAATCTATTTACGTTCTTGGTTAGAAAGAAATAAAACTTTTATGCCCTTTTGAAATGAGCTAAAACCCAAAACCTACCCCACCCCCCTCTTGAACCATCCTTCCCCTCAGCTGTATACCAAAACCATGAAAAACATCTTTATCTATTCCATCTTCATTCTTACTAGTTTAACTAGTTTCGCTCAGGATTACGGATACTACCTTTCAGCTAATTACCCCCATAGCTTTGAAAAAATGCCATTGAATAGTTTAATCAATTATTCAAGTCCCCCTGTTGGTGGTACATACGCTGATAGCGTCTATTATAACGGCAAGTACTATAGTATAACCGGCAGTTTTTATAGTGATACCTATCCGCTCGATCAAATGGATTATTTCCAAGCCTCAGTATCAGTTGAGGGTCTTGGGTATATTTATTTAATGGATGAAAACTCAAGAGGTTGTCATGAGCATTTTACAATGTTGTTAACCGTCAGTGATCCAATTAAAGAGAAAGTTTTGGAATTGGCATATCTCAAGCTATCAAAGGCTGATAGTTGGTTCGATTGGAAGCGATGCGCAGAATTGGTTCAACTTTACGACTTCAAAACCTGTGAAAAGCGTTTGTCGGAACTGTGGATGAAAAATAGGAACGATCTGGAATTGATTGAAAGCACAATTGTGCATGAAGGATCTAAGGTGAACTTCTCAGCAAAGATTGTCAATCGTTCAAAGGAAGCTTACTTCTTTGGTGAAGGAACGCATTTTGGACCAATGACTTCGGCTGAAACAAAAAAAGGCGTTTGTGTTATCGATTCGTTGAAAAGTACATGGTCCTATTCCATGATGCAATTAAAAGAAAACACTAGTCTGAACCCTGGAGATTCAGTTGTCATCTCGGGTCAGTTTTTTAGTAAAAATGATCAAATCATCTATGATGGTCTTCAATTTTACAGCTCACAAAACCTCCTTGATTTATTGTTTCCGAATTCATTGAGTTGTCCTTGGTTTCCAGAAGAGAAAAATAAGATGCATTGGCGATATGGCCCGGTTTTGAAAGCTAGGAAGTAAGCTTCTCTCCTACTACAACGCAAGTTTAGACTCGAGTTTAATTGAACAATATCAACACTAGAATGTAACACAGCAGTATGAAAAACGCTTTTTTATTACTTATTCTCACCATCCTCTCGCAAATCTGTAACGGTCAACAACAAGCTTATTTTATTGGAAGTTTCGGCATGGAACGATCAGTTCGACATTTAAAGGACAATAGCAACCAAAGTCAGTTAATGCTTATTCGTCAAAACGGTGATCAGGAAATTGGTACGGGATACACTTTTGGAGAAACCGTTGATAGTGTTTTTACGAGCGCTGGTTTTGATGTTTTTCGAAGTGGTTTCGAGTCGATTATTGAAGACAGTATTTGCGTAGATAAAAAATGGTATTTCATTAAGTATTATCTCTATAGCGATGGCGGTAGAACGTCAACGAGTCAGGAAACTTTCTATCAGAGAGATGTGTTTGTGCCGGGTATTGGAACAATCTATTCTAAAAGTAACTTCTATTCTAGTGATTATTTTATGCTGTGTCATAGTAACCCTCAACTACAAAAGGTACTTGGGCAAGTCTATCAACGGATTGCTGAACATCCTTACTGGTCGTTTGAACCATGGAAAAAATATGCTGAATTAACAAAGAAATATAAGTTCGAAAGCTGCTTACAACAACTGAGTGACGAATGGATTTCTGCAAACAAGCACTTACAGTTGTCAGACGAAAAAATAATCTACGGGAACGACACGATTCAATACGATTTAATAATCAAGAACACAGGAAATATCGGATATCAACTTTCAACCAAAAAGAGTCTCCCGCCGTTAAAAGGGATGGTTTTGTACGATCATGAGCGCTATCCACTACCCATATATTTCTACTGCAAAGTCAATGCTGAACAAACCAAAGAGTACTATCTAAATCCAAATGACAGTATTCAGTTAAACCTAATGCTAATTCATAAAAACGGTCCGAAAAAGTCTTCAGATATCGCATTTGACAAATTTCGATTTCGGATGCATATTACACTTGAACATTGGTTACTAACCGATGATGTTATTTTTGAAGAGAAAAAGTACAAACCCTTTTCATGGGCTGTGAAGTAAAGATTTAAGCCATCTTACCTATTCAATTCATCTAAAAACTACCAAGGTAAAAGGTCGGTGGATTGCAATCCGGCAATCAACCAGCCATAATCAAACCTTCTCTCCTACTTTTCTATAGCAAACAACAAAGCCCCGAAGTATTACTCCGAAGCTTTGCTTGTATCTGAATAGCTAGTCATTTCATGAATGGTTGCTTTGTCTTTAACTTACTTATGTTAACTCGCTAATTCGGACATGATCTTTAATCCACATCAACATTGTAAACAACGCGCATGCCGGGTTTGGTGTATTTTTTCACTTTTTGAAAGATGGAATCTGGTTGTGTTTTACCATTGACTTTTACCGCTTTCTCGCTAAGTTCAAAGGAATCAATCTTGTCTTTAAAACCTGCTTTTTTCAGATCATCCAAAATTGTTTGAGTGAGTTCGTCGTGAACTACAGCCATCCGATTCGCTTCTTTTTCCTGTAACTTGAATTTAAGATCCATCTTGCGCGATTGCTCATCTATCTTGCGAGCTTGTTCGTCAATTTTGAGCGCTTCTTTATCAATCTTTTCGGATTCAATCTCGATTTTCCGTTGCTCTTGCTCGATTCGGCGCTGCGCCTCGTTATATTTTTTCCAGTTAATATCCTCGTGCTTCTTGCTGGTTTCGTTATCCAATATTTTCACCTGCTTATCAATGATTGCCACATGTTTATCAATAATTGCTGTATGCTTATCAATAACTGCTGAGTGCTTGTCTATAATTCGGGATGCTTCATCAATAATTCGTTCTTCTTCTGAAGTATCAACATCAGAACCGTCACCAGTTGAATTGAGAGCTTCTTCATATCCATCAATTAACTGTTTGATCTGAGGAAGGTATTTCTCTTTATCCTTTCCAGAAATCAATTTGCCATTGACCTTAACGTTTTCCAGATTTTCAGGAACCTGATACAGTACACCTTCACTCTTGAAAATGTATATGTGCGACTCTTTTCCGTTCGTGTTCTCCACGTATTTGATAGCAGTTCCTTCCGGAATCTCTTTTGGATTGTACTTTTCGCTATTCAAGCTATCAGTTGTAGATTCTTTAATTTCTTGAGCGGAAGAGGAATTCACGTTCAAAACCACCAAAAGCAGAATCACACTCATCGCAACACATGCCGACAGAAAGTACTTTTCACGAACACTAAACATCTTATTCGTGTTAAAAAGAATTCGTTTTGCACGGTCTGCCAGTTTCATTTTCTGATCACCGAATTGCAGCGCGAAACGCTGGTTGCTCAGACTGTATTCCTGAAAGGAAACTAAGGCATTGACAAATTCCTTTTTATTGTTTGTTACGCTGATAGCCAAATCATCACAGCAATTTTCACGTTCGTCTTTCAGCAAAGAGGAAATCCACAAAATACCAGGATTGAAGAAAAACAAGATTTCAATGAAGGTCTGCATCAAATTCACTACATAATCACTACGACGTATATGCGCCAACTCGTGCAGTAAAATAGCTTCTACCTGCTCTTGTGGAATATTATTCAACAAGCCGATGGGCACCAAAATGATTGGTTTGAAAAACCCGGTTACCGACGGAATTGTTACTAATCTGGACTCCAATAATTGAACCTTCCGTTTGATTTTCAAAGAAACCTGAAGTTCTGAAACGCGCTTCAACCACATTTCCGGAGGAGAAACCGTTTGGTAATTTCGTGCACGGTAAACTTGTCGTAAATCACCCGTCATCCGTATGAATTTGAAAATGAAAATGACAAACCAACTAAACACAATCCATGAACCATAATCACTTATGAACTCAGCTATTATTGAGAATGGCCCACTCGCCTCTTCCTTCATTACAGGAGCTGAAATTGAAACCAGATGTTCTGATTGAAACTCACTTTTCACCGGGCTATCGACGTAAGAAACTGGAACTTGAGTTTCAAACTCATTATAGAAAATGAAGCTAATGGTGACTAAAAACGCAACACTCAATCCTGCCAATAAATTGTAGCGAACTGCCGATGTTGATTTTTTGGTAAGAAAGAGGACAACTGCTGCCAAAAAAGCTGCTACAAGTCCTAGCCAAAGCGAATGGATTAATGTCCAGCTAACGGCATTGATAATTGAGTCATTCACTAAAAAATTCATAGTATAAGGTTTTAGAAGTTTTTATTTCTTGTCCAGTTCATCCAGCATAGCACGAATTGCCTCCAACTCTTCTTGCGAGGTATTCTTGTTACCTAACAATTGCATCATTAGATTAGTGCTTGAACCATTAAACATGGTATCGATAAACTTATCAAGCAAGAAAGTCTTTGTTTGATTTTCCTCAATTGCCGGACTGTAAATATGCTTCATGCTCGAAGCGTCACGCAACAACATTTCTTTCTCAGTCATGATCTGCATTAGCTTTAAAGTGGAAGTATATTGTACGGCACGCTTCTGTTCGTTCAGGTAATCATTTACGAAACGAACCGTTGAAGGACCATTTTTCCAAAGTACCTTCAAAATCTCCAACTCTGATTTTGTTGGTTCAGCTTGTGAATTGTTTTCTTCGTTTTTTGATTTCATTTTCCAAAGGTAGGAAACTTTTCGTACGAAACAATACTTAGGTGTATTTTAACAAAATATTCTCTCGAAAACTTAGATAATGAATTCAATTTCAGATTAACTTCTGTAAATTAGAACCACTAAATTGAATAAGAACACACCTGAATCAATGTACGTATTCGTTGAATAAGTCACCTGAAAACGATCAGATTAAATCAAAAAACAACAGTATATTGCGTTCATACGTTATTACTTCTAGCATGAGAAACCTTTACTTATTACCTCTATTCATTGCATTCGGACTGACATCCAATGCACAAGTGAATTCTGCAAATTATTGCGGTCATTCCCTATCTGCTAAACAAATGGCAGAAGCTCATCCTGAACGTGCTGCAACAATCAACAAATCAAAAACAGAAAGTAATATTCAGCAGAATTTGCAAAAGGACGTAGATGAGATCTACATTATTCCCGTAGTCTTTCATGTTATTCATGACAATGGTCCTGAGAATATTAGTGAAGAACAAATTCAAGATGCATTGAGAGTTCTGAATCGGGATTTTAGAGCACAGAATCCGGATACTGCTTTTGTTGCCACGCCGTTTCAGGGTTTGCCTGCCGACGTCAAAATTGAATTTAGATTGGCCCTGCGCGCTCCTGATGGAACTTGTTTTAACGGAATTACACGAACAGCATCTCCAATTACAAATGGCGGCATGGGCGAAGGTTTATCTATGGTGCAAGCCGTTATCGATGGAAATAATGTTTATCAGGGAATTTGGCCACACGCTCAATACATGAATGTTTTTGTAGCAAATGACATTTCCGCAGCAGGATATACTTATTATCCAAATGAAGATGCAACACCAAGTCTAGACAACATGTATTACAACGGCATTTTTATGATGGCTGAATACACCGGAAGTATCGGAACAAGTGACGAATCTAAAAGTAGAGTATTAACTCATGAAGTTGGGCATTGGCTGAATCTAGCTCATATTTGGGGTGATTATGGTGTTGGCGATACATTTAACTGTGGACCAGATTTAGATGATTATGTAGAAGATACACCTGATTGTACAGGAACTTCCGGATGTGAATTATACTTGAATTCTTGCGATGATGATGATGCATATTGGGGAATTCCGATGGTTGATAACGTAGAGAACTACATGGAATATTCTTATTGCAGCAAGATGTTTACCCTTGGTCAAACAACTCGCATGCGAAATGCCATAATCAGTGACATTGGTGGACGATTGAACCTTTGGACAGAAGAAAACTTGAATCAAACCGGTGTATTATCCGGAGTTTCATTTTGCAACATCAACTTTGAAGCGGATAGAACGGCTTTGTGTTCAGGAACTTCAGTTCATTTTGAACCTTCAGTAAATCAAGGTATCGCCACGTATTCATGGACATTTTCCGGAGGAATTCCAAACACGTCAACAGATGAAGATCCTACGGTAACATATCCTGCAAATGGCAACTATGACGTCACTTTAACGGTCACAAGTCAGCTTGACGGCACGAGTTATTCTATTGAAAAAACAACATATATCACAGTTGGAAATACATTACCAACCTTCGAAGCTATTGGTCCATTTTGTGAAGGCGACCAAGTACCCACTCTACCAAGCACTTCATTAAACGGTCTTCACGGAACGTGGAATCCAAGCGTAATAAACAATCAGCTTACACAAAGCTATACGTTTACTCCCGCAGTTGATGAATGTGCTGCTGACGTTTATGAGATGTCAATTACAATTAATTCTTTACCAGATGTTGATATGAATACACTTCCACAGCTCTGTGTTTATGATCAACCAATTCAGTTAACCCAAGGATCACCGGCTAATGGCGGTTACTTTGGTGATGGAATCGTTGGAGGATACTTCATACCTGAATCCGCTGGAATCGGAACAACTACAATAACTTATATTTATACAAATTCATTCGGATGTTCAGCAAGTGCAAGTATAACGTTTGAAGTAAATGAATGCCTCGGAATTGATGATTCGGAACTAAGCATCAGTATGCTCCCTAACCCATTTATCAGCGATTTTCAGGTTGTTGCTAAAGGAATATCAAAAGGTGAATTGATCTTATTGGATCAAACCGGTAGAAAGGTATACCAATCTGTGGTTACTGAAGGCTCTACTAACATAAAGACAAACACACTTTCCAGCGGAAATTACACGGTCATTATTTCGGATGAAAATCAACGAGTATACCGATACAAGTTGGTTAAACTGTAATAGATGTATTAAAAAATGAAGCCTGTTTGTTTATCAGACAGGCTTTTTTGATCATGATTTTATTTTAAAGTCTGTATTCGCAGATAAATCTGTGCGACACATAAGATCTCGATAAAATCACTCTGACTCCAGTTGCAAGTTTTACAGGCGTATTGACTTCAATCCAAAACTTCCTTATTTTAGACAGTCTAAAAACGATTACAAATGAAAAAACTCAGTTACACCAAAGAAATTGCTGCGTCTCCTGAACATGTTCATGACATAATGCTTGGACTTAGCAATAAGCATACGTACGAGCAATGGACAGCAGCTTTTAATCCAACTTCTACCTGGGAAGGTGGCTGGAATAAGGGCGACAAGATTTTGTTTGTCGGAGTTTCCGAAGATGGTAGCAAAGGCGGAATGATTGCGCGTATTGCCGAAAATGATCCTGGAAAATTTGTATCTATTGAGCATTACGGCGTAATGGAAAAAGGTGTGGAAATAACAGAAGGTGAAAAAGTGGACGGCTGGAAAGGTGCTCATGAAAATTATCGTTTTGAAGCTACCGCAAATGGTACACGCGTTACAGCTGAGACAGACACAGTTGAAGAGTACGCTTCCTATTTCGATGAAACATGGCCAAAGGCGCTTGATTTATTGAAAAAGGTTTGTGAGCAATAATCAGAACTGATTATTGAAATCCGCATTATGTTTAACTACTAATTTATTGAGGGCAAATAGTCAGTAACTACCTTGAACAACAGATCTGTAGGGTGAATATTCTTATTGTAAATTTCATTATGGAAATCGGTTAGTCTTCCTAACAACCGAATAAGTTCAAGTTTCTCATCCATTGACAGGTCGCCCGAAACAATTTTAGTGGCCTGTCTTATCTTAAGCATGTTTGCCTCCAGTGTTTCCAGTCCCAGTTTGGTTATTTCAATTAACTTGCTCCTCTTATCTAAATTGGAGTCTATTTGAATCGCAAAGCCTTGTTGGATTAAACGATTGATAATTTGGATACCAGTAGGTTTATCCTGAATATTCATCCTGATCAACTCTGTTTTGCTCAAAGCACCATAAGATTTGAGGTTTATCAGATAAATGAACTCTTCCTGAGTTGAAAATGGAGAATTCAATATTACCGACTTCGAATACATCTTGGCATATTTGTTCAAATGTACCAACATTGTACTTATTACACTTTCCGGTGAACGACCATTTTCTTTAGCAACCCAATCAGGTTCTACCTTAGGCTTATCGCTATTGTTCACTGATTTAGAATGATCGGCAATCCAATTCTTAAAACCATCAATATCAGAACTATAAACAGATTCTTTGTTCTCAAACTCGAAATCTTCTATTAGATCGAGTACCTGTTTAATCAAATCAAAATTTGCTGCCATAAAATCAAAATAGTATTTAAATATACTTTTTAGCTTGAAAAAAACAAAAAAATAGTATTTTTTAATATCATGATTTAATTTGGAAAAACGCTAATTCCTGCCAATCTTCCTTAATGTATCCTAAAATGTAACAGTTTCCAACTCCAGGTTGCTTACCTTTTACTTCGGATAATTATCGAACTAAAACAATTCATTATGGAAACGGGAAAAGGAAATAAATCAGCAAAGGGGAATTCCACATCAGCTGCTGCAAAAAAAACCACGAAATCACCAGAGAAATCTGGGGAAACGATCGACAATTCTGTAGTAATTGGCTATAGTGCAGACTCCGCTCAAGGTGGGTCAGGAACCGCCCCAGATCTGGCTGATGAACTTCGTAAAGTAGCTGCTAAATATGCAGAAACAGATTATCGTCACTGGATACCAATTGCAATTGCCGATCGTGTGAGTCAGATCGAGTCACTTTTAGAAGAATACGCTCCTGAGAACGATCTGCTCGATTCCATGGTGGAATTTGGAAGAAATACGGATTGGACATCAGGTAAAAAAGCTATTTTGCGCAGAGCAGGTTCAACCATTGGTGCCGCATCTTTGAATGTGATCGTTTCAGCGATTGCAAAGAAAATGAAGGATCAGGATGATGAATAAATTCAAATATGAGACCGTTTACACTTTGTAGATGGTCTTTTTAAATTGCAATTAATTGCGTGATTTCACATTATTCGCGAGGTCCTTCAAATCGTTTGCGATTATTGTAGAGTAAATCACTCCACCAAGAAACGCCAAAACAGAAATTAAAACAACTGAATTAGTACCGAACCCTAGTAAAACAATGAATGCAATAGCAGTAACCAGAACCGCTCCTGCACCCGCCGCTAAGGCTGCATCTTTAGGAAGTTGATATAGATATTTCTGTATGATGAAAAACATTCCCAAGATCAAAAATGGCCAGAGAAAGAGGTAAATGATGAAATCCAGAGTCAATGTTGCCAATACAAAGTCATAGAATAAGAATTTAATGACTGTAAAACTTATACAGCTCAACACTATTCTAATCAACCTTCTCTTCAGTTCCGTTTTTGGCAAAACAATTTCCAAATTCATGGAAACGGCAAAAGAAAAACACAATCCAGCCAGAAATTCAGATAAACGCATTTGATTTGAATCATTCGACAGCAGTTGATATATTAGAAAAGCAGATAGAGAATGGATTCCAAATACACTTATCAATTGAGTTCGAGTGGATGGATTATTCATTTATCAAATCGAATTTAGAGTGAAGATAAAGAAATTTATCTCGCTCACTGCGTCAAACCACGGTCCAATCACTGAAAACCTACATTTGAACATTCATGCTGAATAAAAGAAACAAAACGTCTAACTTAGTGGAAATGCGCGGATTCAAAAATAACGACACCTTTTCTAAAGCTGTTACTTTCATTGAGTTTGAAAAAAGCGGCAATCCACAGGAGAAATACCGACCTGGTGGAGGTACGCTTGCATTGTTTCTTGCCGATGCATTGAAATCGGGAGAATATTCTTCTTACATCGATCAGGTAATAACCGAAACGACAAAACGTTTTGATCAATTGGAAAAAGACATTGAATTGTATTCGCGTGCGACTTTCAAACTGAGTCTGGAACACTCCAATCCTGAAGAATATCGAAGATTACGCTTATTGGAAGAAGCGGATGAAGAAAATTGGTAGCCTTGTGCTATTGAGCAAAAATCACCGATAACAAACGGGCTTTATCCAGTTTACCCGTATTCAAAATGGGAATTTCATCTACTATTACAATTTCTTTCGGAACCTGAAAACGTGCCAATTGAGGCTTCAACCAGGCCAGTAAATCCAGTTGAGTCAGATTTTCATCTTTCGAAACTACAAATGCAATCAGTCGTTCACCAAAGGTTTCGTCCTGAATCCCCAAAACTGCTGCATCGCGAATTCCCTCATGCGTGATCAAGACATCATGAACATCCTGTGGATGAACGTTCTCACCCCCGGAAATGATCAAATCATCGAATCGACCAACTATAAAGTAAACCCCCGCTTCATTTTTCGAACAAATGTCTTTTGTATTCCACCAATGATCGCTGGTTCCGTTCATCATCCATGATCCTCGCAGCAGCAAACAATTCTTTTCATCAATCTGAACTTTGACGCCATAAAGTGGTTTTCCAATTGTTCCGGGATATTTTTCCAAATCCGCTGGAGTAGCCATGAACGAAAAGCCGCCTTCAGAAGAACCATACAAATTGTATAGTACTGGCCCAATTTGGTTCAATGTTCTCATCGATAACTCCGCACTAAGTTTTGCTCCGCCTGTAAAAATGACTTCCAATTGTTGTAGAATCGAATCTTGTTCATCAAGCAAACGCTGCAAAACGGTGGGAACAACAATCAACACTTCCACTTGCTCCTCTTCTATTCCTTTAAGAATTGCTGTTGCGGAATAATCGCTTTGGATTACCACTTTCTTTCCAAGCAAAAAACCAACTATGGAGGTGGACAATCCGAAACCATGAAATAGTGGCGCGGTAATGATAACTCCTCTTTTTTCGTGAATTCTGGAAATAGTAAGTAAGGCCAATAAAGGTGCTAAAAAGCTGAAAACAGAAGGTTTTCGAAGTGCTGCTTTGAATTTCCCTGAAGTTCCACCCGACATCACTCCTATGCTTCCTGATCTTGGTCGAATAAAGCGTTTTTGGGGCTGAAAAGTATTAAACTCACTAGTCTCTTCATCAAAAAGAAGAATACTAGAATCACCTGAAAACTTCGACTTAAAGCAGGAATCCACAATAATGAAATCAAAGTTCTGTTGTTTCGAAAGTGCTGACAACTGATTTTTGCTGAGTTCAGTATTGATAAGCAGAATGTCGACACCCAAACGTGAAAGCGCAAACACATGCACCATCAAGTATGATGTATTGGGAAAGAATAATCCTATTTTTTGTTTAGAATGAAGTCCTTTCACTTCTTTATAGAATGACATTAAACGCTTGCTTTCCTGATACAATTCAAGATAGGTAAAGCGAGAATCATCAACAACCAACGCTGGTTTATTCGGATAACGTTTGGCTGAGAAACGCAAAACAGCCATTAGGTTAATTCCTTCGTAAAACAACGATCCAACGAAGTAATAAATCCCTTTAAAACTCAGTAGTTCTGCCCTGTTTAGTTCGCGAAGATGCTTCCACATAACTAAGATTGTTTATGGATTCGTGCTGCGATAATCGATTGAAAAGCTCTCGTTCCGAATATTGCTATTGTTGTCCACCATGGCTTCACTACTTTTCTTCTCGAAAGCATAGCTTTAATAACCCAACGAGCTGCATGATCAGGCTGCATTGCTGCGGCTTTGTCATAAATCTTTGTCGGTGCGATCATTCTGGTTTTCACCAAAGGCAAATAAACCAGTGTTGTGGCTACATTCTTTTCTTTCATTTCCAGCGAAACGCCCTTCAACCATTCATTAAAAGCGGATTTGGAAGCCTGATAAGCCGACCACTTGGGAAACGACGGAAAAAGTGTATTGACTGCAGATAGATAAACAATTTGTCCGGAAGTTTGTTCCAGTTGTGGAAACAGCGCCATCGACAACTTCACAGGTGCAAAGTAATTAATGGACATTGTTCGCTGCACATCATGAAAACGCTCTTGTGAATCGGCAAATGAACGTCGAATAGACAAGCCAGCGCAGTGAATGAGGTAATCAAAACCTTCGTATTCGGTTTGAAACTCGAGAATCAATCGATCCAATGAAATTTCGTTTCGAAGATCCAATGCATATGAATCAGTTTTTCCACCTTTCGAATTGATTGTTTGACAAACTTCCTTCAGTTTTTCTTCCGTTCGTGCAATGAGAATCAAATCGGCGCCAAATTCACTGAGCAAATAAGCTAACTGCTCTCCTATTCCGAAACTTGCACCTGCAATGAGCACCCGCTTTCCGTTGAAATGTGATGAACAGCGTTTCACATCCAGATTTGTGGGTGGAAACAACAAGTTTTCAGATATGGAATAGGTTCTTGACATGGATCTCGACTCTAATTTAGAGAAAATCGTCTAAATCGAAGAAAGTTATTTCATTAAAACCGCAAAGAAAGAAGAGCGCAAAGTATCGTATCCTCTTTGCACTCTTCTTTCTTTGCGGTTTATTTTATAAAACAATATGTTTTTATTCTTTGCTTAAACTTTTACTTTAAGTCAAACCGATCTAAATTCATCACTTTCACCCACGCAGCAACAAAATCAGCAATGAACTTATCGCCTCCATCTGAGCTTGCATACACTTCTGCGATGTTTCTCAATTCTGAGTTGGAACCAAAAACCAAATCAGCACGTGTTCCTGTCCATTTCAATTCTCCGGTCACTCTGTCTTTTGCTTCGTAGATTTCCTTATGTCCATCTACAGCCGACCAGGCAACACTCATGTCGAGTAAATTCACAAAGAAATCGTTCGTCAATGCTCCGGGAGTTTTCGTCAGAATCCCATGTTTAGAACCATCAAAATTCGTATCCATTGCGCGCATTCCACCTATTAAAACAGTTAGTTCAGGAGCAGTAAGCGTTAATAACTGCGCTTTATCGATAAGCAATTCTTCTGTACTGATCAGGAATTTGTTCTTCAGGTAATTTCTGAATCCATCAGCCATTGGTTCTAAAACTGCAAATGATTCCACATCCGTTTGTTCCTGAGTAGCATCCATTCTTCCGGATGAAAAAGGAACGTTTATGGTTTTACCCGCTGCTTTTGCTGCAAGTTCTACTCCTACATTTCCAGCCAAAACAATCACATCTGCCAATGAAACGTGTTTACTTCCCGTTTGGGATATATTGAAATCCTGTTGAATTCCTTCTAATCGATAAAGTACTTTATCCAGTTGTTTCGGGTTATTGACTGCCCAAAACTTCTGAGGCGCCAGACGAATTCGAGCGCCATTAGCTCCACCGCGTTTGTCAGAACCACGGAAAGTACTCGCCGATGCCCAGGCTGTTCCTACAAGCTCAGCAACGGATAATCCTGCTTCCCGAATACTCGACTTCAAAAGCGCTATGTCCTGATCATCTATTTTCATGTGATCAAGTTCAGGAATTGGATCTTGCCAGATCAAATCTTCATTTGGCACCTCTGGACCTAAATACCGTTTTTTCGGTCCCATGTCTCGATGAGTCAGCTTGAACCAGGCTTTAGCAAAAGCATCGGCAAACTGATCCGGATTCTCCATGAATCGACGAGAAATCTTTTCGTAAGAAGGATCAAAACGCAGCGCCAAATCCGTTGTCAGCATCATTGGTGGTAATTTTTTACCGGGAATATGCGCATCCGGAATGGTGTTTTCAGCATTCTTTGCTACCCATTGCTTCGCTCCTGCCGGACTTTCTGTCAATTCCCATTCGTTACCAAATAAATTCAGAAAGAAATGATTGCTCCACTGTGTTGGCGTTTGTGACCATGTAACTTCTGGTCCGCCGGTTGTTGTATCGGCTCCAAATCCCGTTCCGTGTGCATTTATCCACCCAAAGCCTTGATGTTCAATGTCAGCTCCTTCGGGCTCCTTACCGACCAACTCTGGATTTCCAGCGCCATGTGCCTTTCCGAAAGTATGTCCACCCGCAATTAATGCAACAGTTTCTTCATCATCCATTGCCATTCGTTTGAACGTTTCACGGATATCTCTTGCCGCAGCAATTGGATCAGGATTTCCATTGGGTCCTTCCGGATTTACATAGATCAATCCCATCTGCACAGCGGCAAGCGGGTTTTCCAAATCTCTATCTCCTGAATAGCGTTCATCCTCCAGCCATTTTTTCTCATTTCCCCAATAAACATCTTGATCCGGCTCCCAAACATCCGCTCTACCTCCTGCAAATCCAAAAGTCTTGAATCCCATGGTTTCCAGTCCAACATTTCCGGCAAGGATCATCAAATCTGCCCAGGAAATTTTTTGACCGTATTTCTGTTTGATTGGCCAAAGTAATCGTCGCGCTTTATCGAGGTTTCCATTATCCGGCCAGCTGTTCAAAGGAGCAAAACGTTGTTGTCCGGCACCTGCCCCACCTCTACCATCGCCTGTTCTATAGGTTCCGGCACTATGCCACGCCAAACGAATAAAAAATGGCCCATAATGTCCGAAATCGGCCGGCCACCAAGGTTGTGAATCCGTCATCAAGGCTTTTAAATCGTTTTTCAAGGCTTGATAATCCAAGCTTTTAAACGCTTCAGCATAATCAAAATCATTCAATGGATTTGATAACGAAGAATGCTGCCTGAGGATGGATATTTTTAACTGATTCGGCCACCATTCGTGATTAGCGGTTCCGCCACCACCTGTATTGTGTTTTGCTGTTGCTCCTGTAAAAGGACATTTTCCGGCTTCGTTTGCTTCCATAGTTTTAGATTTATGAATGTGATTCTCTTTTTCCAAATGTAGTATACAGTGAAATCATTTTTCATCGATTTTGTTTATACCGAATTCGAATGTTTCTATATCAACAAAATGTGCGATTTGATGACATTTAAATGTAAGTATCAAATTTTAGAATTCCTAGATTCAGTTCTTACCGATCTTAATGCATTCGAATTAACGGAAGACGATCAGTAAAAGTCGATGTATAATGTTTCTTCTTCAAAACGGTTTTATGTACTGTCTTTTTCTTCCATTTGAAAATAGCCAGAATTGAATCGTTGTCAATGATCTTATCGTCTTTTTCCTTTACTGGAAATGCGTAATCATCGAATCTCACCGAATCATTCACTTCATTGCCCGTTGTATCCAGATAATAGGGTCTTAAATATGAATTGACATAGGATTTATCAGAGTAAAAATACAATTGTACATTATCGAACTGGATAGAATCAAAAGTGTAGATTGAAACGTCATCGTCAATATCTTCCTCAGCGTCCCAGCCCAATACTGTTCCTTCTCCGTCTCCGGGTTGATCTTTGAATAGAACCCATTTATGATCACTAAAATCGCAGGAATTCAATGGTAATAAAAGCAGCAGCGTAAGGTAAATTCTCATTTGATCTAAATTAACGGCATCAAATTATTAAAAATCATTGAAAGCTCAACCTCACCCATACAGGTCGATGATCAGAATAAGCATTTTTCAATTTTGTTTGATTCATTTGTTTCGTTGCATCAGGAATTGTTCCTATGCCGTCAATCATGTCGTAGGAAATCACTCCGAAATTGGTATTGAATTTCCCCTTTGAGCGTGGGGCTCCGTAGTTGTCGTAAAGCGATTTCGAACAGATGATCATATCATAGACATAAGTGTTTCCTTTTGCTACCGTTGATGAAACACACTTCGGATTGTCTTTCGGCACCTCCTTTCCTGCAATATTTTCCTTTTTAACCTGTGGTACTTTATTTAATCCCGGATCAAAGAATTCGATGTTCGGAATGAAATACTTTGTAGTATCGTAATTCACGCTTTTGTAATCGGGAACCAGCGCAGCACGATTAAAATCACCAACAAAGATCAGATCTTCATCACCGAATTGCTTTTTCGGATCCTTGAAGAAGCTATACACCTGTTCCAACTCCTGCTTTCTTCTGGCAAGTGTTGTTTCTTTTTCCTTGCTATCGCCATAAAAAAGGTGCCCCGACCCTAAAACAAAGTCAAAATTGCCTTTTGACCAGCGTGTAAATGCGAAATCACGACCATCACCAGGAACTTCAACTACCTGAAATGCTTTTCCATCGTGATTCACCAATTTCAAAACATCAGGCTTGTAGAGAAAAGCAATGCGCTCTTGTCCACCCAAACCTTGACCAAGATCTGCACTAACAACACTTGCATAATTCAGGTTAAAGGAATCCTTTAAGTATTTTGTCAAAACACTAACTGATTCCTCACCTTTTGTCCCCATTACTTCCTGAATTGCCACCAGATCAAAATCGCCACTAGCAAGTACTTTCGCTCCATTGAAAATCTGAGTATCCCCATGTTTCCCGAACGTGTAAATGTTATAAGTCCCTATATATAAAGCATTGGCATCCTGCTTCATCACTTGAGCAAATGCTGCACTAGTAACAAATGATATTAAGGTTAAAAGCAATTTCATCTAAATATTTTGTAAGAAATTAATCTTTATTAGCAAATATAAAAGACTATCTTTAAAAAAAAGAGGGGATTTATGGTGCTGGGAAAAGAAGTGAATTATTCAAAGAAGATTTATGCCCTTTTGGCTATCGCTTCTATTATTGCGGTGATTTATTTTGCGAGTTCAATACTCTTTCCGATAATTCTAGCCTTTATTCTGGCGATTCTTTTGCGTCCGATAGACGATTTTTTGCAGAAGAAATGGAAATTTCCAAAAGTGGTTTCTGTTCTGGTTACAGAGATGTTACTAATCATTGTTTTCGCAATTATACTCTTTCTTATTGCAGGTCAACTAAAGCAATTTTTCAAGGAACTACCTGAAACACAGGAAAAACTGATGAAGGTTGTTCATGATATGTCTGATTGGATCTACCATAAGTTTGGAGTATCGATTCTTCAGCAACAGACTTTCCTGAAAGAAAGGATCATGAAAGGAGGTGGTTCTTCAAATGCATTTGGTTCGATTTCCAATGTATTTGGTTATTTGGCATTACTTCCTGTATATATTTTTCTTTTCATGTTCTACAGAAATTTACTACTTGAATTTCTGATGCGAATGGTCAATCCAAAGAAATCAGACCAAATGCAAGTAGTTGTAAACGACATCAAATTCATCGTGCGCAAATACATCATTGGATTGATGCTCGAGATAGTTGTTGTTGCTACGCTCATGTTCATTGGACTTTCGATTCTGGGAGTGAAGTTCGCATTGTTTTTGGCCCTTTTAACGGCTTTGCTGAACCTTATTCCTTATATAGGAGTTCTTGTTGCAAATGTACTGAACTGTCTGATCGCATTTTCATTCAACACAAATGCTGAAGAATCGATTTTAGGCGTAATGGCAGTTACGGGATTGGTTCAGTTCATCGACAATATGATCTTGATGCCCAGAATTGTAGGTAACAATGTCCGCATAAATGCTCTGGCTTCGATCATCTGTGTTATTGTGGGTGGTTCTCTCGCAGGAGTTCCCGGAATGTTCCTGGCAGTACCTATTACCGCTATCATAAAAGTGATCCTCGATTCAGTTCCGCAATGGGAAGCTTACGGTTTTCTACTGGGTGATGAAATGTCGGTACGGGTTTTTTGGACCAAGAAATCAGATTTAAAGGAAGAATCGAAAAGCAAGGAAAATAAAACCCCACCTGTGAGATAAAAAGTTAAATTGTTTATTTATTTGATTTCCAACACTGTTCTTGTAATAATAACATTGATTTCAAAATTTTAACTTTTTCGCTTAACAACAAATGCCTAACTTGAATTTCGTAAAGTGAAAAGGAAAAGTGTTATGGATAAGTTTCAGATAAACGAACAGATTGGGCAGCTTCAAAATCAGCTCAGGGAAGAAATCAGGCAAGAGAACTTCGATAAAGCTTCAGAGCTTCAGGTTCAAATCAATCGATTCAAGTCGTTGAAAGACAATTATCGTAGCAACTATGACGTTGAATCGCATACTTCTCCTATGAGTTATGATCAGATTCAGGAAAAAATCAACGAAATGACTGTTGAATTGCAGGGAGCGATTTACATGAAAGACGTTGAGAAAGCTCAAAGCCTTAGTACCGAATTGATTAAATACCAAGAGATCGTCCGTTTGATTGATTTGGACAAGAAATTGTAATCAATTTTCACAATCAGTTATTTTTCTGGCATTGTAATTGCTGTTTTGCCGAGGTTATATTAAACCCCGATAACATGAAAAAAATAGCTTTACTCTCAATTCTTTTATTTGGAACATTCTTCTCGGTAGTTGCTCAAACAACTATTGCGGTTTTGCCATATAAGATTTCTTATGAAGGTAGAATTCCTAAAAAATTCACTCCGGAAGACATCACTGAAAATCAATTGCAGGATGGTAGAAACTATCAGGCGGCGATGATCAATTATTTGACACGTATGAGTCTTAAGCGCTCAAATATGTCTTTAGATGTTTCTATTCTTAGTCAAGGCCAAATTGAAGGAACAATGATCTCAAAAAATCTAACGCAACAACAGCTGGATAATATGACAGATCAACAAATTGCAGATTCACTTGGTGTTACACATATTGTTAGAGGCTCTGCCATTAGGAATTTCATCATGAGCGACGAACTATCACTTGGTATCAGTGCTGTAAACGTTCTAACGAATCAACAAATAATGAACGCTACCTCAACGATCAACATTATTAATTCATTGCAAGAAGTGAAAGGCGATGGAACGATTTTTAGCAGACAATTTTTGCGTTCAACAACTGCAACACGCACCGATGACCGAACATTGAGAAGTACTTTTCGTAAATCATCGAGACGGATGTTTAAGATCATGAAGAAATCGGCGTAGATTCAGTATCAAGGAAAATCCTTTAGGACTTCCCACAGATGCACAGATATTAGAGGCACTTACCAGTTGCCTCTTTTTTATGCGTTATAAATTTGACCAAGAATCCATTCAAATAGAATACAAATCATACCATTCTCATGATTACAACAATCAACACGCAAGACCGGTAGGCGAGCTTTTTATCTGTGCATCAGTGGGAGTGGAAAACGTATTAGTTTAAAGGAAGCAGATCAACAAACAGAAATCCCCAATTCTTTTCTTCGCCTTCTGTAGTTTTACCATCATACTTCCGTTCCACCACTTCTCCAATTTCAAACTTTACTTCGTTTTTGAAAATCGGTCCAGCATACGCAAAGGTGTGAAACTCGCCGTTTTCGCCACAAGGATCAACGTTTTCAGGCAGTCGTGCAATCAATTCCTTATCAATTGTTTTTCCGATGAAGGAGTCATCAAGTTTACTGTTATCCGTACAAACCAAAATGGTTTTATAACCCAAATCAATGAATTCCTGAATCAACTCTGTTGTATCTCTTTTCCACAATGGAAAAACCGCCTCCACTCCTATTTCCTGAAGCTTCTTGATGCGGTATTCCTTCAAATCTTCTAGAAAAATATCGCCAAAAATGGCCGTACGAATGCCTGCATCCAAAATCGGCTGTATTCCTTTGCTCATGGCGTTTTCATATTCTTCCATGGTTGCGGAAGAACTGTATTCGATGATCATTAATGGAATTCCTAAACTTTCAGCTTGTTGCTGCATCAATTCCAAACGCACGCCATGCATAGCCACGCGTTGATGATCCTGATTTGCTGTGGTCAAAAGATATTTCACATCATATTTGCCTTCTTCAAGGATTTTGTGAAGTGCAAGCGTGCTGTCTTTTCCACCGCTCCAGTTGAAATATGCCGGGGTTTTTGTCATTTCTTTCTCTTATTGTATTTCACTCAACGGAATGTATTCCATTTCATATTGATCATTCAAAGCTACAAAATAGCCATTTGAACGATCCTCTAAATGGTGAAAGTAGACGGCGAGATAATCCTTTTTCAATGGCGTTTTCCCTTCTTCATCATATACTTTGTAATGCAAAGGATCTTTCATAGATCGAATAGCAGTGAACTGGTTCCAATTGCCATGAATGAAGTTGAAAAAATTTTCGATGTAACAGGAATCACAAATCAATTCGTAATCATCTTTATAAACAGCTGCAACATTTGCATTATGAACACTCACAAAGCGATGAAAATTCAGGTCATATACTTCGGTGTACGTATATTCTTCCTTGTTTAATCGATTTCCTTTGAGATCACGAAAAACACTTATTGAATCATTATCGTGACAGACGAAGAAATTAGCTCCGATCTGATCGACTTTACTTCTATCGAAAGGAGTTAGTCTAAATTCTCCTGAAATAGTATCGAAGACACTTGTTCTAAAATCCAATTCACCATTTTCGCCTTGAAAATCGATTGAAAGTTGATTCATCACGGGATTATAGTGGATATAATGAAAATCACTCCCGCTCCATAGCAATTTCCCTAAAGAGTCATAAACTTCCGTATATAACTGGTCTTCATTTCTAAATTTAATAACTGCCAAATGGAATTTCGCTGAAAACAGATGACTTTCAATTAACTCGGCTTCATCAACGTAATCAAAGGTTTTTAGCAACTTCTCTTTGTAGTAAAGTCGGTATTCTTCCGTTCCGTAAGGATTTGCCAGTAGGAAGTTCTCTAAGAATTTGTGTCTACTGAATGCCACTGGCACTAATTTCAGATCAGGAAAAGTGTAAATGTGCTCTCCCTCTTCCGAAAACTCATATCCATACAGAAAACCCTCTTCAAAGTCAAAAATACCTGGCACAAAACAAACCGTATCCATGTTTTTATCAAAGATTGTTGTGGAACCAGCTGTATTTTCCGAGTTACGGTATTGCATCCGATAGTACATCTGACTTTTGAAATAATAATAGTTACTAAAGTCAAACGAATCGAAGAATTGAAAAAGTGTATCTCCGTTTCTTCCATCAAGAATGTATTGCAATTCTCCATCCCAAGTTATTATGTAGTTATCAGCAACGGCCTTAAAGCTTCGTACTTGTAATGACCAACTTTTACCTTGGATTGGATAAAACCTAGTAATGCGTACACTATCAGAATAAGTTGTTGTAACTATAGAATCCGCAAATGGATATCCTTCGAAATACCTAAAGGTATATGGATAAGTTCTAGGATTATTCATATCAGCATCATCTGGTGGTTTCAGATATCTGGAATGGTCTACTCCTTTTTTCAATTTCAAACTGCTGTACCAAGTTGGCTCATAACTACTCACTGAATCTTTGCTGTCTTTTACGGTGTAGACTTTGGTTTTAAAATCATAATCAATATGCTTCATTGGACCATCGAGACAACTCCAAAAATTCTTATTCAACAATTCGTATTTCCCGCCTTTTACAACAATGAAGAAATCGTGGCCACCATTCAATATCGAATCATAAACGGGCTGTAAAACAATTCTACAATTACTGGCTTTTAATCCCCATTTATTATCTATCCGAAACGGCGTATACCCTTTGGTTGAGAAAACCGCATGCTTCAACAGGTAATTCAGGTTGTTCTCAACTTCAGAATTAATGGAATCTGTAGCAAAATTGGTTGGAATAGTCTGAGTAAAACTCTTATTGGAGAAGCAAAGGAATAAAACGAAAATGACAGAGAAGTAAATCTTATAGATCATTCAGGAGCTTGTTTTCACGTACACGAGTATAAGCAGATCCGGGGAATTTGTTACTTGATTTCTTCAAAATAAATCTTGGTTCGTCTCTATTTTAGATTCGAAATCGGAATGTACTCAATTTCGTTCGCCTCGTTCAAAACAATGAAATGATCCATGTCTCTAAACTCATAAATAGCAAGGAAGTATTTATCCGACAATCTTCGTCCTTCAGCATCTATAATGAAAAAGCGATGCTCTCCTGCCCTTTTTGCTAAAGCAAAAGGTGAAAAAGAAACATTGTTGTTTAAGGCATATTGAGGTATCGGGTAAATATCAACTACTTCTAATAATGGCTGCATTAAATGATTGTAAACCTGAGAAGAATCATCCCACGAAATCTTGTAGAACGGATTTTCCATAAATCTAAGCGTCTCAATGTTATCAAATCCCTTTGGGAAATAAAGCTTTTCACCAGCTAGATTCTGAATGAAAATTTTGCCTTCGGTAATTACCTCAAATGCATCTTCACCGATCTGATTTTCAAAGGCATATCCAGCTGGAAGTGGTTTAAATTGATCATCATTTAGTCTGTAGATCGAGTGAGAATCTTCGTTATAGCGGTAATGCAGCTGTTGATAGATTGAGTGCCAACTAACGTACTTCTCTTTTTCATCGTATGGTGTTTCCAAAAGGATCTTGCCATCTTCCTTAAAGATGATTTTCTTAGAATATCGATTTTTGGAGTTCAAGAAGGTAATTTCTATAAAAGAACCTTTAGCATCCCCATAAAACTGATCTATTACAATATTCTCGTTTTTGAGTATTGGAAAGGCGGCTATTTTCTTATCCTTGTGATAAAGCGAGTAGGATTTCTTTTCATAGTCAGCGAACAACTGATACCTTTCTCTCTTCTCCACCAATCGAACTTCGAATTCCAATGTGTCGAAATTCGGAAAACCAAAAACATTGTAATTGGATAGTTTGCTTTTTGGTATTGGAACGCGTTCTAACAATAAACCGTCGCTATCTGACAACCACTTATCAATTGCAGTTTTTAGCGTTCCATCCAAATTGTAAAAGAATGTGCCTTCTATACTACTTTTTTGACCGATGAAATATTCAGAACCATTATATTCAAAAAACTCTATGTTCAATATACTTTGAAGCACGGTGTCACCTGTTCTGATATCAACAATCTTAACCGGTTTTAGACCAGGCATATTCAGCTTCATGTAATTATCTCCCAAGACACCGCCCCAATTTTTAGAAGGAATTGTTCTTGTTTCGCCATTATGCAGGAAAATTACCTTCTTCGTATAATTTCCACCCATCATATATTGATGAATGGAGTCAACCAATTTACCTTGTTGATAGTAGCGCATCCAAACATACTCTAGAGTTGGATCAATCGTCTTTGTCTGTTGTTCCTTTACTACCCTCGGAAATTCAATAAAGTTCGCATCATATGCAGTCATTGGAGTTAAGCCTAAGCGGTAAACCAGATACTGATAATTGATACCATTTCTCGGAATGGTCAATTGATTGCCATAAACGATTATTTTGGTTTCATTCTTCTTAAAACAAGGTCGACCAATGGAGTCAAGAACATTGTACCCGCTTTTATCAACTACAATGCAATGATTAAAGCCGCCGTTGAATATCGAATCGTATTTTGCCGCAACAACTACCTCACCCGTTTCCGTTTTAATTCCCCATAAACCATTCTCCTGAAATGGTCTGTTTCCGTTATAAAACAGAACTGAATTGTGATACAATGAATTGAATCTGTCTCCTTCCTCTCTTGTGAAAGAGTAGCCTTGAGCGTTCAGTTTGATACAGCAAGCAAAGCAAACAAAAAGGAAGAGACAAAATTTCCGCATAAAAAGGTATTTACTACTAGTGTCGGAATTATGGTTTGGTAAACGGAAAAGAAAAGATTTTAGCAGCTGATGTAAATACAACAATCTACTTATGAGTGAAAACGTATTGAAGTTAAACTTAAGGTTGCAATCAATAATTCTCCCACTCCTCGTTGAGGAAAGTTACAATCTTACGTGCTGTTGTATTGAAATAACGCTTTGTTCTGTAGCCACCAATCCATGTAATTCCACGAACGGCATTGGTTAAGAACAATTCATCCGCAACCAGTAAATTCGATGGTAAAATTGGACATTCATACACTTTCAGGTTGTGTTTCAATGCCAGATTGATAACCTGCATACGCATGGTTCCTGCCAAACAGCCATCAGCTAAACTCGGGGTATACAATACACCATTGCTGACAACAAACAAGTTACTATGCGAACTTTCAAGAATCTGACCTTTGTCGTTTGTCAACAACATATCATCTAAGCCTTTCTCTTTTGCAGAAATTGCGGCCAAAACGTAGATGATTCCGTTTTTGGTTTTATAGTTCGAAAGAGGTGTATTCGTTTTCTTGATGTCCTGATACAAATCAACTTCCAGTCCTTTTGCATTTAAACCAAAAAGATTGTTTTCGATCGGATAACACTCTATGAAATAAGAAGTTTCGTTGACATCCGGCAAATAAGTTCCACCACCTAAGCGGTCAATCGACAAGCGAATACGCGCACCTTCAGTTATTTTGCACAACTCAATAAGTTCTGCAATTTGCTTTTCGAAGAATTCAACGTTATAAAAAGAAGGAAAACGCATTTTCAGCGCATGCCCGCCTTCCACCAAACGCTGATAGTGATTGGCAAGATTCAGTGCTTTTCCGTTCATTACACGAATACTTTCGAACAAGCCATCGCCGTAAGTGTATCCTCTATTTCCTGCATGAATTGAAGGTCCGGTTGAACTAATGATAGTTCCGTTGTTGTTTACAAAGAGTTCTTGTTCCATTATCCGATTAACTGTCTAAAGTTATAGATCACTACTTCAATATTAGTGAGAAAAATGAAAATTACACCAAATACAGCACCAGCAATATGTGCATCATGGGCAATATTCGTCTTTTTGTTGCGATCAGAGTAAATTTCGAAGCCTAGATATAAAAATCCAAAAAGCCATCCGGGAATGATTGGAGGTATAATGAAGAAACCGATGTTCATCGTTGGATCGAACAAAATAGCTCCAAAAACAATCGCCGCTGTAACACCTGAAAAGCCTAACGATTTATAGCCCGGATTATACTGATGTCTGAAAAAAGAAATAATCGACGAACCCAGCATTGCCCCGATGACGAGTGTCCAAAACAGCACTTCTCCCATCACTTCACCATGTAAAATAATCAAAGATTCTTCCACCATAGGACCAAAAAGGAACATGGTAAGCCCATTAAAGATCAAGTGCATCGCATCCAAATGCAGAAAAGCATGCGTGAAAAAGCGATAATATTCTTTATACTGTTTTACGGCGTAAGGATAGAACAGATAACGATCCATAAAATCCCGGTCGTTGAACCCTACGAGAGAGACTATTACGATTATTCCGAGTAAAATGTATGTTGATAAGTTTCCGACTTCTAACATATTTTCTAGCATTATCTTTAGCACAAAATTGTCGATTTCTTACCTATGAGAATACTATTTAGTCTAATGTTTTTAAGCACTGTATTGTGTATTACTGCTTGTAAAACAGACAGACCTCCTACTGACCCCGTTTTTGACGATAAAATCAAAATGAAAGAACGCCTGGAAATGGCTCTAGATCAAGACTTAGTAGAAGAGCTTGGATTTGATGAAAAATTTGCGGAACAAATGGCTGAAATCTATAAAAGCCGCGATTACCGACCGATTTGGGTGAACGATTCGATGCTATCTAAAAGAGGCTCAAAATTCTATAGTTTCATTAAAAATCCTAACGCGATTGGTTTACCAAGTACAAGATTGGCGAAAAATCAAAAAAAGAAATACGACAAAGAATTGATTGTTCGCGAATTGGAAATGACTGCACAATTCGCTCAAATTATCAACGACCTGAAAATCGGTATCATGGATACATCTGTAAACAAGATGCGTCCGAAGCTGCCAGCAGAAAATGAACTTGTTTTAGCACACCTGAATGAATTTGATGATGTGAAATCCTACGCAAGCTGGTTTGCATCAATGGGTTCCCCCAACAAATACTATCAACGCATTGCAAAAGCCCTATTTTACAGAGTTTACGGACAAGAAATTTCTTCAAAATCATTCACTATCCCTTCAATCAAAGACGATACGTTGAAAAGCAGGGAATTGGCGAGAGAAGCTTTGGTAGAAAAAAAGTACATCTCTAAAGGTGCAAGCGATGAGGAATTCGAAGAAGGTCTCAAAGCATTCCAACTTGATCACGCCTTGAAAGACGATGCTGTTCTTGGAAAATATACGGTTGAATTGCTTGGCGAAAGTGAGCAGCATCAAATTGACAGAACCATTCTTTCATTGGAAAGATGGCGCTGGAGAAGCGAATTCCCTGAGAAATACATCTGGATCAATATTCCTGAATATTTGCTTCGTTTTCATATTAATGACACGCTTTATTTGAAACATCGAGTTGTTGTTGGAAAGCCTGAGAACACGACTCCACAGTTAACTTCATCGATTAGAAATATCATTTCGCTTCCATTCTGGACACAACCACAATCGATTGCATCGAAAGAATTTTTACCTGCACAGAAAGCAAATTCAAACTACGCCACAAAAAACCATTACAAGGTTTATCGTGGTGGTGTTGAAGTTGATCCGCATTCTATCAACTGGAGAAAATACAAGGAAACCAATTTCCCATTCCGTATTACACAGGATCCAGGAACTGACAATGCTCTTGGACTAGTTAAATTTGAATTCAACAACAAATACGGTGTTTATGTCCATGATACTCCATCAAAAGGATTTTTCAATCGAGATGTTAGAGCTTATTCGCACGGTTGCGTGCGTTGTGAAATGCCAGATTCTTTAGCCCGTTATGTACTAACCAGAGACAAACGACAAAAATTCACACGAGATTCTCTGGACACAGTAATTGTGCACAAGGAACATAGAGTTATTCCACTTCACCAGCCAATTACCATTCAAATTGACTATATCACCGTTTCAGTCAGCCAACAAGGTAAATTGATCTATCACGCTGATGTTTATCGCAGAGATGAAGAGTATTTGAAGTGGATGAAGTAAAATAATTACCAGTTACAAATGACTAATTACAAATGGATACGTAATTAGAAATTGGTAATTAGTAATTTTACCGGAAATTCTTGTAAAATGTCTGTAATAATTGCTCCTTCTATTTTATCGTGTGATTTTGGAAATCTGGAACGCGACTTCGAATTGATTAACTCAAGTGAAGCAGATTGGTTTCATGTTGACGTAATGGATGGTGTTTTTGTTCCGAACATTTCTTTTGGATTCCCCATTATTTCAGCACTAAAGAAGGTCGCAAAAAAAACGATCGACTGCCACATCATGATTGTGAATCCTGATCAATACATCAACGATTTTGCTAAAGCCGGAGTAGATATTCTAACTGTGCATTACGAAGCTTGTACGCATTTACATAGAACAGTTGCAGCAATTAAAGAAGCTGGAATGAAAGCTGGAGTTGCATTGAATCCACACACACCGGTTTCTGCATTGGAGCATGTAATTGCTGATTTGGATTTGGTATTGATTATGTCAGTAAATCCGGGATTTGGTGGACAAAAATTCATCAAAGAAGCAATTACAAAAGTCGCTGAAACCAAAGCTTTGATTGAAAGAAAAGGTTCTTCGGCAATTATTGAAGTGGATGGTGGCGTAAATACAGAAACCGGAAAACTATTGGTTGAAGCAGGAGCTCAGGCTTTAGTTGCAGGAAGTTTCGTTTTCAACAGCCCGGATCCTAAAGCAACAATTTCGGACTTAAAGAAACTATGATCCTCGATTTTCTTCAACAACGCTTCTCTTACGTTCATCAGGTGAATTTAGGATGGATTCGTATGTTAAGTGAAATAGATGACATTCCTCAGGAAATCAAATTGGTGATTTCTAAACTCATTAACAATGGACATATCAACGTTGCGGAAATCCTGGACAAAGAACCAGAATCTGAGCTAGACGACTTACTTCCTGAAATGTATTGGGAGCAACTGGAACGAGATAACTTTCAGTTGTGGCTCGATGTATTTATGCAATACAACCAAGGATTAAAAGACGATATCGAATGGCTCACTCCCCGACTGTTCAAAGCTTTACATGAAAACGCACAATTTCTTGGTCAAGTGAAATTATTAGCAAAAAGCAACGATATAACCGAATTCAATGATCAGTTTGTTACAGTTGAGTAACTCAATATAATTGCAATAAAATCAACGTTTTAAGCTTTTAAACAAGAAGTGTTACTTCAATGAATAGGTTGATGAATATCGGCGATCAGAAAACGTTTTTGCAACCATCAATTTGTAGGTTTCATCCAGAACACATTCTTTACCTTCTACCAAATCACCATTTTCAAATCGACCTACAACAAACTTCGAATGTTCAATATCTACAATGTAGTATCCGTTTTGCTGGGTAAACTTCTTGATACTTGGTGTAACTACATTAGCCTCTTGTGATATCTGAAAATCAGCAGGAATATTGAAATAATCCATTCCTTCCAAAGTCGTATTGTCTGTTGCAGTAATTGAAAGAATCTCATTTCCTAAACTATCGTACTCCATTAATTCGATCAGTTTTCCTGATTCATCAAAACGTTTGTAATTCGCTTTTGTCTTACACTTTCCAGCATAAGGCAGATATGAAACTTGTCCGTTGTCGAAATACTTGAAACTAAAGATAGAAACGCGAGTCGATTGATTTCCTGAAGGATTAAACTCATAAATGATTAATGAAAGCGGAAGCGTTCCCGTTTTGTTATAACGAATCCAAGGTCCAATTTTTTGGTTGTTCTGGTATGTTCCCGTTTCAGCTATAGATCCTGACTCAATTCCGAATTCAGGAACATCAGCTCCAAGCAACATCCATTTGCCTTGTCGCATTCCATTGGTGTCTGTCACATTTAACGTGTCTTTTTGCGCAAACACGAATGACGTAACGAAAACACTAAGTAGCAGAAATGTCTTCATTTTTAAATTGTTGGTCGGCTAATTTACACACAATCAGTACATAACAAAATTATCAACACCTTTTTCAGTATGCTTGCATAAGAAACCAGTAAAGAAATAATGGCGAGAAATCGCTGAAAAGGTTGGTAAATCCTGATAATTTACTACTTTTGTGACGGGATAAGTCTTTTACGACCAGCTCCCTCTTAATCCTCCAGGACGGGAACGTAGCAAAGGTATGAGGTTGTAGCGGTGCGATAAGAGTAGCTTATCCCTCTTTTTTTGTCCACTAATTCCTGTTAAGGTGTTTTAAACACATAGGAACATAGTTTTTCAAATAGAAAACAGAGTTTCTAATTATTCATCAGGTAGTTTATTATAAATCTCATTTACAAAAGTCATCTGACCTTCGTGAAAAATATTCCTACAATTAAAATTGATCAAAATGCCTTTAGGAGCTTTTAATAATCTCATGTAAGTAAGAATCTGAGACTCAAAAATTGGAGCTATTTCATGAACTGATTTCAATTCAACAGGAATCAATCCTTCAATAAATAAGTCGCACCTAAGCATAGTTTCGAGTTGATGCCCTTCAAAGATTATGGGGACTAGCATTTCTGTTTCAAATTTCAAACCTCTCATTTCAAGAGCAATTTTCATACATTGATGATAGGTACTTTCGAGTAGTCCAGGACCTAGTTGTTTGTGAACATCAATAGCGGCTCCGATAATTTCATAAGATAGTCTGTCAATTTCTGCTTTGGTTGATCTAATCATAGATAGGGTTTCTTATTTAAGTTAACAAAAAAAACTCACCTGTAACAAGCGAGTTTCAAATTGTTTTTCGTAAAAAACTATGTGACTATGTCCAAACTATCTTTTCTATGTGTTTAAACAACAGAAACGAATCATTCATCTAAACACTTACGCAATTCCTGGCGCAATTGACGATTGTACGTCTCCATTAAATACTTGAAGTAATTCGGAGTACTCTTTGCGATACATTTGGTATACATCTTTAAACGATGTTCAATATGCTCTTGCAGCGCTTCCTGAATTTTAAGCGCTTCGTCGAAATCTTTTGTTTTCAATAAAATTCCTTCACAGTGATTCGCTAGAGAATAATCAACTGCTGCCTTTCCCTTTTCACCTTTATCAATACAATCATAATAACAATCACGCATTGAGAACGACTCTAAGAAAGCAGTGTCAACCAATTGTTCCATGTGACGTGGAAACTCGAATTCTACTTCAAATTCCAAATCATCACCTTCACTCAAACGTGATTCTAAGAAACGATCCGGGAAACGGAAAGCATCTTGCCAATTGATGTAATCTTGCCAAATTCCGAAACGACGAACATTATTTCCAAGATCGATCAGTTTAAATTGATTTTTATTTGGCAGTTTACGAGAACCCCGACCAATCATCTGATGATATAAGGTCAACGATCTTGTTGCTCTGTTTAGAATAATTGTTTCAACCGTTGGCTCATCGAAACCTGTAGTCAAAATTCCAACAGAAGTTAGAATTGCATCCTTCGTTTCTTTAAACCAGGAAAGCACGTCCTTTCTGTCTTTATCACTGAAGGTTGAATCCAGGTGACGGATCTTAAATCCGCGTTTCTTGAATGTTTCCTCTACACGCAATGAGGTTTCAATTCCAGAGTTGAAGATCAATGTCTTCTGCCCCATTGCCACTTCTTCGTAAGCAAACAACAATTTCTCCTGCATGAAGAAATTACCGTAAACCACTTCGGAAGAAGAAACAGTGAAATCACCATTCGTCCCTATCTTTAATCCATGCAGATTGACATCGTACGTAAACGTTTCTGCATCAGCCAAATAACCACCTTGAATTAATGAAGAAATACTTTCTCCAACAATCAATTTATTATAATGGTCGTTTAATGGCAATGATTTATTTGAACTCAAAGGAGTAGCGGTAACTCCAAGAATATTTGCTCCTGAATAATATTGGAAAATCTTACGGAAACTGTTGTAATGCGCCTCATCCACAATTACTAGCCCAACACCGTCAACAAAATTCTCATTCTCTTGTAATCGGTTGTTCAAGGTTTCTACCATTGCAATGTAACACCAGTGATGATCTTCGTTCTCGAGATTTTTCACATCAGAGCTAATCACCTTATTACCAATACCAATGGCATTCAATTGTTTTGAGGTTTGAACCGAGAGCTCAATTCTATGTGTAAGAATCAATACTTTCTTATTCCATTTCTCAATAAACTTCTTTGCTACTTCACTGAAAATAACGGTTTTACCTCCACCTGTTGGCAACTGGAAAAGGAGGTTAAAATCAAAGCCGTTTTTATCGAGCTCATCAATGATCGTATTTACAGTTTTTTCCTGGAAAGGGTATAATTTTTTCGCTTCGAATAGTTCTGTATCAATCATGGATTTGTTGCTCTTGGTTGCATTTTTCAGGCTACAAAAATACTGTTCTTTTAAGGATTAATCAACAACTTGACGAATAATAACTGAATGTTTATTGATTATTCACATTTAGAGCAACTTGACCGGTCAGAAACTCGAATAATTCAAAGCGATCAATATTGATAAACAACGATCAAAATGGAAATAGACGTCAAAATGACATAAAAACGGCAATATCGCCTTTGAAATTTTTAACTTTTCTACCATTCAATCTCAAAACCAGGATATTTAAACGTGTTACGATACCGATCAATTGCATTATAGCTATTAAGAATCAGTTGTGGATACCGTTTACTCAAATCCACTTTTTTATGGCAGGTTATTTGCTAACTTGCTAATAAGTAAATCGTGCAGAAAATGAAAACTCTACAGAAACGTCAGAAAATCAGAAAGAATTCGGATTTTGACAGAGCCCTGGCACATTTAGGTGTGCACTTACAATTGCAGCAAGCATTGGTCGCTAAAAAGTCTAGTTAAGTAGCTTTTAGAAATCAAAGCCTCCTCCTCCATTTCCGTTGGACGGGTTAGACTTCCCTTTATCGACGTCTACTTTTCCAAAGCGATATCTCACACTAACATACACGCGTCGGGTCAGCCACTTGAATTCAACATTTTGTTGAGCGAGTGGTTGATCCACATAAAAACGGAATCCTTGCGTATTGAAAATATCTGTCACGCGCATTCCAACTCCCCACTTCCCATCTTTCAAAGATTTATCGGCAGAAAAACTCAAACTTCCGCGTGGACGCATTGTCCCTGCAGGTGTAATTGCCGGTAGACCATAATTTCCGTTCGCCTGAAGCGTCAATGTTTTCTTCATCAATTCCACCGTTGTACTTCCTTTAAAAGATAGCACAAAGCCTTCTCTGTTAAAGTTCGTTCCCAATGAATTGAATTCATCCTTATACTTGATATAATTTCCGTTTGCAGAAAGCATTGCCTTCCATTTAGGAGTGAATTTGATTTGCGTAACCAATTCTCCACCGGTTGAAATCGATTGATCAATGTTTGCTTGTGTTCCGGCAGAAGTTCCGTCAGGATAAAACTCTTTTACCCGACCAATTACATCGTATGAGAAACGTTGATAAGCAGCAATAGTGAAACTGATCTTATCGCCTCTGAAATCAAATCCCAAATCGAATGAATGAATGTACTCTGGAGTCAATTTCGGATTTCCCCTTCTCAAATTGTAGGGATCAGCATAACTTGTAAACGGATTCAAACTTTCTGAGGAAGGACGATTGATTCGTTTACTGTATCCAAATGAAAATTCTCTTCCTTTCTTTTGTTCATATCGAATATGTGCTGAAGGAAACACATTGAAGTACTGATTGCGGTAATTCTCGTTCGACGACAACAATCGAGGCTCCTGAAAACTCTGCTCAAAACGCACTCCGGCTTGGTAACTGAATTTCTTATAAGAACTGGCAGCAATTCCATAAGCTGAATAAATGTGCTCCAAATACTCGTATTCGAAATAACCAATACTGTCAAAAGCCAAGTTTCCGGAAGCATCTGTGGTAAACATTTCAGAATTCACGCTCATATTACGGTTAATCATCTTTAAACCGCTTTCCGTGCGAAGCTTTCCACCAAAAATGCGAACGATGTCCATGCTTGCAGTTGTAAATCGAGACTTTTCGTAAGAAAACAATTGCTGCTGATAAGAACTATCTGTTGGAAAAGTGAAATGCTGCGAATAATCCCCCAGGTTATCCCCTTCCGACATTGACTGATAAACATTCCAGTCAATAGTCCCTTTTTTATCTTTTAAGTAGAAATGATAACCGAGATTGGCATCTAAATTTTTGTTATGTGACGGATCTTCTGTAATTCGTTTCCAAAATTCGGTAGTGTCAGAAAAATCGGTATAACGAATATTATCCTGATCACCGGCTCTTTCTCTTAATCCCATATTTCCGGAAACGCTCCAGGAGAGAATATTTCTGTCGTTCAGATACAGGTCCATTCCAATTTTCGCTGTGTGGGTAGAACTCAAATCTGAACCAACTCTGCTTTGATCAAAATAGTAAGCCGTATCGTTTGTAACCTGCTTTAATTCAGTGTAATTATTCCTATAACCTTCTCTGTAATCGAATGCATAATTACCAAACAAGTTGAACTTCGTATTTCGCATACTTAAACCAACAGAGCTATTATAAGCATTCCCGGTTCCGGCAGAAACCTGAAAATTCCCATTCAATCCACGCTTCACATTCTTTTTGAGAACAATATTGATAATTCCGGAAGTTCCGTCAGGATCATACTTTGCAGAAGGGTTGGTAACAATTTCTATTCTTTCAATGGAACTTGCAGGCAAACCATCAAGTAAACTTTTTCCATTTCCGCCCGACATACTGCTTGGTCGACCATCTATCAGAATAATTACATTCCCTTCACCTCTAAGCGAAATTTTCCCGTCCTGATCAATTTCAATGGATGGAATATTGTTCAATACATCATTCGCAGTTCCGCCAGTTACAGAAATATCGCTTCCAACATCATATGTCTTCTTGTCAATTCCATTCTGAAGAATAGGTTTTTCAGCAGTAATTTCAACTTCGTCAATGGCTTTAGCCAAACTAACCAAGGCAATTTTACCAAATTTCCTCAGTGGTTTAGAATCGTTTATCTCAATGCTAGTTAGAAATTTTGGTTTATAACCAGTATTTGAAATTCGGACAAAATATTTGCCGTAAGGAACATCTGAAAGAATAAACTCTCCCTTTTCACCTGTATAAATACTTGTCACAATCGACGAATCCGCAATTTTATGAACACTTACGAAGGCAAATTCGATAGCTTCAAAAGAAGTGGAATCCAAAACAACACCATCAATTGCACCAACTTTGTCTTGTGATAAGGCAGTTCCGATTGAAAAAGTGAAAAGAAAAATTAAAGAGAGTATAAATCCGTTTTTCATGCAGAGATAAAATTAACCTCGAACCGAGAAAGAATCACGGAATTAGGAATAAATAACAAAAAAATAGCAATGGAGATTAACCGCGCATTTTATCAAGAAGATCGCTCAATGTATTGGCTTCCTCCTCAGTCAATTTTCCGCAACGGTCCAATCCAAAATTAGGATCGTTATCGATCTTGTCTAACAAAGTCAATCCTTCTTCTGAAATTTCGACGTAAAGAACTCTCCTGTCTTTATCACATCTGATGCGTTGAATCAATTTCTTATCGATCAACTTATCCATCAAACGAGTTGTGTTGGGAGACTTTTCAATCATTCTATCTTTTACCATGTTTACGCTGATAGCACCTTTGGCACCACGTAAAATGCGCAGAATGTTGAACTGCGCAAGTGTCAAATCATATTTCACCATGAAATGATTCTGACGATTTCCAATATAATTTGCTGTATAACGCAAGTTAACTACTGCCTTTTGATAAGGAGTTTTGAACGTTGACTTAATTGCTTCACCAATTTCCATAATGCAAAAATAGTTACCTAGGTAAATACTTCAAATTTATTTAACAAAAATTCTACCTGAACATGAATTTAAGATCTTCTTTAACAGGCGCTTTCCCGTCGTAAGTAAACTTTAATACATGCTTTCCAGGCAACAAATTTATAAAGTTGTAATCAAAATGCAGCCTAGAATTCGACGAATATATCCAAAAATCCAAAACTAATTGCTCATTCTCGACCATCAGAATCCCTGTATTCTCCTTCGCATCAACACTCCATTCCGTTATTTTAGGTTGATTAACTTTCTTATTTTGATAATTAATCAAATGAAAATCAGAAAAATAATTCACTTTACCTAAATTATCAGTATAAGTGATTCGAATCAGACAATTTTGATTGTTGTATTTTTCAAGTTCTTCGTTGAAAACAAGCGATGGCTCAGTGGTTACTACGCGATGGCAACTGAATGTTTCCAGGGCATTACCTTCCAGATCGAGTACATCACATTCAATTTCAGTCTTAAAAAACTCCTCGATATCCGAAACAAGGTAATAGTTCAGGTCATTTGAAGTTTTATCCTTTAGAATAGCCACATCTTTATATGAATCGCGAATTCTATACTGAAGTGCTTTCCAGTTTCCGAAGTAATCTATACTCGACCACGAAATTGCCGGCCAACAATCGTTTACCTGCCAGAAAAGTGTTCCTGAACATCTTGGCTTATCAATTCGATGCGCATTTACTGCAGTTTCTACAGCTTCTGCCTGCGTTAATTGAGAGAAATAAACAAACTCCTCAAAGTTCTTCGATTTCCCAAACAGTATGTCAGCATGTTTGGCAATCATTCCGTTTCCAACATAGCTTTTCTGGTGACACTTCATTACAGTGCTTTCCAACGACCAATCGCTTGGTTTACTGAACGTATTTAATGTAGAATATTCGGGAAACGACTGAAAACCATATTCAGCATTAAATCGACCAATCTTTGTACCCATATTACTCATTGGATCTTTTCCATGCCAAACACCCCAATAATGCTGGGTTCCGTGATTGTAAAACTCATCATTCCCCCAATTGCTCAGTGGCGATGTATGAACATAAGGCATTCGTGTCAAAGCATTTACTTTAGCTGGGATAAATTCTTTAAACAGCTTTTCGTAATCAGCCGAAATTTTAGTCTGTGCGTCTTTTGAAAGCTTGTATGTTTGTTGGAATCCCCAATTCTTCCACGCTACGTCTACTTCATTATTTCCGTTAAAATAGACCAGTGAAGGATGTGAAGCTAATCTTGGAATCTGTTGATTTAATTCCGTTTCGACATTTTTCAGAAATCCATCGTTTGCAGGATACATGGCGCATGCAAACATAAAGTCGTGCCAAACCATAATTCCCAATTTATCACATTCTTGTAAAAAGGATTCTTGCGCGTACAATCCACCACCCCAAACACGAACCATGTTAAAATTCGATTCAGCCATTGTTTGTACTTGTTTTCTCAACTTTTCGTCTGTGATCTTTGCAGGAAAAATATCATCAGGAATGTAGTCTCCGCCTTTGCAGAACATAGGACGATCATTCACATGAATAACGAACGATGTTCCCCACTCATCTTTTTCCTGAATAACTTTTGAAGTTCGAACACCAAATTGCACCGTGTCTTGGTAAATGATTTCTCCTTCGAGTGTCTTCAAAGTCCAAACGTCTTCATATAGATGTTGTTCACCTTGTCCGCGAGGCCACCACAATTCCGGCTGATCAATATAATCAGTGCGTCGGATAGCTGCATCCAGAGATTGAACGATTTTGGTGCCGTAAAGATCACTTTCCCACACGTATTGCATTTGAGAAATCGCATTTTTCAAATAGATGATATTTATTTGCTCTGCTTTCTCTTCGGATAAGTTATAGGTTAAAATCGACTTTCCTACTGCTCGATTGTTCTTGTAAACAACTAATGAAGCCGGCTCCCAAAATCCAATGGTTGTCATGCGTAACGACCAGTCCCACCCAAATTGATATTGAGGCTTTCTACAATAGGGCGCTACTTTCACGTTTCCCACATCATTTGGTGCAGGATAAACAAAGTCCTGAGCTTCTTTCTTTTTGGCGGTTACTGGTGATTGAAAGATAAGTTTGATTTTGTTTTCTCCTTTTTTAAGAAGCTTTGTTACTGAGAAGTAATAATGAACGAACGCGTTTTCAGAAGTTCCGCATAGAACATCATTAACATAGATTTTTGCATAGGTATCTATACTCGGAAAATCAAGATCGTATTCATAACCGGATTTCAGCGAATCGATAATCAGAGTTGCTTCAAAAGTCCAATCGTAATTTTCAATCCAGGAAAACAACTTCTCATTATCACCATAAAATGGATCCGGAAGATATTTACCATTGATCAACGCCTCCTGAACAGAACCTTTTTCTCCAAGCGGAATCCATTTTTTAGTTTGAGGATGCTGAATATTCCAGCTAAGCACCTGAGAATTCAACGCATTAACCGAAGCTAAAAACAACAAGACCAGTAGAATTATTTTTCCCACTGTCTATCGAATTCAGCATTGATTAATTGTTCTTTTTCAGCAGTTGTTACGGCGTAATTGAATCCTTCATAAACCGAATACGCCCCAATTTCACCAGCTGTATTAATCGCAATAAAACCACATTGCAAACCGGTTAGATCTGAGTGCTTCGAAATAATTCGCTCAACCGCCTGCTTACACGCCTCACGTGGATGCAAACCTTGACGCATTAATTCAACAACAGTGTGACTTCCGGCAATTCGAATAATAGCTTCACCCAAACCAGTTGCAACCGCACCACCTACTTCCTGATCAATGAATAATCCAGCACCAATTAAAGGAGAATCCCCCAAGCGTCCCGGAAGTTTGTATGCCCAACCAGAAGTTGTACAAGCACCGCTAATTCGTCCGTTACCATCCATAGAAAGCAAACCGATCGTATCGTGATTCTCGCTATTTATCTCTGGTTTCTTCGCTAACTCAGCCTGCTCCTTCTTCCACTGTTTCCAGTCTTTCTTCACTTCAGGAAGCGGCGTTTTTATTTTTTCGAACTTATTCTTAACCGCATATTGTTTCGCACCTGCTCCAACAAGCATTACGTGCTGTGTATGCTCCATAATGTGACGAGCAACGGAAACAGGATGAGCAATTCCTTCTAAATAACCCACAGAACCACATTTCGATTCCCAGTTCATGATACAAGCATCCAAGGTAACATGTCCGCTTGCATCTGGTCTTCCACCAACACCTACACTTCTATTCGTGATATCTGCTTCGGTAACTTTCGCTCCAGCTTCAACAGCATCAAGAGACGTCAATTTAGCATTCTTCAGAACTTCGATTCCAGCTCTATTTGCAGCTAAACCATGCTCCCATGTACTTATCATAACAGGAGTTGGTCGTTTACGAAGTGGTAATTTATTGGCTTCACTTTTTTCTTGTTCAGCAGCATCTGCTCCTTTTGGGATAAGAGCAGCACCTACTAAACCTAGTGAACCAATTTGGAGAAATGAACGTCTTTTCATTTTTAGCGTCAGTATGTTATCAATTTATTTGAAAGGGGTTTCCACTATTGCTTAGCCAACCATTGCTGAAATTCTGTAGCAAATCGTTGGTGGGTAGCATAATCAACAGCGAAATTGTGCAACCCTTCGTAATTCGGCTGGGCACACATATAAATGTAATCATTTTTGTCAGGATTCAATACCGCATCAACCACTTGTGTTGGAGGCAAAGAAATTGGTCCCGGAGGCAATCCGTCATGCAAATACGTATTGTATGGACAATCCTTGTTTCTATGCTCATACGTTAAGCGTTGCACACCTTTCAACTGATCTCCCCAACAGAATTTGAACGTTGGATCACTTTGCAAACGCATTCCGGTGTTTACGCGATTCAAGTACAAACGCGCAATTACTGGCCATTCTGAAGGATTCTTAGCTTGTTCACCGTAAACGATAGAAGCTAAAGTAACAGCTTGAGAAGGAGAAGAAAGTCCTACCTGCTTCAATTTTGCCATACGATCGGGATTCCAGAATTTCTTAAACTCCTCTGCCATTCGAGCGATAAACTGATCAGCATTTGTGTCATAATACATTCTGTAAGAATTCGGTAAGAACAAGGCTGGAACTGTTTCTACTGAAAAATCATACTTTGAAAGCGTATTTCCATCTAAAATGGTGTTTACAATTGAAGCACTATCGGCAGAAATACATTTAGCCACTTTTCCAGCCAAATCATAAACGGTTGCGCAATTGTTAAACGTAACCTCCACTTCAATTTCCAAATTACCTTGTCCTGAAGCACCTTTTGTAAATCCATTCAACAAGGTTCTGTAATTCGTTCCAGGTTCGATTTCATACATCCCGGCACCCAATTTGTCACTTGTCAGTTCTTTATACTCTGCCACATTTGTGAATGCAGCAATATCATCAATGATTTTAGCTTCCTTCAATTTAATAGCAATTTCATCAATGGTCAATTCTGTGTTCAATACAAAACGCTGATTCTCTTTATTGATTGTTCCTGTTCTTCCATCTAGAAAAACAGAAATTTTGCCCCAACCAAGTGCAATTCCAATAACAAAAACAGCCAAAATGGCAATTAGGATCTTTTTTCTTTTAGACATATTTGATATAAAATTTCATCAATCCATTGATGTTGTTCATAAAACCAATCTTTTCTTCTTCCCACCTGATCGAAACCTGCTTTTTCAAACAGTTTTAAACTAGGTTCGTTATCTGCATGAACAGAACAAAAAAGATTTTGTAAATCTAGTACTTGTTCGGAATATTTAATCAGTACTTCCAAAGCTTCGAGTGCAAATCCATTATTTCGACTTTCCTTATCGCCAATCAAAATACCAACAGCAGCACGTTTATGTTTGAAATCAGCATTATATAAATCGATGCAGCCAACAGATTCCTCTGTATTGTTCAGGCAGATCATGAAACGTGCTTGTCCATGCTGACGAAAATGCTGAGCTTGATCAATAAAATCGAGAATTGCTTGTAATGAAAATGGAATCTCAGTTCCAGTTACCTTCCAATGTTCAGGATTATTCTCCCAAATCATTAATTTAGTTGCATCGTCTTTTTCAACGGAGCGTAGGAATATCGACTTACTTTTCAGCATTCAGCACTTCAATTCTTGAAACGATATCTTGCCAGCCATAAACAGGAAGACTATTATAATTCTCTGGCAAAAATGCACCAAAAATAGTTTGCAATTGATGTTGGCTCTGAAGAACTTCTAAAACAACAGAAAGCTGCTTCTCATTCTCCGACAGACTTAAGGCCTGTTTAATCGGCGACAAACACGTGGTCAATCCTGGTTTTGCTCTTTCAAAAGACAGAAATAGTTTTTCCAAATCCTCAGAAATCAATGCTTTCACCTGAATAAATAACATTGGAATTTCAGAACGCTTGATCTTACGAATCATTGTTCCAGTAGAAAACTGATCCACACCTTTATAGGTCAAAGAATGATAATTCTTCCCATCGGACAAACCTAAATGAGGCGGAATTTTATCCGCATTCCAAACCCAAATAAAAAGTTCGTTTTTATCAAACTTTGGAAATTCTTGTAATATGTTATCGAATTTAAAGGTACTCATTCACTTCTCCTTTATAAACGAATTTTGCAGGACCTATCAAACGAACAGATGTAAAGCTTTCTCCATTTCTTTCAAAACTCACTTTACATTCTCCACCTTGTGTTTTTACAACAATCAACTGTTTGCCTTCAAAATTCTTAGCAATCGCATACGCCAATGCAGAAGCAGTTACTCCTGTCCCACAAGACAATGTCTCATCTTCCACTCCTCGCTCGTACGTTTTTATTTCAAACGAATGATCATCAATAGGCTGAATTACATTCACATTGATTCCGTCCTTTTTATACGTTTCGTTGTATCGGATCTTTTTTCCATACTCAACAACATCGAACGTATCGATATGTGTAACAAAATTGATGAAATGCGGTGAGCCCGTATTAATGACAAAAGCTTCACCATCCATTGAAACTGAATTTACATCAAGCATTTCCAATTCTATCAAATCATCCTTCTTCCAGGCTTGATGAATTCCATCGATTGCCAGAAACGTAGTATGAGAAACATTTATCCCCAGATCTGCAGCAAATTGAACCGAACAGCGTGCGCCATTTCCACAGAAACTTTTCGATCCATCCGCATTGTAATAATCCACTTCAAAATCACAACCAGAATGAGTATTCAACTTAATTAAACCATCAGCTCCAATGCCAAACTTTCGGTCGCATAAATGCTGAATTTGTTGAATTGTTAGAGAATCGTAAACGCCAGAACGATTATCAATCATGATAAAATCATTCCCTGTCCCCTGATATTTAGAAAAACTTAACATTCTGAAAGCATTGTTACCATTGAGTTATAGCCGATTTAGCTTAACAAAATTTAACTGCACAAATGTAACAATCAATAATGGATAAGTCTTATTATTGTGACAACAATTTGCCCACAAAACAGTTTAAAAAAATGAACAAGTCTTTGAAATTTTTAGGATTGGGAATCGTTGGCGGAATGATTCCATTCGCTTTTGGTTATATCATGTCGGTTACAAACCAAGGCCCATTATCGGAACAAGTAATTGATGGAAACAAATATGCACACAACGTTTCCTACAATGGAATGCCAACTACAGATGCCGATGCATTCGTTCTGGCTTCAGAAAACAGCATCAATTCAGTTGTGCACGTTACAACTAAAGTGGTTCGTACTCAAATTCAGCGCGATCCTTTTTACGAATTTTTCTATGGTCCGGGAACTGGAAATAGAGAATACAAACAATACGGAAGCGGTTCCGGATCTGGAGTCATTGTCTCCAGCCAAGGTTATATCGTCACCAACAATCACGTTATTCAAGATGCTTCAGAGATTGAAGTAATTCTGAACGACAATTCGAAATACACAGCAACAGTAGTTGGAACAGATCCTTCCACCGATATTGCGGTATTGAAAATTGAGGCAGAAGGATTAAAACCTATTCCACTTGGAAACAGCGACAATGTGAGAGTTGGAGAATGGGTTCTTGCTGTTGGAAATCCCTTCAACCTAACATCTACAGTTACAGCCGGAATCATCAGCGCAAAAGCAAGAAACATCAATTTATTATCAGACAGAACAAGTAATGCGGTGGTTCCAATTGAATCGTTCATTCAAACAGATGCAGCGGTGAATCCCGGAAACAGTGGCGGTGCTTTGGTGAATATTAAAGGCGAATTGATTGGAATCAACACAGCTATTGCTTCTCAAACAGGCTCCTACTCTGGTTATAGTTTTGCGGTTCCAGTGAATTTGGTAGACAAAGTAATGCGCGATATCATTGATTACGGAATTGTTCAGCGTGCTTATTTAGGTGTTCAAATCGCTGACATCAATCAGGAATTGAAGGAAACGAAAAAACTCAACAGCATCAAAGGTGTTTTCATTAATGGTGTAACTGAAAATGGTGGAGCTGAAAAAGCAGGCATCAAAAAAGATTGGGTGATTTTGAAAATTGGATCGAAGGAAGTGAACTCCGTTGCCGAATTACAAGAAGAAATTGGTAAACGCAGACCAGGAGACAAAGTGACATTAACGTTAAAAACCGACGACGGCGACGAAGTATTGAAAGAAGTGCTCTTGAGATCAGCAGATGGTGAAACCGCTTTAAAGTCAAAGGAAGAAGTCAACAAAACAAGTGCTTTGGGCGCAGTATTTGAAGAACTTACCGACAAGGAGCGAAAGGAACTAGGTATTTCTTATGGTGTGAAAGTAAAATCACTTGAACCTGGCAAGATTAAAAATGCTGGAATTGTGGCTGGAGATGTGATTACAGGAATTAATCAAAAGCCTTGCGAAACGGTTAGTCAACTATCTACCTTTTTAAACAACACAAAAGGAGGAATTTACCTCGATATCATCCATTCGAACGGTAAAAAAGACTATAAAGCATTCGCTAATTAATATCTTCTTAAAATTAAAATAACAAGAGGGAAGTCCGCAAAGTGGCTTCCCTCTTTACTTTCAAGGAATAATGCGGAATAGGCACGCTTTTTGGTATGCGACTTTTTTCCAATTAATTGTTAAAATTATTTGGATAGTAGTTTCGTTTCGTCGTAACTTTGCAGTCCGAATTACGTTCTAATCTGGAAATTCTGTTCTGAATACATGAGACAATTAAAGATTACAAAATCCATTACCAATCGTGAGAGTCAATCACTTGACAAGTATCTACAAGACATTGGTAAAGAAGAACTTATCACCGCTGAAGAAGAGGTAGAATTAGCAAGAAAAATCAAACAAGGCGATCAAAGAGCTTTAGAGAAATTGACTAGAGCTAACTTACGTTTCGTGGTATCAGTTGCTAAACAATATCAAAATCAAGGACTTACCCTACCCGATTTAATTAACGAAGGGAATTTAGGTCTTATTAAAGCTGCTCAAAAATTTGATGAAACTCGTGGTTTCAAATTCATTTCATACGCTGTATGGTGGATTCGTCAATCGATTCTTCAAGCTTTGGCCGAGCAGGCGCGTATTGTACGCTTACCGTTGAACCAGGTTGGTTCATTGAACAAAATCAATAAAGCATTTTCTCGTTTGGAGCAAGAGTTCGAACGTCCACCTTCAGCAGAAGAGTTGGCGGAAGCACTTGAAGTTCCGGAAGATAAAATCAAGGAAAGCTTGAATGTTTCTGGTCGTCACGTATCTATGGATGCTCCTCTTTCTTCTTCTGAAGACGGTGGTACATTGATGGATGTTATGGCAAACACCGATTCACCAAAAGCTGACCATGCGTTGATGGCGGAGTCATTGCAAAGAGAAATTGAACGTTCATTAAGCACTTTGACAGATAAAGAGCGTGAGATCATTCGTTTGTTCTTCGGAATTGGAATGAATCACGGTTTAACTCTTGAAGAGATTGGTGCTAAGTTCAATTTAACTCGTGAGCGTGTGCGTCAAATTAAAGAGAAAGCAATCAGAAGATTGCGCCACACCTCTCGAAACAAGTTACTTAAAGCTTATTTAGGATAAAACGAAAAAGGTCGTCTGCATTGCGGGCGACCTTTTTTACTTTATAAAACAACGATTAATATTCATTTTTAAAACACAAGCAAAACATGGAAACTGCAGTTGGCTATGAAAAAGAGCTGAACCTACACGTACAACGCGAACGTGCTGCTGTAAAACTATCAAGTCACGTTGGTGAGTTGTTGTACGACAAAGGAATCGAATTGGTTCTTTTCCGTAACCACCTTATTGATACGACAATTTCTGAAATTCTGAACTTGCACGAATATGCAAAGAATGTTGTGAAGAAAAGTATCGATATTGAAACCACTTCGACTTTAGCTGAAGAGTTATTGAAAATGGATTTGGCTCCTGCTAAATTGGATATCGGTAAATTGGCATCTGAATACGAAGCTGAAGCTTCTAAATTTTCTTCTAAAGCTGATTTCTTGTCTGCTAAATTAGTTGGATTTACAACTGATACTTCAGGAACATTCGAACCGCGTGATGTTGTATTGTACGGTTTCGGTCGTATTGGACGTTTAGCTGCTCGTGAATTGATCAAACAAGCGGGTAAAGGACAACAATTGCGTTTACGTGCAATCGTTACTCGTGGAGCTTCAGATAAGGACATCATCAAACGTGCTGCTTTGTTGCGTTCAGATTCTGTTCATGGTGCTTTCAAAGGAACTGTTGTTGAAGATTTAGAGAACAAAGCTTTAATCATCAATGGTCATACTGTAAAAATGATTGACGCTTCAAATCCTGAAGACGTTGATTACACTTTACATGGAATTAAAAATGCGTTAGTTATCGACAATACTGGTGTTTTCACAAATCGTGAAGCTTTAGAGCGTCACATGAAATCAAACGGTGTTTCTCGTGTATTACTAACAGCTCCAGGAAAAGAGATTCCAAACGTAGTTTACGGAATCAACCAAGGAACACTGGATATCGAGAACGAGAAAATCTACTCAGCAGCTTCTTGTACTACAAATGCTATTTCTCCAATTCTTAAAGTTATTAATGACGAGTACGGAATTGTAAAAGGACATATTGAAACCGTTCACGCTTACACGAATGACCAAAACTTGTTGGACAACATGCACAAGTCATCTCGTCGTGGTCGTTCAGCGGCAATCAACATGGTAATTACTTCAACTGGTGCTGGTGCAGCGGTTACAAAGGTAATTCCGGACTTGAAAGATAAATTGACTGCTAATGCGGTTCGCGTACCAACTCCAAACGGATCTTTAGCGATTCTTTCTTTGGAATTGAACGGAACTACAACAGTTGAAGATGTAAACAACATCGTTCGTTCTGCTTCTTTGGAAGGTGAATTGGTAAACCAAATTTTCTATTCTTACGATCCGGAATTGGTTTCGAGCGATATCATCGGAAACACTTGTTGTTCAGTTTACGATTCTCATGCAACTATCGTTTCTCCTGACGGAAAAAATGTAGTATTGTACACTTGGTACGATAATGAGTTTGGTTACACGAAACAAGTAATTCGCTTAGCGAAACACATTACTAAAGTTCGTCGTTTGATTTACTATTAATCAATCGCAACAAAATAATAGAAACGGTATTCAACATTGGGTACCGTTTTTTTATTTCCCGCGGAGCTCGCGAAGTACGCAGAGTTTTAATACAATTAGAACTCATTGGATTAAATGATTTATATAATCTAGTTTAATAATTCATCTTCCTCAATTTCTTTGCGGTCTCTGCGCACTCTGCGGGAGTTATTAAATTTATCGCAACAATATTGCATTTAAATCAAATTCATTTCTATATTTGCAACACAATTGCATTATGATGAAATTATTCCTTTTCGTTTTAGTTCTTATTTCAGCATTTACTGTGAATGCTCAAAACCAAACCTTTGTTGGAAAAGTCATCGACAAAGAAACGCAACAACCAATTATCAATGCAAATGTTAGCCTCTACGAACTAGGGATTTCAGCGCAATCTGATTTGAATGGTGTTTTCGTGATACAATCTTCCCTGCCTCAGCAATTCAGGTTTATTGTTGAAATAGCAGAATACAAATCGTTCATCGGAACTAGAAATTCTACAGACAAGGATACGCTTCGCATAGAATTGGAAACCAACCATATTTCACTCGACGAAGTGGTAATTGTGGATACACGGGGATTGGTTCAAAAGGAAAGTGTCGCACATATCGAAAGAAAGAAAATTGCAGAGCTAAATGAAGTAAAGGCTACAAATCTAGGAGAAGCACTTTCAAAAATCCCGGGAGTTTATTCAGCTTCCACTGGAAACGGAATCAGTAAGCCCGTTATTCGCGGATTGAGCGGAACTCGTGTTCTGACTTTATTGAACGGAATTCGCGTCGACAATCAACAATGGGGAAGTGATCACGGAATGGCTCTGACTTCTCTGGGTATTGGAACTGTAGAAGTCATAAAAGGTCCATCAAGCTTGTATTACGGTTCAGATGCACTTGGTGGAATTATTTATTTCGCTGATGAAGCTTATGCTTCTTACGGAACAACAGAAGAGAAATTGAGTAGTTCTTTTGAATTCAATGGAAACAATTCTCAGAACGCGATTGGTGTAAAATTCGCTGAAACACACCTTAGAATGAACATTTTCGCGGGATACAATTCGGCAGCTGATTTTCGTTTACCAAATAAGAATTATTTAATCAATTCACGCTACAACGACCAAATCGCGAAACTTGCTTTGGGATACAACAGAGGTAAATGGGTAACAAATATTCGTTATACGTATCTGAATTCTCATGTTGGAATTCCAGGTGAATCAGAAGATTCAATCGTTACACCACTCTCCTACCAAAGCAATGAAACAGCAAGATCTTTAACAACTCCGTTTCAGGGAATTCAAAATCACATTGTTTCCTTTGAAAATAAGTTCTTCTTCAACAATGAAAGTTCGTTGGTTTTCAATTTAGGAAACACAAACAATCACTTAAGCGAATTTGAAGACAACTTAGATACAGCGGCACTTTCAATGAAGTTAAATACTTCTGTATACACAGCACGTTATACAAAACGTCTGAATTACAACACACATGTAAGCGCCGGACTTCAAGGAATGTATCAGATGAACAGAAACGCTGAAACAGCAGAAGAACGCTTGATTCCAAATGCGAACAGTTTAGATAACGGTGTTTTTATAGTTCTTGATTCAAAATTATTGGAACACAATGTTCAAGCTGGTATTCGTGCCGACATACGAGACATTAATGTGGTTGATGACTCTATTTCTTTTGGAAAACAATTTGGAAGCATCAATTATTCTGTTGGAGCCATGCGTCGTTTTCAGCATGCCTTATACAGAATCAGTGTTTCCTCCGGATTCCGCGCACCGCACACTTCTGAATTACTAGCAAATGGTGCGCATGAAGGCGCTTTGAGATACGAAATTGGTTCAACCGCTTTAAAAACAGAAAACGCAACGCAAATTGATGCAACATACGAGTATTCCAAAGAACACTTCTCATTGATCATTAATCCTTTTTTCAGCCAGATCAACAACTACATTTACCTGAATCCAATTGACTCGGTGATAGATGAACGTCCGGTTTACCAATATTCACAGGCAAACAATGTTTCACTTTACGGTATTGATGCCGGATTCCATATTCATCCACATCCAGCTGACGGATTACATTTGGAAGTGAATTACTCTTACGTTCGCGGAGAACAACATTCAGGAACTTCTCTTCCATTCATTCCACAATCCCGCGTTAATTCAACAATTAAGCTTCCGATGGGGACTTTATCGAATTATGGTCCAAATGCAGGTTTCTTGGTCATTCAATATTCATACAATTTCAAGCAGGACAGAATTGCCGATTTTGAAACAATGACGAAAGGTTATTCATTGTTAGATTTAGGAATATCACTGTTGCTAAGCAATCAAGAGAAATCAACACACAAGGTAAACTTCACTTGTGGAGTGAAGAATGTGACGAACACCAGCTACATGAATCACTTGTCTTCACTTAAAAACATTGGGATTCAACAACAAGGGAGAAATTTCTATATTGGATTGAGTGTAGAACTAAACCAAAAGAAGAAAACGTTTTAGTTTACCAAAAGATTCCGGGAAAAACGCGCTTTAACCCTTTTGTTTCAAGGTAATAGAAATCACGGCTAATAAATAGCGTATCTTTTCCCTCTCCTTTTCCCATTCTTAAAGTGTCAACACGCGGTTCTTCATCAGAGAAATGGAAGCAATATTTAATGAAAAGTGTGTCGTTTAAGATGGTATAAGTATCGTCACATTTGACTTTAATTTTCGGAAGTGGCATGCAAAAATGCGCCTTTCCCTTGTCTTTTAGAACTTTATCATCCTTTATAACAATCTTTCGATGGCCATTCAGATAATGAATCACAAAAGCCTTCCGGGGATGCGAACATTGCACTAGAAATACTACCAGAAAAAATGCGAAGAAGATTCGAACAGAACTCATGGTGGTATTATTTGTGACTTACTTTTTAACTTCTTCTAAACATTTCATCACACGTTTTTCATGTTTTGAACGATCTTCAGGGGTTTCATTATCAAAGGTAGTAACCTCTTTGCACATTTTATCCAGATAATCCCAGCGCTCCATTAATTTATCCACTTGAACTGGTGTAAGTTTTGGATTCTCAAGCGCAGAATCTATTGAATCAAGCATAACCACACATTGACAAAAATCCCATTGCTCATTCACTTCTTTATCTTTGACTGAATCCTGATTCTGTTTACTTGTAACACAGGAAGCCGAAAGCAAGACTACGAATAGAAAAAATAAGGTGGATTTCATATAACAATGTTTTAAGAAGAACTAAAGCGCAAATGCCTCTCATCATTCCAAGAGATCAATTCGTTAAATCAATTTTTGACTTTCACATACTAAACCTGTCGAAGTGTGACTTTTGACTTGAAAATTATTTCTTCAATCCTGCTTCTTTCAAACAGCGTGCTACACGTTTTTCATGCTTTGTACGCTCATCAGGTGTTTGATTATCGAAAGTTGTAATTTCCTTACACTTGTCATCCACATAGCTCCAACGATCGAAAAGTGCTTCACTGGTATTACCACCCTGAACGGCATCATCAATTGAATCTAAGGAAACGATACACTTACAGAAATCCCATTGTTCTCCGTATTTCTTAACGATTTTTTCGTGATTGATCTGTTGTTCCTTGGTGCGCGTGGTTGCAGTGTCGCGCTTAATTGCGTCATCATATGAATCCACGACAGTATCTTTTACCGGCTCTTTATCCTTATCACAATCCTTACATTCTTCATTTCCTCCGCAAGACGCAGCAAAAATCCCAATAGCAAACACAAATAATAGCTTCTTCATAACCAAGGTTTAAACAAAAATAAGAAAAAGCGTCAGCTTTTGATAAGTGCTTGTGGAAACAAGCTAGACGACAGCAAGTTAAATGGTGAAAAACTCACGGAATATCAGCATTAAGAGGACTCATGCAGTTGCATTTCTGTTAATAACTTCCGTTAATATTCCGGAAAAGGGATCAGTACTAATTGGTAATTATAATCCTTTGCATTGGACGTAATTACAAAGCGTTCTCTCCCCAAAGAGTTTACTTTAAACTTCCTCGTCATATTTGAATTCTCCAAAACAAATGTTCGCTTTTTCCAATCAAGAGTGAAGGTCATTTTCAATCCTCTCTTCTTCCCTAATGTATTCAATTTATGGAAATAAGCGTTTCCACTTTTGTGAAAAACTACAATCTCCCTGTATTCAAATTCTAATGGTGTAAAGTCTTTTTCGCCTTGAAGCTTTTTTTCAATCAACCATACTTTTGATGACTTATCATGAAGAAAAATACCGTGATCAATTTTCTTGACATCGTCTTCAGACTGACAAGAAGCTATAAAAGCAATAGTTAACAGTAGAAAAAAAGATCTCATTTCTAGAACAACATATTGTTTCTATCCAATATTTTTTTGATTTCAACACCCATTGAATCTCTATATTCGGCTTTAATTTTCGCCGGACCATTTTCATCTATCTCTTCACAGTATTGATATGCGTATTTTCCATCAACCCACTTAAATAAACAGTTAAAATAAATAAGCACATTATCCTGATTATCAGCAAAACGAATAATCAAATCATCATATCCGCTTGAACTTTTTCTTCGCTCAATTAGATTACCGTTGAAGCCGTTTAATTTCACCAAAGACCCATTCTCACGTTCAAAGATCAAAATTCTGCGAAGCGGGAAATCATTTACTCCAGCCTTTACCAATAGAATGAATCCATCGTTCAACTTGATGTTCTTTGACAGTTTAAAGAAGCGGAAGAATTTTGGACTACAAGCCGGATTCAATTCATTTGTATCCGAATCAGCTTTTGGATTACAAATTTTCAATTCCTTTAATAATTTGACTTCCACATCGCTTGTGAATTTGTTGGTTGGAAAATCTGTACTGATCGTATTGTCTTCCACCACATCGTGATGCGTAATCACCAAATCGTCATCTTCTTCCGGATCTCCACAAGAAATAAACGACAATGGAATAAGAATCAGTAAACTGTATAAAATCGCTTTCATCATATCTGAATTAATGAAATACTGATGAACTAGTTACAAAAGCGTTTGAAAATGCTTTAGCATCTACACCAGTCTCAATACTATTTGCTTTAAACCAATCGAGCATTTGCTCTGTCGGCATATTTCCCGTTAACTCGTCTTTTGCCATTGGACAACCGCCAAAACCTTTTATCGCTCCTTCAAAATTTCGACAACCACCTTCATAAGCCGCCTGTGTCAAAGCTTGTGCATTTTCAGGCAATGTATGTAAATGTGCACTGATTGTAACATTTGAAATAGAAGCACTTGTAGCAAATACTTTCTTTACCAGGTCAGGAGTTGCAGCACCAATAGTGTCAGAAAGCGATAATCGAGAAACTGGAAACAAGTTAATCAAACGATTGCTCCATTCAGCAACCAATTCGTCTGACCATGCATCACCATACGGATTCCCGAATCCCATAGACAAATACAAAACCAGCTCTTTATTGCTTTTTACGCAAATTTCGCTAATCGCCTCAACGCGCTTTAACGATTCCTCAATTGTTGCATTGGTATTTCTAAGCTGGAATGTTTCAGAAATAGAAAACGGATACCCAAGAAAGTGAACACGTTCAAACTTAGATGCATCTTCTGCCCCTCGTTCATTCGCAACAATTGTAAGCAATTTAGTGTCACTTTCGTCAAGTGCATTTAACACTTCGGCCGTGTCCTTCATTTGAGGGATTGCTTTCGGAGAAACAAAACTTCCACAATCAAGAGTATCGAAATTACATTTCAGCAAATCATTAATGTAATTTACCTTTAAGGAAGTATCTATCCAGTCGTGAATTCCTTGCATGGCGTCGCGCGGACATTCAGTAATATAAATTCTATCAGCCATTTTTCTTACGATTTTCAAGAATTGCCTTATTGATTCGTTTTACCAATTTCGGTCCTTCATAAATGAATCCGGTATAAATCTGAACCAAAGAGGCGCCAGCATTCAATTTCTCGATTGCATCTTCGGCAGAGTGAATTCCTCCAACTCCTACAATCGGGAAACTTCCATTACTTTTTTGATGAAGATAACGAATAACTTCGGTAGATCTTTTGGTCAAGGGTTTTCCAGAAACACCACCCATTCCAATTTCTTCCAACTTTTCTTTTGGAGTAGTTAGTCCTTCTCTGGAAATTGTTGTATTCGTTGCAATTACACCAGCAATTTTCGTTTCGGAAACAATTTCAATAATATCATCCAATTGGCTATCCGTCAAATCTGGTGCTATTTTCAGAAAGATCGGTTTAGAAGAGTTTCGTTTTTTCTTTTCATCCTGAAGTGTAGACAAAAGTTCAGTCAAAGGCCCTTTCTCCTGCAATTCTCTAAGATTGGGCGTATTAGGAGAAGAAACATTCACAACAAAATAGTCAACATATGGCTCAAGTACATTAAAACACTTGATATAATCACTTGTAGCTTCCTCGTTTGGCGTAACCTTATTCTTGCCAATATTTCCACCAATAATACATTCCGGCTTAATCTTCTTCAAACGTTCTACAACAACATCAGCACCGTCATTATTAAATCCCATTCGATTGATGATCGCTTCATCCGGAATCAAACGAAACAAACGTTTTTTATCGTTTCCAGGCTGACCAACCGGTGTCACGGTTCCAATTTCGATAAATCCAAATCCACTTGAAGCCAATTCATTGATCAGAAGTGCATTTTTATCTAGTCCTGCTGCAAGTCCAACCGGATTCGGAAACTTAATTCCGGCCACTACGGTTTCTAAAAGTGGTGATTCAACCTTGTGCATTCGCTTCCAGAAGTACTTAACTCCTGGTATTTTAAGATAAATCCTAAGGAAATCGAAAATGAAGTAATGAACTTTTTCAGGATCGAAAAGGAAGAGAATGCGTTTAATGATGGAATACATCTTTTTTTCTGTAAAGATATAAAGCAAAAACGAGGTAACATTTTACTATTACCTCGTTCCTATTATTTTTTTTCAACATTAGAATTTCGCAATCTTCGGTCTTCTAAACTTCTTGAAGCTCGGTGGTCTTCCAGCTGTTAAGTTACGTGCGATTGTTAAATTGAAATAGAATAAAGCGTCATTTTGTTTATCACCTCTTTGACTCCCTGGATTGAACCAAGATGGAGTTTTTGCGGGATTACTGAAATATGCAGCCATATCTCCGTATTCAGCAGCGATGATTGATGGATCGAAATATACACCATGAACATCATCAATGTAATCAGAGAATGTTTTAACGTAAGTAAATTCAAGACCTACACGCCACATTTTGCCAATTCCCATTCGCATACCAAGTCCGAAAGGAATTGTAGCCGTTACTCGGCTGTATTCCCCAGGACCTCCAGCCAAACCTTGACCTTCAGTATGCATATCTCTCAATGCATACCAAGTTCCATCGTACTGAGCTTTTGGATTATAATAAGTTGCTCCGATTCCAGTAAACAAGTATAACTGAGAATTTTTGTAAGGCATTCCTTTTAATCCGGAAATTCTTAAACGGTGACCAACTTTTTCTTTTGCTAAGATGATTACCTCAAAACGTTGAGACAAGTTAATAACTGTAGAACGGAAACTTAAGTTTCTATTATTACGGATCGATTCTTCCGTCTTTGCATCATTACCTCTTACACGACCAAAATTGATAATTGTTGAGGTAGCATAATATGGATGAAAACGATAGCGATAGGCAATTGACGTTCCAAGGCTAGTCGAAGGGAAATCCCAATCTTTAACCGAATAATCCGTTCCTACGGCGTTTGCACCTCCTAAATCCCCTAGGAAATTAGTTCCTCCAATACCAAGTGTAATTTCTTTCTTTTGGAAAGACCAGTTACGTTGAGTATTGAAATTCGATGCCTGCCCAAGAACGACGCTTGTTGCAGTAGTGAGCAATACGAGAGTTAGATACTTCATTGTAATGTAGAATGCAGTTTGATTCACTGTGCTAAATTACACGAATCTTTCAAATATGAGGTGTAAATGTGTTAGATTTTTTTAAAAGTACATTGTTAATGAATATTTTACATCCCTCGACGAACAGAATTAAAAAAGCCGTTGAACATTGAATTCAACGGCTTCTTGTTTAATTACTTAGTGTTATTAGGCTGCTTTTTTTTGCTTCATAAAAAGCGTTCTTAACTTCTCAACAGCTCTAAAAGTTTTCACTTTCGCGTTGTTTTCAGTCATTCCTAAAGCTTCACCTATTTCTTTAAAACTTAACTGTTCAAAGAAACGCATTTCGATAAGCTGTAACTGATCTGGCTTTAAGGTATTTAACGCTAGCAACAAAGTTGCTTTGTTTTGTTCCTTTTCAGCAATTTCATAGAAAAACTCATCTACGTGTGCAATTTGAACATTATCCATACGAACGAGCTTACTGCTTTGTTTCTCTCTGAACTGTTGATATAACTCACTTTTTGCGATTCTATACAACCAGGATCCGAAAGGAACTCCTCTGTATTCGTATGTGTGCAGATTCTTTAATGCTTTGATAAACACCTGTGATGCAATATCAAAGGCAGATTCGGGGTCTTCTACTCTTTGTTGCAAGTATCTAAGAATTGGAGAGTAGTACTTGCGGTACAAAGGTTCGAATTTTGTGGGATTAGCTTTCGCTTCTGTCACCCACAACTGTTCCTGCCGAAGTAACTCCGGCGTCTGGTGGAAATAAGAACTAACTGACATGGTTTATTTGGATTTTGGGTTTGCATTGTTTTTGGGTTTATATCGAATTAACGAATAATATTTTAATTTATTATGCTAACACAGCATTTTTAAGTTAAATTTTAACATTTTGAGCCGATTTTAACATTTCACCCTGCTAAAATTGCCCCTTGTCCGACAATGCTTTCAAAAACAATACCAAGTTCTTCCGATCCTTTTCACTCAGCTTCAATGACTTAATTTCTTTCGATTGATTTATATGGTTGTTCCCCCCTTTCGCGTAATGTGCAATAACGTCTTCCAGTGTTTTCAAACTTCCATCATGCATGTAAGGAGCGGTCAGTCCTACATTCCGCAAGCTTGGTGTTTTGAATTTTGCTAAATCAGATTGTAATCCGGTTACTCTGAACCTACCTTCGTCTTTACTTACTTTATATAATCCGTTATTCTCCGGTTTGAAGTTGGTGAAATATGGAGCGCTATGACATTTCACACAGTAAAGTGAACTGAACAGCTTCATTCCTTCAATTTCGTTTTGGTTCAATGCTTCTTTATTTCCGGACATGTATTTGTCGTACCTGCTATTCATGGCAACTAAACTTCGCTCATAAGCAGCAATACTTCTCGTGAGAACAAAAGCATTAAATTTTCGTTTGAAGATTTTTTTTGACAATTTTTGATATTCCTGATCCGCAGCAAGCTCAATCATCAAGTCACGCATATTCGATCCCATTTCGTTATGTTCTGTCAAGGGAACAAGAATCTGAAATTCGAGATTCACGATAGCTCCGTCAAGCATTACTTTTTTTAAAAACCGGGAGTTGAGAATAGACGGAACATTTCTGGTTGTCAACTGGCCTTTAATACCAGTTCCAAATTGCTTTCCGTCGGTAAACGCTTTTTCAGGCAAATGACATGAACCACAGGAAATGGTATTGTCCAAACTCAAACGTTTATCAAAGAATAGTTTTTTACCCAAGTCAATTTTCGCTTGAGTAATGTCGAATTTTTCAACTTTGGGAGGATGACAACATGAGCTTAAAATCAATTGTATGAAAACTGTAAAACAACCGATTTTGAGCAGGAATGACATTTTATTTTTTACGAACAATATACAGAACTTCTCCTTTCGGCAGGCGGTAGCGCTCTACTAATTCCGGACTAATCGGATGTTTCTCAAAACCATCGCTAACTTCGAAGCCAGCATTTTCAAGCCATTGAGGATAATCACGTCCAAATAAACGAACGTGGTCTTTTTGCCAAAAATGCTTCTCGCGCTCTTCAGGAGAGGTAATTGACCAATCTTCGTATGTTTTTTCTCTATTGGTATCTTGCGGAACCTGCATAATCCCCCAACCTCCGGGTTTCATCACTCTATGAAGTTCTTTCATACATTGAAGTGCATCATCAACATGTTCCAGTACGTGATTACAGAATACAACATCAAAACGGTTTTCTTCTAATGGAATTTGATGCAAATCGAAATGAAGGTCAGCAATTGGAGAAACCAGGTCACCAGTTAAATAATTCAGGTTCTTTTGATTCTTGAACGTTTTATGAAAACACTGTTCCGGAGCAATATGAAGTACATTTAATGAGTCTGCAGTGAAGAAATTACTTTCTTGTTTCAGATAAAGCCACATTAGGCGGTGACGTTCCAGCGTAAGATCGTAGGGACAAAGAACATTTTCTCTGTGTGCAACACTGGAACCATAGGAAAGAAACTTTCTGAATTTTTTCTCACAAACCGGACATTCCACTTTATTGCCTTTGTATAGAAGCGGAGCAAAAATTCGGAAAACATAGCTTAGTCTAATTAAAAGAGGTCTTGGAAGACTGTTCAACAAAAACTTATAGAGTTTCTTCATGAAACAAAAATAGCAAACCCAAATAAATAAAGCATCCGAATTTTTCTCATAGTTATGCTTCTGATTTTGGTAAATTTGTCGAAACTACATCTCCAAATGAAAAAACTAATTCATTGTTTTATATTATTTCCTATGACATTAATTGCTCAGCCAGATGCGCTTAAGAAACCTGTAACATTTAACAATCACGGAATCTCAAGAACAGATGACTACTTCTGGATGAATGAAAGAGACTCAAAAGAAGTACTTGATTACATTAATGAAGAAAACGCCTATAGCGCCAATTATTTTTCAAAATACAAAGAAACAACAGAGACCCTTTTAGCGGAATTCAATAACAGAATTGATCCGAATGAAACCTCTGCCCCTATGCTGACTCAGGGAAACACATTACAGTTTCAGAATAAAGAAGGAAGTGATTATCGTGAGATCTTCAGAACATTTGAAGGCAAAACAGAACTTTTCTTTGATGAAAATGCCAGAGCAAAAGGAAAGAAATTTTACCAACTGGGCGATTTTTCGTTTTCTACCGATAATTCACTTTTTGCATTTAGCGAGGATATTATTGGACGAAGAAAGTATACCATCCACTTTATGGATGTGAAAACAGGAAAAATTCTGAAAGATGAAATTCCGGTTACAGATGGATCTGTAGTTTGGGCAAACGACAATAAAACCGTTTACTACATTAAAAAAGACGAAAACACATTAAGAGAATTTCAGGTTTATAAACATACAATCGGAAGCAAGAAAGATGAATTGATCTTTGAAGATCTGGATGAATTGTATGCGGTTTACCTTACAAAAACAATTGATAATGCCTACATCTGCATTAACTCTGTGAGTACTACAACAAGCAAAGTAATGTTATTGGATGCCAACAATCCAACAAGTGCAATGATTTCCTTTATTGATACAAAGAAAGATCATTTGTACAGTATTGAGCATACATCGGCAGGATTTTATTTGTTGAGTAATTTCAATGCGCCGAATCGTCAAATTCTATATTCTAAGGAACTGGTAAAAACCGTTGAGCAATTTCAAACGGTTATTCCGCACAGAAGCGATGTTTACATTGAGGAATTCCTTATCAACAACTCAAGAATTGTTTTGCTCGACAAAAACAGAGGAACACAACAAATAGCAAATTACTCGCTTGACGGAAAATTCCTGGAAAACATAAAATTCAACGAAACCGCTTACGAATTGTCTTTGGATAGAAATGAAGACATTAATTCTTCGGAATTGCGCTTTTACTATCAAAGCTTTACTACTCCATTCAGCTTAATTGCTTACGACTACAAATCGAAATCACAAAAAGACATTTTCACAAGAGAATTGCGAGATAAGAGCTACGATCCAAACAATTACAAAAGCGAGCGTATCTGGATTACTGCAAAAGACGGCACTAAAGTTCCTGTATCGATTGTTTACAAAAAAGGAATTGATTTAAAATCGGCTCCACTTCTGCTTTACGGTTACGGTTCATACGGAATTACCATTCCATGTTCATTCTCTGCAACACGTATTTCTTTATTAGACAGAGGCTTCGTTTTCGCAGTTGCGCATATTCGCGGCGGGAAATTCCTTGGCGAAGAATGGTACCAGGACGGAAAGTTGATGCATAAAATGAATACGTTTACAGACTTTATTGATTGCGCAAAAGGATTGGCAGCTGAGCATTACTGTGATCCGGGTAAGATTTACGCAATGGGTGGAAGTGCCGGTGGATTACTCATGGGTGCGGTAGCTAATCTTGCGCCGGAAACATTCAAAGGAATGGTTGCTCAGGTTCCGTTTGTAGATGTAATGAATACGATGTTAGACGCAAGCTTGCCCTTAACTGTGGGAGAATACGAAGAATGGGGAAATCCGAACGAGAAAGAAGCTTTTGAATACATGATGAGCTATTCGCCTTACGATAACGTTGAAGCAAAAGTTTATCCGTCACTTTATATTACAACCGGATATCACGATTCTCAGGTACAGTATTGGGAGCCGCTGAAATGGACTGCAAAATTGAGAGACTTCAATAAAGGAACTGCTCCGGTTTTATTCAATTGTACATTCGACGGCGGACATGGCGGGGGTTCAGGAGTCACCAATCAAAGACAGGAAATTGCTCTTATTTATACATATTTACTTTCGTTAGAAGGAATTGAGAACTAGGATACTAATACTGTTTTTCTTTATTTCCTGCGTTTCTTTTGCACAGGAAAGCACTCCTGCATACGAAAGGTATTCTGATCAGTATGTTTGGTTCGGAGATATTGGATACAGTACTGCCCCACTTTCTATCAAAATACCTGAAACAAAAGGAATTGAGCGTGTTTACCTGCGCAACAATAGCCGAATGATCATTGGCGTTGGTTTTTCTTACAAATGGCTGACATTGCGTTTGAGCAGTGGATTATTAGGAAACCTTCGTCCACTAAGTCGATATGGGAAAACACAATATTTTGATTTTGGTGTAGATTTCACATTGAAAAAGCGCTTCTATTTTGATGTCGATTTCCATTGGTATGAAGGATACACTTTCAAAAATGCGATTCGTTGGAATGACACACTGAATGAATTGACACCGAATACATATGATCCAAAGCTCGGTGCTGCCAGTTTTTCATTGAATACATGGCATTTCAAGAGCGAAGAATTTAATATGCCATCGTTTAAAGGAAAAACAGGAATGTACAAACGTGATATTGCCACCTGGTACATTCGATATACGATGAATTATTACGGATTTGGAAATGAAAACGGTATTCTTCCAATCGAAATTCGTGATACCACGAAAAGTATTACCGGATCAAAAACCTTGGCTGCTTTTGATTTTGGAGCCGTTCCCGGTTATGCGATGGTCAAGCGTTACAAAAACATGCAATTTGGCGTCATGGCGGGACTTGGAGGAACGATTCAAACTAAGATTTATGTCAGGGACGATTTTAGTCGCGGATATTTAGGTTTAGCTCCAAGAATTGACTTCAAAATAACAGCCGGGTGGAATAAACCGCGATGGTTCGCTATGCTGGTAACTGATTTCGACAATAAAGGAATTGCCTTTCGACACATGAAATACCGACAAACATTTTATACTGTGAAGTTTGTTGCGGGAATAAGGCTGGATAAGAAAGAAAAGAAAGGGTAAAGACGCGATGCATCGCGTCTCTGCAGCTATCTATAAAAGGGACTTTCAGTCACTTTTACCTTCCACTTCGAATCTAAATCGCTAATGGTTTGAATAAGGTTGTTGTAAACAACGGCGTTTGGATGATTCGAGACTTCAGAAAACGGAATAATTTTCGTTTCGTTATTTTCTTCCAGAAGCAAATTCATTCTGTTGAAGAAATCTACACCTAATTCCTGACCAACTTCTTTTATAAATCGAACAGAAGAGTCGATAGAACAACCAGAAGCTCCTGCTTGATTTTCATCAACACCAAGAACCACATGGTAATCTCCTATCACTTTTCCTTGAGCAAGTAATTTATTTCCGTGTGCGGCCCATTGATCAACAAAACGATCTAAGGTTTCTTCCAGCCACGCTTTTTCTGTTGCAGTAAAAGCCCGATTGGATTGATAAACCCAGCATTTCGAATCCGGTGCTAAAGCAAAATGACTCATTATAGATCTGCAGCGTTAGCAATTAATTCAGCAACATCAAGTACCTGAATTTCATTCTCTTTATTGAAATTCTTCACACCATCGGTCATCATTGTATTACAGAACGGACAACCTGTTGCAATAATTTCAGAACCCGTTTCTAACGCATCTTCTGTACGTTCAACGTTTACTTCTTTATTTCCTTTTTCAGCTTCCTTGAACATTTGTGCACCGCCTGCTCCACAACAAAGTCCTTTGGTTTTACAACGTTTCATTTCCACCAATTCAGCGTCCAATTTCTCAATCAATATACGTGGTGCTTCGTAAACGTCATTCGCACGACCTAAATAACATGGATCGTGGAAAGTAATTTTCTTTCCTTTGAATGTTTGGCTTCCTTCAAGACGTAATTTCCCTGAATTAATTAATTCCTGAATCAATTCCGTATGGTGGATCACCTCGTAATTTCCGCCTAACTCAGGATATTCATTCTTCAACGTATTGAAACAGTGCGGACAAGCAGTTACGATCTTCTTGATTTCGTAAGCATCCAACACCTGAATGTTCATCATTGCCTGCATTTGAAACGTAAATTCGTTTCCGGCACGCTTCGCAGGATCACCTGTGCAACTTTCTTCAGCTCCCAAAACCGCGAAGTTCACTCCACAGTTGTTCAGGATCTTCACCACAGCTTTCGTGATCTTTTTTGCGCGATCATCAAAACTTCCGGAACAACCTACCCAAAATAAAATATCAGGAGTTTTTCCTTCTGCCATCATATCGGCCATTGTTGGAACGTGTAGTGTGCTCATAATAATCCTTTTATAATCTTATTTCTTGAAAACTTCGATGCTCGCCGTTTCCTTAACTAAGTTCGTGAATTTTCCTTCAAAACGTGTTGCGCGAACAATATGATTGTCGATCCAATGGTAATTTCCACCTCTTGGTTTTCCCATCATCATTCCGTGGTATTTAAACCCGTGTTTTTGCAACCAGTTTTCTGTCACTTGTCTGTGTTCTTCCAAACGCGAAGTGAAAAACGTAATAATATGTCCTTCTTCGAACCAATTGTTGATTGTTTCCAATGCATCCGGATACAATTCTGCAGTTTCCATTCGCTCCGGTTCCTCATTCGGAATATCGTCGCAAATTGTTCCATCAATGTCAATTAAGTAATTCTTGACATGTGAAGGTAAAACCGGAGAAAGGTGTTTTCCGTCCTCAACTAAATTGATCAATTCTATATTATTCGCCATTTGCTTAGATTTTCTATAACTCGTTTGGTTAAAAGCAGTCTAAAATCTAATTATGCTTCGTGAATCCAGTTTGCTCTGTCAGCTTGAGAAAACTGCCATGGCGCACCATTATTCTCGATATTCGTTAACATACCAGTAAGTTCAGTTGGAACTTTCGATTCCTCCATAACTAAATATCTTCTCAAATCTACAATAATCGAAAGTGGGTCAATGTTTACAGGACATTCCTGAACACAAGCGTTACAAGATGTGCATGCCCACAATTCTTCTTCTGTAATATAATCTCCTACTAAAGACTTTCCATCTTCATAATCAGCACCATGTTTACGCTTATTCGCAGCAACCTCCGTCAAACGATCACGAGTGTCCATCATAATTTTACGCGGAGACAAAAGCTTTCCAGTAATATTCGCCGGACAAGCTGAAGTACAGCGTCCACATTCTGTACATGTGTATGCATCCAACAAGTTTTTCCAGGTCAAATCCGTTACATCCTTCGCTCCGAAACGTTGCGGTTCAGTGCCTTCAGGAGCTGCAGCATAAGGATCAGCATTCGGGTCCAACATTAGTTTCACCTCGTTGGTAACCGATTCCATATTGGTAAACTTTCCTTTTTTCTCCAAATTCGAGTAATACGTATTCGGGAACGCCAATAAAATGTGGAAATGCTTAGAGAATGGAAGGTAGTTCAAGAATGAAAGTACCATTACGATGTGTCCCCACCAACCTATTCTTTCCAATAGATGTAAAGTTTCTACCGAGAATCCTGAAAACCATGAACCAAGGTATTGACTAATTGAAAAACCAAAAGTTCCTGCGTGATGTGATGCGTGAGAAGCTCCCATATTATACAGGGCTTCATCTGCTCCATTCATTGTGAAAATGAAACACACCAAAATGATCTCCATACAAAGAATGATGTTCGCATCACGTGTTGGAAAGCCCTTCATTTCAGGTTTTTGGAAGCGAGAAAGCTTTAAGATATTGCGACGAGCGAGGAAAGCAACGGTTGCAACCAAAGCTAGTACAGACAAAATTTCAATGAATGAAATCATGAATGTGTAGAAGCCTCCTAATTTCTCAAAGAAGAAACGGTGCTGATTGGAAACACCATCAACAATAATTTCGATCAGCTCAATCTGTGTGATAACGAAAGCTGTATACAACGCAAGATGCAACAATGCCGGAATTGGACGAGAGAACATTTTCTTTTGTCCCAACGCCACCAATGCCATTGTCTTCCAGCGTTCTTTCGGATTGTCGTTTCTTTTCACATCACGACCAAGTAGAATCGCTTTACGGATTTCAAGCATTTTGTATGCGAAGAACCCAAATCCTCCGAAGAAAAGGACACTAAAAACAATAATAGAAATCATAACTGAGTTGTAATTATTTAACTGTATCTAACATTTGACGAAGTTTCTGCTCTTCTTTACCAGTAAGCTTTACTCCTTTTGACTTAGCGCCAAACACAGAGAAATGTATATAACGTTCGGGATGCAATTCAATATCATCAACCAATTCCTGAAGTTCCTGGTTGGTCTTTACAAGCTCATTAAACATGGCATCATCCTTCAGTAATTTTCCAACGGAACCTTTTCCTGAATTAATATCGTTTAACAACGCATTTAAGTTTTGAATAGTCTTGCTTGCTTCAGCAATTGTTTTACTGTATTCCGCAGTTACCAGATCATCCGTAATTTTCTTCGTATTCCCAATAATCCCGGAAATCTTATCGTTTGAAGCTTTCAAATTCGAGCTGATACTTTCCAGATTAGAGAAGATCTTACTCATTTTCGCTTTCTCTGAAACCACTAGTCCTTCTACTTCATTAGCAACACGTGCAAAACTTTTAATCGCTTGGCGAATTTCAACCATTGACTGTTTGATCTCTGAATTTGCAGTTGTATCCCAGAAAGCACCAAGAGATGTTACGGTTTCGTCAACAGAAGCAATCAAGTGTTCTACTTTAGTAATCGTTGGATTTAATGTGGTAAGAACTTTATCCTGAATAGCCATGGCTACCGTTCCCATGATTTTATCATTGGTTGTGTAAAAACCTTTCGATAAATCGGTGTTTAGTTCGAGAATAATTCCTTTTGTCAGGAAATCCGCTTGTCCAACCTCCACTTTTGAACCACGTGGAATCTTCAATCCGTCTTCCTGAATATTGAACTCCACTTTCACGCGAGTTGCAGAATCGCCTTTCATATTGTACTCTACTGACAATACTTTTCCAACAATTACACCGTTTACATAAACAGAGGTTGCAGGAGTTAATCCCCCTGAATTAGGGAAATATGCTGTGTATTTATCATCTCCGCCGAAGAACGAATTACCTTTCAAAAAATTCACACCACAAACAAGTAATGTAATTGAAAGAATAGCGATAATTCCGGCTTTGATCTCTTTAGATATCTTCAAGGCTTTATTTTTCTGCTAATTTAATAGCTTTTTCCAAATTAATGCGCTCGCCATTTTGAAAAGCAACCACAAAAGCATTAGAAAAGCCCATAGAACGGAGCTCAGTTTTGTAGTTGTTGGCTAATTTAAAATCATTCTTAAAATCGCCGGCAGTGTATTTAAACAAATTATCTTGTTTATACTCCTGAATTGCCAATCCTTTAAACTTGCTTGCTGTCAACGAAAGCTTGGTTTCTGAAGTTTCTACCTGAACACGGAAATAAACATCGTTACTTACATTATCAGCAGTTCCAGCTGCTGCGTTGTTGTTTGTTGTTCCGTTCGTCTCAGGCTTTGGAGTTGTTTGTCCACTTCCCTGACCACCACCTTTGGTTTGCGAATCAACTCCTTCACGCTCCTTCTTGTACTTCTCAAACGCCGTAAACATTGCTTGAGCCATTTTCTTTTGATTCTCTTTATCGGCAAGGAATTTTTCTTCTTCACTGTTGGTTAAGAAACCTGTCTCTATCAATACACTTGGCATTGTAGTTTTGTAAAGCACTAAGAAACCAGCTTGACGTACACCTCTATCGTAACGACCAAGAGATTTGAATTCAGACTGTAATTTCTCAGCAAACGAAATGGAATGATCTAAATAAATGGACAATTGTAATTGACGAAGAATTAAGGCATCCGGTGTCATATCGAAATTCTTGTATTTCTCCTGATCAGCCTCAAATTCGATTACGCTATTTTCTCTATCAGCAATTTTTGCCTGAGCATCAGTTCTGTGTAATCCAAGCACATAAGTTTCAGTTCCAAAAGCAGAAGCCGAAGCAGAATTGGCATGAATACAAATAAATAAGTTTGCGTTCGCTTTGTTTGCAATCTTTGCGCGTTCATCCAATTCAACAAACACATCTTTATCTCTTGTATAAACAACCTTGATATTTGGATATTTAGCTTGAATCGATTTCCCAAGTTCCAATGCCATTGCCAAACAAACGTCTTTTTCATGAGCTGACGCACCGTGACATCCAGGATCTTTTCCACCGTGGCCAGCATCAATTACTACGGTTTTAATAACTGTTACTTCGCCTTCTTCAGCAAATCGAACCGGAGACGGTTGAAATGCAAGCGTTATAATCATTGGAAATGAAAGCAAAGCAACTACAAATGTATTTTTAAGCGTTTTCATTGTTTTACTATTTGATGCCAGTTATTCACTATAAAAGTACAGCTGATCAATCGTTACTTTTTATCAGACTAAATCAACTTATTTAAAACCAATTGTTAATAACCGCTATTGTCGTTGTTGATAACCAAGATTATGCCACGCTTCGACGAGCTCAGCATGACACTTCGGTCCCGCTTGATGGCAAGCACTGGAAACCATAAATACACCTTTCTGAAACCAACGGAACACTGCGGTTATCGAGCGGAGCCGAGATACCGAAGTATGGCAAGAAAGTTGTTAAATTCGAGTCCGAACAGAACTGGATGAAATTTCCTAGCTTTGCAACCGTTATTAAACTCGTGAACATTACTTCATTTCGGAATTTCCTTACTTCTTGTATTGCAGTATTTACTGTAATTACAACGTCTTTTTCACAAGAAGAGCCGAAAAAGATTGTAATGAACGACGAAGATCTTGAGTCAGAGATCATCTATACAGCCAGAGACAGCGCAGTAACCGACACCAAAAACAAACAACTTCATCTTTACGGAAATGCACAATTGGTTTATGGTGAATTGGATATGAAAGCCAGTTACATTGTGGTGGATTATGGAACGAAAGAAGTAACTGCAACCTATACTTTAGATTCACTTGGACGTAAAGTTGGAATTCCGGTATTTGTTCAGGATGGAGATTCTGTTACTGCAGATAAAATCCGATACAACTATGAAAAAAAGAAGGGATTTATTGAAGAAGTAACCATCAAGCAAGAGGAATACTACCTTTCTATGGAGATTGCAAAGCGTCAACCCAACGAGGAAATTCATTTTGTACATGGAAAATTCACTACCTGTAACCTGAAAGAACCGCATTACCATTTTTTCTTATCGAAAGCCGTTTTGGTTCCCGAAAAACGAATTGCAAGTGGTCCAATGAACTTATGGGTAATGGGCGTTCCTACTCCACTTGGACTTCCTTTCGCTCTTATTCCACAGAAGAAAAAGGAAGACAACAATCCTGCAGGTTTTATAATGCCTCAATATTCCATTGTTTCTGCTTACGGAATGGGATTCCAGGATCTGGGTTATTACAAACCCATCAACGATCATTTTCAGACCTTCTTTTATGGAACCTTGTTTTCCAGAGGAAGTTTTGGATTGAGAAACCATACGGATTACAGCTTCAAGTACAAATCGAGCGGGAATTTTGACCTTGGATATTCCGAATTCAGATACGGCTGGCCAGATTCAACAAGAACACAGGCTGCGACTGTAAAATGGACACATACACAAGATCCAAAGTCGAATCCATTTTGGACCTTCGGTGCGAACATTAATTTTAACTCGAACTCAACGAATAAACAAACCTTAAATGTTCAGAATGCACAGTATTTTGATAATACACTGAACTCGGATATTCGTCTTGGAAGAAAATTTGCAAAAGCACCAATTTCTATTGATGGAAAGGTTTCTATGCGCCAAAATTCGCAGGCAAAGCAAATTGACTTAACCAGTCCAATCTTAAATCTGCAAACTACGAATAGAATTTATCCATTTAAAAGGATCAACAAAGTTGTTGGGTTCACTTACAACTCTGAATTCCAAAACCGATCGTCGTTTAAGGATAGCTACCTGAAAAACATGGATTTCGACAGCATTGGTCAGAATTACCGTTCAGGAGCAAACCAGAGATTCAACCTGCAAAGTACATTTAGCCTATTACAAGGAGCCATTCGTTTTACACCTAGTGTGAACTACAGTCAATTCTACAACTTTCAGAGTATTTCTAAATCCGTTAATGCAAGCGATTCGTTGATCATTGACTCATTGAACGTTGGAGGCTTTACACATTCATTCAACTCATCAGCTTCTGTTACAAGCAACTTCTATTCTTACTACCGTTTTATAGGCAAAAGAAACACCATTCTCCGTCATATTATGACTCCAACAGTAACGTACACCTACGCTCCAAACATTCAGCAGGGAAATACAAGTTACACGGATAACGAAGGAAAATTACATGAATACAATATTTACGAAAGAAGTATTTATGCCCAAACACTAGGAAATAGCTCTGGAAGAATTGGAATTGCCGTAAACAACTCTTTCGAAATGAAACGAAAAAGTGACAAGGATACAGTTACTGGTTTCGCTAAAACAAAGATCATTGACAATCTATTCTTGAGCACCGATTACGACATTTTCAAAGACAGCATGAACTGGTCGGACCTAACAATGCGAATGGTAATCAATCCTATAGAAAAATTCAACATCACGGCAAATGCCAATTTCAGCTGGTACGACTGGAACGACACAACTGGTGTTATTCAGTGGAAATATGCTCACGAAGTTGGAAAAGGATTAGGAAGATTCACCTCATTTTCAACCACCACTCAGTTCATTTTAACATCCAAGAAATATCAGGATATGCTTCAAGACAGAAACTCAGAAATGAGAAATGTTTGGAATCCACAATATCAAAACTGGATGATCAATCCGAATGACATGGTGTATTTTGATATTCCATGGAAACTAAGTTTTGAACATTTTATTGGGTTGAATCTGAACTCTGGCGACAGTACTTACATGCGTAAAATGTATACACCACGACAAACCTTGAGATTTGACGCAGACTTCAGTATTACTGAGAATTGGAAAATTGCAAGTACCGTACTTTACGACGTTACCAATAAAACATTGTCTAACTTACGCATCACAATGGCGCGTAATTTACACTGTTGGAATGTTAGTTTCAACTGGATTCCAGTTGGGACAAATCAAAGTTTTTTCGTAACATTAAGAGGAAATGCGGCTGCATTACAAAATGCAAACTTAACATTGCGCAAGCCGCCAATCGTTTTATAAGAATGAAATTCGGAATTCCAGTACAACCCATTCCAGAAATTGGCGACATGCTGATCGCGGAACCGTTTATGCGAGATGATAATCTTCGCAGAACTGTGATTTATGTGTGCGATATCAGCGAAGAAGGAGCATATGGTATGGTTCTCAACCATCCACTTCCTGTTCCAATGAAATTGATGATAGAAAGCTTTCCAGTTGATGGTTTTTTCGCTAGTTATGGTGGACCGGTTCATGAAGACAAATTGTACTACATCCACAATGATCCAACTATTGAAGGAGCTGAGCTGGTAAAAGGAAATCAATATTTTGGCGGTTCGTTCGATCAGCTGGTTGAGAAAATAAACGCCGGAGAAATCAGCAAGAAGGACGTCCGTTTCTTTGCCGGATATACTGGCTGGGAAGGTGGACAATTGGAACAGGAAATTGAAGAGCGCAGTTGGATTGTTTGGAAAAAACATAAATACAACATGCTCAACACAATCGACACGGAACTTTGGTCGAAATTCATGAAGGAAATGGGCGGTGTTTATAAATCCATGGAGCGCTTTCCTTTACATTTCGAGCACAACTAGACGAATTCAAAAATCAAAAGTGAAAAGTTAAAAAGAAGAGCAATCAAAGTCAAAATGGCCTTTTTGTCTTTTGCCTTTTAACTTTTGCCTTTTAAATTTAACTTTGAGGCATGAACAGTTTAGCTCCTCTTTCTGAAAGAATGCGCCCAAGAATCCTCAAGGATTATGTTGGTCAACATCAACTTTTGGGAGAAAATGGTTCATTGAAACGCGCTTTAGAAGTTGGGGTTTTGCCTTCGATTATATTTTGGGGACCTCCTGGCGTTGGAAAAACCACTTTAGCACAACTACTTGCTTCTGAGTTAAATCGACCAATTCACACACTTTCGGCAATTTCTTCAGGAGTAAAAGATGTGCGTGACGTACTAACGAAGGTTGAAAGTCAGGGAATGTTCCAAACAGCTCGCCCTATCCTATTCATTGACGAGATTCACCGTTTCTCCAAGTCGCAGCAAGACTCGCTTTTAGGAGCTGTGGAAAAAGGAACAATCACCTTAATTGGAGCAACAACTGAAAACCCGTCTTTTGAAGTGATTTCGGCTTTACTTTCGCGTTGTCAGGTTTACGTTTTGGAAAGTCACAGTATTGAGGACCTGCTTTTCATTTTGAATAATGCAATTAAGAATGATGTTCTGCTTTCAAAGCGAAAGATCGAATTGAAGGAATATGAAGCATTATTAGCAGTTGCTTCAGGTGATGCGCGACGAAGCTTGAATTTATTGGAACTTGCCGTGGGAACTTTTCAGGAAAACGAAAAAGTTGTCATCACCAACGAATTGATTGAGTCCATTGCGCAAAAAGTGGTTCGCTACGACAAAGATGGCGAACAACATTACGATATTATTTCTGCATTCATCAAATCGATGCGGGGCAGTGACCCTGACGGAGCTGTTTATTGGTTGGCCAGAATGATTGAAGGTGGAGAAGATCCAAAATTCATTGCACGAAGAATGTTGATTCTGGCTGCAGAAGACATTGGATTGGCGAATCCTACTGCTTTAATCATGGCGAACACGACTTTTCAATCGATTCAAATGATTGGCTGGCCAGAGGCACGAATTATTCTTTCTGAATGCGCCATTTATCTTGCCACTTCACCAAAAGGAAATGCAGCTTATTTGGCAATAGATGAAGCTTTGGCAGAAGTTCGACGTTCTACGAACCTGGAAGTTCCGCTTCATTTAAGAAATTCGCCGACGAAATTGATGAAGGATTTAGGCTATGGCGCTGAATACAAGTATGCGCATGATCATCCTGGAAACTTTGTAGCTCAACAATATTTACCTGATTTACTGAAAAACAAATCGTTTTTTCATCCGGGAAGTTCGAAACGCGAACAGGAAATTGCTGAACAAATCGCCTCCCGATGGCCAAATAAAAAACAATGAGTCAGGTAGTTTACTATTTGTTTGTTTATCCGCTCTCTAAGCTTCCGCTTTGGATCACCTATCGTATTTCTGATTTCTTCTATTTCCTTCTGATTACAGTTCTCCCTTATCGAAAAAAGGTGATTACTGATAATCTAACGAAGTGTTTTCCGGAGAAGAAACCAAGTGAAATTGCTGCTTTGAGAAGAAAATTCTATCGCACATTTTCCGACATGATGATGGAAGGCATCAAGAATCTGGGAATATCACAAAAAGAACTGGAGAAACGTTTCAAGATCGAGAATCCAGAATTGATGCAAAAACTCCACAACGAAGGCAAAAGTGTGATTCTGGTTTCGGGACATTACAACAACTGGGAATGGATGATCACCGGACAGAATTTGTTCTTTCCGCATCAAGCCGTTGGAATTGGAATGCCACTTTCAAGCGGTTTTTGGGACAAGAAAATCAATACGCTTCGTCAACGCTTCGGAATGCATGTCATTCACTCCAAAATTGTCAAACAGACGTTTGAGGATTATGAAAACAAGAATGAACGCATTGCAACATTGGTTCTCTCTGATCAAAGTCCGGGCGATTCGTTAAAATCTTACTGGACAATATTTTTAGGTCGACCAACGGCAATTGCGTTTGGCGCTGAACAGCTTGCTAATTCTTATGACCATGCAGTTGTGTTCTATCTTCCAAAAAAAGTGAAGCGCGGTTATTATTCCTGCAGTTTGGAGCTAATCACAGATTCGCCAAGAACCTTGGATTGGGGAGTTATTACCGAGAAACACGTTGAATTACTTGAAGAAGGAATTCGAAACAATCCTGCTGGCTGGTTATGGAGTCATAAACGCTGGAAACGCAATGTTCCCGAGAACTTAGAAACGCTTAAACAAGAACAGCATGAGAAATTTAATCGCATTTATCGCAGTTAGCAGTTTCGCTTTTGTGTCATCTGCTCAAGATATTTTCGCTACCAGAGATACACTTCGATTTAGTAAAGAAGGCTATTCCAGAGCCATTGCCATTCAAAAGAACAAACTCATCATAGGAACATCGAAATCGGGAGTTCTCTCATACGACTTAAAGAAAAAAACAGTTGAAACGCTTATTCCGTATGAAGTTGGCGGTGAATTCAGAGATGTTATTGTTGACGGAAAAACAGTTTATGCTTGTTTAAGTGGAGACTCAGGTGTTGTTTACAAAGCTAAAGGAAAGAAAATAACGGAACTTTTCAGGGACAAAAGCTTCATTGACGACATCGTTCAAAAAACGAATGGAGAACTGATTTTACTTAGCGATCCGATTGGCGGAGAGTTAACAATCAAAGTTATTGGAACTAGAAAGAAATGGGGAAATTATGTCAACGAATCAGGACCGTTTCAAACCGCTAATGGTGAAGCTTACTACGCTGCAAGTGGAACAACAGCACAATTGATCGGAGGAGAGTATTACTATGTCTCAGGCGGTCCAAACAACGCTACATTTTATCGAACAAGTACATTTGAATACCACACACAAATTCAAACAGAACTTCCGATGCCAAAGGCTGAAGGAGCAGGACCTTTTTCCATTTGTATGTTCGACAAAATAAACGGCGTTATAGTTGGAGGAAACTACACCAAACCGAATGATTCAGATTCAACATCAGTGTATACAACAGATGGCGGAAAAACATGGATAGTTTCAGAAACACCAACTCATGGTTATAGATCTTGTGTTACAGGAACTTCTGACAGATTGTTCGCTTGTGGAACGAATGGAATTGATTATTCTGAAGATGGCGGAAAAACGTGGACTTGGGTGGAGAAAGGAAACTATTGTGCGCTGCTGCTGGTTGGAGATACTCTTTATGCTACTACAAACAAAGGATATGTGGTCAAATTTGTATTAAAAAAGTAAGGGCGATGATGATTCGCCCCTACCGTAATTTCAAATTTCAGCTGAATCACATCCCATTTGCAACCTGAATCAATTTCTCTTTTGATTGTTTACCAACCAATTTCTTGATCAACTTTCCGTTTTCATCAAGGAAAAGAAGTGTTGGATATGCCGTTACTTTGTAATTCGAACTGATTAATGAACCATCTGCATCATTTTCAGCATCCATTTTTACATTCACGAATTTACCGTTGAAAAGCTTTCCTAACTCACCATCTGTGAACGTAGTTTTCGCCATTTCTTTACACGGTCCGCACCAGGTTGTGTAAACATCAATGAAAATTTTCTTTTTCTTTTTCTTTGCCTCCGCTTTCGCTTTCTCAAGTGTAATACTGCTAAAGCTGATTCCACCAGTTACTTTTGAAGCAACAGTTGACAGTTTTGCAGTTGATGAAAAAGAAGACAATCCCCAAAAACTCGTTGCCGCAACCACTGATAATATGATAATGTATTTCATTCTAAGTAATATTAATGTCTAAATTTATCGATAATTTTCTTACCAAAACGCCAGTATTGCGTTTGCTGGGGATGAGCAAAACAATTACCGTTCCACAATGAGTTTTCAAGTGTTCTTTCATAATTGTAGTGAACAACTTCGAAATGAAGTAAGTACCACTATAACGAATTTTCAGGCGGAGAACTTTGAGCTAAACATCAAGAGTTCAGGCTCTACCGGACTTCCAAAGGAGATAACACATTCAAAAAAGGATATTGTTAATTCAGCAAATCGTACAAACAAATTCTTCAATCTGAATACGGATTCAAAGGTACTTTGTCCACTTGCGATTCACACAATTGGTGCAAAAATGTCACTTTTCAGAGCCTTGAGAGGAAATTATCAGATTCATTTTGTAGAAGCCTCCCGTGATTTCATTGACATTCTACCCGCTTCCCTAAAATTCGATCTGGTTTCACTTGCAGTCATTCAATTCTCAGAATTACTTGAAAGCGATATTGCTCAGCTTGCTCGATTTGAAAACGTTTTGTTAGGTGGATCAGCCATTCCTGCATATCTGGAAGAAAAAAGTGTTCAACTCGGAATTAATGCATTTATTGGCTTCGGAATGACGGAAACCTTATCGCACATTGCACTTCGAAAATTGGGAAATGACTATTATCACTGTTTAGAAGGGATAACTGTTGATTCTTCTGAACAAGGAATGATCATTCAACAAAATGATAAAACAATTACTTCAACAGATATTATTGAAAAACCTGATAATAAATCATTTAAATGGATTGGAAGAAATGATTTTGTAATCAACAGCGGTGGAATAAAAATCATTCCGGAACTGATAGAGAATGCTGTTTCTTCGAAATTCAATGTGAAAATTGTGCTGATTGGAATTCCTGATGTTACTTATGGCGAAAAAGCGATTCTGGTAAGTGAAATTGCCATTGATGAACAACTGAAAAAAGAAATCAAACAATTTATTGAAGCGGATTTTAGCAGATATCACGTTCCTAAAGCATTTGTGGAGCACAAGTTCAGCTATATCAACGGATTGAAATTGGACAGATTAAGTTTGATTAATAGCGTAAAAGCGCTGTATGAATAAGTCGCAAGCATATAAAATACTGGGATTATCGTCTGATGCCACAGAGCAAGATATCCGAAAACGCTACAAGAAGTTGGCGATGAAAGTGCATCCCGACATCAACCCTAATCCTTCTGCACACGAAGAATTTATTCGTTTGAGTTTGGCAGTAGAATGCTTATTCAAACCTGACCCAGAACCAGTTACACAGCGCAGAAGTTCTCGTGCTTATCAAAAATCGGATGACGATATTGATACATTGAAAGCACGAATGGATGAGGCTAAGGCGCGCTTCGAAGATCAGAAAAAGAAGAATTTAGAAGAAAATCAACGCTATTTTACAAGTTTGCTTTCCGGAAAACGCTGGAAAATCTACCAAGCTGTGATGTGGATTGGGATTTTGCTTGCAACTTCTATTTCACTGGATGCTGTTCTACCCCATCATTTTGAAGAAGACAGTTTGGAAGGTTATTCAGGAATCGGTCATAGCGGAATAAAGGAGCACAAGATTTACATGGTTTACCTGGAAAATACCGGAAGTTATTTCGCCGAATCGAATGCTGCAACCTGGACCTATTCTTATCCTGAAGTGTTAGTAGAAAAATCGTGGATTCTACATTGTCCAATGAACTTCTATTCTACAGACGATTTTACCACCAGCAGAACGGGCTTCGATTTCGATATCTTAAGTATTCGCTGGCTTTTGGTAGCTTTACTCCTGGTTCCCTTACTTCCCTTTTTTAGAAGAAGAATGAACGTACAATTCGTATTCATGTATCAATTCTCATTTTGGTTTGTGGGAATTGTGGAATTGTATCTTTTACTGGGGCATTTCAGGATAGTTCACGTTTTGAGTTTGGGATTTATTTAATTATCAATTCAAGAATTATGAATTATCAAGATGCTTCATCTCCTTGATAATTCAAACATTGACAATTGATAATTAGCGTTTTAGAGCCCTATCCATTTCACGCTTATCGTCTTTCTGCTTCAAGTCATTGCGTTTATCGTGTAATTTCTTACCGACAGCGCAGGCGATCTCTACTTTCAACCAGCCTTTTTCGCTTAAGAACAATTTCAGTGGAACGAGTGTATTTCCTTTTACCTTCAGGTACTTCTCAATTTTATTGATCTCTTTTTTGTTCAGCAACAGCTTTCTATCACCACGAGCCATATGATTGTAGAACGAACCATTTTCGTAAGGAGAAATGTGCATGTTACGAATGAAAACCTGGCCGTTGTCAAAAACACCATATGACTCCAAAATACTAGCCTTTCCGTTTCTAATGCTCTTTATTTCGGTTCCACTAAGTACAATACCAGCAGTAAACACATCCTCAAGATGATACTCAAAGCGTGCGCGTTTATTTTTGATATTTACTTCGTTTTTCGACATTCTATGCGAGTTTTAATTCTTTAACTCCTTTTTTTATTGAGAAGTAAAAACATGATATTCCTGCCAAGATAAGCAAATGACTGATGTCATCTTTATTTAACCAAAGGAAAGGATTCCATCCTTTTAGGTATACGAAAGCTGAAGGCAGCATGACGAGTACTCCCAGCACCATATATTTCATAGAATCTAATCCGTTTTTTTTCAATTTCATTGCGTAAACACCCGTAAAAAGAATGTAAGAGACAATGCTATCAATGGCAACGTACAAAAACTTTTGTAAAACAAATGCAGTTGTAACAAGAAGTAAGCTTTTGATCCAAATAAAATGCACCCATGGATTTTTGGCGTTGATTTCTTGATCATAACTCAACATTGCGCAACCAGAGAACAAGTTCACTATAGTTATCAATAACCAACTCGGCATTTTTCCATAAATACCGAAATATTGGAAGAAGGTATGACCTAAAGCTCCAAGAATAGAAGAAATTCCTAGAATTAAATAGAAGGTTTTCCAATGTTTTTTCACTTGTACATTTGAGCGCAAAGAACTGTAAGCCCAAATGCAAAAAGTACCAATCAATCCATTCGTAATAAAAGCCATTGGCTCCTGTAAATGCAAGCCAAATAAGTTGTAACTAATTATTTCCACGGTGCAAAAGTAATAAGTCTTTGAGATTCTCAAAAATTCCAAGTGTTAAACACTTATTTTTGCGTTATGAACATTCCGTCAAAATACCTTGAAGATGCGGTAGAACAATTTGGTTCTTTGCCAGGGATTGGTAAACGTACAGCACTTAGATTGGTATTACAATTACTGAAAAGAGATAAAAACGAATTGGAACGTTTTGCAGAGGTTATTTCACATTTGAAAGAAAAAGTGAAAACCTGCAAAGAATGTGGAAACATTAGCGACGAAACGCATTGTTCTATTTGCACCAATCCTCAACGCAATACAAAATTGGTTTGTGTGGTAGAAGATGTACGCGATGTAATGGCTATTGAAGCGACAGGGAGTTTCAATGGAATTTACCACGTTCTGGGCGGAGTTATTTCGCCAATTGACGGAATTGGCCCTGATGATCTATTCATTTCTCCATTAATTGAAAAATGTGAAAGCGGAAATATAGATGAGATCATTTTGGCTTTGAGCGCAACAATGGAAGGCGATACAACAAACTTCTACTTATATAAAAAATGTGCGAATTCCGATATCAGCATCACTACACTTTCACGAGGAATTTCAGTTGGAAGTGAATTGCATTATGCAGATGAGATCACACTTTCACGATCGTTACAACAGCGCATTCCGTTTCATACTTAGGCAAATTCAGTTTGTTTCTCAGCGTAAAGGACTGACATTAAACATCTGACTAGCAAATGATTTGTGGCTTTTCATATTTAAGCTATATTTGATTAAACATTTATACCAACTAATATGTTAAAAGAATTCAAAGCGTTTATTTCAAGAGGAAACGTAGTTGATTTAGCTGTAGCTGTGATTATTGGAGCAGCTTTTGGGGCAATAGTAACCTCTTTGGTAACGGACATCATCACTCCCCTAATTTTAAATCCTGTGCTGAAATCGTTGAATGTAGATGATTTAAGCAAGGTTTCGTGGAATGGTGTATTGTGGGGAAAATTCCTTGCAGCAGTGATTAACTTCATAGTAGTTGCATTCAGTATTTTCTTGATGGTAAAAGGGATGAATAAAGCAGCTTCACTTCGCAAGAAAAAAGAGGAAGAAGTTCCGGCAGCTCCTCCTGCACCTTCAAATGAAGAAGTATTATTGGCGGAAATTCGTGATTTACTGAAGAATAAATAAAAGAGTCGATTTAAATACTTTTTGTTGTTACCATTTGGTAGACATCAAATTTTATTTATCTTCGATTCGTTAAACATTAAAATTAACGCGGTTTATCGCCGTATTACTAAGAACAATGACAAGTATTTTTGTTGCAAAACTTGATTTCAACACTACAGACGAACAGTTGAAGTCGCTTTTTGAAGCACATGGCAAGGTGAATAGAGTAACCATCGCTAAGGACAGAGAAACGGGCAAACCAAGAGGTTTTGCTTTTATCGAAATGTTCAATGAGGACGAAGCCAATAGTGCTGTTCAGGCTTTGGACGAGCATTTAGTTAATGGTCGACCAATTGCTGTTAAACTGGCAGACGACAGAGGACAAAAACCTCAGGGTGATCGTCCACAACGTCCGCAAGGTGACAGACCGCCACGTACCGATTTCAAACCACGTGGTGATTTCCAGCCAAGAAACAATGACTCCAGACCGGATTTCAGAGGAAGTGACGAAAGACCGCCCATGCGACCTTCGACAGTAACTCCTGACGATATACAACCTGGAAAAATCGAGCGTAAAAAGGAAGCTCCAAAAGCGCCGGTTGCCAATAAAGACGTTCCGAAAAAGCCTAAAATGGAGGCTTATAGAAAAAGCGGTAAAGACAATCAATTTTTGAATGACGACGATCTATCGGATGAAGAATTGGATTTATTCGGAAGAAACGAAGAAGATGATATTGAAGAAGATTACCGTAAATACTTAGTCAACAGCGACGATGATTCGGATGAAGATGATTGGGACGATGAAGACGAAGAAGATTATGATGATGAAGATTGATTTATGAATTGTGTAAGCAAAACATAAGTCTTAACTTAAATACTAAAATCCTTTCGCACTTGTGGAAGGATTTTTTATTGGGATAAACAAAAAGAGCACCACTTTCGCAATGCTCCTCTTTCTAAACTGGAAGAGTCTTCCCTATTCTTTTACAATCTTCGATACCAGTTTCCCGTAATCACTGCTAATGGTCACAAAATAAATTCCATTCTCCTGGCATTTTCCTTACAGTAACCAGTTCATTGGACAGTTCAGCATACTGGTCGTATAACACGTTGATTTACTTCACCACACGAACGTAGTTTATTTTCTTCTGCTCTCCGTTGGAACTGCATACACTTCCTCCACCAACATGACTTGTTCGAAGTATTAATTCCACTGTAAAAATGCCTACGGAATTGAATTTCACTTTCGCAGATTGCGTTTTCGGACTTGTTGGTGTAGCTCCCCAAATATACCAGAGGAATTCCTTATTCTCACAAAAGTTTCCAATGACTGAGTGAATAGTATATTCTTTACCTACAATCAGTGTTACCTGACTGGCATCTCTGTCAAATCCTTCAAAATAGAAGTCGACGTAGGCAACTTGCCCCACTTGTTTCCGGTTCTCAGAGTTTTCATCTGAATATGTATTTTGATCTTTTATCATAGAATTTGTATTGATTGAAATAATCATTCTTGAACCGTGCTAAAAACAATGGTTGCACTATCCGTCCATTCTTCAAAATGGGATACGTTCTTTACCCGTAGTACTTTTCTCGTATTTAAATCATTATTGACAAAATAACCTATAACTGTTTTGGCCATTGGAGGCGTATAAGATGTTTCACATTTCCAGGAAATGAAATATTGTTGATGAGGAAGATAATTACCAAGTGGAAGAATAATGCCCTGACCTCCAGGAATTGGATATGATGTAGAAAGATCTATCTCAACATTATTAACAGCCACATTGATAAATTTGACAAATTCACCTTCATCAAACGGAAACCAGCCGAGGTATAAAGAAAATTGTGGCTTCAAACCTGTGAACAAAAGATTTTCACCCCATGTTTTTTCTTCAAGATCGTTATTGTCCATGTCTTTTGGTGGAGCGTCCGGAAGTTTTAACTTACTTACATAACTTTGAAATGCCAGGCAACTTGTAGTGTCAAAACTGTACTTAGTAGTATAGAAAATGAAGTGGTTTTCATCTCCGTTACAACTTGATGAAATAAAAGCATTCAGTTTAATATACTGACCGATGTGCATCAAAAAGAAGAGCTCGTTATTAGCAGTTTTTGAGCATTTAGTGATGACGTATTCATCATTGAGATAAATGAGTTTCCCACGTTTTCTCTTTTCATCTATTGCAATTTCGAATTGATATGTCGTACCCAAATGGTCAACAATAGTCGTTGTGTATGTTTTCATGCCCATTTATTGTTGAATTATTAAACTGGTTGTTCCGTAACACCTTTAAGGAAAATCGTCATCATATAAGCGTCATGATTTATTCCCTGAATTGTTCCCCTCGGGAAGAATTGATGATAAATATGATCTACAAAGGCGCTGATTCGGCGTTTTTGTCCGAAGTCATCAAACTTCAAAATAATCACTTCTTCACGTCTTGGTCCTTCGACTGACGTGTTGAATTGCATAATGACAGATCGATCCATTGATTGAAACTTGAATTGAAAATCAATGGCATACACGACGGTATCAGTAGTAAATTCTTTCAGAAATGTTTCGCCACTTTTTGGTAGTTTGTTATTCTTCATCTTTTAGCCGATTAATTGGTTGTTGCACTGGGTCTTTTAAATTCCACCTGTGTTGCTCCCATATTGAAGAGTTTCGGATGAACTTTAATAGAGACTTTGAATCCAACATATCTGTTGTTGTTTCTGATAGTCGAAATTTCAGGTCCGAAAGACAAATCAAGATTGAGTAAATCGAACCCCATGTGAGGATAAAATGAAAAGTACTGTTGGTTGTTTTCGTTTTTTGAGCGGAAACTGACTTCCATTCCTGCTTTTAGTGCAATAATGGTATATTGAACGTTTGCTGAAACCCCGAATGCCTTGAATTCAGGCAGATACTCAAAGTAGTAATTATGAGCAGGCCTAATCCAGCCCCAACTGTCTTGATATTTCACAAAGTTGTACCCGACTCCAAAGGCGAATTTTTCGAGGGTTCCATAGCTCGCTTTTATTGACGGTCCATGAGCGATGTCCTGACCAAATGATTTTGCTGATGATAGGATTAATAATAAAGTGATTCCGAATGTTTTCATTTTCGTAGAGTTTACAGTTAATACTGTGCTGTACTTTTGCAGAACAGCTATGAAAACCAATGTATAGCGTGCTTTTTTATGATATTAGGGTGTTTTCACCAAGCTACGGTGTTTTTTCCCCGTATTAGTAGTGTTGGATTTTCAATAACCTGAAAATGTCCTCATTAATACTCACAACAGGCTTATGCCTAAGGAACTAAAGTTGATGAAATTCCTAAATGAAGATCTTTGTGTTTTGCTCCCCACTCATCCAATTGCAAGCATATTGGGATAAGTGCACTGCTTAATGGGGTTAGTTCATATTCAACACGGGGAGGTACTTCATGATACACGGTTCGTGTTACTAATCCATCACGTTCCAGCTCACGTAGTTGCAGGGTCAGCATCCTTTCAGTAATGTTCGGGATTATCCTCTTAAGTTCCCCAAACCGTTTTTTCTCTTTACTTAAACGTATCAAAATGGGTAGTTTCCATCGTCCGCCCATGAGTTGTACAGCATAAGTCAGATTACAGTCTAAAAGAAAGTCTCGATTGATCCCGTTTGTTGTATTTTCTTTTCTATTTGTCATTACTTACAAAATTGTATGTACACACAATGGGTTGTGTACACTTCAAAATTAGGGTGTTGCTTGTAATTTTACAATCGATTTAATGTAAACAAATGAAAATAGAAAAAATCAAAGTAGGCATAATAGGTCTTAACCCCGACAGCCAGTGGGCATCAAAGTCTCACCTACCTGCACTAAGGCATTTATCTGATACCTTTGAGATAATCGGAGTGGCCAATTCTACTTATGAAAGCGCTGTAAAGGCTGCAAATGTGTTACAAATCCCAATCGCTTATGAAAATGCAGATGCCTTAATTACATCAGACGATATAGAACTAGTTGTAATTACAGTGAAGGTTCCTTACCATTATTACCTTGTAAAGGCTGCGCTTTTAGCAGGCAAACATGTGTACTGCGAACATCCATTAGGCAACGGGTTTGCAGAAACGGAGCAATTGGCAGCTATTGCTGCACGGGGAAATGTGGTTGCAGCTGTAGGAACACAAATGGCTGTCTCGCCTGAAGTGATTTACCTGGAGCAACTTATTAAAGATGGTTATGTAGGAAGGGTTTTATCAACTACCCTCATAGGATCAGGAGGTCGCTGGTCAGACGAAGCAATTTCAGCTGACTATTATCTGTATGATAAAACTAACGGCGCTACGATGCTAACCATTCCCTTGGGGCATACTCTGGCTGGCATTACTAAAGTTCTGGGTGGCTTTGATACATTGACAGCAAAAATGACAAACAATTTTACGACCGTAAAACTTACTGATACTGGTGAAATAAAGCCTAACACCACTGAAGATCAGATTTTGGTGATAGGTCAATTGAAAAATGGGGCGGCAATTTCTATTCATTACCGGGGCGGAATTTCAAGAGGCACTAACCTTTTATGGGAGATTAATGGAACTGAAGGTGATATTCAGGTTACAGGACCACTTGGACATGGTCAGTTTGTTCCGTTAACAATTCGAGGAGCACAAGGGAAAGACGAGGAATTACAAACCCTGCTTATTCCAAATGAAATGGTTGAAGGGTTGGCGGATGATCCGGTAATTAGAAATGTGGCAGAGTTTTACAAAAGAGTAGCTGCTGACATAAGAAATAAAACGAAAACAGCACCTTCTTTTGAGGACGCGGTCGTATTAGGGCAACTAATCAATGATATTGAACAATCCTCAAAAAGTTAATGCAATAAGAACCGAACCATTGTCTGAAGTACGGTATTTTTCAAAGCAAAAGGGAATTGAACCGCTTTACATTTCAGGAAACCGAATGAAATTAGCATTTGCGGAAGATTTGGTTTTACCATCCTCCTCGGTCCTCCTTCAAAGGAGGAAGCTGGATTTCAGCTTCGAACCGAGATTTCACACTCAGTCCTCACGCTCACACTGAAAAGGAAAAAGCCCGGAAAGAGTGAGTGTGAGCGAGAGAAGAGTGACAAAAAGAAAAAAGCATCCAACTACCGCTGAATGCTTTTTTCTTTTTGTGGAGAAGGAGGTTCGTAAGTCGAACCGGAAAAATAGTTCGTTTGAAGACGGTTACTCTGTATATTTTTTATAATACTTGTTCCAGCCTAAAATGATTCCTTTCATATAAAACAGGTTCAGCACAATTTTAAATATCGGAGCGGGGATATTGGTAGGCCGTGTAATGCTCTTTGCTTTCATTCTCTTCATGAAATAGCACATCTTAGGAATATTCACCTGTCCGTTTTTGTCATAATCCTTATCGAGAACAAGGCCTCCCATGCATTGGAAAAATTTAAACGAATCAAGTGCAGGCCTGAATTCTACGACGCAGGTCAAAATTTCCGGCGTATTATTGTAAGCGATGTGTGATGCGCCCTTCGTAGCATTTATTGAGTCTCCGGCTTTACCGATATGTTCCTTTCCATCCAAAACCATCCGTATTTCCCCGCTCTTTATATGAAATAATTCATCCTGCGTAAAGTGGATATGTGGATTAGGTACGTGTCCGCCTGGTTGCACGATCCATTCGAAGACAAATGCTTCGGCATCGTTTGAAATGCAGCGAAATGTTTCTCCTGCATTTGGATTTGTAAATCCAGCGTATAAATCTGTTGCCATCTGTTGGTTTTTATAATTACCAGGCAAAAGTATATGCGCTGAAAATGAAAGTAGTTGATCCAAATCAACAAATCATCCGAGAGCTATTTTTCTCCTAATACGGCTAATTGTTTCCGTTCTTAGTCCCAGATAATTGGCAATGTGATGCTGCGGAACCCGCAATATCAAAGAAGGTCGGGTTTCTAGAAGTCTTTTGTATAAAGTTTCAGGAGTATCGTTTTTCAAGCGGGTTGCTTCCTGTATTATCCGATTATGGTCTGATGCGTACTTTAGATCAAAATACTGCCTGTACGCAGGAAAGTTTTTCATTCCATATTCTGCATTTTCAAGTGTTATCCCTAATATATCGCAGTCTTCCAAAGCTTGAAGATACATCTCTGTTTTGGTTTTTGATCGCATACATTGTACTTCACCAGCAAACCATTTTTCTTCGGCAAAGAATACAATCTGTTCGTCACCTTCATCATTGATGAAAAATTTTCGCATGCATCCCTTTACAATAAACGGACTGTATTTTGGGATTTCTCCGGCTTGATAGAAAAATTCGTTCTTCCTGACCTTAAACTCGGTAAACAACTTTAAAAACTCAGGAAAATCACGCTCTGAAAAGTCTGAGTATGCTTGTAAATCCTGCAGAAGTATATTTGAATCCAATTGATTGTATGAATAAAGTATATTGTTGTAAGATTTAAAATTACCCATATTCTTCAACAGACCTCCTTTTCCGAAAATAAAATTCGGTTTTCAGTGAGCGGGAAACATTTAGATAGACGAAAGCTGAACGAATGTGAGCAAAAGGGAATCGAACCGCTGTGAATTTCAGGAAACCGAATGAAATTGGTGCTTGCGGAAGATTTGGTTTTTTTCCTCTCCCTCTTCACGAGCAGCGCTCGCTCTTCTCTCCAAAGAGGGAGACGAGATTCGTGCTTCGAACCGGGATTTTACACTCATTCTCGTTATCATTTTCGCTTACGAAAAGAAAGAGCCGACAACAGAATGAGAAACAGAATGAAGAACAAAAAGAAAGCCCTGACAAAACTGCCAGGGCTCTTTCTTTTGGTGGAGTCGGAGGGGTTCGAACCCTCGTCCAAACGATGAATCCCAATGTCTTCTACATGCTTAGTTTTTGATTAATTGTAGGGAGGAATCCGGACAAAAACACCCAATATTCCAACTTAGCCTCTGAGATCTCACACCGCCCGCGAGGCGAGTTTGGTGCCAGATTTTCTAAAATGATTCCCCTTAGCCTGCTGACCGAAAATCAGAGTCGTGCAGAGGAGAAACTTGTCCGTGTACTAAACTTCCACTGGATTAAGCTTTATTTACCTAGTAAATTAAGCAGCAAGTGCGTATGACGTATTGTCAATTATGTTTTGAACCAGGATATTTACGAGCTCCAATTCAACGCTCGACATGCTTCCCACCGAAATCGCTACCGCTGTCAAATCCAATGTCGACCCCAATGTCTTACAAAGTTAAGATATAACAATTAAGATGCAACGTTTTCCAATAATCGGTTTTTCTTTAATACGAATATCAAAAATCTCTTTCACTGCCGAATTGTAGCAGTTGATGGTCAACGGTATATTCCAACACAACAAATGCTGCTCCCTTATATGTAGTACCATCACTCATAAAAAACAGAATGTTCTCGTTTTTCATTTTTATGTTGGTAATGTAGTATGCTTCTGTAGATTCCTCTTCATACATAGAATTCAATAAGCCTTTTTCAAACGGAATAAATTCTACTTTACTGGAAAAGTCAGTAACATTAATTCCGGCATAAAACAGACCCGTAAATTGGTTGGAATCATCGTCCGTATTTTTAGCAAGTCCGTAGATTCTGAGTTCATCTCCAACAAAAACAGTTTGAATAGGGGGTTCGTAAAAAGTGGCTTGGGCTAAGGGTAATTCTATGGTTAGAATCTCATTTTTTGTAACGTCAAGATAGGAAACAGGATGATATGGATTTAGATCTGAAAGCACAATTCTTCCTTTGACATCAGCTCGCGAAAAATCCTTTCCTTCCTCGGCAGTAAAATTGCTGCGAATCAACAAATTTCCATTCTCCAAATAGTGATACGTTGAGAATTTACCATACGATTTAGTCTTTAGCTGCACAGGGAGAGCAATTTTCGATAGTGAAGGGATGAGTAAGTCTTCACCAAGAATTGCATATTCCAACTGAACATAATTGTTTTGAACTGGTATTTCAGCACCAACGAATATCTCGTTTCTTTGAAAAGGATTTACAACAACGGTAATAGTAGATCTCTGTTTTGCGGTAATACTGCGCTCAAGGTCAAATGCATGGGTGTTGGTGTATTTTTTTTGAATCGATTGAGTTCTTTGCAGGGCGTCATCGTAGGTTTCTAAATACAACTCCTCAGCATCTTTGGTGTTTTTCGTCCAAAAAATGACGATTCTGTGATCTTGAACAATGCAGGTATGAAAGTCAAGCCCTTTATAATACTCCTTATCCTTCGTGACTCCTATTAATGGTAAACCAATAACTACCTTTCGATTTTCTTTACTAACAGCAATCAGTTTTAGTTTGTTTTTGCGTATTGTATCGCTTAACAAGAGCTTGTAAACATAAGTATCATTCTCACCGACATACTGAATAATATTCGTTTTTTCGAAAAACTCGTTTTTGATTTCTGCACTTTGACCGTTAACATAGTTACCGGATAAAAAGATCACTGAAATTAGGAGAATTAAGAGGTTTGATTTTGGCATTTTTTTCTTGTAAAGCTACAATGGAAAATTGAATTGTCCGTTGATAAGCACTTAATTCATTCGGTTTCTTAAAGTTTATAATCGTTCGATTCCCTTTTTCTTCAAAGACATTATATTTGTTTCTTTGGATGGTATTGATTCTCTTTGATTATCCAATTAAACAAACTTTATTGTAATTTTTGCAATTGACTATTATGAAAACCACCGGTTTAATATTTATTCTTTTTACTTATTTCCAAGTATTTGGTCAAGAACCTCAAACGATTCATCTCAAGCTGAAAAAAGATGATGGGCATGGGTATAAATACAAGGTTGACTATTATGCTCTAAAGGCAGATACGTCTATTAAACATGGTGTGTATAAAAGATATGATATCCTCAATGATCTTGAAGAAACTGGTTATTACAATCACGGAATAAAAGATAGTACCTGGAAAACATACTTGGCTGGCAAAATGGTTAATAGTGTAGGAAACTACAAGGAAGGAAAGAAGCAGGGTCTTTGGAATTATTATACCAATATACCTTATACCAACTGGAAACCAACACCTTACAAAACAGGTAATTACTTAAATGATAGTTTGATTGGTGTTTGGACATATTATTTAGAAACAGGAGAAATAGAACAGAAATATGACCATACACTCGACTCCTTAATCTATCGAGCTCAAGATAAACAAAAGAGAACTTTACTGGTAAAGCAAGGGAGCAACCAAGTGGTTAAATTACTGGATTTGTTTCCAGTGCTTGTTGGTGGAAATGTTGAAGAGACGGAGAATTGGTATAAAATCGACCAAAACAAACTTCAGCCTTTGGCTGATGGCAAAAATCAAACATACACACTCACTTTCTGGATAAAATCAAATGGAGAAGCATATGGCTATGAAATGGTTAAAGGTGTAAATAGCGATTATGACAATTACGTTATAGAGTTCTATAAGAATAACTGTAAATGGATTCCGGGTGTAATCAATGGAAAAAATGTAGAATGTCAATATGTCGTTAAAGTGATCGATTTAACGGAATAGTTCTTATTCCCGGTTCTACTTTCGAATCCCATAGAAAAAGTCTTACAAATTCACATTCCCGAAAACCTCCTAACTTTGCATTGTGGCGAAACAAAAAAACACCGACAACAAAAAGCTTCACTCCAAATTAATGGATAAAAAGAAAAACAAGAAGCAGGCTGCGAAAGAGTTGAACAAACTACGACTTCGAGAACTGAATCAGTTGGCCAATAAGTTGAGACGAGAAAATAATTCTGAATCTTAAACGGATGCTTGTCCTCTCTCACTTTACACTGACTGATAGTTAAACAAGAGCAAACTAACATCAAACTAAAAAGAACCTATACTATGCAAAATCAATTCTATAAAGTAATGAACGCCTATTCTGATGACGAACTGCTGGCGGTTTATAGAGATCGGTCCAGTTATACTCCGGAAGCGACCGAAGCAATGGAACACGTTCTGTCAGAGCGCAATCTAAAGGAAAATGCGTCACAAATTGTCAATGAACAAGAAATAGAAGAGACAATATCACAAATAGAACAATACGCAAAATTCAAACGCTCAGAATTTGGAAAATCAATACCTGATTCAGCATTCGCAAAAGAGTGTTTAAAAGATTCAATATATCTCGAACGTTACATTTCACCAGTACACAACTACAATTGGCTCAATTATGTTTTTGTTATTCTTGGAGGAGTTGGACTGGTAATAGCGCTTTGCATTCTTGGAATCGGTGAATATCCTTCTCCGATGGTTACTTTTCTAATAACTTCAATTGCTGCCTCAACCCTATTACCATTCGGCCTTTGGAAACTTTACAAAAACAAAGCACGGCTGACCATAGTTAAAACCATGAATAGCGCTAAAATTGTTATAACTGGAGCAAAAGATTATCATGAAATTTCCTTACCGCTACGATATGAATATTACTGGGAATGGCACACCATAAAACGAAACCTAAAACAAGTAATGCTGCATATTTTCTTGTACGATGATAAGAACGACAGCTCTATTGAATTGAGACAATTAATAGAACTTTATAAATCTCCGCCGCCGCATTGGGAAAAGCTTCCCAAAGACTTCAAAACAAATAAGTCTTCGTCATTTGCTTATTTGAATCACGGTTTCCAAAAACCTTTCTTGTACGAAGTTCAACGGATTTTGGATGGTTTGCATGAAGAGGATTGATCCTTCGTAGTTCAATAAATTGTTAGCTAAACAGTTAAAACTCTAAAATCATTTTCATATTGTTGTCGCGAATACTATATTTGCAACAACAATTAATTTTTGAATAATGAAACAACTCACATTTGCATCACTACAAGTGAAAGACCTGGACGTATCAAAGAACTTTTACACCGAAAAACTAGGATTTGAAATTGGTGACACGAATCCACAAGCCTGTATCTTTAAATACAATCAGGGAGAAGCAAGTTTTGCTATCCGTACACCGCTTGAACCTATAGAAGGAAAAGAACTGGGAACTGGAGTTGCACTTTGGTTTGCAGTTAACGAAAATGTAGATGAACTAAAAGAGAAATTCATCGCAAACGGAATTACAACTGCCGGACCAATAATTGAAACACCATTTGGTCGTGCTTTTCATGTAAAAGACATAGACGGTTATAAACTCACGTTTTTAGAAACAAACTAACATGGAACGGAAACCAAAAAACTGGATCATTGTAGCTTCGAAAGATCACGTTCAAACAGGTCTTTCAGAAGGTTTTGCTCAGGCATGTCATGGAAAAGCTGCTCCATTGAAACGAATGCGAAAAGGAGATTTCGTGATTTACTATTCGAGTAAACAGACAATGGGAAAACTGGATAAATGTCAGGAATTTACAGCAATTGGTGAAGTAAAAAGCGATGATACGTATGAATTTCAAATGACTGCAGATTTTTGTCCTTCGAGAAGAGATGTTGCTTTTTTCGAGCACAACAACACTTCTATTCTTCCATTGATCAACGATTTGGAGTTCATTCAGAACAAACAAAGTTGGGGCTATCCGTTTCGTTTTGGATTTTTTGAAATCAACAAACATGATTTTGATTTAATTTCACAGCAAATGCTTCGAAAATAGGATGACAAAAAAAATTGACTTCAAGTTTAAAACACCGAATGAAAGCCCTGGTTATCTTTTGGGACAATTAACACTATTGTGGCAACGCAAACTAAAGAAGGTTCTTGATCCGTTGGACTTAACCCAAACCCAATTTGTTCTTTTAGCTGCTTTAGGCTGGCTTTCCAGAGAAAACAACAATGTCACTCAAGTAGATATTGCGAATCAGGGCAATGCCGATAGAATGATGGTTTCTAAGGTTTTGAGAACACTTGAGTCCAAGAAGTTTATCAGTCGACAAGAGCACCAAACCGACACAAGAGCCAAAGTCATCAAACTAACGGAAGAAGGTGCTGAAGTGCTACAGAAAGCTTTAACCGCCGTCGAGAATGCCGATATCGAGTTCTTTTCGGTTATCGGAAATAACTTGACATCAATGAATCAGAACATGGTGAATTTGATTGAACGAAATAAGGGAGAATAAAGCCAAAACAGATAACTTTATCCAACAAGAAACCAATTGAAATGAAAAACACGGCAATACTTTTCACATTAACGCTTCTTTCGGGAATTGCTTTCGGACAAGGAAAGAAAACAAAACAAGAGTCTTCTTCTACAACAAAGCCTTTTGTTTTGGGAGTAATTGAGGAAATTCAATCCAAAGAACTTGCGGAAAAACGAACTGTGAACATCTATCTTCCAGAAGGTTACAATCCAAACGATTCGATAAAGTATCCTGTGATCTATTTGCTTGATGGTTCGGCAGATGAGGATTTCATTCACATTGCAGGACTTGTACAATTCGCTAATTTTCCATGGGTGAACCAATTGCCTAAATCCATAGTAGTTGGTATTGCAAATGTTGATCGAAAGAGAGATTTTACCTTTCCATCAAAAATAGAAGCTAAAATTCCACTTCCAACTGCTGGAGGATCAGAAAAATTCATCGCTTTTCTAGAAAAAGAATTGCAACCGTTCATTGAAAAGAAATACAAAGGAAGCACGGATAAAACGATTATCGGACAATCGCTTGGTGGATTACTTGCAGCAGAAATCGTTCTAAAAAAACCTACGCTTTTCAATAAGTATATCATCATTAGTCCAAGTTTATGGTGGGGAAATGGCGCACTTTTAGAACAAACATCGGCAATACTTACTGAAGGTTTCACGCAACAAACAGACATTTACATCGCCGTTGGAAAAGAAGGTCTTACTCCAACTGAACCGGCACGCGTAATGGAAGTTGACGCCAATTTACTGGCTGACAAACTGAAAGGAACCGAAAGTAAAAATGTAAATGTGTACTTCGACTATCTACCTTTAGAAAATCACGCAACTATTATGCATCAGGCTGTTATGAATTCGTTTGGATTCCTGTATCCCGCAGAACAGCATTAACCAATGAACGATCTTTTATCAACTGACAGCGAACAGATCCGATGTGTTTCCAGTTTTCAGGAACTAATCTCTACTCCATTTCATGGAAAGTTAAATGCTGCTTATTGGAAACGTGAACTCAATGGCGATTTTTTTGAAATTGTCAATAAAATTGAGCTAAATGGAAATATGACAATCGTTGAACCAGAAGACCTTCTTGAACTTGAGTTGAGTGAACGGGGACAATTGGCAAGGGAAATTCTTCTAAACGATTGGAAATTACTGGAAGCTCACGGTGCTTCACCAATTTTGAATGTAATTGATCACTATGAGCAAGACAATTCGTTCCCTTCACTTCCGACAGATGTCTATTCTTTTCACGTTGACCGCTCTCCTATTCCGGTTGATACTTTTTTATGCACATATCACGGCGATGCTAGCGAAATATTACCGAACAATCAGGCGCAGCAAAAAATTCTGATCCCGGAGATCCGTGCTGAACTCAAAAAACTGTATTCCGGATCAGACGAAGGTTTTGAGAACTTTCTAAGCGAAAATTTCTTCGATCTGCATTATCAGACTTTACCAAATGCTGCTCCAATCAATCTGGGAGTTGGACATTTGTGGAAATTGGCAACTGATCATCCGAACAATAAGAGTCTCCCCTGCGTTCATCGCGCACCTCATGAAAATTCGGGACAACGAAGATTGCTATTGATTTGTTGATTTGGGCAAATTATTTCAACCATTTGCTTTTCTCAACCGTTATCTGATTCATCACAATCATTCAATCTGACGGATAAGTCAACAGTTGGTCTGGATTAAGTTTATACGTCCATTTAAGTGATTAATAATAATGTTATTTAACAAAAAGTACGATTATTCACTTAAAAACAATCACTATGAAAAAGTTTCTATTTACCATTTTCGCAACCGGATTTCTTTCCATTGCGCAGTCCCAGGTCGTTACTATTCCTAATAACTCGTTTAGGAACTATTTATTAAACAATCCTGAAATCAACACAAATTCTGACGGTGACATTCAGGTCTCAGAAGCACTTAATTTTACGGGAAGCATTATTTGTCCCGGAATGCTCATCAATAATTTAACGGGCATTGAGGCGTTTGAAAATCTGACTTATTTGTCCTGCACAAACAATCAGTTAACATCACTGGACGTATCGCACAATACACATTTAGAGACGTTGATCTGCGCCATGAATAATCTGACCTCGCTTGACGTATCAGCGAATATCCATTTACGAAATCTTCGATGTTCAATCAACCCAATTCAAACTCTCGATGTCACTAATAATCCGGATCTTGAGTATTTGTATTGCGAAAACAACAGTTTGGACCTTCTTGATGTCAGTCAAAATCCAAACTTAATAGAACTGTACTGTACAAGTAATTCTATTCCGACGTTGAACTTAATTCCTCACACGCAACTTGTAAAATTAGATTGCAGTTCAAATCCATTGAATCAGTTGGATTTTGCACCAGTAATGGCTTTAGAACACATCATGTGTAACGGCAGTCAGTTGCCGATCATCTCTTTAGAGAATTGTCCAAGTCTTGAAGTTTTCCGCGGAGTTAACGGAGCTTATACACAACTTAACTTAACAAACTGTCAAAATTTGAAGATATTTGATTGTCCGTTTACGCAATTAACCAGCCTTGATTTCTCTGAAAATCCGCTACTGGAAGTGGTTTATTGTTTTTCGAGCCATCTGACTTCATTGAATATTGCTAACGGAAGTAATCCAAACCTCAATTTACTTTGGGTTTCTGATAATCCGTTAACCTGTATTAAGGTTGATGTAGCGGCATATTCTGAAGCCAATTGGACAGGAAATGATTTTCAATTTGATGCTGGTGTAACTTTTGACGAAAATTGTGTAGCTGGTTTAGAAAATTTAGAACAATCAACAATTGAAATGTATCCGAATCCCGCTTCAAACCTAGTAAACATTCGTACAACCGAGAAAACGAGCTATAAACTTACAGCGGCAGATGGAACTACAATTGCCACAGGCGAGTTTGCAGCTGGCGATAACATCTTCAATACAGAATCTCTTTCAACTGGAGTTTACTTCTTTGAATGCGTAGGTTCAAACGGAAGGTTTGTTCAGAAACTACAGAAAACAGAATAAGAAACACATCCTCATCACTATTCAGAAAACGTTCAAACAAAAAGCGCCCCAATCCCGTAAGTACGAGATTGGGGCGCTTATTAATATATCAAGCTTTTATTCTTTCGTGATCGTATTCCCCGACATTGTTACTGCTCCATTGCGAGAAAAAGCACGTCCGTCAAGTATTGCTCCTGTATTAAACGAGATTGATTGAAGGGCGATGATCGTTCCTTTGAACTTACTAGTGGTTCCGAACGTAGCCGAGCTTCCTACTTGCCAGAAAATATTGGAAGCCTGAGCATTACCAGCAAGGAAAACTTGTCTTCCTGAAGTTGCAGTGAATGAAGAGGCAATCTGAATGATAAATACAGCATTCGGATCCCCCAAAGCATCGAACGTCACATTTCCAGAAGAAAGTGCTAGCGAAGAGGTCGATTTATAAAGTCCAGGAGTAAGTGTCAATCCGCCAATGTTTCCAGAAAGCGTCACAATATCTGTTGCCGTTCTGTCTTTTGCATTATCATATGCCGCCGTGATATCAAGTTTAGACTGGTTTGCAGCGGCATCGTTGATATGAAGTGTACCATTAAGTATTCCCGGAGGAAATCCCCCAACCGATGTCCCAGGACTCAAACCAAGGTCACCATTAATAATTGTTGCTCCAGTATTAGTGATTCCTGATCCTGCCAGAATTGCAAAGTCATCTGCAACACCAAGAGGAATGTCGGACTGTATTGTAGTTTGTAGTGGGATATTGGTAGGTGTTCCTGGGCTTGAGGGGGTTCCGTCTTTTTTACACGCAGCAGTGATAAACACTAATGCAATGGCAAAAGCGGGTAGTAATTTGTTAATAAACATAATGTGTATTGATCTGTGGAAGAATTTCCACAACAGGTAAATATACGCATTATTGCCTCGTGTTCGACAAAGAGTTGATTATGAAGAAGGAATGTCACGTTTTCGAGAACATTGAATATATCTAAGTATAAAAAAGCGGAACGTATCACAACATTCCGCCTTCCAAATTATTCTCAAAAGAATTTACTTCTTCTTCAACTCGTAAAAATCAGTTCTTCGATCCCTTAAGTTTCGAACACTTCCGTAGCTATGTAATTCGTCCAACAGCTTCAAATCCACATCTGCAATTAAGATCATCTCTGTATTCGCAGTTGCTTCACTCTTTACTGCATTTGATGGAAAGGCGAAATCACTTGGTGTAAAAACAGCAGATTGAGAATACTGGATATCCATGTTCTCTACTTTCGGTAAATTACCAACACTTCCTGTAATTGCTACATAACATTCGTTTTCAATAGCTCTTGCCTGGGCGCAAAGGCGAACACGCAAATAAGCGTTCTGCGTATCTGTAAGATAAGGTACAAATAGAATTTGCATGCCTTCATCAGCCAAAAGACGCGACAATTCGGGGAATTCAACATCATAACAAATGAGTATTCCAATTTTACCAGCGTCAGTATCAAACACCTGTAACTTGTCACCTCCTTTTAACCCCCAATACTTTTGTTCATCTGGTGTTACGTGAAGTTTTTCATAAATCTCCACGTCGCCATTTCTGTGACACAAGTGACCAACGTTCTTCAACGATTGACCGTCATACATAGGCATACTCCCCGCAATAATGTTCACGTTGTAACTCACTGCCAATTCACTGAATTTAGATGTGATTCGATCGGTATATTGAGACATTGCTCTAATGGCTTCCGCTTCGTTCATTCCTTCAAACTCGGCCATAAGCGGTCCGTTGAAATACTCAGGAAAAACGGCAAAATCGGCTTTGTAGCTGGAAATCGCATCAACGAAATACTCTGCCTGCTGAAACATCTCATCAATGGAGTCATACAAGCGCATTTTCCATTGTACCAACCCAATACGCACACTTCGTCGAACCCTATATTCTTCTCGCTGATTAGCAACATAATAGACATTATCCCATTGCAAGAGTGTCGCATATTCGCGGCTTTCTTCATCTTCCGGGATATAATTCTTCAACACCTTTTTCACGTGGAAGTCGTTGCTCAACTGGAACGACAAAACGGGGTCAAAAATCTCCGATTGCTTTACTTTATGGATATACTCTTTCGGAGTCAGATCATCGGCATATTTATGAAAATTCGGAATTCGACCTCCAAAAACAATGGCTTTTAAATTGAGCTTTTCACACAATTCTTTTCTTGCATCGTATAAACGACGTCCCAAACGCATACCTCTGTAATCAGGATGAATAAACACCTCAATACCGTAGAGTACGTTTCCATTCGGATTGTGTGTTGAAAACGAATAATTGGCCGTAATCTGTTTGTAGGTATGCTCATCACCAAAATCGTCATATTTAATAAGAAGAGATAAGGCACAACCAACCACTTTATCATCCGCCATTACAATCAACTGACCGTCTGGAAAAATGGAAAGTAACTTCTTAATGGCCCTTTCACTCCACACGCTTCCGCCCCAATTGGAGTAAGCTGCTTTCATTACATCTACCAGCTGATCGTAATTCGATTGCTGTAGTTTTTGAACTTCTATCTTTTGACTTGACATCTCATCTATTTTTTAATTGAACTCAAGTCTTTTCTACTGAGCGCAGATAAGTTATAAAAGTACTCAACAATCAGTGATTTCTATAACTACTGATTGAAAATTGAACGCTTAAATGACAATTTAATGAAAGCTTGCGCCGTTATTCCAAACAAATTAAAACCTATCTTAGTCTTGACGCTAAACAACCAGGTCAATGAAATCAAAACTTCCATATTTCCAGCTCTTCTGTCTTTCCTTCCTATCCACAACATGTTTTTCACAACAAGCGGAGCATGCTCCTCAGCTCGTTTTCGAAAACGGACAATCACAGGCAGTAACAGCATTTAGCGATGAGAGCACATGGATCAGAGAACAACTTTGGGTGGAAACTACTTTTGATTCGGACAACGATGGTAAATTGGACCGCATGCATGTTTACGTTACACGTCCGCAGCAAACTGAAACAGAGAAGATAAAATTACCCGTAATTTACATGCCTAGTCCTTACTACGGTTTAAAATTGTGGCCCTTGATGGGATTTTCCACCCACAAGAATTATTGGAGCGTAAAGCACGAATTGGGAGAAGCACCGAAGAAACATGGTCACACGAAATTGGGAACGCGAGATAAAAATCCATTTTGGATGCCTGCTTCCGACAGAACCTGGGTTCCTCACGGATACATTACAGTTTACTCTTCTTCGCCTGGAACCGGATTGTCGGACGGCGCTCCAACCGTTGGTGGCGAAAATGAAAGCCTTGCTTCAAAAGCAGTGATAGATTGGCTTTGCGGAAGAGCAAAAGCATATAAAACAAGAGATGGCCTGGAAGAAACAGCAGCATTCTGGAGCACGCACAAAATTGGAATGACGGGAACTTCTTACAATGGAACGCTTTGTATTGCTGCAGCAACTACAGGAGTTGAAGGATTAGAAGCCATTATTCCAGTTGCACCAGTTACTTCTTTCTACCATTATTACCGTTCGAATGGCTTGGTTCGTTCACCCGGCGGATATGTAGGTGAAGACATGGACGTACTTTATGATCTAATCAATACAGGAAAAAAATCGAAGCGCAAGAAGAACAATAGAATGGTCCGAGACAGTATTCTTGTCCCGGGAGAAGATAGAATTACCGGAGATTACAACGAGTTCTGGGCATCCAGGGATTATTTGAGTAAGATCGACAACATGAAAGCAGCAATGTTGATGGCGCACGCATTCAACGATTGGAATGTGATGCCTGAGCAAAGTTACCGTTTCTATGAGGCGGCAAAAGCGAAAGGATTACCAGTTCAATTGTATTGTCATCAGGGCGCTCATGGTGGTGATCCTTCTTTCACCATGATGAACCGTTGGTTTACGCGTTACCTGCATGGAATCGACAATGGGGTTGAAAAAGATGCTCCGGTTCAAATTGTTCGCGAATTCAAAACGAAACCTACCGCTTATACCGCCTATCCAGACGCGAATGCAGCTGACGTTCGGTTGTACCCAATAGCAGGAACGAACAACACAGGCGCATTGGAAATTGAACACAGAGAAAAGCAGGCAAACGACACTTTAACAGATGATTACCGAATTTCAGGAGAAGCGTTAGTTCAAGACAAGAATGCCGATCATCGATTGTTGTACTTGAGTCCAACTCTACAACAAGATTTACGCATTTCAGGAACTGCAACGGTTACAGTTAAATTATCGAGTAGCAAACCAGCTGCAAATCTTTCTGTTTGGTTGGTCGCACTGCCTTGGGAAGGTGAAAAAGGAACAAAAATTTACGAGAACGTTATTACCAGAGGTTGGGCTGATCCACAGAATTACAAATCGATAAGTAATGGAGAACCTTTGACACCGGGAACATTCTACGAAGTCAATTTTGACTTAATGCCGGATGATCAGGTCATTCAAAAAGGACAGCAAATTGCATTGATGATCTTTTCATCTGATAAAGAGTTTACACTTTGGCCTGATCCGGGAACAGAATTGACAATTGATCTGAATGGAACAAGTTTTACTTTGCCTGTTGTTGGTGGATTGGAAGGTTATAAGAAGGCGATTGGGAACTAATGAGGAGTTATGAGTTAGGAGTTAGGAGTTAGGAGTAAATATGTAGCAACAAAAAATAAAAAACCAGAGAATGAAACTTTTAATTGTACTTGGTTTTATTGCTTTGCTTCCGAATTCGGAGCAAGAATTGCATCCAGGAGTTTTCCGTAAAAGTAGATATCAGTTGCATATTAAGAGACACCATAAATTCGAAATGAAAGCCTCAGATTGTACCTGGAATTTTTATGCAAAAGGTGATTATTATATCGAACATGATACAATACATTTTCATGCAATTAAACTTACAAGCCGAAACAAGGAAGATTTTAATCCACAAGCAGTGCATCAGTTTAATAAATTATCCAGAGCAGTTTATCTATCTCCTGATAAAATACTAAATCTATGTATGGTCTATAATTCTGAGGGGAAACTATCTGTTTTACGTCAAGATACCATGTCCATTTCAAAGTAATAATATGAGAAAAGTAATTGCAGCCATAAATATGACGATTGACGGATTCTGTGATCATACATCCGCGATTGCTGATGATGAAATACACGATCATTACACCGATTTGATAAGAAATGCTGGTGATTTACTTTACGGTAGAACTGTTTATCAAATGATGAAAAGTTATTGGCCGATGCTGATTGAGAATCCTTCTGGGAACAAATCTTCGGACGACTTTGCTCAGGCGATCGATGACGTATCGAAAATTGTTTTCTCGAACACCTTGAATGAAGTTCATTGGAGAAATACACGTTTAGCTAAACTCAATCTGTTCAACGAAATCCGTAAGTTGAAGCAGGAAGAAGGAAACCCTATTTTTATTGGCAGTCCGGGACTCATTGCTCAAGCAACCGCGAAAGATCTGATTGATGAATTTCAAATCTGTGTTCATCCTATTATCGCTGGAGAAGGACTTCCCCTATTCAAAAATATTTCAGAGCTGAAATTGCTTCAACTGACAAAAACCAAAACGTTTAATTGTGGTGCGGTGATTCTTTATTATGAATCAACAGGAAAATGAGCTGATTCAAAATTCATGTTTTAGAATAAATAATTCTACTAGTTTTGAATTGATAACCATTATGCATTAAAACTGAATCTAATAACTTTTAACCTATGATAATTGATTTTTTAAAAGAACGAAAAAATGTATTCCAAATTATCGTTGTTTCTATTATTCTTGCATTTGGTGTTCGATTCATCGGACAAGGCTTATTAGAAATTTTCGAATTCAGAGGAATCGAAAACATTTACATTGGGTTGTTTTTTGTTTTTTTCGTAGCACTCTTTTTCGGATATAATCTATACAAACAAAAAAAGAAAACATATACAATTCAAGGTTTTGTAATTTACAATAAGACGTCTAATCGGATCGTTGAGATTCCTGATTACAAATTCGGACGTAAGGTGAAAAAATATTTTGACTCATCTTTTGCCGAAAGTAAGGGACTAGAAAAAATATGGGAAAAATATAAGATCCATGATTATATGGCTCCCAAAGATGTCACTACAGGAAAAGATTTACTTTGTCAGGCAACTGAATATTTCTTCATAAGTAGTCTGTCAAAACACCTCACTACTTACTTTTACTCAAAGGAGTTTAAGCAAAAAAAATTAAATAAACTCACAAGAAACGATATCCCTCATACTTTACTTGAAAATTCATTTTTGGATTTATTTTCAAAATCAATGGATAAACGTGAGGCGTTTATTGATTCGTTCAAAGGAGAACCAAAGGCATTTAATATTATTCACGTTTCAACAGAAACAGACGGACATTTATTTGAAAACTTCAACTTAATCTTACCCAAAGGGTGTAAAATTTCAAAAACATCAAAAGATACACTGCGAATAAAGACCAATAGAATTGAATTGACTATCACTAATGAAATTACGGGTTGGACTACTGAAGTACCTCAAAATTTCATCCAATATTATATTGGCGAATCATCAGATTCTGAATATATTAAATATATTATAGAAACTAAAATCTCTGTAACTTTCTCTTTCTTAGCCTTCTTTACTAATCTTGGCTGGAGCTATTTTAAATGGATAGACAGTTTCATTGATGTTTATCATGGTTCAGTTTCTGAAAAAGCATTCCTTAATCGTATTAATTGGAACAGTATAAATAATCTTATTATGGCAGCTAAGAGATTTAGCAAATAAGTCACATCTAAAAATTAAAAGAACAATTACTTTGAAAACGATACTTTGCCATTGTAAGCTGTACTTTAAGGTTACTTTGGTGTTTGAAATGACAATTTCTCACTTAACTACGATCTCAATAGTTGCAAAAAATCGTCACTCAATTCAAATATCTTTTAATATCAACAGGAAGGGATTTTATAATTTCTTCTGTTTCTTTTGTGATTAACTGAAAGTAATCCTCAATTTCCTGATCGGTTAACTCGTCCATGAAATGCTCACTGAAGTAGGTATTGAACCGATTCCACATCCGCAATCGGATAACACGAGCCTCTTCAACTATATGTCCCTGATCAGCAGCCTTAAAATCCAATGCGTTCAGCTTGTTTCTGAGATTCGTCAAATAAGATTCCAAAAATTCTTCCTTAGTCATACTCTAAGATACGGAAAACGAAGGAGACTAATTACTTTTAATGAGTTATGAGTGATGAGTTATGAGTTATGAGTTATGAGTAAAAGAAATTAAATTGATTACAACCACTTTCTTTTCCTAAAATAAAGAAGTGGAACAACTACACTTACAACCATCGCAGCAAGAGCAAAGAAATAGCCGTAGTTTGACTTCAATTCTGGCATGTTTTGAAAGTTCATACCATAAACTCCCGCAATCAACGTTGGTAGTGAGATACAAAAAGTAATCATTGTCAACATCTTGAAAATCTTGTTTTGCTCCAACTCAATCTTATTACTGACATTTTCCTTCAAATCATCCAATCGATCGAAATTGAATTGAATGTAGTCTGAAACAACGGAAAGGTCATTCAACTCTTCTTCAATTTTGTCTTTTACGTTGAATTTCAAATTCCCACCTGTCTTTTTTTGAAGTGTCAGAATTCTGGTAAATTCATTCAATGATTCTTTTACCAACAAATTATTGAAATTCAACTGGGTAATAACGTCCAAATCACTTTCCTTAAATTCTTTCTTTACCAAAACACGCGAAGCCAATTGCTTGATTCTCTTAGCCAGGTTTTCTGTAATATCTGCGTAATAATCTGCCAATAATTCGATATGAAACTTAAACAGATCCTCCACCTGATAAGATTCATTCTTCAATAAATCGGATTTATAGGAATAAATTCCCGTAAAATAATCGTCCAACCCAGAGCTCATAAAAGCAAAAACCTTATCCTGCGTTAGAATCACGAATAAGGACTCTTCCACCATTAAATCCTTCTGCTGATAATACGGAATGGAAAAGTGAAAAGAAGATTGGTCTTTACTTTGCTGAAAATGGGAACTAATTTCAATGTCTTCTGTGTGGTTCATAATCGACAGATCAATACCGAAACTCGTTTCCGCCCATTTTAGATCTTCCACTTTGTAATCGTGAAATTGCAATACAATGAAGTCGTTCAAATCTCCAACTATCTTTTCCGCGCTTTCCAGTTTAAACCGTTCACCCGTTCTTGTAAGTAATTCAATCATCTACTTCATTATTTTCATGCAAATCTAAAGTAATAAAGGTCAGTAAGGGAAATACACTCAAAGAATATGCTTCCTAAGTTTAAAACCGTAAATTCGATTTCATTTAAACAGTATGATCCATCCTATTTTAACATATTCTCGAGATCTCGGCGATTTCACTCACGATTTGACTGAACTTCATGCGTCAGGGCTAAAAGCCATTCGATTGATTTATAAAGGGAAATCGGAAACAGAATTTAATGCGCGCATTGAGGAAATTCAGCAGATCGTTAGCAAGAATCAATTGGAACTTGACATTCTGGTTGATTTACCTGGAAAGAAACCTATTGTTGGCCATTTGGATGAGGGATTGCATGTGGAATTAGGGTTTGAGTACCAGCTAACAAATGAAAAAACAGCTTCTTCCTCTTCCTCGATTCCAATTGTAAACTTCTTTGACCACGAATGCTTTAACGAATTACTCAGTGGAGATATCATCAGTATTGCTGATGACGAATTGAACTTGCTGGTTACTGAAGTTACAGATGAAGTTATTGAAACTATAGCACTGAATTCCTTTCACTTAACATCGAATCGATCAATGGGTTTGAAGAACAAAGATTTTACCCTTGAAGCCAATTCTGATGCAGATCTTTCATTTGTAAAGAATCTGAAGAATACTCCAACGAACCTGAAACTGGTTGTTTCTTTCACTAAAACAGCAACCGACCTAAAGAAATTGAAATTGCTTCAACCGGAAATTGAACTGATCCCTAAAATTGAAACTATTGTAAGTGATGCAGACTTGCTTGAAATCATGGAACACTGCGAAACGTTAATGCTGGGTCGTGGCGATTTGTCGCTGGTTTGCAGCCCGGAAGAACTCTTTTCCTATCAGGAACATTTGATTAATTTCTGCAAGCAGCATTCCAAAAAACTCATTGTTGGAACCGGATTATTAAGCAGTATAAGCGACAAACAATCACCAACAATTGCAGAAGTAATGGATTATGGTCATCTGGTAAATAGTGGGATCAATTCGTTTCTGATTGCCGGAAGCAATGCTCAGAAGTATCCATTGGAAACGCTGAAATTCATGACGATTTTTGGTGAAAATTCGTAAAATCATGAATTCATGAAATCATGAATTCGCAAAATCACTTTTTTTGATGAAAACCTTAATATACCTATCTTTCTCCTTAATCGTTCTTACGGCTTGTTCCGAAACCGAAAGAGACAAGAGCAGAGAAATCCCAAATCCTTCGGAACGTTCATTGCCCAATCCGGAAGGCGCAGCCAAAGACAAATTTGAAAATGAAAAGCAATTGGATTCCATTCCCGTAAAAACCCTCAAAGGAACATCATGGAATAGCGAATTTTACCACTATCACAATTTCTATCACTTCAAAACCGATTCAACCGGCTATTCTGATGATGGACAAGTTGCCTGGTCGGTTCCAATAGACATTAAAACAAAGAAAATTCCTGAAAACAAAATTCTATACAGCGGAGAACGTAAATTCAAGTATAGATTTCATGAAAACAAACTTATAATAACCTATTTGGATTCAGATCATGACCTGCAGCGTATTTTTCTTTACAGAAAGGAATACAAAGACTGGATTTCGAAAAACGAATACACCTATGGAAATGAAGTTCTTCAATCAGGCAAAAAAGCAGAGATGTTCACAGCTGGTCTTATGATAGAGAAAAAGTAAAGCTTAAAACCTTTGCTATTAGCCATGGTTTACTTCAATCCAAATCAAATCACCATCTTCTTCGCAAAGAAATTCTGCGATTGCAATTTCCGTTGAAGTGGTTGATGAGCCTCCTTCGGCAGACGAATCATAAAATTCAATCAAATCACCTGCCTGAGCAGTTGTTCCATTACAATCGAACAAACCTTTAGCAACATAAGCAAAATTGCATTTTCCTTCTAATTCAATCTTCTTTAGTTCTCCCTGATTCAAACCAACATGCTTTAAACTACCTTCCGCACCACTTTTCAGCATCAGGTTAAAATCCGTTACTTTTCCGATGCTTTTGGTTTCCCATTCACCGGAAAATGTATCTTGTTCATACACCGAAAGAACTTTGGTGTAGCGGTTCACATGAATTAGTTCCAGTTCACCTTTCAATATCATTAAATGACGCGTAATCCCTTCAAAAAAAGTAAAATCACTATGCTCAACCTCAACCGTTGCTGAGCTGATTCTAAAAATGAAATTTCGATCTAAAAAATTTCCATCCGAAGGATAAATAAACATTTCTGTACTCGTCCCTCCTGCCCAATTGATCGTTTTTCTATTCTCCGACGAGTGAATTCTAATGCTCATACTACCAAATTTTATATTGTCCCACAATTCTAAATCCAAGCCAAGGTTGTGGTCCTGCATACTTTATTTCCGAAGTAATGGTTGCAACTGTTGCCGGATGATAAAAACTTCCTCCCTTTGCAATACCTTCCGTTTTCGTCATTTCAGCAACATTTCCGTAAACGTGTGACCTCCCTTTCATATCCACAATCGGTGATTTCACTGCAACAGCGCCACCACCGCGCGAACCTTTAAGGTAAGAGGAATAGTTTTTACACTGTACTAAAGAATTATAAATTATGAGCATACAATTCTCCTTGTTCAAACTATCAGGCATTTGTTTTGAAACGTTTTCTGGTCGCAGTGACTGAAGAGCAAGTTTTTCCCATTGTTCCTCTGTTGGAAGCTGAAAACTGACCATTGCGTAATAATCTTCTGACTCGTGATTCAAATATTGATTCTGTAACCACAAGCAATATTTCTCTGCCTGATACTTCGTCACACCTGTAACCGGATAATTAAGCAAAGGCTTTAGTTTTTTATCGATTTGAAAAGGAAGATAAATATCTGCAGTTGTACTTGCAAGTTCCATCACATCACTAAACTCGCCATATTCTTCAGAAGTCAATGCAGGAAACACGGAACGGTATAAAGGCAACAACTTCGCTTCTACTTGAGTTGTATCCGGTAAAAGAGTCAATACGTCAATCGAATGTTGTTCAGTAGCATCGTACAACATACCTTCTACTTTCTGACTTCCCAGGAAGTTCAGGTATTCACCAACAGTCACTTCTCTATCAGAGACGAATGTCAACTCATCCAGAATCGATGAATGTGGAGGTAAAAGAAAATCCTCGTTTGAAAACACTGTAAAGGCACTGTCATACTTTACGGCTAATAAATTCTGGTAATCGTCGTAATAAATTTCTTTTGGAGAAAATGCCACTACTTCCTTTCCTGTTATATCGTAGAAAGCACGTTCGTTTGTTTCTTCATTTTTGACAATTACACCCGTTTCATAGTAATCGAAATAATATTTACCAAACGGAACGAGTTGTTTACCCGTCATTGTATAAAGCGACAAACCTTCATTGTTTGAACCAATAATATAATGCGGAATTTCTCCAACACTCAGCGAACCTGAACTAAGCTCAAGTACTTTTTGACCTAAAGCGTTATAACAAATTGAATTTCCCTCACCATTGAAAACAACCAAACCTTCGGCCACGTAATATTCTTCGAAACGATTGCTTATAATTTCCTTACCGTTATTTGAAAAGCCGTAAAGACCTTCCTTTTCAGTTACCCAGCATTTACTTTTCTTAGATAGACGTTCAAGGTTTCTTGAAGTTTGGGCGTAGAAAAAAGCAGGAAACAATAGAAATAGAACAAAAATAGTTTTCATAGATAGCGTGTTTGCAGGCAAATATACTTATTCTGATTACGCAGATAACTTCTAGTTTGTGACACAATGCTTTTGAATCGTTTTCTTTCAGACTTCTACTTTAATATTACCGGATTGCGACGTAAAGTTGAAGTTGGCATGACAAAAAAGTTATTTTTTTATTCGCTTGAACTCAACGAATTAGCTGGAATGATGTTTTTTTTTGAAGTTTTTTTTGAAAAAAGCCTTGCGTAAACAAAAGAGATACCTATCTTTGCACCCGTCTAACAAACGCGGTAGACAATTAAAACAGAATGATTCCGTAGCTCAGCTGGTAGAGCAATACACTTTTAATGTATGGGCCCTGGGTTCGAATCCCAGCGGGATCACAAAAAGAAAAAGCATTTTACGCAAGTAAGATGCTTTTTTCTTTTCCCTCAATCCTCACTCTCCCGCTCACACTGAGTTCACGCTTTTTTTTTCAGGGAAGAGTGTGAGTTCTGAGAGTGGAATCCGTGTTCGAAGCTTCAATCTGTCTCCTCCCTCCGAGGGAGGATTAAGGAGGGTGGTGAACCTCAAGTTCCCCGTAAACCATTGATTTTATTCGATTTTATAAATATTTAAAGTGGTTCGAATCCTGTTGGGATTCAGCCTCAAATTTCTTTTCGGGAATTTTTAAACACTCTTCTGTATTTAAGAATTATTATGTACTATTGAACCCTAACATAATAAACTATTCACAAATATGAATCCATCATTAACATCATCTAGTGGAAGTGGCCAAAATGAGCCATTTAGAATTGAAAGATTACAAAAGGTTTCTAAAATATATAGTATCCAAGTTGAGAACTCAACTGATCTTAATCAGAATGAAATAATTTCCCTGCATGACCATAAAGGGCAACTCACAGTTATTTGGAATAATGAACCGAATGAAGAACAAAAAATAATCATTAAACAAATTTGGGAATTACAGAATGAGGATGGTGAGAATGTAGTTCATGAAACTGAAGAATAAAATACTTCTTGAAATCATAAAGTAACCAGAGCTACTCGCAAAATTTTTGGACCTATTGCAAAATCCGATTTTTTAGTTGTGTGGTTAATATATTATAATAAAGAAATGCCATGAAATTAAACATGAACATACACAAGATTAAATCTGTAAATAATCTTGATATTAGCTTACCTATTGATAAAGGACTCTATGCAATTACTGGCCAAAATGGTTCTGGTAAGAGCACTGTTGTAACTTGCGCATCAAGTGTTTTCTTTACTATGCCGATGAATGACTATTTTGGAAAAACTGATGATGACGCTAGTATTACTTTTGAAATGAATGGTGCAACACGATCTTGGAAAAAAGTTGAAAATAAATGGCGAAGTTCTTTGGAGGGGAGAATGTCAATAAAAGGTTTTTATGAAGGCTCAATTATTTTTGGCAATCGTTTTAGAAACACCGATTTTAGAATACTCAAAAAACTCGATAGGGTTGATCATACTAAATTAACAACTGCACCAGACTTTATTAGAGAAAATTTAGGAAGAATTCTTCATAACGACATCTCATTCTACCCCATATTATCTAAACTAAACAATTCTGAAGCTGGTTCCGAGATTAACTTCAGTGGCGATATTTTTTATTATCAAAAAGGCGATAAGAGAGTAAGTCAATTCCATATGTCAACTGGAGAGAATTTATTAGTAAGCATTTTAAACTCAATTAATATTCGAAATTCAGACAGGGCAAGTTTGAGTAAACCCTGTTTAATGTTTTTGGATGAAGTAGAATTAGCATTACATCCATCTTCACTTAAAAGATTGATAGCCTTTTTAAGAGAGATTTCAAATCAATTTAATTATGCTATTTATTTTTCAACCCATTCTCTTGAGCTAATAAGCGGGATTAAACCAGAAAATATCTTTTTTCTTGAAAGGTATCCTGATGATACTTTGGAGGTCTTAAACCCATGTTACCCGTCGTATGCAACAAGAATTTTGTACGATCACTCTGGATATGATTATATTACTCTGGTGGAAGATGATTTAGCCAAGCAAATAATCAAAAGAATTTTGAAAAAACACTCACTTCATACTAACAAACTAATTCATGTACTTCCTTGTGGAGGATACACTAATGTCATTGATTTAGCACAAGAAGTTGTCTCTAGTAATTTAGTTGGTAAAACTTCTGAAATTTCAATTATCTTAGATGGTGATGTTGAACAAAAGGCACATAGTTATATTGCAAAGCGAGGAATTTCAAATAATATTCCTTTAAATTTTTTACCAATTCAAAGCTTAGAAAAATATTTGAAAAGTGATTTATTTGACTCAGTAGATCATAAATTGTTTAGATTATTAAACGATAATATTTTTCATCAAAAAAGCTTAACTGAACTTATAGCGGAATATAAAACCTCTTGCGATACTGACAAGGATAGTAGTGGAAAAAAACTGTATGAATTAATTGATATTGAATTGCGTGCAAGAAATAAAAGTAGGGACGAAATTGTTGAAATGGTAGTTGATTACTTATTTGATAATCACCCAGATAAAATCAATAAAATATCTAATTTCTTAAAAACAAAATTAAATTAATTATTTAATATGCGTTTAGCCCCGTTTTACTGTAGGTATAACACAGAAATACACGGAGCACCAGCCGTAATTTAAAATAGGAAATTTCGACTAAATGGAATTTACAACTGAAAATGGAGAAGAATACGTTTTAATTTCCAAGCATAGTGATTTGGATGAAATCGTCAATCGTATTTCCGGACAAAAACCATTCGCCAACCAATTCAAGTTCTCTGAACGAGATTTCTTTGTCATATTGCTTGATTATTTAAAAATCAATTATGAAGACTTTACACAAAAGTATTTTCATTACGATCCAATTAGAAAACTTCATATATCAGAAAGTGAATTTGGTTATGTATGGATTAGCACGTATGGCTTAATCGCAAAAAAGAAAACAACAACGAATCGTGCTGTAAACTCATGCTTAAATCAGTACTTTGTAATTTCAATCCTTTTTAAAGAAGCGATTGAAGTTGTTAAAGATGAAAGAGTATATGATATTGACTCATATTGCTCGGGTCTTCTTAGTAAATTGTCTCCGGTTCTATTTCATAATCTTACATTTTATATTGAAGTATTTTGCAAAGCATATCTCTCATTAACTGAAACAGAAGTTCCGCATACTCATAGTTTATCATTGCTCTACCAAAAAACTGTAGAAATAATGGTCATCAAACAACATAATGATTCTCTTTTCCAAATATTGGTTCTAGAACCACTTTACAAATTTGTTGATCATGTAGCAAAACTTCCTGGTAATTTCAAAGAACACTTTATTAAGTATGATGACAATCCGTTAGATGATACTATAATTCTCTTTGAAGAAGGGGCGTTAGTTGAAATGACTATAATACTTGAATTATCAGTAGATTTTATAACAGAATATTTTTATCAGGGTAATCAAACACATTATTTAGAATCAAATATTTATCAGAGAATGTTAGAAAAAGCTGATACGGAAGATAAGAAGAAAAAAATTCAAGAAATGTATCCTCATTTAGCCAGCGGTACGTAAATCAGCTTCATTATCCAACGTTCTTCAAATGAATCCTGAAACATTGGCAACAACTATTAAATCCACTATGACTCAAAAAATAAACATTTATGACTTGAATAATTCATACTACTTGTATCAAGATGTAGAGCACACAATTGATAAAATAGGTGAACTATTTGAAGTGAATTTTTTAAAAGCTAGAATTGAGTTCGTTTCCAAAATAAAATATCCTGAAAACGCATTTTGGATTTCTGATGAAGTGATGCAAATATTTAATGGGAAAATACCTGCAATAAAGAGTATAATCAAAGATGTTTATGCAACAATTGAAGGGATTTTTGTTGCTAAAAAAGGAAAGTTTGACAAACCTAGTTTAGAAATGAAATATCCTAAACTAAAAATACTTAGAGAACTTAATAATAAAATTAAACACCACAACAATAAAAAAATAACGTTCAATATAACATCCGTTATAAATATTCATGCTACAACGCTTGATTGTTTAATTCAGTATAAATATGAAAACGTTGCTAAGATTGAAACGATCCAATTATCAAAACTATTCGAACTTTTTTTCTTGATTTTAGAGGATGAAGAAATAATTATAATTGACAGAAAATAGCTGCTTCTAATACGATTTTTGAGCTTTAATCTTGTTTCAAGGTGTTCGACTCTAGTTGCGGTAGGTTCACAAAAAGAAAAAAGCATCGCGAAAGTGATGCTTTTTTCTTTTACATCATTATGATTCTGTTTCTCAATCTTCACCAGTTTTCCTTTCTTTAAAGATCTTTTACTAAAAATTAAACTATATTGCGCCCAACTTTGGGGGATTAGCTCATCTGGCTAGAGCGCAACGCTGGCAGCGTTGAGGTGATCGGTTCGAGTCCGATATTCTCCACTTTGAAAACTGAAATATGAAGCTATATTTCAGTTTTTTATTTTTAACTGTGTCGGACGAGAAGTTTATCCCGAACGATGCGTAGCAAAGTTGAGAGGAGTCCGATATTCTCCACAACAAAAGTAGAAAAGCCACTCCGTTATCAGGAATGGCTTTTCACTTCCTTATGGGTCCGTAATGATTGATAAAGTTTGAATAACCAACCCACCTCTTTCGCTACCCCATCACTACACTTCAGGTTTTATTCAATTCTCCGATTTTATATTCCGTTAGATTTAGAGAAACACTAAATACTGAAATATGAAAACCATCGCCTTTTCTTTGTTATTGATTGCTGGAATTGGAAAGAGTAATTCCTTCGCGCAGTCTGATTCTACTCTGCTGCAAGACAATATGCCAGAATGGGTAAAACCAATTTTGGAAAAATCAGATATCGCTCAAAAACATACTATTCTGACGGAGTTCAATCCGTTTTACTTTGAAGCCGATTTGACCGGTGACAATTCTGTTGAAATGATCTTTTTCGTTGAAAACAAGATTGATCATACAAAAGGAGTTATGATCGTGAACAGCGGGAAGAACCTCGTTTTCATTGTCGGCTGTGGAAATCCAACAGAAATGGGCAGTTCACTTTCATGGACAAAACGTTGGTTTGTATATAGAAACCGAATTATAATGAACCGTGGAAGCAACAAGAAAGTCACCTTGAAATATCCGGGAATTCAATTGGTAGGAACAGGAAACAGTACGCTAGTAATATACTGGACAGGAAAGAAATACAAGACCTTTATTCAGGAAACCTAGAGTAATTACAAAGGACTAGTTACGAATTACAAATGGCTCGTAATTCGTTCCTCCTGAGACTGACGTAATTGATAATTAGTAATTAGTCACTAGTAATTAATTACATTATCTCTTTAAAATGGGGCCCCATTTCCTCTTCAATGTCTTTTCGCAATTCCATTAAGCGAATAGCGTATTGCTGTAATTGGCGTTCACGATCGGTATCGGGAACCCATTGTTTAGATGCTCTGGGCTTTCCTTCATCATCCACGGCAACAAAAACGATAACACAATGTGTGGTTTTCTCAAATTTGTGCTCACTCATCTTTCGTGAATAAACGTCAACCGCAATATGAATACTCGATTTTCCAGTGTAAATAACGCGCGATTGGATCTTTACTAAGCTCCCGATATGAATTGGTTTGTGAAAACGAATCCCACCCACGTACACAGTAACACAATAGCTTTCTGCCCAGGTAGATGCACATGCAAAAGATGCCTGATCAATCCATTTCATTACAGCTCCACCATGAACTTTACCACCAAAATTCACATCTGTGGGTTCACTAACAAATTGAAAAGTCATTTTATCCTGCATAATCCTTTTTTTGGGAGTCAAACTTAACCGAAATAATACAATATACTTTAAACTCAATTCATTATTTTTGCTTACCGTCAAGATTTTAAAATGAAACTGCTCATCGCCGATAGTAATGATATTGTTCGCCTAGGCCTCAAAACACTTTTTGAGCGCATTACGAATGTTTCCGTTGTTGGTGAGTCCAAGGACAAAGAAGAGCTTTTGAAAGACGCAGAAAGTCTAAACCCTGATGTTCTTCTAATAGACTTTACAGCAAAGAAATTCAATATTGACGTTATTCCTCAACTCCTTCAAAAAAAGCCAAACATCCTTATTGTAGCAATTACTCCAGAACAAAGCGCACATACGCTTGTAAATGCATTGCGATCCGGTGTAAAAAGTTATGTAAAAAAGGATTGTGACAGCGATGAGATCATTGATGCAGTTAGAGAAACGTGGAGAGGAAAACGTTTTTTCTGTGGAACCCTTTTGGAAACCATTCGAAATGCTTCAATCAATGTTGAAGATATTGGTATTGATAATTTCAGTTGTGATCCGGTTTCACTAAGCGCCAGAGAAAATGAAATTATTACCCTGGTTGCTGAAGGTTTTACCAATATTCAAATAGCCGAAACGCTCTGTTTAAGTAATCATACGGTGAACACGCATAGAAAAAATATTATGGCGAAACTTGGAGTGAAAAACACAGCCGGAATTGTGATGTACGCTGTTAAATCCAACTTCGTTTCTCCGAATAAATTCATTTTTGCAGGAGAATCGTAATTTTTTTTTCGTTTGCATTGAACCAATATTGATTGCAACTGTAACATTCAAAAAAAACATCTTCTATGAAGTTTATTTCACTTCTTTCGTTGATAGCTCTAAACTGCAGTTGTTCTTTAGGACAAAGTAATAATACCGAGCGCACAGTTTCAGAAGAAAGCAAAAAGAATGTTGCTCCGGCTTCCGTTAATTCCAATGTTTTAAATACAAACTTGGAAATGAACAACGGTCTTGTTCTCGACACAACCATTTATCTTAAAAAAGAGAAATCCGTTAGTCTGCAAAAAAACCTCTCAAGTGAAGCTGAAAAAGCAGATACTGAATCCGTTAGCACATCATCTCTTTTTAAATCGAACTCAACAAACTATAAAACCGTTTACCAACAAAGCACACACAACAAAAGCAGCAGAAGCGCAACTCCAACTCAGCAAAAACAAATGAATTCGAGTTTGGGATACATGAACACCCTTGCTCCAACTGCCTTCGAAACCAATTTGTACAATTATGTAAATGGTCGTTACGATTCTGATAGCGCAGCCTACTTGCTGAAAGCTGCAGAGTTAGAACCAAACGATCCGTTGGTTAGAAAACAACTAAGTGCGTACTATTTGGTGGAAGAACAACCCTATTTAGCCGACAGCGTTACTCAAACATTATTTACAGACGGAACTTATTGTCAAGGAATGAATTGGTACGCTGAAGATCTATCCTATTCGGTTCCGGCAACAAATACGGTAATTGTTCATGGAATTGATGATCTACTTCCTTTGGCGCAGGTTCAGACATTAGCGAAGACACAGGCCGACGGGAATTCCACTTTCGAAATTGTTTCTTTAGAGCTTTTACAAAGTAAAGATTACAGAAAATCGCTTGAAGGTTTAGGATATATTATTCCTGAATCGAAAAATGTAGATACCGCCTTCTTGTTCGAATTCGTTCAACTGAATCCGGATAAAAACATTCAGCTTTCAATGACACTTCCAAAGGAGTATCTTGCCAAGTTTATGCCGAATCTTTATCCAATGGGCTTGACTTTCGTTTTGGAGAAAAAGGATGACCTAAACGAGTTCAACGCACAACTTTGGGAGAATGAATGGAACAGAGGAAATCTAATTCACGGAACAAACGACTGGAGTGACAATCTCACTAAAAATTACTTACCGACACTTTACACACTGCAGAAGTATTATCAGTCGGCTGGTAAAACCGAAGAAGTTGAAAAGATTCAGGAAGTGATCGATGCTATCAGTACCAGAAATGGTGTAAAACCGAAAGCAAAACCTGTTTCAAGTAAAAAAGGATAGCATTTCTGCATGAAGATTTTTCGCAAGGAATACAAAACAATGACCGATGAACAATTGGTAATCGCAATGGCTGGTGGCGACAAGCAGGCATTCGACCATTTGTACAATCGTTATGCGAACGCACTCATTGCCTATTTCATGCGCATGCTTTGGCGAGACAGAGAAAAAGCAGAGGACTTCCTGCATGATTTGTTTACAAAATTGATACACCGTCCGGAATTATTCGACACCAACAGATCTTTTAAAACATGGGTTTATTCGGTTGCGAGTAACATGTGTAAAAACGAATACAAGAAACAGGAGATTAGAAAAAACACATCAAATGGTCTGGATAGCTCATATAACGTAAGTGATCATACCAAAAACACCATGATTGAAGCCCATCATGCTCATTTTAAGGAGCGATTTACGGAACAATTAGGTGAATTAGACGTAAAACACCGAGAAGTGTTTGAAATGCGCCATTTTGATGGGTTTTCGATGAAAGAAATTGCAGATGCACTCGAAATCAGTGAAGGAACTGTAAAATCGAGATTGTTCTATGCAACAAAATATTTAGCACAAGGGTTGAAAGAATTTTCACCAGAAGAAACAACATAGCGATGAAAACAATTGAAGAAATTATCGTTGAGAAAGAGTTCAATGAGTTAACTCAAGATGAGTTGACAATGGTTGCCGAGCTTGCTGAAAATGAGCAGGAATACGGAGCTATGCGTTCATTGTTTACTCAAATGAATAGTGACGTTATCCCAGAAACACGTTTCTCAGCATCTGATGCAACGAAACAAAGCCTGGACAATATCTTTATGGCTAAACATCCTGTAATTGCGCAGGATTGGAAACGTGAAGAAGAACCTGCTGAGGATGACAAAATTGTCCCAATTTACAACAAAGCATGGTTCAGAGCTGCAGCAGTATTACTCCTGTTCTCAGGAACATCTTATTACTATCTGCAAAATTCTGATGCTTTGACAACGAATAAGGAGAACGGAAGACAAGTAGCAATGTCGAGCCCAACAAAAGCTGACGAATCAACAACATCAGCGCATACTTCAAATTTTAAAACCAAAGATAAATCCTCTGCAATTGCCGTTCCTGAAGCGATTCCTTCTAATACTGAAACCAATCGTGTCTCTTACGACAAAAGAGCTGAAGCAGAACCAGTAGCTTCAGATGATGCAGCGGTAGCATATTACTTTTCTAACGCTCCAACTTCATCAGCTGTATCAAATCCAAGCAAAGCAAAAGGATTAAGTGCTGATTTATATCCAAATGGAGTTGCGTTTGGAACTGCTGTCGGAAATGCATCTGGAGAAAGTGTTGCTTCTGCAGATATGATGGATGAACAAGCGAAAGATCAATCAACATCAGATGTTAGCACCGCAGAAATGCTGGATTGGATTCAGACGGTTTATTAAACTTAATAGAAGTACAGACGCGTGGTCATCGAGCGGAGTCGAGATGCACGTCTCTACACGCTTATTTCCTGAAGAATCAATTTTCTCTTCTCCTTCAATTCCATAATCCTGTTCTTCTTACCTTTATCACGAATGTTCTTGGCAGAAATGGAATAGTATTTATGTTCTGTTTGTAAATAGTCAATCTGAAAATCAATCCACTCTAAATCAGTCATCTTAGACTCCATAGCTTCAATTTCAACTCTAAGCTTTTCGGAGACTACATAATAATCAGCACGACCGATATAATCGTGATCGGCATCACACATCAATTGCTCTAAAAGTGTCACTGGCTCTACATTGCTTGCCGTAACTAAGATCATAGAACGAATGATTTCGATCTGTTCCTTATCATAACCGTAGTTTGGCAGATGCTGTTCCATCAAACGAACACTGTGAAGTTCGTTTCTATGATAATTGAAAATAAAACCACTGTCATGATACAATGAGGCTGTTCTAAGAAGCATCAATTCATCCTCATTTAAGCCTTCCAATCTACCCAATCGAATTGCAGCTTTCTCCACATTCAATGTATGAAACAGGTCATGATAAACCACTTCATCCGGCAAATTGGACTTCAAATAATTGATGATGTTCGAACGCATGTGCTCAAAATCTACCGGGGAAATATTACATTTCTTTCGAAGGTTCACATTAGGGAAATTTCCATTTCCATACATGCTGTGATTCGTCTTCAACTGATCAAGTGTCAGCATACGCATGGTTCCGCCCCTTTTTTTAATTGGAGTTTCACCCAAATCGGTAAAATCGAAGAACTCTTTTACTTCTTCATATATATTATCCGTAATAGAGATTTCATCAATTGCACTGAATTGTTGAGCTCGGGCTGCAATGTTCACTGTATCTCCCCATACGTCAAACGAATAACGTTTTGATCCAATAATTCCGGCAACCAGAGGTCCGGCATGAATTCCAATTCTAATTTCCCAGAAATCCCGTTTCAAAGCTTTTGCAACTTCCTTTTCATTTCTGATAAAGTTGCGCATTTCCAAAGCGGCTAAACACGCACGTAAAACAGGCTCTTCATTTTCTTCAGTGACACCAGCCAGCGCCATATATGCATCACCAATGGTTTTGATTTTCTCCAGTTTATAACGCTCCACTATTTCATCGAAGCGGGTAAAATAATACTCTAGTAATTTTACTAGCTTGAGCGGCTTAATGTTCTTCGACTTTAGAGAGAAATCAACGAAGTCAGTAAACAACACAACTCCTTTATCAACCCTTTTTGGAGAATATTTTCCATGCTGATTCAAATCCTCCAAAACAGTTCTTGGGAGAATATTAGAAAGCAGTTGAGCTATTCGTTGATCCTTATAATAAAGTGATTTGTATACTTCAATCTTCGCCTGAATAAGATAAGGATTGAATGGCTTTTGGATAAAATCAACTGCACCACTCGATAATCCTCTCAACAATTTCGGACCTGTTCTTGCATTTTCTGTGATGACAATGCAATACCTATTGTGATTTTCGTTCTGGATCAATTCCTTAAAATCGTCCATACTGGTGAATGAAGGTGAATCAATATTTACGAGAATAATCCCAACTTCCTTTCTACTGAGAATAACAGCGGCTTGCTCAAGATTATCACATTGAAGAAGAATATTTCCTCCTCCGCCAAGAATTTCCTTAAGCGCGTTTTGATCCGATTTTATATCGTCAATAATTAGGATATTGATTAACCTCTCCATTTAAAGTCAAGAATTTAATGTGAATATAGTGAAGTAATGATTACGATTGTACGATAGTATGTATTCAATTCGTACGAAGAAGTCGATTCTTTTCTATTCTATTCATTCTGAAATAACTAATAATGCTCTGAAGTTATTTGATGTTAGTCTTCATCGAATCTTAACATTGTGTATCTTGTTTTTGTAAAAACGGCTTTCAAATGTTAGACGCTTTTTAGATTCAACTGACTTATGAACTCATTTCAGATTAGAAAATCATACTCTAAGAGCTAACTTTCCAGTATAATCAAGCAACCATAAAGAGTTCATTGTTTTAGGGATCAGCACATTATTCCTAAAGAGCAACGTATTTCTCTTCAAATAACTACTTAAATTCCAGTATTAACATTCCAATCTTAATTGATTTTTTTGATAATAATTTTTTATTAAGACATAATAAATTAAATTTGAGCAAACTTTTTAAAAATAACTATGAAAAAACTTTTACTTTCAGCTTTAGCCTTTTCTACAGTGTTTGCATCAAATGCACAAGTAGATACACTAACTACACACTTCGGTGGTACGCCTACAATTTACACTGATGGTTCAGGTGGATACGTAGGAGGAAACAACTCTTACGGTGACCTTGCAAAAATGCAATTGTTTGATGCTGGTTACGGTGTAACAAGCGGTGGAACAGTTACTTCTGTATTGTTATTGGCTCCTATTAAAGTTGCTAACGGTGGAAACTTCCAAGTTGCTATTTGGGGTGATAACGCTGGTCAGCCTGCAAACATTTTATCTCCTTTAGGAATTGCAAATGTTACGCTTGCTTCAGTTGATACATCTGCTGCTGCTTATGCAGTTGCTAACAACTCAGTAGTTTACAACGTTGCAGTGAACTTCCCAACAGCAATTAATATTCCTGCTGGTAACAAGTTTTGGGCTGGTATCGTTTTACCTACAACCAATGGTGATACAATTACTTTAGCAACAACTACAGATGGAGATTTCACAGATGCTTCAACACACACAGGTGAAATTCAATCTGCAGGAACTTACTACTCATTTAACGATGGAACAACTGCTACTTGGGGACTTGACGTTGCATTGGGAATTTTCCCAGTAGTTAACCTTGTTGCTTCAGTTGAGGAAAACGTAATTGCTTCTTCAGTTTACCCTAACCCGGCAAACGATGAATTGAATATTCAAGTTGGAAACGAAGTAATCGAAACTGTATCAGTAATTACTTTAGATGGTAAAACTGTAATGAATGCTACTTCTGGAACATTGAATGTTTCTGAATTAACAGCTGGAATGTACATGTACAATGTAACAACAAAAGCTGGTAAATTGGCAAAAGGAAACTTCGTTAAGAAATAATTTTCTTTAGAAAACAGGAAGGGTCCCGAATATTCGGGACCCTTTTTTTATGCCTAAATTTTGGTAAGCGTATTGGATATGATTAGGAGCAAATCGTGAATTACACGATTTCACTATATTTCTGAAAGTGCTACAGTAATATCTTTTTCTGAACCAATCAAATCCTGAATTGCAAGTATAACTTCATCAACCGTAGAATCCGGACAAGAAGCACCAGATGTTATTCCAATTTTTAGTTTTCTATTTGTTGGAATCCAATTTGAAACCACCTCCTCTTTCTTTGTATGAATATTGAATTGGTTAATTTCAGTTTCGCTCAAGATTTGATGATAATCCTTAATAAAGTAAGTTGGCGTTTTTTGCTCTAATAATTCAACCAAATGCGTTGTATTAGAACTGTTGTATCCGCCAACGACGATAGCAAAATCCAGCTCTACTTCCATCAGACCATAAGTCGCGCTTTGATTGTCATTGGTAGCATAACACAAAGTGTCACGAGTATCCGCGAATTGTTTACTGCTATTTTCAAGCGATTCAGTTTGCAACTTCAGGTATTCTGCAATTTCCTGCGTTTCTGAAGCCAGCATGGTGGTTTGATTGATTACGCCAAGCTTGGATAAATGTATTTCGGGGTCAAATCCTTCAGTATATTTTCCAGCAAAGTATTCGTAGAATTCTGCTTTACTGCGCTTTCCTGTTATACACTCTCCCAGAAACTTTGCTTCTTGCATGTCTTTCACAATTACAGCATGGGTATGCGCTGCTGTATGCGAAAATGTTGCTCTTGTTTCTTCGTGATTGTATTTCCCATGAATGATCAAGGTGTGATCTTCTGTTGCCAATTTTTCTGATCGATTCCAAACTTTCTCAACAAACGGACAAGTGGTATTGTACTTCTCCGTCTCGATTCCCTTGCCTTTAAGCAGGGCTTCAATTTCCAAAGTCGTTCCGAAAGCCGGAATAATCACAACATCATCAGAAGTCACTTCGTTCCATGAGATCAACTGATTTCCCTTTGTATCCTGAATAAATTGAATTCCCTTCTCTTGTAAATCCGCATTAACAGCAGGATTATGAATCATTTGACTGAGTAGAAAAATGCGTTTTCCCTTATTCTCGTCAAGCGCTTTATATGCTATTTCGATGGCATTTTCAACTCCGTAGCAAAAACCGAAGTGTCGGGAAACATAGAATTCAACATTTCCTAAATCTAATTTTGTCGGTGTAAAATCCTTCTTTCTTGGATCTTTATCCTTTCGAATAGATTTTATCTTACCAACTATTTCGGATTTATAATATGATGGAATATCGAATTGTCTCATGCTATACAAAGTTAATAATAACAGAGTTCAAAAGAAGGTTCAAAAAGATCAAAAGCCTCAAAAACATCAAGAAAGGTGCACTTGACATTTGAACGCTTTAAACAATTGAACGTTTTGAACAAAAAAATCCCCGGTCACTGAGGTTACTCGAAGCGCCGGGGATCTTTTAAAATTATTTAAGCTTATTTCTTCGCTTTCTCAAGCGCTAAACACTTTTTAACCGCTGCGCTCACGTCAACTACTCCACCAGTAATAGAAAGATCTTTCAACATTACTTGTGTTTCCTCACCTGGCATTGGGAATGTATTCTTAGGGTACTTTTTAGAAGTTTCCAGGATCACATTCTTAATTTCCAACATTGACATGTTCGGGAAGTACGATTTCAACATAGCAGCAACACCAGCAACCATTGGAGCTGCCATTGATGTTCCTTGCAATTTTTGATATGAGCTTTGAGGAACTGAATTGTAAATTTCACTTCCCGGAGCAAACACATCTACTCTTTCGTTTCCGTAGTTAGAGAAATCAGACGCCAATTTCTTGATATCACGAGTTGAAGAACCAATCGTCAACATGTGCTGATTTAACTTTGTTTGGAAAGAATAATGATTTGTTGGGTAGTTTTCGGTTACATCAACATCAGAATGATCGTTACCAGCCGCGTGAACCAACAAAACTCCTTTAGAATCTGCATAAGCTAATGCCTCGTAAACTTCTTTCTGGTGCATTGAATATCCTTTACCGAAAGACATATTGATAACAGACGCACCATTATCAACTGCATAACGAATTGCCAAAGCAACATCTTTATCTTGCTCATCTCCGTTAGGAACAGCACGTACAGACATCAATTTAACATCCGTAGCCACACCGTCACCACCTAAACCATTTCCGCGAAGCGCTCCGATAATTCCACCAACGTGAGTTCCGTGCAATGCATCTGGACCTTCAACATCGTTGTTTCCGTATTGAACATCGTTAAAGTTATCCGGATCATCACCGATAAATTCGCGATCATTATAAGAAGTTACCAATTGGTAATTTACCATAGCACCAATTTGAGCTAAACCTTCCTCAATTGCTTCAGGAGTCAACTCACCAGACGCGATGTACATACCCAATTGTTTCAACTGCATTTCTTCACCAGTTGTAGGTTTCCACTCATCCAATTGTTTTTGAGTAAATCCTTTTCCGAATTTATCCTCCAATTGTTTTTGAGCCATAGGAACAAACTCTTTCAATTGTTCATATTGCTCTAGTGCACCTGTCATATTTGTTAATTCAGAAGTCACTTCTTCGTTAACTTTTCTATACAATGCGTAATCTGCTTTATCAGCAGCAGCAATATCTGCTTCTTTCTTACCTTCAAACTTTGGAGCCAAAGCAGCCAAAATTCTTGTTTTTTCCAAACGTGCAAAATCCTGATTTCTTCCATCAGCGCCTCCAAGAAAGTTCCATCCGTGAATATCATCGACATAACCATTCTTATCATCATCAATTCCGTTGTTTGGAATCTCGTCTGAGTTCACCCAAATTTGACCTTGCAAATCCTTGTGCTCAATATCAATTCCTGAATCGATAACTGCAACAATAACAGTAGTAGTTTTACGTTTTTTTAGCGCTTTATACGCTTTCTCTGTATTCATTCCGGTTCCCGCCTTGTTATACCAGTTAAGGATTTTCGGATCAACACTTTCCTGTGCATAGAAGAAATTCATCATCCCAAAAGAGAAGAGTGCCAACGACAGAGATATAATGCGTTTTTTCATATTGTTTTTTCGTTTGTATGCATAATTGTCAAGCAAATATCGTACTTTGCTTCATATTTCAGTTGTTCTTTTTAAGAAACAATGAAGATAAATATAAAATAAATGTTAAAAGCTACTATTAGTTATTTATGAAGCACTTCTCTCTACTGATTATTACACTTTTCTTGTTCAGTTCTAACCTTTTGGCTCAGTCCGACAATTTTAGATTTAAGAAACTTTTAGCTGAACACCCAAATGAAAAAGTGCCTTTTGCGGTTACAAATACCTCAGGAACAATCGACAGACTGCTTGCCGATAAAGCGGTAATTGTAAAACAGATCACTAAGAACTGGATCTTTATTAATGCATCTCCTTCATGGATTGCAAACGCACAAACGAATAAGGTTATTGAACAATTTCATTATGAATTTAATGCCGGACAACAACCTCTAAACGATTCAACTCGTGTAAAACACTTTGTAAATGAAGTGCATGCGGGAATGGGCGGATTACAAACTCCGTTCACAGGTAAAGACGTTATCATCGGTTTTGTTGATCAGGGATTAGATCATTCTCATCCTGATTTTCAGAATTTAGATGGAACAACAAGAGTTCTTTACTACTGGGACCAAAACATGGGATTTGATGCTATTAGAACTCCACAACCTTATAATTACGGACAAGTTTTCAACGCCTCGGATATTAATTCAGGAAATTGTCCTGCAACTGAAAGCGGAACTGCGCACGGAACAACTGTTGCCGGTGCTGCTGCTGCAAACGGTTTAGCAAATGGAAAAGAAAAAGGAATGGCTCCAGACTGTAATTTGATCATTATTGAAACAAATTTCTCTATTCCAAACTGGACACTAACCGTTGCCGATGCATGTGATTTCATCTTTGCAAAGGCAGATAGTTTAGGTCTTCCGGCTGTTGTTAATCTTTCTGTTGGTTCTTACTTAGGAAGTCATGACGGAAATGATCCTGCAGCTGAATTAATGGAAGATTTACTAGATGAAAAAGCCGGACGAGTTATTGTTTGTGCTGCCGGAAACTCAGGAAATTGGGGGAAATACCACGTTCAGGGAAATACTGATTTGGATACGTCTTTCGTTTGGATCCAGCCAAATCCAGGTTCTCAATTGGGAGCAAACACTTGTTACATGGATGTTTGGACCGATCTATCGAATGCAACATTTAGTTATGCTTTCGGGGCAAACCTTTCAAGTGGAAGTTATGCAGAACGGGATCAAACCATTTACAGAACTGCAACTTTTGGAGCCGGAACAACCATTTACGATACACTTTGGAACAACGGAAATAGAATTGCTACGGTGGAAGCCTATCCTGAAATTGTAGGAAACACGCTTCATATTGAATATTACTTTAATAATGTAGATTCAACCAATTACCTCTACTCTTTTAAAACAGTCGGTTTTGGTAAGTATGATGCCTGGACAGGTTCACTTTCGCTTGCATTGAATGACATGGTTACTGCAATTCCAACGGTTGCCACGCTTCCTGCTATTGCTTATTATCATATGCCGGACAGTTTACAAACCATTGTATCATCGTGGAATTGTTCGGAAAAGGTGGTTACGGTTGGAAATATCAGAAACCGTCTTCATCACATTGATGCAGATGGAAATCTTTATACTCCAGCCCCATCCTACACATCAGAAGTTGGACAATTGAGTATCAACTCCTCAAAAGGTCCAAGCAGACTTGGTGTTGTAAAACCTGATGTTGCAGCTTGTGGTGATGTTGCATTAAGTGCGGGTCCCCTGGACTACATGGCCGATCCGGGCGCATCCAGTCAGGTAGATCAAGACATGCTGCATATGAGAAACGGAGGAACATCAATGGCTTCACCCGTAATTGCAGGAATAGCAGCTTTGTATCTTGAAAAATGTCACCTTGGAACTTATCAAAGCTTCCTGAATGATCTGCATTCAACTTGTTACACAGACGGTTATACCGGAACTGTTCCGAATTTCGCTTATGGATACGGAAAAGCTCATGCTTTGAATTTATTGCTGGCATCGAACTATACGACAAACGTGGTTGGACAAACACCACTTTGTATAAACGATACACTTGACGCAACAGGTTCAGTAGCGCTTTCCAGTGCTGTTTGGAACACCAACGACACAACATTGAATTTATTGGTTCAAAATGGTGGTGATTTCTCCTTTGCTGGTTATGATAACTTTGGGTGTGTAAGTTATTCAGATACATTCAATGTTACTTTATTGACACCTGCTCCAACTCCAACTATTACACTTTCAGGCACTTATTTGATTACACCCGATTACCCGGATCTACAATGGTATCAAAATGGTATTTTGGTTAGTGGACAGACAAATGACACCTTAGTTATCAATACATCTGTTCCATCTTATTATACAGTTGTGGCTACAAGTGTTGATGGTTGTTCCATGTCATCTGACACGTTTAACATTATTCTTGGGCTCGAAGATTTGAATATTTCGGCAACGCTTTATCCAAATCCTGGAATAACGGAGTTCAATGTAAAATCTGATATCGCAATCAATAACATTATTGTATACGATCTTTACGGTAAGAAAATTACTGAAACCAATAGTAAAAAGGTGAATTGCAGCACTTGGTCGAAAGGTTCTTACATCATTCTTGTAAACACCGAAAAAGGGTCAAAAGCACTGAATTTTATAAAAGAATAAGGTTCAATTAAAACAAAGCCTTATTTTTGGGGCAAATTAAAAAAGTAAATGAATTTAGCTGGTATCATTTCAATTTCAGGAAAACCTGGTTTGTACAGAGTAATTGCTCAAGGTAAGAACAACTTAATTGTTGAAAATTTAGAAGACAAAAAACGTGTTCCTGCATATGCAACGGATAGAATTTCTTCTTTGGAGGATATTTCAATCTACACTTACGATGATGATAAGCCGTTGAAAGAGATCTACAACACTCTTTTCGAAAAAGAGAAAGGTGGAGAAACCATTTCTCACAAAGAAGACGGTGCTAAATTGCAAAAGTACTTGATGGAAATTCTTCCCAACTTTGATCAGGAGCGTGTTTACCCATCTGACATCAAGAAATTGTTTCAGTGGTACAACATCCTTTTGAAAGCTGGAGCATTGGTTCAAGACGTAACTGAAGAAGCTAAAGAAGACAAAAAACCAGCTGCTAAAGCGAAAGCAACTAAAAAAGCGGATGCTTCAACAGAAACAGCAGAAGCTAAACCTGCTGCTGAGAAAAAACCAGCTGCTAAAAAAGCTCCGGCGAAAGCTGCAGCAACAAAAACAGTTGCTCCAAAGACAGCTTCGAAAGCCGCTCCAAAAGCTACAACAGCGAAAAAAGCTGCAGCACCTAAGACTGGTGTTAGCAGAGGAAAATAAGCGTTAACGCAACAAAAAAATGATAAAAGGCTTCCATAAGAAGCCTTTTTTTACGTTCAATTTGAAAGGAATATGAGAAATTTTATCGCAAAAGACTTCACTTGCAAAAACTGGGAAGAAGTAGCCGTATACTTTAACGATCTAAAATCAAGATCAATTGATTCGAAGGATGACTTCATTACCTGGCTAAAGGACAAAAGTGAATTGGACGCCGTTTTGGAAGAAAATATGGCTTGGCGTTATATTCGAATGACGATTGACACGACAAACGAAGAGCATTCAAACGCATATTCGTTTTTCGTGAGTGAAATTCAACCACATTTGGCACCAGAAGAAGATGCTTTGAATCAAAAAATGATGTCTTCTCCTTGGATTGATGAACTTTCTAAAGAAAGCAATGCCTACTCCATTTATTTCAGAAGTGTAAAAACAGCTTTGGATCTGTATTCTGAGAAGAATATTCCGCTAGAAACAGAATTGAGTGAATTGGCACAAACCTACAGTGGAATTATAGGTGCACAAAACATTGAATACAAAGGCAAAACATTGACCATGCCTCAAGCAGCCAATTTGTTGAAAGATCCCGACTCCTCAGTTCGTGAAGAAGTTTACCGTTTATTGGTCGCTCGTCGTTCACAAGACACAACTCAACTGAACGAACTGTTCACTAAAATGGTTCAGATTCGTCATCAGCTTGCAATAAACGCTGGCTGCACAGATTTCCGCGATTATAAATTCAAAGCACTTGGTCGTTTTGATTACTCTGTTGAAGATTGTCAGAATTTCCATCAATCAATAGAAGATTTCGTTGTTCCAATGGTGAAAACCATTCAACAAACACAAGCAGACAAGTTGGGAGTTGATAAAATGAAACCTTGGGATACAGAAGTTGATCCGGATGGATTAGCACCTTTGAAACCGTTCGAAAACGGTGAACAATTATTGGCGAAATCCATTTCCATCTTTAATAAACTGGATACGTATTTCGGAGATTGTTTAACAACCATGCGCGATGAGAAATACCTGGATTTAGACTCTAAGGCAGGAAAAGCTCCCGGAGGTTACAACTACCCGCTTTACGAAAGTGGAATTCCGTTTATTTTCATGAATGCAGCAGGTGCGCAGCGTGATGTGGTTACAATGGTTCATGAAGGTGGACACGCCGTTCATTCTTTCTTAAGCAGAAACCTTGAGCTTACAGGTTTCAAAAGTTTACCATCTGAAGTTGCAGAATTGGCTTCTATGTCTATGGAATTAACAACCATGGAACATTGGGATGAATTCTACGCTAACGAAAATGATCTACGAAGAGCGAAGAAAGAGCAATTGGAATCGATACTAAAAGTATTGCCATGGATAGCTACAATTGACGCTTTCCAACATTGGATTTACACCAATCCAACCCACACAACAGAAGAAAGAACAGCGCATTGGCTAACATTGACAAAACGTTTCGGAACTGGAATGGTAGATTATACTGGCTTTGAGTCGACATTAGAAAACTCGTGGCACAAACAATTGCATTTGTTTGAAGTTCCTTTCTATTACATCGAATATGGAATTGCGCAACTTGGTGCGTTAGGTGTTTGGAAAAACTACATGAAGAACAACAAACAGGCTTTGGAAGATTATAAAAACGCCTTGGCCTTAGGTTACAGCGAATCTATTCCTAAGATTTATGAAACTGCAGGATTGAAATTTGATTTTTCTTCGAATACAGTTAAAGAATTGACGGCTTTTGTTCAGGAACAGTTAAACGCTGTGAATTAAAAGCTAAGATTATTAATAAACCGCAAAGAAACAGAGAACCTGTCTGCCAACAGTCAGGCTCTTCCTTCTTTGCGCATAATTATTCGTCATAACTCAAATACCGATCTTTGTTGTCATCTTCGTGTAAATAAGACCCTCCCAGTAAAGTGGCTCGCAACTGCCATGATCTTCAAAACTGAGCTTGAATTCAGCTTTGAGAATTCCTTTTTTCCATAGTTTCTTGTCGATAGTAATAGAACCTCCATTGCCAAAGAAAAGCGCATCACCATCTGGAGTAATGCTATTGAGAATGATCATTGCTTTACAGCTATCACCACTAATTTCCAGTTGTAAACTGCAATGGGTTGATATTCCCGTTCTAGTATAACAATTCACCACTCTACCAGAGCGGATTGCCTCGATGATATTCGTTCCGTCAAACTCATAAGCATTTGTTTCACTTTTAATGGTGTGAAACTCATGTGTTGTGTCTAGCAACTGATAAAAAATCATAGAAGAATCCTTCAAAACAATTCCATTTTCATCCAGCATTCCGTAACATCTTTCCGGGCAAAATCCGCCATCGGCACAACCGGCCTTTCCATCAGACATTACATCTACTCCAAGGGAATAACTCCAATTTTTGGTAAAGGAAAAATCACCCGAAATGGATTTCTTCCAGCTCACAGGAATATGAACAGGACCTTCTGTTTGCGTGAAAGAAACAAACGAGATTAAGAAGAAACAAAACACTAAACTTATCCCGAATTTCATTTTATCTTTCTCTATATTCAATGTGAAGATATTTTTTTCTTTTAAACCGTAAAGAGAAAGAGTGTGAAAAGTTGAAATACAATGCTTTACGTCCTTCTTTCACTGTAGTTTTATTTTAACAGTTATTCTCCTGATTCTATCTTTCTCGTCTCAGTATTTAGGACATCACTACATTCCTTACAATAGATCTCTTTCACATCCGGATCGTCTAAAATCTGGAAATTGAGATTTGGTGAGTTGAAGTAAGTACAAAATTCGGCTCCGCGATATTTCAGGATCTTCTTGAAATAAGAAATGTATTTATCGTGCGGAAGATTCACATTTGTTAAATGAATCAGTTTCAGGAAATAAACCAAATCTTCCGGATTCTCTGTCTCATCAATTCTGTTCTTCACCAAATCATATGCAAACTTATTCTGCTTGAAATACGAATAATACGATGCTAATTCGAATGTTTTATCTGCATCCAAACGTGCGTTTCCAATGTAAGTCTTAACTCTATTGTGGAATCTCTTTTTTCTTCTTGGTTCAAACCAATCACTTCCACTAGCAAAGTTCAGAATAATCCGTGCCTGAATCTTTTTGTCGACATAACGAAGTTTCTTCAATTTCTTAAAGTACTTTTTCTTGGTCATTCCAAGCGTTCCACTCCTCCACTTGTAATATTCCAAAATGGCCAAGCTCGTTCGTACACGCTTGAAAGTGGTATCCACACTTTTTACAGCTTCCAGATCGCTTTCAAGAATTGCATATCTGTTTTCATTTAATGAATCAATCAGAAAATGAATAGTGGCTCTATCGTGAAGCACCCGTTTGTTACGCTTCTCAAAAGGAATTACCATTTCATCCAACTCTTCTAAAGTCATCTCACCTTTCAGAATGAAATTGTATTGCACACGTTGTAATTGTGCAGCATATCTGGCTTTCTTACTTGAAATGGCTTGATTAAACATTGTACTCACCATTTCCTTTGTCACAATCAGATCAACCGTATCCTTGGTCGTCATCACCACTTGAACATATCTGTGCTTTGCCAGAATAGGCTCAAGCTTCATTACCAAATTATTGTCTTTAAGAGCTGAACGAAGATCTGCATCCGATAGTTTTCCCAGATATTCAAATTCTGTCCCCACAATATCTTCTCTAAAATCTTCAAAATTCTCATTGACTTTGGTCGATATTTTATTTCCTGCAATCCCTTTAGAAATGAGGAAATCAGACAAATACTTAGCTCGATTAGAATACAGTTTATTGTTGTTTTCAGCTGTACCTTCTATACTTGCGTAACCTTCCAATGCTATTTTATCGATTTTGCCCTGATTCAGACTCAAAAACTCCGCAACGGACGTTAAAACGGTTGAATCTTTCGGCTGAATCAATCCTTTTCCGAAAAACATCGTGGCCGAAATAGTATCAAGCACCAAATCGTCTTCGAGCAGTTCTTCAGGTTCAATACCAAATGTCAAAGGAATATCTACGTAATAGGAAGACGGAATGACATTATAAATCACTTCAGAACAGGTTCGTTTATTCTTTACAATGGTCAGATTCACCTCAAAATCTTCCTTGATATAACTTGGAACTTTCCCCAGATAAACAGAAGTATTGAACATTCCAACGAAATAGTTCTTCTTATAAACCGGCGGAAGCGGAATTCCTCGAACTGCCCGCCTACCATTAAAATAGTTATTGCTATCACATGGATATTGCGATTTCAAAACGATATTCGCCGCTAGTCCGTCATTCCATGGATTGTACAAACGCATTCGCGAAGCTGACCATCTTGGAATACGGAATCCTGTTCCAAACACAAAGTAAATACTACTGTCAGCAGTTACCGCTATAGTTCCAATTGGCATTCTTCCCTGACAATAAGCACAACGCCAGGGACTCTCTGGCTTGTATTTCAAAGAATCTACCTGTTCTTCATACTTTGTTTGATAAATTGGTCCACCAAACAACTGACAAGCATATACTTGGCCATCGGCATTTACCGAAACAGCA
>CAMLHZ010000011.1 GCA_946480085.1 uncultured Flavobacteriales bacterium
CAAATATCACACTGGCAACGACAGGAGCAACAGGAGCTACATTCAGCGGTTTACCAGCTGGTGTAACAGGCTCATGGGCAGCTAATACGGTAACGATCAGTGGAACACCAACTGCTTCTGGGACATTTAACTACACAGTTACAACAACTGGTGGCTGTCCACCAGCTACCACTACAGGTACAATAACGGTAAGTCCGGCAAATACAATTAGTGCGGGAGTTAATCAAACTATTTGTAGTAATGGCGCTATGACAGCTATTAATCTTACAACAACTGGTGCTACAGGAGCAACATTCAGTGGTTTACCTGCTGGTGTAACTGGTTCATGGGCTGCCAACGTTGCAACGATTAGCGGAACACCAACAGCGACAGGTACATTTAACTACACGGTTACTACAACCGGAGGATGTCCACCGGCAACAGCAACAGGAACGCTTACTGTAAACCCTGGGAATACAATTGCTGCTGGAGTGAACCGTACAACATGTATCAATACTGCTATTACAAATATCACTTTGGCAACAACAGGTGCAACAGGAGCGACATTCAGTGGTTTACCTGCTGGTGTAACTGGCTCTTGGGCTGCTAATACTGTAACGATCAGTGGAACTCCAACGGTATCAGGAACATTCAATTATACGGTTACAACTACTGGTGGATGTCCTGCTACAACAGCAACGGGAACAATTACCGTAAACCCTGCAAATACAATTGCTGCGGGATCGAACCAAACGATTTGTATCAATAGTGCCATGACGCCAATAACATTGGCAACAACAGGTGCTACTGGTTCATCGTTTAGTGGTTTACCAGCAGGAGTAACTGGTTCATGGGCTGCAAACACTGTTACAATCAGTGGAACGCCTACAGCATCAGGAACATTTAACTACACAGTTACAACTACTGGTGGTTGTCCACCTGCAACTGCTACGGGAACGCTTACGGTTAATCCTGCTAATACGATTGCTGCGGGAGTAAACCGCACAACATGTATCAATACAGCAATTACAAATATCACACTGGCAACGACAGGAGCAACAGGAGCTACATTCAGCGGTTTACCTGCAGGTGTAACAGGTTCTTGGGCTGCAAACACTGTAACAATCAGTGGAACTCCAACGGTATCCGGAACATTTAACTATACGGTTACAACTACAGGAGGATGTCCTGCTACAACGGCAACTGGAACAATCACTGTAAATCCTGCAAATACAGTTAACTTGACTTCTTCTGTAGGAACAAATGCACAGTCTGTATGTGTGAATTCGCCAATAACGAATATTACGTATTCTACAACTGGTGCAACTGGCGCAACGTTCAGTGGTTTACCAGCTGGTGTAACCGGGAACTGGGCTGCGAACGTAGCAACCATTAGTGGTTCACCAACAGTTGCTGGAACATTTAACTACACGGTAACCTTAACTGGTGGTTGTGGAACAATTACAGCAACAGGTTCAATTACAGCTATATTATCTAATTCAAACAGTTTGACTTCTGCTGTGGGAACGAATGCACAGTCGATTTGTGTGAATACCGCATTAACGAATATTACGTACTCAACAACCGGAGCAACCGGAGCTACATTTAGCGGATTACCTGCAGGTGTAACTGGTGCTTGGGCTTCGAATGTGGTTACGATTAGTGGAACACCAACTGCATCAGGAACATTTAATTATACGGTTACTTTGACTGGTGGATGTGGAACTTCTACTGCAACCGGAACGATCACTGTAAACGCTGCGCCTGCAACACCAACTGTTACACCAAGCGGACCAACAACATTCTGTTCTGGAGGTTCGGTAACATTGTCTGCACCAGCTTCAACAAGTTACTTGTGGTCACCTGGAAATGAGATTACGCAAAATATCACAGTATCAACAGGTGGTTCATACTCAGTGACGGTTTCAAATGCATCAGGATGTTCTGCAACGTCAGCGGTAACAACTGTAACTGTAAATGCGAATCCATCAACGCCAGTAATTACACCAAGCGGACCAACAACATTCTGTTCAGGTGGTTCTGTTACTCTATCAGCACCAGCTTCTACAAGCTACTTGTGGTCGCCTGGAAATGAGATTACACAAAATATCACGGTATCAACTGGAGGTTCATACTCGGTTACGGTTTCAAACGCTTCAGGATGTTCTGCAACTTCTGCATCAACAACAGTAACTGTAAATGCTGCGCCGTCAACACCAGTAATTACGCCAAGTGGACCAACAACATTCTGTTCAGGCGGTTCGGTAACACTGTCAGCACCAGCTTCAACAAGTTACTTGTGGTCTCCTGGAGGTGAAGTAACACAAACAATCAATGTATCTGCAAGTGGCGTATTTACTGTTCAGGTTACAAATGCTTCTGGATGTTCAAGCCCGGTAAGTGCTGCTACAACTGTAACAGTGAATTCACTTCCTGCAACACCGGTTATTACACCAAATGGACCAACAACATTCTGTACTGGTGGTTCTGTTGACTTAACATCTTCAGCTGCAAGTGGATACTTGTGGTCGCCTGGAGCTGCAATAACTCAAATAATTACAGCAAACACAACTGGTTCTTATTCTGTTACAATTACTGATGGAAATGGATGTTCGGCTACTTCGGCAGTAACTTCGGTAACTGTTAATCCAATTCCTTCTACACCGGTTATTACACCAAGTGGTCCAACAACGTTCTGTGAGGAAAGTTCAGTTAACTTGACGTCATCTTCTGCTACAGGAAATACGTGGAGTACAACAGAAACAGCTCAAACGATCAACGTTTCAACTGGTGGAACTGTAACACTTACGGTAACGGTTAATGGATGTGTTTCTCCTGCCGCAAGTCAGGCGATTACTGTGAACCCATCACCAACAGTTTCTCTTGGAAGCTTTGCCGATATGTGTGATTACAACGGTGCTATTACCCTTACAGGTGGTTCGCCAGTAGGAGGTAGCTATTCTGGAAATGGAGTGACTGCTGGATCATTTGATCCTGGAACAGCTGGACTTGGAACTTCAGTAATCACTTATTCATTTACTGATGGCAACGGATGTTCGAACACTGCAACAAGCAATATTCTTGTTGACGATTGTTTAGGTGTGAACGAAAGCGATATCGTTTTACAACTTTATCCGAATCCAAGCTCTGGAATTGTTCAGATCTCAGGAAATACAGCTATTCAAAAAGTAGAAGTGTACGATAAAATTGGAAAATTGGTGAAAGTTCAAATCGTAGATAATAGCTCAGCTGTAGAAGTTGACTTGTCACAATTTGCAACTGGAGTTTACACAATTCGTGTAAATACAAACCAAGGTGTTTCAGTTGAATCAATTGTACTTCAACGCTAAGGAATAAACAAAATAGAGAAAGCTATCCGTTATTGCGGATAGCTTTTTTTTTGTCCTATTCTGTTCAAATTTCAACACTTGATCAATCACAGAACTTGTTTGCCTACCTTTGAATCACTGAAAGAATTATGAAAATAAACGGACACGGACATCTATTGCCAGAACCTCATGAAATCCCGAAATTCATGAAGGAAAAGAAACTATTTTCAATTGACGATGATAAGAAATTTATGCGTCAGGAAGACTGGTCGAGGCCAATTACAGACCCCAGTTTCTTTTTCAAAGAAAAGTTGGAATGGATGGAGCAATATGGAATTGACCATGCCGTGATGTTGAATCTTTCGCAGATCTATTGTAACGGATGGGAGCAACAAGATACGCGTGATGCTATTGCCTGGCAAAATGATTTCAATTCAAGTTTGCAAGAACGTCGCCCGGATAAATTCACCGCCGGATTTGTGGTTCAACCTAAGTTTATTGATGATTCTTTGAAGGAAATTGAACGTTGCGTTGAAAAGCTTGGAATGAGCGTTCTATGTTTACCAACTCATTTTCTCGACGCGAATAATGAATGGCTTTCAGTGGCAGATGATTCTGTTATTCCCATTTTCGAACTAGCGAATAAATATAAATTGGCAATTGAGATTCATCCCTACGACGGTGAAAAAATGGTGGCTTTAAAAGACATTTACTGGCGTTTTCATTTAGTTTGGATGATGGCTCAAACTGCTGATACACTTCATTTGTATTCATTGAAAGATTTCGTAAACCGCTTTCCTGATATTCGTACTTGCTTTGCACATGGCTGTATGCTTGGGCAGGCAAATTATGGTAGAAGATTACAAGGGTATGACGGTAGACCAGATTTATTCCCTGAAACCAAGGATCCGCGAAGTTCTCTCGGACATCCAAATTTATTCTTCGACACACTTGTTCACGATTCGTATACACTTCAGCTTTTGAAGATCAGAGTTGGGGCAGAACAGATTGTTGCGGGACTCGATGATCCGTACCCACTAGGAGAAATGGAAGGCGTAGCTAATTCTTATCCTGGACGTGTAATCGATTTCGCTGTTGAAAATGATATTCTTTCGAAACAGGAGGCTGCCGATATTTGGAGCAAAAATGTGCTCAAATGGCTTGGCAAGAAGGGAATTTAACTTGTTTTTTCTAAATGTATTTGCCTCATTGAATAGGTAGGTTAACTTTGTGATATGAAGTTTTTTCTTCTTTTCACGGTCTTGTTTACTTCGTTTAGTTTTGCTCAGGGAAATCTTAGCGGCATTGCACTTTATTCGAGTTCAAGGGGGAAATATGCTGTTGAAACCTATTCAAAAGGGAAAAAAAAGAAAGATTTTCAATACATCGATTCTTTGGGTGAGAAGTCTGAAAAAGCTTATGCTTCTGTTTCTTACAACAAACCATTTCAGGCTTATTTCCGAATAGACACTACGTTTACAGGTAAAGATTCACTTACTTTTCTTTCGAGGAATTCGAAGAAGGTTTACCCTTATATCAGAGCTGGTGATAAAATTACACTCCTGCACACCGGAATATCAACCGATGAATTGCTGCTGGTTTATTACAAAAAACAATTCTTATACGCAGCGCAGCTTTCACCTATTTCTTTGAAGACAGAAACAATTACGATTGTTCCGTTGCTGAATGGAGCATTTCAACTTGATTCTGTAGAACGCGGATTGAACCTGCTGATGCAGGCTACAGGAAAGAGCTACAATATCAATCTCCAAAAGCCATTTCTGCTCAAGAATTTTCCTGAAACACGTTTGTTTAAGTCGCCAAGCGAAGCAAAAGAACGATTTACTGCCGAGATGAGGTATGTTCGCGATGCCTATCTGAAAAAGCATCCGCAGTTTAGAGGGCGACATTTGGTGTTTATCGTACCTGGATTCACCAACAAAGAGATCAATAGTTACGCTGTTCATGAAAAAACAGTTTATTTTCTTCAAAATGGAAATTCAATTGACATCGTAAAACACCTTTTCAATGAATTGTTGGGAAGTCGGGAATCAGGAATTAATCTTGATAAAACAGGATATTTCATTCCTCATGAATACTGGAGAAATATCAATAAAGAAGATATTGTGTATTCGTACTTTGATGAATACGAAGATATTCCTGCTGCTACCGGAATTGTTGCTTACTACTTTTGGAAAGAAGATGCTCTTGGAAATATTATTCTTCCAGAAAAAGGGACCAGATCAGCTTTGACAATTATAAAACGGCCGTATAAACGAAATACATTTTCCTACCATCTTCAGCTGAACCATTTTTGGATGTGGACAATCTTTGAGATCAAATCATATCCTTTCAATTTGCTTCATTTGCTGGGAATTATTCTCATTACCTGGGCTGGAATTTATGGTGGAAGAAAATTACGTAAATGGATCAAGGCTAAATGGCGCTTTCCAAGATTATTCCGTTTTACAACCCTGCCGATCATTTTCGCAGCCATTGTTACACTGAATATTTTGGTTTATCTTCTTGTTTCACTGGCTTATTCGCTGTATGAGGTGAACTCAGGAAACATTGAAGAATTGAGTGGAATGTCGATCAAAGCTGCGGAAATCAAATTACGGTCAAATATTCATCCCCGAAAAATTGAAGAAGCGGCCCTGTCATCAGAAATTTTAGTAGAAGCCAACAATGAAATAGAACTTCGTCAACGTTCTTCGGTTCTTTATTTTGAAGCCACTATTGGGGACGATAAGAATATTGAAAAATTGCGTTGTACTGATGCCTCTAATGAGTTGAAAACAAAACATCTTCCAAAGGCAATTAAAGCAAAAAACCATTACTTCGTAATTCATTACGTTGATGATGACGGAACTGAGCTTAAAGAAGAAGTTTACAACTTTCTTGGAGTCAATATCACCGCTAGTTTAAAGGCGAAAGATCCGGCACGACGCATTTTGGTTTTTGTCAATGGTTATCGACCAACAAGCTTGGGGTCAAGCTTTGAACAGCACGTTTACGACGTTAAGAAAAATGGGTTGGAATTCCCTGATTCGTATAATCGATTGTATAATTTCGACCGTTATCAATACTGGCAGCCATGGAACAATATTGACCAGCGTTTTGTCAATGTGTTTAGTCCAACAGAAACGTATTACGCCGACGGACATTTCTCTGTAAGCACTTCCAATTACAGAAGTATTCTCAATTTTAGCAGCGCATCCAATTCTTTTCCAAAGCGCTGTAAGAAAGGAAAACCGCATCATTGCTTCTATACAAGTACAGTGAATAGTAAAGTCTTTGGATCGAATAGAAAGAAGAGCCTGAAAATTATTAACTACCGTTCAAACAGATCTGGATTTAGAAAGCGATACGAGAACGGTAAAGTTGCGGGGAGAAACTTATTGGCAGTCTTGAACGAACTTCCGAATTCATCTGAAAACGATACGCTTTATTTGGTTGCGCATTCCATGGGCTACGCTTATTCCTTAGGAATCGTTGAGGTACTAAAAGGCAAGATCAATTTCGGAACCTTCATTATTATCGCTCCTGAAAATGCCTCAGCTGGAAAAGTGGATATAGAGGAATGGAACGAAATATGGCAATACGGAAGTAATCTGGATGGTAAATATCCGGATCAACCGTGTTTACAAGATGGGGTTGCGCCGCAGCATGCAGCTAAGAATTTACCTTATTCCAAACGTGTTTTTATACCGAAAAATCTCTACACGTCTAAGGGGTTCTTCGATTCTCATTTCATAGGTTATTACACCTGGATTTTTGATATACCGAAAGGAAAGAAAGGATATATAAAGCGACATTGACATTGAAAACCAATGGCACAGACACGATGCATCGCGTCTCTACATTTCACGCTTTCCTTTGAAGTGTTATCTTTGCCTTAAATTTTCAATTCAATGGCGCAAAAACCTGCAATTCCGAAAGGAACACGTGATTTTTTACCTCAAGATGTAGCTCGTAGAACGTACATTTTTGATACCGTTAAATCGGTTTTTAAAACATACGGTTTCGCACCTATTGAAACTCCTTCTTTTGAGTTGTCATCAACACTTCTTGGAAAGTATGGTGATGAAGGTGATAAACTTGTGTTTAGAATTCTAAATTCAGGTGAGAAACAGCGTAAAGCAGATGTTGAAGCGCTGCAAGCCGGAAATCTGACGCGTTTTGCTAATTCGTTGGCTGAGAAAGTGCTTCGTTACGATTTAACCGTTCCGTTTGCTCGATTTGTTGTTCAAAATCAAAATGAATTGTCGTTTCCGTTCAAGCGTTACCAAATTCAACCGGTTTGGCGTGCAGATCGACCAGGACACGGACGTTACCAGGAATTTTTTCAATGTGATGCAGACGTTGTAGGTTCTGATTCGTTGTTGTTTGAAGTTGATTTCGTTCAGATTTTTGATCAGGTGCTGACAAAACTGAAAATCCCGGGATTCACCATCAAAATCAATAACCGTAAAATTCTTTCAGGTATTGCTGAAGTTTCAGGTGAAAGCGATAAGATCATCGATATCACTGTTGCAATCGATAAATTGGATAAAATAGGTGAGGAGGGTGTTGTAAAGGAACTTCTTGAAAAAGGCGTTTCTGAAAAAGCAATCCAGATTATTTCTCCTTTGTTCAAGATCTCAGGAAGTAACGATGAGCGTTTAGCACAAATGAAATCGTTCCTCGCAAATTCAGAAATTGGATTGAAAGGAATTGAGGAATTGGAGTTTGTCCTTGAAAGCACGAAAACACTTGGTTTGGAAAGAGCCGAAGTTGAATTTGATGTCACACTTGCACGTGGATTGAACTATTATACCGGAGCCATTTTCGAAGTGAAAGTGCACGATGTGAAAATGGGTTCTATTTGTGGTGGTGGACGTTACGATGATCTAACTGGTTTATTCGGTTTGTCAGGAATGTCGGGAGTGGGAATTTCTTTTGGAGCCGACAGAATTTACGATGTTTTAAACGAATTGAACCTTTATCCGGAAGAAACTGACGCCAGTTTGAGTGTGTTGTTTGCCAACTTTGGAGAAAAAGAAGCACAATACTGCATGAAGTTGTGTAAGGAATTGCGTAACAACGGAATTGATTGCGAGGTTTATCCTTCATCAGCCAAAATGCAGAAACAATTCAAGTACGCCGATTCCAGAAAAGCAAAATTCGTTGCCATTATCGGCGAGTCAGAATTAGCAAATGGAACCATTCAGGTAAAGAACATGGAATCGGGTGAACAAATTGCTATTCCTGCAGCTGAATTAGTGAATTACTTTAGTAAATAGATATGTACATAATTAACAATAGCTGGATTTCATTGGAGCAAATCGATGAAATTCTAAACTCAAATACCAAAATTGCACTTAGCGACGAAGCAAGAAAATCAATTGCAGATTGTAGAGAATATTTGGATGGAAAAGTTGGTCGTTCTGATAAATTGATATATGGTGTAAACACGGGTTTCGGAAGTTTATGTGATACGGCAATTTCAAGCGGAGATCTATCACTTTTGCAGAGTAATTTGGTGCTTTCTCACGCTTGCGGGGCAGGTGAACGCGCTTCGGACGCTATCGTAAAACGCATGCTGTTGCTGAAAGTTCTTGGACTTTCTCATGGTGCTTCTGGTGTTCAGGTTGAAACAGTTGAGCGTTTGATCTTTATGTTTAATAACGATATTCTTCCGGTTGTTTTTCAACAGGGAAGTTTAGGTGCGTCAGGAGATTTAGCTCCGTTAGCCCATTTGTGTCTACCGCTTTTAGGCGAAGGAACCGTGAAAGTAGAAGGAGTTGAAATTACATCGGCAGAAATGAACAAGCGTTTTGGGTTGGAGACAATTGTTCTGCGTTCGAAAGAAGGTTTGGCTTTGTTGAACGGAACGCAATTCATGTCAGCTTATGCAAGTTATGCCATTTCAAATGCGCGTCGTTTATGGAAACAGTTCAACGAAATTGCATCTATTAGTTTAGATGGATATGATGGAAGACCTGAACCTTTTGGTAAAGAAGTGAATGAAATCCGTAATCAGGTTGGACAAATCAAAACGGCTGAAACGTTCAGAAAGATCTTTGAATCGAGTGAAATCATTAAACGTGAAAAAGCGCATGTTCAGGATCCATATTCATTCCGTTGTATTCCACAGGTTCATGGTGCTTCATATGATACAATTGAACATTGCGCAACAGTTGTAGAACGCGAAGTAAATGCGGTGACTGATAATCCTACTGTTTTTCCTGATGAAGATATGGTGGTTTCCGCAGGTAATTTCCACGGACAGCCCTTGGCTTTGGTAATGGACTTTTTAGCCATTGCATTGGCAGAATTGGGAAGTATTTCTGAGCGAAGAGTGTACAAAAGTATTTCCGGAACAAGAGGATTACCAGCATTTTTGGTGGCAAATCCAGGGTTGAATTCAGGATTCATGATCACACAATATACTTGTGCTTCAATTGTAAGTCAGAACAAACAATACTGTACGCCGGCAAGTGTTGATACCATTGATTCGAGCAACGGACAGGAAGATCACGTTTCTATGGGTTCAAATGCCGGAACAAAATTGTACCGTGTCATCGATAACTGTTATACCATTCAGGGAATTGAATTACTGCATGCTGCTCAATCTTTAGAGTTCAGACGTCCTGCGAAAACTTCGAAAATTGGGGAAGAAATTCTTTCAGCCTTCCGTCAGAACGTAAGCTTTGTGGAGAACGATGTTTACATGCACCCGAACATTCAGAAAAGTACTCACTTTGTTAAAAACGGATACAAATGGAACTAACAAATTACGGTGAGGAAGCTCCTGAGCAACAAACGAATAGCAAACCTCCTGTGTTTTTAAAGGTATTGTGTATTCTAACTTTCGTTTATGCGGGTATCGTTTTTATCGCAGAGCTTATTATGTTGTTGGCCGGACAACAATCTCCAAAGCAGATGAAAGTTATTGTGAAATCCTATTCCAACATGGCAGATGACATGCGAAAAATGGGTTCCTCTTTTGGAGGCGAAGTTTATGATCAGGTTGCAGATCAATTGGTCCAAATCAATCAGAACCATTTGGCTTACCATGCAATGGCATTTGTTTTCGTTGCACTGGGAATAATTGGTGCTGCAATGATGTTGAAGCGAAACAAACTAGGCTTTCATTTTTATGTAATCTATTCTCTGGTTATTACGTCAATGCCTTACATTTTCGTTACGTCGGATGCAATTCCTGTAGCTGGAACAATCTTCAATATGTTTATCAGCGGTTTATTTGTATTCATGTACTCGCGAAACCTGCATTGGTTGAAGTAAAGGGCCGAAATAATGATATTAAAAAGCCGTAGACATTACATCTACGGCTTTTGTTTTTTCAATTAAAGTTATTTGTTTACAACCAAGGCCTCCGGAATCGAAGAATAATTTGGTCCAACCAAAGTCACATAATAAGTACCTGAACTCAATGTACTCACATCCAGTTTCAATTGTTTGTCAGCCATTTCCATTGCAGAAAGTTGCTTTGTAATTACTTTTTGTCCGGTAATTTCGGTTATGGTCACTTCAAGTTCAGCAAGATTGTCGCTTGAATTAATTCGGATGTTAACTTCCTCTTTCGCAGGATTCGGAGCTAATTGAATTCCAAGGCTCAAATCGAAATTATTTACAGATAACAAGTCTTGGAAACAATCTACAGTTCCATCTTGTTTAACAACGCACATACTTAACTCTGCCCCGTTGTTGTTCATTCCCGGATCCACAAATCCTGAAGTAATAACTGTAATGTTCTCACCAACATATTGATCAAATGGAATAATGAAACGTCCGTAATGTGAAGGATTGTTCAAATCATACACTTCGAAAGGCAAAGTGGGAAGTGTGTATTCGTCTTGTCTGATCTCTCCATAGTAAAGTCCACCTGAAAACGCATCAACACCATCAAAGTAAAAGCGCAGTCCGCCTACGTCTGTAACCGCGTTAAGAAAAGTGATTTGCGATAAATTGGGATTGTTTGGTGCAGTGGTGACTTCACTTCCGGTAAAACTCAGAAAAGCTCCGGTTTCGTCAATGTTATAGTTTGCAATATCGTAAATTCCAACAATGGGAACTACGTAATGCACTTGCTGACCAAGAGAAGTCGAAAAATCAAAAAATGGATTTGAATCATCCGTACTATTTGATGGGTTTACGGTGATATATGGATTCAAAATATTATTGACCATGATCATCTGTGTTGCTTCTCCATAGCTTAAATCATCAGCAACTAAAGTTCCGTCAATTCGTATGTCAACTGTTTCAACCATTTCATCTGCGCTGCTATGCACAAACTGTATGTAACAGTAGTTAGGACAGATTCCAGGATCAGACGCGGTGATTTCGAATTGTGAGATGTCACCAAAATAGCCGTCAAGTTGAACGTAGTAAGTGGTTCCACCTGTTAGCCCGCAAAATCCAATTTCAGAGGCAAATTCAGAACCGCCGCTTGAACAGTTCATCTTGTCATCATTAGCAGCAAGCATCATATAAGTCATGAAATCCAGGCAATCACCAACGTCCCATAAAGCAATTTGAGTATCTGCCATGTTGTTGTCGGAGCATGTTGTAATCGTAATGTTTCCGGAAGCAGGAGCTACAAACGTAAACCAAACTGTTCCATCAAGCGATCCATCACACCAATCTGTATAACAGTCTCCAGCGTTTGGCGGACTAACTTCGCCTGGTGTTAACGTTGCGTCCTGACATGATCCGATTACTGGAGAACCAAGGGTAAGATTTAGTGCAGCACATGGGTCGTCGTTAGAAGGTTGTGCAAATGCCTTATTAAAAGCCATGCAAATGCTAACGAAACAGAATAAAGTAATTATTTTTCTCATAAGCCTCGTTTAAGTTGTTTTACGGAAGTTAAAACAAAACCATTTGATAAACAATACATTATCGGTTTTTTATTATTTCCTATTTGTGATTTTTTTCCTTTCGGAATCATGAACAATTCACTACCTTTGTGCCCGCTAAATAAGTGTTTAGCTCAATTTTATAAGAAATGCTTTCAGTAAACAATTTATCGCTTCAATTCGGAAAACGCGTTTTATTCGATGATGTGAACCTAAAATTCGCAGAAGGAAACTGCTACGGTGTTATTGGTGCAAATGGTGCAGGAAAATCAACGTTCCTAAAGATTTTGACAGGTGATCAGGATCCTACTTCAGGAAGAGTAGAGTTGGAACCTGGAAAACGTATGGCTGTTTTGAGTCAGAACCACTTTGAGTTTGACCAGTATGAAGTTCTTCAAACCGTGATCATGGGACACAAACGTTTGTTTGAGATCATGACCGAGAAAGATGCACTTTACGCAAAACCGGATTTCTCTGATGCTGATGGAATGCGCACTGCAGAATTGGAAGGTGAGTTTGCTGATCTTGAAGGTTGGAATGCTGAAACGGATGCTGCAACATTATTGAGCAACCTTGGAATCGACGAAAGTAAGCACTACATGAAAATGGAAGATGTTCCGTCTGAATTCAAAGTACGTATCTTGTTAGCGCAGGCATTATTTGGAAATCCGGATTTGTTAATCCTGGATGAGCCTACCAATGACTTGGATCTAAAAACCATTTCATGGTTGGAAGATTTCCTTCTTGATTTTAAAAACACAGTGATCGTTGTATCGCATGACCGTCACTTCCTGGATACTGTTTGTACGCACGTTTGTGATATCGACTTCAGCAAGATCAACTTGTTTACAGGAAACTATACGTTCTGGTACCAATCATCACAATTAGCTGCTCGTCAGCGTGCTGATAAGAACAAGAAAGCGGAAGACAAGAAGAAAGAATTACAGGATTTTATCTCCCGTTTCTCAGCGAATGCATCGAAATCAAAACAAGCTACAAGCCGTAGAAAATTGATCGATAAGTTGGACTTGGAAGAAATTCAGCCATCTTCTCGTCGTTACCCTGGAATTACCTTCAATCAGGATCGCGAGGCTGGAAATCAGTTATTGACGGTTTCTGGTTTAACGAAAACGCATGAAGGTGAAGTATTGTTCAAAGATTTATCATTTACATTGAATAAAGGTGATAAAGTGGCGATCGTTTCTAAAAACTCTATTGCAATTACACAGTTCTTCGAAATCCTTAACGGATTTATGAAGGCAGATAAAGGTGATTTTACATTCGGAACCACAATTACAACAGCCTATTTACCAAACGATAACTCTGAGTTTTTCGAAACCAAATTGTCATTGATCGACTGGTTACGTCAATATGCGCAAACTGACGAAGAGAGAGAAGAGGTTTCCTTACGCGGATTCCTTGGTCGTATGTTATTCTCAGGTGAGGAAGCGTTGAAAAGCGCAACTGTTCTTTCCGGAGGTGAAAAAGTACGTTGTATGATGTCGAGAATGATGTTGGCAAAAGCGAACTTGTTAATGATGGACGAACCTACGAATCACTTGGATTTGGAGTCGATTACAGCTTTGAATAACGGAATGAGTGCATTCGAGGGAACTATTTTATTCACATCTCATGACCACGAGTTGGTTTCAACTGTAGCGAACAGAATTATTGAATTAACTCCAAACGGTTACATCGACAAAATGATGCCATACGATGATTATTTGGCGGACGAGAAAATTGCCACTTTGCAAGAAGAAATGTACGCTTAAGAAGATAGAAATGGCCGAAACAAGTTCGTTTTGGTCATTTTCATTATCTTTCATCAACTTATCTACCGAATATGAAACTTAGAATCCTCCTTTCCTCCCCATTTTTATTGCTCAGTGTGTTTAGTTTTGGGCAATTGCCCGTTCCCTATTCAAATTCTTTCGATACGCCAGCCAACGAGACAGGCTGGACACATATGGCGCTTTCTGGCACTGATGATTGGGAAATGGGGACACCCAGCGGTAACTACATCAATTCAGCGTATTCAAATCCTGGAGCCTGGAAGACAAATCTTGAAGGACAATATAACGGTTATTCGTCAAGAGTTTTGGTGACACCGTCTTTTGATTTTACGAATCTTCCAACTAATTTCTGTTTGAGTTTTGTTCATAAACGACACTCGTTTTCAACAGCAAGTTACTATTTGGAATATTCGACGAATAACGGAGGAACCTGGACTTTATTCAACCCATCAACTATACTTAAGAAGGGCTGGCAATCAGCTTCCGGCTTTGGTAATACCAGTCAGAACTATTTTTCTCAATCTTCGGTTAAATTGACTTCCCTTCAGGGACAACCCAATGTGATGTTCCGGTTTCGGTTTAATTCGAATGCTCCGAACGGAGATGGCTGGTTGATTGATGATTTTTCAATTGCTGAAGAGTATTATAATGTTTATGGAACAACAGGGGATACTATTGTTTCTTCAACGGGATGCTCCGACTTTACTGTTACCACTACCATTGGCTATGATAATGCTTATACCCAGTCTTTTAGCAATACAACAAACTACTTTCTTTCAACGGATAATGTTTTTGATGTCAATGATCAATTATTGGGAACCAGAACCGGGAGTATTTCAAATAATACAAATTGGGATAAGATCCTTTCAATGCCAGCTGACCTAAATGCAGGTGACTATTATATCTTTTACCAGCATGATGCATTAAACGTTCGGTCAGAAGCGAATGAAAATGACAATGTTGGTTTCGCAATATTGCACCTTGATTCTGTTTATGCATTACCGTTTAACGATGATTTTGAGTCAGACAATGACTCCTGGACCACTTATTTGAATTCCTGGGGTGTTCAACTTTTATGGGAAGCAAACTCAGGAATTTCTCATCATTTGGAAGGAGCGCATTCAGGAGTCAAATCATGGAATACCAGTAAATCTATTCATTCTGCGATTTACAACTGTGGAAATTTTTGTAATATCCAATACTTGGAATCACCGTATTTTAATTTGAATTCGAGCACTGGGCAAAAAGCATTGAGTTTTTGGTATAAAAATACAGGTTACAATAGTCTTGAATATTCATCGGATTGTGAAGAAACCTGGACAGAATTGTATTTTTTCTCAGGCACTACACCAAATGATGATTGGACCCATATGTACATGATTCTTGATGGAGCAGTAATCAGTGATGCAACAAAGTTCAGGTTTAAGTTTCAGGATTCAGACGGTAATTATGAAGGAATCAGTATTGATGATTTTTATGTCGGACCAGTTTTGCCGGATTTGTCGGTTGAAGAGGATAAACTAAACAGGTTTACTACATCAGCCCAATCATCAGCCCAACTCAAGTTCAAGCTTGCGAATAATGGAGAATTGAGTTCTGATTGTGAGGCGAAATTTTATTGGTCCAATGATAGTGTTTTTGATGGAGGAGACTTTCTGATTCATACCCTTGAACTTGGTCCGCTATCCCCATCATATGCCGATTGGCAAACCATCTCTTTTTCTAAGCCAACAACAGTTTCCGGAACATACTACATTATTTATAAACTGGACGCTCAGAATGAAGTGGTTGAGATGCGTGAAAATAATAATGAAGGTTATTTCACATTATACCAATACAACGAGGAGTTTGTTCCTTATTTTTCTGACTTTGAGTCAAACGCTGACGGCTGGAGACATAATTCTACCTTAGGATCGGATGCCTGGCAATGGGGGCAACCAAACGGAAACGTTCTTGATACTGCCTTTTCAGGTATAAATGCGTTTTACACAGATTCTCCGGGAAATTATCTTGACTCTTTGAGTAGAATGCATCTTTACACTCCGGTTTTCAATTTTTCAAATGTGTATAATGCGGTAATGTACTTTGACATGAAGCTCGATCAGGGAAGCTATTATAATGGAGGAACAAATATGAGCTACTCCGTTGATGGTGGCGCGACTTGGCAGGTTTTAGATGTTCCCAGTACTTCACAAAACGGATTCAACCGTTGGTATTATCCAATGGTTGAGAATGGATGGGGAACAGATGAGGATTATTATTTGCCGAATACAACAGAAATTATGTTTGATCTGGTGGAAAAAGCATTTGCAAATTTTCAGCAGTACAACAGTAAAGACGTTAAAAGAAATACGAGATATATTATTGATATTAGTCAGTTCGCAGGAGAGTCTCAGGTGCAGTTCAGATATAATTTGGCGGTTTCACATAACCATGAATATACATCGCTCTATCAGTTTCCTTCGGAAGGAGTTATGATAGATAATTTTGGTATTAAAGCAAGGTATATCGATCTGTCTGTTGACTATAAAAAAGCTGTAATGAATAGTTCGGAAGTGGACTCCTTAAAGTTCTTCATGAACATAAGTAATAATGGTCTTCGGAGAAACAATGCAACGTCTGTAGACTATTACTTGTCAACAGATACGATTCTCAGCGGTAATGATTATCTCCTTGGAAATGCAACTATTAAAGTGACACGACCGGACATGTCGGACTATATCAATAATGTATTCAAGTCACCGGAGAATTTAAGCGATTACAAGTATTTGGTCTATGATATAGATCCGGATAACCTGAACAACGAATCAAACGAAGATAATAATGTCGGTTATTGGTTGTTAGCATTAGACAGTATTCATGAATACCCTTATTTCAATGATTTTAACGATTCCATAGTTGATGGTTGGTATCAGTATTCTAAAGGTCCTTATACTGATACTATTAGTGATTTGAGGTTCAGAAATATGCTTGCGCCTTCGGAATACCTTTATTCTTCTTATAAACGGTCGGGTGAATGGTTCACGGATAATAGTTCTTTTGGAGATACTTACCAGGCTCCAAAATTTTTCCTTCAATCACCGGCATTTAGTTTTGAAAATGTAGACAGTGTAAAGCTTTCTTTTGATCTTTTTTGTAAAGGTGGATCAGTCCCTCTTACAGCGGCTGGTGGACAAATGCAGTTTTCTACAGATGGCGGAGACCATTTTTCTGTATTAACGAGCCAGTACGGTGCGCACCATAATTGGTATAATTATACGGGATCTACATGGGGTATTTCCAATATTTATCTGGATACTGCAATTTTGGATTCCACTTATTTTGATCTAACATTTCTGCGAGGGGAAAAGAACGTTGTTCTTCAATACACATTTATTTCTAATGGTACACAAGCAAATACTCCTCAAGGAATGAGAATGGACAATTTCCTAATTGAAGGAATTCAGTTGGATTACATTCCATTGGATAGTATGGTTGATGTTGCGGCAAATCTTTCAATGCCAACAATTGATATTGATTATTCTATTGCAAATATTGGTGAAAAAGACGGACGAGATAGTGAAACAAAATTCTATTGGTCAACTGATGAATTTCTTGATGAAAATGATGTTTTGATGGATTCCGTAAGTCATTTGCCAATTGAAATGAATGATACTTTGGACGGCCAAATCACATTGACATATCCAACGCCAATTTTGAATCAAGTATACTACATACTTTACATGGCAGATTCAGAAAACAATGTAAAAGAAGCAATAGAAGATAATAATGTTGGCTCTTACAAGATTGAATTTGATGCTTTTATCAATTATAAACCACTAGTAGAGTTAGATTCTGTTACAATTCTTGATAACGAGTTAATGGTAACTGTTGATTATGTCATTGAAAATACCGGGTTTTTGGATGGTTCCGACTTTAATACTTCGTTTTATTGGTCACTGGATGATATCCTTGATGTAAATGACGAATTATTGGAAGTTGAAACCTTAACAGGTGTTTCTGGACAAGATCAGATTTCTTCTTCGGTGGAAATTGATTGTCCTGTTCCCTTTACTCAAGATACTTATTATGTTCTTTATTTTGTTGACGAGGATAGTATTGTTGTTGAATCTAACGAAGGTGATAATTTAGGGAAACTGAAGGTCATAATTCAATCGACAGCAACGACATCTGAAAATGAATCACTACGATTTATCGGAATTAATGGAAATAGTATCTATTTTGTTGTTCCTGATGGTCAGTTGATTAATTCTCAATTTATACTGATAAATATGCTTGGTCAGGAAATTGTCAATAGGAGCCAGGTTCTACAGAATGGTTTGAATGAAATCAAAATTCCAGAAAATATTGTTTTTGGAATGTATATGCTTTATTTGAACAGTCCAACGAATTCAGTTGGTTGGAAGGTAATGGTTGGTTCGAATTATTAAGTAAAAGAGTTGGTTTCAACTGTAGCGAACAGAATTATTGAATTAACTCCAAGCGGTTACATCTACAAAATGATGTCATACGATGATTATTTGGCGGACGAGAAAATTGCCACTTTGCAAGAAGAAATGTACGCTTAAGAACTCTAAATAGATAGAAGCCTCTAACGATTATGTTAGGGGCTTTTTTTGCCTTTAACCACATAGCAACATGGGGCACATGGATTTGTATCATTTCCTATGTTTTCTATGTGCCTATGTGGTTCATAAATCCTAACTTCGGCTATCAATTATTTCTATGTCAGTACCGCATCGTTCGTTTTTACTTCGTCACAAAATCATTTCGGCTCTTCGGGATATTGATTTGCGTGGAATTCGACGATTGTCGGTTGTGCTGCCAAAGTTGTTACTTCCGTCTCCTGAAAAAGCTGGTAAACACGTTTTAAAAACAATTCATGGTGTTCAGTTATTGATCGATCCGTCTGTTGATAAAGGAGTGGAACTATCGCTTTACGAAACCGGAACGTATGAGAAAGGAACCATTCAGTTGTTGAATCAGTTTCTCAAACCAGGCTCAACTTTTCTTGATATCGGCGCAAACATTGGATTAATGTCAAGCATTGCTTCTAAAATTGTTGGAACAGAAGGGAAAGTTCTTGCTGTTGAGGCGAATCCCAAAACGATAGAAATTCTACAGCATAATTTAGCACTCAACAAAGCTGAAAACGTGTCTATTTTGCCATTTGCTTTAGGGAGTGAGAAAGGCAGTGCTTTACTTTTTGAAAACTGGAATGTAAATAGAGGTGGAGCTTCTCTTTTATCTCAGGATCAAGAAGTAGGAATTGAAGTTCCTATGGATAAATTGGACGATATTTTTGAAAACGACAAGATTGATCTGATCAAAATTGATGTTGAAGGATTTGAGCTTGAAGTACTGAAAGGTGGAATTGAACTACTGAAAAAGCAATTGCCGATTCTCATCATTGAAGTTTCAGAACAACGTGAAAATGAAGCTGGAGTCACTCCTAAAGAGATTGCAAACTTTGTTCGTTCACTTGGAAATTACAAACTGTACAAGCAAAAAGGAACCAAAGAAAGAAGATCGGATTTAATGGAAATTACTTCAGATTCTGAACTTCCCAATCACGATAATGTGATCTGCATCCCTGCGTGATCAATCGTTTTATAATTATCTGTTTCATTCATACAAAGTTCAATGGAAATTTAGTTGAATGTTTGATCCTCCGGCAGAGATAGATGATGTGTTGTTTATTGCGGTGAAGATCTGATTTATTTTTTCGCCTTTGGTAAATAAGTAACAGGACTGCATTGCGCAAATTTCACTTTTGCTGTCAACGGAAAACGATAATCCTGAATGAACTGATTTAGTAATTCGTCAAATCGCGCAAGTTGTTCAGTGTTCAATTGCGCGCCTCTGAAGGTGTACACGAAATAATCTATGCTTCCGTCAGCATCAAAATAGATACGGTTGAAGCCAGTGGTTTTTTGTTCCCACACAAAGTTGTTTTTCGAGAGGAAATTTCCAAAGGCTTGAAGTAAAGAACTATATGCGTTTGAAACCTCTTCAACGTTTTTGAAAACCGCAAGGGTAGAATCTGCATGAATTGCACTTTTGTATGTGCTGTCCAATTGAGTTGTTCGAATACCGTGTTTTGCGGCATCACTATGTTGAAATGCTTTTTGAGCATTCAGCTGAGTTAAGACAAAAACAAAGAAAGAAAGTAGAGCAATCTTCATGATAAAAGGTTTCGTCAAATGTGCAGCAATTCCGTTGAAGATGAAATACCGTTTACTAAGTCGGCAATTCCGCAGAATCAATATTCAGACTTTGACCAGTTATTGGAAATCTCAAATTCTTCAGAAACAGCTTCGCCCATTACGATTCTTAGTCTGCGGTGTTCACCTTCGTACAAAGGAATTGCCGTAACAACTATTTCTCCCGGGTAAAGTAGAAGATTTCCTTTCATTTCAGGAAGTAAAAAGTCTACCGCTGGATTCCAATTCAGTTCTTTCCAGGTTTCTCCGTCAAGATATTGAAGTTTCAGATTCAGTACCATGTCTTTTGCGATCATCAAAGTGTCATCAGCATCAGAACAGTTGAAAAGAATTACGGATGCAGCAGAAAAATATTCCATGGTATCCTGTCCAAAACTGGCGGGTTGTGCTACCCATAAAACATCATCTGGAATCACTTTTATCAGAAGATTTTTGGATGTAATAGGAGTGGTGTCAGCCACTAATTTTCGAGTATGACTTATTTCATTAGCAAACACGTCTTCTGGTGGATAAACCCAGCTCAGATAAGTTGTTTCAATCGAATCCTTATTATCTCCAAGATAGAGCAATGGAAAGTAAGCAATGGTTTTGAATTTTGGAGCAATGTATTTTACGTAGTCGCCTTCATTTTTTACATGTGGCGGTACAAATTTCTCCAATCTCGTTTTGGGTTGAGGTAATCGAGGTTCTTTTGAATAACCGCAATCGGATGTTTCCTTAACTTTTCCTGAAGAGTAACGAATTTGCACTTGTGGAGCAAAGGCCCTATTGTTTCTGTATTCTCCAGTAATTCTTACTGATCCGTCGCTGTTATATTTTTTCCAAATTCCCTCTTTTCGGTCATCAATGTAATTTCCTTCTTCCACTTTTGTGCTATCGGCATATCCTGTTTGTGGACGATCAATTCCGTAAATAATCCAATAACCTTGTCTTCTGCCTTTATCGTCTTTTTTGTTCTGACCAAAAGCGCATCCGGAGAAAACAAACAACAGAAATGCGATACGGAAGATTTGTGCCATTTGGTGACGGTTTTCTCAAATGTAATCTTTTCACTTTAAAATTTACAATTTTGACATTTAGCATTGAAGTTCCTGTCAGTTTGTCACATTCCGTCGCTTGGCACAAACCTTGACAGGAAGTTCACAAATTGAATAAAAAATGAAAACAGGACAAATTCACGTTTCAACGGAAAACATTTTTCCAATCATTAAAAAATTCTTGTACTCTGATCACGAAATCTTCCTTAGAGAATTGGTTTCAAATGCGGTAGATGCTTCTCAAAAAATGAAAGTATTGACTTCTACTGGCGAATTCAAAGGAGAGTTGGGTGATCTGAAAGTGGAAGTTATCTTAGATAAAGAAGCGAAAACCCTTACCATTCGCGACAATGGTATCGGTATGACAGCTGAAGAAATTGACAAATACATTAACCAAATTGCGTTTTCAGGAGCTGAAGAGTTCGTAAAACAATACGAGGGAAAAGAAGGTGCAGAAAGCATTATCGGACATTTCGGACTTGGATTTTACTCTGCGTTCATGGTGGCTGAAAAAGTACAGATCCAAACCCTTGCTCGTTACGAAGGTGCTCAGGCAGTTCAGTGGGAGAGCAACGGTTCAGTTGACTTTACAATTACCGACATTGAGAAAGAAACTAGAGGAACTGATATTATCCTTCACATTACGGATGATTCTGTTGAGTTTTTGGAAAAAAGCCGTATTCAGGGAATTCTTGATAAATACTGTAAATTCTTACCAATTCCGGTTTTCTTCGGAAATAAGGCTGAATACATTGATTCTCCTGAAGGTGAAACAGACGAAAATGGAAAAGTGAAACGCGTTTCTATCGATGTTCCAAATCAGGTAAACAATCCTTCACCGGCATGGACAAAAGCGCCAATCGATTTGAAGGATGAAGATTACAAATCATTCTACCACGAATTGTATCCTTCAAGCTTCGAAGATCCATTGTTCCATATTCACCTGAACGTTGATTATCCTTTCAACTTAACTGGAATCTTGTATTTCCCGAAAATCAAGGAAAACGTAGAAGTTCAGCGTAACAAAATCAACTTATACAGTAATCAGGTATTCATTACGGATTCGGTTGCTGAGATCGTTCCTGAATTTTTGACCCTACTTCATGGGGTGATTGATTCGCCGGATATTCCATTGAATGTTTCACGTTCGTATTTGCAAAGCGATGGAAATGTAAAGAAAATCTCTTCTCATATCACGAAGAAAGTAGCAGATAAGTTGGCAGAAATGTTCAAGAAAGATCGTGCTGATTTTGAAGAGAAATGGGCCGATTTGAAGATTTTTGTGGAATATGGAATGCTGTCTGACGAGAAGTTTGCTGAGAAAGCAAAATCATTCGCTTTGGTAAAGAATACTGACGGAAAGTATTATACGATTGACGAGTTGAAAGAGCAAATTGCACCTTTGCAAACCGATAAAAACGATAAAGTTGTTGTGCTTTACACGCATAGTGTCGACGAGCATTTCTCTTTCGTGAAAAATGCTAAAGACAGAGGGTATCAGGTGGTAATTATCGATGGACCTTTAGCCCCGCATTGGATTTCCAAAATGGAGCAAAGTGTAGAAAACCTTTCTTTCACGCGTGTTGATTCGGATACACTAGATCAGTTGATTCAGAAAGAAGGTGAATTGCCTTCGAAATTGTCTGAAGAGCAACAAAACACATTGAAGCCCTTGTTTGAATCAGCAGTAAATGCCGAAAAATTCAAAGTAGAATTTAAGTCGATGAGTGAAACAGAATCGCCGATAATTATTACGCAACCTGAGTTTATCCGTCGAATGATGGAGCAGCAGAAAATGGGTGGCGGTGGCTTTTTTGGAGCGTTTCCAGAAACATATCAGTTAATCATAAACGCGAATCATCAAAAAGTAGAATCGCTTTTGAATTTATCAGACGAAAGTGAAAAAACGCTTAAAGTGAAACAGTTGACAGATTTGGCAATGCTTTCGCAAGGTATGCTCAAAGGAGAAGAACTTTCTTCATTCATCACAAGAAGCATCGAATTAATATAATAATCTATACTAAAAACAAAAGTTGACTGAGGCTCTCGAAGTCAACTTTTGTTTTTATTAAACATTACAGAGTGTACGCATTAATATTCGCAGTTTTAGGGTTTATTCTGACCAAAAGTTTGTTGGGGGCTATCGCAGGTTTTCTTATCGGAGGAATTGTTCAACAGTTTCTTGTGAAACCAAATCAAAATGCACAACAAGGTGCAGCAGGTAACTCCAGAGGTGGTCGTTCTTCATTCGAAGATGTGTTTGAGTATTATCGTCAGCAAACACAGCGCTACGATTTTCCAACCCAACTTTTGGCACTTTCAGCGTACATGATGAAGAGTGATGGAAAGGTACTCAAGGCAGAATTGAATTTTGTTAAAGCATTTTTAGCGCAACAGTTTGGACCAAATTTCTCTTCCCAACATCTCCAAACCTTAAAACATTTCTTAGACGCACCGTCAATTCCTATTCAGGAAATTTGCCGTGATATTTCCATGCGTGCACAAGTCGAAATTCGTATTCAGTTACTACATTATTTATTCGGAATTGCTCAATCCGACGGTGAGGTTACCGACGTTGAAAATAGAACTCTTCAGCAATTGGCAGCTTGGTTGAATGTTCCGCCAATGGATTTCGGATCGGTTCGAGGAATGTTTAAACATGACATTAAAGCCGATTATGAAGTTTTGGGTGTTGATCAATCTGCAACAGACGAAGAAGTCAAAAAAGCATATAGAAAGTTGGCAATCCGCTACCATCCTGATAAAGTGGCTTCTATGGGAGATGAATACCAAAAAGGAGCTAAGGAGAAATTCCAGCGTTTACAGGAAGCTTACGACAATATCAAAAAGAGTAGAGGTTTTTCGTAAATATTCACACTAAACCGGTATAGTTTAGTTTGAAAAGCAACGACGTTCATTTGCTTTCGTTTTAGTCTAAAAGTGTATTAACTTAAACTCGCGCTCGCGCGACTGTTAAATAACACACGACTAAGACACACATAATGGTTCGTACTCTACTACTACAACTTCTTGCATGTTTATGCATTTCACTTATTTCTTTCACTTCTTTTTCTCAGGAAAATTTGGCAAAAGAGGGAATGAATGTGTCCAAACGCAATTATACTTCATTTTCCGAAAGACCTGTTGCCAATCTTGAAGCTTGGAATGCAGCCAATTCAGAAGAATATTATTCTCATCCTGAATTTGGTAGATTACCGAAAGATGCTCCCTGCCAAAGTTGTGTGGAAGATTTGTCGAAACGAACAATGGATGAACGCTATTTTGTGGATATCACCGATCCTTCAAAATTCTATCAGCAGAAGGCTTTGGGAGAATTGCACGGTGAAAAGAATGGGTTTTGGGTGACTATCGATCATACCTTGAAACCAGTTTCCGAAGGTGTTTATGAATCTGGTTATACTACTGAACAGTCAGGATTTAATGTTTTGGAACATGATGTTTACATTAAAACGGTTTTGGGTAAAGTTTCATTCAACAATTGGCAGGCATTTACCCTTACGAATGGAGAATTAACCAGTATTGGTGAAATGTCTTGGTCTTCCTATTCAGTTGGTGAAGAAGGTGTTTACATAACAGATGCTTTTCCGGGAATAGATGCTGAAATGATTGTTTTTCGCGGCGCAATTAAAACGAATTTCATTATTAAATCTAATCAATACGGTGTTTTTGATCAACTGGTTTTTCGTGATCAGTTTCAAGGAAATACCACGCTTTCTACCAGTTTTGAATCGGGTGGAGGAAATACCGGGACAGGTAAATTCAATGTGTTTTCAGGGGATGAAAGTATGCTTGAGGTAGGTGAGGCAGTTCTATTTGCCAAAGATGGACCGAAAGAGTTATTGAGAGTTGGAGAATATGTATTGAATGCCAATAGTTTTGATATTCACGTACCTTTTTCATGGATAAATGAAAATATTGGAAGTTATCAGTTAGTTGTTGACCCACTTGTAACAGGTACTGCAACGCTTGCTCAGGCATCCATTACAGGTTCGATGTATAACGCCAGCTGTAATTTCACGAATTCGTGTAATTATACGTTACCTGTAGCTCGCCCTGCGAATGCGACTATAACGGATGTGGCGTGGACTTTTACCTATTCTGCGACCGGAGCTTGTTGGCTGGAAGATGGTGCTATCCGAATTGCAACAGGAGGATGTCTTAGTCCTTCACTGGCTGGATATTATTGGTTTTGTAATGCAATTGGAGGAGGTACGTGTAGCGGAAATAATCAAACTATTTTCAGCGATGTAAGTTCTTGTATTCCGGCACCAGGCTGTACTCCAACTAATGTAAACTTTACGCTTCAATTTTTTAGAGCTTGTTATGGAACTACGGGTTGTAGTAACGCTTGTATTGGAGCAGGTTCTCCATGGACGATGACCATTACTGGACAAACAATTGCGTACACCAATGTTGCAACTCCAATTACACTTTCGGCTACTACGGTTTGTGCAGGCGGTTCGATTACAGCTTCAACAACAGGGCAATACGGAGTTCCCGGTTACACCTACAATTGGAGTTTTAGTCCTACAGGAACACCTTCAGTAGGAACAGGTGCATCAACGAGTATCACTTTCCCAACTTCCGGGTCGGTTACACTTTATTCAATTGTAACGGATGCTTGTGGAAATCAAACTACATCTTCTCGAGTGATTACAGTTACTCCCGGTCCAACAGTGAATGTAAATAGTCCAACTATTTGTGCGGGACAAAGCGCAACATTAACTGCAACCGGAGCTACTTCTTATACATGGACACCAACTGCAACGCTTTCTTCTGGAACCGGAGCTTCAGTTACTGCAACTCCTGCTACAACAACAACTTACACCGTCACTGGAACAACTTCAGGTTGTACTGGAACGGCAACTAGCATAGTTACTGTTACTTCAAATCCGGTTATTAATGTAAATAGCGCCACTATTTGTGCCGGACAAAGTGCAACACTGAACACCACTGGTGCAACTTCCTATACCTGGACTCCAGCGGCAACTTTATCTAGTGGTACCGGCGCAACGGTTACTGCAACACCTGCAGCTACAACAACTTATACAATAACCGGTACAACTGGAACGTGTACTGGTACAACAACCAGCACAGTAACTGTAAATCCGAATCCGGTTGTGAACGTAAATAGTGCTACTATCTGTGCCGGACAAAGTGCAACGTTAACCGCAACGGGTGCATCATCATATACCTGGACACCAGCTGCAACATTGTCAAGTGGAACGGGAGCAAGTGTAACTGCCAATCCAACAACTACAACCACATATACCGTAACTGGAACAACAGGGACATGTACAGGAACGGCTACGAGCACTGTCACCGTAACTCCGGGTCCGGTAGTGAATGTGAATAGTGCAACGATTTGTGCTGGAGCAAGCGCTACTTTAACCGCAACTGGCGCAACTTCTTATACCTGGACGCCAACAACAAATTTATCCAGTGGTACCGGAGCAAGTGTAACTGCTAATCCACCAACGACAACTACTTATGTGGTAACTGGAACAACAGCTGGATGTACTGGAACGGCAAACAGTGTTGTAACTGTGAATCCAAATCCAGTTGTGAATGTAAATAGCGCTACCATTTGTGCTGGCCAAAGTGCAACACTGAACGCTACAGGCGCAACATCATATACCTGGACACCAAGTGCAACATTAACCAGTGGAACAGGAGCAACAGTAACTGCAACACCTGCAACAACAACTACTTATACGATTACCGGAACAACCGGAACGTGTACCGGAACAACAACGAGTACGGTAACAGTTTCACCTAATCCTGTGATAAACGTCAATTCTGCAACCATTTGTTCAGGACAGAGTGCGACATTAACCGCTACGGGCGCTACATCATACACATGGACGCCGAGTGCAACATTATCAAGTGGTACCGGAGCTTCAGTTACAGCAAATCCAACGACAACAACTACTTATACTGTAACAGGAACAACTGGAAGCTGTACAGGAACAGCGACTTCAACAGTAACGGTAAATCCGAATCCTTCGGTTACTGTGCTTAGTCCAACCATTTGTGTTGGCGGAAGTGCAACATTAAATGCAGGAGGAGGAGCAACCTCATATACCTGGACACCTGCCGCAACGCTTTCAAGCGGAACAGGCTCATCCGTTGTGGCAACGCCTTCAACAACCACAACCTATACGGTAACCGGTACAACTAACGGATGTTCGGGAACAGCAACTTCAACGGTTACGGTGAACCCGATTCCTGTAATCTCGGTAAATGATGCAACGATCTGTGCCGGAGAAAGTGCCACGATAATATCAACAGGCGCAGCTAATTATACCTGGACTCCAAGTGCTACATTGTCAAGTAGTGTTGGTTCACCAGTAATTGCTACTCCTGCAGTTACAACAACATATACAGTTACAGGAACGCTTGCAGGATGTACTTCAACCGAAACTGCAACGGTTACTGTGAATCCGAATCCCGTTGTTAATGTGAACAGCGCAACCATTTGTGCCGGACAAAGCGCAACATTGAATGCTACAGGAGCAACATCTTATACCTGGACTCCAAGTGCAACATTGTCAAGCGGAACGGGATCAACGGTTACAGCTACACCTGCGGTAACAACAACTTATACAATTACCGGTACAACAGGAACTTGCTCAGGAACAGGAACGAGCACTGTAACAGTAAATCCAATACCTACTGTTACTGCTTCTAACAATGGGCCACTTTGTTCCGGAACGACTTTACAGTTAACCGGAACAGGACAAGCCGGAGCAAACTATTCATGGACAGGTCCAAACAGTTTTACTTCGAATACTCAGAATCCACAAATTCCTTCGGTTGGAACTGTCAATGAAGGAACTTACACCGTAACCATAAGTTTGAATGGTTGTTCAAGTACTTCAACAACTACCTTTGCTTTGTTGCCGGGAGTTTCTTCCGCAATTAATCCAAGCGGACCCTATTGTGCGAATGGAAATGTGGTAACGCTTTCATCTGTAAATCCTGGTGGAACATGGAGTGGTGCGGGAATTACAAATGCTTCTACAGGAACTTTCGATCCATCTTTAGCAAGTGTTGGAAACAATACGATTACTTATACAATTAATGGGGCATGTGGCGGACCGTCAACAGCAACTATTGTGGTCAATTCAATTCCATCGCCAACGTTTACGCTTTCAGCAACAACCGGTTGTATTCCTTTACCAGTTCAATTTACCAATACAACGGCTTCCACAAATGCAGTGAGTTGGGATTTTGGAAATGGTAATTCAGGAAATACCTCAACGGTAAATGAAGTTTACAGCAGCTCAGGATGTTTTGATGTGACACTTACTGTAACGGATAACAATGGTTGTATTGGTACAAATACTTTAAATGATGTTGTTTGTGTTGTTGCCGATCCGATAGCACAGTTTCATCCGAATAGTGCCGAACAATCGGTAACAGATCCTGTTTTCCAGTTTATTAATACATCATTGAATGCGGTGAATTATGTGTGGAATTTTGGAGATAATTCAACATCGAGCGCAACAAACCCAAGTCATACTTATCAAAATGGTCAGGGTTCCTATTTGGTAGAATTGATTGCTTATAATTCAGCGGGTTGTTCGGATACAGCCAGGGTAAGTGTTACCGTTAAGGAAGAACAGGTTTTCTATATTCCGAATTCGTTCACACCTGATGGAAATGAGCACAACAATACGTTTTCACCAGTATTTACATCAGGAGTTGATGAAAACAATTTCTCATTGACTATTTATAATCGCTGGGGAGAAGCCATATTTGAGACCAAGAATCCGAAAGTAGGTTGGGATGGAACATATCATGGTCAGCTGGCTCCTGCAGGAACTTATGTTTGGTCACTTCGATTTAAAGATCCGCAAAACGATAAGAAATACGAGTTTTCAGGTAACGTGAACTTGTTTAAATAGAAACAGGTTCAGAAAGGTTCAAAAAGCAGAAAAGGTTCAATGCAAATTACATTGAACCTTTTGAATATCGTTTAAACTATTTGAACTTCTCTATAGCCTTCCGATTGCGAACATTGTTGGACGCTTCCCTAAATCATACGCGTTTTCGCGCCAGTCATGAATTGACATTGATTTAATGGATTCATCCAAAAGTGTAAGATTCGAAGCAATACATAATAAGGTGTCGTCTTTCAGCTCGTTAAGCAAATCTTCAACAACATGCATGTTTCTGAATGGTGTATCCATGAAAATTTGCGTTTCACCTGTTCGTTTCACTTGTTGTTCCAAATGAATTAATTTTCGAACTCTTTCCTTTTTGTCTTTTGGAAGATAACCATGAAATGTAAATTGTTGGCCGTTAAATCCGCTTCCAATTAAGGTAAGAAGAATGGAACTTGGTCCGACTAACGGACAAACCGTAATTCCCATTTCGTGAGCAGCCGAAACTAATATAGCTCCCGGATCTGCAATTCCTGCACAACCAGCTTCACTGATGATTCCAACATCGCTTCCGTTTTTCAAGGCATCAAGCAATGGACGCAATTCTCCGGTGGATGTATTCTTATTTAAGGTAACAAACGTACTATCGTCAATAGGGAAAGATCTGTCCATTTTACGCAGTAAACGTCTTGCTGATTTCACTTCTTCAACCGCGAAAAAACGCATTTCAATTGCAAGCGTAATAATATCCTGCGGAATGATATTCCCAAGTGTTTCACCGCCAAGTGTGTTTGGTATTAAATATAATTTACCTGTTTTCATAAGTTGGGAATTCGTTTTTTATAAAGGATTGGGTTGCGTTTTTCAAAAGCTCAATAACATCTTTGAAGTCTTTGTCGGAACCGTAATATGGATCAGGAACTTCCATGTCTTCGTTCGGATGAAGTTCATTTAGGAACAACCTAACTTTCTTTTCATCTTCAGCGTTTCTTGCTAAGGACAAGATATTCCGTTTGTTTGATTGATCCATAGCGAAAATGATATCGAATTCATCAAAATCCTGAACGCTGAATTGTCGGGCGCGTAATTCATTGATTGAAACTCCAGCTTCCATTGACCACTTTCGCATTCTATGATCGGGTTTTGAACCCACATGATAATTCGCTGTTCCTGCTGAATCTACAGTAATGTCAAGGTTGTGCTCTTTAGCGTAATGACGAAGCCAGCCATCGGCCATTGGTGAGCGACAAATATTACCCAAACAAACCATTAGAACTTTCATAACCGAATTTTTGTGATGCCTTTGGTGACAAACGCGTGCAAAGATAGCTATTAGAGACAAGACTCAAAGACTATAGATGAAAGACAAAGGACAAAAGAGGAATGATGAAAGCCGAAGGTGTCTTGTTTGTAGAGCCGATTATATCTTTTAGTGATTGAATTACATATTTTTAAGTTTGTTTCTCTTCCGTCTTTCCTCTTTTGGCTATCGTCTTCTAATAAATGTTCGTCAATACATCCTTTTCAGCGTACAAAAACTGTTAAATGTTCATTGACCTTGTAATATTTACAACTTTTTGCGATTAATGTCATTATATAAATGTTACATTTAATAGAACCAACAATCACAACATGAGACAGTTAAAGATAGTAAAGCAGGTGACCAATAGGGAAACCGCTTCGTTAGACAAGTATTTGCAGGAAATTGGTCGCGTAGACTTGATTACTGCAGATGAGGAGGTGGAGTTAGCTCGTCGCATTAAAACAGGGGATAAGGCAGCGTTAGAGCGCTTGACAAAAGCCAACCTTCGTTTCGTTGTTTCCGTTTCTAAACAATATCAAAACCAAGGTTTATCCTTGCCGGATTTGATAAATGAAGGAAATGTCGGGTTAATTAAAGCCGCAGAACGATTTGATGAAACACGAGGTTTCAAATTCATTTCTTACGCCGTTTGGTGGATTCGTCAGTCAATTTTACAGGCACTGGCAGAACAAGCTCGTATTGTTCGCTTGCCTTTGAATAAGATTGGTACGATCAACAAGATCAACAGAGCGTATAGTGAATTGGAACAATTGTACGAGCGTCCGCCATCAGTTCATGAACTTGCCGAGTTTTTGGAATGTTCAATAGAAGATGTTCGTCAATCAATGTCAAATTCGAGTAGACATATTTCAATGGATGCTCCGCTTTTAGAAGGAGAAGAAAGCTCTTCGAGTATGTACGATGTACTTCCGAATGATGCACTTCCTTCACCGGAAGAGGAGTTGAATAAGGAATCGTTGAGAAAAGACATTGAACGCTCTTTAAGTTCATTGACAAGTAGAGAAAGCGATGTAGTACGTTTGTATTACGGTTTGAACGGAAAACATCCTTTGACACTTGAAGAAATTGGAGATTTGTTTGATTTAACGCGCGAACGTGTTCGTCAAATCAAAGAAAAAGCCATTCGTAGATTAAAACATACGTCTCGAAGCCGGATGCTCAAGACATACCTTGGTTAAGCGGGATCCACGTCGATAATTAATCGAACTGGTTTGTAAGTAGGAACGCTGTAGAATTGATCCGTTAATTCCGCAATGCGTTCCTTTACTTGTTTTAAAGGGGCTGTGTTCTCCACTTTCAACAAGATTTCTTTGATGTAGAAATTCTGAATTCGCGCAATTATTGGGAATTCTGGTCCAATTACACGTTCATGAAATGATTCGCGTAAAAGTTTGGCATATTTTTCTGCAGCATCACCAACCAGGTTTGCATCCTTGTGCTTTATGGTGAAACGAATCAGTTTGTAGAATGGAGGATAATGATAATTTCGTCTTTCAATCAGCTCATTTGCTGCGAATTCTTCAAAATTGTGTTCAACCGTTTTCTGGATTACCCAATGATGTGGAGACGAAGTTTGAATGATCACCCGACCGCGTTTTTCTCTTCTTCCCGCACGACCTGCAACTTGCGTCATCAATTGAAAACTGCGCTCAAATGCTCTGAAATCTACTTTGTGAAGTAAGAGGTCGGCATCAAGAATTCCGACCAATCCAACGTGATCAAAATCCAATCCTTTGGCTACCATTTGCGTTCCAATCAGAATGTCAATATTTCGATTCTCAAAATCGCTGATGATTTCCTGATGACTGTTTTTATTTCTGGTGGTATCGAAATCCATCCTGGAAATACGCGCCTTCGGGAAAAGTAACGACAAATCGTCTTCAATTTTTTCGGTACCGAAACCAAGCATTTTCAGCTTATTGCTGCCACATTGAGGACAAGTTCCGATTGGCGGAATTTGATAGCTGCAATAGTGACATTTCAAGACGTTATGGTGCTTGTGATAGTTCAATGTGGTATCACAATTCTTGCAATTTGGGCTGAACGAACATACTTCACAACTCCAGATTGGTGTATACCCGCGTCGGTTTTGGAATAAGATGATCTGCTCATTTCGTTCCATGGCTTCTTTCATTTCTGTGAGCAAAAAGGACGAGAAATGACCATTAACGGTTTTCTCGATGCGCTCTTTTTTCATATCAGCAACAAAAATTTCGGGTAAAGCAACTTCAGAATAACGTTTCGTTAGCTGCACAAAACCATAGCGACCTTGCTGTACGTTGTAAACAGTTTCTATTGATGGAGTAGCGGAACCCAACAATGTTTTCGCTCCGAATAGTTTACTCAACACAATTGCCATGTCGCGTGCGTGATAGCGTGGTGAAGGATCATGCTGTTTGAAACTTCCCTCATGCTCTTCATCAACTATGACCAATCCTAAGTTTTGAAACGGAAGGAATAGGGCAGAACGTGCGCCAACCAACACTCGATATTTCTCAGAATTATTTGCGAGAACCTGATTCCAGATTTCAACACGCTCATTTCCATTGAATTTGGAGTGATAAATACCAACCTGATTTCCAAAATAGTTGGAAAGGCGTTGAATTAACTGAGTTGTAAGCGCAATCTCTGGAACCAGAAAAAGTACTTGTTTGCCCAATTCTATTTGTTCCTGAATAAGGTGAATGTAAACTTCTGTTTTTCCAGAACCCGTGACTCCTTGTAATAAAGTGATGTCTTTGTTTTCAAAATTGGATTTGATTTCTTTCAATGCATCTTGCTGATGTTCCGAAAGTTTTGGGAAGAATTGGTGTTCGTCTTCTTTCAGTTTTAAGCGAGAAATCTGGATACGTTCGGAAACTAAAATTCCCGATTTTTCCAGCGTGTTTATTGCTGAAAGTGAGCATCCGTTTTCTTCCAGTGTTTTTCGCTGAATTGGAATTGCTGAACCATTCTTTAGTCCACCCAAATGAAGTATTTCCAAAAGCACTTGTTCCTGCTTCGCTTTGGCTTTTGACTGCTGGAAGGAAGCAAACAAGTCGTTTAGTACTTCTTCATCCAGATACGTGTCTGAAAGCTTTACGAAAAGTGCCTTTTTTGCAGTGAATTTATCGTTTATTTCTTCCTGAGAAATGACGATTCTGCGCTCAATCATTCGTTTAATGATCGGCTGAATGGTTTTGACTCCAACAATTTCAGAAACATCCTTAAGACTCAGAAATTCTTTAATGGTTAAAGCATCAACTATTGCTGCTTCGCGCTCTGAAAGTGTGATTTCCGTTTCAAAATCGGGATGAAGTGTGATAATGGTTTCACTAGCCAGTTTGAAGTTAGCCGGAAGGGCTGCATTCATAACATCGCCAATTGGCGCCATGTAGTAAGCCGAGATCCACTTCCAAAGCTGGTATTGCTGTGGACCAATCAATGGAGTGTCGTCGAGAACAACTTCTATATATTTTGCCTGGTAATCTTTTGGAATTTCTTCGTGAACGCGAGTAATTATTCCAGTAACAAATTTTCCTTTTCCGAAGGGAACAACAACCCGAACAAAAGGCTGGATATGCGGATTCAATTCGAAAGGAACACGATACGTAAACTCTTTGCTGATTGCAACGGGAATGATAATGTCTACAAAGAGCGTTAATCTATCGGTCATGTAACAAATTTAATGAACCGATTTCAAATGAGCGGGAAATGTTGAAACAAAAAAAAGATCCACTATTGCGGATCTTTCATATTTTAATTACAGAAGTAACTTTCGCTTCCGTCACCAGCATTTTGACTACAGAAGAGTAAATTACCAGTAATTGATCCTGTACAAAGCTGTCGCATAGAAGCTACGCTAATTGCACGGCTACCACTGCTCTCTGTTTTCGGTTGTACCGACTTGTTACGAGATGAGAAAATCCCTAAAGCTTGTCTTCCGTCACTACAAGTAACGTTTGTATAAATAGGTTTGTTTTGAGCTAGACTTGTACTTGGTTTGTTCACCAAAATATACTTACTCAATTCATCAGTTCCACCTGTATATGTTAAGACCAGTGAAATTAACTGACGTTTATCAATTGTTGGATCCGTCGTTACGTTTTGCTTAATGATTGTGTAGAAATTTTGTCCAAGTGCAGGTAAGGTAACAATATCACTTGTAATTGCAGAACCATTCAATTCTCCAATTTTCCAGAAGAATGATTTATCTACCGGTACACCAGCAAAGTATTCGCGGATTGTGATTTTAATGCGGGCATCAACCACTTGTGAGCTTTCTTCGGAATTACCAATATTTGCTTTACAATTTGTAGTTGAATAAGAGTTAAATGCGTTCCCTGTATAACTAGCAAAGCTATAAGGTGCTAAGTTCAACGGGTAGGTAATTGTGACATCATCCACCAATTTCGTTTCAGCATTTACAGTATACTCTCCACCGTTAACAACAGCAACAAATTTGTAAGTTGCATTAGGTTTTAATGCCAGGGTTGGATCACTACTAATATCACTAGGTGGATTCGAAGAATTGTATACCTCCGTTTTATAGTAATATACTTTCTGATTTGGAGCATAAAACGCACCCGGCTCTTTATTCGTTAGAATTGTATCACGTAAAGTCCATGTTCTTCTAAGTACCAATGGTCCGCTTCCGTTATTCGGTGTGTACTCTTCTACCTTTACCTCAACATCTTCGTAGTAACTCGAATCAGCGATTTGAGCAACTACAAGAGCGTTATTGTTTCCGGCAAACGATCGTGTAACTTTAATGTAATGAAGAGAATCCGATTTATCGAGTAATCCTACAACAACAGGTGTAACAACGCTTTCGCCTGCGAAGGGCAATTCCTCACTACAACTATTTAAGCCAATAATCGCAGAGATTATTGCAACCGGGAATAAAATTAAGGAGAGTTTTTTCATTCGTTTTAGCATGTTAGCAAAAATACAAAACTTATTTTGATGCCTAGTTACCTTACAATCAACAAAACAGCCTTTTTAGGAGAACGTCCTATTAATGGTTGAAAGCGTTCCATCAGTTCAAATTTATTTTTCTGATAAATTGAACTATTCTTTACTTGACTCTGTTAAATCGCATTGCTTTCAAAATCCATGTTGGAAGTGATGCTCCGGGCTTTTTGTCTTTCAGGTGAATGTACCAGCCCAGTTTTTTCATTACCGGAACTTTGTGAGTTTCCACAAATTCGATCCACGTTCCATCCGGATCTTCAATATAGCTGAATCGACCACCGGCTTCACCCATATCGAATGTTTTTCCTGAATCTACAGTAAATGGAAAGCCTAAGGCTTCACATTCTTTTTGAAGTGCATCCATTCCCTGAATATCGAAACAAAGATGAATAAAGCCCCAATCTCCCCAATACCTGTTTTTGAAAATGGAAACAGCATCGGTTCTTTCAATCGCCTGGATCAATTCAATTTGTGTTGGACCAAGCAGTTTAGCAAAAGGACCTTTTCGTTCTTCGGGATGAGAAAGTAGCACTCTGCGGATTTTATGATTTCCGTTCGGAACATTTTCAAATGCGTCAAATGTATCTGTAACATCATATTCGATAGTTGTGTAACCAAGAATATCGCGGTAAAGAGGAAGAGCTTTTTCAATATCACTGACACCAATCATTGAACCTGCAACACCACCGGTTTTCCCTTCAAATTTAGTGTCCATAAACCATCCGTAACCTTCAACAATGTCGAAAATATTACCGTTTGGATCAAGCAGCATGAAGTGTTTTTTACCGTTTGGTAATACTTTCGGCTCAGAAAGAATGTTTGCACCTTTTGCTTTAAGGAATTGGTACGTTTCATCTACATTTCTAGACTTCATTCTACACGCATACAAACCATAATCACCCAACTGAATCGGGAAATCGGCTTTTACTGTAGGACGAGAAGTGAATTGCCAAATTTCGAATCCACCACCACTTTCCATTGATAGCGCTAAAGTTGCTGTACGTGCATGAACATCACCACCGGTATATCTTGTCATAAGTGGAGCTTCAGCTGCCTCTTCGAAAATTCGAATATCCATTCCAAAGTGTTCGCGGTACCATGACCATATTTCCTGAACATTTGGTACTCCAATACCCATTTGTTGTATACCACAGATGATTTTTTCCATAATTGAAATTTGAACCGACAAATTTAATGGAAAATTGAGAATGGACGATGCAGAAGAACGTATTGATGAAAAACCGCTGTTACATTTTCAATTATCTGGTTGCTCTTTCGTTGAAGATGATGTATCCGAAAGAAAACTGAAAATAAAGTGGCTCTTTCTGCTGAGGAAAGTAATTAAAGGTTACACGCAAAGGTCCAATTGGAGAATGATAAATGGCGCTTGCTGCAGCAACTACAGACTCGCCCTTAAACAACGGAGAATATCCAAATGTACCATCGTCGTTTTTTGACAATTGCTTGAAAGGTTGAAATAAATAGCCGTCAACGCGCAAGTCGAAGTGTTTTATCGGAGTAACAATTACGTTTAATCCGCCACTTATGAATTGTGGTGAACGGTATTCCGGTAAGAAGAAGGTTTGCAGATCAGGGAGGGCTTGAAAAGCATTCAGGTTTAATAGTGTTGCTGTGTAGTTTTTAAACAAGCTTTGACTTGAGACACTAGCAATACCATGAATTCCTAATGAGAAATGCTTTTTATGCAACGGAAATAAATGAACTTCGGCATTCAGATTTAACCAATTGTGGTTGTGTCGATAATCATAACTCTCATTGGAAGTTGATCCCGCTACACTGTGTTCCTTTCCTTGAACGTACTTAGCGCAGAAGGAAAGAAGGTTTCCGGCAGTGGCAAACTGTTTTCTGTTCAGAGAGTTTTGTTCAAGAGTGAAGGTTAAAACGTCACCATAGAATTTTGTGACATCGGAAGTGTCCTTATTTGTAAATTCCTGAGTTTGGTAATAATTGTCTACCAATTCAAAGTGTTTATAATCAAGAACAGATTTCGAGTTATTGAACAGCGGTACTTTGATCTGACCACCAGCGAAGGTTTCGTATTGAACAAGAAATGATGGTTTCACGTCTTCAAAGAAGGTTGCAAAACTTTTAAAATAGTCGAATCGATTCAAACAGAAATAGGCCTTGAACGAAACTGGATAATACGATGGAAGATGAACTTCACCGCTAATTTTTCCTGATCCGTAAAACTTCCCGAAGTAACTGTTGACTTCAATCGTATTGGCTGTTCTGGCCAAATGATAGTAGTTCAGTTGTACAAAACCGGTATTAATTGCTCGCGAGGATATAATTCCGCCAAAATCTACTTTTAAACTTCGTGTTGACTTAACATCCATGTGCATCAGGTAGGTTGAGTCGGATTTCAGATCTAAAGTAGGGAACAGGTATTCGATTTGTGGAGTAGCATATGTTCTGAAATACCTGCGCTCCAATTGGTTGTAGTTGATGGTTTGTTTTTTACTGTTTTTCAGGATCGACTTTCTCACATAGCTCTCATCGGTCATTTTCTTGTTCGATGTTTGAACCTCACTAACAAGAAATGGTGGCGCTTTATCCAGAAACTTCTTGCGTTTAAGTGCCATTTGTTCCGGAGTTGTTCTGTAAGGGACCAGCGATTTAATGGAATCCATCATTGCAATAGTGGCTCGGTAACCTTCGTCAATTGCTTTTCCAACATCCTCAAAATTGAACGTAGACATTTCTGTTTTGGGCTGAATGAGAATTCCATTTTGGCAGGGAATGGTAAAATCTGTGGGTGTCACCAGCATATTCGTGATTTGACTGATGAGGTCGTCCTCCTGCGGTGGTCCAGCGTTATATGAAACGTTACTTCCAATCACAAATTCAGGATGAAACTCATTACACATCACATCGGCCGGAAAGTTATTGTACAATCCACCGTCAAAATAAAGTACTCCATTTACCCGAATTGGATTAATGAAGAACGGGAACGTCATGGAAGCACGAATCGCCTGATTTAAATAACCGGTTTTAAAACTTACACTTTTCTTTGCGTAAATATCGCTGGCGATACAACGAAAAGGAACCATTAAACTGTCGAAGTTGTGGTGACTCACGGCATCAGGGATACCAAAGATTCGGAGCATTTCAAAGTCGAGAAGTTCCGGACGCACAAAATTGGTTGGCAATGATTTTTGAAAGATACTATCCAGTGAAACGTTGAATGAAACCGAGGAAGCATTGGGATCACTTTCCCGTAAAAGGAATTCCTGAGATGGTTTTACTTGTCCCAAAGCCATCATTTGAAATTCAGGCGCGCGAACAAATGCTTCAATTTCAGCAGGTGAATAACCAACTGCGTATAACGCTCCAACTAAAGCTCCAGAAGATGTTCCTGTGATATGATCGATTTGAATGTGGTGTTCTTCGAGCGCTTTAAGCACTCCAATGTGTGAAAAACCGGATGCGCCACCACCACTAAGCACTAAACCAACGCCTTGCGACTTTCCCATTAATGGAAAAAAAACTGAAATGACTAGTCCGAATAAAAGGTTGAAGCGCAAATCTTCGTTTTATTTGCAAAAATATAATAAAAGTAGGAATGTTATTGATGTTGATTGACCACATCGGGGTTTTTGTTTTTGCAATTAGCGGTTTCATTATCGCTGCCGAAAAAAGAATGGATTTATTTGGTTGTGCAGTAATCGCCTTTATCACTTCTTTAGGGGGAGGAACGCTTCGTGATTTACTTCTAAATCAGGATGTAGCTTGGATGAAGTCTGAAACCTTGATTCTAACAGTGGTGATAGCCATTCCAACCGCATTTTTTCTTCGGAATCAATTGAGTAATTGGAGCAAGACTTTACTCATTTTTGATGCCATAGGAATTGGTGTTTGTACCATTTTGGGAATGCAAAAGGCGCTTGATTTGCATCATTTATATTTAGTAGCCATTTTTCTTGGTGTAATTTCAGCTACCTTTGGCGGAGTAATAAGAGATGTACTCTGTAACGAAATCCCATTGATTTTCCGCAAAGAGATTTATGCAACAGCATGTTTTTGCGGAGCCTGTGTTTTTGGTTTAGGAGTTTATTTCAAACTAGTTGAAACATCTGTATTACTTATTGCATCCAGTGGAATTATTGTTTTAATTCGAGTGTTTGCAGTGAAATTCCAGTGGAAAATGCCATTGGTTAAAATGAAGGATTAAGATTATGATAACGATAGTGGTAAAGACATTCTACGGAATGGAGCAGGTGCTTAAAGAAGAATTGAATGAATTGGGGTATTCAGAAGTGGAAGTTTTGAATAGAGCCGTTCGTTTGAAAGGAACATGGGATGATATTTATAAATTGAATCTTTGGCTTCGCTGTGGTTTGTCAGTTCTTGTTGAGTTGGGAACCTTTACTATTCATAACGAAGAAGATCTCTATGAATGTGCAAGAAGTATTGCCTGGGATGAAATTTTCGATGTTAAGAAGACTTTTGTTATTCGAGGTGCTGTAAATTCAGGACTTTTCCGTCATTCTCAATACCCATTCTTATTGGTGAAAGATGCCATTTGCGATGTTTTCAGAGATAAAACCGGTGAACGACCAAATGTAGAAACACGTAGTCCGCAGTTGGTTATTGATCTTTATGTTCGTGAAAAAGAAGTTGTTCTTTCAATTAATACGAGTGGAGCACCTTTGTTTCAGCGTGGTTATAGAGAATCAACTGGAGATGCGCCTTTGAATGAAGTAGTTGCTGCAGGATTGATCCGTATGTCGGGTTGGGATAAAAAGTCAACCTTCTTTGATCCATTCTGTGGTTCCGGAACATTGTTGTTGGAAGCAGCACTTTACGCTTTGAATATTCCATCGGGAATTGAAAGAACGCATTATGCATTCAAGAATTTGAAGAATTTTGACGCCGCCAAATGGGAAGAAATGCACAATGGGGCTCAAAAAGTTGTTCGTGAAATGCCAGTGAACATTGTTGGAAGCGATATTGATTCTGACATGGTGTTGAAAGCAAAACGGAATTTACGTGGATTCTCTTTCGGGAGATTTATCGATATCAAGACTGAAGCATTTGCAGATGTGGAAATTCCAGCCGGACCTGGAGTGTTGATTACCAATCCGCCATACGGTGAACGAATGGAAGTAGATACCCAGGAATTGTATGCTGAAATTGGAAACACATTCAAGCATAAACTTCAGGGCTTCGACTGCTGGGTAATTTCTTCAAGCGAAACCGGATTCAAATCGATTGGATTGAAACCAGACGCTAAATTCAGGCTTTACAACGGAGATTTGGAATGTTCTTTCAGAAAGTTCACCATTTTTGAAGGTGCGCGTTCAGATCGTTTTAAAGAGAAAGAAGAAGACGAAAATTAATTCGTTACCAACAATCGAATAACTTCAGAGAAACCATTTCTGTAAGTTATACGAATGAAGGTGACTCCCGTTGTCAGTTCTTGTTCTAAATAATTACTCGTTTCATTCATTTCGAAAGAAGCGATTGATTTTCCTTCACAATCAAAGAAGAGTAAATTGTCTCCTTTTTTGAGTGCTTGTCCAAACTGAATTTTCCCCGCGTTGTAATTTGCGAATTGTGAAGAGGATTGCGTATTCACTGCAATAATTGCACTTCTTTCACTTGTCCCGTCACGATCGACAGACAACAATTGGTAATAGTTTAACCCTGAATTTGGGTTTTTATCTATCACACTATATTCTTTACGGCTTTCTGAATTTCCGAACGAATAAATAGTTTGAACCAAGGTTTCACTTTGATTAGAAGGATCAATGTTCAGAACATCAAATCGTTCCAGGTTAGTTTCAGACAAAGTTGTCCAGGTCAGTAGAACATTCTCGTCAAGCATGGAACCTTGCCAATTGCTTAATTCAACACCTAAAGGTCCGGCGCAATTGGGTAGTACGGTGTACGAAGGATTTCCCGGGTAATCATATGAAATATAAGCTCCGTCGGCATTGGTAATGGTACCTAAGTCATAAGAAACAGCATCTGTTGTAGCACCAAAATCTACGGTTAGTGTTCTTGTTCCGCTTCCTGAATTTGCAAAGCGACCAGTCGCGTCTGCTGTATTGTTGCAGAAAATGGCATAATACAATTGACCACATTGCGCGCTGAAGTTTGGCGGTGCAGTTGGCGGATTTCCGGTAAAGACAACAACAGTAGCTTGCGCTGGAATGGGATCGGCAAAAGTAAAAAGTGTACATCCGGCCGACGAATTTAATGCTGTAATAGCACTTGCGTTGTTTAGTAAGGTGTTTGCCCCACATCCTGAATTACAATAGTCGAAACCTAGTGTTGGGTATGTAATGTTTAATGAACTTAATGCCAACGCACTTGCTCCATTTTGAAAGACGAAATACTCGTTGAAACCTTCTTGTGTATCACATGAGTTAGCCAGAATTCCCAAAAGTTGAGGAGTTGTTGGTCCACAGCCGGTTAAAGTAGTGAAAGAAGAATTTGTATTGACGGAAATGTAATTATAACAGCTTGGCGTATTGAAGTTGAATTCATAAACCGCAACATTATAGAGTGTTCCAGGATTTAGTCCAGTAATGGTTACACTGTTTCCTGTTCCGTTGTAGACTACTTGAGCCCCGGAAATTGAACTTCCTCCGGATCCAAAGACGGTAGAGGAAGTATAACTTACGTTGTCAACAGGTGCTCCGGAAATTGCTCCCGTTGAAACCAAAACCAGGTGATTTGTTCCATTTCCCGCAACGTTGTTCCATGTAATAGTTGAAGAAGTACAGGTTGGCGTGCCGGTTAATGAAGTTGAAGTGGTAGTAGGTTCTCCCGGATCAGTGCAACCAGCAATTAAGGTTCCTGTTAACTTGATATCATCGATACGAAATTGTACTCCTGTAGATGAAGTTTGGCGAAAGCGAATTCTTAAGTTCGAAGTAGAGGGGATTGTTCCTGTTGGCGATGCCAATATCCAGGATGCAGTTCCTGTTCCCGTTGGTCGAGTGAAAGTTAAGGCACTATAAGTAGCTCCGTCACTACTTACCTCAATTACCAGTTCACTTCCGTTACTTGCTGTTGTTGTTTTAAAATGTCCAAACGTGAGTGCTAACGACGTATAACTGCTGGTATTGATGTTGCTTATCTCGAAATTGATTCCAGAAGTGCTCGTAATGAATACATTACCGCTTCCTGTGGCGCCAGCATAGCCAGTAGATGGCGTACTTGTTCTCACGTCAGCTGTTCCTGTATAGGTTAATGTTGGATAGTTTGAATAGCCTGTATATGTTCCAACTGCTGTTGTTGCAGCGGGAGTCCCAATTGTTTCATTGAAAACAGTTTGAGCCATGACTAAAGTGGAAAGGAAAAGAACTAAGAAGGAGAGTAGATAACGCATTTTTTGAGTATTTCTGAGTCAAAGGTATACCAACAACAGTTGCGTAAGTGTTAAGATAATATGAAGGTTTTCAGCGTTTTCGACAAAATATTTTATTTCCCAGATTTAAATCGATTTAGCAATGTTCAAAAAAAACTAAATATTTAGTATTTTATTTTTACGTCAAATGGAAGAAGACGAAATACCATTGCATTGAAGTGAAGAAAGGTGAAGTAATGGATTGAACTTTATTGGTGAGTAAATGAATTACTGAGATTGAATTACAGACCTTTTTTAGTTATATTCGTTCAACCAATCAGCTAAATTGAACTCATGCGAATTTTTACAACTTCTTTCTTGAGACTCTACGGATTACTTGTCATTTCTTTAATTGCACTTTCATCTTGTTGCAGAGATGATCAACAAGAGATTCCAGAAAATAACAATCGGCAATTTTCTTTAAACCAAGTAGTTTCTCTGAACGATACAACTTCTATCGACATAGAAGGGTTGGATTTAAAGATGTGCATCGAGCAAGAGGTAAAAGGAGTTCATAAATATAGCATTTGGATAGGTGATGAACGTACTTGGTTCTATTCTTTCAAAGATGATATTTACACATCAGCTCCTGGATATGGGAAGAGTTCCATTATGTTGCAAAGAGGTAGTTACATCGTGACAGTTGGTGGTCAAGACGATTGGATGATGCTTAGAACGATTACTTTGAGCTGTTGCGCTCAATACATGCATCCCGATATTCCCATTTCCGGAATTCAGTTACTTCATTGCAAAGAGAACTCAGGAGTTCTAACAGGAGAAATCAAATTGGGAATGGATATTCCTAAGTTCAGTTCAATGAACTTTACGCTGATTGAGAAGGAAGATGGAGCAGTGCTGAAGCGGGTTTCACTTGAAAGATAAATTGCTTCAACTAATTTTTTCAGAGCGTGAGGGATATCCCGAAATCCCGAAATCCCGAAGTCCCATATTTTGGAAATTCCCAAAATTCCTTTTTTGTGGTGATAACATGAATAAAAAAAGGGCTGACTTCCGTCAACCCTTTCCTCAATTATTTAAGACTAATTATCTCTTTGCAATATCTACATAGTCGCGTGTTACCGCTCCTGTGTAAATCTGACGTGGACGACCAATTGGCTCACCACCTTCAGACATTTCTTTCCATTGTGCAATCCATCCTGGTAGACGACCTAATGCGAACATTACGGTAAACATTTCAGTTGGAATTCCCAATGCTTTGTAAATGATACCAGAGTAGAAATCTACGTTAGGGTACAAGCTTCTTGATTTGAAGTACTCGTCTTCCAAAGCGTATTTCTCTAATTTCTTAGCGATATCCAATAATGGATCGTTGATCTTCATTTTCTCCAATACATCATCACATGCTTTCTTGATGATTGTAGCACGTGGATCGAAGTTTTTGTAAACGCGGTGACCGAATCCCATCAAACGGAATGGATCATCTTTGTCCTTCGCTTTCAATACCCACTTGTCAACATCACCACCGTCGTTGTGGATTTTCTCCAACATTTCGATAACTGCCTGGTTAGCTCCACCATGAAGTGGTCCCCAAAGTGCAGAAATACCTGCCGAGATTGTTGCGTATAAGTTTGCCTGAGATGAACCTACGATACGAACTGTAGATGTAGAACAGTTTTGTTCGTGGTCAGCATGAAGAATCAATAATTTGTTCAAGGCGTCAACAACAACTGGATCAACATTGTAATCTTCAGTTGGCATTGCGAACATCATGTGTAAGAAATTCTTACAGTAATCGTACTCATTTCTTGGGTACATGAACGGGTGACGCATTGAGTTTTTGTAAGCCCAAGCTGCCAAAGTTGGCAATTTAGCTAACAAACGAAGCATTGTCAAGTTCTTTTTCTCCGGGCTTCTATTTGGGTCAAGCGACTCAGGGTAGAACGTAGAAAGAGAACAAACCATTGCAGAAAGAACTCCCATTGGGTGAGCTTGTGCAGGGTATGCTTCAAAGAATTGTTTCATGTCTTCATGAACCAATGTGTGTTTTGTGATGTCTTTTTTGAATCCGTCTAATTGCGCTTGAGTTGGCAATTCTCCGTAGATCAAAAGGTAAGCTACTTCAATGAACGATGCTTTTTCTGCTAACTGCTCAATCGGATATCCACGGTACCTCAGAATTCCTTCTTCACCATCTAAAAAGGTAATAGCACTATATGTTGCCCCTGTGTTCTTATAACCAGAGTCAATCGTAATGTATCCGGTTTCCTGACGCAATTTTGTAATGTCAATTGCTTTCTCGTTTTCGGTACCTTCTACAACAGGGAACTCAAATACTTTCCCTCCTAATTCAATTTTCGCAGTCTCGCTCATCTCAGTATTAAAAATCTATTTTGTTAATAGTCGTCCTAAAGTTAATAAACAAACAATGATTATCTACTCCAAACTGAAAAAAAATAAATAAAGAGAACATAGATTAGAAAATAGAGAACAGTGAACCGAAAATAGGCTTGATATTTAATAATGGAAATGCCTTAAAACAAAAAGAGAATAGGTGAGTTTCCTCAATCCTATTCTCTAATGTCTATTTTCTAATCTCCGTTATCTGTTAGCTGTTCTCTCTAAAGATTCTCCAAAGTGTAATTCAACATCATGTTGTACAAGTGGTTTCTTGTGTTTCCACCGTAAATGCTGTGATTTTTATTCGGGTAAGCGAAAAAGTCGAATTGTTTGTTTGCTGCAACCAGTGCAGTGATAAACTCCATTGAGTTTTGGAAATGTACGTTGTCGTCGGCTGAACCGTGAATCAATAAGAATTTACCTTTCAATTTCGCTGCGTGGTTTACAGGTGAATTGTCGTCATAACCTTTTTGATTCTCTTGTGGTGTTTGCATGAAACGCTCTGTGTAAATGTTGTCGTAGTATCTCCAGTTTGTTACCGGTGCAACTGCAATTCCCATTTTGAAAACGTCAGCACCTTTTGTCATAGCTAAAGATGTCATGAAACCTCCGTAGCTCCAACCCATGATTCCAATACGTGCCGGATCAACGTATGATTGAGCTTGTAAGTATTTTCCAACTGAGATCAAGTCTTCAGTTTCCAATTTACCTAACTCCTTGTAAGTTGATTTTTTGAAAGCTTCACCACGGAACATGGTTCCTCTTGGATCAACTGAAACAACGATGTATCCTTTTTGAGCCAACAATTGGTGGTACAAATATCCTGAACCTTCGTATTCGTCAGAAACAGTATTTGAACCTGGTCCACAGTATACATTAAAGTAAACAGGGTATTTTTTGTTTGGATCGAAGTTTTTCGGTTTGATGATCCATCCGTTCAAGCTTTGTCCATCAGCAGCAGGGAATTGAACAAACTCTTTTGGAGATAATTTCATTCCATCCAATTTACTTTGAAGTGCTTTGTTCTCTTCCAATACTTTCAATGTTCTTCCGCTTTGGTCGCATAAAGTGAATGTTGGAACCTTAGCCGACCATGAACTTGTTTTTACGAAATAGTTGAATCCTTGAGCGAATTCAGCAGAATGTGTTCCTGTCAATTCAGAAAGCGCTTTTTTCGACTTTCCGGAAATATTGATTGTATAGAGTGTCTTATGAATTGCTCCTTGTTCTGCAGAAGCATAATAGATCATGTTTGTTTTGGTATTGATACCGTACAATTCGATAATGTCCCAGTTTCCTGAAGTTACCTGACGTTGTGTTCCGTCGAAGTTCAATACGTACAATTGGTTCCAACCGCTTTTTTCTGATGTTCTCAATAATGATTTTCCATCTTGCAGTACAATAAGGTTGTTGTCGATGTCAATATAAGTTGGTGATTTCTCATTATAGAAAACCTTCGCTGTTGGTGCTGCAGGATTGGTAACCAGGTAATAATTCAAATCGTTTTGGTGGCGATTCATTGTCAACACAACCAATTCATTTTTTACTGGCGACCATTGAAAACGTGGAATGTATTCATAAGCCCCAAAACTGATTTCTTTCGTTGTTCCGTTGTCGATATCTGCAATATGCATCGTTACTTTTGAATTGTCCTCACCAGCTTTTGGGTATTTGAATTCGTAACGTTCTGGATACAACTGTCCGTACAAATCCATTGTAAACTGTTCTACTTTGCTTTCGTCGAAACGCATGAATGCTAAGAACTTAGAATCTGGTGACCATGAAAAACCTTGTGTGATTGCAAATTCTTCTTCGTAAACCCAGTCTGTTGTACCGTTAATGATTTTATTCATTGCACCGTCTTTGGTGATTTGCTTTTCCTTTTTACCGGCAATGTCATAAACGAAAAGGTTATTTGCCGCAACGAATCCAATTTTTGACTCATCTGGCGAAAATGTCGGTAAGGTTTGCATTTCATCTCCATCGTGAAGTTTTAAAACGCTTTTTGTTGCCATTACGTAAACGTATAGATCCGCAGAATAACTTCTTCTATAAATAGGATTCTGATTCACAAAGACCAACGCATATTTTCCTGAAGCACTCAATTGTACATCTGAAGCTTCGAGTGCATTTCCATTAAAATTGAGATCGGAAACGTTCATGATTTCAGTACTGTCTGCCCCTAAATTCTTGAACTTGTATTTATACAAATACGTTTTCCCTTCTTTCTGAGCGAATTTAGTATACGATTCGCCATCAGATAAGGATGCGAATCCATCAACATAATTCATTCTGAACTCAGCACTTTTGTGAATGCGTTCTACGGTTAGATCTTGAGCGATGGAAGTTCCGAGTGCTCCTAGAAATAAGAAAAATAAGGTTTTTTTCATTCTTTTGATTATTGTAAATCTCTTGACAAAAATAACCAAATCATGTTGTGGTTACTTGTCCTTTGATATATACTTTGTATGCTCAAATTTAAAATCAATTTGCGTTGTGCAACTCATTAATGTTCGAAATCGTTCAAAACCTTTTCTAAATGTTAACAATTCAATAATGATAGTAAAAATGAAATGCCCTATATTTGCACCGAAGTTTGTAACTGTTACCCTTGATGTCGGCGCAAAAGCTTGGACTGAAACCAGTTAACAAACAAGGAACTTGAATAAAAAACACGTTTTTTTAAGAACACGATTTTCTTATTAACTGAAGTAGCCTCCCGGTGAAATTACAGTGTGTTACTTCCTTTAAGTCGTTACTCAATTATCGTAAATACAAATAATCAATTTAATATGAAAAAAGCTCTACTTTTTGCTAGTTTGACAATTGCTGGATTCTCTTTTGGACAATGTTCTGATCTTATTATTTCTGAATACGTTGAAGGAACAGGTTACAGTAAAGCAATTGAATTGTACAATCCAACAGGATCTGCAATTGACCTTACAGGTTACCGTCTTGAACGTTTTTCTAATGGTGATATTACATCTGCAAATGGTGGTGTAACAAATCTTACAGGAACAGTTCAGCCTTATTCGACTTTTGTAATTGTGAACAACAATGCAACTGGAGTTGATCCGGTTTTATTGGCTATGGGAGATCAATTGGATAACCAATACCCAGCTCCAACTTATATGAATGGAAACGATGCGATCGTTTTGTATAAGAATACAACTATCGTTGATATTTTTGGAAAAACAGGAGATGCAACAATTGCAACTTCAGCTGGTTGGAGTGATATGGCGCCATACGATGGTTCTGCCGGAGCAATTTGGACAGAAAACCAAACACTTATTAGAAAGGCTACAGTTACTCAAGGTGTTACTGTTAATCCGGGTACGTTCATCGTAACTCAACAATGGGATTCATTACCTGTAAATACATTTAGCCAATTGGGTGCTCACACATGTGATTGCGAACTTTCTGTAGGTGAATTGAATAAAGTGGCAATGGAAGTTTATCCAAATCCAGCTGGAAATGGAGTTGTTTTCGTTAACGCTGCTCAAAACATTCAATCTGTTTCTATCGTTAGTATGACTGGTGAGATCGTTCTTCAAGTGGAAAACACAACAGTATCTAAGTTGGTTCAATTGAACGCTGAAGGATTGAAAAAAGGAGTATACGTAGTTAAAGTAAACTTTAGCGATGCATATTCTACGTCAACTTCAAGTTTGATTATCCAGTAATTGGATAGTAAAAGTTTCGTACTGAAACCATTATAAGTTTTATGAAATCTATTCTTGCAGCACTTTCGTTTGTGTTCTCTATGACTTTTGCCTTCTCTCAGGAGAAAGTAACGCTTAGCGGAACAGTGTATGATGACGAAGCGAAAGAAACAATCATTGCAGCGAAAGTTACTTGTGACGGTCAAACTGTTTTGTCTGATGTCGATGGGAAATACTCTTTTAAAGTAGCGCCTAACAAAACATACACTGTAGTTGTTGTTTTTGATGAATTCGAAACCATCACTCAGTCTGTTGCTGTTGGTAATGAGTCAACCGTGGTTGATTTCAATATGAAAGGTGCCGGAAAGAACATTGATGAAGTTGAAATTAAGGCTGAACTAGGTAAAGCACGTGAAACTCCCATTGCATTCTCAACTTTAGATGCAAAAAAGATTCAGGAAGAATTAGGAACCCGTGATTTACCGATGGTTCTGAACTCAACTCCTGGAGCTTATGCAACTGAGCAAGGTGGTGGTGCAGGTGATGCACGTATTTCTATTCGTGGATTTGACCAAAGAAATGTTGCTGTTTTAGTAGATGGTGTTCCTGTAAACGACATGGAAAACGGTCAGGTTTACTGGAGTAACTGGGATGGTTTAGGTGATATTACGCGCTACATGCAAGTGCAGCGTGGACTTGGAGCATCAAAACTTTCAATTGTTTCCGTTGGTGGTACAATGAACATTGTTACCAGAGGAATTGATCAGAAAATGAGTGCTTCTGTTAAGCAGGAAGTAAACAATTATGGTTTATACAAAACTTCTTTCGGTTACAACAGTGGAATTTTAAAAGGAAACTGGGGTGTTACGCTTGCGGGATCAAGAAAATGGGGTTCAAGCTTTGCTGATGCTACATATGATGATGCGTGGTCATACTTCCTGAAAGTTCAAAAACGTTTCGACAAACATTTGATCAGTTTTGGAGTGAATGGTGCACCACAATCGCACGGTCAGCGTACAACACGTTTGCCAATTGCTGTAATCGATGAAAAGTTGGCTGAAAGGGCTGGTGTAAATTACCGCGAGCAGTTAGACTCATTATCGAATGTGAGTAGTGCCGGATGGACAACGCCAACGCAAGGTGCAAGAGGAATTCGTTACAATCCGAATTGGGGATATTTGAATGGAAAAGAGTTCAATGAAAAAGTGAACTTCTTCCATAAACCACAATTCAACTTAACGCATTCATGGACTCCAACGAAGAAGTTTAGCATGTCAACTGTATTGTATGCTTCAGTTGGTAGAGGTGGAGGAACTTCAACAAGATCAACTCCAGCGCGTGACACATTAACAGGATTGTACGATTTTCAAGCGGTTTACGATTACAATTCAACAACGTTTACACCCTCTTATAGTACAACGGAGCATTCATCAAGTAACTACTTGCGTGCAGCAAACAATGACCACCAATGGTTTGGAATTTTGTCTACCGCAAATTACAAGATCAATGAGAACTGGACTTCAATGTTAGGAATTGATGCACGTTATTACAAAGGATCACACTACCAAAGTGTTTATGACTTGATGGGAGGTGATTACGCAATTGATAACTCAGATAAAAACCAACCAAAAGGTGCCGGAAATACTTCTTATGGAATGAAACGTGAAGGTGATAAGGTTTCTTATTACAATGATGCTTTTGTGAAATGGGGCGGAGTTTTTGGTCAGGTGGAATATAAAAAGAACAAGTGGAGTACATTTATGACTGCATCACTTTCTGAAACAGGTTATCAACGTGTAGATTACTTCAAGAAGAAAGATCTTGTTCTTGCTGATACAACGTTAGTTCAAGCAGTTGGTTATGGAGATACTGTAACTTACAATGGTCAGAAATACTCGAACAGTTCTGCTGAAGCGCGTTTTGCAACAACAGATGAGAAATGGTTCTTAGGTGGAACTTTCAAAACAGGTGCTAATTACAATATCAACGATAATCATAACGTATTCATGAACATGGGGTATTTGAATATTGCGCCCAAGATGAATGCGGTTTTTGATAACAATAACATGGCTTTCCTTGAGATTGAAAATCAAAAGGTATATTCAGTTGAATTGGGTTATGGTTACAGAACCAAGAAGGTTGCTGCAAATGTTAATGCATACTATACACTTTGGGAAAATAAACCGCAGCAAACTACTCCAACTGTAGTTACAGCTGACGGAACGTTCTCTTACAACATTAATGGTTTGGATGCACTTCACAAAGGAATTGAGTTTGATGTGAATTACAAATTGATGAAGAACCTGAGTGTTGAAGGATTAGCCTCTATCGGAGATTGGAAAACAATTTCAGGAAGTATCGTTCAAATCGTTGATAACGACGGTAATATTGTTGAAACACTTGACTTTAGTGCAAAGAACGTTCATGTTGGAGATGCTGCTCAAGTTCAATTAGGAGGAAGTGTTCGCTACGAGATCATTAAAAATCTTTATCTAAAAGTTCGTTATACTTATTTCGGTAAGAACTATGCGAATTTTGATCCAACTGCTTTGGTTGGTGCAAATAAAGATCGTGAATCATGGCAAATGCCGAATTACTCTTTGGTAGATTTCAACTTTGGTTACGATTTATCATTCGCAAAATACAGAATGACAATTAGCGGAGGTTTAATGAATGCTTTGAATGCGTTCTATATTACAGATGCTCAAAACGGACTAGGTTTTAACGCTTCTTCAGCAACGGTTTTTGTTGGAATGGGAAGACGTTTCAATGTAGGAGTTAAAATAGGGTTTTAAACAAAGATCATAAAACGAAAAGAATGAAAAGAATTATTTACTCAACACTTCTTGTGTTACTGGTTGCAATTACTGCTCAGGCTCAAGCGGTTTTACCAACGAGTTGGAGTTTTCCAACTACGACGTTCCCAACTGGATGGACATCTACAGGAACTGCTTATTACTCGGCTTCAGGAAATACGCCTCCAGCTTTGAAATTTGACAATACTGGTGACGATTTGATTATCAATTTCAACAGTAATCCAGGTAACCTGACTTATTATATTGCTGGAAATAGTTTCTCTGGTGGAACATTTACAGTTCAAGAATCTGATTTGGGTACAGTTTGGACAACGCTTCATACATTTACTGCTCCTCCAGCAGCAACCTATACGCAGTTTACTGACGTTCCTCAAAGTACAACACGTTTTATTCGTTTTATCTATACCAATAAGGTGTCTGGTAACATTGGATTGGATGACGTTAATATTGCTGTTGGTGCTGCAGGTCCTGCTCAAGAAATTAATGTTACTCAAGGAGCAACAACTATTGTGAACGGTGGAACGCATACTATGTCTTCTCCAGTGCTTACAACAACTCCTGTAACATTTACAATTGAAAACCTTGGAACTGCAAACACATTGAACATTTCAAGTGCGGTTTTGTCTGGACCAAATGCAGCAGACTTTGCTGTGAATTCATCTCCTTCAACAGTTAATGCAACCTCAAATGCTCCTTTGGTAATTGATTTTACACCAACATTGGCTGGAACAAGAACGGCAGTTTTGACAATTAATAGTAATGATGCTGACGAAGCAGCTTACGTAATCAACTTGAACGGAATTGGTGGAAGTTACGCTTCTGAACCTTTGGCTCAAGCAACGAACTTACAATTCTCTAACGTTAAGACTTATCGTTTAACGGGATCGTTTACAGCTTCGGGATCAAATCCTGATGGATACTTGGTTCTTCGTAAAAAAGGATCAGCAATTACAGGTGTTCCAGCTGACGGAACTGTTTATGATCGTGGAGATATCGTTGGTGATGCTCAGGTTGTTTTCAGTGGAACGGCTACTAACTTTACACCAAATAACATTATTGCAGGTACAGGATATTATTTCGCTGTTTACGCATTTAACGGACCAGGTGTTTATAGAAATTACCTGACAACACTTCCACTTACAGGAAACGTAACTACTCCTGCTACAATGCAGCCAGCAACGTACTACAACGGAATCAATACTTCAAGTCCAACTTTTGTTGCTGACTTGCATGCGTTGATCAATCCTCACCAAATGCAGTTCTACAGTAACTACGCAACATTAATGGTAGGTGGGTTTGCTGCTCGTGATACTGTAGATAATCAACGTGTCATTACTTGTGTTTACAGTGGAGAGAATAAAGTATACATTGAACCTTTTGATTTTACGACAAACGGTTTCAGTCGTGAGCACACATATCCTCATAGCTGGATGCCTACAAATCCTGCTCAAAGCTTACCAGAGTATAATGATTATCACCATTTGTTCCCAACAAACCAAGACATGGCTAATGCTGTAAGAAGTAACTATCCGCTTGGTGAAGTTGTTAACGTAACTTCAACTTACCTTGGAGCGAAATACGGAACTGATGCAAACGGACATATTGTTTACGAGCCACGTGATGAACACAAAGGTGATGCAGCTCGTGCTATGATGTATGAAGCAACTTGTTATACAACTGTAACTGGAAATAACTGGGGATTCCCAAATCCAATCAGTGGTTCTATCACATATGGTCAAGATCAATATGTATTGAAGCAATGGCATTACCAGGATCCTCCAAGCAACTGGGAGATCGCTCGTAACGATTATATCGATTCATTACAAGATAATCGTAACCCATTCATCGACAGTGTTGATTTTGCTTGTTACATCAACTTCGCAAACATGAGTTATGAAGTATTGGGATGTACAGCTGGCGTTGAAGAAGCATTGAGCAATGCATTTATCGCTTACCCAAATCCAACTTCAGGTTTGTTGACACTACACGTTGACGCAACTACGATTACAGGATACGAAATTCTTGATATGCAAGGAAGAGTTGTTTTAACTGCAATGACTGATAATTCAGTAGTGGTTAAAGTAAACTGTTCAGCGTTGAAGTCAGGATCTTACATTGTTAAAGCAACAACGCCTTACGGAGTTGCACAACGATCATTGATTATCGATTAAAACAATGAAGATGAAATTTTTCATCCCATTTACATTAATACAAGGAGCAGGTCTGATGGCCTGCTCTTCTGTTTCAGAGCATCAGGTTTACATCGAAACCAATAGTGCTGTTGTTGGAGCTACTGCGCCGAATGCACGTATGGACTCTATAATTGCTCCTTATTCTGTTCAGGTAAAAGCAAAAATGGGGAAAGTTATTGGTGAATGTAAAATTGAAATGCTGGCTCAACGTCCAAGTAGTAATCTTGGAAATTGGACTTGCGATTTGATGCTTGAGTATGCAAAAGATTCAATGGGCCTGAGAGATGAACCTGTAATTGCCCTTTATAATTTTGGTGGTTTAAGAGCAGCTATTACTGTTGGACCGGTTACTTACGGAACCATTTTTCAGGTGATGCCTTTTGATAATGTATTAGGAGCCGTAAAACTTCCACTTCCTGTTTTAGAGGAGATGTTGGCGTATTTAAAAGCAAAGAATGGTGAACCTATTGGTGGATTTAAAATAGTCAAGGGAGAACTTGTTTTACCTACCGAAGCAAAATCGAAGGGCTATGTTTGGGTGGTAACGAACGATTTTCTCATAAATGGCGGAGATAACATGTTGTTTCTGGGTAAGTATCAGGAGCGTAAGGAAAGTAACAAATTATTAAGAAATCTTTTGATCGAAGGCGTCCAAAAAACACGTAATTTAGAGATTCACTCGGAAGACAGAATTACATTTTAAGTGACTGATATGAAAAGGAGAGATTTTATTCAACGGGCAGGAATGATTGCCGGAGCAGCAGCTCTTGCACCTGCTTTGTTGTCAGCAGGGAAGAAGGGAAAGAAATTGGTAATTCTTCATACAAACGATACCCATTCGAACATTGAACCTTTTCCTGCAAGTCATTCCAAATATCCCAATCAAGGTGGTGTTTCGAGAAGAGCTACTTTGATAGATAAAATCCGAATGGAAAACGATAACGTCTTGCTTTTGGATGCAGGTGACATTTTTCAGGGAACTCCTTATTTCAATGAGTTTAAGGGTGAGTTGGAAATGAAGGTAATGCAGGAAATGAAATACGATGTGGTTACACTTGGTAATCATGATTTCGATATTGGAATGGAGGCCTACGTTTCGGCGCATAAGAATGCCACTTTTCCTGTAGTAAATTGTAATTACGATTTTGGGATGACTCCTTTGGCTGCTTTGGTGAAGAAATCAGTAATTATTAAAAAGGCTGGATATAAGATTGGAATTCTTGGAGTTGGAATCGATTTAACAGGTCTTGTTCCTGCTTCTAACTTTGCAGGAATGACTTATACTGATCCAATTGCAGCCGCAAATAAAGAAGCAGCATATTTGAGAAAGAAAGGTTGTGACTTAATCATTTGTCTTTCACATTTGGGATATGAGTTTATGGATGCAAATAAGGTTTGCGACAAACATTTAGCTGCTCAAACAAAGAACATTGACATTATTCTTGGTGGACACACACACACATTCTTAACTGAACCGCAAGGTTTTAAGAATGCTGAAGGAAAAAATGTGATCGTGAATCAAGTAGGTTATGCTGGTTTGTTCCTTGGCAAGATTGATGTGACTTTTGATCATACAGATAACAGTAACATTACTTATCAGGCAAAACCGTTGGATATTGTTTAAAGATCAAAACTTCGATTGAACCTTTGAACGCTTTCAGCAGTTAAACCTGTTTTCTACCTAAACGTTGGTATTTTACCGTTTTGATCCTCAACCAATTTTCAACGGCACAATTATTGTGTTAAATTGTCGTTAAATAGAAAAATCATAATATGAAACGTACCTTACTAGCATTCCTATTACTGTCGCAGATTGCACCATCTTTCGCTCAGGAAGAAGAGAAAATTGTTTACGTGCACACCAATCGTGGACCACGAAACGAAAGAGAGTACAAAACTGTAAACGTTACCAATGTTTATAAATTTGACCCTGTTCAAATGCTTACCGGACAAATTTTATTCGGAATTGAACATTACATGAGCGAAAAATCAACCATCGAGTTTGAAGTTGGACCTACCATTTCAAATGTTGGAATTAATATTGGACATTTAGGTTCAAACTCAAGTGGTGATTCCAGAATGGGTATTGCATCTACACTGGCTTTCAGATATTATCCAAGTGATGATACGCCAGCGCCAAATAAGTTCTACGTTGGACCAAAAATTGAGTTTAGAAATTACAATTACCTGTATCAGGCAACTGACATGTATGGTGAACCAATTTCAGGTCAATACAAAGGTTATGAAAACTATTTCCGCTTTATGTTCAACTTTGGTAAACAATATTGGTTGTCTAGCACTTTCTCAATGGATGTTTACGGTGGACTTGGGATTGGAAACATCAGCTCAAAATCTTCACAGGTTTCACATGAATACAATTATCAAACCCAAACGTATGAAGACGTTGTAGTTACACGTTACAACACGGATGCAATGGTAATGGCTGAATTTGGGGTGAAATTCGGAATTGGACAATAGAAAGGTCATTTCGAGAATCTCAGCGACCTAGGATTATAAATTAAGCCGTGTATGAATTTCATACACGGTTTTTCGTTTTGAAAAAGTGCCACGAATTCATGAATCTTAGGTTTTAAGAAAATGACAAATTCGTGGCTAATTGATTTGTCAATCTATGATTGATTCGAGTTGTTCTTTAGAAAGCTTTATCAATCCAATTCGGTCAATACTTCCCATAATTTTCGCTTGTACAAGAATGTTCAGTCCGTTATCCGAGGTTTGAATAAAATCGGAAGCAACAATTGGTGTATTCTGTCCCAAATACTTTTTACCGACCAACGTTCCACCACCTGATTCGTAAATACTCAATAACAACTGGTTACTTCTGGTAGAAGATAGATACGCTTTGTACGTTGTTCCGCTGATGGTCAGATCTTTAATCAGAACAGGTTTCCCCGGATCTAACTCTGATTGACCTTGAGCAGGAATTGATGAAGTAATATCGATGGTCGTTGGAGTCAGCGAAGCATTTGCATTGAAATAAAGATTGTCATAAGAAAACCTTGCCAACGAAAATTGATTTCCCGAAACAGGTGAAATTGCGGTAGCACCTCCATTAAAACCTTCACCGTTGTAAACACCCGCAAAACTTAGATCAGGATTCAGAAAGATCATTGAAAAACTGTAGTTGTAAAAACCGTTCATTACAATGTAATTCTGACTCTGTGTTGTACTGATGAAGAATGGAATTCTGTCGCCGTTATACGTAACATGATTCACAATTCGGTCTTCCACATCCGTAAAAATGTTCAAACTATTGGATTGCGTAATTGAACTCAAATCTCCTGAAAGTTCGTGAATTCCGGTTTCGTAGCTCATTCGGTCATAATTCTGAAGGTAGATATGCTGTCCGGAATTGTATACGTACGTTGGATACAGAACATTCGAAAAACTCGAAACCTGAATTGTTGCTTGAGTTGCTTCATCAATTTTCAGAACATAAGTGAACAAACCAACTGCGTCCATACAAACAATGAAATTCTGACCATTTTTCTTGATGATATTCGGAACAGCATTCACAAAATTTGCAGGTAATTCATACTTCCATTGGAATTCACCAGCTAAATTGACTTTCATGATTTGAATTCTCCAGCTGTCAAAAGCACTAACCACAATATAACCGTCTTCTACTTCAGAAGTGGTGATACTTAGCGGATGAAAATGCTTATTTCCGTTGGCATCGTCATACACTTTGATGAATAAATCTTCAGGTTCTGCATCATTTTTCTTGCATCCTGCAACACTCAAAGTCAATCCTAAGATCAATAGGCTATAAATAATCCGCTTCATACTAATACCTGCTTTTTTTCAAAATACCCAATGTGATAGAATTGTCGATAGGGAACATGAACGTGAGTTGTATGTCCATATTGAACATCTTGAATTGATCCAATACATCCAAATATTGCACGGTATAACCTGTATAATCCGCATATCGGTTTTTGTCATTCACAATCTTCCCAAACCCGTATCTGAAATTGCTTTCTAAACTAATTGCGAAATAGTTGGAGAAATAAGTGATTCCCGCACCAGCCGTAATTCCAAAATTCCCTTTGTTGATGTGCTGTGTCAGATCTGCATCTCCTGTTTGGTTGGTTGCTGAGCCCGTCGAAGCCTCCTTGTCTACCTCTTCATCGATCGTATTGTCGTAGTAGATGTTCTTGCGCGCATGATGGCGAATGCTCGTGTAAATTCCGCCCTGAACATATGGTGAAAACTGCGTTACCGAAAAATCATATCTCGCCATCAGAGGTAAGTATACACTCGATACTTTTTGCTGATGCATCATTTCAATGGAATAGTCGGAACTATTTACAGTGTCACGCCACAAATATGATGTTCTGTAATTGAAACTGTTCGTTTGAAAATTCGGATTGAAAACTACAGAGAGCTTTTTGGTGATAGTGTACGACATGTACAAGCCGTATTGTGAACCCTTGTTTTCTCCAAATTTCATATAGGTTTTTTCTCCAGTGTTGGTCGACTCCGGGGTAATTTCCAGTACGGTATAATCTTCCGTGGGTTTAATCCCAGTAAAATTCATCCCACCCGAGATTCCCAGATAAACCTTGTTTTGTCGATGAACGGTATAACCTTTCCCTCTCTGCGCAGAAACAAATCCACTTAGGGTGAGGGAAAGAAGAACAACCAATAAATGTTTGAATGTCATTATTTAGTAAGTATTACTTTTTCAGTTAGTATTGCTGATTCGTTTGCAGTAAGCGTTACGAAATAGGTTCCTGTTGCAAATCGCGACAAATCGAAGTCTACAAAATGTTCTCCCGGATAATTTGGGGCATCTGATATTTTTCCAATTAATCTTCCTGAGATGTCTTTTACTTCAATTCGAATTGAAGCATCCTTTTGCAGCGAATAATTGATGTTTATACTTTGATCTGTTGGATTTGGATAGCATTTCATCCATAAATTCTCCTTGAACAATTCAGAAGTACTTAATTCCTTACATCGAACGTAATCTACACGGTTAGCAACCCAATCCTCGAATTTGACATGTTCAATTGCAGCGTCATCCGCACCAAACCAGTCTTTAACAACAGAAGTGAAGACTTGTCTATAATCGTGCTGTAGCGGAATATTTCCGTATTCCAGATTTTGAAGATCCGGATTTGTACCGTAAACTCCTGGATTCAGACATGTTCCGTAGATTAACATTGGAGCTGCATTTCCGTGATCGGTTCCATAGCTTGAATTAGAGGCAGCACGACGGCCAAACTCTGAGAAGGTCATTGTTAGAACGCGATCAGACAATCCAAGATTTGCCAAATCATCATAAAATGCTTTCACTGCAGATGAAATATGATACAACGAAGCTGCGTGAGAGCCCATTGATGTATTGTTGTTCACTACCTGATTGGCATGCGTATCAAACCCACCTATTCTGCACAAGAAGATTTTGGTTCCAATTCCTCCGCTAATCAATCGCGAAATAATTTTCAACTGCGGTGCTAAAGGATTGTGTAACGAACCACTAGGAGCGATGTATGGATACAAATCAGGGTAGACTGTACCTGAATTCGAACCAGCGTCGTAAACATCTCTTAAACGCTCTGCATAATTGTTCGACTGACGTTCAATTTGCATGATGTATTCAATTTCATCACCTGCATGTGTATCCGGAAAGTTCAATGGTGGTTCTGCGCCAACACTGTTGATCAGGTCGTAAAATGCATCCGGATTTTGAATGGAAAGTCCAGCCGGAATACCTTGATTTCTATGGAAAGCCAAGGAAACACCAGTTCCCATTTCCAGAGCTAAAGGATCGGGAACAGTTGCACTTGGATATCCGTCAGGATAATTCGGATGATAATGTTCGAAATATCTACCCATCCAGCCCGAACTGTAATAGTCGTCATAATCACCACCCATGAACCATACGTCTCTACTTCTGAAATGAGAACCGTTCATGTTTTCGTAAGAAACGTTTTGAACTATTGCTAGATTTCCTTCATCGTACATGGCTTTCGTTCCAACCATATCCGGGTGAAGTCCCACCTGTTGATTGCTCGGAAGATTTGGATCCAGTGTGATATATTGACGCGTTCCACTTTGGGGAATCGCAATATTTGGTCGAAGGTTATAGTAAAGTCCGTATTGATCTATCGGAATTACCATGTTTAATCCATCGTTTCCGCCATGTAATTGAATTAGAACCAGAATTTTATCGTTGTTTCCTGATTTCGCAAGTTTCTGTAAAAGTCCGCTTGGTTCAGCAGCATGAAGTGGAATACCATTTAATGTTAATAACACTCCCGTTCCCATTATAGACGACAAGCGTACAAAGTCTCTTCTATCCATTTCCTAGTGTTTTAAAATAATTGATATTCGGGTGATTGCATCATTGCGCTGATCAATGCTTCGAGTTGTAAACGTACATTCACATCGCTTCCGGAGTTGAGATAATCGTTCCATTCATCTGTCCAGTTGGCTGCAGAAAGTTGATCCAGCAATACGTTATCTCTGAAGTAATTAAATCGAACTGAATCAATGGTCATTGGGAATAACCATTGTACCAATTCCTGAACAAGAATTGTGGCATCTCCCGGATTGGAACAGTTGTCTTCTACAAAAGTGACAATGTTCAGTTTCAATAGAATTCCGTTGGCGTTAGTAAATCCTGTAATCAGATATTCTGCGAATTTATAGCGGTTAGCCAGGTAATTTGACGAAATCCAATAGCGATGGAAATCGGGTAATTGATAATAAGGTTCATAACCGGCTACATCGTAAGGCTCGAAGTAATAAAGTCCCTGAAGTTCAAGCTGAGCAATTAACTGTCCATACAAATCGTAATGATCTACCAGATCAGTAGTTTTATCAGGAACTGTCAAATTAAACAATCGAAGGGTTCCAATAACTAAATCCATTGGCGATTTGATGATTGCGCCTACATTGTTGTCGCTGGTAATTGGAGTATCGAGATCATAGAAATGCTCACTTTGAAGTAATTGCTCGAGAACTGGAATAATATTGAAATTGTTACTCTCTAACGTTGCTGCCAGAGGTTCAATAATATCTGTTTCAATCTCTGCAGTTATATCATAGTAAACAAATTCACGATAAACCCTTCTGCAAATGTGTTTGGCCGCGTGAGGCGAATTGAAAACCATGTCTACCAAGTCATCTAATTCGGTATAAATTCCAGCCACTGTTGCATTTGCTCCAACAATTCCAGTTGTTTGAACTGAGGTATTGTTGAACGCACTGGTGAACTGTTTGGTTGTAATATCGTGCTGAGATGAAACACTTCCGTTTCCTTTTACTTTTCCGGTTGGAATGTTCGTTACAGCGTCAATCGTTTGGAAGGTATCATCGATTCCCCAACCCGTAAAGCCTTTGGTTAATGCCTGAACATCTGTTTCAGTGAAGTTCGTATAATTTCCAATGCTCACTTCTTCACCTTTACCAACGGTGTATAATTCCAAAAATTCGCGTGCAAAATTCTCCTGCGGGCTACCTTTGATATTCAGGTTTCCATCGAGGTGCAAGAGCATAGCATTGTCGATACAAAGCGCTCTTGTGAGATCTTTGTAATTCCCTAAGGCATAAAACCGAAGTAAACGCAAATAGTCAATGGCGAATTGTGGACTCTGCTCAATTCTGCTCATGATCATCGGGAAATGCGTATGATAAAACCAAACCATTCTATCGGTCAGATTAGTACCTGAAGAACGCATGTTCTCCATCCACCAGCTTCTTGTGTAATCCGAAAATGAATTGGTATCCGGATCAGGAGTGTTTGGATAGATCCAATTTGTACCTGTTGCGGGATCAACTGGAAGAGCAGGAACAGGTTGAGCTTGAATCAAAGCTGTAATTGCAGCTTGAGCAGTCATGCCTGAGAAATTGGTTATGTCCTGCAAACGAGGTCCTAAAGTAGCTCTGCGTAATAAATGCGCAGCCTTCTGAACGCCCAAAGCACCCGAAATAGGGTTGAGTGATGCCATAAGATAGTAGTTTTATAAATTCAAAAACAGTTTATTTCCGCCAGAAGCGGACTGAAATGCAGAAAGCAAAAGCAAGTGCGGGTAATAGCTTTATCGTAGAGTAATTGCGTTACCTAAATTAGAATATTTGTTGCATGTTTTCAAGAAAAAAGATGTGAGGTTTTGAACAGGAACATCTCGACTCCGCTCGATGACCTGTACATCAATAAGTTATTTAAGTTTCTTAACGCAAGAAAAAATCCCAGCCAAAATAATGACTGGGATTTTAAATATGAATCCAGACTCACTCTCTTAATTATAAGGTCGTCGAGCGGAGTCGAGACGAGTCTTATAAATGAATCACTTCTCCGTATGCCGCTGCTGCAGCTTCCATCACTGCTTCAGACATTGTTGGGTGAGGGTGAACTGTTTTGATCAATTCATGTCCTGTTACTTCCAACTTACGGATCGCAACGATTTCAGCAATCATTTCAGTAACGTTAGCACCAATCATGTGAGCTCCTAGAAGTTCACCATATTTTGCGTCGAAGACCAATTTCACGAAACCATCTTTTGCTCCGGCAGCACTTGCTTTACCAGATGCAGAGAATGGAAACTTACCAACCTTCACTTCGAATCCAGCTTCTTTAGCCGCTTTTTCCGTCATACCAACAGAAGCAACTTCAGGAGAACAGTATGTACATCCAGGGATGTTTCCGTAATCCAATGGTTCTGGATTGTGTCCGGCAATTTTCTCAACACAGATAATTCCTTCTGCAGAAGCAACGTGTGCTAACGCAGCAGTTGGAATTACGTCTCCAATTGCATAGTATCCTGGGATATTCGTTTGGTAGTAATCGTTAACAATGATTCTTCCTTTGTCAACAACAATTCCTAATCCTTCTAAACCAATGTTTTCGATGTTTGCCTGAATACCAACTGCAGAAAGAACTACGTCGCATTCAATTTTCTCTTCACCTTTTTCAGTTTTCACAGTAACAACACAACCTTTTCCTTTTGTATCAACTGATTCAACAGAAGCGTTTGTCATAACTGTAACACCAGCCTTCTTGAACGATTTCTCCAATTGCTTAGATACATCTTCGTCTTCGATAGGAACGATGTTCGGTAAATATTCAACAACTGTAACTTCAGTTCCAATTGCTTTGTAGAAATAAGCGAATTCAACACCAATAGCTCCAGATCCAACAACAACCATTTTCTTAGGCTGAGTTTTCAATGTCATTGCTTCGCGGTATCCAATAATTTTTTCACCATCTTGTGGCAAGTTTGGCAATTGACGAGAACGAGCTCCTGTTGCGATGATGATTCCTTTGTCAGCTGAATACTCAGTAACTGTTCCATCTTCTGCTTTTACAGAAACTTTTTTCCCCGGCATAACAGTTCCAAAACCTTTGATAACATCGATCTTGTTTTTCTTCATCAAGAATTGAATTCCCTGACTCATTCCGTTAGCAACACCTCTTGAGCGTTCTACCATTCCACCAAATTCAGCTTTCGCGTCTTTTACTGTAATTCCGTAGTCAGCAGCATGAGAAATGTATTCAAATACATTCGCGCTTTTCAACAACGCTTTTGTAGGGATACATCCCCAGTTCAAACAAATTCCACCAAGTGCATCGCGTTCAACAACGGCAGTTTTCAATCCCAATTGTGACGCACGGATTGCTGTTACATATCCTCCGGGTCCACTTCCTATTACAATGATATCGTAGTTCATATTTAGAATTCTAAATTTTCGGGTACGAATGTAATCATTTCCGTGGTAGGAGTGAATAGAACGAGATATAAATTAAAACACATAGTCACATAGAAAATGACATAGTTTTCGCATAGTTTAAAATGTTCAAGTGTTCAAATGATTGAAAATTGGGGGCTGAGGCTCTCGAAGTCACCAACCAATCATCTATTTATTCAAACTATGTTACTATGTGTTCGACTATGCGCCCTATGTGTTTTAATACTAATTTTGAAACAAAAAAAGAAATGACGTTTTATCAGCTTTCCATTCAGCAACCCAACCAGCAATACATTCAATTTCAAGTAACAATGCCGACAGAAGGCGAAACTACAGTTGTTTGTTTGTCTAAATGGCGTCCTGGACGTTACGAATTGGGAAATTTTGCGAAAAATGTAAAGCGATTTAAGGTCTATTCCTCGGAAGGAAAAACGCTCAGTACAACGAAGAGAGATTCTTCTTCATGGATCGTCGAAAATGGTAGTTCGAAGGAAATTCGAATAGAATATTCTTACTACGCTGCGGAGTTGAATGCAGGATCCACTTTTTTGTCAGACAAACAGTTGTATTCTAATCCAGTAAACTGTTTCGTTTATGCTGAAGGAAAGGAAAATGAGCCTTCGCAAGTGAAATTGAATATTCCTGAATCATGGAAAATTGCTTGTTCTATGGAGCAGAAAAATGGTTTGCTGCATGCAGCTTCTTTCCATGAATTGGCTGATTCACCATTTATCTGTTCTCCGAATTTATTGGTGAATTCTTATGAGGTTGGTGAAACCAAATTCTACATCTGGTTCAACGGATTAAATGATGTTCCATGGGAAAAAGTAATAGCAAACTTCAAAGCGTTTACGGAAACCCAAATGGCCGCGTTTATCGAGTTTCCGGTAAAGGAATATCATTTCCTCAATCAAATTGTTCCTTACAAGGCATATCACGGTGTTGAACATCAAAAGTCGACAGTGATTTTGCTTGGACCAACTTTCGACATCTTTGGAAATGCTTACGATGATCTTTTGGGAGTAAGTTCTCATGAGTTGTATCACACATGGAACGTAAAAGCGATTCGTCCCATTGAAATGTTCCCATACAATTACCAAAAAGAGAATTTCTCGCGTTTGGGATACTTGTGTGAAGGAATTACAACCTACATGGGCGATTTACATTTGTACAAATCCGGAGTTTTCTCCTTCAAAGATTACAAGCGTGAATTGAGTGCGCAATTGCAAAAGCATTTTGATAATTCCGGTCGTTTCAACTATTCAGTGGCCGATTCTTCCTGGGATACCTGGTTGGATGGCTATACTCCTGGAGCTCCAGGTCGTAAGGTTTCTATTTATGTCGAAGGATGCTTATTGGCATTCGTAATGGATGTTCGTTTGTTGAAACATTCGAACGGAAAATACGGTTTGGACGAATTTATGAAGCGTTTGTACTTCAACTTTGCTTTGCAGGAAAGGGGAGTCAGCGAGCAAGATTTCAGAGATGTTTTGGTTGAGCTTGGAGGCGAAGAAATGAATGTTCTTTTAGACGATTTCGTTTACGGAACTTCACCATACGAGTCCATTCTGACCGACGCTTTTGAGACACTTGGAATTGATTTACAACATGAAGCTTCAAGTAAATATTCTCATGGTCGAATTGGAATCAAGACCGTTCCTCAGGGACATAATCATATCGTAAAAGCAATTTATCCGGGAAGTCCGGCTGATATCGGTGGAGTAGTGCTGGAAGATGAAATTATTGCAGTGAATAATCATGTGCTGAACGGAGAATTGGATGGTTGGCTAACTTATTTCGACGACGAACAAAAAGTATTGACTGTTCAGCGTGCAGGAATTTTAAGAGAATTGCATTTACCTGAAGTTCAACGTCCGTTCTACGTGGAATATACTTTTGAACGACTAGAAAATCCGAATCACAGCCAAACGAAGTTGTTTGATGTTTGGAGCGGGAAGAAGTAAGTGAATTTAAAATTCAAACCCAAAGCAGATTTTATCAGCCGAGGTTGACTATCAATTTCAATGGAAAAGTTAAAAGAGTGCCCATTTTAATCCTCTTTTCTTACGCGAATATAAAAAAAACGCATCACCCAAAAAACGCAGTTTTTTAGAAATCAGCGATTTAGGTTTTCGGATATAAATTACGGACATTAATTCTATGTGATCTCTTATTTTACGAGGCTTTTGGGCTGATTTTATCAGTAGTTTTGCAGAAAATTTTTACAAAAATGATCAATCAAAAACTATTTAGAATTGCTGCTGTAAGTGCAATCATGTTATTCTCCACTGCGGTGAACGCACAATTCAAATTCTCGAAAATCAATAACGCCGACATGGTTAAAACGGCACTTAAATCGGGAGATAAAGTAAACATGAACCTTAGTGCAACGGGAAATGTTGAGCAGAATTTCGTTGTTGATATTGATATCGCAGCATTCCAAAAAGCTTACAAGTACGATGTTGTAACCGTTACTTACGAAAGAAACGATAGAATTACGTATTCATACGACCACGAATTCAAATCAATGTTGAATACAAAGAAATATGCCGGTAAAGGAATTGTTCCGGTTTATGCTTACGACACGAAGAAATTCAAGGAAACAGATTTTAGAGTTTTGGCGAAAGACGGTATTCCATACGATGGACCAGAGGTTGTTGTTCGCAAAGTTTGTGTTTACGGTAAATACGTTACAGGAACTGAGTGGTACTTCGATGAGAATGAGAAATATCAGGAAAGAAATAAACTTTCTGAAGGTGAATTGTTGGGAACAATCGAAATTGTTACCGTTTACAACAAAGCGCAAATTGACGAGTACAATGCGAAGCAAAACAAAATCGATTACGATAATGCAGTTTACGCTATTCAAAGTATGAATTCTGATTTCAAAAGATTTGTAACAGATAACATCAATCAACATTTGGCACCAGTAGTGGCAACTCCAATGTACATGGCACTTGCTGATGGTTTTCAGGACGTTTGGGATTCAAAGGTGAAAGCTGCACAGGCACAAATGTCAATGGAAAAATTGAATGAATCTCTTGCCGCTGTGAAAGCTTTAAGAGCAGATTTTGAAGTAATGAAAACGGTTTCCAATAAGGATAAGAACTTGTTGAAAACAATGAACAAGGAAATCAAAACCAAAACAAGTTTAGAAGATAAGTGGGCTTATATTCTTTCGAATAAGTAATCACATCCCAACATACTTTAAAATGCCCCGCATCTCGACTACGCTCGATGACCTGGGCATTTTTATTTTCGTAACTTCACTTTATGAAAGCAATCTATCCAATCCTTTTTAGTTCCTTTTTAATTGGAACACTCGTTTCTTGCAATATACCTAATGAACGTGATCCCGAGTTTATAAAAATGCAGGAAATGGATGCTCAACCTATTACAAAAACGGAGGTGATAGATAGTTCTGGTATCAAAAGAAACCAGAGGAAATTTCCTGATGATTTGAAAAAGATGGGGCAGGAATTGAGAAAAGAACTGAAAAGGATGAACGCTGACACGGAAGTTGAATTGTCCATGAATTTTGTTGATAGCACTTGGGATATTACCTTTTCCAAAGTTGAAAAGGATTATTGGCGAACCATTTTTTCATTTCATGCTTTACCAGTTAGTCTTTCAAAGCAAAAACTTGATGTGCATATGAAACAGCAGTTAATGCGCTCTTGCTTAGTTGATAAATACGCTTCAAAGAAAATGATTTACCAAAACTTTTTTCTGGAACCAGGTTGTGGAAATGTCAACAACAAGGAAGAAGAAAATATAGTTGATTGTGTATATGCCGCTTTGAAAAAACTTGGTGCTAAAGAGACAAAAAATGACTTTTTCATCGAACAAATGAATAGTAGAAAATAGTTTTAAATAAAAGAAACCCACAGGTCATTGAGCGGAGTCGAGATGCGAGTTTCTTTTAGTAGAGAATTATTACTTTAAAAGCGTAAAATGCCCAGTTAACGTATTTTTCTTATCCGTTTCCGGATCCTTGTACCATATCGTCCAAATGTATTCGCCTTCTTTACACTTTTGTTCGTGATAGGTTCCGTCCCAACCAAATTCTGTGTTTTTACTTTCAAACAAAACTTCTCCCCATCTGTTGTAAACAGTGAACAAATAGTTTTGAGGATCAAATCCAGCTGTAAATACTGGATTAAAGATGTTGTTGTGTTCATCACCATCTGGCGTAAATGCATTCGGAATGTAGATGATTGTTTCTCCTTTAACGACAACGCTTAACCAGGCGGTATCAGAACAGTTTCCTGTATTGTTGGCAACAAGCATTACCTCATAATTTCCTGGTTCAGCAGGATAAGTATGTGAACCATTTACAGTAGTTGCAGTAGAACCATCACCAAAGCTCCAAATATAGGATGTGGCGTTTGTTGATGTGTTAATCGTTTGAATATACGTATTCATTAAAGTCAACTGCTGATTGTTTAAGCTGAAACTTGCATCAGCATATGGCAATGCACAAATGAAGTTCGATTGACTTGCTGTTGAAGTACAACCGTTTGAAGTACTTGTTAACGTTACAGTGTAACATCCTGCAGCTGTATAAGTGTGCGTTGTGGAACCTGTTTGCGTTGATGTATTTCCATCACCAAAATCCCAAATCACTGAGGAACTTGCCGGAGTGCTATTGTCCATAATCGTTGCTGTGAAAGGGACACATCCAAACGCGCTTGGTGTAGAGAAATTCACTGTTGGAACTGGATTCACCACAATAGCTGTAGTTGCAGGGACAGAACATCCGTTGCTTAACGTATAAGTAATGTTATTTGATCCTGAATTTGCCGTTGATGGCGAGAATGTTCCAGAAGCCCCATTGATAATTCCATTTCCTGACCAAACTCCACCAGCGACTGAAGCAGTAAGTGTTACCGCTCCATCATTCTGACAGAAAGGTCCAACTTGGGTAATTGTTGGTGCTTGTCCTGCTGTAACTTGAACACTCACTGATCCGGTTACAGAACAACCAAAAGTACTTGCAGTGACGGTGTATGTCCCGGTTGCTGCAGTGGTAACGTTCGGTATAGACGGATTCTGTAAGTTGGAACTGAATGAGTTTGGACCTGTCCAACTATAGGTAGCACCAGCCGGACCGTTTGCTGTTAAGTTCAATGTTTGTCCGTCACATAAAGGTGAATTACTGTTTACATTGACAGTTGCACTCGGATTAATTGTAATGTTAAAGGTTATTGGGTTTCCAATACACGTTCCAATAGATGGAGTAACAGTAATTGTCCCGGTTATTGGAGATGCGCCTGGATTTGTAGCTGTAAAAGTGCCAATATCCCCGGTTCCTGATCCACCCAAACCGATTGAAGTATTGGAGTTTGTCCAGTTATAGGTTACTCCTGTTGTTGGGCTTGAAAATGTGGGAACCGTAATATTTCCTGTATTACATTGAGAAATATCAGCCATTGTGCTCATGGTTGGTGTTGTTCCAACGGTAATGGTATATGTTTGAGCAGGTCCGGTACAACCTGAGAAGGTTGGAGTTAACGTGACCGTACTTGTAATCGAGTTTGCACCACCATTTGTAGCCGTAAAGGCACTTACGTTTCCATTTCCATTTGCTCCTAATCCAACTGCTGTATTTGAGTTACCCCAGGTTACAGTTGCCGTTGGAGGATTTACGGCCACCACAGTAGCCGGTGCTGCAGATCCCGAACAATAAGTTTGGTCTGCTAATGGAGTTATTGTTGGTGATGGATTTACTGTAATGTTAAATGTAGATGCCGGGCCAACACAAGTTCCAATATTTGGAGTAACCGAAATCGTACTTGTAATAGCTGCAGCTGTATTGTTTGTTGCTGTAAATGAAGGAATATTTGTAGTTCCGGAAGCGGCGCATCCAGTTCCTGTATTGTTGTTTGTCCAATTGAAACTAGCTCCGGCTGGAGTACTTGCAAATGAATTTAAAGGAACCGTGGCACCAGCACAAACCGTGATATTTGGTTCAGGGGTAACTGTAGGCGAAGATCCAACAGTCACAGTAACCGTTCCGCTACTCGAACAACTTCCTGTAGTTCCGGTGACGGTATACGTTGTAGTAACCGAAGGTGAAGCAATTACAGTGGCGCCAGTGCCCGAAGATAGTGTAGCACTTGGTGTCCATGTATAATTGGTCGCACCAGTTGCAGTTAACGTTGCGCTTCCACCAGCACAAATTGTTTGTGGAGCCGGAGGTGTTACAGTTGCATTTGTAACAGTTATTGTTGTTGAAGATGAGGAGTTACACGGTGCGTTTCCGATTGCGTAATTAATAGTATGTGTACCAATTCCTGCTGCCGCTGGATTGAATACACCGGTTGGAGAAACTCCAGGTCCAGACCAGGTTCCCCCCATATCTGCAGCAATAAGTTGTGTTGTTCCACCTGTAACACAGAATGGTCCAACTGGAGTGATTGCCGGGTTTGGAGGCCCTGTTTGTGCTCCAGGAAGAGGACCAAGGCTCAATGTGAAATTATTACTTTGTGTTGAATAATCATGTACAATGATCATTAGATCCTGTCCGGCAGTAACGTTCGGAGCAGGTAATGAAGAAGTACAAGGAAATGCACTACCAAACTGTGTACAACCTACAGCACTGGTTGCATAATTACAACCAATTTCATTAGCTGAATTCATGACAGCAGCACATGGTGCCACTCCGTTCGGAATGTTGTAAACAACTACATCAATAAAGCCGGAACTAGCATTTCCATCTACAAGAAGGTTTAATGGTCCGGAAGAAGTAATGTGCAAAATGATGAATCCAAATCCACTTGCATTACCAAACATACCCGTTGAACAACCTACCGGATTTGCAAAGTCTGTTGGAGGTCCGGGAGTGGTTTGATTGAAAACGAATGGGCCGGCAACACCTGGTGTACAAATTGAAGTGTTTGAATTACACTGGGAATATGCATTAGAGCTTAGTACAGCTATAAGCCCTAAACTTAAAAATATTGCTTTAATGTGTCTCATAACCTACAAATCCGAAGTGAATAATGATATCATTAATATTCAGTGAGCTTGGCGCCTGACTAAATACTGCTGTGATCGATTGATCAATTTCATTAAGCGTCAAACTCAAAAGTGTTGGGTTTACACTCTTAATTCTACTTTCCATGGGAGTTATCGGTTTGATAATACCTTCGGGACTAAACAATGGAAATGTAATTGTGTTTCCTGTAACGGTAACTTGTGCTTTCGGATGATATCCCAGACTTAACAATTGTCTATCAACGGCAAGAGTGGATTCTGACGATTGAATCAGAGATTCCCGCTGAACAAGCAGTGCATTAATTTCTTGATTGGCATCCTGACCGAAACTTGCGGAGGAGCTAAGTAGTAGCAAAAACACCGGGAAAATAATACCCAGTATTAAACGGCGAACCGATGGGGTGTAGCAGTAGATCATCTAAATCTATAATTAGTAGTGCACTAATTTAACGAGAATTGTTTAAGATGGTTGTTGCTTTGTTTGTATTATAACAAGTTTATTTTGTTTTTAGCAAAAAAAAGACTCCAGAAGGAGTCTTTTGTGAAAATGTATATGAATTTTGTTAGAAATTATAACTCATCCCTAAGCTTGGCATGATCGGGAATTGGAATACCTTTTCATTAGTTACTCTATTCACGTAGAAAATGTTATTTCTATCGTAAGCATTCGTAACACCTGCTACCGCTTCTAATTGACTTTTGTTTGCAAACATAAAACGTTTTTTCACTGTAACATCTAAACGATGGTAGTAAGGTAATCGCTTACTATTGAATTCACCCAAAACGTATTGAACTCCATTTGTGTTCGATGTGTTGTAATCTGTTGTAACTCCATCATCAAACGTTTCTTGCTGGTAGAAGCCTGTGTTTGGTGTGTACGGAAGTCCTGAACCTAAGTTCCAACGAACATTCAATTCCAAATCTTTCTTAGCTCCAAACAAGTATGAACCAACCAGGTTAATGTTGTGTCTGCGGTCGAATACTGGGAAGTAGTTTTCAAATCCGTTCCAACGTTGTGAGTATCCGTAAGAGTAAACTCCCCATAAGAAGATTCTGTTATTGCTGTATTTCAATAATAAGTCAGCCCCATAAGTTTGTCCTGATTCAATAAGGAAATCCTTTTTCTGAATATCAGGCTTGTCAGAGAAGTCGGAGATATCGTCGTACAATTTGAATGTATTGATATTACTTAACTGTGGGAAGTACTTGTAGTAAGCTTCAATGTTCAATGTTAACGAATTCGATAAATCGTACTCTCCACCAAAAATAGCGTGGTAAGCAATTTGCAAACCGTTTTTAGGGTTTTTCACCTTTCCGTTTGAAGTAACAAATTCACCTTGTACATCTGCAGGAGCACTTAATAAACCGTTGAATAAATTCACTACGTCTTTATCAGATGAAGCAGAAGTAAAGTTTTGTGTATATCGACCTCCTGATAATTTTAAGCGGAAACGATCTGTAGCATTGTATTTCACTCCAATTCTTGGTTCAACTGAAATACTACCCAAAGAAGCGTACGCCTGAACACGAAGTCCCGGTTGGATCACGAAACGTGGACTTACATATTTATAGGTAATGTAAGATCCAATTTCTGTACTGTTATTTGTTGCAGTGATTTTGGTTGCGTATTCGTTGAATGTCGTAAAGTCAGTTCCGAAAATGTTCAGGTTTAAACCGTAATCAATTCTACCTTCATTTTTCAGGTAGTATGTAAAGTCGAAACCTAAGTCAGAACCTTGAATTTTACTTGTACGTTCAAATGAACCGATCTCGCTAAATGTGGTTTGGAAACGAGATAAATTCAAGTGACCGTGAATAACTGTTGGTGAACCACTTGGAACCAAAGCGAAATTGAAACCAGCTCCACTTTGCTTAAAACCTAAGGTTGCAAGACCGAAATAATCTACGTTATCATCATTGTTGAATCCGAAAGCGGAGAATTTAGAACCCTGACCAGAAGCAAAAGTTACTTTTCCATATAAATCTGTAAACATGTATGGTAAACCTTTTCCATCGTTTACATTTCTATACAATGTTTTAGAGGTGAAATCAAGCAAAGATTGCTTTCCGGCAAAGATGAAACTTGATCCTCCGGGACCTTTTTGATTTTTTCTTAAAGGACCTTCAAGAACCAATTTTCCCAAGAAAGGAGAAACAGATACTTTTCCGCCAATTTCTTTCTTGTTTCCGTCACGGTAAGTAATGTCCATAACAGAAGAGATCCTTCCTCCGTATTTTGCGTCGAAACCTCCGGTGTAAATATCTACGTTCTGTACCAGTTCAGTTTCAAAAATGGAAAAGAATCCGATAGAGTGGAACGGATTGTAAACGGTCATTCCATCTAGTAAAACCTTGTTCTGAATTGGTGTTCCACCCCGAACATATAACTGCCCTCCCTGGTCACCAGTAGTTACAACACCCGGAGTAACTGAGAATGCTGCAACAACATCATTTTCACCACCAACAGAAGGAATTCGTTCTAAACCTTTCTTATCTAATTTAATAACCGACATCAATACTTCGGTTGTTTTTTGACGCGTTTCACCAGAAATCTCAACCTCTTTCATGTCCTTACTATCAGGAGCTAACAGATCGATCCCAACCTCCGTAATTCCTTTTGGCTGCGTTACGATAATTTCTTTCTCATACAGTTTGAATTCTACGTTAGAGATACGCAAAAGGTAAGTTCCCATTGGTACTTTGGCGATCGAAAACAAACCATCAACCGCTGTTGTTGCACCCAAAACTGCTTTGGATTTGTCGGTTGGAACTAAAAGTACTTTTTGAAACGGAACGGGCTCACCGTTTTCGTTATCTACAATGTATCCACGTATAATGTGCTCTTGTGAGAAACCAAAACTGGTTACAAAAAGGGAAAAAAGGAATAAGAGTTTAATTTTCATAAAGTATTACCAATGAAATAGTCAGCCACGAATTTAAGCTTTTAACTTCAGTTAACAATTTAATAATCGACCTTTTGAATGAACTGTTGTTTTATTGATTGAATGGTTAAAGTGTGCTACTTTTCTGCCTTCAGGATGCCTTTTGCTTGATCCCAATAAGTGTCCATTTGCTCTAAGTTCATGTCGGACAGTGATTTACTGTCTTTTGAGACCAATTGTTCCATTAGCTTAAAACGTTCAATAAACTTGTTGTTTGCTTTGGTAAGTGCTGTGTCTGGATTCACATTAATGAATCGGGAATAGTTTACAAGTGCAAAAAGCAAATCACCAAATTCTTCCTCAATATGTACTGAATCATTGCTTGCTACGGCTTCTTCGAGTTCGGCAAATTCTTCCTGAACTTTTTCTTTGACTTGTTCTACGTTGTCCCAGTCAAATCCAATTCCACGCACTTTTTCCTGAATGCGCATTGATTTAACAAGAGCAGCAAGTCCATTTGGAACACCTTCCAGTACGCTTTTCTTTCCCTCTTTTAGTTTGAGTTTTTCCCAATTTTGTTTTACCTCTTCCTCGGTTTCGGCCACAGTCTCGCCGTAAATATGTGGATGTCTGAAAACCAGCTTGTCGCAAATGCTGTTCAGAACACTTTCTACGTTAAACGCGTTTTGCTCTTCACCAATTTTACAGTAAAACACCATGTGAAGAAACAAATCACCAATTTCACCTTTCAGTGATTCCATATCTTCGGTTACTATTGCATCGCCCAATTCATATGTTTCTTCAATGGTTAAATGGCGAAGCGATTCAAGGGTTTGCTTTTTATCCCAAGGACAATTCTCCCGTAGATCATCCATTATATTGAGAAGTCGTTCAAATGCGACCAATCTATTGTCTTTGTTTTGAGGATCAATTCTTTTCTCTTCCATAGAGCAAAAATACAACGGATAAAGATGTAAATTTGGGCATGCTTAAATTTTGCTTGTTACTCTTATTGCCATTTTCTATTCAAGCTCAGGATTCTATCCGGAATGAATGGTGTCTTGGTTTTCGGCCTAAAACAGGTTTTTTGGCGGCTCACCGCGGAACAATGGGACATTTACCTAAAGACCGAATTTTCTGTGGTGAGATTAGTCTTAGTAAGCGGTTGTATGGAAGTGGATCCTGGAATGACGCTTATCGAAATCCCTTAGTTGGAATTACACTGTATGGATCTAACCTGGGTAATAAAGAAATTTTGGGTTACGGTTTTGGAGCATACTCTTATATCGAATTTCCCATGAAGGCAAATACCAATAACTATGTGTCCTGGAAAATGGGGTGTGGAATAGGTTATGTAAGCAAAGTTTTTGACCAGGAGTTAAACCCGAAAAACGATGCAACGAGTACACATATTAATGCGCTTATTTGTCTTGGAATAACTGGTAAATGGCGTATTGCTGATAACTATTCTTTATTGTATGGTTTTGATCTTACCCATTTTTCGAACGGGTCTACAAGAATGCCAAATTTGGGATTGAATATTCCAACAATCTCTTTAGGCTTAGGTTATCACTGGAAAGGAAGTAATGAATTGAAGCTGGAGCAAAAGGAAGTGGAGAAAACACCGTTTTTCAGTAATTGGAAATGGACAAATGTTGGAATAATATCTACCAAACAATCCTTTCCGACTGGTGGGAGGAATTACCCTGTTTTTGCATTGAATAGTTTTGTTTGGAAACAGTTCAAACCTAAAGTGGGAATGGAAGTTGGTTTGGATTTTATTTCGAAACAATCTTTAATGAATTACCGAGATTACATTCCGAAGACACAATGGACCATTTTTCAGGTTGGAGCGTACTCATCGTTTATTTTGCCACTCGATCGATTAAAATTTGTTCTGGGAATGGGCGTTTATCTGAAAGATCGTTATGACATGGATGATGAACTTTACCATAGAGTAGGAATGAGGTATCAGTTCGATAATGGACTATTGATTAATCTGGTGCTTAAAACACATTGGGCAAAAGCCGATTACGTGGAGTATGGAGTAGGTTACACACTTAATTATAAGAAATGAGAAATTTAGTTTCAATTCTGGTAGTTTTTGTATTGGTTTCTGCTTGTAAAAAAGCCGAGGATCGTTCCTGCTGGAAATTTTGGGGAGATGAGAAAACAATAGAGATTCCTATCGATGCAGATTTCGATAAACTGTTTTTGAATGCACATTTGGAATATGAGTTGGTTCAGGATTCTACAGATAAGTTGGTGATTATTGGAGGTGAGAATGTGATTAAGAAGGTAGAGTGGAGTATCTCCGACGACAAAACCCTGACGATTTCGAATAAGAATAAGTGCCATTTTTTGCGTAACGAGCGTAAAGTGATCAAGGTTGAAATACATTATACAAACGTTTATAATATTCATTTTGAAGGAACGGAACCACTAAAAACGCGTGGAACATTGAATACCAATTATTTTGTGCTGTTCATTAGAGATGGAGCTGGACCGGTTACGATGGATTTGAACTGCATTTCAGTTGTAGCAGATATTTCTCACGGATGGGGAAATTATGTTTTAACCGGAAATACTGATCATGCATTTATAGGAGCTAGAAGCAATGGTTATGGTGATGCGCTTGGTTTGAACGTAAATCAATCGATTTATGTATCCCACGAAACCAGTGGTACATTGAAGGTTAATTGCGGTACTTTGCCTCTTGATGGTTATCTGAAAGGAAATGGAAACATTCTTTACAAGGGAACTCCAAGTTCTGTGAATATTTTAGATACAGGTGGTGGAGAAGTAAGGAAGATTGATTGAATATTGATTGATAAAAAAATCCCGGCGACTGAGGCTACTCGAAGTCCCGGGATTTTTTAGTTCTATTATTCGCTTCCGAATAGTGCTGAGTCCGCCGCGGCGGAAAGTATTATTTTCCTCGTTTCAATTGCATCAATACTTTGAATGCTTTATCTACGTGATCTTGTTTTACAACAATGGTAAACTCGTTTGCTGTAGAAACAACTTCAATGATATTTAAACCTTCCCAAGCCAGGTGCTTCAGGATGTAGTAGTAAACTCCATAAACTTCTGAATTAACCGTTGGTAACTTTACAGTTACTGAAGCTAGATCTGTAGTATGAGATTTTAAACGTTCGTTAATCAACAAATTGTTGATTTTTGAAGAAATATTTTGAGAACAAATAATCGTTGTTTCTGTTACCCCTCTACAAATTGTATAGAAAACATCTGAATCAGTGTTTACTAAGGTTACCAGATCAGCTTGTTTTAAGCGCAGTGATTCAGTGTTTTCGAAAGTATAATCTTCAAGATTTGAGCGTACAAGGAAATCACCAAGTTCACCAATGATATTTGTGATTTTAAGGTTTAATCTGTGGTAAAGTCCGGGAGACATGCGCTTGATAGCCATTACAATAGCTCCCTCTTTTACTTCTTTGCCAAGTATTTCTTCAATTTCAGGTTTGATTTTTCGTGCTAGTGAAGAGATGTTGATTAGATCGTCTGTCATTGCTTCTCGCAAGAATGGACTTCTACCAATTATTTCTTCTGTGATTTTTCCAATAGATAACATATGTTTTTACAAATTTCCGAGTGTGTAAAATTACACATTATAGTTAGCATTCAGGACAAGAAATGTTGTATAAAAGTACATTGATGAATATTTCTAACGATTCAATGAACAATGTTCACAGTCTCATGAAGATTTACAACAAAAATGTGATATGTCAACTAAACGTGGCTTGGTGCCAGCTGTTTAATCAGAGATTTGATCATTTCAAGTTGATCAGTAACACTCAATTCGCTGTTATCAATTACGATGGCGTCATGAGCCTGAGTGAGTGGACTTTCGGCCCTGGTGGTGTCGATGTGATCACGGTGAAGAAGATTTTGCTGAACTTCTGCTCTGCTCACTTTATCACCCTTATTTATCAATTCACGATATCTGCGTTCTGTTCTTACTTCAGGAGAAGCAGTCAGGAAAATTTTTAGCTCAGCATGCGGGAAAACTACTGTGCCAATATCGCGTCCGTCCATAATTACACCACCTTTCAATCCCATAGCCTGTTGCTGAGCAACCAGTTTTTGACGAACTTCCTTAATCGCAGCTACTTCACTAACCCATGAAGACAATTCGATTCCTCTTAGGTATTCGGTAATGTCTTCAGAGTTTAAGAATAATGGATGTGATTCATCCTGATTTCTTGGTCCAAAACTAATATGAATGTTATCTAAGTTTTGAATGAGCAGCTCTTTGTTTAGAGCTCCATTTTTGATGATCTCATTTCTAAGGGCGAAATGTGTCACTCCCCGATACATTGCTCCAGAATCAATAAAAATATAATGCAGGTCGTGTGCAAGCGCTTTGGCAAGCGTGCTTTTTCCACAAGAGGAATATCCGTCAATTGCTATTGTTATCTTCTTCATATTGAGCCTAACGAAGTTACGGTATTTTTTTTTGTTATCGCAGGGGCGAAACATCTTTCACCTTTACAGAACAAAAAAAAGGGACCCTTACGGATCCCTCTTTTATAATCTTTAGCAGATTCTTAGAATCTCCATCCAAGACGGAACATAGAAATTGCATTGTTAGCAATAGTTCCTACTTTGTGCTCAGAGTTTGTTTTTCCAGATACAGTTGTACCACCTGAAGTTACAGAGTACTCACCTTCTTTATCTGTCCAAGAAGACCATCCCCAACCTAATTCAAATCCTAGGTAGAAGTTCTCAGCAAAATAATAATCTGTACCAGCCAACAAGTTAACACCAACCATTGAAGATGGAGTTGTAACTTCGTAGCTATCACCAGCTGCGTAGTTGTTACCACCGTCTACATCAGATCCAGTGTCAACGCTTTTAGAACCACCGAACATGATGTCTAAACCTACGTATGGAGATAATTTATCAGTTCCTGTGAAGTGGTACTCAGCTCCTAATCCAAGACCCCAAGATCCAGTTTTAGACTCATAAGTTCCTGTTCCTCCAGAGAAATCAGGGTTTTCGTAAGCGATGTCTGAAGTACTAGTGTTGTTGATTGCCAAAGACAAACGAACAGCGATGTTATCAGCAACGAAATAACGAGCGCGTACAGATGGAGCATTGAAGCTAAATGTAGAAGCATTATAACCCAACTGACCTTCGATAGAGATAGGTGCGTCAGCAGCAGCAGGTTTTTGAGCCATAGCTACAGTAGACAAAACTACTCCACCAACAAGTAAACTTAACTTTTTCATATTTTAAAATATATTGGTTGGAGCGAAAGTACAGAAAACTTTTATTCATGCAACTCCTTTTTTTTAACAAATTATCGTTAATAAAGTGTTATTTCCTTCATTTGTCAGGGAATGAGACGGTTCTGAGTGATTGGTTTCTTAGTTTCCGGAACTGGTATTCTTGCCGATTGGCATCGAAAAAGTGATTCCGTGCTGTGATCCTGCTGCTGAATAAATCATCCAGCCGTATTCAAAAGAAAAGCGTTTCAGGTGAAATGCAGTTCCGAATGAAAAGCCTGCTAAGCCAGGTCTGTTTGCAACTCTCATTTCCAGTCGGCGTTGAATGTCTACTCCTACACGGAAGTATACCTTCTTACCAATATTGATTTCTGTTTGAATCAAAGCGTGTCGTGCTGCCTTCTCAAAAAAGTTGGCTTTCTTTACTTTAATAGTGTCACCAGTAAGTGCGTCTATCTTGTCTTTAGCATTCGGATCGACATAACTTAAATCCCATTGCTGTAAATGTTGTGCTGTTAATGAGAATCTAAAAGGAGCGTGTGAGAGTTTTTTCGAAACTCCTAATTGAACATCTAAAGGTAGTGGCGCTCTTTCTGAAGTATATCCTTTCCATTGAATGCCTAGATTTTTGACAACACCAGAAACAACGAATTCTTTTTCCTCATTAAAGTATTGTCCGCCTATGTCGATCGAGTTCCCAAAAGAATAATAGCTGTCTAATTGCGAGTAGATTAAATTCAGGGTTGCGCCAACTGACATTCGTTCATTGATTAAACGAGATGCGCTTGCTCCCAAAACGTAATCTCCCGTACTGAAATTTCCAAGGTCATTTCCTGCTAAATCAGTTCGTTTCATTGATCCGTAAGAAATATATCTGAAATGTGCTGCACCAACTGTTTTTCCGAATGTTCTTGCATATGCTAAAGATCCGGCATTGATTCCACCGGCTCTCAGGTTCTCACTTAAGGAACCGCGATTACTCATTTTAAGGTTTAATGATGCCGGATTGCTGAATGCAAGATTAACATCATTGTCTCTGCTATTAATAATGTTACCCGACATTCCAAGCTGACGTGCAGAGTAAAATGAATTCAACACCTGATAAGTTGTTGTTCCGCCTGTTTGCCCGACAGAAACAGTGCTTAATAATAAGGTAGAAGCAAAAAATAAATTCTTTAGCATGAAATCCATAACGTGAAATTACTCCTTTAATTGTAGTCTGAATTTACTTGAGAACGATTTCCTAATTCAATCGCCTCCAATTTTTCGATTTTACCAGAGTTGATTTCAAACCTTAAAAGGGTACGAACTTTATGAAAACCATGAAAACCGGCTGCTCCAGGATTCAACCATAAGCAGTTTAAGTTTTTATCCATCTGAACAAGCAGTATGTGTGAGTGTCCACAAATGAAGATGTTTGGTTTGTGCATTCGTATCAATTGGTCACTACTTCGCTGATATCGCCCTGGTTTTCCCGCAATGTGAGCAATCATCACTTTGCATTTTTCAACTTCAAAGATTTCAATTTCCTTCAATTCTGCTCTTAGTTCATTTCCGTCAATATTTCCATAAACTGCACGAACCGGTTTGAATTTCTTTAATTCATCCAATACTTCCGTGTTTCCGATATCTCCTGCGTGCCAAATTTCGTCTACGTCGGCAAAGTGCTTGTAAATTTCAGTAGGGAAGAAGCTATGTGTGTCTGAAAGTAAACCAATCTTCATGCTGCAAGATAATTACTAATTACAAATTACGAATGACTAATATGTCTAGCTATAGAATTTAACTGGGAACCATAAAATCCGTAATTATTCATTTGTAATCGGTAATTCACAATTAGTAATTGGTCATTTGTAATTTGTCTTGCTATATTTGCATTTCGAACATACTAAATAATGTCGCATGGCTACTAAAGCAGCAGTAAAACCGACTAAAACAACCAATAAAAGTACCGCGAAAAGTACTACGAAATTTTCGAAAGAAACGTATATCAAATGGTATAAGGATATGCTATTGATGCGTCGTTTCGAAGAAAAAGCAGGACAATTGTACATTCAGCAAAAATTTGGAGGTTTTTGTCACTTATATATAGGACAAGAAGCAATTGTTGCTGGAACTGTAAGTGGATCTAGACCAACAGATTCTCATATGACGGCTTACCGTGATCACGCTCATCCAATTGGATTGGGTACTGATGTTCGTGTATTGATGGCAGAATTATACGGAAGAAAAACAGGTTGTTCGAAAGGAAAAGGAGGTTCAATGCACTTCTTCGACAAAGAGAAAAACTTTATGGGTGGACACGGAATCGTTGGAGCTCAAATTCCAATGGGAACAGGTGTTGCATTCGCTGAAAAATATAAAGGAACAGATAATGTAGTTTTTGTTTCAATGGGTGATGGAGCTGTTCGTCAGGGAGCTTTGCATGAAACATTCAATATGGCAATGAACTGGAAATTACCAGTGATTTACATTATTGAAAACAACAATTACGCAATGGGAACTTCTGTTGAACGTACTACTAACGTAACAGATCTTTCTAAAATCGGTGATTCTTACGAAATGCCTTCTAAATCGGTAAACGGAATGTCTCCAGAGGCAGTTCATGAAGCAATTGAAGAAGCTTGCGCACGCGCTCGTCGTGGTGACGGACCAACGTTGTTGGATATTCGTACTTACAGATACAAAGGACACTCAATGTCTGATCCACAAAAATACCGTACGAAAGAAGAGGTAGCTGAGTGGATGGAACAAGATCCAATTGAGCACTGTTTGAAAATGATCCAATCAAACAAATGGTTGTCTGATAAAGAAATTGGAGAAATTGATGCCTGGGTGAAGAATGAGGTTGAAGAAAGTGTGACTTTCGCAGAGAATTCTCCGTATCCTGATGCTGACGAGCTTTACGAAGATATCTATCAGGAGCCGAACTATCCTTATATTATTGAATACTAAATTCCCAAGATAAAGATCTATGGCAGAAGTAATTTACATGCCCAAACTGAGTGACACCATGACTGAAGGTGTTGTAGCTGAATGGCATAAGAAAGTGGGTGATACCGTTAAAAATGGTGAACTACTTGCAGAAATTGAAACTGACAAGGCAACAATGGAATTCGAATCGTTTTACGACGGTGTTTTGTTGCATATTGGTGTAGAAAAAGGAAAACCTAGTCCGGTGAACGCTTTGTTGGCAATCATTGGTGAAAAAGGTGAAGATATTTCAGCCTTGATTTCAGGTGCTCCGGCTCCAACAGAAGAGAAGAAAGAAGAACCAAAGGCTGAGACTAAAACTGAAGCTCCTAAAGCAGAAGAAAAATCAGCTCCTGTAGTTGAAGCGGCTCCTGCAAAGACGGAATCTCCGGCTCCGGTTGCTGCAAGCGCAACTTCATTGAATAACGGAAGAATTGTTGCTTCTCCTTTAGCTAAGAAATTGGCTGAAGAACGCGGAGTTGACTTAGGATTTATTCAGGGAACAGGTGAGGGTGGACGTATCACGAAACGTGATGTTGATCATTACGTTCCTTACGATGCTCCTGCTCAAGGAAACAGACCTGCTGCTAGTGGATTGGTTGAATCATTTACTGAAGTTCCGAATTCTCAAATGCGTAAAGCGATTGCAAAAACGCTTACGGCATCCAAGTTTTCAGCGCCACATTTCTACCTGAAAATGGAGGTGGATATGGACAATGCAATTGCTGCTAGAAAAGCGATCAATTCAATGGATGGAGTGAAAGTTTCATTTAACGATATGATCATTAAAGCTGTTGCGGCGGCATTGAGAAAGCATCCGAAGGTAAATGCTGACTGGATGGGTGAATCTATTCGTTACAACAATCACATTCACATTGGTGTTGCAGTTGCTGTTGAAGAAGGTTTGGTTGTTCCAGTTGTCCGCTTTGCGGATAGTAAAGGAATCTCTCAATTAGGAGACGAGATCAAGGATTTGGCAGGACGTGCAAGAGATAAGAAATTGAAACCGGAAGAAATGCAAGGTGGAACTTTTGCTGTTTCAAACCTTGGAATGTATGGTATTGAAGATTTCACTTCAATTATCAATCCACCAAACGGTTGTATCCTTTCTGTTGGACAAATTAAAGAAACTCCGGTTATTAAAAACGGACAGATTGTACCAGGAAATGTTTTGAAATTGAGCTTATCATGTGACCACAGGGTGGTTGACGGAGCTGTAGGTTCTGCATTCTTGCAAACACTGAAAATGTTATTAGAAAATCCAGTTTCCATGCTGGCGTAATATTGAAAAAATAATCTTTCGAAAAGGGTGCTGAGATGAGTCGAAGTACCCTTTTTTTTATTTTTTATTTTTTTGTATCATTTATTCAAAATAAATGTCGACATTGGCGCTTTAATATTATAGTATGAGTATCGGAACAGTTAAGTTCTTCAATGAAGAAAAAGGATTCGGGTTTATTATTGATGAGGACACAAAACAAGATTTTTTTGTTCACGTAACCGGATTGTCAGAAAAAGTAACAGAAAATGACAAAGTCACGTTCGAGATAACTGAAGGCAAAAAAGGGCTAGTTGCAGTAAATGTGAAAAAAGCTTAGTACTGAACTTTTAGTACATTCACCCTGGTTCGGAAGAGTCAGGGTTTTTTGTTTCTATACACTATTATTTTTCCTTAATCGAATTCCAGGTAGAATACATTTTTTCTTGTGTTGGACGATTGGCTTCAATTTCTGTCAAAGGCTCCACTTCACGTAATGTAGCATGACATTCTCCCGGCAATGCCTGGTAAAGAGCTGTTCCTTTCGTTTTCCAGGAAATCATTTCATCACTCACTTCTTTTATTACTTTTCCGGGATTTCCAACCACCAAACTTCGTTTCGGGATAATGGTCTTCGCCGGAATAAAAGAAAGTGCCCCAACAATGCATTCGTCGCCTATTTCTACATCGTCCATAATTACGGAGTTCATTCCAATCAAGCAATTTTCGCCAAGATTAGCACCGTGAATTATTGCTCCGTGACCAACATGCGCTCCTTTTTTTAATCGAAGAGATGTTCCTGGAAACATGTGAATAGTGCAGTTTTCCTGAACATTGCAACCGTCCTCAATAATAATTTCTCCCCAATCACCACGAATGGCAGCACCAGGTCCAACATAAACGTTTTCACCAATATGCACATTACCTGTTACAGTAGCATTGGGGTGAATGAAACTACTTTTCTTGATTACAGGAATAAATCCGTTGAATTCGTAAATTGCCATGACTATAATTACTAATTACCAGTTATAAGTTACAAATTAGTAGAAAGCAAAGTTAATTTGTAATTCGTCATTCGCAATTGGTAATTATGTGAATATCTTAGCAATCAAAATTCCTGTTTAGAAATGAGTTACTGCAATTACGTCAAAAATTTACCCGACGATAACGTTCATAAGATTTATCACGATTTTCATTACGGTGTTGAAATTGAGGATGATAATCAGCTTTTTGGACGGTTGATCCTGGAAATAAATCAGGCAGGATTGTCATGGAATACCATTTTGAACAAACAAGAGAATTTTCGTGAAGCGTTTGATAATTACGAAATAGCACGAATTGCGGACTATGGCGAAGAGAAAATTGAAGAATTATTAAAAAATGCCGGAATTATTCGCAACCGTTTGAAGATAAATGCCGTTATTTATAATGCCAGACGGGTGAAAGAGATTCAAAATGAATTTGGTAGCTTTAATAATTGGTTGAAATCACAAAATAGTTTAACTTTAGCTGAATGGGTGAAATTGTTTAAAAGCAATTTTAAATTTGTAGGAGGCGAAATTGTTAACGAGTTTCTGATGAGTACAAATTATTTGCCCGGTGCGCACACTGTAGAATGTCCGTTTAATAAACGATAGATGAAAAAATTACTTCTTTTAGGCTTAACACTGATCTTCGGAAATCTTCTGAATGCACAGGTTGGTATTTTTGGTGGAACTTCCATTTATAAAAGTGCATTGGTTAAAGGTTTTTATACTGGAATTCAATTAGGAGCTGAGGTTCCTCGTGACGACATGGTTTCTTTCTTTGGAAGGGTTACTGCAACACTACCTCAGATTTCAACAGATACCATTCGTTTGGAAGCTATTGATCCAACAACAACTTTTCCAGGTGTGATGGACGTAGAAGCAAAATTTAAAAATTCTGTTGTAAACTTTCAATTTGGTACTCGCTACTATTTAGGTAACGGCTATGATTACGGTATTTCTGCTTACGGTGGAAGTATTTTTGAAATTTCAGCTATGACCGTAAAAAGAAGTACAACTGCTGGTTATGATGAATCTAAGTATGCATTTATCAGTAGTGATTCACAACCTTATGATGACAGAGGTTCTGTGTTTTTGGTGAACTTAGGATTGAGCGCAGGTGTTAAGTACAATTTTTACTTTGGTTTGCTGTACTTTGATATGACGGGATCTTACAACTTGATTCCTGTGTTTACAAACGAATTCAGTAGAGTTTACGGTAGAGCGTCAGCTATTAACTTCACGTTCAATTTAGGATTCAGAAAAGATATTTTTTAAATAAAAGTCAAAAGTCAAAAGTCAAAAGTCAAAAGTCAAAATTTGTTTAATGGCTTTACTTTGAGTTTGATGAACTCTTTTTCAAAAGAATCCCCAACGTTTGTTTAAGCCTCCAGCTTTGAAATCGGCGATGAATTCATTGAAATCGTTGTATCGATTGTTTCGCCCAATTTGTAGCGATGTATCCAATTCTTCCTTTGATAGTTTGTTCGGTGAAACCTTAAAGCTGAATTTTGATCCCAATTTCTGAACAGCAGTACTTGCTTTTTTGTCGAGAGTGTCTATTTCAGGTAGGGGGTGCGTGATCTGAAGATTTGTTGTAATACTCGGATTAGCGTTCAGTAATGGTAATTTCCCCTGAAAAAGCTGATATAAAACCACTGCAAAGGAGAAATAGTCGCTTTGGTGATTCACCAAATGCAAACGGTTTAAAATAACTTCAGGCGAGGCATAGCCCAATGGGAAAATCAATTTTCGTTGGATTGATTCTGAATAATTAATTGCCAGACCAAAGTCGATAAGATGAAGCTCTCCGGTTGTTTCATTTACGAGTATATTCGACGGTTTAATGTCGAGATGAGCAATAGTTGACTTTTGCAATTCAATGAAAACGGGTAGTATTCGTTCACAGATTTGAATTACAGTCTTAAATTGTTCTTTGGATTTATACTTTTTGAAATAGCGATCAAGTGTAATTCCTTCTTTGAATTTTAGAATTAACGCAGCGCTTTCATCGTCCTCTATGAACCCAATAACTTGCGGTAAGCTGTCCATCTCAAAAGAAAATTCAGCTTCAGACCTCAGTGCTTCTTTTCCCAATTGATTAATAGAAACCTTAAGTATGAAAATCTCCGAGCTTGTTTTGTGACGAACTTTGAAAACATCACAGAACTTACGTCGCTTTTGATTTCCTAAGCGCTCAAGAATTTCATAATCGTTAAGTTTTGTATGCGGAGTCTGTTGAAGCACTATTTTGTCTTGCATTGAAATTGCAAGGTAATATAAAAATAGCGACCATCACTTGGCAGAATTCCAGGACCCGGATATGCAGTCGCTCTTCTTGAAAAGTAGATCGCGTTCGTAAGATTATTTACACCACCTTCAATTTGAAAGTTTTTGTTTACGGTGTATCGTGTCGACAAATCGAAAACAAGATATTCCGGCACAAGTCCAATCACCGCATCACCACTTGCAATGTATGCGTTTGAAGCATCTGAGTATTGTTCGGCATTGTATGAACCTTGAATCTGAATCTGGAATTTCTCGGTTCTGAACTTAATTCCGCCTCTAAGAATGATCGGACTAACATATTCCACTTGGTTTCCAATGTAATTGGGTTCTCTCGACCGAACATATTTTGAGTTGATATAAGAGAAATTAATGAACGTACTCAATCCGAATTTCGAAGAATCGGAGATCATTTTCAAAATGTCCAGTTCTGAGAAAAACTCTACACCCATATTTCTTGCATCGCCGATATTGGTTCTGATCTTCTTTGTTTCATAGGGAGCTATCCCAATTTTGTTTCCATAGAAAATGTAGAATCCGGCAACATCAACATAAACGTATTTTGCAAGAAAACCACGCCAGCCCAACTCTGTTGTTGAACCGTATTCGTCTCTGATGTTTGAATCAACAACAATATTTGGATTCACCACTCGAATATCAGTGAAATTTACGGCTCTGTAATTCATACAGAAGTTAGTATATACAGAAGTTCTTTTGCTGATTTTGTAAGATGAACCAAATCCTGCCAACGGAACTATCCTTGAAATGGAATTCGACTCATCATACGTTTTGATGGCAAGCGTGTCAAGCGTTAATTCATGAATGATGTACTGCTTGTATGAACCGTTTGCAGCGCTTTTGATGTAATCGAGTCTAAAACCGGTGTTCACAGTCCACTTCGGACCTAAAAAGAAAATGTTCTCACCAAAGAACGCAGCGTTCATTGAGGGGAAAGTATAGGAAGAGTTTTCCGGACTTCCGGGATTGTTAAAAGTGAAATCTGCATCAGAACCATCGGAAGCCAAGCCTTGAATTCCGGTGGTTTGTCCTTTGTAAAAACGCGCTCCGAAAAGCAAACCGCCTTTCGATCGACCAGCAAGCTGATATTGTTTCATTAATCGGGCTTCTGCCCCTGCATTTTTAAATGTCCCCTGAATCAAATCACGCTCTCCCATAGGGTCCGCCTGATTGATCTTTCCAAGAAAGCCAAGTGCGCTGCGTTCAGAAAGCATTCCAAAACTGCGGAAATTGAAGAGTAAGGATTTGTTGATTTGATAATCGTAATGAAGTGCAAGAATATTCCAATCTACCGAAAACCAATTTCTGGTTCTGTTGCTTTGTCTTGGATCGTCTTCAAATTGATTGTCGGTAAGTCCGCCAGGTTGTTGAGCCAGGTATTGCATTTTAGTGTATTCCAAACGAATACGCTGATTTTCATTGATCTGATAAGTCAATTGGGCAAATCCCTGGTGCTGGGTGAAATCACTGTTTGGTCTCCAGCCATTTCCTAGTTTGAGCTGGTAATAGGCTTGGTACGACCAGCGTTTATTCGTTCCTGAAATTCGGGTGAAATTCCCGAAATAACCCATGTTTCCAACAGTGTTTCGAAGTGTAAGGTCGAATTTTGAATTGGGATTCGGGTCTTTGAAAACGAAATTCATGAGACCGCCAAACTGAGTTCCGTATTGCAATGATGCTGAACCGCGAATAATTTCTACGCTTTGAAGTGCTTCTAGTGGTGGAGTGTAGTAGCTTTCCGGGTAGCCGAGGGCGTCCGCAGAAATGTCGTAGCCGTTTTGCCGCATATTGAAATTTGCCGCTCTGTTAGGACTTAAGCCTCTACCACCAACTCCCATCTGAATTCCCGCACCATCACTTTCCCAAATGTTTAAGCCTGGGATTTTAGCGAAAAGCTCTCTTGGATTAGCACTTGATTTTGCACCACCGTGTTTTTCCAACTGTATTATAGAACTGGTTCCGGTAACAATTTGAACGCCCCTTAATGGCGGTAAGTAGCCGATATCAAAATAAAGCAAACGTTCTTTTGTAATGTTTACTTCATCAATTGTTTTTGAGCTATGAAAAAGAACTACGGTATCAGGTAAGTTTCCTTTTTTAATTTTTACACCGTATGGATCGTAACCTTCCGCAGTGAAATCCAATGAATCTGCTTTACAGTTGATCTCAAATTGTCCGTTGTGATTGGAAGTTTTTCTCGAATTTCCGTCGAACAGCGTAACGTGCTTAACGGGTTGTTTCAGTTCGTTAACAATATAAATAGTACATGTTTGAGAATATGCACCAAGACTCCCTACCAGAAAGAAAATTAATAAGAAGGTGCTTCTACCCATGTGTTGTATGCTTGAAATTTGGAGATTTTCAATAAATTATGCTTTCTGGTAACATATGCTTCATGCATTTTACCGTTTAAGGTTACGAATGCATCAGCTTCAATTCTATCGGCGTGCAAATGTACAGTGTCTTTACCAGAAATCAGAAGTGTATCCTTGTATTTCTCACCTAAATAGTGTGCGAATTCCAAAATCATGTCAGGTTGTCTCGACATCTGGTCAATTTGAAAGTCCGTAAGGAAATCCGAATTTTCAATCATGATACTTCCCGTTTTCGAATGGTCTACCACATAAAAAGTGGCATAGCCTTTTTTCTCCATAAGCATCACTCTCCAGGAGAAACGGTAGCCGTCTTCATACCAAAACAGTGAACCGGAATGAAGGATATAGCGAAACGGGATCAACACTTGAAAGAACGCAAACACACAAACAAAACCAATGATCAATTTACTTCTCTTTGGCTTTCTATACGAGATAGAAGAGGTATTGGATTTACTTCGAAAGATTTGAAGCCATTTTTCATGCCAGCTCGCAGGGAAAAAGATAAGCGTAGCTCCTATCATTACCCAAGGAAAAACACCAATGGGAAACAATAACCAGGTAAGAATGTGGAATGCGATTACGAAGAAATAGGCCCATTTTCTTGTTTTTGGAACCATTAGGAAGAATGGAACGGTTAAATCGTAAAAGCAGCCAAACCATGAAAATGCAAACGCTATCCAGGTTGTTGCCATTAAATTCCCAACTACAGGCAAATCTCGATAGGTTTGCAACCAGATCTTTAAAGGCATTGCTTCTAAGAGCCAATCTGAATTTATTTTTGCTAAACCAGCATAGAAATAAACCAATGTCAACTGAAATCGGAGTATCCAAATACACCAATTGGCAACTTGCTTTTTGCGTTTAACACCAAACCATCGTACATCCAAACTCACATCAGTATTGGCTGGCAGCCAAATGAGCAAAAATGCCATGATGGAAACAAAGTAGTAATGATTTAAATAAGTTGTTTTATCAAGCAATTCAACATAGGTAAACGCAAGAAAATACACGATCACAGAAATACGGTATAGAAATCCGAATAGGATTCCTGCCCCGGCAATAATCATTAGAACGAATGGCAAATACATCCAGTTTCCTGAAAGTACATCAACCCATTCGAAGAGCAAGTAATGAAAATGAAATTTTGGTTGTATGTAAAGCGTTTCTACCCAGCCGTAACAAACAAATCGAAGTGCCGAGTAGATTGCAAGAGCTCCAAATACGATCCTAAAAGCAATTAAAGGATTTATTGAAACGCTCCGTAGTAGATTATTAGTGATTTTCTCACTAATCGCCATCTGAATCCTGATAAGTGATTGAAATACTAAATGCAGAGGTCATATCCGTTTTTAAATACACTACTGTACCCTGCATGTAGTTAAAATAGTTATACAGCGATGATGAATTTGAATTCAACCGTTCCTGTAAGTTATCGTTCCATGTCCCAACTTCATTCAGAAGAAACTGATAACGTGTTTTGATATCGTCATTTAGAGCTGTTTTTTCCTCAGCAATCAAATAATCATCAAATCCAAGTCCATCAACTGTTCCCATACCTTTATAAACGTTGAAAGATGTTTCGATTGAGATTTTAAGGAATTCCTTGTTATGATGTGACCATTTTCCTTCAAATTCAAGAGGATTGGGAGTATTCAAATTTTGAGTTCCTAAGGGATAGCCTAATTTCAGGTTCTTAGTTCCTTCAAAATCTCTACAAAAAGCATTTACGAGATATGAAAACGCGGAAGTTGTTTCAGTTCCCGTTCCAGAAATAAATGTTGAACGATAAGATGTTTGCCATTGAGAAAGTACAGTCGAAACTTTACCTTTCATTCGAACAATTAAGGCAGTGATATAGTTTTGTGTATTTGTTGAACTCTGAATAAGTGCAAGTGCATTGTTTCTGTAGAGCAAGTAATCCAATGCGTCAAATCCTTGAGTGTCACGTGTATCGTCTGCGCTTAGATCGTAAATGCCGGAGTTGATTTGTGAGTTAATCTGTGCAGTGTCGGTTGGGAAAATTCCACATGCCATCTGTAAATTTTCCGTCATTGCCGGACCAAAATTGAAAAGCTTTACGCGTTGATATTCTTCGGCAGCGTCTAAAAAAGCAAGTTTAGCAGCGTCGAATGTTGTTGTTGAAGGATTTAGAAGATAATCGCCCCATTTGGTATCAAGGTTAAAAACACGCGATTGGAGTTCTGTATAATGTGGAATAATATAATTGTCAGCAAGATTTGTAAGTAATTCCCCTTTTTTGAATTCGACTTCTTCCGGGCCATTTTTGTCCTTACAATTGGTAATTAATACCAACCCAAGAATGCAGAATAGGGAAGCTAAGAGGGTTTTGTAAAATTTCTTTGACATAACTGATTTTATCACACGTCGATATTAATTCAGCGCAAAGATAAAAGTTATGAAGTATTTTATTCATACCGTTTTAATGGTAATTTTATAACTGATGAAACACTGGATTATTGCTGATAGTGGAGGTACGAGTACGACATGGGTTTACGGTTCAACCTATGAAGTTGGTCGGTTTCAAACGGCAAGTTTACATGTCAGAAATGTAGACTCTTTTCCCGAGTCAGACTTAAACACGCTGATGCAGCTCAATAAACAATTTTCATTTGATGAGTTGGATTTCTACGGTGCCGGAATGTCTGTTTCAGAAAACAAGGAACGTATCTTTCAATTTCTTAAAAATGCTGGATTCAGAAACGTAACTATTGAAACAGATGCCTTGGCTGCCGGATTAGCTTGTTGTGGTTATGATCATGGTTTTACCGCTATTCTCGGAACGGGTTCCATTTTAATAGAAATGAATAATGGAGAAATGATTTCCAGAAGGGGAGGCCTAGGTCCCGATAAAGGTGATCAGGGTTCCGCATACTATTTCGGGAAACTTTTTCTTGAAGCAGTAAAACATGGACGTTTTGATAAAGAGATCAATTTGATTTTTGGCTCAAAAGATCGTTTTTTTAAAGAGTATGAAAATGCGAATCCAACGAAAATTGCAAGTTTGTCGAAATTGACATCCACATTTGATGTTTCTTCTGTTCACCGTGAAAATATAAAAGCTTTCATCGATAGTCACATTTTGGTCGAAAAATCAAGAGTGAAAAGACTTTCGGTAATTGGCTCATATGGGTTTCACATTTCATCCATTTTAATGGAACAATTTGACGAGGTGAACGTAGAACTAAATCGTGTTTTTATTGACCCTTTGGATAGTTTGGTAGCTTTGAAGATAAAAAACGCAGGTAGTTAATAAATCCTTAACGCTATGATAATGAAAAGCATGGCTGAAATATTGGTCGATTTTTTTTGAGGTTTGGTAGAAAAACGGTTTGATGAATGAAATATATTTTACAACTTGCAACGGTTAATGTTAAAAATGGACGTTTTAAGAATTGAAGCTAGCACACAAACTCCTTTAGTTTCCTTTGATCCCAATTCAGGTGTAATGGAAATTAAAGGCAGATCCATACCCGACAATCCTGAAGAATTTTGGGGTGTTGTGTTGGAATGGTTTGATGCCTACATGAGATCTCCGAATAGCGAAACATTAGTTCGTATAGACCTGGAGTATTTCAATATTACTTCCTCGAAACGAATTTTGTTTTTGTTATACAAGCTGAACGAATTGGTTGACGCCGGTTTGAAAGCGAAAGTGGAATGGTACTATCGTCGCTCTGATGAAGATATGTACGAAGTAGGTCAGGACTACGCCTTCATGGTTCGTGTTCCTTTTGATTTTAAAGAATACTCAGATAGCGATTACGTGTTGGTTTAATCCACGCTGAAAGATAAATTTAGGAAAGACTTCTGCTATGGTGGAGGTCTTTTTTTGTAATTGCTAATTACTAGTTACGAATTACTAATAATTTGTTACTAGTAATTCGTAATTATTCTCAGTCTTTTCTCTTTTGTCTATCGTCTTTTGTCTATTCTTACTATTTTTGAAACCTATGCGCGTAATAGCTGAAGTTCCACATCCTCGATTTAAAATTCAAATTTTTGGATATAACGGAAAGTATATTCTGAAAATTGAACTCGGACAATTTGAACAATCGTTCAAGATTAGTGAGACCGATGTTATAGGGACAGAAGAAATTGAACGCATGATAACTGCTGAGTTTCTCACCAAATGCCTTCATCGCTTTATAGAGATGAGAAGCGATTGGGAAACGGCATTTAAATCAAAAGAACAATGAAGAAATTACATGTATTTGCGATTATCGCTCTAACACTTACGGCAGCTAGTTGTGGTGACTCAAAAGAAAAACCTGAAGTAAAACCGGAAACTCCTCCAACTGTTCAGGCGGTGGATACAAAAGGTTTGAAAATCGCGTACTACAATATGGATAGCCTTAAATCGCAGTTCACATATTACAAGAACGAAGAAGCACGAATTACAAAGAAGTCGAAAGCTTATGAAAATACGTTGATCGCTCGCCAAAAAGCATTAATGGATTTAAATAATAAGTTTCAACAGCGTTTGCAAAGTGGTGCAGCCGATCCAAACGAACTTACAGGATTGGAGACCGAATTGAAGCGTAAAGACCAGCAGCTTCGTGTATATCAGGAAGAAGAAGGAATGCGTATCCAGGAAGAAGCAAACACTTCTTTAACGGCTTTGTCTAAGAAAATTGAAGTGGCTTCTGAGAAGTATGCAAAGAAATACGGAATTGATATTTTGTTGACACATGGTGCCGGAGGACAATTGTCTTACATCAGTCCAAAAATGGATGTTACAAAATCATTTATTGAATTTTTGAATAAAGAACAAGCAGATTTAGAGTCTGATATGGGCAAATAATATGCGTATAGCTCAGCAAAAGATCAAAGAAAATATTGCGGAATACATTCTGTACATGTATCAGATTGAAGACCTCATTAGAGGTTTTCAGTTCGATTTGGATAGAATTATGGAAGAATTTGTTCGGCCTCAATTGCCGGATGAATCTTATCTTCCTTCATACAGAGCCTGGTATCAGGGATTGATACAGGACATGAAGAGCGAACGTATCGTGGAAGCTGGTCATAGAATGGAATTGCAAGAGATCATGGTTGAATTAAGTTATCTGCATAACTCATTGCTTTCTGTTGTAAATGATGAGAAATATCAGAAGTTATACGAGACCGCAATTCCTTTTATCGACGATTTAAAGGAAAAATCCAATCTTCAGGAAAAAAATCAAATAGAAATTTGTTTTCATGGTTTGTACATGAAACTCCTGCTCCGACTACAAAACAAAGAAATTAGTTCAGAAACCGAAGAGGCTTTTGATTCCATGCGTATAATTTTGGCATACTTATCGCGGGCATACCACCAAATGAAAAATGGTGAAGGCCAATACTGGAACAACTAAATTGCTTATGAAATACCTATTTACCTTTTCAATGCTTTGCATTGTCCTAAATCTTAATGCCCAAATCCGTAGTTCTTACCAGGAAGCTTCGGTACTGAAACCCCAAACTCCACGCAATTACACATCGACTGAACGAACTGAGTTTACATGTGTTTCATTTACTCCCGCTCGTATTCATCTGAAGCTATTTTTACATGATAAATTGGCTTACGAACGTAACGGATCTCACGTGGATAAACTCAATGATAGTGTTGTATTGTGCAAAGAGCGATACATTATTAAAAACGATGATGAGATTAATCCAAAGTCCGATTTTCTTGATGTAGAATACAAACTTCACCTGGCTACATTCGATTCTATCATTGAAAAAGTAACATTTACCGGTTCTGAAAACATGATTGGTGCCGTATTTAAAACGTATTGGAATACGGAGATCAATCTGCTTGAAAATGCTGATCAGAAAGTTGTAGCTTCATGTGTTCATATGAACGATTCCGTTCAGTTGATTCAAACCATTTCAAGAGTAAAACAGGAAACAACACGATCTTATTCTATTCTTGTAAGTGATAAAAACGGGATGATCTCAAAAAGCATTTTCGATACCAAAGTATTACTCGCAGATGCATATGCAAAGAGAAGCAACTTTTATGCGAATAGAAAGCGTACGGTTTACCAGTTGAAAAAGGAGAACAAAACGATGTATGATGCTTACAAGAGTTCTGTTTCGTCGGTTTTGATTGATGTATTGCGCGATCAAACCAATAGTACCGGAAATCTTTCTGTGGTAATTAAAGCAGATACAATTGGACAAACCTGGATTGAGATATTTGGTAAGAATGCTTCTGTCAATACACAGCTTCGAGGCGAATTACTAACTCTGCGCTATGAGAATGTGATGAGAGAAGGATATAGAATGACAACCGTAGATACGTTTTATTATGATTATTCTGCTATTACTGAAGAAGTTGATCTGCGTAAGAGTACGGCTGGAATTCATGTTCGGTCAACGAACTTCAAAGTGATTGAAACCGCAGCGCGAGCTGAAGCCCTTAGAACGCCTATTACTAAAGCGGATATGGAATACAACGTCAGTTATGTTGAAGTAAATGGCGAGAAAAATTCAAGAGTGGTGAATACGAGTACGGTTGAACGAATGACAGGGGGACAAGTCGTTTTGGGAATTCTCGGAGGAATAGGCTCGTTGATTCTTTGGGTTATTTCGGATGAAGAGGAATAGTTAAGGAAGAACTTTCCCCGGATTCAATAAATTCTTCGGATCGAAAACACTTTTTATTGCCTTCATTAATTCCAATTGTCCGTTTTTGAACGCGATTTCCATGTATGGAATTTGAACCAAACCAATGCCGTGTTCACCAGAAATAGTTCCACCTAAACGTACCACTTCTTCAAACAATTCTTTAATGGCATGCGGCAGTTTTTCGTTCCAATCTTCGTCAGAAAGCGTGTCTTTTACAATGTTCACGTGTAAGTTTCCATCGCCGGCATGACCATAGCAAACTGGTCTGAAACCATATACTGCGCTCAACTCTTTTACTTTTTTCAGGAGTTTCGGAAGTTCAAAACGAGGAACAACGGTATCTTCTTCCTTGTAAATGGAATGACTCTTAACACATTCACCAATTTTTCGACGCACTTTCCAAAGGCTTTCTTTCTGGGCTTCATTTTCTGCAAACAGAATTTCGTCAATATCGTATTGTTCCAGTAAAACCATGATTTTCTCACAGTCCAGCATCATCGCATCTAAATCAAATCCATCCAGTTCGATCAATAAATGTGCATCATGATCATCCTTCAAAATATCCGGCGCATCATCGATGTATGGTAATGTGAAGAGAATTGCATCTCTGTCCATAAATTCCAAGCCACTGGGAATAATGCCTTCCATAAAGATCTTTCCAACTGCTTCGCACGCTTCTGTACCTTTTCTGAATGGAATCAACATTAACAACGTTTGTGTTGGATGAGGAATCAATCGAAGTACAATTTTCGTGACAATAGCGAGCGTACCTTCGCTTCCAATGATGAGTTGTGTTAAGTTGTAACCAGTTGCATTCTTGATCACGTTTGCGCCTGTCCACATGATATCTCCATTCGGCATCACAATTTCCAGATTCAGAACCCAATCTTTCGTTACGCCGTACTTCACCGCTTTTGGTCCACCCGAATTTTCTGCAATATTTCCACCAATGAAACAAGAACCTTTTGAAGCAGGATCTGGAGGATAGAATAACCCTTTTTCGCGAACAGCTTGTTGCAGAACTTCTGTGATGACTCCTGGTTCTGTGATTACCTGATGATTTTTCTCGTCAATTTCCAAAATGCGGTTCATGCGTTCCAAACTCAAGAGAACTCCACCATGATTCGCTAATGCACCACCACTTAAACCTGTTCTTGCTCCGGAAGGAGTTACGATCAACTCATGCTCGTAGCAGAACTTCATAATTGCCGAAACCTCTTCAGTGCTTTCCGGTTTTACGACAATGGAAGGATAGAATACAAAATCTTCTGTATGATCTGAAGCATAATGCGCATCAATGTTTTCTCCTTTTTGAACGCGTTGTGTTCCCAAAAGATTCTCAAAAAATGCCACATGATTGCTGTTCAGTTCTGTCATCGTTCAGATTTTTTCCAAAAGTAAGTTTTTAAGACGAAAGATTTGAAGGCTGCTTTATCGATAACCAATGCTCATTTTTAAGATGTAGTCAACGTATTCTGTTTCGAGTTTTCCAATTTCCAAATAACCGTTATTTGTACTGATTTCTATCTCTGTTTTCGTGACACCTTTTGGTCCAGTATAATAGCTGTAGATTCGGAAATCTTTGCCTTTGTGTTCAAAATATTGCGTGCGTTTGTAGGGTCTGTATTTGGCAGTAAGTTGTTGTTTTACTTCATGAGGGTAAACCGTGTCTACATAGAGAAGATACTGCTCTTGATATTCCCGTTTCACTCCGTGTTTGTAAGGAATATCCGTGTACACCAGTTTTAATTTCTCCTTTGGTGAATCGGAATAGTAAACCAGCGTTTTATTCCATTCACTCTTTTTAAACGATTCGCGAAACTCAATGATGGAAGAACTGTATTGTTCACACGATCCAAAACCAGAAATGTAGTATTTCATGGTTTCATAATAGTTCAGTTCTCTGTTGCTGTAATTAATTAAACTGCACGGAAGTTTCCAGTTGTCAACATTGCTTGATTCATAGAAATTTCTATGAGTGGTAATGCATTGACCACGTAGATTCGCTATCTGCAGTTGTGGGAAGTCGTCATAGTTGTTTTTAAAGCGATCACTTTTTGTGTAGAAGGTTCTTACTCCATCTCTATCGAGCATGAAGGAATTGGCATAATACGAAGTGTCTCGCGCCTTTCCTTTTGGAATGTCACCATCATAATCATATTCGGATCGCTGAACAAAGACAGTTTGAACAGAATCGTTTAATTGTACTACCGACCAATAGTTATAATTTGGATTCCAGAAATCACCTGTGAATGGATATTCTCGTATGAAAACGGGTTCTTCATTTTTGAATTTAACCGTTTGTTCAATGCGGAAATCCAATACTTGTGTGCCTTTTAGCCCTGGAATTGTGATGCTTTGCTGCAACGCCATCCATGTTTTTCCCGATGCATCAATAAAATAGTTCATAAGACTATACTTACATTCTTTCAATACTTTACTAACTTGTTCTGCATGAGCTCTAAGATTTGCATCCCGTGAAAGATCAATCTTAAATTGCTCAGAATAATCCTCTTTAATTAGTTCATTGAGTTGTTCACGAAAACCCAGATCGATATCGAATGAATCTTTGTCTGGAGCTGTGAAATCAATTTCCATGGTTTTGATGCAGAGCGAGTCCAGATTTCCTAATTCATCGAACAAGTATTCATAAACATTCATTTTTACCTCGAATTCTGGCACTCGATTGGGCTCAGGATAATCGACATAAGTTAGCTCGTTGTTCTTGGCTAAATAATAACCGCTTGAGTAGATAAGATGCTCTGAAGGCAAAGTATGAAAGGTTAGCGAAGAAATGTTGTTTTCACTGATCCATGCTTTGAATGCAGGATTTTTGAAATACGAGGGAATGAGTTGCGAATTACCAAGAAAGGGTAGGATGATGAATAAAGCGATGGGGAACAATCGGCACATAAACAGGAGTTGGTATTCTGAACGAAGCAATAATACCGAATTCCAGAATGGTTACAAAGACGAATAAGCTTTATTTTGAACTTAAAGTTGAGAAAATAAACAATCACAGCGCTAAAATAAAGACCATTTGGTACATTTGATGAATGAACGCCAGCAGTGTTCGATACATCAAAACCATTTTCAAATGAACGAAATCATATGCCCCAATTGCAAAAAAGCCTTTAAAGTAGATGAGGCTGGTTTTGCTGATTTATTGAAGCAGGTTAGAGACCATCAGTTTGAAGAGGAACTGCAAAATCGTCTGAATCTTGCAGAAAAGGAAAAAGAGAATGCCGTAAAATTAGCTGAAGCAAATCTTAAGAATTCATTAAGCAACGAGCTGGCAAACAAGGACAGGGAGCTTTTGGAATTACGTGCTAAAAGCGAACGGGAAGCTTCCGAAATTCGAGCGAAAAGTGAACGTGAAATGTCTGATCTTTTAGCTAAGAAATCAGCTGAAATTGCTGAAATGAAAGCGAAGATTGATGCAGCCGAACTCGAGAAAAAACTTTCAGTTACAGAGGCCGTTCAAAAGATCGAAAAGCAACGCGACGAGGCCGTAAACGAACTGAGAACGAAAGAAACTGAAAAGCAATTATTGGAAAAATCGTTGAGTGAGAAGTTTTCAGCTGAGTTGAGAACGAAAGACGATATCATCAAATTAAAGGACGAGGAAATTGCTCTTCGAAAAGATATGAAACTGAAACTCTCCACTAAAATGGTAGGAGAGACGCTCGAGCAGCATTGTGAAACGGAGTTCAATAAATTGAGAGCAACGGCTTTTCAAACGGCTTATTTTGAGAAAGACAACGATTCCAGATCAGGAAGTAAAGGTGATTATATTTACCGTGAAACCGACGAAACAGGAAATGAGATCATCTCCATTATGTTCGAAATGAAAAATGAAGGGGATGAAACCGCTACAAAAAAGCGCAACGAAGATTTCTTCAAAGAGTTGGATAAAGATCGAACAGAAAAGAAATGCGAATACGCTGTAATGGTTTCACTGCTGGAAGCTGAAAACGAGTTTTACAATACCGGAATAGTTGATGTTTCGCACAGATATCCGAAAATGTACGTTGTTCGACCTCAATTCTTCATTCCAATTATTACGCTTCTTCGTAACGCTTCCATGAACTCAATGAAATACAAAGCTGAATTGGCTTTAATGAGAAATCAGAACATTGATATTACCAATTTTGAAGAGAATATTAACGCTTTCAAAGAAGGGTTTGCTAAAAATTACGATTTGGCTAGCAGAAAATTTATGACGGCTATTGAAGAAATAGATAAAACAATTTCGCATTTGGAAAAGACAAAAGCAGCTTTGTTATCTTCAGAGAATAACCTTCGTTTGGCAAATAATAAAGCCGATGATCTAACTATTAAGAAATTGACACGTGGAAACCCCACAATGACGAAGAAGTTTGAGGATCTGAAGAAGAATCTTGGTGACTCAACAGAAGAATAACTTTCCATAAAAAAAACGCAAAGAGAAAAAGACCGAAAAGTTGGTGAGTTTTAATCTTTGCGCTCTTCTTTCTTTGCGGTTTTATTTATCAAGATATTTTGTGTTTGATAGTATCATTTGATGTTATATTGTTTTATCTTTGATACTATCAAATGATATTATCATGAAGCCTCCGTATGAGATTACGTCTGAAATTTTACAGCTCATTAGTTCTATTTCGCAATTGATTGGAGAGGTCAATGCGAATCTGTTAAATAAACAAAGTCCTCAGCTTCGAAAACAAAATAGAATCAAAACCATTCAGTCTTCTCTGGCAATTGAAGGAAATACATTGACTACGGAACAGATAACAGCCGTGATAGAGAACAAGAAAGTTCTTGGACCAGAAAAGGATATAAAAGAAGTAATTAACGCGATTGACGTTTACGAAAAGTTGTCTCAATTGAATCCTGAAAGCTCAGTCGATTTTTTGAAAGCACATGGATGGCTTATGAAAGGGTTAATTTCTCCAGCCGGAAAATACAGAACAAAAGGAGTAGGGATTGTACAGGGCGAAAATGTTCAACATATTGCTCCGTCTCATGAATTGGTTCCTGGATTAATGAACGATTTGTTTAAATATGTTTCAGATAAATCTGAGTTGACATTGATTAAAAGTTGCGTATTTCACTATGAAATGGAGTTTATTCACCCGTTTTTAGATGGAAACGGTAGAATGGGAAGATTGTGGCAAACGCTGATTCTGAAAACCGAGTTTCCTATATTTGAATTTCTCCCTTTTGAAACATTGATTCACCAAAGTCAAAGTGAATATTATCAAGCTTTATCTGAAAGTGACAAAATTGGAAAGTCAACTCCGTTTATTGAATATATGCTTGGTGTTATTTATACATCGCTTTCAGAACTTGTTCAGGTAAACCGACAAGTGGTGAAAGATTACGATAGAATTGCTGAATTTATCAATTCTGGAATTAAGGAATTCACGCGTTTAGATTACATGAATCGCTTTAAGACAATCTCATCGGCAACAGCCAGTCGCGATTTAAAGAAAGCGCTAGAAGCTGGGCTAATACGATCCACTGGTAAATTGAACCAAACGAAATATTTGATCAATTAATCACCTACTTTTCTGTACCAAAACACCTTTTTTGAGTTACATGAAAATGAAATTGGCCTTCAAAATTTCGTTTATACTACTTATCTGTAACAGCATTACGTTGTTTGGTCAAACTGATTACGGTTTAACCCTGGCAAAACCTGGTTCCGATAAAGAATTCGAATCATACACCACCCACTTAATGGTACTGGGAAATTCATACGTTATTGAGGGAGATAAGATTGTTCTTAAGTATCATGACATTCAGTTGCTGAAAACCATTTTAAAGGATTCCAACGACGGATTAGCGGTGGATATTATCAGGAAAAGTCAATTTGCCTGTGGGACGGAAAATACGTTGTCAGCATCTAAATTGTATGATGGCTTTTTACTGAAGCCAGTTTATCGCGACGAATTATTCGCGGGTAACACTGCAAAAGGCAATTATCGTTTTATAGGAAACATTGGTACAATTCCAAAAGAACTTCTGGGTGAAGAACTGGTGTTTTCCATCCTTTTCATCAATAATGGAAAAGTAAGTAAATACCTCATACCTGCGCTTTTCATTTCACGTGATTATCCCATTCAACCATTGCCTTTTCGTTTCTCGAATACGGATACGGTAAAGTTAAGAGAGAATGGAGTTTACACCTCCGAAGTGGTGAAATACAACTTTAATACATCCAAAATTATTCCGCTGAAGAATCCATTCCTAAAAGGAGAGGGTCAGATCCATTCCATTGAAATTTCTGCGTTTAGTTCAATCGATGGTGAAGAGCAGAACAATCATTTTTTAGATTCCTCCCGCGCGGAATACATTTCGCAGGACCTTCAAAAACGATTGAAAGCCGATCGAACAATAGTTTCAAAACAACATGGTGAAAACTGGAACTTAGCAAATTACCAGTTTCGTTATTTTGATAGAGATTCTTTATTGATCATAAACAGGAATGAACTAAGAAAACTGGTCAATGATGATAAATTGAAAGATCTTCCAATCGATTCTTTGTTGAAAGAACAACGTGTGTGTGAAGCTCGCATTTACTATTCAGGTTTTTATCTGAAGACTGCAGATTCATCTGAGATTTTAAGCGGAAATCTAATTCACGCAGTTGCGACCAAGAATACTTCTTTGTTCAATAAAGCAGCAGTTGGAATTTACCAGTTGAAAAAGATTGATCCGGTTATTTACGACAAAGCTGTTTTCAATTTCGCTTTTGAAAATGCAAATATTGTTGCAGCATATTGTGCATTGCTATCGAAGGATATTTCAAAAAATCAACAGCAAATCACGCGTTTTCTATTAGAATGGTCGTCAAAATATAGCAGTCTTTCAATAGAAGCTCAGGAAAATCTGGTGAATTTATATTGCTTGTTGAACAGCAGTTTACTGAAAGAATGGGATGTTGCTTCATCAAAAATGGCACATGTTATCCGACCCGAATTGTTCTCCAAATCGGTGAAAACGATTTCGAATAAAGAGCTTTTATTGAACCTGAATTTGACTTACATTAAATATTATGGTCAGATCAACGACACGAAGAATGTACAAGTTTCTTTCAATTATGTCGTTAAGCATTTTTCTTCAATTCTACTCAAAGTAGAAAGTGCAGTTCAACTGGCTGCGTTTTACAATTCCTGGGGAGCATTTCAACAAGCTACGAACTTATTGGAAACCTATCTGGTTGTAGATTTATTGAATGAAGAAGGTGTTTTTCTTTATGCTGAGAATCAACTGCTGCTTCAACCTACAGGATTGGAAAAAGTAGATTTATACAGCTTGCAATTAGCCCTCAAGATGAACAAGACTCGCTGGTGCAAATGGATGTCTGATTACACCCAAAATTTACGGAATCCCGAAATCAAGAAAATGTATTGTGCAAGTTGTGGCGAATAGTGAATGAATAAATTATCACTATTTTCGACTCGATGGATTCAAAAATTTCCTCTTTCTTCAATCGTTTCAAATACGAACTGTTGCTGTTTGGTTTACTTCAGCATTTGTTCATAGGAATATTTCTGACCAGTAACCAAGTTTATGAAGCTGTCGTTTGGCCAATCAACATGGTAATCCTTGGGATTTCGCTCTTTGGTATTTTCAGCGGAAAAGAAAGATGGAAGAAGAACTTTCGGAATATTCTTGTTTTACCAGTGATTGTTTTGCCCATTATTTTGCATTTGGTTGGACAAACCAAGTTCTTCATGGAATGGATCAGTATTGTTTACGTTCTGTTTTTTGCCTTTATCTTTTATGAATTGATCCGGTTTATGATTCGTCCGGGGTATATCAATGCCGACATCATTTCTGCAGCGGTTTGTGGTTACCTGTTGATGGTCGAGATCAGCGTTTTCTTATTGCAGGTCTTGTTTTACCACAATACAAGTGTTTTCAAAGGAATAGATGCTTCAAGTAATGCTTCCGTTTATATGGATCTGGTGTATTTCTGTTCTGTCACATTTACGAGTATTGGGTTTGGAGATATTGTTCCTACAGCCCATTCCACCAAATTGATAACGGCATTTTTAGGTATTGTCGGGCAATTGTATACGGTGGTACTTGTCGGAATTTTACTCTCTAAATTCACTACGAAAAGAAGTTGAATTACCTGCCCAGATAATATTTAGAAGGATAAAAATCTCGAATGCCCCTATTTATTGAGCTATTGAAAAAAGGACTTACATCAATATGGCCATCGGTGTATTTGGAGAGCTTCAAACTGGTAAGTTGACCAACATATTCGGATGAATTACCACTTACCAAAGTTTGAACATATTTCCCGAAAATCTCTATGTCTTTTGAATTTACCAATTCGTAAACTACGGTTTTTGAACAGTGTTCTGTTCCTAATACACCAGCTCTTTTCATACAATCCGAGTTGATAAGTATGCTCACTACTTGAGCACTGACAATTCCAGTTGTCGTTATTGATGTAATTTCATCTGAAGAAATCACCGGAATAGCGGAGGGGAAGAATGGATTGTAAGTTGAAGGTCTTGGTCGACGAATTATGGCTGAATAAATGGATTCCTCAGTGAGCGGATTTGTGGTAACCTCAAAATCGTAAACTGTTTTTCTTCCCGACATGATCTCCAGAATTTCCCTTTCATCAAGGAAAATATTGACACTGGCATCATGATTCAATTGAAACAAGGGGAACACATTGTCGGTTTGTAAGTACTTTAATTCTTTGCGATGTACATAAGAATAAGATGTTGGAAGTTGCAAGTATTGCCAGTAGCTTAGCACTGGAATATTCATGCTGATACGATGGGTAGTTGCACTTCTTAAGGGAATCCCAATCCCAAATAATTTTGAATCACTATTCTTTCCAAAGGAAAAAACGGATACAACTATGAAAAGAAAGAGTAGGCGATGTTTCATGCATGCGATAACGGATTTTTCTTTTAAAAATTGCCAACCGAAAGCTTATTTGTTTCTTTGTATCAGTTTTAGCAGGGGAATGGAGTGAAAGTCTTCAACTGTCGCGCAACTGTGATCCCAACCTCTAGGTGTTGGGGAGTCAGATTACCTGCAATCCATGTACTAATGCTTTCGCGAATTGAAGCAGTTAGATGAGAACTCTATTTTCGATCTTCTCCTTTCGTTCGCCAAAACAACTTTATTTTTATGACAACAGAAGAGAGAATTGAAAAGGCTGAGACGCGCATTTTTAAAGCCGTTTTCCCAAACACAACCAATCATTACGACACGCTTTTTGGAGGTGCTGCCATGGAGATGATGGATGAGGTTGCATTCATTGCTGCGACACGTTTTTCACGCCAGCGCATGGTAACGGTGAGCAGTGATCGAATTGATTTCAAGAAACCGATTCCTGCCGGTACAATTGTAGAACTCGTTGGTAAAGTAGCGTATTTGGGGAAGACGAGTTTGAAAGTGAAGGTTGATATTTATGTAGAACAGATGTATTCTGAAGAAAGAGAAAAGGCCGTAAGTGGTGAGTTTACTTTTGTGGCGATCGATGAGCAGAAGAAACCAGTGAAGATTGTGTAATCAGGCGCTTTGGTGGTTTTCTGATTTCTTTAAACTCGAACACAATTTTATGTTTTTATGAAATTGTGTTTTTGAAAATTGACATTCTGAAAACCGTTTTTTACCAAATATTCATCTGTAACCAAATACACAACTTTCTTTTGTAGTTTTGACGCCGATTTACCTTGAAAGGTCAATTGCAAATTAATCATCTTAATGAAGATAACTTTCTACAAAAAACGCTGGTTTAAAATTCCATACACTATCGTCCTTTACGGTTTTGCAGCCTACGGATTCATCCTTTGTGCAGCTTATTTTGCTGTGTATTTTAACTGGACAAACGAATCTGGTTCCGTTGATGCCAACAATCGTTATTTCGAGGAAATGCACAACAAGTACAACCAGGATTTTAAGGTTGACAGTGCTTCTGTGGTGAAGCACAAGTTTGAAGTGATGAACCGCATCATGCTTCTGAACAACTATTTTCCGCAAAACGCCAATTATATTCTTAACGTTTACAATGAAAACAAAGATGAACGTTTGGCCCTTCGTATGCTGGATGCCGTTGATCTTCGTTTGAAGAAGAACAGAAAGTACATGCGAGATCTTGCGGAAATGAATTCGAAAATTAAGAGTTCAGGAAAACAAAAAGGAGTGAGCGTTTTTGAATGGATGAACATTGCTGAATGGAAAGATTTCAAACTGGCGGTTGCGAAGGACAAACCTTATATCGATTCAGTTGCAATGATTACTGGTGTTGAGCCACGTTTAATCGTTGCCTGTCTTGTTGGTGAGCAGATTCGATTGTTCAATTCTTCTCGAGAATCGTACAAACGCTACATGGGACCGTTAAAAGTACTTGCCCTTGAAAACCGACTTTCATACGGAGTTACAGGAATAAAGAACAATACCGCAATCAATATTGAGAATTACGCGAAAGACCCAAAAAGTCCATTCTATCCTGGAAAAGCATTTGAGCATCTGCTTGATTTCGACAGCACGGTAACTTTCCGCGACAAAGGAAATGATACACTGGACCTTCGTTTGCAGCGATTGGTTCAGTTCAAAAATCATTATTACTCTTACTTGTATGCTGCTATGTTCTTACGAGAAGTCAATGCGCAATGGGAAAAAGCCGGATATTCTATTGCTGACCGACCTGAAATTCTGGCTTCGTTGTTTAATCTTGGATTCCAACGTTCTAAGCCAAAAGCACATCCTGCAGTAGGAGGCTCAGTTTACAAAATTCATGATACAGAATATACGTTTGGATCCGTAGCATATGAGTTTTTCTATAGCGGTGAACTCGCGGATGTATTCCCATATAAGAAGAAGAGTTTTGACTACGAACCGATTGTTCCGCAGGTCATAAAAGAGAAGGAAGAGGAAACTACAAATCAATAGATTATGAGAGATATGTTAGACGATGAATTGGATGGCGCCATTCAATTGAAGTTACGAGAATACAAGCAATCGTACAAATGGCTGTTTATTATTCTTTGCCTTGATCTGGGAATAAGTGCGTTTTATTTTACAATGAATAAGTATTCGGATAGAAATCCTTGGATCTATGATTACTACAGGCTGTTTAGTACAGTGTTCATGTTAGCTAAATTGCCGTTATTCATCATTGCGATGGTAAAAGTGAAACCCATACCAGGTAAAGTAGTTTTGTTCTTCACTTTGCTAATAAGCGTGACTTATTTTGTTCAGGATTGGTGGAGATATTTTTACCCGGAAACATTCACGCGATTTTAATCAGCATTTTCTCATTTTAGTACTCAAATCCGCTTTTGTTGAAGAACGAACGGACTTCGGTATTTGATTTCCAGTGATTGAGTTCGAGGGTTTCGATTTTTAGTGCTGTTGAAAAAGCGAAAGTCTGATCGTCCGCTCAATTTGCCAGTTCTTTTTCCAACCTATCGAAATTCTCTTCGTTCTTTGGACCAGCAAAACTCTTGATTTTATTGCATTCTTCTTCTGTTGCAAAGATCATTCTAAAAGAAATTTGTGTTTGAGATTCACTGATCGTATTGAATCCAACTTCCATGTCGAAATGTGGTTGTGAAATTCGGGTCCATGCGATCATTTGTTTTGGTTCAACAACCTTGAAAACAGATTCGTTCTGATAATTTCCTTTTTCAGGACCATGCATTGTTAGAACCCACTTTCCACCGGGTTTTAGATCAAACTCATGAATGGTATTTGTAAAACCTTCCGGTCCCCACCAATTCTTCAAGATTTCAGGATTTGAAAATGCTTCATATACTTTATCCAAAGGAAAGTTTAGAATTCTTGAGTTGTAAATTTCGCGGTTTGATTCTGTCATGAGAGAATGATTTTATAGCTAAAGCAATCAACAAGATATGGATCTCCAGATTTCTGTGCGAACAATTTCCACTTTTTTCTTCTTATCCCGAAGAATGATATAAGTTACGCTGCTTCCTCCTTGGCCTTGATTCCGAAAGATTTGTTTGTCGTAAATCACTTTTGGAGAAATCCATTTTCCATCAGAGAGACGTTTGACCTTTACTTCCGATTGGTTAAAGTCATATTGTCTGATGATCGCATCAAAATCCAATCGAAGTGTACCAAATTGAAGGACTGAGTCTGAAGAAAATGTATTCTTATTGTTCAGTATTTCCTGAAGACCTTTTTCGTAGAAACCGATAGAGTCTTTATCCAGATTAAAGTGACTTAACATGGTTTTGGTGCTGCTCTGAAACGAATAGCCTTTATGAAGGAAAGTAACAGTGTCATTCTGAGCAAAAGAACCGAACACTGTGAGAGCAAGAAGAACTGTGATGATGGTTTTCATCGCTTTGGTTAAAGTTCGATTACATTTTTTTTGTGCCTTCGTGCCCTGGTGGTCGAATGACCACCAAGACACGTGCACAAATCTTTAATTTCCTGTAATCTCAAATTCTGTTCTACGGTTTTGTTGTCTACCGTCATCCGTGCTGTTTGTAGCAATTGGTCGACCAGATCCATAACCTTTTGAAGTCATTCTGTTTGCAGCAATTCCTTTAGCTGTCAAATACGCAACTACTGCATCTGCGCGTTGTTGTGAAAGCGTTTCGTTTACAGTAGCAGAACCAGTGTTATCTGTGTGACCAGAAATCTCGATTTTCAATGCGGGAACATCTTTCATCAGTTTTACCAAACGATCTAATTCCGCATTTGATTCCGGACGAAGTGTTGATTTTGCCAGGTCGAAGAAAATATTTCGGAGCGCGATTTTAGAACCGATAGCGATGTTTTTCAGTTCAATGGTCTTGTTCACCAAATTGTCATCTGAACCAGCAGGAATATCAAAGTTCTCTGAATGGAACAAATAGCCGGTTGCTTTTACTGCAATACCGTAATTCTTTCCTGAATTCAGTGTTATGATGAATTTACCTGTTGCCGAGTTTGTTGTAAACGTTTCAATTACTTTACCTGTTGCGTTGTCAGTAATTTCAATCTGCGCTTCCACTGGTTTCTTCGTAATCGCATCAATTGTAATTCCTTTGAAAACTGTCAATGATTTTTTCTTTACGTCAACCGTATTTTCAATCGAATGATCATTAATTGGTTCAGCAATACTTCCCAATAAGTAATCTTCAGTTTCCATAACTGGTTTCTTCTCAGGTCCCCAATAGGTTACTTTGTAAACATCAAAACCACCTTTTCCTCCAGCTCGATTCGATGAAATATAAGCATACTTCTTGTTTGCAGTTGGCGAGTAGAAGAAATCGTCATAAGGCGAGTTGATCGGATAACCCAGGTTGACAGGTGTTGACCAATTCCCCTGATCTTTCTTCGACATAAAGATGTCATATCCACCAAGAGATTCAAAACCCTCTGAAGCAATATACATGGTTTCACCGTCTATTGTAATATAGATTGGTCCTTCATTGAAACGTGAATTCAGACTTGAAACCGGAGTTCCTAGCTTGAAATCACCCATCATAATACTCTGAACAGCACAGAAGAAGACTTCATATCCACTTGATTTGTTTTCGTTCAGACGATTGAAATAAACTCTATAGCCATCTTCGTTGTATGCAGCGTAGCGCTCGCTAAGTCTTGCATTACTCACATTCGAATTCAATTTTGCAGGTTCAGTCCAGGTTGATCCAATGAGCTTTGACTCATAAATGTCGTATTGATCGCCATCTTTTCTGTGCAAAAGCATTTTTGTACCGTTGAAGTACATACAATCGCTAACGTCATCAGAATTGGAGTTGATTGCTCCTTTTAGTTTGTTTGGAGCTGACCAACCATCAGCACCAAGTGTCGATGAGTAAATATCGTAATCGTACGTACCAAATTGATCCGCTGTATGCCCGTTTGGTCGATTCGATGATAAGATCATATCCGCACCATCAATTGAAATAGAAGGAGAAATTTCATCTTTCTCTGAATTCAATGATTCAACATTGTCTACCCAACAACGAACTGGCACTGCCATTGCTTTTTTGTTATCAGCACATTGTTTTTTACAAGCAATAACAAACTTTCCAAAGTCATCTGCTTTTCTGTATTCGTTTTCAAACGCAGTGTAAGATGCGATTGCCTCATCAAATTTTCCTTCCAACTGACTTGCCACTCCTGAATAATAGTTCAAGAATGGATCACAAGTTGGATCAAGGGTTTTTGCCTTTTTGATGTAAGGGATTCCTTCTCCCGGATTATCACCGTTAAGCAAACACGCACCAATTTTAAAATTCAATAATCCATTACTTGGATTTATGGCTTGAGCAACCTGATAGTTTTTCAGAGCAATTTTATAATTATCGCCATAATCCTGAACAAGGAAAAAGGCTTCGTTCGCCAATTTGAATGCATCATCACCAAGCGAAATTGCATCTTCAGCCTTTTTCAGATCTTCTTTTCTATCCTTAAAATTAGCCGACTTAAACTCTATATTCTGTCCGTAGCTGAAAGAGTAAATACCCAAAGCAGCAATTATCAATAGTTTTTTCATTGTATTTTCTTTAATGCGAAGTGTTCTCGACATTTATTGTTGAGATCTACTTCGTGTTTAATTGCTGCAATTACCGCTATAGTATGTTTTTCCTTCTTTCGAACCTAGTTCATTCGCTTTTTTCCAATCTTCACAAGCACTTTCCATCATGCGAAGCATTTCTTTCGCCATTCCGCGATTTACGTATGCAGCAGCATAAGTTGGATCAGCCGCAATTGCTTTATCAGCATATTCTTTTGCTTTGCTGTAATCCTTCTTCGCAAAGTAAACCCCAGCTAAATTAGAAAGGGCAGGAGCGTATTTCGGATTGATCTGCAGCGCTTTTTCGAAATCACTTTTTGCGTCTTCCGTATTGCCTTTATCCATCATGGTGGCACCACGATTATTGTATGCCATATAGTAATTTGCATCAATAGAAATTGCTCTGTTGAATGCAGCCATTGCTCCGGTATAATCTTTCAGTTTCTTTTTTGCCGTACCAATATTGTTTAAGACGAATGCCAAATTCGGGTTCTTTCTTTGTGCTTCTTCATAATCTGCAATTGCTTTTGTCAGATTATTCTGCATTCTATAACAACTGCCACGATCATTGTAGGCATAAGCATTGTTCGGATCTAATTCAATAGTCTTTGTAAAGTACTTGATTGCCGTGTTATAATCTTGCTGTAGGAATTTCAACGTTCCATAGTTGTAATAAGCTTTTGGATTTGCAGCATCAAGTGTAATTGACTTTTCATAATCTTTTTCGGATTTTAAATAATCGTTCAGGCCTTGGTAAGCTCGTCCTCGTTGAAAATAGGCCTTTGAATAACTGCTTTGCTTTTCAATTAAGCTCGTTAGCGTTGTTACCGCATCCTGATATTTCTCAGCTTCGTTTTCAGCAATACCTTTGTTGTAATAAGCAGCTGTAAAATTGGGATCAGAAGTAATTGACTTTTTAAATTCACCAATAGATTCTGCCCATTTTTTTTGGTTACAGAGTTCAACGCCGCGATTGTAGGCTTCCTGACTTGCAGTTATTGCTGCGTTCTGTTGATTCAATTTGGTGATCGAATCCCGGTATTGTTTTTCTTTTGGTGTTAACTCCTCAAGTTGACCATAAGCCACGGAAGAGAGAAACGCAAGCGAAACTAACGCAAGGTTTTTCAGTTTCATAATTAGCATTTGTTTTTGGTTTAGCGCTTTGAAAATAGCTTTTTTTGAATTTTGTCGAATTAGAATGTTATCAACAACTCGATTTTTTCTTTCACAATGAAAGTCGTTATTGTCACTTCAACCCGATAGGTATCGGGAGATTTTCGGAATATCGTGGAGAAAAATGTATCGAGAAGTGCTAACTTTACGTCCATTCAATTTAGAATTGACGAATAGATTATGAAAGATGCATATTTAGTAAGTGGTGTAAGAACCGCAATAGGAAATTTTGGTGGAACACTTTCAGCGGTAAGAGCTGATGATTTGGCTGCGCATGTATTGAAAGCGTTGCTTGATAGAAATCCGAATCTGAATCCAAAAGCAATTGAGGATGTCTATTTCGGGTGTGCAAACCAGGCTGGCGAAGACAATAGAAACGTTGCTCGTATGGCATTGTTACTTGCTGGATACCCGATTTCTGTTGGTGGAGAAACTGTAAACCGACTTTGTGCTTCTGGAATGGCAGCAGCGGTTACTGCGGCTCGCGTAATTCAAACGGGTGGTGCCGAAGTTATGGTTGCCGGTGGAGTTGAACACATGACACGTGGACCTTTGGTAATGTCTAAAGCAGGTTCGGCTTATGGTCGTGACCAACAACTATTTGATTCTTCTTTCGGATGGCGTTTTATTAACCCTAAAATGGAACAGCTTTACGGAGTGGATGCCATGGGAAATACTGCTGAAAATTTGGCTGAAATGCTGAACATTTCCAGAGAAGATCAGGATAAATTCTCGGTTTGGTCTCAAGAGAAGGCATTCGCAGCTCAGCAAAATGGACATTTAGCAAAAGAGATTGTTGGAGTGGAAATTCCGCGTAAAAAGCAAGACCCACTGATTTTTGATAAGGACGAGTTTATGCGTGCAGGAACTTCGATGGAGTCGCTTGGTGGATTACGTCCGGCGTTCAAAAAAGATGGTTCTGTTACTGCAGGTAACGCCTCTGGATTAAATGATGGAGCTTGTGCTTTGTTGCTGGCTTCAGAAAACGGTCTAAAAGAACAAAATTTAAAACCTTTAGCGCGAATTGTTTCAGCGGCTGTTGCAGGAGTTGAGCCTCGTATTATGGGAATTGGTCCGGTTGAGGCTTCTCAAAAAGCGTTGAAACTGGCTGGTTTGACTTTGGGTCAAATGGATGTTCTTGAACTGAATGAAGCCTTTGCAGCTCAAGTTTTGGCTTGTACAAGAACATTGGGTATTGCTGATAACGATCCACGAATCAATCCGAATGGTGGAGCAATTGCACTTGGACACCCACTTGGAATGTCGGGAGCACGTATTTTACTTGCTGCTGCCAACGAATTGCAACGCACTAATAAAAAATACGCTTTGGTTACCATGTGTATTGGTGTTGGACAAGGTTATGCAACTGTAATTGAACGTGCATAAATCCAACCTTTTAGTACATTTCGTATCTTTAAAATTGACGATGAAAAATTACTCATATTTAGCACTTTGTTTCTCTATCTTATTTGCGGTTTCTTGCAAAAAGAAAGAGAAAACTTCGTGGGATACGAATTGGCAATTGCCTTTGGTAGAAGATACGTTATCCATGGAGGATTTAGCCGATGAACAAGATGTGATTACGGTAAATGGAGGTGTTTATGAACTGGCAATTGACAGGGATATCTTTTCGTTGAAACTGAGTGATGTTGTTAAGATTCCGGATACGACCATTAAACACAATTATGCGATTAACGTTGGTGGAACAGGAATTACGGTTAATCCGGGAGTGAGTTTCGTCAATAACATTCAGGAACACGATTTCAATATTGAACCTACACAATTGAAAGTCATTTGGGTGAAATCGGGTGGAATCCATATTAAAGTTGAAAGTCCCATAGAAACAGCTACTATTTTCAAAGTAGAGCTACCTGGTGTTGTGAAAGATGGACAAATGTTTGTTCAACAATTTTCTGTTCCCGCAGGTTCTAATGCTAATCCTAGTTCAAGTACTGATTATGTTGACTTAACAGGATATCAAATTGATCTTACTGGTCAATACGGAACTTCTTTTAACAAACTTCAATCAAAATTGACAGTTAAATCTGATCCTGCCGGATCAACAGTTTCCGTTAATAATCTGGATAGCTTGCGTTTTGAGTTTACAATGGATGAATTGAAGCTCGACTATGCCCGTGGCTATTTCGGATCACAGACGTTCTCTGATACATTGACCAAGTCTATTGATGTACTCTCTAAAATTGTTGATGGAACCATCGATCTTGATGCAGCAAGTTTGAATTTCAATATCGAAAATGGGTTCAAATTATCAGCTCGTGCAAAATTGATTTCTCTGAAAAACACAAATGCTCAGGGAAGTACGGTAGCATTGTCTCACTCAACTGTTGGTAGTTGGATTAACATTAATCCGGCTTACGGAAATTATAGTAATCTGACCTCTACAAATACAGCAATTGATTTCAACGGCGGTAACAGTAATGTTGAACAGTTTTTAGAAAATCATGGCGCTCAAAACGAAATTGCTTACCAGATCCAGGTAAATCCATGGGGAAATGTTTCTGGTGGCTGGGACGAAGTTTATGACTCCCGACCGATGAATGTTCATTTGACAGGAAATCTCCCACTGAATATTGGTGCAAATAATCTAACGATTGTGGATACATTCTCATTTTCGTTGAATCAGAATTATGATGCGACTCATATCGAAAGTGGCGATTTGATCATTGACGTTGACAATGCCTTTCCTTTACAGGCAGATTTAATGCTTTACTTTTTGGATGCGAATGGAAATGTGATTACTCAGTTTGTTGCCAATAATTCAATCGCTTCAAGTGTTTACGGCCAAATTGTAAATGGGATTCAGCAAAAGAATTCGATTGTTACACTTGCATGTTCTGCAGCTCAGGTTGAAATGTTGAACAGTGCTAAAAAGGTTTGTGTTAAAGCGGTTTTGAATACGCCAGATGTGGTTACCAATCTTTCAACGCAAGTTTCTATTCCTGAAAACGCTTTTTTAAAGTTCAAGATCCGAGCTAAAATTGCAGTTAAACACAATATCTAATGAAGTATTTTTTAGTTCTGTTTCTAGTATTTAATTGTTTAACTGGCCTGGCTCAAACGAATTTACCAGAAGGTTTTGATACCATTAACGGCTATGGAAAGCAGCTTATTGCAAACGGACAATTCGATATTCAATCAACTTCGTTTAAAAATGAAATGTTGAACAAACTGGTTTACGGCGGCTATATTGATCAGGAAATGAAAGACAGGTCGTTTGATAAACATGGAAGTATCAATTTTGCCGGAATTATTTCAAATAACGATGTGACCTATTTTCATGGAAGTGATTCCTTGTTTAAAAAAGGAAAATGGGATTGGGGTGTTAAAGCCGGATATTATGCATTAGGCTCGGTTAAATATGGCAAAGATCCTTTTGGTTTGGTGTTTTATGGAAATGAAGGTTATTTAGGCGATACTGCTTTTTTTACAAAGACAAGTATCAGTTTTACCCGTTTTCAAAAAGTGGGCTTTGGTTTGAGGAATAAAGAGAATGGAAGTTACCTGTTTGTGAACATGGTAAACGTTCAGGATCAGTTTAAGGGTGAAATTACAAAAGGACAACTGTATCAAAGTGCTGATGCATCTTTAGTGAAGTTGAATGTTCGCGGAGATTTGGCTTATACAACCGGAAAGCAGTTTTCAAAAGGTTTAGGAGTTTGCATTGACGCTGGATATAAACTGAAAGTTCCCTGGATCAAAGGAACTCAAACGGTTATGGAATTGAGTGTGTCGAACATTGGATTTGCAATGATCAACTCGCCGATGCAGCGTTATCAGGCAGATTCTACATATTCCTTTAACGGTTTCAGATTGAACCAATTGTTTGGTGATAATTCACCTTTCAATAGAGACGATTATAGTGTTTTGGATTCACTCGGTATTGATCATGATTCAACCTACACAAGAGCTTATGCGCTTCCGGGATACATTCAAGCTGGAAAACTGATTGATTTCAATAGCGATAAAAAACTGCAATCCTATTTTGGAGTTCGTTTGTTTCCAACCTTGAAATCGAACTCGGTAATCTATGCAGGAGCAGCTTATAAACCTGTAAAATCCATTTTATTGGTTGCCAACGTAAATTATGGTGGTTTTACAACATTCAGAGGAGGTTTGTCTGCAACGTATGTGGCTGAAAAATTCACTTTGTCGGTCGGAACTGATGATATTATCGGTGTTTGTTACAGCGGAGGATTTGGTAAATCAGCATATTTAAGAACAGTATGGAATCTAGATTAAGTACATTATTCGTCTTTTTGTTTTTGACTGTTGTTGGTTTTTCACAACCCGCATCTTTCTACAAAGTGTTTTCAGGAAATGGTTATGACGAAGCTCAGGGATTGACCCAGCTTGTTGATTCTTCTTATTTGATTACTGGTTCATCTTCAAGTTTTGAAAATGCTCCAAATCAAGCTTTCCTGATGAATTTGGATAAACAAGGAAACTACCTTTGGTCAAAAGCTTACGGTGGCTCTGAATTTGAAGAAGGAAAACGGGTGTTTTCAGTCGATAATTTTGGTCATTATGTGATTGGAACTTCCAATAGCGGGGTTTCTCATAATTTTGATGCTTACCTGTTTTTTACCAATCCAGCTGGCGATTTACAATGGGAGAAACATTTCGATTATGGCTCATGGGAACGTGTTCACAGTGCAGTAATGCTCGCTGATACAAGTATTGTTGCCGTTGCTGAAACGGACAGTACAGCGGATGGAAATGTAGATTTTTATATGTTTCGCGTGGATAAAAATGGCGACATGATCTGGAGTAAGAAATGGGGGACAGGTGGTGACGATTTCCTAAGAGCGATAAACATTGTTTCCGATACAACATTTGTTATTTGTGGTACACAATACGTTACTGATTCACTCGTAAATAAAGGCTATGTTGGTTATTTCCATAACGATGGAACAATGTACTGGGATTCTACATATTGTGGTAATGGCTGGGGAGAATTGAACGATATCCGTTACTACGATAATCGATTATTAGCAATTGGACAACGAAAACTTCCGGGTGCTCAGTATTGGGATTATTACAATGTGGACATTGATCTAACCGGTACTCAAATCTATGATTTCTATTTCACCACAGGAACAGGAACTGGTAGATATACACATTATGTCCGTTACACAGCTTCGGTAGATAAATTCTTTGTTATTCGACAAGTGGAAGACCCTGGTTTTCCAACTTTTGCCGACGGAGAAGATAACATTTGCTCTAGATATGCAGCTGGATTTTATTGGGATGTAAGTGATGCAGGATATAACAATATCGGGCAAGATAATGTAAATCAGATTATCGCTACCAAAGACGGATTTGCTGCATTTGTTGGTTCTCACGAATATTACTGCTGTGGTGGAAGTTCACTTTTCATTGTAAAGATTGGTAGTGATTCTTATTATCCTCCAGGGATAACAAATCCTGTGGTCTATGATATGCTGGATGCGAAGGAGAATGAGGAAATGTTGAATGTCTCTGTTTATCCCAATCCTTTTGAAAACGAAGTTACTGTGGAGCTCCCGGAAAATGAAGTAGTAGATGTGATTGTTTACAACGAACTGGGGCAGGAATTGGAGAGCGTTGAGAATAAAACTGGAAAGTTTATTCTTTCAACCAACAATTATTCAAACGGAATTTACTTCTTTAAAATTGTTTCCGAGAACGGAAGCGCAATGTTGAAGTTGGTGAAGTAACTGTAGGTCATTAAGCATAGTCGAAATATCGAATTTGGTTGAGTTGGCGGCTGAGCGGTGGCGCACTGAGCGCAGTCGAAGTCACCAGTGGCAATCTTCTTCAATATTCCATTTCGACTGCACGCGTAAGATTTGTTCCACAATTTCCCTTACACATCCTTGTCCACCAAGTAGTTGACTTTGGTAATGAACATTTGCCTTTACATCGCTTGCAGCGTCTTGCGGACAACAAGAAAAACCAACTCTTCTAAGTACTGGAATGTCAGGAATATCATCACCCATGTACATGATTTCGTCTTCGTTCAATTGATGTCTAGTTAAAATGTCTTCGTACACTTTCAATTTGTCGCTAGCTCTTAAATGAACCTCTGTAGCGCCAGTTCCCAGTAAACGATCCTTGAGTTCTTCAGACCTACCACCAGTGATGATAAAGATCTTGAAACCTTTTTTCGCAGCCAGTTGTAAAATATACCCGTCTTTCGAATGCAGTGAACGAACTACTTCGCCTCTAAGCATATAGATTTGACCATCCGTTAGAACGCCATCTATGTCGAACATGAGCGTTTTTATTTTTGGAAGTCGTTCTTTATAACTGATCATTGATTGGATTTTTTATGAATACTCTCCGAAATAGTGGCATATACCTTTGCCTTCATTTCATTGAGTAAGTGTAAATGTTTTTGAATGGTTTCTTGATCGTCTCGTTTTGCAGGACCAGTTTGGTCAGCGAACGAAGCTCCTTTTTTTATTTTCCTGAACGTTTCATCAATAAGCGCCTCAAACCAGGAGAACTCCACACCTTTTGATTGTGCGAACTCGTTTGCCAAAGCGGAAATGTGGTGCGTGAAATTGTTCAGGAAAACCGCCGTAACATGAAGGTTTAAACGGCTTTCTGCATTCATTTGAATGGCTTCTTTACCCAGTACATTTCCCAATTGGATTAGTTTTGCTTCGAATTTTTTGTTTTCAGTTTCAATGAAAAACGGGATTTTTTCAAAATCGATTATTGCATCTTTTGAAAAGCTTTGAAGCGGATAAAAAACGCCAGATTGAAAAGACGAACTATTATTTATAGTCCCAATGTCAAAGGTTCCGGAAGTTGTAACACAATTACTGTATTTCAACGCTTTCGTAAGAACTTCTTTAAGGTTATGATCCTGAACACAAACAATTGTGAGTTCGGCCTCGGATAAATCAGAATAAGATGAAAATGAATTGATTTGATAATTTTCAGAAAACGGGATTGTTTTTTCTTTGGAACTTCCCAACGCACCAACAACTTCAATTGAGCATTCTTTTAAACGCCTGGCAAGATGCGTTGCTACATTTCCCGTACCAATAAGGGCAATTTTCATCACAACTCAAAAGTACTGAATCGAAATGAAAATTGCTCTTAGTTAAGTCGATATTCTATTCCAGAATCAACAGAGTTGAACGAAGATTGCCCATTTCATCTGTTGAACGAAGGGTGTAAGTTCCTTTTGCATGATTGCTTACATCAACTGAAACGCCTGTATTTCCTTTTGAATAAGGTAACTCCCAGCTTCTTCCCGTCACATCAATTAAATCAACTGCTTTTATGCTGAATGCGTTCTCTTTTACGAGAACCAATCCCGTTGTTGGATTTGGATATGCTTCCAAGTCAGTAACGATATTGTATTCAACAGGAATTGTATTGGTAAAGTGAGCTTTACCATCCAGGTCAACTTGTTTTAAGCGATAGTAATTTATACCTTCTACTGGATTTTCATCGGTAAAAGAGTAGGAAAGGGGTGTACTGCTATTCCCAGCTGCCTTAACAAAACCTACGGTTTCCCAAATTCCTCCATTCGTTAATCGTTGAATAGCGTAATAATCACTGTTTGTTTCACTTTCGGTAGTCCAACTTAAACGAACCTTGTTGTTTGCCAGATGAGCTTGCCAACTGGTATATCCAACAGGAAGAGGAACAATACCACAATTCGTTGTTGCAGTTCCACCTCCACCGGAATTATTCACACTGATATTTTGAATTGTATTGGCGAAATTGGTAACAAGCAGTACGTAAACTTGTCCTGTGATTACGCCTGGAACATTCACCTGTTCAGTTGCAGCAGTAGAATAAGAACAATCTGTTGGAGTTCCGTAGTTATTGCAGGCAGCAGTTCCGGCAGCAAGGTTAGGGAATGGTCCCCAAATTGCAAAATCCACATCAGAACCAGCAGAAATATTCACTACCAGATTCCCACCAGTAGCGATCTCAAGATAGTACCAACTCGGATTTGGTGAAGTGGATAGACAGCCGTAAGAGTTTCCTGGGTTCGCTTGAGATGCTGGAACACCTCCTGCATTCGCCGAAAATGTAATTGGAGAACCAGAACAGATTGGGGTTTGTGTGGAGCAAACTGCATTTCCTATTGGAGGCAATGAAGCTGTAGCGCAAATACCAAACGTACCAGTTCCTCCTCCGTTTCTCCAAAATCTAACATAATATGTGGCTCCTGGAGTTAAATTGTATGTGGTAAACGAAGGCATAAAACTTCCGCCAAAATTATCAACACACAAAACTTGTGTTAACGAACCACAAGGGCCTGAATAAAGCGCCATTACACCGTCGTTAATTGATCCGGCTGTTGTTTGTATACGGATACTACCAGTTAGAGGCGCAACTAAACTGTACCAAACATCTGGGCCCATAAATCCGCAAGAAGGATTTCCTCCATTTGCAGCGTCTGTTTGCGCAGTCGCGCCAGCAGTGGTCCCAGGTGTGCTGAGGCAAATAGCATTCACTGGTAAATTTGGTGCACCGCAAGGTGTATTGCTTTGAGCAATTGTTTTTTGATTGAATATAATGGTGATAGCGAGGGTTAGAACAAGAGATATTTTCTTTGCTTTCATGATTGTTAAAATTCAGGTGTAGATTAATAATTTTGGATGTCTTCTGCCGTTAGAATCTCACCTATGAGAATCATAGATCGCTGGTTAATGTGTGCGGTTTGTTCATTGGTATTCAAACTGTTGAAATACGATCGTGATATAATGGTTATTTCAGGATGAGCAGCCATCCATTCCTTGGCTTCTTGACTTTCCGCAAAACCTGTAAAGACGATTGTTGTGTTTGTGCTTTGTTCCTGATTTACTGTGTAATTTTCATATTTCAGTAGGTCTTCCATGGTAACTTGACCATCAAAAACAACGACCTTATCTTTTATTTTATCACGAAAAGAAGCTGAAATGGTTGAATAATTATCTGACGAAATAATGTAAACATCCGGGTGAGTTGAAATCCAGTTTGAAATTTGCTCGGAATCTTGAGCATTACTGAATGAATAAAAGAACAGTGAGGGTAAGAACAGTAAGTGTTTTTTGAAGTTCATTTTAATGTATGTTTTGAATCAGTTACGACCTCGCTGAGCTATTGGATTTCAAAACATACACTTTGTCGGGCTAGATGTGTCAATTAAATTAGTAGTTGAGTATTTGGTGGTTTTCATCGAGCAAAAAAAAATGCCATCGGTAGTCGACGGCATTTTTTCATTGCTTTAATTTTTGCTATTCTAGAATTAATAAGGTGGAACGAAGATTCCCCATTTCATCTCTTGAACGTAAAGTGTAAGTTCCTTTTGAGTGACTACTAACATCAACTGAAACTCCTGTATTCCCTTTTGAGTAAGGTAATTCCCATTTTCTTCCAGTTAAGTCAATCAATTCGACTGTTTTTATGGCGTACTCTTTCTCTTTTACAAGGACCAAACCTGTTGTTGGATTTGGATACGCATCCAATGGAGAAATAATGTTGTACTCTATTGGAACAATAGTTGTGAATTTTGCCTGACCGTCCAAGTCAACTTGTTTTACACGGTAATAGTTTACACCTTCTATTGGCTTCTCGTCGGTAAACGCATAACTTTTTGTTGAAGCGCTATTTCCTGCTGCATCTGTAAATCCAATTGTTTCCCAAAGCGTTCCGTTTGTTGAGCGCTGAACGGCGTAGAAATCGCTGTTTGTTTCGCTTTCGGTTGACCAGTTCATACGAACTTTATCGCCAGCCAAATACGCTTGCCAGTTGCTAAAGTCTACTGGAAGAGGCACAATGGCACAATTCGTTGTTGCGGTTCCTCCTCCATTAGTAACGTTAATGGTTTGAACTACATTTGCAAAGTTAGTAACGAGTAACACATAAACTTGCCCGGCCACAACTCCGGCTACATTCACTTGTTCGGTTGCTGATGTAGAATAAGAACAATCGGAAGGCATTCCATAGGTGTTACAAGCAGCAGTTCCTGCAGCTACATTTGCAAAAGGCCCCCAAATCGCAAAATCGATGTCTTGTCCAGCTGTAATGTCAACCACCAAATTTCCACCTGTAGCAATTTCGAGGTAGTACCAACTTGGATTTGGAGAAGTGGACAAACAGTTGTAATTATTTCCTGGATTTACAACGCTTGCAGCTGCACCCCCGCTGTTAGAAGTAAATGATATTGGTGATCCAGAACAGATAGGTTGCTGAATAGTACATGTTGTATTTGTTCCAGGTACCGTTAAACAAAGCGAAAATGTTCCTGTTCCCGAGCTAAATCTCCAAAAACGAAGATAATAAGTGTTTCCAGGAACAAGACCGGTAGAAGATAGTGCAGGCATTGCACCTGGTCCACTGTCATCGTCACAAGCTACTTGCGCTAATGATCCACAAGCACCAGAGTAAACAGCCATTCCACCATCGGTAATTGTTCCTGCCGTAGCTGAAATGTTAACCGCTCCGCCTGGAGGCGCAACAAAGGAGTACCAAACATCTGGCGCTCCTGGAGCAGCACAACTAGGAGTGTTTCCGTTAGCTGCGTTATTAGCATATGTTGCTCCAACAGTAGTTCCATTTGTAACAGTACAATTTGTTCCAACTGCTAGTGCGGGAGCACCACATGGGGCATCAGACTGAGCAAAGATAAATTGACCTGTGAACGTGGATAGGGCTAAGAATGCGGAGAGAAATAAACTTTTCATAGTAGTAGTAATTTCAACAGGTTAGTAATTGTGAATGTCTTCAAGCGTAATTGTTTCACCAATTAAAATCATTGCACCATGTTCAAGATACGCTTGCTGAGTAGTAGCGTCTGAACTGTTGTAAAGTGATCTTGGAACAATTTTTAAATCGGGATGCTGACCGAGCCAGTTTTTGATTTCTTGACCATCTGCAACTTCAGAAGACGGTTTCTCGCTTGGAATTGATTTCGTTTGTTCAAATGCCTCAATGTTTTCCATCGTCAATGAACCATTATAAACCAAAACGTTCGTTCCAAGCTTATCCTTCATGTCCTGTGAAAGAACCGAGTAGTTTTCAAAGCTTATGAGATAAACATCTGGATGTTGAGAAGCCCAGCTGGAAACGTTATCGGAAGTTTGTCCGAATGCTGAAGCACATGCGCACATCGCGCCGAGTAGTATTGAGTAGCATTTCATAGTGTTCTAAATTCGTTCTTACTCAAAGTAGAAATAAGAATGATTCAAAAAACGAACAATGAACATTTCGCTTGATTCAATGAGCTGATTAAAATCTTAGTTGAGTATTTGGAGATTTTGGGCGATTATCAAAAAAAAATGCCGTCGAGTATCGACGGCATTCCACTGAATATTTCAATTTTGACCTATTTTCCGTGGCACTGTTTGTATTTTTTACCACTTCCACAAGGACAAGGATCATTACGTCCAATTTTTGTTTCAGCAACAACAGGTTGTTGTTTTTCGCGCTGAGGCATTGAATTGCGCATTGCTTCCTCATAACCTTCACTTCCATGAAACTGAGGAGGGGCAGTACTTGTTGATGTGTTTTGAATTTGAGCCTGATCGTAAGCAGAAGGAGCTTTTGCAGCTTGTGTTTGTTTTACACGCTCACCACCATCTGTATACAGATCGCTTTGAACAAGGAATTCAACAGTTTCGTTACTTAATCTGCTCAACATTCCTTTGAACAATTCAAACGATTCTAACTTATAGATAAGCAAAGGGTCTTTTTGTTCGTAAACGGCTTGTTGTACCGAACCTCTCAAGTCATCCATCTCTCTCAAGTGCTCTTTCCATTCGTTATCAATCATTCCAAGAACAAGGTTCTTTTCGATTGTTGAAGCAATAGTTTTACCTTGCGATTCAGCAGTTTCCTTGATGTTCAAGTGAACACCCATTTTTCTGCGTCCGTTGGATACTTCAAATACCAAAACTTCGAAACGAGAATTATTTTCACTTAACTCTTTTACTTGAGGAAGAATCAAACGAGCAATACGTTCGTTCTTTTCATGGTATTGATTCACTACTTTTTCGTAGATATCTTCAATCAAGTCCATTTTATTCATTGAATTGAATTCGCTTACAGAAACAGGGCTTTCAATTCCCAATACGCGTAACAACTCCAATTCAAACTCTTCAAAAGAACCATTTGAGTTTGCATTTACAAATCCTTCAACAACGTCGTAGAACATATTTGAAACGTCCACATCCATTCGTTCACCGAACAATGCGTTTTTACGTTTCTTGTAAATTGCTTTACGTTGAGCGTTCATTACGTCATCGTATTCTAACAAGCGCTTACGAACACCAAAGTTATTTTCTTCTACTTTCTTCTGAGCACGCTCAATAGATTTGGAAACCATGCTGTGAGAAATAACTTCTCCTTCTTTCAATCCTAAACGGTCCATTACACGAGCAATGCGCTCAGAACCAAATTTACGCATCAAGTCGTCTTCCAAACTCACAAAGAATTGAGAAGATCCCGGATCTCCCTGACGACCAGAACGACCACGTAGCTGACGGTCAACGCGACGTGAATCATGTCTTTCTGTACCAATAATTGCCAAACCTCCAGCTTCTTTAACGCCTTCAGCTAATTTGATATCGGTACCACGACCAGCCATGTTTGTTGCGATTGTTACAGCTCCTGGTTTACCAGCCATTGCAACAATTTCCGCTTCTTTTTGGTGATATTTCGCGTTCAATACTTGATGTGTAATGTTACGCATCTTCAGCATTCGACTTAATAACTCAGAGATCTCAACAGTTGTTGTACCAACCAATACAGGACGGCCTTGTTCAACCAGTTTAACACATTCGTCAATTACAGCCGAGTATTTTTCACGAGCGGTTTTGAAAACCAAATCTTGTTGATCTGAACGTGAAATTGGACGGTTTGTAGGAATTACAACTACATCTAATTTATAAATGTCCCAGAATTCTTTTGCTTCAGTTTCTGCCGTACCTGTCATACCACAAAGTTTGTGGTACATACGGAAGTAATTTTGAAGTGTAACCGTTGCGTAAGTCTGTGTTGCAGCTTCTACCGTAACATTTTCTTTCGCTTCAATTGCCTGGTGCAATCCATCAGAGTAACGACGACCTTCCATGATACGTCCTGTTTGCTCATCAACAATCTTGATTTTTCCATCCATGATAACGTACTCGACTTCTTTCTCGAAAAGTGAGTATGCTTTCAATAATTGAGTAACAGAGTGAATGCGTTCTGATTTGATAGAGTAGTCACGAATCAATGATTCTTTCTTCAGTGCAAATTCTTCAGCAGGGTGATTTGCTTTCTGAAGCAATGCTAATTCTGTAGAGATATCAGGAATGACGAAGAAGTTTCTATCATCGCTTCCAGAGATAAGATCAATCCCTTTTTCAGTGATATCAACTGTATTTTGTTTTTCATCGATAACGAAGTATAATTCCTTATCGATTTTTTTCATGTGTTTGTTGTTCTCAGCCATGTACTGATTCTCAACTTTTTGTAATTGAGAACGAATTCCAGGCTCAGAAAGGAACTTAATCAAGGCCTTATTCTTAGGTAAACCTCTGTGCGCGCGAAGTAAGGCAATACTTCCTTCCTCAAGTGCTGTTTTAAGATCTACAGTTCCGTCGGTTTGTCCAGACATTGCAATAGCCAACAAACGTTTAGCATCTGCCAAAGCTTGATTTACCATTTTGCGTTGAACTTCCACGATATTCTCAACACGCGGTTTCAATTCGTAAAACTCGTGCTGATCTCCTTTTGGAGTTGGTCCGGAAATGATCAATGGCGTTCGTGCGTCATCAATCAAAACTGAATCGACCTCATCGACAATTGCAAAGTGGTGTTCACGTTGAACAAGATCAGCTGGATCTGTTGCCATGTTATCACGCAGGTAGTCGAAACCAAATTCGTTGTTTGTTCCGAAAGTGATGTCTGCGTTGTAAGCAGAACGACGCATTGGTGAGTTGGGCTGGTGTTTATCAATGCAATCTACACTTAATCCGTGGAATTGGTAAATTGGCCCCATCCACTCGGAGTCACGTTTTGCTAGGTAGTCATTCACCGTTACCACGTGAACTCCTTTGCCAGCAAGTGCATTCAAATAAACAGGAAGTGTTGCAACCAGGGTTTTTCCTTCACCAGTTTGCATCTCTGCGATATTTCCGCGGTGAAGAACGGCACCACCCATCAACTGAACATCGTAATGAACCATTACCCATTCAACATCTGCTCCGGCCGCTGTCCATTTGTTATGCCAAATAGCATTTTCACCGTCAATTGTAATTCCGTCTTTCTTCGCAGCCAAGTCTTTGTCAAACTCTTCGGCTGTAACAACCAATTGTTTGTTTTCAGCCCAACGACGAGCAGTTTCTTTAACAACAGCAAAAGCTTCGGGTAAAATTTCTTCTAATTTCTTCTCAATGATCTCATTGATGGCTTTAGAGTTGTCGTCAATCTTAGCATAGATTGTTTCCTTCTCATGAAGCGGTAAGTCAGGTGTTTTAGCCTTTTCACGTAATTCAACTACTTCTGCTTCTAATCCAGAAATAGCGTCTTTAATTATAGCTTGAAATTTACGGGTACGTCCACGAAGTTCGGTGTCAGAGTCTTTTTGAACATCACCATAAAATCTAGCAACTTGTTCAATTACAGGTTGGTACTTCTTTCTGTCGTTAGCCGACTTATCTCCAAGAATGCTTTTTAATATTCCTTTTAACATGTTTTCTTCAAAATAGAGAGCCCCAAAAATAACATTTTAAAGCAGAGTACCCTCGGTTATGTGGTCGGCTTTTGTCATAAATTGTTCCAAAAGTTGGTTTCAGCCAAATTGACAGAGATGCTGGTTTGACGACTGACATAAAATCACTGTTTGAATTGAAAATGGAGAATTTAGAGTTGAAAAGAGCATGGTGCGTGTTAGAATTATCAATTGTTGAATTATTAATGATCAACTTTGCTCTAGTCTGTATAATTAATAATTGATAATTCCAACGAACACGCTTTAAGCTTCTACATTTTCAATTCTCAATTGTCCATTTATTCTTATCTTTGCAGGCATGCAAGAAATGATTCTGATTTTAGATTTTGGTTCTCAGTATACGCAACTTATTGCACGCCGAGTTAGAGAGCTTAATGTTTATTGTGAAATTCATCCGTGGAACAAGGTTCCTGAACTAGGAAGCCACATCAAAGGTGTTATACTTTCAGGAAGTCCGTTTTCAACACGTGATCCAGAATCTCCAAAACCAGATTTGTCTGCAATCAAAGGGAAATTCCCGCTTTTAGGAGTTTGTTTCGGTGCTCAGTATATGGCTTTGAATTATGGTGGAGATGTACTTCCATCAACGATTCGTGAATACGGACGCGCAAATTTAACAGTTATCGATTCAACCAATGAGTTGACTAAAGGGATGACCGTTGGTTCGCAAGTTTGGATGAGTCACGGGGATACCATCAAGAATGTTCCTTCAAACTATAAGATTATTGCAAGTACACACGATGTTGAAGTTGCTGGTTATGCAATTGAAGGTGAACAAACTTATGGGATTCAGTTTCATCCGGAAGTTTATCACTCATTGGAAGGAGCTGTTCTATTGAAGAATTATATTGTTGACATTTGTGGTTGTTCACAATCTTGGACACCAGATTCATTTGTTGACAGCACAGTTGCAGGATTAAAAGCACAATTAGGAAATGATAAAGTAATCCTTGGTCTTTCAGGAGGTGTTGATTCTTCTGTTGCTGCTATGATCTTGCACAGAGCAATTGGTTCAAACCTTCACTGTATTTTCGTTGATAACGGTTTATTGAGAAAGAATGAATTCAATTCGGTTCTTGAAAGCTACAAGGGCTTAGGATTGAATGTGAAAGGAGTTGATGCTTCTTCCGAATTCTATGCAGCATTGAACGGAGTTACTGATCCGGAAGCAAAACGCAAAGCTATTGGAAAAGTTTTCGTTGATGTTTTTGACGCTGAATCGAAATTAGTAGAAGATGCAAAATGGTTAGGACAAGGAACAATTTATCCTGATGTTATTGAATCTGTTTCAGTAAATGGCGGACCAAGTCAAACAATCAAATCACACCACAACGTTGGAGGATTGCCTGATTATATGAAGTTACAGGTGGTTGAACCTTTACGCTTGTTGTTTAAAGATGAAGTAAGAAGAGTAGGTAAGTCTTTGGATTTGCCGCAAAATATATTGAACCGTCACCCTTTCCCAGGTCCTGGATTAGGAATTCGTATTCTTGGAGAAGTTACTGCTGAAAAAGTGCGTATTCTTCAGGATGTTGATTCCATTTTTATCGAAGGATTGAAGGAAGACGGATTGTACGACCAGGTTTGGCAGGCGGGAGCAATTTTCCTTCCTATTCAAAGTGTTGGCGTTATGGGTGACGAAAGAACATACGAAAATGCTGTTGCACTGAGAGCTGTGAGTTCTACAGATGGAATGACGGCAGATTGGTGTCATTTGCCTTACGAATTCCTTGCTAAGATCTCGAACAAGATCATTAATCAGGTGAAAGGAATCAACCGCGTGACTTATGACATCAGTTCTAAGCCGCCGGCAACCATCGAATGGGAATAGTGGCATTTTAATTGATTGAAGGGAAAGAAAAAAATATGAGATACCTGGTTGTCCTTTTACTCTTGTTGACTTCTGCGTTTGCAAAAGCACAAGAAACAGTTGAAGATGTTGTAATGCAATATCAAGACGGAAAATTGTATTTGGTGCATGTTGCCGAAGCCGGAAACACTCTTTATGGTATGCAAACCGTTTATGGAGTTCCGGTTGAACAAATTGTGAAGGCGAATCCGGGGGCTGAAAAAGGATTGAAAGTAGGGACAACTTATTTGATTCCTCAAGGAGCTTCACCTGTTAAAGCGAAGAACGGAACAACTTTGGTAAAACACGTTGTTGTAAAAGGAGAAACGCTTTATGCGTTGAGCAAGAAGTATGGCTCTGATGTAAATGATGTGAATTCAATCAATCCTGAAGCTGCAGGCGGACTAAAACTTGGACAGGTATTGTATTTTCCAACGGTTCCAAAAACTACTGTTGTAACACCAGTGGTTGTTAAGGAAGAACCAACGAAAGAGCCTGTAACAACTACAGTTCAGTTCACTGATTCAGTTGTCAATTATGTGGTAAAGAAAGGTGAAACGCTTTATACAATTGCTAAGCGTTACATGGTTTCTGCAACTGATCTTCAGAAATTCAATAACCTGAAATCGACAACTTTAAGTCCCGGATCCACATTGAAAATCCCGATTAAAAAGGAAAAGATCGATCAGGTCCCGGTTCGTGAGATTCAGGATGTTAACGATCAAAAAGTAGATAAAGAAATTCTTTTCAGCAAAAAGTCGGAATACAAGGTAGTTGTTCTTCTTCCTTTTGGTTTGGATAAAACACTTGGGGCAGGTTTAAAGAATCTGGCTACTGAGTATTATATGGGAATGATGTTGGCTGTTGACTCTCTGGAGAAAGATGGTATCAAGGCTACAATTAACGTGGTTGACTTTCCTATTGATTCTGCTGAGGTTGTTCAGGCATTGAAGAAACCAGAAATTAAAAATGCCGATTTGATTATCGGACCATTAATGCCACAAGCAGCAGATCTGGTTGCGGCGTTTTGTAAATCGAATAGAATTAGAATGGTTTGTCCTTCATCTGTAAATAGTTCAGTGTTGAAAGATAATCCATATGTGTACTGTGCAGTTGCTTCTGAAATTACACAACAGAATATTCTTGCGAAGTATACCACAGAGAGTTTCAAAGGCGCTCAAATTGTATTGGTGAATCTTGACCCTAAGAAGGACGCGGATTTATATCAGGCGTACCGGACAAAATATATGGAATTGGCTGCTAAGAATGGTGCTCCCAAGATCATCGAAGTAAAACTGGCAGATTTTGGTTCTATGATCCGTAAAAATGGAAATACTGTTTTTGTTGTTCCAAGCAGTAACGAAGCGAATGTGGTGAAATTTATGCTGGCGTTACATAAACTCAAATCAAAAATTGGTGATGGAACAGTTACTGTTTTAGGAACCAAAGATTGGGCTGGATTTAGTGAATTGACCGGTTATTACAAAACAACCTACAATGTTCAGTGGTGTACTGCGAGTGACTTGAATTATTCTGACCAAAAAACGGAAGATTTACTTCGCGTTTACAGAACAACATACAAAGCAGATATGAATAAGGTTGCTGTTCAGGGGTACGACATCCTGCGCTATTTTGTGCCATATTTATTGTTGGAGATAAATAAGGAGAACTGTTTGATTCAAAATGCATTTGATATGAGTCAGGTTGCCGCAAATTCTGGTTTCGAAAGCAAACAGTGTTTTGTTGTTATGCATGACGAATACAAGCTGGTTCGTAAAGGTATTTACCATGAATAAAGAAGAGATTGGCGAACGTTTCCGTGAGTTGCAACTTTTTATTTGTAACGAACTGGAAAAAGTTGATGGTAATGCAAAATTCTCTGAAGATGCCTGGGATAGAGCAGAGGGTGGCGGAGGTTTTACACGTACAATTAAGAACGGGAACGTCATTGAAAAAGGAGGTGTAGCATTTTCAATTGTTCACGGAGAAGTGAACGAAATGATGCGAACTCAAATGAAGATCGAAGGAAATTCCTTTTATGCTACCGGAGTTTCAATTGTCATTCACCCGCATAATCCACATGTTCCTATCATTCACATGAATGTTCGTTATTTCGAATTGGATAATGGAACACATTGGTTTGGTGGCGGAATTGATCTTACACCTCATTATGTTGTTCCGGAGCAAGCAAAACTATTTCATCAGCGTCTAAAAACGATTTGCGATAAATACAACGCTGAATTTTACGATAGATTCAAACCCTGGGCCGACGAGTATTTTACTATTCCACATCGTGGGGAATCGCGAGGTATTGGTGGAATATTCTATGATCATATTGTTAGCGACAACGTCAATTCGAAAGAAAACCTTTTCAATTTCGCTATTGAATTGGGAGAATCATTTCCGTTTATTTATGGAGAACAAGTTGCTCTGGGGAAAGACAAATCGTTTACAGAACAGGAATTGAAATGGCGCAATCTGCGTCGTGGACGTTATGTTGAATTTAATTTGGTGAATGATAGAGGAACGAAATTCGGATTGGTTTCCAATGGTCGCACCGAATCAATTCTCATGAGTTTACCGGCAGATGCAAGTTGGGAATATGGTTTTCAGCCGGAAATAGGTAGTAATGAGGAATTAACACTTAATTTACTGTCAAAACCAAAAGATTGGTTAAATATTTAACAATCCAATATTTGTAGTTATTTTAACACTATTTTAGAGCAGGTTTTTAACGAAAAGGCAACCTTATTTCACACTTTTCGTTTTAAACAGTGTAAATCTGCTTACTATGACTCGAAAACTACTTGTGCTTGCCGCACTCCAACTTGTAGGTTTTGGTTTGTTCGCTCAGCAACAAACTTCAACAACAAGACCGGCACAGCAAAAACCAGTGAAGTTGCATGCTGCGACATCTCAGCCGAAGAAAGTAATTGTTTCTTCAAATACTCCAAAGGATTCTCTTGAAGGTGAAACGCTCGCGCATGTGAATGCCGTAATCAAAGCGATTGACCATAAGGTTGCTTATGTTAAGTCTGATCAATCTGAAAATCAAAAAGCAATTGAAACAGGTTGGTACGATAAAATGGCTGAACAACGAGCAATTTTTGTTGCTAAACGTGAAGTTTTACTTCAACGAGAGAACGAAACAAAGTAATCCATCCTATTTTTTCCAGACTTATGAAAAACTACTACGCAATAATTCTATTGCACTTCCTACTTTATGTAAGTAATTCTGCCTATTCTCAAGGCGCCAACTGTGCTAGTGCAAGTCCGTTTTGTACCGGAAATGCATACACATTTCCTGCATCGGTAAACACTGTGGCTGAATCAGGTCCTGATTATGGCTGTCTGTTGGATCAACCCAATCCTGCATGGTATTATCTTCAAATCGAGACAGGTGGGACATTAAATATCAACCTTACAAATTCGGCAGATATAGACATCGATTTTATTTGTTGGGGACCTTTCAGTACTCTTGCAAGTGCCTGTTCTAATTTAACTGGAAGCGGACCTTTTGACGGCTGTTCTCTGTTTGATTCTTATCCATGTGGAAATATTATCGATTGTAGTTTTGAGACATGGACATCTGAAACCTGTTTTATCCCCAATGCGCAACCAGGAGAGTTTTACATGTTCCTGATTACGAACTATGATAACGCTCCTACTAACATTACAGCAACTTCTACTGGAACAGCAACCACGGACTGTTCTATTGTACCACCACAAGGATGTTACATTTCATATTTATCAATTGAACAAGGAATCTGTGGACCTGGAAACACGTTCACAATGTCAGGAGAGTTTACCTATGAGGATAATCCAGGAACTGGTAGTGTAGTTGTAGAAGTAGATAATGGGACGTCAACATATACGCAAACTTTCAATCCACCATTTGTTGATGGTCAAACTTATAATTATAGCATAGCTGGTGTTCCCGCAGATGGTGCGACTTGTACTGTATCTGTGTACTTTACGGCAGATCCAGCTTGTGAAATGAGTGGTGATATTCCTGCACCTGATGGATGTGATTGCTTTGCAGAATTAGGAACGGAAACCGCCGTGATGACAGGTGATAGTCAAAACGAATACAGTTTGTGTTATGGTGATCAACTTGTAATTACTCCGAATGGAGATATTGTTCCACCTGAAGAAGTTCCAAATCCAAACCCTCCTACAGTTTATGATCCTGGATATGGATGGTTGGTGTTTAGTTGTCCTCCAACAATTGGTGTAACACCTGCCGTTGGAGTGAGTATCAATAATGATCCATGCTTTCTTGGGTATTATACTGATGGTACATTGACGGAGGTTAACGATATGTTTTGGATTGATAATTATCCGGGAGTTTTTACGGATAACACGGTTTATTTTGTTCCAATTACAATGTATTCCATTCAAGATATCGCAACTGGTGTGGAAATTAATGGTCAACCACAATGTTATGAAATGGGTACACCGTATGCCGTTCAATACCTTCCTGAAATTACGTTCACTCAAACAACGGATTGCGCCACAGGTGAAGCCACTGCAACAATAAATGGCGGATTACCAGAAATTGATGGTTCACAATTTACCGCCGTGGCGGGTTCATTGACTCCTGCTTCTGCTTCATTTGTGAATACCACTTGTGCAAACGGCGGAGATATCGTTATCGATGGTTTAACAAGTGGTCAAGCCTATTCTTTTGACGTGACGGATGCGAACGGTTGTCCTATCACCATTTCGGGAACAATGACTGGTGGCGGTGGCGCAACGTTAACGTATCCTCAACCTGCTTACTGTATCAATGCTGCGAATCCGTCACCAACAGTTACGGGTTCTGCAGGTGGAACATTCTCTAGTGCTCCGGCTGGATTGTCGATCAATGCCGCTTCAGGAGTAATTAACTTATCTGCTTCAACTGCTGGCACTTATACTGTTACTTATGTTGGAGTTGGTGGAGCTTGTCCTCCTTCAGCAACATTTAATGTAACCGTTAATGCGCTTCCAGTTGTAGTTGCTGGTCCGGATCAGACTATTTGTACCGGACAGCAAGTAACGCTATGTGGATCAGGAGCAAACTCTTATACCTGGACAGGTGGTGTTTCCGATTGTGTTGCGTTTACGCCGGGAGTTACCGCTACTTATACGGTTACAGGAACGTCTGCTGCCGGATGTACAAATACAGATGTTGTAAACGTGAATGTTGATCCGGCTGCAAACCCTGTTTTTGCTGCCAATATTACTTCTGGTTGTTCGCCGTTAACAGTAACGTTTACCAATCAAAGAGGTGGTGTAAACTGTGC
>CAMLHZ010000012.1 GCA_946480085.1 uncultured Flavobacteriales bacterium
TTTCTCCTAAAACTTTCGCTTTAGCGTTTCCTGTAGTTTGAGACATGTGCTCAAAAGAAACGGCAAGTGCTAAAAATTCTCCAAGAGAATCCCAACGTAAGTAACCTTCTTCAAGGAATTGCTCCACATGTTTTGGTGCAGATCCACCAGCTCCTGTTTCAAACAAACCACCACCATTCATTAATGGAACGATAGAAAGCATTTTCGCCGAAGTACCAACTTCTAAAATAGGGAACAAGTCAGTATTGTAATCACGAAGTACATTCCCTGTAACAGAAATCGTGTCTAATCCTTTTACAATTCTTTCGAAAGAGAAAACAGTTGCATCACTTGGCGAAAGAATACGAAGATCCAATCCAGTTGTATCGTGATCTTTCAGGTACAATTCTACTTTCTTGATCAATTCTGCATCGTGAGGTCTGTTTTTATCCAACCAGAAAACTGCTGGAGTATCACTCAAACGAGCTCTGTTTACTGCTAGTTTTACCCAGTCGCGAACAGGAGCGTCTTTTGTTTGACACATTCTCCAGATATCTCCGGCTTCAACTTCGTGAGACATCAATGTATTTCCATTTCCGTCTACAACACGAACAGTTCCGTTTTCTTCAATCTGGAAAGTTTTATCATGAGAACCATATTCTTCTGCAGCTTGAGCCATCAAACCAACGTTAGGAACAGACCCCATTGTTGTTGGATCTAGAGCTCCATTCTTCTTACAGAAGTCAATAGCACTTTGGTAAACACCAGCATAAGAACGATCTGGAATAATCATTTTTGTATCCTGAAGCTGGCCTTCTTTGTTCCACATTTTCCCTGAAGTACGGATTGCAGCAGGAACAGAAGCATCAATAATTACATCTGAAGGAACGTGAAGGTTGGTAATTCCTTTTTCAGAATTCACCATTGCAATTGCCGGATTGTTAGCGTAAGCAGCTTCAATGTCAGCAATGATTTCAGCCTTCTTTGGAGAATTTTCAATACGAAGGTACAAGTCGCCTAAACCGTTGTTTGGATTAATGCCCAACTCAGCAAACGTTGCAGCGTGTTTCGTATAAACATCTTTGAAGAAAACAGAAACCACATTTCCGAAGATAATTGGATCCGAAACTTTCATCATCGTTGCTTTCAGATGAACTGAAAGTAGTAGCCCTTTTGCTTTTGCATCGGCAATTTCCGTTTCAAGGTAAGCACGCAATGCTTTTTGACTCATTACTGAGCCGTCGATAATCTCACCATCTTTTAAGCTTGTTTTCTCCTTTAAAACTGTCACATTTCCAGCAGTGTTTACTAACTCAATGCGAACATCAGTTGCAGATGGAACAACTACAGAAACTTCACTTCCGTAGAAATCGCCATTTGGCATACTTGCAACATGCGTTTTAGAATCAGCCGACCATGCTCCCATTGAATGCGGGTGTTTCTTCGCATAATTCTTCACCGCTTTTGGAGCTCTACGGTCAGAGTTTCCTTCGCGAAGAACCGGATTTACAGCGCTTCCTTTGATTTTATCGTATTTCGCTTTCGCGTTTTTCTCTTCTTCAGTTGCAGGCGTATCTGTATAACTTGGAACTGCATAACCTTTCGATTGTAATTCTGCAATTGCATCTTTCAACTGTGGAATAGAAGCAGAAATATTCGGAAGTTTAATGATGTTTGCTTCGGGTGCAGTTGCCAATTTTCCTAATTCAGACAATGCATCAGTAACCTTTTGATCGTCTTTCAATACTTCAGGGAATGCAGAAAGAATTCGTCCCGCAAGTGAAATATCTCTTGATTCTACGTTGATTCCAGCTGTTGAAGCAAAAGCCTTAACGATTGGTAAAAAGGAATATGTTGCTAACGCCGGAGCCTCATCAGTCAGCGTGTATAAGATTGTTGAATTTGGATTTGCCATATTGTTTTTCAGTTGTTAAAACGTGTCATGCGACGCCCGCAAATTTAACAGAACAGAAGCGTTTTATCAACCTTTGAGGGATGAACTTTTGAACAGGCTGTATCTAAAAGAACTATCGAGGACATTTAATGAATAACCACATAGGGACATAGAAAACATAGGATATGATTTACAGCTATGCAGCCTATGTTTCTATGTGGTCGAAAATGTGACTGTCTGTGTTTTTAATTTGTCTCCGATAACTGCGAAAGGAAATCAATCATCTTTGCCAAAGCCCTACCACGGTGACTCATTCCGTTTTTCTGTTCAGATGTCATTTCTGCGAAAGTCAATGTTTCGTTCTCCGGTACAAAAATGGGATCGTAGCCAAAACCGTTTGTACCACGTTTTTCATCAATGATCGTTCCCTCAAGTTTCCCTTCGAAAATGACTGTTTTATTGAAAATATGTAATGCGATTACTGTCAGAAAGTGGGCTGAACGAGCTGTTTTGTTGTTCAACTTTTCAAGAACCAAATTCATGTTGTCGTCTGCATTGCGCTGTTCACCTGCATAACGCGCTGAATAAACTCCAGGTTCTCCTTTCAACTTTGGAATGACTAATCCTGTATCATCCGCAAAACAAGGAATGGAGAGTTTATCGGCAAGAAATGTCGCTTTCTGAATAGCGTTTTCCTCAATGGTTGGTGACGTTTCCGGAATTTCTTCGTGGAAATCGATATCAGCAAGAGTTACGAGTTCAATTCCCGCGGGAAGAAGTGCCTTGATCTCTTTGATCTTGTTTTCGTTGGATGATGCGAAGAGGATTTTCATGAGGTAAAGATAGATATAAGACTAATAGAGTCAAGAGTCAGGACTGGAGATTTGTTTAAAACACCAGCCTGTCTGGTCTCTTACAGTCTTGACTCCAGTTTCTATCTTACCAAACTCGAAGGGCTATATCCAAACTCCGTTTTAAACGCGGTGGAAAAATGCGAGAAATTCTCAAAGCCAACTTGTAAGTAGGCATCGGATGGTTTTGTTTGTTGGTGTTTGATTAGAGAATACGCTTCAGAAAGTCGACGTTTACGCAACCATTTCTCTGGTGAATCTTGAAATGTTTTTGAGAAATCACGTTTGAAGGTAGATAAACTTCTTCCGGTTAACCGTGCGAATTCTTTCATTGGAATGTTAAACAGGAAATTCTTTTGCATAAATCCTTCCAGATCTATTTTGAACGGTTCACTGAAATCGAATAGATATTGACTAAAAAACGAATGATTCAGTTGGAGCAACAGCTCGATTGCCTCATTTGTTTTTAGTTCTGAAATTCGAGGGGTGAAGTATTCCGGTTGATCGAAATATGGAGTAATCGATTGAAAGAAACCGTGAAACAGGGATGTTGAAGGGATTTCATAAAGTGCATCACCATGAAAACGATTCTGATGAGGAATGGAATTCTTTAAGGAATAATCGCGTAAATGATCTTCAGTAATAAACAGCGTAAACGATTTGAATGGTCGACCATCATTCGTCGGATGCTTCTTCGTTTTTAACAAGGTGTTTCTTCTCAGAATTCCCATTGTTCCTTCTTCAATAAAACGAATTCCTTCAGCAGTCATCATTTCCATTCGTCCGGAAACAATGACCGTTAAAGCATGATGATGAACCAATTGTTCTGTTCCAAATTTTTCATTGTGAACACATGATAACAACAGGTTGTGCTGAAGAATATCTTCCATTACTTTGGCAATTGCGAAAGAAGAATTTTATCCATGGTTCTGTCGCCAACCCATCTGCGGAAGAATAAAGCTGGTTTTGCCATGTATCCTCCGGTATATCTTGTTTTTGGTCGTGAGGAATTCACGGCTTTTGAAACCAAACGGGAAATCACTTCAGGCTCAGCATTCTTAGCGGTGGTCTTAAAGAAAGCTTGCTTGAATTTATTGGCCATTTCACCGTATGCGGTGTTTTCTGTTGTTTTAACCAGGTTTTGATAAGCGACATCAGCCCATTCGGATTTTACACCTCCTGGTTCGATTACCACTACATCAATTCCGAATGGTGCAACTTCTGTTCTCAAACTATCGCTCATTCCTTCAACGGCAAATTTACTAGCGTGATACCAGGCTCCAAAAGGTGTGGCAATTTTTCCTCCAATGGACGAAATGTTAATGATTTTTCCGCTTTTTTGTTTGCGCATTGCAGGAAGAACCAATTGTGTCATTCTCGCTAACCCAAAAACATTCACTTCAAACTGACGCTTAGCTTCTTCCATAGAAACCTCTTCAACGGTTCCGTAAGATCCATAGCCGGCGTTGTTTACCAATACGTCAATTCTGCCTTCTTTTTCGATAATTTGGTTTACACATTGCTGCATCGATTCGTCGTTCGTAACATCGAGCGTAATGGTTTTAACATTGAAGTTGTTAAGCTCGTTCAGCAATTCAACTCTACGGGCTGCTCCGTAAACAATATGTCCTTCTTTGGCAAGATCACGGGCAAATACTTTACCCATTCCTGATGATGCTCCTGTTATTAAAATGACTTTTTTCATGATTTCAATTTTATATTGCAAAGTTGAAGCATTTCTAAAGTAATCATTTTGGTCAGAAGCTCAAATTATTTTGTTCAGGAGTTCAATGTCCTCCCTTGAGGGAGGGTTGGGAGGGTGGTTGCAGTGTTTTCTCTTCTACTCACCGAGGGAGATTAAATCCTCATCACATTTTTTCACTCAACTCCTTAACCTTTTCCATTCCTAGTGGAAATTTCTCACTCATGTATTTGATGTGCTCTTTTGTGCAATCTACTTCTGCTTTCAATTGGTGCTTTCCATTTCCCAGATCGTGAATATGATACATCTCGATACAACCTGTCCATTGCTCTGCTGCTTCATCAATCGGTTGTTCTTTATTCTCCTTCATTTCTCCAATGTGCTGAAAAACCACATTATTGGGTTCTTTAATGAAAATGATATCGCTATACATTCCGCTTCCATCAGGAGCCATGAAGTGAATTCGATTTCCTTTTTCCAACTCACCAGTGTAGTAAGAACCTTCACAAAATGGAGTTGTCCAAATTTTGTAGGATTCTTTGTTCCACATCGAATTCCAGATCTTGTCAGCTGAAGAGTTGATTTCAATCTCGAATTTCAGGCGCTCAATTCCAACGAGGAAATTGCGAAGATTGCCTTTTACAATTACGTCCCAACCCATTTGGTAATTCTCTGGTTTGAAATTATCGCCTGCATCTGCAAAAGTTTCCAATCCAGTATGGGTTAAGGTTACGCTGCAGTTTTCTTCATTTTCGTCAATCGTCCAGGTAACAACAGAAGAACCTTTCGATTCATTTGGATGAGTCCATGTGTGTTGGAACAGTTTTCCTTCAACACAATCCAAAACCTCGCAGCGATGCAAATATTGTTTTGCCTCAGATTCGTAGAAATCGAATGATTGCCCAACTTCTGTTGTGAAATCCGGAATATCGAAATACCAAATCTTTTGTTTCGATTTTTCTGTAAGCGCTTCCCAAATTTGTTGGGACGTTGCTTTTATTTTTAATGTAGTAGTAACCATATTTTTTTAAGTCAAAAGTCAAAAGTCAAAAGTCAAAAGTCAAAAGTCAAAATTTCATTTCGATAGCCTCAGTTAACAGCGTATAACTTCATAGTCACCGCGGCTTCGGTTATCGAGTCCGCCGCGGCGGAAGATATTACTTCATCCACCGCTCGTGCCACATCATAAAGCTGAGCAGGTACCAGATCTTTACACCATATTCCTTTCTTCCGTTGAAGAAGGCCGTTTTCAATTTATCTATGATTTCATCATCGAACAATCCTGTTTCACGAATTTTTTCTTTTGAAAGATAGTGTTCTACCTGATCTCTCAATTCATTTTTTAACCATGATTCAATAGGAATGGCGAATCCCATTTTGGGCCTGTCCATTTCTTCCTTCGGAATGTATTGATGCACAATTTCTTTTAAAAGCCATTTCTTTTGTCCGTCGCGGTATTTGTAATTGTCCGGAAGTTGAGCAACGAAATCAATAATTCTGTGATCTAAAAACGGTTCCCGACTTTCCAGGCTTACCGCCATTGAGGCACGATCTACTTTTTGCAGAATATCATCCAATAAATACGTTTGATAATCCATTGCCATCGCAAAACTAAGCGGTGTTGGACTTTTCAATTCCTTACTGTCATAATAGGTTTCCAGTTGTTTGAATTCATGCAAACTCAACTTTCGCATTTGATCATCGGTAAACAATTGACTCAAACTCAACATCAGGTTCTTCGAGCTGTTATCACGAAGAATGGATTTTGTCTTTTCGTAACGTTGGGCAAAATTGTATTTATTTCGAAGTACTGGAATACTGTTTGCCGGAACCGTGCTCATTATTCCTGCTAAAGTTTTACGAGCGAATCCCGGGATTTTATTCATTTTTTCGCCGTAGCGCAAGATCATTTCATATCTGTTGTAGCCTGCAAAAACTTCATCACCGGCATCTGCGCTCAAAGCAACGGTAACATCTTTTCGCGCAATTTTTGAAACCAAAGTTGTTGGAATAGCACTCGAATCCGCGAAAGGCTCATCGTAATGAAACGGCAGATTGGCGATTAAGTCAATAGCTTCCTTGGCTGTACATGCTGTTTCTGTGTGATCGGTTCCTAAAATTTCAGCGGTTCTTTTAGCATAAGGTGCTTCGTCCAAACCAATATCGGGAACAGAGATGGTATACGTTTTCAGCTTGTCAGTTCTATCTTTCTGAAGAAGTGCGGTAACTGCTGCACTGTCGTAGCCGCCGCTAAGAAAAACACCAACCGGAACATCGGCAACCATTCGATAATCACATGCTGATTTCAGAATTTTCTCTGTTTCCGTTTTTGCTTCAGGAATGCTTAAATCCAGTTTGGGTTTGTTGTAGGCATCGTAAACGTTCCAATATTGAATTTGATTCAAATCTAGTGCACTCGCTTTTACAGTTGTTTGAATGTAATGACCTGGTTTTAGTTTGAAACAATGGTTAAAAATGCAATGTGGTGTTGGAACGCTTCCGTATTGCAAAAAGGCTTGTGCAGCCTGAATGTTTAATTCTTTTTTGAAATGTGGATGTTCGTGAAATGCTTTTAATTCTGAAGAAAACTGGAATAATCCATCGTGCTGGTAAATAAACAAAGGTTTAATTCCGGCTCTATCTCGGGCAATGAAAAGGTCGTTTGTTTTTTGATTGAACAGAACTATAACGAACATCCCAATAAACTTGTGAAGACATTCCGTTCCCCATTCTTCGTAAGCGTGAAGGATCATTTCTGTATCCGATTCGGCTACAAAGTGATGACCAAGTGCTGAAAGCTCTGCTTTTACTTCTTTATAGTTATAGATTTCACCGTTAAAAACGATCACGAAATCTTTGTAAAACATGGGTTGTTTCCCCAATTCAGAAAGTTCAATGATTGAAAGTCGGCGATGACCAAAACCCAATTGAAATTGTTCAGAATTATGCAAGAAATAATCACTTCCATCAGGTCCGCGATGAACCATTGTATCGGTCATTCTCTTCAGAATTTCCGTATCACTTTTTTTATTGAAATCGATAAAACCCGCTATTCCGCACATAGAAACGAAAATACGTAAAATATGGTGACTTCGGCTCCGCTCAGCCACCAATTTTCCTTCGAGGAATTTGATGTTTTAAGAATGTTTTATTGTAAATTAAGTAGAAATATCAAATTATGATTGGAGGCTTTTTGTATATTCTGAAATGTTCTGATGGGAGTTATTATACTGGAAGTACTGTGAATTTGACAAAAAGATTAAACGAACATTTTGAAGGATTAGGAGCCAATCACACCAGAAAATATGGACCTGTTGAATTAGTATATTTTGAAGAGTTTCATCTTATTAGCCTTGCGTTCAAAAGAGAAAAACAAATTCAAGGCTGGACTAGAAAAAAGAAGGAAGCATTAATCGCATCGAATATTGTTGATTTAAAGAAATATTCAGAATGTGATAATGCAACTCATTATTTGAACTTGTCAGATGAAAGCCAGTGATTGACGGATGTATTTAACTGATGGTTCTAAAGGGGATGTGACGGTGGCTGAGCGGAGTCGAAGCCAAGTCACAATCACTTGTTCATAACATCTAAAAACTATCGTAGAAATCAATCAATTCTTCCACTAAATTAGATGCTCACTTTTACAGAAAGATTTTATGGAAAATACGGTTACACTACAAGAAGAAGTTGCGGCTTTGGAAGCTCAGTTAACGGGAGATATGTTCGCAGATATGGATATCAAAGATAAAATTCACAACCTGAAAATGCAGATCGAAGGTGTACGTCCAATGGATAGTTACATTGAGTGTGTTGGATGTGGAAGCTAATAACTAAGTGAAAAAGCAAAACTTAAAAGTCAAAAATAGAAGATTTATAAAGTGTAATGTTGGGTAACCACATTGCACTTTTTGTTTTATTAAGTGAATTGAAAATACAATTAACCGTTTAGACTTTAGACTTTTCAATTAATCGCAAGTATTCTTGTTTCCAGGCTTCTACGCTCCAATATTCCTCAATGGTTTGTTTTGCATTTTCTCCAAGCGATTTCCGGCATTCGGGATCAGTGAGCAGATCTCTCAACACCGTTTCCCATTCTTCGTTTGTATCAGCGATCATTCCATTTACGCCATGTTTCACAATAGCTGTATTCACTCCAACAGGAGAAATAACGCAAGCCATTCCCAAAGCCATATATTGTAAAGCCTTGAAACCGCATTTTCCTTCAGCCCACATGTCGTGAACAAGTGGCATCAAACCAACCTGAATCTGACTCAAATCGTCTATTTCTGATTCCAATTTCCAATCCAGATATTTAAGCGATTTCAGCTCGTAATTTGGCTTTTTGTTGGAAATGACAAGAAACTCAAATTCGAAATCAACTTCCAGTTTTCGCAAAATTGGAATCAATCTGTCGAGATAATGCATGGTACTGTGCGTTCCTGTCCAACCAATAATTACTTTTTCGGAATGGTGGTTAACCACCACATTGTGCTGATTTTTGGTGTCTATTGTAGTAGGAATTCGTGTTACATTCTCATTGAATTGAAGTGCGTATTTCACCAAATAGTCGTTTCCGGCACTTACTGAGTCTGCCCATTTGATCAATTTCGGAACTTTCCAATAACACTTTAATTTCTGGAATTTTGCATTGGCGGCGCTGTAATTGGGAATCCAAATAGCATCATCGAAATCGTAATGGTATTTTCTTCTGAAAACTTTTACCAAAATCCATTCGAAAATCGGCGGCCCCATGTGTGCCATTTCTCTATGCATAAAAATGTGCTTTGCTGCAATTAGCCTGAAAAGAAGAAACCATCTTCTGATGAAGTTTACGAGAACGTCCAAAGCTTTAAGCGGAAATTTTCCAGGATGGTAAAGTCGTTCCCAACTTGCCCGACTATGGAACGCGTGGTACTTTATTTCCCAATCCTGTACTTCGAAAGCCGATAAATATTGCTCGTATCTAAAGCGCTGCGACGGAGCTTCACCCTTTGGGTAAGGCGCAATAATGTGCAACGTTTTTTTCATCTTATTTGATAGCGTTCAATACTTTCTGAATTCCGTCTTCCAATGACATGAAAGGTCGGCCAAGTAATTGCTGCATTTTCGAAATGTCGGGTTGTCTTCTGGTCATATCGCCATCCTCCAAAGCTGGTAAATGAATGATCTTTGAAGAAGAACCGGTCAAACGAATGATCGTTTCAGCGAGTTCCAAAATGGTCACAATGTTTCCATTTCCAATATTGGTAACATCATTCACGCACAAATCATTTTTGAAAGCGTTCATGCATGCATCAAGGTTGTCGTCGATATAGCAGAACGTACGGGTTTGCTGACCATCTCCATAGATTGTAATGTCTTCATTCGCCATTGCAGAACGGATGAATTTCGACATCACGAAATCAGTACTCTGTTTAGGACCATACGTATTGAAGAATCTGAAAATAGTATAATTCAAACCGTATTCCTGTTGGAAAGACCTGAAATAAGATTCGCCCACGTTCTTAACCACGGCATATGGTAATCTCGAATTCAGCGGAGTTATTGTTTCGTGTTGCGGTAAATGAACCGGCTCTCCATATACTTCTGAAGAAGAAGAATAAAAAACGCGTTTAACACCAGTTCTCTTACTCAAATCAAGGATATGTTTAATTCCGAAAATATCATCAAGAACCAAAATTGGATTGTCCAATGTGCGTTTTACTCCAACTACAGCAGCGTAATGAAAAACATAGTCGAAATTATACAGGTTGAAAACAGGTGAAATATCATCGAAGTTGTTGACGTCACAATGAATGAACTTACAATTTGGGTGATTGGGAATGTTTTCTTTTTTACCGGTTAAAAAATTATCAACTAATACTACGAAATTGTTTGTGTCTTCTAGAAGTTTGTCTGCAAGTGAAGAAGGGACAAAACCCGCGCCTCCTGTAATAAGTATCTTAGTTTGTTCGTTTTGCATGGGGACGAATTACGTCATTTTTGCGCAGAAAGACAAGATTTATATACCAAATCATACTTAGAAATTCCAGCTTCCAAACTGTAAAAATCTTGAGCCCCCTGTTTTGCAGATGTTTGATTGAATTTTTTTTCCAAAGTGCTAAACGTAAGTGAATTTTCATCCAGTTCGTTTACATTAACTACAAGTCCAGCTGCGTATTCTTCAACAACTTTTGCCGTATCACCAACTCCAGAATTACAAATAATAGGAATTCCCATTGCCATCAATTCACCTTGTTTTGTTGGAGATGACGCCGTTTTTGAAAAGCTGGGTTTAATAAAGAAAATGGAACAATCAAATAACGAAGCGAAAACCGGAACCTGCTTATGCAGTGCTGAAACGATCTTGATTGATTCTTTTTGAATACCCAATTTTGAAGCTTCATTGAGAATTAAATGTGCGGGCTCTTTTGTTACAAAAAGAAAAACGCAATTGTTGTCACTGGCTTGTAACATCTTAAAAGCCTTCAGCATTTCTGTTAGCATGTACCAGGTGCCAATTGAACCGATATAGCCAATAACACGTTTGTTTTCAAGTCCGAGTTCAATTCGTTTGTCTTCAATTTGTTCTTTTGAAACGCGATCAGGATCAAATAACGCCAGGTCAACACAACATGGGATAACGCTTATTTTTTGTTCCGTAATCTTCAGCTCCTTCCACGATAGAATTTCAGTTTTCCCAGCGTGTGTGAGGCTGACAACCGCTGTGCTTTCGTTAAAAAAACGGAGTTCCTTCTTTTTGAAAAACTGATAGATCTTTTTATACAAGGGTTTTTTAATGTTCCAGATATTTCCTTCTACACGTTCATCAGCCCAAAAACCGCGCATATCAAATATCCATGGAATTGTTTTCTGATGTTTTAAACCCAGAAAAGCAGAAATGTAGCTTCTGCAATGCAGCAAGTCAACTTTTGTTTCAGAATTGATCTGACGAAACTTTCGTTTCATTTTCCAGATATCAAAAACGGTTGAAAGTACTGGCGGACGTTTTGTATAGGTCAATGGATGCCAATTAATCTGCTCTTTATCACAGATGGATTGAATGTGTTCACGATCACTTTCGAAACGTTCCGGTTTCTCAAAACTGATCAAACTGATCTTGTATCCCTTTTTTTGCAGTCCGATTAAATAGGGGAGAACCTGACTTTGTCCAAGCGGATCAGTCATGCCATCATAAGAAACAAAAAGGACGTGTTTTGTCATTACAGACGCTTATTCGGGAAGAGGAATTTGTAAACTTTAAAAGTAAAGTTAATCCATTTTTCACCGTTTGGAAAGCTTTTGTAAGTAAGCGGTTTTGCTTTCATGATTTCTACGGCTTCTTGTTCGGAAATTCCTAATTTTTTACAAATGTACTCACACTCCTTGTCTACATCCAGTCCTAAATAGGGAAGGTCTTCGAGTTTTTTTAGAGCATCGATTCGTGTGGTTTGACCTGAACAAATTTGATTGGAAAGTGTCGCTTTTCTGTAATCAAAATGGTATTTGGTAGGCATAAGATAAGACTGCCAAAAGCGAGTGTATCTCGATTCGTGATGTTTTCCGATGGAATAATTACATCCGAATTTTTCTTCCAGGAATTGTTTTGCTTCTTCCGGATTGTACGGAATGTAATTCAGTAAATACACTGATTTAATTCCCTTTACCAACTTATAATAGGTTTCCTGACGAACCCCAAATACAGGAATTTTCTTTCGTTTAACTGTACCATAAGTTTTTACGATATGATTGTACAGTTTCATATCCTTCATTACATGATATCCCCACTGTAATGGCAAAATTCCTTCACTCACGTAATTTCCGCCTGAAAGAATAAATTTGACTCCGTATTGAGCTGCTTTTTGGTGCAGCGCTGCAGGAATAGCCAAATCAGTGGGCATTTCGATATCCACAAGTGATGAGCGTAAGAAAGCCAATTGAATTTGTCTAAACTCGCTCCAATCTAAAACCACAGCTTCATAATCGAAATCAAGTGCAACGCACATTTTTTGAATGTTTCTAACGGCTATATCGCTGTTCCATCCGTTATCCAAGTGAACGAGAAGAGCTCTTAGGCCCAATTCCTTAGCGAGATAGGCTGTATAACAACTGTCAACGCCACCACTAATTCCAATAATGCAGTCGTATTTCTTTGAATTTCCGCTTTTCTTAATGGATGTAACGATCTCGTTTAATTTTTGATCACTTTTTTGTCCCTGATAAGACTGTGGAACCAAGTTTTCGAGATAATTATTACAATGATTACAGTTCCCTTCCGTATCGAAAACGATGTCGGGATCGGTAGTGTCCATTACACACCGATGACAAATTTGGTAAACTGGAGTAGTCATCACTACAAATGTAGTCGAAATTTTAGCTTAACAATTTAGTTGACACGGCTAACTATTAAAATGCAACAATAAATGATAATTTAGTATCATCTGTTGAACAATTGTCGGATTTGTGATTTTTCGGGGTAAGAGATGAGTACACCATTTTTATAGATAACAAATAGGGATGAAGCTGCAAATGCGTTGCAGGTAGTTTTTGAATAAGCTACGGAAATATCTTCCAGAGATCCTGCACCACCAAGTGCAACTATTGGGACTTTAGAGATTGAAGCTGCCTGTGAAATTATTTCGAGGTCATAGCCTGTGCGCATTCCATCGTTGTTGATGGATTGAAGGATGATTTCTCCAACTCCCAATCCCTCAAAGTGTTTAATGGTCTCGTCTAAATCGATTTGTGATTTAACGGTCCCGTTGTAAAATCGAATCTCGGGTTCTTCATTCCTGTAAACGTCAACGCAAACGGAAATGGTTGAACTTCCAAACTCCTTAGCAGCTTGCTCCACGAAATTCTGTTCTCGAAAAGCCCCGGAACCAAGGATCACTTTTTCGGCTCCCGCAGCAATTAATGCGGCAATTTGTTTCTCTGAACTAATTCCACCACCAACCGCCAGCGGCATTCCGGTTTCCTGACTTAGTTCCCGAACCAATTCGGGACTTATACAGCGTTGTTCTTTGGCTGCATCAATGTCCAGCACAATCAATTCATCAGCACCAAATTCACTGAAAATCCGCGCTGCATTGATGATGTCGCCTAGATATATTGGGTTGGCAAATTGCTTTGTTTTTACAGCTGCACCATTGCTCAGAAGCAAAACGGGTATGATTCTCGGTCTGAACATTAGAGCTGGATAAAGTTTTTAAGTAGTCTTAATCCGGCTTCATGACTTTTTTCAGGATGAAACTGAACGCCCCAGCAATTGTTGTTACCAATTACCGAAGGAAAACCGCTTTCATATTCTGTTGTGGCAACAACTTCATGTGTATCAGCGCTCTGCCACACGTATTTGTGTAAGAAAAAGAATTCATCCTTTTCAGAAATCCCTTCAAGCAAGGAGCAATTTTTTTCAATTGTCAATGTATTCCAGCCGTTATGCGGTATTTTAAAATGCTCCGAATTGGTAACTTTTAGCTCTGTAACTGTTGAATCGGTAAGTATGTTTAAACCGTCTTTATCGCCTTCAGCACTATTTTTTGCCAATAGGTGCATGCCCAAACAAATTCCAAGGGTTGGAATTCGTTTTTCACGAATCACCAATTTTAAGGTTGAGATGAGGTTACTCTCCTGAAGGTGCTTCATTGCACGATCGAAATGACCAATTCCCGGAATGATGAGGTGCGTTGCACTTTCGAGGTCTGACTTTGTTCGAACTTCCTGAGCTTGAGCACCAATTTTTTCAAGAGCGTTAATGATGGAATTAATGTTTCCTCCGTTCAACGACAAAATATGAACCGTTGGTTTTATCATGGCAGAAAAATGTGTTTTAATGTTGCCCAAAACACTTTTTGTGTAACTGCTTTTGGTGAGTTTTTTGTTGCCGTGATCAAATATTTGAATGCTTTCCGCTTGTGCTTGTTGTATGCAAGATCAACTGCAAGAATCAAGTAATTTCGCATCATGAAATAGCTGATACTGCTTCCGAGTTTTTTGTGTAGCAGATCATTGTGCCATGTATAGTTTAGAAAACTCAGGAATCGTTTCTCCAATTTTTCTGGATTCGTCATGGTAACCACGCTTCTTTCGTCGTGTAAAACCAGGTAAGATGTCACTTTCTCTGAATGGTGAAAAGGAAATTGCGCAAAAAGTCGCAGCCAAAGTTCATAATCTTCGCTTGCGCTTAAGTCTCGGTCTTCAATAAACGGATTGCTCAATGCAATATCTCTGCGAACAATAACGGGATTGCAGGCAAGATAGTTCCCTGTGATCAGGAAATCACGTTTTGATTTACTATTGAAAATTTTTGGAGTTATTTCCTCCGTTTTTGCGTTTTTGAAAGAATAGGTAAGCGTTATGACTTCAGGAGATTGATGTTTATCAATCATTTCAAGAACGGTTTCTACATGGTGTGGCAACATTTCATCGTCCGAATCGAACCAATTCACGTAATTTCCCTTTGCATTGGCAGTACCTACATTTCTGGCTGCACCACGTTCGGAATTTTCAATCCTGAAATACCTGAAGTTATCTGCAAGGTATTTGGCAACAACCGTTTCTGTATCATCTGTACTTCCGTCGTCAATTACAATTATTTCATAATCATCGCTGGTTTGATTCAAAACTGAAGCAATCGTCTTCTCAATTAAATGAGCACGATTGTAAGTAGGAATAACGATTGTTAGTTGCACAGACATTATGAAAGATAAACGTTCACCAGTTGATCGATGTATGTATCAAAGTTAAAGGATTGAACGGATTTTTTTCCGTTTTCTATAATTTCAGCTTTAAGTTTTGGATCATTCAATAATCGAATGCAAGCGTTATAGATTTCAATATCATTCTTAAATGGAACAACAAGCGCATTGTATTCATCTTTAATAAATTCTTGAGCAATTCCGCTTTTTGTGAAAATGGATGGAACTCCAGCTGCAAGTGCTTCAATATAAGTTTGTCCAAATGCTTCACACGTTTCATTTATTGGTACATGAATGTAGATGTCGAATAGCTTATAAAGATCGAAGCAATTGTGCTCAAAATTGACCACACAGAGATTTTTTTCGGGAATCAATTTCAGTTTTTCCTGAAGTCTGGAATCATACTCGTCGTTATTTCTTTCTCCGAAAATACAGAGTCTTGCATTTGGATAATCCTCAATAAGTTTAAGAAATGCGTTGATGATGTATTCTAATCCTTTTAGTTCCATCCACCTGGATATGACTCCGATGACCGGACTTTTTTCCTCGGGATTGTAGGACTTAAGTATTCTGTTGACTTCATCGATGTCGTTGTTTTCGAATCGTTCAAGATCAAAACCATGATGGACCAATTTGCGTTTACTTTCAGCTACTTGTTGCTCTTTCAATATGTTTGAGACATTATTAGAGACAGCTATAATCTGGGTTGAAATTTTGTTTTGAATAGAATCCAATATAGATTCTTTAAAATGTTTGGTTAAGGGTTTTCCAGAATGACGCGTATAGACTCTTTTCTTTATTCCTGACAGCCATGCAGCGGTTAATCCAACCCAATTGGCTTTTGAAAGATGCGTATGGACTAATAAAGGATTTTCATGCTTTAAAATTCGGCGTAGCTTCAAAATTGACGGAGTCGAGAAAATAAGTTTACCAACATTTAAATAGTACCTTTTGAAACCGTTGCTTTTCAAAAAAATATCGAGAGGAGAGTTTTTGCAACTGATGAGAACAAAAATTACCTCATAATTCAAATTTCTTAATGCGATTGCAGTTTGCTCGAAATAAACTGCTCTTCTGATATCTGAAACGGCGTAAATAATTTTTCGATTAGAAAGTGTTGAGTCGCAAACATGATAAAAACGAGTTAGGTTTCTTTGGTAAACTGAAAAATCAAAGAGTTCATTCACCTTATTTCGACCATTCATTTTCATTTTTTTTACCAGCTCATGGTTGCTGAGAATTTCAATAACTCCATCAGCAATTGCTTTGGGGTCCTGAAACGGAACTAAAAGTGCATGTTCTCCATGTACAACAAATTCACTCGCTATCCCACTTGAGGTAAAAACAGAAGGGATTTCAGATGCTAACGATTCTATATAGGTTTGTCCGAATGCTTCACAAGTAGAATTTACTGGAGTGTGAACGTATACATCGAACAACTGGTACAGATCAAAAACGTTATTTTCGAACGGTACAATACGCAAATTCCGTGATGGTATTTTGTGAAGAAGATTGGAAAGTGCTTCATGATAATCTCCATGTCCCTGAGCACCAAATAAGCAAAGAATAGCGTTGGGATGTTTTTCCAAAACCAGCACAAATCCTTCTATGATATATTGAATGCCTTTCCATTCCATCCATCGGGCAATAACACCAATTACAGGATGGTTTCCATTTGGATTGTAAGTTTCTTTTATACGGGCAACTTCTGCTTGATCATTGTTACTGAATCGTGATAATTCGAAACCATGATGAATGATTTCCCGTTTGTGTTGTGGCACTTTTTGCTTTGCTAACAGTTCATCAATTACCTCTGAAATAGAAACAATATTGGTAGCCAGTTTGTTTTGGACATAGTCAATTATTCTTTCCTTCCAAATTAAGCTCAAAGGTTCACCTGAATGACGCGTATAAATTCGATTCGGAATCCGTTTGAGGTAAGAAGCCCATAAACCTATCCAATTGGCCTGTGCCAAATGACAATGTACCGTGTCGACCTGCTCTTTTTTTAAGATTTTTCCCACCTTCAGGATTTGAGGTAAAGACCTGCTTAATTTTCCCGATTTGACAGTGTAATAGTTGAATTGGTTTTCTTTCAAAAATTCAACTAAGGCGCCATTTTCATAATTGATCACGATATAACAAACATCCAAACCGTCGTCTCGTAAAGCCAGAGCTGTGTTTTCAAAAAACACGGCTTTATTGATATCCGATATGATGTAGGCAATTTTCATCAAAACGAATATTTCTTTTGATAGAATCCTGCATTTAAAGCTTGACCAAGTAGCAATTTGTAGCACATGAAACTGAATTTATCCAATGCTTTTGAACGTTCAGTGAAATACAAAATGAATTTGCAAATTACATTAGTGAATGCAGGTGATCTGAATTTCCAACTGTTGGGAATGAAAACATCTTGATAGCCTTTGTTGAATGCAATGCGGTTGGTGATACCTGCCTGGAACTTTCTACTAAACCATGCCTTTTTGCTTAAACGGTCCAGTTCATTATGAATCATTTGAGACCGGTTGTCGATGTATGTTTTTACTCCTGCTTTTAGAATACGCTGCGAGAATTCAAAATCTTCGGCTCCCGCATGTGAGAATTGCTCGTCGTAACCGTTGACTTTATGAAACACCGTTTTGTGAATAAGCAAATTACAGCTTGCCAATCCATTGTGCTCCAATAATCCGATTTTTGGCCATTCTTTTAAATTGTTCCAGCCTGCCAGGGTATTATATGAAATGGAAAGTAGAAATCGTCCGAAGCTGGTTTTTTTTAAATCTGTGTTGGTTTCATCAGAATATTTCCAATCAAGGTTGATAGTGAAATTGACATCTTCCGATGAAATGTGGGAGCAATAAATTTCGAAATCGGTTTTTCCCATTTTCATATCGTCGTCAACGAATAGCAGCCAATCATATTTGGCGTGTGAAGCTCCAAGATTTCGTGCGCTTGCAACTCCCGATTTTGGATTGTTAACGACGGTATGTTTTTTCAGTATTTCTGGCAATTCAACGTTCTCGTCCTTTGCATCGTTCACCACAATTACTTCATATTCAAATCCCTGTAATTGATCCTGCATAAAGCACAGGTGTTCAATCAACATTGGCGTTCTATGATAAGTAGGGATAATTATGGAAATCATTTGACGTATTTGTGAACAGAAATGGAGTCAAGAACTCATGCAGGTCTGAACAATCAATAAAACATATTAGTAAGCGGGTAATTGCCAATAAACTTGGCTAAAATAATCAAATTCCATTGATAAAATGGTAACCGGAAGTAAGACTACTTTAATGATTTGAGATAGAATTTTGCCAGTTTTCGGTTGGGGGATAGTATGTATTTAAGATACCTCATTGTTCTGAAGAAAAAGGTATACAACCTTCCCTGGAAATAACGCACGGTTTCAATTTCATTTCCAATAATAGTACGCCACTTTTTATCGTCATTTCCAAAATTACTTTGTCCCATGTGATGAATGACGCTTGTTTCAGCAAAGTAATACACTTTCTTGCCAATTTTGGCAAATTGCCAGCACCATTCCATGTCTTCTCCGTACATAAAAAATCGATTGCTCAGCTGCATTTCCTTCAAGAGTTGAAGATCAGCTTTTCTGAAAAGGAAAAATGCTCCCCAGACCCAATTACAGTAGTGATTTTGATCCGGGTTTAGTAGTCGATTTTCATATTTAGCAGCAAATTTCTCCTTCTTCATGAATTTAAAGAATCGGGAAGCTTCCAAAAAGTCTGCAGTTATACTCGGGAAACTCTGAAAATTATTTTGTAATGTTCCATCGGGAAAACGCAGTGCACAACTCAATACACCAATTTCGGGATGATTTTTTAAACGATTAACCGACTTGGTGACCGCGTCTTCTGTCAACTCACAATCACTGTTAAGGAGTAAAATATAGTCTCCTTGTGCGGCATCTATCCCCAAATTATTTCCTTTTGCAAAACCAATGTTTCCACCTGCATCAATGATTTTGGTGTTGGGGAATGCTTGTATTAATTTATCGAGTGGCTTTTCGGTTGAACCGTTATTGACCAATATCACTTCGTGTTCAGACTCTATATATTTCAAACATGATTCGATACATGCGTAGGTCAGATCAAAAGTATTGTAATGAACGATAATGATAGAAACCATCTATTTCTTCTTTAAATAATAGGCGGCAGTATCACCTCGATTAACCTTGTTTGCCGTCATTGCCATTTCTTCATAAGAAGTAAGTTCATCGGGTGAAAACGGTTTTTTGTCCGCAATCTCGTTCAACGCAATATTTTTAGAATAGGCCTCACTGGCTTCGTAATGCCAGCCAATTGCATCGTATTTAGTTGCGTAGCAAGAAAATCCAAGCGACTCGCTCAATTGTTTGAAATGATCAGCATCAAAAATGTGCAAGTGTCTTGGTGGTTCCAATCCAACCCAATGTTCACCGTATTTTTCAAATCCTAAACTGGTAGACATTGGTGTTCGGATAAGGCAAACTCCATTCGGATTCAACTTTTCAAAAATGGTTTTCAGATACGAGCGGGGATCGGTTACATGCTCAATTACATGATTGAGGAGGATCACATCGAACGTTTCATCAACATTTTCAAGTTCTTTTTTCGATACTTTGTAACTCCCATAACTTAAGTCTGAATCTAGAAATGGGTCACTTCCTGATAATCCGGAAAAACCAAGGTCATGAAAATATTTCAGAAAAAAACCATTTCCACATCCTGCATCGTGAATGCGGATGTTCTTACGCTTCAAAAGCTGTTCGTATACAAAGTAATAAGCTAGATGCATCGAATCGAAACTGGCAGGTTTTAACCGTTTCATAATTGTTCCGATAAATGAAGATCTGATTCCTAAAATATCTTGATCGCGTTTTACGATTAGCCTGGATTTGAGCTTACCATGCTGAGCCGTATTTTCTATCGATTGAAGGCTGTAATAATTCTGGGGGTAATAATCGCCCAAATTAGACGGTATTTCAGCGATTTGAATCGTAGAACAGGATGAACATTTTGCGTATTTAAACGACGCTCTTGTGCCCAGAACCATTTCTTTGGCCTGAAAATCTGTTGTTTCACTATTTTCGCAAATCCTACACGTCATTTACACAATTGTTTTAATTCTTCCAGAACCCGAAAACTAGCCTTTTGATCTGTTTTGTACAAATATTTGGATAAAGTGTTTTCGTAAATCTCAGAAGAAAGAGAGGGTATTTTGTTGGTTACAATTTCTTCAAATTGATCTGGATTACTCGCAAAATAAACAAAAGGTTCTTTGCTCATGGGGATTAATTCTGCTAATCCGGCCTGAGCTGATTTATTGTAGAATATGGTTGGTTTATGATGTAATAATGCTTCTGCCGTGATACTTGAATTCTGTGTACAAACGATATCACACTTTTCCAGAATTTCAAAAAGCTGAGCTTCATGATGCTGATATAAAAATACATTTGACTGTTTTACAGCTTTCATTTGATCGATCAGTGTATCTGTTTCAGCCGGATGTTTTTTTATAATCAAACCCCAGCTGTTCTTATCACATAACTCGATCAGTTCTTTTACGATGGTTGTTTTTTCCAAATTGTAAAGACTGTTTGTTCCCGACCATGTGCTTGCGAAAAATATGATCTTGTTGAAATCATGATTTTCGAATTCAGAAATAGGATCTGTGTTTGCTGGTTTACTGTGGTCCAACTTCAGAAAGCCAACCGGAATATGCTTCTCCGTTGGATCTTTCTTGTCTTTCCAAATAGAAATAGATTCCTCGCCAAGACAAAATCGAACATCGTATTTGATGTTTGAAGCCATGTGAATGAAGTCGTTACTGAACAAACCATATTCTACATTGGCGCTTTTGATCTTGTGATAACGAGCTGTATCGGTTAATTGTCGACCAACTTCCCCCGTATTGTCGTATAGAACAACCTGAGGCTTCAATTCTGAAAGTGCGGCATTAATGAATGATGAATACGTTTCAGAACTTAACTGGTGATGTGCATTTGCGAAATGAATGTATTGCGGAAAGGTTTTACCTAACGTTTTATTAAAATCATCATATCCTCCAATCAACGGGGCTCTGAAATCCTGCAATTTATAGACACTTATATTCTCGCAAGCATAAGGTAATGCGGATGCTGCAAATTCCGGGCTGATCCCACTTTCAATTTGGATAATATCGAGATGAACAGTACTGTCGCTTTTTACAAGCTTAAAAAATGTTTTAAAGAGTTCAATATCGTTCGCTGTGTCAAAAATGAAAAGTCCGATTCGGATTTTACCTGGTTTATTTGGTTGTTTTTTTCTTCGTTTAAATCGACTCCAGGTGTAAAACACTTTCTTTAACAAGCGTTTGCTGGCAGGATGTTTAGACGTTCTGATTTCAATCTCACCAATCGTTCTTAATTTTTCAGAAAAGAGCATAGATTGATATGCCTCATCAAAATTGAAATTAAAACTTACCGGTTTTTGAACAGTTTGAAGTAGGTGTTCAACCAATAATTCAATCAAATATTTCCGGGTAATGTATTCTTTGAAATTGGCGTAAAGTAAAGCGTAAGCTTTGTCGTAGTTAGATTTTCTAGTTTCTAAAAATGCAGATGCTTTGAAATTCGGAAAGTTATGGCAAACGAACTCCAATTCCTGAATCATTAATCTTGAAGCCTCGTTTTCCGTACCGTTTAACTTTGCATTAAACTCGGCGATTTGCTTTTCATCAAAGACGCTTGATCTTACAATAACAAAACCGTCGGTCAAAAATTTATCCGTGTTGCTTTGCTCGTAAACTTCAGCCGAATTGGTAAGCAGAATCTGCATTCTATTTTACTTTGAAGTTCAAACGATTAGAAAGGTCCAATAATTGGGAGTGAATTTCACGGTCTTTCAACGCCTGATAAAACGGTTCGGGACGAGAAGAGATATATCTAAAATATTCGTCTGCTGAGAAATTGTCTTTTGTGAAGGCATTGAATAATGCAATTTTCGAAATCTCAGCTGGAACCGTTTCAGGTCTACCGTTTGCCGGATTTGTAGCTCTGTGATTGGTTCTCATATTAAAGATCACAAAATCTCCTGCTTTCGACCGGATATCAACGATCTTATGCTTATGCGGATTGATCTTTTTGTTTTTCTCTTCCGAATAGATTCCTGTTTTGATCTTTACCTTATCAAAAAATGTATGCTCAATGTCGTTCGTAATAAAGGTGTCCGAAGTTCGGTGTGAACCTTCCATTACAGTTAATCCACCGCCATGTTCTTCTGAATTGTCCTGTAAATAGAAACCACATTGCAGTAAAAGACAATCATCTTTCAAATGAAAATTCTCACCCGATTTTTGCATGGTAGAAGTGTCTTTGTGCCAACCGGTGTAAAATTGATTGTGAATTCCTGTTTCAGGCATTAGAACAGGTTGTGTTTGACACAAATCCGTCAAAATTTCAATTACTTCTTTTTTCAACGTAATCTCTATGAATTCAGGAAAGTAGTTGTATACTTCTGCCAGAACCTGGGAAGAATTGAATTTCGATTTTTGCCATTCGCCTGAAGTGAAGATCTCTGAAATACGTTTGCGTAAATACTGAATTTCTTCAACAGATAAAATATTGGGAACAAGTAGGTAACCCTGCTCATTGAAATCGTTTATTTGTTGATGTGTTAGTCTCATTTCTTTTTAGCAATAATCCACAAGTTAGAAGAAAGTTGATTATCCATCAAATAGTTTTGAAACGCCTGTCCTTTTGTTTCCCAGTTTTCCATCAGAATCTGATTCAGGAATGGTTGATTTTCCAAAGAAAATTTCCCTTCCAAAACGGCATTTCTTACCAATTCTGCATCAAGGACTCCCGGAGTTAAGGATTCCAATACTTCGAAACCACTATTTTCTAAAAGCAGTTTCAACGAATCGGGATTGAAATAATTAACGTGTTCGTGATCAACGGTTTTTGAAACTGTTCCAAGGGTTTTTATATCAAAACCTTCGCCGTTAGGACAAGTAACTACAAAAAGACCATTTTTCTTTAGTAGATCGGCACATTTTTCAATGAAAAACTTTGGAGAAAAGAGATGTTCAATTACTTCAAAGTTCACTACCACGTCTACTTTATCTTCTTCCGAAAATTGAATTTTCTCTACGGCTTCTTCAATTACTTCAAAGCCTTTGGAACGACAAGTTTCTGCCAAAGCCGGTGTGGGTTCAATTCCTATAATACGCTGAAAATGATTTCTAGAGAGCATTTCTTCACAGAACGTTCCGAAACCGGCTCCAACTTCCAGTATGGTGTTCTTTCCTGAACCGTATTTTTCGCAGTATTCGATAACACGATCTACCCTTGGAACGAAAATTCTCGATCTTCTGTTCGCTTCAGATGCCGGGAAAATGTATTTATTCCAATAAGCGTAGTTGGCAGATTGCTTGTAAAATTCAATGATCAGTTCCTGACTTGGTCTTGGATTCATATACATAGTTGTGCAATTGTTGCAAACCATGTATTCCAAACTGTCTTTTTCGTATTTGAAAGTGCTATTGTTTTGCTGACAAGCAGGACAATTCACTTCTTCAAATTGAGATTTATTCTCCAATAGGAAATCAATGTCTTGTCTTACTGCAAGTTCTTGTCCTGCCAGTAAATCTAAAGGTCGTATGTCGTTTTCGTTGAAAGTTGCCATTAATCCCAAATATTATCTTTAATCCAATTTCCCTGCTCATCTTTCCACCAAACTCTCGGGTCGCGGAATCTATCGGCTACTTCATCAAATTTAGCCTCGCTCCAGCCAGTGTACTCTAACCAACGCAATAGGTCTTTCGATTTAATCGGATCCATTTTTTTGATGATCTCAATCCCTTCCTCGCGTGACATAATTCCTGCACGAATGTCCTTACACACATGATCTGTTGCACGTCCGTAACCAAATTTCACGTACTTCATGTAATCGTGAATTCCGTTTTCGTGCATGTCGTCCAAATTCGACATTCGTCTGTATGTTCGTTCGAATGGCTCTTCGTTTTCCAGGAAACCATATTCTTTTTTCATCAGTTCGCCATGCTCGTTGGCTTCCCATTTGAAGAAGTTGGAAATGTAAATTCCGCGAACACCCACACGCTCAATATCTTCATCGGAAGGATACATCCATGGTATTAAGTCCTTTTTCTCAAGTGTTTCGCCGTATTTTGGAGCTTGTTCAATGAAATCATACCATTCGAAACCGCGTAAGCAATGTTCGTGACGGTAGCGATAGGTGAATTCCACCAAATCGTTGTAGGAATGCATTCCACCTAAGTCCATGAAACCATGTTCACCCCAAATCATTAATGGAACATTTTGCTGAACCGCAACACGAATCGGGTAGGTGAAAATTCCTGCGTGACCGTGCCAGTTCATATCACCCATCATTTCCATTCCCAAACGGTTCATGGTTTTCAATGTTTCTATGCTTGGCGTAAAGAAAATGTGGTCAACTCCAAATGCCTCGCGCATATTCAACAGGTTTTTCATTCCTGTTGGTGTATAGTTGTTTCCGTGGTATGTTACCAAAAGCGGATTCAACCCATAGATCTTTTTGATGATATGAATTTGGAAATAACTGTCTTTTCCTCCTGAAACAGGTATAATGCAATCGTAGTTACTTCCATCTTTTGAACGGTATTCTTCGATAATTCGTTCAAATTGACGTTTTCTTCTGTCCCAATCGATATCCACGCGCTGATTTGCGGCATTGCAACCCGAACATACTCCGTTTTCGTCGAATGCAAGAGGAACTGCGCTGCTTTTTGGGTAAACGCATTTGCTGCAATAGTTCATTGGTGCCGGTCGCTGTGAATATTTATCGGACATGTATGTTGTTCTTTTTGAGTAGTTTTTTTGCTCTTGGATAGCTGTGTTCCACAAAGTGAAACCAATTTCCTGCTGCTATTCCGGAAACGTTTGTTTGTTCTGCTAAATCTAAAAAATCGTATTCGTCTGCCACACCACCACAAGCAATAACGGGAAGTTTGGTGTTTGAGACGACCTCTCCAATGGTGGAAATGTCATAGCCCGAACCTTTACCATCTCTTTCAATTGCGTTTATAAAAATCTCTCCTGCACCTAAGCTTTCCGCTTCATGAATCCAGTCGAACACAGATTTCTCAGTGTTTACTGAGCCAAATGTAGAAAAAACAATGGGTTTTTTATCGATAAGGCGATAGTCAACTGACAATACAAGTGCTTGCGAGCCATATTTTTCAGCTACCTGAGTTATCAATTTTGGATTTTCAATGGCTCCGGTATTTAAAGTCACTTTGTCCGCACCATTTCTTATGAGAAAATCTACATCTTCTATTGTTCTGATCTTTCCGCCGAAAGTCAGCGGCATAAAGCATGTTTCAGAAATCTTTTTCAAAATGTCATCTTTGGAACTGACGGCCTCAATTTTATGATCGTCTCTTCCAGAATCAACATTGTCGTCACGTGAAATATCAATGTAGATCAATTCGTCTACCTGCCAATCGTTGTACCGGCTGGCTTCGTTCACCACGTTTCCAATGAGTTGATGTGTTTTGAAGTCTTCACTTCGAACAATCAAACCGTTTTTGATATAGAGAACCGGAATTAATCTACGCTTTACCATAATTAGATTTTGATAAAGTTTTCGATGATCTGAAGTCCATTTTTCTGGCTTTTTTCCGGATGAAACTGACAACCGAAAACGTTTCCTTTCTGAAGCATAACGTCGATTTCAATTCCATAATCACAGGTAGCTAAAACTTCTGATGAGTTGTCTAGTTTACAATAATAGCTGTGAACGAAATACATGTCGTTTTCTACAGGATCCAGATTTGCAATTAATGGACTTTCCGTTTTGAATGTCAAATTATTCCAGCCCATATGCGGAACCGGAAGATTGTTGATCTGGTTTTTCAGTGATGAAACTTTTCCATTAACCAAACCAAGACCTTTGTGTGATCCATGCTCGTCACTTTCATCTAAAAGGAGCTGCATTCCTAAGCAAAGTCCAAGTAACGCTTTTCCTTCAGAAACAAATTGTTTGATTGAATTTTCCCAATTGTTGTTGCGGAGATTTTCAATGGCCATTCCGAACGCTCCAACACCCGGAAGAATTGCTTTTTCAACTGATAACAGTTCATCAGGAGAATTGAGGATTACGGCTTTTCCACCAACGAATTCGATGGCATTTTTTACCGAAGTAAGGTTTCCCATTCCGTAATTGATAATTCCAATCGTGCTCATACTATGCAATATCGTCCCAGGAAAGCGGGTCTCCAAATGATTTATTCTTGTTTACTTTCTTACCAAGAATTTCTTCCCAATGAATTGGAGCTAATCCTTTTGAAGGTCGAACGATCTTCACGTGTTTATCGGTAATTGTTTCACCGGCATTCAGGTCTGCCTGAAAGTAGATGCTGCGCTTGAATTGTAAGCTTTTTTCTTCTTCCGGAAGAACATCGAGTTGCACTTTTCCAAGCGATTTGTAGGCTCTGTTACATTCTTCAACCAACAATTTAAATTCTTGTGGTTCCATTGAAAATGCCGAATCTACACCACCTTCTGAACGATCTAAAGTCAGGTGTTTTTCAATGACTTCTGCACCAAGTGCAATTGCAGCAATGGAGACGCCAATGCCAGTTGTGTGATCGCTCAATCCAACAGTGCAATTGAATTTTTCTTTAAAAACAGGAATGGTTACCAAATTCGAATTTTCTTCAGAAGCGGGGTATGTTGATGTACACTTCAGAACAGTGATGTCCGTGCATCCATTTGCCTTCAGGGTTTCAACGGCTGTAACCAATTGATCGATTTTCGTGGCTCCTGAGGAAATAATAACTGGTTTTCCGGTTTGAGCAATTTTCTTGATCAACGGAATGTGATTGTTTTCGAATGACGCAATTTTGTAACGGCTCACATTTAATGTTTCCAAAAAATCAACTGCTGTTTCATCGAAGGGGGAAGAGAAGATCTCAATTCCGATTTCTGCAGCATAGTCAAACAATTCTTTGTGCCATTCCCACGGAGTCATTGCTTCTGCGTAAAGATCATAGAGTTTCTTCGATGACCAGAGCGAGTTTTTATCTTTGATCACGAAGTCGTCACTGTCATGATTCAACGTAATGGTGTCTGGAGTATACGTTTGTAGTTTTATTGCACTTGCTCCGGCATTTTTTGCAGCCAGAATAATGGTTTTTGCGCGTTCAATCGATTGATTGTGATTACCGCTCATTTCTGCAATAATGTAAGGAGTGTTAATCATTTATGCCGGTTCTATAGATCTTATTTTTATAACTTTTGTTCAATGATTCGGTTAGGCTTCAGCTGCCAAATTGATTTGAGCGCAACTACTTCTAATTTGATGCCTCATTACTTGTGTTTATTGGACTGAATCTGTCTTTTAATGAAAGAAATCTAGATTCGTAATACCTGAAACTTATTTTACTTAAAAGCAAAGTAAAGATAAAACCAATAATCCCAATAGAAAATAAAGTAATAAAATTAGTTTTCGGAACATCTAATAGACGTACCAGAAGATCAATAATGGTAATAGCTATTGGATGAATTAAATAGATGCCATAGGTATATTTCCCCCATTTATTGGCGAATGACAAATTTGAAAGATTTAATGCTGATTCTCTTTTCGTAATTGCTTGGGCAGCGATAATCAATGCAAATGAAAATGATATAAAAACGCGACTTATCGAAGGACCATATTTAAAAGAAAAGATGGAATCAGCCCAGAAAACTAAGCAGAATGATGAAATAAAAAGAGTAATATGAACTTTTGTAGAACTGTTTTCAAAGGCGGATCTGATCTTTTTACTCGATTTTATCATTAGTGCCAACAGACCTCCAATACCCAGGTCGAGTAACACTGAAAAAGTATGAAAATACAGAACTACACTATCATCGCTGTTCATTATCCTAAAAACAATTGATCCTATGATAGCGAGTGATATTCCATAAATCCAAAATTGTCGTCTTAAAAAGACAAAGAGTAATGGCCAAAACAAATAAAATTGCTCTTCAACTGAAACTGACCAAGTGATGTTTTGAGACATTGCATCACTTCCAAAATGAAATTTCTCTACATGGATTACGTCAAAATTACTTAAGAAGGATAGGTGATAGAGTATGTTTGAACCAAGTGGATTATTCATTCCGATCAATGATTTGAGCCCGGGATAAACTAAAAATGAAAAACCAACTACTAAAAAATATAAGGGCCAAATTCTAAGAACCCGTCGCATGTAGAATTTTTTGATAGAGATCTTGAGGTTCAATTCATATTCGGTGATAAGAAGATATGTAATTAAGAATCCTGATAGCACAAAAAATATTGAAACGCCTGTTCCTCCGCTGCTTATTGCGTTGAGTAATTTCTCCCAAAAAGTACCTTTAATCGGTAAATACTGATATGACGGGCTAATTCCATGTCCAAGAAAAACCATCAATGCAGCGATGAATCGAATTGAATCTAAATTCTTAAAATATAATTTGTTTTGATTCATTTCAGGTGATTATTAAGGCTTAGAGTATTTCATTTCAATACTCGGATATCCCTGAACGTTCAGATCTTTGATGAATTTAAAGCTAGCTTTTTCAAATGATTTTATCGAGCCGATATTCTCTTTTTTGATGAACGCGTGAATGTGAAGAGCAGGGTGTTTTTCTGAGAAGATCATTGAGCCCAAAGCAATGATTTGAGAGCCGTAACCTTTCCCGCGCTGCAGAGGACAAACAATTACTCCAATCGTAGCGTCATTTTCATCAAGATAAAAGCGAACCATTCCGATCGGAACATTATCATCTTCAAAAATGAGAATGGTATCCTCGTTCTTCAGTCGTTGTTCAAACCATGTCACATGACCGTTCCACTCAATTGGTTCAGAATTGAAGGAGTTTTTTCTCGTTTCCGAATCATTCGACCAATCAAAGATCAATCGGGCATCATCAATTGTGGCTTGTCGACTTGTAATCATTCAAAGCAATTTGAGATGAATGTACGAATTCGTTCTTCAGCTTTACCATCGATCAGTTTTTTCTGCGAGTCGAAAATAGTAAGCTGCTCAATATCGAGATGTATTAATTCTACTACTAGAGATTCTCTCTGGTTTTGAACTGCCTCGAGATTCACTGAAAATGCAGCGTTTGATGTTGTAAGTTGATTGTGAAGTAACGCTTGATTCTCATACAAACAACAAGTATAAACCACCTTGCGAAGCGCAATCATTTCGCAAGCAATAGTACTTGAACTTACCAATGCTGCAGTGTACTCATCAGTGATATCGATCAATTCACTTACTGTTAAATTACTGTATATCTTGATTTCAACATCTGATTCGGACGTGGCATAAGTATGAAGTGCTTCCAGATCTTTACCGTTTTCGGGGTACAGTACTCCGATTTTCGTGAAATCGTGTGTTTTAAGGAGTGCTTTAACAGTTTTAATCGAATTTGAAAGTTCGTCTGTTCCGCCAAAAGCGATGAAAATGGACCCTGGTTTTTTTACTTCAAATGTCCGGTTTTTGGCAATTTCCAAAATTTCTTTTCTCAGCAAACTGTACTGTAAACCTTTTCCGGGGGAATCACTTTTCATTGAAGTATTTATCCAAAATGGAGCTAGATAAAGCTGTTCCTGAAAATCGGAGATCTCTATAAAAGGAATGTTACTCGAGCTTAGCTTCGAAATAAAAGCAGTACTGAATTCGTAACCGTCGAGAATGATTAAATCGTAAGCGGTAAACCCATCAAATTGCTCAAAATTAGATGTGTAAACGAGTTTGAAATCGTCATTTGACAAGTTTTCTCCATTGGAAAGAAGCGTGATCTGATAATCGGTTTCGAGAATTTGCGCCAAAGCAAGCGATCTGTAAAAATGACCAAGTCCTTTTCCTTTCCCGGCTTCGCAAACAATTAAAATGCGTTTCATCGATTCAGCAATTGGTATTTCAATTCTGCCATTTTCCAATCTTCTTCGTTATCAATATCCTGAACCAGCGATTCGGGGAATTCAAAGAAACCAGTTGAATCTGTGAAAAACGATTGATGATTTTCAAAAATGGATCTGTCCAAAATGTAAAACTGACCTGTATCGTGGTAGAACGTTTCCAAATCTTGCGTTCTAGTTTGACTAAACTCAGGGTTTCTGAAATCAGCTAATCCATTTTTAACTGCAATTGCGCGCTGAATAGGATGCGCATATTTGGTGATTGCAACAACAGAGTTGAGCTTTTCCGCTTCTAACTTTTCTACTGATTTTTGAATCATGTCAGCAGTAACAAAAACGGAAGTTGGATAAACACAGCAAATGGAATCAAATTCTTGTCCTTCAGCTTTCAGCTTATCAAACACTTCCTTAATGACCGGATAAGTTGCAGCTGTATCAGATGCGTTTTGTGCACTTCTGAGAAAAGGAACTTCTGCGCCAAATTGTCTAGCTTTTTCAGCAATTTCTTCATCGTCGGTTGACACAATTATACGATCAAAAAGCCCCGATCGCACTAAAGCTTCGATAGGATAAGCAATAATAGGTTTTCCCTGAAACAGTTTGATGTTTTTACGAGGAATTCGTTTGCTTCCACCACGAGCTGGTATAATGGCAATTCTACTTTTCATAGAACGCATCAATTGTTGCTAAAACATATTGAATTTCTTCATTGGTCAATGCCGGAAACATAGGCAATGAAAGACATTGCTCATAGTAGTTTTCTACTTCCGGGAAATCGCCTTTTTTCCATCCTTTTTCTGAATAATAAGGCATCAAATGAATAGGGAAGTAGTGAATCTGCGCAAAGATGTTTTTCGAGCGAAGGTAATTGTATAGTTCCAAACGATCTTCCACCAGAATTACATACAAATGATAGGCGTGCTCTTCCTGAAAACCGCTGTGTTTTTTGATATAACTGCTTTTGCTAAAATGATCGTTATACATCTTCGCAATTTCTCGTCTACGTTTTAAACCTGCTTCTGCTTTTGAAAGTTGTGAATTTCCAAGTGCTGCCTGAAGATCTGTTAAACGATAATTGTATCCTAAGCTTTGCATTTCCATGTACCAAAGCGGGAAATCCGTTTGCCCACCTGCCAGATTGAGGTCATTCGAAAACAAATCTTGTTCACGCGTTATACCGTGTGTACGTAGTTGTAAAAGCTGTTTGTAATAACTTTCATTATTGGTTGTGATCATTCCGCCTTCACCACAAGCAATGTGTTTTACCGGATGAAAGGAAAAAACAGAAATATCCATTAGCTCACCAGAACCCGATTTTGTTTTGGTTAAGGTGGTTTTTCCACCCGGACTATGACAAGCATCTTCCATTATCCACAAACCGTATTGATCAGCCAATTTTTTCAATGCTTCAAAATCGCAAACTTTACCAGCAAAATTTACAGCGATAATTCCAGAATATGCATTGGGGCTTTTCGTCAAAAGAGCTTCCACTTTTTTTACATCGATCAACCATGAATCAGGATCAATATCTACAAATTCAATTTCACCACCCACATATTCTATACAGTTGGTTGATGCTACAAAAGACAGTGGAGGAGCAATTACTTTTTTCGAGGTGTCGAGACAAAGAGCAGCTAAATGAAGAGCAGCAGTTCCGTTAGCAACGGCAACGGCATATTTCGCTCCAACATATTCGGCAAAATTCTTTTCAAATGTTGCAATATGTGGACCCTGCGTAAGAAAATCGGATTGCAGCACATCAACTACAGCCTGAATGTCTTTCTCGTCTATGGTTTGTTTGCCGTATGGAATTGCTTTTCCGTTCATTCTGGCATTTGTGTTTTTATTTTCTCACGCATGCTTTCTACCGTTTCCCAAATTTCATTGTTTCCGGAATTGTAGTAGAAGCCAACAGGAACTTTTTTAGCGTTGAAATGTTTGATGTAGTCGTTCAATTCGAACTGCGTTAATTGAGGAAGAATAACATAGTATTTTCCTAAATCATATGTTGTGAATGCATCAGAAGTGGTAATCATTTCTTCATGGATTTTCTCACCCGGACGAATTCCCACCACTTTCGTTGGAACACCTGGAGCTACGGCTTCAGCTACATCAGTAATTTTGTACGAAGGAATTTTTGGAACGAACAATTCGCCTCCCCATGCTTCGTGAAGCGCGTGAAGAACCATGTCAACACCTTCCTGAAGTGAAATATTGAAACGTGTCATTTCAGGATGAGTAATTGGAATTTCACCATTCTCTTTCACTTTTTGAAAGAAAGGAATTACCGAGCCATTTGAACCCATAACGTTTCCATAGCGAACAACGGAGAAATCAATCTCACGCATTCCCTTAATATTGTTTGCTGCAATAAACAGCTTGTCGGAAGTCAATTTTGTTGCGCCATATAAGTTGATTGGAGCACAAGCTTTGTCGGTTGAAAGCGCCACCACCTTGCTTACATTGGTTTCCAAACAAGCACGAATTACATTTTCAGCACCGCCAATATTGGTTTTTACGCATTCATCCGGATTGTATTCTGCAATATGAACATGCTTCATTGCTGCAGCGTGAATTACGTAGTCTATTCCATTAAGTGCTCTTTTCAATCGTTCAAAATCACGGACATCTCCAATGAAATAACGCAACGCTTTGTGCTTCGAATCGGGGAATTCCTGATTCATTACAAATTGCTTTTGTTCGTCACGACTGTAAATCACCAGTCTGTGCACATCTGGCCAGCGTTCAAGAATAGATTTCACCAATGCTTTTCCAAGCGATCCGGTTCCTCCAGTAATTAATATGGATTTGTTATTAAGCATGTTTGTTCCAGTTCAATAAGTAGCTTGTTTTCGAAGTGCGTTTAATTCCGCGTTGTGTTTCGAAATCAGTGATATGAAAAGTAAGAATATTATCGGGATTGTCTAAATAATCAGCTTCGTAAGGAGATGTCATACATAAACAAATACGGTATCTGCCGTGGGCAAAAAGGTTACGGTTGAACTTTATTTTGAAGGTATGTTCGCCCACTTCCAAATTGTCAAAACTATTCGGTGGAAGATCTTTACTGTCAGATTCAATGATAAATTCTTCGAAATCGTTTTTGACAACAATGTAGCCGTAAGAATTCGGAACTTTTTCGTTCACGTTGAATTTCAGCATCAAATTAAAATCTTCAAAAATGGAGAACGTGTCTGCCTCTTGATCTTTTTCGTTTAATAGATAGGCTTCCGTGAGTTGAAGTTTTTTATCGGGTTTTATTTCTGCTTTGAATCGGGCGCCTGACAAATCCGCAAAGTCAGATGAGTTATAGTATTCGATTGCGTTTTGGATTGGAGCGTCATAAACCAATTGACCTTGATTCATAACTATTCCACGTTCACACAATTGTTTTACTGCACTCATGTTGTGACTTACGAACAGAATGGTTCTACCGCTTTTAGAAACGTCAGACATTTTGTTCATACATTTTCGCTGAAATTCGGCATCACCAACGGCTAGAACCTCGTCGACGATAAGTATTTCGTTTTCCAGAAAGGCAGCAACTGCAAAGGCAAGTCTTAACTGCATACCGCTGGAATAATGTTTCAAAGGTGTATCAATGAATTTATCAATTCCTGCAAAGTCAACAATCGCATCAAAATTTCGAATGATCTCATGACGTCTCATTCCAAGTATGGATCCGTTCATGAATACATTTTCCCTTCCGGATAATTCAGAGTGGAAACCAGTACCAACTTCTAATAAACTGGCGATTCTTCCTCTACAGGTAATAGAACCTTCTGTTGGTGGTGTAATGCGCGACAGAACTTTTAATAATGTAGATTTTCCAGCTCCGTTTTTTCCAATTATTCCAATCGTTTCTCCTTCGTTGATATTGAAAGAAACGTCCTTTAATGCCCAGAATTGTTCTTTTTTAGTGGCTTTGAACGTATTGAGCAGGGAATCGCGAAAAGAAAGATAATTGGCTTTCTGTCCGTGAATATTAAATTGTTTGGAGAGTTTATTTACCTCAAGAATATACTTACTCATTAAGCTAGATCTGCAAAATAGGCTTCTGTTTTCCGAAAAATGAAAACGCCAATAATTAAAAATACAAAACAAGAAATTCCACTTAAACCAACGGTATTCCAATCAATAGCATAATCAGAAAATGATCCGCGGAAAATTTCTATCGCTCCGGCAATAGGATTCAATTTTAGCGCCAACTGCATCCAATGGTTGGATGTAATTGAAACCGGATAAAAAACGGGAGTTAAGAAAAGTAAAGCTTGAATCAGGAAAGGAATTACATATCGGATATCACGGTATTTCACATTCAATGCTGCGAGTGTTAACCCAACAGAAGTAGATGCAACAGCTGCAAAAAACAATGCAAACGGAATGAATACAATGGCTTTAACGCTTAAATCTGTTTTGAAGATAAAGACAAAAACAAAGAAGATGACCAAGGCCATAATAAAGTCGAAACAAGCACCAAGAATAGCAGAAATAGGGATGATTAATCGTGGGAAATAGATTTTCTTAATAATGTTTGCGTTGTTGACCATTGAATTGGCCGAATTGGTAACGCCATTGCTGAAGATTCCCCAAACCAGTAATCCGGAAAGCGCAAAAATGGGATATGAAATAACGAGATCTGTAGATTGACTGATGCTTTTTCCAAGTAAAGTGGTAAATACAAGCATCATTACCAAGGGCTGAAGAATAGCCCAAAGAATGCCAAAAACAGTTTGTTTGTATTTTACTTTTACGTCGCGCCAGGTAAAGAAATAGAGCAATTCACGAAACTCCCAAAGTTCCTTTATTCCCAGCGTAAATTTATTTTTTGGTTTTATTTCGTATTCCATTCTATCGTATGTTTCAAGCGAATTTTGATTTCAATTTTAGGAAATAAGATTCAAAATACTTGTAACTTATAATTGCTAATATAACGTTAAGAACCAAGCTGATTATCGGTTCAACAAAATATACGGTTACAATATTATCGAAACCTAGTATTTTTTTGAAAATTGTGACGGTAATCAGGATTGCAACAAACTGCAAACAATACATCCCATAGGTGTATTTTCCCAGTTTGGAAATCAGTTTAAGTCGGCTCAATTGAAATGGTGAATTGCTGTTGAATGCCTGGTCCAGAATGATCAAACCAATGAAGATGGATGAACATAGTTTTTCAAACGGTTTTAAGTGGAGACTTCCATAAAAAATCTCGTCTCTAAAGAAGAAAAGTAGAATAAAGCCTGCATATGCAAAATACAAGATCCATTTACAATTGCTGATGAACCAACTCAGCTGTTTTTCTTTTGTTTTACACCACCAGCCAATTAAACCTCCAAGCACCAAATCGTTCATGCAGGAGAATGTATGGAACTCATAATGCATATAATCGGGATTGAAGATGCGGTAAACCAAACTAGCTCCAAGAATGAGCAACATTGGAAGCCATAAATAGCGTTTTGGGAATGCGAGGAAAAGCAGAGGCCAAATAAGGTAAAATTGTTCTTCGATTGCAACACTCCAGAGCACACCAAGTACAGATGCATCTGGTCGACCAAATTGGATGAAATCCAGGTTGCTTATGAAAAGTGCATATCTCCAAAAATGGGCTGTTTCCTGGGGAGTTTCTCCCAGAAAATGTTTGATCATTGGAAATGCGACAAAGCCAATCAATACGCATAGAAAATAGAGCGGCCATATGCGCAGTATCCGCCTCAACCAAAACTTAACAACGTGAATTCGACCTTGAGTTTGGTCTTCAACCAAAAGTAGATAGGTGATTAAAAAACCGCTGAGTACGAAGAAAAAATTTACGCCCAGATTTCCGTTTCCAAACAAACTGTTTTTCAGGAAATGATAGGTGTCTGACTTCAAAATTGCACTGTTCTCAGTAGTAAAGCTGTGAAAAATGAAGACCATCAGGAAGCAAATGGTTCTCAATCCATCGAGGTTTTTAAAATATGGACTCGGGTTTAGCTTAGTCATTTTTTATACTGATTTGTTGGTGCTTGTTGGGCAGGTCGACCTTACTAAATAACAGAATTAGGAAGAAGGGTAAAATTGGCGCTTTTAGTCTGGCGAGCACACCAAAAAGCCCAGAAGTTAGTCCCACGAAAAAACTCATGATAAGGACAAAAAAGAAACAGAACCAAAAAAGATTTTTCTCCTGAACACTTTCTTCTGAATACTTATAGAGTCGGTTTTTTCTGCGTTTGAACAATTTAAACGTAAAATAAAGGAACACACTTCCTTCGAGAGCATTCATTAGCATTATGGGTGATTCAACTTCCCATATAAATGGTCTGAGCAAGGTAGTAATTACCGTTAATGGCATTGCCAAAGTTAGGCTTGCAGCGCTAAATTCCGTAATTCCCAAATCATAGCGCTTTCCCGTATATGTTACATTTTGACTAAAATCGGTATGAATCGTTTCTGCTGTGTTCAATAGGTTTTCCGCTGAAAATTCTCCAAGTAAAGCAGAACTGCGCATGAAGACAATCAATGCTAAAAGCGCAATTGCAGATCCGATAATTCGCGTGATAAATCTGGTAATAAATGGTTTGTTGCTATTTAACCGGAAGATAACAATCAAAAAATAAGGTACAAAAATACCAATTAGGACAAAGGATCTGGTAGCAATGATTACATAGATACAGAGAATTGAGATTAGAATACGTTTAAGTGTTATTTTTTGATTTAGCATGGGCAGCAGCTGCATGATCAAAATTAAAATACTCAAATAAACAATTGTGTCTTTCATTAGTCCTGAACACCAAAATGTTACGGTTGGAATAAATAGAAACGCAATGGCATTGTATCTTGGATGAACCTGATTCATATTGTTAATGAAAAGGAAAAATCGCCATGTAATTCTACTACTAATGAAAACAAAAAGTAAGTTCAACGTTAGGTAACTGTTGAAACAGAAAAAAGACAGGAAACTTGCAATTTTACAGATAAACCAAGAGCTGTTTTCGTAATAAATCCAAACAGGAGGAATTCCGGTAGTGTTGTTATAACAAGGTGGCATCACGCCGTAAACTGGCTTAGAAAAGATTTGCTCGAAATAATCCCACGGACTTTCGTAAAATACCTGATTTAGCACATTAGCGCCGCGCCAATAGGCAGTTGTATCACCACCACCGTATTGCAATATGTAGAAAATGGCCATGGAAGAACCCATTACCAAGGAATAATAGAAGTGCGGTAAATAGTACGAGTAGAGCGGGTCGTCTTTGTATTTCTGACGAATAACATGACTAATGACAATTAGAAAGAATGCCCAGGCAAAAGTAAAGAAGTAGTCCTCAAAGGTGAATTCTGGATACTTCATTTCTACTGATGATGATAAGGTTCATTTTTCAGAATAGTCATGCCTCTGTATACCTGTTCAATGAAAAATAATCGGATCATTTGATGTGTAAGTGTCATTTTTGATAACGACAACTGACCGTTTGCCCGGTTATACATTTCATCGCTAAAGCCGTACGGACCGCCAACCACAAAAACAAGGGTTTTTAATCCACGATTCATATAGCCTTGAAGAAATTCAGCAAAATCCATCGATGAATACTGTTTTCCGCGTTCATCAAGAAGTATTACAGTGTCGGAACCTGTGAGTTTTGACAAAAACAATTCTCCTTCCTTCTTCTTTATTTCGTCTTCGGATGTTTGTTTGGATTGCTTCACATCCGGATACATTTCCACTTTAAAATTGATATAATGCTTTAGCTTGTCGAGATAATGTTTCTCGCCATCTTCCAGAAATCCTTTTACAGATTTACCAATGCACATCAATTTTATTTGCATTTAACGAAGGTATGGAAATCAAGCTCTTAGTTCTCTTCGTTTGGTGAAGTATTCTGAAAAGTGGAATGTTAATATCGATAAACAGATAAAACCAAGAACAACTAAGGGTAAGAAATAACGGTCTTCATTCATGCGTTGATAGCCGATGAGAAACAGAAAGTACGCACATGCGCCAATGCAAATGAGCGAAACGCCTCGATTTCTAATTAAAAACGGAACAAGTAACAATGACAAATAGCCCATTAGGATTAAAGCGAGAATGGCACTGCGGAATATTTCCATTGCTGCATTTCCCCGAAAGGTTTCCTGAAAAATGGTCAAATTCAAATGACTTTTGAATAAATTCTCTTTTGCGCTGAGAAGTGGCGTTTTTATCCAATATTGGAAACGATGAGCAGCGATGATTTTTCCTCTTATCATTTCAACCTCAATTCCATACTTGTGTTCAGAAGCCTCGCGACTATCACGGAAGAATGGACTGTCGTTCACTCGCAAATTGGTGAATTTCACCAGAAGGGAAAGCAGTGTCTCTGGTTTTATTGGCGCATTTCTTCCTTCTGTGTAACGTTTAATTTCATGCAAGTCAGATAGGGTGCGGTTCCAATTTCTCCCGGTAACGGAATGAAATGTCTCGGGTTGAACTTCCCAAATCTTAAATAATTCGGTTAGTTGTTCATGAGGTCTCCTGAAAATAGTCTCGTTTTCTGAATGATAAATAGGATGTGGTGAAACAGAACCTGTGTAATTCAGTTTTCGTGCTTCCCAAAAGATGAGAAATCCCAAACTTAACACCAACGAACAATTGAGTAAAAGTGCTTTTCTGTCGAACAAACGAATTCCTTCTTTTTTTCGAATGAATTTTCTGATGAGAGAGAATAGTGTTGGAAGAAAGATCAATACCAAAACCGGACGCATCAAATATAAAACGATCAACGCCAGAACAAGTCGTTTTAATTGAGCAGGATGAGGTGTAAGAGCAAGGTAAGTAACGATAATTACAGATGAAACTAGAAAAACTTCACTGATTGAATAACTCAAGAATCCCCAAAAACACGGTGAGAGAATGAATATGAGCGTAAAAATCAGTGCATTTTTTTTATTGCTGAATTGCAATATGAGCTTGTAAAGCAGTGCAATTCCAATTCCGTGTAGTAGGAGGGCAGTTAGAAAAATGAACCAAACAGATTTGGTTTGAAAAACAATCATTCCGATTAAATGGACTAAACCAAGAATCGGTGGACGTTGAACGTAGCTGCTTGGTCCAATTGAATTGTCTTTCCAGACCCCATGATCTATTAAATTTTCTGCCGGACGAAGATAAGAAGCGTCATCTGCAGTTTCGTGCAGGGTTGTGATTAAGTTCAGTGAAGATAGCTCGAAGTAATGCACGGAAAATGCGATTGCCATACCTACGAGGGCAAGTAAAACAGTGTTTTTTGTAAAAAATCTTGGTTCAGGCATGAATTATCTTCGCTTATTCAGTTAATTTCGACCGTTTTCAACGTGAAATAAAATTAACAAAATTTTAGGCATTATCTTTGTTGTTACAGTGTGACTTCAAAAAACAGGTCGAAACACTAAAAATTTGAATTATGGGCGTTATTTATGCTTTTGTTTGTGGTTTGTTACTTCAATTAACATTAACAGCTGATATTCCATACACATCTGTTGAAAGTGCGATTTCTACTGGAGATGCATCAAAAATAGTGAGTTACGGAGCAGAGAAAATTTATTTGAAAGTTCCGGAAAAAGAAGGTGTATTTGCAAAATCACAAGCTACCCAGATTCTTAAAGATTTCTTTACGAAGAAACCAACATCCAACTTCAAGTTCAGCTACAAAGGTGCAACTACTGATGGTGCAAATGCCATTGGAACGTATACTTCCAAAGGTGAATCATACCGTGTTACCATAAAGTGGAACAAGAATAACGCTGAATACGAAATCGAGAATATTAGCATTGTCAAAAGTTAATTACCTAAAATCCCCATTCAATTCTCGCTTCAGCTATCAAAATTTGAAATTGGTAATTTGTAATTAGTAATTTTGAAATATGATAGACGAAATTATCCTCAACGCACTAAAAGAAGATATTGGTCCCGGTGATTATTCCGGATTAGCTTGCATACCCGAAAATGCTATGGGGAAGGCAAAACTGTTGGTAAAAGACAGTGGGATTCTTGCCGGTGTTGATGTGGCTAAGAGAGTTTGTCAATTAATCGATCCACCATTGAATTTTCATGGACGAATCGAAGATGGTGCCCTTGTTGAAAGAGGGGATATCGCTTTTGAGGTTACAGGATCTGCTCGTTCCATTTTGGCTGCTGAACGTTTGATGTTAAACTGCATGCAGCGAATGTCAGGAATTGCAACTCTGACAAAGGTTTATTGCGACGCGATCCAAGGTTTATCTACGAAGCTTCTCGATACAAGAAAGACAACTCCCGGAATTCGATATTTGGAAAAATGGGCGGTTAGAATTGGTGGTGGGCATAATCACAGATTCGCGCTTTACGATATGATCATGTTGAAGGATAATCACATTGATTTTGCTGGTGGGGTAGAACAGGCAATCAGAAATACAACCGCTTTTTTAGCCTCAAACGACCTGAAGTTAAAGATAGAAATTGAAGTTCGTGATTTTGACGAATTAGCAGAAGCAATGCGTGTTGGAGGGATTGACCGTATTATGCTGGATAACTTCACTCCTGAAAATTTGAAAAAAGCCTTAGCTAGTATTGATGGCAAGTATGAAACCGAGGCTTCCGGTGGAATTACGCTTGAAACACTGCGTTCTTATGCGGAAACTGGTGTAGATTTCATTTCTGTTGGCGCCTTGACGCATAGCTACAAAAGCCTTGATATGAGCTTAAAGTCAGAATTCGGGATAGATCGTTAATAGTTTTCTAGTTTAATTAATTCTGTAACGTTTGTTCCCTTACAAATAACGAGGAAGCTGACTATTCGCTTGTCATTCGATACTAATTCTATTGTTTTCGAAGCATTTGTTTTGAGGTTGCTTACTTCTTTTGCGAAACCTGGAATGATGTCGTTTTTCTTGTTCAATGCATAGATTTCATAGCTCTGTGTATCGCTTCCAACATTGATTATGGTCAAATCCAATTTGATGTTTCCATGTGATTTACTATAAACAGTAGGTTTTGCTGAGAACACATTTGGATAGATTGATGAACATGTAGAAACCCGGTAATGCGAGAATGCATGGTAATAGCGCTTAGTTGAATCCAATTTTTCCGTGAAACAATCCCAAACCACTTTACTTTCAGGCGTTATTTCAATCACCCGATTTAGTGATCCCATGTTTATCAGAAAGTTTCCGTTCTTCAGTTGGGTTACATTTCCCATTTTTTGACTTTTTCCAGAGGTTTTCGAATCATAGTTAAAGGGAAAACGGTAAAGTAATTCACCTTTTTGATGCTGAGGGTCTCCAAGAGAAAAGATAAGCATACTACTCACTACTTTAGGATCGGCAATGGAATCGTTATTGATAATAGCCATTGAAGTCCCACCTGCCAGAAGTTCACTATCATGTTGAAAGCGGAAAAGTCCTTTTGCATAATGGTTTTCGAGTCCGGAATCTGTTCCTCCGTAAAGTTCAACTACCGCTTTTGTGATGCGGTCAATTTTCAGGATCCAGGATGCATCTCTAAAACCAACATAAATAAAGTTTCCATCAAGATGAAAGGAATTCATGTGGGTTGCCGGATTCACGCGTCCATCTTCTTTTCTGTGAAGTGCCAACAAATCTGGTGTAAAAAAATCCCGTGCTCTCCAAAGCCAAACAATTTTGCCTGCTCTATTGTACTCAACAATGAATCCTGATTCATAACTAACCGAATCTTTTTCACCTTTAAATTTTGAGCGGATCTTTTCGTTTCCTAGAACTATGTAATTCCCGTTTTCCAATTTCTGAATGTCGTGATGATAATCCTCTGTTTTTCGTTTCGAAACTTCGCCGGAGTTTGGGGCTTGCCAAAGAATTTTGCCTTCAAGGTCAAATTCATACGCCATGCTATCGATTAACGCTAAAAAAGTGCCGTCTTGTGTCAGTTTCAAATCGCGCATTCCTTTTGAAATAGGAACACCATCCTCACTTTTCGGGATAAACCACAACGTTTCAGTTCTTCGGTTCAATACCATTCCGGCATAGTCGTAAACAAACAATTCATTGGAACAGGCTTGTTTTTGATAAGTTGTTTTCACAAAGCGCAAATCGGCTTTATTAAGAATTGTATCAACATCAAAATGCATTATTGGTGATTCAAAAACGACTTCTTTTTCCTTCAAAGCGTTTATTTGCCAGAAATAACCTTTACCGTATTCAAAGTCATTGACTATCATTTTATTGGCTTTGGATTCCAGGCTTTTAATTACTAAGCTTTTGTCGTTGTAGATCTTTAGAATGTAGTTGTCGGCTTTATTTTGATGTGGAAACTGGAAACAAATAGATGAAAAATTGAGGTGAGCGTTCTGTGCCGGATAATACTGTGAATTACAGAAACCGCTCATCAGAAATATGAAAATGAATAAAGCGATGTACTTCATTGCTAATTTGGTAATTTCGTCAAAAATAAGTTCTTTTTCCCTGCATGAAATCAATCAAATCAAATTACTTCTTTTTGTTTCTTTTAATTGCCGCAATTTGCTGGAAGTGTTCTCCTGATCCAAAGGCAAATAATAAAGTTGAAAAACTCGCTGAAGCTGAAGATGTTTGGTTTGCTCCTGATACCAATGATATTCCTAAAGATGAATTTGGCGATATGGTTCGCTATGGGCGTAAATTAATGGTGAATACCGCGTATTATTTAGGTCCGGAAGGCGTTGTAGGGAAATATCTTGGTAATAAAATGAATTGTACGAATTGTCATTTAGATGCGGGAACCCGACCTTACGGATTGAACTTGCTGAGTACACACGGACGTTATCCTCAATATCGAGGTAGAGAAAACATGATTCTTACTTGCTCCGATAGGATCAACAATTGTGTAGAGCGGCCATTAAATGGTAAACCATTGCCATTAAATTCCAAAGAACTCAATGCCATGCAATGTTATATTAAATGGCTTGGGCAAAATATTCCGGTTGAAAAAAGAGTTCCTGGGGATGCTGGAATTGAAATAGAATTACCAGATTATGCGCTTTCTCCAACCTTGGGTAAAGCAGTTTACGCGAATACCTGTGCAAGATGCCATGGTGAAAATGGAGAAGGAAAAATGCTCACAAGCGGAGTTACCTATGAATATCCTCCATTATGGGGAAAGAACTCCTATCAGGCAGGAACCAGCATGTATAAGATCATAAAGGCGGCTCAATTTATAAAGGCGAATATGCCGCATGACAAAGCGAGTTATGAGCATCCGTTTTTATCTGATATTGATGCGCTTCAAGTAGCGGCTTATATCAATTCAGAAGAGCATGAACGACCTGTGAAGAAAGGTTTTGATTATCCGGATCTAAGTAAAAAGTCTATTGATTATCCATTTGGACCTTATGATGATCCGTTTACCGAAAAACAGCACAAGTACGGACCGTACAAACCAATTATTGCCTACCGAAAGAAAAAAGGACTTTACGTAAATTACTAGAGGGAAGATAAAGGAGGAAAGTCAAAATTGTTTTATTTCATAACTCATAACTCATAACTCATAACTCATAACTCATAATTTGTAATTAGCCAATCGTCATTAGTAATTGAGTTAGCTGTCAAGTAACTGGTCTTTCTGATCCTGTTCATCATCTTTTTTGTCAAACGGATTGATGAAATAAGATAAACCTGTAATTCCGGCCCCGGCTAAAAGTGCTACGTGAAAATAGTTCATATTGAGTGTTTTCATAATCACCGCGATGAAAATAACCACGGTTCCAATCCAAAACAGCAGATTAAACTCTTTATTCTTTTCAATAAAAATGCTGAAATAGAGTTGAAGGATAATGCCCAGGCCTCCAGAAATATAAAGTACGTTCCGCAAAGAAGATTGATAGCCATATGTTTTTCCAGTAATGAGCATTACTGCAGAAACAAATGCAAGAGCTAAGCTTAAGTTGAAAACGATTTTTATGATTCTTGGAGCCATAGTACTTATTGTTCGTAAACGATTTCTTCGTAATCAAAACAGATTTCGTCCATGAACGGAGCAATACGATGGTGTTCACCATATTTAACAACCAGTTTCATGCATTTCTCAACACTTTCACAAATACGCTTAACATGTTGCAGGGTATTTGGGTTTTTGCTGATCTGATCAACCTCGTCTATGATGATTAGCGACAGTTGATTTATATGTATTCCATTTTGATTATAGATCTCCAACACGCGTTTCGGGTTCCCAACAATGATATCGGCACCTTCAAAAATGAAATTTCGTTGTTCGATGATTTTTCCGGAATCATTTGCGGGTTCAACAGCAACTTCAGATCTTCTTGACCAGTTTCTAAGCGCCATTGTGATGCTTTTTACGCGATCATTCGAACTTGTTATCCAAAGAACTCTTGGTGAACCTTCAAAAGCTTGATAGGCTCTTGATAATGTTGACCAATTCAGAACTAAATCAACTGCAGCAGTGCTTGGAGCAGATAGCAGCAGATGTTTTCCTTGTTTTATTCGTTTGATCAGATTGTATTCACTTTCAGATGGAGCAATCTTGTCATCTGACAAGGTGTTAAACATTTTCGAATTTAATTCTTCAAATTTCATTCTGCTAAAATAAGAAAACCCCGACATTCACAGTTGTGAATCGTCGGGGTTTCCTGAATATATTAAAAGAAGTTCTTAGTAAACTACAACTTTGTGAGTTGTTTTACTTGCACCTTGAACAGCATTGATGAAATAACATCCTTTAGCCACGTTCATTGGAACATTAATAGTTTGAGTACCATTTGTGTCTGGAACTTTAATAACGCTTACGATTGCTCCTTTTGTATCAAGAACAAACAATTCCATGTTATTCGTTGTACCAGTAACTTCAACGCTTAAGTCACTTCCAGCCGCAATCGGGTTAGGAGATACGTTGATCATTCCTGATAATTCAGCATCAGAAACACCCAATGTTCCACTTACATTGAAGTTATCAATGAATAAGTTTGAAGAAACGTCAGATGCTATGAAAGCAAAACGGAAACGTGTTTGGTCGTCAGATGCGTTTGTTGTGTATGTGAAACTTGCAGTTCTCCACTGACTGTTCATCGTTGGCATGAAGTTGTTGTTTCCAACGTATCCAACTGTCAATAACTCCTCATCATCGATTAATTTTCTTTGAGTCCAAGTTTGACCACAATCACGAGAAGAGAAAACAACCAATTTTTCAGTAACATCAGTAAGTGAAGTTCCTTTTGTACCATATGCGTAATCAAAAGATACAGTAACTCCAGTTGTGTTGGACAAGTTGTAAGCTGCAGTAGTCAATGAATCTTTACTGTAACCTAAACGGTCGTAGTAGAAGTAATCATCAGAGAATTGCTGAGCACCTGAAATGTCTTTCCAGTTATTCAACATATAACAAGGTGAATTATCAACCCCGTTAGTTGCAATTTTATGGAAATATGCATGATTGTTTTCAGGGTTTTGAACGATCCAGAAATCACTTCCGCTGTTGAAGTCTTCGTTATAAGGACCATGATGCTCAACCCAATCAGGAGAAACGTAAGCAACATGATTAATTGTTTTAGTCGAAGATCCTGCTGCATTTGTTACAGTAAGAGTTGCAGATTTGAATCCGTACTCAGAATAAGTAACATTTGGATTTGGAGATGTTGATGTAGCTGGAGTTCCACCTGGGAATGTCCACTCGTATGTATCAACAGTAGCGTTGTAAGAATCGTTTTTGTAGTTTACTGCGTCACCCAAACAAACCATGTGTTTTCTAACGTGGAAGTCTGCAATTGGAGCACACTGAATAACAGGAGCATCCCAAACTGTACCAGTTAATACAAGGTTGCTGTCAACCCAAAGGTTATTTCTGTAAGCTGTTTGTTCATTCAATGTGTTTCTCATTTGAGTAACCTGCATTTTAGAGAACATCATTGAACAGTACGAGTAGTCCATGTAGTTTTGAACTTGATCTACAACGTCTGTAGCCCAGTAGCCACTGCTTCCCTGATCAATATCGCTACACGTATTTGCGTTTAAATTACAAACACCAGTTGGAGAACCTTTTGTTTCAGGAGTATCCAAAGCAGCATCATCACCACAAGCAACATTGTTTTCGTTGTTATTACCCCAAGTATGAGATAATGATAACCAGTGACCGATCTCATGAGTCAAAGCTCGTGATGATCCAGGGTTACTTGTACCAATACTTCCGATGTAATCGTTTAGGATGTAAATACCGTCAGCCCAGAAGAAGTTTCCTTCTGTTGAATTCGGGTAGTAAGCATAACCTGCTACACCTGAACTTCCGATAGTGTTCGTTACCCAAACATTTAAATACTCTTTACGGTTCCATTGGTGCAATTTTGAATAATCGTCACCGAAGTTCGCCATGTGAGTGTAAATGTGTTCGATCCCGTTAGTACAGTTCCCGTAAGGGTCTAAACCTGCTAGTTTGAATCGGATTTTTGCTGTTCCAACAACAGTGTCGAACGTAGCCACTTGTGAACCAGCATCAGGGTTTGTGTTAGAGTAATCCTCGTTCAAAATTGCGACAGCATCAATTACTTGTGCGTCTGTAATGTTTTCAGATCCATACTCATGTAAGATGTGAAATACAATTGGAATGGTGTATACAGTCGTATCATCACCGCTTTTGTTTTTACCTGTAGTTTTGCTCTTGTGCAATAAATGGTAGTAATCTGATTCCAATTCTGGGTGTTCTGCCCACAACTTCAATGTTTGCTCCTTGTAATTTCCACAATTAAAGTGTTTTTCCTGAGCTATTACTGTTGTTGACAAACCCAAAACTGCAAATGCTCCTAAAAGTAGATTTTTGCGCATGTTTTCAAAGTTTATTTTTTTAAAAAAAATTGCATAACCAACGAGTTAACCATGAACAATCATGGAAATCATCAATTATTGCGCGAACAACTAAGGTTTAGAAAGTTGGCTTTGTTACGAGTTTAATTATCTGAATATCAAACGTTAATGACATTCAATTAACTCTTTTCTAACTATTCCCTGCTATTAACACAGCGTAAATATATGTTAAAATTTATGAGATGAAAATTTGATTGGGCTATGATTGATTGAAGTGTATCAAATTTTGTTTAAAAAGTAGCTGAGTGGATTTAAGAGAATTGATAAAGTGAACAAAAAACTGTGAATCAGGATTTAAGTTCGGTTTTTTTACTTTGATATGATGCAATGTCAAGTAAGAAATCAATGCTTTCTTCGATTTTATTCCCTATTACCACAATGTTAGCTCCTGCATCTGTCAGTTCCTGAATCTTCTCAATAGATCGAATACCGCCTCCAACAATAATAGGAGCATCGATTTTTTTATTGATAGATGTTATCATTTGTGCGGGGACCGTGTATTTTGCACCGCTGCCAGCATCAAGATAAACCAGTTTATGTCCGATTAGATTTCCCGCTTTTGCAGTGTTTAATGCAATATTTACCTGGTCGCGGGGAATAGGAGTAGTTTGACTAACATAGCCTACACTGCTTAATGTTCCTCCATCAACCAAAAGATAACTGGTTGAAAGAATTTCAAAATCCAAGTCAAATATTTCCTCGGCTGCTGCAATTTGGTGACCGATCAAGTAATCCGGATTGCGACCGGAAATCAAATTCAGAAATAGCAACCCGTCTGCCTCCTTACTAATTTGATGGCTTGCACCTGGGAAAATAATAACCGGAATTGTTGAATTGGACTTCAGGTAATTTACAACAACTTCAATTGCACCGCGGGAAACGGTACTTCCACCAACAAAAAAGAAATCGATTTTTCCAATTACTGCTTTTTCTACCAGTGAACTAAGAAGTTGTGCCGAATTGGTTTTTTCAGGATCTATTAGCAGTGCAATTTGACCTTTTTTTTGTGCTATCTTATTGATTAGTTGCATGAAGCAGAGTAAATGAGTGATTGCAAGTTAGGAATAATTCTTCTATTTTAACGAAGGACAAATCAACAATTAGTTGACCATTTGACATTAGTACTGAGCCCTTAAATTCATTCCCTTCCTTGAAAACTTTAATATCGGTTTTAAAGATCAAGCCATTTCTGTCTGAAAGTTTGTAAAGTGTTTCTTTAAAACTCCATAAAAGTGTCATGTCTGATTCAGACTGAGTGTCAAAAAGTTTTGATTCCTCTTCCGAGCAGAATTTCGGGGCGAGTTTCACGCTTTTTGGTCCAATAAGTTCTAGGTCAATAGCTACGGGAAAAGAGCTGCTGAGAGAAATAGCGGTTAAATGGTAAGAGTGTGTGATGCTTAACAGTGTAGGGGTGTTGTTTAGGCTAATGAACGGACTTCCGTGTTCGAGATAGCTAATTTCAACATTTCCATAAAGTTGATGTTTTAAAAAACGAGATGCGGCGAATTCTAATTTTTTGTTCGAATGATTGATAGAATCATACCGCTTTATTTCATGAAATGTAAGTGTTTTCAGGTATTGCGGGAGGTTTTCCGGTTGAATTACCATTAAATCAATAATAACGCCATTTAAATTAATAGTAAACTGCTTTTCCATTGGCTCAAAATTAAAACAGAAGTTACTAACAACGATTTATTTAGGTGTTTTTTTATTGAAATATCAATAAAATCAAGGGTTTAGCGTGTGTAGGTTCTGAGTGAAAATGTTAACAGAATGCTAACGTTGGAAAAAGCAAGTTTTTTTTAAGAACAATTAACAAATTGATTTTTTCTATATTTGGAGGCTTTGTTACACTAAATTTTGATGTATAATTAAACTGTACTTATGTTGCGTAAACTTAACTTGTTGCTTGCAGGTATCTTGTTTACAATGGCTTACAGTTATGGTCAAACCGGTCTCGGAACCATACGTGGGAGTATTGTAGATAAGGAATCTAAGGAGCCAATTCCGTTCACTACGGTGGCTGTAAAGCAAAGTGGACAACTACGTGGAAATGCCACAACGGATTTCGACGGAAAGTTCCAAATTAACTCACTACAACCAGGTGAATATGAGGTCGAGTTTAGTAATCCTGGTGAGGGTTACCAAACACGCGCTATTTCTGGCGTTGTTGTGAAGTCTGATAGAATTACCTTCTTGGACAATGAAGAAATGGGGCTTCCTGAAAAAGGAAACTTGATTGAGGTAGTGATTACTGCTTACCGTGTTCCTTTGATTGAAAAAGATGGTGGGCCGTCTGGTGCGACGATTACTCGCGAAGATATTGCTCGTCTTCCTTCACGTAGTGCTGCTGGTGTAGCATCTACAGTTGGTGGTGTTGCCACTGATGAGGGATCGGGTTCAATCTCAGTTCGTGGATCGCGTTCAGAAGGAACTTATTTCTACATCGATGGTGTGAAGGTTCGTGGTTCAGCGAACTTGCCAAAAGGTGCTTTAGAAGAGGTGTCGGTTATTACAGGTGGTCTTCCTGCAAGTTACGGTGACGTAACTGGAGGTATTATCTCTGTTACAACTCGTGGACCTTCAGCTAAGTACTTCGGTTCAATTGAGGGAGTAACTTCTGGTTTCTACTTTAAAGGAGCAGATCCAAACGGATACGATGGAAACGTTGTTGGTTTGGATAAATTTGGTTACAACCTTATTGAAGGATTGTTGTCAGGTCCGCTTTTGATGAAGAAAGATTCAACTGGAAAGAAAACAAAACCAATTTTAGGTTTCTTACTTTCGTTGAACTACACAAACGAATTGGATAACCGTCCTCTTAATGGTGGTTCGTACCGTGTTAAGAAAGAAGTGCGTGATGAATTGTTGCAAAACCCAATTCGTCCTAGTACTACCGGAACTTCAACTTACCACAACGCTTACTTCTTAAGAGCAGAGGATTTTGAAAAAACACCTTGGAGAATGAACGCTGCAACACGCACGTTGACTGCTTCAGGTAAAATTGATGTGAATACAGGACCATCAGTGAACTTAACGTTTGGTGGATCATTGAACTTCAACGGTGGAAGTAACTACGATTACAACAATTCACTGTTGAACTTTACAAACTACGGAGTTTACAAACAATTGGATTACCGTGTTTACGGACGTTTCACTCAACGTTTCACTAACAAAGAAGAGGGAAGCAGCTCTAAAATTAAGTCTGCATTCTACTCATTGATGGTGGATTACTCTAACTCTCAATCTGAGTCTTACGACAAAAACCACAAATGGAACTTGTTTAACTACGGTTATGTTGGTTCATTTGACAGAACATTTGTTCCTACTTACGAATTCGTAGATGGAAACCGTGTTCATAATGGATTTGCTGAAACAAATGTAAGATACACTCCTTCTGAAGTGAATTCTGCATTAGCAGCGATTACAACTCAATACTTTGATATTTATGCGAATGATCCTGAAGGTCATACTACAACATTGTTGGAAATTCAGCAAGGTCGTGGTTTGAGAAACGGTGACGTTCCTTCTGATGTTTACGGTATCTGGTACAACGTTGGTACTCCTAATAACGGTTTTGCTAAAAGTGAAACAAACCAAATCCGTGCTACGGGTTCTGGATCTGTTAACATTGGTGACCACACTGTATCATTAGGATTTGAATACGAGCAACGTTTCGATAGAGGTTGGTCAAGTGGAAATGCAGGACCAATTGAAATGTGGACTGTTGCACGTTTGTTAGCTAACAAGCACATTTCTGAGTTAGATTACAGTAAGAGTACTGTTGTTGATTATGGATTCTACCAGGAGATTACTTATGACCGTTTGAATGCAGGTTATGCATACACTTCGGGAACAGGAACTTATGGTGGTCAGCAAAACAACGACAACCAATCATTCTTTGACTACAATCTACGTCAGAAATTAGGACTTGATGTTGCTGGAACTGATTACCTGATCATTGACAAGTACGATCCATCGATGTATAGTTTGGATATGTTCTCACCAGATGAGTTATTTAATCAAGGTAACAACTTCGTTTCTTACTACGGTTATGATCATACAGGTAAGAAAGTTCGTGGAAACACAGATATCCGTTCTTACTTCAACGATTTTGATGCTAATGGAAACTACAAACGCTTTATCGGTTCATACCAACCAACTTACATTGCTGGTTACTTGATGGATAAGTTTGCTTTCCGTGACATCGTATTCAACGTTGGTGTTCGTGTTGACGTATTCGATGCAAACCAACCAGTTTTGAAAGATAAATACTTGGTTTATACAGCTAATACAGTTGCTGAAGCTAGAGCAAAAATGGAAGCTGATCCGGGAACTTACCCTTGGGTAAATATTCCTGCATCAATGGGAGATGATTATGTGGTTTATGTAAACGATGTAAACAATCCAACTGCGATCAATGGTTACCGTAATGGTGATACTTGGTACAATGCTGAAGGTATCGCAATCGAAGATCCAAAAACAATTCGTGGTGCAGCAGGTATCGCGCCTTGGTTGAAAGATCCGGGAGCAGCAATTAACTCAAAAGTTAGTGCAGATGCATTTGAAGATTACAAACCTCAGATCAATGTAATGCCACGTGTGGCGTTCTCATTCCCAATTTCTGATGAAGCTTCTTTCTTTGCGCATTATGATATCTTGACAAAACGTCCAACTACTGGAGCTCGTTTTAATCCGATTGATTACCAATTTATCGAATCAAGATCAAATACAATTCAAAACCCGAATTTGAAGCCGGAGCAAACAATTTCTTACGAGATTGGATTCCAACAGGTATTGACGCCATCTTCATCTTTGAAAATTTCAGCGTTCTACAACGAACAAAGAAACATGGTTCAGTTGATGAACGTATTTGAGGCATATCCAAACACATACCGTACGTTCGGTAACCGTGACTTTGGTACTGTTAAAGGTTTGACTGTTTCTTACGATTTACGTAGAACAGGAAACTTGAGAATGACTGCAGCTTATACATTGCAATTTGCAGACGGAACTGGTTCTGATGCAACATCTGCAGCGTCGTTGTTAACAGGTCTTCAGTCAGCTGGTATTCCAAACTTGAGAAACGTGTTCCCTTATTCTTACAACAACCGTCATGCATTCGCAATTTCTGCGGATTACCGTTACGGTGAAGGATCTGATTACAATGGACCAATGATTGGAGACTTTAAAGTATTGGAAAACACAGGTATTAATATTCAATCGAATATTTACTCTGGATCTTCATACTCTGGTCAAAATGGAATCACTGGTGATGCATTGTTAAGTCCAAATGCTGCAGGTATTTCGGGAACGTTGAATGGTTCTAATTTGCCTTGGCAATACCGTTTAGATGTTCAGATGGATAGAACAATTCCATTGACATTTGGAGAAGGTGACAAGAAAAAAGCAACATTCTTGAATGTTTATTTAAGAGTTACCAACCTTTTCAATGCAATGAACGTTCTTGGTGTATACCGAGCAACTGGTAACTGGAATGACGATGGTTATTTGGCTGCTGCACAATACCAATCATCAATTCAAAATCAATTGGATGAGCAATCATTCAGAGATTATTACATGATGAAAGTGCAGAATCCATTCAACATTAGTGTTCCACGCACCATTCGCTTAGGAGTTAAGTTTGATTTCTAAGTAAAAAAATGAAGAGAATATGAAACGAACAATTAAATATTTATCATTAATCGTTGGATTGACAGTAGCAGGTAATGCTGCGGCTTTCAACCACGATTTCGGTAAGGCAAAGAGTGGTGAAAAACCAAACAAGCCAACACCTACTGCAAAAGGTGCGCTTTGTTCTCCTGCGACATACCGTAAAACAATGGCGTTTAACGACGTTAGTTGCCAGCTTGAAACAGGAGGTTTGCTTTTCCTGGATCGCGCAAATAACCTGGCAACATATAAAGTGCCGAAAACTGGAAATGTAACTGCAATTTACGCAGGTGCACTTTGGATGGGAGGTACTGATATCAATGGTCAGTTGAAATTGGCAGCGGTTAAATTCCGTGGCGATGGAAATGACTTTTGGCCTGGACCACTTTCTACAATTGAAGGTACAGGTAACTTTGATCCACATGAAGTACAATTAGATAGTGCTCGTCGTGATTATGGTGATGCAAACATTGATGCAGATCAGTGTTTACTTTACGATAACATCTTCACGGTTACAAAAGCGGGAGTTATCTCTTTCGTATCTTGGAAAAACTGTCCAAGTGGTGAAACATGTACGCAGCCAACAAATGAGGTATTAGCTCAAATTTATGCTTGGCCGGGTAATGGTGATCCAACACGTGGACAAGATCCATTCTTGGCTCCGTTTAAGGATGTTGATGAGAATGATGTATATGATCCGGAAGAAGGTGATTACCCTTGGTACGATGATATCTTAGGTGTTGATGACATCGAATGTGGATCTGACCGTCGTGTAAGTTTATTTGGTGACCAAACCAATTGGTGGGTTTTCAACGATAAAGGAAATATCCACACTGAATCAGGTGGTGATCCAATCGGAATGGAGATCAGAGCTCAGGCTTTTGCTTTTGCTACAGATGATGAGATCAACAAAATGACGTTCTTCAACTACGAGTTGATCAACCGTGGTACTCAAACACTTTACAATACATACTTCTCTCAGTACGTTGATATCGATTTAGGAAACTATAACGATGACTATGCTGGTTGTGACGTTACTCGTGGTTTAGGGTATATGTACAATGGTGACCTTGATGACGAGCCAAATGCGGGTCGTCCTGGTTACGGTTCAAATCCTCCTGCTCTTGGTATCGACTTCTTTGAAGGACCTTATCAGGATGCTGACGGACAAGATAACCCAGGTCCTGTATTCGATGAGAATACACAACAATATGTAATCCCAAGTGTTGCTGCTGCAATTGCTGGTGGGGGTATTGTTTACAAAGGATTAGGAATTGGATACGGTGATGGAATTATAGATAATGAGCGTTACGGTATGCGTAACTTCTCGATCTATACAGGTACAGGTGGTGGACCAGGTCAAACTGACCCGGGTGCAGCAGTACAGTACTATAACTATATGCAAGGTTTATGGCAGTTTGGTGATCAAATGGTTTATGGTGGAACTGGATTCCCAGGTGGAACAGGTTCAACAAGCATTCCAACAAACTACATGTTCCCAGCTGATTCAGATACATTGGATTGGGCAACTGAAGGAGTTGATCCAGGTTTTGATTGGTCAGAATTTGAGCCAACAGGACAAGGTTCTACATCAAACCCTCCAGGTGACCGTCGTTTCGTTCAGTCTGCAGGACCATTTACATTGAAACCAGGTGCGGTAAATAACATTACAGTTGGTATCGTATACGCTAGAAGCTTCCAGGGAGAAATTTTCTCTTCAGTAAATTCATTGAAAGTTGCTGATACGAAAGCGCAGGCATTATTTGATAACTGTTTCCGTATTCTTGAGCCACCAACGGCTCCAGTTCTATCTTGTCAGGAATTAGGAAATGAATTGATTCTAATGTTAGAGAATCCAATTGGAACATCTAACAACGAAAACGAAGGCTACATTGAGGAAGATAAGATCAATATTCCAGAGCAAGGTCCAAATGGTGAAAACTATGACAGATACTACCGCTTTGAAGGATACCAAATCTTCCAAATGAAAGATGAGTTAGCTGGTGTTGGTGACTTGGATGATGCTACAAAAGCTCGTTTGGTTGCTCAATGTGATAAGAAAAATGGTGTTGATCGTTTGATTAACTTCGAATTTGACGAAGAGCTTGGATTCTCTATTCCAGTTGAAAAAGTGGATGGTGAAGACCAAGGTATCCGTCACTCATTCAGAGTTACAGAAGATTTATTTGCTACAGGTACTCGTACTTTGGTAAATAACAAAACATACTACTTTATCGCAGTTGCTTACGGTTACAACAACTATAAGAATTACGACCCTTCTGATCCATTGTACTTAGATGGTCAAAAATTACCTTACTTGCGTTCTCGTATCAATGCAGATGGATCGCCTTTATCAGCGCTTCCTGTTGTTCCTCACATTGTTGCACCAGAATTGGGTGGAACAGTTCAGAACTCTGTATATGGACAAACACCACGTATTACTCGTCTTGACGGTAAAGGTAACGGAGGAAGTTCATTGTCTTTGACTGCAGCTTCAGAAGCTCAGATCGTTGCTAATGGATCTATGGAGAATCCAGAGTACGATTACAACGCAGGACCAATTAACGTTAAAGTAATTGACCCATTGAATGTGGTTGGTGGATACTTCGAATGTGTATTTGGAGATTACCAGTCTAACCAAATTGACAGTGCAAACTGGACTGTAAACCGTTATGAATATGATGGTGGACCGTTGATCGATTTCGTTACTTCAGAAACTACAATTGCACAAGGTAATGAGCAATTAGTTCCTCAATGGGGAGTTTCAATTGAAATTAACCAGAAGAAAGCTTACTTCCCAGGAAGTACCGGACCTTCTCAAAATAAAATTGTAAGTCCTATCGAAGCTTCTGTAGTGTACGCTGATTCAACTAAACCTTGGTTGTCGTTTGTAAAAGATGATGCATCATTTACACCATTCAACTGGATTAGAACTGGAACTTACACGCCGGATCAGGTAAATGACTGTGATGCAGCACCAGATGATTACTTCAACCCTTGTTGTTACAAAGATGAAGTTGGTCGTGACCCTAAAGAGCTTTATAGCAAGTTGCTTGGTGGTGGTGTGAGTGTTCACCGTGTTACCGGTTACCAATGTGATTTCCAACCATTAGCAGTTCCTGCAGCGTTTGGATCATATTCAAGTGCACGTGGACAGTCTAGTATTGCATACACACCAAGTGTGGATATTGTGATCACTTCTGACAAATCTAAATGGACACGTTGTGTTGTAATTGAAATGGGTAGAGATGCGAACTTGAACCAAAATGGTACTTTGCCAGGTGAACTTCGTGATGTTCCATCTGTTGATAAGTTTGGTAATGCTGACGGTTCTGGTACAAACGGAATGGGATGGTTCCCAGGATATGCAATCGATCTTGAAACAGGTGTTCGTTTACACATGGCATTCGGTGAAAATTCATTCTTTGGTGGAGATAATGGTGCAGACATGATCTGGAATCCAACTTCTACTTTGGTTGATGCTAATGGAATGTATGTATTCGGTGGACAGCAGCCAATTTGGGTGTACGGTTATGATATCGATGGTGAAGGTTGTCCTAACTACGATGGAGTTAACAACTGGGTTTACGACAGATACCAAGAAGGTACAAGTGCAGCTTACAGAGCATTGTTCAAAAGCTTAACTTGGATCGCTAACACGGTAACTACTCCAGGTAAAAACTTGATGGAAACTGAAACACGTATTAAATTACATGTTGAGCGTCCATACGAAGATTACATCGCAACTGGTGAAAACGGTGGTAAACCAAAATACTCTTGGAACATGGATGCATTGATGACTACAACTGCTAGTCAGGATGCCTTGGTAAGCGCGCTTGATCTAATTAATGTAGTGCCAAATCCTTACTATGCGTTCTCTGATTACGAGAGAAATCGTTTGGATACACGTGTTAAGATCACAAACTTACCTGACCAATGTACGGTGTCTATTTACAACGTAGGTGGAAAAATGATTCGTCAATTTAAGAAAGACAACACAGTTACTTCTATCGATTGGGATATGAAGAACTCAATTGGTGTTCCAATTGCAAGTGGGGTTTATCTAATTCACGTTGATGTTCCAGGAGTTGGTGAGAAAGTAGTTAAGTTCTTTGGCGGTATGCGTCAAATTGACCTTGAGAATATTTAATCGTTACTGAATAAGTATGAAATCAATTAATAAAGTATTAAAATATACAGCGTTGGCTGGAGTAGTGTTAAGCTACTCCACTGCCTTCGCGGGTAACGAGGATCGTGTTGGTTCTGCCGGAGCTACGCAGTTACTAATTAACCCTTGGACTCGCAGTATTGGTTATGGGGATGCAGGTTGTGCTTTTACAACTGGTTTAGAAGCATCTTACTCTAACATTGCTGGTTTGGCTTTTACCGATAAAACGCAAATTAAATTCAGCCACACGAACTGGTTAGGTCGTGCTAATATTGGATTGAATTCTGCAGGTTTGGCTCAGAGAATTAATGATAACACTGTTATCGCCGTTTCAATTCAGTCTATGAATTTTGGTGATAATATGGTTACTACAGTTGATCTTCCTGAGGGTGGAATTGGAAACTTTTCTCCAAGATACAATGTGTTTAACATTGGTTTTGCAAAAAGCTTCTCTTCTTCTATCTATGGTGGATTGAACTTTAAAGTTCTATCTGAGAATATCTCAAACCTGAAAGCAACTGGTATTGCATTTGATGCAGGTATCCGTTATGTTACTGGAGAACAAGAGCAAATCAAATTCGGAATCAACTTGAAAAACGTTGGTCCGGTTGTGAAGTACAAAGGTGATGGTTTAGGAACTGAAGTAACTTATAATTCAAATGGTGAAATTGCTACATTGGAGCAACGTTCAGCTACGTATGAGTTACCTTCATTGTTGAACATCGGTGCTTCTTACGACTTCAATTTTGATGAAGCTAATCGTTTGACTGTAATGGGAACATTCACAGCAAATTCATTCCAAAATGATCAATACCGTTTAGGATTTGATTATGGAATGACGTTGGACAAAGCAGCATTCAATTTCCGTGCAGGGTATGTGTTGGAGAAAAATATTTTCTCTACTGAAAACCGCACAAACGCACTTATCGGACCAACTGCAGGTATCTCTGTTGATGCTTTAGTTGGAAAGAACAAAAGTGCTCTAGGAATTGATTATGCAGTTCGTATTGCAGGTTCTCTTGGAACTATTCATACTGTAGGAGCTACTATTAGTTTGAAGTAATTATTTAATTACATATATTTGTTAGAACAGGAGAGTCCATTGGGCTCTCTTGTTTGTGTTATATAAGGAACCAAATACTATACAAAATGGCTGATGTAGCTTATTATACTGAGGAAGGTCTTAAGAAATTGAAAGATGAATTGCACCATATGAAAACCGTGCAGCGTCCGTCAATTTCCGAACAGATCGCTGAAGCTCGAGATAAAGGAGATCTTTCTGAAAATGCTGAATACGATGCGGCTAAGGAAGCTCAGGGATTGTTGGAAATGAAGATTTCTAAAATGGAAACACTTATTTCTAAAGCGAGATTGATTGACAACGATTCGATTGATAACTCTAAGGTATTCATCTTGTCAAACGTGACGATTAAGAATGTAGATAACGGAATGACCGTTCAATATACGCTTGTTGCTGAAAGTGAAGCCGATCTTAAGGCTAAAAAGATATCAGTTGATTCTCCGATTGGAAAAGGTTTGTTAGGTAAAAAGGTTGGTGATATTGCCGACATTCAAACGCCTAATGGAATCATGAAATTTGAAGTTGTCGAAATTACACGCTAATGGCAACTATTTTCTCCAAGATTATTGCTGGTGAGATTCCTTGCCATAAAGTGGCTGAGAACGATAAATATTTGGCGTTTTTGGATATCCAGCCCATTCGAATGGGACATGTGTTGGTGATTCCTAAAAAAGAAACAGATTATTTATTCGATCTAGAAGACAACGAGCTTTCTGAATTGATGGTTTTTGCCAAATCCGTTGCAAAGGCAATAAAAGAAGTTTATCCTTGCAGAAAAGTAGGGGTTACTGTAATTGGATTGGAGGTTCCGCATGCACATGTTCATCTGCTTCCTATGAATCAGTTACATGATATGGATTTTACCAAAGAAAAATTGAAACCAAGCCAGGAAGAATTGGCTGAGTCTGCTCAGTTGCTTTCGGAGGCGTTTATGAAATAATCTCAAATGAGATACAATGGAAAAGGAGCACATCATGTGCTCCTTTTCGTGTTTTGGGCAGAGACGCGATGCATCGTGTCTTTACACTTATATCTCTATGCTAATTCTTCTTTTTCTTCGGCGAACTCGTCGCATACTTATCATCCTTAGAAACAGTAATTCGTTTCTTTAGTGTGTAGGTATGACAATCTTTTGTGGCGGTTAAGGTAATGGTATATGTGCCCGATTTCGCATAATAGTGCTTTTTCGGATTAGCCAGCTTACTGCTTGTTCCGTCACCAAAATTCCAATGATAGGAAGTACAGTTCTTCGATTTATTAGAAACGGATACAGCCAGCCAGGCTTCTGAAGCTTTGAAACTCAGATACGGAGATATTTCCGGAGCTGGATGCTGCACCTGATTCAGATGATATAAATTGTAATTCGCAAGGACAAAACTAGAAGCAATCGTCGCGAGTGGTTTCACCATTGTGGAGTCTACTCCTTTTGGGGCGGTGGCGCCCACCGAAGATTCCTTAAAGAAAGCCGTATAAAAGCAACTGGCGATCACAAAACTTCCGGTTACATTCGGATGATGATCGTCGATATAATAAAGATTCACATTTGGATATTCCTGCTTGATTTGAGCCCAGGTTAGTCCAACTGGTACAATTGGGTAGTTAAAATGCTTTTGAAGCTGTAAATAGCCCTCTTTTACCCGTTGCTGCATCTTTTCATTCGTATTTATTTCTTCTACTTCAGGATAACCGTATCGGTAACCCCAGGTCATATAGAAATAGACATTCGCGCAAGGACTTGTTTTGTATAAACTGTCAAGAATCTGCTGAACATACGGAATGGTGTTTTTGCTGATCGTATCGGCAGGATGGGCTAACTCTCTACTGAATCCCTGAACAACAACGTAATCCCATTTGCGGGACTTTAGTTTTTTGTACGTCGAAGCTCTTCCCGCGTGTTCCTTTAAAGACGAACCACTAACCGCAATTGAATCGGCATAAACATCTTTACCTTTTGAACGGGCAATTTTCTCAAAGATCTTCGGCATGTTGTTCATGTGAGTATAACTATTCCCGATGAATAATACGTTGGTGGTTTGTGCAAAACCTAACCATGAACAACTGATAAATGCAACTAGTGTGGCTAACTTCATTTCTTTTCTTTTTTCCTTCTGAAGTATAAGAATCCAAATACTTTATAATACAACTCCGTTAACGGCTCTATGTATTTAACCATGAAAACGAAGAAGGTTATGAAAAATGCTGAAATTCCTGCTGCAGCCCACGGATTGAAAGCATGATGGTACCATGGATGTGGGCTGGAAGCATCGTCTAAACCAATTCCAATGATTCCCTGATACAAAATCACGACGTGAACAATGTAAACCGGGAAAGTGGTTTGTCCCATTTTCAGGAACAACGGTGCTTTCACATTAAAGCGCGCGTCAATTGTCATTAATACTCCGAACAGCATAGCCACTTGACCTAAACGGGCAAAACCGGTCGTATTATTTTCGAAACACCCAATGTATTTGGTCACGATTTCGCCATGTGAATTCACTGCTTTAACTCCAAAATTGTGAAGATCAATTAATCCAATCCAATCTAAGAAATGATCCAACTGTTGGAACATGAATTGTCCGGCAACGTTGAATAACAATCCAATTCCAAAGAAAAGACCTGCAAACCAAAGTTTACGAACATTGCCTTCAAATTTTCGAATGACTGCTCCGATGAATCCACCCATAATAGTGTATCCTGCATATCTAACAAAACTAAAGTCGGAGAATTGTCCGTAGATCATGTTCTGCATGAACTTTGGAGCTCCCTGCGGAATAAATGCATTCGGGTCTTTTACAGGAATAAAATCACGGGGATCAGCTACAGCTTTCAATCCTTGAATGGCTTCGTGAGAATTGATATGGTCTTTCAAAAATCCGTATACAACGAATATAGTAAGCGCACCAAACAGGTAATAGAGGTAAAGCGGGCCTTTATTAATGATTTTATAAATTCCGAAAATGATCAAAAGGAAAGTGATTCCAAATGCAATCGATTGCAGTACGTGGAAGGCCTGAAACCAGTCCAGATGATAAACAAAACCTCTGCCTCCACCTTTAAACAAATCCTCGAAACCGTAATAAGTGTCTTTACAAAATGCAATAAGATCAAATTGGATTAAATATCCCCAGAACAACAGCATGGTAACTCTTCGGAACCCTTTGGAAACCCGATCGTTCTCGAAAAGGGGCTTACTCGTAGAATTACTCAAAAGATATACGAATACCACTCCGGTAACACAGAAGAACAAAGGAGAAGTTAACCCGTGAAGGTTATGCCAAAAGCTATATAGCCAATTGTTGTCATCACGATATTGGTCGGCAAGCGCTGAACCCGTGAAGTGACCTTCGAGCATCATCAATATGGCAATTGATCGAGCCATGTCGATGAATTTCAATCGTGGTTTCTGTGCTAGAGGCAAAATAATTTCTGCTTGTTCGGCCATGAGTTTCGTTTATTGTGACAAAGATAAACGTTTTACTAAGTTTTCGCTATTTGGTTTCTCCCAGCACCATATACTTCAATGGACTTGGGTAACCAACAAAGTAAATAAGGATCTGTTTATTGAAAATCCCGAAAGGTAAATTCGAAACTTGTTCCACTTCAATCGTGGTAGATGATGAAGCTGAAATTGTAGCCGAGTAGTTGAACTTAAATAAGTTATCGGCGCATTCTATTTTCTCTATTTTCAATTCTTCACCAGATGTGTTGTATATTTTGAAATTCGTTTTTACCGAAGTTGACGGGGATACCTGTCCCAGAATCAGTGATGTTGGAGCCAAATCAATTTTAAAGAATAAGCTATCCGTATCCATATAGCTCACGCTTTGGATCTCAATTTTGCGCTCAATTGCCGCAGCTCTGGAGAAAACAGAGTTCTTCACATCGTTAGGGTTATCACTCGTAATTTGATTGGCTGTAAATTCTCCAAAAGGCACACCTACAACTTCCAGTTTGCCACCATTCACAGCTGTTCCGTTCAGGTAAGGTGCAAAACTTCCGTTGTCAGAGATCATCAAATGGTTCACCAGCGAAGCAATTCTGCGTTTTGTTAATGCGACGTTGTATTCTGTTTTTGCTAGTGGGGATGCAAATCCACGAACCGATAATCTGATTTTGTAACCTTTCTCCAGCTCTTCTAAAAGTAAAGACTTGAACAACTCTAAATCTTTTACTCCTTGTTCTACATACTGCGTAAAGAAACTTTCTATATCTTCTTCCGCATCACTGACTTTTTCTCCCGATAATCCTTTCGAATATTCCTTTTTGTATTCTGGAATCATTCCTATATAATCTTTGTAAGCGTCAGTATAATTGACATTGGTTGTTGTTTCCTTCGAACGCGGATTTGGAATATCGTTATGGAAATATAGTGTAACAGGTAAACGTTTGCTTAATTCAGCCAATGTTTCTTTTTTCGTGATTGGTGGTTCATCTACTTTTTTAATAGGAATGGTGTATGCGAAAACATCACTGCAGCAGGTTGGATTTTTAGCATACAAAACTCCCAATCGGTTGCTGGATACAAAGGTTGAATCTCCGAATTTGAAGTAGTAAACGTCATTAGCTGGACTATTAACAGGCAATCCGGCATTAATAGGTTCACCAAAAGCACCATTTTTCAATTCCATGTAGTGGACATCATAACCGCCAAAACCATTCCACCAGGTAGATGAGAAGTACACACGGTTATTGATGCTGTCAAACCAAGGTGCAATTTCATTATCAATAGAGTTTGCTCTTCCCAACTTTTTCACTTTTGTGATCTGATTTCCTTCGTTCTTCATGATTGCGAAGTACAGATCCATTCCGCCTTCACCGTTTTCTCTGTCGGAAGAGAACAACAGCCATTCCTCATTTTCGATATAGGCAATTCCAGGAGTTGTATTGCTAGTGCCCGGCTCGTTCACCGTTTCTCCCAACGGTTCTGGTTTAATCCATTTCCCGTTTAGCATATAGGAAACCATTATCTGGCAATGATTGGTATCGTTTTCTGAAGTACAAGAACTGTAATAAAACCGTTTATAATCTTTACTGAAAACACCATTCCCTGTATTCAGGGCGGAATTCAGATCTGAGATTTCTTTAGATCTTGAGTTAGAGTCAGCAAAAGAGAACTGATATAATTTGTGTTTGTATTCAGTTCCGTAAACTTCTTCATTTTCACTCGTTGAATCTCCTCTTAGCGAAGAATAAATGAATTCATCATTGAAAATAGTATGACCGAATTCTGCATTTTTTGTATTCAATCCTTTTGGAAGTTCAACTTCAAGTAATTTTACGGTGTCCTTGATGGCACTTTTTGCCCATAAGCAAGATTCTAGTTCCTGCTTCGACTTCAAATACAAATATCCCTTTTTGTCTTTCGCATATTTCTTTTTCGCATCCTTCAGTAATTCAATTGCCTTACTATAATTTCCGCATTGTTTTTCCATCATTGCATACTGCAACAAACTTGCTGGGAACAATTTGGTTTCTTCCAATTCGAAAACCTCCTTGTAATATTTTCGTGCCGTCTGGTAATCTTTGTATGCCCTATTGGTTTCTGCCAATTTCCATTTTATCGCAATAGCATTCGAATCGATTTCCAGTGCTTTTTGATAATATTCCAATGCATAGGCATAATCGCCTTTTTTGAATTGCTGATCAGCAAAGTCGAGGTATTTGCCCAGCATATTCTGACCAAAACCGCCAATGGGCAGGAGTAGGAATAGAATTAAATATAATCTGGACATATTCTATGCTTTACAGATGCCGGCTTGAAGCGACGAATGATATAATGTGCTGAAAGTTCGAGTCCACCACGTGCATTACTTGCCGGAATCAGCTTTGAAATATTGGTATCATAACTCATGGCGAACGACCAGTTGTTGATGGCTATTCCTGCTCGTACAATTATGGCATCTTTGCTTCTGAACCAAATTCCACCATCCACAGCCCGGTATTCTCCTAATCTGTCAACAAGATAATACCTCACCTGAGCTCCTGGAAGTAGTTCTCGGTATTTACCCTGAACGTTGAAACTCAAACCGGGAATAACCGCCAAATCATAATTGATTCTGTAATCATAGATTCCGAAAAGACTTACGCGAACATCTCTTTTCAAAGGTTCACCATAAAAACTTTGGTCCGGACGATTGAGGTTATGCGCACTTAAGCCAGCCGTCAATTTCTCATCTTTTGATTTATTCCATTGATAAACCAAACCTGTGGAAACATTGATATTGGCTTTACTGTTGTTGTTCAGATATTCGTTTGTTGGAAGATTCGGATCAAAATTCACTCCGTTAAACTGACTGTCGAAATAGAATTTTGTTGGGTCAAGCGTTCTGTAATTCAGTCCAAATTGAAGCGCTGCCGAAACGGTGTGAATAGAGTCAACATCCAATTGAATGGTTTTCCCAACAGCTCCCATCAATTCCAGCGTCTGAAATTTTCCATCACCAACTTTATCATGGAAAAGCAATAAACTGTAATTCAATGCCTTTTTCTTCCATTTTGAATCCATTGCTATTGCAACAGTTGAAAACGGAACGCTAACATGTCGCCATTGGTCTTTGTAATTTGCTGTAAACCGAAAATCACCATCGAATAAGCCGGAATTTGCCGGGTTTTGATAAATGGGCTGACGGTTAACGTGAGAGAAATGAATGTCCTGAGAATAGCCGGTCAAACCGCAAATCGCGAGAGCGAAAAATGTAGTAATGAACCGGGTAGCAGATAATCTCAAGATACAGTTTTTGTATTTCTAAAAATAAGCTAAACATTCTTAAACTCCTGTATTTATTGCGAAAAATGTCGTCACTTAGTGGTTAGACGTTCCATTGATGTGAAAAGTAACGCAGTTAGTGGTGCAATAGTTAAAAATTGAAGGAATTTATTAAATTCGAGGAAATATCAGGTTATGTCACGTTTTACAAAGGTTTTTGTTTTTTTTCTGTTCGGTTCAATGTTGTTATCAGCAACCAGTTCAGTGCAGGGTGTAATAAAGAGCCAGTATAAATTTCTTATTGGTGAATACGAATTGATCTCAGTTCAGGATCAGGGAAAGATCATTACTCCAAACGTTACCGGGAAGATTACAATGAAAGTAACCAAGAAAGATAAATTGCTGATTTATAAAGATGGCGATCTGATTAATGAATATCATTTTAATGGTGGAAGATCACCTTTACCTACAGAAACTGAAAAATACGTTTTGTTCAATTCGGAAACCGATATTTATCCACTCTTTTTTAAAGGAGATAGCGTAATTCAGTTCATTTATCCTAACGAATATTACGAAAACTATTTCCGGAAGATTATAGCTAAATGAGTTTTCTTCGACCAAATACTGACTACTACAGCGATTACATAGATAAGCGAAAGTTCATTATGCTTTGGCGTACAACCTTGTTCCTGGGGTTGGTGTTTTTCATTCTCGCATTTTGGACCTTGTTTTACGACAGAACATCTTCAGTAGTTTATCTTTTGATTTTTCTCATAGCAGCAAGCTGTCTCACCTATCTTCACGTCACCAAGAAATACAAACCTCTGCTTTACCTGTATTCAGTAACTGGAATGGTAATTATTGCCATAACCTGTAACTTGCCAACGGGAATTCCGCATGCGCCTGATTTTATGTGGGGATTAAGTTTGGTGATTTTTACGTTCACCACTTTGGGCAGGAAGTATGGATGGATTTCTCTGTGTTCGTTTGCATTAATTTCTGGAATTCATTTCGTGTATTTCTATGAGATGATCGAATTACAGTATAAGCCACTTACCACTATTGATTTGATTGGGATTTCAACTGAAATTTTCCTTGCACTTTGTTTATGTGGATATTTCATTTCTCAGCATTTGTCGTTTACAAAATATACCGAAGGACAGATGTCGCTTGCCAATGCTGAGTTAGAACTTCAAAATCAGATCATTCAGCGTAAAAGTGATGAGAATGCCATTTTGGTGAAAGAGATTCATCACCGCGTAAAGAACAATCTTCAAATAATCATTAGTTTATTGAGAATGCATCGCGACGAAGTTTCTTCTCCAGAAGCTCAAAAAGATTTTGATGAAGCAATCAATCGAATTCTTTCAATGGCCTTGCTTCATCAACAGATGTATAGAGAAAAAGAGCTTTCACGTTTTAATCTGGAGGAGTATGTTACGATTTTGATTCATGACATCGTAGAATCTTACAGAAGCGCTAATCAGGAAATTGAAACTAAGATCAAGATCCAGAATGTTGCTTTGAAGCTGGAATCTATTGTTCCGTTAGGCCTACTTATTAATGAACTGGTTTCTAATTCATTGAAACACGCCTTTTCAAACGAACAAAAAGGAACCATCCAATTGAGTATAAAACGAATCGATGAAGGTTTTTTATTGGTTTATTCTGATGATGGCGTTTGGGTTGAAAGTGATTTAATGGTGAAAGGGTTCGGCTCAGAATTGGTTGAAATGCTTTCTGAACAATTGAACGGGAAACTAACCAGAAACGGCAGTTCTTATGAATTACTAGTGAACGTTGACGATAAATAGATCTGAACGTGCGCCAATGGCAATGATTTCTCCTTTTTTCATCTTCTTACCAGCCTTGATTTTCCACACAACATTTGAATAGCTTGCTTTGGCTGTTACAAAATTGGATTTCATTTTACCTTCTTGTTTCGCTATTTCTATATAGAGTTGTGTCACATTCTCGCTTCCAAAATGAATTCCTTCCTCTTTGTATTGGATTTTGGGAAAGTTAGGTAAAAGTGTATCTGATCTTAAGGAAGAATGAAAAATCTGCCATTTCTCTTTTACGAATTTCAAATCACCAGTGGCAGTTTGTATTAAAGAGTCCATGAGCAAATTCAATTGCTTCTTCTTTTCGTCGATGGAATAAAAGGCTTCTGAATTCTCGTAACCGTAGAGGGTTTGCCCTTTTTTTATTTTCTTTCTTCCGGCTATCCATTCAACTATACCACTTCTTGTTGCACGGATGGTATCGTAGATTATTTCGGTTTCATTGTGATATTCCTCCTCAATTGCAGGATTACCTGATTTGGATGGTAAAGTTCTTAAATCTTCCTGTTTGTTGGTGGTTTGACTTATCTTCTCTTCACTATTTCCGCACGAGAAGAGCGATGCAATTACAAGTAAAGTTAAGATTGACTTCATAAGTTAAATATAAGTTATTCAGGCATACAATTCATTAATTTTTTGGTTCATTACTTCGGAATTGTTGTTAATAACTTCGTTAACATTTACATAACGACTACCTGTAAATGGGTAGCGCATTCGTTTATTTTTGTGTTAGACGTAGACGATATGCTGGTATTTAAGAAGAAAGTTTCCGATAATCAATTAGCCAACGTTTTTTTGAACGGTGTGCTGGATGTGGTAGAGCTAGGGTTTCCTGAAATAGCGAGCTTAATTAATGACGATCCTGCTTTTGTGCAATCGCCAAATATTGGACCAGAAGACAGTGATCAATTTGCTGTAATTATACTGGTTGCCAATCTTTCGACATTGGAAAACACATTCGAAGTTCAACAAGCATCTCGAATTGAAGCCATTATATTTGAGAAACTTGCAGTTATCATGCAGGCAACTCCAGCCGAAGTTGAACAAACGGTTCGTGAATATCAAAAGTTCTTGTCACGTGTGAATCATCCATCAAAAAACATGATTTACGCAATTTCAAAATCCATTTTCCATAAATATGAGTTGAATGCTTATCAAGATGAGTACTTCAAACGTTTACATGCACCTAATCCGTTATTCCTTAAACGAATGGATCAAGTTGTTGATCAGTTTTTGTGGGATTGGGACGCGTTCTTCAAAAAGTATAAGATAGAGGAGTAAATTTCTTTTTTTATTATGATATTTATGTAGGGATAGGTCGTGGCCTGTCCCTATATGTTTTATAGTGAATCCAAATTCCGTTGTATGAGCAATTTTCGCATAAATTCATTTCAGGATTATCAAAATCAATACAAGTTAAGTGTCGAAAATCCAGAAGGTTTCTGGGCTGAAATTGCCAATAGTTTTCAATGGAGAAAACCGTTTTCGAAAATACTTTCATGGAATTTTGATGAACCGAATGTACGTTGGTTCGAAGATGGAAGCTTGAACATTACGGAAAACATGCTCGACCGTCATGTCGCTGTTCATCCCAATAAAGTGGCTATTTTATGGGAACCAAATAATCCGAGCGAATCCACAAAAAGTTTTACTTACGAACAAACCTTGAAAGAAGTCAACAGAATTGCAAATGCACTTCGAAATGTTGGTGTAGGAAAAGGCGACAGAGTTTGTTTATATATGCCGATGATTCCAGAATTGGCTTTCTCAGTAATGGCTTGTGCTAGAGTAGGAGCAATACATTCCGTCGTTTTTGCCGGATTTTCCGCTTCCAGTTTAGCGGATAGAATCAACGATGCCGGAGCAAAAGTGGTGATGACTTCTGACGGATTGAACAGGGGCGAAAAACTGGTTCCAATTAAACCAATTGTTGATGAAGCCTTGAATTCGTGTTCTACTATTCAAAATGTTTTCGTTTTTAAATGTACTGGAAACGAAGTAGAAATGAAATCCGGACGAGATCTTTGGTGGAATGATGCCTTGGAAGGAATGTCGGATGTCTGCATTGCTGAAGAAATGAATGCGGAAGATCCGCTTTTCATTCTTTACACTTCTGGTTCAACCGGAAAACCAAAAGGAATTGTGCATACCTGCGGTGGTTACATGGTTTATACGGCTTATTCGTTTCAGAATGTTTATCAATACGATGAGAAAGATGTCTTCTGGTGTACGGCAGATATTGGCTGGATTACCGGACATTCATACATTGTTTATGGTCCGCTTTTAAGTGGCGCAACTACGGTAATGTTTGAAGGAATTCCAACTTATCAGGATGCTTCGCGTTTTTGGAAGATCATTGAGAAACATAAAGTCAATCAGTTTTTAACTGCTCCAACCGCCATCCGTTCCTTAATGCCTTTTGGTACTGATCCTGTGAACTCAGCAAATCTGAATTCGTTAAAAGTAATCGGTTCAGTTGGTGAGCCCATTAATGAAGAAGCCTGGAATTGGTACTATGAAAACGTTGGGAAGAACAAATGCGCGGTGGTAGACAATTGGTGGCAGACAGAAACCGGTGGAATCATGATCTCTGGTTTGGGTAATTTGTCTCCCTTGAAACCTACATATGCTGGTTTTCCACTTCCGGGAATTCAACCTGTTCTTTTGAGGCAAAACGGAGAAGAAATTCAGGAAGCGAATGAAGAAGGATATTTATGCGTGAAGTTTCCATGGCCTTCCATGTTGAGAACCACATGGGGCGATCATGAGCGTTGTCGACAAACATACTTTTCGCAATATTCAGGATATTACTTTACAGGCGATGGAGCAAAACGTGATGAAGAAGGAATGTTCCGGATTATAGGGCGAATTGATGATGTAATCAATGTATCTGGTCACCGTTTTGGAACTGCGGAAATTGAAAATGCAATTAACGAAAGTGAATGGGTGGTTGAATCGGCGGTTGTAGGTTATCCGCATGATATCAAAGGACAAAGTATTTACGCTTTTGTGGTTTGCGACGGTAAAATTGAAAACGAGGCTGATGTTCGAAAAAACATTGCTGAAACGGTAGCCAAAGAAATAGGGAAGATCGCTCTGCCTGAAAAAGTGCAGTTTGTAAGTGGGTTACCTAAAACACGTTCGGGTAAAATCATGCGTAGAATTCTCCGTAAAGTGGCCGAAGGTGATGTTAGTTCACTTGGAGATACATCAACTTTGCTTGATCCGGGTGTTGTAGATGAAATTGTGAAAGGAGCTATTTAAGAAGTTGTTTATTCCTGCTGACCCGCGAGAATTGGATTATTGATGGTATGATTAAATCCGAAGGATAATAGCTGAAGCTTGAATTCTGTGCTTGACTTGTTAATCTTTAACCAGCCGTAGTTGTATCCAGAGCCATTTTTCAAACGCACTCCGAGGAATTTTGTGCCCGAAAACCCGTAGGATCCTTGACCTGCTGCAAAAGCTCCTCCAGTTCTAAAAAGGCTAGCACCTGATGACCAAACTATAGGATTATCAGATGTATTCCATTTAATCTCGTCATCTTCTTCAAATAATCTTCCATTGAAATAGGCTTGAGGTGATGATAGGGCTACTTCTGCGTTAGAATTTGATGAAGTAATAGACATTGAATAACTGTAGTTGACTGAGTTCGCTGTGTGCGGATTTCCCGCCCCGTTGGTATACCAATGGTACCAATGTCTCATTGTAATATTAAAATCAGTTATGCTGTCATTGTTTATGTCCAGAGAATCCATTGTTATTGAATCGCTTGGAATTGGCGCTCCCCAGTAATAACCTGTTGCAGTTGTCATTTCAGCAATTGGATTGATTTCTTGGTAAGAAATATCATCTGGTGGAGGAATGTTGGGTGTGGAGTCTTTCTTACAAGCTGTGAGAGCAATCAGAACAAAAAGACAAACGAGGAATGGGTTGATGCGTAACATTTGATTTGGTTTTATTTCATGATACTGGAACAGTTCTAAGGTTGGAAGCTATAGCACCACTCCATGAATATTTTTCTCGTCAATAAATCCGTATATCCTGGAATCAGCGCTGTTGTGACGATTATCTCCCATAACGAAGTATTTTCCTTTCGGAATACGCAATGGCCCAAAATTGTCAATGCTCCAGTGCTGCTGAAATGCTCTAAAGATCATTGGTTCCATCGTATCCATTCGTTGCCGTGTAGCTTTTCTTCTATTCACGGAGTTTAATTTTCTATCTTCAATAGAAACCAATACTGAATCTCCGTAAGGTCCAAAATCATAGATTAACACCATATCTGAAACCAATTTGTCCCATTTAAAGTCAGAGTAATCACCTTTTGAAACCATGTAGTTATGCATAACCCTCAACCTTTTGTCCGCGTTTCGGCCGTTGACATATAAAGTTCCGTTCTTTATTTCAATCAAATCGTTTGGCATACCAACCAATCGGTGCATCCAAGTTCCTTTTTGAGGAGCCATTGAGCTCACTTGATTATATGCGATTAAATCGAAACGTTTATAATCCGGAATATTGGAAGTGTAAATTTTGGTCCCAGGCGTAATTGTAGGCATGTTTGCCACGGTTGGAATTTCATATGAGTTCAATCCGCCTGTAATACTCAGAACACCGCGAATAGCGATAAGTATTGTGATAAAAACTACAATTCGCCAAAGCCATTTTCCTGTTTTTCCTTTTAGCATAGTTCTGATTAACCTAGAAATGGAACAGCAGCGCTGCTTTGAAACCAGCATTTGAAATAACTGCATTTGGCACACGTGGAGCATTTTCCGGTTTTGTAAATTGCTGAGAGAGTATAAAACTCTTGAAAAAGGTGAACTCCAGATTGATCGATTTTTTCTCCTGAACCATAAATTGAAATCCATGTCCGAAGTTAAAATCAAGTGCATTTAACGTAACCGGAATTTCCGTTTGAGTTGGGTAAGACCATCCAGTGTTTGTGAATGTAGTGTCTGCAACATCGTACAAAAAGATTGGTTTCATGTTGCTGTAATGAAGTTCAAATGGAACATAGAAGGCTGTATTCTTTTTATTTCCGTCGTATTGGTATTGATAACGCAAACCTGCTTTGAAGTATTTCATGTCTGAGATCAAAGGAACTTCGGCGGTTAGCCCAACGAAATGTTGACGGCTCAAATATTTTCCGGCTCCAAACTTAAATGCAATCGGAATACTGGTGTTTGTGGCACCAAAGGAATTCAGGTAATAATCGTCAGGTGTCAGATTATTGTTATAGTTTGCATATTCAGTTGTGACTCCGGCATAAAACGCAAGTTCGCCATCTTTCCTTGGGTAAATGACTTTCTCAGCACGCTTTTTCTTTCTATTGACAACCACTTTATCCTGAATGAAGTAGTCATAATCGTCTCTTCCCAAAGAATATGTTTTGCCATATTGATCCTTGAAAACAATACCACCTGTAACTTCATCAAAAGAGGTGATCTCCCCCCAAAGTGTACCACCTTTTTTTAGATAGATGACGTCGTAAATGAGGTAATCAGAAGTGTCTTTTTGAGCGCTTGCAGAAGTATTGAAGCAGAAAATAGTTAGGAGTACGAATACGAATTTAAGTAGCAGCGTATTTGATTTCATAAGGTAATCATCAAGGTTTTACGTCGCAAGTATAGTGAAAATGCCTCAAAGAGTTTCAATGATTTGTCGTTCTGCTACTTGATATTTGTTTAGAGAGTTATAGTTATTCACCAATGATCAGTTTCCCGTTTAATTGTCTTTCGTTGTTCTGAATAGATAAAATGTATAAACCACTTTGCAGATGATCGATGTTAATCAGTGTCTTTCCGGTCGAAGAGCTTGTGGTTCGTTTTTGCACTTGTCCAAGTTGATCATAGAACGTGATCTCTGTATTTTGAAAAGATTCGGGAAGTTCGATCTCAACGAAATTATTCGCCGGATTTGGATACATTGTAAAAGCAAATTCCTGAGTCAATTCTGGAGTGGAAACCACTTGATTTGATTCGGATAATCCTATTTTGAAGTAGAAATTCGTTTCATCAACTCCAGTATACCACATTCTCCCAGTTCCATTGTCGTTGATTACTGCTGGAAATGCTCCGTCGGTTCCCGTTGTCTCAAAGGATTGTGTTCCCATGCACAAAATGGGATTTATAGAAACGGGAGTAAACGGACCAAATGGAGTATTTCCGATCGCGTGGAAAATTCCCACTTTACTATTCGGACAAGCATTGTCGACACCATAAAAGAGCGAATATGTTCCATCTGCATCAAGCATTACATCCGGATGCTGAAGCCCCATTGTTCCCGTTGGATCCAGCAGACCTTGTTTGGTCCAGGAATGACCATTGTCAACAGAAATTGCTTTCAGCGAATAAAATGCAGGCGCCCCACCATTCATACTGCATGATTGCGTGCACCATCCCACATAGATCATGAATAAAGTGTCATTCAATTCAACAATTGTAGGGTCTAGTATTCCATCTTGATCATACCAGTTTGGGGTTCTCGTCATAACGGGTGGACCAACTTTTGTATAAGTAGTTCCATTCGAAGATTCTGCCAGACCCAAATCGCCCCATACCAAATAGTTGGAAGCATCCCTTACTGCCGGGTCGTATCCGGCGTAAAAGAGCGAATAACCAGCAGAAGTTTTAATTATTTCGGGTGTTTCCATGCTCTCATCCCAATCACCAACATAACCCGTCACCACCACACCATTTTGACTATTCGATAAAGTCGACCATGTAATTCCATCAGAAGATACTGCTTGTAAAAGTGCATTACCTTCTGCACTTCCGGCACTTGTTCCGCCGTCTCCTGAAACAATCATTACATAGTTTGAACCATCTTTTATTACAGTTGGATCTGAAGCAATGTTCCATGCTCCGGAAGAACTGTGGGAATACACCGGGTTAGCATTGTATTTTGTCCAGGTTGTCCAGGACGATTGGGCTACTGCCTGATTAGACATGAATAAAATTAGCAGTACAAAGTTTAGATTTTTGAAAGTCATACGTAAAATTATAAAGGTCCAACAGCATAACGCACTGTGACGGCATATTTAGTTTTAGAAATCTTCTCAATACGATCTAATGATACGTATGTTCCTATTTCGCTGTCGTTAATCGGATGTTGAACACCAAGTTCAGGAGATTCTGATTCCAAATAGAATTTTTCCAAAACAGCATAGCTTTTATCGATCATAACAGGTGCATCAACATTTTTCTCTATGCTCTTCATTAATTGAACTGCGGCATCACACCAATAAACCAAATCAGTAGTGTCACCTTTAAAACGAGTGGTGGTAAACGTAAATTCCAGTACATAATACTCGCAGCCTGCGTTCGTTATTTCCAGAATATCACCGTTTTTCAAAGTCGCTTTTTCATGACCCACATGTGTTGAAGTAGTTGTGCTGTCAACGCGGAATGAATGGCTTTTAAATGCTCCTTTTTTGCAAATAGCTTCAGGTTCACTTCGCACACAATCTTCCCATTGCCATTCTCCTGAGGTATCTCGCTTTACTTTTGATTTTTGATTACCGGAAGATGCACTTCCCTTTTGTTCAGTTGGGTCCGTAGAATTGACCATTGATTTGTCCTCCTTTTTTACGTTTGAAGAACAAGAACTGAAAAGGTAAAGAATGAAACTGATTGAAAGAATAAACCTCATGACACTGTTTTGAACAGTAAAGTACGATTTTTTAATAGTTTGTTGTGAGTAACTGGTCGAATTTTCCTTCGTTGATTTTCAACATCTTTGTAACTTAGCGACCACTTAGGATTATTTGTAAAAGCCCACATGAAGCCTATTTTTGTCTTGCTCATACTTTTTTGTGTGATGTCGCCACGACTTCATGCGCAAGAGCCTGTGCCTACAGATACACTTCGTAAAGTGGATTCCTTAGTAGTTGTAACTCCAAAGCTGGTTGAAGATTCGCTCGATTTGAAGTACTACGTTGTTGAAGACACGAGTAAGTATACCTTCGATATGATCATGGAGGATGTCTCTTTTTTTGAAACCAATTGGCCACAATATGTGAAAACCAACACCATTGGATTTTCTGAATTTGGTTTACCGCTTAAAGGTTTTACGATCTCAAAAAATAACAATCCAAAACCATTGGTATTCTTTGTAGGGAATATTCATGCACGCGAAGATTTCAGCTCAAAGATGGTGATGAAAACGGCCAATGTGATTCTTCTTTCGTTAAGTGGAAAAAGTACTATCTACAAGGATATCTCATCTATTTTGGATTCTGTTGATCTCTACCTGCTTCCAGTTGCAAATCCGGATGGATTGAAAATTGCGCACAATGATTTCAAAGGGATTGAAGAGCAGACGAAAATGTGGTTTAATTTCATTCATATTGATGAAACCATATACGAATGGAAGGCGAATGGAAAAGGAATAGATCTCAATTCTTCTTTCGACGATAATCACTGGACGGTGAAAAAAGCAGGTAATTATCATGCGGATCGAGCCAGTGAAGGGTTCAAAGGAAATTATCCTGCCGAGCCAATAGAAACCCAATTACTTCAGGCATTCATTCAGAAATACAAACCAATCTGTACGCTCTCATTCCACACCAAAGGAAATATCCTTTATTGGGCAGACAATCAAACACATCCTTTCTTTAATGATGTAGATACAAAGATGACCACTGAAGCTCAAAAAGTATCGGGATTCACCATGGGGAAAATTGGAACGAAACCTGCTGATTTTGGATGTGGTTTGGAAAATTACGTTCGATCAAAAAGTGGTTCTATCGGTGTTTGTGTTGAACTCTCTTGCGGTGGTGGTGGTAAAAAACAGCACGCAGATTCGCTTTTCAATACCTTGGTTTGGGATAAAGCATATCAAATACCATTTTCTTATTTGAGAACTTCAGCGTTCTATAGTAATGAGTTGATTGCTATTCAACAGTTGTTCTACGCTAGAAAAGAAGAACTAAATAAACCATAAAAAAACCGAAAGCACTTGCCTTCGGTTTTTTTATTTCGTTTTTATCTGTTATTCCGCTGCGCTATCTCGGCTACGCTCGATGACCGAGCGGAGTCTTAAAGGTAGTCGAGCGGAGTCGAGACTATCCTCTTCTTCTTTCCAAAAGCAGCATCATCATTAGCGACAAGATGGTTGCTTGCTCTTCGTCGTTTGCGATATCACCCACTTTCTCAGCTGAGAATTTACGTCCTACCATTGATTTGTCTTTCTTCAATTTGAAGACAACAGTTCCATCTTCTTTTTTAACCGAATAGCTTGGGTTAAACATCAAGCCCGTGAACAAACTGATAATCGGAAGCTCTCCGATAATAGCATCAAAAACTTTTGTCCAACCGTTGTCTTCTTGAATCAAGAACAGGTAATTGTCATTTTCATCAAAAATTTCGTAACGCGCTTTCCAGATAGAAGCCATTCCTTTACGTGCAACACGACCTAATTTATTTCCGTTTGCATCAGTGAAAAGATAAGAAGCAGAAAAATCGATCCACTTGTTTGCTTTAATCGTGTAACATAGTTCTGATTTTGATTCATTGCTGAAAACTTGAATCTCATCTACGAACTTGAACATTTTTTGACGCACATAATTTACAGTAGATCCATTCGCATCCTTCATAACGAAGTCGTTTGCCAATGTTCCGATTTTGAAAGTAAACTTTAGCGGATATGCAAAGTTTCTAGTAGCGATGTCTTGTGTTTGAAACGTAGTTTCGTTGTCTAGTAGTTCACTCATTGTGATGTATTTATTTAGTTGTTCTTTTTAATGCGCTTTCGTACCTGTCAATCCACTGATCAACAGTCATTTTTGCACTCAATTCACCAATTAGATCAAACGGAATCTGATCTGGCTTTTTGAATCGAATACAGCTTTTTCCCATATCTAATTTCGTCTTTACACGTTTCGCATATTCGGTGGTAAACCATTCCAATAGTTCGGGACTGGAATAAACACCCATGTGATAAACGGCAATGAAATTTTTCTGGGAAGCAATTGCCAGAAAGGGTAAGGGATCTTTTGGATTACAATGATATCCGGCCGGATAAATACTGTGTGGAACATTGTAACTTATAAAGCCTTGACTCACGCTTTCAGAAAAGCCGTCAGGCAAGTTCTCCGTAATTGCATCGCGCAATTGGTGCAGTGCATCTCGTCTGTCTTCCGGACAATTCTCAATGTAGTCTCTAACCGTATTTCCTTCTACTCTCATAATATGGGTAGTGAATATACAAAATTTCAAGAAATACGCTACAAATAGAATTGAACTATCTAATATTCTATGACTGCCGGATTACTCGCATTATTGTTATTGGGAACGGTAACGGAATATGAAGTACTTGTTCCATTTCGTTTTACAGTATAATCTATAATTACTGGCCCTTCATAGATGTAGTTATTGCCACTTTTTGAACCACATCCCTTTTTTAACTCATTGTAATAAAGATAATCGTCATAGTAATAACGCTTCATGGAGTAAATTAATGAATCTGTTGGTCCACCGCAGTTTACATTTACGAACTTGTAGTAAAAAGTTCGTTTGTCGATCATGTGGAGATTAACTGAGGTTTTTCCGTTGATGTTGATATCTTTAAAGTTGGTTTTGTCAGAGTAAGTAGCTCCATCATTTGTTGTCCATCCCACGGGATAAAGAACACCCGCATCTTCATAAGTAAGCACAAGATTCCTTTTTCGTAGGGTGTTTTTAGCAATGAAGAAGTAGCCATCACTATCTGTTCGAACCGACTCTATACTGTATTTTTTGCCTGACTTTTCTTGATAAAGTTTGATGCCGCAATTTATTCCTTGTCCAGTTACAGGGTTCAGAACTCTTCCTGTAATATAAATCTGTTTACTCTCATTTGAACAACTTGTGAGCAATAAGAAAATGAAAGCTAAGAACGATAAGTATTTCATGTTGATAAGGTTGCAGGCTAATTTACGGGTTTATGTATTCACTTTCACATACACAACCGCTTTGGTATCAAAGAACTCCTCTTCGAAAATTTCCTTCAAGGGATGGATGATAAACGGATGTTTGATGGTTGCGAATTCTTCGGTTAAATCACCACCCTTTAAATAAAGAATTCCGTTGTTTAACGGATTGATATCACGTTTCAGGAATTTACCTTTTGTCCAGGGCATAAACTGCGGCATTGCGGTAACCGCCCGGCTCACAATAAAGTCGAACTGTTCCTTGATGTCTTCAGCTCGTGCATGTGTGGCGCGAACGTTGGTTAATCCAAGTTCATTTTCTACTTCCTTTACCACTTTTATTTTCTTTCCAATAGAATCCACTAAATGGAATTGAACGTTTGGAAAAAGAATAGCTAATGGAATTCCCGGAAAACCGCCACCAGTTCCAATGTCCAGTACAGTTGATTCATCAGCAAACTCCATAATCTTTGCTATTCCAAGAGAATGTAGTACGTGACGTTCATAGAAGTCATCCGTATCCTTTCTGGAAATCACATTGATCTGCGCATTCCAATGGCCATACAATTCTTGTAATCGACCAAATTTTTCTTTCTGGTCATTTGTAAGATTTGGGAAATATTTGAGGATTAACTCCATCTTAATTATGAATTGGCTAATTATAAATTATCAAGGGGCTTCGATTAATACCTTAGCCCCTTGATAATTAATTTATTTATAATTGATAATTCAAATTATCCTTCAATTAATTTTCCTAAAGCATTATCAAAGATCTCTTTCGCTTCTGAAATAAATCCGAAATGCTCATCGTCAACCATCATTTTACCTTTAGTAACGTGACCAAGAAGTGTGTAGCTTACACCGCTTCCCATCATAAATTCGATGAACTCTTCTTCTGTTTCTTCAGGAACTGTGATTACAATTCTACTTTGTGCTTCACCGAATAGGAAGGCATCTTCACGAACTTCAGAATCTGTAACAATGTCGAATCCTAATCCGCGTGGCATTGACATTTCAACAAGTGTAACAAACAAACCACCATCAGAACAGTCATGAGCAGAGTTTATCAATTCCATTCCGATCAATCCTTTCACAGCCTCTTGTAGAGTGTATTCTTTGTCCAAGTCGAAGTGAGGAGCTGGAGAAGCATCAATTTTATGGTATTTCGCCAAGTATTCAGATGAAGCGATATCGTTTACTGTGTCTCCAAGAATGAAGATCAAATCTCCTTTTTGCTTGAAATCAAGTGACATAATTTTAGACTTGTCTTCAACAACACCGATCATTCCAATCGTTGGAGTAGGGAATACAGGAATTTCCTTCCCACCAATAACACTTTGGTTGTAGAACGAAACGTTTCCACCAGTTACAGGTGTTTCAAACTTCAAACATGCTTTCGACATTCCTTTGATGGCTCCAACAAACTGCCAGTAAGATTCTGGGTTGTATGGATTTCCAAAATTCAAACAGTTAGTGATCGCACTTGGAATACCTCCTGAAACTACGATGTTACGCGCTGCTTCTGAAACCGCGATTGCAGTTCCAACTTCAGGATCTGCATTCACATAACGAGAATTACAGTCAACTGTCATTGCCAAAGCTTTCTCTGTTCCTTTCAGGTTCACAATTCCAGCGTCTGTCGGACGGTTTGTAGTCATTGTTTTAGTTCCTACCATTGAATCGTATTGCTCATAAACCCAACGCTTAGAAGCGATGTTTGGCTGACCAAGCAAGAAGAAACCAACTTCCTTCAAGTTTTCTGGCTGAGGAACATTGTCAATATTGAATTTTTTGTATTCCTGGTAGTAAGCTGGTTCAGAATACTCACGTTGGTTTTGTGGTGCGCCACCTCCAAGTACCAATGATTCAGCCGGAACATCTCCAACCAATTCACCGTGCATGTAATAACGAACTCTTCCATCGTCAGTAACTGTTCCAATTTCTTCAGCGTGTAAATCCCACTTATCAAAAATGCTTTTTACAACAGCTTCCTGTCCTTTCTTGATCACAACAAGCATTCGCTCCTGAGATTCCGAAAGAAGAATTTCGTAAGGCAACATGTTTTCCTGACGAGTTGGAACGCGATCCAAATGGATTTCCATTCCAACACCACCACCAGCACTCATTTCACAAGTTGAACAAGTAATTCCGGCAGCTCCCATGTCCTGCATACCAACAATTGCGTCTGTATTTGCCAATTCCATTGTTGCTTCAAGCAATAGTTTTTCCATGAATGGATCACCAACTTGAACTGAAGGTAAATCAGAAGCACTTTCTTCTGTAATATCTTTTGATGCGAATGCAGCACCGGCAATTCCGTCTTTACCTGTAGATGAACCTACAATGTAAACTGGGTTCCCCGGACCTTTAGCTTTCGCGGAGATCACTTTTTTAGTATCAATGATTCCCGCAGAGAATGCATTCACCAATGGGTTTTGGTTATACGATTTGTCGAAGAAAACTTCACCTCCAACAATCGGAATACCGAAAGCGTTTCCGTAATCACCAATTCCTTTTACTACACCTTTTACCAACCATTTCGTACGCGCTTCCTCAATGTCTCCAAAACGAAGAGAGTTCAATTGCGCAACAGGACGAGCTCCCATCGTGAAAATATCACGATTGATTCCTCCAACTCCTGTTGCCGCACCTTGGTAAGGCTCTAATGCAGAAGGGTGATTGTGAGATTCAATTTTGAATACACATCCAATTCCGTCACCCAAATCAACAAGTCCAGCGTTTTCCTCGCCAGCTTTTACAAGCATGTGTGGACCATCTTTTGGTAATTGTTTTAACCAATAAATGGAGTTTTTATAAGAACAGTGCTCCGACCACATCACTGAATAAACAGCTGTTTCTGTAAAGTTTGGCGTACGACCCAAAACTCCTTTGATCATTTCAAATTCATCTGCGCGTAATCCTAATTCTACCGCTTGTTCTAATGTTGCCTCTTGTTGAAGTGTGCTATTGCTACTCATCTGCAAAAATTTGTTTCGGCAAAGTTAATCATTCCTCTTCATTTAGAAAGGAAGGATTTGTTGACAGTTTTCCACATAATAGTGACGAATGACTATTTACTAATTACAAATGACCAATATTCATATTTAATCGCATTCGTAACTTGTAATTCGTCATTAGTAATTGGAAGTTCGTTTTCGTAACTTTGCCAGAAATAAAAGTTGTTGATTCGTAAAGCGCTCATATATTCTTTGTTGATTCTCTTTGTAACAAACGGGAAGGCGCTGGAATTTACTAAAATCCCAAGTTTACTCGAGCACTATTCGCAACACAAAAATCAGAATGCCCAATTGAGTTTCGGGGACTTTATGTTCATGCATTATGTGGGTGATGATGCCAATGATCAGGACAATAGCTCAGATGAACAATTGCCTTTTAAAAGTACTTCTGAAAATTGCGGACTCAATTTGATTGGAATCTGGGTGCCGAATGCTTCTATGAAAATGAATGAATTGGTTGAACTAAGATCCGAACGGGTTGTTGGTTTTTACGACCAAAATTATTTTCACAAACACCAAACCACTCTTTTTCGACCTCCTGTTTTAGTGTAGAATGATGAAATGTTGTTGTGAGACAACTCAATTATTTACACAAAGAACTTAGAAATGAAATCAAAAATAGTTTTTGCTGCACTTTTGTTTGCAGCGCAATTTACACAAGCTCAGGATTGGACTGGTGCTGTAAATTCAGATTGGAATAATCCGGCAAATTGGAACGGATTTCCTGCTAACGGCGACGATATAACAGTCTCATTTTCCAATTATTCAGGCGCAATGGCGCATCCTGTGATCAATTCAAATTCTGCCTTTTCTCCTGCCGAAATGCTGGTTGATGGTGGTGCAATTTTAACAATAAATGCTAATCTGACAACTACGGATCGTGTCGAAATTATAGGCATCGGAACCAAAGTGATTCTCAATGCCGGAATCTTGAATATTTCAGGTGGTGCTGGAAATGCACGCTTCGTTTTCGCAGAACAATCTCAATTCATTATGACAGGTGGTGAATTGAATGTTGGGCAACGGCTATTGTTTGAACTTGGTGCTTCCGGACAAATTTCGGACGGAACCATTGATATCGTTGAAACGTTTGCTCTAATCGATGGTGTTGGAGCAATTTCCAGCTCTTTTACTCAGATGGGTGGATTTATTCAAACTGAGGAATTTGGTTTTGAAAACGAAGCTGGAAATTTTCATCCGTTATACAAAATGGAAGATGGTGTTCTAAATGTAAATGGAGCTTTTTTAGTTGAGGGCGCTGCGCCTGGTTCAGGTTTAGGTGAATTTTACGCAACAGAAGGTGTAGCTAATTTCTTTGGAACGGTTGGAAATCTTGCCGGAAGTACAATGAATTACGTTTTGCGTTTTGAGGGAAATGCGATCATGAATATGCATGGGACGACAATTGATCAATTGGCTGGTGATTCAATAGTAATTACGAATCAAGGTACAATGAACATCAATTCGAATCTGGTTTGGAACAATGCTGGAGTTTTGACAGGTGAAACAGCAGAAGTGGTAGTCAATGCAAATGTTCTGCTCAACGGAGAAGGTGAATACCAATTTCCTTATTTAACTGTTCCCGTTGGAAAATCAATCACTCAAATGACTCCGAAGGTAATTGCTGTAAACGGTGATTTTGTACTTGCAGGAACTTACAATCAGCTGAACCATGTATTAGAATTCAATGGGAATGCTGAGCAGGATTTTTCGCTTTCACAAGCTTTAATACTCGATGCGATGATCATGAATAATTCAGATGCAGGAGTTTCTGTTTCTGGAAACTTGACGATTTCTGATAGTTTGAAATGGTTGGACGGGATTTTGAATATGAATGGAAATGAATTGCTGTTTTCCAACGGTTCGCTATCGCTTTTGGCTTCTGAAAACAGCTATGCAATTGGAGAAGTGACGAAAATTGGAAATCAGCTATTTGTGTTTCCAGTTGGAAGTGAAATGAATAGATTTCGTCCGCTTGGAATAAGTGCGCCAGCTTCTGCCTCAACAGCCATAACGGTAAATTATCATCCGGAGAGCTATAGTTCAACAACTCCGGTTAACAGTCCGTTACAAACTGTTTCATCACTCGAGTATTGGGATATTTCCAGAACTGGGTCAAGTGATTTGGTTTCCGTAAATGCAGGATGGAACAATGCCAATGAAAGTGGCTTGGTTGATTGTGCTTCCATCAGCTTAGCGCGTTGGGACAATTTAAGCTGGACAATGGTTCCTTCGATAGCTTCAGGCTTGTGCAGTGGATCAGGAAGCGGAAATCTTCAGTCGACAAGCGAAATTGAAGATTATGGAGTTTACACGATTGGATTTACTGAAGGAGTTTACCAGCAAGCTGTAACCATTTGTTTTGGAGAATCTTTTTCCGTTGGGAGCAATGTTTATGATTCGACAGGTGTCTATTTCGATCAGTTTACGGATGCAAATGGCGATGATAGTTTGGTTGTAACTGCTTTAACCCTTCTTCCTCAGCTTGATCTAACCGTGCAGGAAAATACAATCTATCTTTCTGCAAATGCAAATGGCGCAAGCTATCAATGGCTTGATTGTGACAATAATTTCGCGATCATTCCGGGTGCTCAATCACAAACGTTTTATCCCGCTCAAAACGGAAGTTATGCCGTTGTTGTTCAAATGAACAATTGTTCTGATACAAGTGAATGTTATTTGATAGATGAATTAGGGGTGAGCGAATTGGCTGTAAATGCATTGATTTACCCCAATCCAGTAAATGCAGGAGAACATGTAAAAGTAATTTCGAATCAGAACGCTTTGTCTGCAAATTGGATAACAATTGATGGTGCAATCCTTTCTGCAGAATTCCTTGATGATAAAACAATTCGTGTTCCGGATTTTTCGGGACTTTACTTCCTGCAATTGAACTACGAAAATGGAATGCAGTTGAAACAAAGAATTGCTGTAATCGATTGATCAAACCCTGGATCGGCATTTTTGGTTAATGTTTCAAAAGCCCGTTTCATAAACTTGAAACGGGCTTTTTATTCGTAACCTACAAGTGATTACACAAATACTGTGTAAATTCGAACAATGATTTTTGCACTGTTTCTGCTATTTGCTTTTGCATTCCTCTGGTTTAAACCAACGCAGGGACTAAAATCAATTGACTTAACTGGTGTTTTTCTGTTCAAAATCTTGCTTGGGTGGTTGTTCATGTATGTTTATTCCCGGATTTACGGAGTTGGTGCAGAGACGGTTGACTGGGAGGAATTTATCCATGATAGTGTTGTTTTGCGAAATGTAGCTTTCGAAGATTTTGGAACTTATTTGAAATTTCTCTTTGGATTTAGCTCAGAAGCAGATGTTCAGCACTATTTGATGAATACCAATCACTGGGCGGCAGGTGACTTGGCCTTGATGAATGATTCTCGAAATGTACTCCGGGTAAATAGCTTAATTGCATTTTTGTTTAACGGAAATGTATACTATCACATTGGATTTATTTCGTTTTTCGTTGTGCTGTGTTTTAGAGAATTGTACCATGCACTTTACACTAAAGTTTGGTTGAACAAGCGAATGTTTTGGTGGATTTTGCTGTTGTTTCCAAGTGTTGCTTTCTGGACAGCTTCCATGCTGAAAGAGCCGTTCATGATCATGGGAATATGTTTACTTCTTGCAGCGCTATTTGGCAGTCATAAAAAATATTCCCTTTGGTGGCGATTGATCTTAGGTTTGTTGCTTCTTCTTGGATTTAAACCTTACGTTTTCATCTGTATTATCATTCCAGTGGTTGTGTATATCATTTCTTACTGGCTGAAACTTCGTCAAGGAATTTTGTACTCCGTTTTCGCTGGTGTTATTGCGATAATTCTCATTGGCTCGTCAGGAATTCGAAACAAAGTAGTACATCAATTAACCCGCATGCAATTTGATTTTATCAACGTGGGAAGAGGTGGTGTTCATGTGGTGCACGGAAATGATTTTTACTTTTTCTCTCCCGAACAGCTTTCCAATGTGGAAATGAAGAACGATAGTCTTTATCTGTTGAAGCCAGTAACAGCAAAATTGGTGACTACAGGAATGAAATTGCCATTTGATGATGTGCGTTTGCTTCCGAAGGATGGTCCGTGGATTGTTTACTTTAGAGGATTAAGCTGTGGAAGTTATTTCGAATTGACACCAATTAACGGTTCATTCGGTAATTTATTAAAAATGACACCTGAAGCAATTTCAAACGCAGCATTCCGACCTTTTCCGAATGACAAAGGAAGCTGGTTGAAGTGGTTGAATTTCCTTGAAACCGTTTTTCTTTTTGGAGGAATAGTATTCACCTTGTTTTCAAAAAGGATAAATAGAGATAAGAAACAGAAACAGATGATTTTGATGCTTCTGGTATTTTCCGTTTGTTTATTCTTACTTATTGGATTGGTCACTCCGGTAATGGGTGCACTTGTACGATACAGAATGCCTGCCTATTTGGCTCTTTTACTTATTGCTTGCATTGGAACTAAAAGCGTTCAACGAAAATGAAAAAATACATAATGATTACCGGCGCAACGGCTGGTTTTGGAGAAGCAACCGCTGAAATGTTTGCTGAAAACGGCTGGAGTTTAATTCTTACCGGTCGACGTGAAGATCGGCTCTTAGCTTTGAAAAATAAACTTCAGACCAATGAAATCGATGTGATCTCGCTTTGTTTTGATGTTCGTGATGAGCTTGCTGTAAATACTGCGATCGCTGGTTTGTCTGATGAAGTGAAATCGCAACTTTCTATTCTGGTAAATAATGCTGGTTTGGCTGTTGGACGTGGACCAATTGACTCTGGTTTAACGGACGATTGGAATAGAATGATTGATACAAATATCAAAGGATTACTTTATGTTACACGTGCAGTGGCACCTATTCTGAAAAAGAATGGCTCAGGGCATATTGTCAATTTAGGAAGCATTGCCGGGAAAGAGGTTTACGCTGGAGGTAACGTTTATTGTGGAACCAAACATGCGGTTGATGCGCTTTCACGTTCAATGCGAATCGACTTGGTTCATGACAACATTAAAGTGACAAATATTGCTCCGGGAGCAGCAGACACAGAGTTTTCAATGGTTCGTTTTAAAGGTGATGAAACGATTGCAAATGCAGTTTATGATGGTTTTGATCCGTTGGTTGCTGCTGATATTGCTGATGCCATTCATTATGTTTGTACACGTCCGGCGCACGTTACCATAAACGATTTGGTGATTATGCCAACTGCACAAGCTTCATCAACAGTGTTTCACAAAAAGTAATATCGAAATGAGACTATTCTATTTTCTTCCAATCCTGGTTTTACTTGCTTTTTCATCATGCATGAAAGGTCAATCCGCAGATGTGGTTGTGCACAATGCCAAGATCCATTCTATGGATGAGCAGGATCATATTTATGAAGCAATGGCTATTCGTGATGGGAAAATCATTGAACTTGGTCCGGAACGCGAGATCCTCAATAAATATTCCTACGATGAAGAAATAGATGCGGAAGGAAAAGAGGTTTATCCCGGATTTACAGATGCGCATGGACATATTATGAGTTATGCACAATTGAAGATGTCAGCAGATTTGTTAGGTTCAAGCTCGTATGATGATTTGATTGTTCGAATTGAGAAATATGACCAAAAGAAGAATCCGAAAGCGTTGATTGGTCGTGGCTGGGATCAGGCGAGCTGGGGGACAAATGAGCTTCCGTCAAACGAAAGAATAAACAAACTTTTTCCGAAGAAACCTGTTTTGCTAATTCGCGTGGACGGACATGCGGCATTGGTGAATCAAAAAGCATTGGATTTGGCTGGAATTACTCCTGATACAAAAGTTGTTGGTGGTGAGGTAGAAGTAAAGGACGGAAAGTGTACCGGAATTTTATTGGATAATGCTATTGAGTTGGTGAGTAAGAAAATGCCAGCGTTTTCAAAATCAGAAACAAAAAAAGCGATCAAAGAAATTCAGGATGAGCTGTTTCAATATGGAATTACCGGAGTTCATGAAGCTGGGGTCTATCAAAAGGATCTACAGTTGCTGAAAAAAATGACTGAAACTGGTGAATTGAAGTTAGATATGTATGTAATGCTTTATCCAACAGACGATAACATTAGCTGGGCTAAACAACATGGCGTTTATAAGAAAAAAAATCTAACCGTACGTTCATTTAAAGTTGTTGGAGATGGTGCACTGGGCTCGCGAGGAGCATTTTTAAAGAAAGAGTATTCTGATGCACACGGACATTCGGGTTTCTTGACAACGACTCCTGAAAAAATGGAAAGTGTCGCAAAATTGTGTGTTAACCTGGGCTATCAGATGAACACGCATGCCATTGGAGATAGCGCAAACCGATTGGTGATTGACGTGATTTCAAAATACACAAAAGGTAAAGTAGATCATCGCTGGAGAATCGAGCATGCACAGGTATTGGCTCCTGCAGACATTGAACTATTGACTAAATCTGGAGCCATACCATCCGTTCAGCCAACGCATGCTGTAAGTGATCAACGCTGGGCAAAACTGCGTTTGGGACCAAATCGTTTGGCTGGAGCTTATGCGTATCAGAGTATTTTGATGAGTAGAGGAATTGTAGCCTTAGGAACAGACTTTCCTGTGGAATCACCGAATCCCTTTGCCACAATGCGGGCAGCGATTTTAAGAACAAATGCAGAAGGTGAGCCAATGGGCGGATTTCAGCCACAGGAAGCAATTTCGTTGCATGATTGTTTACTTGGAATGACCTTATGGGCTGCAATTTCAGGTTTTCAGGAAGAAGAATTAGGGACGTTGGAAGTAGGAAAAAATGCAACCTTCTTTATTGCATCAGCTCCAATCTCAGCTTCAAGTAATTTTGATGAAATGTACTCCTACAGAACTGTTATTCGCGGTAAGACAGTGTATGGAATGAAAGACTAGTTCTCGAAACTTATTATTTTATTTCAACTAGTTTCGAGATTACGATTCTGTCCTTTTCAGGAATGCCTTTGCTTTGTGCTACTGGAAAAGGTGTGTAAATTGAAATGTTCATGTAAGTGTCGCCCTCGCAGTAAACACTATAAAGTGTAGTGTCGCTAATTAGTTTGGGAGAAGAACCATTGGCTGAAAAATAAAACAATTCATTTTGATTATACTTATAATCAAATTTGAAAAAGTAAAGTTTACTTGGTGATTTCCTGATGGATTGAGATACCTTGAAGTCCGAAATATTCTCTTTGCCATTAACGACAATTGTATACACCTTGTCTGGTTTTGCATCTTCATATTTAGGATATGTACTACCAACTTTAGGAAACCAGTAGCAGCGCTTATTGTTGTTTAGCTGATCAAAATAATATGCACAAGTTTCAATTTTATTTTTGTCAAGATTAAACATTTTCAATGTCTCATTCAGTTCTTTTTCAGTAGCATATTCTGAATATATCGATGTGTTTGTATTAAAAAGAAACCAAAGTTTTTCTTTAGTCATCCCGTAAATGTAGTTTTTTGAAACTCCGAAAGATTCTACGTGAATTGCTCCAAATTCATTTTCACCTAAGTGGATTTCCTCAGATCCGCTAATAAGCCATTCATCTGGATAAGTGCTTGAAGCTCTAAATGGCGGGAAAATAGGAATGTATTTTATGTCCCAATCAGAAATTGAACTGTAAAAATCTTCAGTTGCTGTTTTCTTTCTTTCGCTACTAAAGTCACAACCAGATATGACAAGAAGCACTAGAATAATTAAGGTGTAATGTGGTTTCATAAATGATATACTTTTGACGTCTTTCAGGCTAATTTCGAGACTTCAAACTTAACTATTTAATTTAAGGCATAGATGAAAGTCTTATGCGTCAGTTCGAGTGAAGCGAAGTTGTCAGATGAAGTTGCGGTCATCGAGCGTAGTCGAGATGGGGCAACAAAAAAGGCTCGCCGGCAAACGAACCTTTTTACAAACCAAAAACCAAAGACAATCAAATGCAAGTTATTCAAAAAAACAAACCATGTCATATAAGGCTTGCACTTGATTGTAGTTTAGAAAACTATTTTTCCCACACATCAAATTTAATGTTTGATTATCTGTACTTTGTGTTAAAAAAAACAAACCCTATTTTTGAATGAACATTTTGTTGTTATTGCCTAATTTTTAAATCCTACATTGTGGAAACCATTACTAGAACTATGAACGAGGTGAAACGATTATTCGATTTACCTGATTACCAACTTCGTAACTTCCCTAAGGTTTCGATGTTTGTTACGAAAAATGACGGAAGTTGGAACGCTACTTCAACGGAAACCTTTGTGGATAAGGTTTTACTGTTGTCGAAGGGATTAGTTGGATTGGGTGTTTCGCAAGGAGATCGCATTGGATTGGTCTCAACAAACCGTTTGGAGTGGAATCTTATGGATATCGCCATTCAACAAGTTGGAGCAACGGTTGTCCCTATTTACCCAAATATTTCTTCAGCAGATTATGTTTACATCTTTAACGATGCTGATCTGAAATACGCTTTTGTGGGGTCGCAGGAACTTTACAAGAAGATCTCTGCAAAAAAAGAGCAGATTCCTTGTTTGAAGGAGCTCTTTACTTTTGATGAGGTTGAAGGCGCTAGGGGTTATTGGGATATCGTTGAGTTAGGTAATGAAATTGACAACAGTAAAATAAAAGAACTCAAAGCCAATGTCCGAAATGAAGATTTGGCGACAATCATTTATACTTCCGGAACAACAGGAAATCCGAAAGGGGTTATGCTCTCACACAGTAACCTTCTTTCAAATGTATTTGCATGTTCTACAATTATTCCAGCCGATTCAGAATCGCGTGTACTTACCTTTTTGCCGACCTGTCATGTGTATGAGCGCATGCTGCATTATTTGTACATGTATGTTGGCGCAAGTATTTATTACGCAGAGTCAATGGATACAATTGGAGAGAATATCCGTGAAGTAAAACCTCATGTATTCACGGCTGTTCCGCGATTGCTCGAAAAAGTATTCGATCGAATCATGGCAAAAGGTGATGAACTTCGTGGAATTAAACGCAAGTTGTTCTTTTGGTCGGTTAGTGTTGCTGAGCGATATGAAATTAAAGGAACATCCTTTTGGTATAGAATGAAATTAGGGATTGCACGCAAACTGGTGTTTTCTAAATGGCAGGAAGCATTGGGAGGTGAAGTGAAAGCAATTGCTTCTGGTTCTGCAGCGTTACAGCCACGCTTGGCTCGAATCTTTATAGCAGCTGGAATCAATATTCTGGAAGGTTATGGTTTATCTGAAACTTCGCCCGTAATTTCTGTGAACGACTTGAAACGTGGTGTTTGTATAGGAACTGTTGGTCCGCTCATTGGAAATGTAAAAGTGAAAATTGCTGAAGACGGCGAAATCCTGGTAAAAGGTCCCAATGTAATGATGGGTTACTACAATTTGCCAGAGAAAACTGCTGAAGTAATGGATGCTCAAGGTTGGTTTCATACTGGTGATATTGGTGAGTTTGTTGACGATTTCTTCCTGAAGATTACCGATAGAAAGAAAGAAATTTTCAAAACTTCTGGTGGGAAATACATTGTTCCGCAGGCTATGGAAAACAAGTTCAAGGAATCTCGTTTCTTTGAGCAGATGATGGTGATTGGAGAAGGTGAGAAATATCCGGCGGCACTCATTGTTCCAGGGTTCCAGTTTATAAAGGATTGGGCGCAACGCAAGCAGCTTGACTTTTCTGCGCTTTCAAATGAAGAATTGATCCAGCGACCCGAAGTTATTGAACGCATTCAGCAGGAAGTAGATAAGATGAATGAGTTTTACGGCAGTTGGGAGAAAATCAAGAAATTCTGTTTGTTACCAAAAGAATGGAGCGTTGAAAGCGGTGAATTGACACCAACGTTGAAACTGAAACGTAAAATCATCATGGAAAAATACAAGGCGGAAGTGCTAAATTGTTTTCCTGAAGAGCACGAATAAATAAGTGAAAAGTAAAAAGGTAAAAGTCAAAAAGTAAATTCTCGAATATTTTGACTTTATACTTTTGATTTTTGATTTAGATTGTGTCCTTCGTTTTCTCCATCATTTGAGCCAGGAAATCTCGTGCTCTGAACAATTGTGCTTTTACTGTTCCTAACGGAAGGTTCAATTCATCTGCAATTTCTTCGTAGCTCAATTCTTCGAAATAACGCTTCTCAACCAATTCACGGTAACGAGGTTTCAATTTGCTAACCAACTGGCGCATGTGTTTCACCTTTTGGTTTTGAACCAATGTTTCTTCCGGATCAAGCGTATTCGATTTAGCGTCGATGCGAATGCTTTCTCCATCGTCGTTCGTGTAACCTGTGTCCATCGAAGTCAATTTCACACGTTTTTTACGAATGAAGTCGATACAGTTATTGGATGCAATTTTGAATAGCCATGTTGAAAAGGCGTAGCTTGGAGAGTATTGTTCTAAACGGCTAAATGCTTTCCCGAAAGCTTCAATCGTTAAATCATCCGCGTCGTCAGCATTTCGAACCATTTTCATCATCATGAAATAGATGGATTCTCTGTAACGGTCCATTAAAGTGGCGTACGCTCCCTGATCTCCCAATCTTGCTTGATCTACCAGAACCAAATCGGCCTTTGCCTTGTCTGATAAATGTTCACTAGCTATTTCCATGATGCGCTCTTTTTTTGCAACGTTGAGTAGTAGAATAAAGGCAAATAGAGAACATACAACATGTCGAGTAGTGGAAGCAAACCAACAAAACCTTTACCGCTTAAACGGTTAAAGCATTTTCCAAGTAGCCACCATTTTACTACAAGAACAAGTGTAAATCCGGCAAGTGCATGAATCCACCACTGTACTTTTGTTAGCAAAATAACAAACGAAATCATCAGAATCAGCAGGGTAAGGGGATAGATTCCTAACATTAGTTTCTTAATAACCTTGTAATGAGGAGAAGTACTGTAGTGTCGACGCTTCTGAATGGTCAGTGTTTCCCACGATTTCTTTCCTTCACTGTACATGAAACTTTCAGGGTGAAGCTGTATGGTATAATTCCTTTTTCTTGCTGCATCCTGAACAAACAAATCATCGTCGCCACTTGGTAAAGCATAATGTGATTTAAATCCACTTACACTATTAAAAAGTGTTTTGGTGTAAGCCATATTTCGACCAACACCCATGTAAGGCAATCTATTCAAAGCCATTGAGCAATAATGAATGGCAATCATTAATGTATCGAAACGTATCAGTTTATTGATAAATCCTTTTTCTGTTGTATATGGCCCAACTCCCAAAATCAGTTGATGCTGATCTGTAAATGTTCCAGCCATTCGCTTTAACCATTGATCGCTGGCAGGACTGCAATCAGCATCCGTTAAAAGCAAGTGTTCATATCGTGCTTTTTTGATCCCAAGGGTTAATGGAAGTTTCTTACTCGCTTTTAAGTGCTTGCTTTTTTCTACTTCCATTACCTGTAAATGCTTGTATTCGCGCTGCAAAGCGTTCAGCAAATATTTCGATTCATCGATCGATTGGTGATTCACAACAACCACTTCAAAAGGTGCCGGATAATCCTGAGACAAGAGTTTTGGAAGGTTTTCAAATAGATTGTCTGCCTCGTTTCGGGCTGCAACTACAATGGAAACCGGTGGAAATTCAGTTGGTAAAGGTTTGATTTTATGAAACGCTAATTTCCCAAAGAAGAAGCAAGTGTAAAGTATTTGCACCAGCATCGTTCCGATAAAAATCCAGAAAACAATAGCCACTATAGGCTGGGAAAAATCAGGTACAATTTGCATTTTTTCTCAATCAGAGCACAAAGATAGTAAGAATGACAAAAGACCGTCCCGAAAAATCGGGACTGAATGACAAAAGATAAAAGACATTAATTTATACCATTAAATGAATCAAGTCTTTGAGCGAAGCGGTCTTTTATCTTTGAGCGAAGCGGTCTAAATTCTATTAACTTTGCAGCAGTTATTTTTCAACAACAATTACTTTTTATAGCGCATGCAGTTTGAACTTTGTCATACTGATTCTCAGTCGAAGGCCAGAGCCGGATTACTCCAAACCGATCATGGAACAATTGAAACTCCCATTTTTATGCCTGTTGGAACACAGGGTTCAGTGAAGGGTGTTCATCAACAGGAATTAAGAGAAGAGGTAGAAGCGCAAATTATTTTGGGAAATACATTTCACCTGTATTTACGTCCGGGATTAGAAGTAATGGAAGCTGCTGGTGGTTTGCATCAGTTTATTGGTTGGGAACGACCAATTTTGACAGATAGCGGTGGTTACCAAGTTTATTCTTTGGCTAAAAGCAGAAAAATCACAGAAGAAGGTGTGCGTTTTCAATCGCATCATGATGGGAGTTATCATTTCTTTAGTCCCGAAAGAGCAATTGATATTCAGCGAACAATTGGTGCTGATATCATCATGGCTTTTGATGAGTGTACACCGTATCCGTGCGATTACAACTATGCAAAGCGTTCTATGCACATGACACACCGTTGGTTGAAACGTTGTATTGCTCAAATGGATGCAACTGAGCCAAAATACGGTTATAATCAGGCATTATTCCCAATTGTACAAGGAAGCGTTTATAAGGATCTGCGTGAAGAATCGGCGACATTTATTGCTGAACAAGGTGCAATTGGAAATGCAATCGGCGGATTATCGGTTGGTGAGCCTGACGAAGATTTGTACGAAATGACGGATTTAGTGTGTTCTATTTTACCTAAAGACAAGCCGCGTTATTTGATGGGAGTTGGGACACCGGTAAACCTTTTGGAAGCCATTGCACTTGGAGTGGATATGTTTGACTGTGTAATGCCAAGTAGGAATGCACGTCATGGAATGCTCTTTACTTCTGAAGGAACAATCAATATTAAAAACCAAAAATGGGCACTCGATTTTTCTCCGGTAGATCCAAACGGAACAGCAGGAGTTGATCAGGTGTATACCAAAGCATATTTACACCATTTGGTGAAAGCGAAAGAAAATTTAGCAATTCAGATTGCAACAATTCATAATTTGGCTTTTTATTTAGCGTTAGTGAAAGAGGCCAGAAGAAGAATTTTGGATGGAACTTTTACTACCTGGAAAAACGAACAAGTTAAAAAACTAGGACGAAGAATATAAATGTTACCCATTCTCGATAAATATATCATCCGCAAGTTTCTCTCTACATTCTTTTTTATGTTGGGGATCATCATGTTGCTTGCCATGGTTTTCGATTTATCGGAACGTTTGGGGGAGTTTATCGATAACGAAGCTCCTGTTTCTGACATCGTTTTCGGGTACTATCTCAATTTCATCGTCTTCTACGGAAATACGTTTTCGTCGTTGATCATTTTCATCGCGGTAATTTGGTTTACGGCAAAAATGGCACAGGAAACGGAGATCATTCCCATGCTGTTTATGGGACGTCCGTTTACTCGAATTCTGCGTCCATATGTCATTGCTTCAACCATTTTGACCATTTTCTCTTTGATTTTGAATCATATGGTAATTCCACGGTCGAATAGAGTGCGTTTGGAGTTTGAAGAACGGTACTATCGCGATAATTTGGTGGTAGAGAATTACAATGCAGAATTTCCCGGACATCAATTCGTTCACTTCGGCGTGTATTATGCTTCAGAGAATAAAGTCACCGACTTCGAGATCCAGCAATTCGACGATAACAAGCAACTCATTTACTATCTGAAAGCGAGATATGCAATTGGAACTCCAGGTACCAGGAATTGGAAATTGAATGACTTTTACCAAAAGAACATTGAAGCACCCCGAAAAGTGAAGAATGATTTAGGCGAATGGGAATGGTTCTATCCAAAACAAAAAGTGATAGAACGCAGAGAAAAGGATACAATTTTCCCCTTCAAGATAAATGAAATGGCTATTCGTGATAATCAGGCTGAAGCAATGACGTATAGTGAACTTCGGGATTTTATAGCCAAGGAAAAAAAGAAAGGAAATCCGAATATTCCAGCCTACGAAATCGAATTACATCAGCGTACCAGTTATCCTTTTGCAACTTATGTACTTACGTTAATCGCGGTTTCGGTCGCGAGTAGGAAAAAGCGAGGTGGAATTGGAATCAATATTGCCATCGGCTTCGTGTTTGTGTTCGTTTACATTTTTGCAATGAAAGTGACTACGGTTGCTGCGATTAAAGTTGGTTTTCCACCAGTTGCTGCGGTTTGGATTCCGAATGTCATTTTCGGTGTGATGGCTTATTTCATGTATAAGTTGGCGCCTAAATAGTCGATTCATAACTTACATTTTACACAATCAACGAATGACAAGCGAACGAAAAGTAGGAATTATCACTTTTGTGTCTCTAATTGCCCTAATAGCTCAAATGTTCTTGTACCGCAAGACATTCATCAATTTCTGGATTCCGTTTTCCATTTTTCTGGTTGGTGGATTTGTTCTGTTTACGTTATTCAGAAAGCGTTTTCAGTATTATATAGAAACAAAACATGCCTTTTATCTTCAGGTATTTCATGGAACCATCATGTTTGGTGGAATATTAGTGTTCACTTTCATGGGATTGAACTATTACCTTCCAACGGATAAAGATCATGAAGTTGAAATGCGTGTGCTTCATACGGATTATCTCTCGGCTGGTCGACGTGGAGGTTGTGGAAATCCTTATGCGATAGTTCACTACAACGGAATGGAAAAACAATTGGTCTTTCCTTGCAATACAAATTTGATTCAAGGTCAGAATATCAAGGTTTCGCTGAATAAAGGACTTTTTGGATTTTTGATTGTAGAAGAAATGACTTCGTTAGTAACACAGGAAGATTTGGACCAATTACAGATTAAGGAAGAAACTGATCAGTATCATAAAATTTTAGACGCAGCTGAGTCAAATCTTCAAAAAGGTGACACTGCAAAAGCCATTGAGTATTTCCAAAGAGCCGTTGGTTTTAAGCCATCCCATAAAGCAACAAAGAAACGCTTAGAAGAAATTTCAGGGAAATAGATTCAATGTTTGACTAAATTTGTCTCGAATTATTATCATGCGCTTACCAATAATCTTCTTTTTCCTTTCAGTTGTAAATTGCTCGCTTGCTCAAATCGTCAATATTGAAAACAAGCGTATTTATGATGATACCGCGGGATGGAGTGGAAGCCTGGATGCCTCGGTAAGCGCTGCGCAGAACGATGAATTGTATTACTCGGCTGGATTTCGACCAAAAGTGCAATACAAAACCCGCAAAAATTATTGGTTCTTAATTTCGGATTTGAGTTACGCGGGCTCGCAAACAAAAACCTATGCAAACTCTGGAATGAGTCATTTGCGGTATGCACGACGTTTAAACAACGGTCCCTGGAAATGGGAAAGTTATGCTCAGGTACAATATAATGAGTTGTTGAATCAGAAACTGCGTGCGCTTACTGGAACTGGTCTGCGATGGAAATTCATTGACACGAATAATATTCGTTTCTTTGTGGGAAGTTCATTGTTCTACGAGTACGAAGAATTGCAGGATGAACACATCATTAACGAAGCTGTTCGCTGGAGTAACTACCTGAGCTGGATGATCAACTTGAAATCGGGATTCTATTTTACAGCAGTAAGCTATGTTCAGCCAAATGTTGAAGATTTTGCAGATGTGCGTTTTTCAGGACAATATTCACTCGGAATGGCCATTGCAAAACATGTCGATTTCCGATTTGAGTTAAATATTTATCACGACAGCAGACCACCGGTAAATGTACGTGAGTTTGTGTTTGGCTCCTCTGCAGGTTTACGCTTACGACTTGGAGAGTAATTACGAATTACGAATAATTTGTAATTAGTCACTAGTCATTTCTAATTATAAAGCTGTACAAAACACCCAATAATAGCCGTAACCACCTTCAACCTCTGCCATTCCAATTCCAACGTATTTACTGATTTTATTAAACATGTTTTCATAATGTCCAGGGCTGTTGAACCATTGATCATAGGTTTCCGATGCAGTTGAATTTCCGGCCGCAATGTTTTCAGAATTGACGAAAGTAGCAGAATAAAATTTCCCGATTCTGTCGAACGTTCCTCCAATTTCCACCAGTTTCCCTTTGACAATGTCGTAACTGTTATGATCGAAATAATCCTGTGTTCCCATATCGAGCGCGTGATACCTGCATGCACGAGTTAGATCAGCATTCCAGATCAATGTGTCCATTTTCAAACGTTTTCGTTCTTTGTTGATCATGATTAGCAGCTCCTTCTCGCTTTGAAAATTGAAAGCCGGAATGTTTTCTGTTCCTTTTGGCATTCCGGTAAAGGAAACGTTTGTTACCAGTACTTTGCTTTTATTTTCCGTAACTGTTTCTTCCTTTGATGGTGTAACGATTTCTTTCTCCACTTTTGCCATTTTCGGTTTTAGTTTATTTCCCGAGTATTTCTCCCATTTGCTGTCGAGCTGTTTGATGTTGGAATTCAAATTCTCCTCATCTAAACCTTCACGAATTTCAGTCGCGGTAATAAACAGAGACTCCTGAACAGTATCCCATTCTGTTTTTGACTTCAATTCTTTGGAAGCGTTCTCCTCGAAATACCTGGCGTAGTCAATCGCTTTGATGATTCTGGTGTTTTTTGCTTTGAACTTCGCTTGTTCTTTAGCGTCATTCAACTGAATTTTCATTGCAAAGAAATAGGGACTTTCCTCATTTGGGAATAAGTTCATTATGGTTTGACAACGATCATAACAACGTTCAGGATTCTTACTGTACAGCTTATTCAGGTAATTGAAGCTCCAATCAGACGCAAATGCGTTGGAAGCTAGAATAACAAAAAAGAGGGTTGTGATAATTGTTTTCATGATGCAGGATTGATTCTCGCCCTTTGAAGCCTGCCTGTGTGAAGTCAGACAGGGGGAATCAAGGGAGGAGACATTGTATGTTTTCAACGAGCTCGTATAGAATCGTTACAGTCTGACTGAGCAAATACTACAAATGCGCTACTAACTGCTAATTACAAATGACCAGTTACTAATTACTAATTGTGATCTGCTAGTTGAGAGTTCATTTGTCATTCGCCATTCGGAATTAGTAATTACTTTAGATCACTTACTTGCTTATGAAACAACTACTTCTGCTTAGCGCATTATTCTGTTTATTATTTACCACTTCTTGTGATGAAGATATTGCTGAGGACGGTACCAAACGTGGAAAATTGTTCTACGTTGGAAACGTGAAGGAGAAAGGAAAAGAATACACCGTTTTCGTTTACAATCGTTATGAAACCATTGAGTCAGCAGACCAGAGTTCGGCTACATTTTGGTATTGGCTGACTTATACTGTTGATGCGAAAACAGGTAAGATCGTTCATCAAACAGAATACGATGTGGATGAGAACTCAGGTTCATTTCTTGGCGTTTCTGATAACTATGCTTTCTTTTTAAGGGAAGACGGTGTTTCAGCAATCAATCTTCATAAAGACAATTCAATTATTGATCCCGAAGCACTCAAGAAACGTATTGGAAACAAAACACCACAATTAAAAGGGAACATTGCTTACATGGAGGTGGACGGATACAATACCGTAAGAGTTACGACCGAAAAAGGAGATATTTTTTTGTTGAATCCTACAACGCTTAAGGGAAGATTAATTAGCGACGGATTAAACCTAAATCCAGAATTTCAGTTGAAACTGAAGTTGGTGGATTACGGAAATTCAACCTTGATCAACGGACGAATTCATGGATATATAACAAACGACACAACTACCTTGGCGCTTGAATCTTATGATGAGAACAATACGCACAAACGCTATTTGTATACACTTCATCATTCATCACGTGAGAATTTTTATGAAATGATGAAAAGCATGACGCAGACAAAAGCGGATAGCACCGTTTTTCTGGAGGGAGATATGCTTGGTTTAAACGATTCTATTGTTACTGTAGAATACATGTCGGCATTGGGAAATAGCGGAGTAAAGAAAATTGGAGCGTATAGTTTGACAAAACGCAAATTCCTGTGGTCGAAGCCCGCTAAATCACTTTATGAGTATTCGGAGATGGGTAATTACTATGAGCTTTATTGGACAGAAGATGGTAATTCGTTCTTTATTTATTCGCAAGAAAATGCATACAAACCTGTTAGTTTGGTGAATGCCAAAACTGGAAAAATAATCTGGAAATTTTAAGCTATGAGTAAGAAACAAAAGAAACCAGCTACGAAGAAGCAGAAACTCTTTATTATATTGGGCTGCATGGCTTTAATGGCGGCTGTAATGATAGTGCTAAACTTCGTTTCCGCCAAGGAGCCTAAATGGAAATATGCCCATAGTTTCGACAATAACCGTTATTTGGTTTGTGTTGATAAAACTTTCAAGCAGTATAAGACCAGCAGTAAGGAATACTTCTACCTCATTCATATCTACGATTTTCAGACAAATGATTACTTAGATCAGATTAAAATTCCAATTGCTGAAGGACAGGATTATCGTTCTGAATTTATGGGATACAGTAGTCGTTATGTTTGGTTAACAGCTCCAGATTGGACAGCCGTAGATATGTTGTCGAAAGACAAGAAAGTTTTGGATTTTGCTGCTATAAAGAAACTCATCTGTGCTAAGAATCCTGCATTCAGGGATGTGGTCGAAATCGGGAAGGCCGAAGATTATCTGAAAGTAACGAATCAGGAAGGCGACGAATATTATTTGAATCTTGAAACTTTTGCAACGACTAAAATTAGTCCTGAACCGCATTACGCTTATCACAAAGAATATACGATTCTGCAAGAGCTTCCCAAAACGTTTAATGGTGACGAATATTCAACGGAACGGGATTATTCAATCACTCTCGATAAAACCAATTATCTGTTGCGGGTAGCAGATGAAAATAACCCACTGAAATTTTCTTTTTACAGCAAACCGGCTACTGGACCAGAGAAAATCGCGATTTCTGTTACGGATTCGACACAAGCTGTAATTCAGGATGGAACAGAAATTAAGCCAGTTCCTCAAACTCCGCTTGATACGGTAAAGGAAACAAGTTTAACGTCAAAGACATTCGTCAATGCAATAGCACTTGGTGTGAACAACAATCGTTTTGTATTCCGTTACCAGAAAACTGTTGGTTCAATGTCGCCTTGGTATTTAGCTTGGTTTGATTTGAAGACAAAATCAATTGTAAAAGAGATCAATCTGGAAACGAAAGGAGTGAAGATCGAAACGCAATCGGAATACTTCACAAGCTGGGTTTCCATTGATGGGAAATGGGCGTTCTTCGGAATTGAGAATAAAGTTCCGGTAAGGGTTAAACTTTAACCGAAAGAGTAAATGAAAAAAATATCACCGCAAAGAAAGGAGGACGCAAAGGAAAGTAAATCTCTGCGCTCTTCTTTCTTTGCGGTTTAATTATTAAAACGTTGATTCTTTTGTTTATTTCGTCGAAAACGAATACGGAAAATCCCCTGCAACAAAACTTCTCGTTACAGGCGTTTTACTCATCTTAAACTCAATGGTTGCACCGTTTTGAATTGCAGAATGATTGATGTATAATTTCGAATAGTTTTTCTTGTTCCAGCTTGTGGAAGCAACATAACGGTTCTCTGCTGAATTCTGCGGAGCATTCAACACCAATTGTTTTCCGTTTGATAAATGGATCACAGCCTTCTTGAATAAAGGAGCTCCCAAAACGTATTCATCGGTTGCCGGACAAACAGGATAAAATCCAAGTGCCGAGAAAACATACCAGGCTGATGTCTGTCCGTTGTCTTCGTCGCCACAATAGCCATCGGGAGTTGGTTTATACAATCTATTCAACGCTTCTCTTGTCCAATATTGTGTTTTTTCTGGAGCACCTGCATAATTGTACAGATAAATCATGTGTTGAATGGGCTGATTTCCATGTGCATATTGTCCCATGTTCGCAATTTGCATTTCTTTGATTTCATGAATCATTCCGCCATAGTAACTGTCGTCGTAAATAGGTGGAAGACTGAAAACTGAATCCAGTTTTGAGACAAAACGTGATTTACCGCCCATCAGATCGATTAATCCCTGAACATCATGGAAAACCGACCACGTGTAATGCCAGCTGTTGCCTTCAGTAAATGCATCGCCCCATTTGAAGGGATTGAATGGCGATTGAAATTCTCCATTTTCGTTTTTACCACGCATCATTCCTGTTGAAGGGTCGAAGAGATTTCTATAATTCTGACAACGTTTGGCGTACAAGTCAATTTCTTCTTGCGGACGTTTTAATGCCTTTGCTAATTGATAAATTGCAAAATCATCGTAAGCGTATTCCAATGTTCTGGCCGCATTTTCATCGATCTTCACATCATAAGGAACGTAGCCAAGTTTGTTGTAATATTCCACGCCTTCACGTCCAACAGCGCTCATTGGACCTTCATTGTTTGCGCCGTGAAGTAATGCTTCGTATAATTTTTCAATGTCGTAACCACGCAAACCTTTCATGTAAGCATCAGAAACGATGGATGCCGAATTATTTCCAATCATGATATCTGCAAAACCCGGACTCGACCATTCGGGTAAGAAGCCGCCTTCCAGATAATCATTCACCAATCCTTCCTGCATTTCTTTGTTGATTTCAGGATAAACCAGATTCAACAATGGATAAAGTGCGCGGAATGTGTCCCAGAATCCAGTTCCCCCAAACATTTTTCCAGGAAGAATTTGACCGTTATACGGACTCCAATGCATTTCTTTTCCGTTGGTATCTATTTCGTATAATTTATTGGGGAAGAAAAGTGTTCTGTACAAGCAAGAATAGAAGGTTTGCATTTGTTCATCAGTTCCGCCTGAAACTTCAATTTTGCCAAGTTGGTCATTCCATGCCTTTTCTGCTCCGAGCTGAAGGGTTTCGAACCAAAGTACGCCAATCTCACGTTCCAGGTTCAACGCAGCCTGTTCTTCAGAAATGAATGAGGAAGCAACTCTCAGATGAACTTGTTCTCCTTTTTTCGTTTTGAAACCGATTACCAATCCAGAATGATTTGATGTTGATTCGTCTTTCTTACCTATGAGTTTACCGTTCTCTGCTATGGAATAAAAGTCGATGTCTTTGTCGACATAAATCACAAAATAATTCTTGAAGTTGGTCAGTTTTCCTCTGGCATAACGTGTTGTGTAGCCAACAATTTTTCGCTCTTTGGGAAAGACTTTGACATATGAACCACGATCCAAAGCATCAATAACAATGAACGAGCTATCGTTTTCAGGAAAGGTGAAGCGAAACATCGCTGCGCGTTCGGTTGGCGTGATTTCAGTGGTTACATCACAATCTGCCAAATAAACACTGTAATAATGCGGCTTCGCAATTTCTGATTTATGCGAGAACCAACTGGCTCTTTCGTTTTGATCGAAAACTGGTTTTCCGCTTCCCGGCATGATGGCGAATTGTCCATAATCGTTCATCCACGGAGACGGTTGATGGGTTTGTTTGAATCCTCGAATTTGTTCTGCATCGTACTGATAAGCCCAACCGTCGCCCATAACATTTGTTTGAGGTGTCCACATGTTCATTCCCCAGGGCAAGCCAATTGCAGGATAGGTATTTCCGTTGGAAAGCTCCATTTTGGAATCGGTTCCCATTAACGGATTGACGTAATCGACAGGTTTCTTTTGACCAAAAACAGCCAAAGGAAAAAGCAGGAATGCAAAATACTTCATCATAGAATTAAAGATACTCAGAGAAATGAAAAGTTGAAAGGGTAGGCAGTTTTTCTAACGTTCTCCTATCTCCATTTATTTATATGTTCTATTTCTTTATCGCTTAATTGGGCGGAAAGTGATTTGATGCGTGATTTAAGTAAGAGTTTACGTCCGCTCACGGTTCTTGTATAAATCAAGTTGCATGAACCAACCAAAGTGCGCCATTGTTCTGCAAAATATTCAGCGTTGGTTTTGGCTCTACCAATTGTTTCAGGAACAGAATGGTAATCAATCTGTTTGAAAACTAAACCTAGTTTGCTTCTTCTCTCAATGATGTATCGGGGATTATCGACGGGGTTAACAATTTCTTGAAGTAGTTGTATAAAAGTCGATTTTTCAAACGTGGTTCCTCCTTCCAGATGACAGAAAACCTCTCCCCAACGGTTTTTTGAAGATTCAACCTTCAATTTCGCAACATCCGAGGTAAAAACCTTTGTTTGAATTAATGTTCTTAAAAGTGATTCACCAATCTTCTGAATATCTTTTGATATATCTCTGTAATTGATATAAAGCCGAAGTGTTTTGTAAGTCATTCTTCCAAAAAGGAGAACTCCACCAACTCCAATTACGGTTAGTAGTAAATATAAATCCTGAAGTGTTTTTAAATGTCTGGAAGCCCTTGCAAAACCTTGAACTATGGATTCCAGATAAATCAAAACGGAAAAGCCTAAACTGGCTATTAAACTAGCAATTGTTTTTCGTAGGTGAATTGTTTGTACGGTTCGATAGTCTTTTTCATTTGGAAATGGAATTTTGATTTCCTCAATCAGTATAGCACCATTTTCCAAAGCACTTTTCCATCGTTTTTTTAATTCTTCCCGGTCCGATGCAAATTTGAGCAACTCCTTATTTTTGAGGTGAATAATCTCTTTGGATGAAAAATCCGAAGGAAGATCTAGTCGACCGATACCATTCTCAATATAGGGTTCATCTTTTATTGAAACTCCTACAAAACTCTTGAATCGCCGTTTTAGTAGTTCTATATCCGTTCCCCCGCTTTTTATACTTGGGTCAATAGTAGCCAAATGCCAAATGTTGCCAGTTTTTCCGGGATTGTCTTTTTGGGTTCGAATTGCTCTTCCACGCATTTGATTGGATAAAACAAAAGAACCAACAAAGCTGGCTAGAACCAGGGAATTTATTGCTGGGGCATCCCAACCTTCACCTAAAAGTGATTTTGTTCCGATAAGAATTTCAATTTCTCCTTGTTGGAATATTTCAGTTGTAATGTGAACGATATGGTTTTTAATGCGTTCATTATAAGTTATTTGTACGAAACTTGAATCATAAGTTAAAGGAGATGAATCAATTCCTTCAACCCCGTATTTTGAAGCGCAACGAAGGAAGACATCCGAAGCAGATGTCGGAATAATAATCAATGATCCTGTAAGAATGCCAATTTTTTTATGGTTAGAATTTTGCCTTCTTAATTTCTCGAAGACAGGAACTACTCCCAAACGATTAATTTCAAGCGTGTTTTCAGAAGTGCTGACAAAATACTCTTTTCGTATATAATCACAGAGAATTACCATCCGTAAATCATTTCCTAACTCCTGATATTCAAAGTCCGTAATTTCCTGAATGCTCTCTAGTTTGCCTATACTCGAAGTTAGTGAACTTTCTACTGACTGATTTTTTGAAAAATTTATTTGTTTACGCTCTATCAAACCATTTTGTCTCAACAGAAGTTCGAGTTTTCGCTGATGTTCGCTATTGACGAAGTGTTCATTTTCAGAAAAGAGGTAAAAGTGCAGAACGGTTTCAAACCATGTGTAATCCAAATTCGGAACCTTCATTTTTTTATCTCCAACAACTTCAAGATGCGTTTCGGGGATGATTCTCTTGTTTGCGTTCAGAAATATAATTGTAGCAGAATAGAACGAAAGATTATTATAAATCCATTCTAGATTTTCTAATGGATTTTTCCAAACGGGATGTGCCTCAAATGCTTCAATTAGTACTTTGTCCGTTCTTATTTCGTTAAATATATGTTCCGATTTAGTTCTAAAGGCAAGGATTTTTTTGTGTTCAGTTTCGGTTGGTAAATTGAAGTATAGATAATCCTGATGCGGACATAAATCGCCTTCAATGACAAGTTCTGGAACCGAGATTTCGGCATCAACCGGACCATTTAACTGAATATATCTTTGCCATTCATTTAAGGTTACGTCATATGGAGGAGTTGCGGTCAAGCCAACAATAACAGGATCGATATGGGTCTTTATCTTTGAAAGTGTCTGCCACCATTCGTTTTTCAAGTGATGGGCTTCATCAACCACAATCGTTTGAATTTTTTTCGCTTTTAAACCGGAAACAATCTGATTTAACTTCTTGTCTGCTGATTTTGATTTTTTGACTTTATCGCTTTCTTCTTCTTCAGTGCTGGATTCGTCGTCCTTAATGTCGTTACATGCAGCATGCATTCCTTGATAGGTGACAACTGTCAAGAACTTAGGATTTCGAATGTCGTATGAAATCCAATCAGGAACGTTGTCCACTTGTAAAAACAAATCGCAAAACCGTTGAATCCATTGATTTCTTATCGCAATTGATGGAGTAAGAATGAGAGTTGGTTTGTTTAATTGAAGAGCAACCTCGAGTCCCAAAATTGTTTTGCCTGATCCAGGTGGGGCGATAACATGTAAATGTTTGTCACCTAAATGATTTTGTAGCTCTCCAAGAATTCTACTTTGATATTTTCTCCAAGGATATTTAAAGGTAGTTTCTTTCGGGAACTCTGTCAAATTTGTTTTATTGGTAGGATGATCTATCATTTATGCTAACTGAAGTATTGAAATTAATATAATTTCTAGTTTTTGACTCATTTCTAAGTTCAGAATCAGATGTACCACATCTTTATCGAATTACATTTTTATATTTCTTGTTCTTTTAGATGTAAGTATCAAAATGGACTATTTCGATAACCATTCAATCAGGAATTATAACCGTTCGTTCAACGGATGAAAAATCAACCCAACGCGGTTAGTGAACAATTCGTTTAGGTTAGAAATACTTACTGTATGAAAATAGCGGCTGTCATATTAATTTCGTTTTGGGCTTTTCTTCCCAACGTTTTCGGACAGCCTTGTACAAGTTCGCTGCTATTCGATAATCAATCCATAGGCGTTCAACTTCCTTCATCAAATCAATATTATTCCGGAAATAATGGAGGTTATACTTGGGAATGCTGGTTTAAGCTGAATCAACCGTTTAACGGACAGTCTCGTCCTCTGATTTCTGCAATTGATGCTACGATTTTTGAAGATATGTGGCTTGGATTTGGCTGGCAGGGTGGTTTTTTTAATGAACCTGTAACCAAGTTGGTCTTTAAAGTTGATGGCCCCAACAGTACAGTTCCTTCAGGTCCAAATTGCAGTTATGCACCAACAAGCGGATTTCAACTTAACGTTTGGTACCACGCAGCTGGTGTAATGGATTACACAAGTCAAACAGCGAAGCTTTACGTGAATGGTTTGTTGGTAGATACGAAACCCGTGACCACTCCTCCAATTACAAGAACGATTCCTGCGGAACTTAGCTACGGTTATTCCGGAGCTCCGTTATCCCTTAATGGAAACATGGATGAGGTACGTATTTGGGATCGAGCATTAACAGGAACTGAAATTGCAGCAAACTACAATCATTGTTTAGCTGGTACAGAACAAAATCTATTGCTTTACTACCGCTGTAATGAAAATCAAGGCATTGCAGTTTCCGATGCGACTTCAAATAATATGATAGGTGTTTTTACCGATGCGATTGGCTGGTCTTTAACTGCACCAACATTGTCTGGAGGATTTTGTACAACTGGATGTAACGTGGAAATTTGTGGAAACGGAACGGATGATGATCTGGATGGACTGATTGATGAAGATTGTGGTTGTCCGGTAATGACGGCTTCAAACGATACAACTGTTTGTTCTGGTCAGTCGGTTCAGTTAAGTGCTTCTGCGGGATTCGATTCCTATTCGTGGTCGCCTGCAACTGGATTATCAAATCCATCCATTCAAAATCCGGTACTTGTTGCTCAAACCACAACAACTTACACAGTCACTGGAGAGCATTTCGGACCGAACTTGATTTTGAATCCTGATTTTTCTCAGGGATCATTCGCTGTAGCAACAGATTATCCAAGTAGTCCATCTTCACAACCTTGTTATTCACACATCGGTTCCATGTTTTTTACCGACCAAAGTACGGCATGGTTTTCAGATCATTCACCGGGTAGTGACAATATGTATTTGTCTATTGATGGCTGTTACAATCCGGTTGCGCTGTGGAAACAACAGATCCAGATTGAGCCTAATATGGATTATGAATTTTCCTATTGGGCTACTTGCGCAGGTGTATATCAACCAATCTTTGAGATTCACATGATCGGAAATATTACTGGTGATCAAATCATCAGTACGCAAAATGGTCTGCCTCCTGTGAATAATGTTTGGGCTTGGGACGAGTATACCGCACCTGTTTGGAATTCCGGTCCGAATACCAGCGTGATAGTTGAAATTAGAAATCTTGAACCCAACGGATATGGAGTAGATTTTGGAATGGATGATTTCCTGTTTCAAAAAGTATGTCGTGCTACCGAATCCGTGGTCTTAACGGTTAACAATGTTGGTCCGCCGCTTGACCTTGGTCCGGATCTCGGAAGTTGTATTCCGCAATCGGTAACATTAAATGCAGGAACAGGTTTTACTTCTTATTTGTGGAGCGATGGAAGTGCAAATCAAACCCTGATCGTTTCGCAACCAGGAACATATTGGGTTTCTGTAACCGATGCTTGCGGAAATACGAAATCGGATACAATGAATACCTACCTTTTTCCTTCGGTAAACTTCGATCTGGGACCGGATCTTGAAATTTGCAAGGGTGAGAATGTGGTAATAACTGCTCCTGCCTTTGGTTTTACGAATCACCTGTGGAGTGGAATTGGCTTAAGTTGTTTTAACTGTGTTCAGACAATTGCAGAACCTCAATTGACTACAAATTATTCTGTTTCAGCAATTACTTCAAATGGATGTCAGGTAGTTGACACCATACAAGTTGTTGTCAAAGATGACGCTCCAACGGATGTTATTTTCACTGTAACTGAAGCGGATTGTTACACGAGAGGAAGTTTGTTGATCAATCAGGTTGTGGGAGGGAATGCGCAAACAGAATATGCATTTGGCAATCAGGATTTTTCAATGGAAACTAGTTACCCGGATTTGGAGGTTGGAAATTATCCGTTGGTTGTAAGAAACGGGCACGATGGATGTCCTTATACTGAAATTGTTCAGATTACCGGGGAAGAATATGTTGTTTATATTCCAAATGCGTTTACGCCGGATGGAAATGAGCACAACAATTCATGGTTTGTTCAGGGAACTTGCGTTGAAGAGATAACATGCCATATTTATGATCGTTGGGGGCAGGAAGTGGTACAGTTGTCTAATATGGACGATTTCTGGGACGGAACATACAAAGGACTTCCGGTTCCAGATGGAATCTATTCCTATAGTATTGTTCTTAAATACAGCTCGAATGCAATTGAAGTGAAAACAGGGTTTGTTGCTGTTTTACGGTAATCAATTTTGACTTTTCAATTCGATAACAGTGTCTCCATCCCAATCGTCCGGATCTTTGTATTTCAAAACAAACTTTTCGCCCGATTCAAACTCCAGAGTTATTTCGTTATCGGCACAGTATGCAGCTTGAATAATTTTACCCTCCAATTCAAACTGCTTTCCGTAATTGGGATAGGTATAAGAATCGTCATCCGTATCAATTTCGCCCCAATTTTCCCAAACACCGAAGCATTCTTCCAGAAAGTATTGCGACCAGCTAACACCTTCCAATTTGATATAAATGAGGATTGGTCCGCCGTTTTCCTTTTCAGGATTTTCTACACCAATTAATTGTTCCAGTTTCTTGCCTTTTGCGCTTTTTACTTTGAAACTGATTTCCTGGAACATGCGTCCCGCTGCTTTTTTACTCATATTTCTTTTTCCAAAATTGCCACCACTTCCGTTTTTTTACAGGATAGAATAACCCTATTTCCGTTAGATCGGTACTGCTATTTAAACGGATTTCAATCTTCGAGGTGTTTTTACTTCTGTCAATCAATATTCTCTCGGGTAGAACATCATGCCCTTCCGCTGAAATATATACATATTGTAGATCCACTGAATCGGGAATGACCAATTTGAATTTTCCGTCTATATCAGTAACCGTTAGAATGTGCGCTTCTGGCATTTCAATTTTAATCCAAGGGTAGAATTCACCAATTTCATTCATTACAACACCCTCAATGACTTTACTAAGAGAATCTTTGGGAGAACGATTTTGAGAATCTTCTTTGGCGTTTTGAGCGTTCGCGGTGATAGTTGAATTCAGCGTAAGGGCTGTCGAAGCGGATACATTTTTACTGGCAGCAAACAAAAATAATCCTGCAAGGTATTTCGACGGTGAGAACATGCTTCGTTGTCTCTCGGTAGCAACCACTTTATTCAGTTGTTCCTTTCGAAACCTTCCACACATACTTTCCGAATTGGATGAGAATTTCTCGGCCAATTCGCTGTTCGTGTATTTAGTGAAATCAACTACCGTTTTCGCGCAATGATCACAGAATTTACCTCGCTCATTCAAAGTCATTTCTGACCAAGGCTTATCGCAAGGATTTTCAATTTTGATAATTACGCGTTGGTTTCTCATTTCTGTGGAAGTTGATTCATTACAAAAATGAACATTAAAATTGTTCTATGAATTGATAATCAGTCAATACAAAGGACATTTCACAATTATTTAATGGTTAACGCTCCGATTTCTAAACAAAAAGTAAAACCAATGTCAAAACAATCCCACCAAGAGTGAAAAGCATTCCGCGTTTGAAAACACTTGTTTTTGGCATATACATCCAGAAAGCCGAGATCACGAAAAACAGTAGTGAAAATCCGAAGAAAATATTGAGCCAGTACAATGGATCATCTGAAGAAGCTTTGTGCAAGTGTGTCATTTTATCCAGTACATATGGAAGTTCCATGCTCTTGATATGCGCTACACCTGTTGTTTTGTTGTAATCTCCATTTCCGAAATACACCATGTTTCCTTCTTCTTTTTCAACCTCAAATCGACGCATTTCAAGTGCTTTTCCGATGTTCTCTTTTTCAAGATTGGGCGCAATTTTGAATTCTTCAGTAACTTCTGATTTCAGGAAATCAGTATCCCTGAAGATCAATACAATTCCACTGATGGCATAAACAGCCATAATTCCGGCTAAGAAAAATCCGAGGTAGCGGTGTAATACGCGCATTCTTGTTGATGTGTTATTCATATTCTAAAATTATCAATTATCAACGGAACAATTAGCAAGTGAGTACAAGCTTCTAAAACAAGTACAATTGATAATTCAGAATTGTTTCATTGATAATTTATTTCAATCTTTCTATCGCGTCTTCCATGCTCACAAAATTTTCTTTTGAGTCGATTAGTGGAGCATAAGGGTAATCGCCAAACAAATTCGACAGTTGATTGATTCCGAAAACACTTTTGGTGTAGTGGTTAGAGATGATTATCATACATGCATTGTCTTCCACCATATGCGCATAACATCCCGTATTTCCGTGCCACCAGCCTGTATGAAAAATGAAGGTGCTTTTACCTTTTTCTTCACGCAAACGGAAGCCAAGACCGTAATTACTTTTCCCTGCCTTTTCATAACTGTAACCGCGCATCATTTCTTTTTTTACTTTTTCCGATAGGAAATTGTCGGAATAAAGTGCTTTGTCGAGTAAGAACAAGTCGCGAGCTGTAGTGTACAAATTTTTATCCCCGTAAACAGCGTCCAGGGTATTGTATTCCTGAAATTCTTTTTTCGAATTATAAGACAGCGCTGCGTTTTTCGGTAAAATGGTATCTGAAGCAATGAATGAATGCGTCATTTTCAAGGGATCGAAAAGCGTTTGCTTGACGTACTTTGGAAACGGAGTTTTAGTCACCTTCTCAACTATTAGGGCTAAAAGTGCATAGTTGCTATTGCAATAGGAGAAATGGGTTCCTGAAGGGAAGTATTGTGGATAGTTGTATTTCTTCAGTAAACGAAGAACGCCTTGCGTGCTCAACATGTTTTTACTAGGTAGTAAACTGTCAGGGAAATAAGCGTAATTCGGAATTCCGGAACGGTGATTCAACAAATGACGAACCTTCACATCTTTGTAAGGGAAATCTTTCAGGTACTTGGTTACCGGAACGTCCAGCTCAATGAGCTTTTGGTCAACCAAGCGTAAAACCGTAACCGCAGTAATTACTTTCGAAATGGAAGCAACATGTATTGGAGTTTCTTTGCTGATGTTTAATCCCGTTTTTTCATTGGCTTTTCCTAAGTAGCGTTCATAAACGATTTTTCCGTTTTTAGCCACTAATACCATTCCGTTGAAGTTTTCGAACGGAACAACGGTTTTGAAAAGTGCGTAAAGTGAATCGCGGAGTTCTTTCGTGGTACTATCGGAAATAGATGGAAATTTGTGAGCGAATGAATCTACAACTTCTACTTTTTTAGGAGCGTTGTCAGTTTTTGCTTTGTTGTTTTCACATGAAATTGAAAGCGTGCAAATGCTTAAAAAAGTAAGGAAGAATGTCCAACGGAATAATTTCATGTGACAAAAATAAATTTCTAATTCGTTGTATTCACGAGTTCGATATGGATTTCACCAACAAGGTTATCAACGTCAATGATCGTAACTCAATTCGTGAATTGGTGACGATAAAATGTATTTTTGTAGTATGCGTTGGTTGCGAGATGTTTTTGTTTGGATTTTGGTGATTCCTGTGAAGTTATACCAATGGATTCTCTCGCCAATTCTTCCCAATGCTTGTCGTTATTCTCCCACTTGTTCAGAATACGCCATTCAGGCTTTACGCGTTCACGGACCTTTTGTTGGTTTGTGGCTGGGAACCAAACGCATTCTTTCCTGCCATCCCTGGGGTGGAATGGGGGATGATCCTGTTCCGGAGAAGCGAAAGTGTAATTGTAAATAGTTAACCAATTTCTCCCATTGAGGCCTTTCTGTGTGCTGTCAGACAGGGGAGACCAAATGGTGAGAGGCACCTAACTTTACTGTATCACCGTTTGTAAAATCAATAGCACTGCTTTCTTTACAAATTGTTTTACCAATAAACGGTCAAAAATCTCCAAACGTCACTTTTCCGAAATCTTTCTGTGTTTCAACTGTAGAGTGAGTAATGACTTCATGTTCTTCCGTAAGGTCGTTGCAATTCCAGTCCGTTCGCGTGGATTGAAAAAGATACCAGTTGTTCTTTTTAGTACTGTACTTGAAAATGTGTTCGTTTGCTGTTCTGTCACAAGCTCCATATAATGTGTTGAAGGTGATTGTTCCATTCTCAATGATTATTGACTGATATGGATCACCAACACCGCCGCCTCCACATTTAGTACATTCTATGATATTGGGGTTGTTTGCTACAATCTTGTATTGACCATCTTTTTGAATGAGGAATACAACAATTCTGTCGATTGCAAATTCATTTTCTTCATATTCTGCTTCACTCACAATTCTTTCCAAAAGAGCTACACAGTCCAATTCATCATCCATATTGAGTTCGCCGGCAATGGTGTCAATCACATAATAATTCTGGAATTTGGCGGAAAGTACAGTTTGTATTTTTTCGAATGAACCGGGAGTTAGATGGGTTTCGGTATTCTCGTCTTGCGCATTTAGCGAAACGAAAATTGAAAATACCATCAAGAAAGAAAGGAGGTAAGAAAGTCTCATGCTCTGAAATTGCAAATTATTTATGAAAAAAAACGAGTTCCCCGCTACAGAGAACTCGTTTCCACTACCTAACACTATCATTTAACTAACAATTTCCTCATGCCAAACTATACTTCGCTTTTGGAGCGAAATGAAAACTGAGGAACCTCAGTTACGTATGAAATTTGATCTTGGATTTCGAAAGACAAAGAAAAAGCGGCACCTAAATCGGAATCCGCTTTTATAAATGTTAAAGTTATGTATGAAGAATTACGCTTTTACCAATTGTAAATCACCACGTAATTTCACGTCTTCGCTAACCAAAACACCACCAGTTTCTAAGGCTGCGTTCCATCCAAGACCGAAGTCCTTACGGTTAATTGTCGACTCAAAACTGAAAGCTGCTTTTTCATTTCCCCAAGGATCTTTTCCCGTTCCGTGGAATTCAACGTTCAATTCAATTGGTTTTGTAACACCGTGCATTGTGAAATCCCCAGTGATTTTTCCTGTTTTGAATTCGTTTGCCGTAGCATTGAATGTAATTACAGGATGATTCTCTACGTCGAAGAAGTCTGCACTTTTCAAGTGTCCATCACGTTGTTCGTTACGTGTGTTAATAGACGCTGCTTGAATCGTTGCGTTGATCTTTGCATTGTTCATTGAATCTGAATCGGCTTCGATAGAAGCTTCTACATCATCAAAGGTTCCATTTACTTTGGTAAACATCATGTGTTTTACGCTGAAACCTACTTCACTGTGTGTTGGGTCAATTACCCATTTTGTTGTACTCATATTTTCTAGATATTAAGACTTCAAGATATTCGGATTTCAAGACTTTGTTTGAAACTCTATATTATGAAATCGTGTTTTTTTATTCAGAGACGCGATGCATCACGTCTTTACTGTTTACTTTATTATTACTAAATCAGAAAGTTGTTTTCTGACCTTTTTATTGTGTTGCGTTGCGTCTTCTTCAGAACGGTATCCAAGCGCCAACATCACCACTGCTGTTTTATCTTTCAAGCCCAAAACTTCGTTTACCGCTTGAGGATTGAATCCTTCCATTGGTGAACTGTCAATTTGCTGAATTGCTGCTTCTGCCAAACCAAACCCTAAACCAATGTATGCTTGCTTCGCATTCCAACTGATCGTTTGGTCTTCGTTCATTGTAGAAATTGTTCCATTGATATAATCTGCAAAACCATTAAGGTTTTCTCTTTCTACATTACGAACTTCCGAAATTCTGTTCATGTATGATTCAACATGTTCTGAATCCAATTTTGTAGGAACAACGAAGATCAATAATTCTGCTGCTTCTGTAATTTGTGGCTGACCGAAAGAAGCTGGGCTCAACTGTGCTCTCAATTCCTCAGAACGAACTCTTACCACTTGATAAGGTTGTAATCCGTACGCTGTTGGAGCGTGATTGATTGCGTCAAGTACCGCGTTTACTTGTTCTTCAGATAGTTTCTTCGTGCTATCGTATCTTTTTGTGGCGTATCGCCACTTCATTGCATTTGCCATTTTATTTTTTTTAGATTAAAGACTAAGGACAATAGACTAAAGACTGTAAAAACGATTATGTAAACGAATACATGATCTTTTATCTTTAGTCTTTCGTCTTATGTCGATTTAATAATTAATTTCTAGAGGAACTTCCATTAATAATAAGGTAGAACCCTTTTTTATATCAAGAACAACTGTGTCGCTTTCAACGATTCCAATTGCGTCTCTTCTTTTTAGTATTTGTCCAGCTACTGAACTTTCGCCTTCCACTTGCATTACAAACAATCCGTTTGTTTTGTCATTCAACTTGTATTCAACTTGTTTGTCTTCGGTGAATTTCCCCATGTTGAACCATGCATTTTGGTGAATCCAAACGTTATCGTCTTCCGCATTTGGAGAAAGGATCTGAGCAAATTGATTGTTCATTTTTGCCTCATCCAACGGACGTTGATCATAACGTGGTACATGACCTCTTTTGTTTGGAAATAACCAGATTTGAAACAACGTCAAGTCTTCTGTGCTACTTGGGTTTGTTTCCGAATGTTGGATTCCAGTTCCAGCACTCATTACTTGAATTTCGCCAGCTTTCACAATTGCTTGGTTTCCCATAGTGTCTTGGTGACGAATTGAACCACTTAATGGAATCGTGATGATTTCCATATTATCGTGTGGGTGCTGACCAAATCCCATTCCTCCAGCAACTCTATCGTCGTTTAAAACGCGAAGAACACCAAAGTTCATTTTTTCAGGATTGTACCAGGAAGCGAAACTAAATGTGTGATGAGCATCTAACCAACCGTGGTTTGCGTGCCCTCTTTCGTTCTCTGGATAGAATATTGTTTTCATATTATTTGTAGTGCATTTGAGCGTGCTACATGACAAAGGTAGAAATTAATTTCAATTAGTTACCATGGTAAATATATTTTTATGATTTTTTTTGAAAGAGTTCACTCACTGGGTAATATAGAAGCGATAGATTTTTCGCAGACGGCGCGGAGGGACGATCCTACGGACGCTCAATAGTTGCGTTGTAGCTTCCCCTGATTTTTGGCAACTGCTTTACAATGTTCTTTTTCAACCCGTTCGTGTACTGAATTTAGTTACCATGGAAACAATTACTTTATTTTAACAGTTTCCTTGCATAAATCTGCTTTTTACTTGATAGATTTAATGCATGAAAAAAGGCATTGTCTTCTCCCCATATCAGGCTCCGGAAACTACTGTTTTTGACCGACTTCTCGATTTGTTCAAGGAAATCATTATTCATACTTCTGGTGATTTTGATGAAGCCATTAACTGGATGCGGATCGTGGATGAAGAATACAAACTCACAACTCCGGAATATACCATGGATGATTTTGTAGAAGACCTGAAAAAGAAAAATTATATCCGTGATAAAAATGGTATAAACGGAGAAGGCGGTATGGAGATTACAGCCAAAACAGAACAAGCCATTCGAAAACACGCATTGGAACAATTGTTTGGAAATCTTCAAAAATCAGGAAGTGGCAATCACCGAACGAAATTTGCAGGACAAGGTGATGAATTAAGTGGTGAATTTCGAAATTTCGAATTTGGCGACAACCTCGATCGCATTTCCATGACGGAAAGTATTCGCAACGCACAAATCAACAATGGTGCTGCTGAATTTCAATTGCACGAACGCGACTTAATGGTGGAAGAATCCTTTTTCAAAGCGCAAATGAGTACTGTTTTGATGATTGATATCAGCCACAGTATGATTTTGTACGGTGAAGACCGCATCACACCAGCCAAAAAAGTAGCAATGGCACTGGCTGAATTGATCAAAACACGCTATCCCAAAGATACCTTAGACATCATTGTTTTTGGAAACGATTCCTGGTCAATCGACCTCAAGGAAGTTCCTTTTTTGAACGTTGGTCCATATCACACAAATACAGTTGCTGGGCTGCAACTAGCTATGGATATTTTGCGCAGAAAACGAAACACGAACAAACAAATTTTCATGATTACCGATGGTAAACCCAGTTGTGTTATTGAGCCGGATGGTTCGTATTACATGAACAGCAATGGTTTAGATCAGTACATTGTGGACCAATGTTACAGTCAGGCACAACAAGCAAGGAAACTCCACATTCCGATTACAACTTTTATGATTGCGCAAGATCCTTATTTACGTCAGTTTATACAATTGTTTACTGCCGCCAATCAGGGAAAAGCGTTTTACACAGGAATAGAAGGCTTGGGACAAATGATATTTGAAGATTACAAAGCAAACAGAATCAAACGCATTCGCGGATAAAATAAAGACAATGAATAAGATACAAACACTGGGTGATTTAAAAAAATCCGGATACCAATCCAAATCAATCAAAGATGAACTACGTTCAAATTTGATTCGCGCTATCGAAAATGGGGAAAAACCTTTTCAAGGAATCCATGGTTACGAAACCACTGTCATTCCTGAATTGGAGCGCGCCATTTTATCAAAGCACAACATCAATTTATTAGGTTTGCGCGGACAGGCAAAAACGCGTTTGGCGCGCCTGATGGTTGGCTTGCTGGATGAATACATGCCCATCGTTGCCGGTTCTGAAGTCAATGATGATCCGTTAGCACCACTTTCGCGATTCGCCCATGATTTAATCGAAGAGCTCGGAGACAAAACACCCATACAGTGGGTACATCGTTCAGATCGATTCAGTGAAAAGCTGGCAACACCGGATGTTACCATTGCGGATATTATTGGCGATGTAGATCCGATTAAGGCAGCCAATATGAAGCTTTCCTACGCCGACGAAAGAGTGATTCACTTTGGAATGATTCCTCGTTCCAATCGCTGTATTTTTGTCATCAACGAATTACCTGATTTACAAGCACGTATTCAGGTTGCCCTTTTCAATATTTTGCAGGAAGGCGACATACAAATTCGCGGGTTCAAATTGCGCTTTCCGTTAGACATCCAATTTGTGTTTACAGCAAATCCTGAAGATTACACCAATCGCGGAAGTATTGTTACTCCTTTAAAAGACCGTATTGGTTCTCAGATCTTAACGCATTATCCTGAAAATATTGGTATTGCGCGCACGATCACCGAACAGGAAGCCGCTTTAACACCAGAGCAGCAGCAACGCATTTATGTTCCCGGATTGGCACGCGATATTATCGAACAAATTGGATTCGAAGCACGCAACAGTCCGTATATCGACGAAAAAAGCGGTGTGAGTGCACGTATGAGCATTACGGCTTTTGAAAATTTGATCAGTACAGCCGAATTGCGCACGTTGAAACACAAGCAAAAACAAACCAGTGTGCGCTTAAGCGATTTCGAAGGATTGATTCCAGCCTTAACCGGTAAAATGGAATTGGTGTACGAAGGCGAACAGGAAGGAGCACGTTTTGTTGCCGAACAATTGATTGGTGCCGCTGTACTCACTTTGTTCACCAAATACTTCCCGAAAATTGAAAAGCTTGAAAAACCGAACGTCCGCGGTCCATACCAGGATATTATTGACTGGTTTTTTGACGCTGATGAGGTGGTTCTATCCGAAGAACAAGACGACAAAACATACAACACGTCATTAGACAGCATTACGCCGCTCGAAGATTTGTTGATGAAATATCAACCGAATGTATCCAAAGAAGACAAGCATTTCTTTAAAGAATTCATTCTTTGGGGCTTGGTAGAAAGCAAGAAGCTCAGTAAATCGAGCGTAGATTCGAGCACCACTTTCCGGGACCGGATGAGTGACTATGTGAGAGGAAATATTTAATTGAAAAGCGCTGAGAGGCGCTTTTTTTTGTGGAATCCTGAAAAAATTTCAGGAAAATTTGTCAGATTTTCTGAAAAAATTTCAGTTGAAAGTGAATGGCATTCTCATTGATAGAGATTGTTTAAGGCACTGCCTTATAGTTCTTTTAAATTTTGTTTAACTAAAAAAAGTAGGTTATGACTCCAGCAAAGAGAAATGGGAATAGATTCCCGGTATTTTCCCCTATGTTCGATGATTTTTTTGGCCGTGAGCTTTTTAATTGGGGAAGCAACAATTTTTCAACAACCAGTACCACTATGCCGTCGGTAAATATCCGCGAGACAGCTGACAATTTTGAGGTCGAAGTTGCCGCGCCGGGTATGGAGAAAAAAGATTTCAAGATCTCACTAGACGGTAATCTGCTGACAATCTCTTCTTTGAAACAATTCAGCAATGAAGAGACGAATGAGCGTTACACACGCAGAGAGTTCAGCTATCAGTCATTCCAAAGAAGTTTCGAACTTCCGAAAGACGTGGTTGACCAGGAAAACATCAAAGCCCGTTACGATAACGGCTTGTTGTACCTGAGCATCCCGAAAAAGGAAGAAGCGAAAAAGAAAGAGCCAAAGCTGATCGAAATAGCTTAAGGCCGGTAAAAGTTAAAGGATGGTCGTCTTTTGGGACGGCCATTTTTTTTGAATCGGGACTTTATTTATAGAAGTTAAAGGTTCGAGTCCCGTCCAGACTTTAATCGATAAAAGCGGCTTTTTAACTCAAAGAAGATTCATTAGAACAATATTAATCTTCTGATAACGAGTATTTATCGTACATTACTCAAAAGAAAAGCATATTTTTTTTCGTGAAGTACTTGCAGAAATGAAATTTGACTGTATCTTTGCAACGCTTTTAACGTAAAGCATTACACAATTTCTTAATCAAGCTGTTGCTTGAGTTCGAAAGAGCAAGAAAATTGGTTTGGTAGTTCAGTTGGTTAGAATACATGCCTGTCACGCATGGGGTCGCGGGT
>CAMLHZ010000013.1 GCA_946480085.1 uncultured Flavobacteriales bacterium
CGTTATCTGAATCAAGATCTAAGAAATCTTCTACTCCATCGCCGTCATTGTCAACTGGGTTCGAAACTGAATCGTCGTCATCTAACCCGTCACCGTTTCCATCGTTGAAGTTGTCTAATGTTCCATCGCCGTTAGCATCTGGGTTTCCTCCCTCAACTACATCAGGAATTCCGTCATTATCTGAGTCAAGATCTAGGAAATCTTCTACTCCATCGCCGTCAGTGTCAACAGGATTCGAAACAGAATCATCGTCATCTAATCCGTCGCCGTTTCCATCATTGAAGTTATCCAATGTTCCATCTCCGTTAGCATCTGGGTTTCCACCCTCAACTACATCTGGAATACCGTCGTTATCTGAATCTAAATCATGGTAATCCGGAACTCCGTCGCCGTCTGTATCAATCGGATCCGGAACTGAATCGTTATCGTCCATTCCATCTCCGTCAGCATCATTGAAGTTATCCAATGTTCCATCTCCGTTAGCATCTGGGTTTCCACCCTCAACTACATCTGGAATTCCGTCGTTGTCTGAATCTAAGTCGTGGTAATCCTGAACTCCGTCACTATCAGTATCGATTGGATCAAAGACAGCATCATTGTCGTCTAATCCATCATTGTTCGAGTCGTTGAATGTATCTACTTCACCATCGCCGTTAGCGTCAGTTCCGCCAGCTTCAACTACATCCGGAATTCCATCATTGTCGGAATCCTGATCCTGGAAGTCTGGGTGACCATCTCCGTCAACATCTACTACTGGAAGCGGAGTTCCACCATTATCAGGATCTACTACATCAGAAACACCATCGTTATCAGTATCGACAACAGTTCCTGTTCCAATGATTCCATCGTTATCCGGATCTGAACCACCAGCTTCAATTACGTCTGGAATTCCATCGTTATCCGCATCAAGATCCAAATCGTCCGGAATTCCATCTCCATCCGTATCACCTCCGTTAGAAGCAGTTGATGTTTCAACAGTATCCAGGATTCCGTCGTTATCGTCATCCAAGTCTGTAATGTTTGGTATTCCGTCTCCATCAGTGTCCAACAATGGTTGAACGTCTACGAAAATAGTATCCTGAACACAGTTCGGAATTGCAGCAGTATCACAAACGGTGTAAATCACTGTGTCCATTCCAATGTATCCTGTTGGCGGACTGTAAGTAATTGTTCCGTCAGGGTTCACCACTACTGTTCCACCTTGTTCAGATGTTCCACCAGCTGTTACTGTCAAATCATCTCCATCAGGATCTGTATTGTTTCCAGTAACATCAATGTTCGGCAATACTGTTCCCATTTCCGTTATCACATTCTCGTTTCCACTTGCAGGTGGATCCTGAACCGGAGTTACTGTAATGAATAATGTATCATTCACACAGATTGAAGGCAACGGAATTCCGCTATCACAAACAGACACAACTACCATATCTGTTCCGTTAAAGTTCGGATCAGGAGTATATGTGTAGGTTCCGTCTGCATTAATTACGATTGTTCCATTTGCAGGAGCTACAACCGGTGTTGTACTCACTGTTAATGTAGAACCGTCAACATCAGCATCACCTGCGTTTGTGAAGTCACCTGATACGTTAGTATCTTCTGGAATTGTTGCGTATTCGTTATCAACTACAGGAGCGTCATTCACTGGATTTACAGTTACTGTAATTGTTCCTGTATTTGAAGTTGCTCCTATATTATCGTTCACTGTATAAGTGATAGTTGCAGTTCCGTTGAAGTTAGTTGCCGGAGTAAATGTTACGTTTCCTGAAGCATCAACTGTCCACGTTCCTGAAGCATCTGTAAATGTTGTTTGTACACCTGCAGTTCCCGGATCTAAGTCAACAGTTGAAGCATTGATTGTTCCGTCAACATCTGTATCGTTTCCTGTTACTCCGAAAGTAACCGGAGTATCCTCATTTGTTGTCGCATTGTCGTTATTCGCAACCGGAGGAATTGTAGGAAGTACAGTAATAAAGATCGTATCGTTGACACAAATTACTGGTAAAGGAAGACCGGCATCACATACTGAAACCACCACCATATCAGAACCTGTGTAACCAGTGTTTGGAGTGTACGTGTAAGTTCCGTCTGCGTTGATCACGATCGTTCCGTTTGAAGGAGCCACAACCGGAGTTGTAGTAACCGTCAATGTCGATTCCAAATCACTATCTCCTGTGTCAGTCAAGTCACCATTGAATGGCGTGTTTTGTCCAACTGAGATGTATTCGTTATCTACAACCGGGGCATCGTTCACTGGAGTAACCGTTACGATCAAGTTTGCCGTTGCACATTCAACCGGAGTTCCACCGTCACAAATTTGGTAAGGTGTAGTTGCCGTTCCGTTAAAGTTAGGCACCGGTACAAACGTTACATCACCTGTTGAAGGATTCACTGTCCACGTTCCTTCCGTAGTTGTAATGGTAGTTTGAATTCCCGGAGTTGTTGGATCTAAATCAATGTTCGAATTAGAAAGTGTATTGTCAACATCGGTATCGTTAGTTAGGATACTCGGTAATACAGCTGTTCCATCTTCCGGAATTGTGGTTGAATTGTCGTTTGCTACTGGCGCATCGTTTATTGGAGTTACTGTTACAGTAAGTGTACCTTGGTTCGATGTTCCTCCAGAGTTATCCTGAATTGTATAAGGAATAGATGCTGTTCCATTGAAGTCTGGATTCGGTACAAAAGTAACATCACCTGTAGTAGTATTTACAGTCCAGGTTCCTTCAGGACTTGTGAATGTAGTTTGTTGTCCAGGAGTTGTTGGATCCAAATCAATTGTTGAAGTCACAACTGTTCCGTCAACATCGGTATCGTTTCCTTGAATTGCCGGAAGCGTTGCCGTGTTATCCTCGTTTACAGTTGTACTGTTGTTATTCGCAACTGGAATGGAATTGTCATTTTCGATAATGGTTACGGTTACACTGTTTGGTGTTCCAATAGTAACTCCATTTCCTCCTGTTACTGAAGTCATAGTAATTACTACAGTTTCGTCACCTTCGTATGTAACATCATCAGTTGGTGTAGCATTAAGTGTTGCTGAAGTTGCTCCTGCAGGAATAACAACAGTAGTTGTAACTGTAGTGTAATCCAATCCGTTCGTTGCCGTTCCGCCAATTGTCAACGTAACCGTTGTTGGTGTTGAAGCTGGTCCGCTTAAAGTTACTGTAACCGTTTGCGATCCGCCAGAGTTCTCTAAAATTGATCCTCCACCTGAAATTGAAACTGTTGGTACAGCGTCGTCTTCGATGATCGTTACTGTTGCATTATCCTGTGTCCCGATCGTTACGCCATTTCCTCCGGAAACTCCAGTGATCGTTGCAATCACAGTTTCATTTCCTTCGTAAACGATATCATCTACTGGTGTAACTGTTACTGTACCTGTGGTTGCACCTGCAGGAATTGTAATGGTTACCGAAGAAGCATTGTAATCTGTTCCGGAAGCAGTTCCAGTGTATGCTACTGTTACAGTTGTTGCTGTAGAAGCTGGACCTGAAAGTGTAGCTGTTAATGTAACCGCAGTTCCACTGTTTTCAGCAACCGTTGTTGTTCCTGAAAGTGTTACTGTTGGTATAGTTTCATTTTCAATAATTGTTACAGTAGCACTATTTGTTGCACCAATAGTTGCTCCATTTCCTCCGGCAACTCCTGTGATTGTAGCCACAACTATCTCATCACCTTCGAAAATATTGTCATCAACTGGTGTTACGGTTACCGTTCCTGTAGTTGCTCCTGCAGGAATTGTAATGGTTACCGAAGAAGCGTTATAATCTGTTCCAGATCCTGTTGCCGTTCCTGTATAAGTTAATGTTACTGTTGTCGCTGTAGCAGCCGGACCAGAAAGTGTTGCGGTCAATGTAACGGCTGTTCCACTGTTCTCAGCAACTGTAGTTGTTCCCGAAATTGAGACTGAAGGCGCAGCTTCATCGTCAGTGATTGTCACTGTTGTATTGTTCGGTGTTCCAATTGTTGCACCATTTCCTCCTGTTACAGATGTAATTGTTGCAATAACGGTTTCAGAACCTTCAGCAATGTTATCATTAACCGGGGTTACAGTTACTGTTCCTGTAGTTGCTCCTGCAGGAATTGTAATTGTTACCGAAGAAGCATTGTAATCTGTTCCAGATCCTGTTGCCGTTCCTGTATAAGTTAATGTTACTGTTGTTGGAACCGTTGTAGGAGAACTTAAAGTCGCTGTAAGCGGAACTGCTGTCCCACTGTTCTCAGCAACTGTGGTTCCACCAGAAATAGATACCGTTGGTACAGTTTCATCGTCAGTAATTGTTACTGTTGCACTGTTCGTTGCTCCAATAGTTGCTCCATTACCTCCTGTTACAGATGTAATTGTTGCAATAACCGTTTCGTCTCCTTCGTAGATTACATCGTTTACCGGTGTAACCGTTACCGTACCTGTAGTTGAACCTGCAGGAATTGTAATCGTTACCGAAGAAGCATTGTAATCCGTTCCGGAACCCGTTGCTGTTCCTGTATAAGTTAAAGTAACTGTTGTTGCGGTTGCAGCCGGACCAGAAAGTGTAGCTGTCAACGTAACTGCTGTTCCACTGTTTTCGGCAACTGTAGTTGTTCCTGAAATCGATACTGTAGGTGCGGCTTCATCATCAGTAATTGTAACTGTTGCATTGTTAGGTGCACCGATCGTTGTTCCGTTCCCACCAGAAACCCCAGTGATTGTTGCAATAACTGTTTCTGAACCTTCAGCGATATTATCGTCTGTTGGGTCGATAGTTAATGTTCCGGTTGTTGAACCAGCCGGAATTGTTACTGTTGCAGTTGACGTAACATAGTCACCTCCGGATGCCGTTCCCGTGTATGTAATTGTTACCGTTGTTGCAGTTGATGCAGCTCCACTCATGGTAACTGTCAACGTTGCAACTCCCGCCGCATTTTCTGCAATAGATGTTGTTCCTGAGATAGAAACTGAAGGTACGGTTTCATCATCCGTAATGGTTACTGTAGCTGTATTTGCTCCACCTGCTGTTGCTCCATTCCCTCCTGTTACGGATGCAATTGTTGCAATCACAGTTTCAGAACCTTCGAAAATCACGTCGTTCACTGGTGTAACCGTTACCGTTCCTGTAGTTGAACCTGCAGGGATTGTAATTGTTACCGAAGAAGCATTGTAGTCTGTTCCAGCTCCCGTTGCTGTTCCAGAGTAAGTCAACGTTACTGTTGTTGCTGTAGCAGCCGGACCAGAAAGTGTTGCTGTCAAAGTAACAGCTGTTCCACTGTTTTCAGCAACTGTAGTTGTTCCTGAAAGCGTAACCGTTGGTGCAACTTCGTCATCTGTAATCGTAACCGTGGCATTATTCGGCGTTCCGATTGTTACTCCATTTCCACCAGTAACTCCGGTGATTGTTGCAATAACTGTTTCCGAACCTTCAGCGATGATATCGTTTGTCGGATCAATTGTTACAGTTCCGGTAGTTGAACCTGCAGGAATTGTAATTGTTGTTGAAGATGCAACATAGTCAAGTCCAGAAGCTGTTCCTGTGTATGTCAATGTTACCGTTGTTGCTGTTGAAGCCGGGCCACTCAAAGTAGCCGTCAACGTTACAACACCAGGTGCATTTTCTGCAATAGATGTTGTTCCAGTTAATGTAACAGTAGGAGCAACCTCGTTGTCTGTAATTGTCACTGTAGCTGTTTGTGTTCCGCTTTCAGTTGCTCCATTTCCTCCTGTTACGTTTGTAATATCTGCAATTACCGTTTCTGATCCTTCAAAAAGGATATCATCAACCGGTGTAATAGTTACTGTTCCGGTTAAAGAACCTGCCGGGATCGTAATTGTCACTGAAGATGCCGTGTAATCTGTTCCTGAACCAGTTGCTGTTCCTGTATAAGTTAAAGTAACAGTTGTAGCTGTTGCAGCCGGACCAGACAGTGTTGCTGTTAACGTAACTGCTGTTCCACTATTTTCAATAACCGAAGTTGTTCCGGAAAGTGTCACAGTTGGTGCAGCTTCGTCATCAGTAATTGTAACTGTTGCGTTGTTCGGCGTTCCTATCGTTGCTCCGTTTCCACCAGTGACTCCAGTAATTGTTGCAATAACCGTTTCTGAACCTTCAGCTATATTGTCATCTGTTGGATCAATTGTTACTGTTCCAGTCAATGAGCCAGCCGGAATTGTAATTGTTGTTGAAGACGCAGCATAATCAGTTCCGGAAGCCGTTCCTGTATAAGTAATTGTTACTGTTGTTGCCTGAGAAGAAACACCTGACAACGTTGCTGTCAAAGTAGCAACGCCAGCAGCGTTTTCTGCAATACTTGTTGTTCCTGAAATCGATACACTTGGAATTGGATCATCATCAGTAATGGTCGTTGTGGTACTGTTCGGTGTTCCGATCAAAGCACCATTACCCCCTGTTACAGCAGTAATTGTAGCAATAACGGTTTCAGAACCTTCCGAAATTGCATCATCCGTTGGATCAATAGTTACCGTTCCAGTTGTTGCAAATGCAGGTATCACGATTGTTGTTGTTGAAGCAACATAATCCGTCCCTGATGCTGTTCCTGTATATGTAATTGTAACTGTTGTTGCCTGAGAAGTTGCAGTTGACAAAGTTGCTGTAAGTGTTACTACACCCGGAGCATTCTCTGCAATTGTTGTTCCTCCTGAAATTGAAACAGTAGTTCCAATCTCATCGTCCGTAATGTTTACAGTTGCACTGTTTGGTGTTCCAACAGTAGCACCGTTACCGCCAGTTACAGAGGTAATTGTAGCAATAACCGTTTCAGTTCCTTCGAACACTGCATCGTCATTCGGATCGATCACAAATGTAGCAGAAGTTGCTCCTGCAGGAATTGTTACTGAAGTTACTCCGGCCACATAATCTGCTCCTGAAGTAGCTGTTCCTGTATAACCAAGGTTAACTGTTGTTGCAACCGTTGTCGCTGAAGACAACGTAACTGTTAAGGTAACCGTACCGGGAGCATTTTCTGCAATAGAAGCGCCACCAGAGATAGAAACTGTAGGTACCGTTTCATCGTCAGTAATTGTAACTGTTGCTGTTTGAGTACCACTTTCAGTTGCTCCATTACCACCTGTTACACCCGTAATATCTGCAATAACTGTTTCCGTTCCTTCGAAAATAGCGTCGTTTACAGGAGTAACCGTTACCGTTCCTGTGGTTGAACCCGCAGGAATGGTAATAGTTGTTGACGAGGTGGAGTAATCTGTTCCGGAACCTGTTGCGGTTCCTGTATATGTTAATGTTATTGTTGTTGCTGTCGCAGCCGGACCAGAAAGTGTAGCGGTTAACGTAACTGTTGAGCCACTGTTTTCCGCAACTGTTGTTGTTCCAGTAAGCGTTACTGTTGGAGCAGCTTCATCATCCGTAATTGTTACAGTTGCACTGTTTGGCGCACCGATAGTTGCTCCATTTCCACCAGAAACACCGGTAATTGTAGCAATAACCGTTTCAGAACCTTCAGCGATGTTATCATTCACAGGAGTCACAGTTACTGTTCCAGTTGTTGCACCAGCCGGAATTGTAATCGTTGTTGAAGATGCTGTGTAATCGGTTCCAGCTCCAGTTGCTGTTCCTGTATAAGTTAAAGTAACTGTTGTTGCTGTTGCAGCCGGTCCAGAGAGTGTAGCTGTTAAGGTAACTGTTGAACCACCGTTTTCAGCAACTGTTGTTGTTCCTGATATAGAAACTGAAGGTGCCACCTCATCATCCGTGATGGTTACAGTCGCACTGTTTGGCGTACCAATACTTGCTCCATTTCCGCCGGAAACACCGGTAATTGTAGCAATGAATGTTTCTGTTCCTTCGGTAATTGCATCGTTCACCGGCGTAACTGTTACTGTTCCAGTAGTAGCTCCTGCAGGAATTGTAATGGTTACCGAAGAAGCATTATAATCTGTTCCAGATCCTGTTGCCGTTCCTGTGTAAGTTAAAGTAACTGTTGTTGCAGCAGTTGTTGCGACAGACAAAGTAGCTGTTAATGTAACTGTTGTTCCACTGTTCTCTGCAACCGTTGTTGTACCAGTAATTGAAACAGTAGGTGCTGTTTCATTATCAGTAATTGTAACTGTTGCCGTTTGTGTTCCACTTTCTGTTGCACCATTACCTCCGGTTACGTTGGTAATATCAGCAACAACTGTTTCAGGTCCTTCGAAGATTACATCGTCTGTTGGATCGATTGTTACCGTACCAGTCAATGAACCAGCCGGGATCGTAATTGTTGTTGAAGAAGCTACATAATCCGTAACGTTTGTAGCCGTTCCTGTGTAAGTGATTGTAACTGTTGTTGCTGTTGAAGCCGCAACAGATAATGTAGCAGTTAAGGTAGCAACACCCGGAGCGTTTTCTGCAATAGATGTTGTTCCCGATAATGTAACAGTAGGAGCAACCTCATTGTCTGTAATTGTCACTGTAGCTGTTTGTGTTCCGCTTTCAGTTGCTCCATTTCCTCCTGTTACGTTTGTAATATCTGCAATAACTGTTTCTGACCCTTCAAAAATCACGTCATCCACTGGTGTGATTGTTACTGTTCCAGTCAATGATCCTGCAGGGATCGTAATTGTTGTCGAAGATGCCGTGTAATCTGTTCCAGCCCCAGTTGCTGTTCCTGTATATGTTAATGTTACGGTTGTTGCTGTTGTTGTTGCAACAGACAAAGTAGCAGTAAGCGTAACCGAAGTTCCACTATTCTCTGCTACAGTTGCTGTTCCAGTTAATGTAACAGTAGGAGCAACCTCGTTGTCTGTAATTGTCACTGTAGCTGTTTGTGTTCCGCTTTCAGTTGCTCCATTTCCTCCTGTTACGTTTGTAATATCTGCAATTACCGTTTCTGATCCTTCAAAAAGGATATCATCAATCGGTGTAATAGTCACTGTTCCCGTTAAAGAACCTGCTGGGATTGTAATTGTAACTGAAGATGCCGTGTAATCCGTCCCAGCCCCAGTTGCTGTTCCTGTATATGTTAATGTTACAACAGTAGCTGTTGCAGCAATTCCAGATAAAGTAGCAGTTAATGTAACCGCTGTTCCACTGTTTTCCGCAACTGTTGTTGTTCCAGTTAATGTAACCGTCGGTGGAGGACTTACTTCTCTCCAATCTCTTTCAGGTGTTCCCGGAAGAATCACGTTAGGATAAGACGAAGGAGTAGTTCCATTTGTTGGATTGATCAATGCATCATTTACGTCATAAGCATTATCCAAACCGTCTGCATCTGCATCAGCACCTGCCGGCAACGTGTTCGCAACACCATTTCCATCAGTATCCCAACCTTCAATCGCATCTGAAATTCCATCATTATCCGTATCTAAATCCAAATAATCTTGATTATCAGCCCCATCTGTATTTACAGGAACAATTGCTGTACCTCCATTATTAGTATCGTAAGCGTTATCAAGACCGTCTGCATCCGTATCTGTTCCTGATGGCGCAATATAAGTTGCCGTAGCCTGAGCTTCTGAATTATCAACAATTCCATCATTGTCTGAATCAATATCGATGAAGTTTGGATTCACATCTGAATCACTATTTCCTTTAACATAAGAATCCGGACGACCATCTGCATTTCCATCCGCACCTGTCAAAATAAGCGCATTAGCGGAGTTCTCGATAGTTGCGTCATTTCCAACGTTACCATCAACCGCGTCTGCATAACCATCATTATCTGTATCCGAAAATGTATCATATCGGCCATCACCGTTAGCATCTACACCAGCCGCCTCAAGCACATCAGCAATACCATCATTGTCCGAATCAAGGTCCAGATAATTACGAACTCCATCACCATCCGTATCAAGGTTAGCAAGATTCACCCCACCTGTAGTTGAGTCATATTGGTTCAATAATCCATCACCATCTGTATCGGTTGTGTTATCAATTGTTCCATCACCGTTGGTATCCACACCACCTGCTTCAGAAAGATCAGCAATACCGTCATTGTCTGAATCCAGATCCATGAAATTTGGTAATCCGTTTTGATCTGCATTGTCTTGAGGATAGGTATCTGGTTTTCCGTTGTTATTTGCATCCGCACCAGTAGTAATAAGAACACTAGCTAAATTGTCAACTGTTCCGTCGTTGTTAATATCTCCGTCAACATTTTGAGACCATCCGTCTCCATCAGCATCGGTATAACCATCTACACGACCATCATTATTCGCATCAACACCACCAACTTCAAGAATATCTCTCAATCCGTCGTTGTCTGAATCAATATCCAGGAAATTTGGTAAACCGTTTCCATCAATATCGGCAATGCCTTGAACATAAGTATCTGGACGGCCATCTGCGTTTCCATCAGTTCCTGTCAATACCAAAGCATTCGCAGTATTTTCAATACTAGCATCGTTTCCTACGTTACCGTCTACCGTATCATCGAAACCATCAAAATCCGCATCGTTGAAGTTATCCAAACGACCATCACCGTTAGCTTCAACTCCACCAGCTTCGATCACATCAGAGATACCATCATTATCTGAATCCAAGTCAACGAAGTTGCGAACACCGTCTCCATCAGAATCAAGGTTAGCTATGTTTGCTCCACCTGTAGTTGAATCGTATTGATTCATCAGACCATCACCATCTGTATCAGTAGCTGTATCAATCGTACCGTCGCCGTTTGTATCAACACCACCAGCTTCAACTAAATCAGGAATTCCATCATTGTCTGAATCCAGATCCATAAAGTTTGGCAAGGTACTTTGATCCGCGTTGTCCTGAACATATGTATCCGGTTTACCGTTGTTATTTGCATCAACTCCTGTTACGATGAGAAGACCCGCGGCATTGTCGATTGTTCCGTCGTTGTTAATGTCTCCGTCAACGTTTTGAGACCATCCGTCTCCATCTGTATCCGTAAATGTATCTACACGACCATCATTATTGGCATCAACACCACCAACTTCAATAATATCTGCAATTCCATCATTGTCTGAATCAATATCCATGAAATTAGCCAAACCATTTCCATCGATATTTGCAATACCTTGTATATATGTGTCCGGACGACCATCTGAGTTTCCATCCGTTCCTGTAAGCACTAAAGCATTGGCAGTATTTTCAATAGAAGCATCATTACCAACGTTACCATCAACGGTATCGTCAAAACCATCAAAGTCTGTATCGTTAAAGTTATCCAAACGACCATCGCCATTAGCTTCCACACCACCGGCTTCAATTACATCTGCGATACCATCGTTATCTGAATCAAGGTCCATGTAGTTTCTGATACCATCTCCATCCGTATCCAGATTGCCAATAGCAACTCCACCTGTACTTGCATCGTATTGATTCAATAAACCATCATTATCTGTATCGGTAGTGGTATCAATTGTTCCATCTCCATTAGTATCAACACCTCCTGCTTCAACTAAATCAGGAATTCCATCATTATCTGAATCCAGATCCATGAAGTTTGGAAAGCCATTTAGATCTGCATTATCTTGAGCATAGGTATCTGGTTTCCCATCATTATTTGCATCAACTCCTGTAACGATAAGAACGCCTGCCAAGTTGTCGACAGTACCGTCATTGTTTATATCACCGTCCACATTTTGAGACCAACCGTCTCCATCTGTATCCGTATAACCATCAACAGCACCATTATTATCCGCATCAACACCTCCAACTTCAATAATGTCTGTTATTCCATCATTATCAGAGTCAATATCCAGGAAATTAGGGAATCCATTTCCATCAATATTTGCAATTCCTTGAGGGTAAGTATTCGGACGACCATCCGTATTTCCATCTACACCAGTTAGAACTAAGGCATTAGCAGTATTTTCAATTGTAGCATCATTACCAACGTTACCATCAACTGTATCGTCAAAACCATCAGCATCTGTGTCGTTAAAATTATCCAAACGACCATCGCCATTGTTATCTACTCCACCTGCTTCAATTACATCAGCAATACCATCGTTATCCGAATCAATATCCATGAAATTAGGAACAAGATCACCATCAAAATTCCCATTCGGATATGAGTTCGGTATTCCATCTGCATTGGAATCTGTCCCTGTGCTTACTAACGGATTACCAACAACAACATTACAAATAGTCGTTGTAGTATATGTTGTGTAAGAATATGAAAGTCCGTGTACATTTAAATTGAACCCATCGGCTCTACGAATACGAATGAAATCGGCTTGACTAACATTACAAACCACTGGAACATTTACCTGCGGTGAAGAAGCAGCAAGAACTAAATCAATTTGACTGCCAAAAGTGACATTGTCTGTCGAAAAATCAACGATGTACGCTCCTGGGTTTGCTTCTGCCATTGATAATGAAAGATTGACCGTAGTCCCTTGAGGCATTTGATTTGCTATTCCCATTGAAAGAACATCAGCCGCATCATACATTTGTCCAAAAAGGGCATCCGGAACACCAATAACATTGGCAGCATTTGTTACCCCTGTGTTTGTCTGAGTTGTTGCACTACCAGAAGTTACTGCAGTTGTAGTAGTTGAGTTACAAATATTTGCTGATCCATCATAAATATCAACAAATCCATCCTGATCAAGATCTCCAGCTAATGCTCCTGTTGCGGCATTATAGCTATCAACCAATCCATCACCATTTGTATCAACTCCAACTGCTTCTACTAAATCAGGAATCCCATCGTTATCTGAATCTAAATCAAATTGATTTGGTAATCCATCTCGATCTGAATCCAATTGCTGAATAGCAACACCCGTTGGACAGGTATATGTATAATTCACGATATGCAAACGCGGAGCATTCGTTGCTCTGGTAACTCTAACATATCGCGTACCGGCAGGAACAGTAAAAGGGAAGCTTGTCCCCCCAGCAGTTAATGTATTTACTGAATAGGTATTTAACAACGTATACGTAACATCATCTGGAGAATAAAAAACACTACCTGTTGCTGCTGTTCCATTCGTAGTAGAAGAAATAAATACAGAAATAGAGGTTGACACTGGTACAGAAGCCCCAAAATCGACATCAATAACACCTGCACCTCCTAATGTTGCTAAGGTAGTTCCAGAAGCATCTACTGCATTTGCAGCATTTGTAACCGTACCAGATGTTCCAGCTAAAGCATTAGCAAAACCAGAACCACTACAAGACACATCATAGCTATCGGCTAAGCCGTCACCATCAGAATCGGTTATATTATCTACCTGACCATCGCCATTCGTATCTGTTCCACCTGTTTCTACTAAATCCGGAATTCCATCATTATCTGAATCTAAATCAACACTGTTGATTAGACCATCCCCATCAGAGTCAAAATTATTACAGATTTGTCCATTCGTTAAACCTCCACAATACGGGAAGTCTGCATCCTGATAATTCGGGACATTATCTCCATCCAAATCACCAAAAGGATCAGGTAAACCTGTTGCACAAACTGCTGCACCAAAAACTGCTGTACAGAATTGTGGATCCGCGTAATCCAATGTTCCATCTGCATCATGATCGCCAATATAAAGCTCATTTGCATCCGGAATACCATCGTTGTCATCATCGATATCACAAGTAACAAGAATTACATCATTATCAATGTTTCCGTTGTAATTGGGATTTTGAATTGGCACATACAATGAAATTGAACCACCGGCACCTCCGTCCTGAGATCCATTTCTAATGGAAGCCGCACCCGCTAAGTGCTCACCACCAATTCCTCCTGCAGTATTCAATGTTAATCCGGGCGGTAATGCAGCAAGTGAGTACAAAAGTACACCACCTCCACCTCCACCTCCTGGACCATGTGAAGTTGTTGTATTTAAATCCTGACCATCACCACCTCTTACATCAACAGTTAATGTGCTGCTATATGTTTTGGTTTTAAGAACTACGGTACCACCGGCACCTCCACCTCCACCTCCATCCGGAGCACCTACAGGATTGATCGCAACCGGGGAAGTTCCTCGAGCATTTATCGTAAATCCATTACCTACAATGGTGTCAGCAAAAATGATTACTACACCACCACCATCAGCGGCATTAGACGGGTTATTCGTAGTTACAAAACCTGGTCCACCAGCACCTCCTAAAAAAACTTTATTCTGAGCAAGAAAAGTGGTCATTGAAAAACCTCCAATACCACCAGCGTTCGCACCATCAACATCACACCATCGTTTACCTCCTTCTCCTCCGGCACCAAAGTTGGAACCTCCTCCTCCTCCGGAGTCACCAGAAATACCTGCACCACCACCATTTGCTCTAGGCGCACGACCTCTATTGGTTGCAGTGTTATCTATAACAATTCCATCTCCTTTAGTATAGGTAGAAGTTGTAGCATTTGAAACATTAAATAATGTTGTTGGTCCCGGTGTACAGTTATCAGGTGTACCATTCACAATCATTTGAACACCTTTGTACCCTTGCCCAAGGACATTAATGTCTGCATTGAATGTTACTTTTCTAGCATCAATGGCAACTACACCACCAATTCCAGCTACATCATCCCAATCTAAGGCAGTAAGCGTTCCTGTAATATTAACAGCATCTGAAAATTGAGGAATACGAACCACCTGTACTTTTCCAGTTACCGTGTAACTTCTCACTAAAGGATAAGCTGGGGTCAAAACATTTCCAGCTACCGATCCAACTTCAAAAAACTCGTAATTACCTGCATTGTTAATTGCCGTAACGTTCCCCGAACCGGCAGCATTAGCCGTATTGATTGTTGCACCTTTCATCTGGATGATCAGTGCTTTATCACCTGGTTGGAACATTGTACCATCAGTTACTGTAATGGTATGAACACAAGCCACATCACATGGCGCACACGCTGGTTGTGTAATTCCGGTTACAGCAGTATATTGGTTGATAATCCCAGATATATTTACCTGAGCATTGACATTAAACTTAACAGATACGAGTAGTATGAGTAGCGTTAGACAAGAAAGAAATGATTTATTCATAAGTACGATGTCATTCGTTATAGTCCATAGTAGTAAATGGATTAGTGGCTTTTATGTATGAAAACAGTATGTTGAGAACAAAACACTTTGGAGTGGGTTATCTTAAAAAGACCGACACAAATGTCAGCACCGACAGCAGTCTTCGGGAAACCAATTTTCCAGGATAAGAAGTCGCGTTTGTTCATGTTCTAATAGTTGTAATGAATTCTTTTTCAATAGGGTCTACCCCTCCAGAATCAACCGCAAAATTACTTTCTACATTTACGCTATTTGGTTCAAGGTAATAATCGGGCAGTTTTAGTAGATAGTTGAACCGATATCAGGAACAATTGAATTTACCATGGAAACTATCGAGTCAGCAACAATAGCCAACTCATTGATTATCAGTTGTTTAATTTTTTAACTAAGATTATAATTTTTAAACGAACTCGGTGACGATCAACATTATTGTATACTTTTGAAGATGCTCTTACGCTTCAGAACAGTTCTTTTCTTTGTTGTGTTTTTGCACAATTGCATGGGTCAACCAGCAGACAATGCTCCTTATTTCAAGGAGTATCAAAATCACTATTCCATTTTTCACTGGACAACCAGTAACGGATTACCACAATCCCATGTATCCGGAATTACCCAAACACACAACAGGCTTCTTTGGTTATCAACCTATAACGGAATTGTTTCATTTGACGGTAAACGTTTCAATTCTTTGAATCAAACAATCAAGAAAAGAAACCTCTCTCTTTTCATTACCTCCATTACTGCAATAGGAGATAGTCTCATCTGGACAAGCACGAAAGAAGCAGTTATTTACTACAACAAGAAGATCATCTCTGTATATAAATTTCGGTCGAAAGATATTTTTATTCCTTCGATTCGGAAATACGGAAATGAAATCTATTTCTTTTCACACAAAGCAGCTTTCAAATTGAATAAAAACAAGTTGGTTCAAATACTAGACCTAACGAAAAACAAAAAGACCGAGAGCTCTACAATACTTACTTGTCAGTTTTACAGAGGCAAACTTACTTATCTACTTTCTGACGGAAATAAATCCAAAATCCTTCTTCAAAACCCTCAATCAAAACAAATATCCATTCTGAATCCCGGTGCGAAAATCCTGAATCTCTGTGTAGCGAATTCAGAACTGCTGTTTCAAAAGGATAATCAGTGGTTTAGAGCAACAACTAATTATACAATCGGTAAGGTTTGTAAAACATACAAAACCAAATCAGGAAGTTTTCAGCAGAGTGCAATCGAGAAAGAAATCGATTTCTTCTATAACGGCAAAGAACTTGAGATCAATGCCCCTAGCTCAAGAGAAATATTGAATATTGATTCCTATATGCAGGGAAATGAACTTTTCTCATCGTACACTGATCATACAGGAAATCTTTGGTTAGCCACAAATTCGGATGGTATCTATATGTTCCGTCATTTTCCGTTTTACTATCCAACGAAAACAGCTAATCTTCGGATTTCCAACAGCTCGCATTCATTTGTTGACAAACAAGGAATTGTGTGGTTTGACGATGAATGCAAGGAAACCTATGGAATTGAACTTGCCTCTTCCAAACTGGTTCATCAAATCACAAATGTGTGTAATTGGGCAAATGCAACCTGGTCGAAAGATACAATTGTTATGTTCGCATTTGGGACCGGACATACCTGGTACAACACTAAAACAAGGAAAAGTTCGCCAATAACAAGTGTCCCTTTCCCGATAAATTACTGTTTTCGTTACGACGCTAAACATTTGATTCTTGGAACTCCCGGTAAACTTTATTTATGGGATGGAAAGAAGACAAAACTCTTCAAAAAGTTTAAAAACCCGGAAACCACCTGTAATCAGGTTCTCGAATCAAAAGAGTGTTTCTGTTTTGCAACTTCAGAAGGACTTTATTGTTTGAAAGGCAAAACCTGGACCCATCTGTTGAAGGGTAAAAAACTACCAATCGATTGTAGATCGATCTTAAAAACGAAAGATGAAGGCAACCTGTTGATCGGAACGGCAGGAAACGGTATTCAACTATACAATCCAGAAACAAATACCTGTACATCTTTAACAAACGCACCTCCAGCGCTCAATGAATGCTGGGCTATGGTGGAGGATCGATTTGGGCAGTTATGGATGAGCTCAAACAACGGAATCGTTCAGGTGAATCTAAATCAATTAGTGAAGTCGTTTAAGACTAAAAGAGCGAGTTTCCTTGTCAATCATTACCGTTTTGAAAGTGGAATTCAAAATGTAGAATTCAACTCCCGAACACCAAATAAAGCCTACTTATGCAAAAATGGTGATATCATTTTCTCCAGTTTGGTTGGACCTTTAGTGATTAAGCCTCAGAACAACGCACATTTCAACAAGGTTCTGGCAGATATCCTTATTGAAGACATTAACGTTAATGATCAACCACAAAACGCTATCGATAAAAAGCTGACTATAAAAGAGGGTGATTTTGTTCAGGTTTCATTTACATTGTCCACTTTCTCTATTGAACGTTCTTTGCAGTTTGAATATCGAATAAAAGGTTATCGTGATGACTGGACAGCCATAAATGGCAGACAAATTACACTTGATAATCTTCCAAGCGGCTCATACGATCTTCAAATACAATTGAGTTCGGGAAAACGAGCCACCAGTTTACATTTCGATGTAAAGAAAGAAAATCCGAATGCATGGTTATGGCTGCTACTGTTATTGATGGTTTCTCTGCTTGTAATTATCTATTTAACTGTTAGAATAACGCGTTACTTCCAGAAAAAAAAGAACGCAACGGAAAACCTGAAACAACAGGTAAGAATTCTTGAAATTGATGCACTTCAAGCGCAAATGAATCCGCACTTCGTATTCAATTGTCTCAATACCATTCAATTCTTGTTTATGTCAGGAAATAATGCCCGTGCGAATAAATACCTATCTGACTTCTCTTCATTACTGCGTTCTTCTCTTGAACTGATGAGAGAATCAGTTACAACGCTTGATAAAGAATTGAAGGCAACCCAACTCTACATTCATCTGGAAAAATTACAATTCGATGACGGATTTGAATTTAGATTGATCGATAATCTAAAAACACCTCACACCAGCATCCCAACACCAACGCTGTTCCTTCAGTTATTTGTAGAAAATGCTATTATTCATGGTTTGAAAAACACGGATGAGTTGAACCCAATTCTAACCATGACAATGAATGAAAACAATACACACTACATTTATACAATATCAGATAATGGGCCCGGATTCTCAGAGACTTCCCGCAATGGACATAAATCTCTTGGACTTGAACTACTTAGAGAAAGATTTAAATTAAAACGCGAGCTATTTCAATGGGATATTGACTTTGAAATACAGCAAAATGATACGGTAATTGATGATGTTAAAACAACCATCAGAATTACCATTGGTAAAAATTGGAACGAACCTATTTAGACTATGAGAACCCTGATTGTAGATGATGTAAAATTGAGTAGAGATGGTTTAGCGGTTTTATTGGCTGAAACCTTTCCTGAAGCTGAAATTTTGAATAGTGTAGGTTCTGTGGCAGACGCCCGCAAACTACTAAATTCAGAATCATATGATCTTATTTTTCTCGATATTCAGTTGAAAGACGGAATTGGATTCGATTTATTGGATGATATTCCGGCAATGACAAAAGTGGTTTTCATTACGGCTTATGAAAATTATGCAATCGAAGCCATTAGAAATGGTGCTTTCGATTATTTGCTGAAACCTATTAATGTAGAAGAACTGACGAACTGTATTCAGCGAATCAGAAGTATAGCGCGAATTCAGGAACAAATCAAGTCTGAAAATTCTGATCTGGAAATTTATCAGGGTAAAATTGGGATTTCCAGTATTGACGGTATTGATTACATTGATGTTGAAGACATTATTTTCCTTAAAGCTGATGGAAAATATACTGAAATCATTACCAAAACCGGAAAGATTGTGAGTTCCAAAAACCTTAAAATGTTCTCATACATTTTAAATGAAAAAATCTTTGTACGCGTTCATCATTCCTACATCGTAAACATCAGTTTGATCAGTCGCTTCAAGAAAGACGATGGGATGATTATCCTGAAAGACGGAACGTCTATTCCTGTTTCTAAATCGCGAAAAGATTACTTATTGAAAAGACTCGTTCACGTATAATTTAAGTCAACCACAGTTATTATTCATGAAATCCTCCTGCCATTTAAGGTTTGTATTCTTCTACTTGCTGGTTCTAGTAAGCGGAATTTCTACATCCGTTTTGGGGCAGCAGCATGGTCAATTTGTAGATAACAGTCAGTTTGTTGAAATTCCATTTACCATAACCAATTACAATACGAGGCATGGATTACCTCAAAATCAAATAGAGGACATCATTGCTAAAAAAAATGGTGAATTAATTCTGGCAACCGCTAACGGAATTGTTTCTTACGACGGAAATACATTTACCAATTTCATTAGGAACGTTAAGTACAAAAAGACATTACACACCCGACTTTTCTATAGCGAGAAATACGGAAAGTTATACGGCATTGAATTAGGCGGAAAGTTCAATCAGATCGATCCGGTTTCAAAGCATATCAACGATTTTGTATCCGCTTGTTACTTCAAAGAAAAGATTTACGGAGCTTTCCCAAATGGAGCAATTGGTGTTTTTAATCCTGCTGATAATACAACGAAGAAAATTACATCAACTGGGATTAAAGGTCCCGGATCAATCCATTTTGATGGAAAACGCTTCATTGTATTAGGTAAAAACGGAACGTATACCATCAACTTAAAAACCAAAAAGGTCACCAAAATATCTTCTGCCTGCGGATGGAGAATCAAAGAGAATCCGTTTACACATGAAATCTACTTTCTGGATAGAAACAAAGCTTATAAGCTTACAAAGGGTAATAAAGTAATCCAACTACTTCAGAATGAAAATTTCTCCGATTTCCTTTTCCACGATATCACGTTCACACCCGATGATGAAATCTATATTGGAGCAAATAAAGGGCTCATTTACATTGGCTATGGATATAGTGAAGTGTATGATAAATCCACATACCTTCCCTCAGAAAACATCAGAAGTTTAAGCTATAGTGAAACAGAGAATTGTATTTTCGCCGGTACTGGAAATAAAGGACTTTTAAAACTGCAGATTAAAAATTGTGCAAGTCTGATGCAATTTACCGAGCTTAGTAATTCATCTATCAGTTCCATATTGCAAACCCGTTCAGGAAAGTTACTTGTGGGATCATCTACAGGGATCATTTTCAAAATTGGAATTGAAACTGCAGACCCACATATTGTTTCTCCATACGTCCCATCATCTCTGATGGAAATTGATGATGAAATTTGGGTTGGAACCTGGGGATACGGAATTCACCGATATAAAAATCAAACCTATGTCGGCGATATTATTTACCCACAAGTGAAAAGCACTATCATCCATGGCGCATATAAAGATTCCCGTGGTACCATTTGGGTTGCGAATTCATTCGGAATTTCGGCAGGAAAAGATGCAAAATCGATTAAGCCCGTTTTTAGAAAAGAGGTTCCGGGACAAATCATTACGATCTACGAAAAGAAAAACGGAAACATTCTGCTTGGAGGTAGATACGGACTTGAAGAGATTGATAAAAACAATAAACACATTCATCATTGGGGTGAAAAGGAAGGCTTGAAGTGTAAAGAAATTCGTTCACTTTACGAAGATGCTGATCATAAGATTTGGATTGGAACTTACGACGGCGGTTTGTATTGTCTCGAAAAAGGGAAAGTAACGAGTATCAATGCAATGCGTAACTGCATGTTGAACGAAGACGTTTTCACCATTGCCAAAGACGATTCCGGAAACCTTTACATGACCTCAAACAACGGTTTATGGGTGGTGAGCGAAAAACGCTTGAATGATTTTTATCGCAAAAAAATTCCGTATCTCATCCCATTTGTTTACGGAAACGAAGCGGGAATTTTAAATACGGAATTCAATGGTGGCTTTCAAAACAACTTTGTGTACACCTCTTATGATCACTTCTTTTTTCCTTCAATAGAGGGAGTTGTAACTGTTAGTCCAGATGAATTGCGGTTCAGAAAACTTATGCCATCTGTAAAATGGGTCAAAGTGAATAACGAACTTATCGACATCAAAAAATCGACATTTGAACGCTCTACGCATACGGTAGAATTTAACTTTCACGTAGCTAATTTTTGTCCCAAATTCAATGTTTACTACCAGTATAAATTAGATGGTCCGGAGAGTTCCAATCAGTGGGAAGCGATGCAAAAGAGCGGAAATGTGCGTTTTTCATTTCTTCCACCGGGTGAATACACATTGCATGTAAGAGCACTTGATGGCAGGAATGACCCAAATCCAAAAATTATCACTTATCACTTCCAAATCAAGCCATACTTTTATGAAACCTGGTGGTTCAGAATTTTCGCTATTCTGTTCATTTTATCAAAATCGGCGCTAATTATTAATTACAGAATTCAGGCTCGTAGAAAAAAGGAAATCAAATCCAATACCATAAGCAACAACATTCTGGAGTTAAAACTGAAAGCGATTCAGGCGAAAATGAATCCGCATTTCATATTCAACACCTTGAATAACATTCAGTATTTAATTGTGCTTGACAGAAAGGAAGACGCGGAAAAAGCCTTACATGAATTTGCGATCTTACTTCGTAAATTCCTGCATCAAAGTGATCAGTCTTTTATTCACTTAAGAGAAGAATTGTCCATCATTGAAAAGTACTTGCAACTTGAACAAATTCAGTTTGATGGAGAAATGGAAGTGATTTTTGAAACCAGCGAATCATGTGGAAAATGGGTGATTCCAACCTTGCTTTTACAACCCGTTGTTGAAAATGCCGTTAAACACGGTTTGGCACACAGTTCCAATGCAAAAAAACTGATCATAGCGTCTAGTTGTGACGAAAACGTGCTGACCGTTTCTGTTGATGATAATGGAATTGGTCGAGAAGCATCAAAAAAGATCAACAACTACAGAGAAAGTCATGTTTCACACGGATGGAAATTGGTAACCGATAAAATCGATATGATCTTCCAGAAATATGGTGTGACTGTGGACTATGAGATCATAGACAAAGTTGCTCCTGAAACAGGAACCAAGGTTATCTTCAATATTCCATTGATAGACGAGGAACTTCTAAAAGTATAAATTATTCCACCGTCACATTGAAACTGGAATCAAAGACGATACTGCCTTCAGTAACCTGATGAGCGCCCGGAATCATCAATCCTTTCATCTTCGTGGTTTTCCCTTTCACCAATAAGTCGGTCATTTGCTTATCTGTTAACTTCTTACCAAGCAACTCGAAAGGAACCATAAAGCCACAAACCTTGTAGTTGGAGCAGCCGACTCCGGTTCTACCCGTCATCAGTTTTACTGCTTTACACTTCGGACAAGTCAAATCATCAATAGTTACTTTTTCCTGAGGTTTTCGCTCTTTCTTTGGTTTTGGTGCTTCCGCAGTAGTGCTTACCAGATTGAATTGAATGGGTGCCTGAGAAAAGATTACTTCATCCGTAAGTTGCTTTACCATTACGATCAGCTCACTTTTGAATGTTTCCAAATCGTACTCACCTTTTTCGATCAAACGTAGTTTACGCTCCCATTGACCTGTCAATTCAGCACTTTTCAAAAGCTCATTCTGAATGGTTCCGATCAAACTCATTCCAATTGGCGTTGGAATCAGGTTCTTACGTTTCTTCTCGATGTATTTTCGTTTGAAAAGCGTTTCAATGATGTTGGCCCGCGTTGCTGGTCTACCAATTCCGTTTTCCTTCATCATATCACGAATTTCTTCGTCTTCCACCTGTTTTCCGGCGGTTTCCATGGCGCGTAATAAGGTTGCCTCGGTATATGCTTTTGGCGGACTGGTTTTTCCCTGATGAACTCTCGGTTCATGAGGACCACTTTCCCCTACTTCAAACTCAGGCATTACCTGTTCAGGCTTGTCCGCTTTTTTGGTATCGTCTTCCTTAGACTCCTCCCAAATTGTTCTCCACCCTGGTTCAATGATCTGCTTTCCGGTTGCTTTGAATTCGATCTTCTCAACTTTTCCAAGCACAGTAGTATTCGAAACTTTACATTCAGGGTAAAAAGCAGCTAAAAAACGACGAGCGATCAATTCATAGATCTGATTTTCAGTCATTGAAATTCCATTCGGTTGAATTCCCGTTGGAATGATCGCATGGTGATCTGTTACCTTCTTATCGTCGAAGACTGTTTTTAACTTCGGAATGGGTTTCGCTAAAATGGGAGCTGTAAACCTGGAATATGCTGTCATTCCGCGCATAATGCCTTCCATCTTTGGATGTAAATCTTCACTCAGATAAGTAGTATCCACACGCGGATAAGTCACGAGTTTCTTTTCGTATAAACTCTGAACATTTTTCAATGTTTCATCTGCAGAAAAACCAAACTTCTTGTTTGCCTCCACCTGAAGTGAAGTCAAATCGAACAAACGCGGATTTCCTTCCTTCCCTTCCTTTTGTTCAAATGAAGTGATCTCGAAAAGGTGCTGTTTCAAGTATTCCAGTCCCTGGTTCGCTCTGTCTTCCTTTACAATTCTTGGAATATTTGCAGTAAACTCTACACTTCTGTATAGTGTTTTCAGCTCAAAATACTCTTCTACATTAAAGGCATCTATTTCCAATTGACGGTTGACAATCATTGCCAAAGTTGGTGTTTGCACCCTTCCAATTGAAAGCGTAGCCTGTCCCTTCCCAAATTTCTTTGTGAACAATCGCGTGGCATTCATTCCCAACAACCAATCACCGATAGCCCGTGCACTACCAGCAGAATACAGGTTATTGTATGAATTTCCGTCCTTCAGCTTCTGAAAACCTTCTTTTATGGCTTCTTCTGTAAGTGACGAAATCCACAAACGCTTAATTGGAACGGAGCATTTTGCTTTGGAAAGTACCCAGCGCTGAATCAATTCTCCCTCCTGACCAGCATCACCACAGTTAATCACTTCCGTGCAATTCTGAACCAAACGTTCGATGGTAGAAAACTGTTTCTTCACCCCGGAATCGTCAATGAGCTTGATACCAAAACGTTCCGGAATCAATGGAAGATCTTCCAATTTCCAATATTTCCAGGATTCTTTATAGTCGTGAGGTTCTTTCAGCGTACATAAATGACCAAAGGTCCATGATACCCAATAACCGTTTCCTTCGTAAAACCCATCATTACGTTGTTTCGCACCGAGAATTTCAGCGATATCTTTTGCTACAGAAGGCTTTTCGGCAATGCAGAGAATCATAGAGCACAAAGATAATCCTTAACAGAGGAAAGCCGAAGGTCAAATGCGGAAAGTCTTGAACAAGTTATTAAAAAAGAGGAAAGCGAAAAGAGGGAGAGTCTAATTTGAAGCTGGACAACGTTTGACGGTTCTTCCCTAACCTTCTGATTAAACTCGAATTGATGTAGAGAAGTTGCCTTCTCATATCTTTCTTCTTTTGACTTTCCTCTGTTCCTCTTTAAATATCTATTAATTCCCCAACATTACTTTCACTTGACGCATTTCTCCGTTTACATTCATTCGAATCATGTAAACACCTGCTTCAATAGAGTTGAAAGAGATTACATTTTCATTTAAGTCAAAGGTCGTTTTTCTACCCAAACCATCAAAAACTTCAATATTTTCAATTGTCAATTCAGGATTCAAAACTACCTTATTCAACGAAGTACTGATCAATAGATCATCAACTTCGGCATCTTCCTTCACTCCTAACGCATTACATACATTATGAGTGAACTCAATATATCCATCAGGATTCACAGTAGTTTCAGTTACATGCGAAGCGGGATTACCTTGTTCTCCGTAAAGCACCATGATTTGATTCCCTTCAATTATATTGAAATCCCATCGTGCACTCAATTCCTGAGTCAGATTTGAGTTTACCGCGTTTACAGCACTGTAATCATAAGCAACCGGCGTGTAAATTACGATGGAATGCCCGACAGGAATCTGTTGCAACATATTTAACATTCCGTCCAATTGCAAAGAATCATTTTGTTCAAAAACGAAGAAAAACTCTACTCTCTGCCTACAACCGCTTTCATTCATATTTCCAAAAGAATGATTTGGATTTGCACCCTGATAATTGGTTCCCCACGGCATACAGCTCGACGGATCAATTACCGCGACATAAAATGCTGGTTCTGGTGAACAAAGTGAATACTCTCCTATCACACCATTCAAATAGAAGGCATTTTCGTAAGTACTAAAACTGTAGCAATTAACCTTCAATTCCGTTTGACCGAAAGAAGTTCCAACCAGAAAGGCGGAAGCAAAAAAGGAAAAGATTTTTTTGGTAAGTGTGTTTTTCATAAGGTGATTTTTGTCAAACTTAACTAAAGTTCTAAAATCCGTCACCTCGAATTAACATTCCTCTTAGACCAATGAATATTTCTTAATCAAGAACGAATACGGATTTTTTTCATCAACTTCCTGATACTGAACTTCAGAAACATGCCATTTAGATTCTTCTATCTCAGGAAAAAAAGTATCAGCACCAAAGGTGTGATTCACATGCGTTACATACATTTCTTCAATGACCCCCAGCTCAAGTGCTTCCTTGTAAATCTGTCCACCACCAATAATAAAAACTGTTGTATCAGATTCGTTTTTGTAATGGTCGAGGCAATCTTGAAGCGAATGAAAAACAATGCAGCCTTCAGCTGTAAAATCAGTATTGCGGGTTAAAACAGCATTTTCTCTGTTTGGCAATGGACGAAAACGCTCAGGAATAGAATCGTAATTTTTACGGCCCATAACTACAATATGGCCGGTTGTTGTTTCCCTGAAAAACTTCATGTCGGCAGGAAGATGCCACATCAAATCATTGTTTTTTCCAATCCCTCGTTCGTTGTCCATTGCAACGATCAGCGACACTTTTGCCATAACTATTTAATGTATTCTATTTTAAGCGGTTTATCTGTTCTGATGAGTTGCTTCAAGCATTTCTCCAAAGGCTCTTTCGCTTTGGTAGTTAAATGAAGTTGTTCACCGCTTTTGATCATTTTTTTCTTTGCTTTGATCATCAATTTTCTGCGCGCATAATCCGACCAAACGCCGTTTTCAACAAAAACATCAGTATTCGAAGGATTCACGTTTGCAGACAGAAGTGTAGGCTCTGGTAATCTCAAAATAATGGAATCGTTTTTCTCGATAAAATCAAAATCCTGAATCTTAAGATCTACTCCGTAAAGTAATTCACCTTTCACCACCAACGTCAACCTTCTTTTGATTGCCGACGGCTTCAAGGCTTCATCCATCGTATTGAAGTTCGAGAGTTTTTCTAATATTCCTGCACCCGAACTCCAGCCACTTTCATACATTTCAACCGTGTCTACCACCACTTCATCACGAAAACGAATGGTATTTAATTCCAATATAGATTTCACTTGCTCCACACGTAACGGTGTATCATCAATTGGCGTATCTGTAGAAGTATTGCCAGCCTTGATCATTTGAATAACGATATAAACGCCAAAGCCAAGAATAGCTAAAGCGCCCAATCGAATGACAAGCGTTCTAATCTCTTTAATCTTTTTTATCTTGCTCTCGTTCATGGATAATCACTTGTTCGAACCCTAACTGTTTGTAAAAATCACGAATAAACACACGTGCATTTTTTGAAGCGTCATTCAGCATATTCAACTGCTGCATATCTTTTCGAATGGACTTCTCGCCTTTTCGTAAAATGTCATTTGTTTCCGCCTGTGTAAATTGAAAACGAAATCCGCTAACCTCCGTCATTTCCGTTTTAATGGAATTCGGATCCATTTCAAAACTGGTAATTTGAGCTGCAGGAATGGTGATTTCAACGGTATTTCCATTCACTTTAATATCCTCCTCTTTGATCAGACTTAAATTCACCCCAGCCTTCACTTTCGCTTTACATGAGATGAGAATTTTTCTATCCCCAAGCTTATACCACTCGCCTTCGTCATCCAGTTTAATGACTTTTCCAAGCGTATACTCCGTAGTGGAAAGCGTTCCAATTTCACGTATTTCATACACTTCACCTTTCTTAGCATCCTTGTCGTCTGAACCACAAGAAACCATGAAAAGCGAAAGAATACTTATGCATATTATCTTTTTCATTCTTCTAAAAATGCTGCTTTACTTAAAGTTCTAATGCCAATCTCGAAACAACGATCATCTGCATCAAAACGCGGATGGTGCACACCAAAAGTGATGCCTTTTTCTTTATTCCCCACTCCAAGTCTATAAAAACAGGTCGGTATTTGCTGAGAATAAAACGCAAAATCTTCCGAAGTCAACCGAATAGGAAGATCTTCCACTTTATCGTTTCCAAGCTCTTCAGAAACTGCTGCTTTCATTTTTCGCGTCAAATCAGCATCGTTAAAGAGCATGGGATAACCCTTAGAAATTTTTACATCAGCAGTTGCACCAAATTCCGCACATGTATTGTTGACGTGAGAAGAAATAATCTTCAATGCTTCTTCGCGCCAAGGCTCATCCATTGTTCTGAACGTACCTTTTATGATTGCTTTGTCCGGAATTACATTGGTAGCTCCAAGCGCTTCAAAATGTCCGAAAGTCAAAACACATGGAATTTTCGGGTCACATTTTCTACTCACCACCTGTTGCAAGCCGGTCAATAAATGCGCTCCTATCATAATTGGATCAATGGTTTGATGCGGCATCGCACCATGTCCACCTTTTCCGTTAATGGTAATGTAAATTTCATCGCTCGAAGCCATGTACAATCCTTCTCTAAAGCCAACTGAACCAACTTCCATTTCAGGGAAAACATGAAGCGCTACCATCGACATCACTTTCGGGTTTTCCAAAACACCGTCAGCAACCATGATAGATGCTCCACCAGGATTTTTCTCTTCACCAGGCTGAAAAACCAGTTTAACAGGGTGTTTCAACTCATTTCTAACCGACCACAAATATTCTGCAACAGCCAAATGAATTGAAGTATGAACATCGTGTCCACAAGCGTGCATTACACCTTCAACCGTACTTTTATATGCTTTTTCGCTTTGCTCCAAAATAGGAAGTGCATCCAATTCAGAACGCAATGCAACACAAGATTGATTTTTAGCATGCTGTTCACCTCGAATCATCCCTACAACTCCTGTCCCCGAAAAATGCTTTGTGAATGGAATTCCTATTTTCTCTAAACTTTGAGCTACAAATTCCATTGTGTTCTTCTCTTCAAAAGACAACTCAGGAAATTGATGCATATGTTCTCTGTAAGCCTTGGCCTTTAACACTAAACCGTTAAGAATCTCTTGCGGAATTTTCATTGATTTTTATGGACTGAATTCGAATTGGAAAGGTAGGAATTTTTTCAATCAAAGAAAGACGAGGCTCTATAATAACCGCAAAGAAAAGAGAGCGCGGAGATCTATGCCTTTGCGCTCTCTTTTCTTTGCGATTCATTTTACGAATTATCTCTTCGTCAATTTTTTGATTTGCTAAATCTATAGCACAAAAAAAAGGCAACTTCTCAGTTACCTTTTCTTTTTAGGGAGGGAGACGGGTCTCACCTCGACTTCATTTCATTGCGCTCGGTATAAACTTCTCGACCCGAAATGGTACAAACAAAAAAAGGCAACTTCTCAGTTACCTTTTCTTTTCAGGGAGGGAGACGGGTCTCGAACCCGCGACCTCTGGTACCACAAACCAGCGCTCTAACCAACTGAGCTACAACCTCCGTGTATCTATCAACTTATTTCTAAGCTCAGAATCGAGGTCAAAAGTAATACATTTTTCTTCAAAAAGGAGCACTAACAATGAAAAAAAAGCACTTTTCCGAATATTTCCGGAAATATCTTCGCTTTAAGTTCTGACAACAATTTGGATTCCAACCCTTTCAAATGTGATTCATCTATATCGCAAGAAGGTGTCGATAAACACAATATTTACCTTAATTTCGCGTTCCGAATCGTAATGAGAAAATTTTTATTCTTCAGTGTATTGGCTTTTTTGCTTGGCGGTTGTGTTAAAAACGAGCCGGCACCTGTTTGGCTTGAGATAAATGAATGGACAATTGAAGCAAATCCGCTTGTTGATCCCGGTTATTTATCGCACAACTTTACAGATGTTTGGGTTTACGTAGACAACAAACTTCTTGGTGTTTTTGAGCTCCCTTGTAAAGTTCCTGTAATGATGGAAGGCTCAAACAAAAGCATTCGACTTTATCCTACCATTCGCAACAACGGTATTTCCGGAACAAAGAAAATTTATCCCTTTGTTGAACCTTTTGAAGAGATGCACGACCTAGTATCTGGCGGAACAATCACTATGAATCCGAAAACAAGATACTACTCAAACTGTCAGTTCTGGTTAGAAGATTTCAATACAAATAATGCCGATTTTGATACTGACAATAGCGTATCAACAGCTGAAATGGTATTGGAACAGGATCCGGCAATTGTGCTCGATGGAAAATACGGACACATTCACTTAAGCGGCGATGATGATCTTTGGGTTGGTATTTCGGCGCAGGCACTAGATCTACCAAAAGGCGGTGCTGAAGTGTACCTGGAAATTGAGTATAGAAATACAATTCCAATTCTTCAGGGCGTAATTGGGATTGCAAGTGACAATACGCCAACGAATAATCCTTACATCTCCCTGAATGCACAAAGTGCTTCAACGGTTGAATGGAAAAAAATCTATTTAGATCTAAGAGAAATTGTTTCCTACTCCACTAATGCCGTAGGATTTAAACAATATCTCAAAGCGGCGCTCGACGGAACTTATACTTCCGGAGATGTTTACATTGATAATATAAGACTGGTTTATTTCTAAACTGCATGACACGCTTACTTACTTTCATTTTAGTTATTACAGATTTCTTTGCAGCCGCAACTGCGTGGGGTTTGTTTTACTATTTCAGAAAGACAGTAATTGAAAATGTACCTTTCGAGATCAACAATACCTTTTGGCAGGGAATTCTGATTGTTGCCTGTGCATGGATTATTTTTTACCTGATTCAGGGAACTTACCATGATGTACGCAGACTTTATCGCTTACGCATTATTGGCCTTACCCTATTCGCCTCAATCTTTGGCTCTATAGTTCTGTTCTTTGCGCTTTTGATAGACGACAGAGTAGAAAGCTACAAAGATTACTACGAGGCTTTACTTACACTTGCCGGATCGCATTTCGTACTTACAATTTTCACGCGACTGATCATCACAAGTATTGTAGTAAACCGAATTCATACCGGGAAAGCAGGTTTCAGAACTGTTATCATTGGTGGATCAGATAAAGCAATTTCCATTTATAATGAAGTTCAGCAACTGGCAAAAAGCAGCGGAAACATTTTCGTTGGTTATATCAACCTGAATGGTGTTGACCGTTTACTTGACGGCGAATTAGAGTATTTGGGACACGTTGATAATCTGGAGAAGATCTTAAATGACAATGAAATTGAAGAGGTCATTATTGCGCTGGAAAGCACGGAACATGAACGGTTGAAAAACATCGTAGCCCGCATCAACCACCATCACGTAGTGATTAAAATTGCCCCGGATCTTTTCGATATTTTGGCCGGATCGGTAAAACTGAACAATATCTTCGGCGCGCTTCTGATGGAAGTTAATCAGGACGTAATGCCGACATGGCAATTGGTCATTAAAAGAACGATGGATATTGCATTGTCGCTCTTTGCTATCGTCATTCTGATTCCTTTCTACATCATTTTCGCTATCTCCGTAAAGCTTTCATCGAAAGGACCTATTCTTTTCTTACAGGAGCGAATTGGATTGAATGGAAAGCCTTTCAAGATCATTAAGTTTAGAACGATGTTTACGGATGCTGAAAAGCAAGGTCCGCAATTGTCTAGTTCGAACGATCCGCGTATTACTCCGGTTGGAAGATTTATGCGTAAAGTGAGAATTGATGAATTACCACAATTTTTCAACGTATTGAAAGGCGATATGTCATTGGTTGGTCCACGACCAGAACGTCAATTCTTTATTGATCAAATTGTGAAGATCGAACCTCAGTTCATGGAATTGACAAAAGTTCGTCCGGGAATTACTTCCTGGGGACAAGTAAAATACGGTTACGCTGAAAACGTGAATCAAATGATTCAACGCATGAAGTATGATTTACTTTACCTGAAGAATAGAACGATTGCACTTGATCTGAAGATCATGCTTTACACGATTTTGATCGTTGTAAAAGGGAAAGGGAAATAGTTTTCCTAAAACAATCTCCACACCACTCCTGCTGATAAAGAATAGTTTTTTGTCCTTCCTTCCTGAAACAACACAGTAAAATCATTCGTTGCTATAGTAAAAGATACTGCAGAGTAAACACTCCCAAACGTAATTCCCAACGGAACATTCAACTTATTGAAATTGCTATTAATTCCAGCAGAAACTCCAATAAGGCGTGCAGTAGCCTGTGCACCCAATGAAAAATAGGGTGATCGAATACTTCCAACTGCATTCGGATTTAAAGGAACAATGATATCGGAAGAAAATGAAACTGCTTTATTCAACTTCCATTGCGCTCCAAGATTTACCGTTGAAGCGGTTGCACTCGTAAAAGTTCCCCCTTCTTCATAATTCTCAATTGGACTTGTCGCAATAAACATATTCGATTCTACCCATTGATCATAAAAACTCATGTCTTTTGAAGTTCCGAATGGGTAATGAAACATGTTTTTATCATTTACAGAATTGTATTCAGACGTACTCGATTCTCCTTGATCTCTCCAACGAATAAAGCCTAAATTATTAATGCTCACTCCCAGAATAAATTGCTCACTCTTCAAAAAACTCACTCCTAAATTTACAGAAGTACCCAATCCAGGGTTTTTCATTCTCGACGTATTCTCTACAACTCCAGCGCTTGCAATTCTCATGTAAAACTCTCCGTCTTTCGACTCCCAATCATAAAACTCCTGACCTTGAATAATGTTTAAAGTAACACCAATAAAGGTTTCCCAACCTGGAATAACTTCCTTATAAGCATTTCCCCACCCAATGGAAAAATTCCTGGTTTTCATTCCTTTAAAATAAGACCCGTCCAACTGTTCTCCAATAGTCAGCGAATCATTGGAAAAGGCATGAACCACTTTACCAAGAGTTTCATTCGTATAAGCCGCAGAATTATTTGCAATTACTTCACCTGTCGACAAAACTAAACTATCAAAATAAGGATTCACCTTTCCTAAAGTCAACATATTAGCTGTTCTTTCCGACAATTGAATACTTCCATTGATTTCATTACTTATTTGTACAGCGAAAGTACCGTGAGACTTTGTTACGTAACTCGCTCCAACTAAGATTCGATTATAGCGCAGCGACGATTGCTTCATCAATAAATCACGAAGTTCGTATCGACCTTCGACAGAAAACGTAGTATCAAACCCAACACCGCCATCCTTATAACTATAAAATGACTCCACAACCGTTTTGTTTATGATGTTTCCGTCCATCGCAGAATTGTAGAGATAACGTGGCGTTACAGGAGTGGCAGCGAGTACAGAAAAGTCGAATATTTTAAAGGCAAACTTATGTTTGTAAAAACGAGATTGCCAACCAAGATTAGACGGGTTAGTTGCCAGCGAAAAGTAATCTATGTTTACCGCAGTCCCGGTTCCTCTACCCAAAGTGCTTGAGTTGCTTGAACCAGTTACCTGAGCACGTCCGTTTACAGCGAATAAAATAGTAATGAATAGTAATGTTCTCATGATCAATGGTTAGAGTTTGTAAAATAATCCTCCATGTAATACTGAAAGACCATAACCAGCTTCAATAAACAATCCAAAGTGTTCTTTAAAAAGATATTCTGCTCCAAGCATAAATTGCGGAACGAAATAGGCCGTTTTTGTATTAATTTCTTCAGGAGCATCGAGTGTTTGAGTACTTATATTCATAACACTTCTTTGTACACCAATACCCACACCTAATGAAGTATAAATTTTCCATTTCCGTAAAAATCGGGATTCGGCATCAGGAAAATCCAAATAATAAATTCCTTCAATTAGAAATTGATTTGTTTTAAGGGGACCAGAATAATCTGCATAAAATGCAGTGTCTTCATCCGAATAAATCAAATCTCTTCTGGAAACAGAGCTTCTTTGAAAATCATAGTTGAAACCGATTGCAAATCGCTTTTTAAGAAAATAGTGCGCATCAAAGTGAAATGGCCCGGAACCACTTGAGAAAACTCTTGGGATATCAAAACCAGCACTAACGCGCAATAAGGACTGATATCGCGGTAAAGTATCTTGAGAAAATGAAACCTGTTGTGACAGAACAAATAATAGCAGAATAGTGAGTGTTTTCATTTGTTGAAATTGACTTCGAAATGTATAATTTCTAAAGTGATTTGTCTGGTTTTAACAAAAGTTATACCAAATTCAAACAAAATGGAATCAACTACGAATTCAAGAGAAAACTAAACCAAAAAGCAAGATTAGCAAAAACTGAAAAAGTCAAAAATCAAAAGTTAAAAATCCCTTTGAAAACAACTAAGTATCACGTCTTCTTAGGCATACTGCGAATACAGTAAACTCCAGCACAACTAAAGAATATTGACAGAATGGGGAAAATCCATAGACCAAATTTACTATCGTTCTTTATTGCAGCGTTTAAATTTTGAAGCTTCAGATACTTTTTAGATCCAGCTCTTAATCCGTACACTTGAACTTCAAGGTAATTAATGGATCTATCTGAAAAACTTGGCATACTCTTACCTAACAGTTTAGAGTCGTAGACTTCTGTCAACACATCTAGCCCTATCGTATCTCCCATCTTAACGTCTGCAACAAATTCTTCAGCATCAGTTGCTTTCATAAAATTGCCCGAAATGTCAAATTTGAATTTTGGAAAAGACTTGAGTTTAATCAATAAATGATAACCACTTTTACCTGAACTCACTAGTTTTGGTCTAATAATTATTACGTCATCAATTGAGGTCAATTGCTTGATTTCGACGTTATCACCATATGTATCAACCGTATGAAAAGTCAATAAAACGGAGGAAATAGAGAAACCAAAGTAAACAAGTGCACCGTAAAAATTAAATCTTCGGTTCTTAGTATTCAAAAGGTCAGGATCGACTGTTCCATACTGAGTCAGAATTTCTTTAATTCTGCGATAATTATCGTATTTCGAAGAGACAATTTTATATCGAAAAGTGTCGGTAACAATTGTCAATTCATGCCACTTACTGCCTTTATGCTCCTCTTCAACCTCCAACCAAAAACGTATTTCATTCAGATCGAAAGTCTTCTTTTGATAGCCGAGAATAGATTTAATAAGCGCTTTTTCATCTCGAATAAGAATGGAGTCATATTTAAAGATTCTGGAAAGAATGAAAATACCAAACAAGCAAAAAAAGATTCCTCCAATAAATTCCAAAATTTGAAGGTAGGGTAGTGAAAACGATTTCGAAATTAAATGATAACCAAAACAAAAGCACAGTACACCTCCCACAACAATAGTAAAGACTTCAATTTGAAATTGATCTCCAGAAGTGATTTTTCGTTTAAGAATCATTTAATTGGAATGAACTTTCAGTTCTTCTTAAACACGGCAATTGCCTCAATGTGGCTTGTGTGTGGGAACTGATCAACCAAACTGATCTTTGTAGTCTTGTAACCGTTTTGTTCCAATGTTTCCGCGTCACGAGCCTGTGTTGCAGGATTACATGAAATGTAAACAATTGATTCTGCGCCAAGTGCAATTACTTTTAAAAGCGTTTTTGGAGCAATTCCTGCACGTGGTGGATCAAGAATAATCGTATCGATTTTACCCGCATATTCTGGGTGAAGGTTCAGGAATTTCCCGACGTCGGCTGCAAAAAACTTGATTTGATCCAGTTTGTTCTGTTTTGCATTGCGTTTAGCGTCTTCAATCGCTTCTTCAACAATGTCAACACCGATAATTTCTGAAACGTTGATCCGTTGAGCGACTAATTGACCAATGGTTCCTGTTCCACAGAACAAGTCCATGATCACACCATTTTCCTTTGTATTCTCAACTACGTAGTCAATTGCCTTGGTATAGAGTTTCTCAGCACTCATTGGATTGGTCTGGAAGAAACTTTCCATACTGATCTCAAACTTAAGCCCCAATAAATCTTCCACAACAACTGCAGCTCCATAAAGCAACGAACTTGTTCCGTTTTCAATCTTCGCTCTGTCAGCAACATTATCGTTGATCGTATGCCAGATTCCAGCTAAACGGTTTCCAAGCTTCTCTTTCAGGAAGTCGACAACTGCCTGAGGCTTGAATTTCTCCAAACCATCCGAACTTGTTACCAAATGCAGCAACAATTGATCCTGATGGAATGATTTCCGAACAACGATGTGACGGAAGAATCCTGTTTTCTTTGGCGGATGCCAGGCAGGTAACTCGAAGCTTGCAAGTAACTCGCGCAACTCACGAAGAATCGTTTCAAATTGCTCATCAAACAAACCACTTGGCTTGTCTAAGCTTTCTACTTTCCACCATGTACCACGACGTTTAAAGCCCAATGCAAAAGCATCGTCTTTCTCTTCGTTTGTAGCTAAATCATGTTCGATGGAAGAAAAGCTGTACTCCATTTTATTTCTGTAGAAATAAGGTTCTGGAGCTCCAATAAATTCATCGAATAAAGAAGTCGGATCTTGAATTCGACCTAGTTTTCGATAAACGTCAAGCGTATTTTGTTTCTTGTATTTCTGTTGCTCTTCGATTGGAACAAAGATGTATGGTGCACCCGAAATTTCTTGATAAGGAAGCATGACTTCAACTGGCGAACGTTCAATGACTTCAACCAATTTACATTCAGCATGACGCTTGCGTTTCTTATCCACGCGAGCACGCACTTTCTGTCCAGGAAATGTATTTTCTACAAAGACGATAAAATCCCCTTCTTCAGAACGCAAACGCGCCAAACCTTGTCCACCGAAAGCCAAGTCTTCGATGACAACTTCAATAATTTCGTTACGATGTACCACTTGAGTATTTCTTAGATCATACCGCGAATCACGCCTTTATCACATGATTCAATAAATGATAAGATCTGATTTTTAATCGGAGAATCTGGCATTGTTTCTTTCACAATATCCATTCCTTTCGACATGTTGTTGTTTTGAACGTAAATGATGCGGTAGATATCTTCCACTTCACGTACCTGCTCGTCTGTAAATCCTCTGCGACGCAAACCAACAGAATTCACTCCAGCAAACGTCAACGGCTCGCGAGCACATTTCACATATGGAGGAACACTTTTACGGATCAATGAAGCACCAGCAACAAAAGCGTGAGCACCAATATTCATGAATTGCTGAGCAGCAACCATTCCTTCCAAAATAGCAAAGTCTTCAATGGTAACGTGACCAGAAAGTCCAACATAACTTGCCAAAATCACATTATTCCCGATAAAACAATCGTGTGCAACGTGAACGTAAGTCATTAACAAACAATTGTCACCGATCTTCGTTTTCATTCTGTCGTTTGTTCCACGATGAATCGTCACACATTCGCGAATAACTGTATTGTTACCAATCTCAACCGTTGTGTATTCACCAGCAAATTTCAAATCCTGAGGAACAACGCCAATTACAGCACCGGGGAAAATCTCACAATTCTCACCAATTCTGGTACCCGGATAAATAGTCACATTCGGATGAATTTTGGTTCCAGCACCAATAATTACATCATCGTAAATTGTAGTAAACGATTCTACAGTAACATTTGCACCCAATTGTGCTCCAGATGCGATATTAGCCAGATTACTTATCATTCTGTTTTATCTTTAATGACTTGAGCAAGCATTTCAGCTTCCATTACCACTTTTCCATTCACATATGCCTGACCACTCATATGTACCAAACCTCTGCGGATTGGCGAGATCAATTTCAAATCGAACACCAGCGTATCACCAGGAACTACTTTTTGCTTGAATTTCACGTTGTCGATCTTCATGAAATAAGTAGAATACAAATGCGGATCTTCCACTTTACTCAAGGCAAAGATTCCTCCTACCTGAGCAGTTGCTTCAATTTGAAGAACTCCCGGAAAGACAGGATTACCCGGGAAATGTCCCTGGAACATTGGCTCATTCATTGTAACGTTTTTCACACCAACAATGTGCTCGTCACCAATTTCCATTACTTTATCTACCAACAAGAACGGGTAACGGTGCGGAAGCATTTTTTCGATATCGTTGATGTTATACAACGGTTCTCTTTCCAATCCGAAATCCTTTAATCCTTTTTCTTGTTTCTTGATTTGCTCTTTTAATACTTTCGCGAAACGCGTGTTCCCCGAATGTCCGGGACGTGCTGCCAAAATATGTGCTTTAATTGGTCGACCAACCAAGGCTAAATCACCAACGATGTCTAACAACTTGTGACGTGCCGGCTCATTTTCAAATTTCAATTTAATACTGTTCAATACACCAATTCCGTCGTAATTAACTGAAAGCGTGTCTTTACCAAGCATTTTCGCCAATCGGTCTAATTCTTCCTGGCTGATATCCGGACGTTCAACCAAAACGATTGCATTATCCAAATCACCACCTTTAATCAGGTTATTAGACGCCAAAAATTCCAATTCACGCATAAAACAGAACGTTCTACACGGTGCAATTTCCGTTTCAAACTCAGCAATCTGGAACATGCTTGCGTGCTGCGTTCCAAGCGCTGGGCTTTTGTAATCAACCATTACAGTTACACGGTAATGATCATCGGGAACAGCAAGAAACTCAATTCCGTTCTCTACATCTTCCCACTTAATATTTTCTGTAAGCTCAAAGTAATCTCTGTCAGCATCCTGCTCTACATTCCCAACACGGATAATTTCTTTTACGAACGGAGAAGAACTTCCGTCCATAATTGGAATTTCAGGTCCTGTAAGTGTGATTAGTGCATTGTCGATCTGCATCCCGTATAAAGCTGCAAGAACATGTTCAGTTGTGTACACTTTAGCACCATTCTGCTCCAATGTAGTTCCACGATCTGTAGAAACCACCAAATCAGCATCCGCCTTAATGGTTGGTTGATTTTCTAAATCGATACGTTGAAACTTGTAACCGTGATTTGCATCAGCCGGGTGAATAGTCATTGTTACTTTTTCACCTGTGTGCAATCCAACACCATTAAATTCAATTGCCTCTTTGAGGGTACGTTGTTTATCTGCCATAATTTATTCCGGCTTTTTATCCAATGATTTTATTTTTTGATCTAATTCGTTGATTTTCTGCAAAATGAACGGCAGCTTTCTGAATCCAAAATACGATTTTTTGAAATCGTCAATTGAAATTCCGGGAGACCCCATAAGCGTATCTGCCTTTTTCACAGAACTTGGAATTCCTGATTGTGCAACAATCTTGGTTCCATCTGCAATTGTCAAGTGACCGCTAATTCCAGCTTGTCCACCAACCATTACGTGTTTTCCAATTTTTGCAGAACCTGCAACTCCAACCTGTGCAGCCATAGCTGAATGTGCTCCAATTTCGACATTGTGAGCCAAATGCACCAGGTTATCTATTTTCACTCCCTGACGAATAATTGTAGAACCCATTGTTGCGCAATCAACAGTTGAATTGGCACCAATTTCTACATCATCTTCAAGGATTACATTTCCAATTTGCGGAACTTTAGAGAAAACTCCTTTTTCATCAGGAGCAAACCCAAATCCATCACTACCCAAAACAACTCCGGCATGAAGCACACAGTTTTTCCCGATAATACAGCCTGAATACACTTTTACTCCGGCGTAAATGACAGTTCCATCACCAACTTCAACATTGTCGCCAACATAAGCATTTGGATAGATCGTCACATTATTTCCAATTTTCGCACCTTCGCCAATGTAAGCGAACGCCCCTAAATAAAGCTCTTCTCCAACCACTGCATTTTCAGCGATGAAAGAAGGCTGCTCAATTTTTGGTTGTTTCTTGCTCATTTGATTGTAGATATCCAACAACTTAGCAAAACATGCGTAAGCGTCTTCAACTTTCACCAACGTAAGCGAATTTGGAAGTTCTTTTGACGGCTCAAAAGTTTCGTTTACGATACAAATACTTGAACCCGTAGAGTAAATATATTCTTCGTACTTAGGATTGGATAAAAACGAAAGAGAGCCTGTAACGCCTTCTTCAATTTTCGCTAAACCCGAAACTGTAACGTCAGGATTTCCAACTACTTGACCATTCAACAGGCCTGCTATTTGCGATGCAGAAAATTCCATTTAAACAAAGGTAATAAAATGATTCACTGTAATTCTCAGTTTTATCGGACTTATCAACAGTTAACGTTTCGTAATGCCTAATGAATCGACAGTATCAAAACCTTCCACCGTGATATGTTCCTCAAACCAATAGCTAGATGCAGTGATTTTCAATTTGGTTGGAGTTTCGAAGACGATTTTTTGAATCGGGTACGGACTTGTTGACAGATTTGAGTGTTCGAAATCAATCATTCCATTCTTTTTCAAGTATTTCTCTACTTCTTTCGAATCTACTAAATCGTATTTTTCTTTTTCCTTATTGAAATAAGAATCTTCTTCGTTGAGATAAACAATGGTTTCAACAGATGGGAAACGAATCATTTTCCCCGTTCCAACCTTCGTGTTTTTTACAGCCAAAATACTTCCCTTAGGAATTCGAACTTCAGAGATAAATGCATCTTTTGGAAGCGTAAACCACAGCTTCACTTCTTTGCCTTTGATTTCCTTGGCAACTTCATACACTTTTGTATTTCCATCTTTCTTACTTCCGGAGAAATTTACATCACCATCGTCAAGGAATTTTACAATTGCTTTTTCATCCAGACCAAGTTTATCAAAAGCCACCTGATCACTTTCAGGAACTACAATTACACGACCCAAAATAGTGTTTTTTACACGGTTATCCGGTTTCCAGGAACAACCTCTGTCCTTGAAGAAAAAGAAGACGAAAACTAACCCAAAGGCAAAGCCTATTCCATAGTATTTCAGTCGACGAAGAAAGTTTTTCATAATCACGAATGCGAAAGAAAGTTTTCGCGTTGCAAATTTAAGGATTTCGAAAGGATAAACGTTAAATGTTGGGTTGTGTTGTACCTAAAAATCGGTAGAGTGTGGAGAACGGCATAACGCAAGGAGTTCTTCTCCTTTTTTAACCGCCAAGAAAAGGAGATCCTGCCTGTTCGGCAGACAGGTGCAAAGGAGGAAAACAATCTTTGCGTTCTTATTTCTTTGCGTTTAGTAAATCAATAATTTCTTTTAGTGACGAGTAAAAACAAAAAAACCTCGCCACAAGGACAAGGTTTTTTTATTGCTTTGATTGGGATTGAATTAGATCAATGCATCCAATTTTGCTGTCAATTGATTTTTAGGAACTGCTCCAACAGATTTATCTGCGATCTCACCTCCTTTTACGAAAAGTACAGTTGGAATATTACGGATTCCGAATTGTCCTGCAACTCCCGGGTTCAAGTCAACATTTACTTTCCCGATAACTGCTCTACCTTCGTACTCACCAGCCATTTCTTCGATAATTGGAGTCAACATTCTACATGGTCCACACCACTCTGCCCAAAAATCAACTACTACTGGTTTGTCTGATTTCAACACAAGCTCTTCAAAGTTTGCGTCTGTGATTTCTAATGCCATAATTTGTGTTCTTTAATTGAAATAGCTCTTCGCTTTTTCAAAGTTAATTTAAAATCTTTTTACTCAAAACTCTTACCAAACAAATTAAACCGTCAGCTTGTCATGCTGAACTTTCATTCGCTTCATTGTTTTTTGGTTATTTGTTTCAAGACAGTAAAAATAGATTCCATTCTCGAGTTGTGACGTATCGAACCTGACAATATGTCCACCAGTTTTGAACAATTCATCTCTCAAATTCATCTTCTCGCTTAAATCCTGATTCAAAATGCTGAATTTCACATTTTTAGGATCTTCGGTTGTAAAGTAGAACTCCAATTCACCCGTTACTAAGGTATTCTCTAATTCAAACAATTTCACATATTCAGCATGATTGATTGCTCCTTTATTCAAACGCTGAATGAAGTTTTTATAAAGCAAATAAAGAATCAAACAAGCCGAAAGTCCAATAGCAATAGCATACACATAGCGCAACGATGACCTTCTGGGAACTGAACCCATTTGATAAATGGCAAACGAACTGATTAGTAAACTAATGAGTAAAACAATGAGTTGATTTCTTTTTGTCATAACGATACGATTCCTTCAATTTTTGCTGCATGCATGTAAACTTCAATGATATCGTCTACATTCATCATCATTTCTTTTGCACTCACACTAATGTACTTACCCGTTTTCGATTCGTTGAAATTGATTTCCGACAAGTCGGTAAACAAAGCGGCTGCTTGTGCTAAGGCCTGTGGAGTATTTGGAACGATGAATTTAAACAAGTAAACATTTGGCCATTCTTGTAATTCTAACTGTTCGCGAAGTTTGCTGAATGCATCTGAATTCATGGACTAAACATATTGGAAACGCAAAGATAGTCGCTTTAATTCCAAAAAGAACAAATACAGAGTTTCATTCGCTTTTATTTCGGCAAACGGTACCAAAGTCAATTGCTCAAAATCACGGATTCGTCTTGACTTACATTCTGCAAATCCGGAATGAAGGTTCATCAACTGTTCAGTTGCCCCCACTTTGGGATCCTCTTCCTCCCATTGAACAGCAGGAATTAGAGCATAGAAATCTTTTTGCAGGTTGAAACCAACTTCCAACAATTCTAACAATTCTGAAGGTGTAGAAGCATTAAAGCTTTTCAATTTCCAGCTTGAGTATGAGTTTGAAAAGATCAACCAGGCTTCTTGCATGTTTAATCCCTCATAAACGGGAAGTGAAATGGAAACAGATGAAGACTCCAATTCCAGAGCTTCTTCAAACAATTGCAATTCCTGCAACGATTTAATACGCTGTTTTGCTGTTGCTCTTAATAAAGGTTTAGCCTGAAGCTGTTGTTTTACCTCAAAAAATTCCTGCTCGAAATATTCTTCAGCACTTTCAAGATCATCGAAAGTCAATTTACCAATTGCTATCACTCCACCTCGCCTTTATTTCGTCGCATTCGAATGTTGAGGAATTCAATTAATAGCGCGTAAACCATTGCGAAATAGATGTATCCTTTTGGTACGTGCTGACCAAATGATTCTGCAATTAACAATACTCCAATGGTTACCAGGAACCCAAGTGAGATCATTTTGATAGTTGGACGAGCATTGATAAAATCTCCAATTGGTTTAGCGAACACCAGCATAATCAACATAGAGATAATTACTGCCGCAAAAATGATGATCAAAGGATCGCCGTGAGCTTCATGACGAATATCGTTTGTCATACCAACTGCTGAGATAACTGAATCAAAACTGAAAATGAAATCGATCATTACGATTTGCATAACCACTGCACTCAAGCGTGTTTTCTTCTTTTTAGAACCATGCTCTTCACCTCCTCTAACACTGGAACTCATTTCACCAACCGACTTGTAGATCAGAAACAAACCACCAATAAGAAGAACCAAGCTATGACCTGTAAATCCTTGTCCGTAAATCGTGAACAACGGATGTTTATCTAAAGTCATGATCCATGAAACAATGGACAATAGAACAATTCGAATGATCAAAGCAAGGCTCAATCCCAAAATACGTGCTTTACGCTGATCTTGCTTAACAAGTTTATCGGTAATGATTGAAATGAAAATGATATTGTCGATACCGAGCACAATCTCTAAAAGAGTTAATACTACTAAATAAAAGATTCCGACACCGGTCGTTAAAATATGAAAATCCACTAATTTCTAATTTTGGACAAAGTTAATAGCGGTAGACAAAAAACAATGCGTTTTAAGGATTATTGACAAGAATAATTCATATACACCGTTCCAAAATGAACCAAAAGTTAATTTTTCTGCAATTCCTTTTTTATTTCATTGAGATTCCTTTAATTTGGAATACAAAACCTGATACCTGTTTAGACGGGTTTCAAACCAATAGAGAGAGCTTGATCTGTTTTTCGTAGTAGTTTTTACAGTTCAGGCTCTTTTTTATTTCACATTCTCCTTGTAGTTCATCTAAATTTTGCCACGAATGCACGAATGACGACTTTGTCGTCTGGCTCACCTACCGGTCTCGCATTCAAGAAAAATAAAACTCTTCTTTGTTAACTAAAACTTCTCAGCTCTACGGGAAATAAAAGAAACATCGGTTATAGGATGTAACTTGTATCTTTATTTTCGAGCCAGATTCTCGAAGTAAGACTTTAAGATGGCGCTGTTCTGAATTCCTATTGTGTGGACTTCCAACACTTTGGCTTTTTTATCTGAAATATTCAAGAATTGTTGAAGTTCCAGTTCCAACTCGTTTTGGTTGGAGGCTGAAGAATAAGCAACATTAAATCCTTCACAGATCTTCTGTGCATTGTAATTATGCTCTGCAACAAAAATCTTTGACAATTGATTGGTGGAAGATGGCCCGGGAATAATATTGAAAATATCACCACCACCATTGTTCACGATAATCACTCTCAGGTTTTCAGGAACATGTGCATTCCACAGTGCATTTGAATCGTAGAAGAACGACAGATCGCCAGTAACTAAAACATGTAATGAATTAGAATCAATTATTGCGGCACCTGCAGCGGTTGAGGTACAACCATCAATTCCGCTTGTTCCGCGATTACAATAAACCTCTCCCTTGAACAAATTTGGAAACAGCAATCCATAGCGAACCATTGAACTATTGGAAAAATGAAGCTTCGAAGGTGAAGTTATCGACTTCATGATTGTTTCGACCACTTTGAAATCCGAAAACGATATTACTTCAGCGTATTTATGATGTTTAACAAGCATTTCCGCTTTTGCATCAGACCACAATTTACCAAAAGCGCTCATTTCGGCTTGAGAAGTTGTTTCATGGAAGAAATTCAGGAAGTCCTGTAATTCAATATCAAGTGAAATTCGTAAACCCTGAAAAACATCTGCAAAAGCAAATTGCTGGTCAACTGCAATAACGGTCGCACCAGAATCGCGAAGGTACTTTTTGATTCGTTTTGAAATAATTGTCCCGCCAACCTGAATTACTAAATCTGGTTTATATGCAGGATCTGAACCTACAATTGCCAAAACAGAATCGATTGGTTCAATTACATTCTCTGCATGCAGGTTACTGGTATGTTCAACCAAAATGGCCACTTTTTCTTCTTCAGCAAGTTGAATAAGTAAGTTATCAATCTCAGGGTTCTTGTCTTTTTGTCCAACAACCACCATGCATTTTTTTGATCTCTTAACCTGTTCGGAAATTTCCAACTTAGCAATATTGCTAAGTTGTTTTTTTGGAGGGAATTGCTTCACCAAAACCGTATCGTAACTACCATTCGTTTCCACTTGCTCGTATAACGGTTCTGTAAATGGTATGTTGATATGAACCGGACCTTTCTTAAATTCGGCTTTCTGCAACAATTCAGAAATCCTCAGCTGTGCCTGCCACTTTTTATCGGAATTGAAGAACTGAACCAAATGGTAGAAATCAAGCACGTGTGTTCCAAAAGCGTTTTGCTGACGAATGGTTTGTCCATCACCATGATCTATCCATTCTGTTGGTCGATCTGCAGTTAGAACCACCAATGGAATTTGCTGATAAAATGCCTCAACAACAGCTGGAAAGTAATTCAATGGAGCTGAGCCCGAAGTACAAGCAATGGCAACGGGTTTCTTAAGCTGCTGCGCCATTCCAATGGCATAAAAAGCTGCACTTCGTTCATCTGTAATGACAAAAACAGTAAAGAAAGGATCTTCGTCAAACGCAATGGTCAAAGGTGCATTTCTTGATCCCGGAGAAAGTACAATGTGTGTAATATTGGATTGTTTCATCAACTCCACCAAGAGTTGCACTTCTTCTTTAGCGCTTGTAATCATGATCTAAAGTTAGGAATTGAAACTAGAATAACTCAAATGTTAAATGCTAAAATGTTAAAATGCCAAAATCAGAAATTACGCTCTAGAAGGGTTTGCTTTAGCTTTAACCAGTATCGAACTTATAATTCTCATTATTTCATTTGCTTCCTTAATCAACTCATCAATACCGTCGATTTCTACATCGATGAAATTTTTCATAAGCTCTAACCAATAAATAGTTTCATCACATTCCTTTTGAGAAAGAGTCAGCTTATAAATGAAGTCTTTTTTACTTATTGCATTTTTTCCCTCTCTCAAATTAGCACCAACGGAGGTTGAAGATCGAGACAATTGTTTCGTGAGGATATACTCTTTATGCTTTTCAGCAACTTCTTTGCACATTCTTAATGTCTGTAGAGCAAAGAAAAATGCTCTTGTGTGTATTTCGTAATGTTTCATAACTAGTCGTTTTCCTATTTAAGTTAGTGAAAAACATCATTTGAAAGTCACATTTTACAGAAAACACACAGATTCATTTAACATTTTGACATTAAATCATTTAACATCTTTTTGGCATTTAAACTTTACTTAAACACCTTCAACAACGTATTCGCCTTATGCTCTGTTTCTTCCCACTCTTTTTCGGGAATGGAATCTTTTGTATAACCACCACCAACATACAGATAAGCTGCATTTTCAAAGAGTTGAGCACAACGAAGATTCACATATAATTCTGTTCGTTCTTTACTTACCCAGCCAAACATTCCCGCGTACATTTCACGTTCATGCATTTCTCTGGAAAGCAATAGATCTAATGAGGCAATTCTCGGAGTTCCACAAACTGCAGGTGTTGGATGCAGATCCAAAGCGAAATTCCATGCTTTTTGAGGTTCACCTTGAGCTGAAATTGGAGTGTATAGATGTTTTACCGGTCCGGCAATTTTCTCTCGAGTCTCTTCAATTTCAATATCAGCTGCATCAGAACGCTTTAATGCTTCAACAACTGCATCAATAACATATTGATGTTCGAGCATTTCTTTTTCCTCCCAAGCTTCTTGAGTTGTTGAACTTCTGGTTCCGGCTAGTGCCATGGTATTCCATTGATCGTCTACCGTATTTAACAACAACTCTGGAGTTGCGCCAAACCAGGTCCCAAAAAGCTTAGAACTCACCAAATAACAACACGCATTCGGATACATTTCACAAGCACGATTGAAAGCCGAAATTGCATCTTTACTATCAAACTGATGTTTCTTAACTCTGCTGTAAACGGCTTTATCGACACCCATAACTGGAAAACCATTGAGCAAAGCATTAGCCTCCAGAATATAATCACGCGGCGAAATAACGTACGGTTCGTTTTCCTTGAAATGGAATTCGAAATCGGCTTTTTCAGCTAAATCAGAAAGTTCTAGTGCGTATATTCTCGAGTGCGTAAAATCTGAAAAGACAAAGCCTTCGAAATGGTGTGCAACTGTTACCTGTTTAAACTCACCCCTAAAATGTTGAACGGGTTTACCGGGCAATCGTATGATCAGATGTTCACTCATTTTACCGGAACAACCATGATTGTTAATCTACCAGTACAAACCAACGCATTTGTGGTTTGATCAAAAATATCCACCTGCCAAAGATGCGTTCGTTTTCCAGCATGAACAATTTTCCCAATTGCTCTCACAGAGCCGCTCTTCACTCCACCAACATGATTTGCATTGATCTCAATTCCAACAGGAGCTTCTTTCGACAAATCTAAAAGCAAAGTTGAACCCATGGAACCAATTGACTCGATCAAAGCAGCACTTGCACCACCATGTAATAATCCCATTGGCTGGTGAGTTCTGTGATCTACGGGCATAGTTGCAATAACATAATCATCGCCAACTTCTACACATTCAATCCCCAATTGCTCCATGAGCGTGTTCTTATTGAACGCGTTCAATTTTTCAATCGGTACTGCTTTCAGTTTTGGTTTGTTCATGGTACAAAATTACAAAAGTGAGGCTTTGATAGCGCAATTATTGTGATTCTGTGTTCTAAAACGATGCACTTCGAAAAAGTAAGAGAATCAAATTCTCATGAAACAGTCGTTGTGATCGATCAGTATAAACAATATGCGATTGCGCCTTGGTAAGCGAAGCTCCAGCATCAGTAGGTTGACCATGATAATACTGGTAAACGGCCAAATTATGAAACGCCACGGATGTTAAAGAGGCTGAATCTTTATATTGGGTTAAATCGCGTGCAACTTGAGCTTTAAAAATCTTTTCCATCAAAGGAAGTCTCGGATCATCCAAGGACCTTCCCGGAGTATTAATCCATGAATCCAAGGCATACACGGCACTGTTCCAATCGTCGAACTGTTTGCCTTTTACAGAAATCACAAAAACCGGAACCTTTGTTTTGGTAAAGAAATACTTATTATTCAGTACACGTGCTCCTCGCTCAAGATGCTCTATAAGAACCTCGTTTTTCTTTTTTTCTAAGGTGAGATCATGGTCTTTCTTTGCAACGTCTTGACTTATACTGGATCGACCTTCCAACACCAACTCTTCCTGAATAACTATTTGCTCAACTCTATATCCAGTTGAATCATACAATTCGATCTGCGTATAAATAGGAGTTGTGCCTGTATAAGAATATGACCTTGTTGTGGTTCGTCTTGAACTTGAAGTATTGTTGGCGTACCTTGATCTAGCGTTTTGGGATGCCGTTTTTTTAGAATCAAAATCATTACCCAGACTGGTTTCCTTGCCAGTTGGAAGATACCGCTTTTCATTCGCTGGAGAAGCAAGCAAGGATTTCTTGCCATCAATGGAACCCAAAGTTGTACTATATACAAGAATCAAATCTGCTTCATTTCTATTACTAACTAATGTATAATGGCTTAGATCCAACTGAGAACTAATTACCGTTTTAAATACAGAATCAGCAGCGATGAACACTTTCTTCGCATTCCAATATGTTTGATTCATCGGCTGGAAACGGAAAACAGTAGAATCCACCAATTGATAGTTGATTTTTTGAGCATGACACAACTGAGCAAAACCGAGCACAAGAAAAAGTGCAAAACAGTTGTTTTTTAATCGGGTGGTTTTCATGATTCAGATATTAATTGAACACTTTTCGTTGTTTCAATAAAGATAATGCATTTTTCATTCCTTCCTGACTGTGATGAATCCTTGGATCCAATTCTTCTGATTTCAATATATACTCTTCCGCTTTTCGGTAGTTGTTTAATGTGAACTCCTGACAGGCTCTTGCATAATAACAAACAGCCGCAATTTCCTTGTCGACACGTGCTTTCTTACTTTCAGGCTCAAACTCTATCAATGCTGCATCATAAAGTTTATTGGCTTCAATTACATCAGAAGAAGACATATCTGACGGATTCGACCCCAACCATTTCTTCATGTATTCGGCAGCCATGTTCATATCCGAATAATCCATTTTACGTGATTTCACTCCAATACTGTAGAGGAAAACGGTATGCTGTGTGAACAAATACTCATTCGCAATTTTGTCGTAAGCTTCTCTTGTCAACTTCTCAAGCGATTCAAATGTTTTCTTTCTTCGGGTTTCATTGTAATCGTCGTAAGCACGTTGGTAACTGATAGTAGAAGTCCCAGAAACATTCAATCTTTCCTTTGCCGTATTTGTTGAGATTCTGGTTCCATTTGCCAAATACAGGTTCAGCTCAAAACGCACCTCTTCTTCGCTATCGTACTTATACGTTGTTGTTGTAACCGTATTTCCTTGTTTGTCAGTGCTCGTACTCTGGGTTGAAGTTGCAGTTGCATTCTTTTTCCACACACGATATACTTCACTTGTAAAGTACATGTCAGAAGTTTCAATTCCTGACTGAATGGTATAAATTCCGGTATTGATCTGGTTGGTAATGAAATGCGAGGTACTTTGTCCATCAACGATTTTAGGAACAACGTAGATTCGCGTTAAACCAATATAATCGGTATTAATCGGTGGAATATTCAACACTTTAGACGACGCTAAATCCGGTTTCAAATTTTGAGCCTGAAGAAAGTTCAAACTAAAAAAAGAAAGCAATACAATCAGGTAGACCTTAGAATTCATAATCGTGAGTTTAACGTTTAAATCTGTAATAAAACCCGTTTAATCAAAAAGTAAACCAAAATAAGATTTTCCCTGAACTTAAAATGTGAAGAGTAGTATATTCACAAAAATCTGAAGGATGAAACCGATAATGACACTTCCATGCAAGAACAAACATTCAGACATGGACAAAAAGGAGAAAGGCTATCATTGCAAAAGCTGTGATCACGTTTTGACCGATTTCAGAAATTCCAGCAATGAAGAAATTCAGAAAAAACTACGCTCAACTCCCGGAAAAACCTGTGGCATTTTCTATCCAAGTCAATTTGAATATAAGGTTTCTCAGGTTCAGGTTCCTGTCTTTCGCGCTGTGGGATTATCACTTCTTGGGATTCTTGGTTTTCTTGGTCCGGTGATTACTTCATGCGAAAGTACTCCAACAGCAACAGAGCATAAGCAAAATGCTTTCAACTTATTGAAGTTTCCAATGCATGTTAAAGGAACGGTAAACGATGAAAAAACAGGAAAGCCTCTTCCCTATTTCAAAGTTGAAATTCTACAACATGGAAAATTGATTAAAACAGTAAAAACGGATGGAAAAGGTAATTTCGACGTTGTTATTTATGAAAAGGATCTGGACGAAGAAGTCTTCAATTTAGCCATTGGTGGAAACGGTTTTGAAAACGACACCATCAAATCCAATATCACCAAATTCCGGAACAAGAAAGTTAAACTCACCATTAAGGCGGAAGCGCTCGCAGAGGTGCATACGGTTGGTATGCCACCACCTAAGACTGTTAGTGTAAACTGCACAACTATTGAAGGGGAAATGATGCCGCCACCTGTTGAGGGAATCTACAAAATTGATCCGATTGATCCGCCACAGGAAATCTTAGAAAAACCGGATGACGTTATCGTCGGAACTATGATAGGAACAGAAGCTGAGTTCCCAGGCGGGCAAGAAGGATTACGACAATTTCTATCCAAAAACCTTGTATATCCGTCAGATGCATTGGCAAATCGTATAGGCGGAAGAGTATATCTCCAATTCAAAATTCAGGAAGACGGAAGCATTTCAAATGTAAAGGTAAAACGAGGAATTCCGGATTGCCGGGAATGTGATGATGAGGCTGTTCGTGTAATCAAATCCATGCCGAAATGGAAACCAGCTGAGAACAACGGAAAACCTGTATCTAGCACGTATAATTTACCGATTAGATTTAATCCTTAAAAGATTCCTAAAAAAACTCTCAAAACATCCCACAGATGCACAGATAAAATGCTCACCTACCGGTCTCGCTTAATTGGCGTCTGGTAAGCGCCAACAAAATCTGTGCATCTGTGGGAAGAATTCAATAAAATTTAGGCAAAAAAAACGTCCACCATTGGTGGACGTTTCCGCTTCTATTATTTCTCCAATGCCAAATCCAGCACTTGTTTCATTTTTACAACGTAATGGAATTTCAATCCTTTCAGGTAATCAGGAGTAATATCCTCGATATCTTGTCGGTTGCGCTCACAAAGAATGATTTCTTTGATTCCAGCTCTTTTTGCAGCAAGAATTTTCTCTTTGATTCCGCCAACTGGAAGTACTTCACCACGCAACGTAATTTCACCCGTCATTGCCAGATTCTTCTTCACTTTTCTTCCTGTGAAAGAACTTGCAAGTGAAGTCAACATGGTAATTCCGGCACTTGGACCATCTTTAGGCGTTGCTCCTTCCGGCACGTGAATGTGAACATTTGTTTCGTCGAATTTTTCTTGTTCCAGACTTAACCAATCGCTGTGTGATTTCAAGAACTCCAATGCAATAACAGCACTTTCCTTCATTACATCACCTAAGTTTCCTGTTAAAGTCAACTTTCCTTTTCCTTTGGTTAATGAAGATTCTATGAAAAGAATATCTCCACCAACGCTTGTCCAGGCTAAACCGGTTACTACACCAGGAACTTCATTTGTATCGTATTTTGTTCGCTCACGACCAGGCCCCATCATTGCAGGTAAATCCTCAATTGTGATCTTCACTTTGTATTCCTCTTCCAAAGCCACTTGCTTAGCTCTGTTACGAACCAACTTTGCAATTTGCTTATCCAGTGTTCGAACACCACTTTCATTCGTGTAGTTTTCTACAACCAATTCAAGTGCCTTCTTATCGATGCTAAAGTGTTTCTTCGTAATTCCGTGAGCTTCCAATTGCTTAGGCAGCAAATGCTGTTTCGCAATCTCGATCTTTTCTTCGATCGTATAACCGTTCACTTCAATGATTTCCATTCTGTCCAAAAGCGGAGCCGGAATCGTAGACAAACTGTTTGCCGTTGCAATAAACATTACTCTTGATAAATCGAATTCAGTTTCAATGTAATTGTCGTAAAACGCATTGTTTTGTTCCGGATCCAATACTTCCAACATTGCGGAAGAAGGATCGCCGTGATTGCTTTTACCCAGTTTATCAATTTCATCGAGTACAAAAACAGGATTTGCAGAACCAGATTTTTTCAAGTTTTGGATCACTCGACCCGGCATTGCTCCAATGTACGTTTTTCTATGTCCGCGAATTTCAGCTTCGTCGTGCACACCACCAAGTGACATGCGTACGTAATTTCTACCCAACGCTTTTGCAATTGATTTTCCAAGCGAAGTTTTACCAACTCCCGGAGGTCCATAAAAACAAAGAATTGGCGATTTCATGTTGTCTTTCAACTTCAAAACCGCCAAATATTCTATAATTCGCTCTTTTACTTTCTCTAATCCGAAATGATCTTTATCCAAAACCTTCTGAGCGTGTTTCAACTCTAAATCATCCACAGAAAATTCATTCCATGGCAAATCCAAAAGTGTATCCAGGAAATTCAGTTGAACTGTGTATTCAGCACCCTGTGGGTTCATTCTTCGCAACTTATCCAATTCCTTTTTGAACAACTTAGCCACTTTTTCATCCCACTTTTTCTTAGAAGCACGAACTTCCATTTCACGAACGTCTTGCTCTTGTGGATTATCACCCAACTCATCCTGAATAGTACGAATTTGCTGATTCAGGAAATACTCACGCTGCTGGCGATCCATATCATCACGTACTTTCGACTGAATCTCATTTCTCATTTCGAGTAACTGCGCTTCAAGCGTAAGGTGTTCCATTACCAAACGTGCACGTTTTCTAAACTCCAATTCCTCCAACAACTCTTGTTTCTTCGGAACATCTGCGTTCATATTTGAGGAAATGAAATTCACCAGGAAAACCGGTGATTCAATGTTTCCAATTGCAAATGCAGCTTCAGAAGGAATGTTTGGCGAATCCTTAATAATTTGAAGTGCCAGATCCTTAATGGAACGATTCAGTAAATCAAGTTCCTTGTCTTCTTTTTTCGATAATTTCTCTTCGTTATCAGAAAGAAAACGAACCTTCGCTTTCATAAAAGGTTCCGTTTGATAAGGCTCCGTAATTTCGAAACGACGTTTTCCCTGAAGAATAACCGTTGAAGTTCCATCAGGCATTTTCAACAAACGCACAATTTGCGCTACCGTTCCTATGTTGAATAGATCGCTGAAATTCGGATTTTCCTTGTCCTGATCTTTCTGTGAAACAACCCCAATAATTTTCTTTCCTTTATTTGCATCCTGTAACAAACGCAAAGACTTATCTCTTCCAACGGTAATTGGAATCAATACTCCAGGGAAAAGTACATTGTTTCGAAGCGGCAAAATTGCCAGATCATCAGAAAAAACTTCTTTGTTCATCTCTGCTTCATCGTCTTGTGTCAACAAGGGAAGCAATTCAGAATCGTCTTCTGATGCCAATATTATAGTATCTTGAAATGAATCTCTCATAATTCTTTATTTGCGACAAATTGTCAGAACGGAGTTAAACCAATAGCTCCAACATGCGTTCTTTTATGAACTGCACTATTTCGTCAAGCGCTGTGCCAATTCAAATAAACTGACGCTTTGTCATTAACGAATATTTATCGCTGAAATTTTCGCTGATTGAGGTCAGAAAATTTTGAAATTCGTTGAGCATACTTTGCCCAAAGCAAACTCCCTTTATAGGTTCCCACCGTTGCCCGCTGTTTAAGGTGTTTCCATTTTTTTCGTTCTCTTCTTGAAGAACCGAGCATTCCATAAAAGCCAAAATGCGCTTGAAAGATTGCCCACAAGTGTTTGAATTGTCCTCGCATCAAAAAGTTCACACCTGCCAATCCGTCAATACTCATTCGGCGGAAAAGAACCCACCAAAGCATTGTTGGTTGATTTTTATGAATCATCAACAAGCTGTTTCTGAAATTCAAAAAGGTTTTTCTTGGGTTGTTGTAGCTTAATGTACTTCCACCAACATGATAAACCACGGACTTTGGTTCTACTACAAAATGTCCACCTAAACGCTGAGCTCTCCAGCACAGATCAATCTCTTCGAAATGCGCAAAGAAACGTTCATCGAAACCTTGTAATAAATTAAACACCTCAGCACGAATAAAAAGACATGCGCCGCTTGCCCAAAATATAGGAACCGAATAATCGTATTGGTGATTGTCTTTTTCAATTTGATCGAAAATTCGACCGCGGCAAAAAGCAAAATGGTATTTATCAATGAATCCACCGGATGCTCCTGCATATTCGAATTCATCTGGTCGCTGTTGCGCCAAAATCTTCGGTTGGCATCCAGAAATTTGCGGATTCTTCATCAATTCAACCATCGGTTCTAACCAACCAGTTGTCACTTCAACATCACTATTAAGTAATACGAAATACTCGGCATTTACACTTTTCAGCGCATCATTATAACCTTTAGCGTAACCGCCATTGCTGGAATTAACTACAATTTGGACTTCAGGAAAATGTTCTTTTGTCCAAGCCACCGATTCATCGGTTGAAGCGTTATCTGCCAAAACGATGTGATACGGTTTAGAGTGTTCAACCACTCCAGGCAAAAATTGTTTAAGAAGCTTTATGCCATTCCAATTCAGAATAACAACCGCCACAGAAGAGTTTGTCATTAGAACTGTTTATAATAAGTTCCGCTATTTTCTCCATGTCGACCTGAAACGTTTGGATCATCAATATTTCCTTCAGGAGTATTGCGTTTCACCAAAGCTTGCTGCCACATTCTGTTTTGCAATTCACCCACCATATCAGAATGCAGTAAACGGTAATTGTTGTTCACTAAATCCGGGTTATAGAATACAAAACGACGATTACGATATACTTTAATAGCATCATACTGCCAAATTTCATACGGATATTCAGATGGCGAAGACTCGCGTGCAGTAATTTGGTTTGGTGGTCCATACTGAAGATAAACCCTTCCACGATCGGTCTCAAATCCATCCTGGAAATTCGTAGCGTACAATTTTTGAACTAGCTGAACATTCTTCTTATAATCCATCCACGCATCATACGCACGCGTACCCGCAGTTACCACCCAGAATTGCTGAATGTGTTTTCTAGCCGCCTCTTTATCCTTTGCTTTTAAAATGGACAAAATGCTTTTTGTTTCCGACATTTTAGCAATTGGAAGCAAACACGCCAGGTAATATCCTAGAGAATCGTCGGTAATAGAAGCCTGGAAATTTGGATCAAGAATGATGTTCTCGATATCCACTGTCATTTCGATATCGTTAATTCGATCAAAGAAATAAGTTGTTTTAGTTGGTGTTGGAAGCATCGTAGCCTTATCGATCAAACTCAATTCCAACTTATACGATCCGCTTGGCAGATTCTGAATATCTACGCTTCTAATATATGAAACAACAGACTGTGTTTTTATTCTCGAAACTTTTGAAAAACCAGGCATTTCTTTGCCATTCGAATCAACAACTCGCTGCATCACACCAACCAAAGAATCCCCAAACATATGCGAGTTGTACATTTCCACGTAATATGGAATAGCTTTATCTTCAGGTCCATAGAAATTAGACAACCGTGGAATAATTTCATACCCACTTTTCACCAATGGACTTTCTGCTGTACTCGGTTTTGCTTCTTCGGCAATAAGCAAATCAGAAAACTGCACCTGACCAGCACGATTAGGAACTACAATATTCAATGTTCCGGCAATTGAAGGTGCGTTGGAGTTGATATCCATAATCGTAACCTCTGCTGTATAATTTCCCGGAGTAAGAATAAACTGTTGTGCATCGTAAAAATCGGTAATAATAGAATCGCGAAGAATAGGTCCGTTTAACGCATACGCCATATCCTTCACACTTTTTCCAGCAGCATCTTTAATTACAGTTTGCACTCCAACTGTAGAATGCATCCCTAAAGAATCTGTAATGTGTTTAAGTGTGTATCCAATGTATTGAAACTGAATATCAACCAGAGCACCTTGCCCCTGAACGTAGTAAGTTCTATAGTCGAGAACAACTTCAACCTGCTTTTGAGCAAGCGCTTGTTTCGAAAATGGCAAGATTGATACAAACAGAAACAACCCTATCCGTGCGACTAAATTTTCCATGAATTAAAGGTACGAAAATGATTGTAACCGATATGGCATTGAAGACACGATTGATTTAACCGTAAAAAATATTGATTTAAGAGTTTACTGATATTCAATAGAATAAATGGTGACGTTTAGTAAATCTTTAGTTTTTTTTCATTTAACACTTGCCAAAAAGGAAAATAGCACTACTTTTGTCGCGGAGAGTTGGCAGAGTGGTCGATTGCGGCGGTCTTGAAAACCGTTGTACCGCGAGGTACCGGGGGTTCGAATCCCTCACTCTCCGCAGGAAATTGAATCCCGAAGACATTAGTCTTTGGGATTTTTTCTTTTATAGCATTTCGGAATGGTGAAAAGGAAAAAGCACGAAGTTTTCGAAGAAAACGAGGGATTCAATTTGATTAAGCGGCACCCGAAGGGGATATTTAATCCCTCAAATTTGCTAAGCTTTTTTTTGTTTTAAACACTATTCTTTATGACTACTTACTTCGTTTACGCAATCGCGAGCATTGAAAAAGATTGGATTTATGTAGGGATGACCGATAATGTGATTCGCCGCTTTAACGAACATCAAAAAGGTTATGAGAAAACTACAAAACCATATAAGCCGTTTACCTTAATCTACTCTGAAGAATGTATTGATCGTTCGAGCGCAAGAATTCGAGAAAAATATTGGAAAGCGGCTTCAGGAAAGAAAAAACTACGCTTCATCAGAAATGAAATGGTACCGGGGTTCGAACCTGCCTGACTTACGCAGGAAGGCAGGTCCCTCACTCTCTGCCTGAAACGGCAGACAGGTCCGCAGGAAATTGAATCCCGAAGACATTAGTCTTTGGGATTTTTTCTTTTATAGCATTTCGAAACCCGTTTCGGAATGGTAAAAAGGAAAAAGCACGAAGTTTTCGAAGAAAATGAGGGATTCAATTTGATTAAGTGGAACCCGATGGGGATATTTAATCCCTCATTGAGTTAAATGGCCGCAACACAAAAATCTTCAATGACCGAAAAGGTTATTCATTATCTTTGAAAAGATCCTGAAAATATGGACAACCAAGAAGGTCAGACATCTTCCTACTTAATCTTTTTTCAGCTTCGACTCTAGTTTCGATTCAAAGTCTTTATCATGCAGAAACCAAATTTCAAGATTACTGAACCCACATTTGATTACATAAAGAATATTGAATTACCAAAGATTTTTGAATCAAACTCGAACAATCCACCAATTGATGAAATACAATTAACCATTGAAAAAGGAGACAGATGTTTCAAATTTGAAACTGAGATAAAAATCGTTAAGGGTATGGCAAAATACCAAAGCATAGCTTACGGCTTCAACGAAGAATTTTCTCTCAAAAATAGCATTCGAACTTGGCAAGTGCCAAAAGGGACGCCAGATGTTCATATCACCTTGGGCGGTAATAGTTCAGGAATGAGAACATCAGGTGAAATAAGTCTCATCGAAGAAAACTACAGAAAATTGCAGTCAACATATTTTAGAGTGGTTCTACCCAAACCCAAACAGAGAGACGATGTTGACAATTTTCTTTTAGGTGAATGCTATAATTATGAAAATACCGTTAGTAGAGGTTTTACTTCTTTTTCATGTAACAATAATCTTTTTCATCTTTTCACATATTACAACGAAGAAAGACCATCATTAATTATTGACTCTATGTCATTGATCAATTCATTTGAACTTGAAACCTCAATAGATGCCATCTTATTTTCTCTTGGTTTAATTTCGGGTTCAGTAGCAGGTGAAGAAATGTTCATTCTGCAATCAGACTCAAATGAATTTACAAATATTTCAGGATTTCGTTTTACATGGTTGAAAGACACAATTGAAACAGGAATGAAAATAGTCGATCCCGATTTGTTTTCACAATTACAAAAGCTAGATAGAGTAACTGGACATATTACGCCTGAAACCTTTTCAAGATTAACGACAAACGCCGTTAGAGATGTTAGATTTATGCGAGCAATTAAAATCATCTCTTACGCCAACACATACCCCCTTGAGATTCAAGCATCTTCATATTCAGTCGCTCTAGAAACGGTTAAAAACATATTACTCGAAGAAAATCGTGAAACAACAAATCCTTTCAAGAACAAAAAAAATGCTCAAGAAACAATCAAAAAACTTAAGGCGCTTATTGATGAAATGGATGATGAGGAGTTCAACAATAAAACTGTGGTTCTAAAAAAACTCGATCAATTAAATCAAATGACAAATCGAGATGGATTTACATTAGCTTTCGACCTATTGAATTTTAAGCTAACTGAATCAGATAGGTGGGCGCTAGATAGACGAAACGATTTTTTGCACGGAAGAATTCCGTTTGAAGAAGAATCAAACGAAATCCAAACAATAGAACTGCGAGCCCTAACATATAAATTGCATTTCTTGGTTGTTGGACTACTTTTGAAACACTCAGGATTCACTGGAATGGTAAGAAACAACCCAATGTATTTCAAACTACTGCAAGGAATTCATGAAAAAGATGATTTCTTATTCAGACACATCTAACTAAAAAATATTCATGAAAGCTTCAGACATCATTTCTCTTATTCAAAATAACAACCTCATTGAGAGGACAATTGTCGTTGAGCGAAATGACTTCTTAAAAACAGCAGGAAACGTTGACACCAACATCTATTTCATTCAGGAAGGAAGTTTGCGTGTTTTTGTTTATGATGGAGATGAAGAACGAACCATTCGCTTTGGGTACAAGAACAATATTCTGGTTTCGCTGGATTCATATTTGATTGAAAAACCATCGGAATTCATCATTCAGGCAATTAAGAAATCAACTGTTTATGTGATTCCGAAAACAGCATTTACGCAGTTCATTCAGCAGGATGAAAATCATTTACGATTGTGGATCAGCATTATGGAAGATTTGGTGATTCAACAGATTGAACGCGAAAAAGACTTGCTCACCTCATCGCCTAAGGAACGCTTTGAACGTGTTTTGCGAAGAAGCCCGCAACTGTTTCAGGAAATTCCCAACCGACACATCGCCAATTACCTGCGCATGACTCCCGAAACACTTTCCCGCTTGAAAAAGTCTTGATTTGAATCAATGTTTATGCTTTTCCAGCTTCGGACCTTTGTCGAAAATAAAAGGTTATGAAAATTGGAAGCAGCGAACTGATCAACGATTTGAAGTCAAGAACGGAAAAGGTATTGACACAATCTGAGAAATTTCTCGCGTTAACGAATGAAGAACTGAATTACAGGACTTCGCCTGAAAGCTGGAGCATGCTCGAATGTCTGGAACATTTGAATTTATATGGTCGATTTTACCTGAAGGAGATTAAAACCAGAATGGAAGAAAATCCCAAGAAAAGTGATGAAATTTTCAAAAGTGGATTAATTGGAAATTACTTTGCCAACAGTATGCTTCCCGCTTCATCCACAAAAAAGTCGAACAACATGAAAACCTTCAAGAACATGAATCCGATCAACAGTTCATTGGGTAAACGTGTCATTGAAGAATTCATTCAGCAACAACAAGAAATGCTTCGTTTACTGGATTTTGCCAAAAACCGGAATCTGAACAAAATAAAATGCGGTATCACCATTTCGAAATTGATCAAACTGAAATTGGGTGATACGTTCCGATTTGTCATCTATCACAATGAGCGACATCTGATTCAGGCGAAGCGGGTTTTGTCAGCTGCTGCCAATTAAATTCAAATAGTATCTTCATTTAACAATTATTCCAGGGAGCGCTGGTGTTTTTTGCTTAACTTTTAGTTGAACGAAAATTGCTTATGGATCTCAAATCAAATGAACCCTTTTGGCTGGTCAAAAATGGCTTGATCGAAACCTATCCTTCGCTTAGAAAAGATAAAGAATGTGACGTTTTAATTGTTGGAGCCGGAATCACAGGTTGTTTAATTGCACACCAATGCATTCAGGATGGGTACAATGTAATTTTGATCGACAAACGCGAAGTCTGCAATGGGAGTTCTTCGGCTACAACTTCGATGCTCCAATATGAAATTGATACTCCACTGCATGAATTGATCGAATTGATTGGTGAAGAAGGTGCCGTTGCAGGTTATGAGGCCTGTTCCAAAGCTATTGATGATCTTGAAAAAATTACGAAAACAATAAAATCAACTGCTGGTTTCCGAAAGAAGAATTCACTTTATTATGCTTCACGCAAAAAGGATGTAGCCGGACTGAAAAAAGAATTCGAAGCGAGAAAAAATGCCGGCTTCAAAGTTGAATGGTTAGATGCGGATGATATCGAAAAAAAATATGGTGTTCACGAATCACATGGCGGAATTCTCTCACATCAAGGCGGGAGTGTGGATGCTTTTAAATTAGCGCACGAACTTTTAGATTATAACAGTAAAAAAGGACTTGACGTTTTCGATAAAACCGAATTGATCGGAATAGAACACAAGAAGGGATTTAATTTGTGTTCAACGAACACCGGATTTACCATTAAAGCATCACGAGCTATTTATTGCCTTGGATATGAAACAGTCAGTCTGATCAAAGAACCATTCGTGAAACTACTTAGTTCGTTTGCCATCGTTTCGGAAGTTAATAAAGAATTGTATGAACAATACAATGACCTTTTGATTTGGAACACATCAACGCCCTACTTGTATATGCGAACAACAGACGATCACCGTTTTTTGATTGGTGGTGAAGATGAAGAATTTCGTGATCCTGCGAAACGTGATGCCTTAATTGGTCAAAAGGAGAAAGAGCTATTAGCGAAATTTCAAAAAACCTTTCCTGGAAAAACGTTCTATTCCGATTTCGCCTGGGCAGGAACATTTGGAGAGACGAAGGATGGATTACCCTACATTGGCCAACATTCGGATTTCAAAAACTCCTATTTCGTATGCGGATTTGGCGGAAATGGAATTACCTTTTCTGTAACGGGAATGGCAATGGTTTCTGATTGGCTGAAAGGTAAAGAACATCCATTGTCCCAGTGGTTTCGCTTTGGAAGATAGTATCATTTACCTATACAGCACCTGACAATTATCACAACTGAAACTGCGGCGTTTTTTGACTCCGGTATATTTCTTTACAATCGGCAATTCACAACGAACACACCAGTTTTTGGTATGCGCCAACCAGTTGTTTCTGAGCTCGAATCGTTTCTTCCATTCAAGGAACTGAAAACTGTATATTCGTGCTTCTTCGATCAATTGGTCTAATTTCTCTGATGGTAGTTTCTCCACTAACGACTCAGGATGTACCTTGACTCGGTAAAGCACTTCGTTCTTTATGATGTTTCCAACACCTGAAAAAATATCCTGCTCCAAAAGCGCATCGCAAACCATCATTTTTGGAATCTCTTTCAGCTTAAGTTTTGCTTTTTCAGGATCCCACAAGTCGCTCATTACATCAACACTCCAATCGTAGTGCGAATCAATATCGTCTTCCAAAAATTTGACAGAACAGGAATAGAGATGTAATGCTCCATTCTCAAAAATGAATGACAAACGTGGTGACACATCGGGTTTCTTTTCATCTATCCGGTAACTCCCAAACATCAGAAAATGGATTTTCAGCGTAAATCCACCGAAGCAAAGCAGGAAGTGCTTACCCCAACTTTTAATCTCCAGCACTCTTTGATCCAGCAAACGCGCTTGGTCGATCTTACTATTTCCACTTACCTCCAAAATTCGCTTTCCAGAGAATTTCAGGGCTTCTTCTTTCAAAATAACAATCGATGGACCTTCCGGCATAATTCAACAGATACAAACAATTGATGATGCAGCGAGATGTTGCATCATCAATTGAAAGGAGATTAATAATCTATACCTGAATTTGGATTTTTCCATATCATTTTCTAGTCATTTGACCAACTGAACAAGCCTTTCACAGGTTTTGTCGCGTCATCCACTTCTTTCTTGCGTTGAGCGCTGAGTTCCTTGTTAGCCTTCTGCACAGATTTTTCAGTACGATCCGTTCCTTCAATTTCTTCACACAATAACCCATCGGTTTCCTGTACGTGTTCCATCGGATGTTCAATGACCTGCCATTCTTCACCCATTTCCGGACTTTTACCTTCGTTCCAGGGGCCAGTGAATTTCTCGCCATCCGACATGTTGAAATACTTGTTACTGAATCTTGGATCACTTTGAAGGATTCCAGGAGGAAAGTTTGGCTGAACGCTGTCAAGCGCAGCTTCGAACATTTGTAAATGCGCAACTTCGCGTGTCATTAGAAAACGCAGTGTTTCCTTCACGTATTCATCGTCAGTGAACTTCATCAGATTCTCATAAACCAATTTGGCTGTGGCTTCAGCCGCAATATTCGACCGCATATCAACCGTAATATCACCCATTCCCATGATATATGTCGATGACCAGGGATTACCATTACTATCTGTCAAAGCTGGAGTTCCACCGCTTACCAGGAAGAAGTGCGGATCAACCAACGCATCATGAATATAGGTTTCCTTGGCTGCCGAACCATCAAGCAATTTGTTCAGATCAGATTCATCAGCAGCATTTTTCAATTCACCATTGACACCAGTCAAAAGCATTTGAATGGTTGCACCAACAATCTCCAGATGACTGAATTCCTCAGTAGCAATATCCATCAACATGTCGTACTTATCCGGATGTGGCTTTCGACAACCAAAAGCCTGAACGAAATATTGCATTGCGGCTTTCAATTCACCATTCGGACCACCAAATTGTTCCAATAACAATCTGGCAAAACGTGGATCTGGCTTTGATACACGCGCTTTAAACTGCAATTCTTTAATATGATGAAACATACCCTCTTACTTTTAGTTTTAATACTTATTGACTTGAAACCGCTGGCTTCTGCACAAATTTGATGAGCTTCTCTTCCTAAAGCGTTATACCAATCACTCTAAAAGTTGCAGGAATTCCATTTCGCGAAGGTGAACGAAGTATTCTTCAATCCAATTTTCAATTATATTTGATCATCAAACACACAACGAAAACAATGAAAAAACTCATTCTACTTTCTACTCTTGGACTCTTTATCTACAGTTGTTCAGGAAACCAAACCAGTACAACTGATCCGGGCGCAACAACTACAACTGAAGAAAAAAAGGTTGGTCCTCCGAAAAAAATGACCTACGATCAGGCACTTGCATACACAGGCGAAGAACGAATTCCGGTAATTGTTGAAGGTTATGTTCAAACATCTGTGATCTCGAACTTTACAGCTACAACTCAAAGTGTAAATGTTTACGGTCACAGAAACCAAACAACCGGAAAATACCTTTACACGAGTATGCCCATTGGAAATGGCAAAAATCAAATGAAGCAGCTTCCCAAGGAATACCATCCTTCTGATGTTGTTATCATGGATAAAAGCGGAAAGAAAATTGGTGCTAACCAACGTGTACGCTTAACAGGAACTTTATATGCTATAGAGTCTTATTCTAAGAAAAAGGATTATACCGTTTATCTTGACGTTACAGGAATGGAATACGTTGACGAAATTTCCGAAGACTACGCAGCAATGAATCTTCCTACATTGACTGAGAAAGATGCAAAAGTGGAGAAGAACTATGACAAGGCATTCAAGATTGAAGGAAAGCTAGAAGTTCCAATGTTTGTATTGATCGACAACGAAACAACTGTTGATATCATTACTGCAAACAACGAAAAAATCAGCTTAAAAGTGGTAACTGGAACAGGCGAAAGTCAAATTGCCGAATTAAAGGAAAACTGGTCACCAGCTGACATTAAAATCACGAACTCTAAGGGAGCAAAAGTAAACACGAATAAGAAAGTGACAGTTTACGGAACACTTTCGATGGACGGATTGCACGTAGAACAGATTGTTCAGTAGATTTTCCTGGAAGAAATTTAGAAGCCCTGCATCTCGACTACGCTCGATGACCGCAGGGCTTTTTCTGTTACGATTTCTTTGAAAAGCATTATCTTCATGCGATGAAACACCTAATTCCATTTTTATTTCTTTTTGTTTCGTCTACCGGTTTTGGACAGGTTGTTGTTGGCATGCCAGAACTGATGGTTTTCTATCGTGGGTATGATAATCCCTTAGAAGCTGCTCCACAGATCAAAGTCAAAAAGATCAAACTGGAAAGTCCTGATTTTGAGTTTACGGTTTCTGAAGACAAAACAATAAAGAATTATTCGTGTACGGCAAGAGTTACGAGTTCCGTCAGCAGGGGAACAATTTACATGCTCAACGCTAAAACCAACGAACCCATCGACACATTTGAGGTGACAATTAAAACACTTCCTGATCCGAGTTTATATTTTGGAGCAGCTGATCCAGGTGGAAAAATAAACAAAACTGAAACAAAGTTCTTTGCAAAGTACCGACCAGAAGTACCAATGGTTTGTCAGTTTCAAATTGTTTCGGGAACGATTATGATGCCGGATAAAACATTGCGCTACTTTTCAGGAAACCAACTATCAGAATCCGTTTCAAAAGAAATTCAGGCGCTTCCTGATGGAAGTACGATCTGGGTAGAAACTTACACCATTGGTCCTGATGGACGCTGGAGAATCGTGAAATCAACATTTCAGATATGAAAGCTATCGCATTTTTGATTTTACTTCTACCAACGATTTCTGTTGGTCAAGGAACACTCAACTTGTCAGAGATGAACTTATTATGGACTAACTACCCTAATAAAATTGAACTGGCGACCGGACAGTACAAAAAGAAAGTTCGGATTGTTGGGGAAAACATGAAGCTCACTCCAACAGACAAGAATAAATATACTGCTATTGTCACACCAACTGACAAAGACGCCAAAATCCACATCCTTTCAAAAAAATGGAAAAGACACATTGAAAACCTATTCATATAGATTGCGATCATTGCCTCCACCATTCTTTTCGTTAGGCTACACGAAAGAAAACGATACGTTGCAAGCCAACGACACCATTTTGAGAATCAGCTATTATTCAGATATCAATTTTTATGATGAATCATTCAAAGTCTTGGATTACACCATGACAATTTATGAATATGAGGTAGCCGAATTCAAAGTTACAGGAGATGTATTAACTCCTGAAATCCGAAAGATCATGAATGAAATTCCAAAGGAAGATCTGCCCAAATCCATTTACATTACCGCACATATTAAAGGTCCAGACAATGTTATCAGAAGCAAGGCTGGTCGATTTATACTTAGCCGATGAGAAAACTGTTTTTCATAGCCATTCTTATTTCTATCGTGCAGCGTCAATCATTCGCTCAAGGCGTATTGAACCTTCCTAACAACAACGTGGTTTATCGTGGTTACGATAACAAACTCCAACTCGGCAATGGAAATTATAAGAAAAAGTTCATTATTACAGGTGATGGAATCAGTTTAATGTTAATAGACAGCGTAGCCAAAACATACAGAGCCCGTGTTTCAGGAAGCAAAAAGGAAGCAACGGTTCTGGTATTGTCAAAAAATCTGCGTGACACATTGGAACGTATAAAATTCAGGGTTGCAAATCTTCCACCTCCTCAACTATTCCTGGGAAATGCAGCTGACGGTGAAGAAGCCCAATTGGATTCAGTGATTTCCTGTGGTTATGATGATGGTAAAATTCTTGCGCCAACAACCGCTACTTTCACTATGCTCTACTATGAAATCATCATAGCTGGTGAAAAAACAACCTACAAAGGAAGTGGTGGAATCATTTCAAAAGAGGCTGTTATTGCGATACAAGAAGTATTGGTTAAGCCAAGAGAACAAGAATTTCTGATTATAACTATTCAAACAGCGGTAAAAGGTCCAGATGGAGTTACCAGAAAGAAAAGTGGTACATTTAAATTGAAGTAAAACAAAATGCAAATTCGAATAACAACCACCTTTCTACTTTGTTTCCTTGCAGCTTTCGCTCAGGAATCAACTGATACACTCAATCAGTACAATGAAAAACACAAGAAAACAGGTTATTGGGTTTGTTATCTGGATTATGATTTCAATTTAACGACATTTGAAAAATTTCCAGGATATTACGGATACGAGTACTATGATAACGGAAAAAATACGGTTAAGAATTTTTACAAAGCAAAGTGGAGAAGGGCATACCAAATAACTTATAAACCTAATCACCCTATAACCGACAGCACTGCTATTAATCTGATCGACGGAACTGTAACCTATTCAAATCGCGATACTGTTTATCACGTTGAAGTATATAAGAACGGAATTCCTGTCACAAGGAAACAGTTTATGGAATATGACTATTATCGTGATTCCATTAAAATTGAACCACATAAAATCCTTTATTACGACAGCATTTATAATAACAACAGAGAGACACTGCTAATCTACAATTACGAAAGAGGAAAACCCTTCTCTAAAGAATATTTTCCAAAGCCAAATAGAAAAAGCGAACCAACCTATCTATTTCCTCACACCGAATTTGGTCCATTACATTTTCCAAGAGTTGGTTATTACTATCAACGAAAAAGCTTTTTAGAGCTGGGTTACTCGTTTCGGAATACAAAAGGTATTATAGACTCTAATAGAACAAAACACTTTGAAGACGATAAATTCTCTGGATTCTCTATTTCCGCGCTTGGAAACTTTGGAAAATCAGAATCGTATTTCGGTCAAAAAGCTGTTTTCACCTATAATTTCCTTTACGCCTTCGCTACTGAGGTTGGAATCATCAATTACACCAACTTTGATTTTACGCAGAATGACACACGAGCTACCCTTGGAGCAGGGATAAGCGTCGGAGGTTTTCTAAGCATTATGTATCATTACTCCATTCCACTAGCCGACAGTCATTTTTCAAACATTTCGAGGCATTCGATTGGAATTGTACTATTCTAACTAAAAGTTCGTTCTCGCTTTAATGAATAACAGAATTTCATTATGATTCAAAAAACGTTTCTACTTCTGTCGGTTATCAGCATACTTTATGCCTGCTGTAATGAAAAAGATAAATCGCTTTTTTATGTTATTCAAACTCATAATGCTGAAGAAAACAAAGACCTATCTTTCTATAGCGATAAAAATTTCATTCTTTATAACGACACTACCATTTACTTCTTCTTTAACAATCAAACAAATTATATCGGCTGTGGAACCGGAATAGATTTCACCAAACCATCACAGCTGGATCTGTATCCAGATTCTCTTAGCATAGTTAAATTTATAGACCTAAAACACTTTCTTGATTCCATTTCCAAAATACATTCACATCATAACAAGCAGTTAATTTTTATCTCTTCACCAAAGGATACGATTAGAAACAAGGCTTTCATGGTCATTCGAAACTATTACCAGAATAAGAAAAACACTTTGGTCGGTATTCGAAAGTCGACTGAAGAAGAAACTTACGTTTCGACCGCAAAATTCACGCGTAAACCTTATGATCCTTCAAAGTGTAAATGGAAAATCGGTTTCTCAAAAACAATTCCCTCTGATGAACAAACTCTTCGATTTCTTCCACCGATTGAGAAATAAAAAGGTTCTCTACTAAAATTCAACAATATCTTTTTCACCATTAAGAGATTAAGGGACATTAAGAATTATAGCACATGTCCTTAATGAATCTTAAATCCTTAATGGTTTAAATAAAAAAATGGTCGCTATTTCTAACGACCATTCCAAAATAATATCTCGAAATCTTAATTTCTATATAAAGTAGCTTTCACTGCTTTGATCAAACGCTCTACATTTGGAAGAGCTGCATCAATCAATGTTGGTGAGAACGCAAATGGCGTATCTGTTTGCGTTACACGCTGCACCGGTGCATCCAGGTAATCGAATGCGTAACGTTGCAAGTGGTAAGCGATCTCAGAAGAGATAGAAGCCAAAGGCCAGCTTTCCTCCAAAACAACACAACGATTTGTTTTCTTAACCGATTCAACAATACACGCGTAATCGATCGGACGAATAGTTCTCAAATCGATGATCTCAACTGAAATTCCTTCTTTCTCCAAAACTTCAGCAGCTTCGTGAGCCACTTTCATAATCTTCCCGAAAGAAACAATTGTTACGTCGGTTCCTTTACGTTTAACATCAGCAACTCCAATTGGAATGATGTATTCACCTTCAGGAATTTCACCTTTATCTCCGTACATTTTCTCAGACTCCAGGAAAACAACCGGGTCGTTATCACGGATCGCAGCTTTCAACAATCCTTTCGCATCGTATGGAGTTGAAGGGGTAATTACTTTCAATCCTGGTACGTGAGAATAAAAAGCCTCGAAACTTTGTGAGTGCGTTGCAGCTAATTGTCCCGCAGTACCATTTCCACCACGGAAAACGATAGGACAACCGTACTGTCCACCCGACATTTGCAACATTTTAGCCGCAGAGTTGATGATTTGATCGGCAGCCAAAATTGCGAAGTTCCAAGTCATGAACTCAACAATAGGACGTAAACCATTCATGGAAGCACCTACAGCAATTCCTGCAAAACCAAGCTCAGCGATTGGAGTATCAATTACTCTTTTTGCACCAAACTCATCCAACATTCCTTGCGAAACTTTGTATGCTCCGTTGTATTCAGCAACTTCTTCACCCATTAAAAACACACCTTCATCACGGCGCATTTCTTCTGACATTGCTTCACGCAGAGCTTCTCTAAATTGAACTACTTTCATCTTCTTATCGAATTGTAATAACTGACTTGGTTAAAGTCGGGTGCCAAAAATAATAAAAGTTGAATTACCAATTACCAATTGTCAATGTCTAATGACGAATATTTCACAAGATGTGATAACCATTTTTAATTTAGGAACAAGTTCATTTCATTCGTAATTAGTAAATAGTAATTGGTCATTGATTCTATGAAATCGTTACATTTGTGACCGTTTTTACTATTAATCGAAAACACACACCCTTTATTCCCAGCAAATTCAAGGATTTGCAACGTTTTTTAATTAATTATTATAGTATGAAAATATTAGTTTGTATTAGTAAAGCGCCAGACACAACATCTAAAATTGCATTTGCTAACAACAATACGCAATTCGATGAGAATGGTGTTCAATACATTGTGAATCCTTACGATGAGTGGTATGCACTTGTTCGCGGATTGGAATTGAAAGAAACGCTTGGAGGTTCTTTGACAATTATCACTGTTGGAGCTGCTGCAGACGACGCTGTTATTCGTAAAGCATTAGCAATTGGAGCAGATGAAGCAGTTCGCATTGATGCTGATCCAAAAGATGCTTACTATACTGCTGCTCAAATTGCAGAATACGCAAAAGCGCAAAACTTCGATTTGATCCTTACTGGAAAAGAAACGATCAACTACAACGGATCTCAAGTTGCTGGAATGATCGCGGAAGCTTTGGACTTACCTTTCGTTTCATTAGCAGAGAAATTAGATATCAATGGAACAACGGCTACATTGGAACGTGAAATCGTTGGTGGTGTGCAAGTTGTAGAAGCTCAATTGCCATTAGTAGTTTCTTGTGCTAAAGGAATGGCTGAACAGCGTATCCCGAACATGCGTGGAATTATGGCTGCTCGTACAAAACCATTACAGGTTATTGCTCCTGCTGCTATTGAAGAATTGACTTCTTATAAAGAATACTCTTTACCAGCTGCAAAATCTGCAGTGAAGTTGATTGATCCAAACAACATGGATGAATTGGTTGCTTTGTTACACAATGAAGCGAAAGTTATTTAATTCCAAATTTTAGAGACATGAATATCTTAGTATATATACACGCTGCGCAACAAGTTTCAAAAAGCGCAATGGAAGCTGTAACATACGCTTCTAAAGTTGGTGGAAACATTACAGTTGTTGCAACCGGTAAAGCAAGTGATGCTGATTTAGCTTCTCTTGGTTCTTACGGAGCTTCAAAAGTATTGGTTGACAGAAATGTTAGCGAAGATGACGCACAACAAATCACACGTTTAATTGCAAAAGCTGCTGACACAACGGGTGCTGAACTGGTTATCTTCTCACACGATTTAATTGGAAAAGCAGTAGCTCCACGTTTATCAGTTCGTTTAAAAGCAGGACTGGTTTCCGGTGCAATTGAAGTTCCAAATACCGCTAACGGATTTGTTGTTAAAGTGAACGTTTTCTCTGGAAAAGCTTTTGGTCACGTTTCTGTAAACTCAGCTAAAAAAATCATCTCGTTGTTGCCAAACTCAATCCAACCAGAAAAATCTGGAAGCGATTGTGCAGTTGAATCATTTGACGGAGCAGTTGGTGCTGCAGCAATTAAAGTATTGAGCACGAAAAAGCCAGAAGGTGAAATTCCATTACCGGAGGCAGAAATCGTTGTTTCTGCAGGACGAGGAATGAAAGGTCCGGAAAATTGGGGAATGGTTGAAGATTTAGCAAAAGCACTGGGAGCTGCAACAGCATGTTCTCGTCCGGTTGCTGATATCGGTTGGAGACCTCACCACGAACACGTAGGACAAACTGGTGTTGCTATTCGTCCAAACTTATACATTGCAGCCGGAATTTCCGGAGCAATTCAGCACTTGGCTGGAGTTAACGGTTCGAAAGTAATCGTTGTTATCAATACTGATTCTGAGGCGCCATTCTTTAAGGCTGCTGATTATGGTGTTGTTGGTGACGTATTTGAAGTGTTACCGAAGTTAACAGCCGCTGTGAATAAATTCCGCGCTGGACAAAACTAATATAAACGCTTTTGGTTATTTTTACCAAACGGAACAATAGGGAAGTAAACAGATTTGCTTCCCTTTTTACTTAATTATCAGATTGTAAGTTTGTCGAATGGACAAGATTAAATTGGAAATTGTAGGACTATCGTATAGTCAAACACAAAGCGGAGCTTACGCATTGGTTTTGTCTGAAGTTGGCGGAAAACGCCGCTTACCAATCATTATTGGTGGTTTTGAAGCTCAGGCTATTGCCATTGAATTGGAAAAAATGACTCCAACCCGCCCCTTGACTCACGATCTTTTCAAATCATTTGCCGTTTCATTCGGAATCTCTGTTAAGGAGGTAGTCATCTACAATCTTCAGGAAGGCATTTTTTACGCGAAATTGGTTTGTGAGAAAGATGGTCAGTTAACAGATATTGATGCTAGAACTTCTGACGCGATTGCACTTGGTGTTCGTTTCAAAAGCCCAATTTACACGTTCGAATCTATTCTTTCATCCGCAGGAATTTTGTCGGATGAATTCATGGACGAAGACGATGATACCAACGAAGAAACTATTGATGGCGACAGTGAATTTGCCGCTGCTACAGTTGAAGAACTGGAAGAACAATTGACGCAGGCCATCGACAATGAAGATTATGAACTAGCTTCAAAGATTCGCGACGAAATCAACAAACGAAGCAAGTAAGCTTCAAAAAAAAAACGCACTGCTACTATGGGGAAACTGACCATTAAAAATCGGTTAATTACCATGAGCTTCCTTCAATTCTTTGTTTGGGGAGCATGGCTTACAACAATTGGCACCTACTGCACCAAAGGAATGGAATGGACCTTCCCGCAGTTCGGAGCAGTTTTCTCCACACTAGCTTTATCTTCTTTATTCATGCCATCATTGGTAGGAATTATTGCCGACAAATGGATTCGTGCAGAACGTTTGTATGGAATTCTTCATTTGCTTTACGGAGGAATGATGTTTCTGGTGCCTTTCGTTAAAACGCCAGATCAGTTATTTTATGTGATTTTTGGTGCAATGATCTGTTACATGCCAACCATCTCTTTAGCCAATTCCATTTCCTACCGTGTACTTACATCCAATAATTTTGATGTTCTAAAATCGTTTCCTCCTATTCGCGTTTGGGGAACTGTCGGATTTATAGTAGCAATGTGGGTGACCAATCTTACAGATAGTAACATTACATATTACCAATTTATTTTTGCTGGAATTGGCGCAATTATACTCGGACTATACGCTTTCACTCTACCAGCTTGTACACCAGAAAATCTTAACTCTGGTAAAAAAGGATTTATCAGTTTATTGGGATTAGATGCATTTAAGCTGTTCACCAATTACAAAATGCTTCTGTTCTTTTTGTTCTCCATGCTGCTTGGTGCTGCTCTTCAGCTTTCCAATATGTACGGTGAATCTTATTTATTCAGCTTCCCAAAAGGATCCGTCATTGGAGATTATTCAGGAATCATTTTGTCCATTTCACAAATCTCAGAAACCTTATTCATCCTTACCATTCCTTTTTTCTTGAAACGATTCGGAATCAAACAAGTGATGATGATGGCAATGCTGGCTTGGGTGATCCGTTATGGATTCTTTGCATTAGGTGATACATCAGCTGGTTGGATCTTGATCATTCTGTCGAACATTGTTTACGGAATGGCCTTCGACTTTTTCAATATCTCAGGTTCTATGTTCATTGAAACGAATACAAATCATTCCATTCGTTCAAGTGCTCAAGGCTTATTCATGATGATGACCAATGGATTTGGTGCATATATCGGAACAATTGCAAGCAGTTGGGTCATTGACAAATACTTCATCATGCCAAATGGCAACACGGATTGGAGTGGAGCCTGGTATGTTTTTGCAGCATACTCTCTGGTAGTTGCTGTTTTGTTCTTTGTGCTCTTCCGTCACAAACACAATCCGGAAGAATTGAAAGAAATTTCACACTAGTAAACAGATTTAGCAATTTATTTGGAATTAATCGTATCTTAACATTACGTTAATACCATATGAAAAAACTACTCTCCCTATTAACCGTTTTTTGCGGTGCCTTTTCCTTTGCCCAAACCTTTAATGGTTCTGGTGGAAGCATTCCAGACAATAACACATACATTAACTTCCCCATCGCAGTAAGTGGTTTATCTCCGGCTAATCTGAACACAACAAGTTTCGGGTTAGAATCGGTTAAGATGAACATCACACATCCTTACGACGGTGATTTACGCATCAAACTCCAATCACCTGACGGAACGCTTTATGTACTCACCTCTTCGCTTGGTGGAGATGGAGACAACTATACAAATACGACTTTTTCAGATACAGCGAATGTTTCGATAAATGACGGAACGGTTCCGTTTACGGGATATTTCCAGCCAATCGAACCCCTTGCAGGTTTCAACAATGGTCAAAATGGAAATGGAACCTGGACACTGAATATTAAAGACCAAGACGCCGGAGATGTGGGATCTCTTGTTTCCTGGAGCTTGACTTTTGGCAGCTATCCTGCTGGAATGTCTGATTTCGTCTCTTCAAATCTTCCGATTATCATTATCAACACAAACAATCAGGGAATTCCTGACGAGCCTAAAATTCAGGCTTCGATGAAAATTATTGATAACGGTTATAATCAAACGAATTTTCTAACTGATGCACCGAATGCATACAACAACTTGATCGGAATTGAACAGCGTGGATCATCCTCAGGTGGTTTTCCTCAGAAATCTTATGGCTTCGAAACGCGTGATATTAACGGAACTCAAAAAGACACGATCATATTGAATATGCCTGAGGAACACGATTGGATCCTTTACGCGCCCTACGATGACAAGACTTGTATGCGAAACATCCTTACCTATGAACTCGCAAACGAAATGGGTAATTATGCATCCCGCACCATCCTTTGTGAGTTGTTCATCAACAATCAATACAAGGGAATTTATACGGTGATGGAAAAGATCAAACGCGATGCTGATCGTGTAAACATTTCAAAACTTCAACCTACAGATATTTCAGGCGATGAGCTAACCGGAGGGTATATTTTTAAGATCGACAAAACTACAGGTTCCAACAACGACGGTTGGGTTTCTGATTTTCCGTCGGATTCAGGAAATGATCTGAACTTTTTATACCATTACCCTAAAGCAGATGAAATAGTTCCACAACAGGAAACATACATCCAAGGCTATGTTCACGATTTTGAAGCGGCACTTGCAGGACCGAATTATGCAGATCCAACATTAGGATACAGAAACTTTACCGTTCCTTCTACTTTCATAGATTTCTTCATTTTGAACGAGATCTCGAAAAATGTTGACGGTTATCGCTTAAGTACTTTCATCCACAAAGAAAAAGATTCAAAAGGTGGAAAATTACGCATGGGACCAATGTGGGACTTCAATCTTGCATGGTGGAATGCGGATTACTGTGACGGAAACATTAGCACAGGCTGGGCTTACAAATTCAGCGATGTATGCGGTGGACCAGGTAACGGAAACCAAATTCCAACATGGTGGGAACGAATGCTCGAAGATCCATGGTTTCAGGACGAATTGAAATGTCGTTGGACTACTTTGCGCCAAGGACTTTTATCAAACGACTCCATTTATGCCAAAATTGACTCCGTTGCAGCTTATTTAGAGGTAGCGAAAGACCGACACTTCGACCAATGGCCTATTATGGGAGTTTACACATGGCCGAATCCAAGCCCGATTCCACAAAGCTACGCTGAGGAAATTGCAGCAATCAAATCGTGGACAGAATCAAGAATGATTTGGCTGGACGCGAATATTCCGGGAACATGTCATTTAGAATTATTGGAAAACGAAATTGCAAGTTTGACTGTTTATCCGAATCCATTTCAATCGAATTTGAACGTAAGTTGGTTCTCTGCCGGGTTAAGTGACGCAAAAATCACCGTATTCAACGCGCAAGGTCAGCAGATTACCGAGCAAAGCTATGTGCCACATTACGGAATGAATGAATTGACCATCGACTCATTCAACAGCGAATTATCGAACGGAATTTATTGGATCGAAGTGAGCGAAGGAAGTTCGGTAAGCAGAATCAAGGCAATTAAGAACAACTAGGAAAGAAATAAAACAACCTTTTCGCAGTTATAGCCTTGATTTTAGCTAAGCTTTCGTGGAATTTTAGCTAAATTCGATTCCCTAATGGGCAAACCTTTCAATTTGAATGAGTAAGCGAATTGCGATTTGGTCTTTCTTTACAACACTCTTGTTGGCGCTTCATTTGTTGAAGTTAAAGTCATTCGACCTTTCGTCTGATGATGATTTCATCCTTGGTCAGGCAACCGCAAATGGTGTCTCTGTTGGAAAACGCATTCAACAATCGTATTTACTTATTGGTGTTGGACTTGCATTTTGTGCCATCCTTTACCAAATTCTGAAACGACTAGAGGAAAGAATCAATCGGAACAAATTAGTAGGTTTCGTAGACCAGATATTGCAACTGGGAATTGTTCTGGCAATCATCAGTTTCTTTAATCCACTGTTGATCGAAAGCACTCAACTGATTGGATTCTTCGCCTTGGTTTTATTGATTTTTGGAAGATTTAAAAACCTGAATTCATCATTGCTCGAACCTTCCATGTGGATCGTTTCCGGACTTGCATTCATCGCAAACTTTGCTCTTTTCCATTCTGCAGTCATTGGAGGATTAGCTGCAATTCTTGTTTTGGTATTGATTCAACTGTACACATTCAATACTGTAGTAAAATGGATCAGCGCAATACTTGTTTCTATTCCGGTTGTTGTTTTTGCTGGAGTTGAAAGCACGTTAATTCTAAATCAACGAGGAATTTTCCTTTCAAATTACTGGATCTTACTGCTACTTTGGCTTGTTATTTTTAGCGCTAGTTTTTTCTTCTACATTCGAAAAAATCAGGATTCGACAGAAAGATTCATTTATCGATTACTTGTTCCGCTAGCCATTATCGGACTAGGGATTGTTCAGGCTTATGCTCCGTTGATTGTTCAATCCAATGAAGCTTTTGAAACAGCAAACATCCTGAACCCGGTAATGCAATTCCATTTGTTTGGTGAAATTCCGGTTCTGGATAATTTATCGAGTCATTTGGTTAGTGATTTTTTCTGGTCATTTCTGTACAGCGGATTGAACGGCTATCATGCCGATGCCAGTTTGCTGATTTATGACGGATTCAACTACATCTTCATTCTACTGATCATTTACTTTTTCCTTAGAACCGTTATCGGAAATAAACCCGTTGTTGTCCTAATCCTGTTTTTGCTTCCGGCAGTTTTGTATTTCATTCCCTATTACTATTCCTACTCACTACTGCCTGTTGCCTTCTTCTATCGTTATGTTCAGACGAAGGAAAAACGAGAAGTCATTTACTTCCTTCTTGCAACCTGCGCAGTTGTTTTGTGGCGATTAGATTTGGGAGTAAGTTTGGTTTTCTCGTTACTGACGTTCTTACCCATCTGGTTTTACTTTAACAGAGAAGGAAGTCGAACTTTAGTAAAATGGATTGCCATTTTTGGTGGAATCGGTTTTATTCTCGCTACTCTATTCGTCATCAATTATCCAAGCGAATTTCAGCAGTTGAAAGCTTATTTCGGAGCCAATCAGGCACATGGTTTACCAACAGTTGCTTATCAGGAAATCAATGCGTTCTATCTTCACTTCCTTGTTTTGCCAATTTTGGTCGCAGCAGTAACCTTGCATTCTTTGGCCATTTTCAAGAAAACAGAACACAAAGCTGAAGTTGCAATAACAATCATTCTTTGCTTCTTCTATTTCTTCAATTTACAGCGCGGATTGGTTCGCCACAGTTTCATGGAGAATAATGATACACAGATCTCATCGTTTGCATGGTTAATATTAGCTTATAAATTTTGGCTTTGGACAAAAGAGAATTCTACAATCAACGTGAATCCTTTCATGGCGATATCTGCTGTAAGTATTGTTCCTTTATTCATGAGTGTCAATTTCCTGAATGGAACACAAAACGTACTTCAACGCAATGTTCAGTTTTCAGTAAAGGATTTTCCTAAACTTGGAAATAAACGTATTGACAGAGTAGTTGCATCTCCAATCTTCGAACAAAACAACAGAGATCTCATCAACTTTTTATCGAAAGAACTAAAAGGAAAACAAACCTTCATTGATTTTTCGAATACGCCACTTCTGTATTTTTATTCCGGAAAGAACATTCCATCTTATTTTAATCAGTATTTACAAAACACTGTAACACCTGGACTACAAGCGACGAACCTGAAAGAACTGAAGAATTATGACATTCCATTGGTTGTGTTCTCACATACTCCTGAAACAGTTTACGACAACACGGATTATGTGCCGAATAAATTGCGTTATTATAAGATCACCGAATATCTCTACAAGAACTACGAGCCCTTTGCTCAAATCGGAGCATACCGAATTTGGAAGAAGAAAAATTGGACTTCGAAATCACTTGCATATCAGAAATACCCAATGCATGATGAATATTGGAACCTCGGACTAATTCCTTACTACTGGAAACCATCCAAGGAAGAAAAATTCATTTCGCTCAAAGGCAAACATGGGCTGGCTTATATCTTCGAGAACAAACTATATTGGCATCATGAAGCTCATCCCAACGAGTTCATCAAGATCAACATTACCTCTTCTTCTGATCAGCAAATGTACTTTGGCTGTGCAGGATTTAAGATTCAGATGTCGCTTAGAAAAGGAAAGCATACCTATTTCATTCCTGTTGGGTATAGTGAGCAGATGAAAGCCAATCATGCTGACTATATTGATTTCAGTAGTGAGGCCAAAATTTCGGTGAACCATTATCAATTCGTAAGTTTGGTCAATCGATGAATACCCGGACCAAAATAGCGCTTGATACATTGATGGGGACCTTCGTGGCTTACCCCTTGAACTTCCTCGTGAAACTGGTAGGTAAACTAACCCGCTTCGACCATTCACTCGACATTGAGATGAACAAAATCGTAGTTTGTAAGTACAAAGGAATGGGAAGTATTATTCAGGCTACTCCTTTGCTTCAAACACTTCGGAAGCGTTATCCGAATGCTAAAATTGTATTCGTTAGCTCTGAAGAGAACAGAGGGATTTTGGAAAAAACGGGCTTGGTAGATGAAATTTTCACCGTAAAAGACAAAGGTCTTTTTTCCCTTATCGGCAGCAGTATCAAAGTGGTATCAAAGCTCATTCGTTTTCGCGCCGATGTTTATATCGACCTTGAAATTTATTCAAACTATAGTTCGATTATTACAACACTAAGCATGGCCAGAAACAGATTTGGTTATTACTTACGATCGAACAGATACCGAATGGGAATGTACACCCACATGATGTACTTCAACACAAAAGTATCCATCAGTGAAGCCTATCTGCAATTCGCCAGACTTTTGGGAATAGAAAACGTTCAAAAAGAATTGTCGGAATTGGTGGTGAATGAATCCGGGAAACTGAAGGATTTACCTGAAAAGTACATCGTCATTAATCCAAATGCTTCCGATTTACGCTATGAACGCAGGTGGCCTGCTGAAAGCTTCATTGCACTTATTGGAAAAATACGAGCAGAACAACCGGAACTGGCAATTTATCTGATTGGCGGAAAATCAGAAAGCGAATACGTTCACGAGATCCACAAGCATTTTGAGAACGATCAACTCGTAAATGATATCAGCGGAAAAACGAACCTCCATGAATTGGTGGAAATTCTGCGAACAGCTAATTTATTGATCACGAATGACACTGGCCCAATGCACGTTGCAAACTCTTTGGACACAAATGTTTTGGCATTATTCGGACCGTGTTCTCCAAAGCAATACGGTTTAGGAAAGAATATTAAAACGATTTACAAAAACGTGTATTGCAGTCCTTGCGTGCATGAGTTTGTTGTTCCACCCTGTAAAGGTGACAATCAGTGTATGAAATTGATTACAGTCGATGAAGTGTTTGAAGCCTATATCGATTTCAATTTATCCAGAACAGAAACACCTATTCAGTTTGTGGGAGAAAGTAATCTGGCTTTGGGAATGGTTAGGAGATGACTTCGACTCCCTGCCTGTTCGGCAGACAGGCGCTCAGCCACCTACTGGCATTCCGTTAAATCAAAAATCACTGAACTTCGGTCATCGAGCGTAGTCGAGATGAACTATTTATTCATCATCAACACCGCATTGGGTTGCGGATAAAATCCTTTTCGGATCATTTTCTTTTCCTTCTTGTTGATCTCCAATTCTTCGTAAACCAACTGATTTGGATAATTCACCTGAATGGTAATCGTTGATTTTGATTCGCTGGTAATTCTATACGTTCCCTCACTATTCGAACTTCCCAATTGTTCCTGAATCTTATTCCCGGAAATGAACGTGATAGAAATTTGCGATTGTTCTACTTCAACCAATTTCTCTCCGACCTCCATATAGTATGACGGAACAACGCCTGAATAAGCCACTCGCAATTTCTTTTTCAGCTCCTGAGCATGTGCAACAGAAGTCATAATCAGAAATAAGAACGTGCAAAAAGCAATTTTACTCAGACCATTCATTAACAGAGGTTTTGGGCAAAATTAAAAGAAAAAGTAACTATTCAACATTTTGAAAGAATTATCAACTGCCTACAAAAGCATCACTTCTTTATCCGTAATTTTGTAACTGTCTGCCATTGGAGGCACGGCAAAGCATAGATTTATGGAGCAATATCACAAATTACTACAGCACATTTTAGACAACGGAACATTAAAAGGCGACAGAACCGGAACGGGAACTTTGTCTACTTTTGGTTACCAAATGCGTTTCGATTTAAGCAAAGGTTTTCCTGTACTTACAACTAAGAAATTGCATTTGCGTTCGATTATTCATGAGTTGTTGTGGTTTTTGAAAGGTGATAGCAACATTCAATACCTGAAGGAAAACAATGTTTCCATTTGGGACGAATGGGCTGACGAAGATGGAAACCTAGGTCCGGTTTACGGTGTTCAATGGCGTTCATGGCCAACTCCAGAAGGCGGAACCATTGACCAAATTGCAAACTTGATTGAACAAATCAAAAAGAATCCGAATTCACGTCGTTTGTTGGTGAACGCATGGAATGTTGCTTTGGTTGACCAAATGGCTTTACCACCTTGTCACACCATGTTTCAATTCTACGTTGCAGACGGAAAGTTAAGTTGTCAGCTTTACCAGCGTTCTGCAGATACATTTTTGGGAGTTCCATTCAACATCGCTTCGTACGCCTTGCTTACAATGATGGTAGCACAGGTTTGTGATTTAGAACCAGGAGAATTCATTCATACACTTGGTGACGCGCATTTGTACACGAACCATTTGGATCAGGCAAAATTGCAATTGGAAAGAGATTTCCGCGAATTGCCAACAATGAAGATCAATCCGAATATCAAAGACATTTTCGGGTTCACATACGAAGATTTTGAATTATTGAATTACGACCCGCATCCAACGATTAAGGCACCGATTGCGGTATAATAGACTAAAAGATGTTGGACAAAAGACTCTAGACTAGTTCTTGTATACAAAAAAAGAGATTGAATATTTTCAATCTCTTTTTCGTTTTATTTCATCTTCATTCCATTAATAACTCACGCCTGAATTTCATATCAAGCATTCCGCATTCATAAAGTCTATTGTCTTTAATCCTGAAGCGCAGCGGTCTTAATGTCTAATTCGCCATTTCACTCATAAACTTAATGCGCATCAGGCGCAACTCCTCTTCGGTATAATCACCGTCGAATTCATGATAAGCCGTTTTCAGATCATCTGTCTCTGCTTCAGAGAAATAATCATAGATTTCCTCCTGATTTTCCTGATCCAGGATATCGTCGATGTAATAATTGATGTTGACGCGTGTTCCTGAAGAAACAATAGCTTCAATTTCCTCAATTACCTCATCCATCGATTTCCCTTGTGCCCTTCCTATATCTTCCAAAGGCAGCTTTCTGTCAATGTTCTGAATCAACTGAACCTTTAATCCGGATTTATTTATCAGTGATTTCACCACCAAATCTTGCGGACGCTCAATATCATTGTCAGTAACGTAAGTTGCGATCAATTCCAAAAATGGTTCTCCATATCGCTGAGCCTTTCCTGTTCCAACACCAATACAATTGGTCAATTCATCCATTGTGATCGGATATTGGAAACACATATCTTTCAATGTTGGTTCCTGGAAAATCACGAACGGTGGAATATTGTTTTGTTTCGAAATTTGCTTTCTCAGATCAACAAGTAAATCATAAAGCACTTCATCAAAAGCACCTCCTTTTCCACTTAAAACAGCACTATCATCATCATCACTTGCCGAATAATCGTGTTGTTTCAATAATGTATACGGTTCAGGTTTCGCTAAGAAAGCTTTTCCTTTTTCAGTGAACTTCAGTGTTCCGTAAGTTTCAATGTCTTTATACAGGAAACCACCCACAACCGTTTGGCGAATTACGGCATTCCAGAAATGTTCATCTCTTTCTTTGCCACAACCAAACATTGGATCTAAGTCATGCTTATAACTCTTAATTTCCGCCGTAACAGCACCAGAAAGGAAAGCACAAACATGTTTCGACTTTTGCTGTTCGTGCATCAAGCCAACCACCTGAAGCAATTGTGAAACAAACTCCTGACCTTCGAATCGTTCACGTGGATGTTTACAATTATCGCACATTTCATTACACCCTTTCTCATCGAAAGTTTCACCGAAATAATGCAAAATAAATTTACGTCTACAAACAGATGTTTCAGAATAAGAAACAATTTCACTCAGCAACTGTTTTCCAATTTCTTGTTCAGCAACAGGTTTGCCCTGAAGAAACTTCTCCAATTTCTCGATATCCTTATAACTGTAGAAGGTGATACATTCACCAACTCCGCCATCTCGTCCTGCCCTACCCGTTTCCTGGTAATAACTCTCCAATGACTTTGGAATATCGTGATGAATCACAAAACGAACATCTGGCTTATCGATTCCCATTCCAAATGCAATAGTTGCAACAATTACGTCCACATCTTCCATCAAGAACATGTCCTGATGTTTTGCGCGTGTTCCGGCATCTAATCCGGCGTGATATGCCAACGCATTTATTCCGTTCACCTGAAGTAATTCGGCCATTTCTTCCACTTTCTTACGTGAAAGACAATAGATGATCCCGGATTTTCCTTCTCGCTGACGGATGTATTTTATAATTTCTTTTTCAACTTGTCGCTTCGGACGAATCTCGTAAAACAGGTTATCTCTATTGAACGATGACTTATACAACTTAGCGTCGAGCATATTCAGGTTTTTCTGAATATCCAGCTGAACTTTTGGTGTTGCTGTAGCCGTTAACGCAATAATCGGAACATCAGAAATTCGCTCGAAGATCTCACGTAATCTACGGTATTCAGGTCTGAAGTCATGACCCCATTCAGAAATACAGTGTGCTTCATCAATGGCAAAGAACGAAATGGGAACTGAAGTTAGAAATTCAATGTTCTCTTCCTTCGTCAACGATTCAGGTGCAACGTAAAGTAGTTTTGTTTTACCTGTTTGAATATCCTCCTTAACCTTATTGATTTCGGTTTTCGTCAAAGACGAGTTTAAAAAATGAGCGATTGAGTTGTGGTCACTGACATTTCGAATCGCATCCACCTGATTCTTCATCAAAGCAATCAAAGGAGATACGACAATAGCGGTTCCTTCAGAAATAAGTGCCGGAAGTTGGTAGCAAAGTGATTTACCACCACCAGTTGGCATAATTACGAAGGTGTTTTTCTTATTAAGAACATTAGAAATAATTTCTTCCTGTTGTCCCTTAAAACTGTCAAAACCAAAAAACGTACGTAGGGCAACCTTAAGATCTGTTTGCGCCATATAGTCTGTCAATTTGTATAATGTGTATTAGTAAAGATACGTTGAATTCATGGAGAATCGATTCGTATTCTGCTTTCTGACTAAAAATACATGAATAAGTCAAGATAAACAAACTATTATGCAAAGATTATCACCTAATTTTCACATCCCGAAAGAGGATCAAGTGTTCAAAAGCCTAAAAGTTCAATTGAACGTACTTCATTTTTAAACATTTGAACGTATTGAACGTTTTTAAACCCTAACAAGCGTTGGATTTGTGTTTTGTTGTGTACTTTTGTGCCTCAATTGAATTATGAGTAGCGAAGAAGGTTCACAAATGTCGTTTTTACAGCATCTAGAGGAGTTGCGTTGGCGTTTGGTTAGATGTGCCATTGCTATTTTAATTCTCGCTGTTGCAATTTGGTGGAATCAGGAATGGATCATGAACAATGTGTTCCTTTCAATGGCTAAACCGGAATTTGTATCGTTTAAGTTCTTTTGCCAATACATGAACTTCATGTGTATGGACAAGATTCCGGTGAACTTTCAGTCCACAACAATGAGCGGACAATTCTCCTACGCTCTTTGGATGAGTATACTCGGTGGAGTTGTAGTTGCGTTTCCATTCATCTTCTATCAGCTTTGGTCATTTGTAAAACCAGGACTAAAGACAAATGAAAGAAAGATGGTTAAAGGAATTGTCTTCTATGTCAGCGTACTTTTCTTCTTAGGTATTCTTTTCGGTTATTTCATTGTGGCACCAATGAGTGTCCAGTTCTTTGGAACGTACCGAATGTCCGATCAAATCAAGAATAACTTCGGGATTGCTGATTTCATGAGTACCGTTCTTTCAACCGTATTCTATTCTGGACTTTTCTTTTTACTTCCAATTCTGTGTTATATCCTTGCAAAAATTGGAATTGTTTCTAGTGGTTTCCTAAAGAAATATAGAAAACATGCTATTGTTGTGGTACTTATTCTTGCTGCAATCATCACTCCTCCAGACATGATTTCACAGCTGATTGTGTCTCTTCCAATTCTAATTCTTTACGAGATTGGAATTCTGGTAACGAAAAGCGTTGAGGCTAAAAGACGCCGTGAAGAGATGAGAGAAGGTCAAAAATAACTTGACTTAACTGTTTACTTGCATTCAGCAAGTTATCCTTTGGTATTTTTAACGTGATAAAACCCTGATTTTTCGTAGATTTATCACGAATTATGCAGAAACTTCTCCTATTCCTCATTTTGGTTTGCACTTCCCTTGTTATACATGGTCAGCAAACTATTGTTTCGGGTACCGTAAAGGACGCTGAAACAGGCGAGGTTTTCCCCGGAGTTACTGTTCGTTTCAAGGATTCTAAAATTGGTACAGTTACTGACAGCATTGGAAATTATTACATTGCCACTTATTATGCTACAGACAGTATTCAGTTTTACGCACCCGAATACAAGATCATTAATAAACATGTCAATTTAGATCAACCACAAGTGATTGACATTACCATGGTCATTGACGAGAAGGAAATGAATGAAGTTGAAATTTCCGCTCCCGAAGAACTATTATCGACGAAAATCATTAAGCGCGTTATTGCCAATAAACCCATTAACAACAAGGAAAAGCTAGATTCTTACGGGTACGAACTCTACAATAAAATTCAGATTGACCTCAACAATATTGGTGATAAATTCACTGAGCGAGGATTAGTAAAACGTTTGGATTTGGTAATGAGTTACCTCGATTCATCAGAGAATGAAAAAGCGTTTCTTCCAGTGCTCTTGAGCGAGAATATTTCTGAATTCTACTACCAGAATAAGCCGACCAAAAAGAAAGAAACGGTTTCTGCAACACGCATTTCAGGAGTAGAGAATGTACAGCTAAACCAGTTTTTGGGTGAAATGTATCTGGATTTCAATATCTATGACAATTACCTGAATCTGTTCCAAAAAGCCTTTGTCTCTCCGGTAGCGAATTTTGCTAGAACTTATTACAAATATGTACTGATCGATTCGTCTTTCGTTGATAACGATTGGTGTTACCACATCAAATTCTCACCAAAACGCACTGGCGACATGACCTTTGAAGGCGAGATGTGGATCAACGACACCACTTACGCCATCAAACAGATCAAAGCCAATATATCACCCTCGGCAAACATTAATTATGTTCAGGACCTGTATCTGGAACATCACTTCGATCAGGTAGAGAAAGAAGTTTGGATGCTTACAGAAGAGAAAATGATCATCGACCTGAAGATCACCAAGGGAACGGATATTTATGGCTTTTATGGTCGGAAATACAGCTCTCGGAAAGACTTCCAGATCAACCAGAAATACAAGGATGATTTCTTTAAATCTGACAATACGGTTAGTTTTGAGGAAGGCGCTAAAACAAGGGATGATGCTTATTGGGCACAGCACAGACATAAACCTTTAAGCAAACAGGAAAACGGAATCGACCAAATGGTTGACTCGCTGAACAAAGACCCGTTCTTTAAATTTCTGAAGAACTTCACTTACATGGTTTCGAGCGGTTATTATCCGTTTGGAAAAATTGAAGTAGGATCTGTACATGCACTTGTTGCATTTAACCCAGTGGAAAGTTTCAGAACCGGTTTTGCAATTCGAACATCCAACGATTTTTCAAGAAAGCTGGAACTCGGAGGTAGATTGTACTACGGATTTGGAGATGAACGATTCAAATATGCCGCTACGCTGCGTTTGAACTTATCGCCCAAGAAACGAACCTTGCTCAACGGGTATTACGTTTACGATATCGAGCAACTTGGGCTTTCACCAACTGCCGCTTCGATAGGGAGTACTTTTGGTTCCATTTTCAGAACTGGTCCGTTGGATAAGTTAACCATGGTTGGGAAAGGTGGAATTACACTAGAGCGGGACTTGAAAAAAGATTTCATTCTTTACACAGGTTTGGAGTGGAAAGAATATACTGCTCTTGGATTGGCGAGTTATGAGCGCTACAACAATGAAGGCGCAATTGAAAACATCAAACGTATCCAAACTGCTGAAGCTACTGTGCGTTTACGTTACTGTAAAGATGAAGAGTTCCTTTCAGGAGCTTTCGACCGAACAGCTTTACCTTCACCTCATCCTGTGTTCAGTGTACAGGGAATTTTTGGTGTAAAAGGTGTATTTGGCAGCGATTACGATTACCAGAAGATCGAGTTCAGTATGGAACATTACAGAAACATTGGTGTTCTTGGTCGTTTGCGTTATGGTGTTTCTGCAGGATACATCAATGGAATTGCTGCTTATCCGTTTTTGAAAGTACATGAAGGAAGTCAGAGTTACTGGTTGTACACCAACTCATTCAACAGAATGGCTTACTTCGAGTTTATTTCCGATAAATATGTGGGAGCATTCGTTGAGCAGCATTGGCAAGGATTGTTCTTCGATCGAATTCCACTAGTAAAAAAATTAAAGTGGCGATTAGTAACAACAGGTCGAATGGCATACGGAAGTTTATCTGAACGTCACACAAGTGCCATGTTGATTCCGGATTTCGTTCGCCGATTTGGTTACACACCTTATCTTGAAGCTTCCGTTGGTATTGAAAACATTTTCAAAGTTGGTCGTATTGACGTTGTTTGGCGACTAACACATTTATACGAAGGAATTTCGCCCATTGGAATCAGAGCCCGGTGGTCACTTAATTTTTAATCAAATCAATCTCAAATGCACCTCTTAGGTTATTTCTATCAATATTACTATCTGGTATTAATTCTACAAGCTATCTGCGTTTTTCATTGTGTACGAAAAGGAAATACACAGCAATGGATTTGGCTGATCGTATTCTTACCGGCAATTGGCTGTTTGATTTATTTATTTACCGAAGTCATAACAAAACGTGACGTTGGAACAGTTACCAGTGCTATTGACACCGTTGTTCGTCCGACAGGAAGAATAAAGGATTTGGAACAAGCCTTTGAGTTCTCTACAAGTTTTGAAAACAGATTGACACTTGCAAAAGCCTACGCTGATGGTGGAAGAACCGACGATGCCATTCAACTTTTGGAGGAAGGAAAGCAAGGAATTTTTGTGAACGACCCACAGCTAAATATGCATTTGATTGGTGTTTATTCAACAAAGCAGAATTACCCCAAAATTTGCGAGATTGCACCACAACTTTCCAATCAGAAGATTTTCCACAAGTCTCGTGAACGCATTTTATATGCCTACGCTTTGGAACAAACAGGAAAGATAGATGCCGCTGAACAAGAACTGGCCGTTTTTCAAAGCAGGTATTCCGATTTCGAAGGGAAGTTCAGTTACGCTTCTTTTTTGGTAAGAAACAATAGACAAAATGAAGCAATTTCCTTACTAGAGGAAGTGAATACTGAATCGTCAAAAATGACAAGAGCAGAACGACGCAATCACAATCATTGGATCAAGGAAGGCTTGGATCTGCTTAGTGAATTGAAAAAGAAACAATAAACGGTAGGGGCGAATGATTATTCGCCCCTACCGTTTATTGCAATCTTTTGAACTGAATTAATTCCTTCCTCATTCAACATGTGCAGGAAATAAATTCCCGCCGTGAATTTAGATACATCAACAATTGTTTGCTTATCAGCAAGACCGTATGACATTAATTTTCCAGCTGAATCATAACACAACCATTTAATATTGCTCGTTGCATCAATAACCAACTGTTCACCTGCCGGATTTGGATAGACGTTCATTTCCGAATTACTCAATTCGTCAGTTCCAAGACTCATATATTGTGGCTCAGGAAAATCTGATGGATCAAAACCACTTTGGAAACATACAGAATCTCCCAAACGGTAATAACACACCATACTTTCGTTTCCTTCAACACCAACTGCGCATGTTGGACCAACATAACCTATTCCTTCAGCAATTCCAGCAGCTGTCATATTATTAACCGCTCCGTAAAGATGCTTTACCGTTTGACCACCAATTGTCAGATAAACAATATTCTCTACATTGCAGTTAGCTCCTAAAGCAGGAAATGGATCTCCAATATTAGCTCCAGCCATGGAATCATTCATCAAATTGATCGATTCAGAACCATTGTAATAGTATACGAAATTGTGGTCATTATCTTCACGAACAAGACCTGGTCCGTAAAGCTGATATGTTTCATATTGCGGAGTTGAAAACGTAATGGTACGTACGTATCTGAATTGTTTGTAATAATCCTGTCCGTTTATATTCGTATCACCATCCATGTAAGTTGTGGTGAAGGTTTCGTAACCATAAATGCCATTCCAGCCACCGCCATGATAATGCCACAATGAACTGTAATCAAGGTAAACTGAATTGGTAATCTGTGCTCCGGAATTCATCGAAATCAAAGCAAATAATAACAGGCTTAGGTAAGTTTTTATCATGATAAACTGAGTTTAAGTAGTAAACGGTAAGTATTCCCAATCGTTGCTGATGACTAGTCATTTTCATTTTAATTCTCATAAAGTATGGGCGAAATGCATTTCGCCCCGACAGTACTCTATAAAACGAATAATGCTTAACTTCACCACAGTGAAACTCTATACAGAAGATATCAAAAAGACCTATAAAGGTAGGAACGTTGTAAAAGGCGTTAGTGTGGAAGTGAGTCAAGGAGAAATTGTTGGTTTGCTTGGACCAAATGGTGCGGGAAAAACAACTTCATTCTACATGATGGTTGGTTTGGTGAAACCAGACGAAGGAAAAGTATTTCTTGACGATACGGAAATCACACAATATCCAATGTATCGAAGATCACAACTTGGAATTGGCTATTTGCCACAAGAAGTTTCCGTTTTCCGAAAATTGACCGTTGAAGATAATATCCTGGCCATTTTGGAAATGACAGATTTAACAAAACCGCAGCGCAAAGAGAAACTGGAACAACTGCTGGAAGAATTTTCGTTGACCAAGGTTCGAAAGAATCTCGGAAACCGATTATCTGGTGGTGAAAAACGCAGAACAGAAATCGCACGGGCATTGGCTACGAATCCAAAGTTTGTGTTGTTGGATGAACCCTTTGCAGGAGTAGATCCAATTGCCGTAGAAGACATTCAAAGTATTGTTTCTGACTTACGCAAAAAGAACATTGGGATCTTGATTACAGACCACAACGTTCAGGAAACACTTTCCATTACGGACCGAGCTTATATTCTGTTTGAAGGAAGCATCATCAGAGCTGGTTCAGCAGAAGATTTGGCGAACGACGAGATTGTAAGAAAGGTGTATCTTGGACAGAATTTCGTTTTGAGAAAATAGGACTTCTCAAAAATTACCAATGACGAATTACAAATTACAATTGGAATTGTCTTCGAAAGGACAACTCCTACTTCTCATTTATTCGTAATTTGTCAGTTGAAATTCATAATTAGCTATGAGATATTCCGTACAAACAACAATCAATGCACCCATTGACGAAGTCATTAAGCGTTTTGATAATATGGAAATGATGAAAGAATGGATGCCTAGTCTGGTTAGTTTCGAACATATATCAGGTGAACCTGGTCAGGTTGGAGCGAAATCAAAACTAACGCATCAAATGGGGAAACGTACCATCGAAATGATTGAGACCATAACTGAACGTGATCTTCCAAGATGTTTCAACGGAAATTATGTAGCTAAGGGTGTTTACAATGAGGTTGGAAATGCGTTTGAAGCAATTGATGAGAAAACGACTCGTTACGTCAGTGAGCAATATTTCCAGTTCAAGGGTGGAATGAAAGTAATTGGATTTCTTTTTCCGGGAGCATTCAAAAAGCAAAGCTTGAAATATCTGGAAGATTTTAAAGCATTTGTGGAACGCGATTATAAACTGTAATTTTTCGGTGATTTCGTGAATTCATAAAATCATGAATTCATGAATACGTAAAATTACGAATTTTTCAATTTTTTCAGGGGTTCCAAGCGATCCACACTTCAAAGAAATTCGACCTATTCGCCGAATGTCTCGCTAAACGCCCCTACAATAGAAATTATCGAAGATAGACACACAAAAAAAGCCTCTTGTGGGAGAGACTTTAGTTTTCTTCATCTAAGCTTTAAAACTTAGAATCAGTTTTTTGGTCTTACTTAGAAGCTAAATCAGCGTTCTGAGTCTGGTTTGCGCTAGTGTAAGCATCACAATGTCCTCCTTTAGAAGAACCACAAGAAGCTACTGCGGTCAACGCTGCAATCAAGGCAGCAAATGCAAAAAATCTTTTCATCTTCAATAGTTTTTTATAGTTCAACTAGTTGCTGTTCGTGATACAAATCTATTACTTTTAACGTTAATAGAAAACATTTATTATCCACATTGGGTTATTGAAATTGTTGAAAGACTGTTAAATAGTGATGAATCGCTACTTTTACTTCGTAGTTTGCATGTTTGTTTTATTCGCTAAATCAGCGTTTAGCCAGCAAACCGCGAACCTAAACATCGTAGACCTTAAAGCAATCACAAAAAGAACTAAAATTTCATTTTTTTCTTCTTCGGAACTCACAACTGAGCTAAACAACATTCGTTCACAGGCTTTCAAAAAAGGTTATATCGGTTTTTCTATTGATAGTACAGTTACTGTCGATAGCTTGACGAGGGATGTTTACGGTTCGGTCGGACCGAGATTCAAGAACATCAAACTTTTTTTTAGCGACAGCAGTGTTCTGGCTTTACGACGAATTGGAATTAATGCAAATCGCAACAGAAACGCTGAAATAGGCACCACTCCGGAAGCTGTTGGCGCGTATCTCAATTCCATTATTGTTTCTTTTGAAAACAAAGGTTATCCATTTGCCAAGCTCAAATTCGATTCACTTTTCGTAAAAGACAATACACTTTCAGCTATTCTGAATGTAGAAAGTGGTCCAATGGTGCGATGGAAAGGTGTGGAAATCGTTTCACAAAAATCCAATTTCTCTGAACGATTCATTTCGGCTTACTTTCATATTCAGAAAGGAGATCCGTTTAATCAGGAAGAATTGGATCAATTCCCAAATCGTATTTTACAACTTACTTATCTCAAAGAAACCAAACCTCATGAATTGCTTTTTACAACCGAAGGAGCGGTTCTTTATCTTTATCTCGAATCAAAACCGGTTTCGTCGTTCAGTGGAACTGTTGGTTTGCAGCAAGATCCGGTAAAATTCACCACACAATTTACGGGTGATGTTCGACTAAAGCTTCTAAACACACTTAAACGAGGCGAACTACTTGAACTCAACTGGCGAAGTATTCAGGCTGGAAGTCCACAACTAAAACTGGCACTTAACTTCCCCTTCCTTTTCAACACACCATTTGGAATTGACGGTGGATTTAATTTGTTTAAGCGAGATTCCACATTCCTTGAATTGAAAAGTACGCTTGGGGTGAATTATTTCTTATCACAAGGAAACCAACTCAAAGCTTTTTATCAGCGGTATTCCTCGAATCTGCTTAGCTCTACAAGTTCGAATTTAGCCAATTATGGCTCTTCGGTTAGCAACCAATACGGACTTTCCATTCAACACATTCAAGTCGATTATCTTCCCAATCCAAGAAAAGGAGTTACGTGGATTACGACAGCTTCGGTAGGAAACAGAACACTAACAAGGGATTCCATTACTTCCCAACACCTCATCTATAATTTTGGAGCGAAGGGGGAATTGTACATTCCACTGGGCAAACGCTTCGTTTTCAAAACCTCAGGAAATGCCGAAACCTTCTATACAAGTGCCATTCAGCAAAATGAACTATTGCGGTTTGGGGGGAATCTATTGCAACGCGGATTTCTGGAAGAAGAATTGTTAGCCACCACACGCGCAACTGCAACAGCAGAGTTCAGAATGCTGCTTGATAAAAACAGTAATATTTTCGTATTCTTTGATCAAAGCTGGTACGAACGGAATACAAGTGCTTACGTAAACGATCATCCCTACGGATTTGGAACAGGAATTTCCTTTGGAACCAATCTGGGAATCTTCTCCATTTCTGTCGCACTTGGTAAGCAGTTTGACAACCCTATTCTATTAAGAGATTCAAAAGTGCATGTGGGATATATAGCTTATTTCTAATTCTAAATTCCAAAATGTTAAATGTTAAAACAAAGGTTCTAAAGTTAGAATTGAGTATTGACGTTTTTAAAATCTAGAATTTTGGCATTTAGAATTCTAAGTGTTATCTTTAAATAAGCATGAAAGAATTAGCAGAGACAGAATACACGATAGCGGAGTTTGCGGAAAGATTTATCAATCAAACATCACAACACATTTTTCTTACAGGAAAAGCAGGAACAGGAAAAACTACTTTACTTCGAAAAATTGTAGAACACACCCATAAACAAACCGCTATTGTTGCACCCACAGGAATTGCAGCGTTGAACGCAGGTGGAGTAACCATTCACTCCTTCTTTGGATTACCATTCGGAGGATTCATTCCGGATTTCATTAATGAACCGGTTTTAGTTGGAGCAACAAAGTTGGAAACCAAAAACACGATTCGAAAACATTTCCATTACAATGCCGCGCGTAAACGTTTATTGCAAACAGTTGAATTGTTGGTGATAGACGAAGTTAGTATGCTGCGTGCCGATTTGTTGGATGCCATTGACTGGGCTCTGCGTCACGTTCGTAAGATCAATCGTCCGTTTGGCGGCGTACAAATGCTTTTTATTGGCGACTTACAACAGCTACCACCCGTTGTAAAACCAGAAGAATGGAATGTACTGAAAGAATATTACAACGGTATTTTCTTCTTTAATGCAACCAGTCTGAAAGAGAATCAACCCATTTACTTGGAGTTAGATAAGATTTTCCGTCAAGACGATCCAACCTTCATTTCTATTCTGAACGAATTACGAAACAACAAACTGAGTGAGGAAAGCAGAGCAGTTCTTAACGCGCATGTTCGACAAGATTACAACGCTTTGGAACACCAGGGAGTGATTACATTGACAACACACAATGCCTTAGCGGACAACATCAACACCAAAGCACTCGAAGCCCTAGACGAAAAGAAATTCTTCTACAAAGCGGAAATCAACAAAGAATTCCCTGAACACATCTTTCCGATTGATGAAGAATTGCAGTTGAAAGTTGGTGCACAGATCATGTTCATCAAAAACGATTTAAGCTACGACAAAAACTATTACAATGGGAAGATGGGAATTGTCTCTAGCCTTGGTGACGAAGAAATCATCGTGGAATTCCCTGAAGAGCGTAAAAAGATTACCGTTGACAAATACGAATGGCAAAATATTCGCTACGCTGTTAATCCTGAAACGAACGAAATTGAAGAAACGACATTAGGAACATTCACCCACTACCCGATTCGTTTGGCTTGGGCAATTACGGTGCATAAAAGTCAGGGATTGACATTCGATAAAGCTGTACTGGACATTTCAAATGTATTTGCTCCCGGTCAAGCATATGTGGCACTTTCACGTTTACGATCGTTGGAAGGATTGGTATTCCTTCGTCCATTGCAATTGAACGGATTACAAAACGACGAACAAGTAAGTGCTTACGAAAAGATCAAGGCTGATGATACTGTTTTGAACAACTGGCTGAGTCAAAGTTCGCGATACTACATGCATCAGCGATTAGTTGAGGCTTTTGACTGGTATGATTATCTGATCCTTTGGACAAACTTGCACCTTTCGATGAAAATGCTGAATGACAAAACGGAGAAAGGGAAAGATAAATCGTGGGTCGATATTGAGTTTAAAGTAGCCGAAGAAAAGAACGAAGCAGCAAAAAAATTCCAGAGTCAACTAAACAAACTCTTCAACAATGAGCAATTGGATCTGGATTTTATTCAACAACGCATTCATCAGGCATACGAGTTTTTCTACCCGGTTCTCGACAATCAGGTGTACCTGCTTCTGAAACGTTTAGCTGTTCTGAACACGAAGAAAAAGATCAAAGCCTATACAGAAGAACTGGAAGAGGTTCTGGAAAAAGTGGTAAAGATGGTTCAGGAATTGAAGAAACTAAAAGTGTTGCTTCAAAGTATCGTTGACGGAAGACCCTGGGATAAAAGCATCTATTCCGACAAAGAGATTCAACACTACCTGATTGCGAAAAACGCAAAAATCAATCAGGATTTGCGCAACGATCGCAATTTATTGATCGAAGAAGAGGATGACGATGAAATGCGGGTGCCACCGGCATTGCAGCATCTAATGAAGCCAAAGAAAGACATCTCGACTCCGCTCGATGACCTTAAAAAAGGCACGAAAGATTCGAAAGAAAAAAAGAAAACAACGCACGAGGTCACGTTTGACATGTGGCAGGATGGTAAAACAGTTGAAGAAATTGCGTCGGAACGTCAGCTTTCAAAAACCACGATTGAAGGGCATTTCGTTCAACTGATAAAACAAGAATTGGTAGAAATTACGGCTTTAATGGATTCCAAAAGAATCTCGGAAATTGAAGAATACTTTGAAGGTTATGAAGAAATGTCGTTGACACCTTTGAAAGAGAAACTAGGCGATAAAGTGACTTGGTCAGAATTGAAATGGGTACAGGCTTCGAAGATGCTTTAAAATAGACTTGAGACGGAAGACAATAGACTAAAGACTTATTAGTAATATGACACATAATTTTAGACGTTTAGAAATTTGGAAAATATCAATGGATTTGGTTGCCGAAATTTATTTGGTAATTGCTAATATCCCTAATGATGAGCGTTTCGGGCTAAAGTCACAAATTACTAGAGCAGCCGTATCTATTCCATCAAATATAGCAGAAGGGTCCGGACGAAATTCAGAGAAGGATTTTGGTCATTTCCTGTCAATGTCGATTGGCTCACTTCATGAAGTGGAAACTCAATTGATTTTATTAAATCGATTGTTCAATATAGAAACAGAAACGTTAGTTGAAAATTGTCAAAACCTTCAACGAATGATTTTTGGTTTCAAAACAAAAATATTATCTAACACAAACGAATGACAGAAGAGATGATAACTCAATCAAAGCGAGAATTGAGTCTACAGTCTCTAGTCTTTCATCTCAAGTCTTATTTATGAAACTAGGAATAAACGGATTTGGTCGAATTGGTCGACTTGCAATGAGGGTAGCTTTGGCTAACCCAGAAATAGAAATTGTAGCCATTAATGATTTGCTGGAAACAGACTACATGGCGTATTTACTTTCGCATGATTCTTCACATGGAAGATATCCTGGTGATGTTTCGTTTGATGCGAACGGATTGATCGTAGATGGAAAACACATTAAGGTGCAATCGAAAAGAGATCCACATGAATTGGATTGGACAGGAGTGGATGTAGTAATCGAATGTACAGGTTTGTTCTTGACGCAAGCGGATGCTCAAGCCCACATTGATGCCGGAGCGCGCAAAGTAGTGATGTCGGCACCCGCAAAAGACGATACGCCAACTTTTGTGATGGGAGTAAATCATCATCTCTTGAAAGCCGATCAGCACATTATTTCCAACGCATCGTGTACAACAAATTGTTTAGCTCCGATTGCAAAAGTATTGAACGATGAATTCGGAATTATTGAAGGATTGATGAGCACCGTTCATGCCGTCACAGCGACACAAAAATCCGTTGATGGTCCAAGCAACAAAGACTGGCGTGGCGGACGTGGAGCGAGTCAGAACATTATTCCATCGTCTACAGGTGCCGCAAAAGCAGTTGGATTAGTGATTCCTGAATTGAAAGGAAAATTAACTGGAATGAGTTTCAGGGTTCCGGTTCCGGATGTTTCTGTAATCGACTTAACCGTTCGTTTAGAAAAGTCATTTACATATGAAGACATCAAACGAGCGATGAAAAAAGCATCTGAAGGTGAAATGAAAGGAATTTTGGGATATACGGAAGAGCAAGGAGTTTCACAGGATTTTCTTCACGATCCAAGAACAGCCATTTTCGACGCTAACGCAGGAATTGCATTGAACGATCATTTCGTAAAGGTGGTTGCCTGGTACGATAACGAATGGGCGTATTCGAATAAGTTAGTGGATTTGGCGGTTTTGGCGGGCGCTTTCCCGCAAGTGCGAGACTCAGTCAGTGATCGATAAAGAAATTCTAATTGACAGTTTTTGTATTTTCGCGGAAATCATAAATATGAAGTATCTAGCTTTTATCACCTTTTTATCACTTACTTTCGTGGGCTTTGGAGGAAATTCGTATAAAATCGAAGTTTCTGTTTTGGATGAAGCAACTAAAGTTCCAATTCCAGGAGTTCGAATTCAATTCAAGACAAGCAAGAATTTACTTCTTTTCACTACCTACACAGATGAAAACGGAAGGGCACAATATGATGAATGTAAAGCAAAGATAGTTTGGATCAACGCCCAGAAAACCAATAATGACGATTATTCAGAATATGAATACTACTATGACCAAAAAGCCGAAGCCCAAATTCCAATAACAATTCGACTTACCAATTACGCTGTGTTTAGAGAAATGACAGCAAAATTGACGGTTGCCACCCCGATAGACAGTGCTGAATTAAAAAAGACGAAAGACTGTAACGATGAATTGGTTGAAGCAAGTTTTCCCGGGGGACAAACCGCATTGGCTAAGTTTCTCCAAGAAAACATCAAATATCCGGAACGCGCATTGGATCATGGAATCGGTGGAAGATGTTATCTTCAGTTTTATGTTGATCCAAAAGGAGTTATTTCAAACATTAAGGTTACAAGGGGAATTTCAAATTGTCCGGATTGCGATTACGAGGCCGTGCTTGTAATCACTAAAATGCCAAAATGGATTCCATCGGAATGTAAAGGAGAAAAAGTGGGAATATTTTATAATCTCCCGATTAAATTTACACCCGGATAATTCGATTTAATGATTAAACAGCTAACTTTTTTTACATTTCTAACATTATGCTTCCTTGGTTTTGCAGGGAAGCCCTATAATGTTGATATTAAAATATATGACCTCCACACTTTAGAAGGAATTGAAGGGGTATCCGTAAGAATAACGGACAATAGTGATAACATACTGTTTTCTGGACTTAGTGACAACGAGGGCATGATCCATTTCATGGATTGTAAATTGAAGTACTTCACAATAGAAACTTTAGATAAGGACCACATTTATTCTTCGGGGTATCATTATTTCATTAAAGATCGAGAGGAGGGAAAAACCCTGATGCTAGGACTTCGAAACTTAAAAAATGAGAAGTTACTCATTCAAGAAAAAACAGATCAAACACCAATTGATTCTGTAGAAATTGTGAGTTCCGAAAATTGCCTTACCACTTATGTTGAACCAAGTTTTCAAGGAGGTCAGGAAGCATTGAGGCAATTCATAGTCCGCAACTTTAGATATCCTGAAATTGCACTAGAGGCAGGAATTGATGGAACAATTTTACTAACTTTTTACATCAACCCCGAAGGAATCGTTTCACATGTAAAAATTGTTCAGGGTATTGACAAATGTCCTGAATGCGGTGATGAAGCCATTCGATTGGTAGCATATTTCCCGAAATGGAATCCAGCCACTTGTGATAGCAAAGCGGTTGGCTCAATTTTTAAATTCCCATTCAAAATTAAAGCCGGATAAATAAGGTCATGAAAAAAATCTTCGTTTTCTTCCTCTTCAATTCTCCTGCCGCTTTCTCCTAAACCGATTCCACTCGTTTGCAGTGGTTCAACGATGCGAAGCTGGGAATAACATGACTTGACACAGGACGAGTCACTAACACATGTAACTTATATCTTATTCTCAAACTTCAAAATAGAAGCTAAACTGCGCTGTTCAATCCTGTTCAATTGCACAAGAGCCTCTTCTATAGTATTCATCAAGCTGTCAAACGAACCATCTTCAAAAGGTTTGGTTGACAGCAAGGTCAATTGCTGCTTCTTTACAATCAATTTTATCATCTCCTCAGAACTTTCAATTGTTGGCAACACACAGAATTTATTTTTCGATAATTCGTCAAGAGCTTTGTTGAATTCAGGAATCTGAGCATTAACATTTCTCTGAAATCTTGTAATATCGGTGATATCTATTTCCTGTATTCGTCTAAGTTCCTCAAATTGATTGATGCAAAATTGCTTTAGCCCAACAGAAGTTCTGAGCGCAGTGACAATACATTTATGCTGATTAAATCGATCTATCAATTCGTCAAGCTGACCATTACGGATAGCGCTAACAGCAAGGGCATTACAAAGCGATCTATCCCAGGGTCCAAACTCTTTTTCGAAATGTTTCTCTTTTTCTTCTACCAGTGCTTTATACGCCTCTCCAATGTTCTTTTTATTAAATGTTCTATCACCAACTTCTAATCTGTTCACTTTTGCAGTTCCGTGATAAATATGTTGAGCGTGTTGCAATTGCTCATCAATTTTCTTTACCTGATTCATTAGAGGACTTAAATCCAATCTCAACCTCTTGAATAGTGTTTCAGGACTATCAAATTCGTCCTTAGCTCTTTTTATCAAGTCATCTGATTCTGGGATAAACAAGTACCTATCCGCAAAATTGTTCTGATAACTCTTTAAGACACCATTAACCTCCTCCTCTTCAGCGATAAACTGTTGAAAACCGGCTTCGTTAATCTCTTTTCCAAGTCTAACCGACCAATATTGATCGTACACAAGGCGCGTTAGACGCTGCTGCCACTTTTCAGATTGAATTAAAAATGCTGATGGAGATAATTTTGATATTTCAGCTTCAATAAAGGGTGATTTTGCGCTACTCTCACGTTGGTCATTTGGCGGATGACTATCATACATATGCCCTTTGAAAATTTCGGACGTTTGAAAGTAAAGTTTACCACCTCTTTGGTCATCAGGCAATGCAGTCTCATCTTCTTCCAAAGCAGATTGATTCAACACACAATCTCTTTCCAGATAAGAAAACAAATTGGTAGTATATATCTCTTTCGACTTCGCATGATAAGCAGTATGGAGCCATTTATTCCAGGTTTCACTTAGCGGTTCAAGTCTCCAAAGACCTGAGATAATTGGAATACTTCCGGAAGTAGAAACGGCAAACTTATCAGCGTTAAACTCCATTTCACGTGAAAGTGAGCCTTGAAGCACGTTAAGTAAATAATAAAATGAACGAAGGATAAATTTTAAGATGTATACCAAACCACTCAGTATCCATCCGAAAACTGCAATACGGATATCTGATTGTCTCCATTGAATCATTAATCGATCCCACGAATCGTGAGAGAAAATCATCCCATGAATTATTGTATTCGATGTTCCAATATAACTTCCAATTCGCATACTGCGCTGAGCAAAATGTCCAAACTCATGACTCATTACTGCTTTAAATTCCGATTGATTCAACCCATAAAACAATGGCATTCCTATCGTCAATTCCTTGCCAACCGGAACAATCAAACTCAATAAATTATTGGTGTAACGAACATATGCATTTACATCTGGGTCCAGATAAATTGCCTTTGGTTTAGGAGCACCTGTCTCTTCACAAATAGCAAGAATTAATTTCCATAGTTCGGGTTCGTCTGTCTTACTTATTTCAACTCTATTTTCGGGTGTATGATTTCTCAATTTCAAAACGAACTTCAAGACAAATGCTACGAGCATACCAGCTCCGGCAATTGCACCCAATTTCAATAAAATTGTCAATTTATTAACGTACACCATTGGATACATTAGTGCCCAATAAAACAAATAAAAAGAAGCCGTTACCAGGGCAAAAAATAAGGCAAAAAAAAGTAGGATTGATAGTATAGCCAATGCTGCTTTTAACTTATAACCTGTACTAATTGAAGTAAAACCAGGTGGGAGATTTTTCGGAGAAGGTATCATGTAATCAAATAATTCAGGTGAATTTCGTAAAATTCTTCAAATCTGAAAGGAAAAACGACAACAAATGGGTTACAAAAACCTGAAACATTTCCATTACCTTCACTCCTCAATTTTTTTCGAATGAAAATCCAATCGCTCCTTTTTCTTCTGCTCTTTTCATCTACCGCTTTCTCCCAAACCGATTCCACCCGCATGCAGTGGTTCAACGATGCGAAACTGGGAATCTTTATTCATTGGGGAATGTATGCGGTTGATGGTGTTGGTGAAAGTTGGTCGTTTCATAACGGAACGGTTCCCTACGACCAATACATGCGCCAAATGAAAGGATTTACCGCTTCCAAATTCAATCCGACCGAATGGGCCCAGTTGATTAAAGAAAGTGGAGCAAAATATGCCGTGATTACAACTCAACATCACGATGGACTGGCACTTTGGGATACTAAACAGTTGACACCCTATCCTACAAAAGCAGAATGGTTGAAAGCATTTCCAAATACAAACTATCCGACAGGAAAAAGTGCGCTTTGGAATGCGAAAAAACCGTTGAGTACCGTTTACCAAACTCCGGCAGCCAGGGATGTAATCACACCTCTTTCTCTTGCAATTCGGAAGGAAAACCTGAAGTTCGGAACGTACTATTCCCTACTCGACTGGTCGCACACGTCTTACCCGAAATTCCTGAAAGAATTCAATCGATATGAGCTTTCAGAAAATCCGCAGCAATGGACTTCGTTTCTAAAATTCATGCATGCACAGATTGCAGAAATCAATACCACTTTTAAACCAGACTTATATTGGTTCGACGGCGATTGGGAACATACTGAAGCCGAATGGGGAGCGGATAAAATTGATTCCATCATTCATACTTCAAACCCAAAAGCCATTCTGAACGGCAGATTACATTCTTATGGTGATTATTCGACTCCTGAGCAAAATATGCCTATCACCCATCCTGAGAAATCGAGTTGGGAATTGTGTTTGACGAGTAACGACAGCTGGGGTTATCAGCCCAGGGACACGAACTACAAAACCACGAACGAAGTGCTCCAAATCTTTACCGAATGTTTGAACATGGGCGGAAATCTATTACTAGATATTGGTCCAAAAGCGGATGGAACCATTCCAGAAGAACAAGTGAAGTTGTTAAAAGACGTTGGTCGTTGGACAAACAAACATGCTGAAGCCATTTATGGAACAAGAGCTGGTTTGCCATATGGGCATTATCATGGAAATTCAACCTTGAGTGCTGACAAGAAAACACTTTACTTGTTTGTAAATAATGTTCGACCAAATGGAAGTGTTGAAGGAGTAACTGTAGATCTCATGTTGAAAGGTTTGATGAATAAGATTGTTTCGGCAGAAGTTTTAGGAGCGGAGAAACCTGTTAACAACAAGATTGTCGGAAAGATTTCGTGGAATTATGTTCCGGGAACAGTTTTCTTCAAGATTCCAGCTCATGTTTTGGATCAGGAAATCACGGTTATTAAAATTGTCCTGAATTCGTCCCTTGAATTGTATCGTGGACAAGGTGGGTTTCATTAGATTTGAAACATGAAACATCTCACTACTTTCCTCTTTTGTCTTTTCTCTTTCCTCTCCCTTGCTCAAGAGCATGAACAAAAATACTTTCCTGTAAAAGATTCCCTTGTTCAGCAAAAGCTTGACGAATGGCAGGATTACAAATTCGGACTACTTATGCATTGGGGGCCTTATTCGCAGTGGGGAGTTGTAGAAAGTTGGAGTATTTGTCCGGAAGATGAAGATTGGTGCACCCGAAGAGGTCCGCATGCCAACAACTATTATGAATACGTGAAAGCGTATGAAAACTTACAAACGACATTCAATCCAACGCAATTCAATCCTGAAAAATGGGCTTCTGCAGCGAAAAATGCCGGAATGAAATATGTGGTTTTCACTACAAAACATCACGACGGTTTCTGTATGTTTAGTTCCAATCAAACACAATACACGGTTGGTAACGACAATTGCCCTTTCTCTAAAAACCCAAGGTCAAATATCACCTTGGAAGTATTTAAAGCTTTCAGAAACGAAGGAATTTGGACTGGAGCCTACTTTTCCAAACCCGACTGGCATCATCCAGACTATTGGGATCCAACATTTCCACCATACGACAGAAATCCGAATTATGATCTAACGAAGAAACCCGAGAAATGGAAATCGTATGTAGAATTTACCCAAAACCAAATCCTGGAATTAATGACCAACTACGGGAAAGTTGATTTGCTTTGGTTAGACGGTGGCTGGGTGCAACCCTTTACAGAAACCTCACCTAAATGGGGTTACAAACCGATGCATCAGGATATCGGAATGGATACGTTGGTGGAGAAAGCAAGAAAATTACAACCCGGATTAATTGTTGTCGACAGAGCGGTTGAAGGTCCGAACCAGAACTATTTGACACCAGAACAGAAAATTCCGAACGAGCCACTTCCCTATCCGTGGGAAAGCTGTATGACGATGGGCGACAGTTGGAGCTATGTTCCGAACGACAATTACAAAAGCACCAAAACCTTGTTGACAAATCTATGTTTGATCGTTTCTCGTGGCGGTAATTTTCTTTTGAATGTTGCACCTGATGCAAATGGTGAATGGGACAGTATTGCTTATCAGCGCTTAGAAGAAATGGGCGCGTGGATGAAGTTGAATTCGGAAGCTATTTACAACTCAAAACCTGTTGCACCTTACGAACAAAAAGCTACCAACGGAAAATGGATCTTTACAGAAGGAAAAATGGGCGAACATTACGCCATCTTTATTCCGAATGATAAGCTTACGTCTAGCAAGATTCGCCTCGACCTCCATTTTCCGGATTATCGTGTACGAACGGCAACCTCTTTGAAAAATGGAAAAGTAACCAAGACGAATGGAGCGTATCTTGATTTTAAGATCAATTCTGTGGATGAGATTTTAGTTTGGAGATTGAAGGGGTGAATCCGTAATTCTGTTGTATAGATACAAAACCAACCAAAGTCAACAACATTACGTTCATTGCTTTCATAAAAACCGAAAACAATGAAAACCTTAATTTACCTTTTTTCGTTTCTTTCTTGTAATGCATTCGCACAACAACCATCTGCTATCCTGCATGATGACTGGACAGGAACCAATTGGTCTCTATGGAGTGGAACAGATTATTTTTACGATAATAATGATCTGGAGACCACTAGTATTTCGAAATACTACTACGGCAGCACTGACACGTGGATTGATGATGAACGAATTACGGCGTATTATTCGCCTTCCGGAAATCAGATAACAGCTCGCTATTATGCTCAGGGAATAGAAACTTTTCCGGATACCACAAGAAGAACGCTTTTTGAATACAATTCTTTCGGTCAATTGACATCGGAAACAAGTCAGTATTATTTCCCTACCTATTGGCAAGACGCACATAGAACAATCTACACGTACACGACAAGCGTAGGAAATGTACACACAAAACAATACGAATGGTGGGACAATGATCTTGGCCAATGGTTACCTATTTCCAAAAGTGTGTACACTTATGCAGCGAATCAATCTCAATATGTCTACTATGTTTGGGACAATTCACAGTGGAACATTGAAGGCAGAACAACCGTTACATTCAATCAGAATAACCAGTCACTTGAAGAAACGTATGAAACATGGTCAGGATTTTATTGGAATCCCGGGTCAAAAATCACATATATGTATACCACTTTCGGAAAGCTCTCTGATGCAAGTACCAGGTATTATTCAGCTGAAGAAAATGGCTTCATCTCGGGAGACTCTCTTCATTATAACTACAACACTGATCACACCATTAACAACACGGTGTACATGAATTATGACAATCAGGTTGACGTTTGGTCCAACATTCGCAGAGACCGCTACATTTATGGCAGTCATTTATCCATTACAGAAGAAACAAAAACGGCATTTCTCGTTTATCCCAATCCAGCAACAGATTTTATATCTATCGATTCAAATGAAAGCGGTTTGATCAACATTATTGATGCCCAAGGTAAACTCTGGAAAGCGAATATTGAATGTGGCCAAGGTGCCATTGACATCAGAGATTTACCTAAGGGAGTGTATTTCATCCGACTTCAAACGAAAGATAGAATCCTGACCCAACTTTTTGTCAAACAATAACCCTTGTATACGGCTTATCGAACTCAAATTCATCCAAATACCTGTGCTAAAGTTGCTGTGGAATATATAAAAGTGATCAATCTCAAATGGGAACTGAAACTTGGTTACTACTGCCAGCTAAAGTTCACTTCTACTCGTAGTCCAGACTTTTTGTTTCTGTATAATCGACATCTCAAATGCTCGTCATTGGTCTAACGATAACATAACCAATAACTTTCAAAATGTTTTTTTAACGTAATAACAAAAAATAAAGTTTTTAACAACCCGACTTTTGTACGTATCTTTGCACTCCGTTACTTCGGCATCTCGACTCCGCTCGATGACCGGAAGCTGCGTGACCAGGGTTCCTTTACTGAGTTTGTAAAGGAAAGATTAACGAAAGATTATACATGGAGACATTCGGAAAGAAGGAAAAAGAAAAAAACAAAAAGAAGAAAAAACAAGACAAAGAGCTGAAGAGACAAGAGCGTAAAGCCAACTCTAAAGGTGGATCTTTGGATAGTATGATGGCTTACCTTGATGAGAACGGTAACATTATTGACGCACCTGCAGATTTATCTCAGCGCGTTGAAGTGGATGCGGATTCCATCGAAATTGGAGTTCCAAAACGTTCGGAAGAGGAAATTGACGTGCGTAGCAATGGTAAATTGATTCACTTCAATTCATCAAAAGGATACGGTTTCATTAAAGATTTGGATACACAAGAAAGTTTGTTCGTACACATGTCGGAAATTAGCGGTGTGATTAACGAGAACGATAAAGTAACGTTTGAAAAAGCGAAAGGTCAAAAAGGCTGGAACGCTGTAAAGGTTCGTAAAGCTTAAGAAGACACTTCTTTTAAAGGATATAAATCCTGATCCCGCGCATGCGGAATCAGGATTTTGTGTTTTATGTCGTGTACATAACTGAATTCATAAATACATGAATAAATGTCCGCCGCAGCGGATTACTTACAGCCCTCTGTTACTAACGATTCACAAACGCTTCTCCGATTACTTTAAAGGTTGTTCTTCGATTGCGTTGATCGTATTTCACCTGATTCACTTTCGTCTGTTCAAGTATGTATGATTCAGTAAGTTTAATTGCTTCTCCTGATTTATCAAGAATAGGTTTTTTAGTTGCATCCACGGATATTGCCGGCTGCGTTTCACCATATCCCGCTGGAATCAATCTGTTCATAGAAATACCTTTGGAGATCAGGTAATCTACACATGATTTTGCGCGACGCTGGGAAAGGTCCAGGTTGTAAATGTCTGGACCAACTCTGTCAGTATGTGAATTGATCTCCACTATTAAATTATTGTTCAGAATCAAAAAATCGTACAATTGATCCAGGATCACCATCGACTCCGGTCGAAGCTTGTCTGAATCAAAATCGTATTCGACCCCCTCAATGTTAATCTCTTCCAAAGGAATCGGACGGAGGTAAAAATCGTGTGCAAGATGCGTATCTTCAGTGATCTTACGTGCATCAATATTCGTTGCATCTGCAAAATAGTGCGGCTTTTGAACTTTGATAAATACTTCCCAGTATTGTTGAATCTCCGTCGAGTAGTACCCTTTATCGTCCGATTTCAAAGAGAAGGTTTCAAACCCTGAGCGCACATCCTTAAACGTCAATGTTGCGTCCGGAATAATCGCCTCGGTCATGGCATCATACACATAACCGTCGAGAATGATCTTGAAAGGAGCGTTTTGAATTTTGTAAATATCGTAGCAATGATTGGTCGGACATTCTTCCCGATCGCTGGCAAAATAACCGTTTTTCATGTAGCGATCCCATACAAGATAAGAGTCATCTTTACTCGAATTCACGGGAGCATCCATATTCTCCGGGTTGGCATATTTATCCGTGTCACGGTCATAAGTACTTTTGAAAATATCCAGACCTCCAATCGAAGCGTGACCATTCGAGCTGAAAAAAAGTGTTGACGAAGCCTCGTGAAAGAAAGGTGTCACCTCATCGAATGCGGAATTGATCGAAGTACCGAGATTAACCGCACTGTCTTTCGGATTACCCAACTCGTCAATGGCGATTTTCCACAAATCCATTCCTCCCATTCCTCCTGGTCGATTGCTCGAAAAGAAAAGGGTTGTTCCATCCATTGAAACGAAAGGATTGATGCTCTTGTATCCAGGTACATTTACAGAAGTGTCCAACTTGTAGGATTCATAAAAGAGGTAATCAATCATCCGACCGAGGTGAATGGATTGGTCGGCCATGTTTTTATCACTCCATCGAGTGTAAAAGACAACATTATTGTTGTTGAATGAGCCTGATGCGTCGTGTTGTGCGGTATTGAGCGGTCGACCAAAATTCTCGGCAGCATTCCATTTTCCATCCGTTTTACTCGTCCAATAAAGATCGCAGAGGTATTCCGATTGTTGTTTTTCAGGATCCACAACCACACCTCCAGGGCGTGCACTCGTAAAGAGCATTCGTTTTTCATTGTCAAAGAACATGGGCGCGAAAGAAGCTGTGCCACTGTTGAATACGCTGTCGGCCTTTTCCACTTCTATCTTGGAACCTGCGTTAAGTGAATCCATAGCATAGTAACAACCTGTCATGCTTTCCAAAGAACGATCTACGAGAGAATCGTTTCCACCGGGATTTGATGCATACTGTTCGAAGGAAAGAATGGCATTGCTGTATTGCTCTTCGTTCATTTGTGCTAGTCCGAGGTAATACACATCTTCTGGGTAAGAACCTGTTGCAGCAGTAAATTTGAAATGCTCCAGGGCATGATTGTAATCTTCTGTGCGCTGATAACAAAGTGCAATCTGGTGATTGATGTAATCAACAGCCGGAACTTTTCGGGTGGTATCTCCTATTTTGCCGTTGTCCGACAATTGCTTATTGGAAATGACGGTTTCGTAAGGAAGTATCTGTGTGGTGAGTACGAGCGAATCGTTTATCGCAAACTGATAATAGATTAGTGCGTTGTGGTAATCCGTCTTACCGAAATAGGTGTCGGCTTTGTAAAGCCATACCTGCTTCGACTGTGCCGAGATCACTGGTGATATGAGTATAAAAAGAACTATCAGGAATTGTTTCATAATGATATGGTTTAAGGTCAAAGGCGTGGACAAATTTTAGAATTCGGAGCCTGGTAATTGTGCGGCATATACGTAAAGGAGATTTCAAAACCACCTCTTCCGGTAGATGCAGTAGACAAGGTCGAAACATTGACATCGTAACCCAACTTAACAATAAAATTATCCATTCGGGCACCAAGAGAAATCACGGCAGCATCACCATTTCTATAAACCACTCCAGCCAGTAGGTAGAGTTCAGGTCCTTTCATGAAATAGCCCGCATCCAAAGCAAAGGTCTGTTCATTGAATGTTTTCTGATGCATGATCAGGACTTTGGGAAGGATATAAAAGAGTTCTGTAATGTTGATGCGTGTTCCGGCATGCACATAATAACGAATCGGTAAACGACTTTCTCTATTGAAGAAGGTTTCGTTCGGCGTGAGCAGATTGAAAGCAGAAACCCCGATGAACGGATTCAACAGACTTTGCTGACGTGCATAATAATACATCGCGCCCACATTTGTCACTGGAAGAATTCGGCTTTGAGCACCGAAATTTTCTCCTGTTGAAAGCTCAGTTTCGAAACCTCCGCCACCCGATGT
>CAMLHZ010000014.1 GCA_946480085.1 uncultured Flavobacteriales bacterium
AACGGTTTACACGCTCGCGCAATTGTTGTTTTGGATGAAAATCAGAATGTATTGCATACAGAATTGGTTCCGAACATCAGCGACGAACCAAATTACGACGCGGCTATTGCAGCATTATAAAATCAAAACTTTGACTCTGCTCGGTTACCTTTTGCTTTGGTGCTGAGCTGAGTCAAAGCTTTTAATTCGCATGGAACAACTTTCACTTACACTACAGCATTTCTCAGGAATGAGTGAAGACGACTTCAAATTGTCTTCTGAATTCTGGCATGTACGTGAGTATAAGAAGGGGGAAACATTCAACGCACACAAAAGCATTTGCAAACAGCTTGGCTTCATCACCACTGGGGTTTTCAGGTCTTACACCATAGATGAAAACACAGCGGAAGAAAAGAATGTCTTTCTTTATTCCTCCAACGGATTTGTCGTCAGCTTCAAAAGTTTCGTCAATCAGATTCCATGTGATTACCATACTCAGGCTTTGGTGGATTCCACTGTCATTTACATCAACATCTTCGACCTACAATCGCTCTATCAAAAATCGCACGCCTGGGAAAAATTTGGTCGGTTACTTGCTCAGGAAGCTTTCAATGTGACTATGAGTCGAGTTGAGGGGTTTATTTTTAAATCTCCGGAAGAACGCTATCTCGACCTTATCAAACAACATCCTGAAATTTTCAATTCGGTTCCACTCTACCATATTTCCTCTTATTTAGGAATTCAGGGACCATCCTTAAGTAGGATTCGAAAAAGAATTTCAGGTAAATGATTCGATTTTAACTTGGGTTAAAATTATTGTCTTCAAAGCTTCCAACCTTTGTGTTATAAAATTAAAGGTTATGAAAACAAAGACAATCGTATTCATTCACGGCTTATTCGTAAACAATACTAGCTGGGAAAATTGGAAATCTTATTTTGAAAATCAAGGTTACACAGTCCACACTCCAGCAAATCCAGGGCACGAAGGAACTCCTTCAAAATTGAGAACCAATATTCATCCCGAATTGACTAAAACTGGTTTTGAAGACGTCGTTAAAAATGCCATCAAACTCATCGATTCCCTTCCTGAAAAACCAATTGTAGTTGGACATTCTTTGGCTGGACTGGTTGTTCAGAAACTGATTGAACTGGACAAAGTGGTTGCAGGTGTCAGCATAGATGGAGCGCCTCCGAAAAATGTAATGGCTCCACTTAGCACCTTAAAAATTGTATTTCCTGTGGTCAACTTTTTCAAAGGCAGTTCTGCCTACCTGGGAAGTAAAGAATGGTATCACAAAGCTTTCTTCAACAACTATTCAAAAGAAGAAAGTGATCAACTGTACGAAACCATTGCCGTTCCTGAAAGTCGAAAAATTGCCAGAGATACTGTTTTAAAGTCTTACGCTAAGATCGATTTCAAGAAAGCACACACTCCTATTCTATTCATCGGCGGAACCAAAGACAACATCTTTCCTGCAGCATTTACAGCTAAGATTGCAAGTAAATATCAAGACAAAAACAGCAAAGTAGATGTCAAATTGTTTGAAGGAAGAAGTCATTTCATTTGTGGTGAAAAAGGTTGGGAAGAAGTTGCGAAATACGTGCAAACATGGATAGAAAAATTATAAAACGGTCAAGGGTTTGGTCGAGTTACAACTCGACCTTACTCTTTTACTATTTTATATAATTCCTTTCCAATTTTAAAGAAATACGTTCCAACAGCCATTTCTTTCAATGACAATTGATGTTCTCCTTTTTCTAGACCTCTACTCAAAACCACTTTCCCGAAAGCATCCAAAACAATTAGCTCTGTTGATGATTCAATCACAACATTCACAACGTCATTGGTTGGATTCGGATAAATAACCAACTCCGTTTTGTTCAATTCACTCGTGGATAAATCCCCAATGTATTCGAAACCATCACTATCTATTGAATCGCACAATCCGGCATTGTTACAAGTGAATACGCGCAAGAAGTAGTGTTGGTGATTCACCAATAATCCGTTCAAATCAATATTAACAGTTGAAGTTGGTGGTGTAAACAATGGGAAAATTACTGCTCCATTTGTATTTCTAATCTCTGCTTCCAATGAAACAACTCCTGAATTTAAATCCTGGGAAGTGATTCCCGAAAAATTGACCAACTCTACATAAATCGTATCTAAATCGACTACTTCATCTGTTGGTTGTCCTAATTCCGGAAGCGTGAAATCTACATTGTAATCATTGGTATTGAATGCCAGATTATGATTCACATCAACAGCAGCGGAAGCTACTCTTCCAGCCTTGATTGCAGGATCAGGATTACAATTAAAAAAATGGTCTCCAGGTCCAACCAAAACGTTTTCAGTCCCCGTTGTTCCAACCATTACACTCACTTCTTCTACATCGAACAAACAATTTCCACTTCTCAAAGAAACACCCTGACTTACGGTTAACGGAGTTGCATCAATCCAATTGCCTACATATGATCCATCCACAAACACCTGAATTTCTCCAGTTGATGAAGAGTATAAAGTCGTCACGTCATAGACAGTATTCACGTCAACGATAAATGGAAAACTTGCTGTAAGCGAAAATACATCATTGGTGGTTTCATAGATCTGCAACACATCTGAATCTACACGTAAATAAACGAAGTATGAATTTCCTCTGTTTGGCAATGTCAAATCGCTACACATAAAATGCATTCCTGCACGTCGGTTGGTTCCTGTTCCTCCAAGAGAAGCCTTCCAATTAAACAGGAAATCCGTTTCACCTAAATCCGGACAAGTCAAACTGAAACTCGTATTTCCATTCGCTTCGTCAGTTTGGTTAACTGATCCTGAATTGACCAGCCATGTTCCAACGGAACTCGTCCAATTTCCTTGTGATTGAAAATCTTCAAATGTATGCCCGAGAGATCCTGTTCCTTGCCAATAATCAGGAGTTCCGTTTATCAAAGTTTGGCCATTCCAATACATTTTGTCGACAGCGATATTGTCGGTAGCAGAAATTTGAACTGAAACGTCTTCCGTAATCCAAGGTTCAGAAATAACAGCCGAAACCACTGGTTCTTCAGCATCCTGAATGCACGAATAAACCAATTTCCAGCCAGCGGCTCTTGTCCCGCCATCAGATTTAAATCGAAGGGTTACAACACCAGAACTCGTAGTAAAATTTCCTGGTGAATTTGTTCCGTGAAACGCTCCGATTAAGTTGGAAGCAGTGGAAGCGCCGTCATAAATCCAAAGTGTATCGTAATTGGCTTCCGTATTGAACTCCAAAAACGACATATCAATTCCTGTTGCTCCGGGAGGATTGATTGTATACGTAAACGATTCATTATTGTAATAATTTCCTTCTGGCCCACCTTCATCGTAAAGCGTATCAGAACAAGCCCATGAATTGCAAGTGGTCAATTTATCCTGGATTGCATCCCACAATTCGGTATAACCATCGTCATAGCCCAACGTCCAGATTCCAATTCCTTTGATATCTCTTCTATTTACCAAATCATAACGATCACGCAGTTCATTCTCTTCAGAAATCCAACATTGGCGCCAAGTTCCTGCATTCTGAAATACATAAGCCCTACCAGAAGCTCTTGTGTTCAAAACAGGATTGGTGTAAAATCCGGTTGAATTCGTCTTCACATAATCATAAGTTCGACTATAGTTATTATTTCCGGTGGTTGACGAAGGAACTGTACTCGCTGTAGTTTCCCATTCCTTTCCATAATAAGGCAGGCCAAGAACCAATTTCGATTTCGGAATTCCTGCATTCAAGTAGTAGGAAACACTTCTCGACAAGGAATAATCATACGTATCACTAAAACCATAAAGCGGGTCTGTTGGTCCAGCTGTTGAACTTCCGGAATAGTAATAATCATAACCCATTATGGTGTAAAAATCCACCTGAGCGTTTAAAGCTGTTTCGTTGAAGACATTGTTCCAATCAACGGCATACAAGCAAATCGACAACTTATAATTTGGATTGGCGGTATGCATTGCTGTTCCCAAATCGAGCATGAAGCTGGTTAAATTCGCACTTTGACTCGCTGGAACACCCTCAAAGTCGATATTAATTCCATGTGCGCCGCGTGATTGAAGCGAACTCACCAAATTATTAATCAAGGTGGTACGAGCAGTTGCATTTCCAAAAAAAGCGGCATGATTCGAAAACAACATCACACATAAATGAACTTGTTTTCCTTTTGCCAATGCCGTATCCACTGCGTCATTAGTCGCCCAGGCATGAGTTGAAGTAGCATTTCCAGTGGCATAATCCACTTCATAGCCAAAGAAACAGAAATCGCTCACCAAATCCCATTCATAATTGTCTTCAGCACCATTCATCCAATACGGATGCCAACCGAATACCATTCGGTTCAAATCGCAATTGACCTTTTCACGAGGAGCTTTTGGATTTGGAGTGAGTTCCAAACCGTTATCCGGGTGTGCCAATAATTCATCTTGGTGTAAAGATTGAGAAAAGCCATTCAACGAGACGAAGAATGCAAAAAGCAGCAATGCAGTAGTTTTCAATTTTCTAAAATTAGTACCTCAAATTTAAGTTGCAAGAGCATTCCAAACAAACTTTCAGCACATAAAAAAGGGCTTCCCATTAAAGAAAAGCCCTTGATTATCAACTAAATCGATTTAAGTGCATCACGGTGCAATATAATATGAACTCAATTTTCGTACTTTTTTAGAACATGCTGTTTGCAAACCAGTATAAGTCTCCGTTTCATCTTGTAGAAGCCCAATTCCAGAAGCGTAATAACGATAGAATTTCATGGTTAGATCTCCACATGCGTTAATTGGATTTCCATTTGTATATCCAATTTCATTAAAAGCTGTGCATGCGTTCTTCGAACCATCAACCGTTGAAATGGTGGTATTGGCTCCCAAATTATAGGAGACTGTATATGGTCCATCAGGAAATGAAATCAGCGTACTGACAACGTTGTTGAAGGAATAAAGAATTTTTCCGTACAAATCAACAACATATCCTGAAGAATCTCTCTGAAATTGAGTACCTGAGGAATAAAAGCTTATATCACCAGAATACTTGTAATAGGTTTTCCCGTTCACCAAGGTGTCTCCAACGAGGGTAATGGTGTCCATATCCGGAATTGCAGTTTCATTTCCTAAAGAATCCTGAAGGTATTTGCTATACACCCAATAAGAACCTGTGGTTGTTACGTAAGTATACGTTGGTTGATCCACTGGATCGGGAGTAGTGGTCTTTTCCTTTTTACAGGAAACAATCAATAGACTTAAAGTGGCAAACGCCAATAACTTCTTCATGGTATTTGTTTTCGTTTCGTCAAAAACGGAGACTAAACGGTCTTATTATCGAAGCAATAATTTTCCAGAAGCAACGTTGCCAACAAACTAAAAACGGGCGTACAAAAACCCAGGAAACAAAAAAAGGACCTCCGAAGAAGTCCTTTTTCAAATATGAATCAAAAATGATTAAACCAATTCTGCAGCAGCAAAATGGAATTCACCTTCGATAATCGCGTTCTCATCAGAATCTGAACCGTGAACTGCGTTACGTCCTTTAGACTCTGCGTAGTATTTACGGATAGTTCCTTCAGCAGCCTCAGCAGGATCAGTAGCACCGATCAATGCACGGAAATCTGCAACTGCATTATCTTTCTCAAGAATTGCGGCAACGATAGGACCAGAAGTCATGTACTCAACCAACTCTCCGTAGAACGGACGCTCAGCGTGAACTTCATAAAACTTCTCAGCTTGCTCTCTTGACAATTGAGTTAATTTCATTGCTTTAATTTCGAAACCTGCTTGGATAATCATATCGATGATCTTTCCTGTGTGCTTATTTTCTAAAGCATCTGGTTTCAACATTGTAAATGTTCTGTTTCCTGACATTGTGCTTACTTTTTATCTTAAAATCGGTGCAAAAGTACAAGTTCTTTTTTGATTTCCAGCAGAAATCAATGCTTGAATTACAGTCATTTGTTTAATTTATGCTAATTTTTAGCCTTGTCTAAAAATAAATAGTATCTTCACGTAAAATAAGTTCGATGCTGACTAAAAGTGAAGAAAATTACATCAAGGCAATCTATCAGTTAAGCGAAAACACAACCGATACGATCAACACCAATCTACTTGCAGAAAGCATGCAAACTAAAGCAAGTTCGGCAACTGATATGCTAAAGAAGCTGGCCGAGAAAGAATTGGTTCAATACGCCAAATATCAGGGATGCAGTTTGACAGAACATGGTCAGAAAACCGCTTTGATGATCATCAGAAAGCACCGGCTTTGGGAAACCTTTTTAGTACAAAAACTCAACTTTGGCTGGGAAGAAGTACATGAAATTGCCGAACAACTCGAACATATTCAAAGCAATAAACTTACTGAACGCCTGGATGCGTTTTTAGATCATCCGAAATTTGATCCTCACGGAGACCCAATCCCAAGTGCCGATGGAAAACTCCCTACACGCAGAAGCATTCTTCTGAGTGAGTGCGAACTGAACGAAAAAGTGGTGATTTCCGGAGTAAAAGACGGTGAAGTGGAGTTTTTGGCTTATCTGAACGACATTGGATGCACACTCGGAACTGAACTCATTATCAGAAACAAATTCAGCTTTGATGGTTCTCTGCTTATAGAAATGAACAACAAACAAATTCAATTTTCAGCAGTTATTTCCAAAAGAATTACTGTTCTTAAAAACGACTAATGAGAACACTATTTCTGTTGTCTTTTCTAATTCTGGCAGGTTGTTCAACCAAAAAGTTGAGTGATAAGCAGCTGATTGTCTGCTCTACTTCTATTATTGCTGATTGTACAAGGGAAATTGTTGGTAACAACTATGAAGTAGTTTCATTGATGGGTCCGGAAATTGATCCACATAGCTATAATCCACGACCTTCAGATGCCAAATATCTAGATCAGGCTGACGTCATTATTTACAGCGGCTTCCATTTGGAAGGAAAAATGGCTGAGCTTTTCGAACATTTGAAAACGAGAAAAAAAGTGATTTGCGTCGCAGATTATTACCAAAAAGACAAACGAATTGTTGTGGATGCTCAAGGCGCTGTTGATCCGCACATTTGGTTCGACCCAAAACTTTGGCTGGATGCGTTCAATGGTGTTACAGAACGCTTATCCGAACATTACAAAACCGATTCAACACTATTTCATTCAAATTATAAAAACTACAATACACTCATTCAAAAAGAGTATCAGGAATTGAAATTGAAGCTTTCAAAGATCCCAATCGAACAACGCGTAATTATCACTTCTCACGATGCTTTTCATTACTTCGGGAGAGCTTTTGACTGCAAAGTGAAAGCAATCCAGGGAACATCTACAACTCAAGATCCAAGCATTCAAGCCATGCGCGAATTACAAGATTACATTCTGGAATATAAGATCAAGGCCTTGTTCGTTGAGAGTTCCGTGAACCCAAAGTCCATCGCATCCATTATTGAGAACTGTAAAAGCAAGGGGCATAAGGTTGTCATTGGAGGAACTCTCTATTCTGATGCTCTAGGTGCTAAAAAAGCTAAAACCTACGCCAAGATGCTCGAGGAAAACTGTACAACAATATATAAAGCACTTCATCCATGAATTCGTCGATAAAAGTTAGAAACTTAAATGTATGGTACGGAAAACAGCACGCTCTTGCCGATGTTTCTTTTGAACTTGGTGAAGGGAAATTGATTGGAATCATTGGTCCCAACGGTTCCGGAAAAAGTACTTTATTGAAGGCTATTCTTAACCTGATTCCATCACAATCAGACGAAATTCAATTCTATGGACAGAAACTGGATCAGGCAAAGAACAAAATCGCCTACGTTCCACAGCGCGAATCTGTAGACTGGAATTTCCCCATAAGCGTTGAAGAAGTTGTTGCAATGGGCCGTTTGAATCCAAAAAAACTTATCCAGCGACTTTCTGCGAACGATAAACAACTAATCACGGAAACACTGTCAAAAGTCGGAATTGAAGACCTAAGAAAGAAACAAATTGGCGAACTTTCTGGCGGACAGCAACAGCGTGTTTTTATAGCACGTGCAATTGCGCAGCAAGCAGATCTGATTCTAATGGACGAACCCTTTGTTGGAATCGACATGGCTTCACAGGAAAACATTCTGGAGTTACTTCTGAATCTAAAATCCAGTGGAAAAACGATTGTGATGGTTCACCATGACTTGTCAACAGTTGCTCAATATTTTGATGAAGTGTTATTGATGAACAACAAGTTGGTGGTTCACGACGAAACCAAGAAAGTTCTTCAGCCTCAATTATTACAATCCGTTTACGGTAAATTATTCAACGAATCTCAGCTTTAAGATGGATATCGTTCTGATAAAACTATTTCTGGCTGTTCTGTTTATCAGTATCGTTTCCTCATTGGTTGGAACCTTTACTTTTTTGCAGAAAAAAGCGTTGATCAGCGATGCACTTTCGCATTCGGTACTACCAGGAATTGTTTTGGGGTTCATCTTGAGCGGACATTTAAATCCATGGCTGGTTTTAACAGGAGCAATTGCTTCAGGCTGGCTTTCCCTTAAACTAATCGACTTACTTCGGAAAATCAGTCCATTAAAATCTGATGCCCTTTTAGCAGTTTCTCTAAGCACATTCCTGGCCATCGGACTTTCCATGATTTCATATACACAATTGAATCCGGCATTTTCTCGCTCAGGTTTAACGGACTTCTTATTCGGAAAAATAACTGCCATCAACAACAATGATCTATTGATGATGGGAACCGTTTGTGTAGTGACGCTTTTAGTGATCGGATTATGCTGGAGTACTCTTGTGGCAAGAAGCTTTGATGAATCCTATACAAAATCGCGTGGTTTCAAAGTCCGTTTATTGGACACCGTTTTCAACTTACTGATCATTACAACGGTTGCAATCAGTGTTCAGGCAATTGGCGTGGTGCTAACTTCTGCACTACTTATTGTTCCTGTTGCATTTGCACGAATGTTCAGCTACAAAGTTTTGAAAATTGCACTGATTGCACTGGCAGTTTCGCTGTTTTCCACTTTAAGCGGAACAACCATTTCCATTTATGTAGCAAACATTCCAACTGGCCCGGCAATGGTTATCATGCTTTCAATCACCTTCGCGTTAGGAATTTTGTTCAACTATCTAAAACCGAAAAAAAATGGATAGTACAACTATTTGGATGATGATTTTGGCAGTTTCAGTTGCCCTTCCCGCTTCTATATTGGGAACATTCCTGGTTCTTCGCAGAAAAGTGATGATTGCGGATGCGATTTCACATTCCGTACTTCCCGGAATTGTAGTTGCATATTTGGTAACAAAGGATCTTTCCGGACCTCAATTCTTATTCGGATCAATAATTACAGCCGTTTTCACCTCCTCTGTAATTAACTGGCTTCAACGCAAATTCAACACTCAGGAAGATGCTGCGATTGGAATTGTTTTTACCACTTTTTTTGCCGTTGGAATTTTACTCATTGCCTTATACACCGGAAAAAACACCGATATCGATCAGGAATGTGTTCTGTATGGGGACTTAGAAACAACCGTTCTTTACCACCTTTCTGTCCTGGGGAAAGATATTGGTCCGCTCGCTTTTTACACAATGCTCCCACTAACCATTGTTATTTCTCTGGTTGTTTCACTCTTTTTGCCACAATGGAAAGTCGTTTTGTTTGATCAGGGATTTGCTACTACGAAAGGACTAAAGGCAAACCGCTGGGAATGGTTTCTACTTTTGTTAGTGAGTATATACTCCGTTCTTTGTTTTGAAAGCGTTGGTGTTGTTATGGTTGTTGGATTATTAGTGCTTCCCCCAAGCACTGCAATGATCATCAGTAAGAAATTTTCACGCGTTTTATGGCTTTCAATACTCTTCGGAATTATTTCTTCTATACTCGGAGTTGTCTTAGCAATTCAATTTAACCTCTCTATCGCACCATTAATTGTATCGATTAACAGCATGAATTTGATTGTTATCGCGTCATTTAAAGCTATTACTTCGACGAAAAACAACAAGAACACGATTTCAAGAATTCAATAATGAATCGAATTGTACTATATTTTTAGTGAAAAAAATGTTGCGCATACATAATTCTGCCTTACCTTTGTTTCAAGAAATCAAATGAGAGTTTGGTTTTTGGGTTTTATAGTTTTAGCATGGTTTAGCAAAAAGAGGAGTAGATTTTAGAGAATTTACTCCTCTTTTTGGTTTTACACCTTTTCCTTATCCTAAAACCGAGAAACAGCTTTTTAATTAACCGCAAAGAAAAAGAGCACGCAGAGAAATGTTAATCACCTCTTTTTCTTGTTATCTCTGCGGTTCAAAAAAAACTCCCAATTCTCAGCGTTTTACAGCATAGTTCACAGAACATTTTAGGATTCATCTATTTTTTACTAAATTCGATTTCCCAACTACGGTACATTATGAAAAATCGAATTCTACTCGTTCTTAGCGCATGCTTTGCGGCAATCCAACTTCAGGCTCAAACTCAAGGTATAGCCTTTTCAACTGTCGGAAAAGGTGTGGCAACGCCATTTGTATCTGATTACCAGAGTTTAGGGGTAAATGTTTCCGCTCTTGGTTGGGGAACAGGTTATAAAGACAAACGTTTTACGATGGGGTCTTCTGAATTCGCTTTCAGTATTTATTCAGACTCGTTGAATGTTACCAAATTGAGAAACCTGTACAAAGCGGTTCGCACAAGCGTTGTCAATAAAGACCCACAAGACCTCAATTATGCACAACAGCGAGAAGCAGCAGCAGAATATGCGCAAGCAGGAATTGCAATTAACTTTGATTTCAACTGGGCCGGATTTGCATTTCAAACTCCAAAATTTGGAGGAATCGCTTTCAACATTCGTGAAAACTACCAATATTACTCGAAGTTCAACCAGCAAACAACCGACTTGATCTTCAGAGGAAAATTATCCTCACTGTTCGATTCTCTTACTGTAGTTTTTGGAACAGATACTACACGAATTGAAAACAACGACAATATTTCGCAAGATACGCTAGCAGCTGTAGTCCAAGGTTCAATTGGTGTTCCAATTAATCTGAGCACAATTACCAAAGGTTCTGAAATGCGAATGGTCTGGAATAGAACTTACGAACTTGGATATGGACGCAAAATCCTCGGTAAAGATTCAGTATTTGTGGTTTATGGTGGAATCGGTGGACGCATTATTTCATCAATGGCTATGTTCAACATGACAAGTGATGATGCCGGACTGGTCATGTACTCTTCGATTACTCCAGCATTCAATATTGATTATGCAACGATAGCCGGAGCCAATAAAATGAATTACAACGGAGGAATTCCACCCGCAGTTGGTCAAGGATATGGGGTAGATTTGGCCGCAAGTGCAATCTTGCTAAACAAAATAAAAGTAGCTGTTGCCGTTAATAACATTGGTTCCGTAAAGTATACTCAAAACGTTTACAAAGTGCGCGACACTTTATTTGGAAGCTTTAGCCTGGCTGGACTTAGTGATGTAGACATTACCCAATCGATCAATCAATTATTAAGAGACGGCGGAATCTTAAAACTGGAAGGTCAGCAAGAATACGTTTTGAAAAATGCATCAACTTTCCGTTTTGGGGCATCATTTGAGCCTGCTCCGTTCTTAAAACTGGGATTTGATATGGTAGCTCCATTCGACAGAGAAAACCCGGGATCAATCCAAAATCCGGTTTACTCTTTTGGTGGAGAAGTAAGACCTGTAAAATGGTTGGCACTTAACGCAGGATATTTTGGCGGAGGAATATACAAAAACAATGTTCCGGTTGGAATCACGTTTATCCTTAAAGAAGGTGCTTATGAGTGTGGAATTGCTTCGAGAGATGCATTGTCTTTCTTCCTGGAGAACTCTAATAGCGTTTCTACGGCGTTTGGATTTGCTCGCTTCAGATTCTAGGTCTCGATACAAATCCCACTATCGTCGGATTCACTCGACCTGACAGAATCTTCAACTCAGTCAATTCAAAAGGATAAAAAGTTCAATGATTAATTTGACTTTGAACCTTTTGAGCGCTTAAACTATTGAACATTCCTAAGGAAAAGTGCCTTCAGTTCATTGAGAAGAATAGCTGTTGCTCCCCAAATAGTAACGTCACCCTGAACAAAGTGTGGAATATCAGTAACAACCTGTCCGGGCATCACTTCAACATCTCTTCGGATAACAGCCATATCGTCAAACAACGGATACAACGAAACTTCATGAAGTTGTTTCACTTCTCGCTCGTTCAAAACAAAGTCAACAGGCTTTTCATCGAGATAAAAAACATACGGATCAATTAGAAATCCAGAAACGGGAATATACACTTGAGACAATTTCCCCACAAGATCTTCAGGAGAAAGCAGTAATCCAATCTCTTCAAAACATTCTCTGATCGCTGTTTGAAGTAAATCCTGATCGGAATCTTCCTTTTTTCCACCAGGAAAACTCAATTGTCCGGAATGCTTTCCATCATAAGTTTGTCGGCGGGTAACCAGAATACCAATATTATCTTCGTCGATTTTATACAAAACAAGAGCAACCGCAGACAATTTATGAGGAAGTCCTTTTGCAAGAAATTCACTTGTCCTACCTCTAATTGGTGCAAAAGCTACATGCGTATCTTCACCAGGTAGCTCCTGCTGAAACAACTCAACTAACTCTGATCTGGTCATTATTTTCGCGCACGAATAGTTTTAAGAATATCGATGAAATCATCGTACGTATAAGACATCATTTCCTTGCTTGTTAACCAGGAAACCACATAATATCGCTTTTTGATTTTCATTGTTGCGATTACATAGTAATCCGGATCATCGTAATCATCATCTACATATTCGCGAACAACCTGAATAACCCCCTTATATTTAACACCTTTAGGAAGCTCTTTTTTCAAGGAACTCACTCCATTTGTCAAGCGCACCGCAACTGCATGCACATAAGCATCATGAAAAAGATTCAATAAATCTTTCGAGGCCACTTCTCCTTCAACAAAACTCAGATACTGATCAGATTCTTCAAACTCCTCTATGGTAAAGTGTCCGTTAAAAGTTGAGGTTTCTCTTGTAAAGCTTTTTGCCTGAACCGTTCCCTGGGAATAGTAATTTTTCAAGAAACAAGAAGGTATCTTAAAGGTAATTCTGCTCCAATTGTGTTTTGCATCCAAAATCAGATCATAGCCATTCATCTTGAATTTCTCTCGAGAATTGGTTTTATCGACCTTTGTTGCCCCACCACAAGAACTTACAATTAGTACCAGCAGCAAAAAGCAAGTGCTTTTAGTCTTGAGGAGCGTTAGCGCAGGAAACAGATGGCTTTTGGCTTTCATTTGCATTAATGTTTATGCAATATAAAAACTGTCCGCCAAATGACGGACAGTTTCTTTAAATTATAAATCGATTTTCGCGTATTTTGCGTTCTGCTCAATGAACTCTCTACGTGGTGGAACTTCATCTCCCATTAGCATAGAGAAGATTTGATCACACTCTGCAGCGTTTTCAATTGTTACCTGACGAAGCGTTCTGTGCTCCGGATTCATTGTTGTATCCCAAAGCTGTTCAGCATTCATCTCTCCAAGACCTTTGTATCGTTGAACGTTTACTGAACTATCGGCACCAGAACCTTTCAATTCCTGAATCAAACGATCACGCATATCCTCATTCCATGCATATTCGGCTTTTGTACCTTTTTTCACCTGATAAAGCGGTGGAGTTGCAATATAGATATATCCGTTTTCGATCAATTCCTTCATGTAACGGAACAAGAACGTAAGAATCAATGTCTCAATATGAGAACCATCCACATCGGCATCACACATGATGATGATCTTGTGGTATCTCAGTTTCTCTAAGTTTAAGGCTTTCGAATCTTCTTCGGTTCCAATTCTTACACCAAGAGCTGTGTAAATATTCTTGATCTCTTCGTTTTCGAAGATTTTGTGTTGCATTGCTTTTTCAACATTCAAAATCTTACCACGAAGCGGCATAATTGCCTGAAAATGACGGTCGCGACCTTGTTTAGCAGTTCCACCCGCCGAATCTCCCTCGACAAAGTAAATCTCACATAATGCCGGATCTTTTTCAGAACAATCGGCCAATTTACCTGGTAAACCAGAGCCAGACATCACGTTCTTACGTTGAACCATTTCACGTGCTTTACGTGCAGCATGACGCGCACGCGCAGCAAGGATCACTTTCTCAACAATCATTTTTGCCTCAGCTGGATGCTCTTCCAAATAGACTGCAAGCATTTCAGAAACGGCCTGAGAAACAGGAGCTGTTACTTCACGGTTTCCTAATTTGGTTTTGGTTTGACCTTCAAATTGAGGTTCTTGAACTTTAACAGAAACTACCGCGGTCAATCCTTCACGGAAATCGTCACCATCAATTTCGATTTTCTCTTTCGCCAATATCCCACTATCAGTTGCATATTTCTTCAGGGTATTTGTTAAACCTCTTCTGAAACCACTTAAGTGCGTACCACCTTCATGTGTATTGATATTGTTTACGTAAGCCTGAATATTTTCTGTATAAGAAGTATTGTATGTCAAAGCTACTTCAACTGGAATACCTTCACGCTCACCTTCAAAATAAATGACATCTGTGATCAAAGGCTCACGGTTACGATCCAGGTATTGTGCAAATTCACGAAGTCCACCTTCAGAATAATACAATACTTCACGAACCTTACCATTCTCATCAATGTCACGCTTATCCGTAAGTGTAATTTTGATTCCTTTATTCAAGAAAGCCAACTCACGCATACGAGCGGCCAATGTATCGAAATTGTATTCTGTAAATTCGAAGATAGAACCATCCGGTTTAAACGTCACATATGTTCCGTGAATATCAGAATTACCTACCTCACGAACTTCATACAATGGCTTACCAATGTTGTATTCTTGTTCAAAGATTTTACCATCACGGTGAACAACAGCATGTAAATGTGTTGACAAAGCGTTCACACAAGAAACACCCACACCGTGCAAACCTCCGGAAACCTTGTAAGTATCTTTATCAAATTTACCACCGGCGTGTAGAACTGTCATTACAATCTCTAAAGCCGATTTCCCCTCTTTCGTATTGATACCCGTTGGAATACCACGACCATTATCTTTTACAGTAATAGAGTTGTCTTCGTTAATGAACACATCAATAGTGTCACAATGCCCCGCAAGCGCCTCATCGATAGAGTTATCAACCACCTCATAAACAAGGTGATGCAAACCTTTCACACCAACATCACCGATGTACATGGCTGGACGTTTACGAACAGCTTCTAGACCTTCTAATACCTGAATATTATCCGCTGAATAATCTTGATTCTTATTTTCTTGACTCATATAATTAGTTCAATTTTTTGTCGAGTGACAAAGCGTAACAAATATACCATTTAATAAGGGTTTTAAACGAAAAACGACCGGCCTAAACCGATCGTTTTATTAACAAAATATCAACGTTTTTACTTGCCTTCAATCCATTTGATGATCTGAGGATCATTTGGTAAAGTTCGAGGCTCAACCACCTTCACCAATTTACCATTTTCGTCAATCAAGTATTTCTGGAAATTCCACTTTACACTACTATCCTCAAAGCCATTTTGCGACTTCGTAGTAAGGTATTTATAGATTGCATCCATATCATCACCTTTCACAGAAATCTTCGACATCATTTGAAAGCTCACACCATAATTCTTCTTACAGAAAGTGGCAATTTCATCGTTTGTGCCCGGCTCCTGAGACATGAAATTATTTGCTGGAAAACCAATAATAACAAATCCCTGATCTTTATATTTCTTGTAAAGCTCTTCCAACTGTTCGTATTGCGGCGTTAATCCGCACTCAGAAGCTGTATTGACGATCATTACTTTCTTCCCTTTTAAAGAAGAAAAAGAGAAATCCTTCCCGTCAATCGTCTTACAACTTAAGCTGTAAAAATCTGTAGTTTGAGCACATGCTGTATTTACCAATAATAAAAATGCTCCTACAAGTCCAGTAACCAATCCTTTTAATTTCATTTCCAGTTAAATAAGAAGTATACGTAAACATACGTTTTAATACTGAAAATTAGATTCCTGAATTAGCAGTTTTTTTGGAACTTTTTTTGATAAAATACGATTAAGTAAATAAACAGCCCTGAAAAAGGCTGAAACGCGGTAATTTTTAGAGTACAGAAGCTTCAATTCACAATGAAATACTTTTCAACAATATTCATCTTTTTTGCATCTGCAGCACTTTGTAACGCCCAAATTTCCGGTACATGGCAAGGTCTAATGATCAAAGAAGGAGAAAGCATTGACAAAGCCAAGATCATCTACTTCGATTTCACAAAAGAAGAAACATTCATTGGAAAATCGCGAGAAGAAGTCATTGCCAAAGAGGCTTATGCGTTAAGAAAACTAACCGGAACAATTGAAGGAAATAATGTTAGCTGCAAGCAAGGTCAGATTGCCGAAAAGAAAGACATTAGTGGGAATAGATGGTGCTCTGTCGAATTCAAAATGTCCTATATAGATAGCAGCGGATATTTAACCGGAACCTACAAAAGCATGGAATGCAAAGGAAATTCAGGAAAAATAATTTGCTACAGAAGCACAGAAAAACTTCAAACTGGAGCTACAAAACTCGCTTATCAAGCCTGGACAGTTTTCTACAAAGACGATCTTAAAAACAACAGAAAAGCACCTGAAATAAGACTAAAAGACAGAAAGAACTTTGCCTTTCAACCCATATTTTTCGACTTCGATCAAACCGAAATCAAACCGGAGTACTTCAATTTCCTAAACAGTATGGTTAAAGTTATTGACGGACATTCTGATCTTCGAATCAAAGTAATTGGTTACACCGATTCAAAAGGATCCGACATATACAACGTCGATCTTTCCGAAAGACGCGCAAAAGCGATTATTGATTACTTCGTAAAGCAAGGACTATCAAAAGACAGAATTCAAATTGACTTTAGAGGCGAAGCAGATCCGAAAGGAGACAACAAAACAAGCGAAGGAAGGCAACAGAATAGACGCGTTGATTTCCAGTTTATCTAACTACAAATCAAGTGTCTTCTCATTTGACAGCGACAAATCCTCAGCAGGATCAATTAAGATGACTTTATTTATTCTTGGCTGAATAAACCATATTGCAATCGGAAACATAAAAAGAAGAAAGAAGAAATCCCCTGCAAAATCACTGAACTTCACTTCCCGCTGTTCTTCAGCCATTTTAAGTGTTTTAGTAACGGTATAGGTCATGTTTAAAAAACAGAAAAGCATTATCGCCTGAATACCGATTACCCCCAAAACAAAACCAATTATGGTCATTGGATTAACAGAGTCCCCTTGCTTAAATACCCCAACAAAAAAGTTAAAAAAGTGAATTGGCAAATATGCCACGATCAATGTAAAGACCACAAACGCAACTTTAAACAGCATCAATCGAGGAAGTTTATCACTAGAACGGATAAATGCTCTCAATTTGGTTGCAACACTCCACATCCACAACAACTGAGGCATTGCCGCTAATAGAATCACAAAAGGCAAAACGTAAAAAATCCAGGAAAAGGTCTCTGGACTAATTGTTCCTTGATTGCCATTCCAATAATTCGTTTCAATCGTTGTAATTGCAGTAGCCATAAAAATCCCCATTACAGCTGCTGAGAAAAACGCGATTAAAACTAACGCAAGAAAAATTTGCCAATGTTTTGCTCTAAGAAAAATAGATTGTTTCATACCACAAGTTAACAAAAAACCCTGACCCCGTATGCACGGAATCAGGGTTTATATTATAATAAGTTAATTCTTATTTAATGAAAGACAATGAAGCGTCATCAGCATACTTCAAGAACTCACGATCTTTAGCAGCTTTAGCTTTCCAAGCAGCATCTTTAGCGATAGCAGCTTTCAAGTTTTCAACAACCTTAGTCAAGTTTCCGTCACGAGAAGCAGCAATTGCTTTCAAGTAGTAACCTTGTCCAGATTCTTTGTCTTTAGAAGCGTCGATTGTTTTAACCGCAGCAGCGTTGTCTTTGTTCAACAATTGAGCAAGAGCTTTGTTGAATGTAGCCTCACCACCGAAAGAAGAAACAGCATCAGAATATTTACCATTTTGGATAGCAATAATTCCTTTGTTGTATTTCGTTTCTTCTGATCCACCAGCTGAAGCGAACAATTGAGAAGCTTTAGCACGATCTCCGTTTACTCCTGCAACAGCACCAAGGTTGTTTTTAGAGTATTCGTTGTTGTTCATTCCGTTTGCTTTCTCGAATTGAGATTTAGCCTCACCAACTTTACCTAATTGGTACAAAGCAGCTCCAACATTGTTAGCAGCACGCCAGTCAGAAGGATCTTTTTTCTCAGCCTCACGGTACAAACGCAATTTCTCGTTAACGTCAGTAGTCAAAGAAGCAGTGAACAACAATTCTTCTAAAGTCAATTTTTGTGGATCTGACATAGAGATTGATTTCAATTCTTCGTCAGAGTATCCTGTCAAATCGTAAACAACGTTTACTTCAGCACGACGTAACAATGGGAAAATTTCTTTATCCAACTCTGTAAACGACTTACCTAGGTTACGCATTTCCTTCTCACGAGTGTCAGGATCTGGGTACATTTGAAGTACACGTAGAATCAATTCTTTATCAGCTTGTTTGATCTTAGTGTTTTTCTCCAATTCAACTTTGAATCCGTCGAAATCTTCACCTTTACCAGCCAAGTTGTAAATCTCAGTTTGACCTTTGTCATTCTTAGATTTTTTAGCCAACTCCATAGTTGCAGTTTTAGCTGAACCTGAACGATCAGAAGATAACGTTCCGTTCTTAGCAACCTCACCTTCTGGAGAAGCAAAACCTGTAATGTTAATTGACTTAACATTGATTTTCGGGTTAGATTGAGCTGCTGTCAACCAAGTTCCTAAATCAACGATATCTTTATCTTTCCACTCAGTTTTACGAACGTCAAACTTAGCTTGCTCGTAGTTGAACTGTGCTTTTGTTCCTTGCTCAGTAACACGTTGGAAGTTATCCTTAGCGTACATTACACGGAAATCTTTATTCACTAAAAGTGGAGTAATGATAGTTCCTTTACAGATAACTGAATCTTTGAACTTATCTTTCTTCTCTTTACCTCCTTTGTATACTTTACCAGTAACTTTCAAGTCTGTGTATTCAAACTCTGGTTTGTAAGCCACAACATCGCTGTATTTTACAGTTCCACCAGATTTGTACTGAATCACGTTTCCATTACCTGTAGCTTTTTCTCCTTGAATCGTTAACGTTTTCAAGGCAGTATTACCCAACATTGGAGTAATTTCTGCAGATGCCTTCTTCTTAATTCCTTTTGTAGGTAGCTTAACTTCTACATTCACACGTACGCTGTCAGCGTGCATTTCAAGCGGACATGGTGTAACTGTATAAGATACATCCTTTAATAAATCACAGCTTGAAAAAACTGATCCAGCCGCCACAACTAAAGCTAAACCTTTGATACTTTGCTTTTTCATATTCAATTGTTAGTTTCTATTCGATTAAAATAAAATTCCGTGCAATAATAATCATTTTTTCGTTTGACCGCCAATCCTTTGAATTTTCTTTGAAAAATCAATGTTTGTAACTACCAAATTAATTTGGCTATCATCTTCACACATTTCAAGTAAATCATTTACCGAAATTCTTCGCAACGGATGGATAAACAAGGGGTTTAACTCGTTCAAAGGCAACAGCACAAATTTTCGCTCACACATTTTTTCGTGTGGTATATGAAGATTTGCCATGTGTATAACTTTTTCATCGACAAACAAGATGTCTATATCGATAATTCTCGATTCATAGCCCACTGACGTTTTTGGCTTTCTGCCAATTTCCACTTCAATAGTCTGCGTTATTTCCAACAAATTGATTGCCTCTCCATCAAAGTCACAAGCCACAACCATGTTGTAGAACGAATTTTCTGATTCAAATCCCCACGGCTCTGTTTCATAAACAGAGGAAACCGCTCTTAATCGAATTCCTTTCTGTTCGCAAAGAACAATGGCATTCACTAAGTTCTGAAGCCGATCGCCAATATTTGTTCCAAGTGATAAATAGATCATTTCAGCACAAAGCTAATCAATGTGGTTACACAAAATCAACTCACAATAATTGTGAATATGCTTTCGCATAGATTTCAAAACTGCAACTCATTTATATATTTGTTGAAACTCAAATTTAGAAGTATGTCTAACTCTACTAAAATTTCATTCTGGAGAATTTTCTGGCCATCTGTTGTCGCAGGTTTGGTATTATCTATTTTCGGATGGATATTTTGGATCGTTGTATTGTCAGCAGCCATGTCTGACGAACCTGAAGTAAAGGATTCAACGGTTTTACACCTGGAACTAAGTGGTCAAATAGCAGAAAGAAGCGACAGTAAATTCAATCCAAGTGCAATTGGAGTAGATTCGAAATTAGGTTTAGCCGATATTCTTACAGGAATTAAAAAAGCTGCAGAAGATGACGATGTATCCGGAATCTATCTTGATTTAGGAAACCTTTCTTGTGGATACTCAAGTGCAAGAGAAATTCGAAATGCGCTTATTGAATTTCAAAAGGGAGAAAAATTCTGTATCGCTTACCTGCATGGAGAAGTAATTACTCAAAAACAATATTACATCGCTTCAGCTGCCGAAAAATGTTACGGATTCAAAAATTCGAACATGGAATTGGTTGGACTTGGAGCAGAGCTGACTTTTTACAAAAAGCTGTTCGACAAATTTGGTCTGGAAATGCAAGTAGTCAGAGGATCTAACAACGACTTCAAAAGTGCTGTTGAACCTTACTTCAGAGAAAACATGAGTGATTCAAGCCGACTTCAGATCAATAGATACATGCAATCTATTTGGAGCACTGTTTCAACAGACATTTCAAAAAGCAGAAAATTAAAAGGGAATAAACTGAATACAATTGTAGAAAACGTGGCAGTTCGCGACGTAGAAGATGCCGTTGAACAAAAACTGATCGACAAAGCCATTTATGAAGATGAAATGGAAGCCATTTTGGTGAAGCAATCAGGAATAGAATCTATTCAGGACCTGGAAATGTTTGAAGACTATGCGAAATCAAACTTCAAAACTGAGCAATTAATCATTCAGCAGGCTGATAATGCCAACGTTGCAGTAGTTGTAGCAGAAGGAGCTATTATGGTTGGTGGAAATGAAGTTTCTTCACGCAAAATTTGCCGTTATTTTAGAGAGATTCGCAACAACGACAAGATAAAGGTAGTTGTTTTTAGAGTAAACAGTCCAGGCGGAAGCGCTTTAGCATCGGAAGAAATTTGGAGAGAAGTAATGCTTACTAAAAAGAAGAAAAAAGTCATCATTTCCATGGGAGATGTTGCGGCATCGGGCGGATATTACATTTCAACTCCGGGCAACAGAATTTTTGCTGAACCAAGTACAATTACAGGTTCAATTGGTGTTTTCGGAACAATTCCTTATACAGGCGCTGCGTTGGAAAACAATCTTGGATTGACATTCGATCGTGTTCAAACACATTCACATTCGGTTTTAAGTTTAAATCGCAGATTAACACCTGAAGAACTATTACTTGTTCAAAACGAAGTAGACGATATTTATCTTCAATTTAAACAACGTGTAGCCGACGGACGAAAGTTAACTTTAAAAGAAGTTGAACGCTTGGCTCGCGGAAGAGTTTGGACTGGTCAGGATGCTTTGAAGTATGGTTTGGTAGACGAATTAGGTGGTTTTGAAGATGCGCTTGCTTATGCTATTAAAGAAGCAAAAATAAAGAATCCGGTAATTCTGTATTATCCAAAAGAAAAAGAGTCTGCATTGGATACCTTCCTCGAAGAATTCAATAAAAATGAGGATGTACAGGGAAGTATCAAGCAAAGTAAACTTCAGATCTTAAAGGACGATTGGTTTGAGCGAATTCAGTTATTGGAACAATTCAATGGAATTCAAATGCGCCTGCCATACCAAGTGGAAATTTATTAACCCGAATTCAGGTTATTAAGACTTTGGTTAATTTTGCAGCATGATACAACGCAACGCCCAGCTTAAAGGCTATAATACATTTGGGATTTCAGCTATTGCCTACGGTTTTGGGACCTTTACTTCGGTTGATGAATTAAGAGTTTTACTACCGGAAAGAAAATCTTTTAATGATTTGCTGGTTCTGGGCGGCGGAAGCAACATCCTATTTACTAAAGATGTAGATGCTCTTGTATTACGCAATGAAATTACAGGAATCGAAGTTGTGGAAGAAACATCAGAGTATGTCATTCTTAAAGCAGGTTCAGGAGTTGTATGGCACGATTTCGTTATGCACACAGTGAATCAGAATCTGGGAGGAATAGAAAATCTGAGCTTGATTCCCGGAAGTGTTGGTGCTAGCCCAATGCAGAATATTGGTGCTTATGGTGTCGAAATTAAGGATGTATTCGAATCATTGGAAGCTCTGAATATTGAAACAGGAGAATTGAGACATTTCTCAGCACAAGAATGTAAATTTGGTTACAGAGAAAGTGTTTTTAAACGAGAATTAAAGAATCAATTCGTTATTACTCATGTTAATTATCGACTTTCGAAGAATCCTGTTCTACAAACTTCGTATGGCGCAATTAAAGACGAACTAGCTGCTCAGGGGAATCAACCAAGCATCAAAAACATTAGTGAAGCTGTAATCGCTATTCGAAATAGCAAGTTGCCGAATCCGAAAGATCTAGGAAACGCAGGGAGTTTCTTCAAAAACCCTGTTGTATCAGCCGAATTTGCAAACAACTTAGCGACTAAATATCCAGACATGCCAAAATATGCGCAAGCAGATGGATCCGTTAAACTTGCCGCAGGTTGGATGATTGAACAAGCTGGATGGAAAGGAAAACGTGTTGGTGAATGCGGAGTCCACACCAAACAAGCTCTTGTCCTGGTCAATTATGGTGGTGCGACCGGAAACGAGATTTACCAGCTTTCGACCGCTGTTTTGGAAGCCGTAAAAGACAAATTTGGCGTTGAATTGGAACGTGAGGTAAATATCTGGTAGTTCATTTACCCAAAATGAATATTTGCGTCAACTAAACGAATATTTCGCCACATCTTTTCTTCGAAACCCTTTTTTCAATGAAAAGACCTATGCCTGCATAATAACCCGAACACCATTCAAAAACCACTGTTAATCAAAACATTACATAAATCACAGATCGCATCTTCCATTTGTTAGTATTCCCACAAAATTGGAATTTATACCACAAGTCCATATATTAATTAAAGAAACGGAAAAACGATTCCGATGCAGAATTGAAATGTTGAACTTAAACTTGTTGACTTATGAAAACGCTACTAACATGGGTCTTGACGATTACGACTACTTCCCTGGTATTCGGTCAAAAAATGGTTACAACGAAAGCAGAGTGCGATTTGGCAACCCAACGCTATATCGAACAAAACTATTCGGTTGACGATCAGCTTGCTCTTCAAAATGATGTTGAACAACTCAGCATTTTGAATTACATGTACGCTTCGTCATACACATTTGCTACAAATCAAATGGTGCTGAAGTCCCAAAAGGCACAATTTGATTTAAAGAAGTATGAAAAATACAGACAGCAATCGTGTAACACAACTGTTTTTGACGACGCCAGCGGACTTACAGTCACACTTTATTCTTGGGATGAAGTACATCGTCGGATAAACGAAATTAAAGCACAATATCAATTAGCATCAAACCCTAAATAACTATTCCACTACACTACTACTACTTAGAAAGGTCCGGCGTTCCCCGGACCTTTTTGTTTTTCAAAAAATACTTACCTTGAAATCAAAAAAAATGAACTTTCGAAGTCTGATTTTTCCACCATTGGCTAAAACCGTTTACCAGCAATATCAGCGCGAAAGTGCCAATCTAATAGAAGAACAACACAAGCTTTTTAAACACCTATTCAAAAAAATACAGCTAACCGCAATTGGAAATGATTTGAATCTAAGCAAATTGACTGGGTACGATGACTACAGAAAAAACATTTCAATACAAGATTACGCGAACCTAGAACCCTATATCTTACGTGCAAGTCGAGGCGAGAAAGACATGCTTTGGCCCGGCATTCCAAAAGCAATAGCTGTAACAGCGGGAACTACATCCGGTCAAAAATTCATTCCGCTTACAGCTGAATCCTATAAAAGTCATCGGAAAGGTCGAATGATGGCAATTGCCAACTATTCTGTAAAGTACAATCAGTGGGAACATCTAAAAGGTCCACTCCTCTATTTCACAGGCAATTCTACATCGCGAAAATTAGGGAAATACGATGCCAATCTTGTTTCATCGCTTCTATTCAAGAATGTACCCAATTGGTATCGTCGTTTAAATTTACCAAGTGAAAAGCTCAGTCAAACGATAGACTTTTCAGAGCGCATGACGCTCATGATTGATGAAGCTTTGAAAAATCATAAACAACTTCGGGGAATAGTCGCATTTCCTCCATGGTTAAGTCATTTTCTTGATCAATTGGAACAACAAACGAACTCCACTTTTGGAGAATTGTTCCCCAATTTCAACTTACTTGTAACGAGCGGCATGTCGTTTACCAGCTATGAGAACAAAATTGTGAAGCAGCTCGGTCAAAACTTTGATCGTCTTGAGACCTATCCGACATCGGAAGGATTTCTTGGATTTACAGCCAACAGAAACGAAACTGGTTTTTCACTTTTACCACAGAATGGTGTATTCTATGAATTTGTGAAGATGACAGATCTGAACCTGGAACATCCTCAACGCGTTTGGATTGATGAAGTGGAACTTGGAGTTGAATATGCGCTCATCCTTACCACCAATGCAGGTTTATTAAGCTATCTTCTTGGTGACACTGTGAAATTCATTGATTTAAAACCACACAAAATGGTTATCACCGGCCGTGTTAATCGTGCTATTTCAATATTAAAAGAGAACGTTACAATCACTGATACTGATAACTCCATTTCTAAGTTAACTCAGCAGTTCAACCTAACGATATCGGAATATTGTGTTGCAGCCAAACCTCCGCAACTGGATAAAAAACCTCAATACACTTGGATAATAGCATGCAAAAATCGACCTGAAAATCCTGAAGCTGTCAAACAGCAACTTGACCTAAATTTAATTCACGAAAACATCTTATACGGTAGTTTTAGAAGGGATGGTTTATTTGAGGTTCCTGAGGTACTCTTCGTTAAAGAAGACGCATCCATGAACTATTTGAAATCACAAGGTGGCATTCATTTCCAGCAGAAAACAGAACATCTTCAACTGGATTTGACCAAATTCAATTTGTGTTATGAATTTATGCTAATGCAACAACACTAGTGCACAGACGCAATGCATCGCGTCTTTACAAATTAAAACTCCAAATCAAGTGTTAATTGCGCATCTACTGGCTTCACTTCTGAATTCATCTCATTCGGATCATATAACTTATTCGTTGTCAAGCCGAGCAATCGAATGGGCTGCTCAAACTCGATTTGATCGAATATATTTTCCGCCAACTCCTGAATTTCTTCTTTCGTTTGAAAGCCGAATTCAACCGTATGACTTTTGGTATGAAGCGAGAAATCTGAATATTTCCATTTAATGGAAAGCGTTTTTGCTTTTACCTCAGACTTGCTTAATCGGCTGGACAACATTCCAGATAACTTCTCAATGTATTCCAAAATCGCCCTTCGAGAAACCATATCTGTATTAAAAGTTCTTTCTACCGCAACCGATTTCCGTTCTCGATGTGAACTTACCCTCGAACGCTGAATCCCTCGTACAATATTGTAAAAATGCTCGGCCTGATTCCCAAAGTATTTTTTCAGTTCCTCAAGCGATTTTGCTTTCAAATCACGTCCATAGAAAATGCCTTGTTGTTTCATTCGAATGGCCGTTTTCTGTCCAACTCCGAAAAACTGATCAATTCTCAAATCTTCCAGAAAAGTCAACACTTTATGAGGTGGAACGGTACATTGTCCGTTGGGCTTATTTACGTCGGAAGCAATTTTCGCAGTAAACTTATTGACCGAAATTCCAGCAGAGGCATTGAGTCCAACTTCAGCTTTTATGCGTTCCCTTATTTCTCTTGCTATCAGTGTTGCCGATTTTCCTTCCACTTTATTATCAGTTACGTCAATAAAAGCTTCATCAAGCGAAAGTGGCTCTACATCGTCCGAATAATCATGAAAAATGCTTCGGATTTGCTTTGAAATTTCCTGATAACGATCGAATCGCGGATGAACAAAAATCAAATCAGGACAACAACGCGCCGCAATAATTCCCGACATCGCCGAACGAACTCCAAACTTTCGGGCTTCATAGCTCGCAGCCGAAATCACTCCTCCTCTACTACTTCCACCTACTGCAATTGGCTTTCCTCGTAGTTCAGGATTATCCATCTGCTCAACAGACGCATAAAACGCGTCCATGTCGACATGAATAATTTTACGAATGGGAAAATCGAAGTCGGACTCTTTCATCGTCAGTTCAAAAGGTTGAAATATTCAAATAGTTCAAAATTATTGTGGCTCTGTCTTGAACTTTTGAACCACTTTAAACCTCTTTTCTACCTTGTCATAAAGTTACTAAATTAGCTTCATGAAGAAAATCTGTTTTTTGCTATTTATCCTCGCTTTATTCAATGATGTATCTGCACAATCATTAACATTGGAACAAGCCGAAAGATTGGTTGCTTTGCCATTGAAATGTGCTGATCAGGAATATCCAAACAAACTTGGTCAGGTACTTGACTCCAAAGAAGATTTGAAAAGTCCACAAGAGCTGCACCCCGCCTTTTATGGTTGTTTTGACTGGCATTCGGCGGTTCATGGTCATTGGTTGATGGTTTCTTTACTAAAGAAATATCCTGAATTGACTCAAAAAGAGCAAATCCTTAAAGTATTGGAATCGCATTTAAGTGCTGAGAACGTTACAAAAGAACTCGCTTTCTTCGACACAAAAAACAATGCTTCATTTGAGCGAACTTACGGCTGGGCCTGGATCTTAAAATTGCAAATGGAATTGGATTCATGGGACCATCCAACTGCAAAAAAATGCGCAGAGAACCTTCGTCCGCTTTCGAATAAATTATGTGGAAGCTATTACAGTTTTCTAGGGAAATTGGCTTATCCGATCAGAACAGGAGAACACGTAAACACAGCTTTTGGCTTGACCTTCGCTTACGACTATGCCCTCACTCAGAAAAATGACAGTTTAAAGGAAATTATTAAAATCAAGAGCGAGGCATTTTACGGAAACGACCAGAAATACCCAATTCGTTTTGAACCAAGTGGATATGACTTTCTTTCACCTGCATTTGAAGAAATTGACTTGATGCGAAGAGTATATTCGGAAACAGAATTTCAGATTTGGCTAAAGAAATTTATGCCTGAATTGTATTCCAAGAAATTTACTTTGGAGCCTGGAAAAATTTTAGATCGAACGGATGGAAAACTGGTTCATTTGGATGGTTTGAACTTCAGTAGAGCCTGGTGTTTGATAGAACTTTCGAAAACAAATCCCAAACTACAGCATTTGAGAAAAATAGCAGAGCAGCATATAAATGCTTCGCTTCCCAATATTACCGATGGCGATTATATGGGAGAACATTGGTTGGCGAGTTTTGCATTGATGGCGCTTTTGATAAAGGCATCCTGATAAACAAAAAGCCGTTCTCTTTAGAAAACGGCTTTTTGTCTTTAAAACTTATTAATTAACCACCAATCTCTTATTTATAATTCCTGATTTTGAGTGAATCTTTACAATGTAAACACCATTTTCAAATGACGAAACATTCACTTTTGTTTTCTTCATGTTTGGCTGAAGTTCGTTTACTTTTACTCCATTCAACGTAAAGAACTCGATACTTTCCATTTCTTCAGTCGACTCGAACATAACCACATTAGAAGCTGGATTCGGATAGAGCTGAATATCTAAATCTGAAAGTTCATTCATTCCAAGATATCCAAACACATTTTGTGTTGTATTGGTTACAATTGGTGAATTGTAATCGAAGTAAATAGAGCATGTATTTTCAATGATTGTTTCATTTGGTAATCCTGCGAATGGTTTAATACGGTATTGAACATAACCAATAGAACCTTCAGGATCACTGGCACTATCTGCTAACATGATGTTCGGGAAACGAATGCTCATCATACGTGAAACTGCATTCACAGAAAATGTGTAATCACTACTTGCATCCACAATTTTCAAGCTTGTTAGATCCAGATTCTCGTCCAACACATCAGCCAAACGAATATTGATTGCTGGTGCATTTCCTGTATTTTGGAAATGAATCGTATAAGTAAATTCATCTGTAAATCCTGAAGCAACTAACTCTGGGTATGTTTCTTTGATATTTGGATCGTATGAATTCACCACATGATAACAGTAAGAATACGTGTTGTTTGAAGCATTCAAATCGCCTGTTGTAGCCGTTGTAACCGTCACCGAAACACAAAACTCATCGGAAGAATTTGCTGTTGTATCGGTTAAAATAGAAGCTGAAAAGACATTTGCACCAACAGCACCAAAATCGGCTATAGCATACGTTGCTGTATTTCCGGCAATTGAAGGCGAACCACTAAATGCAATTGTTCCTGGTCCAGAAACAGCAATACTTACATCTCCAGAAATTCCCGTAGCACAATACGCCTGAAATTGAGCGGTCAAATCGCCGGCAAGAATGTGCAATTCATGCGTTTGTCCAGGGAAAACCAATCCGTTTGGAACTACAGACTGCACTCCCAAATCAAAACCAGAACAAACCAAACCGAAATCACCACCTTCAACCTCAGGGACAGCCTGAGTTACAGTAGCAGTGTTCTCATTGTTTACCGGACAAGTCACTTGCAATGCTGGTGACAGAACTGTTGTATTAATAGCCAATTCATAATCACCTTCAGCTGCCGCAAAATAATAGTCGCCGTTAACCAGATTAGTAGACATCGTGATTGTAGTTCCTGTATTATCATTCAATACCATTGGAATGTAGATCAACGGAAGTCCCGAGTCAACACAATCATTGTTCGCATCATCAAACACACTTCCCTGAATTCCCATAGCGCTTTGACATCCGTTGGGATTGTTTACAGGGTCATTTTCGTTACATAAAGGATAGGCCAATAGATCCGAAAACATTGCAGGAACATAATTAGGCAAGCATGAAAATGGATTCCCACTCAAACTAACATACAAAGCAGCTTCAGGAAACACGGGGAAACATGCAATTTGATTAGAATCACACATTAGAAATTGTATCGATTGTGGTATTTCTGGAAGAGATGTTAGGAAGTTACTTTCGCAGTGTAAATCCGTCAGTAACAAAGGAAGACTTGGTATTGACGACAATTGATTGTGATCACAAGAAATTGTCAGAAGGGACGTTGGTAACGTTGGTAAAGTAAATAATTGATTATACGAGCACTGTAAGTCTGTAATAGACGATGGTAAGTCGGGAAGCACCAATAATTCATTCATTGCGCACAATAAAGTAACCATGGAAACTGGTAAGGTGGGTAGTGAACTAATTTGATTATCATTACACCACAAATACTGCAAATTCGAAGGTAGTTGAGGCAATTGGGTCAATTGATTTTGTATACAGTATAAAGTCGTTAACTCTGCGGGCAAGATCGGCAATGAACTCAATAGATTATTAGAACAATTAAGATTATGTAGATCAACTGGTAAAATGGGTAATTCTGTCAAGTTGTTATTCGGACAAGACAAATAATACAAATTTTCTGGAAGATTCAATAAGGTATTCAATCCATTGGATTCACAAGTTAAAAACGATAAAGTAGGTGGTAAAGCTGTTATAGAATTAATTTGATTGTCTCCACAATATAACCCAATTAGCGTCGAAGGCAGGTTAGTTAATGACGTTAATTGATTGCTGTAACAAAAGAAATAAAGTAATGAATCGGGTAAGACAGGAATATTGGTTAACTGGTTATTAGGACAATACAAAAATTTCAAATTCTCAAACCCGCTAACTCCATTTAAATCGCCAATGTTTAAATTGGAAATATCTAAAGAATCCTCTCCCTGAATGTCCGGATGATCCGCATCCACAAAAAAATCACTTCCGCTGGTCATAAATGCCGACGCAGGATAATTTGCAGTTAAAAATGCTTGAAAATTAGGATCCGGAACCTGAACCCAGGTTTGAGCAAATGAATTTGCCGTAAATAGCAACAATGCTGCGATTAGTATTTTTCTCATAGTAGTAAATGTTATTGATTGATTACTAGTCGTGTATTTTTTACTCCTGTTGCTGTATAAATTTTCACCAGATAAACACCGTTTTCAAATGATGAAACATTCACTTTCGTTTTGTTAGCGTGTGGTTGAAGTTCGTTCACTTTCACTCCATTCAACGTAAAGAAATCGATACTTTCCATTTCCTCATCAGACTCCAAGACTACTTGGCTAGAAGCTGGATTCGGATAGAGCTGAATATCTAAATCTGAAAGTTCATTCATTCCAAGATATCCGAATACGTTTTGTGTTGTATTCGTTATAATTGGTGAATTGTAATCGAAGTAAATAGAGCAAGTATTTTCAATGATTGTTTCATTTGGTAATCCTGCGACTGGTTTAATACGGTATTGAACATAACCAATAGAACCTTCAGGATCACTTGCACTATCCGCCAACATGATGTTCGGAAAACGAATGCTCATTATTCGTGAAACCGCGTCCACAGAAAAAGTATAATCACTACTTGCATCTACAATTTTCAAGCTGGTTAAATCGAGATTCTCGTCCAACACATCTGCCAAACGAATATTGATTGCCGGCGCATTTCCTGTATTTTGGAAATGAATGGTATAGGTGAATTCATCTGTAAATCCTGGAGCAACTAACTCTGGGTATGTTTCTTTGATATTTGGATCGTACGAATTCACCACCTGATAGCAGTATGAATACGTGTTGTTTGAAGCATTCAAATCGCCTGTTGTAGCCGTTGTAACCGTTACCGAAACACAAAACTCATCGGAAGAATTTGCTGTTGTATCAGTTAAAATAGAAGCTGAAAAGACATTTGCGCCAACAGCACCAAAATCTACGATAGTATATGTTGCTGTATTTCCGGTAATTGAAGGCGAACCACTAAATGCAATTGTTCCTGGACCAGAAACTGTAATACTTACATCTCCAGAAATTCCCGTAGCACAATACGCCTGAAACTGAGCGGTTAAATCACCTGCAAGAATGTTCAATTCATGTGTTTGTCCCGGGAAAACCAATCCGTTAGGAACAACCGACTGCACTCCTAAATCGAAACCAGAACAAACCAAACCAAAATCGCCACCTTCAACCACGGGAACAGCTTGAGTTACAGTAGCTGTATTCGCATTGTTTACCGGACAAGTAACTTGCAATGCTGGTGACAGAACGGTTGTATTGATTGCCAATTCATAATCTCCCGGTTCCGCAGCAAAGTAATAGTCGCCGTTTACCAAATTCGTGGAAGAAGTAATTAGGTTTCCATTATCGTCATTTAGAACCATTGGAACATAGATCAATGGAAGACCCGAGTCAACACAGTCATTGTTCACATCTTCAAAAATACTTCCCTGAATTCCCATTGCGCTTTGGCAAGCGTTGGGATTGTTTACAGGATCGTTTTCGTTACAAAGTGGATATGCTAAAGTTGCAGCATCCATTGCAGGGACGTAGTTTGGGAGACAAGTGAAAGGATTGCTAAAGATTTGAACTACTGTGAGTGATGAAGGAAATTCAGGAAAACAATTGATCTGATTTTCAGCACATAGCAAACCCGTTAGTGAATTAGGTAGATCAGGCAAAGTGGTTAATTGATTATTATCACAAATCAAGGCAGTTAGTGTAGAAGGTAGCGTTGATAGAGCTGAAAGTTGATTATTATTACATTGTAAGGAGGTTAATCCGGCAGGCAAATTCGGACAAACAGAAAACTGATTGTTCATAATCCAAAGATATTGTAAAGACGCAGGTAGATCAAGTTCAGACAATTGATTATCAGAGCAATCCAATGAAATCAATGAATTGGGAAGTCCCGGTAATTCCGTCAATTGATTATTTGCGCAAGAAAACGAATATAAGTATGTTGGAAGTGCAGGCAAATCGGTAAAAAGGTTTCCTATTATAGCCAAAATCACCATGTTATCAGACAAAATAGGCAAAGTACTTAGCTGATTATCATTACAGTGCAGTATCGAAACTGATGATGGCATATCAGGTAATACTGTCAATTGGTTACTACTACACTGTAAATAATTCAAGTTAAACGGTAAGTTTGGTAAACTGATCAACTGATTGTAACTACAATCCAAATGCACCAAATTCAGCGGCAAATCAGAAAGAGTGGAAATGATATTGTTACTACAGTTGATAAAAATCAAATTATTAAACGCCAAAACACCATCGATACTTGCAATGCCTAAATTTGAAATATCCAAAGAATCCTCATTCTGAATATCCGCGTGATCCGCATCCACAAAGAAATCACTCCCGTTAGTCATAAATGCAGCAGCAGGATAATTAGCCGTTAAGAATGCTTGAAAATTAGGATCCGGAACCTGAACCCAGGTTTGAGCAAATGAATTTGCTGTAAAGAATAAAAGGATGGCGAGTAAGGCGTTTTTCATATTAGGTAGTATTTACGTTCCAAATGTAGGTAATAATCAACTCCAAACGAAGATGGTAGTTGAGAAATGAGCATTGACTCCAATTCAACGAAAGTTTGACAATTTCGAACAAACAAAAACCCTGGCACTTCGACTACGCTCAGTGACCAGGGTTCAATATCTTAAGTTATACTACTTCCTTCGCTAGCCAAGGCTAGCTCTTCTTTTTGAAGGCATGAATTGCATTCACCGTAAAATCAGACAAAACCAATGTTCCGCTGATTCCAGCCCTTTCCAATAACAACTGATCCCAATGCTCCGTTCCTTGCCAGAACACTTTTTTCAATTCAGCCATTGCTTCCGGACTTGATTTTGCCAACTGTGTCGACAAACGAAGAATTTCTTCATCCATATCATCTTCAGTTTCAAAAACATCGGTATACAATCCTTTTTTCATTGCCCAATCTGCAGTACGCCATTCTGTAGCGTTAATTGCCAACTGAGACATAGCGGAAAGTCCAATCTTACGCTCAACAGCTGGTCCAACCACAAATGGTCCGATTCCAACTGCCAATTCAGAAAGCTTTACGTCAGCATAACGCGTTGCATAACAATAGTCAACTGCAGAAGCAATTCCTACTCCACCACCAACAGCTTTACCCTGAACACGTCCAATGATTAATTTCGGACATTTTCTACAAGCGTTGATGACCTGAGCAAATCCAGAGAAGAAAACCTTCCCTGTTTCCAGGTTATCAATTGCAATTAATTCATCAAAACTAGCTCCGGCACAGAATGCCTTATCGCCAGCAGATCGAAGAACAATTACCTTAACTTCCGGATTGTTTCCCATCTCGGTAATTGTTTCTGCTAGTAAACGCAAAATTTTTCCGGGAAGTGAGTTACTCATTGGGTGTCCAAACTCGATTGTTCCAACACCTTTATCATCTATCGACGTGTGTACGTGACCTTGATCAACAGCTTCTGACATGCTTAATTACTCTTTTGTTCTACGTGGTCTTAATTTTCTTTCTCCAGAATCTGAACTTCCTTCTGAAGATGATGGTTTATTTTCACCGCTCTGTCCTTCCGAGTTCCACGGCTTTCTTTCTCCTTGTCCTTCTGAATTCCATGGTTTACGTTCTCCACTTGGTCTATCAGAATTCCAAGGTTTACGCTCACCACCTTGTCCGCCTGAATTCCATGGCTTTCTCTCGCCTTGACCTTCAGAATTCCACGGTTTGCGTTCTCCACCTCCAGAATTATTAGAACGGTATCCACCGCCTCCACCACCTTGACGTGGACCATTGAAGTTGCGCTGTCCGCCACCACCCTGGAAAGGTTTCTTTTGGAATGTTTTCTTTGGTTTGTCTTCGGGTTTTGGTCTGTTTGATTTTGGTGAAGCGATCTTTACATCTAAACTTCTTCCATTGACTTCAAAACCGTTCAATGCTTGAATAGCAGCAATTGCCTCTTCTGCACTTTCCATTTCAACGTATCCGAAACCTTTTGATTGTTTTGTTTTAGCATCAAAAACTACATGAGCTAAATGCACAGCACCAAACGCGGAAAACGTTACTTTCAAATCTTCAGACGTGATTTCCCAGTCCAGATTAGCAATAAAAATATTTGTCATTACCTAAAAATAAAAAAAGTGCTCAGCTTCACACTGAGCACTTTACAAAACTAACTATTTTAAACTAAATGCGTCCGTTCCAATTACAGAACCATCACAATAAATTTTAACCTTGTACGATCCAGCTGTCGGCTCTTCACCGTTGAAATCGTAATAGATTGATACATCTAATGCTTTATTACCGTATTGAACTTCACGTTTTGCAGAGTAAACTACACCGTTATCAGATCCACCACTTCTACCTTGAAGCACTTTTCCTGAAGGATCAGTAATTTGAAGGTAAAGTACACGTTGACCTGCTTCAGCGATATCATTTTCTCCAATAGTAAATGATGAAATTGCCTGCACACAGTTACGCGCTTTTGTCGTAGGTTCTGGTGTGTCATTCATTTTCATACGTTGACCTGTAGAATTGAAACCGTAAGCTTTCAACTTCGCAGCAACATCTACTTTCGCTTTTTGTGTAGCTGCATCATCTTTGAACTGATCGCGTTCAACTTTCGTATCTGTCAACTCGGCTGTAGTTTTATCCAAGTCTGTAGACAATTGAACGTTTTTCGTATTCAACTCGTCAATTTGACGAACGTAATCACGCATAATTGCACGTAACGTTTCATTTTCACGTTGCAACTTCGCGTACAACGAAGCAGTTACTTTACCATTTTTCTTAGCTGTTTCCAATTCAGTGATCAATCCCTGAATCTTATCCTGCTGTGCTTTCATAGCCTCTTGATCTTCTGCACGTCCCAATTCACGAATTTTGTCGTAATCCGACATCATGTTTTTGAAATCTGTCATTAAATCATCGGTCATTCCGTCACCCATCATCGGAGCCATCATTTGATTCATTGCCTCCATGTCCTTCTCAGCATTTTCCAACTTGGTTCTAGTTTCTGCTAATTCACCTCGTGTGGAATACCATAAGTAAGACATCACCCCCGTCACTGCCAGTAAAAAAACGATAATCGCTGTAAATACTGGCTTCAAATTTCTCTCTTGTTCTTCTGACATAACCATTTAATTTTAATACAAATATATAAAAGTGGTTGGTTGAACAACTCAATCTGCACAAATCCAACTTCGGAAACAAATTAAATTCTCTATTTCGTGTTTACCAAGCTTCTATTGTTAAGTTATGATAAATCGTAACAAATGTTTCATTTTCTTAACAAATCGGGAAGCCAATTTTCCGTAGCATTTTGAATTGAAACCGGCCGAAGCCAACGCAGCACTGCATCTGAGCCAACAGAGGTAAGAAAAGATGAGGAACTTGGAAATGGTCCACCGTGCTGCTGAGCAACGCTAACTTCTACCCCAGTTGGAACTCCATTTACTATGATTCGCCCAACTTTATGTTGATATATTGGTAATAAAAAATTGAAATTTCTTTGAGAATTGGTAAATACACTCCCAGTTAATTGTCCTTCCAGAACATTTAATGAGCTGATTACCTCAGTCATCGAATCACATTCCACCAGACAAATAAAAGCACCGAAAACTTCCTCGTGAAAAACAGGATCAACCATAAATTGTTCGCTTGAAACTAAAACTGCCGACGGACAAATACTATTGGAAGTAATTTTTCCTTCTAACAACAGCTCAGCTTTACTCTTTATCTCAGTAATTCTGGTTTGATAATTCTTCAAAATCCCTTTTCCAAGCATCACCTGCGGAGCTATTTTGGAAAGTCCTTCAAGTAGATAATTAACGAATTCAACACGTTTGATCGACCTCTCCAAAAACAATATTCCAGGTGAAGTACAAAATTGTCCGGCATTCTGACTTATTGAAATTACCAATTTGTCTGCGATGGTTTTAAAGTCAGATTCCATTGCATCAGCGCAAATCACCACTGGATTGACACTTCCCATTTCAGCATAAACAGGAATTGGAATTTTCCGTTGATTCGAAAAATCGATCAAAGCTTTTCCACCAGCAATGCTTCCAGTAAACCCAACAGCTTGAATAAAGTCATGCTTTACCAATTGTTCACCAACAGTAAAATCAATTGCGTTCAGTTGAGAAAAAACACCTTCCGGCATATCGGTCTTCTTCGCTGCATCCATAATACATTGAGCAGAAAGAGAGGCCGTATTGGGATGAAGAGCATGCGCCTTTACAATTACAGGACAACCAGCAACCAAAGCAGAGGCAACATCACCTCCGAGTGTTGAATAAGCGAATGGAAAATTACTAGCTCCAAAAACAACGACTGGTCCAATAGGAACATTCATTTTTCTTAAATCGAAGGTACGATACGGATTGTCTTTTTGAGATCTATCGATTTTTACCTGAAACGCGTATTCTGAACGAACAGCTTCAGCATATTGTTCAAATTGATAAATGGAACGATTCAGCTCCGTTTTTGCTCTTTCAAAAGGCAAACCAGTTTCCATTGTCATCAGTTCGCAAAGCAGATCGAAATTGTTTTGAATCTCTGCTACGATAGTAGAAATGAATTTCAGTCGTTTTTCAATTGGAGGCGATGAATAAAGAGGAAACGCCTTTTGAGCAATTTCACATGCTTCATTTACTTCTTCTGATGTTGCCTGAACAAATTGATTTGGAATCTCTTGCTCCAGTGCGGGATTGACACCAAAAAAGAATCGGTTACCCGCACTTTTAAGCGAATAACCGATTACATTCTTTCCCGAAGGATATTTCATTGAATCTGTTTTAATTTGTCTGATAAAATCAATTATCGCGTATTTTTGAGTGAATTGAGGCAAATTTCACAGCCATAGTTGGCGATTCTGGCGAAGAAATTGAACGAAAATACAGTCAAAAAGACGCATAAGAATAAAGTTGAGACAACTTTAAACAGATTCTCTATTCTGCAGTTACAGAGAATGTGTAGCTTTCCATAATTTGGTTTGAAAGAAGCTTTTTACAAGCCTCTTCAACTTTACTTGTTGCTTCAGCCTCGTTTGAAGCTTCAACAAATAAGCGTACGTGACGACCAATACGAACTCCTGAAATTTCAGGTAAACCAATGGTTGGCATACTGTTACTAACTGCTTTCCCTTGAGGATCTAACAATGCGTCTAATGGCATTACATCGATTTCTGCTTTGAATTTCATGCGTTCGTTTTTTTCCGAAGAAGATTATTAATGAATGATAATTTCAGGTACAAAATTATAATAATTGGAATGGACCAGAACAATAAAGTAGGAATAAGTATTCCACAACTTATTAAGAATATGTATCTGATCTCGTTTCCAGCCCATTTGAATGACTTGAATTTCAAGGCAAACAAAGGTAATTCAGACACCAACATTAAGGACATTACCACAATGATTGGAATCAAAACCCAAGGCTGAATCAACCACATAATTAGGTTATGCTCCCAACCCGTGGTATTCCCGTAATGCGTTAACAACAGCGGAAACGCCATAAAGAAAATGGTGTTTGCCGGAGTTGGAAGCCCAATAAATGATTCTGATTGGCGTGTATCGATATTGAATTTTGCAAGGCGGAATAGGGAGAAAAATGTGATAATTAACGCTGCAAATGGCAACATGACTTGAGTATAATCCATTTGAAACATAGAAACTTGTGTTCCAGAAAGAGACATTTCCCATGCATTAGACGAAACAAAGCACATCGCAAGCATTGAAGATTGATCAAAAACACTATCCATCCCTATTGAATATAAATCTTTACTCAAAACTGAAAAGACCAGAACGAAAAGCATAATAATCCCTGGTGCCAAACCAAAAGAGATCATATCCGCCAAAGAATCGAGCTGTTTACCTAGTTCTCCCTGTTGTTTCAGAATTCGTGCAAGGAAACCATCTAAGAAATCCAAAATCGCAGCGAGAAAAATGAAATAAGGTGCAATATCAATTCTTCCTGCAAAGGCAAGAATGATTGCAAAAACACCACAAAGCATGTTACCGGCTGTAAATAAGTTAGGTATATTGAACATTTTCATAGAATGAATGAATATTGGATGCTACAAATTCTTCTTAAAAGCGTAAATTTACTCTTGATTTTAAGATTTCGCTGATCGAATGCAATTTTTTAAGCTTTTATAAGTTATTGCAACAGCAGAAAGAAAAAAGTTTATGAAGCAAACCCTCATTGTTCTAACAACAGCATTAACTGCTGTATTTGGCTTCGGTCAATCCGACGTAGCACCTAAATACTCCAACGAATTTTTACAAATTGGTGTAGGTGCGGATGCACTTGGCCTTTCAAACGCAGTTGTAGCACAAACACGCGGTGTAACCAGTGGTTATTGGAATCCAGCTGGTTTAACCGGTACAGACAAATGGCTCGATGTAAGTCTAATGCACTCTGAATACTTTGCTGGTATTGCGAAATACGATTACATTGGATTGGCGCATCAAATTGACGATAAAAGTTCTGCCGGACTATCTATTATCCGATTTGCAGTTGACGATATCCCAAACACAACTCAGCTTATTGACAATGAAGGAAATGTGGATTATGATAGAATCACAACATTCACAGCTTCAGATATGGCATTTTTGTTCTCTTACGCCAGAAAACTTCCAGTTGAAGGATTAAGCGTAGGAGGGAATTTCAAGATCATTCACAGAAAAGCGGGTGATTTCGCAAAATCATGGGGATTTGGAATTGACGCCGGAGCGACATACGAAATTGAAAACAAGTGGAAATTTGGTGCAGTTGTTCGGGATGTTACCTCAACATTCAATGCATGGATCTTTACATTAGATGATGCTACCAAAGAAGTTTTTCAGGCTACTGGAAATGAAATCCCTCAAAATGGACTCGAACTCACTTTACCCAGAATTATTTTAGGAGGTTACAGAAAGGTTGAATTTGGTTCAAAAGGTCTTTATAGTTCAGGAGAATTAGATATTGACTTTACAACTGACGGAAGAAGAAACACCTTATTTCAAACAGGCTTGATCAGTGGCGACCCACATTTGGGACTGGCTTTCGGATTCAAAGACATTGTTTGTTTAAGAGGCGGTATTTCTAATCTGCAATACGAGAAGGATTTTGACGACAAAAAGCACTTGACCATTCAGCCGAATATTGGAATTGGGCTTCATTTCAAAAATGTATACCTCGATTACGCATTTACGGATATTGGCGATCAAAGTACCGCACTTTACTCTCATGTGATTTCACTTCGTCTACTACTTAATAAACCCGCCAACGCGATTGTACCTCAATAAATGAGCTTATGAAAAATCTTTATCTATTCTTGCTTTTTTGCTGCTTAGCCGTAACTGGTCGTGCTCAAACATACGGTAACGAATGGATAGATTATTCCCAGAAGTATTACAAATTCGATGTGCTTCAAAGTGGTTTATTTAAGATCGATTACAATACACTTGTTGCTGCAGGAGTTCCTGTTGCAAGCATTCTCTCTTCAGAATTTCAAATATTTGGTCGCGACAAAGAGGTTCCATTATATGTTGTAGATAATAATGATAACACATTCGATTCGGGTGATTATTTTGTTTTTGCCGCGAAGAAAAATGATGGCTGGCTGGATTCTACGATCTATAACAATCCTGCAGGAATGGCCAATCCGGGTGTCAGCCTGATTAATGACACCATTCATTACTTTTTCAGCTGGAAACCTGGCGGAACAGGATTGAGATACAATCTAGTTACGGATACCGATTACAACTCTTTTACTCCAATTAATTACGTTCTTAAAGAAGTAAGGTCAGAATACTTCAGTGAATATTTCGACGGAATCGTAAGTAACGATGCTGTTGGAAGTGCTTACTGTAATGGTGAAGGTTATGGTTTCGGCCCGCTTTTAAATACCGGAACAGCTATCGAAACTCAAAACATCGGTATTCAAACGCCGAATTTATATAGTGGAACTGATGCCCCCCAACCTAAGTTTGAGTTTCGATCATCCAGCGCTTCAAATTCAGAGTCTAACTCCGTATACAATCACCACTTACGTGTCACGTTCGGACCAGTTCAGTTGATCGATTCGTCCTGGTACGGATATCAACAACACATCAAAACGCAGCTTTTACCTCACAATGTATTGAGCAACGGAACATCAACTTTTCAGTTCAGTATTATTGGTGATGTTACTGCGGTCTTAGACCGACAAGCTATAACTTACACGAATCTTGTTTACAACAGACAATTAAACTCGGGAGGTTTAACTTCAGACGCCTTTACAGTTCTGAATAACAGCTTAGAAACCAAGTCGCGTTTAGATCTATTGAATTTCAATTCATCCAGTTCATTTGCCGTTTATGAAAATGGCGGATTACCGAGAATTCAGTTTTCCACCATCAACTCAGGAACACATCAGTTCCTAATACCAAATAGCACCAGCTCGGACAGGACTCCGGTTCAAGTATTTGGGTTAGATCAAACAATCGCAGTAACAACATTGTTACCAGTTAACGGAACAGGGTCATTTAATGATTACAGTTTAGTTGCGGCAGATTCCATGTTGATCATCATTACGCATCCGATATTTTCTGCGGCGGCAAACAATTACAAAACATACCGACAATCTGCAGCAGGAGGCGCATATCCAACAGCCTTGGTTTACTTCAATGATATTTCTGAACAGTTTGGAGGTGGAGTTCCAATGCATCCTGCAGCCATACGAAGATTTGTAAACTACCTGTACAACATTACAACCGTAAAACCTGCAGCGTTGTTATTACTTGGAAAAGGAGTTGTTCCTTTTGAACACAGATCTACTCCATCCATTGCACAATACAACCTGGTTCCAACATTGGGCTATCCGGGTTCCGACATCGCAATTACTTCCGGACTCGGAAACACAATTTACGATCCCTTGATTCCAACTGGTCGAATTTCAGTTTACACCAATACGGAATTACAAAATTATTTGGATAAAGTCATTCAGTACGATAGTTATCAGGTAAGCAACGCATTGAACTTTGAAACCAATCTTAACAATCAGAAGCAAATTCTTCATTTCGTAGGTGGTTCGAGCGCCAGTCAGCAAAACCAGTTTCAGGGCTTCATGAATAATATGAAGAATATTATTGAAGACAGTTTGTATGCAGGAAATGTGATCAACTATTTCAAAACAACAAGTAATCCACTCGATCCAACAGTTGTTGCCGGAGTCACTGAAATTATCTCCAGTGGGGTTTCTCTAATGACTTTTTTCGGTCACGCTGCTGCTTCAAACAATGGATTCGAAATAAATATTGACGAACCGAGCAATTGGAACAATCAGGGCAAATACCCAATCGTAATTGGGAACTCTTGTCACAATGGAAACCTGTATGCTGCGAATTACCTTTCCACTTCTGAACAGTTTGTAAACACACCTCAAGAAGGTGCAATTGCGTTCATTTCGAGTGTTGGAATTGGCTATGCCGATCATTTATCATATTACTCAACGGAACTGTACAGGCACTTTTCTAACAAAAGTTTTGGTATGCCAATTGGCTATCAAATGAAGGAGGCAATCAGAGATCTGCAAGCTCCTAATCAGAACATCTACTTTGAGACTACTTATCAGCAAATGGCGTTGAACGGTGACCCATTGATCAAATTAAACTTTCAACGAAAACCTGAAATTTCAATTCAATCCAGTGACATCTCTTTTTCGCCAACAACGATTGATCTGAATACTCCGGAAATTAACGTTCAGTTTAAGATCAAAAATCTTGGTGCCGCAATTAATGATTCGATTCTAGTTGAGGTAAGACGAAATTTCCCGCAAAGCAATGATGATTCTTTGATCTCATTTTACATACCGCAGTTAAATTACGATACGGTAATCACAAAATCATTTCCACTTCAACCGGAAATCAGCGGTGGAATTAACCAATTTACTGTAAGCGTTGATCTACCAACCGTATATCAGGAAGGTTTTGAAGAAATTACCAACAACAACGCAAGTGCTAATCTTTTTGTCCCAATTGGTGGAATCAATCCCATCTGGCCATACAATTATGCGGTTGTTCCTTACGACACAGTTACAGTCAAAGCTTCAACTATCAATCCAATTGCAAGCCTAAATACTTATTTATTTGAGTTAGACACCACAGATACCTACGACAGTCCGCAATTGCGTAAATTCTCAGTAACTGAACTTGGTGGAGTAAAATCCGTACCATATGCATCATGGTTAAACAATTCCGGCGGCTCATTTCCATTGATCTGTTCGGATAGTACTGTTTATTTCTGGCGCGTAGCGGTAGATAGCTCAGTTCTCAACTGGACAGAATTTTCATTCCAATACATTCCTGGAAAACGTGGATGGGGACAAGATCACTTCTTTCAGTTCAAAAACAATGATTTCAACAGCCTCCAATACAATAGAACAACACGTCAACGGGAATGGCTGACAGGTCAGGCTCACACGCTTTACGCGGCCGCTACAGATAATTATGATGATTATGAAAATCAATGGGGGCTTGACGGTGGATTGATCGATTATGCAACTGTTTTATGTAATACACCAGGTATTTACGTTGGAGTAATTGATCCCATTACGCTCGAGCCATGGATGACCAAATTTGGAACTCAAAATCCAACTCACGACTTCGGAAATGGAAATACAGATGGCGGCTATTGTCAACATAACAGAGCTGAAGGTTTTTTCGCTTTTGACCAAACAGATCCAGCGCAATTAGCCGCATTTGAAAACATGATTGAAAACGAAATTCCTGATGGACATTACGTATCGATCTATACAACAACAGAAACCAAATACTCGCTTTGGGATGTCAATCAACCAAGCTTGTACACCATGTTCCAAAATCTTGGATCAACACAGGTAAACAATACACAGCCTGAAAAACCTTTTGTAATGATCTTCAAAAAAGGAGACCCCGCATCTTTGGTAGAAAAGCATTATCCCGACACAACAACAGCACTTGGTTTAAATAGAATCGTTTACGTTGAGTTCCCATTTGTTGAAAGCAATTTTGAAGGTGTTGAAATAACCCCATTAATCGGACCTTCATTTGAATGGCAAACACTTTATTGGAAGCGAGATTCACTGGATTTAACAGCAGTTGACAGTGTTCGACTTAGAATAGAAGAATTCAACATTAATCAGGAATACGTAAACACGATTGATACTGTTTTCAGTCCAAACGATTCTATTTTGAACCTAAACACAATTGTTGACGCGGTTACATACCCATATATTCGATTAAATATTTACAACTCGGATAGAGTAAACTTCACTCCTGCTCAAATTGACAGATTGCACGTTTTGTATTCGCCAGTACCAGAAGCAGCGATAGACGGAAGTATTGGTTACTACCTGTCTCCTCTTCAGGACACCATTCAGGAAGGGCAAAACATCAACTTTGCCGTTGACATTAGAAACGTCAGTGATTACGATATGGATTCGCTTTTGGTGAGTTACAAAATAGAAGACGCGAACCACGTAATGCATTCTATACCATATGTTCGCCAGGAACCATTGCTGCATGGCGATGTAATGAGAGACACAATTACTTTCTCAACATTGGATTATCCAGGTTATAATGGCTTTTGGATGGAAGTAAATCCATATATAAACGGAAGTTTGGTTGTGACCGACCAATTGGAACAATTCCATTTCAACAATATACTCTACTTACCTTTTATTGTTGATGGAGATGATGAACATCCTATACTCGATGTTACTTTTGACGGAAGACATATCTTAAACGGCGACATTGTAAATCCTGAAAGCGAGATCTTGATCACACTCAAAGATGAAAATCCATACCTGGTGATGGACAACATCTCGGACACCACTCACTTCGGAGTCTACATTACCGACCCACAAGGAAACATTAAACGAATTCCATTCATTGACGGAAATGGCAACGTAGTTATGCAATGGTATCCAGCTGAAGCGCAAAATAAGAAGTTCAAAATTCTATACCCTTCTTATTTCACTACCGACGGAACATACACTTTACTTGTTCAGGGCTCTGACAGAAGCGGAAACATTTCAGGAGATTACGAATACAAAGTAACCTTTGAAGTAATTCGTGAAAGCTCTATCACTTATTTAATGAATTATCCAAATCCGTTCAGCACAAGTACCCGATTTGTATTTACACTGACCGGAACTCAGGAACCGGAAGAAGTACTTATTCAGATCATGACTGTTACAGGTAAGATCGTTCGTGAAATTACAGAAGATGAATTAGGAAAAATCTATATTGGAAGAAACATTACTGAGTTTGCCTGGGATGGAACTGATGAGTTTGGTGACCGATTGGCAAATGGCGTTTATCTGTACCGAGTGAAAGCCAAAATAGACGGTGAAGATATCAAACACCGTGACTCTGATGCTGACACTTACTTCAAGGAGGAATTTGGGAAGATGTACTTGATGAGATAGAATTCAAAATTTTAAATGCCTAAATTTTAAAATTTAGCATTTAAACGTTTAACATTTTCAAAAGAATCTACACGAAAAAATCGCGGTATCATCTACCAACTTCAGATTCCCTTTCCATTCATCCAATTTTGAGAAAATGATATTGTTCATATCCTCCATGCTCAGTTTATTGAAACTGTGAACGATTCTGATCAGTTGCTCCAATTCAAAGTGTTCTTTTTTGTCGTTCTCTAACTCAACCACACCGTCGGTATAAAGCACCATAGTTGTATTAGGTTCAAGGATTTCGGTTCCAACTTCAAGAAAAGGCAATTCATCAAACATCCCTAAACCAACACATCCTTTCTCAAGTAGAACACTCTCTTTTCCATCGGTAATAAATGGTTGATTGTGTCCTGCATTCACATAGGTAAGCTCACGTGTATTGGCATTATAAGTTGCAATGAAAAATGTAATAAACTTCTCACCCATTGCGCTTCTCACTACCGTTTTATTCAACTCAATGATCAACGTTCGCATATCGAACCATTGAAATTGCACAAACGCACGCACTGTGGCTTGAAAGTTCGCCATCAGCATAGCAGCACTTACTCCTTTTCCGGAAACATCGGCAATACAAATCACATAGCGATCATCATCCAACGGAATAAAATCGTAATAATCACCACTTACAATGTGCCGGGGAATAAAACGCGCAGAAACATCCATACGCTTATTCGAAGGCAAAACTGCAGGGAATAAAAGTTTCTGCATTTCAGAAGCTACTTCCAGCTCTTTTTTCAGTCGTTCCTGCTTAAGTTGTTCTGATGCCAAACGCTTATTTTCAATTGCCATTACAACAATACTTGTCAGCGTCTGCACAAAACTCATGCTCTTCAGCGCTTCAGAAAGACGTTGATGTCGTTTTTCAATTCCACCAATAAGCAAATAAGCTAAAGGCTGTTCTTTGTTCAGAATTGGGATCACCACGTCAAAATCAGAAAGAACTGAACTCTGGCTTGATTCAATAACCGTTATTTCTCTAAAGCGACTCAATTCAGAAACAACAGAAATATCCTTTACTCTACTCCTTGTACCTACACGAAGTAAACAGGAAAAACTACCTTGTTTATTGAATAGTACAAACCTATCGAATCCCAGTTGTTCACGCATTATGAACTCGAAAAGGCGTGTAATTTGGTCAACGGATTGATTTGAGGTAATTGCGCGCGAAATTTCCAACAACGAGTTCAGGTGAAATTCATCTTCGTGAACTTCAGTCTTTAATCTTGTTAAAAGTTGTTGATTCGGCATAAAGCAATTTCAATACTGAATCTGTAAAACACAGATTTCCTCAATATAAAATTACAGGATACGAAACCGCTTTAAACTACTTGTTTACAATAGTTATGAGGCTGGAAATGTTAATTAGATATTTTCCCAAAACTTCGGCACTCGATTACAGAAGTCTAGTTATAAAATTTAGAAATCCAACAAATCCTTCAACGATGCTTTCACCTTCTCTGCATTTGGCAGCAACTCTGCTTCCAAACTAGAGTTCAATGGAATCGCTGGCGTATCAACGGATCCAACAATTCCAATTGGCGCATCCAAATGCTTGAAATTATCACGTTGAATTCGTCCCGCCAAACCAAGTGTAAAGCTTGCTTCAATAGATTCCTCCGTAACCAGTAACACTTTTCCATGTTTCTGAACAGAAGCATTTATAGCCTCAATATCTAAGGGATTGATTGAGCGTAAATCGAGAATTTCTACTTTATCGGCACAATCTTTAGCTGCCTCAAGTGTCCAGTAAACCCCGCGTCCGTAAGTAATCACAACACAAGATTCGCCTTTTTCAATTCTATCAGCAGAAGCTTCCTGAACGATTCTTGCTTTTCCAATTGGGATGATGTAATCTTCGTCTGGTTCAATGGACATAGCTCCTTCAGTACCAGGGATTTTAGACCAGTACAAACCTTTATGTTCCAGAATCACAACTGGATTCGGATCATAAAACGCAGCTTTCATCAATCCTTTCAAATCGGCTCCTGTTGAAGGATAAACCACCTTGATTCCACGAATATTTGCCAACACCGATTCCACACTTGAAGAATGGTAAGGCCCACCTGAACCATAGGCTCCGATTGGAACACGAATAACACAGCTAACGGGCCATTTTCCGTTCGACAAATAGTTTGAGCGGCTAACCTCCGTAAATAACTGATTCAATCCCGGCCAGATGTAATCTGCGAACTGAACTTCAACGAAAGGCTTTAATCCAACAGCCGACATACCAACCGTTGAACCGATAATAAACGCTTCCTGAATTGGTGTATTAAAAACGCGATCATCACCAAAGGTTTGCGCTAAAGTTGCTGCTTCACGGAAAACTCCACCCAAGCGCCCGCCAACATCTTGTCCGTACAACAAGGCTTCAGGATGCTTTTCCATCAACTCACGAACTGCGAACAAAGCGCTATCAACCATAACGGTTTTTTTCTTTCCTTTCGGTTCGCGTTCTCCTTTTTCTTCTGTAACAGGAGTTGGCGCAAAAATATGATCAGTTACTGATTGGGTTGATGGATCTTCCGCATTCAACGCTTTATCGTATTCAGCATCTACCAATTTCTTGACATTTGCTTCAATATTAATAACGTCTGCCTGACCAGCAACTTCAGCAACAATCTCTTTCAATTTTGGATACGGATCACGAGAAGCCGCCTCCTCCAGGTCATCTCTGTACCATTCTTTTCGAACACCAGAAGTATGGTGACCAAGCAATGGAACTTTCGCGTGAATGATGAATGGACGACGTTCTTTACGAACAATATCAAACACTTCTTTTACCGTCTGGAAGGACAAGTCAAAATCACTTCCATCAATTGTTCTAACCTCAATACCTTTAAAACCTTGCGCATAGTAAGTCATATCCTGTGCTCTGGTTTCTTCTGCATTTGCAGAAATATCCCAACCGTTATCCTGAACAAGGTAGACAATCGGAAATTGTTTCAAAGCAGCCATTTGAAGAGCTTCAGAAACTTCACCTTCTGTACAAGAGGCATCACCTAACGAACAAACAACAACAGGGTTTTCACCTCCAAAATCTTGGGCTAAACCTGTTTTCTCTTTGTACTGAATTCCCATTGCAATACCTGTAGTTGGAATTGCCTGCATTCCTGTAGCAGAACTTTGGTGCGGAATTTTAGGAAACCCTTCTCTGTTTAATGATGGGTGGGAATAATATGTTCTTCCGCCTGAGAACGGATCATCTTTCTTTGCAAAAACCTGAAGCATTAACTCGTAAGGAGTCATACCAAGTCCAAGTAAAATACTATCATCACGATAGTAGGGCGACACCCAGTCTTGTGGTTTTAATTGCATTCCAACGGCAAGCTGAATAGCTTCATGTCCACGCGAAGTTGCGTGTACATATTTTGCAGTAATTTCTTTGTTTGCCTCGTACTTTTCAGCCAACGTTTTTGCCGTCGCCATCAATTCGAAACCTTTCAACAATACTTGCTTTTCTGTTTTAACCTTGCTATTCGCAACCGTAGATGCCATAAACCAATTTTGGTGCAAAGATAAGCTTTAGGTTGCTAAATAATTTAGAAAAGACAGAAACTCTATTAGAAATTTCTGTCTTTGTTTTGTTCTAAACTAAAATTGAAAGGTAGCGCTCTAAGCATGCTTTTTCGGTTTCAACCACTAAACGAATGAAATCATCTTTCTCTTTCTGAACCTGAACTTTTTCGAGCGCACTGTAATAGCTTGATCTCGAAACATGATCACCTTTAATATTGGCGATCACATAACCATGCTGAAGAAGAATAACATTCATTATTAAACGCGATGTTCTTCCATTTCCATCAATAAAAGGATGAATTGTAACGAGGCGTTCGTGCATTTCAGCTGCAAGCACAATTGGATGAAGCCTTTTTCGATTATTGTTGTACCAAATAAAATATTCCTCCATTTCCTTTTGAACCAAATAAGGTGCCGGAGGCATATGAGCACTTCCTTGAATCATTACCTGAACATTCCTGTATTTACCTGCGTATTCCGGTTTAATTCCTCTCAGAACCAAACTGTGCAATTGAAGTAATTCTCTTTCACCTATTACAGTGGTGTTCTTCACCAACTCATACATGTATTCGATTGCATCAGAATGATTGATTGCCTCCAAATGCTCTCGCATAGATTTACCTGAGATGGTAATTCCTTCGCTTACAACAAGAGCTGTTTCCTGAAGCGTTAATGTATTTCCTTCTATTCTATTGCTTTCAAATGTGTACTCTGTGGATAAAGCATCAGTAATTCTATAGTTTTCAAACTTTCTAAGTTCATCTAGTTGAGCTTTCATTGAATCTATATCTTCAAGCATTGGCTCCACTTCCGGATTAATCACCATCCGATACGGATTGTAACTTGCCAATACATCACTTACCATATTCAAGACTTCATCTGCATATGGGAATTGATAAAGCTCACGAACAATCTTCTCCTTCAAATATTCTTTCATCAATTCATCAAAAGGAATATCTAAAACCTTTGAGAGTTTAATTAATTGAGCTTGAGAAGGTGTTCTCTTGTTGTTTTCAAACTTACTTATCAAACTTTGATCTACACCAAGCGCATTCGCCAATTCTCTTGAGCGGATACCTTTTTTCTTTCTGGCAGTTTGCAACAATGCTTTCATTTGACAAAATATTACATGACAAATTTAGTCATATATTCTTTGTTTTCAAAAAAAAGAGTGAACCAAAGTCCACTCTTTTCATTTTATATTTCCACTATCTATTATTATCAATAACGTACTGAAGTACTTTCTGAATCAAATGCACCCGGTCTTTTCCACGCACATTGTGTTCGTGCATTGGATAAGGGAAGAAATCCATTTGAATTCCAAGATCAATAAACTTCTTTACCAACGCATAATTATGTTGCGGAACTACCGTTGGATCAACCGTTCCGTGAATAAGCAATAGTTTCCCTTTCAACTGATTCGCGTAAGTAAACAACGAAGAATTCTCGTATCCTTTTGCGTTTTCTTCAGGTCGATCCATGTAGCGTTCACCGTACATTACTTCATAGTATTTCCAATCTGTAACCGGCCCACCTGCAACACCAACGTTAAACGTTCCGGCTTGACGAAGCATTAACGAAGTAGTCATAAATCCACCAAACGACCAACCGTGAACCGCTAAACGATTTCCATCAACGTAAGGCAATGATTTCAGGTATTCAACTCCAGACATTTGGTCTTCTATCTCTACAGTTCCCAACTGACGGTGAATTTGCTGTTCAAATGCTTTTCCACGTTCTCCTGAACCCCGATTATCAACCGTGAACACCAAATACCCTTGTTCTGCCATCCAGTACATCCAAAGATTAGCGCCATCTAGCCACGAGTTTGTAATCATTTGTGCGTGTGGTCCACCGTAAACGTAAACCATAACTGGATACTTCTTGTTCGGATCAAAGTTACTTGGCTTGATCAAACGCGTATAAAGTATTGTCCCATCTTTTGCTGTAATTTGACCAATATCCGCTGTTCCAATTCCATAATCTGCCAACTTGTTTTTAGAAGTTTTCAGGTTGCGAACAATTTTCCCATTTATGCTTTTCAACTCTGATTTACCAATTACAGTGTGTGATGAATATTGATCAATGAAATGTGTTGCCGTAGAGTTGATTGAAATAGTATGTGTCCCTTCTTCCAGGGTCAAACATCTTTGCACTCCTTTCAAGTCGACGGAATAGTACAATGTATTTAAAGGACTTGTTCCTGTGGCAGCAAAAACGATTTCTTTTCCTCCTTTAATTGAAGTCAAAATTTCTTTTGTCACAAATTTATTTGATGTCAATTTTTTGATCAGGTTCCCCTGAATATCATAGTAATATAAGTTATTGAATCCATCAGATTCTGAAATCCAAACGAAATTGTTAGATGTTGTAGAAGGGAAAAATGCAGGATGCTCCGGCTCTACCCATTTCGAATCGCTTTCATGAACCAACGTTTTGATCTTAGCTCCTGAAACGGCATCGTATAAATTCAACCACATTTCATTTTGATCACGGTTCACTTCTGCAACCAAAACGTATTTTTCATCCGGTGTCCAGGAAACATTTGTCAAATAGCTATCAGTACCGCTTTCTGGTAAAATCCACGCTGTTTTGGCAGTTGAAATATTGTAAACTCCAACTTTTGGCTTTTCAGAACCTTGTCCAGCCATTGGATACTTAATTTCCATTAACTCTGCTGGAGTTTTTGTAATATCTTCCAACGGGTACATTTTTACATTCGTCTCGTCTTTTTGATAAAATGCTACAAGGTTTCCTTTCGGTGAAAAGAAGATCCCATTAGTGATTCCAAATTCCTGACGCGCGATTGATTGTCCAGACACAATATTCTTATCTTCATTAGAAGCAACAATTCGCTTTTCACCACTTGCTGTGTTCAAAAACAGATTATTTTCCATGGTATAAGCAAAATGTCCACTCGCTTCATTGAAAACGCCATTCGCAGCACCAGCAGGTGCGGTATTCAGCAATTTTCCTTTTTTAGTTGTTGTATTAAACAGATAGTACTTTTCGCCATCTGTAACGAACATTTCTTCGGCATTCTTCCATGAATAACCATAGAAGCTAACCAATTCAGCAGAAAGTGCAGTATTTACATCCTGAATTTTCAAAAACACTTCTTCGGTGCTTTTCTTTACACTCACTTTTGTAAGTGAAAGTCCATTATCCGAGATATAAACATAAACATCTGTTCCCGGAATCCAGGAAACGCCATCCAATGCTTCCGGTCGGAAATTACGGTATTGCTGTAATACAGATTCTGACAATGTCAAGGCTTTCTTTTGAGCAAATGCAGCTCCAAAAATGAAAAAAACCGAAACTAAAAGTGTAACATGTTTCATTACTTTCTTTCTATGAATTGATTAAAAAATTGCTCTAGCGGCGCAATGGTTTTGTAGCAGTGCATGAGCGTATCGATAATATTATCCGAAGTAATCAGACTAGCCGGAAACTCGGTTAACACATAAAATTGCTTATTGTATATCAAGTGTTGTATTGCCGCAGCCTCTTTCAATTCAGCAGGTATAACCTTGTTTTTGTCGCCTTTGATCTCACCAAAAGTTTCTACGAACGTTTTAGACGAAATCACTTTTTCAAAAGCCTTAAGGTTTTCCGCAATTCCTTCTCGGAGCAATAACAAGCGTTCTTTATCTATTTCGTAAATTCCACCATAAACGCGAACGGCTTCAGGAGTTAATTCGAAATAAATACCGTGTATAGAGTCAGATTTTCTACCATTTGGAGAAATTACGGCTGACATATAAAGTTTATACGGTGTTTTATCTTTTGAAAATCGAATATCTCTATTGATCCTGAAGATGCATTCCGAAGCCGTCAGATCCTTATAACGCAAATCTGTCTTGGCCACTTCTGCAATGACTCTGGTTACAAATTCTGCAAACGGTTTCTTTACAAAATCTTCGTAACGCTTTCTGTTTTCGTCGAACCAATCTTTGTTATTGTTCGCCGCCAACTCCATAAAGAATTTTAAATAGTCATTCTTGAAATGCGCCATGAGCCAAAGATAGCACGTCTAAACAATCCGAACTTGTTTTTCTATGAAAATTTAGTTGACAGGCAATGGAGCCCGAACAAAACCCACACCAACTTCATAGGTCAGAAAGGCATTCCCGGATTGAACAATGAGAAAACGCTGCCCAACAACATAAACGTTATCATAAATTGCAGGAACAATGGTCTGACCATAATAGAATGCTGCTCCTTTCTTACGAGGCAATGGAACTTTATGTTCAACTCCTAACCGCCATGGTGAAGCGATTTCTGTTTCCTTTCTTGATGGCGAAACTTCTTTTGCTGCAGTTTTCAATTGGAGAACCGTATCTGAAAGCTCAACAAAAAGCACTCCATCAAGCTCTTCTACAGATTTGAATTTACTACCTTCATAAAGTCTGTTCCCAAATTCATCCAGCACCACAAAAGCCTTTTTGTTATTGAAAATGGTATAACTGCCTTTCTCGCGTTTGGAAGTCATTTTTTCAGTTTTAGTCAGTCGTAAAGTTCCCTTTGAATCATACACTACATGATAATCTTTCATTTTACTAAAGAGCAGATAGTTGCTTTCTTCAGGCTTGACATTGAAGTGCAAGGTTGTCTTTTCGGAAGGTAAACGATAGTCAAAACTTTTTTCAGTTTTATTCATCAACCAACCGTTCAGCGTGATTGTTTCACCTTCGAACAAAGCGGTTAAAAAACTACCTGTTGGAGAATAAATATTGCGTTCATCAGTTCGTTCAATTAACCAATGATCACCCAAAACCGAGCTCAATTTTCCAGTTGGAACAACATTTAACTTTTGAAAAGTACCTGAATACCAATAAATGGAATCTGAAGTTTGGATCAACATCGATCGATCTTCACATCGTATCAAATTCCCTAGAGGAAGCTCATGCAAAACTTCTCCGTCCCTGTCAACAATCAAGGCTTTCGATTCTCCTGAAATGTAAAAAAGTCCATCATTTATCGGCTCTGCATTTCCTCGTGCAGAAAACAGTATGCTTCCATCTGTTTCTTCAATTCTGAAACTGTCATTCTCTCTCACCAAAATTCGATCGTAAACAAATGTTTTGTTCCAGCTTAAGGAATCATCCGGATCGAAAACATATGTCAAATCAGACGGATGAGAAAAACCAAAATGAGGTTGAATACTTTCTGTTATCGCAAATTCATCCTCGCTGATTATTGCATTACTATAGTTCTTGTTTACAGCAGAATCTCTGCTATAATCAAACCAGTACAACGTATCGTTGTTGAACTTTTTAGCCATAAAGATTCTTCTATCAAAGTTCCAAAATCCGGATAAAAAAGAAAACTCATCATACTGAGTATTATCCAATAAAGCTGTTCGAGGTCTATCAATACGACTTTTATCACTTCTTAGTACAACCGTTGTGTTTTCAGGAATTAGTTTCAATTTCGGATTCATCACCTGGGCTAAGCTTGACCTGTTGGGATGAATATTCTGAAAATCATTTTTGGTTTCCCACCACGAGAACAGATCAAATTCACTTTCAGCAGTTGTTGTAATTTCCGCCTTTTCAGCAAGGGTAGCCGCAAAACCTGAATGCAGGCAATGATCAAGTGAAAAAATCTTATTCGGATCAATATTCGCAACAATGTTAGATGGCCCATGCCAATGCTGTGTTCCGTCGGCATAAAGATCTAAATTATCCCAACCTGATCTTTCTGCAAAAAATGGTCGTGTTGATGAAGTGCTTACCAAACGTGAAGTAGGAAAATAAAAGCTTGAAAAGCTCAATTGCACTCCTTCAAAGTAAACATTCATTTCCGGACCAAAAGGCATTTGAATTTTCCGTGATCCATAGGATGAAACAGCTAGAATTTCCGTTGACCCTAAAACGCCATCAATCACATCGATCCAGTTCGAATTGCTATTTTTTGTGGTTTTACTTTCTCGTAAATTCCAATAACCAGTCTTCTGCGTTTCTTCCAATTCTGCGTCATTCACTTCCCAAAGTAACGTCCAGCTTTTCAACGTATCCAAGTACTCAACAGCAACAGTATTATCTAAAGTAAACGACTGAATTTCTTCAACATGAGCCGGAAGCTCATCGCTCATAACAATTATTTCGAAACCAGTTTTGTTATAGCATTTAAATGCACCATTGTATTTTACGAAATGTTCGAAAGAGCGATTATTCACTTTACCTTCAGTCGATAAAATATCAAATGTCCCTTCAGCCGTTTTCATTACAATAAACTCGTCAAAGCTTTTGCCATACTCAGGATAAACTTTATCAGAAACGCGTTTACCAAACTTATTGTAAACCACATTTGTACCATTATTAGCGACAAAAAAATCGCCCATTTTAGAAATCTGAGAATAGTTTGGGGCTACAATTACTTTCCCTTCGTCATTCATAATTCCCATTCCATTCCGGCTATTAACAGCATAGTTCAGCGTGTTATCAAGAAGAAAATCACTTTTCCCTTTCAAAAACTGAAAATGGACAATCGTTCCAAAACCAGTCTCGCTCAACACTTTCCCATTATAATCAGCCAAATACCATGCATCTTTAATCAATACACGCAAACGGTGTTTATCTAAAATTTCAATTTGATCGTATTGCGGTGAAAAAAAGACTTTTCCTGACGTGTTAATTAATCCGATCTTATCATTCTTACGCACAGCAAGAAAATCACCACCGAGATAGAAGTAATCGTCGTAACCAAAACTCAACTCCTTTTGATCTTTAAAGAACCTTGACTGTGTTCTATCTGAATTATAGATTTTATAAAATTCTCTTGAATAAACACGGAAATCGAAGCCATTCGTCTGTATCACCCGATCATTCGGCGTCAAATAGTTCCAATATCCAAGTGAATCATTTTGCCGGATCCAAAATCGATACCAGCCGTAATCATACAGTTCAATGGCCTCATAACGAATTGGAAGCACTTCTTTTTCGCCTTTCAACAAACCTACTTCTTGGCCATTTGAAACCAAAAAACTGATTTTGCCTTCACTCTTATGATACAAACGAACATACTTGTAAGTTGGTGTGATATGGTATTGCATAGAAATCAATCCCTGAAATCCATTCAACCAATAAAAGACTCCTTCTGAATTCACAAAAAAAGAATCCACATTCCCTAGCACCTTTGTTGGAAACGATTTCCCAGAACTTTCTATAAAATCTAAAGCTCTGCAATACGACCAACTACCCTGCTTTTTAAAAAGCAACAAATCATTAGAAACAAACATGGAGTCATACTCATGCTTCAATTGATGCTCTTCAGTTACACTCGAAAAAAGTCCATACTTCCCATCGTTAATGGTAATTAAACCCATTTCATACAATTCTCCGAATGAAACAATTACAACGGAATCAACCCGAACCGGAGTTTGTAGTGAATCTTCAAGTGCAAAGATCATCCATGTACTATCTGTTTTCTGGGGTACCCAGGTTCGTGAAATGAGTTCGCTTTGAGCTTGTAAAACGACGCAGAATAATGTGAAAATGAAAATCAGACCAAGCCTCATAGGGTGGCAATGAATTGATCCATCTCTCCGGCAGTTTTGACTTTAGTATCCTTTTTATGAAGCTTAATCTCCAGCTTTTTCCCTTTGTATTTTGGAAGATTCAATTTTCGAATTTCAGAATCACTCAACGCATAAACAACATTATCTTCATCAACTGCAATGAGCACATTTTCCTCGGCTGGATTAATAGCGAATAATTCAGCGGAATGCAGATCATATTTTATAAGAGCAACTTTCCCTTTTGGCAGTAAATACACGTTCATGTTCGGATTATCTGCGTGTTTTTTATCATCAAAACTAAAAGATGCCAAAACCGGAATATTATAACCTTTCAGCTGTCTGTCGTAATTGTAAATCCCCAATTTATCCAATTTCATTACTCTCAATAAATTCGATTCATTTCTATTTTGCTTACGAAGTGCTTCTTGAGCTTTTAGATTTTCATTGAATTTTTTCAACTTTTCCGCAAAGTACTTTTCTCCTCTCGATTTTAATTTACCTGTGTAAACGGGAGCCAATGGTAATGAAATGGTATCCTTTTTTGAAGCAAATTGAACGTTAAAAACCATGTTATTAGATTCTGCCGGAGAAATAGCAATGAACTCATAGTTGGTATGGAACAACTTTTCGTTCTTTGATGGATCTGACTTTGGATCCGTCCCCATATACTTCCACATTACTGGACCGAGTTCGGCAAAATCAGGATATTTTTTAACATTCAGCTTAATATCGATCAATCGATCTCCTTCTTTCGACTCTACTGGCTTTCTCGGTTTTGTTCCAGCTGCCGTTTCTAAGGCCTTAATTGAATCTGCCGTTTGCTTCAAATATGGGTTCCGAATTGGTCGAAGATTTGTCTCTTCTTCTTTCCAAGCACGCGTATTGTCATCCAACTGATAAAAATTAAATACCCCGTCTGTTGGAGTAGCCAACTCAACTTCTATCTCTTTTCCCGATTTCAATTTCAATTCTTCATTTCCTTCAAATGCGCGAATTTCAAACATTCCTGCACTTTCAAAATTGATGGTTTTACCATTTTCATCCGTATAAACCATTGGAAGTTCGCTCGCAATAATCTCACCAGTAGTTTGATATTCAGAAAAAGTCAACCGCACTTTTTTACCCGGATTTTTTCCATCTAATGTTTCAAATGCATTTGCCGGAATTTTAATTCGTGTTTGCTTAGATGTAACCAAAACAATCTCTTTCGTATCAATTAAAAACGACTCTTGTTTCGGCGTATTTAAACTCCCAACATCATTGTTCACCTGATTCTTTTCCTTATCAGATGCTGTTTTTGAAGACGAAGAATTTGAATTGACAGATTGGGAGCAAGCAGCTAGAAGCATTGAAAGAGCGAGGATACTTTTCTTCATTAGGTATAATTTACAGGTAAATGTAAAAATCAACTAAATGTAACGATAGAAATAATGATTTTTTGTGAAATGAAACCGATTGAAGCGAATTTACACGGCATAAAAGAGCTTCAAAGTTTATATTTGCAAAAAAACAAAAGTATGTCTCAAGTTACAATCGGCCACATTGAAGCCGCAATAAAAAAGGTAGATACATTAGACGAAAATGCAATTGAGCGTTTATCGGATGCCCAAACTACAGCGCAGCCAACTTTGTTGGGATACATCATGCAATCTGTAGAAGAGTATCAAAACGAAGAATTGGCCAATTTGTTGATCTACTATTTTACTGTAGTTCTTGAAGCTTACAATCAGGCAGGCGTTCATCCAGCAACAGTTTCAGATGACGATATTGATAATTTCGAAGAAGAATATTTTCAGCTGCTTGACGAATATTTCGAAACAGAAGACGAATCAATCTTAGAAGATTTCTCTGATCAACCGGATCTTGTTCGATTCATGGCAATGGAAATCAGCATGGAGGATGCCGATGGAACAAGTCTCGATGATGAAACAGGAACACAGTTATTCATCGTAATGCTTGCAATGATATCATTGCTTTCAAGAGCTCAAAAATAAGATCATGACACCTCAGGAAATTGTGAATCAAATGATGTCCACCGACACCTACTCACAATGGTTAGGAATTTCCATTCTTGAGGTAAAAGAAGGATATTGTAAATTGCAAATGACCGTACGCAGTGAAATGTGTAACGGTCATGGCATTACTCACGGCGGAATCAGTTATGCCATTTCAGATTCAGCATTGGCATTTGCCTCCAATTCCCGCGGACAGAAATGTGTGAGCATAGAGACCTCTATCGCCCACATCCTCCCCGTTTTCACAAACGACATTCTAACCGTGATCTGTACAGAAGTAAATTGCAGTAAATCACTCGGACGCTACCTTTCTGAGGTTTTTAATCAGGAAAATAAATTGGTTGCCCGATTCAACGGAACTGTTTTCAGAAAACAGGAGAATTGGTAGTTCTCGATACAATCCCTCCTAACGTCGGGATCACTCGAACTGACAAAAGATCCCGCATGTCAGATCGAGTAAGCTGTATCGAGGTCACAACCAAATCAGTGAGAATCGCATTTCACTAAATTAACATCACTATTCTCTTTCTAGATTAAAAATTATTCTAGTTTTAAAAAAAAATATGCATAGCATAATATATGCTTGCATAATATATTTTTTATATCTTTAAGTTTGAGAAAACAAAACACTACTATATGCAACAGAAGCCCAATTATCTGTTCGATCTAAGCGTTAGGACCGTATGGATTAAAATGTCAAGGATGTATAACCAACGTGCAAACGATCATGGAATCACAATGTCTGTAGGATACATTCTACTTCATATCGACAAAGACGGAACGCCAAGTACGCAGCTTGGACCAAAAATGGGAATGGAACCCACGAGCCTTTCACGAACTTTACGAACGATGGAAGAAAAAGGTCTGATCAGCAGAGAAGAAGATAAAATTGATAAGCGAATTGTACGCATTTTCCTTACGGAAGAAGGATTAAAAGCGCGTTACATTGCCCGTGATGTTGTTTTTGAACTCAACAACAAGCTCTCATCAAAATTTTCGCAGGAACAAATCGACAATTTTCATGAGGTCATGATTCAAATTGACAAGGTGATGGACGATCAGTTCTATATTAACTCGAACTCATAGTATGAAAAGAATTATTAAAAAGGTGGCAGTGCTTGGTTCCGGAATTATGGGATCGAGAATTGCATGCCATTTTGCAAACGTCGGAATAGAAGTCATTCTGTTAGACATTGCTCCAAGAGAACTTTCGGAGGACGAACAGAAGAAAGGATTACAGCTTACAGACAAAGCGGTTCGAAATAAGATCGTCAATACCGCGCTTCAAACCTGTTTAACTTCAAATCCATCTCCTATTTACAAAAAAAGTTTCGCTAGTCGAATTTCGACTGGAAACTTTGAAGACGACATGTCCAGAATTGCGGATGTTGACTGGATTCTTGAGGTGGTCATCGAACGATTGGATATTAAGAAAACGGTTTTTGAGCAGGTTGAGAAATTCAGAAAACCAGGAACTTTGGTTTCTTCCAACACTTCAGGAATCCCAATTCACTTAATGTTGGATGGAAGATCTGACGATTTCAAAGCCCATTTCGCAGGAACACATTTTTTCAATCCACCTCGATATCTGCCTTTATTGGAAATCATTCCAACTTCAGATACAACTCAAGAAGTTATCGATTTCTATATGGATTTCGGGAAAACAATTCTTGGAAAGAAAACGGTTCTTTGTAAAGATACTCCTGCGTTCATTGCAAATAGAGTTGGTGTTTACAGCATCATGGCACTGTTCCATGCGGTTGAAACATTAGATTTGACTGTTGAAGAAATCGATAAATTGACGGGACCTGTGCTTGGTAGACCAAAATCTGCAACATTCCGTACTTGTGATGTTGTTGGGCTCGATACCTTAGTTCATGTTGCAAACGGTTTGGTTGCCAATTGTCCGAACGACGAAGAAAATGAATTATTCAAGGTTCCTGCTTTCATCCAGAAAATGGTCGATAACAATTGGCTGGGAAGTAAGACAAAACAAGGATTCTTCAAGAAAACAGTTTCTGCTGAAGGAAAGAAAGAATTCCATGCTTTGAATCTTAAGACTATGGAATATGAGTCAAGCAAAAAGGTAAGTTTCCCTACTTTAGAAATGACCAAAAGCGTTGACGATTTAAAACAACGTACCAAAATGCTTTTGATGGGAATGGATAAAGCCGGAGAGTTCTATCGTTCTATGTTTGGTGGATTGTTTGCATATGTAACGAATCGCATTCCTGAAATAGCAGACGATCTTTATAAAATTGATGATGCTATCAAAGCTGGTTTTGGGTGGGAACTAGGACCATTCGAAACCTGGGATATTCTTGGCTTCGAACAAGGAAAAAAACTGGTTGCAGGAGCTGGAAAAAATCTTGCACCGTGGATTCAGGAAATGGAAAGTGCCGGACATACACAATTCTATAAGATTGAAAATGGAAAACGCTATTTCTATAGTCAACAATCAAAATCTTATGAGCTGATTCCTGGATCTGAAAATGTTGTTTCTCTTGACAATCTGCGCGACACCAACAAAGTTTGGGGAAATGCTGATGCTACTTTGGTAAATCTTGGCGACGGAATCCTGAACCTCGAATTCCACACAAAAATGAATACCATTGGTGGCGGAGTTATTGAAGGAATCAACAAGGCAATTGATCTTGCTGAAAAAGAATATAAAGGACTCGTAATTTCAAACACTGGCGGGAATTTCTCTGCCGGAGCAAACGTCGGAATGATCTTCATGATGGCGGTTGAACAAGATTATGACGAACTTAACATGGCCATTCGTACTTTCCAAAACACGATGATGCGAATTCGTTATTCGAATATCCCTGTAATTGCCGCACCGCACAACATGGCGTTAGGTGGTGGATGCGAACTTTCCATGCACGCTGATAAAGTGGTTGCTCATGCTGAATTGTACATGGGATTGGTTGAATTTGGAGTTGGATTAATCCCGGGTGGTGGCGGATCTAAAGAGTTCGCGAAACGTTTTTCAGAAGAATTGAAAGATGGTGATATCAAGATCAACCGCTTAAGAGAACGCTTCCTTTCTATCGGACAAGCAAAAGTTTCTACTTCAGCGCACGAAGCATTCGATTTGGGTTACTTACGTCAGGGAACTGATGAAGTGGTTGTTTCAAGAGAATTACAGCTGACACGTGCAAAACAAGCTGCTTTGGAATTGGCTAACGCAGGTTATATTGCTCCAAAACGAGAGAAAAACATTACCGTTCTTGGACAAGAAGGTTTGGGAATTATCTACGTTGGAGCGAATACCATGAAATCTGGAAACTATATGTCGGAGCACGACCAAGTAATCTCTGAAAAACTAGGATGGGTAATGTGTGGTGGTGATCTCAGCGAAAATACAGTTGTCTCAGAACAATACTTATTGGATTTGGAACGCAAAGCTTTCGTTGAATTGTGTCAGCAGCGTAAGACGTTAGAGCGTTTGGAGAGTTTGGTGAAATCAGGGAAAATATTACGGAATTAAAACCTCCCCCTTTGAAGGGGGATTGAGGGGGATGGATACCACCCTCCTTAATCCTCCCTCAAGGGAGGAGACGAAAATATTGATAAACATGTCACAAAAAGCATACATAGTAGCGGGATTCCGCTCAGCAGTTGGAAAAGCGGGAAAAGGTGGATTTCGATTTTACCGTCCGGATGATTTGGCAGCGAGAGTCATAGAAAAACTGGTTGATTCCATTCCAAACCTGGACAAAAACCGCATTGATGATGTCATTGTTGGAAACGCAACACCAGAAGCCGAACAAGGATTGAATGTGGGACGTTTGATCTCGCTTATGGGATTGAAAACCGACAAAGTCCCTGGAATGACAGTAAATCGTTATTGTTCATCCGGACTAGAAACTATCGCTATTGCAAGAGCAAAAATTGAAGCTGGAATGGCTGATTGTATCATTGCAGGTGGAGTTGAATCGATGTCGGTAATGGCAATGGGCGGCTGGAGAATTGTTCCGAACCCGAAAGTAGGAAAAGAAAATCCGACATGGTACTGGGGAATGGGGTTAACGGCTGAAGCGGTTGCAAATCAATTCAATGTAAACCGTGAAGATCAGGACGCTTTTGCACTGAATTCACACAATAAAGCCATTGCAGCCATCAAAGAAGGAAAATTCGATGATGAGATTGTTCCCATTGAAGTAGAACATATTTTTCTGGACGAAGCAGAAAAACGTCAGGTAAATACGTTTACCGTGAAGACAGATGAAGGTCCTCGTCCATCCAACCTGGAAGGATTGGCAAAATTGCGTCCGGTATTCGATGCAAAAGGAAGTGTTACGGCAGGAAATTCTTCACAGACTTCTGACGGTGCTGCTTTCGTAATGGTGATGTCGGAGCAAATGGTGAAAGAACTGAACCTGGAACCAATTGCCATCTTACACAGTTACGCAGTTGTTGGTGTAGAACCAAGAATCATGGGAATTGGTCCGGTTGACGCTATTCCAAAAGCAATCAAACAAGCTGGTTTAACACAGAACGACATCAATCTTTTCGAATTAAACGAAGCATTTGCATCACAATCGTTGGCTGTAATTCGTGAAACCGGAATTAATCCGGATATCGTAAACGTAAACGGTGGCGCAATTGCTCTTGGACATCCATTGGGTTGTACAGGAGCAAAATTGACAGTTCAATTGCTAAGCGAATTAAGAAGACGAAATCAAAAATACGGTGTTGTGACTATGTGTGTAGGAACTGGACAAGGAGCAGCGGGAGTATTTGAGTTGTTGAGATAAATTTCATTGAAAAGCCATCCCACATCATGTGTGGTGGCTTTTATTCCAACCTCAACACAAAATTCACCATCTTCCACTAAATCGCTGCAGCTTTCATTTTATGAAACTAAAACACCTTTTGCCTTTATTCCTGATTGTTACGTCTACTCAATGTACCGTTGAAAAGCGACTCTACACAAAAGGATTTCATATTGAGCGAAAACATTCACTTTCAAGTTCAAGTAATAAAATCACTGAGCAAGCTGTTAGTCAAGAAATCATTCCTGAAAATTCAATTGAGTCAACACAAATTTCTGATCTTTCCTCCGAAAGCTTGTTGATTTCAGTGGATAAAACCGAAAACTCAAACTTCGTGAAAGACAGTCTTCCCAAAGACACAGTTTATATTAGTAAATCAACCAAACAGGCAAATTGGACCACCGAAAAGAAGAAAAAAACGTTACTTAGACTTGGTGTCGGAACATTCTTAACAGGACTCGTAGCCGGCTCTCTTTTATCACAAGCAACAGCTGCTGGTGCTGCATCTTTCACGATCGCAGTATCAGGTTTTTTCGGGTGGATTTTTACTTTAATTGCGGCATTTCTTTTATTGATTTTCATTATTTGTTTATGCATCCCTCCCAAAGATCGATTGGAGAAACACCCAAACAAAACTCTCAGTAATGGCGAAAGTTTAGGTTTAAGTGTTACGTTGGCTGCTTTCGGAATTATTGGTGTGATTATTTTACTGGTAAATCTGTTTTGACAGACACATTCAAACAGACTCTATTTGAACTACATTATTGTAGGATGGCAAAAATCTTATACTGAAGAAATCTTTTACCAAAAGCTATCTTTCGATTGCACTAATCCCGCACATACAGTATCTTTTATCAAAAGCTATCGCTTTTTCTTCCTAAGTTTGCATTCAGGAATTTTTCAGGATGGTAAAAACAGCTGCAGGATTTATTGTTGTGATTTCAACCGTGTTCATTTTGATACTCGGGAAGGAATTATTATTGCCCTTTATTTTTGCCATTCTGGTGTGGCTTGTCATGCGTAAACTGCGACAAACATTGGATGTTTTCGCATTTATGAAGAACCATGTACCGCTCTGGACAAAAACCTTGCTTTCTTCCGCATTTTTGATTTTGGTACTGATTTCTTTTGGAAAGCTAATCGAGATAAACATCAAAGAACTCGAATTGTCTATTCCGAGCGATAGTATTCATTACAAGAAACTCATCAACCAAATTCGGGTGATTGCTCCGGTAACCATTGACGATTTAAAAAATAATGCCGACCTGAAAAGCACCTTGGGTGGCTACCTCAGCAATTTTGTCAATTCGTTGACCGCAATGGTGAGCAACGTTTTCCTGATTCTACTTTATGTCATCTTCATTCTTCTGGAAGAATCTTCTTTCAAAAATAAAATGGCCATTCTACTTCCTAAATACACGCACCACGAGCGTTCTAAACTCATTCTTGACAAAATAGAACATTCACTTTCCAATTACATGGGATTGAAATCTCTTCTTGGTTTAATTGCCGCAGGCGGGTCTACCCTCATACTTTATCTCATGGGCGTTCAGTCGCCTATATTTTGGGGAGTAATCGCGTTTTTACTTTACTACATTCCTACTTTGGGAACCATTATCAGTTCTTTGCTCCCAGCATTGTTCTATTTCGTTGTAACAGGAGATTATTACTACGCATTCGGAGTGTTTACAGGCGTTTACGCAATGCAGGTTTTGGTCAGCAATTTCCTTGAACCCAAGATCATGGGGAATTCATTGAATGTAAGTCCACTTGCTACTGTAATTGCCTTGGTATTTTGGGGTTCTATTTGGGGATTAACAGGAATGTTCCTGAGTGTTCCCATTACTGTAATTATGGTAATTGTCTTCGCACATTTTCCAAACACACGCAACATTGCGGTTTTACTGTCAGAGAAAGGAGAAATTCGGGATATCTGATATGCGGTTTTTAAGCTTATATCTTACTCTTCTTCTTCCGTTGCTTTCCATTGCTCAATTCGACAATGAAGACGGTCCTAAACGCATATTGAATGGACATTTTGCAGTTTTCAAGAGTAATACCGGATATTTAGGCATCAAAAATAGTGACAGTGTAATTGTGATTACTCCGCAATATGTGAATATTACAGAAGTTGACGAAGGAATAATTGTTGTAAAACCGAACAAGAATACGGGCTTTGAACGCTCCTACTCCAGTGGTTTTCTGAATAAAAAGCTGAAAACCATTTTACCCTGTAATTACAGAAACATCTACTCAAGCGGAAATGGAATGTTGATCGCTTGTCAGAACAGCGATTCGAAATATGGATTGGTAGACACTTTAGGAAGAATCCGAATTCCGTTTCAATACGAAGACATTGGTTTTTATGGCGACGAGCTTTTCCCGGTAAAACAAGGAAATATGTACGGTTATCTGAACGAAAACGGAAAAGTGATCATTCCCTTCAATTTCTCTTTCGCGCATCCGTTTAGTGAAGGAAAAGCTGGCGCCAAGAAAAACGGTCTGTTCGGATTCATTGACAAACACGGAAAGTTCGTGATTCCGGAAAAATTTCAGGAAGTGGGTGCTTTCCATTATGGATTTGCCAGTACACGCATCAACGATTTCTCTACCGTTATCGACGAAAAAGGTCAATTACTCTTTCCACCAGTTTTTGAAACCATTGAAGCCATTGCTGATAGTTATTTTATTTTCAGTTGTTCTTCAAGTCTCCGTGACACTCTGGCTGGATTGGTAAAACGAGAAGAAGGAAAAGCAAAAACGAATTTGCAAAACATCGAAATGATTAATGCAGATAAATTTATCAGCGACACATTAATACCATTCGAAGAAGAAACAAATCTCGATTTTGAAGGCGTGATTTCATTTCAAACTGGCTTGGTAAGTCCAAAAGAGTTGAGAGAAGTTACTTTTCTAATGAAACGTAATGGACATTTACTTTTTTCAGTCCAAAGTAAAATCGAGGTAGACAAAAATGACAATTGGAACTTCGCATTAATGAATGAAGAAGGTAAAATACTTACACCTTTCGATTATTTCGAGATTAAAGTGGAAAATGAATTCATCGTTGGTGAAAAGGAAGAAGGTTCTAATAATGTGAGGTACCAGCTAGATAATTCAGGTAAAGCCACGAAGAAGTGATACGAGTTATGAGTCGCGAGTTATGAGTTGTTAGTTTTTCTTTTCCTTTACCAGAATATCATTTTTATAGTAACGCGTCATCCAAACACCATTTTCCTTCGTTTCCATTTTTAATCTTTTCTTGTTTTTCGACCACTTCATATCATAAAAAGCAACAGGTGTTCTCAAATAATCAGAAATTAACTCACCTTCATCATTGTATTTCTTGGTGATATGAATGTTCAACTTTTCGTCGTCATACACATAATAAACCAACTTACCTTTCTTATTGTACTGTAGAAAGTTCCAGTAATATGAATTCGTTTGATCTTCCTTAAAAAGGATGTACTCAATGGAATATACTCGCTGTTTCTTATCATAACGAATGATCTGAGAACCGTTAAATACAGAATCGTTGATCTTCGGATATCGGCACATCGTTAAGAGCAAATTCCCTTTTCTATCGAAGCCATATTTCTTCCCTACTAAATCCCCAAGATGGTATTCAGTCAGGTAATAGCCATCCTTCTTTTTATCCGTTCTGTTATGCATAAACTTACCTTCTTCCACCTTCTGCATTCGTGTTGAATCGTAGTTCTCCGCTTTCTCATAAATGAATCCTCCGAAGGAGTTCAGTGAATCCAAAACATAAACATATCTACCATCAAGCACAAGATTGCCTTCGTTATAAAAAGTAGACAAATAGTGTAGCGAAGTATCTGTTTCCGAAATCTGATACTGGGCAGTGGCTCTTTGTGAGAACAGAAACATCAACTGTAGCAATACAATTGGAATTAGTGAAATCGATTTTCGGTTGTTTGGAATCATGAAACAAAGATAGATTTATCTCATGAATGAAAAACGTCGAAAAGGAAACACCAAAGAAACCATTCTTTCAAGCAAATAATAATTAGAGAAATGCAAAAAATAAACGATGTCATTCGGCTTGACCTAAAATCAATACTTTTAATCAAACTTTTAACCATGAAGAAGATTTCATTTCTGTTTGCATTATCGCTTTTTATAGTTTCATGCAGCAACACGGCAAAAAACAAGAACAAAGAAGATATTAAAGACGAAGTAATGGACACCTCCTACGACCCTGAAGGCGTAGCCATTCAACCTGCGCTTCATCAGGAAATTTTAGGATACTGGGTTGGTGATTTTATCGCCGATGAAGACAATAAAACCAATCGTTTAAATGAAGTAACGGATTACCAATCTCTAAGGAAGAAGATTAGCTTATCCATTGATTCGATTATCGGTGAAAAGGTTTTTGGACATTCGCTGGTTAGCGGTTTGCAGCGGAGTTTTACAGGAACTTTCGAATTGGAAAATGACATCTATTCTTTCCGCGTTAAAGAACCTGGAACCAATAAGTACGACGGAACGTTCGACTTCAAGATCAAGAACAATAAGCTCAGCGGAAACTGGGTTGCGAATAATGCTCTGAAAATCTCAGTTCGAAAGTATGATTTGGCTAAACGAAAATTCGAATATTACGCTGGAAACATGTTTAATGAAAATTCACAGTATGTAAACGAGAACGACACCAAGGTACATAAGTATACAGAAGACCATGACGGTGAAATCAACGAATATACTGAAGAGTTATACGTAGCTTCCACAAGCAAAATAACCGAGATCAACGCATCTTCAACAGCTTTAACGAAAGAAGATGTTGAGAACTTGAAAAAAGTGGATATCATGATCATTCGAAACAGTATTTATGCACGTCACGGATTTTCGTTCAACGATCCCAACTTGCGTTCATTTTTCGAATCTCAGGAATGGTATATGCCAGTGAGTACCAACATTCAGAAAGACTTGACAAAGATTGAAAAAGCGAATATCAAATTGCTGATGCAATACGAGAAAATAGCGGAACAAAATTACGATTCGTTTGGTCGATGATAACTCCAACTCGTAAAAGATCATCTTCAGCTTTCCGCCTGTTATGGTTCGTCATTTTAGTTTTTTTCACTCTACTAATGGTCGATATAACGCTGAGTTATTGGGGATTTAGAACGGATGTAGGATTCACACTTTACAAATTCGAAGAATTTAAGCTCGATTATTACCGTATTGCTTTCTTTAGTCATGTTTTTTCGAGCATTTTGGTTTTAATCGCCGGAATAATTCAGTTTTCGCGAAAAATCCGACACCACTATCCTGTTTTACATCGAAAAATAGGGATGTTTTATGTTGCGGTAATTCTGCTGATTTCAGCTCCAACCGGATTTATCATGGCGCTTCATGCCAATGGAGGAATTGCATCTAAGATCTCTTTTGTATTGCAGTCTTTGCTATGGATCATTTTCACCACAATTGCTTTTAGAAGCGCCTTAAAACAGAACTGGGAGCAACATCGCGCAATGATGATCAGAAGTTTTGCATTAACGCTTTCTGCAATTAGTTTACGCGCATTCAAATGGTTGATTGTTCATGTGTGGGAATTACCTCCAATGGACACTTACCGGATTGTAGCCTGGGCAGGCTGGGGAATAAATCTCATCATTGCTGAGATCATTATTTGGCAACAAAGAAGAGCAGCATAAACAAAAAGGAATCCTTTATGGATTCCTTTTCTTTTATATCATTAATTGATTTATATACAGAAGGGACTGATAAGTCTCCTTCGGTGTTATCTATTCAACATAACCGGCATCACCAACATCAAAATATCTTCATGCTCATTATCACCACCATTTGGCATTAACAAACCGGCTCTGCTCGGTTCACTCATTGCCATTTTCACTTCAGCAGTATCAATGTTACCCAACATTTCCAATAAGAAACGGCTGTTGAACGCAATTTCCATATCTACACCATCGTAGTTACAAGTCAAACGCTCGTTCGATTCATTTGCAAAATCGATATCCTCAGCAGAGATGTGCAATTCACTTCCTGCCAATTTCAATTTCACCTGGTGCGTTGTTTTGTTAGCGAAGATACTTACACGCTTAATCGCTCCTAAGAACTGCGCTCTGTCAACGATCAATACGTTTGGATTTTCCTTCGGAATTACTGCTTCGTAGTTCGGGTATTTTCCATCGATCAAACGACAGTTCATTACCAAATCACCGAAAGTGAATACAGCATTGGCATCAGAATATTCAACCAATACTTCTTCGTCACCACGCAAGTTCGATTTCAACAAATTCAACGGTTTCTTAGGAAGAATGAATGCCGAACCACCTTGTGCCTGGCTATCTGTTCTTCTGTAACGAACCAATTTATGCGCATCTGTTGCAACAAACGTAATATCTGAAGGAGAGAATTGACAATACATTCCGCTCATTACCGGACGAAGATCGTCGTTTCCTGCAGCGAATAAAGCTTTAGAAATAGCACGAGCAATAATTTCACCTGAAATTTTGATGCTTGTTCCTTTTTCCAATGGCGGTAATTTCGGGAAATCATCTCCGTTAAAACCGTTCATTTTCGACTTTCCGTTATCGTAAGCCATTTCGATAGCAAATGATGCAGGATCTACTTTAAATGTTAACGGTTGATCCGGAAGATTCTTAAGAACGTCCAACAACATTTTTGCAGGAATAGCTACATTTCCCGACTCAGTAGCCTCAACTTCCATAACTGTTCTCATAGTCGTTTCCAAATCAGACGCAGAAACTGTCAGCTGATTATCACTGATTGAGAAAAGGAAGTTATCAAGGATTGGTAGCGTATTACTGGTGCTCAAAACTCCACCAATACTTTGTAAATGGCGAAATAATGCTGTGCTGGATACGATAAAATTCATAAAGAATACAATTTAGCAGAGCAAATATACCCGTTTTTCCGTTTCCTTATTTCGTTAAAATTTAGAAGTTGTAACGAGTTATTAACCAACTAATGCTGATTATTGCCGAGCCAGACCAAAATAGATGTCACCACGCGTAAGCTTATCGAAAACGAAGTATTGACATTTTACAATATCTCCGTTTGGAAGTTGACACCAGAAACGGTTGATATCGTAATTTCCAAAATCTTCACCAAAGTTCCCAACGTTTTCACCGCCATCCGTATTGTCCGATTTTCTTCTGAACATTTTTACAGTTTCAGAAGTTCCTCTTTTGCTTTTGACACTCATGATACAGAATGGTGTAGATGCCTTTAGACTATCTACCTGACGATCGGTTAACTCATAATTCGGCAATTCGAAATTCACTTTTTTGAAACTGCTCAGGTATTTTGTCACCAAACCATCGTTCAATCCATTTACTTTTTTCCCATCATGGAAAACGGAGAAGTTCGCTCCTTTTGCTTCCACTTTAAAGTTGCGTTGGGCTACTCCCGGAAATTTAACGTCTACGCTGGCAATTTCGTTTATCTCATAAGCAAAAACACCTGTACATGCCCATTTACGAGGTTCTGCAAAGAAGCGTGGACCAAGTATACCAACCATGTTCTCTAATTCCACAATAACCGGTTCTTCACTTTTTCCAAATTCATCCGACTCCAGCATTGCGTAAGTTCCCATGTGATCAGGAGTAGAACTTCCGAGATACCACGTTTTATTCCACTCACCATTCACATAAAACTGAACAGTAGTTCCGGTAGAAGCCATTCTGTTTGTAACTGTTTGTTTGGCATTTTCGGGAACATAGCCTTTGAAATGAATATTGTATGCAGCATCCAAAATATTGTTCACCAATAAAACCTGAATACATTGTCCTTTCGCAGAAACCCATGTTTTTCCCTGACGGTAAACTTCAAACTCCATTCCATTCGACTCGCGAATAACAATGCGGTCAATCTGCGCTGTATCCTGAATAGCAAATTGTTCACGCTCAAATTTATCATCAGAGTGACCTTTACCTTTCATCAAAACAACAGTATACCAGCCAAGTGCAATGAGCACCAAAACACCAACTAAGAGAGCTATTTTCTTTTTCATATTTATTTAGAACGTGCGAAACGGCGTTTACGTAAGTAGAAAATACCAAATGCCATTAAAACAACCAATAAAGAAGGAAGAACCATATTCAACACTTGATAGAAACTACCTTCTTCTTTTACCTTTTCCTTATCGATAGGGTGAAGATCAATCTGCTTGCTTCGAATGTCGAGCACAGAGTTATCACCCATCATATAATCCACTACATTTTGGAAGAATTCCTGATTTCCGTACAACACTTTTTTACGTTCAACCATCGCATAAACTTCATCGAAACGCATGCTATTGAAACTTGGACGGTAAAGCGTTTTACCATTTGGTCCAGGCATTGAATCATAGTAATTGGCAATAAAAGAACCATTACCAACCACAAATACTTTCCCTTCACGAACGGATGTATCCATAACAGTTACAGCGTCATTTTCACGGAAAGAAGCACTAATTCTATCACGGAAATACGAAGTGAATTTTCCTTCAGAAACAGCAGCTAAACATCTTCTATTCGAAACACTTATTCCGTTTGGATTTAGCACCGGATTTTGTCCGTAATTCAAAGGTTCTGCCAAACTGATCAATGGCGCCATATTCGCAGTTGAATTATCCGAAGAAGTTAAAACCGGAGTTACAGCATAATTATTCCCGGGAACCATTGTCAATTCAGAAGCATATCGAAGCATAACAGGATCCAGGTTTTTAGCAACCGGACTGCTGGTTGACGTTGCTGCTACATAATAAAACCAAGGCAATGTAGGTGACTTAGCAAACGGAACAGGAATAATTCCACAATTCGCATCTTTCACATAATTGTCGTTGATTTTGATTCCGTAGTTGAACAGCATTTTGTCTAAGCGCAAACTTGTTCTGGTGGTATGCACCGTTCCTTTTTGATTTAAGGTATCACCCGGAAAAGTAAGCTGATCCATGAAAACCATCAAACGTCCTCCCTTCATCACGAACTGATCCAGCAAGAATAGATCTTTATCAGAATACGGCAATTTTGGTCGGGCGATAATTACACCATCAAAATTTTTCAACGCATCCAACGAATCGTTCAGGTAGAGATCTTCAACCGAAAAATATTCCTTCAACAAACTTCTTGCAATTTGCGATTCACGTTCACGCAACTCACCATGTCCTTGAATAAATGCAATTCTTGGTCTACGCTTGGTAACTACTTTACGCAATCCGGAAACAAGATTGTATTCCAAATTATTAATGGAATTTTGCACTGTAACTTCAGAAAACTCTGGTGTAATTTGAATTACTTGTCCTTGTGCCGTTCCTGGAAGCAACTGAATAAATCCGCGGGAAACACCATTGTAAATAATCTCTGCTCCGGGCCAAATCTGAATGTTTTCATCGTTTTCACCGTATTCCACATCCATTGGAACAATTCCCTTTCCTGAATTATACAAGCGAATGTTCATTGCACGTTGATCGGCTTCATTTTTCTTTTTCGGATTAATGAATTCGTATTCAATTCGGTCACCAGCAATCTCTCTGAACTCAATCAACTTATCCTCAACAGCATTTCTGAAACGCTTCAATTCGGCCGGTAAATTACCTTCTAAGTAAACCTTGATGTACAATTTATTAACTCCGCCCTTCCCTTTCTCTTTAGCTGCATTTTCAGGATTTATACTTTCCAGAAAATCGATAGTTCCGCCTGAAAGTGAATAACGCTCATCTTCCGTTACATCAATGCGCTGATAAACGAAGGTTCCGATGATATTGAGAAAAATGACAATGAACAGGATAATTACGAAAACGATCCAGTTATAAAACTTGCTTCTAGTTGACTCTTTGCTCATGATTAACGTTTCAAAGATTTAACAACTGCTAATGATGCGGTCAGGAATATAGCAATCATTCCAAAGAAATAAACCAAATCGCTTGTGTCGATCAATCCTTTCATGATTGACCTGTAATGCGAGGTTAAACCAACATATTTAAAGATGAAATCCATTCCCCCAATTAAAGAGAAGGAACCAATCAATTCCAATCCGTCATAAAAGAACCAGCACAAGAACATGGCTAAAATAAAGGCCACAATCTGATTACTTGTTACTGCTGTAGAAAACATTCCTATTGCCAGGAAAACGCAGCCCAGCAAGAACAAACCAATGTAAGATGTAAATGTTGCACCTTCGTCAATTACCGATTTTGCAACTCCTTCGTCATCAACACTGTCAACTCCCAGATGCACCAAACTGTAATAATAAATCAACGTTGGTAAAAGTGAGATGAAGAGTAATGTAACACCCGCAAAGTATTTTGCCAGAATGATCTGCAAATCCGTAATTGGTCGGGTAAACAGCAATTCTATAGTCCCATTCTTTCTTTCTTCCGCAATCATCCGCATAGTTATGGCAGGAATCAGAATGAATAAGATAATTGGACTTAGGTTAAAAAACGGAATCATATCCACTTCTTCTCCTAACAAAAAGTTAGTGTCTTGCGTTACTACCCAATGGAATATCCCCGAAGTAATCAGGAATATGATGATAAAAATATATCCAATGATAGAACCTAGAAAACTGCGAACTTCTTTAAAATAAAGTGCTTTCATGCTTCAAAAATACTAAGACAATCCATATTAAGACTCAACTATTAACGCAGATTATTGAAATTGGTTAGAAGAAAAATTTCCACCTTCGTAATATGTGTCCACAGTCCATGCTTCGGCACGCTCTGCAAACCAAGGTTTTATCGTCGACCAAACCCCTTGAAACAAAGCAGAATCTCTGTAATTATTCAAGGATTCTTCGTCCTCCCACAAGCTATAAGTAAACACTACGTTCGATTTTCCTTTTTCCTGATGCAGACGCATTCCGTGACAATTCTCGAAACTGGAAACATTGGTCTTTATCGTGTCGAAAAAGGCAATAAAATCATCAATCTTATCTTCCTGAAAAGTCAGTTTTACAATTCGGGTGATCATTTTTTAGAAAAGTGAATCAAAGTTCTCTGCCGAACCTCGAGGTGTAAATTCAATACGAACGATATCTCCAAGTTGTAAGCCAAAAAGTGCATTTGCGCCTCCACCGGCTCCCGTCACTCCTTTGTTGATGGCGATTTCCAAATGTCCGGCATCGTTAAACAATGCCAAACGTTCGCCATTCGTCACATCATTGTATGATTGTGAGATCTTATCAATGAAATATTCTTTCTGCTTGAAATAAATGGTGAATGGAATATCCTTATAGCGATCAAAATCTGCTTTTGTGAGACTGAAAATGGCATTTCCATAATGGTCAATATGAACGACATGTGTTTTAATCAAATGTTCATCCATAATTGGTCGTGTTCCTACGGAACGATTCCACGTTTCAGCTTCTGATGCAAAATCTTCTATTTTCTCACCTCTTACCAATTTAACAGCCGTTGGCGCAAAAATGGTTTTGGTTGGCGCCGTCAAAAATTTTGGATTAGACAGTACATTATCTATCTGCCAAAAACCTTCAGCCTGCTCTTCATTTAAGATCAACGCAAAAATTCCGTTATCGCTTCCAACAAAATATTGACCTCTGAATTTTAAAATACTTGGCAATTGACTTCTTGTTCCGTTAATTACCGGTTCGTCATCAATCCCAATAATATGCACTGTTCCTTCAGGGAAATTTAACGAAGCTGCACGAAGCTGAAAACTAGCCTCAGCAATAGAAAATGGAGAAATATGGTGAGAAATATCCACCAGCGAAAGTGCAGGATCCATCATCCACAGCGCACCTTTTAGCGCTGCAACATAATAATCCTTATGCCCCATATCTGTTGTTAGCGTGATAATTGCCATCGTTTCAACCTCAATTCGCTTAAAAAATTCAGTAATTTTGTTCAAAAATACAGGTAAAAGAGATTACCTGATGGACGTTTAAAAAGAGTTATTCACATTGATATCTAAGAAAATTGAAATAGTAGGAGTTGAAGTTGCTGAATTACTCGGCGTGAACAATTCCAATTTAAAGCACATTCGTTCTTTTTTTCCGAACGTTAAGATTAGTGCGCGTGGTAACGAACTTGCTATTGAGGGTGATGAAGAAGTAGTAGAATCTTTTGAAAGAAAGTTCGAATTGATCATTGCACACTTGCAGCAGAATAAGATTCTTACGGAAAACAATATCGACAATTTGATGCTTGACGATGGAAGTGCTATGCTTTCTTCGGACGGTTCAGAGATTCTGGTTCACGGAAATCAAGGCGTAAAAATCAGGGCGAAAACGGTCAATCAACGCAAGTTGGTGAAAGCCGTAAACAAAAACGATATGGTTTTTGCCGTTGGTCCGGCTGGAACAGGAAAAACATATACTGCTGTGGCGCTTGCTGTAAGAGCATTGAAAGCAAAAGAGGTAAAACGCATCATTTTAACCCGTCCGGCTGTTGAAGCAGGTGAAAACTTAGGATTTCTTCCGGGCGATCTAAAGGAGAAACTGGATCCGTATATGATGCCTTTGTATGACGCATTACGTGATATGATTCCACCGGAAAAATTGGCCGACATGATCGAATTTGGCATTATCGAAATCGCACCACTAGCATTTATGCGTGGACGAACACTAGATAAATCGTTCGTAATTCTTGACGAAGCGCAAAACTCAACAGTAATGCAGATGAAGATGTTCCTTACACGTATGGGGACAACCGCTCAGTTTGTGATCACCGGAGATATGTCGCAAGTGGATTTACCTCATCGTCAGAAAAGCGGATTGTCTTACGCCTTAGATATTCTAGGCGATGTAAAAGGATTGGAAATTGTTCGCTTGTCAGGAAATGACGTTATTCGTCACCCATTGGTGAAACGAATTATTGACGCATTCGACAAAGCTGAGGAACAAGAGCGCACATCTCGAAGACCGCTCGATGACCAAAACGTTGACGGAAGTGAGAATTCAAAAGAAAACGAAGAACCAAGAAAATATAAAGGAAGAAACAACCGATAGCGAGGAAAAAGAAAAGCCGAAAGAGGAAAGTTAGAACCACAGATTCTGTTTCAACCTTCCTCGTTCCTCTTAAAACCTTCCTCTCATAAACACAAAATTATGGCAGAAACAATTACAAGCACAAACTTCAATTTTCCAGGACAGAAAAATGTTTACCGTGGAAAGGTACGTGAAGTTTACACATTGGAAAACGATATCATGGTAATGGTTGCTACAGATCGTATTTCTGCATTCGACCATATTCTTCCAAAAGGAATCCCTTACAAAGGACAGGTTTTGAATCAGGTTGCTACCATGTTCTTAAACGCAACGAGAGACATCGTTCCCAACTGGTTAATTGGAACACCTGATCCTGCCGTTGCAATTGGTCACGCATGCGAGCCTGTTCGCGTTGAGATGGTGATTCGCGGTTATTTGGCCGGACACTCAGCTCGTGAATATGCTTTAGGCAAAAGAATGCTTTGTGGAGTTGTTTTACCAGAAGGGATGAAGGAAAATGATCGTTTTCCTGAACCAATCATCACACCAGCTACAAAAGCAGATGAAGGTCATGACGAAGACATTTCACGTGAAGACATTCTTTCAAAAGGAATTGTTCCGGAAGATATTTACCTGAAAATGGAAGAATATACGCGTGCTCTTTTCAAAAGAGGAACAGAAATGGCTGCTGAACGTGGATTGATTTTAGTTGACACGAAGTATGAATTCGGAATTAGAAACGGAGAAGTGATTCTCATTGACGAAATTCATACACCTGATTCTTCCCGCTATTTTTATGCTGACGGATATCAGGAACGCCAGGATAATAATGAAAATCAAAGGCAACTTTCAAAGGAATTTGTACGTCAGTGGTTAATTGAGAACGGCTTCCAGGGATTAGACGGACAAACAATGCCTGTTATGCCAGATGAATTCGTAAAGGTTGTTACCGATCGATATGTTGAACTTTATGAAAAAATCACAGGTTTAGCATTTGAAAAAGGAGAAAATACGAACCTGAACAAAAGAATCGAAACAAACGTTGCCCGTTTCTTAATGGAACAAGGATTATATTAACTAGCAAACAAACTACAATGAAACTACTTTACACACTTTTTCTTTCAACGTTATTTGGTGCTGCAGCTGCAAACGCCCAATTGGTAACTATTACAAACTCAACTAATCCAGTAGCTTGTGATGGAGCTGCATACTTAGATTCACCGAGTCAATTTCCATCTGAATACACATGGAGCTGGTATCAAGATTCCACTTTAATTAATACAGGAGATACGGCAATTTATAATCTATGCGCAGGAAATTACAGTATTGTTATAGACTCACTGGGTGTTGTTAATTGGACTGAAACGTTTTCCATAGGTGATCCCTGTTCCAATTTTCAAGTAACCGCTACAGCAACTCCTACCTATCCAAATACTTGTACAGGTTCAATTGCAATCACAGCTACAGGTGGAAGCGCACCATATGCATACATTTGGTCAAACGGTACAACAACTCAAAACCTCACGGATCTTTGTGCTGGAACGTACATGATTAGCTGTGTAGATTCTTACGGCTGTGAAACAACAGCAACGGCAACCGTTATGGAATACGGTGATTCAACGGCTTCTATTTATGCCTACGTCTATGCTGGATATGATTACAACGGAGATTGCCAGGGAACAGCTAATGTTTATCCGGTTGGAGGAACAGAGCCGTATACAATTGTTTGGAGCAATGGAGATACAGGTTCAAACGCAGACAGTTTATGTGCTGGAATCTATTCAGTAACCGTTTGGGATGCTGCCGGCGACACAACAACAAATACGTTTGCGGTTACCGATCCTTCTTCTACTTATGGGAACAATCCATTTTTGGATTCAATTCCAGTAAATGATCCATACTCTTATTTCATTGAAAACTGTGTCATCGATTATAACGCTATTGACTCTGCATCACTTGCAACTGCAGTATATGACAGTGTAAGTCAAAACTTATACATTGTATGGGAAGTTTACACTGCAAACGGAGGCACCGTTCTTATTTATGACACATTAGGCGTTAGCGGTCAAACAGGAGTTTATTACTTATCTGTAACGGTTTATTGTCCCGCTAAATCTGGCGAGCAGTATTTCGGGATCGTTGGAGCTATTTACTTAAATGCTGATGGTACACTTTCAATTGAAAAAAATGATCTATCACTTTCAACTCCGTATCCAAATCCATTTGCAGGTTCATTGAACATTGAAAATTCGAACGGAGCGAACTGCATTGTAACATTAGTTGATGCAACAGGAAGAATTGTAATGACGGAACAATCAAATTCAGAATTGATTCAGTTGGATCGTTTGTCAGGATTGAATGCAGGAACTTATTTCTTGAATATTGCTACAAGCAATGGAAATAAAACCTGGAAACTGGTGAAATAAAATTTGAACATCTATAAAAAGTAAGGGCGAGTAATTACTCGCCCTTACTTTTTATATCGAACTTTATGTAGGGCTTTGTTTCGCAATGATCTTCCAGAATAGTTTTGGGAGGAATCGTTTTAAAGTCACTGCTTTGATTTCCTTATTTCCGATCAGTACTTCTCGTTTGTTTTTGTCAACGGCTTTAAGTAATTGTCGAACACATTCTTCAACCGGCATTCCTGTTTCCTGATTGTGATCCATTACACCATGTGCTTTTCCATCTTTACCAACTGCACTTAGTGAAATTGGAGTATTGATCTTACCAGGACAGGCAATAGTAACTTTAATATTGTTTTTCGCTTCTTCTAATGCAATACTTTCGAAAAAACCATGTAAGGCATGTTTTGACGCACTGTAAGCCGAACGAAGATAGAATCCAAACTTTCCTGCAATACTTGAAATAGCGATTATATGTCCCGTTTTACGTGCTTGCATGAAGGGTAAAACAGCTTTCGTCAGGGCTACAGTTCCAAAATAATTGATTTCCATTATTCTGCGATCAACTTCTAAACTTGTCTCCCATGCTTCGGCACGCTGGCTAATTCCGCCACAATGGTAAACAAAGTCAATTTGTCCCAGAGCGTCAATTACCTGTTTTACATTTTCATGAATTGCTGAAGTATTTTCAAGATCCAAAGGAAGAACCAAGTGTTGGTTTGAATCAGGTAATTGTGATTTCAGTGCGATCAGTTTCTCTTCACTACGCGCAGAAAGAACAATGATCATTCCTTTTGCTGATAACTGTTTGCACAACTCTTCTCCAATACCGGAAGAAGCTCCTGTAATCCAAGCCACTTGTTTCATGTTGCAAAGATGGAAAATAGTAAGCAAAAAAAAGATCCGCCGTAGCGAATCTTTCTATTATAAATCTGTTGGTAATGTTGCTTGTTTGTAAGCCTTTT
>CAMLHZ010000015.1 GCA_946480085.1 uncultured Flavobacteriales bacterium
TTGCGGCTTTCCCCACTTTCTTTCTGGTTTTTGCTCCTGTATCAGGTGCAATCATAACCCCTATCGTAGCTCCTAATGCAACTCCTGCAACAAGCGCTTTCACAATACGTTTACGACTTGAACCATTAACGATATCATTGCCTTCCTGCAACAGTTTTTTGCCGCCTTCAACGGCTTTTGCTACTTTTTTACTGCCTTTCTTCATCAGTTTCTTTCCACCAACGGCTTTCACTATTTTCTTTCCTTGATCAAGAAGTTCTTTTCCGTTCGTTGATTCCATCAATTTTTGACCTTCTTTCAACACTTTTTTCGCCCCAGAGGCTTTCACTGCTTTCTTTCCTTGATTCAAGATTTTCTTTCCTGCATCAGTAGATTTTATTAGGTTTTTACCCTCTTCGATGATTTTCTTCTTTACTTCCATGACCTTATTAGTTAATTTATAAATAATACGCTGTCGAGATTTTCCACAACACTCACCCCTTCTCCATCTCGATCATTACGGCGATTTATTTTCTCCTCCCAAGATCGGATTAGAACAGCTATTCGTTGTTACAATTTAAAACGTATAATTTATATTTATCACTGATTTTAAATTATTTAACACTCAAAAAAGAAAAAACACTGCCATTATTCCTTCTCGCATTTGTTTTGCTACTATAGCTACCATTCGATAGCTGTTCAGTTATATCCTGAAACCAATCGTCATTTGAACCCATTGATTTCTGTAACGCGGAGTGGTTGAAGTTCCATCGCCTTTATTGTGCTGTAAATCCCAGCAAACTCTTCCGGATAAAACGAAGCGATTCACATTTATGTCAACGCCAGTTACAAATCCTAAGATGTTCTTACGAATGTTATCGTTCTCAAATTCCTCTTCTTGTTCAGCACTGTCGCCGTTAAACGTATATGTATTGTTTTCCTGAAGCAGGAACGAAAATTGAGGTCCCAGAAGAACAGTTAAATACGGTGATGGTTTTAATTGAACTTGTAGCGGAAAATCTAAATAGGTTGTTGTTTTTACGTAAGAATACGTACTACCCAAAATTGAGCCTGATGCCTGAAAACCTTTCTGTGAGAGTAACAACTCTGGTTGTACGCCAATATATTTTCCAACTGGAATTCCAACAAAAACTCCACCGGCAAAACCAAATTTACTATCAGCAGTAAAATCTTGTCCTTCCTCATCCCAAACGTTGGAGTAATTGACTCCAGCTCTTAATCCTCCTGTTACTCTCTCTCTTTTATCTGATTCTGTATTTTGTGCGTAAGTTGTCATCTGGATTCCCACCATCGTAACTATAGTCAATATTAATTTGTTCATTTTTTGTTTGTTACCTGTGAAATCATTTTCACATACAAAGATCGACCGTTACAATGGTGTTTTCATTACAGAATCAACACAATAAGTTATACCTTTACTAGGTACAAAAAAAAGGAATAATGTTTCCATTATTCCCTTCTCCTACGTTTGATTTCTGGTGATATCCTCACCACAAAGCAAACTTATAGTTATGCATCTTTATTACTAGTCAGGCACGTTATCAGAACCCAATTCATTCAGCGCTTTCCCAAGCTCTCGCATATCATGTTTCATCTCGGCTTTAAAGTCGTTTAGCGATTCAGCTGTATTGCCTTTGAAGTTTTTGAGTTTCTTTTCCAACTCATTGTTTCTCTCTTCTAACGCTGCAATTCTTGCTTCACGTTCCTCACGTGCTTTCGCAGTTTCTATTCTCTTCTGAGCTCTTAAGCGTTCAATATCGCGTTGATTTTCGTTGATTTCCATCTGCGCTTCTTCAACATACTCAGCTATTTCTAACTGACGAGCGGTATTCTGATCAATCATTTCCTTATTCGCGTCTTTTGACACATCTAAAGGTGTTCTTTCTTCTCTACCACTCGAGGAACATCTTACTAACGAAAACGTCAATACAGAAAATACTATTATGGATAAAATGGACCGTTTCATACTCTTTTATTTAAATGTGAATTTGTTTTCACAGAATAAAATTCGGAAGAGAATGAGTTATTTTCATTACAAATAATGAAAGAAAGATTGCAGAAATTACTGATGTGAAACGATAGTAAATCCTAATTTCTCCCTGATATAAGAATACGGATTGTTGAAGTGGAATGATTCTCTTCTACCACCAATAAATAGTAGCCATTTTCTACATTTGGCAATTCAAACGAACTAATATTGTTCGAGAAGGTATTTTCAGAAACTATTTTTCCATCAGCACTAAACACCTTTATATTAGGCGCTTGTAGTAAACGATTAAAATGAACCTGACCTTCACTTATTGCTGGATTCGGATAAACAGTAAGCTGCTTGGCAATTTGCGATTCAATTTCTCCTAATTGACTTTCGTGTAACTTAACCAAACCCTGAGAAAATGTTCCTATCCAAATGTTGTGATCATGATCCTTTGCCAATGAAATAATATAATTCTCTGGAAGCGGAGAGTTGTCCATGGTGTAATACTCCCAACTTTGATCGACCCTGCGTACAATTAGCCCATGCATTTGTGTTCCAAGATAAAAATTGAAATCAGTATCCAATTCCATCGTTGTCATACTATTGGTTGGCAAGCCTGAATTGTTGTGATTAAAAGCCATCCAGGTTTGGTTTCCGGTATCGGTATAAAAACCACCAGCGGAACATGCATACCAAGGTTTTCCTAGTGGATCAACTTTCACTTTAAGTGCCGAATTATCAGGTAATCCTGAATTTAGAATGGTGTAAATTCCTGTAATGTTGGTTCCGGAATCCATATAGATGACCCCGCCATTTATGGTTCCAATGTATTTTTCGTTTTGTTGTCCAATAGCAATTGAAGAAATATTATTGGTTAGAATAGGCGAATTTACCATTTGCCAGGTTGTCCATGTTGTTCCATCGAAGTAGGTCAAACCTTCAACAGTTCCAATCCATTTATTGCCAAAATGATCAATCGTTATCGTTCGAATGAAATTATCCGGAATTTCTGAATTATCAGTATTGTAAGTTGTCCATGTAATTCCATCAAACATTTGAATTCCGCCCAACGTTGTTCCTAACCACAAATGGTTGAATTCATCAATAGCCAGAGCTCGAACATAATTATCAGCCAAGCCAGAATTGGTTTCTGTAAAAACCTCCCAGGTTCCGTTGCTGTATTTTGCCAAACCATTGTCTGTTCCAACCCACAAATTATCCATCTGGTCCACCTGTACGCAACGAATGGTGTTGTCCGGAAGATCAGAATTGGACATATTAAAAATCTCCCAGACCGGAACGATCTGGGAGAATGTAAGATTGCTTACAAGCAGTAAACTCAATACAAGTAAACGGCGAAGCATATTATTTTTATTCAATTACAATTCGAGAAGTGTAGTCTTTTCCTTCAAATACAATGTTGAAGAAGTAAAGACCCTTTGCCAATTTCGATTGATCAACTTTAATGGTGTTCAACCCTGAAGTATGATTAAACGCTTCTGTATGAACCAAGTTACCAACCGAGCTCAAGATCTGGAATTCCAATTCACCATCGTATTCAGTAGCAAATTCAACGTTGAAGTTACCGTTACTTGGATTTGGTGCCAATTTAATTGAACGCTGGAATAAGATATTCTCACCAACCGACAAACAAGATTCAACAACCGCATTTACATCAGCTAAAACACTTCCACAAGTACTGTTTGTTGTCATCAACTCCCAATCGTAGAAAAAGTAGTAGTAAGACGCACCTGCAGAAGCTCCTGTAATAGAAACCAAATCTTCAATTTCGTAAGGGAATGATGCTGCATTTGTGTTTCGGTACAAACCTCCACCACCAAGGTTCTTACCAACCAGACGCATGTTCGAATCCGGCATCATGTCCCACCCAAGTTGAACTCGGCTTTCTCCAGCCGGAACTGTTACTGTTGTTGTCTCCATGACCATTCCCATGTCGTCTTGACACTGAATAGTAATGCTTCCACCACTCAAAGAATAGACCTTCACAGAATTCAGTGTGAACTCTTCATGAGCGGTAAACACAACGTAGTTTTCATTTGTGCTGTATCCACCACCACCAATTGCATTATCATGCGGTTCCATATTCAATGTATCTGAATACGAATCTGTATTCATCGCATGGTACATTGTTGTTTGCGTTAATGTTGGAGTTGTAAACGTGTTTCCTGTTCCAACCAAAATTCCGTTATCATCGTACCATGTAACTGTTCCTGACGCATTCGCTGTCAAGGTTAACTCTCCACTGACACAAACTGTGTCACCCGTTAAAACAGGAGGCTCAGTTACAATTTGATTCACTACAAATGGCTCAGAAGTGTTTGTTCCACAATAATTGGTCACTTCACAAGTATAACTTCCTGCTTGATTTACGGTAATGGATTGTGTCGTTTCACCGTTCGACCAAAGGAAGCTGGAACCTCCTGTTGCAGTTAATGTGATATCATGCGCTTCACATAAGTTATGTGAGTTATCTGATGTAATTGTTGGTACCTGCGCTGTTCCTGCAGGAAGCTGCATTGTCAACGTAACCGGAACAGCAGTGTAATTGTTATCATCATTCTCTTCAATGAAGTTGTTGTTTTTATCAACCTCAAGAACGATGTAGTAATTCCCGTTACATGTATTCGGTGGAATATTGATCCACATTCCGTCCAAATGTTTTCCGTAAACGTCTGTCCAACCTGAAGAGATTCCTTGTTCAACCACAGAACAGTTGTAGTTTCCACCACCTAAGTTCCAGTTTGGAAAATTCACGTTGTAAAGAACGTTTCCACCCATGTAAACCGTATTATCATCTCTACAGTGTCCGTCATAAGTACTTCCAGAAGATCCACATTGACCGTAATCCATCAAGCAAAATCCGATCTTAGCTCCAGTACCTACCACTGGCCAGTTTAGCGGATTTGGATCAGCAGTTGGAATACGTAACGTCATTACCGCCCAATCATCCACGTGATTGTGTCCGTGTGCAGGGTGATAAGTCATACTTCCAACGTATTGATCAACGTAACTCATCGCATTTCCATTTTTGTTGTAAATACGCTGAATAATCAACTGTTTTGGATTTGGAGCACCATTTGGACAAGCAAAAGCACCATTTGGCGGAGCATTAAAAACCGTATCGTTTCCACAAAGGAAAGTACGTGTTCCGTTAGCTGTTTCACCACGAACAGTAAATGATCCGTGACCAATGTTTGGTGTTGAACCAGAAACTCTCAAACGACCATCATCCGGACCTTGACCAGAATAATTTGTGCCAGCACCCGATTGCGGGTATTCGATGTAACCGTTGTTTGAAATTCCTTTCCACGATGCCGTGATATCGGGAAGTAGTAAACAATTTGAAGAACCATCTTCACAAACACAGGATGTTGCATTTGTTGTAGTACACTGAGCATTCAAAGAATAACTCGAGACTGTCAGTGCTAATAGTAGTAGCAGTTTTCTCATAAGTTTCGCAGTTTATCTTTCTAATCTAGAAAATATACTGTGAAAAACGAATTAAATTACCTCAATTGTTTAATTCATCACAAAATATGCGGCTTATTCATCTTTTTAACACACTTTATTTCGAAGGAATGTGAAACGCATAATAGACATGAGAATCCACAGGGATTCCATAAATACTACCAGACGAAAACTCACATGTCTCAAGGAATTCTAATATTTTCCGTTTATTGGTTGTTTTTATTTTTTCGAAATCTTCGTTGAATTCAATATTTCGTATTTTGCCTTTGTCATCAATTTCAAACTGAACTTCTGCATAATCAGAATCCATTTTTTCCACCTGCTTTAGATCCCAACCATGGTAAAGCAAAAAATCTTTCCCCAAGTCAAATTCACTTTTCAGATATTTAGGATAAATCAATTGAGATACCTCTTTTTCGTTTGGAGTATTCTCTGGATTGTTTGGTTCAAAAACGTAAGATGGTACCACCAAATCATACCCTTCCAGAATATCCATGGATAACACAGTAGCATCTAATTCGGAAACAGTTGTTGCTTTATATGTCACTTTCCCAAACTCAGACTGCATTACGTATTCCAGGGCAATATTTTTTAGACACAAAGGTGTTTCAGGAATGATCACACCGCACGAAAGCTTGTCACTTACCCAAACTTGCTGATAAGCAGGTTTTTCAAATTTCATTTCCTTTAATGAACATTCAAATCCAAGTATGTTTTGACTTTTATGGTATTTCATAAAGACCGTGTCACGTGTTTCAGAACCTTCTGTATCATACATATCATTCAGCGACATTTCCTGAAGTGTTGTACAGCGAACGGTACTGTCTTCAAAAGAATTTCGGATAAAATAAAGGACTATGCCTTCTTTTTTATCAATGATTCTGATTTGACCAGCATTTCCTTTTTGGATATTGAGACGAACATAACGTTCATCATAATCTACAACAAAATGCCAGGGTTGATCAGGCCTGGAAAAAATAGAGTCAGGATCATCAATGGAGATATCATATTCAATGTGCCTAACTGCGCTTTTTTGCCCAAATACAGGTACGGATAAAATCGATAAGAAAAGGGCTAAGAATGGTTTCATAATAAACTATATGCTAAGACAATAATAACAAAAAAGTCGATTCTATTTAGGAACCGACTTTCAAATTAAAGCTATCGTTGTTACGACATAAATACAAGAATATAAGAAACAACCAGTAACGCCAACAAATGATAAGACGTATTGATCAAAAACAAACGCCATGATTTCATTTCCCAGGAAATGGTATTTAAATCTACTGGAACGAAGAAACCTAGCCATGTGAAAATTGCGGACATGGTTGCCATCAAAACCGGTGTCATATCAGCTGGAACGGTGTGACCCCAGGTAGCAGGATTCCAAACAGCAATATTGTGTGCCAATACCCAAGCCATCAGGAAATTTCCGAAAATATTGATCAAAAGTGACTTTACAAAGAAGGAAGCAGGTGGTCTTTGGTCGAGGTTATGCCCCATTTCCTTTGCCCAAATTTTTCCAAACAATGGTGTGTACCAAATAAATCCAAGTACAAAATTGGCAGCAACCGCTATTCCAACTGCAAGGAAATTAATGTCAATTTCTGGTTTCATAATGTGTGTTTTGTGTTTGACCTTTCAAACGAAAATATGAAAAGAAGGTTTCAGCAGTGATTGTTGAATTTTTCATGTGGTGATTATGCAATTCAAACCACAACTTGTGTAACGGAAGAGCCCTATTTAAAAATGAAATTTACTGTGGAGTATTTCACTCTTTACGGTAGCTATGATCAAAGTAACAAAGAAGGGCATATTACTAAAAAAAACATCCCTGGATTTCGAACAATTCGGAGTCCTGAATCCTGCTGCTATACGAGTTTTGGAAAAAGTTCATCTCTTTTACAGAGCGGTTAGTAAAGGTAATTACTCAACTATTGGTTATTGTCAACTAAATGGTCCGGAAACCATTGTTAAGCGAAATACCGAACCACTGATTGTTCCCGAATTTGATTATGAATCTCAGGGGGTGGAAGACCCCAGAATTTGTAAAATAGACGATTTGTATTACTTGAGCTACACTGCATATGACGGAACAAATGCCTTGGGTGCGTTGGCGACTTCTACAGATTTGAAGCATTTTGAAAAACACGGAATTGTTGTTCCTCAAATGTCGTATTTCGACTTTGATAAACTCACTCACGATGCTGAGGATGTACCGGATAGATATTGGAACTTGTTCAACCCAAAACCATTTACAATGGAAATCAATAGAAACGATTTGATTTGGGATAAAAACGTCGTATTCTTCCCACGCAGAATTGGTGGAAAACTCCATTTTCTACATCGTATAAAGCCAGACATTCAGCATGTTGCTGTAAACGAATTAGCAGAACTCACTCCAGATTTTTGGATTGAATACGTTTCAAATATTGAAAAACACACCTTGTTGTGTCCGAAGTATGAACACGAGATCACTTACATAGGTGGAGGTGCTCCGCCGATTGAAACTGAACTGGGCTGGTTACTAATTTATCATGGGGTGCAATACACTTCCAAGGGAAATCTATATTCAGGTTGCGCTGCTTTGCTTGATATCGATAATCCACTCATAGAACTTGCCCGATTGCCTTATCCACTCCTACAGCCAGAATATGATTGGGAACAAATTGGACAAGTGAATAATGTCTGTTTTCCGTGCGGAACGGTTGTATTTGATGATACGCTCTTCATCTATTATGGCGCCGCAGATGAGCAAATTGCTTATGCCACCTTGAGCATTTCAGAACTCCTTCTGGAATTCAAATTAATTGTAAAAGCAAATAAAAATGAAGACAAAATTTAAAAACAATACATTGAAGAAATTCAGCTTCAGAAATGATAGAATACTAAACCATTCTAAAGGAAATGTAATAGACAAACCAATTATTCTGGTTGTCACAACATATCCGCCAAGAGAGTGTGGAATTGCAACTTATTCCCAAGATTTGATCATGGCTTTAACAAGTCAATTCGGACCTTCTTTTGAATTTCAGGTTTGTGCCTTGGAATGCGACTCAGTTAGCTACAACTATCCTGAAGAGGTGAAATATAAGCTGCAATCAGATGTGCCTGAGGATTACGCTATCGTTGCAAATGAAATCAATAATAATAAGAATATTTGCCTAGTGGTTGTTCAGCATGAATTTGGACTATTTAAACTAAAAGTAGAACAAGCATTTCACGCTTTCCTTCGTACATTGAAGAAAACAATAGCTATAGTTTTCCATACAGCATTGCCGAATCCGAATGAGGAAATGAAGGCGAATGTTCGAACAGCGACTCTTTTTGCCGGAGGAGTAATTGTAATGACTAAACATGCAGCGGAGGTTTTGAATAAGGATTATGATGTTCCTGCTGGTAAAATTACTGTCATCCCGCATGGAACACATCTGGTTCCTCATGCAGATAAAAATGAGTTAAAGCAGAAATACAATCTGACGGGAAGAAAAGTGCTATCCACATTTGGTTTGTTGAGCTCCGGAAAAGGGATAGAAACAACCTTGAATGCACTTCCCGAAATCATCAGCAAAAATCCTGAAGTCGTTTTCCTGATCATTGGAAAAACGCATTCTGGTGTAGTCAATTCCGAAGGTGAATCTTATCGTGACTCCCTGAAAAAACTGGTGCGTAAAAACAAAATCAAAAAAAATGTCGTTTTTATAAATAAATACTTGTCGCTGAACGATTTACTCGAGTACCTGCAATTAACAGATATCTATCTCTTTACTTCACGTGACCCGAATCAAACTGTAAGCGGAACTTTTTCTTACGCTATGAGTTGTGGTTGTCCGATCATTTCCACTCCGATTCCTCATGCCAAGGAACTACTTGATGAAAAGACTGGAATTTTCATTGATTTTCAGGCTTCAGACCAATTGGCAAAAGCGGTAAACCGGTTGTTGAGCGATGAAGAGTTGATGCTAACTCTTAGAAATAACGGTTTGGAAAGAATCGCGTCAACAGCCTGGGAAAACTCAGCAATTGAGCACGCCAAACTCTTCAAGACCATGACTTCCAATAAAATCATATTGCAATACACCATGCCAGATATCAATCTGGATCATTTCAAGAAGTTGACTACCAAGTTCGGAATGCTTCAGTTTTCAAAGATCAATCAACCCGACCCAGAATCAGGGTATACGCTTGATGATAATGCGCGCGCAATGATTGGGATGTGTATGGAATATGAATTGACGCGCAATAAAACAAGCCTTCTAGCCATTCATAAATACTTAAAATTCATCGCTTTTTGTCAACACGCAGATGGTACATTCTCCAACTACGTTGATATAGACCATGAGTTCACTGCACAGAACAAAGAAACCAATTTATCCGATTCAAATGGTCGGGCAATTTGGGCTTTGGGTTACCTGATTTCCAAAAAGGACATTTTACCACTGGAACTTTCAGATTTAGCCAATTCACTGATCAGTAGAGCATTAAAAAGTATTCAGTACATGCATTCTCCACGAGCAATGGCATTCACAATAAAGGGATTCCATTTGAGCAACCTGAAGAAAAAATCCCATGAAACGCGCTATCACATTACCCTTTTGGCCGACAGGTTGGTTCAACAGTTCAGACATGAATCTGAAGCAGAATGGCTGTGGTTTGAGAATTGTTTGACTTATGCCAACAGCGTATTACCCGAAGCATTGCTATATGCATGGAAAGAAACGGGTGATGACACGTACAAGGAGATAGCGAAGCAATCGTTTGACTTTTTACTTTCACATACCTTTCCTGATTCACGCATCAAAGTGATTTCGAACAAAAGCTGGTTTCACAAAGGGCAGACTCCGGAAACATTCGGAGAGCAAGCTATAGACGTGGCGTATACCATTTTGGCACTGGACTGTTTCTATGGTGTTTTTGGCGATATCAGTTACCTGGAAAAATCCCGTATTGCGTTTAGCTGGTTCCTGGGGAACAATCATTTGTCGCAAATCATTTATAATCCGTGTACAGGTGGCTGTTATGACGGTTTAGAGGAAAAACATGTCAATTTGAATCAAGGCGCAGAATCTACGATCAGTTATCTGTTGGCTCGATTGACCATTGAAAAACAGGAAAAAACCGGACTTCAACAATCCGATAAAGAAATACAGCAGCTGACCATTTTACCACTGGAAGTGAATGTAGGTGCATAATTAGTATAGCTCAAAACTTACGTTGACTTTCCCGCTTGCTAATGGGTTCTAATTTCCCACAGATGAACACGGAAGTACACAGAAGTAGATAAAAAACAGTCACCCTTTTTAATGATCTATCATCATCTGTGCTCGTCTGAGCACGTCCGTGGGAGAATCTAAAGCTTATCTCGTTTGGTTCCAATCCTTATGTTCGGAGGACGCAACGGACTCTTATAAGTGTATGCGAATGCGTTGTAAAGGCTTCGAATGGAACTCTAGAGGGTTGAGAAAGATGTTGCAATTAGTTCACATACGATTGGTTTGGATGACGAAAACCTTGTATCAAAAAAAAGGCTGTCCCCCATTTGAGAACAGCCTTCACTATTTTATATCTCGTCTAAATCGTTTCCAAACCACGATCTCTTTTTTGCTTCAATCGCTTGTAAAAGGATGGTGAAAAACCAGTGATTTTCTTGAATTGATTGGATAAATGTGCTACACTACTGTAGTTGAGCTTGTATGAGATCTCTGTAAGATTCAACTCATTATACAGGAGTAACTCTTTCACCCTTTCAATTTTATTCATGATGATAAATTGTTGGATTGTCATTCCTTTTACCTCCGAGAAAATATTGGATAGATACGTGTAATCGTAATTCAGTTTTTCACTGATATGGGTAGAATAATTCACTTTTGGAGTTTCATCCGAATAATGAATCATTTCAACAATAACGCCCTTAATTTGCTCGATCAGGATACTTTTTTTGTTATCCAGGAGCTCCAGGCCACATTCCTTTAGATTTTCTCTTAGCTTTTCACGCTCTGCTAAAGAAACGTCCTCCAACACTTCCACTACACCCAAATCGACAGCACCTGAGTGCAAATCCAATTTTTCCAATTCTTCTTTCACTACCATCTTGCAGCGAAGACTTACCATGTGTTTAATATAGAGTTTCATAATTGCCGAATTCTAAGATACGATTAATAAACATCTTTCACTTGTCAAAACACCGCCAAATGGGCCTTTTGAACGAAAGATTCAATGGGTAATCTTATGCAACTATCTGTAGAAACCTTTATTGAAATCAAATCTGTTTAGTCTCTAAAACTGGTGTTTGTCTTTTTTTAGTTTTGTTAAGTGCAATAATGCAATTTTATGTTGTTCCTTGTTACAAATTAGTTAAATTTCACGTATTGGTATTGTTTTTACCAAAAATTAACTGGAAAATTAATACTACGAATGCTATCACCAAAACCAGGTGGAAAAATCCCCCCGTGTGATATCCGAAAAACCCGATAGCCCAAACTATTACTAATAATACTATCAATGTGCTTAGTACATTTCTCATGACTTCTAACTTTAATTTTTACATGTTGATCATTTGCTCTAAATGATTCATTTCAGAAACATTTCCTTTTATGAAAACATCTGTGCTTTATGTAAAGTTGTTTTTTCTGCGCCATGAGAGTATTACATATTGTCGCGCAAACCTTACACATTTCACAGGCTCTAAAACCCTGATATATCAAAGAAAAAGAGCCCTGAGCCCATTGTAACTGGATCAGAGCTCTGTGCTTTTCATTCATGTGTAAGGCTAACGCTTAGACATCATTTTCCTATATAAAGAAGGAGTGAGTCCTGTATTGTTCTTGAATTGGTTGGATAAATGAGAAATACTGCTGTAATTTAGCTTATATGCAATCTCAGTGAGACTCAAATTGGTATTCAATAACAGCTCTTTCACGCGTTCAACTTTAATATTTACGATGAACTGCTGGACGGTTATACCCGTTTCTTCGGAAAATGTTTGTGCTAAGAACGTGTAATCGAGGTTCAATTTTTCACTGAGGTATTCAGAATAGTTTTCTACAGGTAACTCATCGGAGTAAATCATTTCGATAATCAGGTTTTTGACTTGATCCTTCAAAATGGACTTTTTGTCTTCATGGAGCTCCAAACCGATTTTCGCCAGATTTGCGCGTAAAGTCTCTCGTTGATCCGCTGATAATTCTTCTTCCTGAATTTCAACAACACCCAATTCTACCACACATTGTAACCCAAGCTTTTCAAACTCGGATTTCACGGCTGTTATACAGCGAGCGCTTACCATGTATTTGATATAGAGTTTCAAAATGAATGTGTTTAAAATAAAATGTCAACCAAAAATTAATTAAGTCAAATCACTTGTATCACTGTACTTCTTTTAATCATTGTGCATCCGCTTGTGCCGGATTGCCTAATAGCATTGTATTTATTGTCGTAGTTGGGGTAATTCCACGCCACCCATTTATTATCTTCTTAACTATCCATAAAGATCAAAGTTCGATTCCTCTGGAATCTGCTTTATTCAGAACTTTCAATCTTTTTCTCTTTATTTTCTTATAGTAGTAAGGTGTCAAACCTGTATTTTTCTTAAACATTCTAATCAGCTGTGCCTCATTCCTGAACTGAAGCATTGTCGCTATCTCACTTATTTTGCAATCTTCATACAGAAGCATTTCCTTCACCCTGTTCAATCGGTGCAGCTCTATGTATCGAGGGAGCGTTACACCATGAACCTGCAGAAATAACCTCATGACATTCGTAGAATCATAACCAATGGCATTCATCAAATAAACGGGATAGTCACTTAAAGGAATTTCAATATTGGTACGGATCAACTCATTGATTGATTCGGAGATACGATTCAATAATGCACTATTTTCCTCATCCACGATTTCAAAACCCAATGTTTCAATTCGGCTCTTCAGTTCCTGGAAATGCTCAGTACCCAATTCTTCCTGAAATTCAATGGAACCTTGATTCAATTCAGGCAACATGATTCCCAATTCCTGTAATGCTTGCCTCAACTTCTCGATGCAATTATGGCCGATCATGTATTTTATAAAAATCTTCAAAACAGATTGCATTTAAATCTTCTTGAATTTATGACAATTTATGTGCTCAACAAACTAATTCATGTCATTTTTTTTATAAAAAACTGGTCGACTTAATCATTTCAAGTTTCCTACCAGTAAAGCTTTCTCAACGTTTTACTGAGTCAAAATTAGAGACGAGAAAAACGGAAGACTTTCACTATTATCCCATGGATTTACATAATTTTTGGATTTGTGAAGATTCAATATAACGGCTATAATTTCACACAAGCTGTTTCAATCCAAAAAGTAAATTTCGTCTGCTCAAAGCCAAAATCCATCTGGAAGCCAGGTTTTTCAGGTGCTGGAATCTTCCAATAATTTTTCAAGCTTCACTAGCGCCTTCTCAATAGAAACACCTTTTCCAAGAACTCCCTTCCACAAATCTCCTTTCTTCTCCAAGCGTTCATGAATGGTGAAAATGGTAAACGCCTTCGGATCCAATTTCTCATTCACCTGATCCCATTCCAACGGCGTGGAAACCGTTGCCCCGGGTTTAGGGCGAACACTGTATGCTGCCGCGATGGTTTGTCCTTTTCTGTTCTGAAGAAAGTCGATGTAAATCTTATCTGAACGTTTTGAAACTGAACGTTCAATGCTTGTGATGCGTGGAAGTTGCTTTTGAACAACTGTTGCAAGTGATTCACCAAAACGTTTGATTTCGTCGTAGGTGTACTTTTTATTTAACGGAATATAAATATGTAATCCAGTTGCTCCACTTGTCTTGCAATAGGTTTCTATTCCAACTTCTTCGCAAATTTCACGGATTTTCAATGCGGTTACCACCACTTCCTTGAAACCGATGTTTCCAGGATCCAAATCCATTATCATGTAATCCGGATGATCTGGTTCATCAACCGTACTGTGCCAGGGATTGATTTCTATACACCCCAGATTTGCCATATAAATCAATGTTGCCTCATTGTCACAAATCAGATAATCCAAGTATTCATCATTCGATTTTGAATAGATTTTCTCTGTTCTTGTCCACTCCGGAACCTGGTTTACATCCATATCCTTGTGGTAAAACCCCGGCTGACTAATTCCTGCCGGGTGCCGATTCAAAGATTCAGGTCGATTCTTTAGATAAGGAATCAGAATCTTGCTGATGCTTCTATAATAATCAATGATTTCTCCTTTGGTAATTTCATGACCTAAAGCTGATGGGAAATAAACCTTATTCAGGTTGGTTATCTTCAACTGTTTTCCATTGATTATAATCTCCTGGTCGTTCTCTTCAATCATTGCTTTCATAATTGTGTGCTTAATTGTCCTCATCTGGTTTCGTGTCATTTCCTTTAATGACTTCAGACTCTTCTTTATCATTGCGCAATCCCATGAAAACGGGGTCACGGAGATGTCTTTGTGCTGTCCAGTTCAGAAACTGCACGTTACAAACCAGTTTTGACTTAATCCAGGTTGGCTCACCGTTTTCTGTGGTTATTTTTGGAACAGCAGAAAAGGGGCATTTAGTTGTTTTCAGCTTTTGAAATTGAGTAAACAACTGTTCTAAAGTAGCTTCAGAAAAACCAGTTCCACAAGTTCCAATATATACCAGTTTTCTCTTGTCGTGAATTCCTAAAATCAAGGCTCCAAAGAACTTACGCCCTTTTGGAGGCATTGTAAATCCACAAATCACTGCTTCGGTTGATTTATGGTTCTTGATTTTCAGCCATAAATCGGTGCGAATACCCGGGAAATACTTGCTATTCATTTCTTTTTCAATGACTCCCTCGAAGCCCATTTTTGTCAATTGCTTCATTAACTCTTTCCCTTCTTCCTGAATGATACAAGAAGTTTTAACATTGAGAAGCTTCACTTTCGCAAAAACACCTTCCAGTAATTCTCTTCGCAGCAGAAACGGGAGTTGAGTGATCACATGTCCGTTCAGGTACAACAGATCGAAAACATAATAGCGCGGTTTGCCTTTGCCAGTGGTCAAATAATTTTGAAGTAGTTGAAAATTGCTTGTTCCATCTCCACCTTCAATCACAATTTCACCATCCAGAATCAGTTCATCATCAAAATGCCCTAGTTCTGATATAAGCTGGAGGTATTTCGCGTTAAACGAATTCCCATTTCTTGAAACCATTTCTATCTTCGACTCTCCAATGCTTTTGATTTTGGTTATCGCTCGATATCCATCGTATTTTGGCTCGTACATCCAATCCGGATCATCTTTCAGAACTGTGGCAGCAGTGGCTAGCATTGGCTTTTTCAACTTATTCCATGCGCTTTCAATCTCTACTTTCTGACTGGAACCTTCGCTGCTGTCTTTTTTGGATTTCTTTTTAGGGGCCTTCTTCACGTCTTCGGGTGCAGGAGAACTAGTTGCAACGGTTTTAATTTTTAGTGATTTTTTCACGGGATCGATGGAAGAGATATCATAACTTTCCAACGCATGTTTATCCTCTTTCTTTATCAACAGCCAGTTTTTATCTGTTCCATCATTCATGAGTACCAAGGCAAAAGCTCCTTTGAGCTGTATTCCACTCAACTCAAACTTTAAATCGCCTTTACGATACTGGCGCAACAATAACTTTTCGTCCGTTAGTTTGTCGTTTGGCTCAAGAGGTTTATAGGTTCCCCTGTCCCAGATATCAACAATACCGGCACCATAATTTCCTTCTGGAATTTCACCAAAGAATTTAGCATATGCCAACGGATGATCTTCCACTTGCACAGCCAATCTTCTTTCTCCAAAAACCATTGAAGGACCTTTAGGAACCGACCAACTTTTCAGAACTCCGTCCATTTCCAAACGGAAATCGTAATGCAAATTGGTCGCATCATGTCGTTGAACCACAAATATGAGTTTATTGGACGACGACTCTTTTTCTCCATTTGGTTCTGGAGTTTGTTCGAAGTTTCTTTTTTTTCTGTAGAGACTGAGTGTCATGATTAAAATACTTTAGTAAACCATTTGTGAAGTGAACTCGCTTTGAGTTACTCCAAAACATCCTTGGATTTGCCGAAAACAAACCTCAAGCTTGGCATTTTCGCTCTTAACCTTTCGCCTTGGCCTTTATTCGTTTTTATTTTTTTTATTGAAGTATACTTCCTGAATGATAGATCTCCACGCATAACTCTCCAGACGCATCAATACTTGCGCGGTGCATGCGGTCACAATTAAATGAAAAAGCCACATTCCCATTTCTATCAACACTCACCACTCCCACATCACCTGGAATTACCCTTTCGGTATTGTTCACAATGAAATTGCATGCTTCCTGAAGTGTCATTTCAGTCAATTCCATTAACAAGGCCACTTTATGAGCAATAACATTCGTAATGATCACCTCACCATCACCAGTGCACGATGAAGCACACACATCATCGGCATAACATCCAGCTCCGATCATACAACTGTCTCCCACTCTGCCCGGTAAACTGTTACTAATACCACCAGTTGACGTTGCCGAAGCCAATCTTCCAGCGGAATCGAGGGCTACACAACCTACGGTTCCGTGACCGTAACTTTTCTCTTCATTCAAATCGTCAATTTGTCGCTGCACGATGAAATAATCATCAGGCATCAGCTCCATTCCACATTCCTCCGCGAATATTAAAGCCCCGTATCCGCCTAAGTGAACATGTTGACCTTGTTCCATGATCTTTTTAGCTAGTGAAATGGGATTTTTCACCTTCTTAACAATAGATACCGCACCAGCCGTTCGAAGACTACCATCCATGATTGAAGCATCCATTTCCACTTCTCCATGCGAATTAAGAGCTGCTCCCTTTCCGGCATTAAACAGCGGATTGTCTTCCAGTAAACGGACTGTTTCCTCTACAGCATCAATTGCAGAGGTTCCGTTACTTAATAACTGATAACCATACTGAATGGCCGTTTTCAGTCCTTCCTTGTAAGCTTCATAATTCTCTTCTATGAACTTACTATTTTGTCCAGCGCCACCGTGAATGGCAATTGCAAACTTACTCATCGTCTGTTTTTATATTGGTGTAACTCAATTTGCAGGTATGAATGTTGAATTCGCAATTTCTTACCAATAAATGAACGTGCAGGTTATCCACGTAAATAGGTGCACCTTTCTGCACATTACTCATATTGGTTTGTTCAATGTAACGTCCATCAATAATCACCACCATACCTGAACCCAAACATTGTGCTTTTCGACCTTTGCGAATCAGTAAGGCGGTGTCTTCCCCCAATCCAATTCCCAATTGACCAGAATTCGTGATCACGGCATGTGCCAATCTCCCGAAACGTCCGCGTTTGATGAAATGTGTATCTATGATACATTCTTCCATTATTCCAAGTCCAGAACTGATACGCAAATCGTAATCGATCAATGCTTCCTGCTTTCCGCCTTTTTGAATCATCAGTTTCGACATGGCCATTGCACCAGCACTTGTGCCTGCAACTGTAAATTTCGAGATGGTTTTGTACCTTTTCATTATTGCCTCAGCAATTGGTGTCCCACCAATAATTGTTGTAATCTTAAACTGATCGCCACCAGAAAACATCACCGTGTCACATTTGTTTATCCGTTCTATGTACTCTTCATTTTTTGCATCCGCAATGCTACGGATATCCATAAACCCAACGTTAGTATATCCAACCCTACCAAAGGCTTTTTCATAGATTGCCCTCATTTCATCTGGATAGCCGCTTGCCGTGGTAATGACTTCAATACGCGAATCCATTGCCTTGGACGAAACCAGTTTCTTCAAGATCTCCAAAGCCACAAACTGCGTATTGTGTGCAGCAATGGGAACCTTATTTTCACCTTTGTCTTCTGCACCACCAATTAAAAGAAGTCTGCCTTTTGGTAACATAACAAATTGTTTAAGAAACCTTGGATATCGAGTAGAATTGCTTTTCCTGAAGTTTTTTCACCAGTTCAATGGAATGTTTCACATGATCTGCACAAACAAAGATGAATGCCCCAAGACTTGCGTTTCTCACAGCTGTTTCAAGAGCTAGCGCCTCATCTGAAATAACCAGTACCGATTTATTTGCATCAACAGCTGCAATTCCTTCTTTCAACAATTGTGTTAGTTCGTCTTTTGACCTTCCGCGGTTGTCTATATCGTGTCGAATAATGACCTCATCAAAAATCTCAGCAGCATATCGTCCAACATTGCGAATGTCTTCATCTTTTCTATCTCCCGTAGCTCCAATGATACAGATCTTGGAATGAGACTCCACTTTCTCCATGAATTTTTGAATCCCGCTGAAACCAGAGGCATTATGCGCATAATCCAGCATCAAACTACAATGTGCAAACTCAAAAAGATTCATTCTTCCCGGGGTCATTTCGGGTGATGGAATAAACGATGTCAAGGCATATCGAATGGCTTCCACTTTAAAACCAGAGACAATTCCAGCAGCAATGGCAGGTAAGACATTTGCAATCATAAACTCTGCTTTTCCCCCAAGCGTTATCGGCACTTTGTTTACAGCTAAAATCCGAATAGCCGATTCACCTTGTTTCACCACAAAGAAATCCTCTTGCACAAAAACAGCGGTTTCACCACTCTTGCAATGTTCAATGATTCTTGCATTGTTTTCAGACAAGCTAAACAGGATCACTTTACATGACAAATCCGTTCGCATTCCATAGACCAAATCGTCATCAGCATTCAATATGGCATAACCATTCCGCATGGTACTTCTCGCAACCACTTCCTTCACTTTGGCGAAATCCTCGAGTGTATGAATTCCATTTAATCCCAGATGATCTTCTGTCACATTTGTGACAATACTTATGTTGCACTCATCAAAAGCCAACCCAGAACGCAGAATTCCTCCACGGGCACATTCAAGAACGGCATAATCAACCATTGGATCGGCAAGAATGGTTTTAGCACTTTGCGGTCCGCTACAATCTCCTTCCTTGATGATCTGGCCATTGATATATATTCCTTCTGTAGTCGTGTACCCAACGTTCTTCCCGGAATTACCAGCCATGTGAGCAATCAATCGCGTAGTCGTTGTTTTGCCATTGGTTCCAGTTACCGCCACTATTGGAATTCTCCCATTCGCTTTCCCCGGAAACAACATATCGACAACAGGTTCTGCAACGTTTCGCGAAATTCCATTTGAAGGATGCGTATGCATTCTGAAACCTGGTCCCGCATTCACTTCAATCACAGCGCCGTTTTCGTTTTGAAGGGGACGTGAAATATCCTTCGCCATAATGTCAATTCCACAAACATCCAATTGAAAAATGCGGGCAATTCGCTCTGCCATAAACACATTATAAGGATGAACAAGATCGGTCACGTCAGTAGAAGTCCCGCCAGTAGAAAGATTGGCCGTTCTTTTCAGTAGTACTTCTTTTCCATGCGGTAAAATATCGTCCAAACTCCACCCCGATTCCTTTAAAAGGCGTTTGGTATGCGTATCAAGTTGAATAGCCGTCAATATTTTTTCATGCCCCTTCCCTCTGTTGGGGTTCCGGTTTGTCATCTCGATCAACTCCCTAATACTTGCTCTTCCGTTACCTATTACCGAAGCCGGTGAACGCTTTGCTGCGGCTACCAATTTGTAGTTGACGACCAAAAAACGGTAATCCGCACCTTCGATGTACTGCTCAAGAATAATGTTATCCGAAATTTCCCAAGCTTGCTTTGCGGCTTTGAACACTGCTTTTTCATTCGATATGTTTACCGTTATCCCACGACCATGATTTCCATCTGTGGGTTTGATGACCCAGGGCGCTGGAATTTCATTCATTGCATCTTCCAGCTCTGACAATTCACTGATTATTTTCCCCTGAGGAACGGAAACACCCACTTCCATTAACTTGTTCTTCGTATACCATTTACAGTCTGCGGCTTCTACTGCAAGATTACTGGTAGACCCCATAACCGTTGCACGGAACAATTGTTGATTGCTTCCATACCCAAGCATGTAAAGCGAGTCTTCATCCATTCGTGTAACCGGAATATTTCTTCGTTTAGCCTCATCTAAAATGGAAGCTGTGCTTGGTCCCGGAGCTTCATTACACCAAATTTCCTCCAGTGCTTCAATGATAGGTTGAAGATTGACTGATTTTTTCTGAGCAATTGCCTCTACAAAACGCACGGCAGCTCTGGCGGCATAAATACCTGCATTTTCAGACAAATAAGAGAATACTACATTGTAAACACCAACTTCCGGTGTTGATCGTGTTCTCCCAAAACCACAGTCCATTCCAGCCAAGGTCTGCATTTCGAGTGCAACATGTTCAATAACATGTCCAAGCCAGGTTCCTTCACGCATTCTTTCACAAAAACCACCTTCTGTACCTTCCGAACATCTGTGTTCGTAAAGGGATGGTATGGCTTTCATTATTCTTTCATAAAACTGAGGAATCTTGTTGGTTGGAAGTGTTTCATACTTACCGATATCCAACTTCATAACAATCAGGTTCTTCCTGTAGTTCGACCAGTAATTTGGTCCACGCATTACTTGTATATTCTTAATCTCCATGATATATTGTTTTATCCGCGTTTGGAATTCAGATACCACTATAGAAATCTTGAAAAATGTCAATTAGTGAATACCTTATCACAATCCGAATCTGCTGCAGTTACAAACCAGAAAACGCAGTCAACCAAATTTAGGACAGAGCTGAATTTCGTGTCTTACAGATTTTTTCTGCCGACTTGTATAAATCTTACAATTGTGAAAAATTAGGATTTAACAGCAATTGCTCTTATCAGTTTAAAAGCAGGTGTTTAGACTGTACAACTGGGAATACTACAAATTTTACGAAAGAATATATAACACGCTTTTTTCGAAACCGCTGCAAATTTACCTCACGATAAATGGCAATTTTCACTAGTGCCGTGGAAGTAATAACCATTAAAAAAAAGTTAACATGAAAAATCTAAGAAAACAAACAAAGCGCATTACCTATTTGGCAGTTGCAAGTATGGGTATATTCATTTTCGCATCATGTGATAATGGAAACGAAGGTGATACTAAGGAAGTAGCAGAAGAGCAAAACGAAGACCGTATCGATGAGAAAAAATCAGAGAAAGATGCGGAGTTTCTTGTAGATGCCGCTTCTATCAATTTAGAGGAAATCAAATTGGGGGAACTTGCTCAGCAAAAAGGAACCTCCAACGATGTAAAAGACCTTGGTAAAATGATGGTTAAAGCGCATTCATCAGCACAAACTGATTTGAAAGGCTTGGCTGCGAAAAAATCGATTACCATTCCTTCAGGAATAACTAAAGAAGGGCAGGAAGCCTGGGATAAGTTGAACGATGAGGAAGGAGCTGATTTCAATAAGGAATACTGTGAAATGATGGTAAAAGGTCATAAGAATGCCATTAACCGATTTGAATGGGCGGCTTCGAATGCAACAGATCCTGATATTCGCGACTGGGCTTCATCTATGCTTCCGGCATTGAATGAGCATCTTGAGCACTCCAACACGTGCTTGGAAAAATGTAAAGCCGCAAAATAGATTTTCAAATCTCTTTACGACTGACAGTGAATTAACGAAGCAGAAAGTTATGTTAAGTACTTCTGTTAAGCCGAATACCTTCAACTAAATCGGAATGAATTTTTAATAAAAAAACAAGCAAAATGGAAACAAAGAATAATGAGGTAAACAAAGAGGCTATTGACAGTTTGAACAATTTAATTCAAATCAATAATGATCGCATTCAAGGATACCTTACTGCTTCAAAAGAAACGGATGAGCAAGATTTAAAAAACACATTCTCGGATTTGATGCAGACAAGTCAGGAATGTAGAAGACAGCTTACAGAAGAGGTCCTTAAACTAGGAGGAACTCCGATTGAAGGAACGACAGTTTCAGGGAAATTCTACCGTGCCTGGATGGATGTGAAAGCTGCCTTAACAAGTAAAGATCGAAAAGCGATCCTTAACTCATGTGAATTCGGTGAAGACATTGCTGTAAAAACATATGAAGTGGAATTGGACAGTAATGTTTTAAATTCTGAATTAGGACACCTGGTTCGCGACCAACATCATAAAATCAAGTCAGGACATGATCTTATCAAGCAGATGCGAGATAGAGCCAATGCTCCGAAGAACAGTTTGTAGCAGCTGATGTTCAACTTGATGTAGAAGAAGGCAAATGAACATTCCGCCAAGACGGATGGGCATTTGCCTTTTTTGTTGTCTTTATTTTCAACTATTCAGAACTATGAAGTGGTATCATTATATCTCCTGCTTTCTAGCGGGACTTTTTATGGCCAATGCCATCCCACACCTTATTCATGGAATATCCGGAGAAGAGTTCCCTACTCCATTCGCCAGTCCGCCGGGTAAAGGGTTATCCAGTTCTCTGGTGAATGTGCTATGGGCGCTGTTCAATATTATTGTAGGGTATCTATTGTTTCGGGATGGACAGATTCGTCGTAAGAAAAAAATGGCGATTCTACTCTTTTTCGCGGGAATTGCCACCACAAGCATCCTGCTTAGCCAGGTCTTCATGAGTAGGACAATAATGTAGTTAAATCCTCCTTTCAGCGTCCGATCATTGAACGTATGTTTTTCAACCTATAGAAATCAGACCAATGCTTCAAAACAACCTGATCAGACGAAAAAAGTGGTAAATGCTGTTCGGTTTCAAATTTCCGTATATGACTAAAGGGGACTTTCGTCCCCTCTTGCCATTACCTGCATTACACAGGTTCACCCACGTATCTTAATTATTGTTCCTTTGATGCTTCCAAATTAATGGATGAAACAGCAATATCTGTTAAAGTCAGATCGGCTTCTTTTTCTTCGTTCAATGTTTCTCCTAATAGTTTAGCAGCTTCAGATTCACCCAAAGTATTCGCGAAAGAAACCAAAGTTCCATAGCTTGCAATTTCGTAGTGTTCCACTTTTTGAGCAGCGGAGATAATTCCAGCATCACGAACAACACCTTCTTCCGTTTCCTCCATAATTTCTTCTGCTTCCATCAGCAGACCATCCATCGCCTCGCATTTTTTGGTCACTGCTTTCTCTCCAATACTTTCAAAAACTTTCTCCAAACGACCAACTTGTTTTTCAGTCACCGCCAGATGATCATTAATTGCCGCAACCAGCTCAGTACTTGTTGCTTTTTTTGCCATTTTGGGCAATGCCTTCATCAACGCTTTTTCTGCCCAATAAATATCTTTCAATTCATCAACGAATAAGTCTCTTAGTCCAGATTCTGCTGATCCACCACTCTTAGTTGTTCCTTTTGCTTCCATGTTTTCCTATTTTTATTCTAACCGAAGATAGGGATGCTCAAACACTGAAATATTACATACTTAACAAGGGTGTTTACACAAGTTTGAGAATCTCCTTTTATTCCTTCATCAACTCCTTTAGTGCGATCGCATTTGTATAACCTGCTTCGTAATAGGTATTGTTGAAATAAACAGAAACTCGATCACCGGCTGTTGGAATCTCCCTGCAGAACCTTTCCAATTCTTCCGGTTCATACGATGATTTAAACAGTATCGGATTTCCATGCAATCGCAAATAGAAACAAGATGTTGAGTTGATCACAAAGGTTTCCATTCCAGGAAAATCCACATTACAAAATGTAATATTGGCTTTTGAAAGCGTTTCTTGTACCGTTGAATTCCACCATGAGATATGACGGAACTCCACCACATTTTCGCAGTTATTCGGAATGTTCTCAAGTACAAGTTCCAGATTCGCCTCCGTAAACTGGAATGAAGGAGGCAACTGAAAGAGAAAATGATTTATCTTCTCTTTCAAATTGTCTCGAATCAAGGATTGAAACTCAATTACTAAATCCTTTGTATCCTTCAGTTTATGAATATGTGTAAACTGTTTGCTCATTTTAACTGAGAACTTAAAATCGGATGGTGTTACTTCATAATACTTTTTCAAACTCGCAACTGTCGGCGTTTTATAGAACGTTCCATTCAACTCAACAGTATTAAAAATGGAACTGTAATACGCTAACCATTCCTTAGGTGCCAATCCGTCTGGATAGAATTTTTTCTTCCATGCAGGATAATAGTACCCTGAACACCCGATATAATGTTCTTTTCTCATTTCAATGAACAACTAAGCCAATTGTGTGTTTCCACGATTATCTGCCATCAGTTGTTTGAAGCAAGAAGGTGTAAGCCCGGTATGCTTTTTAAACTGATTCGACAAATGGGCAACGCTACTGTAATTCATTTTATAAGATATATCCGACAAACTCATCATATCATCCATCAGGAGTTCTTTCACTCGATTGATTTTGATGAAGATGATGTATTGCTGAATCGTGATTCCTTTCATTTCAGAAAAAATCTTTGCAAGCATCATGTAATCATAATCCAATTTCTCGCTGATATACTCTGAGTAATTGGTTCTTGGAATTTCATCCAATTCAAAAATCATTTCATAAATGACCTTTTTGATTTGCTCAGTAATAATGCTTTTTTGATTTTCATACAGTTCCAGCCCCACTTCAGCCAGATTCTCTTTCAGGACCTGCCTACATTCTTGAGTTAGCTCTGTCGAAATATCGACAATTCCCAAGTCAATGTTGGTATAACTGATTCCCAACTTCTCTAATTGGGCTCTCACTACCATAATGCAGCGAAAACATACCATGTGTTTTATGTACAATCTCATAATTACTCGTGTTAAATGATAAACTCATACTCTAGTTTAATTGGAAATAAATTGGTCGTTTTCTTACGTTTAAATAGTTGTGTAATGACTCACCTAATTCACGTTAATGAATTGTCTTCACTCAATTTTCAATAATAAATAATAGTTCACAGTTCTCCTGGCCGTGCCAGCCCCATTCTATTGCACAATCTGTAGTTTCTTCTCTCTTTTCTCTCGACCATTTCTAGCCCAGAATTCTCTTCACACCAAATTTTTATCTTCAACAGTAACGCACAGTCAAACATTTCACTCATTAGATAATTAGTAAACAATACGCAAGCATGAAACTTCACACTCGTATTAAGTCATTAATTTGGAGAAATACACTCCGATTAGTCAGTTCGGAATATAAAGTGCACGTGGTAAGGAATAATTCATATCAACGATAGTTGACGAAATTACATGCACTGATAGTGTTACCTTTTTTTGTAGTCGCAGTAGTAAAATTAAAAGAACGTCTTCTTTATGGGATGCAAGGTACGCATAACAAATGCCTCGGGTTTGCAATATTATTCGCAAAACTTACACAATCTTTGGATTTTAAGAATTGATAACACAACCATTATCAATTCTTAACACTTGATTTTTAGCTACCTAGGTGAGTAGCGACATAAAGTATAAATCGTGATAAAAACCAATTAAACGATTCATAAATACCATCCAAAATCTTCGATGTTACTACTCCTTATTATATAGGGAGCGTAAATCAAATCTGTGAGATATGTAATCATCTGAAATTAGGGTATAATAGAAATGCTCCCCTATTCAGTCACCTTTGTTTATGAATAAATCAGATAAGATGAAAAAGATTTTAACAATAGTTGCTGTGGTATGCACATACACAGTAGCATTTTCTCAAGAAATGGATGAGAAAACCAAAACATTCTCCATTGGACCTACAATCGGCTTTGGACATGCGGGGGTGCGTAATACTGAAGGAATCGACTTGTTCAAACCTTCATGGAACGCAGGGGTGATTTTAAACTACAGCACGAGTGAAAATGTTGGCTTTGCAGCCGACATACTCTGGTCAATGGAGGGTTCACTGAATGAGAGAAGAAGTGATGGTGTTCAAACGGACCTTTCATTGCAATACATACGTGTGCCTTTGAAATTCGCATACTTCTTTGGTAGTTTTGAAGATAGCTTCCGACCGAAAGTAACGATTGGACCTTCCATGGGATTTTTGATTGATGCTAAAAGTGATACAGAAGGAGAAGGTTCTGCAGTAGATGTTAGAAAGTCTTACCAGGACTTCGACCTTGGAGTGAATGCAACCATTGGCTTCAACTTAAAATTGGCTGAGAATATCTGGTTAAACACAGATTTCAATTACTACACGGGTTTTACAGCAATTCATTTTGCGGATCAATATAATTCCAATTATGGAGTAAGAGTTGGAGTGGCATTCGGCCTTTAATAATTTACCTAACAAGCAGGAACGGGAACCCTATTTTCAACAATGGAAGGTTCCCGTTTTTGTTTTCTATTACTCCAAAGAATTTCCTAACTTTCAGCAAACGATTTAAATCAAACTAAGCGTCATGAGTTTCTTCAAAAAACTGTTTTCCAAAAACGAGGATTCAAGTAAAGAAAGTTCAACTAACTCCGGAGCAGAATTCAAAGGCATAGGCACAACGGAATCTTTTAACAAGAGATATACCTTAGAGACAATCAATCAGAACGTATTGGATGGTGCTTGTAAAATGATTGAAAGCTATTTGATCGAGAATAAACTTGAGCGAAATACTGATATTCCTGTCAATCATCCGGAAACACTGGATCTGGTCGATCAAAAAGGATTTGGTTTTGTGCTTTACTGTAAGGCCTTCCAACTAGGAGAGATGGATGCAGCGTTCTTTATGGCATATTGCTTTAGTGATTACCTCATCACAAACTATGGTTTCCAATTGTACATTGACTCTGAACCAGAGTTCCCGCTGAGAAACTTTACATTGAAGTACAATAGAGACGGTGTTGTGCTTTCTTTATATCCGATAGAATACACTACAAAAGTGCTCAACGGTAATGAAATGTATAAGGATTTAATAGAGAAGCTAGAATCGCATATTTCCAAACTTCCTGAGCAAGCATATCTGATTAAGAAATATACAAATCCGGAATAAGTATGAGCAATATCAACGACACGCTAAAAGGAATAGAGTTCGCTCAGGTTGGCTGGGTGGTTCCAGATATTTATAAAGCAGTGGCTTTCCTTTCAGAAACATTGGGAATTACTGGTTTTCATACACCTCAGCTTGTTCGTGCGCAGGATTTGAACATGTCGTACATGGGAGAAATCGTAGATTCGGAATGCCTGACAACACAAACGTACAATGGCGGAAGTTATGTTGAACTGATTCAGCCCGTTTCTGGTAAAAGTATGTTTCAGGATTATCTGGATAAATATCCGAACGGTGGAACACAGCATCTTGCTTTTCGTTTACCTGTTGCCGACTTTGAGCGAATAACAATTGAAATTCTGGAACAAGGTTTTGAGATCATCAGCGAAGTGGATCACTCCATTGCACGAATGGTTTTCTTTGATACTTACGAAGTATTAGGAGTTGCTACGGAGATTATGGGAATTACGGACGAAGGTTGGGAAATTCTGAAAAAGATGGAGGAAAAATAAAAAAGGCGACTCCGAAGAATCGCCTTTAAAAAACTAATGTATATCAAAAGCTAACGCTTTGTTAATCAATAAACCAAACCAGTGTTACAGATTCCTGGAATTCCATTTCCTGAGGAGCAAATCGTAAATCGGCACCTTCTGCTTCTCCATTTGCAAACATTCGCATATCAGCAGATTTGTAATACATCATACCCGGATTTTCACTTCCATAAATGATGGATTTAACTCCGCCCATTTTTACTCCAGCAGCTGCAGAAAGATTCATTGCTTTCTTACGAGCATCTGCCACGGCTTTTCCTTGAAGATCAGCTTCTGTTTTTTCACGTAAAGCGTCAGAAGCATAGAAACCAAAGTTGAAATCTACCGGATCTTTTGACTCTGCGAAACGCGCAGCGATTTTCTGTAAGGTAGCTTGACTGTACGCAAACTTTATCGTTAAGTTTTGAGAAACTACATACCCACTGTCAATTGGGCCATTCTCGCGATAAATTCTGTTTTTATACGCTGAGAAGTTCGTTGTCTTTACGTCAGACTCCTGAAAACCCAATTGTTTTAGAACTTTCATGAACTGCGTAGTTTGGTCACCAATTGCTTTTGTAGCATCGGCCATATTCATTTTCACAGATGAAAGGTGAATATTCAACTCTGTCATATCTGGAACAATAGAAACTTTAGAAGTTCCTGTTACAGTAACAGTTGGTTTTGCGTTTTCTGTTTGTCCGAACACTGTTCCGGAAACAAGGACAAGGGCTAAAAGGAACTTTTTCATGATCAATTATTTTTGGTTTTTATTTGTACTGCTGCTTAATCAATAGCTGTGCCAATTGAACATGGAAAATCTAAATAAATCACAATAAAACTATGCTGTAATTGATTATCAGTCCTTTCCGAAAAGAAGAAAATATTTCAAAAATTCAATTCAGGAGAAATTGTCAGTAATGAATTGTTTTGAATACGATTTTATCATTTCACGTACCCTTTCAAATTCCGCTCTCACTTCTTCTGCTGTACCCGTTGCTTTAGCGGGATCTGGAAAATTGTGATGAAATTTCTTCGCCTCAGTTGGGAAATACGGGCATTGTTCTTTGGCGTTATCACAAACGGTTATTACAAAATCGAAATGAACATCCGCATATTCATCTACATGATTGGAAGTGTGCTTCGAAATGTCAATTCCGTCGGCATTCATAGTTTCTATTGCCTTCGGATTCACACCATGAACTTCTACTCCGGCGCTGTAAATTGTTGCTTTGTTTCCAGCAAAATATTGCAAATAACCATGCGCTATCTGACTTCGACAGCTGTTTCCGGTACACAACACTAAAACGTTCTTCATACTTCTTAATTTATACAAACAACCAAATGATATTGATGATACAAAACTTCGGGTCGAAACCAAAAATGAGCTGCAAAACAACTACTGAAGTTGTTATCACCAAGGGTTTCTTATATTTGATTACAAACGCTTTCATACCTTAACAACATCCTCCAGCAGGTGAACAACATGTGCTTTCCTCTTTTCCTAATTCTGAAAGCTGAATTTTCGTTTTACCGTTCGACACACCACAAGAATCGCTGGCTAAACATGCGGTATTTTTCGTAGTTAGAAGAAAGTGATTTCCATTGAATTCCAAATTGTATTTTCCGATTGTTTCTCCCTGATACTCCACCTCTATTTCATTGTCTTCAATTCCCAACTTCTCTTCAGAAAGCTGAATGATCTTCAATAATTTTTCTGGCTTCAAGCGGTGTTCTAAATCGTTGGCATTCCACAACTGGAAATTCACTACGGTTTCTTTACGAATTGTTCCTCCGCAGTCGATAAAATGCTTATCTACTTTACCTATCTCTGTAACGTGAAAATGTTCGGGAACGAAAGTCCCGTTGGGAGTTTGAAATTGTACGTTTGCCAAATTGGGCAAAAGATTTTTAATTTCTGAAAGTTTCATCTGCTTGAATTTTAATTAACAACATTGATTGGCTTTATCGTCCAGTTTGGATGCTATGCCTTGAAAATAATTTTGAACACGGGTAACAGTAGTCTTATCCACACAATAACAAATAGACGTTCCCTCAATACTTCCTTTAATCAAACCGGCATTCTTCAACTCTTTTAAGTGTTGTGATACGGTTGGCTGAGCAAGAGGTAATTCGTTTACGATATCTCCGCAAATACATGTATCTACCTTAATCAGGTATTCCAAAATGGCAATACGCGCCGGATGTCCAATCGCCTTTAAGATAGCCGACATTTCATTTTGCTCCTCTGTAAAAAGATCTGTTTTGGTTGTTCCCATGTCTTTAATTGTAATATTGCAATATTACGATAAATAAATTCAAAATGATGATTAACGAATAAAAAAAATCGCGAACAGTCACATTTTCAAATGAAAAAAGCCTGCTAACATTGATTAACAGGCTTACTCAACAGAAAAGAAATCTCTAATTCGTTTTTATAATTGGAAGCACATCGCTTTTGCCGTTTTTAGCAGATACTTTTATGAAATAAACTCCTGGCACGTACTTATCTCCAAAACTGAACGTCATTCCTATCGCCACATTTGAATGGCTTTCCATAAGTCTTCCGGAAGCATCCGTGATTTGAAGTTCTGCATAATTGTCATCACTTATGAAGGTAAAACTGTCGTTTGATGGGTTTGGGAAAACACTATTTGCAGATAGAATTCCATCTTTAATTCCCGCTGAACCCAAACAAACAGTTCCATCACCTGTAAACGTACTCACGAAATTTGGCAGTCCAATTCCTGAATTTGCTCCCATGAAAGAAGGATCAAGATCAACACCATTATCAACATAATTACAAGCTGCAACTCCAACGCTATTCGGCGCATTAATCACTCCAAGGAACTGACTGTAGCTTTTTACCACATAGATTTTTCCATCAGGACCGCGCTGTAAAGGATAAATGTCGGAAGTGGTGCTGATGGTTTTTACTGCTGCAACCATTGCAGAAGTACTAGACAATGTCAAGTCGTACTGAAGTAAAGTTCCTGTGACTTGATATGTACTTACGTATAAAACGTCATCGTTAGAAGAAAACTCCACTCCGTAAACATGATCTGTGTATGAAATCGTCTGCGGATTACTTACAATTCCAGTCAATGCATCAAAGTCGAAAAGCTCCACTTTATCTAAATATCCGGCAGCAAGCGCCAGTCTATCGCCACACGAGTTGAATTTCATTTGTCCGTAACTGTTCTGAATCACATCATCACTGTGCACAATTCCGGTATGTGAAACAATGGCAGAATCAATTCCCGTTGCAGTTACTTTGAAAGCATAAAACGCATCATCGTCCCAGCCATGTGTTACCAACCAGTAGTTTGGTGATTCTGGTTCTTGAACAGCGGCTACTTTCTCAGCTACCGGTGCTTTTAAGGGTAAATTTCTGGAAATCAAATCTCCATTACCACCATCAAGGAGCATATTGACTTCGGAAACTCGTAAACCTAGCGAATCACCAATTTCATCAGTTGTGAAAATATAATATCCGGAACTATTTCCCGGTTTTGGAACAATCAGTGCTGCCTGTGTAGAAGAAATTCCACCCATGAGTCCGGAACCATTTGGCATAACTGCATTATTCGCATTCCAAACCGTTCTTCCGTCGGTATAAAACAGTAAATCACCAGTTACAGGATCAGAAATAGATGCAGAGCCTTCGCCAGCTGCCATTGCACTGTTTGTAATTACAGTTGGTGCACCGCCAGAAAAATCGAGTCCGGCCATATTACCGAAATGCCATTTATCCGCGTCATGCTGTGCAAGAAGAGTTGAAGAAATACAAAATAAGGTAAGGGATAGCAAGTAGCCTTTTTTCATAGTAGATCGTTTTAGCATGTACTCAAATATATGGTAACCAAGTGAATGTTCAAAAGCTTTCCAATTTAGGCATCACCTTCTATTCTTTTATGAACTTCTCCGAAACCATTTCTTTTCCTTGAATAACATCTACAATGTAGATTCCTTGTGAAAGATCTGAGACATCAATCGTATTTAAATTCTCGCTTATGATTAGGTTATGTCCAAGAATATCACGAACAACAATTGTATAGTTCTCATCATATGAAACACTTACTGTCAAAACACTTTTTGCAGGATTTGGAAAAACGATCGTATTCTGAGTTTCGTTACTTGAATTCTCTATTCCTAGAACAGGTCCTGAAGCGTATCCAAGTTCCCAATAGTAGTCGAAAGAGCTTGGTAACGGATCTATGTTTCTACCAGTGTACCACATCTTATATTCACCATTGTCATTTAAAACACTAGGGAAAGAAGATAGAATTTCATCCCAATCTCCGGATTCACCTCTCGTTAAAACCGGATTCAATGGCGATTTCACCCAGGTGATTCCATCTAAGGATGTTGCATATCCAACCTGTTGATCATAAAGATCTCCATTTTGTCCACCACCATACCACATATGATATTCAGCTCCTTCTTTAATGACATGTGGATCCTGAACGTAAATACTGTCCCAGCCATTCGTTCCTGTAACCAAAACTGGATTTCCGGCATACTTTATCCAATTAATTCCATCATTAGAAGTAGCATACCCCAAATTAGCTTTTCCATCCGTAGAGTTTCCATCCACAGTTACATCGTAACCACAATACCACATTTTGTATCCACTACCATCCTTGATCACTGAAGGTCCTTCCAGAAAACCGTTATCCCATTGATTTGATGCGCCAACTTGCAACACGGGATTTGCATGTTTTGTCCAGCTCATTCCATCCGGAGAATATGCATAACCAATTTCATATCTGTAAGAATTATAGGTTTGTCCTGCATACCACATCTTATAACGTTGGTTTGAAGGTGCAAGACTGTCGATAATAATGGAAACGGTTTCAACACCTAAAGAATCCCAGCCACCAGTATAGGAAACATCTAAAACAGGATTGTTTACATATTTATTCCAGTTTACTCCATCAGTAGAAGTTGCGTAACAAATTCTCGATCGCATAAGCGTATCGGGAGGATAATTGAATCCACCTCCGGTATACCACATTTTGTATACGTTTCCTTCTTTCAATACCCAGCAATCACTGATTGCGTAAATATCATTCGGTAATGAGGCTACGATTGTATCTCTGCGTAAAACAGGATTGTTTGGGTCTTTTGTCCAGGAAGTCTGCGCGAATATTTCTGAGTTAGTTCCTAAAAAAGCAAGTAAGGTGGTGACAATTAGTAAGTAGTTTGTTCTCATAGTCCGTAGTGTAATTTGCTTTAACCGATCATCTGCAAACCAAATGATCGTATTTCAAAAATAGTATTTTTCACATCCACACGAACACAAAAAAAGGTCAGACAAAACTGTCTGACCTTTTCTCTAAAATCGATTATTGATCTTACTTAACCACTGATACATTTACAGCGTTCAAACCATTTTTCCCGTTTGCTGTTTCGTAAGTTACAACGTCATTTTCACGGATTTCTTCGTTCAAACCTGTAGCATGTACAAAAATATCTTGCTCATCTTCACCTTTGATAAATCCAAATCCTTTTGTCTCGTTGAAGAATTTTACTGTTCCTTTATTCATAATCTTTGTTTTGCGTTCCTTTAATTCCGGAACTGTTAAAATGTTATTCCAAACCAATCGAACTCTGAATGGTTTCTTTTTCGTAAAATTTTTAAATTAATTGGATTGCAATATGATTTTTACAATCTGATTGAGATAACAATCTTATATAGAATGCCTCAAATGTACAACTAATTTTTCTTAGTATTGGAAATAAGTTCTTTTTAACATCAATTGGAATCACGAGAATGCTTTCGGAACATCAAATCGAACACCAATTATTCTTCTATAATCGGGTAATTCTTTCCTTCAGAAGGAAGTGCTGAATCAAGTTGAATAACTATTAGGACTATAACCCAGATCACATTATCCCATTCTAAATAGGCATTAACAACAGCTGAATTTTACGTTACGACATAGGAAACAATCTGATTGAAGATTTCTTCAAAAACAAAACTTAATTCTTGTTTCAACAAAAAAGCATCATCCGCTGTGGCAGACAATGCTTTTTCATTCGTTACCGCTACAGAACGGTATTCTTTTTAGTTCTTACTCACTACTATTTTCTTCACAATAGCTGATCCGTTTTCGAATTGGATACGTGTTAGGTAAGTTCCGGTCATTAAACCAGATAGTTCTTTAGTAACCATTGTTGAACCTTCGTTCAGATTCACCTCATCAGATAAAACCACTTTCCCCATTAGATCAATAATGCTGATTGTTGCAGTTTCATTCTGAGAAACATTGTTTACCTGAATTGTAAGGTAATCGCTTGCCGGAACCGGATACAGGTTCATTGTAACAGCATTAACATCAACTCCTGGAGTTTCTTCATCAACCGCTAATACAGCTAAAGTGTTCAACGTTGTGTTCGTTGTAATTGGCGCATTGAAATCAAAATAGATATTCGCTGTGTTCGTAAACTCTGTTCCAATTGGAGTTGTTGTTTTACGCTCAATACTGTATTGAACCAATGCTGAACTCAATGCATCACCATAACCATCTTTCCAAGGTAAATTGATACCTGCGAACGTGAATGTAACCAAACCAGTTTCATTCATCGTTGTTGAATACTCATATTCAGAATAACCAGGTTTGAATGTTGTCCAGTCGAAATCAGCATCCAATTGATCTGTAACCACAATGTTCTGAGCGAAGTATGTTCCTTCATTCTGGAAGTGAATGGTATAATCGAATTCTGAAGTTTCCAATGGAATATTACCTGCAGCACCTTCTCCTCTCGGAGTTACTTCTTTGTAATTCGGGTCATACGATCCAATAACTTGCGGTTGGTAAGTATTTACGTTGTTCCATGGCGAATTGTCTAACAACCAGTTCGTAGCAATTGGTGCCACGTGAGCAACAGTATCGAAGTAATCAACTACTGTTCCCAATGGAATATTCGTAGGCGTATTGTAGTTTAATAAGATAACAGATGAAGCATTTGGATTCAAAGAAGGGAATCCAGATTGCACGCTATACCATTCCGGATAAGTAGCGCTATTCAACTGTGTGAAACTTGGTAATGTTGCATTTACAAAAGGAATCTGATCATCGGATTGATATCCCATTTGTACTCCGGACTCTGTAATTGTTCCCTGGTTTTTCACTACCACAGTTTGCTGGTATGCCATTCCAGGAATTGGCGGAGCAAAAGAGTTCATTGTTACAATCTTCAAGTCGTGAAGTGGATTGATGACATTTCCGAAATCAACTACCGTATTGCAACCTGAAGCTGCAACTACACTTACTGTATTTGAATTGTTTTGACAAGGAGACAATGGATAGTATTGGTTTATCGTCTCTGAAATGGTGTACGTTCCAGTTGGAACCTGGAAGCTGTAGTGACCATTTGCATCTGTAAATGCATATCCAAATCCGGAACAGTGAATCATAATATTTTCAACTCCATCTTCTCCGGTATCCTGTGTACAGTTCGTATTTGCATCTACATAAACATCACCTGAAATTGTACAGTAACAATCCTGAGAGGTGTTTGCATTTGTAATCCAGAAGTGAGTTGGCTGACTGTGACATCCATTCGCATCTGTTGCTGTAACATAGTATTCGTGTACACCAAGATTACTAGCAGTTGGAGTTGTTGCTCCACTCGTAAATGAATAGGTGTATGGCGCAGTTCCACCAGTAGCATTTGCAGTCGCAGATCCGTCTGTGTTGTAAATGCATGTTGCCGGCACAGTTGACACACCAACATTAATGTTTGAAGTACTTGCCAAATAACCTGATTTTGTAACAGAACATCCTACAGCATCTGTAATCACACAAGTATAACTTCCAAGAGGAGTATTACTAAGCGAACTTGTTGTTGCTCCTGTGTTCCATTGGTATGTGAACGGTGCATTGGTTCCGGAAACAGAGGCAGTTACTGTTCCTGTGGTAGCAGGACATAAAACCGAAGACTGTGAAACGCTTGCATTAATTGTGCTGATTGGCGCAATGAATACAGACCCTGTTCTTACACAACCAACATTATCTGTTACCTGAAAAGCATAAGTCCCCGGAGAAACATTTGAAATTGCTGGTCCTGTTACAGATGGATTTGAGACCCATGAATACGTGTACGGAGCTGTTCCACCAGTTGGTGTTAAAGTTGCCGCACCAGTCGCTGAAGTACATTGACTTGCTGAAGAAGAATAAGTGACATTAATTGGTGTACTGCTGCTGATATAAGCATAACCTTGTCCGATACAACCGTTTGCATCTGTAGCTATTACCGTGTAGCTATTACCTCCTGATAAGTTGGTAGCATTATTACCTGTTTGACCATTACTCCAAGAATAGGTATAAGGATTCATTCCTCCTGAACCAAAAGCCAATGCACTTCCATTCGTTTGAACACAAGTTGCATTTGTAATTGTGGTATTGACATTGATTTGAGGAGTTTGCATGATCTCAGCACCAAGGTAATTCGATTCACAACCTTGAGCATCTGTAACTGTCAAAGGGTAATATCCCATGCTCAACCCAGTGATTGCAGCATTTGTTGAACCATTTGCCCATAAGTAAGAATAAGGGGCAATACCTCCGGATGCCACAGCCGTTGCAGTTCCGTTTGTACAGTTTGCAGCAGTTGTTGTAATTGATGCAGTAACGTTGGACAGTTGATTAACAGTGATTGCCGTATCCATTATACTCAATTGACATCCAGTAGTTTGATCAACGATCAATGCGGAATACTCTCCAACTGGTACATTTGCATTGTTTCCTGTATAAACTGCTGCAGTTTGAGTATTCGTCCATGTAAAACTAAACGGTCCGGTAGATCCACTTAGCTGAGTTGCAGTAATGGTTCCAATTGTAGCCGGACAAACAGGTGACGTTGCACTAATTCCAAAATAGAAAGGCAATACATAACTATCCTGAGTCCAAGCATATGTTGATCCGCTTGTTGCTTCAACGTAAATATAGTTACTTGTCGACATTGGGATATTTGTCAGTTGATCGCTTGTAGAATTGACATTAGCGTGAACAACTACTCCAGCACCGGTATAATAAGTATACGTAATTGGCAGTGAAAGCCCCGAAGTAGTAACGGAATAGATTCCATCGCTATTACAAGGGGTTTGCGTGAAGGTTCCTGTTGCAGTTTGACCAAATACCATTTGGACCGAACTGACCAACAAAAACACGAAAAGGTTAAAGTTTTTCATATGTGCTATTATTGTGATTTGTTTAAGGACTCTTTAAAAAAGAATAAGGTTGTCTGAGAGGGAAAGTTTTTTTGAGAAAGTATAATTTCTCAGGATCGAAGATGGGTTTGATTCATTCTCATTCTCATTCTCATTCTAAAAAAAGAAAAGTAACAGTGCTGAAAACAGAAAAGCTCCACGTTTCTGTGAAGCTTTTCTGATAGTGAGATAACAAACCTGGCGCTATCGCTAACCAATATCTTCTTTCGTATTATATAATTCTCAGTAACCAGAGGATCAGTAGTATCAATGCGATTACAAGCAAAACATTGATCAGTCCGCCCAGTCCCCAGCCACCGCCGAGCAATCCTGCAGCCCAAAGAATAAGTAATACAAGGATTACAATCCATATTAAACTAAGTCCCTCATCGCTTCTTGGTGAATTGGATTTGAATTTTACTTTTTTCGAAGTTGAATTCATCTTTTTCATCATTGGAACTTTCTCAGCAATGGAACTTAGTGAAAATTTCCGTTGTGTTGAAGACGCTTTATCCGATCCCGCAGGAGCCGCATCATTCTGCTTAGCAGTTGCAGGCGCATCATAACTATTTGTGTGCTCATTGATGGTTGCAGGCGTTTCAGTCGTCGCAAGTTCCTCTACTTCCACTGCTGTTGGCTGTGTAGAAGTTTCGGCAATGTTTTCATCCGTACTGTTAACCGCTTCACCTTTAGCAACATGCTGACGATGATTTGTACTAACGTAATATCCTCCGGTGTGTTGACGTTTTACGATTGTTACTCCACAAGATGGAAGCATCATACACGCAAATAATAGTAATGTAAAAAGTGTAATTGTTTTTTTCATAAATATATGTTTGATCTGCTTTCTAAGCAGGGGTTAAAGTTGCGGCTGTTTCAGAACAAGATTGTTACACAATTTCAATTAGAAATTATATATTTCGCTTAATTGCTCATTAACTTATCATTCTCCCTACCGTTCTAGTTGTTAAGAATCAATAGTTTTCGGGAGATTAAAACCCGCCATACTTCTCTGTCCTCCCTGTCTGACTGCATACAAGCAAACTTCAAAGGAGGAAGTTGAAATCCGAGCTTCGAAAACGGATCCTCTTCCTAATTCTCTGCTCTCAATCTGTAAAAGAAAAGCATCCAAGAAAGATTTGGTCAGAATGAGAAACAGTACGAAAATGAGGAAGACAGGTGTTTGAAGTTCGCTTTGTAGTAAATGCCTTTACCTTACGCAGGCGCAATTGTTTCATTTTGTATTACGATATGAATAGTAGCAACAAATAAATTCTTTTGAAGACTTTTTAATCTATTTAGCCATACTTCTCTGTAATAACAGGGGTTGAACAATTACACGCGCCAGAGCTTCATTGAATTGTCAGGATTTCAAGCCTGTTAAACAACACTAAAATATTAGGTTAATGATTATGAGTGTTGTTTCTTGTTTAGAAGATAAAAATTATTCACTAAAAAATCAGATAGTCATGTTAAAATGGACAGCAGTATTTCTTGTTATCGCACTTATAGCTGCGATACTCGGATTTGGAGGGGTGGCATCAGCAGCGGCTTCCATAGCAAAAGTTATATTCTTTATTTTCATTGCTCTCGTAGTAATCACTGGAATCATCGGTTTTACCGCGATCAAGAGGAAATAACAAGAACCGGATATAACTTTCAGATTCAATTTTATGGTTGAAGAAATTCTCGAATTTAAGAGGGAAGAGATGGAAATAAAAAAAGGGAAGCTGTCAATTGACGCTTCCCTTTTTTTCGTGACCTCAAGCGGGGAAATGTCAAACTTTTTGATAGAAGATTTAGAACGTGTATTGCAACTTGAAACGTTAGAAGACTTAAATCTATAAAACGGAAATTGAATAGTTACTCACAACCGCTTTCGGAACATTCGCCCGAACTGGAACATGATTCTTTTTCAGCTTTAGTTGTTGAACATTCCGTTTGTTTTGAATTCGCAGAATTGTATTTTGAATATTCGAAATAGGTCAAAGCAGTAATACTAATAACTAACCCTATCCAAAAGATAGCTTTTCTTCTTTTTGTTTTGCGCTTCTCTTTATCACTTGGAGCGCAATCACATGAATTTCCTGTATTGCAATTCAGTTTGGGAATGACATACAATGAATAGTAAGATATGGTGAACGAAACAGCACTAATTGCTATCAACAAAGGTTCAATAGCACCCAATACAGGAGAACTGGCAATAGTTGCGGAGGAAACACCAAATAACGATGCTACTGGACTGGCACAAACTCCCACACAAGCACCACTTTTGCAACAGGCTAGTAAGATTGGAGCAGTTGAAGTTAATCCTCCTGTGATGGTTGTCCAAATTGTTCTTTTCTCTTTCATATACTAGTTTTCTTTTCGTCCTTTTTTAAAATCATCCAACAACCTACGGCTATTATTGCCCCTATAATTGGAGCGGATAGATATACCCAAATGTGTTCTGTGTGTCCCGAAACAATTGCGGGTGAAAGTGAACGGATTGGATTCATTGATGCTCCGCAAATCGGACCTGCAAACATTGCCTCCAATAATACTACACCACCAATGGCAAGACCTGCGAACATTCCCTGTTCTTTACTACCGTTAGCAACTTGCAGAATGACAAACATCAAAATGAACGTCAATATCAGTTCCAAAACAAAGGATTGCATCGCTGAACCTGCGGGTAAAGTAGCCCCCAAAGTATCATTTAATGGAAACAGGAATTTGAGCACAAAACTTGCTAAAAATGCCCCTGTCGATTGGCTCAAAATGTAAGGGACAATATTTCTCAATGGAAACGAACCCGAAACCCAAAAAGCAATCGTAACAGCAGGATTTAGATGTGCTCCCGAAATATCTCCCAAACTGTAAATCATGGCTGAAACAATCAATCCAAACGTAATCGCAACACCTACGTGTGTTATTACGCCGTGCGATTCTTGATTGATAATAATTGCGCCTGTTCCGCAGAAAACAAGTGCGAATGTTCCGATAATTTCTGCTAAGTATTTTTTCATGGTGTTTTTGTCTTTCGGAAATCAATGTGATTAACCCAAGTGAATTGTAAATAGTACTGATTGAACCAGTTTTTGTTTCCAATATTCCACGTTACATATAATAAACCTGCTTCAATCTTATTGCGCTCATTTATTTTTCTCCCTAAAGCAGAATAGAACCAATTTTCACCATAGACGGGGTTTGCTCCCTTGAAAGTATTGAAGAATACTTCTTCATACGCTGTGAAATAGAGTTTATCGTTAATAGGTGCTTCCACTCCTATTTGATACCTAACCCGATGGGTAAACGGATAGGTATTGGTTGCTCTGTCCTGAATAAATCTACCATCAAAACGGAGTCTGTGTGAGAGCGTAAATTTGGTAAACCTGTTCTTTAACTTAGCTTGCAGATAGAACCTGTTTTCATTGACGTAATTACTGGAAAACACATTGGTTCGTTGATACACATAACTTCCCGTAAACGAAAGATTTTCCGATTGTTTGTAGGTCAATGCCTGTTCAGCATAGAACTGATGAAAGTAAGCATCTTTTGACGTGGTAGAAGTATTAAAGTTCAACAATGGGAACGAGCCAAAATAGTACAAGCTATAATCCAATTTCGAATTCAATGTACCTGAATGGTCTATCGTTGGAAAAACACCTCCAACGTCAATATTTTGAGCGTTCGAAGAATTAACAACTAAACAAAGAATACAGGAAAGCCCAAGTGTCTTAATGAAACTCATCCTTACACCTTAGAAAATGCGTACAATGTTTCTAGCGCAATTTGTCTGCATCGCTCATCGTATTTTTCATCCTGCAAAGGAGTGTTATCGAATTCTTTTGGATCATCGTAGGTTGTGCCTACTCGAAGTTCAACTCCCGGAATGAATGGACAGTTTTCCTCGGCATCACTACACGTCATAATTGCAGCGAATTCGGAACTTGGATTTTGGTCATTATCATAAACTTTCGAAAAGCAAACACTTGGTTCATCACCATCATTGTGATAAACGTGATAGATTGGATTTTCTGAATCTGTCGTTTTCTGAATATTGAACCCAACTCGTTGCAATGCGCTAATAGCATTGATATTAAAGGCTGTTGCTTCTGTTCCTCCAGAGTAAGTATTTACATTTTTGATTTCAAAGTAATCGGAAGCCACTTTTGCCCAAATCTGTCCTAGATGACTTCTTCGGGAATTGTGGGTACAGATGTAAACCAAATTGATCGGTTTGTCTTGCTCTTGTTTTGAACGTATGTAATTGGAAATTCTTTCCAAAATCTCTTTACGCTCATTGGGAATAGTGTCGAATTTCTTTATTAATTCGTCTGCGTAGTTTTTGATTTTTGCATTCATTTGAAATATTAGTTTTTCTTGTTCAGGGAATCTACTTTGGTTCAGTAGTTCGAAATATTCATCAAACTGCCTTTTGAATCGGTCTACTTGTTCGTAGTTGATTTTGTAATGAAGATTTTGATTTGACCTTAGCGTACCAGTTATGAAATTGTATTTTTTCAGAAGAGAAAGATTATTCCTTACCGTTGCGTCATGTAGACCATTGACTTCAACAATATGACTTAATCCCTCTTCACCTGCTTGAGCTACTTCTTGTAATGTTTTGAGGCGTGTAAAATGCGAGAACAATGAAAAGTACTTGGACAACTCCTGCTGTCCAAGCACAATTCTATTTTCATTCGTATTATCTAAGAACATTTACGATTAGTTGCAACACCCACTCCCAGGCGCACATGAATTTTCATTTCCTCCACTAAGTTCCGTCAATTGCACTTTTGTCTTTTCGGCAGGAATTCCGCAAGCATCTGAAGCTAAACAAGCCGTTGTTTTTGGGACAAGAACGAAATGCGTACCATTGAAACTAAGGTCATATTTTCCAATAGTATCGCTTTGGTATTCCACTTCGATTTCATTGTCTTCAATCCCCAATTTATCTTCCGAAAGTTTGATAATATTCAACAGTTTTGTTGGCTTCAAACGATGTTCAAAATCGTTGGCATTCCACAACTGGAAATTCACTACTTGTTCCTTGCGAATCGTTCCACCGCAATCAATGAAATGTTTTTGAATACTGCCCACCTCTGTAACATGGAAGTGTTCGGGTACAAATGAACCGTCTGGAGTTTGAAACGCTACATTTTCAAGCGTTGGTAAAATGGCTTTTATCTCTGAAAGCTTCATAATTTGAAATTTTAATTTAACAACAAGATTTTTTCTCTTTATCCTCTAATTGAAGGGTGGTATTGGTAAGGTATTGTTGCAACTCAGCAATTGCTTCTTTGTCTACACAGTAGCAAATTGCAGTTCCTTCAATACTGCCTTTTATAAGCCCTGCATTTTTCAACTCTTTCAAATGCTGTGATACTGTTGGTTGTGCTAATGGTAATTCGTTTACAATGTCTCCGCAAATACATGAGTCGACCTTTATGAGGTATTCCATGATAGCGATACGAGCAGGATGCCCCAAGGCTTTCATCATGTTAGCCAGTCTGTTTTGTTCTTCTGAAAAATGGTCTGTTTTTGTCGCACCCATATCTATCGTATTATAACTATATTGCAATATTACGATTATTAAGTTTACAAAGTGAAATTTTGATCAAAAAAAGTTAGTTGCACCACATAAGGCGGTGCAACTGATTTTTAATTAAGATATTTTGCCGTTTGTAGTGGAATAAAAAGACAGATGCCCCACCAAGGGCGGGGCATCTGTCTTTTTTTTGTGTTCGTGACCCAATCAGGATTCGAACCTGAGACCTACTGCTTAGAAGGCAGTTGCTCTATCCAGCTGAGCTATTGGGCCAAAATGTCTTTTTTCTTTTTTTATACTGCTTAGAAGATGCAGTTGCTCGCAATAAAGGTTTTTATTTTAATGTCACTTCGAGTTTCACGCAGTGAAGTATCGAGAAGGCATTAAATTAAAAAAGGGGATGATTGCTCATCCCCTTTTTCGTCGGGGCGGCAGGATTCGAACCTGCGACCTCCTGGTCCCAAACCAGGCGCGATGACCGGACTACGCTACGCCCCGAACTAGGCTTTTTATTTTTTTTCCCTTTCGTCGTTCCGAAAGGTTTCTTTTTTTCGAGGTGCAAAGATAGTAATAAAATCAACTATCGCAAGCACCTTTTAAAGTTTCCTCGAAGACATTTCTCAAAAGCTTAGCTTTCAATTTGTTGCCTTCTTGCGGAGAGAGCGAGATTAGCTTCGCTGGTCTCCGTTTCACTCCGGCACGAACTCGCTGCGAGTTCTTATCTCGCTGAAAATTTCGTTTCAGAGTTAACTATGCGGAGAGAGCGAGATTCGAACTCGCGGTACCGTTACCAGTACGTCAGTTTAGCAAACTGGTGGTTTCAGCCACTCACCCATCCCTCCTAATGTTATCGATTCCACAAGTAGTGGATTCAAAGAACGTGGGTGCAAAAATAACAATTCATCGCTTATCACAAAGACTCTAAAAGGAAAAATGTACTTTTTTACCGCTTTTTTTTACGCTTATCTGATTTATTCACCTAGAATCAGGGAATTAAGTCTTCTTTTCTTCTCTTTTAATTCCACAAAATTGTCCTTACGCTTACGAACCATGCTCGTAAACCTGAACTTTGAACCGACATGTCGCCAGTAACGTGCGTAGAAATGTGCAAAGACTCCCGTCATTGGTAACGAGACCAAATAGGCGATCAAAGCCCAAAATCCGAAACCGAAATAAGAAAACCCGATTCCGAATCCGGCATAAATGAGTGGATACAAAACAAACCCTATTAAAATGGCCAAAGGCGCGTGATACTCTTCGTCCTTTGTAATACGAGGAAGCAACCACCCCAAAAAGTAATATGGAATAAAGTTGTGCAGCAAACCAAAAAGTGCCATCGGTAAAGTCAAAAGCAAAAACAAGATCGACTGTATGAGCTGGCGTGAATACATTGTTGAACGGTATTTTCGGTCAATCCAATCAGGACGAATCCCTAAAACCATCATACTTTCCAATAGATCCTTCGTCAACAGCTTCACCTCCTCTAATTTGTACGGAGCTGTTAAACTCAATTCATCCAAACCAGCCGAAATCTTCTGTAGTATTCCAATAGATTGGTTCACTCCTTTCTTTCCACCCTGCTTTCTGTCGTCAATTAAATAAGCAATGTCCTCAGCCAGTTTCTCTTTTTCATTGTCTTCTAACGAAACAAAAACACGTGAAAGTGCTACCCGAAACTCTTCTGTAAGCGATTTTGCAGCTTTTCCAGCACTTGTTTCATACAATTCCTGGTCGTGTGAGTCTATAGTAAAGGGCTTACCAACGTGCACCATCACTTTTCCTCTGTAGCTGCTGGCGTCAATATAATTGAGTCCGATCGGAATAATCTTTAAGCCTAGTTTACCCTGATTTCGTTTCTCCACTTCCAAAGCAATTCGTGCAGTTCCCGTTTTCAATTCACGAAGTTTGCGTTCCAAAAAGCTGGTACCTTCGGGAAAAACAACCAGAATTTCGCCGCGTTCAAGCAAATTGTAGCAAGCTTCAAAAGAATCTTTGTTGTTCACTCCGTCAACTGCTTTCTCTGATTTCCTGTTGATGGGAATCATTCCCAAAGCATTCAGAATTTTCTTTTTAAGTGGTGAAGAAAAGAAGGTGCTTTTTGCCATGAAATAAACCCTGCGGTCATTAGCATAGCCCATCATCCAGGCATCCATAATGGTATTGGGATGATTTGCAATTATAATTGCCGGACCATCAAAGTTGAGGTAATGCTTGTTGACAATCTTTACTTCTCGGTAGAAAAGTCGAACTCCTGTCCAAACAATGGCTTTTAAAAGGCGATAAAGCATGTATAATAAGTTGTAGCGAAAATACGTATTAATTTACTCAGTATAATCCAGCAAATCGGTTCTGCGTCTTACAAGAATCATTCCGTAAGTTTCCTTCACAATTCCATCTCTTTTAAGAACATTCAATCAACCAAGCCAAAATACACACTATTTTTGCTGGGTGTTTCAACGCGTAGCTATACAACAGGCAAATGGTGAATATCTTCTGGGTGAAGGAATTCAGGATCAATTGGAAATTCACGAAGTTTCTGATTTGTTGCTTCTTGATGCATTTTTAGCTCGAAATAAAAATCAGCATGTTTTCTTCATTCTCAGCTACGAGTTGGGCTGTACACTTTTGGAAACTTCACTTCGAAAGGATAAAGAAAGAAAACAACTTCCGCTGGCAAAGTTTTGGGTTGCTAACTCGGTTGGAACTCCCAGCTTTGATAATGAAAACAACTGGATGACGAACTTTAATTCGGCACCCACTACTCCACCCTTTCAGGGAAACTGGAAGTTTGGCTCCAACAAGGAAAGCTATCTGGAAAGTGTTCGAACTATTCAACAACACATTCAGCGCGGTGATTGTTACGAGCTCAATTTTTGTCAACGAATTGAAGCAAAAGGCAAACTGGAACATGGAGGTTTGGAACTGTTCAAACACGTTCGCGAGATCACCAATCCGCCACACTCAGCCTATTTTGAAGATGAGAATATGGTACTGGCAAGCGGAAGTCCGGAACGCTTTATTCAGAAAATTGGGAACAAACTATATTCTCAGCCAATCAAAGGAACGGCTCCTCGAGGTAAAAATGAATCGGAAGAATTAGATGTGATTGCAACATTGAAAGCCTCAGAAAAGGATTTCGTGGAAAATGTAATGATCGTTGACCTCGTTAGAAACGACTGTTCTAAAATTGCCGCGAAAGGTTCTGTAAAAGTGGATGAATTGAGTAAATTGTATACGTTTGAAACGGTTCATCAATTGATTTCTACCATTAGCTGCGACCTGAAAGAAGGAACAACATTTCATCAAATTATTGAAGCGATGTTCCCTATGGGATCTATGACTGGTGCTCCAAAAAAATCAGCAGTACAACTTTCAGAGAATTACGAAACCAACGCAAGAAACTGGTATTCGGGAAGTATTGGCTGTATTCAACCAAATGGCGACTTCGATTGCAACGTATTGATCAGAACGATTTTCTACGATAAGCAAGCGGAGGAATTTTCCTGCATGGTAGGTGGAGCAATTACACATTTGTCGAAGCCGGAAGAAGAATGGGAAGAGTGTAAAACAAAAGTTGGTCGAATCATTGACCGTTTTGGGACATGTCAGTGGTAGAAAAGCACATTTCCAGCTTCAATTGGAAGAATAACAAATTGCTTCTGGCCTGCAGTGGCGGAGTTGATTCTGTTGTGTTGTTTCATGCATTATTAAGTCAGAAAATCCAGTTTGCAGTCGTTCATGTTAATTACCAATTGCGAGGAAACGACAGCGAGGAAGATGAAACTTTCGTTAGAAACATGTGTTCGACGTATGGAATTCCTTTGCGTGTTTTTAAATGTCCGACAGAGCTAACCAAAGCTGATAATTCGTCAGGCTCATCAAAAGGAAAGAACCTTCAAAATGAAGCCCGGAAATTTCGTTATAGCTTATTTGAACAATGGACCGCAATCAGTAAAAAACACAAAGTACTTCTTGCTCATCATCAAAACGATCAGATAGAAACCTTTTTTCTTCAGCATTTCAGAGGAAGTGGAACCTTTGGTTTACGTGGAATGCGTTTAGAATCAAATCAAATCATTCGGCCATTTTTAGAATTATCGAAAGACCAACTGAAGCACTACGCCAATGAAAAGAAGTTGGAATGGCGCGAAGATGCATCGAATTCCAGTTCCAACTATTTGCGAAATCTCTTCAGAAATGAGATCATTCCAAAACTTCAAGCCGACATTCCGACATTAACCGAAAGCATTGTTATTTTCCAGAGTAAACTGGATGAAGCAATTGAATTTGAAACGAAACATTCTGAAAAATGGATTAACGAAGTCATTTCGCATCTATTTATTCCAACGGAAGAATGGCAAAATACTGCTGAACTAACAAAACTGCTTTTACTAAAAGAATTAGATCTTCCTGCGTGGTTTCTAAAACGATTGAACGAAGGTTTCCGATTGAATTTAAGTGCTGAATTACGTTGCGAAGACACGTGGTTTTACAAGGGAACCAAGGGAATGTACATTCGTAATAAAAATGCCATCCAAAAACAATGGGAGTACAAGATTGAAAAAAGCATTCCCGAAGATTCATGCAATAACAATGAAAAACTGATATGTTCAGCAAAAATCGATGTTTCTCAGCTTCGATTACGAGGTTTAACAACGAACGATAAAATTCAATTAGCAGGAATGAACGGTCAAAAACGTGGCTGGGACCTATTGAAAGAAGCAGGAATTCCAAGTCAAATTCGTTCGGAGCAGCAAGTTTTAACCCTTGAAAATCAAGTTCTTTGGATTCCGAATATTGCCGTTTCCGCTTCTCCGTTTACAAAAAAGGACGATTCATCTACAATTACAATATCGCTCATCGAAAAAATGAAATAAATTCTTTGAAAAAAATTCACATTTTCAATTTTTTATTTACATTGTGTTAACGAACTATTAAACCCCACGGAAATATGGAGCCAGAAGTAATCGAAAAAGAAATCGTAAAAGATTTGACTTTTAAACTACCCGTTCGATTTAACCAGGAACCGAACATCATGCATAAATTGGAAGAAGCTACCCGTCTGGGTAACGGATACCACACAAAAGTGGGTATTGTTTTCCATGATGATGAAGGATTAAAAAGAGTAAACACCACTATTTGGGCAACCGGACAAAAGTACATTTGTTTGAAAGGTGGAATGTGGATTCCGATTGATCATATTGTAGAACTTAAGTTCTAATTCATATTTAGGATTTCAAGAGTAATATTTACTATACGACTAAGGACACTTTGTATCCGAATTAACGTTTCGTAGTTTTGATGTACCAATCAAAGATTATGAGACGTTTTTTTTGTTTCCTGTTTTTCACTCTAAGTTCGTTGGCTATCCAAGCTCAGGAGAACGTAAAATGGGAAGTGAGTTATTCCAAGGAGAAGAATTCCATTCTTTTCACGGCAACCATTGCTGAGGGATGGCATTTGTACAGTCAACACATCAATAACGACATTGGACCAGTTCCAACTAGTTTTACAATTGAGACTTCAGAAGGAGTAAAATTGGTTGACAAGGTTGTTGAACCAACACCAATCAGAGAATACGATGAAAACTTTGAAGCGAATCTTGATTTCTTCAAAGCGACTGTAACCTTTGTGCAGAAGGTGGAGAAAAAAAGCAACGGAAAAATAAGCGGGGTAATTACCTACATGATTTGTAATGACGTGATGTGCCTGCCACCTGTTGACGTTCCATTCGAGATTGCTATTCCTTAATATTTACAATAAATCCATATACAATTTCAGTATGAAACTTGTTCTAAAGACCCTTTTTCTTGCTTTTACGTTTCTTAGCATATCTGTTTCAACAGCACATGCTCAACTAGGAAATGATCATGTAAAATGGAATACGAAAATTGAATACTCTAAAGATTTTGCAACTGTAACTTTTCAGGCAACTATAGAACCTAACTGGGAAATTGGTCCAATGTATCGTCCTGAAAATTGCACGGCTAATCCAACGGTCATCAAATTAACAAAATCAAAAGACTTTGAGTTAATTGGTAAAATGACTGAACCCAAATTTCACAGTGAATATGATGATGTGATTGAAGAAGTTGTTGCATATCACGTTGGAAAACCTATTTTCAAGCAAAAGATCAAGATCTTAAACAAGAAAGATTTCGTTCTAAAATATTCTTACGAATTCACTACTTGTCAGATAAATGCGAATTGTTTACCCCCTTACTCAGCAACTGGTTCAGTCAACGTTAAAGGAAATCCAAATGCTGAAATTACAGATGCTGCTAGTGAAACAGATACAACCACAGCAGCTGTTACTGACAATAAAACTCCAGTAAAGACGGATGACAAGACAACTGATTCTAAGGAAACGAAAGTCGATAAAAAGGATACTAAAAAAGAAAGTCGAACACCTTGGGGTATTTTCATTGGAGCTTTTTTTGCTGGATTTCTGGCGTTGATTATGCCATGTGTTTTCCCTATGATCCCAATGACGGTAAGCTTTTTCACAAAAAGAAGTAAAACGCGTTCACTTGGAATTCGTAACGCGTTCATTTATGGTGCATCGATTATTCTAATTCATGTTCTTTTGGGTGCCATAGTAGTGGTCACCAAAACTCAGGATCTATTAAACAAATGGTCAACAGATCCAATTTTCAATATTTTCTTTTTCCTAATGCTATTCATCTTCGGATTGTCTTTCTTAGGTGGATTCGAAATTCAGTTACCTGCAAAATGGGTGAATAAAGCAGATGAGAAAGCAGATAAAGGAGGAGTTGTTGGAATTTTCTTCATGGCATTGGTACTTTCATTGGCATCGTTTTCATGTACCGGACCTTTATTAGGAACATTACTTGGGGAATTAGCAAGAGTTGGTGGAGGTTCAAATTTGATGATTGGAATGTTCGCCTTTGGTTTGGCGTTAGCGATTCCATTTATGTTGTTTGCATTATTCCCGTCTTGGTTGAACTCAATGCCAAGTTCTGGTGGATGGTTGAACGTAGTTAAAGTCTTCTTAGGATTTATTGAAATCGCGTTCGCATTCAAATTCTTATCATCTGCTGATACAACCATGCAATGGCATTTGTTAGAACGAGAAGTATTCATCGCTATTTGGATCGCATTATTTGGAACACTTGCAATGTATCTTCTTGGTAAAATTCGACTTCCACACGATAGTACGGTAGAAAAACTTTCTGTTGGAAGAACAATGATGGCAACAATGACGCTTGCTTTCACAATCTATTTGATTCCAGGTTTATGGGGCGCGCCATTGAATTTAGTGAATGCTTACCTTCCACCTAGCTTCTACGCCGAATCACCACAAGGTCTTGGCGGAGGTGGAACTGCAAAAGCTGATGGAGATCACGTAGAAGGAATGCACGAAGGACCTCAAGGAATTCCTGCATTTCACGACTATGATTTAGCACTCGCTTATGCCAAAAAAGTAAACAAACCACTTTTTGTAGATTATACTGGATGGGGCTGTACAAATTGTCGCAAGATGGAAGCAACAGTTTGGGGGCAGCCTGGTGTGATTGAACACTTGAAAAATGATGTGGTCATTGTTTCATTATACGTTGATGAACGTACTGAATTACCAAAGAAAGAGCAGAAAACCATCAAATTAAATGGTAATGATTTTCCGATTGTAACTATTGGAAATAAATGGACTGCTAAACAAATTCAGGAATACGAAACAGCTTCACAGCCATATTATGTCTTACAAACACCGGATGGAAAAGACATTCCAGTAGGATCTGCAGATTATCAAAATCATTCCGATCCAAAAGTCTTCCAGGCTTGGTTAGAAAAAGGATTGAAACAATCAAAATAAATGAAAGGGATTCGAAAGAGTCCCTTTTTTTTTCTGCGAAGGATTTACAATCCTGCTCTAGCAAAAACAATAATTAGAATATGCGCAGGTTCTCGATACTTCCTTCGGAAACTCGAACTGACAAGAAAGAAATTCTGTAAATTTGCTTCCATGTCGCAATGGCTGGAAACCCCCATAGAATTTCTGAAAGGCGTTGGTCCGCAAAGGGCTGAATTACTTCGTAAGGAGTTAGGCGTTTTCACGTTCGAAGATTTGCTGCAGCACTTTCCTTTTCGTTATGTAGACAGAACAAGCTTCCAAAAGGTGAAAGACATTCATATGGCAGATGGATTTGTTCAATTGAAAGGACAAATTGTTTCCATTCGTGAAGTGGCCATGGGTAAAAAGAAACGACTCAGTGCCATTTTTCAGGACGACAGTGGTTCGGTAGAACTGGTTTGGTATCAGGGAACGAAATTCATTCAGCAAAACCTCAAAGCGTTTGCAGAAATACAATTGTTTGGCAAACCAACCAAATTTGGAAGTACGTGGACAATTCCTCATCCGGAGATTACGCTTTGGAGTCAGGTAAATCACAGTATTCAATGGCAAGCGGTTTATCCAACTACCGAAAAACTGACAAAATCCGGCTTGCACGCAAAAGGAATTCATAAACTTCAGGAACAACTCATTTCAACAATGAAAGCAGAGTTTGTGCCCGAAACCATGCCCGTCAGTTTGATTAAGGAATTACAATTACCGAGTAAATTTCAATCGTATAAATCCATCCATCTTCCACAATTAACGGAAACAGTTCAACATGCGCGCCAGCGATTCAAAATGGAAGAACTGCTCCATCTGCAAATTGAATTGCTACTGAGAAAAGCGATTAATATGCAGAAACAAAGTGGAATTGTTGTGAAAGAAGTTGGTCATGCATTCCATGATTTTTACGAAAACAATCTTCCGTTTCCTCTGACAAATGCGCAGAAAAAAGTACTAAAAGAGGTTCGAAAAGATCTCGGTTCCGGCTTTCAAATGAATCGTCTGCTCCAAGGTGATGTTGGAAGTGGAAAAACAGTTGTTGCTCTGCTCACCATGTTGATGGGAATTGATTCCGGTTTACAGTCGTGTATTATGGCTCCGACAGAAATTTTGGCTCAACAACACTTTACCGGATTAAGCGAATTGCTCGAAGGAACTTCGGTTAAAGTTGCCATTCTTACAGGAACAACAAAAAAAGCACAACGAAAAATACTCCATGAACAATTGCTGAATGGGGAAATTGATATCCTGGTTGGAACACATGCACTTATTGAAGATGTAGTTCAATTCAAATCACTCGGAATAGTAGTTATTGACGAACAGCACCGTTTTGGTGTTGCACAGCGCGCCAAACTCGGAAAGAAAAGTACGGTTCAACCTCATATTCTCGTGATGACAGCAACTCCAATCCCACGAACACTTGCTATGACGTTTTATGGTGATTTGGATGTTTCGGTAATTGATGAACTTCCTCCAGGACGAAAACCGATTACAACAACCCATAAGTTTGATAAAGATCGTTTACCGGTTCTTGGCTTTCTGAAAAAAGAAATTGCGCTTGGTCGTCAAGTTTATATGGTTTATCCGCTCATTCAGGAATCTGAAAAATTAGATTATGCCAATCTAATGGATGGTTATGAAGCTATGTGCCGTTACTTCCCGCTTCCGGATTACAAAGTGAGCATTGTTCATGGTCAAATGAAACCTGAAGCGAAGGATTTTGAGATGCAGCAATTTGTGAAAGGTGAAACGCAAATTATGGTTGCCACAACAGTAATTGAAGTTGGTGTAAACGTGCCGAATGCCAGTGTAATGGTCATAGAAAGTGCCGAACGCTTTGGATTATCTCAATTACACCAGTTACGTGGTCGTGTTGGTCGCGGGGCGGAACAATCATATTGTATTCTCATGACTTCCGACAAAATCAGTTCTGACACCAAGAAACGTATTTCAACCATGGTTAGAACAAATGACGGTTTTCAAATTGCGGAAGTTGATCTGGAACTGCGTGGTCCCGGCGATATTATGGGAACACAACAAAGTGGTGTTCTGGAATTAAAAATCGCAGATTTAACCAAAGATGGTCCACTTGTAGCACAAGCGCGCGACATTGCACGTTCTATTTTGGAAAAAGATCCACGTTTAGAGCAACCTGAAAACGCTTTTCTGCGTAGAGAAGCTATAAAACGTCTGAAAGACAAGCCCAACTGGGCAGAAATTGCTTGATATGAAAAATGTACTTCTCTTACTTCTGGTTCTTTTAACGAACTTCTCTTATTCTCAGGTAATTTCAGGAACACTGGTTCTTTCTGGTCGTGTTAGGACAGATTCCACATCATTAACCATTCCAGACAAACACCAAGGTGTTGTTTTCATTGATATTGCAGTAGATAGAACGGGAAAAGTTACCGGTTCACGAATTCATGGTGAAGGAACTACGATTGACTCAGAACAGACGTTGATCAGAGCAGCGGTACTAGCAAAACAATTGACCTTTACACCAGGAACACGATTCGCGAAATTCGAACATGCGTTGGTGAAGTTTACGTTTGTGAAAGATGAGGATGAGTGGATCCAAGAGGAATGACAAATTACTAGTGGCTAATTACAAATTATGAGTTATGAGTTATGAGTTATGAGTTATGAGTTGAATTTTTATTCTACTAGTAACTTGTAATTAGTAACTATTAATTCATCTCAGTGCGCCATCGCAAATTCGCCCTGGTTTTCTTCCACATACGAAAGAACATCCAAAATCTCTTCTAGCTCAAAAGACGTTACTAACTTCATTCTATAATCCTTGAAATGTGCTACACCTTTGAAATAGTTCGTATAATGACGTTTCATTTCAGCGATTCCCAAACGTTCACCCTTCCACTTCACGCTCATCATTAAATGATCACGTGCAGCTTCTACTCTATCCTTGATTCCAGGAGCAGCTAAATGTTCACCTGTTTCAAAAAAATGTTTGACTTCATTGAAAATCCATGGATAACCAATTGCGGCTCTACCAATCATAATTCCGTCAACACCGTATTTATTGCGGTATTCGAGCGCTTTTTCAGGAGAATCAATATCTCCATTCCCGAAAATTGGAATTTTGATTCGTGGATTGTTTTTTACTTCAGCGATTTTTGTCCAATCTGCTTCACCTTTGTACATCTGAGCACGCGTTCTTCCATGAATGGAAAGTGCTTCAATTCCGATGTCCTGCAAACGTTCAGCAACTTCCATAATGTTGATCATGGAATCGTCCCAGCCCAAACGGGTTTTTACGGTAACCGGTAATTTTGTGGAACGAATACAAGCTTCGGTTAGGCGAACCATTAGATCGACATCTTTCAAAACGCCAGCTCCCGCGCCTTTACAAACCACTTTCTTTACCGGACAGCCAAAGTTGATATCCAATAAATCGGGCTGTGTAGCATCAACAATTTTAGCCGACATTGCCATTGCATCTTCATCACCACCAAAAATCTGAATTCCAATAGGCTTTTCGTAATCGAAAATATCGAGTTTCTTGCGACTCTTAATCGCATCACGAATTAAGCCTTCAGAAGAAATAAATTCAGTGTACATCAAATCGGCACCATGCTTTTTACATAGGGCACGAAACGGTGGATCACTCACATCCTCCATAGGAGCAAGAAGTAACGGAAATTCACCTAATTCGATGTCACGGATTTTTACCATGGCGCAAAGATAGGGAATTTGAATCTTCGAACAAGACAAAACGTGTTTTGGAAAACCAAGGTTGGTTTTTGTATCTCAGACGTAGTTTAAGGTAAATTGTTTAGAAACTCATCGTTCTCGTTAAAACCAAACAGCTAAACTGGCAACCAACAGATTACTAAACTGGTCCGGATTGCCGTTGGCATTAACAAACATATTTCTTTCAGAGTAAAACGATCTTGCTTCAATTCTAAAAATAGCTTTCGATACGATCTTGTAATTGAATCCGAGAGACACACTATAGGTGTCAAAACCCTTTTCGTTTGTAATCGGGACAATCTGAACTGATTCTAAGTCATTAAAATATTCTACGCGCCCGGAAACAGATATTTTACTCGCTATTTGATAATCAACTATGGTATTTACTTGCCACCAAACAGCATCTGACTTTACACCTAGTGAATCTTTTTTACTTTGCACACCTACATAAGCGCAAGCGGTAACTGACCATTTCTTGGGAGAATCGTAAATAAAGTAAATATCTGTAAAATACCGTGTTCTGTATTCTGGATTTGCCGAAGAGGATTCATCGCCAATGTACGTATCCCAATTAATAAGGGTGGTTTTTGTTGGTCTATATTCGACTTGTGTCCCAACCGAAAGCGGATTATTTACATCAGAAATTACTTGCCAACCGTTCAGAATGTAGCCATATGCTTTCCACTTATCGTTGATAGGAACACTTAGTTTAACTCCTGTCAAATAATATGGAACGTATTCAGATGCCAACGAACGTGTATACATTAAATGGTCTTTCGAAATAGCGGTTTCATTCGTGTATGGAGAACCAATCACTCCTGCGTCTACCCAAATGTCTTTTTTTTCAGATAACCGAACTCCAATATTCGCTTCTAACAAATTCTTCAAACTACCCTTTTCGTTCGCATAATTGGCGTTGATATATGTTCCAAAACCTGGTACCAATCGGCCGCGAACTTTGTTGTTGGTATACTGAACCTCAATGTAGGCCAAATTGATGTTGATCTCGTTGTGTCGGGATGAGGAAACAAAGTAAGGTCGATCCGAGGTTTCTGGCTCATTAAAATCATAACCATAGTAGGTATCAATATAACCTCCGATTTTCACTTTATCTGTTTCTAAGGAATCGTAATTAGCAGTAATACCGGTATTTACCACTTGAGCAAACAAACCCGAAGAGAAACAGCAACAAAGGAATAAAATGAAAAAACGCATCCTGCAAATTTAATCGCTAAACGAGTAGCAAAGCAAATCATGAAGAAAGAAACAACAAATCACTCTTTCCCTTCGTCAGTTTCCGATTTTGCTAAACGCTGGTAGAAATAAGCACCAACAAGCAACAATCCTCCAATCAACATAAACACAACCACTTTGGTGATCGTACTTAATCGTGTTAAATCAAAAAAGAACAGTTTAACCATACTAACTCCGAGTATGATCATTGCCGTAATACGCAGAAGTGCTGAGTTTTTCACTAATCCGCGATAGATCATTCCCACTGAGAAAGAAACCCACAACAAGGTTAACACGATTTTATATCCTGCCCCAAATCCGCCTAAAATGGACCATTGAGCTAATTCAAGGGAAAGAATCCAAAGTACAGAAAGGTTAAACCAAACCACCAGGTTTTTGAATTTTGTTTCTTCCTGAAATAAGTAAAAGAATACCACCAAAATCGAAATGAAGGTGATGTATCGTCCTAGTGCATACGAACCAAAGAAACTGTCGTGATTCGGGAAATAGTGCATGGCATACCACGACAATACTGACAAGAAAAGTAAGGCTCCGAATCCTGCAACCACAAAAAACGTTGTCAATCCATTGGCAAAAGTCGATTTCAAAACGTATTTCTTTATTCCGAAGAAAACAGCCATTAACCCAACCAAAAGAGCTCCGGAGAGCGACAATGCAGCAGACCAACTGGTGTTATACAATGCTGACAGTCCATAGAGCGATTCTTTAATATCTGCTTTGGTTTGCAGTTCTCTGCATGCAAGATTGAAGTCTCTAAAAATTTCCGGAGAAAGCGTGAAAAACAAAGCACCAAATGTAATGTAAGGAAGAAATTTCTGAGAATCCATTACTTGCTCTTTCATTCTATAATTGTAGGCACATAACGCAATAAAGATTCCCGAGATGAAAAGTCCAACCTTTAGTAAATCCGAGCTTTTTACAGAACCATATGGATTAAGTTGCAAAACCAGAAAATAGCCAAAACAGATAACAAATCCCACTAGTACAGGTACTTCAAATTGCTTCAGTTTATAACGAATATGGGCAATAAACAGCAGTCCAAAAATCACAAAACCAAATACCAATCGGTAAACCGGACTCGCATCGAGAATAACTGAGATCACTAAAACGCCTAAAATCGTTAACCCGTTCACATCACGTAAAACGGTATCATTTCTTCGCACACCCAAAGCAACTGCAAAAGCAAAATATCCAAGAAGTAAAATAGTAAAAAGAATATTGACGGTTAAAGATGTTTCTGCTGCATAAAAGATGTAACGCAAGATTCCAAACGAAACCATAGAAATCGGTAAGATCTCTCCAAAACTGTTAAGTGGGAGATTTTCTTTCCTACGAATGGAAGGTAGAATTGCCGAAATATGGAACATGAAGAAAAAGAGTAACGCATATACTGCAGCTACAACCCAGTCCGTTTTTTCGTGATAATCTTTGCTAAACCAAAAGATGAAAATCAGGTTCGACCAAATCAAAATGGGAACGCGAATTGATTTCCAATTCTTCAATAAGGAAATGATTAACATTCCTGCATTAATCACCAACATATAAGCCAAATAGTAGCTCAAATGCTTATTAGAGGTTGAAATCAGCGGTGGAAGAACATAGGCAGCAATTAATCCAAAGTGCGCAATGATAATGAGGTTATAGTACATTGCCAAATAAACCGCCAAAGCAGCGCAAATCATTAAACCGACAAAACTAGCACCAAAAGGAATTACGTGGTACCAGGAAAATGCGGCGTACGTAATGAAGTAGGAAATACTGACAGCTCCAGAAGCTAAAACGGCACTAAATCCTTTATATTTTTCTCTGAATCGGTAGGCAAAGAATCCGAGTACAAGAGCAATAATGTATGTCCCTCCTATTCTTAATCCAACACTCAACCAGTTATGGTCAATGGCGTATTTCGTGCCGATGATCAAACCAACCAGAAGTACCAACAATCCGATTTTACTGAGTAATTGTTCACCAATAAACTTCTCCCATTCTGTACTCTTCTTAGGAACAGATGAAACGGTTTTTGGTCGTTGGGAATGAGGAGTAACTTCTGTTAAAGGTTTGGCTTCAGAAGTGGTAGTAACCGCTTGTGGAGTTACCAAGGATGAAGGTTGTACTTCTTTTGCCGGAATTCCATATCCTTCACGAAGAAGTTTAAACTCATGATAGTTTTGTTTGATTCGGTCTTTCAGATCTTCATGCTCAGCCCAAAGTTTTCTGTAGGCTTCTTCTAATCGTTCAATCCTTTCCTTGTCCGATTCCATAGGTATAATTTTGGTCTAATGTAACAGAATAATTTACCAATCAATATCGATTTATAAATATTAACGATTCATTTTCTTTTTCGATAAAACCTGCCATTCGTTAAAATGTAGGTTTCCTTGAGCACCTGAACTGTCGCGCCTTCTTCAAACGTGTGAATATTCGTAATGTCTTTTCCGTTAAAATGAACCGATCCTTTGGTTCGATAGGCAATTGTCAGGTAACATTCATTCAGCACGGGAGAATTTGTACAAACAATTACATGTACAGGTTTTGTCACTTTCTGGATCAAACTTAAGTCTCGCGGAGTAGCGTAATTATCTGCCACCATTACCAGCGAAGTGCATGTGGAACAGGAATCTTGCGTTTTGATCAAAGCTTCAATATTATTCTCCGAAATATCACCGCCATCACCCGCTTCCATTACTTTTATCATTCCTGCCAAAACATCTTCAATTGTGGTAATAGTTGAAATGTAAATTCCTCCGGTTGCACCTATCTTCTTCGCTTTATCAGATAATCTATTTCCATCATTGAAAAAGCAAACCTTTGTAAATGGATTGGTTTTATTGGTCAATTCAGCCTTCAGATATTCAATAATCTGAGCAGAATATTGTGCCATGCTTCCGGTAACATCAACTACAAGAGCGGAATTTTCCCATTTGTTGCGCTGTAAAATTTGCACAACTGCCAAAGCAGAATTCGTCGCTTTTATCTTACTGTAATCTATTCCGGGAATTTTGATTTCCTTCTTTGGTGGTGCCGAAGTTGAGTAAGAATAAAGTGGAGACGGAATAATGCTTCCTCTTTCCGTAAACTCAATGGTTTGTTGAACACGAGAGACCGTTTTTGAACTGTCCAACGTTCCCGGCTCCCAATCGGGCATGGTTCTCAAAAAACGCATTATTTCTGTCGTATACGGTGTTTCTTTAAAGATCTGAGGGAACTGAATTCCTTCAATTTTTCCTTCGCGCGTAACCGTAAACTCCACTACAATGGTTTGTGGCATATTGTTTCCTGAAGGATAGCGAAGATTTCTTGTGTAAAAATCGATTCTTGACCGTGTTCCTTTCGCGAATTCTGGACCAATAAACACATGCTCAACAGGCGGAAGTGTATCAGCTAATTTCTCTGCATTTGCACGTTTCAATTCTTGTTTCAGAAAGGCATCATAGGCATAAACAGGAACTTTTCCGTCGCTTACCTGTTTCAAAAAATCGATTTCAATTTTAGCCAGTGTTTCAGAAGGAATTGGTCGATAAGTTATGACAACTCCATGAAAAAAATCTTTCCCCATTTCGGGTGAAGTACAACCTGTTTGACCTGTAATTTGCCAGTCAATTCCTCCTTGAGTCAAAATCCCTGGGACAGCATTAAAAAGCGCATCCAAACGCTTTCTGTTCAAGGTATGTTGATCAAATTTTTCTGACTTTCTGTAGGTTGTATAAACCAATTCAACCTTAATGATCTGTTTTCCATTTAACTCATTAAGTGCCTGCTTATTTGTGTAAATGGCATCATTAAAACCCGTTTTCAGATTAACCGTAAATTCTTTTTCTTTCGGAACAAATTTCTCTATCGAATTGGGTGTCTGAGAAATAACAAATTCGATCAGCTCTTTTTGAGTAGTTTCCTGCGCATTCAAAAACGAAAGTGTGAGACAAAAAAGAAGCGTTAGGTAATATCGAATCATAGAAACTTAATTCTGAAAATGCAAAAAGTTACACTTGCTGCAAAACAGCTTCTTCTCCAAAAAAGTAGGCAGAAAGCCAGATAGAAACCACGACAAACGTTAGAAACACGGCTAAAGCATCATTCGCTGTTTTTCTATTCTTTTGAAGAAATACTCCACTGTACCAGATCAGTGTTGGAAGTATGATCCAGACAAACTCGTTCAGCATTAAGCAACTAAAAAATCCAAGTGCACCAATTACCTGAAGAATAGAAAGTTTCGACTTTTCTTTCCAAGCCATCAACAACATCCAGAACAGCAGGAAAATATAACTTACCAGGTTCGCCCAATTGTGTAAATCGCCATAAAATGTGATTTGATCATCGCTCAATTCCCGATTCATCAAGATGTCAAAAAAAAGAAATTTCGATGTTAAAAGCATTCCGGAAGCCCACACGAATGCTGCAATTTCAGAAAGTTGAATTTTCTTTTTTTGAATGATCAATCCAACAATAAGAATCACCAAAAACGTTGGTTTAAAAAGACCTATGGGAAGCACAAATTGTCCGGATTGCAACAAGAGTCCAAGTCCAAGAATAACGTACGCCATAATGGCAATTATTGCGACTCTCAGCGGATCCATTACTTTTTGTCTAAAGCTTCAAGAATATAATCGAATGTTGAAAGGATAACAGGTTCTCCGTTTACAACAGCAATATCGTGTTCAAAATGTGCACTTGGTTTTCCGTCGGCAGTTACAATTGTCCAATTATCGTCCAATTGTTCAACACGCTCAGTTCCCATGTTGATCATAGGCTCAATGGCAATGGTCAAACCATTTTGAATCTTCTTCCCTCTTCCACGTTTTCCATAGTTTGGAACCTGTGGCTCTTCATGAAGTGTTTTTCCTAAACCATGTCCAACCAAATCACGAACAACTCCATAACCATGATTTTCAGCATGTGCTTGAATTGCCCAGCCAATATCTTCCATTCTGTTTCCTGCTCGTGCCTGGTCAATTCCCAAATACAAACATTCTTCAGTCACTTTCAGTAATTGCTTCTTTTCTTCATCAATGTTTCCGATTGCAAAAGTATAGGCATGATCGCCATAATAACCTTTGAAAACCGCACCACAATCTACGGAAACGATATCTCCTTCCTGCAAAGGACGATCAGTTGGCAAACCGTGAACAACTTGTTCATTTACTGAAATCAAAAGTGTACTCGGACATCCGTACAACCCTAAAAAACCAGGAATAGCATCTTGAGATCGAATGTAAGCCTCAGCCATTGTATCTAATTCTTTGGGAGTAACTCCAGGTCCAATCAATTCAGCAACTTTTCCAAGTGTACGCGATACCACTTGCGCAGCCTGACGCATAATTTCGATTTCCTGTTCTGTTTTGTAAATGATCATATTCGGTTTGAAGAAATTCATGATGCAAAGATAGTAAATAGTCCCGATAGCTATCAGGACAAGCCAAAAGAGGAAAGGTAAAGACGCAATGCATTGCGTCTTTACATCAGGTTATCTCCCAAATTTAGATTTCTATCATTGCATCGTTTCACTTTCCTCTTTATCTTTATGTTGGTTTAAGTGGTGATTATGGAAGCAAAAATGTTCTCGTTTAAAGGAGCTGTTATTCAACATTGGGAAATTTCTCCTTATGAACCAACACTTATCTTTCTTCATGATTCACTTGGATGCATTGAACTTTGGCGCGATTTCCCTAAGAAACTTTCAGAGACAGTCAACTGTAATTTTCTGGTTTACGACAGATTGGGCTACGGAAAATCAGTTTCTGTTTCCAATTCAGAAAGAAATAACAATTACATGGAATTGGAGGCCGATTTTCTGAACGAATTACTCAATGAACTCAACCTGAAGAAGGTCATTCTATTTGGTCACAGCGACGGTGGTTCAATTGCCTTGATTGCGGCTGGAAAATATCCAAAACAAGTAAATGCTGTAATTGTTGAAGCCGCACATATTTTTGTAGAAGACATTACGCTTGAAGGAATTGATTATGCGAAATCGAGCTATGAAAGCCTGAACATGGCGCAGCGTTTGGCAAAATATCACGGAGATAAAGTCGACTTCGTTTTCAGTGCCTGGACGGAAACCTGGATGAAACCCGAGTTCAGAGGTTGGAACATTGAGCATTTTCTACCTCACATCAACTGCCCGGTTTTATTTATTCAGGGAGAAGAAGACGAGTATGGAAGTTTGGATCAGGTAAACAGGACATTAGAACAAGTGAATGGTCCAGCTGAGAAGCTTATTATTCCAGACATTGGTCATACACCTCATCGGGAAGAGCCGAGGTTGGTTTTGGAGAGATCGAGTGCGTTTATAAAGGGATTTCTTTGAGGTTCGGTGGAATGCAATCTACCTACCAATTACCACGGTAATATTTCTAAATTTTGCTTTTTCTGAGGCAGAATGTAATCCCCCGACTAGTTTCCATGTTATGTAGTTGTCTAAATGCATGACTGCAATCTACCTACCATTTACCTTGGTATAATTTGAATTTGAAAACACCAAATCAATGACTCTTTACCAACGGAAGTATCTTCTTGTAATTCCCCTGAACTAGCTGAACATAATAGGTTCCGGGTTCTACACCTGAAAAATTCAACTCAATCGATTGTTCTTCATTTTGAATCTCAATATCCTGTGTAAACAGAAATTGTCCTGAAGCCGAGAACACCTGAATGGTCAGATTTCCTTTCAAACCTTTTACAGTCAAAGTGGTTAATCCTTCCGTTGGATTTGGGAATAACAAAGCTGAACTGTTTTCACGAATTACACCGCAATCTCCATTTGAAGCTAATACAGGTAGAGATATTTCACCTGTATGAATGCTCTGAATCGGAATCCAAACATTAGGTTCCGCGATACGTTTTGGGGATAGACAGGCAATTACGGATTCTATGGATGCGGTGTAATCGTTTTCTTCTTGGTCTTCCACTTCTGGTAAATCAGGAATTTGGAAGACATACACAAATGATGATCTTCCGTAATCACGTTCTGAGAATTGGAATTTTTGACCTTCCACATTTTCTATACAATTGGAACCGTAATATAGCCCGCCAACATACATTTTATTGTTTTTGATGACTGCATCCATAAATCCAATCCAACCATTTCCGGAAACGACTGGTTTTGAAACAGTTTCCACACTATCACCGTTCCATCTTGAATAATAGCTTGTTCCCAACTCTTTCTTTCCAGGAATTACAATATCTGTTCCTTCCAATCGCAAGGTATCTGTAAACATTCCAACAAAATGTGCTCGCGAATTGTCATCGATTCCCAGAGCCATCGCGGAAATACTCCCATTCCAACCGTTTTGCCTGTGGAACTTCGAGAAGTCCAGGTCTCCATCTTTTTCAAAACGACAATAATACATGCTTGAACCAGATTTGTAATCGTATTGACTTTTTTGAACCAATTGAATTCCGCTGGAGATAACACATTCATATCCGTAATAACCAATCACTGAAATACGACCTTTCTTATCAACTCGAAGTGACGATATGTTCTGATAGTATTGTCCGCCAATTTTACGATTCCACAAATACTTTTCATTGGCATCAAACTTTACAATGAACGCATCATAACCTTCGTAGTAGGCGTCATTGTTTAGCGAATCTTTATCTGTAAAATGAACTGATCCATGAAATTGCCCATTTACAATGAGCGCATCTTCTGAATCAATTGTCAGGCGCGAGTGGTACATGTAATTTGCATCAAACGATTGATAATAAAATGGATGTTCATGCAGAATTTCACCTTCACTTGACAATTTCAGAATCTGGAATTTCGTTTCATTATTAGGTATGGATTTCGCCTCACTAATCATCTTTTCTCCATCAAATAATTTCCCTTTATGGTTCAAGGCCCAATACAATTCTCCCTTACTTGTTTCTACAACTGAAGTTCCTGTTCCTGAAACATCTGTTCGATACGTTTTCAGCCATTTCAGATTTCCATCATTAGAATAGCGAGCAACATAAACAAAACACGGATGATTGTACTGGTCTTTTTCTTTCTTTAGTCCTGCAATTACAGGTTCTTTCGAAACCGAATTGAAAGTAATTTCACCATCACCGTTTCCTGTAACTATAAAGTCACCGTTCTGAGTAATGTAAACGGAACTTATTAAAGCTGTATTCGCACCTTTGATTCCAATAAGCCAAAGTGGTTTTCCGGCTGGATCATATTTAACAATCGCTCCACCAAAATGTCCGGCATCCAAAAGAACAGTTTCTAATTTAGGATCGGACAATTTGCCTTGGTAAAGCACCGACATAAATGTATTACCTTTCGAATCTACATCCATATCCGTAAAATCCACTGTATTGTACCCATCCAAGGTTTGTGCCCATGAAATCTTAGCATCTGTTTCCTGAGAGAACGATTTACTAATTGAAAAAATAAAGAGTATTGGTAAAAATGTTTTCATGAACATAGCTGCAAGTTACTAAAGTCTGTGTTTGGTTACAAGAGATGCTGCTTTTGGTTCAATTCCATAAAGCCCATGTTTTCGATACATCTCTGACATTCCATTACATGTCAGTCAGAGCCACTCAAACTGACATGGGCTTTATAGCTTATTAATTTCGATTTATTTCTTACGTTGAATTCTGCTGATCATCTCATCAATTTCAAATAAGGTGTCTTCAGAATACGCATTTTTCAACGCTTTATCCAAAGTTTTCAAGGCTTTTTTGAACTTGAATTCTCGTTCCAAAATTTTTGCTTCGCCAATGAATAGATCTGCTTGACGGTGAGTAATTCTTGTACTTGCGAATTTTAGGAATGTACGTGCCGTTTCCAATTCATTTCTATAGATCAGCAAATGTAAATAATGGCGATAGGTTTCGGAATATCCCGCATCTGCCGCCAAAGCATTCTCAAAGTAGTTTCGCGCCAATTCATAATTGGCAAACATTTCCATTTGAATTCTTCCCATTAAGCAGAGTGCTACAGAATTATTTTCGTCGTAAGCCAAAGCGTAACCTAATGCTTCTAAGCATTCTTCTTTATCATATCTGTAGCTTTCTAAGGCTTTTATCGTGTATGTGTTTGTTGTCATGGTAGTTTTAGTATAATAAATCGTTGAATCCGGGTGAAAAATGTTGCGCCCCTACTCCAACTCCTTTCTTAAATCTTGTTTCAATTTACTTCTGTTTTTCTTGTACGATTTCTCCTCCTTCTTTGGTTTGAATTCCAAGCCTTTGAAGGTTTTCACTGGGTTTCCACGTTCCAGTTCATGGTGCTGCGACCATTGTTGCTGAACGCGTTCAATCAGTTCTTTTCCGAAGTGTTGATCCAGTTTTTCAGCGATTCGTTCCGTTGCCAGTTTTTTGTTCTGTAATTGTGAACGACTGTCCTGAACGAAAACCGAAATTCCGGTTGGATAATGAGTTGCACGAACGGCTGAACTGACTTTGTTTACGTGTTGTCCTCCTGCTCCGCTGCTTCGCGTACTTTGGTAGGTGATGTCACTTTCATTCCAACTTTGGGCAGCATTCGACTTCAATTCAAAAATGCCTACAAACCAGTTCTTTCGCCCGTGATTGGGACGATACGGACTCTTTTGAATCCATTGAATCGTCCCTATCCACGGTTGAAGTGCAGCTCCGGGATTTACACCTGAAACTTGCACGGTGGCGGATAAAATGGTTCCGTTTTCATCACCAGGAGTGCGATCGAGAACCGATACTGAAAAACCCTTGGCTCTCAATTCACTTACTAATTCTCCCAATGTTTTAGCGGCTGCCAACTGACATTCAGCTGGACCCTTTGCCGTTGTGATATGTATGATTTTCGTTTCCATTACTTATCCATTCTTACTATTTTCGGTTGAAACGTTCCAATTGTTTCTACCAACTCTTGCTGATTTCCCATTACGTGATGAATGTTCTTATACGCCAATCGGTGCTTCATCAATTGCACCACCAATCAGGGAAATCCCTTCTTTTGCCAATTGATTCATCATTTCACTTTTCGTAAAACGACTCTTGCATTCCGAACGTGAGAAAACACGTCCTGCTCCATGTGAAGCTGAGTTTACGCTCGACGTATTTCCCAATCCGCGAACAATGAATCCTGGAGCAAGCATACTTCCCGGAATAATTCCCAATTGTCCTTTACCTGCTGGAGTAGCTCCTTTTCGGTGAACTATGCATTCTTTGCCATCAACGTTTTCTTTCCATGCAAAATTGTGGTGGTTCTCTATCGTCATCAACATGCGAAGTCCCAGCCTTTTACTCAATCGTGCGTGAATATCATCGTGACATGCTTTTGCATATTCACCGGCGAGATTCATGGCATTCCAGTATTCTTGCCCATCGTGTGTTTTCAAATCCAACCAGGCCAAGTGTTGCACCTGACGTGGGAGTGGACATTGTTTCACAGCCATTTGTGTGTAGTGTTTTGCAATGTTTGCTCCTAATCCACGCGAACCGCTGTGCGTCAGTAATGCGAAATATTCTCCTGGTGGAACATCCGCGCCTGCCTGTCCGGCGGATAGGTCATTCGCTGTAATCGTCACAACACCGAATTCTACAAAATGGTTTCCCCCACCGGAAGTTCCCAGTTGCTGGTAAGCTTTTGTTTTTAGCTTTTTCAGCAAAGGAATTTCACGAAACAACGAACTTTCCATAATTGGATGATCGTGTTTTATGGCGTGCGTTTCGTACATCCCGAACTTGGTGTGGTCCTTCAACAAATTCTCCAACTGATGTGTTCTGCCGTTGAAAAATGAAGCTGGAGCATCGAAAATGGTCATAGACATTCTACAACCGATGTCGACTCCCACACCGTAAGGAATCACTGCATTGTCAGTTGCAAGTACTCCTCCAATTGGCAATCCGTAACCGTAATGTGCATCTGGCATTAACGCGCCTTGCACAGAAACCGGCAATTTTAGCGCCTGATAGAATTGGTGTTTCGTTTTGTCGTCGATGTCGTTTTCGCCATAAATGATGAACGGTACTCTTTCAACTTTCAATTCGTGAAACTTCACTTCCACAGGTGCAATTAATCCTTCAGCTATCTTTCCCCATAAACCGTCGCCGATGTATGTGTCTGGAAAGTGAAGTACTTCTTTTAATTCAGCAAGAACTCTTTCCTTGCAATCTTTCTTTTTGTATCTGCTAATCAGCCCAAGGGCGATGTTTACAGTGTTGTCTTGTGGGAAGCCTATTTTCAACAAGTCCTTCCCTTTGATACTATTTCCCATGATTTCTCAATGATGGATTGCTTTGTTTGCCATCCGCCGCGGCGGACACGAATGCCGACTGTGTCGTCTGGCTCGCCTACTGGTCGAGCTTATTAAACTATGAAAGACATACACAGAACTCAGGAAAGTACAGCAATCCTATTTCAGAGTTGAAAAGAAAATTTCAAGGTCAAGGCATTCGAAGATTTTTCTCAATGAGTTTACTTATGTAAATGATTTGAGGAAAATTTTTGAATAACGCAGAGATTGGAATTTTCTCTTCAATTCAATACTTGATTTTTATGAGATTTCGGTGTAAAAAAAATCCGAAACCTCTTAGAAGCTTCGGATTTTCATATGATAATGATTTATGGAATCGTTACTGGAAAACCCAAAGCCCGAGCGCACTAGTCTCTAGACCAGTTGGAGCTCCTAATGTTGAATGAAATTTGAACATTGCTTCGGTTTTAAATTGTTAATACTTGTAATTTTGTCGCTCTCTTTTCAGAAGATATGTGCATCGTATGCAACATAGCTTCAGCGACGTTGCAAAGATAACGCATAAAAAATGAGACGGTTGTCAGGTGAGGTGAAAAAAAGTTTCGGTTGAGATATGTTATTACGTAGTAATAAGAAAAATTGAAAATTCCAAAAGATACCTTGCGCAGGATTTCAAATCCTCCGCAGCGGAATAATTACGAATTGAAAATAAGCATTTTGTAGTTTAAGCACGAGATAATAGATCCTCCGCTGTTTGAAATGAAGTTGAGAGATTCTAAGTCTAGGTTCTCGTTTCCAAAAATCCAGAATCAGAAACCAATTTTCACCCCATAAATCTTACTCAAGCCATTCTCGCTCGCTTCCAGGTATAACTCAAATTCTTCAAGCGTTTTGAAGTCTTTTGCTTCGAGGGAATTGCGTTTGCTGGTAAAGTAAAGTGTCTGCGTTTTTTCGTCGTAGAACGGACAGTATTCGATGAACTTAGAGTTGATGGTATTTCCCAGATTTACAGCTTTCTTCCAATTTCCTTTTTCGTCTTTTCTGGCGATGTACAAATCACCGCTTCCGTAACCACCTTCCGCATTGTACTTGGTATAAAGCAAAAAACTTTCATCACTGGAAATGAAGGCATTGAATTCATATCCTTTGCTATTGATACTATCGTTCAACAAAACAGGCTCATCGTACTTTTTACCGTTCCATTTACAGAAATAGATATCGTCTTTTCTCCCCGAATCGGGAATGTCCATGGTAAAGTAGAGATTGCCATTTTTGCTTAATGTCGGGTAAAACTCATTGTTCTTTGAATTTACAGGTTTCCCGAGATTAACCGGATTATCCCACTGATTAGAATTGAGAACTTCACGGTCTACGTACCAAATATCGAAGTTCTTCTCTTCTGCTTTCTTGTTGTTCGATGGTCGGTCTGAAACAAAATACAGTCGACGATTATCATCAGACAAAAAAGGCTCCAGGTAACGGTTTTCATCGTTAAATGGCAACAATTCCGGTTTCGACCAAACGCCGTCCACCATATACATCATTGCAATTTTCGAAATGCTCTCATCCGGGCTTTGAACTGTAAAAAAAGCTTCTGTTCCGTTTTTGGAAATACACAGATCACGTACGCTCAAAAATTGGTTGAGCTGTTCGTTGAACGACGAAACGATTAAGGAATCTTGCGAAAAAGAATAGTTCGAGATCAACAGAATGGCGAAAAGGAATCGAAACATAAAGCTATTTTAAGTAGAATAAGGTACAAAAATGAAGAAATGAAAAGATAAAGAACTTGTCTTGTTGGGGATTTTATTGGAGATTGCAATTTCGGGGGGGGGGGGCAGATTAAAAAACACAAAATAAAAACCACGTAAAATTTTAGACATAT
>CAMLHZ010000016.1 GCA_946480085.1 uncultured Flavobacteriales bacterium
TTTTCTAATAAGTCATCTTATGCACAACAACTTTCTTTAAGAATGCACTGATTATATTGCTAAGTTGTAACTGATGCACTTTATTTTGTGAAATATTTATTTTATGTAGATTGAAATTGTTTATTAAATAACTAATTTCGCGCCATGGAACTCATAACAACGTACATCTGTAAACAATTCGACATAGGAATTAGTAATAACATGTTTGGTGGAAGTCTTATTTCACTCATCGATGACGCCGCCGGATCTTATGCTTCCCAGATTTGTGATACACCTCACGTTGTTACAATCAAGTTCGATGAGTTGATCTTCAAAAAACCAGTGAAAGTTGGAAACATTTTAAAGGTTTACGGTAAAGTAGCTAAGTTTGGTAACACTTCTTTGGAGTTGTATATGGAGGTGAGAAAGCATAACGTATACACCGGTGATCAGGAAATTGTAACTCATACAAGTGTTACTTTTGTGCGCGTTGATGATGAAGGAATGGCTATTCCAATTGCTGACCGAGTAAAAATACGTTATGAAAAGCGTGTAGCCGAATTCGGAAAAGGATTGTTAGGTTCGTAAGAAACTAAACCTCCAAATAATTATCAATGAATTGCCAGAATTCGATCAGGCGATCTGACTTCTTTAATCTGCGATAAAGTGATTTCCCTTCTGTAATTTCTTCACAGAAACCTTCCCAATAACTCTTTAAACGCATAAGGGAAAATCCTTCGTTTGAATTGGAACGTAAACACGATTCTTCAATCAATTTTGAGAATTCGATCAATTTGTGTCGATATGTTTTTCCATCCAGTAATTCTCCGGTTTTTATTTCCTGAAAGATTGCAGGATTTCTAACTGCTCCTCGTCCAATCATGAACGATTCTGTTGTTGGCAGAGTTTCTCTAAGCTCAGAAAAACCTTCTGTATTCGAAATATCACCGTTATAAACAACTTTATGATTCGTTAGTTGTATTGCTTCCTTAAATCGCTCAACATCACAACCTCCGTTGTACAATTGATTGGCAAATCGTGCATGAATGATGACTTCTGTCAATGGAAAATCATTCAAAACAGGGAGAACATCAAAAATTTCCTCCGTACTTTCCATTCCCATGCGCATCTTGATTCCCAATTTTAGACCGAGCTTCGGATAGATTTGCTCCAACCATTCTCTAAGCATTTCGGGTTTATTCAAAATGCCAGCACCTAAACCTCTGTTTGTAACCATCGGATAAGGACAACCCATGTTCCAATTTACTTCTTCATAACCTAAACCAGCAATATAGTCATGCATAATGAAGAAGTCATCTACTGAGCAACACATGACTTGCGGAACAATACCAACCTGATTGTTTTCTGAAAGAATATCCACTTTCGGACCAGTCTTAATTGTTCCATCAGTATTCATTCGTAGATAGGGAGCGTAGAATTTATCTACTCCGCCATAAACGAGTTGATGTGCATTTCGAAAATGATGATCTGTGTAAGTTTGTAACGGACCAAGTGAAAGTTCCATGAGAACTAAGGAGTAGAAATGGAAACAGGAATAATCTTTCCTTTAAAAAACTTTCCGAAGTTGACCGTGAAATCATGGATGAATGAAGCCATTTCCTGAGGAGAATGCGCAGCTTGATAACCAGGAAATGCTTCTGCCAGCATCTCCGTTTGAACGGATCCTAAACACAAACAATTGATGGAAAAACCGGCGTCTTTGTATTCTTCTGCTAAAAGCTCTGTCAAAGATGTTAATGCCGCTTTTGAAGTGGAATAGGCAGATAAGCCTGCGAACTTCATAGTTCCCTGAAAACCGCCCATGGATGAAATCAAAACAATGTGCCCATCTTTCGCCATTTTTGGAATACAAACTTGTAGAATTTCCATTGCGGCCACAACGTTCACATCGTAAACCGATTGGATTTCTTCTCTACTCAACTCAGTAAATGGTTTTACAACAATTCTTCCAGCATTGTAAATAACATAATCGAATGTTGAAATAGAAGCTGTAATCTTCTGAAAGTCGGACTTTACATTTTCTGAATTCAAGTCTAAAAAATGATAGGAAACACTTTCAGAATTTGTTTCCTGTTCAGATCGCGCAAAGGCATGACAGTTAATTCCAGAATTAGAAAATTCCTTCACCAGTTCTTTGCCGATTCCTCTGCTCGATCCTATTATCAATGCAGTTTTATGCATCAAAATCCAATTTTAAAACCTCGCTTGTTGGTTGTGCCTGACAAGTCAAGATATAACCATCTTTTACTTCTTCATCCGTAAGGGCAAAGTTCACTTTCATACTAGCAGAACCTTCAACAATCTTCGCCTTACAAGTACAACAAACACCACCTCTACAAGAGTAAGGCACGTCAGCTCCTTGTTTATCTAAAGCTTCCAGTATCGTTGAACCATTTGTCTTCAATTCCAAACGATAGATTTCGCCATCTAAAATCGCACTAACCTGACTTGTACCACTAAAGTTACCAACCACAGTCGTTGGTTCAGAAACCAATTTCACAGGAGTAGTAAATAATTCGAAGTGAATTTTACTTTTCTCAACACCAAATACAGTAAGTACTTCGTTGATATCCATGATCATTTCTTCGGGACCACAAATGTAAAAATGGTCAGCACGAAGTACAGATAAATCTGCTTTGATTGCCTCACTAATTGCTTGTTTAGTCATTCTACCATTCGTAGCTCCTTCAACAACCTCTCGACTGTAAAATGGAACAAATTTACAACCAGCAATAGAGGAAACTTGATTGTGAAACATTGTATCAGCAACCGTTTTATTCCCATAGAATAGTGTGGATGTTGAGCTATTTTCACGTTGTTTCAGTAAGATTGAAAGAATAGGAGTAATTCCACTTCCAGCTGCGAAAGCAACAATCGATTTAGATCCCGATTTCCAATTGAAGTTCCCTTGAGGTTTTGATATCTCTACAGAATCACCAACCTGAACTTTGTCAACAAGATAAGTCGAGATCAATCCACCGTCGATCTTCTTTACTCCAACAGCCAATCCGTTATCTTCAGCAGAACAGATAGAATAAGATCTCGTTTCTTTTTTACCGTTGATCTCTGCAGTAACATTAATGTATTGTCCGGCAACAAACTTGAACGCATCCTTGTATTCTTCAGGGATTTTGAATCGAACTTCAACTGCATCAGCAGTCAATTGTGTTTTAGACTCAACTTCAAGCAGAGCGCTTTTTAATTCTTTTGAGTCGGCCTCGCCAGATTTTTTAAATTTTGAAAATAATCCCATTTTATTCGTCGAATGATACCACTAGTTCTTTTGAAGTTGGATGTGCCTGGCATGTTAAAATATATCCCGCTTCAACCTCTTCTTTCTCTAGTGCATAATTGATATCCATAACTGCTGTTCCTTCAAGGATCTTCGCCTTACAAGTACAACAAACTCCACCTTTACAAGCATATGGCAAATCTGCGCCTACCTCGTAACCAGCTTCTAATATTGATTTACCATTTGAATCTAGATCCAAAATGTATTGATCGTCATCTAATATGATTGTCACTTTAGAGTGAACAATTTCGCTTTCTTCTACAACTTTCGCTTTCTTCGGAGCAGTTGTACCGAACAATTCGAAGTGTATTTTGTTTTCCTCAACTCCCGAAGCCATCATTCCGCTTTTTACAGCATGGATCATTTCTTCTGGTCCACAGATATAAACACCGTCAACCTTTTGGTTCGAAAGAAAAGCTTTTGCAATTGCACTTACTTTTTCCTCGTCAATTCTACCTTTTTGAAGTTTATTCCCCAAATTCTCACGACTCAAAACGTGGATCAATCGGAAATTATCCATGTGAATATTCTTCAGGTCCTCTAATTCCTCACGGAAAATGATACTCGCAAAGCCTTTATTTCCATAAACCATTGTTACATCACTATTCGGCTCGTTATGCAAGATGTTCTTAGCAATGGCAATTACAGGAGTAATTCCTGAACCTGCAGCGAATAAAACGTATGATTTTGCATCAGCTTCGTTCGCTTTATGCTGAAAATGACCCATTGGTGTCATTACGTCCAACTCGTCGCCCGGATGTAATGAGCTTGTTGCAAATGATGAAAAACGTCCGTCTTCAACCTTCTTTACAACCACGCAAAGTTTCCCTTCGTTTGGAGATTTGCAAATAGAATAGCTTCGTCTAAGTTCTTCACCACCAATTTCATGGCGAATCGTTAAATATTGACCTGCGTCGTATTTGTAAGCTTCACGAAGTTCACTTGGAACATCAAAACAGATGGATACAGCATCTTCGGTCTCAAATTGTAATTCAGTAATTTTTAGACGATGAAATGTTGGAGTCATTCAATGAGTTTTGGCAAATTTAAGAAAAAGCGTTGGACAAGAGGTAGAAAGTGTGACCGTGGGTAATGATTAGAATGAATCTAATTATCTGCTGCGGGGATATTTAATGTAACAAGAGTTCAATAATGCAATATATGAATATCAAAATCGTTTTTGGTTTACTAGATTTTTATTAGTAATTTGTGAAGCAAATGACAACAAAGAAACAACATCTTATTATTACAGAGGGAGTTGCGGTAAGCGTGAACACAATGTTCCGTTCCGATATTTCCAACGTTCGTGATGGCGTTTTCTTTTATCATTACAATATCAATATCGAAAACAGAAACGATTTTCCCGTTCAGCTTTTACACCGTGATTGGTTTATTTTTGATTCACTGCATGCTTCAACTCATGTTAGTGGTGAAGGTGTAATTGGTCAGCAGCCTGTTTTAGCTCCGGGTGAAGTATACAACTATACCAGCGGTTGTGAAATTCGTTCAGATGTTGGTGCGATGACTGGTTTCTATACTTTCGTTAATAAAGATAGCGAGCAAGTGTTCAGAGTGGAGATTCCTACTTTTCACTTGATGTTCCCTGGAAAAATGAATTGATTGTCATCTTCCCGATCAATTTCGGGACTCGATGACCTGTACATTTAGTTTCTGGTTTTTCTCAATTTCAATGTGAGGAAGATAGAAAGCAATCCTAAAAAACCAATCAAGATCCATTCTGGTTTCAGGTAATCAAGAAACGTTTTATCCGTTTCGTAACCTTCCTTTTCCGTTTCAATTTCTAGCTTGGCAAACTCAAGTTGTTTCTCTTTTATTTTTTGCTCATCTTTCCGATTATTCAACTTCATTTTCTCTTCCAGATTGATATACTCTTCCAAGTAGTAGTTCGCAGTTTTGTGTTGGTCAAGTTTAGTGTAAGTACGAGCAAGTAGGTAAAGTGCATCCTGTGCTTGCGGCAATAAATGATGTTTCTTTGAGTATTCGTACGATTTTTTGTACCAATTAATGGCTAGTTGCGGTTTGCCAATGTAAAACTCGTAATCGCCCAGGTTATAGTAACTTTCTGCAATGGCGTTAACGTCTCTATTTTGAGTTCTGAGAACAAGTCCTTTCTCAAAATAGGTTCTGGCTTTTACCGTATCACCTCTTTCAAAATAGGTAATTGCTAAATTGTTGATTGCATGCCCAAGCGATGTTTTTCTGTTGGTTTTCTTAGCAATTTTGTATGACGCATTAAAGTAGTATTCGGCTTTATCCAAATTCCCTTGCTGCCTATAAATATCTCCTAATCTGCCATAGGCCGAACAAATTCCATTATTCAGTTTTAGCGGACGAGCTTTTGAAATGTATTCATTGAAATACTGAATACCAAGTTTGGTTTTTCCGCTTAAAATATATGATTCAGCTAACGAAAGATAACCGTAGGTTTGAACTTCAGGATCGTCGCTTTGTTTGCTATGTCGTACAGATTGTTCAGCCCAATAAAGTGCGGAAGAAGCATCTTTTTCAAATCTATAACCTTGACAAATTAATTTGCAAACCCGGCTTAATTTCTCGTGATCGCCTCTTTCTTCCATTGTAGGTAAAAGCGATTTTGCCATAGTTATACCATCTGCAGTTTTACCTGTCTCAACAAAATACTCGGCAAGAATAATTTTCCCGGTTTCAATTGCAGGATAGTAATGATTTTCAATTCCATAATAAAACAATTCTTCACCAATAATTTCAAGTGTATCCTTGTTTTCTCCAATATAATAATCCATCAAATCTTCAGCAGCTCTCACTTTTTCAGATGATGCGCCTGTTTGATAAGTATTCAATAATTGCGGAAGATTTTGTCCGAACGAATAGGTCGATAGGAATATGCCGATAATATAGAAATAGTGTTTATTCAAGGTCTTTTTTATTAAAAGTATGCAAAATGAGATAAATTGAGCAAGATTTGGAGCATATTTCTAATGAAAGATGGTGAAGAGACGCGATGCATCGCGTCTGTGCCTCATACATGAGCTTTAGATTTTGTATGTTCTCCATAGCATTCAGTCCAAAAGTCTTGGTTATCTTTGCACTGTAAAATTCTTACTATGTCGAATGCTATTTTTACCGTTCCAAAAGCGGTTAATGAACCTGTAAAGGCTTATGCGCCTGGGAACGCAGATCGTGATTCTTTAATCGCGGAATACAAAAGAATGTATAATCAGAATCCAATTGAGATTCCACTTTATATTGGCGGAGAGAAAATTTCTACTTCCGACAAACGCCCAATGTCGCCTCCACATGACAGAAATAAAGTTCTTGGTCATTACAGCTACGGAACTGCTGAGCATGTGAATAAAGCAATCGATTCGGCTTTGAAAGCACGAAAAGACTGGGCAAATCTTCCATGGGAACAACGTGCAGCTATATTTTTGAAAGCGGCCGATTTATTAGCTGGACCTTTCAGAGATAGAATGAACGCTTCAACAATGTTGGCACAGTCGAAAAACGTAATGCAAGCTGAAATTGATGCAGCTTGTGAGCTGATCGACTTTTTCCGTTTCAATGTTCAGTACATGACTCAAGTGTACCGCGAGCAACCTGAATCTTTGCCTGGAATGTGGAACAGATTGGAATATCGTCCGTTAGAAGGATTTGTTTTCGCTGTAACACCGTTCAACTTTACATCTATCGCCGCAAACTTGTGTGCTGCACCTGCGATGATGGGGAATGTGGTTGTTTGGAAACCGGCAGAATCTCAAATGTATTCGGCTCAGGTGATTATGGAATTGTTTGAAGCGGCTGGAGTTCCTGCAGGAGTAATCAATATGATTGCTGTTGACGGGCCAACTGCTGGTGATATCGTTTTCAAACACAGAGATTTCGCAGGGTTGCATTTCACTGGATCTACTGCAGTGTTCCGTCACCTTTGGAAAGAAATCGGAAACAACATCGAAAACTACAGAACTTACCCTAGAATTGTTGGTGAAACAGGAGGGAAGGATTTCGTAATGGTTCATAAAAGTGCAAATGCTGCTGAAGTAGCTACTGCATTATCGCGCGGATCATTCGAATTCCAGGGACAAAAATGTTCTGCAGCTTCTCGTGCTTATATTCCTTCTAATCTTTGGCCTGAGGTAAAACGCATTTTGGTTGAGCAAGTGAATTCTTTCAAAATGGGTAGTCCGGAAGATACCAGCAATTTCATTAATGCTGTTATCGACGAAAGAGCGTTTGACAAGATTGCAGGATACATTGATTACATCAAAGGTCAGGCTGATGCTGAAATTATTGTCGGTGGAACTTATGATAAAAGTGTTGGATACTTTATAGCTCCAACGGTTGCAGTAACAACGAATCCTAAATTCAGAACATTGAGTGAGGAGATTTTCGGACCAGTTCTTACGATCTATGTTTATCCGGAAAACGAATATGCTCAAACAATGAAATTGTTGGATGAGACTTCTGATTACGCTTTGACTGGTTCAATTATTTCGAATGACCGTTATGCTATTCAGGAAGCTACGTTAGCTTTAGAAAATGCAGCAGGAAATTTCTATATCAATGATAAACCAACTGGAGCAGTTGTTGGTCAACAACCATTTGGTGGAGCCAGAGGTTCAGGAACCAATGATAAAGCTGGAGCAGCAATGAACTTGTTACGTTGGGTTTCGGCTCGTACAATCAAGGAAACATTTGTTCCTCCAACGGATTACAGATATCCATTCTTAGGATAATAAATAGTAAAAACGCTCTCAGAAATGAGGGCGTTTTTTATTTTTACTTCATGAGAAAATTAAGTTTATGGTCATTATTGCTTGTTGCCGCATTAACCGTAATTGTTCGTCTGTGTTATTTTGAGAACAATTCAAAAAATGGTAACAACGCCACAACTTATGATGCGCTAGGTTATTACATGTATACACCAGCTATTCTCATTCATAAAGATGTAAAGCAGTATAGTTGGTTTCCGAAAATTGACTCTACGTACCATGTTTCCGGAGGATTATTTTACCAGGTAACTCCTGCCAAAAATGGAAATTTTGCGGGTAAATATTTTGGAGGTGTTTCCATCATGCAGCTTCCGTTCTTTACAATCGGACATCTGATCGCAAAAACTACGGACGCTCCGGAAGATGGGTTTTCATGGCCCTATCAATATTCAATTATTTGGGGAGCAATTTTCTGGTATCTGCTTGGTTTATTCGTCCTCAGAAAAGTGCTGATTCGGTATTACTCTGAAACTGTAACAGCTCTTACTTTAATCGGAATTGGGTTTGCTTCTAATGTCATTCAATATGCAGGAATCGACGGAGCGCAAAGTCACATTCACATTTTTCCATTGTATTGTCTCGTACTCTGGTGGACCATTCGCTGGCATGAAAATCCGAAGCTGAAGTTTGCCTTTTTCATAGGATTTACAATCGGTTTGGCAACTATTTGTCGACCTACAGAATTGATCATGTTTTTCATTCCGCTGCTTTGGGGATTAGATGGTTCAGAGAATCTGAAATCTAAATGGGCGTTGGTTAAAGTAAATATGAAAAGTGTTTACATTGCTGTGCTTGGAGCCTTTATCGGAATTCTTCCACAACTGATTTATTGGAAATACGTGACGGGTTCCTGGGTTTTTGATGTTGGAAGTAAATGGACTTTCCTCAATCCCTGGTGGCGTGTTTTGATTGGTTTCGAAAAAGGTTGGTTTATTTATACTCCAATCACGATTTTGTTTGTCATTGGATTGTTTTTGATGAAAGGTAAACCATTCAGAAAAGCAGTTCTCACTTTTGGACTACTGAATATCTGGATAGTAATTTCCTGGTTCGATTGGCGTTATGGTGGAACTTATTCAACTCGTGCGTTGGTTCAGGGAACTCCCGTTTTGGCTTTAGCTTTTGCTGCTTTTATTGAACGCATTTATGTTGGCTGGCGTCGTTATTTGTTCCTTTCAGTTCTTGGTTTTCTGAGCTTCGTAAACCTCTTTCAGATCTGGCAGTACAACGAAACTATTCTGCATTATGATCACATGAATGCGAAGTATTACAATGCCATTTATCTTGATGCGAATCCATCTCCTTTAGACTACAGTTTGTTAGATACGGAAGAACAACTCGAAGCTGGAATTCCCTTGTTGAAACAAATTGTTCTGCCCGAAATGGATACTATTCTTTCTCCCGGAACGTATCCGATTTATCAGACCAACACAATTCCTGCTAATTGGTTATCTACAGAATTAAGCTTTGTTGCTGATTATGGGGTGAAGCAGGGAACTATTCATGTGGCTTGTTATAAGGAAGGGAAAGTACAAAAGGAACGGTTTTTCAGACTTGCTGTTCCACAAGCAAAAAACAAAGTGAAAATGACATATCAAAATCAATTTCGATTGAATGATGATTGCGATTCGTGTGCAATATCTTTGGATGTTTGGAAACCAATGAAACTGTCTAAACTGAAAACCAGAATTTCCTGTTATTGATATTCTGGGAACTTTGTAATTTTGTTGAATGGATTTTGAAAAGAAGTATCCCCTAAGTCAGCTCAAAGGCGAATTTGTGCGTGTACAGTGGACACGAGGATACAAACAAGTTGAAGTTTACTATAAAGATTCTCTGATCGCACAAGTTTCCGGAGCTGGAGAACTAATGAGAGGAGTAACCATTCTTACCGAACAGCTTGGCGAGCTAAAGTTGAAGCTATCTCAGAGTCCGGTAATGTTGGATGTGATAGTTGACGGTTTACATAGTCCGGTAAATGTTTCTCATCCGGTTAAAGAACTGAAAAAAACAGCAACTTATTTTTGGATTATTACCGCTTTCGCATTCATAGTTGGAGCCTACGAAATTGCTCTTGTTCGTGACGAACTGACCTTGTTGCCAATCGTTTTAACGATTAATTTCGTGGTTTTTATTACCTATGTAGCAAGTGGAATTCTGGTAGGGAAAGGAATACCATTTGGCTTTTATTTAGGTTTTGGAATGTTCAGTTTCGTTACCCTTCTTTTCCTTCTTCTATTGATTGATGGTTTTATTTGGGGATTATTCTTTTATATATTCCAGGCCATTCGTATTGGCGGTTTGATTGCTTTGGCTACGAATATGAAAACGGCTATTCAGGCTTCTAAACATAGAAGGTATAAAGAAGCAACTTCAGACAGTCTTTTAGATTCGAATTTCTGATTTTTAGTATTCGGAAAATGAAGTTTTATAAATTTTCCCTTCTGAAACGCAGGTTTTTACTGAGTTCTTCGATAATTGTCGAATTTGCGAATTTCGAACTTCGAGAATTGTCTATTTCTCTAATTTTGAAATTCTAGAATTAGAGATTTATTTCAAACACTTGAAATAATCGAAAGGCTCTAAACAGGTATTGCACTGATAATGTGCCTTACAAGAGGTGCTCCCAAATTGCGAAATCATTCGTGTATCGGAAGAATTGCAATGCGGACAAGGAACAACTGGAGCTTCACCGAATAATACGCTTTTGTCCACCTCGTTTTCAGGGGGAGCAATTCCATACATTTTCAGCTTCCGTCTTCCATTTTCTGAAAGCCAATCTGTTGTCCACGCCGGATGTAAAACGGTTTCAATCTGAACCTCAAGTCCGTCAAATTGCTGCAATTGAATACGGATATCTTCTTCAATTGTTTTCATTGCCGGGCAACCTGAATACGTTGGAGTAATTTTGATAAGAACTTTAGGGAAATTCAATTCAACAGAACGAATGACTCCTAAATCCAATACGGAGAGAACCGGAACTTCCGGATCCATTACGGTTTCCAGCTCTTTCCAGATTTCTTCTGAAGTTACCATTTCATTCCCGGGTATGCGCGCTGCATGTATTGCATTTCTGCAAGTAAAAATCCTAAATGTTCTGTGTGCATTCCGTTTCTTCCTTTGAAATGAACCGCTTTTGGCTCAGGAACTGTAAGAGTTGCTTCCGCAAAAACGGTTTGAATTCTATTCATCCATGCATCTTTCAATGAATTCAAATCAACGGCAATTCCTTCAGCGATCAAAGCTGAATCAACTTCGTCCATAAAGAACAACTCATCTGTATATTTCCAAAGAGCAGTAATTGCTTTATTGATGCGCATGTTTGATTCTTCAGTTCCATCACCCATTCGAATAACCCACTCAGCGCTATGCTTGTAATGATATTTGGTTTCTTTCAACGATTTTTCAGCAATAGCAGCTAATTGTTCGTCTTTTGAATGTTTCAATGCTTCAAAAAATTCAACTCTGAATGCGTCAAAGAAGAAACTTCTGGCAATCGTTTGAGCAAAATCACCATTGGGTTGCTCTAACAAAAGCAGGTTCACATATTGTCGGTCGAAACGTAAAAATGCCAGGTCATCAGCACTTTCTAATTTTGGCAGAAGTTCTGGATCTGTTTTTAAAGTTGCAGCATGTTCAAACAAAGAAGTTGCCTGACCAATTAGATCAAGTGCAATATTTGTAATTGCAATATCTTCTTCTAAAATGGGGCCATGACCGCAAATTTCAGATAAGCGTTGACCCAAGATCAAGCTGTCATCAGCAATTCTAAGCGTATATGTAAAGATGTTGTTTTTCATTTTTTAAAGTCTTCTGTCTCCAGTCTTTTAGTCCGTTTTTACATATGTGAAATTCCGTCCGGAACGTCGTAAAACGTTGGGTGACGATAAACTTTGCTTTGAGCTGGTTCAAAAAGTGAATCAGAATCTGCAGGATCAGATGCGAATACGTTCGCTGACTCAATAACCCAAATAGAAACACCTTCAGTTCTGCGCGTGTAAACATCACGAGCATTGTCAACAGCCATTTGTGCATCTGCTGCACGTAAACTTCCAACGTGTTTGTGACTTAAACCTTGTTTACTTCTGATAAATACCTCCCAAAGAGGCCAATTTGATGATGACATATTTATGATGCTTTTTTAGCTAATCGTTCTTTCATTTTTTCTGCGTGAGCTACAGCTGCTTCGCGCACCCACATTCCATTTTCTTTCGCTTCACGACGAGCGGCAACACGCTCCTCGTTACAAGGTCCATTTCCTTTTACCACCTCCCAGAATTCATTCCAGTCAATTGGTCCAGATTCGTAATGTCCGGTCTCTTCGTTGAATTTTAGATCTTTATCCGGAATAGTCAAACCAATCATTTCTGCCTGAGGAACGGTTACATCCACAAACATCTGACGCAATTCATCGTTTGTGTGACGTTTGATTCTCCAATCCATACTTTGTTTTGTATGCTTCGATTCTGCGTCGTTCGGACCAAACATCATCTGTGCCGGCCACCAAAAACGGTTCAATGCATCTTGTGCCATCGCTTTTTGTTCAGGAGTTCCTGCAGCAAGCGTCATCATGATCTCAAAACCCTGACGCTGGTGGAACGATTCTTCCTTACAAACACGAACCATCGCCCGAGCATAAGGTCCGTAAGAACATCTGCAAAGTGGCACCTGATTCATAATTGCAGCACCATCAACCAACCAACCAATTGCACCCATATCGGCCCATGAAAGTGTTGGGTAGTTAAAGATTGAAGAATATTTAGCTTTTCCGGAATGCAAATCGTCAATAGATGCTTCGCGGTCAGCGCCCAAAGTTTCCATTGCGCTGTATAAATACAAGCCGTGACCAGCTTCATCCTGAACTTTCGCCAGTAAAACTGCTTTACGACGTAAGTTTGGAGCTCTGGTAATCCAGTTTCCTTCAGGTAACATTCCTACAATCTCACTGTGAGCGTGTTGTGAAATCTGACGAATCAGGGTTTTTCTATACTCTTCTGGCATCCAATCCTTCGGTTCAATACGAATTTCGTTATCGATTTTAGCTTGAAAAGCTGCCTGTAATTCCGCAAAGTCTTTTGTCTCCATCAATGCTGATTTTATGTGTTGCCGCCATTTGTTTCGACACAACTTAACAAAGATACGATTTTCCTAAAATCTAGGAACTACATGATGTTGATGTAATTTTAAACATAAAAAAAGGACTCGCGGCAGCGAATCCTTTTCTCATTGGTTGGGGCAAACAAGTTTGCCAGGGTATTGGAAGGAAAGTTTTGTCCGCCTAGGGCGGATTAATGTGTCTTTATATATTCTTCTAAATCTGTGTAACTCGAGCTGTATGTGAACGTGCTTTTCAGAAGAAAATAGTTTGCCTTATCCCTACATGTTGAATATGCTGCTTTAGCAAATTCAAGTCTACTAGAATCATATGTGAATTTCTTTGCGATCTGACTTATTTGTTGCGCAGATAAATTACTCAACCCACAGTACTTCTTTGCTTCTTCCAATTTTCCGCTGTCAAATGTCTGAGAGTCAAGGAAGGTCAAAAACTGTTGGAATCCAGCCTCTGCTTGTGGATCATTAACATTAATTATTCCACCGCCATGAGTTGGGTTTCCATAACCACCACCTGTATTGTTTACAACAGTTCCTACAATTTGGGTGTTATACCAGTTGCTTACATTGATCGGTAGATTTTGAATGATTGACATTGTTCCGTACATATCCAATTCAGCAACTGTTCTCATGTTATTTGTGAGCTGAACATAATTGTTGAATACAATAGAACCTGTATTAAGATCTGTAACTGACACTTGAGTTGAACCAGAATTCAAATCGAAAAAGCGATAAGTAAGTGTTGAGCTCGATTGTGTTTGACCGCTAACACTAACTTGAAAATTACCTGAGCGATTAATTTTCAAGAACAATTCTGATGCGAAAAATTGAAAATAAACTCCTAAAAAGGCAATTAATAAGGTGTAACGTGTTTTCATGACTGCTAATTTTCCAACAGTCAATACAAAAGCGTGCCATAAATATTTCAGTAATCGATTTTCACAATTCGTTAACAGCTTGAGTTTTTATTAGCAGCTCTTTTTCAGTGGAATATGAGATTTCAACGACTCAAGATGAAAATCATTTACTTAACTTCGTCATGACAAAATATTCCTGATGCGCACTACAACTGTTTTTTTATACGTTTTCGCTTTTATTTCATCAACATTCTCTTTTGGACAAACCCAGGCACAACTGGATTCTATGGAACGATTGATCCCGAAGAAGACAGGAAAGGATAAAGTGCTTTTGTTGAATGATTTGACATTCTATTATTTTCAAACAGATACGGATAAAGCCATCAAATTTGGTGAACAATCATTGGCTATGGTGAAAGCCATGGGAGATAAGCAGTTGTTGGCGAATACGTGTAATGATCTGTCGATGCCCTATATGACGAAGGGGAATTATAAGAAAGCAATTGAATTGAACTTGATGTCGCTGACCATAAGAAAGTCGATCAACGATTCGGTAGGCATCATGTCTTCTTATGGGAAATTGGGAACATGTTATTTTGAACTTACGAATTATACCAAGGCGCAACATTATAATAATCTCGCAATCAAATATGCCAAAGCTCTGAAGGATGAGTTAATGTTGTTGAAAGTCTATCAAAACAGTGCAAACGTATTGGAGTTTAGCGGTTCAATAGAACAGGCCTTGACCATTCATCGCGACATCCAGAAACTAGCAAGGAAATTGGGGGCGAATGATGTCGTCTTCGTGAGCTTAGGAAATATGGGTTCATGTTATCGAAAATTAAAACGTTACGATGAATCAAGAAAGGCTTATTTCGAAGCTAAAAAACTCATTGATAAATCGGGTGATCATGAAAAATTGGCACTTGTGTATCAAGGATTGGGTGTTGTAGAAAGGGAAGTAGGAAATAATGAGAAAGGATTGAAGTATTATCTCAAGGCCTACGATATTTATGAGAAGATAGGTTCAAAATTCAGTACAGCGATCTTAACGGGTAATATTGGAAATGTTTACTGCGTGCTAGGAAAATACGACAGTGCCTCGGTTTATCTGCATAAAAGTTTGGATCAGTTGATCCATTCACATTCATATCGACAAATTTCGAATGCTTATGGTAATTTGGCAGCAAATGAGAAGAGGCGGGGTGATTATAAGCAATCCGTAAAATATTTTGAATTACAGAACAAGTACAAGGACAGTGTAGTTCTTTTTCAGGGAAGTAAGAATCAGGCTGAAATGTTCGCGAAGTATCAGTTGGAGAAGAAGGAACGTGAAATTGCTGAGAATAAGGTGGAGCTTGCAGAAAATAAGGCTAAAATTGCCGAAGCCAGTTTTGAATCCTTAATGTTGACATCGGTTTCTGTAACATTGATATTGCTTTTCATTGTTGTATTCCTTTATTTCAGAAGTAAAAGAAAACAGGCAAGAGCCGAGTTAGTTCAAACCAGGAAAGAGGAAAAGTTATTGCGTGAACAACAATTGAATGAACAGAAATTGGAGATTTCTAGGGAATTACATGACAATATCGGTTCACAGATCACTTACATGATCAGTTCAATGGATAATTTGGCATATGTTGATTCTGAAAATGAACCAATGAATAATTCAATCAGGAATATTTCTGAATTTGGTAGAGAAACCATGCAGGATTTGAGAAGCACCATTTGGGCAATGAACGCTGAAGATGGTTCTTTGGATGCGCTTGTTCATAAGCTGGAGGAGTTGCGTTCTAAGGTTCAACTCCCAATTGAGATTCAAAATAAAGTAGCTGGCAATCCTGAATTAAAGGCAACGGAAATGTTGAATATGTACAGAATTATTCAGGAAGCAATTCAGAATTCCTTGAAGTACGCTGAAGCTTCCGAGATTCGAATTATTATCGATCAGATACCGGAAGGCTTGAGATTCGAAATATTAGACAATGGAAAAGGTTTTGATTCGAAAACAACTTCTTATGGAAATGGAATTATGAATATGAAACATAGAAGTGGAAAAATGAATGCTGTTTTTGAAATTGTTTCTGAGCCTGGAAAGGGAACTTCTGTGATTTGTTTATTACAGTCTAAGGCAAATGTCGTATTGAATATGGGGCAGCTTTAAACGATTTTTGAGAAAAAATAAAGACATTTTATGATACGCATAGCCATTGCCGAAGACAACCCATTTCTTGCAAAAAGTATTCAGGATAAAATTGCTCTTTTCAAAAATGAGTTGATCTGTAAATTTCATGCTTCAACAGGCAAGGAAATGATCGAATTTCTTGAAAAAGATTCAAATGTTGATGTGATCCTGATGGACATTCAAATGCCAATAATGGATGGAATTGAAGCCACTGAAATCATCAGTCAGCGTTTTCCGAAATGCAAAGTAATGATGTTGACGGTTTTGGATGATGACGATCATATTTTCAAAGCCATTCAAGCTGGCGCAAACGGATATCTTTTGAAAGATGAAACGCCACCAATGTTGCTGAATAGTATTATCGGATTGATGGAAGGTGGAGCTTCTATGTCGGCGGGAATTGCGTTGAAAGCGCTGAAGTTGTTGAGAAATCCAATCAAGATAAACGAAAAAATAACCGAAGAAGAAATCAATCTTTCGTCACGTGAAATTGATGTGCTGACACATTTGAGCAAAGGTTTTGGCTACAAACAAATTGCTGAAAGTTTGTTCCTCGCACCATCCACGGTTCGTAAACACATTGAAAATATTTACGTCAAGCTGCAAGTGCATTCAAAAATTGAAGCCATTCAAAAAGCACAAAAGCATCGAATTATTGAATAAATAAAACTCTGTGCTCTCTTTTTCTCTGTGGTTCATATTAATGAATATAGAGAGAAAGCGTTGGTTTGGATGGTCAGAGCACGGAGGTGATTTTCATAAAATGAAAAAAGGCTGTTCAAAACGAGCAGCCTTCTATTTTTAGGTTTGATTTATAGGGTTTGAATGATAAACTCCACTCGTCGGTTTTGTTGTTTGCCTTCAGCAGTTTCATTTGTTGTGATCGGTTTGCTTTCTCCAAATCCTTTAGAAGTTAATCGATCAATTGTAATTCCGTTTTCTACCAAATAATTCAGAACTGATTTCGCACGATTCTCCGACAAACTCAAGTTGGTGTCATCGTTTCCAACATTATCGGTATGACCACGAATTTCAATTTTCATGGTCGGATTTTGCTGTAAAATTTTCACCAATGCATCCAGCTCTGTTTTCGATTCTGGAAGCAAATCCCACTTATTCGTTTCAAAAAACACATTGTTCAATCGAATTACTGATTCCAGTTTTATTGGTCGGAGCAAGATATCATGTTTTACCGTTGTGAATTCCCCTTTGTCCTTCAAATCCAAATGAACAGATTCGGCATAGAAACCGGGTAATTGGGCGCTTATGGAAAAGTTGTTTCCATACGGAAGTACAAATCGATACATTCCTTCCTTCGATGAAGATTTACCAACGCCTTGAACGGAATTGAGTGTAATGTCTGTGTAGGTTAAATCTGCTGAGAGTGGCGTACCTGTTTCAGCATTCTGCACTTTTCCTTCAACGATAATTACAGGATTGGGTTTGACTTCTTCTTTCACTTTCTCCAATGAATAGCGATAAATATCAGATGAACCGTCTCTTGTACTGATCATAAACGCGTTCTTTCCTGTTGGTGAAACAATGAAGTAAGCGTCCCATTCAGTGGTGTTGATCTCAGATCCTAAATTTTCAGGCTCCGACCAATTCAACCAGGAATCATCACTCCTGTGAACTACATAAATATCCGAACTTCCAAAACCGTTCGAACGTTCTCCTGAAAAGTACATCGTATTTCCGTCGGCAGCAATGAATGCTCCAAAATCTCCGGGAACGGTAAAGTTTAGCTTTTGCGGTTTGGTCCAATCGTTTCCACCAGTGTTTTTAGACATATACAATTCCGAATTCGGACTGTTCTTCTCTTCAGAAAATGAAAGTATCATTACATTTCCGCCAGGAGCCATGCACATATCCACGTATTTCCCTCGTACCATGAAATCATAATTCTTAATGTGCATTTCTTCTGGATCCGACCAACCTTTTTCAGTCAATCGTGAAATAGAATATCCAGATCGTTTGAATTTTCCAAATTTGTCTATCACACCTTTAATTACACGTGTTTGTCCATCGGGAGACTGATAACTCAAATCATTCTTCTGCAAAGTATTGAACGGAAATCCTAAATGTTTCGCTTCAGAAGTTATTTGATCGTTTTCAAGCGAACACCACCAAATGTCTTGGGTGTCTCCAAAATCCGTATTTCCCGGATGCGCTTCACGAATGAAGAATAGCTTGCTTCCGTCTGGAGTAACGTATGGTGAAAGTTCGGTATACTGACTATTCGCTAACGTTCCAACGTTTTCCATTTGCCCAAACGAGAAAATGGGCAAAATGGAGTAGAGGATGACTAGTTTTTTCATGACTATTCAGTTTCGCGTTTCACTTCGTGAACACCCAATTTGCTCAGTTTTCGCTTGATGTTGATTCCAAATGAAACATTCATAAACGGGCCATCCAGCGGTCTGAAACCCAATTCTGTTTTGATGTAAATGGGTGCTTGCATTTTTCTTCTTTCAGCCGGCATAGCGATCAATCCGCAACGGAAACCAATTCTTCCAATTGAAGTATTCACCTTGCTATCTGTTTCTATATCACGAAGTGAAGCGATAGGGTGAATGGTAACGTCAGCGTAGTATCTGCGAATAAATCCTGCACCTGCTTCACCGAAGTTATCCGTGTTCATTCTTAAATTCATTTGTGATGTCAATTGAATTCCAGCGTAAATCCCTGTCCAGCGATAGTCGTAAGTTCCAGTCAATGTTGGGTGATCATCAGGACCATATGTTTCTTTATTGGTTAGAAAACCTCCACGAACACCCAAGGAACGCATGTTCTGAGCCGGAACTTTAATGAATTTCGTTTCGGTGTATTTTTTACCACCGCTTTCCCATTCTTTCACGTCGAGCACTACTTTTTGATTTCGGGTGATTGTTTTTTGAGTTAGGTTAAAGAATCCACCTAATTCAAAATTTACGCGAGGAACACCTAATAGGTTCAACCAGCCCCTTCTGAATGTAGCCTCAGCTCCGAATTTGTTGTTGTAACAAGCATATGGACTAATCCCAATTCCGAATGAAGTTCCTGAAATGTTGTTTAGTGGAAATTCCGTTTGTAACAAGTCGAAATTGATGTACAGATTGTTGACATCCATTGGATCGTCTTTAGTAATCTTGTACTGAACGTCTTGTCCGAAAACTGCCGTACCGAACACGAATGAGAATGCAAAAATGATTGTTTTCATAATGGATTTGTTTATGAAACAAAATTGCAGTAGAATGATTGGGGCGGCAATACGACATGTGTCGTATTCTTAGCCTCCTCCCTCGAGGGAGGAGATTCAATCTTCTTTTCCGGAGAAAGGTTATCGAGTCCCGAAATCTTCGGGAAGATATCCGTTTTCTTCAACAGTTCTTCCCATGTTTTGTTGGCAAAGCAATAGGTTCTTTTTTAATTTAACCACTTGGTCTTTGACCACAATACCATTCACTGAAAATTCGCTGCCTATGAGGAAATAATCCAACCTTTACTGAATTCATTCGTCTACGGGATGTGGGTGATGAATAGTTCTACACACTATTTTGGAATTAGAACTAAAACAATTACTACTTTCAGCTTCGGCTGATAATTAAAAACTAAACTTATCAATTGCTGAACAAACTAAAACATACTACTAAACTGTTCAGTCTCAGCCAATGGCTGAGGAATAAACCTGTTTTTATCTTTTTTTTATTATCGTTTTCAGTTTTTGGACAGGAGAATCTGGTGCCCAACTCGAGCTTTGAAGATTACAATTGGTGTCCAAACTCTACTGATGGTTTTTATCTTGATGCTTGTAAATACTGGAATTCACCTAGTTTAGGGAGTCCAGATTATTTTAATGCGTGCAGTAGTGAATATGATATAACTCTTCAACGTTTTTTATTTAGTGTTCCTGAAAATTACGTTGGATATCAAGAAGCTCATACTGGAACAGCATATTCATTTTTCACTTTTGGTCAAAATGATAAAAATTCTTTGACCTATTCTGAAAACATTCAGATAAAATTGAACCAGCCACTTAATACTGGTAAGATGTATGAAGTAAGTTTTTTTGTTCATAATCCAGTTGCGAATTACTGTATTAACTCTGTTGGTGTATTCCTTACACAAAACCAACTGAGTTTGAATACTGATGAAGTATTACCATTTGTACCTCAATTTTTGAGTGATCCGAATGTGTTTTTTTGTGATACTAATACTTGGTATGAGGTAAAGGGTACATTTATAGCTCAAGGCATGGAAGAGTATATGGTTATTGGTGTGTTCAAAACTCTTCCAGAGTTAAAAGTCACAGATTATGATGGGAATTTCCTAAATGGATTGAGTGCAGCTATTTACATTGATGATGTTTCTTTAGTGGAAACGGATTTGGTTATTCCGAATGTGTTAACTGCTAATAATGATGGTGTTAATGATGTAGTTTTTCTTTTCAATACTGCCTCCATGTTGGAAGTAGACATTGTTAACAGGTGGGGTGAATTGGTAAACACCACTGACTGCAAAAGTGGTTGGAATGGAGATGATTCTCATGGGAATCCATTAACAGAAGGTGTGTATTTTTATATCCTAAAGGTAAACGGAAAAAAACAAAAATCAGGATTTATAGAATTGATAAGGTAATTCTATAACGATGAAAAAAAATTCTTAAAACCATATGTTTTTTTTGTCTAAGTGTTTGGTTATTAAAATGATAATTTTTAAATTCAGTTTCACTTTTAAATAACTACGTTCATAATATAGTAAACCACTTGGTCTTTGACCACAATGCCATTCACTGAAAATTCGCTGCCTATGAGGAAATAATCCAACCTTTACTGAATTCATTCGTCTACGGGATGTGGATGATGAATAGTTCTACTTACTATTTTGGTATTAGAACTAAAACAATTACTACTTTCAGCTTCGGCTGATATTTAAAAACTAAACTTATCAATTGCTGAACAAACTCAAACATACTACTAAACTGTTCAGTCTCAGCCAATGGCTGAGGAATAAATCTTGTTTTTTATTTTTTTTATTATCGTTTTCTGTTCTGGCTCAAGAAAACCTTATTCCTAATCCAAGTTTCGAGGATTATAATTGGTGTCCAAATACTGTTACCGATTTCTCCACTTTGAGTTGGTATTCATCAACTGACGGTACGCCCGACTATTTCAATTCATGCAATAATGGAAATGTTGGTGTTCCTCTAAATTTATTTGGGTTTCAACAAGCTCATAGTGGAAACGGATACGCAGGTATTGGAAACATCATTAATATTGTTAATCCAACTTACAGGGAGTACATTCAAGTTAAACTATCTAAAAAGTTGGAAGCGGGCAAATTATATTTTGTTAGTTTTTATTTCAACTTAGCCGATTCTTCAAGATTCTCTAGTAATTCTATTGGAGTACTATTAACAGAAAACGCTTTTTACGAAAACACAATTGAGAACTTGTCAATGGTTCCACAAGTTAATGACAGTCTCGTAAGCTTAAATAATTCCAATATTTGGGAGAAGGTTGAACAACTATATTTAGCAGATGGCACCGAAGAGTATCTTACAATTGGATGCTTTGAAAATAATAATGACATTATTGAGAATGAAATAAATCTCAATTCTTCAGTAGAATGGTACTTTTATCTAGACGATGTTAGTTTATATGAGTACGAGTTACCAGATCTTCCCAATGTATTTAGTCCAAATTCTGATAATATAAATGATGAATGGTTAATTAATCTGCCTTTAGAATACAATTTACAAATAGTAAATCGTTGGGGAGAATTGATGTTTAATGGTGTTTCTAAAAATGGCCTAATTAGCTGGAATGGAAAGGACAGTCATAACTATGAATGTACGGAAGGAGTATACTTTTATATTATTTCCAATAAATTAAAACTAAAAACAGGGTTTATTCAATTGATAAGATGACAAACTTATCTTAAAAAATGAATAAGACTAAACACTTAATTTGCGTTGTAGGACTTTTAATGTCTACAAACATAAATGCACAAAGTACTGATGCTGGTGCAACAGGTAATACTTGGACAGCCACACCTGATAAATTCCTTGGTTTTAACGCCTCCAATGGCACTAATCCATTAACCATTCGTACGAATAACATCGTACGCATGCGAATCAACGGTATAGCTGCCGGATACGGGGTAAATACCTCTGGATTTGTTGGTATGGGTACCACTGTACCAGCCGCGCCAATGCACGTTGTGGGTTCGGGTACACAAAACGCGCAAGGCTGGAACCGTGCAATAACTCTAGCAAATTCCGGAGCACTCCTTTGGGATGGCGGTGGCGGTGCAAGCTTTTTTATGGCACACCCTTCATCAACACCAAACGGAAACTGGTTTGCAGGTTCTCAAGGAAGTCTTAACGCTGGTGCCGCAGTAGATTATGCGTTTACTGTACATGTAAATGCTGCGTTAGGTCTCAATCCATTGCGATCAACACAGATTTATAAGAATTTGCTTGTTTACCAAGGTGGTAATGGTAGACGATTGGGTGTGAATATTGTTAACCCGCAGCGTGCTGGCGATATTTATAGCAATACCACTCAATTCAGGTTGTCGTATGGAACTGCTGTTGAAACTTCGGCAGGAGCAGCAAGTTTTACCGATTTCTTTTCAAACAGTTTTGGGAACCTTCAAATTCAACCTTCTGGCGGTAGAGTTGGTGTTAATGCTACTGGAAATCCTACTGCAACCTTAGATGTTTGGGGAGATGCACGTATACGAAATGTGCAGGCAGCGGTTCCTAATTCTCTTTTGATTGGTGTAAACGCCAGTGGCGCTTCTGATGTTAACGTTCGCAGATTGGATTTTACGGGTAATGCCGGTCAGGTATTACTTGGAAACGGAACCTGGGGGACTTTGCCGGCAAGTGCGGCACCACTAGCTAATAATGGTGTTTCAAGAAATGTGTTTTTTAGCGGGCCTTACCAGCTGGGAGATGGTTACAATGGACTACCTCCATTATTTAATACAAATACCCCATTAACTGCAAACAGACAAGTTAGATTAGGAGGGAACAATTTGGTCTTTTCTGGTGCAGGTAGTGTGGGGATTGGTTTATCATTCCCAGTTCAACCTACTGAAGTACTTGACGTTAATGGGAATGGTAGATTCAGAACCTTGCCTTTAGCTGCTAATCAGGCGAATAGCACTGTTACAAAGTATGTTATGGTAGATGAAGACGGAGTGCTTCGCTGGACAAATTCAGTGACTGGTTCAGGATTTGGTGTAATTTGTTCGGATAACACAACCAGCGATTTTACTGCTGATAAGCACGTTGAACTGGAAAACAATAACTTCTATTTTTCGAACGGAGATAATACCACGCAATTAAATGAAAACAGAGTTGGCGTAGGGTACGATTGTGGTACTGCTTTACCGGGTAAATTATCTGTTACTCAATTGGAGGACAATACTGTGAATCAAAATACAACTTCAGGTTATTTCATTGATCAGGATATTGCTAATAATCCGGCGATCTTAACCAATTTTTATGGTGTTCAGGGTGAGGCAAGTGGACTTCAACCGGATAACCTGAAAACAATTAACAACGGTGGATCCTTCTACGCGCGAAGTGCACAAGTAAACTTTGGTGTTAGAGGACGTGCAGAGCAAGGTGGATTAGGTAATCCGAACTTCATCGGTGTGCAAAATATCGGTGGTCAGTTCGAGGGAGCTTTTGGAAGTCAGACTGCAACTGGAGTAGTTGGAGGTGGTTCTGAAGCGGCACTTCGCAATTATGGTGTGACTGGTTTAGCGTCAAGTCCAACAACACCTTCACAAGTTGAAAACGTAGGTGGGCAATTTTCTGGAGCCTTTTCTGCTAACGATAATATGGGAGTCAAAGCAGTAGGATTTGGTGGAGTTAGAGCAATTGGAGTTTATGGTACTGCTTCAGGCGCAACAACAGATTGGGCAGGGTATTTTGATGGAAACGTATATATCAGCGGAACTTTTGGTCCTTCTGATCAAAACTTGAAGGAAAACATCGAAGTACTTGAAAATGCTGATTCTTTATTATCTCTTTTGAATCCCGTGACATTTGACTTCAGAACAGACGACTATCCGCAATTGCATTTGCAGGAAGGCAATCAAATGGGGTTAATAGCTCAACAAGTTGAACCGATTTTCCCTAACATAATTAAGGAAAACTCTTCGATTGCTGAATATGATTCGCTTGGAAATGTTCTTGTTCCATCGGTTAACTTCAAAACGGTAGACTATACCAAATTGATCCCATTATTGATCTCTGGTCACCAGGAGCAAGCAAATGAAATTGTAGCAAAAGATTCTATCATTAATTCCTTGCAAACAGAAAATACAGCTCAACAAGAAGAGATAAATGATCTGACTGATCGTTTGGATCAATTGGAGAATTGTCTTAGCGCACTATTGCCACTGCTTTGTTCTATGAACCAATCGCTGATTCAAAACAATTCACCAGCACAACAAGAAGAAGTTCGCAATAATTTGGCGGTAACTTTAAGCAATAGGAACTCAATCGTTTTAGATCAGAATGTTCCGAATCCGTTTGCAGAACAAACGGTGATCAACTTCTCAATTCCCGCAACAGTAGTAAAAGCTCAAATTCATTTCTACGACGGAAACGGGAAGCTGATTCAGTCTGTTGACGTTGCAGATCGTGGATTGGGAGCAATTACTGTTTTCGGTTCTGATTTAAGTAAGGGTGTTTACACTTACACGCTGGTTGCTGATGGACAGATCGTTGCAACCAAAAAAATGATGAAGCAATAAACTGAATAGGAAATTCTTTAAGCACAGTGCTGGAACAAGTTGTTCTGGTGCTGTGCTTTTTAGCGGTGAATCACTGAAATTTCACCAACAATTCCTCCCATGTCTTTGGTCGAAGTGCAGGATTCCAGCTAAAGTCTTTCAGGAATTTCATGGTTTCTTCAATCTGGTTCATGGGATAAAAATGACCATCAGGCTGATTAATGAACGAAACTCGTTTTACTTCTCCTGAATCGAGGTAAACAACAAATTTACCTGCCACCAGGTAGTTCAATCCTTTTCGTTGAATGATTGTCGCAGAATCTGTCTTCTTTTCTTGTTCTGGATAATAGATCAATGAAGCGCTTGAAATGATTTCCGCTTTCACCAATTCATGATCCTCCTTCGGTTTTTTCTGAAAATATGCCCAGATTTCCTTGCCCGACATTTGGTTGTAATACTTTTCGGTAGAATCAACCAGACTGGCTGCGAATGCATTGTTGCGCAAATGAAGTTTATCAATGATCGTATCATTTTTCATGTATACCGTTACAGTATCGCCATGAAGTTCAGAATTTTTACTCCAAAAATAGGGTGTTCCGAAGAGGTCAATCCGCAGTGAGCCTTTGTCGTAAACTAAACTATCGGCTTTTGCCTGAAGCTGTCGATTATACATTCTAACATCTTTGTATCCCGTAACTCGCTGCGTTTTTTGTAACGAATCTCTATGGTGGAAAAGTGTGTCCGCGCGAACGTATAATGTATCTGAACCTTTCTTCAGAATAGCCAATGGAAAATCGGTTGCAATATCCAGATGATTTATTTCGTCACTTTTGACAAATCCCCCTCTGAGTTCCAGTTTTTGAACGGTATCAATAAGAATTACATTTCCTCTTCCAATGGCAAGTTTTAGTTTTGGAGCGTAGTACAAACTGTCGCCACTAATGAATTTCCCCTCGTCTTCAATTCGTGCGTTCTTCTGTAAAACACCTTCTTCGGTTTGAACATCATACCATCCTGAAGAACAATACATTTTTGTTTCCTTAGGCGGGATTTCTCCGGGTTTCTTTTGGGTTATGACGGTTGGTCCTTTGAAGAAAACCCGATGAATCAGATAGTTGTAGTGAAGCGTGTCAGTGGTCATTTTCAGGTTTTCGCTCTTATAAACTACATTTCCACTGAAAAACGATTCTTCCGTGTTGGGATAAAAGTAGCCAACTCTACTTGTCAATACTTCTTTTGTGCCGATGTTTTCAATCTTTCCGCCATGTCGATAAATGGCTTTAGATGATTTTGCATCGTATTCCAGCGTATCAGTTGTGAGTTTGTATTCCCTGTCCCGAACGCGGACATTTCCCCAAAGTTTGGCTTTTCTTGTTTTTCCATTATAATAAAGCGAATCACAAAACAAGTTTAATGAATCACGCTTATTCAACTGAACTCTGCTGTAAACCCATAGTTCCTGTGTTCGTCGTTTCAGGTGCGCCGAATCACAATACATGATGTTCCCTTGATAAGTGAAAACCAATGTCCCTGTAAGTCGTTCTAAACCTGAGCGTTCGTCGTATGAAAGACGTTTTGAGCCTGGAAGCAATTGCAGCCAATCGCCCTGTGCGAATGAAAACTGGTCAAACACAAAAAATGCGCTAACGAGTAGCGCAATTTTTAAAAAGTATGTGTTTGACTTTGTCATTTATCGTGTTGCCAATGTTTGTTTACGATCCGGTCCAACAGAAACGGTTGTAATTGGCACTTCCAAATGTTGTTCCAAATATTTCACGTAGGCTTTTAATTCTTCAGGAGCGTCATTGTAAGAAGACAATCCTGTCAAATCTTTATTCCATCCTTTAATATCTTCGTAAATTGGTTCAATAGTCACGCCATCAATATCGTAAGGAAGGTGGTCCATTTCTACGCCATCCACTTTGTATTTCACACAAGCCCGAATAGTGTCAAATTTATCCAATACGTCAGCCTTCATCATTGAAAGTTCAGAAACTCCATTGATCATGATCGCAAATTTCATTGCAGGAATATCTATCCAACCACATCTACGTGGACGACCAGTTGTAGAACCGAATTCACGACCTTCCTGACGGATTTTTTCTCCAACTTCATCTTCCAATTCAGTAGGGAATGGTCCGGAACCAACGCGAGTACAGTAAGCTTTGAAAATTCCAATTACGTTTCCAATACGTGTTGGTGCAACTCCTAATCCTGTACAAGTTCCTGCAGTAATGGTGTTGGAAGATGTTACAAATGGGTAAGTTCCGAAGTCGATGTCCAACATGGTTCCTTGTGCACCTTCAGCAAGAATTTTTTTACCAGCTTTCAATGCGTCGTTCATGTAATGCTCAGAATCAACAGCATGAAGGTTTTTTAATAGTTGAATACTCTCCATCCAAGGACCTTCTAGTTCCTCTAGATTGTATTCAAATCCATCAAAATGCTTTAGCATATTCTTGTGTTTCTCAACAAGAATGTCATATTTTTCTTTGAAGTTAGTCATGAAAATATCACCAACTCTAAGTCCGTTACGTCCAGTTTTATCCATGTAAGTTGGACCAATTCCCTTCAAAGTAGAGCCAATTTTGTTTTTACCTTTTGCCGCTTCAGATGCTGCATCTAACAAACGGTGAGTTGGTAAGATTAGATGTGCTCTTTTGGAAATGACCAATCGGTTTTTAATATCGATATTGAACGGAGCCAATTTCTCCAATTCCTTTTGGAAGATAACCGGATCAATTACTACTCCGTTTCCAATCAGGTTTACAACATTACTGTGAAAAATTCCGGAAGGGATAGTATGTAAAACATGTTTTATCCCCTCAAATTCAAGTGTGTGACCAGCGTTTGGTCCACCCTGAAAACGAGCAATTATGTCATAGGTAGGAGTAAGAACGTCAACGATTTTCCCTTTTCCTTCGTCTCCCCATTGTAAGCCTAAAAGTACATCTACTTTCATATTGTTTAATTAAAGCTTGTCAGTGCGTTTTCCACTGAATCATAGCTGGTAAAAATTTCGTTTAATTTTGATAGATTGAAGAGTTTCTCAACTCCCGGTTGAAGATTTGCTAATCTGCAATCTCCACCTTTACTTCTGGATTTGGTAAGCAGTCGAACAAAGAAGTTTAATCCTGTTGAATTGCAATATTCCAAATCCGAGCAATCGCAAACAACGTTGATGTTTCCTGCGGCAATTGACTTTTCTACACCTTCCATGATCTGAGCAATATCATCACTTCCAACCATTCTTCCTGAAAGCAAAATAACTACGCAAGAACCTTGCGTTTGAAGTTGAAAAGTTGCGCTCATTTAATCTTGATTTTGATCTGCGTTTTTGACAGCATAGAAGTACAAGGAATGGTGTTGTATTTTCACACCAAAGACTTCTTCGATTGTAGCTTTTATATTCTGAATTCTCGGATCACAAAACTCAATGACTTCCCCGGTATCTGTTACAATAACGTGATCATGCTGTTTTGAACCGTGAGATTTCTCGAATTGCGCCAGATTTTTCCCGAACTGATGTTTGCGAACAAGATTGCATGCTAATAATAATTCGATTGTGTTGTACAGGGTTGCTCGACTTACACGGTAATTCTGATTCTTCATTTTGATATACAAAGACTCGATGTCGAAATGACCTGTGTAAGCGTAAATTTCTGCTAGTATGGCAAAGCGCTCAGGTGTTTTCCTGTGACCGTTTTGCTCCAAATAAGCGGAGAAAATGTTTCGAACCGTAAGCTGCAATTCTTCTTGTTGCATCTGTCGCTAGTTAAGTGGCAAAATTAGTGATATTTCCAAGAATAAACGGAACAACTATAAGGATTTATCAACTAAATGTGAACAATTGAATTATTAATTATCAAAGACGCAATTATCAAGGATTGACAGAGCTTGCTAATTGATAATTCAGCCATTGCTAATTATTCCTTGTGGTCTTCCATGATGTCCCAGCGTTCCACGCGTTTCACACCTTCCACCAATTCGAATTTGCGCATTAATGTGTCTAAATGTTCGGTATCGAATACTAAAACGCGAATTTTCCCTTCGAATAAGCCATCATTGGCTTCAAACGAAATACTTTTCATATTCACATTCAACTCATTCGAAATAACTTCTGTGATCTTATTTACGATTCCAACATCATCAATTCCAATTAAACGAATAGCCGCTACGCGTTCAACCAATTCCTGACTTTGCCAGCGCGCTTTTACACATCTGTAAGCCATTTTAGATTGCAGGTGTTCTGCATTTGGACAATTGTTTCTGTGAACTTTAATCCCTTCCGAAATAGTGATGAAACCAAAAACCGGATCTCCTGGAATTGGATTACAGCAACGTGCCATTTGGTACTGAATATTCTTGAAATCTTCACCGATAATGATAACGTCTTCCTTTTTGTTGATTTTTGGGTAAACGTCTAGTTCGTGTCGATCTTTATTGGAGTTGTTTGAAGTTTTCTTTTCTAACTGAAGTAAGCCGTTGTTGTTTTCTAACTCTCGAAGTTTAGAAAGATCCAATTTGCTTTTGGCTACACGAATGTACAAATCTGTAGCTGATGAGATTCCGTAGAAACGCTCTAAAACAGTAATGTTCTCGGAAGTCATTCGGATGTTGTGCTGCTTGAATTTACGCTCAAGGATTTCTTTACCATCCATTGCGATTTGCTTGCGTTCGTCGTTTAACGCCGACTTAATCTTTTGTCGTGCTTTAGCTGTTCCAACAATTCGCAACCATTCATCGTGTGGTTTTTGTTTGGCAGAGGTAATAATCTCTAACTGGTCACCATTTTGTAATTGGTAACTCAACGGAACCAAACGGTTATTCACTTTTGCGCCAATACACTTGTTTCCAATATCAGAGTGAATATCGTAAGCGAAATCCAGAATTGTAGAGTTTACAGGAAGTACACGCAGATCTCCTTTAGGAGTAAAGACGTAGATCTCTTCATGGAACAGGTTCATTTTGAATTCGTCCAGGAAATCCATCGCATTAACATCCGGATTTTCCAATAACTCGCGAATCTCGGTAATCCAGCGATCGAAAGTAGAATCGTCTTTATTGTTTTCCTTATAGCGATAGTGAGCTGCCAGACCTTTCTCTGCAATTTCATCCATTCGCTTGGTTCTGATCTGAACTTCCACCCATTTTCCTTGCGGCGACATTACTGTTGTATGCAACGACTCATATCCATTTGCACGAGGAGTTGAGATCCAATCGCGTAAACGATCTGGGCTTGGCTGATAAAAATCGGTGACTATGGAATAAACCCGCCAACAATCCGCTTTTTCCAGGTCTTGTGGCGAATCCAAAATAATTCGGATCGCAAAAAGATCGAAGACTTCTTCGAAAGGAAGGTCTTTGTTTTGCATTTTTCTCCAGATCGAAGAAATCGACTTCGTTCTTGCCTTGATTTCGAAGTTAAACCCTTCTTTAGCTAATGATTCACGAACCGGATGTACAAATCTGCGGATGAAGCGATTACGAACGTCTTGTGTAGATTTTAGTTTTGCCTGAATGTCATTGTATACTTCGGAATCCGTATACATCATCGACAAATCTTCCAATTCCGTTTTGATAGAATAGAGTCCCAATCGATGTGCGAGTGGTGCGTACAGGAATTTGGTTTCAGAAGCAATTTTCAATTGTTGCTCGGGACGCATAGAGTCCAGTGTTCGCATATTGTGTAAGCGATCGGCCAACTTAATCAAAACAACGCGAAGGTCGTCTGAAATCGTTAGGATCATTTTACGGAAATTCTCTGCCTGAATGCTCGCGTTTTGGTCGAATACCTCAGGTATTTTTGTTAACCCGTCTATGATTCGTCGCGCTTTTTGACCGAATAAATCCTCGATATCCTGAAGGGAAATATGCGTGTCTTCTACCGTGTCGTGGAGTAGGGCACAAGCAATTGCTGTTGCTCCCAATCCCATTTCTTCAGCACAAATACGAGCTACTGCAATGGGGTGATAGATGTAAGGTTCACCTGATTTTCTACGCATTTCTTTATGCGCTTCCACAGAAACGTCGAAAGCCTTGCGAATCAGTTGCGTATCCTTTCGAGTTCTATTTTTTGTTGCCCGCAATAAACTGCGAAATGCAATTAGAATTTCTTGTCGTTCCTTCTCTAAATCTATCTGTAGTTTTTCCATTGTGCGTATTCCCAGCTCTGATTTACAAAGATACGCTGAAATCTAAAGGATTGAACAGCTTATTTGGGAAGTGTTAACAGTTGGGTGTTAAAGTATTTGTGAGTAATGGAAATAACATCGACAATATCGATTTTACGAATGCTTTAAGAAAAAAAGGATGCCTATTAACATCCTCATCACAATTGGTTATTTATCCTTTTTCAATTCGATTTTCTTTGGTACAAGAGAAGGTGACTAGTGCAGTTATTAAGATGATGGTTGTTAGTTTAAGTGATCTTTTCATTTATTTAAAATTTGATTTTGAAAACGAAATTAGACCGGATATATTTCGAAGCGATCAAAAAGAAAGGGACACTAATTGCGTCCCTCTCATCTATTTGTTAATCTCTTTCTAATTCAATGGTGTATTCATCTCGGTAATCCGTTCCGCCGTTTGAATATTGATCAATGAGTTGAATGGTCATCTCTTTTTTACTGTCTTCCTTGATTGACCAAACCGCTGCGTCGCCATCTTCAATAAAGGTAATGGTGTTCTCTGTATTGCTCCACGTTCCGGCATATGTATAAGTTGTTCCGCCTTGTGTATAGGTTTGGATAACCGTTCCGTCATCATCAAAAGTGAAATATCCGATGTCATGATAGCTTGAACTTTCTACTAAAACACCATTTTCGTAAAATTGAGTTTCATAATGTTCAATATTCCACTTCCCCGTTTTGCGCGTCAATCGACGTTCAATCTTTTTCTCCTTAGAACAAGATGCGCTAACAAAAGTTACAAGTAACACCATTAGCGACATTTGAAGTACTCTTTTCATAATTTTAGATTTATGTTTTTAGTAATATTTATTTGATTGTGTGCTCACTTCACAAGAATTGCACCAAAAAATAAACGTTAGAGTAAGTTACGATTTCTCCATGAATTGAGACTCATTTCGAACTTGATTTCGCCTTTACCATGTGTTCCGATTTCAGTCCAACCTGATTTCCTGTAAAACTCTTCCGCTCTTGTGTACGGAGCTGTTCCGAGCCAAACGTTTTCGTTGGTTTTCTCGAAATACCAATCTATCATAATGTCGTGAAGCTTTCTGCCAATTCCTCGTTTTTCGAAATCGGGATGAAGGAACAATGCCCAGATGTTATTGTCCTTTAGATCAACAATGGAAAAGCCAACAATTTCACCATCAACTTCACAAATCCAGCCTTTCCCACGTTGAAATAGAAATTCTTCACAATCCTGATCCGTCACCAAGTTGGGATCGGAAAGCGTGTTTTCTTTCACCGAATTCCGCACAACTTGAATCTGAGGAATATCGTCCAGTTTGGCTTCTCTGATTGTCAAAATGAAGCGGTTTATTTCGCTGGTAGAATTTTTCCACTTACTTCACCAAAACCAATACGAACTCCATTTTTTTCAGAGAATCCACGCATGATAACGGTGTCACCATCCTGAATAAATTTACGTTCGGTACCATCGCTCATTTGAAGTGGTTTTGTTCCTTTCCAAGCTAACTCCAACATGGATCCATATGAATCTGGTGTAGGCCCAGAGATTGTTCCGGAACCCATTAAATCTCCACAACGAACATTACACCCGTTTACAGTGTGATGTGCTAATTGCTGCGCCATGTTCCAATACATGTATTTAAAGTTCGAAGTACAGATTTTTGTTTCGCCTGCGTTTTCTGGTTGAAGATAAACTTCCAATTGAACATCATAACTCAATGCTCCGTTGTATTTCAAATAACTCAATACTTCTGGTTCTTGAGTCGGACCATTCACTTTGAAAGGTTGAAGGGCGTCAAGAGTCACGATCCATGCTGAAACCGATGACGCGAAGTTCTTCGCTAAGAATGGTCCAAGCGGAACGTATTCCCAGGTTTGAATGTCACGTGCGGACCAGTCGTTAAACAAGCATAATCCGAAAATATAGTCTTCTGCTTCAGCAGTTGAAATAGAATCTCCCAATGGTTTTCCATCGAAAGTAATAAACGCCATTTCCAATTCGAAGTCCAGGTTTCTACAAGGTGCAAAAATGGGATTTTCTTCCGGATTTGGTTTGATCTGTCCTTTTGGTCTGCAAACCGGTTCACCAGATACGATCACTGAACTTGCTCTTCCGTGGTATCCAACTGGAATCCAAAGCCAGTTCGGCAGTAAGGCGTTTGCCGGATCACGGAACATTGTTCCAACATTTGTAGCATGCTCTCTACTTGAATAGAAATCTGTGTAATCTCCAATTTCAACTGGTAGGTGATTTATAATATCAGCAACAGGAATCAAAACCTGATCAACATGGTGTTGGTTCTTCTGAAAATCCTGATGATTAGCATCAAGTAGTTTTGAAATTCGATTTCTGAGATCTCCAATCGCTTTCTTCCCTTTTTTCATCATTTTGTTCAAGCTGGTTGAATCAAAATCCGCAGCTTCAAAAGGAAGGTTTTCCATGTAACCGAGTACATACAGCGTTTTCAAGTCGATCACAAAATCACCAATTCTTGAAGCTACTCTTGGAGTCAAACCATTTCCTGAAATGATTCCGAATGGGATGTTTTGAATTGGGAAATCTGAATTTACCGGTACTTCAACCCACGTTTTAAGAGCGGGATTATTTGCTGCTATCGTTGACATGTGAATATAACTTTGAGAGGCAAAGATAAATCTTATTCAACCAATAGCCAGCTATTGCGCTTTGAATTCTTTTAAAAATTTCTGAATCCAGAGTTCGTACATTTTACCACTCGGATGAAGTCCGTCATCGGCTACCAGATTGGTTTCTTGTAATCCCTTTCTTGAAATATCCGTAATGTTCATGTAGTTGACTTTATATTCCTTGGCAATCTTTGCATTCAGTTTATTGTAGGTGTCGATTCTTGTTGAAACCGAGTTTTTATTCATGCTTCCAAACGGGGTGTAACCGTAATCAGGAATGGAGAAAACCCAAACTTTTTTCGGATCGTTTCCAGCCAACTCTATGGACTTTTGAATCGCAAGTTTGAACTGCTCTTCATATTGCTCAACTGTTCTGCCTTGATATTCGTCGTTAACACCAATAAGAAGTGTTACCAAATCGTACTTGACATATTTCAACTTCGTTCCAGCAATTGCCTTGAGTAATTGATCTGTACGCCAACCTGTTTTCGCAATGATCTCTGGTTGTTCAAAATGAATCTTTTTCTCTTCCGCGAGTTTGACTAATTGATGCGGGAAATTATCAGCTCCCGGAACACTTTCACCAATGGTGTAGGAATCGCCAAGCGCTAAATAATGCAAGGTGTCAGATGCTGTTTCCGTTTTCTTTTGGGCTGAACAACTGCTCAGAAAGCTTAGATAGAGAATAAAGATCAATGAATTTTTCATGGTTTAAATACGGAGTATTTAAGTTTTTAGATTTTGATGAAAAGTACATTTTTTGTTTGGAGTAAAAAGATGTTTTTCGCTAACTTAAATAAGAAAGTTTGGAAAATGGGAGCTATTAAGGCATATAGTTACAGTGAGAATGAATGGCAAATTGCGCGTTTTGGAAAAGCTATCGGTCATCCAATGAGGAAGAAATTATTGGCAACAATCAAGGAAGAAGGATGGTGCAGGAATATCGATTTTTCGAGGATGATGAATGTATCAACTTCTACAGTTAAGGAGCACGTGGATTTTTTGTTGATGGCGGATTTGGTTCGAATTAGATATTCATTTCATTATTATGAAATTCTATTGAATAAAGATGGGTTCAAGGTAATGGAGGAGTTTTTGGCTGAAATCAACGGTAGTGACTAGGGCTGTAACCCACGCTGCTCCAGCGATGAGCGGGATTTCCCGAATTCCCGAAATTCCTGGGTTTTTGGTGGGGGCTGAGTTTGGATTGAAAGTTTATCTGATAAGTACTATCCTCTTTAATCAACAGTGATGAGTAACGCTGTAAGCCTTGCTGCTCCAGCGATGAACGGGATTTCCCGAATTCCCGAAATTGCTGGGTTTTTGATAGGAATGAGGTTGGAAGTAAAAATTTCTGTTCTAAACATCACCTTCCACCGTTAATCCTTATTTTCGCCGAATAAATCAACATGAAAACGATCATCCAAATCATCATCTTCCTAAATTGCTTTTCCGCATTTTCTCAGGTTTCAATCCCACAACCTAAGCAACGTTATGCTTACTTCACCACAACGCTTGGTATTGGTGCTGTTTCAGACACCTTCATGAGAAACCAAATGAAAAGAAACACGGTCAAAACTTTTCATGCCGATTTTATGTTTGGTGGTCTTGAAAAAAGATCCGTTCACTTTATTGGTGGGTTCAATTTTTCAATGTCGGGAGGGAAATCAGAAAAAACCGCAACATTAGGTTATGTGGTTGATAGTAGAACTATTCTTTTTCAAACAGAAAGTGGTTTTCGAGTATATCTAAACAATAAAAATCTTGATCAAAATCCATTCTTTTTCAAGTTGTCATGGATTCATGGCTCGAACGACAATAAATTTTCTCATTACTACAATGAGTACAACGGGTTAGCCATAGGTTGTGGTTTGACGAAGTATTTGGAGGGGCTAAAAGCTTCATTATTTGTCGGCATGGAATACCAAACGAATCGACAAAACAGAAACTCAATTGACAGAAATGGGTTTATGAATCTGGATTTTTTCCAATTTAATGTCGGTTTGACACTCTAATTACCAGTTTTTTCGCAATAGGATTTCTTGAAGAGTATTGATTCTATTGCTGTTTTGCCCTGTCTGTAACAAGTACGCATGAATGGTTGACAGCAAAGAATTTCCTTCCTGTGGAATAAAAGCCCAGCCTTTGATAGAGTTGTCGTTTTCATCAATTAGAAGATTATTCCAATTGAGAATGGCATGAGAATAAAGACGTCCATATCTGCTGTAGCGCCTTCCCAACTCAAAAATGACATTCGAATCGTATTTAGAAGTGGTTGCGATGTATGGATTTTCCGAAATCAATGAGGTCATGTGTTCAAGATCAAGTTTGTCTTTCAACTTCAAAGAAAAACGAACGGTATGCATCAATTGACTTGGTGTTGTAATGTCTGAAGACTGTAAATTCAAATGAATTCCCTTGGTTTCGAAGAGATCTTTTACATCTATGGCGTGGTGTGTACCAACATTATTTTGCATGTGTCGTGAAACGACATTCGCACTGACCAATCGTTGATGATTTCCAATGTCTTCTGATCTGCGAACGACAACGAAATCACCTGAAATTAAATTGCTAAAATTATTATTTGTAAGTGTTTGAACAATAGTTGAAAGCGAATGTGTATTACATGAAACCACTTGAACGAAACGTTGATTGTGAATCTCTTCATTGTTTACATTCGACATGAACGGAATACCGAAACCCTTTTCGCTGCCTTGAGTTGAAAATCCTCTTATATGAGAAAGGCTCTCGTACCAGACTTTATTTTTTAAGCCCATTCCGTTAGCGTTACAGTCGAAAATGTAGTCTATTGTTTTGATGATTTCAGATAACGGTTTGAATTTCGTATTCGTTTCTGAACAAAGAATTACGCCGCGTTCATGAAGTATCTGAAGTTCGGCTTCGTTCCAAACATCGACTTTTCCTTTTTTTAGAGCATAAATTTCAGAAATTCCAAGGTGGTCTTTGAAATCGATTAAGAGGTTTAGTAGTGTGGTGCCGATGTTTCCAACTCCGTTTACAAGAATGTTCATTTAGGATGTATGTTTGCCGATTATAGGTACAAGCGCCGAGCGCATCAATATTTTGAAATCGTAGCTATTCGATTTCAAGTTAACGTATTGTAAATCCTTTGTAAGGGATAAATCCGCGTTGCAAACATTGGTCAATTGTGCTGGACCTGTAATTCCCGGAAGAACATTCCAACGTGTTTTTGCCAATTCTGAATTCCAGCCTAATCGTTCAATATCAAACTGAGTAAGTGGTCGTGGACCAACAAATGCCATTTCGCCCTTTATAATGTTCCAGAACTGCGGAATTTCATCTAAACCAAGCTTACGAACTATTTTTCCAACGAATGTGATCTTTCCATTTTTCATCGTCCGAAATTTGTGAATCGTAAATGGTCGTTGATTTAAGCCCACACGTTCCTGAGAGAAAATGATCGTTCCAGGCGAACTTATAAAAAGCGCAATTGCCACTAAAATACTTAGCGGCAAGAGCAATATAATTAAGATTAGAGCGACAAGTTTCACAGTTGAATTTTCATCGACTCCAAATTAGAAATAATCGTAGAATCAACAACTATTTTCGCAGAATAGTAATGGTTTTTCGTCCGCGTTCAGGCATTGTTCTAAAAACGATATCCCAAATTGGTGTTGAAACCCCAAAGGCTCTATCGTGTTGCTGATAATGGTGAATATTGTGGTGGTTCCACCAAAAGCTGAAACGTTTTGGAGTTGGTTTGCTGTGTACCATCCAATGAATGGAAATGTATGCCAGATATCCCATTAGAAATCCTGCTCCCAGAACCAAACAGTCGACACCGAAAATGAGATATAGAACTCCCAAAATGGCGTGAGCAATTATTAAACCGGGAACGGGTGGGAGAATAATCCTGTCTTCATCACTTGGATATTCATGATGAATTCCGTGGAAAACATATTGCAAACCAGAATCGTAGGAAGCATCTGATATTTTATGATAAACCCAACGGTGCAATGCGTATTCACCGAATGTCCAGGCAAAGAACCCAAGTACAAAATAGGATACACTTTTAGTTACTGAACCGTGATACCAACCCAAGTACATAGCAATCCATACAGATGAAAATACAGTGTAAATGGTGACGATAATCCAAAGTTTTGTTTTGGTTAAAACTTCTAGAATAGGGCTTTTGAATAAGCGCGGAGATTTCTCATTTGGGAATACTCTGAACTCGTAGTTATGAACATCTTTAGTTTCCATAGCGATTGTATAAGTAAATACTTAATCATTTTGTCAACGTGGGTGTGTACAGCTCTAATTTACGGAAATAGAATCGTTACTTCAATCAAAAAGACTCATAAAAAATGCAAAAGAGTAAGTGTGAATGATTATTCGGTCCTACCGTTTTACTTTCTAATGAATGATGTATCCATCTGTTAATGTCAGCATGAATGCGACAATGGCTTTGACTTCTTCTTTAGTTAAATGGAGATTCCCCAGTTCGTCTTCATTCATATTTTCTTCCACTTCAGGTTTGCCGAATTTGCCTGAATCCCGGTCAGAATAGAATTCTACCACTTCTTCCAATGTTTTAAATGAACCATTATGAAAGTACGGAGCCGTTAAAGCAACGTTTCTTAATGTTGGAACTTTGAATTTTCCATTTTCAGCAGTTGAATTCAAGATTTTCCCTAATCCAAGGTCAACCTCTTTTGCGCTGATTAAAGGATTTTTTGGAACTCCGAGATTGTCAAAAGTGAAGTCGGTAAATAATACCTTTCCTGATTTTTCATCAGCTGTTGAGATATGACAAGCGGCACAATTGGCTTTTTTTGGATCATTGAACAATTGCATCCCTTTTTTTTCTAAGTCAGTTAACTTCACTTTTCCAGCTAGATAATAATCGAATTTGGATGTAAAAGAATTCAATTCCGCACTTTTTTCGTATGCTTCAATGGCTTCTGCGATGTTTTGAAATGCGTCTTCTGTATTTTGGAAAACGTTTTCACCATAAACAGCCTTGAACAAATACGAGTAAGCTCCATTTTTCACAGCATCAACCACCATTTTCTGGTTGCTGTTGTTCATTTCGATGTGATTCAGAAGCGGACCTTTTGCCTGTTCGCATAAATCCTTTGCTCGTCCGTCCCAAAATTGTCCCCCGAAATACGCACCTTCTTCGTTCTTGTTGAAATCGGGACTGAAAGCCATGTAATTAATACTTGGCGTATTGCGTTGTCCTTTCAGGTTGAAAACACCGGCTGAAACAAATGCATTGTTTGGATCTGAGAAAGCCGTGTTTGGTGAATGACAACTTGCGCATGATTTTCCGGTTGGATTGGATAAGTTATTATCAAAGAAGAGCAACTTGCCCAATTCAACTTTTTTTGTTTCAATTTCTTCCGCTGTGTAACTCTCAATTTCAGCTCCTGAAGACCTAAAGTTGAAGCCGCCAAGGGTTGAAAGCGCTGCAAATAGAATTGAATAAGGCAAATAACTTTTCATAACCTAAACTATTGAGTGATAATTTTTGTGGTAGGTAATGCTGCTTGAATTCTTGCAATCTCTTCTGCTGAAATAGGGTTTCCAATTAGAATTAAAGTCTTCAGGTTTTTTAGTTGACCAATTTCCAATGGTAAATGGTTGAGTTGATTATTTGATAATCCTAATGTTTCCAATTCAGATAAATTTGAAATGCTTGAAGGAAGCGCTGTCAATTTGTTATTGGAGATCAACAGTACTTTCAATTCACTTTTGGTTGAAAAGCTGTTGGGCAGAGCGCTCAACTGATTGTCATCCAGAATCAATTCGTTGATATTTTTGTTCTCTAGTAAATCTGCAGGAATTTCAGTCAAACTGTTGTTGGATAAATTCAACGATTCTAATACGTTCATTTTTCCAAAACCAACAGGAAGCGAAGCAATTTTGTTCGCAGAAAAATCGGCATGCGACAATTTTCTCATTTTTGTCATGGATGCTGGAATAGCCACTAAATGGTTTGTGGAGATACTCAACTGACAAAGTGATTTCAACTTGTTCCACTGGTAATCGATCGTATCAAGGCTGTTTTTACTTAATTCCAACTCGCCCAATTTTTTCAATTGAAAGAATGATGGAGGAAGTGTTTCCAATTTATTCTGACGAAGATTGACAATCATTAACTTTTTTAAGTTTCCGAAGTTGTCCGGCAGACTTGGAATGGAGTTTTTCATCAGGTTTAGAAACTCAAGATTGTCTAATGAAGCAATGGTTTCAGGAATTTCTTTCACATTTTGCTGACGAAGATTCAGACCGATTACTGTATCCGGGTGATGAATCGCGAATTGATAGTCGTAACAAATGAAACTTGAACGAAACTTGGTGTCAGAGTAAGCTTCTTCCTGCGAAAAGGCAGATATTGAAATAGAAGTTAATGACAGTATTAAAATGATTTTTTTCATAGCGCTTTGAAAAGTCGACTCCGTCCCGAATTAGACAGAGTCGACAATTGAATTTATTGGAATGTAATTTTTGTTGTTTTGGTAGAACCGTCAATTGTAACTTGTAAGAAGTAAACTCCTGTTGCCAATTGCAATTCTGTTCTATTTACCTTGAAATCGTGGTGTCCTTTGTTCAACGATTGCTCGCTTTGGATCAAAATGCGTTTTCCGTTTCCATCAACTAGTTCTAAACCAATTACAGATTCGTTCGCCAGTTCAATAGCCACATTCACTTCTTCCGTTGCAGGATTTGGATAAACCTCCATTCCAGAGCCATTTGAAAGATCTATCATTCCAACGGTTGAAGTAACATTTACAATAGATGTTGTTGAGCTTGAACATCCCGTAGTTGGATTGGTATAGGTGTACGTAATTGTGTACGGACCACCAACTCCTGCTATTGAAGGATCAAATTCATTTCCTACGATTCCTGTTCCTGTAAAGGTTCCACCTGAAGGAAGACCACTTAAGGTTTCTGAAGCATAAGTGTTTCCATAACTAGCATCTAAACCGCTAAAACTTACATTTGGAGCAGCATTCACTGTTATTGTGAATGGAAGAGTAGAGCTAGTACATCCTTGTACAGTTTGAGTAACAAAATAAGTTGTAGATCCAACTGTTGAAGCTGCAGGCGTGAATGAAGAACCGTTCGCTGCAACTTGTGTTTGTGCCTGATCAAACGACCAGATTACGTTTGACCCAGTTGCCGAATAGTTTGGTATAACATCATTCAAACAAATTGTATTGTCACCTGAAACCGAAGGCATAGCTGGTATTGCAATAATTGAAAGTGTAGTTTGTTGTGGCAAACTTGTACAACCTTCTTCTGATGTTTGAGTTACGAAATAATCATAATCACCAACAGTCGTCATTCCCGTTGAGAACGCATTACCTGCACCAACAAGAGTTGTCAGATTAGCGTTAGAATACCATTTTAAATCATGTCCAATTGCACTCATTGCTGGTGTTGCAGATCCAAAACAGCTGTTTACTACTGGAGAAATTGGTGCGCTCGGCTGTTCATGAATTGTAAATGAAACAGATGTGGGTTGACTTTCACAGTTGAAATTGTCAGTTTGAGTTACATAATAATTGTATGTTCCATCAGCTGTTTCTGGCGAAGTAAATGTGTTTCCGTTATTCAATAACTGAGAAGTTGCTGCATCCGAATACCACTTTACTCCTGTTCCGTTTGCATTTAGAACCGGATTTGAAACCGTTTCACAAACGCTTGCATTTTGTGCTGTTGGAGAAACTGGCAATTGTCGAATTGTATAAGTAGTGTAAGCCGAATTACTTCTGCAACCATTCGCATCAGTTTGTGTTGCATAATACGTATAGTTTCCAGGCACAGAATGAATACTTGTGTAAGTGTTTCCTGATCCAATTTGATCAGTTAAAGCAGCTGTTGAATACCAGCGAACGTTTGTTCCAGTTGATGAAACTGTCTGTGCTGCATCTCCGAAACAAATGGCATTTCCTGTCAACACTGGTGAAGATGGAAGTGCGTTGATTGTTACCATAGCAGTTGCTGAAGGTGATGCACAGCCATTTGCTGTTTGTGTTGCGTAGTACGTGGTAGTTCCAGCAGCTGTTAAACCAGTTGCAAAGTTGTTACCCGTTTGAACCTGTGTAGTCAACGCGCTGTTCGAATACCAGATCACGTTTGTTCCTGATGCTGTTAAAGCCGGTGTTGCTGTTCCAAAACAAGATGTAGCATTTGTCAATACTGGTGAAGCTGGCAGCGCTGTAATGTTAAATGTTACTGTAGCTGAATTACTTTCACAATTGAAACCATCGGTTTGTGTAACATAATAGTTATAGCTTCCTGGAGCTGTTTCGCTCGAAATGTAATTGTTCCCGCTTGTTAAAAGTGCTGTTGCTCCTGCGTTGGAGAACCATTGAACGGATGAACCCACAGCGGTTAATTGCGGATTACCTGCTCCCTGACAAATAGTTGTATTTGAAACGCTTGGTGAAACTGGTAACGTTCTTACGATGTACTGTGTGTTAGCAGCATTACTTACACAGTTATTTGCATCTGTTTCTGTTGCATAATAGTTGTAAGTTCCTGAAGCATTTTCTGTACTTGTGAAGTTATTTCCTGTTCCAACTAAAGTGGAAGCTGATGCATCAGAATACCATTTGATATTTGTTCCAGTAGCATTTATGGCAACCGGAGTTTCTCCAAAACAGATTGCGTTTCCAGTTGTGGTTGGAGTGGTAGGAAGCGAATGAATCGTCACCAATGCGCTTGTTGGTGAAGAAACACAACCGTTCATGCTTTGAGTTGCGTAGAAGGTAGTTGTTCCAACGCTTGTTAATCCTGTTGCAAATGTATTTCCTGTATGCACCTGGTTTGATAGTCCGGCATCGTTATACCAAACAACATTGTTTCCTGAAGTATTCAAATCACTCAATGAAGTTCCGAAACAAGCGGTAACAGGTGAAACTGAAAGTGCTTCTGGAGTGGGAGTTATCGTCACAAAAATACTATCCGAATAAGATCTTCCGTTGTTCGCATATGCTGTTGCTTTGTACCAGCCTGTTTGTGTTACATAACGTTGTGTGGAAGTAGAATTATCGTTCCAAACATTTACTACATCTGCAGTTGTGTTTGCCGTTAATTGAACACTGTCACAAGCTGAAATAGCATTTCCTAATTCAAACTTGGGCTCAATTGCCATTGCTCCTAAGAATTCTTTTCGGGAAAAAACAATTGTTGTAGCTCCGTTGAAGGTTACGTTTTCATTGTTTGCGTCAGTCACTGCAGTAGTTCCTGATGGATGTTGGAAGGAAACAAATCCGTATCGTCCATCTGGAGTAAATGTTAACCCTGTTGGTTCTGATCCTGTTGGTGTTACACAAAACAAATCAATTTTCGGTACGGCAGGTGTGTGATCAGGACGAATTACCCAAAGGTGTCCGCGACCTCCATCTTGTTGTGCCCAGCAATTCCCTTCGTTATCAAAAGCAAGGTTGTCAATTCCTGTTCCCCAGCTTTCGTTGATTGTTCCATCAGCATAGGTGATTGGATAACTTGTATTCGTAACCCACGCTTCAATATTGCTTACGGTTGTTCCGTTATCGTTAAAGCGCCATACGGTTCCTGTTCCTTTTGATGTGAAGTACATTTTTCCGTCAGGACCAAATTCGATATCCTCCGGACCATTCCAGTTTGTTCCACCAAGTGAAGTAATTATTGACGAAACAGTATTTCTTTCAGCAATTGTTGTATTGGGAACTTGAACCCAAGTACCCGTTGTTGAAGTGGCGTTATCGCGTTTTAAGACGTAAAGTGTTCCTGCTTTCAATTGACCTTTAACGGTCATTACATATTTGTAAACTCCCGATGTACCACCATCTTCGGCTTGATATGCCACAGTACTATCAGCACTCACACAAATGTTTTCGTGATTCATTCGACCCATTGCCCATAATTTGTCTGGTGTTCCGTTTCCATCCTGGTCAACAATTCTTCCGGTCACAGGATCAATTTCTACTTGCCAGCCACGATCGTGGTATCCATCACCATTAACATCACCAGTCGTATATGTTTCCTCTGAAGTTACAACCGTTCCCCATGGAGTAACTCCTCCGGAACAGTTTCTGGTTGTTCTAACCAATGGTGTAAAATCAACTTGACGAGCTGAATCTTTTACCCACAATTTGTTGTTGTCATTAAAATGCAATGAAACCAAAGAAACATCTCCCGGATCATTTTCGTGATTCACAGAAAGAACTCCCAAAGTACTGCTTCCGTTTGTTGGAATGAAACCAGTAAAGTCATTGTTTAAAGGAACAGCATTCGCAGTATTGGTGTAAAAACCAGTTGTTCCTTGCTTCATGATTTTTTGGAATGTATGTGTTGAAGGAATGACCAATCCTGCTGTTTGTGCCGAAGGTTTTACTGATGTAAAACATCCGATTTCCATATTCGTACTTGGATCACAATCGATAAATGGAGCTGCTACAGTGGCTGTTTGTGCCTGTGATTGTAAGTCGATCTTTAAATCGAAACGTAAGTCTGTTTCTGTAGCATTAAACTTGTGAACTTCAACAGCAATAACGTTATCGCCAATCTGAAGAGCAGAAATTGGGAGATAAATAGTCATCCACTGATTTTCTTCTGCTCCTTCAATTGGACCCAAAGCTGTAGTTTGGAAAGCAATTGTTCCCATTGGCAGATTATTTCTGTACACATTCACGCCATTCAGATAGATCATCGCTGCATCATCTCTTTTTAGCTGAATTTTAACTGTAGAAAGTCCAGCTGTAGAAGCAATATTGAAATGCTTTCTGAAATAGGTTGTAATGTGTTTTTGAGCGATGTTCGAACCGTAACTTACCGTTGTTGCTTCGTCTCCGTTTCCATAACCAAGAGGTGCATTTCCCGTTGACCATGAAGCGTCGTTAAATGAATTTATTGACCAGCTTGTTCCTAAGTTAGCACCAGAATCGTTGAATAACCATGCTGAACCTGCTGCAAGAGCATTAATGTCGTTTGCAATTGGTTGCGCAGACAAATCAAAATAGATGTCAGAACTATTGGCTGTTACCTGATGAATTTCAATAGCGAAGGTGTTATTTCCAATTAGAAATGCCGTTTTAGGCAGGGTAACAATAAACGAAGAGGCTGTAGTTCCAACCGTAACATTTGCAAGTGTTGAATAAGTTACCGTTCCTGCAGCTAAATTTCTTCTAAAAATTTCTGTTCCGTTTAAGTGAACAACTGCTCCATCGTCGATAGTCAAAGTTAATTTGACAGAGTCAATTGCGCTGTACATTGATGCTGGAATATTCGCTGTTTTGCGAAAGTAAGTTGTAGGATATTTTGCATTGGTGTTTGAACCGTAACTTACAGTTGTTAAAACTCCCGTCATTCCATAACCAAGCGGAGCAATTCCATTTGTCCATGCAGAATCATCGAATCCGCTTCCTGTCCATGTTGTTCCTAAATCCGTTCCTGAGTCTTTGAATTTCCAAACGGTTCCAGCGCCAATAATTGGTTGATCTACTACATTTTCAAGTGATAGGTCAAACAAGATATCTGAGCTGGTTAAAGCTGTTTGGTGAATTTCTACAGCGATGAGGTTAGTTCCTTGTACAAATGCCGAAGCTGGAAGAGCGTAAACAACAGTCACATTTTCGTTTAACGGAGCAAGTGTTTGATAGGTGAATGCTCCTGCTGGCATATTTGAGCGAACAACTTCGTTCCCGTTAATATAAATTACGGCGCCGTCGTCTCGCTTCAATGTCAGTTTCACAAATTGAATTTGACTGATGTCTGGAATAGTGAAGTTTTTTCTAAAATAGGTTGTAATGAATTTGTTGTTGGCATCACTACCATAATTCACAACCGTACTTACACCACCACCAGCTGGATAACCAAGTGCCGCGTTTCCGTCGGACCAGGCAGAATCGTCAAATCCAACATTTTTCCATGTTGTTCCCTGATCGGTTCCGTTGTCAAGATAATGCCAGTTACTTCCCAATCCAATGATTTGTCCAAACGAGTTGATGGAACAAATCACTGAAAATGTAACTAGCAGGATTTTAGTTAATTGTACTGCTTTTTTCATTGCATCGATTTTTCTTCTTATAAGTTTTCTCGACGCAAACCTACCCCTACAATGTGAAGTTGGAATGAAGGAATTTAGGTTACTAAATCATTTTATTATTTGAATCAGATGACTCTGAAATGATTTCAGTTTTAAGCAATATTAAGTAGGAATTAAAAAAATGAAGAAACGATCACTGCACTATAAAAATAAGAAGGGGCGAATTGTAATTCGCCCCTTCTGTATAGTGTTTATGAAGTTTTTCTAAACAAACAATGGTCTTCCTGCCATCATTGCATTTACTTCTTTTCGAACTTCGTTAATCGTTTCCTCTGATGTAATATCTGAAAGAACGCGGTCAATCAATTTAACAATTTGAACGATTTCAGATTCGTTTATTCCTCTGGTTGTAATTGCCGAAGTTCCAACACGGATTCCTGAAGTTACAAATGGTGATTCTGTATCAAAAGGAACCATGTTTTTGTTTACGGTAATGTCTGCTTTCACTAAAGTGTTCTCAGCATCTTTTCCATTAACACCTTTTGAACGAAGATCGATCAACATGCTGTGATTGTCTGTTCCACCGGAGATAATGGTATATCCTAACTTCATGAATTCATCAGCCATAACAGCAGCGTTCTTCTGAACTTGTTTCATGTACGTTTTATATTCATCCGTCAATGCTTCACCAAAAGCAACAGCTTTAGCAGCAATCACGTGCTCCAATGGTCCACCTTGAATTCCAGGGAAAACAGCTGCATCTAATAATGCTCCCATTGATTTCGGGTTGCCGTTGTTCCATTTCAATCCGTACGGATTATCAAAATTCTTACGCATCATAATTACCCCTCCACGTGGTCCGCGTAATGTTTTGTGCGTTGTTGTAGTTACAATATGACAATGTTCTAACGGGTCGTTCAACAATCCAGCAGCAATTAAACCAGCAGGATGGGAAATATCAGCCAAAATTAAAGCTCCAACTTCGTCAGCAATTTTACGGATACGTGCATAATCCCAATCGCGAGAATGTGCCGAAGCTCCACAAATGATCATTTTTGGTTGTTCCTTACGAGCGACTTCTTCCATCATGTCGTAATCAATTCTTCCTGTTTCTTTTTTTACACCGTAGAAATACGGTTTGTACAAACGACCGGAAAAATTAACCGGAGAACCGTGAGTCAAGTGTCCACCATGAGAAAGGTCGAACCCTAAGATTTTATCTCCAGGCTGTAAGCAAGCTAAAAATACAGCTGCGTTGGCCTGAGCTCCTGAGTGAGGTTGAACATTCGCCCATGTTGCACCAAATAATTGACATAGTCTGTCGATAGCCAATTGCTCAACTTTGTCAACAACTTCACAACCTCCATAATACCTTTTTCCCGGAAGTCCTTCAGCATATTTGTTCGTTAGTACCGAACCCATTGCTTCCATTACATCATTTGAAACAAAGTTCTCTGATGCAATTAATTCTATTCCGTGCTCCTGACGCTGACGTTCGTCAGCAATCAAATCAAAAAGTACCTGATCTCTTTTCATTGTTTATGTGTGTTTTCGACTCAATAAGTCAATTATAGTTTTGGTTCCGCAAATATAAGTTTTCTTTGAAAAGGTCACTGAGCGGAGTCGAAGTGCCTTTTCATAATCTTTTTATTGAATGATATTTATGCGACAAATAGCCATCTGTTCGCCTTGTAATTCCATTTTCTGTTAAATCGTCTATTCTCACAAAACCATGCGCGTGCACAATTTCGTTTTCGTTTATTAGAATTCCAACATGATGAATATTCCGGTTGTCGTTGATGAAGAAAACCAAATCTCCTGCAGAGCGGTCTTCCCATTCTACATCCATTCCGTATTCTACTTGCTGACTTGCGTCACGCGGGAGTTTTACATCGACACAACGAAAAATGGATTGAACCAAACCGCTGCAATCAATTCCGGAAACACTTTTTCCGCCCCATAAATAAGGAACATTCAAATAATCCAGAGAAAGATCAATGATAGTTTGGGTTCTGTCTGCACCAATTTTAAACGGTTCTACAGTTTTGTATTTGAATACTTGAGCTCCAATATTGAATTCACCTTCGTTATCGTCTGGAACAAAAGAGCCTCTGCCAATAACCTGTTTTCCAAATTCGCCCTCAATAATTCCTGAAAACGATTTGAAAGAACCCAATCCATCTAACCAACGGTTCAATTCTTTTTCTCTCAAAGGGGCAAGTAATTTAAAATCTGTCCAACCTTCATAGTTGTCAATTAGCGATCTTACTTTTCGCCACTGGTTATTTGTTTCAAGAATTTCGACAGGTTCGCCAAACAAGAGCTGAGAAACCATTTCCGCAGCATCGCTATTTATTTCTCGCATTGGAGCAATTGAAGCACTGCAGTATGCGTATGTCATTTTTTAGGAAATTGAGGGTGTTTCAATAAATTTAGAGCTTGCTGCATGTGACGTTCGTTGTGGTAAGCCACAAATAAGAATGCATCTCCCAAACGCAAGCGAACAATTTTCGATATAGAAATGGGAACTTTCACCTTGCGAAGATTCACAGCAACACTTTTTTCCAGAATGTCTAATAGCTCTTTTTGTCTATTCTGAAAATCAGTAAGGGTATTTTCATTAACCAAAGCAGGAGTGACTGTTGGATTATAATCCTTGGGTGCGTTGAATCGTCGTTTGATATTTTTTTCCTTCCCTAATTTCATGCTTTGCCAGGCAGAACGTCCTAAAGGTGAACTTGAAAATTGCACATTAGGCGTTCTAAATCGAGTGATCTCAATTTTGTTGATGAATGCAGGATGATAGAAAGATGCGTATCCGTTTAGATGAGCAAAAACTTCCAGACAACTCCAGGTTTGCCCATTTGGTTTCCAATTCAACTGATTCTCCGAAAGAGAAGTGAATTTTTTCTTTATAAGATCGAGATTGCGTTCTGTGATAGTGGCAACCTCTTCTAAAAGCCACTGGGTTGTCATACCAAAAATTTGTGTCCAAATATACCCTTTTAACAAGTTACAAGCAAGTTTAATGAAACAACTATTGTACACTTTTGAGCGTCTACTGTTCTAGTCATAATCAGTATTTTGTATATTTAGGTGATGAAATTTCTAATTGCTCTACTTTCTCTGCTTTCTACAACTATTCTTGTTGCACAAGAAATAGAGCACAATCACAATATTCATTATTCGTTGATTGAAAACAAAGGTCAATGGGATTCGCCAGTTTTGTTTCAGTCGAAATCCCAACAGCAGACCATTTGGGTTCAGCAGCATGGATTTATTTATGACATCAGAGATTATTCTGTTCTTGAAAAAGCCCATTTGAAACCAAACCCGGAAGTTGATTCAATAACCTATAGAAGTACCATTGTTGCCACTGAATTTTTGGGGTCGAATAATGTAACGGCGATTGATAAAGCGAACCCAACAACATCCTATTACAATTATTTTTTAGGAAACAATAAAGAGAAATGGGTGAATGATGTTCATGGATTCTCAAGTGCAATACTGAAGAATTTCTATTCGAATATCGATTTAAAGATTTTGGACGATAATGAACAATTTAAATACGAATTGTGGTGCGCTCCGAATGCTGATATTAGCCAAATTGCGCTTAAAATAAAAGGAGCTAAAAGTGTTTCCGTAGACGAAGCAGGGAATTTGGTGATTCAAACGGTTTTTGGACCAATCATGGAGAAAAAACCAGTGGCTTATGAAATGCTCAATGGTAAATTAAAAGAAGTTTCATGTGATTTTGTGGTTCAGGACAATGTGGTGAAATTCCAATTGGGAAACTATTCCAAATTCGCTACGCTTGTCATTGATCCTACCTTGGTGTTTGCGACTTATTGTGGCTCAATAACAGATAATTTTGGAATGACAGCCACTTATGGTTACGATGGAACAGCCTATTCAGCAGGAACTATTTATGGAAACGCTTATCCAACACCAGACAATTCGGCTTACGACGTTACTTCAAATTTTACGGTTGCGAATATTGGTTCGCCAGTAACTACAGATGCATTTATTTCTCGCTATTCCGCTGATGGAACTACCATGCTTTGGACAACATTTCTGGGTGGAGGAGACAATTCTCAAGGAACTGAAACCTCCCATTCCTTGATTTGTGACAAACAGAATAACTTGTATATTCTTGGAGTAACATCCAGTACCGATTTTCCTGTTGTGAATGGTTTTCAATCTTCACATGGTGGAGGAACGCCTCTACAAGTGCAATTCAATGGTTCCAATTTCGGTACTCAAGGAACAGATATTTACGTGGCCAAATTTAGTTCTGATGGACACCAATTGTTGGGTTCTACCTATGTTGGTGGAAGTTTGAATGACGGTGTAAATTTTAAGGTTACTTCTGGTAGTTACAATACGGTTGCAGCCTATGACTCATTAACAACCAATTATGGGGACCAGTTTCGTGGTGAAATCATGATTGACTCCTTAGGAAACTGCATTGTTGCCTCTTGTTCGCGTTCCTCAAATTTCCCAGTATTGAACGCTTTTCAACCAACGCTTGCTGGAAATCAAGATGGAGTTGTGTTTAAATTGACTTCGGATTTGAGTACTATGCTGTGGTCGAGTTTTTACGGTGGGACGAACAACGATGCTTGCTATTCTGTGAAAATAGACTCCTCTTATAACATCGTTTTTGCAGGAGGAACTAGTAGTAACAATTTACCCGGAACAACCGGTGGAGTGAACCCCAATTACATGGGAGGGAAATCCGATGGGTTTGTAGCGAAATTGACTCCAAATGGACAAACATTGACGCAAGCTACCTATTTAGGAACATCGAATTATGATCAAACTTTCTTTGTTGAGATCAATAGAAATGATGATGTGTTTGTTCTAGGGCAATCAACAGGAGGAGTTTATCCGACGATCAACGCAACAAGTAATCCGAATAGCGGTCAATACATTTCAAAATTGGATCCAACACTTTCGAGTTTTACCAATTCGTTGGTTTTTGGGAACGGGAATGGGAATTTCAATATTTCTCCAGCTGCATTTCTGGTCGATATTTGTGGAAACATGTACGTTTCTGGTTGGGGAGCAAACTTGTTACAAGCAAGCCCACTCTCAGGAATGCCAATTTCGTCCAACGCTTTCCAATCGACACCACCAAATGGATTTGATTTCTACCTAACAGTGATTGATAAAGATTTTGACGGATTACTTTATGGAAGTTATCTTGGAGGAAATCAGGCGCAAGAACATGTGGATGGAGGAACTTCACGCTTCGATAAAAGTGGAGTGGTGTATCAAAGTGTTTGTGGTGGATGTGGTGCTCATAGTGATTTTCCAACTACAACTAATGCTTGGTCGAATAATAACCTAAGTACGAATTGTAATAATTTGGTCTTTAAATTCGATTTTGAATTATTGCCCGAAGCCGAATTTACTACGGATGATCTACTTGGATGCGCTGATTTCACTGTTCAATTGCAAAATACTTCACCGCCTTCAGATGCTTATTATTGGGTTTTTGGCAATGGCGACACCTCCACAGTTTATAGTCCGATAGTTACTTATACGGATCCGGGGACTTATGTCATCAATCTTTATGTTACAGATAGTATTTGCTTATTAACAGATACAGCCACGATAACAATCAATGTTTTACCTCCAATTCAGCTTTCTGTTTCTAACGACACATTAACGTGTACACCAGCTCCAATGGTATTTACAGCTGATTCTGATGGAACAGCAACAAGTTTTGTCTGGTCTTCTGATATTCAGTTTTCAGATACGCTGAATATTGATGTTTCAGATTCTACGTTAACGATTACGCCAGATCAAACAACAACGTATTATGTCGAGGTTTCGAATGGAGCCTGTAGTAAAATTGACAGCGTCACCGTCAGTATTGTGTCGGGTGATTTGACCATAAACGGTCCTGATACCCTGTGTTTGGGAAATTCCGGAACGCTAACAGCAGCAATTCAGGTGTCAGGTTTAACCTTTGATTACGTTTGGTCTCCTCTGAATGTGTTGACAACAACTCCTCAAGACAATGTGGTTTCAGCACATCCAACCACCACTACTTGGATCTATTGTACAGCAACAGCTTCAAACGGTTGTGAGGCTACAGATTCTATTCTCGTTTCAGTTGGTTCTCTAGGCGGAACAGTTGTTGCAACTGCAACTCCAGAAGTAGTGGTTCCTGGTGAAACCACGCAATTAAATGCTACTCCGTCCGGATTGACCTATCAATGGTCGCCAACAACCGGATTAAATAATTCAACACTTCAGAATCCAATTGCAACAGTCGATGAAACAACAACTTATTCAGTTACTGCATCAAATCCATTCTGTTCACAAACCTCTTCAGTTCAGGTAAAAGTACTTTCTGTTTTATGCGACAGAACGTTTGTGTATGTTCCGAATGCTTTCTCGCCTAACGGTGACGGTGAGAATGAAGTGCTTTATGTTCGAAGTGCCATTGCATCGAAAGTCTTGTTCCGCGTATTTGATCGCTGGGGAGAAATGGTTTTTGAAACTACTGATATGAACATTGGTTGGGATGGAACGTTCAGAGGGAAGCTGATCGACCCGGACACTTATGATTATTACCTTGAAGCCGATTGTTATGGCGGTGAAAAAGCAATCATCAAAGGAAATATTACCTTGATCCGATAATCTATTTTATCAGCGTAACATTCCCTGAAACAGTTGCTTCAACTCCCGAAATGGTTTTGTAATTCGACTTCCAAAAATAAACGCCTTCTGAACATATTTTGTCATTGTTTTTTCCATTCCATCCGAAATTCAAGTCGTCTGTAACAAATACTACTTCGCCCCAACGATTGGTAATGACAAGTTCATATTCTGAAAGTCCACTGGCAATTATTGGAAGAAACAAATCATTTACATTGTCATCATTTGGAGTCAATACATTTGGGAATTCCAATTTTTCAGCTGGAGCTTCTGGCTCGGGAATACAGAAATAGGGAACTTCGATTGTTTCCGTAAGCATTCCGCAAACTCCTTCTACCACTACAGTGTAAGTTCCTGCTTCTAATCCTGTAATTGTATTGGATAGCGTTGTTGTGTTTAGCGTTTCTGTTCCGTTACTCCAAATATAATTTAATGGCAAACAAAGCCCGCGTACCTTGATTTTTACTCCACCAGTATCTTCACAATCAGCAGTGTAAATGGTGTCAACAATAAGATGTCCTGTATTGTTATTGAATTTGGTGATAAGCGAAGTTGAAGTTTCAAGTTCTCCAACTGAGAAAAAAGAATTTCCACCTGGATCTTTAAGTGGATAGGATGGTGATGCGGTACTTATACTATAGGCTGCACTGTAACAAGTTACATAAAGGTTTCCTGATCTGTCAATCTCAACACTTGGATGAGCATCGAAAGAATTTCCGCCTAAATAAGTTCCCCATAAAAGTTCTCCAGAAGGACAGAAGCGTGCAATAAAAACATCTTCGTAAGAACTGAATGTATTGTCGAAATAACTGTGATTGTCTACCTTTTTTACTGGAACATTATTCGATGCCGTTTCAAAAGCAACAGTAAGATTACCACAATCATCGATATCTAATTTGTCATAAGATCTGTAAGGATGAAAAAACATCATTCCTTCCATTTTTGACCCACCAAAAAAAGTGGACGAAAGTAGCTTTCCATTAGGGTTGAATTTCGAAATAAAAACATCCGACCAACCAGCTAAGTGGTCTTGAAAATAAGCTCCGTTCCCTGGGTTCAGTAATGGAAAATTTGGCGAATCTGTAATTCCTGTTATGTAGAAATTGTCATTATCATCTAGAATTATAGAATAAGCCTCATCGTTAAACCAGCCGCCAAGAATGGTAGACCAAACTCTGTTTCCATTTTCGTCAAAACGGAGAATATAACTGTTGTAGTCGCCGTTTTGAAAGCTTTCATTAAGTGCTCCAGGCAAAGTTTGTGTAGGGAAATTGGTTGAAGATGAATGACCGATTACCAGTAAATGGTCATCACTATTACAAACCATATCGTTTACCGTTTCACCCAGATTTCCGCCATAGTAAGTTGCCCATAATCGTTCTCCTGTGTTTGAGAATTTTAAAATAATCATATCACCGAACGCAATTTGATCATATTCGATGAATCCACCACTGGCCAATGCTTGAGTCGGAAATGCAATCGACTGTGAATAACCTCCCACAAAAATGTTGTCATGGCTGTCAATTGCGAGTGCATTGGCACAATCGTCGTTTTCTCCACCATAAAGGGTTGACCAAAGCAATTGTCCGGATCCAGAGAATTTTACAATGAAAAGGTCAGAAAATCCACCGGCAAAATATGGTTGTAAATAAGCATTCCCATCAATAGAATATGTCGGGAAAACAGTAGAAGTGGTTTCTCCTGTAATATAAATATTTCCTGAATGATCGAAGATCATGCTTTTTTCCATTTCACCGTCGTTTCCGCCAATATAGGTCGACCAAATCAACTCTTCCGCAGCGGAAAATTTCATGATAAAAACATCGTAAAAATCACCAGTCAATTGATCCTGAAAATATGCTCCGTTTCCTGGGTCAACAAAAGGAAAGTCGTATGAATTGGCGTGACCTGTCATGATTACCTCGTTTGTTGGTGTTGCCTCTACAGACGTTATTCCATCATGATAGCTGCTGCCTACATAAGTCCCCCAAACCAAGTCGGGATCAATAATTAAGTCCGCGCTCTTGTCTATCTTTGTTTCATCCACTTGAAAGTGGAGCGAGGTCTCAAATCCCGATTCTCCGTTTTTGGTTATAGCCATTTGTGCATCCTGAATGAATGCAGTTTTTATTTGCTTCTTTTTAAAGAAACTGATAGGCGATTTCTCTTCAAAATCTCCATTTGAGGTAGCAAAGTGTAGATTCCCATTATCTGATATAGAAATTTTGTTTTTGGACAAATAGAGAAGTTTTATTTGATGATAATCAGCCTCAGGATGAACAATGAAATCGTATTTGATGGATGAATTTTTGTAATATATTTTCCAGTCTATTCCCGGATAAATGTCTGTGATGATTATAGTTTCGTAGCGCTTTACATCCTGAATTCCCTGTGGACAATGCGGGAGAAAAAAGTTGGAACTTCCAGCCATTGGTTTTTCAGTGATTATCTTCGATTTGGAGATATGTGCTCCATTAAGTGTAAGATCTATTCGTTCCCATTTAAGCAGTTTTTTTTGTATCGCATGAATAGAATCCAGGTTTTCAGGATCTTCAATCTGAAATGTTTGGTAAGTGATTCCAGATGTAGTGATCCATACGTTTATACCACCAAATTGTGCTTTGAAAAGTACATTTGGAACTGGTTTGCCTGCCATATCGGTAAATTGACACTTATTTTCCAGAAATCCTTCGTGAGATTTTGAATTCGCTGCTTCATTTCTAGCTTGTCCAAATGAAGTGTTGAGTTGAAGTGAGGTTAAACAGATAGCAAAGAGAATGTGCTTCCAACCCTGTTTTTCGAATAGTGTTTTCATGGCGTGGCATTTTAGTTTCTAAACAAACATATTGTTCTTTTTTCTAACCGAATGACTGAAAAACTGTCAAAATACTGAAAGGTATATTCAACTGACTATACTATACGTTTTCCCAATTTTATGATTTCTAAAAGTTGTTGAATTCTGGAATTAAAAATGAATTTCGGTTCATATAGCTCAATACTTGAACAAAAGATTTTAATTTTAGTTAGATATTGTCGACCAAATAAAACAAATAGAATTCAGCATGACTAAGAAAGTGATTACAAAGAAAAGCGAACAGTTTTTAGAAAAGTATTTGAACAACGCATCTCCAACAGGATTTGAGTATGAAGGTCAGAAACTATGGATGGATTACATTAAGCCATACGTAGATACTATCGAAACAGATACTTATGGAACTGCCATTGCGATCATTAATCCAAAAGCGGAGTATAAGGTGGTAATTGAAGCGCACGCAGATGAAATTTCGTGGTTTGTTCATTACATCACCAAAGATGGATTTATATACGTTCGAAGAAATGGAGGGAGCGATCATCAGATTGCGCCTTCAAAACGCGTAAATATTCATACCGATAAAGGAATTGTCAAAGCTGTTTTTGGTTGGCCGGCAATTCATACCCGACACGAAAAGGAAGAGGCGCCAAGCATGAAAAACATTTGTTTGGATGCGGGGTGTTCCTCAAAAGAGGAAGTAGAAAAACTGGGGATTCATGTTGGTTGTGTAATTACCTATGAAGATGAATTCATGATCTTAAATGAAAACCGATACATCGGTAGAGCGCTTGACAATAGAGCCGGTGGATTTATGATTGCTGAAGTTGCACGTTTACTTTCCGAAGAAAAGGTAAAGCTTCCGTTCGGATTGTATATAGTGAACGCTGTTCAGGAAGAGGTTGGTTTACGAGGAGCTGAAATGGTTGCCAACCGTATTAAGCCGAATGTTGCTATCGTAACGGATGTTTGTCACGATACCCAGACACCAATGATAAATAAGGTGGAACAAGGTGATTTGTCGAGTGGACTTGGACCTGTTTTAACGGTTGGACCAGCTGTCCAAAACAATCTTTTGAAACATATTATCTCCGCTGCAGAAAAAAATAAGATTCCTTTCCAACGTGCAGCTGCTTCACGTGCAACCGGAACGGATACTGATGCATTCGCGTATTCAAATTCGGGAGTGGCAAGTGCCTTGATTTCATTGCCTTTGCGCTATATGCATACAACCGTTGAAATGTGTAGAAAGGAAGATGTGGAAAACACCATCCGTCTCATTTTAGAGTCATTGAAAAAACTTACAGGCAAGCAAACTTTTTCTTATTTTGAATAGTTAAGATTGCAAGATTAGACAACAATGCAACCATTTTTTTGAGTAGTAACGTTTGAAATTGGCTTAACTTAGTTTCAAACTATCAATACGTATGAAAAAAATTGTACTCATGGCTGCATTGTTCTCTATTGGAGGAACTTATGCGCAAACTTTTTCGGATAATTTCGATTCCTATACCGCAGGTTCTGCAATGGCAGCTCAAAGTGGGGGGGCTTGGACAACTTGGAGTAATGCTCCGGGTGGAACTGAAGATGTTCTTGTCTCTAATGCAAACTCAGTTTCTGGAAATAATTCAGTTTATTTCGCCACTTCAGTTCAGGCTGGTGGTCCAACAGATCTTGTAAAGAATTTTGGAGTAATGAATACTGGTCAGTTTTCTATCGAATGGAATATGTTGGTAGAATCTGGTAAAGCCGGATACTTTAATTTCCAAAAAACAGCAACTATTGGTCAAACGTGGGCAATGGATTGTTTCTTTGCTGATAATGGAGATTTGATTATCAATAATCAGGATGGGTTGAACTTTACAGCTTCTTATACACAAGGGAACTGGTTCAATTTCAGAATGGATATCAACTTCAATTCAAATGTTTGGGAAGTGTTTATTGACAACGTTTCAGTGGGTAGCTTCGCTAATCCAGTGAATCAGATTGCATCAATTGATATTTATCCAACTGACCAAAACGCTCCGTACAGCTGTGGTTACTACATGGATGATTTTGAATACACGGTAACTCCTTACGTTTTGCCTTCTCTTAATGGAGCTGCAACTTTTGTGAGTTTTGATGCTGGTGCAATTGCTGGAACAGTGGTTAACCCTAAAGTGAAAATCAGAAATTTAGGTTCTACAACAATCAACACAGCAACAATTGATGTTGATTACAATGGAAATAACATCACACAAAACTTAACAAGTTTGAACCTGGCTTCGTTGGCTGAAACTACAATCACAATGACAGGAACTATGACGTTGGTTGCTGGATCAAACGATATGGTTGCGACAATCAGCGCTGTTAATGGCGGAGCTTCAGATGGTGATGCGGCAGATGATGCGACGACAAATACGATAGATCCAATTGTTCCTGCATTAGGGAAAATGGTTATCAGCGAAGAAGGAACAGGTACTTGGTGTGGATGGTGTCCACGTGGTGCTGTTTTCATGGACGCAATGACCCAAAAATATTCTCAATACTGGACTGGAATTGCAGTTCACAACGGAGATCCAATGACCGTTACTGATTACGATGCTGGAATGGCAACGTTGATTTCAGGATATCCAAGTGCTTTGGTTGATCGTGGAAATGATATGGATCCTTCTGTAATGGAGGCTGAAATCTTGAATAGAATTACAGTTGCACCAACGGCTTTCATTGAAAATGGAGCAAATTGGGATGCTGGTACAAGAACTTTGGAAGTTTCTGTAAGCGCAGATTTCCAAGCTGCGGCAAATAGCAACTACAAATTGGCAATCGTGTTGATTGAAGACGCTGTAACAGGAACTGGTTCTACTTACAATCAAACAAATTATTACGCTGGTGGAGCTAATGGAGCAATGGGTGGATATGAATCATTACCAAGTTCTGTTCCGGCAGCATCAATGGTTTATGATCACGTAGCTCGTGTTATTGAGCCTTCATTCGGTGGATTTGCAGGTAGTTTCCCGGCAACAGTGAATTCAGGAGAAACGCACACAGTGAACGCAACATTTACATTGCCTGCAACATGGGATGAGAATGAAATTCACATCGTTGGTATGTTGATCGCGCCAAATGGAACAATTGACAATGCTGGTAGAGCAACTATTGCTGAAGCCGTATCAAACGGATTTGTTGATGGTGTAGATATGGTAACTTCAATTGACGAGGAAAACCAACTGGATGCAATGCTTAAAGTTTATCCAAATCCTTCAACTACATACACAACGGTAACGTTGAATCTTCAAAGTGAAGCAAATGTTATTTTGAGTTTGAAAGATATGAGCGGAGCAACTTTGACAACGAGAAACTACGGAAACTTATCTGGTGCATCAACTATCGATGTATCAACTGTAGGTTTGGCGAAAGGTGCTTACGTTGTTGAATTGAATGTTAACGGAGTCTTGGCTCGCAGAACATTAATTGTTCAGTAATCGAATTTTATAAAAGGAAGGCGTCAAGAGATTGACGCCTTTTTTATTTCTGTATTTTTGTGCCATGAAATGGATAGGCCGTCGAATTAGTTTTGTAGATCACGAAGCAAAAACAACAATTATCATTACTCCGGATACCCCCGGGATTTTTAAGGGATTAATTGGCGCTTGGGTGTTTATGTGGGGAGCCGTTGGTGGATATATGATTTGGTATTTGATCGAATCACTTGGTAAAACTGGTCTTAATGCAAAACAACTTTCTACGCTTCAACAGGAACAAATTATCATCGGGGTTTTTCTTGTTTTCTGGGTTTATTATTTCACCAGAGTAGGTAGAATGTTCCTTTGGCTGAACTGGGGAAGAGAATACATCAAGATCGACAAGATTGCATTGACCCTAAAACCGTCAATTGGTAAGTACGGTAGAGCAAAAGAATTTTTCCTTGAGAATATTTCTAAAATAAGTGTATTTACTCCTGAGAAAAATTCACTTCAAACCGCATGGGAAAATTCACCATGGATCAGAGGTGGTGAGCGAATTGAATTTGAACATTTCGGTAAGCGAATTCGCTTTGGGAGAAAATTGGAAGAGCAGGATGCAAAACAATTGTTTCAGTTGGTCACCAAAAAAATCGATGAACATCTGAAGCGCAAGAAGAAAGAAAATAATTAACTCATTACCGCTTCCAGAACCGACTCACGAGTCATTCCCTTTCTTAAGTGCTCCAATATAATAGGGAACTTCTCCTCAATTTTTGTTGGAGTAAACCCAAGTGCAACACCAAGTGATTTCACAAGCTTCACTTCATTGTTATCCACGCGGCCATCGGCTACAATCAGCTGAATAAGTTGAATGAATCGTTCGTATCGTTCTTCACGACTTGCTGGTGGTAAATTCGGGTAGTTATCAGGGTTATCACAAATTTCCTTTACCTGCTCATCAGTAAGCGATATTCTTCTCGCAATTCTGTTTAATAACTGCTGTTCCAGATGCGATACTTCTCCATCAATTCGTGCTAATAGAACGAGATTCTTAAAATGACCAATTTGTCTTGATCTTTCTCCTGATTCAAAGATGTCTGCTAATGATCCCATAGTTTATTTGCGAATAAGTTGTGTAGCTGTAATTTTTAATTCTTCCACTTTCACCTTTGCGGTTGTTGGATTGGTTATGTAAACCTGAAGATAATCTTTTGCATGACGTACGTCAGGAATATTGAACGATTTTTGAATGTGAACCAGCGTGTCTGCTTGATGAACGCGCATTTCAACCACATCCCAACTGTAGCAGTTATGTTTTCCAGCCGCTTGCAAGAGTAAAAGCGGAACTTGGGCAGTGTCTGAGCTGATCAAACTCATGTTCACGGTCAAAAGCACTTCATCAGTTTCAAAATCGCTGAATGGCAAATGTTTGATATCAACAGTTGAGTTTGGTTGAACATCAATGTTTTTCATTTTCAGCCATTCGCTGCTTTTTAGAGTTAAATGCGGATCCTTTGCAAATTCAATACGTTGAGGCCAAAGTGTGTCTGCACGTGTTATCAATAAACGGTAATCGGTTACTTCTTCACGACTCGTTTTCCCCCAAATGTGCCAATATTGTTCTTTCGACATCAGATACGTATGCATAATTCCCTCTGTCATTTGGTAAGACTGAAAAATATTCAACATAACGCAGAAGAAGGCGAATACCCCGACTATAACTTTCGTGAATTGACTTCTTAATGAAACAAGGAACAAGCCTATTGGAATGAATAAAAGTGAATAGACATCAACCATTGGTCGTTGACCTAGAGAGTCTGAGTACCACCAGCATTCCCATGATGAAACTACCCATATAACCACAAAAATCAGTGCACCGAAAACATAGAAATATTTCCGGTTTTTTCTGAATAAATAGATAAGCGTTGGAATCAATAATAAAAACAGCGGAGTGTAAAGCAGCCATCCCTTTCTATAACTGAATAAGAATTTCCAGGTATACGGATCAAAAAGTGTCAGATCTTCAGTGTGAAGGTTGGTTATGATCCAGCTGTCGCCTGCAGTTTTCCAATAGTAGATCTGAGGAATATTCCAGACAAATGCAGCGATTGGAAAAAGGATAATCAGACGCCAAAATTCTTTTGAAAAACCTAAACGTTGCAAAAGCACAAGACCAGGAACGATGCCCAACATCGCATTCGTTGGTCGGATAACTACTGCTAATCCGAAGAAAATACATGAGATAATAAAAGCTCTTTTATTGATCTTGAAACCCTTCACAGATTTAAAGAAGAAGTATGCAAATCCGGCAATAACAGCAAACAAGTAGTGATGTGTCATTGTCGGAGAAAGTGTTGCCATAATCCAATAATTGGTTCCGGAAAAACACAGAAGAATTAGAATAGATGTTACATTTTCTTTGAAAAACAGGAGCATCAATTTTCTGAAGAAATAAATTCCCAGACCTATGAATAGCAGTGAATTGAGTAAAAATGCAATGTGATAGGGTTTCGAGAAGCCATCCGCTTTGTATTCAAGAGCTTTTGCAAAAACGTGTCCGACCAAAAAGGCTGGAGCCTCAACAAATGCTTGTCCCATATGATAAACATCGATTTCGCCTTTTTCCGTTTTAACAATTTGATAAGCGTATGTTCCTCCGCAATATTCATCCTGTTTGCTCTGAGCCCATTTTTGTGTCATTTTTAAATGACCATGTTCCATGAAAAAGGGAAGATACATGTAGTACCCAAAACCGTCATATGCGCAAACACATGTTGTTTCAAGTTCAGTTACTTTCTTTATTTGTTTCGAGTAATAAAACGAAAAACAAAGAAAAACACAGAGGGAAAGAATTGCAGATTTTGATTTAAAAAAACGCATTATTGATTCAGGTTGCGTTCAATATAATCGATCAGTGAATGAATTACTTTGATATGTATTTCTTGAGCTCTGTCGGCATATTCAGAATGTGGAGCACGAATCTCAACATCACAGAGTGTGGCCATTTGTCCTCCGTCTTTACCAGTTAATCCAACCACCATCATTCCTTTTTTCTTAGCGGCATGAATGGCATTAATAACATTCTTTGAATTCCCGGAAGTGGATATTGCTAATAAAACATCACCTGAATTACCAACGCTTTCTATGTATCGTGAAAAGATGAAATCAAAACCATAATCGTTTCCAACACAACTGATGTGAGATGGGTCACTAATGCTTAAGGCTGGAATTCCCGGGCGATCGTTTCTATACCTTCCTGTAAGTTCCTCGGCAAAATGCATTGCGTCACACATAGATCCGCCGTTACCGCACGAAATAATTTTATTTCCTTTGGAAATGGCTTCGGTCATGAGAGTACCTGCAGCTGAAATGCGCTGAAAGCTAGATTCTGTGTTAAATTTTTGCAAAATTTCAAGCGCCTCTCTAAAATGGTCTGCAATTTGATTCATGCTCGGGAAAATGACTGTTTACGCCCAAAAATAAATAATTCTGAGCACAACGTCATGTATAATAAATTGCATATATTTGAAACTCGGAGTTTTTAACTCCATAACACGACTAAAACTATGAGGAACTTTTTATTTATTGCTATTAGCTTTTTATTCTCATCATCCTTATTTGCTCAATCGGGCGATTGCTACAAAGTCCTAGAAGAAGCCTTCTTAAAACGCGGCTCTTACACAGTAGCCGATGAAATGCATAAAAACGTCATTGTTTGTTTTTTCAGAGCAGACGGTACAGAATGTTTGTCGGGTAAAGCACGTGTTGAAAATGGAACTATCGTAGATATCTTTTTAATGTATGAAGATGGTGTTTACGAATTGATGGAAAAGAAATTTACGAATACAAAGAAAACAGCTCCAACAGTATCGAACGGAATTTCCGAACTGATTATGACTGTAGATGGAGAAAAGATGAAGATTGTTTTCATCGATAAGTTAAAGCCGAAACAAAAGGCTTACAAACAAGCAACATTACCAACAGATTTATAATAGAAAGATTCGCTGCGGCGGATCTTTTTTTTTTGCTTACTATTTTCTTCATATTCAATTTTGCTTACCATCTTTGTAGGATGAAACAAGTGGCTTGGATTACAGGGGCTTCTTCCGGCATTGGAGAAGAGTTGTGCAAACAGTTATCAGCAAAAGGAATGATTATCGTTCTTTCTGCGCGTAGTGAAGAGAAATTGATCGCACTGAAATCACAATTACCTAATTCAAATCAACACTTGGTTCTTCCTTTGGATCTTGAAGATACTTCAGCAATTCATGAAAATGTAAAACAGGTAATTGACGCTTTGGGGCAAATCGACTTTGTTTACCATTGCGGCGGAATAAGCCAGCGCGCTGAAGCTTGGGAAACGAGCTTAGAAGTGGATCGCCGAATAATGGAAATCAATTATTTTGGAACTGTAGCCCTAACAAAGGCTGTTTTACCTTTCATGCAGGTGCGTAAAACCGGACATATAATCGCTATTTCAAGTATTGCAGGAAAGTTTGGATTTTATCTTCGTTCCGCTTACAGTGCTTCGAAACATGCCTTACATGGTTTTTTCGAAAGTGTTGCATTA
>CAMLHZ010000017.1 GCA_946480085.1 uncultured Flavobacteriales bacterium
TTCAATTAAGTTTATGACTCAATTTTACGACACATGAAAAAATTACTACTCCTTTCCATTCTTACCGCTTCTATTTCTCAAGCTCAAGATTCGTTGTATTCAAAAGTGATTTACAATACAGATGGTTACAAACCTTTTGCTGTAAACGTTGATGCGAATGCCAATTTGGCTCAGGTGGGAACAACCAACTTCAACAATGCCGCATTTTCGTTATTGGACAGTTTGGGAAATGTTCTGAGTGCTTCTCAATACGTTATTGACGGACAGCCTTTCAACAATTTTGAGTTTCACGATGTGGAACCGTTGTCTGACGGAAATTATTTGGCAGTAGGAACTGCAATGCTTCAGAATTTTGGGGTAAACGTTGGAATTGTTGCAAAACTGAGCAGTTCCGGAACAGTAATTTGGTCCAAAGGAGTTTATCCGCAAGCACCAATGTTTTTCAGTTGTAATGCGGTCATGGAATCTTCTGAAAACAGTTATTGGATCGCTGGATCAGACGAACAAAGTGGCGAAATGGTCATCGCAGAATTGGATACTGATGGAACTACGCTTCAAGTAAATTCTTACAAAAACAGTGGGCTTCGCTTTAAAGTCGAAGATATCATGGAGTACGATTCGAATACCATTGTTTTTTCAGGAAGTACTGCAGACAATGGTGGAACTCCACAAGGTTTGGTATTCGCAACCGACAACATGGGAATGCTACTTTGGAACAATACACATCCAAACTACAAGTTCTATGATCTAGGATTGGACAACAATACTATTCGAATAGCTTCTTATTCAAATTCAAATAAGATTGGAATTGTTTCTCTTCTTCCTGGTGGATCCTTCACCAATGTTCAGGAAACTGATGGGACAGGTAATGCTTTTGAAGACATTGATATGGCACATATTAAAGATTCGTCATATGTTATTTCTTCCAATACCGGCTTCGATTCAAGGCTGGATCTGCTTAGTATTGGATGGCCTACCATAAACAGAATTTCATATATGGGATTGGTCACGGATGTTACTTCACGTGAGCACAAGGGTGCATACGTTAACGCTTACGGACCAATTTATGGGATTAAATCAACTTCATGGTTTGCTGTTCCACACGGAAACATTGTTCGAACGGATTCATTACTAACCATTACTAATTGTTCTTGGGGAGAGGAAATAAGTGTTGCAACTACAACTGTACTTTCTGACCAGAGCATGACATTTACAGCCATCACAAATGCTTCAATAATGGATCTTTTGATCAATCAATCGGCTAACGATGCAGATGATAGTCTTAGTTGTGTTGATTTCTATTCAGGAATTGATGAAAATACTAAAAACACCATGACGATCTATCCAAATCCAACGAATTCTGAGTTTACAGTCCAATTTGAAAACAAAGCTTCAGGAACATTAACGGTTATGGACACACAAGGAAAAGTGGTTTTAACGTTGGAAATTGAAAATTACGCTGTTGTAAACATCTCTGATCTAAAAAGTGGAATATATCTATATTCATTCGTAAACAAAGACAATCAACGAGTTACAAATGGAAAACTGATCAAAGAATAACTTTGGCAGGAAACTTGCAAACGCCAATCGACAAATTAAAATGAACATGAAAACACTTTTACTTACTTGTACGGTACTATTCATTGCTGCCTTTTCATTTGCACAAGATTCGAAAAAGGTAGCCATTACTTTTACTTATAAAGGAAATCCGCTTTGTTATTGGGATGTTACGATCAAACAAGGCGATGTGACTATTGCAAACGCAAAAACCGATGAAAACGGAAAAGCCGACTTTGGATATTGCAGATTAGCTTACAACGGAGTTGACGCTTACGGATATAAGAAAACCGCTAATGGTGAAAAGAAATGGGACGTTAAGGGTTACATCGGAATTGACGAAAGCGGAAATACAAAATTTGATTTTCTTCCCCTGGTTGAAGACACAGGAATGGGTGGAATGATGGAAGCCGCATGGGGATTAACCCTAAACGATTGTGGAGGAAGTTCATCCTCTTCTTCATCAGCATCTTCAGGTTCGGGTTCAGGGAGCTCGTCTTCAGGAACATCTGCCAGTCAGGAGCAAAAAGATGACATGGATGAATGGGAAAAGGAACAGGAAGCCAAAAGAGCAGAACAAAAAGCAAAGCAAGATCAGTGGAACGCTGACTGGGAATCTGGAAAAACGCAAGCGGAAGGTTTACAGAACAGCAAAGCAATGCACGAGAATAAAATTGCAAACCTGGATGTAAAAGCTCAGAAAAAGAGAATTGAACAATCAAAAACGGAGGCTGGATCTAAAGAGTACAACGAACTTGCTTACGAGATCAGAGATCTTGAAATTGAAAAAGGCTTAACAGAGTTGAAATTGGAGAAAACAAATCTGATGATTGCAAAAGGAAATCAGCAATTGAATAAAGCAGAGAAATTTCCTCTAGAACAGCGAGAAGAAGCTTTAAAAGCGGAGCAGGATTCATTGAAAGAGGCACAAAAAGCAGGAAAAGCTTATGGTGTTTCGACTACACTCAGCAACCAAACATCTACTACAGAAAAAGCTCAGGACAAGAACCAAACAAATACAGGTGGTAACTCCAATACTGGTTCTTCAGAAAAACCAAATACGGAAGTAAAAACGGAAGAGAAAGTTTCGAATAATCCACGAATCAATGGTGAGGAAGAAGAAGCTTTGAAGTTATATACTGCTGAAGAATTGGCGCAACTCTCTGTAATGAACATTAAAAAATTAAAACTCGACTATAACTCGAAGATCACCAATCGTAAGGTTGGTTTGAAAACAAAGTCGAGCATTTGGAAACCAGAGAAAATTGAAAAAACAAAAGCTGAATTAGCAGAATTAGAGAAACAAATTGTACTCTTTGATGCTGAACTGGCAAAAAGAAAAGAAAGCGCTGAATAGATACAATTCAACAAAAAGATACGGTACAAATAAACCGCAAAGAGAAGAAGAACGCAGAGAATCAAACACTCTGCGTTCTCTTTTTCTCTGCGGTTAGTATATCATTCGAATTTTCTTTGAGTACCTTTGCCCCATGGATAACAACTTCATCTTTTACAAGCTTCGAAAAACGTTTCAATGGGACGAGGAAAAAATTGGAGAACTTTTTTCTTCAATGGACTACAACGTTCCACCACCAACCATTTTTGCATGGATGAAGCAAGAACAGTATGACGGCTTTCAGGAAATGCCGGATGAAGCTTTGGCTGCGTTGTTAAATGCATTCATTGCTGAAAGAAGAGGTTTAAAAGACGGTAAGATTCCAGAAATTGAATCTTCCATGAACAACAATATGATCTTCAGAAAACTGAGAATTGCGTTGAATTTGAAAGACGAAGATATTATTGCAATCATGGCATTGGCAGATATGCGCATTGGAAAAGCCGAACTAGGTTCTTTCTTCCGCGATCCAAAACACCACAATTTCAGACATTGTAAAGATCAATTCCTAAGAAATTTCATTCGTGGAATGCAGATAAAATATAGCGTTCCGAAGAATTAATGAAATTGATCTGACGTCCAGTGAAAATCACTTTTTAACAGCGGTAAATCTTTGTAAGGAATTGCTTTCAACACAAAAGTATCCTGAAGATGGATCAATTTAGGTGAACCGCTATTCCAACTGCAAATAAATTCCCGGTTTCTGGTTACATAAAGCGTTTTATCCGAAACGTCAATCGGCAGGTCATGGAATCTTCCATCTTGCGTTTCCAGAATCAGATAATGTTGACGGTGAATAAATACCCGCTTATAATTCGCTGAATGTTTAACCTCATAAGCCCCGTGATGCGGTAATCGCTTTGTATTATCATCGTTGAAGCTTTTCCCCAGAATATTTGGCAGGCAAACCTCCAACACAATTGCAAAAACAAATACCAACTTTACAATTCGTTTTATTCTTGAATCTTTTTTTAGAATCACCAACGTTGGAAATCCGAACACATTCTTCCACTGAGTCGTAAAACAACAGGAATAGAACATACTGAATGCTAATAAAGAGAAACTAAGCAGTTTCACCGAAATATCGAAGGAGAAATTCACTAAAACCACTTGGGCAAAAACTCCAACACACAAAATAGAAGCTAAAAACTGCGTTCGTTTGAAAAGTAATAGAAATGCTACAATCATTTCTACATAGCCTAGAATTACTGTGTAGGAATAAGAACTTCCAACAAGCGACCAATACGCAATGTCTTTTGAAAGTTGTCCGAATGGCGTGTAAAGAATATTAGGCTCGGGCTGATAGAATTGCAGTTTCACTACCTTATTCCATCCGTAGAGAAAGAGAAAAAAGAAAAGTATACCACCGAGAACCGTTTTTAAAACCTGAAGTGGAGAAAGTTCGAACCTTTTCAGTATCCAGTCGGTAATGGGCGTGAATACCGCTCCAAGAAACAAAGCAAAAACAATCAGAAGATAAGTTCCGAAAGTGTCTGTTTCAAACAGAAGGTTTCTATCTAAAAAGTGAAGTGCAGAAAAAACGGGAAATTGAACTGCTTTGAAAAACCAATCGAATAAATGATAATCAAAAGGAAGAAGCAGCATCCAAAAAACACAGCTTCCTATTCCAATAATACGTAATCGGTTCAACATCAAACGTGAGAATTATAGCATTGATGGCTTTCTTTCACGAACAACCAATCGAACCAACAACATTAACACCGCTGAAACACAGAATAAAACCAATAAAAACGAAGGTGGATTTTTAGCTCCCGGATTACTTATTATAGGTGCACTGTTCTTTTGCTCCAATCGGTATCGAATAAGATTCATTCCTTCAACCGTTATAGTATCCGTAATTAAGCGAATAGAATCCTCAATTCTGAGTTTTCGCTGATCCTCAATTTGAAAGGCTTCAAGAGATTCACGCTGATCATTTCTTAAGGTATCGACTGTAAGCGCTGTGTAACCATTACTAACAATTCTCAGAATAACTGAATCATTCAATATCGTGTAATACTCAATTCTATAATCGTCAGGAAATGCCATTTCACCAAAATTGGAATTCGGATCTATAAAAAAAGTGCCTTCGCTTCCAGAGTGACTTTTGTGAGCAATTAACGCTGTTTGAGCATTCGATAGGAATGTCGCGGAAAAACAGAATATGATGAATAACGCTTTCATAAGACTATTAAATAAATGATTTTTTATCACGGAAAATGATGCGGATTAACAACATCAACACTGCCGATACACAAAATAAAACGAACAAAAAAGAAGGCGTTTCTTTGTTTGTTGACTTGCCCACAGGAAGCAGTGATTGCCCTTTTTCATTGGTTTGATCCGACAGTGAAAGTAATTCTTCATTTGCCTCGTTTGAATTAAACGAATAAATATGTTTCGCAATTTTTCCCTGGTCAAATTTCTTGAATTGTCTGTACGACATCTTCGTTGGTTTCTTCAATGTATCTTTAGAAACCAAGACCTTATTGGCACTTTTCTCCCTCAGCACCAAAGAATCGTTGATTTTAGAGTACTTGTACTCTACATCTATTTCTTCAAGCTCCGGCATCACTTTTCTTCCAAAATTCGAATTTGGATCCACAAAAAAAGTAGTTCCACTTCCTGAATGACTTTTATGCGCAATTAAGGCCGTTTGAGCATTCAAAGATATTGCTGCCAAAGAGCAAAATGCAATTAACCAATTCTTCATATCATTTAAAAATAACCGTTTTTCTATCACGAACCACCATTCTCACCAGAACCATGAGAATTGCAGAAACAGCAAACAACACCAGTAAAAAAGAAGGATTATTGTCGTTTTGTTTTGGTGTTCCGATGATTGGAACCAAATTCTCTTCATTGATTGGAGAAATCTGGAACTGACGTAAGAAAATGGAATCTGCAGATTTCTTAATTGAATCTTGTTTACGGTGAATTTCGTATTGTGACGCGTAATCTTCCAATTCAAACTTATACTGCTCTACCCTGTCTCTATTTATGATCGTGTCCTGCTCTACGACTTCTCCATTTTCATAAATCATTCTCAGCATGGTTGAATCATTCAACCAATACCAATCCATAGTTTTGGCAGTTCCTGGCAAGCTGTATGTAGGTTCTATGAAAATTCCAAAATTAGAATTCGGATCAACAAAATAACTTACCTCACTTCCTGAATGACTTTTATGAGCAATTAAAGGTGTTTGCGCATGAAAACTTGCAATTACGAACAAATAAAGAACAAGAGTGAGGGCTTTCATAAATATTATTTGAACTGGTTTACACCCAAGTTCAAGATAGGTTCAAAAGAAGATCAAAGTTCGAATTGACCATTTGATCCTTTTGATCTCTTTGATTTCTTTGAACTACTTAAGCCTCACAAAAAAGCAATAATCCGGAATTTTGAAAGGTTGAATTCCATAACCGCCGGTTGTTGGAAAAGACGAATGCAGATGCATTTTTCGATTTTCTAAATCTATGGAACTTACAATTCCACAGTGCCCCCAGGAATCTTTATACCAAAACTGAACAAAATCGCCCGGTAATACTTTGGTCCAATCGTCTATTGGTTCTCCTCTACCATTCGCAATTAAAGCATTATAAACACCTTTAGGTTCGGGCGAACCGTTTTCCATTGCTATGTAAACATCATCCAAACTTTCTCTCGGCTGATCAATACGCACATTCATTTTGTCTTCTTTTGTCAGCTCAAAAAAGTGCGACAGAACACCAATAACCAGCTCTGTACAAACCCCATCTTCATACGTTGGGGAAATAATTCTGCCATATTTTATTACGGTATCAATCACCTGCTGATTTCGAACCGGAAGAATAGAATCACTGGTTTGAGCAAGTCCATGAAGCGAAAAAAGAAGGCAAAAAAAGAGGATTTGAAGTTTCATTTTAAGGTATGTCAATAGGTCAACAACGAATTTCTTTATCAATGTTACTCATTCATCCCTTTAATACCAAGGATTTTAACGATTCGATTTTTTTTTTCAAAAAAGTGATTTTTGTATTGATTTAATATTTTACTTTGTATTTCAAAGTTCTTTTATGGAGACAAACGAATATATCGATCAGTTACGCGACATCCGCACAATCATGGATAAGAGCACGCGCTTTCTTTCCTTGTCGGGTTTATCTGGTGTTTTAGCCGGAGTTTATGCTATAGCCGGAGCAATTGCCGTAAATAGTATAATCAACAGAAGTAGATACCCTTATATTACACTTTACAGTAACGAGTTCAAACTGATTTGCGTAATTGCAGCAGCAGTGCTTATTCTCTCCATTTTAACCGCCTTCATTCTTTCTAAAGGAAAATCCAGAAAAACAGGCGAAAAATTGTGGAGCTCGGCAAGTAAACGGCTACTGGTTAATTTCTCCATTCCCCTATTAACAGGTGCTGCCTTCGGAATTTCATTGCTTCAAAACGGACATTACGGGTTAATTGCTCCAATTACACTTATTTTCTACGGATTATCGCTCTTACAAGCCAGCAAATACACATTGGAATCTATTCGCTACCTGGGAATGGCATTTATCGCACTTGGATTGATTAACTGCTGGTATGTTGGATTTGGATTGTACTTTTGGGCACTTGGATTTGGTGTATTCCACATCATTTACGGCAGTGTAATGTATTTCAAGCTGGAAAGAAAACAATAATGAAGGCTGTAATAGCTCATATTAATAAAGCGTTCGATCATCGTATCCGACTTGGAATTATGTCGGTTTTGATGGTCAATGATCTGGTTGATTTTAACCGGCTGAAAGAGCTATTGGATGTCACCGACGGAAATCTGGCGAGCCATATAAAAGCGCTTGAAGGAGAAGATTACATTTTGATTACCAAACAGTTCATTGGTAAAAAACCAAATACTACCTACTCTGCCACAGCAGCCGGAAAACTGGCTTTTACAAATCACCTGAACGCACTGGAAGCATTGATCCAGCAAAGCAGGTAATATTTTTTTATACAAATACTTTGAAATTCAAAGTTCTTTCAAAATAAATACACATGAAGATAATTCGAAAGTATAGAGCACAAATGTTAGACAAGCTGACACACACTTCAGCGGTCAAATTCATCTTCAAAATCCGCAACAAAGAGACCTTTCAGTACAGTCATGAACAACTTCATCAATTTCCATCGGGTACGCTTGGGAAAGAATTGGCTGAAGAGCTTACGAAAAACAACTTCACACTTTTAGAAAATTATGAGCGTCACGATTGCAAACACATCATTCTTGGTTTTCCAATGAATGAATTGGGAGAAGCAAGCATGCAGTTCTTTCTCTTTGGCACGCGCTACTACTCTTTTCCGCAGATCATTGCCATTGGAGTTTGCATTTTGATTATGCCCGAATATTGGAGCATTTTCTACAAAGAATATAAACGGGGACGAAATTGTCCTAAACTGGTTAACGTGGACTACAATCAATTGGTTCATGAGCAAACAGCATCATTAATCTCAAAATATCAAAACAAATAATCATGGAACCAAATCAAGAAAAACAACAAGAAATGTCCGATTTCAAAAAATTCATGAAATCCTACACAGCACGAATCATTATTTCGGTGATCATCATTCTATTTTTGTTAATCCCAACACAGCAAGTCGCCTGGTTAATTAAGGAACGAAAAGCCCGTCAGGAACAGGTTACTCAAGAATTGAAAGATGAATGGGGACCAGAATTCACGCTTTTCGGAGCGGTTCTCGAATTTCCCGTGAACGACAAAACGAATTCTAAAATCTATGTTTACCCGGAAAAATCGAATGATCTTATAAACACAGAGGTAATTGAACGTTATCGAGGAATATTCAAGGCGAATTTATTCACCGCTACAATAGCCTCCGAAAACAGTTTCGATCTTACGAAATTGAAAGCAAATGCAAATTACTCCAAAATCAATTGGAAAGGAGTGAAACTCTTACTTGCAACAGGAAAGAATGCTCGCTTCAATGAGATAACCAATTTCAATATAAATGGTAAAACGGTTTCCGTTGCCGGACAAAATGAATGGAATTATCACTTGAACACCGTGAGTAATGCCTTTGAAATTTCACCTGCAGAAAATACGATAACTGCGAATTATAAAGCTTCCGTGAATGGAACCGAAGCATTGATCTACAGGTCTCTTGCATCACAGTCTGAAATGAAACTTTCATCGAACTGGAAAGATCCAGCGTTTAGCGGAAGTTCACTTCCGGAAAATGGTTCATTCAACGTAACTTCAAAAGGGTTTGACGCAAAATGGAAGAACCTTTCCGACATTGGTTCAGGGAGCAAAGTGACAGAAAACAAAATTCGATTGGAAACAAAAAGAGGTGCGGAGATAAAATTCATCACAACACTCGACCAATATCAATTGAATGAAAGAACTATTAAGTACAGTATTTTGGTTCTAACGCTAACATTTGCTGTATTCTTTCTTGTTCAAATCATTGGGAAAACTTCTGTCCACCCTATTCATTATTTGATGATTGGATTAGCGTTACTTCTCTTCTACTCGCTCTTGCTTTCTCTTTCAGAACATTTAGGCTTCAATGGTGCTTATGTTGTTTCCGCAAGTGCAATTGTTTTACTGATCGTTTGGTATGCCAAATCCATTCTCCATTCCATGAAGTTTGCCATTATATGCGGACTAAGTGTTGTACTGCTTTACGGATTCTTACTGGTTCTGGTAAATCTTGAAGTATACGCTCTTTTAGTTGGAAGCATTGGCTTATTGATCGTATTGGCTTCCATTATGTCGGTTACGCGCAAACTGAACTTCGAATAATTTGTTTCACACAATTCAATAGAAAATGAAAAATAAAAGATTAATTATCATTCTAACAATGGTTCCGGTACTTCTCCTGATACCATTGATCGCCATGTGTATTACAGACGAAGTTGTTTGGGATCTTCCCGACTTTATCATCATGTTTCTGCTACTCACAACAACTGGCCTGGCAATCGAATTTACACTTCGAATGGTGAAGTCTACAACTTACAGGCTCATTCTCTGTTTTGGAATTTTACTGGTGCTTTTCCTTATTTGGGCTGAATTGGCAGTCGGTATATTCGGAACTCCGTTTGCTGGATCTTAAAAATGTAGCCTGCCACCTATTTGGGTTACTTAATAGAAGTCCTCTGGGAAACCGGGGGATTTTTTATTTTCCCAAGGAGAACGCGAAGGGCGCAGAGTTTTTTATAAATAACCGGTTCGGTTCTACTATAAACTATCCTTTGCAATTATTACAGTCAATTTAAATTATAATATTTATCTATTCTCCGCGTCCTTTGCGAGCTATGCGGGATTAGAAAAAAGGGATTTCGTTTAGAACTTCAGTTTATTCAATTCCATGGTTTTCAAGTCGAAGATCTGAAACACATTTTTCTCGATTTCCATTTCAAGTATACACTTCAAAGCTTCTGTAGCCATTAATGTTCCAATAACACCGGGAACAACTCCTAAGACACCATTATCAGAACAATTTGGAACATCTTCTGCATTTGGTGCTTCCGGAAAAATGTCTCTTAGATTCTTACTTGCTTCATGATTGAAAACTGCAAACTGTCCCTGAAAATCCAAAATACTTCCGTAAACCAATGGCTTTCCAAGCTCAACGCACATATCGTTTACAATGTATCGTGTCAGAAAATTATCGCAACCATCTATTACTAAATCGAATTGCTGAAGAATGAATTCGGCATTATCATCGTTTAGCGCACAATCAAAGATCTCGATATGTACATCCGGATTTTGAGCAAGAGCTCGTTCTTTAGCCACTTCGGCCTTCTTTCTACCAACATCTTGTGGTCCATACAACACTTGTCGATGTAAGTTTGAATGTTCAACTGTATCAAAATCCACAATCCCGATAATTCCAACACCACAAGCTGAGAGGTACTGAATTACGGGACAGCCCAAACCTCCTGCACCAATTACAACAACCCGTGCTTGTTTCAACTTCACCTGACCAATTAAACCTACTTCTTCCAGAATGGTCTGTTTGGTATATCGTTTTGATTCGAGCTCGCTAAGCATTTGCTTTCGTTTGTTTGTCAACAATCAATTCAGAAATGCCACCCTCCTTTAATCCTCCCTCAAGGGAGGAAAAACTATAACTACGATCCCAATCTTTCCAAACGGCTTCGTAACCGTTTTTACGGATCAATGCAGCGATTTCTTCTACAGAACGTTCGTCTGAAATTTCAAATTGCTCCAACGATTCAGGCTCTACAACATAACCTCCAGGGTTCGTCTTTGATCCAGCACTCATAGTTGTTACTCCCAATGGAATAATATGATTTCTGAAATGCTCCGATTCACGCGTAGAAACTGAAAGTTCGACATCGGCATTGAACAAACGATAGGCACACAACAATTGAACTAATTCTTTATCGCCAACTATAACATTAGGCTCAATAATTCCTTCTGCAGGACGCATCCTAGGGAATGAAACGGAATATTTTGATTGCCAGTACGTTCGTTGCAAATAGTCGAGATGCATAGCATTAAAGAACGAATCTGTTCGCCAATCTTCCAGCCCAAGTAGAACTCCAAGACCAATTTTATGAATTCCAGCTTCACCACAACGATCTGGTGTATCTAATCGATATTCAAAATTGCTCTTCTTTCCTTTCGGATGATAAGCTTTGTAAACTTCCTGATGATATGTTTCCTGATAAACCAGAATCGAATAAACACCAGCTTCATGCAACTCTCTGTATTCCTCCGTATCCAGAGGCTGAACCTCCATTGAGATGTTTGCAAAGTCATTACGCATCAATTCAAGAGCATGCTTGAAATACGACATATGAACGGTGTGATTCGCTTCTCCGGTAACCAATAGAATATGATTGAAGCCTTTTTCTTTAAGAAATGCTACTTCCTGTTTGATCTCGTCATCGGTCAGCGTCTTGCGTCGGATTTTATTATCAAAACTGAAACCACAGTAAGTACAAATGTTGTTACATTCATTGCTCAGATACATTGGTGTATACAACTGAATGGTTTTACCAAAACGTTTCTGCGTCAACTGATGACTTAGTTGTGCCATTTGTTCTAAAAAAGGTTCAGCAGCCGGGGAAATCAAAGCTTTGAAATCCTCCAGGTCTCGTTTTTCCTTTGACAAAGCTCGCTCCACATCTCTCGCCGTTTTAGCGTAGATAGAAGACTTAACTTCGTCCCAGTTGGTGTTTTCAAAAAGTGTTTTAAAATCCATTGTTTTTTGTTTTACCACCTCCCTTAATCCCTCCTCAAGGAGGGAGACAGAATCAATCTCCTCCCTTGAGGGAGGATCAAGAAGGGTGGATTCCCAAATCTACATATTCAAAAATCCCGTTAACGGACTACTAGCCACAGCAGATTTAGAAATCGTTCCCAAACCAGCTTCGTATGCCATTCGACCAGATTCCACAGCCATTTTAAAGGCTAAAGCCATTTCAGCTGGATTTCCAGCCACCGCAATTGCCGTGTTCACTAAAACCGCATCAGCTCCTAACTCCATTGCGTGAGCCGCATGAGAAGGTGAACCAATACCAGCATCCACAATCACAGGAACCTTGCTTTGTTCTATGATTATTTCCAGAAAATCCAATGTTTTTAGACCTTTATTTGTTCCTATCGGTGCTCCCAAAGGCATAACTGCAGCAGTTCCTACATCTTCCAATCGTTTGCACAGAACTGGATCAGCGTGGATGTATGGTAAAACTATGAATCCAAGCTTTGCCAATTCTTCCGTTGCTTTTAAGGTTTCAATCGGATCAGGAAGCAAGTACCTTGGATCCGGATGAATCTCCAGTTTCAACCAATTCGTTTCCATTGCCTCACGAGCCAATTGGGCTGCAAAAATGGCTTCTTTAGCATCACGAGCCCCCGAAGTATTGGGAAGTAAATTGATTCCTGGATGTTTCAAATGTGCCAATAAATCGTCTGTTTCCGTTTCCAGATCGACACGTTTAAGCGCCACCGTAACCAATTCAGATCCTGAAGCCAATACGGCTTCTTCCATTTGTTTTGACGAACCAAATTTGCCTGTCCCAAGGAACAATCTGGATTTAAATTCTTTGTTTGCTATTTTGAGCATAATATTGTGTGTTTCTCGCAGAAGTCGCTGAGCAATTAGTTTACATTTAATTTCTCTTCCATTTGACGAATCAAACTGTGTCTGTTCGTAGCATTTGTTATCAAGCCTGAAACCGCAATTCCGTAAACTCCCGTTTTCTTTAGCAACTCCAAATCACCACCAACAATGCCACCAATGGCATAAATTGGAATGTTCAAGTTTTGCATTTCCAGTTCCTTTGATATCCGTTGATATCCTTCAAAACCTAAAAGCGGACTTAGTTTTTCTTTTGTTGATGTATAGCGCAATGGCCCTAAACCAACATAATCGCATTTCTCGTTGACACGTTTCAAAACGTCTTCTAAAGTATTCGCTGTTCCGCCAATAATTTTGTTGTAGCCCAGCCAATCTCTTGCTTCCTGAATTGACATATCTTCCAATCCCAGATGAACTCCATCAGCTTCCACTTTCAAGGCCAATTCAACCGAATCGTTAATTATCAAGATTGCATTTGCTTGAGTGCACCAATTCCTTGTATGTTTGGCAACGTCAAAAACCTCATCTTTTGATCCATTTTTAAAACGAACCTGTACCATTCTGCATCCCGCTTCGAGCGCATTCAAAATGTTCTTTTTTTGCTCATCAACTGTATCTCCCTGGGAGATGTATTGTATTTTATGTAACATGATAAGCCAATAAATTTTGGTTACTTTTCAACCTGTTTTCTATATATAATTTAGCTCGTTTGCAGGAATCTTCGAGTGAATGTCCCAACGCCAGATTCGCAGCAATTGCTGAAGACAAAATACAACCAGACCCATGTTTTGCATGAAGACTAGCATCTGAACCCACTATCTCTATCGGAATTCGATTGTCGATCAACAAATCCAACCCTTTTCGAATCGCACTGTGTCCACCTTTTAGCAATACAGAACAATGTTCGCTAAGTGAAAATGCAGCTTCAATTTCATCCACGTTATTTCCAAGAACCCTTGCCTCCGCGATATTCGGAGTGATCAAATGCATCAATTTCAGAACATCATGTGAAGAACTTGTTGTGAGTGATGCGTTCAATAACATTCCCGCCGAAGCTGCCAAAACAGGGTCCCAAACAATCTTACAATTTTCCTGAACCGATTTAATGTATAAACAAAGCTTATACAGCACTTCAAGGTTCTCCACAATTCCAATTTTTACCACTCGAATGTCGTATTGATTGAAAATGGGTACCAACTGCTCTTTCATTTCTTCAAAACCAACCCATGAAACTTTCATGAAATCGGTTTCTGTTTGAATCGTATTTGCAGAAATAACACCCATTCCAAGCACCTGATGCTGTTCAAAAGTTTTAATATCAGCAAACAAACCAGCTCCGCCGCTTGGGTCGAAACCAGCAATGCTTAATACAATTGGTCGATCGTAAGTAATAATCGTTTTCACTACTTGCTTTGCATTGCTTGATGAATCTTTTGAAATGCTTTTACGGGCTCTTCGCTTTCCCAAATTGACCCGAGCACTGCAAAACCGTCAAATCCAAGATCCATTGCTTCATGAACATTGGCAGAATGAATTCCACCAAGTCCAATCAACTTTACAGACTTTGAGTTATCGCGTTTACTATAATCGAATGGTACAGCTTTACACCCTGGCTTCGAAATACTATCGAAGATCGGACTAATAAAAGCGTATTCGAAAAACTCCGGAAGTTTATTGTAATCTTCTATACTGTGAACTGAAGTCGAATAAATCTCATCCAATTCACGGTTCTTCCAATCTGTTTTCTCCCATTTCAAACGATCTTCTTCTGTGTAATGAAAACGCTTAATTCCATGTTCCCGGCACAAATCGTGATTGTGATTTGCGGCAACTCTGTCAAGATACTGCGGTTCAATAGCATCTATCAAACCAGCTAAATCTTCTTCCGAAATGTTATGATGACGAATATGATATCGTTCCATCCCGCTTTCGAACAGGCGATTGATTTCCTGAGCTTCACGCAGATACAATTGATGATCCGAAATGACGATTAACATGATTTCTAAGAATAAATCTGACTTCCCTGCGTCTTGAATTCCTCAGATTTTTCGAACATACCGCTTTCTGCAGCATCACGAATATCCTGAGTAATTTTCATCGAACAAAATTTCGGTCCACACATTGAACAGAAGTGAGCAATTTTGGCTCCTTCTGCGGGTAAGGTTTCGTCATGATATTCGCGAGCTGTATCAGGATCCAACGATAAGTTAAACTGATCTTCCCAACGGAATTCGAAACGCGCTTTTGATAATGCATTATCGCGGTATTGTGCTCCTGGATGTCCTTTCGCTAAATCAGCGGCGTGAGCAGCCAATTTATACGTAATTACACCAACTTTAACATCCTCGCGGTTTGGTAATCCCAAGTGTTCCTTTGGCGTTACGTAACACAACATTGCTGTTCCAAACCAACCAATCATTGCAGCTCCAATTGCTGAAGTGATGTGGTCGTAACCTGGTGCGATATCTGTTGTCAATGGTCCAAGTGTGTAGAAAGGTGCTTCATGACATTCTTTCAATTGCTTGTCCATATTTTCTTTAATCATATGCATTGGAACGTGTCCCGGACCTTCGATCATTACCTGAACATCGTGTTTCCAGGCAATTTTTGTTAGTTCACCCAATGTTTCCAATTCTCCGAATTGTGCTGCGTCATTTGCATCTGCAAGCGATCCCGGACGAAGTCCATCTCCCAAAGAGAACGCAACATCATACGCTTTCATGATCTCACAAATATCTTCGAAATGCGTGTACAGGAAGTTTTCCTTGTGATGCGATAAACACCATTTCGCCATGATGGAACCACCACGAGAAACGATTCCGGTAACACGTTTAGCTGTCAACGGAATGTAACGAAGAAGTACACCAGCATGAATTGTAAAGTATGAAACTCCTTGTTCCGCTTGTTCGATTAATGTATCACGGAAAATTTCCCATGTCAAATCTTCAGCAACTCCGTTCACTTTTTCCAACGCCTGATAAATAGGAACTGTCCCAATTGGAACCGGAGAGTTACGAATGATCCACTCGCGCGTTTCGTGAATGTTCTTACCAGTCGACAAATCCATAATTGTATCAGCACCCCAACGACAAGACCAAACTGCTTTTTCTACTTCTTCTTCAATCGAGGAAGTAACAGCTGAGTTACCAATGTTTGCGTTAATCTTCACAAGGAAATTACGACCAATGATCATTGGCTCAGATTCCGGGTGATTGATATTGTTTGGAATAATTGCACGTCCTGCAGCAATTTCATCACGAACAAACTCAGGCGTAATCAATCCTTTTGGCGTATTTGCTCCAAAACTTTCACCTTCATGCTGAGCTGTCAACGTCTCGTACTGTCCGTTCAACTGATGTTGTAGTTCATCAAAACGTTGGTTTTCACGAATGGCAATGTATTCCATTTCAGGAGTAATGATTCCCTTCTTTGCATAGTGCAATTGAGACACATTCATTCCTGCTTTTGCACGTAAGGGCTTACTGATGTGTTCGAAACGTAAATGATCCAATTTACCGTCATTCTTACGTTCTTTTCCGTAATCAGAACTAACATCTGTCAATTCTTCCACGTCACCACGATCAAGAATCCATTGCTCACGAATCCGCGGTAATCCTTTTTTCACGTCAATAACAATGTTATCGTCAGTATATGGACCACTAGCATCATAAACGGTTACTGGAGCATTTTCCTCCAATTTACCGTTAGCCAATTTCGTTGGTGACAGCATAATTTCACGCATTGCCACTTTAATGTCGTGAATTTTCCCCGACACATAAACTTTTCTTGAACCTGAAATAGCACCAGTTGTGATACTTCCAGCTTGAGGTGTTTTATCTTCTTTCTTCATATTTCCTTTAGACTTTAAGATTTTATGACATCAAGATATTAGGACAATATTCCACCTAACATCTTAAATTATTGCTTTCAAATAATATTTCGGAATAACTACTTCTATGATTTCAGACTTACAAAAGTCTTAATGTCTGAACATCATAAAGTCTCAATATCCATTAGCCACCTTGAGTAGCTTTAATAATTAATACTTCATCATTTTCATTCAACTGAACATCTGTCCAGAGTGATTTTGGTTTTACTTCGCCATTGATAGCTACAGCAATACCATTCTGCTTTTCTCCAACATGAAGAAATACAAGTTCCGAAAGCACAGTTTGCGCTTCAATTTCCTGGGTCTGATTATTTAGAGATATCGTCATTCCAAATGGTAATATACATACTTCAGGAATGACATCAAAGACGTGATGAGTATTTCGCCTTGTTCATCTCACTTTTCCCTACGTCGGTGCTAACCGAATCAGGTTCAAAGGGTAAATTCTCAGTCGGCAATTGCAGACACCCCTAAAGTGATGTAAAGATAGGTTAGATTAATTAGAATTGAAAATGTAAATCAGATAATTAAAAAGATTTTCAATTGACGTCTATCTTAAAGACAAACTCACCAGTTTCCAGGTATTATCGTTTCGAATGAACGTTAAATGACTTTGTTGGTCGGTAGACTTGTTGGTGATAACAACACTGTAGCACGGAAACTCCGAACCGTTGAAATCAAAGCAATCATCGAAATAGGCATCAAACATAGAGAAATCGTAGAGATAGAAATCTTCGTATTGACTAAACCAAACATAGTTATTGTTCTGAATCGATTGCAGAAAGTCATTAAGTGACTCATTTCCCTGACCAAAAATATCTTGTTTTGCCAATCCTGTCCATCCTTCATCCTCTCCCCACAACACCAAACTATCAGCGCTCAATTGCTCCAATTGCTGTTCAGAAGGATTCTTTAAAAAAGAATTCGTAAACCAAAAGTCAAATGACTTGTCAAGATTCTCGAACGAAATATATCCTTTCCCCTTTGCCTTAAAACTCACTCGCAGGCTGTCAGTTGAAGGTTTATTAGACCATTCGTGAGTTGAGTAATCCAAATTACAGTTCAAAAACTCACCCTTTTCATCACGCATGAAATTCTTACATAGTACATCGCCTTCAATAAATAACAATTGTGACTGCCCTCCTACCCAACTGTAATGTTCGTTGTCTGGATTACCAAAATTGTCTTTCGCAAATTCCCTTTTAGCTCCTTTCAACGCCCAAACAAAATCATTTTGCACTGTTTTCATATCGTCATAAACAGCTGGAAAAACAATTCTTCCATCTACATCCATTAATCCTACTTTCTGTGTTTTCGGACTTCTGAAACGAAGAAAATAATTGGTTTCGGCATCAGCGGCTGCATCAAAAAAGTAAACGGAATCTTCAGCGAACTTAGAACCGTCGTATCGCAAATAATACGTTGAAAAATCGTCTTCTGTAATTTGTTCAACAACCGCAACCGCATACTCAAAGCTATTGCAGCCAATCATTACAAATTTGGCTTCGGTAAGTGCTTTTCCTTCCTCATTTTTGAAACCCATTAAGGTGGAATCCTGATTATAATAGGAAAACCATTTGGAAGATTGCGCTTGACTTAACGAACAAATTAGAATAAAAATGAAAGATTGAACGTACTTATTCATGATCAATTTAGTTTAAAGTTGTCTGTGGAAAATCCGCAATTATTCCACCGTAAAGGTTTTACCCATGATCTTAACTTTTGCGGGTGCTGGTTTAATTGAAATTTCATTTCTGGATTTCCGATGAATGATTATGTCTGTTCCTAACCAATCTCTCCAATATTTTCCAGGAGTTTGAATAATTGAATCATTTAAACGACACCAAGTTCCAGTGAAGTCTACCCATTCCTTTGAATAGATACCATATCCACATCCATAACCGTGTAGTTCACGAATGAATAAATCTCCATTCTCTTTAAATTCCATACAAAAGCCTTCATTTGGTAAAATCTTTCTTCTTTTTAGACAAAGTGAATCTTCGGCTGGAATCCAAATTCCAATTAAATCCCTATCAGAAGCATACTTACTTTTCGGTTTACCAAAAGAAACAACCAATGGTACAATGATAATTAAAGCCATTGTTACATGGGTTTTCCTGAAAATGGAATACAGTTGATTCAAAAGAACATTTTTTCAACTTCTAAAATAGTAATTTGGATGGATTTACCAGAAGCAAAAAAACAACTTAGCAATATTGTTAAGATCATATTTCACTCCCAATTACCCTTCAGCTCAATACCCTCTGTAAAGAATAAAATCTTAAGATGGTGTTTTACTATTTTGCATCTTTTCCCTGCTTCAAAACCAATCTCTCTGACGCAAAAAACTTCAACGAAAAATACATCGCGGTAAGCATCAAACCCAGAAAAACAGTTACTCCCCATGTAGCTGGATGACTCGAAGGATTAGCAAAACGATCGGCAACATCATTGAACAATCCACCCGGATGTTGTACAATGTCCCAACTGTTCCAGCGTAAAAATCGACCAAGATAGATACCAAAACTTGACATAAAGATCATCACAACAACCAACACGGTTCCCCAACCTTTGTTTGTCCAGCTCACCAATGCGTCTTCAATATGCATTAAACTGATAAAACCAGCTAAAAGTCCCGTCCAGGCAAACGACATGATCAGCACCAAATCGAACCAAATAGGCATGGACGAATTGAGTTTTAGATGAAATAAATCTGTAAGAATGTATGGCGCATTTGGAAAGAACAACAACCAGGAAGCAAAAACCAACGCTATCCGAATCTTACTTTTCCGCTCCGTAGATTGTGATAAAGCGAAGTGGGTAATGATTAACGGAACAAGAGCTAAAAACAAATTCCAAAGTAAAAAACGGAAGTGAATGGTATCTGAATAATTCATTCTGAAACTGATCAATCCAAAACAGAAAGCCGTAAGGAAAGCTATCAACATGTTTTGTTTGTTGGATAGTAAATGTGTTTTAATAAAATTCATCAATTAGAAGATTTTAGGAATGAAAATGATGAGTCCAACAATTAGTGCCCCAATAGCACAAACCAGTACGGCTCCGGCCGATAGATCTTTAATTCTTTTGATCTGTGCGTTCCAATTAGGTTCTGAAAAATCACACATTGTCTCGAGGGAAGTATTAAACAATTCTGCAGCAAAAACAATTGCAATAGATAAGACAATTGCAAGCCATTCCGTCGTGTTAATTTTAAAAACGAAGCCAAGAATAACCGCTGTAACCGCTGCTAAAAAGTGAATTAGTGCGTTCGGTTCTTCTAAAATCAAGGTTTTTAAACCGCTCAGTGCATAACCAAAGCTTTTGATTCTACTTGCCGGCGAGAGTGTTTTTTGGGTTTTCATAATTGATGTTTGACCTAGGTAACGATTCAATTTGAAGATATTGTGCTGTTATGATTTATTAGCAAATTTTCAACACTCAGCTGAGTCATTCCTCAATAAATCAATCAAATAACTATATTCGAATCGGAAAACGGACTCAATATTGAAAACACAACTCTTCATCGCTTTTTTGGCATCGCTATTCTGTCTTAACGGCTTTACTCAATCACAACAGCAACTTGACTCTATGGAACGTTTAATTCCAAAGAAAAAAGGTGAAGAAAAAGTACGTTTACTGAACGATTTGGCTTATTACTATTGTCAACTGAATACCAAAAAAGCAATTGGTTTTGGTGAGCAGTCGCTTGTCATTGCTCAAAAGCTGAACAACGAAGTTTTACTTGCAAGTACTTACAATGATTTGTCAATGCCTTACCTGGTTAACGGCGATTTCCCTAAAGTGGTTGTTCTGAACCAAAAAGCACTTGCTATTCGAACACGATTGAAAGATACAGTAGGAATCATTGCCTCTGAATCGAAATTAGGAAATGCCTATTATGAATTGACCAGATACGATGAAGCTCAGGTTTGTTACGATCATGCTATTGAATTGGCCAGAAAAATCAAAGCAGAACAATACCTACTTCAACTCTACATCAATAGCGGAAATTTATTGGAAATAACAGGTTTCGTAAAGGAAGCTTTGAAACTTCAACAGGACGTAAAGCAAATAGCCGAAAAAGAGGGAAACATTCCAATTTTAATAACTGCCTACGGAAATATTGGGTCTTGTTATCGGAAATTAAAAGAGTTTGAAAAAGCTCGTCAAATGTACAAAGCAGCTATTCCGTTAATCAAAAAAAATAATTCACCTGAGCAATTAGGAATGGTGTATCAGGGACTAGGAGTTGTTGAACGCGATGCAGGAAACACCGATCTAGGTCTAAACTATTATAGAAGAGCCTTAGCTATTTATAAAAAGGTAGATTCAAAAACGGGTGCCGGAATCGTTTCTGTTAATATTGGAAACTGCTTCATGGACATTCAACAATTGGATAGCGCCGAAGTTTACTTGCTGCAAGGACTTGATCTGGTAAAAAACACCAATTCTTACCGTCAAACAATGTTGGGATACAAGAGTTTGGCAGCGCTGGAATTGAAGCGTAAAAACTATCAGCAGGCCAACAAATATTTAACATTTGAGAATCAGTACAAAGACAGTGTGATGCTTCACCAGGGAAATGAAGTATTGGCAGAAATGTTTGCGAGATACGAGGTTGAACGAAAAGAGCGTGAGTTGGCTGAAAGTAAAGTGCGAATTGCTGAAAATCAAAGTCAAAAAGCCATTTGGTTCGGAGTTTCGGCTTGTTTACTTTTTCTGGTAATTCTGGTAACGGTTTACTTCCGTCACAAACGAAAACTAGTTCTGCATCAGTTGGAACAAACCAAACAAGAAGAACAATTGCTTCGTCAGAAACAGTTACATGAACAGAAATTGGATATTTCACGAGAATTACACGACAATATCGGTTCGCAACTCACCTACCTTATTTCTTCTATGGATCACATGATCTATCAGGAGAAGGCAAATGTTCAGCTGCATGAAAAACTGAGTGAATTGATGCAGTTCGGTAGAACAACAATGGGCGAACTTCGAAGTACAGTTTGGGCAATGAACGTGGAGAACGGAACCATTTCAGATTTCATTGACAGAATTGAAAGTTTAGGCGCAAAAAGCCCGGTTCCTTTTTCAATTACAAGAGAAACTGAAACCGAAATCACGTTTAAGTCTTTGGAGCTCTTAAATCTTTACCGCATTGTTCAGGAGGCGACTCAAAACACTTTGAAATACGCAAATGCCGAAGAAATTCAGATCAATATTTTCGAGAAGAACAAGCAGTTGATCCTCGAAATTCGTGATAATGGAAATGGTTTGGTGGAAGCCCACAAAGATGGAAATGGCTTGCGTACTATGAAATACAGATGTGAAGAGATCGGCGGTAAATTTGAAATTGAAGGAAAAGAAGGAAAAGGAACTACAGTTAGGTGCGTTTTTGCAAATGGAATGGGTTAGACAGATTTTTTTCTTTGATTCGTTTACTTTTTTGCTGATCAAGCGAAAACAAAAGCCATTTATACACTTGATGAAAATGGAATTATAATTTCAACTTGTAAAGAATTGGTAAATTCCAACCAAATGAAGTAAATTTCATTTTCCATTAAAGATCCACCAAATGAAAAGAATTATTTTAATCTTCTTTGCCGTAGTATCCTCTGCTTACGCACAGGAGTCCTGTTATCTAACTTCTGGAGTTTTTATATCAAACGACAACTTTATTCAAACCGAAGAAGGAATTTATATTTCAAATTCTTATCAGGGTGGTCTTAGCTTTTTACCGATCAATGGGGAGTCTGGTTGGACCAAAACCTTCTCCAATCCTCAAAATTTCCAATGCCTTGCAAGTTCAATAGCCAAGTGTAATTTATCCAATCACCTTATTTTTTATTACCATTCTCTTTACGAGAATGAATCAAGAATCGTCAAACTAGAGCCCGATGGAACTGTTCTGTGGTCAAAAAAAATAAATTACCCGTTTTTTGAATACATCATTAGCAATAATACCCCTTTAACTATTAATAATAACGACGAAATCACTGTATCCACATCGTTTTTGAATGGAAAACAATTCCTCTGTAAATTAGATTCGAATGGAAATCTCATTTTTTCAAAACAAATTACTTTTCCACAAATCTCTGAATATGCTTATGGGCGAACTTTTTTAGCAATAGACAATAACAGCTATTTGGTTACATTAAAAACAATCAGTGGAGCAATCATTTTTAAAACAGATGAAAACATGCAGGTTCTGTGGTCTCAAAACTGGTATATTGGCAGCCCTATAGATCCACAACATGCTTTACAGCTATCAAATGGCCATTTTTTGATTTCTGGTACTTATAGTAATTTTGATCCTTCCACCTTCGTTGTAGAAATGGACGAAATGGGATCCATCCTTTCTTACAAAACGGGAATCCCTGCAAGTTATACCTTTGCTATTAGAGCTATAGATGATCAAACTATAGAAACATTAGATTACATGGGTAACGGAGCGATTATCAACCTTTCGAGTAATGAATATTCATTTACCCATCGCTCAGATGAGTTGCTAGGTGGTCCACGTTTCGTAAATGAAAAGCCCTCTACGATACTGGGTAACAATTTCTTTTGTGTTAATCTTGATAGTAATCAAATGAACTGTATTTCAGGTCAAACAGGCGATTCTCTGATTAGTACAAGCTCAACAGACCAATGGAACATCACCGATATTGCAATAGATGTTGACGACATTGGTACTTTAAGCGATTATATTCCTGTCCTAACAACTATCGAAGCCCATATGGTTGTCGGTTGTTTTCTGGGTACCGAAAAAGAATCAAAAGCTACTTTTTCGCTTTTCCCAAATCCAGCAGCGAGCTCAACCAGTATTCATTTTGAAAACATTGATCCGTCATGCAGTGAGTTGAGAATCATTACAATTTCTGGACAAATCTTGAGTTCTCATAACGTAAACAATTCAAAAGGACAATTCACTCTTCCTGGATTTCAGTCATCAGGATTATATCTTGTCCAATTAGTCGATAAAAAAGGAATTATCATAAACGTCGAAAAGTTGATTATTAAATAACCTAGAAGCTGAACAAATCACATAACTATTTCCAAAAAAAAGCCCCAACTCATTCGAATCAGGGCTTTCTTTTTTTATTAAGATGAGCTTAAGCTGTAGCTTCTGCAGCTGGTTTCTCTGGTCTTGGCAAAAGAACTTTACGAGACAATTTCCATTTTTTCGTTTTTGGATCTTTACCAACAACTTTAAACTTCAATACGTCTCCTTCTTTTACTACGTCTTCCATTTTCGCCACTTTCTCCCAAGAGAATTCAGAAATATGGATCAATCCGTCAGTTCCAGGAAGAATTTCAACAAATACACCGAAATCTTTGATTGCTTTCACTTTCCCTTCGTACTCTGCACCTTCATCCACCGTTGGCGGGAATGCAATCATACGTACACGTGAAACAGCAGCATTCATATCATCTGCATTGTTAGACATGATCTGAACACGTCCTTCACCAGTTTCCAATTCTTCAATTGTAACCGTTGTATTTGTGTCTTTTTGAATTCCTTGGATGATTTTTCCTCCAGGTCCGATAATCGCACCAATCATATCGTTTGGAACGTTGAACGCTTCAATACGAGGAGTTTGAGGTTTGAAATCAGGATTTGGGACTGCGATAGTTTCAATGATCTTATTCAAGATATGTAAACGTCCACCACGAGCTTGCTCCAATGCCTGGATCAATACTTCGTATGGTAAACCGTCTACTTTGATGTCCATTTGACAAGCTGTGATTCCTTTAGCAGTTCCTGTAACTTTAAAGTCCATATCACCCAAGTGATCTTCATCACCTAAGATGTCAGACAATACAGCAAACTTACCATCATCAGCAACCAATCCCATAGCGATACCAGAAACCGGCGCTTTGATTTGAACACCACCGTCCATCAAAGCCAATGTTCCAGCACAAACTGTTGCCATCGAAGATGAACCGTTAGATTCAAGGATATCAGAAACCAAACGAATTGTGTAAGCGTTATCTTCTGGTAAAACCGGTTTCAAAGCACGTAGTGCCAAGTTTCCGTGTCCAATCTCACGACGAGAAGTTCCACGCAATGGTTTCGCTTCACCTGTTGAGAACGGAGGGAAATTATAGTGTAATAAGAATTTCTCTGTTCCGTGGAAAGTAACTCCATCAATCAACTGCTCATCCATTTTACCACCAAGTGTCAATGTTGTCAATGATTGTGTTTCCCCACGTGTAAATACAGAAGAACCGTGAACTCTTGGTAAGTAATCAACTTCTGCCCAAATTGGACGGATTTCATCAAACTTACGACCGTCAAGACGTTTTTGCTCGTGCAACATTACCCAACGAACTGCTTTTTTCTTCACTTCAGAGAAGTAAGTAGAAATGAATCCACCAACCTCGGCCAATTCTTCTTCAGAATAAGATGCTTTCACTTCAGCCTTGATAGCTTCGAACAATTCTGTACGTTTTGCTTTGTTTGCAAGACCCTGACGTGCAACGTCTTTACATTTATCCATTGCCAATTCGTAAACTTTCGCTTTCACATCCTCATTATGAGTTTCGTGAGAGTAAACACGTTTTGGATTAGCTGTTGGAATTAAAGCTGCAAGATCCAATTGGAATTGACACTGCTCTTTAATTGCATTGTGTGCAATTTTGATCGCTTCAACCATTTCCAATTCAGAGATTTCTTTGAATTCTCCTTCAATCATGTTCACATCCTTCATTGTACCAGCAACCATCAAATCGATATCTGCTGATTTCATCTCTTCCATTGAAGGGTTAACGATCCACTCACCGTTTACACGACCAACACGCACTTCAGACATTGGTCCGTTGAAAGGAATATCAGAAACTGCGATTGCTGCAGAAGCAGCTAAACCACATAATGCATCTGGATTGTTTACACCATCATAAGACAACAATTGAATCATCAATTGTACTTCTGCATGGTAATCGTCTGGAAATAATGGACGCAAAGCGCGATCCACTAAACGCATTACCAAGATCTCGCTTTCAGATGGACGAGCTTCACGACGGAAGAATCCACCAGGAAAACGTCCTGCTGCTGCGTATTTTTCACGGTAATCTACCGTTAACGGAAGAAAATCTACTCCGTCTTTTGCTTCTGGTGCGGCAACTACTGTCGCAAGGAGCATTGTATCCCCCATGCGCAACACCACTGATCCATCTGCCTGCTTTGCAAGCTTCCCTGTTTCGACTGAAATTTCTTTCCCGCCTGTAACGATGGATTTTTTGATTCCTATATTCATATTTATTTTTTACGTATTAAACAAAAAAGGGGACAGCGGAATAATCCGTCAAGCCCCCCTTTTAATATGTCTCCAATGGGAGTCATCCCATTGTTGTTTATGTCTTAACGACGTAAACCTAATTCTTTTACCAAAGCACGGTACTTCTCGATATCCTTTTTCTTAAGGTAATCTAACAAGCTACGACGCTTACCAACCAATAATTGAAGAGCGCGTTGTGTTCCGTAGTCTTTACGATTCTTTTTCAAATGCCCAGTTAAGTGAGCAATACGAAATGTAAACAAGGCAACCTGACCTTCTGTTGAACCTGTGTTTGTTGCTGAACCTCCGTGTTTAGCGAAGATTTCTTTTTTTACTTCTGTAGTTAAATACATGCCAATATTACTTGAATGATTATTATGTAAAAATCCCAACGATTGGAATTACGGTTGCAAAGATAGGATATAAATCGTAATTACAAATTACTAATGATGAATTATTAATTTGAGTCACAACACAGAAGGTAGCTTATCCTCTATTTTTCATAGTAAATATCAATTCTTCTTTCATATTTCTTCCATTTTGCAGGCAACAAGGCGCGTGCAAAATCAAATTGATATGAAACCGAACTCATTCCGTTAGAATAACTGTATTCATGTTTTACAGGAACAGAAATGAACACGGTTACCCCATCTTTTTCTGAAGAATATTTCAACGTTTGGTATTCCTCAATATCAAATAACTGTTTGTAGGTTTGAGTTGTGTCCAGTGAAAGAACACATTCTAAAGAGTCTTGCTGTACCCAATCTTTCAAAACATCAAAACGTACATGAATTTGTTTATTGGTAGAATCGATTGACGAAATTACCATACCGCAAAGCCATTGCTTACCGTGTTTTTGATAGGCTCCAAGAAAGAGGTTTTGATGCAACTTGAAATCTGTATTCACTTGCGCTTTTGCCTCCAGATCAAGTAAGCCAAGAAGCACAAAAAACAACAATCGGAGTGAAAATCTCATAGCTATTTATAGAAGTACTTTTCAAAAATAGTACTAAAACGCTTCAAGTGAGTCGGAAATTCAACCGTTAAGAACATCAGCTGCCATTGAAGCACATCTTGATCTGAACGATTTTTGTAAGTAATCAAATTAGGATACTCAATATAAATTGCCATTTCGTTGTTTACAGAAACATACTTTAAGGCTTTTAAAGGCCTATCATTTACAATCATGGTGTGTTCTTGAGAATCCTCCAAAACAAGTTCATATTTCGATGAATCTACCAACTGCCAATTATCCAGAATTTCAAACTCCAATTCAATTCTTGTAGCAAGACTGTCGAGCCGTTTTAGTTTAACGGCAGAAACGCAAGTTAATGTATCATTTCCTTTTTGGTAGTAACCTTTTGACGTAAACTGGATACGATCAAATCCATTGAAAACGTGTTCACTCTGAGCAAAACAATTCTGAACCAGAAAAATCGGAAGACATACGAGAAAAGAAAACATTAAAAATCGAAACGTCATTACTGAAATACAATTCGTAATTAGTAATTAATAACTAGTTACAGTCCTCCATCAGCAAAGAACTTGCTTTTCTTGTATACGCGTACTTTCAATAGAACACCGTCATGATCGTAAAGGAAAACTTTTCCGTCACGCAATTGGCCATTTTCGAAATAACCATCCATCCAGATTTCTCCTGTTTTGGTATACAGTTTATTCATTCCGTTCGGTTTGAAATCTAAACCATCTGCCACAATTGGATTCTTTACAAATGGCGCAGCTAATTTATTTACAACGGGCTTAACCACTGAATTCTCAGCTTTCTTATTAGAATCCGCTTTCTTAGATGGCCTACGAACTTCCAAATAAGCAGCATAAATAGAGTTATACGAATTGTGAAGCCATGTAAAGTCGATTCTACTTGTCACGTGACTTGTTGTTTCGAAACTTTTTGTATTCCAGAAACGATAGCTATTGTTATGAAACAATTTATTGGTAAAGAAAACTTGTCCTGCAATCAAATCTTGATTTTCAAAATTCAACTGACAGGTGTAGAAATTATTTGAAACCCCTACTCTGTTTGTATTCTCTAAAATTCTGGTATTCGCGTTAGCTGAACACATTTTTCCTTGTCGGTTGAATCTGAAGTAAGTTCCCGAAGGACGATTATCAGAGTATTCACCAATTAAACGAGGAGTTTGACCATCCTCATAGTAGTAGATCCAAACACCTTCTTTTCTTCCATTAATGAATTTGCCCTCGCTCACTTTGTGAGGATCGTTTGCACTAACCGCTTCATTCTTTGCATTCAAGTACCAGATACCAGCACGCTTACCATCCAAAAACTTATTGTGTGCAGATGAGTTTGTACGTGCGTTTAATCCGAAAGATGAAAGCAAAAGTAGTAGTGTCAGTAATTGGGTAATCTTCATAGCATTAAGGTAACTACAGTGAATTTACAAGAAAGACTGAATCTACAGCGTGCAAAGCAAAAAATCCCAGTGGCAAATGAACAACTTGGCAATCTCATTGAATATTTATTCATTTCAATCCTGTAAAAACAAAAATCCCCTGCACTTCGACTACGCTCAGTGACCAGGGGATTTTAAATGATTTATTTTAATCTTAACTTCTGAACAACTTCAAAGAAAGTCCAAGAGTTTGCTTCAATTCTGTTCTGTTTACGATGTAATCAAGAAAACCGTGCTCCAATACAAATTCTGAAGTTTGGAATCCATCTGGTAAATCGCGACCAATGGTTTCTTTCACTACACGTGGACCGGCAAAACCGATCAATGCCTCAGGTTCAGCGATATTGATATCCCCTAACATTGCAAAAGAAGCAGTTACACCACCCGTTGTAGGATCCGTAAGGAATGAAATGTAAGGTAATTTATGATTTGACAATTGCCCAAGTTTACCTGAAACTTTCGCCATTTGCATTAAAGAGAATCCGGCTTCCATCATACGCGCACCCCCAGATTTAGAGATGATCATGAATGGTGCTTTCAACTCAATTGCTTTATCAATTGCGCGAGCGATTTTCTCACCCATTACTGATCCCATTGATCCTCCAACAAAAGAGAAATCCATTGCAGCAATAACGAAAGGATGTCCATCCAAATCACCGTAAGCCGTTCTTACAGCATCTGTCAAACCTGTGCTCTTCTGTGTAGCCTTAATACGATCAGTATATTTTTTTGTATCCGTAAATTCAAGCGGATCTCCTGAAGTAACTTTTTCGTTCAACTCAGTGTATTTCCCGCCATCGAATAAGATCTGGAAATATTCTTCAGAACCAATCCGTTCATGATTTGAACAACGATCACAGACATAATTGTTCTTCACCAAATCATCATGTGTGAAAAGTGTTTTACAACGAGAACATTTGTTCCACAATCCTTCCGGTGTTTCTTTCTTATCTTTTGTTGAGGTAGTAATACCCTCTTTATTTCTTTTAAACCAACTCATAAGTTCTCCTTAATTATAAAGTACCAACGTTATTCAAATCCTGGAATGATTGCTCCAGACGCTTAATGAAAGTCAATTCACCTTCGCGTAACCACTTACGTGGGTCGTAATATTTCTTATTTGGCACATCATCACCTTCAGGGTTTCCGATTTGCGTTTTCAAATAATCCAATTTTCCTGCAATGTAATCGCGAACACCTTCAGTTAAAGCAAACTGAAGATCAGTATCAATGTTCATTTTAATTACACCATAAGAAATTGCTTCTCTGATTTCTTCAACTGTTGATCCTGAACCTCCATGAAAAACAAAATCTACAGGATTATGACCAGTTCCAAATTTCTTTTGAACGTAATCCTGAGAGTTCAACAAGATCTTCGGAGTTAACTTAACATTTCCCGGTTTGTAAACTCCATGGACATTTCCAAAAGCAGCTGCAATTGTAAAACGCGGACTAATTTTCATCAATTCCTCGTATGCATAAGCAACTTCTTCAGGTTGTGTATATAATTTTGACGAATCAACATGAGAGTTATCTACACCATCTTCTTCACCACCGGTAATACCCAATTCAATTTCAAGCGTCATTCCTATTTTACTCATGCGAGCTAAATATTTCTTACAGATCTCAATATTTTCTTCAATTGGCTCCTCAGATAAATCTAACATGTGAGAAGAGTACAAAGGTTTTCCTGTTTCAGCAAAGTGTTTTTCACCAGCTGCAATTAAACCATCCATCCAAGGCAATAGATTCTTTGCACAATGATCTGTATGCAGAATTACAGAAACGCCATAAGCTTCTGCCATTAAATGAACATGCTTTGCTCCGGAAATTCCACCAACAATTGCAGCTTTCTCGTCTTTATTAGACAATCCTTTTCCGGCAAAATAATGTGCACCACCATTCGAAAACTGAACAATTACAGGTGAATTCAATTTAGCCGCTGTTTCTAACACTGCATTTACGGTACTTGTGCTGGTAACATTTACAGCTGGTAACGCAAATCCTTTCTCCTTCGCTAACTTAAAGATTGCCTGAACTTCATCTCCAGAAGCAACTCCCGGTTTAATTGTATGTGACATTATCATTTAATTTTAATCGACCTTCAGCGGTTGACAGTCGGCAAAGTTAATGAAATTCACTTTGCGTCAAAATATGTGAAAGAAGAAATATGCATCAAAAGTTGAGTTCAATCTTGTTCAAAAGATGAAAAGGTTCAAATACTAATTAACATGTATTAAACCTTTAAACGCTTGAACTTTTTAAAGTATTTTACCTTTTTCTAGAATGGAACACCTATACCGACATGAAGATGGGGTCGGAAAGGCTGTCGTTGAAATTTATCCAAAACCTCCTTATAATTGGGTCCATAAATAGTAGATGCCAATGTAGTATATGAGGTTGGTTTATGGAATATCCAGTTGGAGCCAGGAGGAAACGTAGGATTATAAATCGGAATACCAATGTCAATTCTAAAGATGAAAAAGTCGAAATCCAATCGCAAACCGTAACCAGCACCAATTGCGAGCTGCTTGTACCAATTATTAGAAATCTGGCTGCCCGGACGTAAACTATCGTTTCGATATGTCCACGTATTTCCAAGATCAACAAATAGTGCATGATTGATAATTCCACCAGCACCAAAACGGAATTCTAATGACGTTTGCGCTCTAACGTCTCCAATTTGTGTTTTTACCGCGTTGGAATCCAGTAGTGACAAATAAGTTCCCGGTCCAAGTTGTCTTGGCTCCCAACCTCTTACATCATTGGCTCCACCACTGGAGAATGAATAATCATATGGCAGGGAAGTTGGTGAGTTGTTATATGGCAAACCTGCACCAAACATAGCTCGATACGCTAAACTCACATGCTTTTTGATCTTATACAAAGCGATGAACTTCGTATCAAAAATAAAGAACTGCGAGAATGGAACATTCAACAATAACCTTCGTCCATTGGCATTCGTATCGGCATCTTTTCCAGCAATCAATGACGCAATTCCTCCAACATGAGCTACGCTACCATTGAAGGTCCAAGTTAATTTCTTCGGTTTATCGTCAGTTACAGTCGTAAAGGTGTAATTCACTCGTGCATCTTCCCAAATCAATTGATTACTATAGGCGTTTTGCAAGAATTGATCTTTTAGCTTATTGATACGCTCCTCAAATGCAGGTGTTTTTTCAATAGAAACAAACTTTATAGCCGGAGGAATAAGTGCACCAACGGCTAGTTGTTGTTTCTTTCCTGTTCCGGGGGAAAAATTGTACATCCATCCCAATTGGAATAAGTTTCGGGTAAAATCGACACGTTTTTGATAGTTGTATGAAGCTGAAACTTCAGTCCTTGGTCGCTGACGTTTCCCCATTTGTGTTACACGGAGATATGGAAATGCACCCGGAATATCCAGTTTCAATGTTGGAGCAACTTCAATAGTATTGAAGAACGGTTGTTTTTCATCAGATTGAACGATAGTCGAATTCTGATCAAAACCACTTTCAAAGGAAAAACTGGTTTTTGTTCCGGTTCTGAACAAGTTTGTTGTTGAATAGTTTACTGCACCGCTAATACCAAGGAATCCGTTAACATGCGTAGCCTTAGGCTGAAAACTAAAGGCTTGTCGTGTTGAAGGAACCAAATAATAATCTACATATAACACAGCACTTCCCGGATTCGATTCTTTTACTTGTAAATCCACCTCACTGAACAATCCCAATTGCTGCATACGGGTATAAGATCTTTCAATGTAGTATTGTTTGAAATAGTTATCCGCTTCCAGATAATTCTGACATTCGATCAATCCCGGATTCACAAATAATTCACCATTATAATGAAAAGTTGCTACTCTATATGGATCTGGTGCGATAGAATCTTTGTATCCGCCAAAAATCGATTTATTTACCTTACTCTTATAAACAGTCAGTTTTTTGTCATTACCGTCCTCCTTGTTTTCTACTTTTTTAAGGAGTTCGTCATAAACATAGGTGTTTATGGTAGGGTAATTTTTATATTTCTGTTTTTTAATATCCTTCAGAGCCGTTGTATCATAACCTTGAGCTGCTAAAAGTGACCAATAACCATCTGTATAGGTTGTATCGGAAATGTGGAAATTCACTTTCTTGATCATCGCCTCTTGAAACTCCACTTGTTTCGTGTTTCCGCTATCGTCCTGAACCAAACGCTTAGAGAATCCAATGGTTAATTTCATTCGATTAGGTCCTGAGTTTCGCACTCTGGCAGTATCTACAATGAAATAAACGTTCTGCTCTGTAAAACCGTAATATTTGTATTCGGTCATCGTACTCGCTATTTCATAGCGGTAAGCGTCCAATTTAAAAGCATCAAATGGTATCAAAATATCGTGGTGATCTTTCAGATGAGCTCGTATTGGAGCATTCAATCCACCGGCATCATCTTTTTCAAGAAACTTTCTTGTGTAAACACTCAAAAGTCCGCTATTATCTGTTTTGATAACTACGGTATCAATGTAAAATCTTGGTCCTGTAACAATTTTATACTCTGCACGAATTTGCTTTGGCTTCAAAGCCTTTCCTTTAGTGTTGGTATAAACCATTTTACCTGTAACTGTTCCATAGTAAAAACCTTTCGCTTTTAAGAACGCTTTCATTTGCGTCAATGTTCGCGACATAGCTGCAGTATCAGCAATTACAGGAGCCTCACCAAACTTGTATTTTGCTCTGTATTTCGATCCTAAACGAACATTCAATGTGTCTTTATACTTATTGATGACACGATTCTTAGGCTTATACATGGGAACGGTGTCCAACAATTCCGGAACATAAGGAAAATAGGTATGCGGACGTTTTCTTTTTAAGATAACATGTCCTTTCTTATCCTTGTATTTCTCTTGCTTTTCGAGTAATCTCTTATTGCGATCGTTCAGGCGGTTTTGTCGTCTTTCATTTACCTTTTTTGCTTTGGCAATACGCTTTGCATTTTTCTTTCTAATTTTCGCCTCGTCTTTCGCAAACTTCTTATTTGCTTTGTCTTTTCTCTTCTTATTTTTTCGGGCATCTCTTTTAGCCAGTCTCGCGTTCTTATTTTTCCATCTGGTCGTGATCCTGTTTTGCTGCTCAACTACTTTTATCGAGTCAACACGATTATAAGAACGTAAACGTAATTTCGATTGATTGGGCTGCTGACGAACTACGCTGGCAATTTCATCAACAATAAATTGATTGGAATCAGCAGTAATACTGTTCTCTATCAACAAGTCCTGACCATCTTTAACATTGTAGGTTAACTTACGTCCCCAATGACAAGAAGCCAAAACCAGCAACATCAAAAAGATGGTTGAAGGATATGAATATTTGAAAAATCGTTTCTTCATTCAACAACAAAAATAACAAAGCTGACTTGATTCCATTCTACTTAATCACTAAATTGGTATGTTTGAATTAAAAAAGTGGAATTTCTTACCAAAGCACGTATTAAATGGGTCAACTCCCTGCATCACAAAAAAACGCGTGATACGGAGAAATGTTTTGTAGTTGAAGGCGAAAAAATGGTTCTGGAAGGACTTGAATATTTTGGAGATCATTTACTTCATCTTTATGCTCTAAATACTCACTTTGAAGAAATTCCTAAAGAATTTCACCGTCAAACCGTAATGGTAAATGAACGGGAATTAGGTCAGCTCTCCGAATTAAAAACACCGAATAAATTTGTAGCGGTATTTCGCAAACCGGCTCCGATTGAACAAATAGAAAATTTCACCATTGTTTTGGATGGCGTTCAGGATCCCGGGAATATGGGAACCATTATGCGTCTGGCTGATTGGTATAATATCAAGAATATTGTCTGCTCGCCCGATACTGTTGACGTTTACAATTCAAAAGTGGTTCAGGCTTCAATGGGTGCCATTTTCAGAATCGACGTTCAATACACCAACCTCCTTACATTTCTTGAAGAAGCAGATCGTCCAATTTACGGCGCACTTTTGAACGGAAACAACTACAGAGAAATCGAATATGCTAAAAATGGCATTTTAGTAATGGGAAATGAAGGCTCCGGAATTCGACCTGAAATTCAAACTTTGATTAATACTGCTGTCACTATTCCAAGATACGGAAAAGCAGAATCGCTGAATGTTGGAACAGCTACTGCAATACTTCTGGCAGAAATCATCAGATAATTCTCAATTCCAAAATTGTGAATTCTAAAAACAAAGGATTTGAACTTATCTTTCTGACTTCTTTACAATTTAATCCAAAAATTCTGTAACTGACTCTTAGGGCTTATGTCGTAACATAGCGAAAAGAAAGCTATGAACAGGTTTTGTATCCTCATTATCGTGGCATTTAATTCGTATTTTATGAATGCACAACAAACTGAAATTATTGACCCAATCAAATATCAGGGTTATTGGTATGTCATTGGTTTTAAACCCAGTTTTCTGGACAAGAACTGGATCAATACCAAAGAAAACTATACCTGGGACGAAAAAAACGGATTCTTTGATGTTGTTGCCACCTACCAGAAAAAATCAGGAGGAAAAGTTAAAACCGCCAAGGAAAAGGTCATTCCTGTCGCAGATAGTAATTACACACAATGGATTGCGCGCATCTGGCTGCTCATTCATGCTGAATACAACATTTATAAAATCGCAGACGATTATTCTTACGTGGTCGTTGGACATTCAAAACAGAAATACCTGTATATCATGGCGCGAAAACCTGAAATGGACGAAAATCTTTACAGGGAATTGGTCGATTTTGCAGTGAAACTGGGGTATAAAAAAGAGGATATTGTGAAACACATTCAAACAAGTCAAAAAGCAAAAGTCAAAAGTTAAAATCTATTCAGTTTTAATAATTTGATTTTTTTGAACTTATTATCATCGCACTTAATATTCGAAGCAATTCTCTGGATTCATTAAGTATTGGAGAGACCGAATCTTTATGAGCAGGAAATATTTCTTCAATGATTTCAAGCCAATACGACGTTTCATCACATTCTTTCTGAGCAATACTTAATTTATGAATAAAATCCTTACTACTCTGAGCATGCCTTGATTCTCGGACGTTTGCTCCAACAGATGTTGAGGAGCGAATCAGTTGTTTTGTAAGAATATATTCCTTTTCGGATTTCTGAAATGAATGACAAAAGCGGATAGTGGCAATTGCAAAATTGAAAGTTCTTTTTTTGATATCGAATTCTTGAATGATCATAAGTCAATTTGAATAGGTTCTACTTAAGATAACCAAAAAGATCATTTGATTCAACTCTTTTTAGTCGAAATAATTCAATTAACACAGAACAGTTTTGACTTTTAACTTTTAACTTTTGAATTCAGGTAAACTTCAGCTGCATCAACACACTTCATTCCGTCAATTGCAGCAGAAATAATTCCACCAGCATAACCTGCTCCTTCTCCGCATGGAAAAAGTCCGGCAGTATTCAAACTCATGCATGTTTCATTGTCTCTTGGAACAGAAACAGGACTTGAAGTACGTGATTCAGGAGCGTGGATTACAGCATCGTTTGTCAAATAACCATGCATCTTTTTATCAAAATCGATAAACGCTTTTCTCAGTCGACGTGCAATAAAATCTGGTAGCACGGTGTTAAGATCAACACTCAATAATCCAGGTTGATAAGATGTTCTTGGGAAATCGGCAGACTTCTTTCCATCCACAAAATCTTTTAAGCGCTGTGCCGGGACACTTTGTTGCTTTCCTGCTACCTCCCAGCATTTTTGTTCAACGGCTTTCTGGAAATTCAAACTAACAAAAGGATCATTCGCCTTGAAACCAGGAAGTTCATGAGGTTCAACGCTTACTACAATTCCTGAATTGGAAGTTGGATTGTTGCGCTTTGAAGGCGACCAACCATTTGTGACCACTTCTCCTTCTGCGGTTGCACATGGCGCAATAATTCCGCCCGGACACATACAGAAAGAATAAACACCCTTGTCTTCTACTTGAGTTACCAAAGCGTATGAAGCCGGAGGAAGATAATCGTCATTCAACCTTCCGTGATACTGAATTTTATCAATCAATTCCTGTGTATGTTCCACACGAACGCCAAGTGCAAATCCTTTGGCCTGAATCTCCACTCCTTTATGATGCAATAACTCAAAAATATCGCGGGCAGAATGTCCTGTTGCTAAAACAACGGCTTTCGATGGAATTGTTTCTCCGTTTACTTCAATGTGAGTGATTCTTCCATTTTCAATGGTCAGGTCCGTCAACTTACTTTCAAAACGAACTTCACCTCCAAACTCGCGAATACAGTCGCGCATAGCAACAATGATTGTTGGCAATTTATTGGTTCCGATATGCGGATGAGCATCCACAATAATATCTTCGTGCGCTCCAAAATGGACAAACCATTTCAGTGCTTTCATCACGTCTCCGCGTTTCTTGGAACGCGTATACAGCTTACCGTCAGAATACGTTCCTGCACCTCCTTCACCAAAACAATAGTTCGATTCTGGATTTACAACATGTTCCTTGTTCAACTTAGCCAGGTCTCTTCTGCGCGAACGTACATCTTTTCCACGTTCGAAAACAATAGGTTTTAAACCCAGTTCCAAAGCGCGTAATCCGGCATATAAACCAGCAGGACCAGCACCAATAATATGAACTTCTGGAGCATCTTTCACCTGCAGTGGTAAAAACTCTGGATCAAAATCCGGGATTATTCCATCAGGAAACACCTCAATATTCGCGTTTATCTTTATATCCCGTTTTCGTGCATCAATAGAGCGTTTTCGCCAACGATACTCAAAATCAGTATTATCAAGATTCAATGTTTTCTGAATGTGATTTCTCAACCAAAGATCGTCCACCGCTTGTTCCGGTGAACACTGAAAGACGATTTCCATTATCCTTCAAAGATTAATGATATCCAAAGAACACGGTTAAACATTTGGTCAATTGGTCGGGATGGTGTGGTATTGTCCTGAATAAACGAATTCGAAAAGCCTTGAGAGTACTTGATCTCCATTCCAAATTTGAAATACGGAGCAAAGAATTCAACTCCTCCTCCAACTTGACCTTGCATATCGTTCGCTTTGATCTTAATAAAAGGATCGATTAAACTTTGTGTAGACTTCTCCATTGATTGTAAATCATATGAATATTGAAATCCACCTAGTACGTAAGCTGCAAAATTGTTGTACCGTAATGTTCTGAATTGAAGCATTATCGGGAAATCCAGATTGGTTGAATTCACCCTTTCTTCCATCATTTTATCTTGTTTCGCAGCCGGATCAGGATTGGTGTAATAATAGTTCAACACACGCTCCTGAAAAGAGAGTGTTGGGATAAAGCGCAAACGAACAACCGGATGAAACAATTTTAAGGTAGAAACAATTCCAATTTGTCCGCCCGGTTGAGCTTTACATTCCAAGGCTTTTATACCATACTGCTCATAAGCATCGGTAACCGGAAGTACATTAAAACTTGATCTGTTAAAACCGAGCATAAACCCAAAATGCAGTGTCTTCTCGTCAAAACGACGATAGTTCTTTGGCTTCTGTTGCTGACCATGAGCAAGCACCACCATAAGAACGAAAATAAATGCAAGTCTGAATTTCATTTTAACTGTTAACGTACTTTGTTTTCTTTTATTTTGAACAAGTTCAAAGTGATCAAAAGGTTCGAAAAGATCAAATACATCGAATTTTCGAACTCTTTATACATGCATCATTTAATTCCTGAATAAATCGTAGCAATTCCACCAGAAACTGTTCTTCTCTCCACTTTGTTATAGCCTAATTTTTCAAGGATATCTGTAAAATCTTTCCCTTCAGGAAAAGCCGCAACGGATTCTGGCAAATACTGATAAGCCTTTTCTTCTTTAGAGATACGCTTACCGAAGAATGGAATAATGTACTTTGAATGGAAAGCATAATACTGCTTAATTGGAAACTTCTTAGGCTTTGAAAACTCCAGAATGATCAGTTTTCCTCCAGGGCGAACTACACGAAGCATTTCGGCCAATCCTTTCTCCAAATTCTCATAGTTTCGAACACCAAATCCAACCGTCAAACCGTCAAAGTAATTGTCTTCAAAAGGAAGTGCCTCTGAATCTCCTAGTCGCATATCAACGATATTGCTTACACCTAGTTTCGTCATCTTCTTTCTTCCAACTTCCAACATTCCCTCAGAAATATCCATTCCAACTACTTCAGTTGGATTCAACTTCAAGGCTGCGATTGCGAAATCACCTGTTCCTGAAGCAATGTCCAAAATACGTTTAGGCTGAACTTCTTCAAGCATTTTAATCGCCTTTCTTCGCCATCCTTTATCAATTCCAACGGAAAGAAAATGGTTCAGAAAATCGTATTTTCCAGAAATTCTGTTGAACATTTCAGCAACTTCCTCCTTTTTGGATTTATTATCGTCGCCGTATGGTTTTACTTTATCGTGCTTCATTTTATTGAGACTTGAACTTCCTCGTTAAACTATAAGTTCAATGCGTTTGCAAAGATACACAGAGAATTATCAATTATTAATTATCAAGTTAATTTCCTTCATGATAATTAATAATTCAAGAATCGATCATTATTTCAAAAGCTGTGCTTTTTATTTTCCTCAACTGCAGCAAGAATTTCTTCTGGTTTAATAGTAACAACGCCAATTTTCTCACAAACCAAACCGCCAGCCAAATTGGAGATTTCAGCAATTGTTCGAACATCACATCCAGAAACCAAACACAAAGTCGCCACGGAAATCACTGTATCTCCTGCTCCGCTTACATCAGTGATATTGCGTAAATGTGCTTTCACATGATGCGACTCCGCTGAATTCTTGATATAAACTCCGTCCTCGGATAAGGTGACGAAGCTGATCTCATTGTTTAACTTCGACTCCAAAGATTCAATCGCTGCTTTAAACGCATTTCTATCCGAAAAATCAATTGAAATATTCAATCCTTCACGCAATTCCTTGAGATTCGGTTTGAATAAGGTAACACCTTTGTATTCTAAGAAATTATGCAGCTTTGGATCAACCGTTGTAGGAATATTGTTCTCTTTTGCCAGGGCAATCACCTGATGAATCACTTCTTTCGAAAGAACACCTTTGTTGTAATCTTCCAGAATGATTCCGTCTACTTTATTCGAACTCAGTATTTGTTTCAACTGACTTAAGAACTTATCTGACTCTGTTAACGACAATTCATGCGTATTTTCAGAATCGATGCGTAAAAGTTGCTGGTTATTTCCTAATATTCGTTTTTTGACAGTTGTTACACGCTCGCTGCTTCTCATTACACCGTCAAATCGCATTCCTTCCTGGTCAAGCAATTGATAAAAAACATTGCTGCTTTCATCATTACCAACTACGGAACACAAAATGGGTGTTGCTCCCAAACTTTTGATATTCAGTGCAACATTTGCAGCACCACCTAAACGATGTTCTTCTTTCTTGAGATTTACGATAGGAACTGGAGCTTCAGGACTAATACGCTGTACTTTTCCCATTACATATGAATCGATCATTACATCTCCTACAATCAGGATTGTTTTCGATTCAAACTCCTTTAGCAATTCTTTGATCATTAATCAGTTATTATGTTCTAATCTCTCGAATTCAAGTTCAGAACTAAATTTTGTTCATCTATTTCTATGCGAACATCCGCGCAATCTTTACGATCTCTGCGAGATATATTCACTTTAATTCAGATAAAGCTTCAGCAACGCGACGCATTGCTTCGGTTAAAATTTCTTCAGAAGTAGCATAAGAAATACGAATGCAATTCTCATCACCAAATGCTTCTCCGGTAACCAAGGCTACACCTTTGTCGAGCAAATACATGCATAAATCTTCAGCAGTATTTATCGTTGTCGTTCCATTCGATTTTCCAAAGAATGAACTGATGTCAGGAAAAACATAAAACGCTCCACCCGGAACATTCGTTTTCACACCCTGCATTGCATTAAGAGCATCGAGAACCAATTTTCTTCGTCCTTCAAACGCACGAACCATGTCTTTCAAAATTACCGGATCTGCATTTACAGCCGCAATTGTAGCTCTTTGGGCGATAGAACAAGTTCCTGAAGTAAACTGTCCCTGCATTTTGTTACAAGCATCAGCAATTATTTTCGGAGCACCAATGTAACCAACACGCCAGCCGGTCATTGCCCAAGCTTTTGAAACACCGTTCACCGTAACTACCTGCTCAAAAATATCATCGAATTGTGCGATAGAATGATGATAACCGACGAAGTTGATGTGCTCGTAAATTTCATCAGACATGACAATCAGATTTGGATTTTCCTTCACCACATCTGCCAATGCGCGCAATTCTTCCTTTGTATAAACCGTTCCAGTTGGATTACAAGGTGAAGAAAACATCATCATCTTTGATTTTGACGTAATACTTGCTCTGAATTGTTCTGGCGTAAATTTGAAATCGCTTTCAATTGTTGTAGGAACAATTACGGGAATTCCACCAGCCACTTTCACTATTTCTGAATAAGAAACCCAAAACGGCGCAGGAATAATCACCTCATCACCCGGATTGATAACTGCCATTACCAGGTTGGCAATACTTTGCTTCGCACCGGTTGAAACAACGATATTTTCTTTCGTGTATGGAAGATGATTATCTCTCTTGAACTTATTTGCAATAGCTTCGCGCAGATCGTCGTAGCCCGGAACTGGAGTATACAATGTATAATTCTGATCCATCGCATCTACAGCCGCTTTCTTTATGAAGTCAGGAGTGTGAAAATCTGGTTCTCCCAAGCTTAAAGCAATAATATCTTTCCCTTGAGCTTTCAACTCTCTCGACTTACGAGACATTGCCAAAGTTGCCGATTCTTCCATCGCCATAATGCGATCCGAAAGTTGTATCATAGTTTCAAATTATAGAGTAACAAAAATAACCATTATAATGAGTAATGACGAATGACAAATGTCGAATTGCAAATTATCATTCTGTTTAAAAATAAATAGCTAGATTTAGGCGTAGTGGACTTATAGTTCAATTATCACACCTATGGCAACAACCTTTTTAAAAGCAGAATGGAGGAAATTGGCAATGATCAATTACGCCGTTGATCCGGAAATTCTAAAGAAGTATTTACCTAAAGGAACCGAACTTGATCTGTGGAATAACATCTGTTATGTCAGTCTGATCGGATTTATGTTTAAAAACACAAAGATCAAAGGAATAAAGATTCCCTTCCATATCAATTTTGCAGAAGTCAATTTGCGCTTTTACGTAAAATACAACGACAATGGAGAATGGAAACGCGGTGTTGTATTTGTGAAGGAGATAGTTCCCAAACCGGCTTTAACCTTTGTTGCGAATACAGTTTACAAGGAAAATTACGAGACCATGCCAATGTCACATTCCTGGACTAATGCAGAAACCGATTTAATCGTTGAATACAAGTGGAAGAAAAATCAATGGAATTCTTTGAAAATTGTGAGCGACAATCAGCCCTATGAGATTTTACCCGGAAGCGAAGAAGAGTTCATAACAGAACATTATTGGGGTTATACAAAGGTTTCCGAACAAAAAACGAGCGAATATGGTGTTGAACATCCGAGATGGCAAGTGTACTCAACGAAGGATTTTTCGATTAATGTTGATTTTCACAGCGTTTACGGACCAGACTTTGGGCACTTATCGAAGAGTGTCCCGAATTCAGTATTCTTAGCAGAAGGTTCTGAAATAAAGGTGAAGAGCGGGAAACGATTGTAAGTTTCTAAAAGATCCTTCCATCTAAATAAATACTCAAACTTTACGTTTACGAAAATGCAAACTTACTTAGTCAACCCGATAAAATGAAAACATTAAGTCTTATTCTCTTTGCTTTTTTGCCGATTACCGGAGTATTCTGTCAAGATAACTTTCTGGCAAAACTTCCTGTATCAGGTGGGATCTCAGAGCTTGGTGTTTCTCCCAATGAAGAACTATGGTTCGCAACGAAAACAGGAAACGTTTATTATACAAGGCAAATTGGGCAGCTTTGGCATCTTGGACCTTTTGGAAGTTTAGATAAATATGCTTATTCATCGGGAAATCTTTTTGAGAGATTAAATGTTCTTTCAGAAGACACCATGATGCTTTCTGGCTTTACGGGCAATACGATTGAATGGTCGGGTGATCACGGAAAATCATGGCAGAAAATTTCATTTGGAAAAGACAGTTGGATTGACGCCTGTTATGCGAATAATCATGGAAAAATATGGATGTCGGGAAGTTCTCAACTCATTTACTATTCAAATGACTATGGCAAGACTTGGCGCTCTTTTGATAAAGTGGAAGCGACTGGAAACCTGAGATTCTCAACAATTCATTTTTCTCCAGATGACAAAGTGGGACTGTTCGGTTCTTTTTGGAATGTGTTATACAGAACAATCGACAACTGCCAAACTTGGGAAAAACTCCCTACTCCTTTAAGTCAGGATAAATATCAAAGATTATCGAAATCTGACAGACCGGATATTCGAAAAATTCGAATTTATGGAGATAACTATATCATCAACCAACAAGGCAAAGTTTACATTTCAAAGTCAGATTCTATCAATTGGGTATTGATACCGGATGCTGAAAATTTTGAGGTAACAGAAAGTAAGGAACTTTTCATAATACACAATGATTTATCGATCTCCAAATACGACACTCATTTTTCATCCGTTTGGAAATCAGAACAAAAACTTCAGTCCTACCCTCTTGCGATTACAGTTCGAAATAACAAACTCTTTGTTTTAGGCAATGAGATGGTTTACAAGATAGATCCGAACGAATTCATTTCATCAAGGATGCTTACGGATGAAGTTCCCATTGATGAGCCATACACGAAGGTAACCTTTGAAGATGAGGAATATGGCTTTGAAGATCAAGACATTCTACAATTTGATAAAGCTAAACAGCAATGGAAGAAAATTTTGACTGCCGACTTTAACATCAGGAGTGCTACCATTTTTGATAACCAACTGGTTGTTTCAAACTATAATTTGACACACGTTCGTAAGTACGATAAGCAATCAAACAGTTTAATGGAATATCGCTTACCTGACGCACTATTTTCAGAATCAATAGTTGCGGAAATACTCTTCGAACAAGGTAGTCAAGGTTGTTTTCATATGAACAACTCATCCAAAACTTATAAGAAGAAAGGTGATAAATTCTTGCTGGACAATCAATCCAGCACAAAAAATTTCCTGCCCAATTCAGCCAAAGAAATTAGTCCCGCTACAATTCAACAACTAATTCAGTTGATCGACAGGTCTAAGTTTTCAAAAGTTTCAATTGGAGATCTAAAAATTGGAGCCAAGGATATAAGTGCTTACAAAACGATGATAGATTCCTTAGAAAACGACTCAAAATCGGATAAACAACCTGTATTTTTCCGGGGTCTGTACTCATTGCCTGGTGAAAATGTTGATTTCAATTTCTATCGGTCAGTTGCAGATTCTCTTTCTCTTGTAGACCCTGAGGAAATCAACAAAGCTTTTTGGAGAGCTTACGGCAACTGGAGCACAACAAGAAATTGGACGCGTGTGACTTTTGTCTTGCAAAACGGTAAAGAAATTGTGATTGAAAATGGAGACGATGTACCGAATTATCTGTTTACACCTTGGCATGTAAATTACGACGGATTACATTTCGGAACAAATTCGATTTTACTGGGAGAACAAATCAATACGATTACTGGCGGAGATTTCTTTGATCAGGAAGCGTGTAAAAAAAAGTACGCTATTTTCAAAATAGTAGACTACTTGTACCGAAAGAAATTAGCGATTTAGAGTTCTATTGGAAATTTGTAATTGGTAACTCGTAATTAGTCATTATTTAAGTTCCTCCATTAATCCCACAAAGTACAACTTATCCGTTGCTCGCGTAGTTGCTGTATATAACCATCGCAAAAAAGCCAAATCTCGCTGTTCTTCGTCAACAAAACCGTGATCAACAAAAACGGCAGCCCATTGTCCACCTTGCGCCTTATGACAGGTAACTGCATAGGCATATTTCACCTGTAATGCATTGAAATAAGGCGACTGCATCACTTCCTTGTAACGCTTTTTCTTGTTCTTAATGTGGTAAAAATCTTTTTCGATCTCAAAAAAGAGATTTTTCATAAACGTTCGGTCAAGATTGGGCGTTTCACTTGCCAAACAATCCATAAAAGCAAATACCTCAAACCTATCCATTGAAGGATAATCAATCAACGAAACTTCGATGGTAGCAAAACGAACACCGTACAACTCCTCTATTCTTTTTAAACGATGAACCCGAACCAATTCGCCATTCGCAATAAAACCGGCATCACTAGTAGGATCGATCCAGAAATAGTTATTCTTCACTACCATCAACAATTCGCCGCCACACAGTTCTTCTTCCATGTAAAGAATTCTGTTGCGAATATTTTGATTGTACAAAACGGCTCTTTTGTTTGAACGCGTTACGATCATTACCTCATCAGAACCATAATTGTCGTAGCACGATTCTATTTCCGCCAACAATTCATCTCCCTGAACATCAATAACATCCTTAAACTTCTCAAAGATCAACTTTGGAAGTGTATCGTTGGTCTGTGCTTCTCTTATCAAGGTTGCATTAAACAAAATTCCACTTTGCTCCTGCTGACGAACAACTTGTCGAAGATTGATTTCATCCAATGACAATTTTGGATAATGATGCTCGAAATAAGACAGCTGAAGTGCCGGACTTTCATCTGAACCCACTGGCGGAAGCTGAGCTAAATCTCCGATGAAAATCAATCGGTTGTTCTCACCCATAAAACAATAATTCAACAGATCACTCAACAAATTCCTCGAAATGGAACCATCATTCTGCAAAGCGAAATCGGCAATCATTGACGCTTCATCCACGATAAAAACCGTATTCTTTATCTTGTTTGGAGCCAAGGTCATTTTTACAACACCTTCTTCATCGGCACCAGCAAAATAAATTCTCCGATGTATGGTAGTTGCGTTTTTATTCGATTTGGTGGAAAGTACTTTAGCCGCTCGCCCGGTTGGAGCCATGAGAACAGAAAACTTCTTTACGGATTGAAGTGCTTTGATATAAGCTCCGATAACCGTTGTTTTTCCGGTTCCTGCATAACCTTTCAATACAAATGCAGGATATTTCTCTTCACTAAACGTAAACGAAGCTAATTTCGAAATCAATACAGCCTGATCATCAGTGGGTTGATGTTGTAGAATTTCTACAATCGTACTTTCCAATATGCGTTCCTGCTCCATTCCATCACGAATTTAGTGATGTTTTTCAAACTCTCCCCTTGAGGGGAGACGAAGAGGGGTGGTGAATATTGTATTCAATTTAGTATTATCCTTGAGCCACCTCCCCTAACCCCTCCTCAAGGAGGGAGAAGCTAAATTCGTCATTCATACTTCGAATGACTACATTTGTAAAAAAAGCGTGTGCATTTATTTGTAGAAATCTACTTTAACGGAATTCGAGGTGCTGTTTGGCAAAACGGAAGTTTACAAAATGAACATTTTGTAGCGTTCTCTTCCATGAATGAGGTTGCATATAAAGAAACGATGAATAATTTCCTGCAGCATTACGGCACTTTAAGTGCTTTCGATAATGTTACCTGCTCTGTTGCACAAACCAATTTCACATTGGTTCCGGCATCGTTGTTCAGTGTTTCAGAAGCGACCAAATTCTTGCAATTTTCAACAACAGATAAGATCGTTTCTTCGGAAACCGATTATGCAAGATTCAATTACTTCAATTGCGTTGGTGTTTTCACCATTCCATCGTGGATCAAAAGTACGTTGATTCCAAAATTCCCAAGTGTTATCATTACACATGAACGTTCTGTCTTATTGCGAAAATTAGAGCAGATGAGCGGTGGATTGAAACAAATCACCACCATTATTCATGACGATTACGCTTTACTTTCATATGTTGAAGCGGGTTCGTTGAAGTGGCATATTGCAAGCTTGGTTGAACATTCTGACGATATCCTTTTTCATATTATGAATGCACTGGAACGAATGGAATTGAAGGAAACAACACTAAGTTTCTACGCCCATAGTTCAAAAGCGAAAGAGCATTTAACGGGTTTAACAGAGAGAAAATCCAAAATAGAATCACTTCAAAAACACAAATGGCAAGTTGCAACTGATAGTCATTTACAATTTCAATTGCTATGCGTATAGTTAGAGGAATATACAAGGCCCGAAGATTTAGTCCACCAAAGTCATTTCCAAGCAGACCAACAACAGATTTTGCCAAAGAAGGAATCTTCAATGTTATCGAGAACAGAATTGATTTGTTGGATCTAAACATTTTAGACCTTTGTGCTGGAACGGGAAATATTTCACTGGAATTTCTTTCACGGGAAGCGGGATATGTGACTTCAGTTGACATGGCTCCTGTTTGCACTTCGTTTATGTCGAAATTACAGCGAGAGTTGGAAATTGGAGACGAATGGAAAATTGTGAGACATGAAGTACGGGCATTCGTTGAAAAAACAAGAGAAACTTACGATATCATTTTTGCGGATCCTCCATACGCTATGACATTTCATGCTGATTTGACAAATAAAATCATGGACAGAAAGCTCTTAAATGAAAATGGCTGGCTGATCGTAGAGCACGGAAAACAAACCAATCTGAGCTTTTTGGATGGTTTTGTTGAAGTTCGTAACTTCGGTAACGTGTACTTTAGTTTCTTCCAATAAATTGTAGGCTATGACAACAAAAGCATGTTTTCCCGGTTCGTTTGATCCATTCACGAAAGGTCACGAAGACCTAGTAAACAGAGCACTTTCCTTATTCGATGAAGTGGTTATTGCCGTTGGAGTAAACACGTCTAAAACACCTTTGTTTCCAAATAACATTCGTATACAACACATTCAATCCTGCTTTAATACACCACGAGTAAAAATTGTTGAATTCACGGGTTTAACGGTTGATTTTTGTAAGGCTAACGACTGCACACATATTGTTCGCGGCTTAAGAGACACGAAAGATTTTTCTTACGAACTTCCCATTGCTTTAATGAATAGATCAATGGCAAAAATGGAAACTGTTTTTTTATTGCCCGATCCGGTTCTCTTCCCTATCAATTCATCTATCATTAGAGAGATCTATAAAAGTGGCGGGAAAATTGATGAGTATGTAACAAATTCTCATTTGCTCATTAAAAACATATGAAGCTGAAGTTGTTTTTACTTGCATTACTGGCAAGCGTCCAATTGTTCGGACAGAAAATCACAGAAATAAAAGGTTATGCGCCAAATATGGTGGGCAAACAGTTAGAAGTTTTCCAATTAACCGATTATATCACCATGAAAGAAGAGCGCATTGCCAGCACAACTGTTAAGGCTGATAGCTCATTTAGCTGCTCCTTCTATCTGGACGAAACCCGAAAATTGATTGTACGATCAAACAACAATACCGGAACATTATTGGCAAAACCAGGTTCGGCTTACGAGGTAGTTCTACCAGATAGAGATCCATATTCACCTTATCGTCCTGCCGGAAACCTTGTACAACTTATCTTCCTGAATCTCGATTCAACAGACATCAATTACAAGGTGATTGGTTACGACAGAATGGTGGACAATTTTGTAGCAAAATATTACACGAAGAAAAACGCAGACACCATTTACTTCGTGAAACGATTGGACTGGTTTAGAACAAAACTGGACAGCATGTACAGAGGAGACACACTGGACAACTACTTTAATTATCACCGAAAATTCACCCTGGCAAGAATTGATGATATGCGCTTTTACCAAAGCAGAAGCAAGTACGAAAAATTTGATTTCTACCTGAAAAACACGCCCGTTTACTATCAAAACGAAGCGTACATGAATTACGTGAACAATTTCTATGATGACTATCTGAAAACGGTGAACTCAACTACCAACGAGCGTTTTTATATGGGAATTTTGAAATCAAGTCCTTCTGAACTGTTCAATAGCTTAGGTACGGATTACCTCATGAAGCACAACTTTAAGCTGCGTGAAATGGTAATGATCAAATTACTTGGCGATTGTTATTTCGATAAAGATTATCCACGATCTAATATTCGTACCATCCTGGACAGTTTGCAAAACAAAAGTTTGTTTGCTGATAATAAAATCATTGCACAGGGAATTTATGGTCGATTAACAGATCTTTATGCCGGAAGTAAGGCTCCTGATTTCAATGTTGTTTACAACAATGAAATTCACAATTTGAGCAAATATTCCGGAAAACACTTGTACATGATCTTCGTTGATCCAACGGCAACTTCGACCATGTCTGAATTAAAACTCCTTGTTCCGCTTCATCAAAAATACAATTCCAATATCCGCTTTTTGATGGTTGTAGTAGGTGAAGAAAACGAAGCCAACAAAAAGATCCTAAAGGAATTTCCATGGGAAGGTGTTATTGCAAGCGAAAGTTCAGAGATTGTTACTCGATACAAAGCTGTAACGAAACCTTATTATGTTTTGTTGGATAGAATCGGACATGTTGTTGAAGCGCCTGCTCTTGGTCCAAAACCAAACGGAAATCGTCAAACGATTGAGTTCCTGTTCTACTCTATTCAAAACGCTGCGGCTAATGAACCAAAGTAGAGGAAACTGTTCAAAATAGTTCAATAATTCAACTGAAACAACTTGATCTTTTGATCTTCCTTTGAACCTTTTGAACCCTATTTAAACTTCTTTTGAACTTGTTTGAACCTTCCGTACAGCCAAAAGCTTATTTTTGTGTACTCAAATTCCCGTATGCGATACAACGTTAGTGAAATCACGTCATTAATTAAAGACAGAAGAACCATTTATCCTGAACAATTCAGTTCTCGAAAAGTGCATAAAGAACTCATTGAATCCCTTTTGAATTTAGCTATTTGGGCTCCAACGCACGGTTTAACTCAACCCTGGCGATTTACAGTGATTACGGAAGAAGCGCTTGTTTCTTTAGGTGAAGAACTGGCGAATGCATATTTGGAAGCCATTCCAAAGGAAAACCAAAACGAAATGAAGCTTGCAAAACTGTTGAATCGTCCAAAAAAGGCAAGTGCAGTAATTGCGTTGGTTTTACACCGGGAGGAAGGAACAAAAATTACTGAAAAGGACGATTTCGCCGCTCTTGCTTGTGCAGTTCAAAACATGCATCTTGGAGCAACAGCTTACGGTTTGGGCGCATTTTGGTCGACACCAAAGATCATGAATCACGATAGAATTCGAACGTTCCTGAACTTAAGCTCAGAGCAAGAATGTGTTGGTTTCTTTTATCTTGGATATCCGGAAATTGAATGGCCAAGCGGACAACGAAAACCAATTGAGTATCTTACCAATTGGAAAAATGCTTAAGCTTTCAACTAAAGCCAATAATTCTGCGTTATAGTGTTTATGCAAATTCATCGGAAGATCATTTTACTTGTTTCACTCTTTGTAGTTTCCTTTTCATGGGGACAAAAAGTGAAATCAGATAAATATCCTAGTTACTTCGGTATTTTTGCTTCACCCGTTATCCCCAATAATTTTATTGGAGATATACAAACGAATATGCAGGATACAGCCAATACACTCTTTGCAACATATACGCATCAATGGGGCATTAATTTCGGGGCTATTGTACGCATTGGATTGACAAAAACAGTTTCAATTGAAACCGGAATTTCGCAGGTGAGAAGAAACTATCTGGTTAGCGTAAACATGCCCGATTCAGGTTTTAGCGGAACACAAAAATTGGCTTTCGTTAATTATGATATTCCAATTAACGCCTTGTTTTACGTTCAACTCTCTGAAAAATGGTTTATGAACGCTGCTATCGGTTTTTCAATCAACCAATATCCTTCGGATAGCCGTGACGAGATTTTCTTTAATCAAAAAAGCAAAGCCGTTGTTGAGGCAAGAAGAACGGTTAGAACAAGCTTTGCCGCAAATGCTGGTTTAGGTTTTGAATATCGATCTGAAGACGCAGGAACCTTTTATGTTGGTGGTGGAGCAAAAGTTCCAATGAAAGATCCTTTTTACGGTGTCGTCATTAAATCAACCGTCAGCTCAGGAAACAATCAGATTGCTTATAGCCCAATATCTACCGGATATTTCACCATCGACTTCAGGTATTTTATTCCATACAAAAGAAAAGCATCTGACTTCAACAGCAATAAACCTTTGAACTGATTTTCAATGAACAGAGTACAAGAAATTGTTGAACGCTTTGAAATGACCGAGCATCCGGAAGGTGGATTCTACAAAGAAACGTTTCGATCAAATCAACTGCATGAAGGCAGATCGGTTCTCAGCAGCATCTATTACCTTCTTTATGATCAGCATGTTTCCAATTTACACGTGATTGACGCTGATGAAGCCTGGTATCACCATGAAGGTGGCGATTTGACCATTCATACATTTCATCCGAAAACAGGTTACAAGGCATTGATTCTGGGGAATTCGGAACATGCACAACCTTTTCATATTGTAGAAGCAGGAACCATCTTCGGCTCGAGTTTAGGTACCTCTAACGATTACGCACTGGTTTCCTGTGCAGTTGCACCTGCATTTCTTTTCGAACAGTTCAAATTGATTCCCAGAGCTGAATTATTGAGCAAATATCCTGATCAGGAAGATGTTATTCTAAGGCTCACCAGAAAAGAAGAGTCCGTTTAAACATGGATAAGCGAAAACTCATTTTACTTGGTCTACTCACCTTGTTGATGTCGCCAATTGGCTGGGCAATCGCTTTATTTCCGGATTTATCAGTTTTTCTCGAGTTAAATAAGGACCATACTATTCCCATTCTACTTGGATTCATACTAGGAGTTGGCTCGGCCTGCTTCATCCATTTGTACGCTACCATTGACGAAAACGCACCACACATTAACGATCAATTAGAATTGGTAAGCTCACTAAAACTTAACATCTTCGAATGCGTTTTTCTGGCTTTTTGCGCCGGATTTGGTGAAGAAATGCTTTTCAGAGGCGGAGTGCAACATTGGCTTGGTCCGATAATTACTTCTGTGCTTTTTGTTGCCATTCACGGTTATTTAGATCCAAGAAAATGGCACGTAATGAAATACGGAACAATGGTTCTCATTTTCATTCTTGCAATATCATTACTGAAAGACAAACTTGGAATCTGGTTTTGCGTTTCGGCACATTTCTTTTACGATTTCGTGCTTTTCTATCTTTGGAAAGATCAGAATTCAGCTATTTCAATCCTTAAGCGGTTTGTGATTTTGGTAAAAACGCAAGTAGGTAAAACGGTGAACTGATCCACCACCATCAATTCAAGCATCCGCAGTTGACATAATGATTCCGGCAAAGGAGTCAGCATTCCTCCTCTCACCAATCTGAATTCTTTCAAGCGTTTCAAGTTTGAGATTTGGGAAGAAATAGAATCCAGGGTATTGTTACCAATATTCAGTAGTTGCAAGGAATCCAATTGATATACGCCATTTCCCAGTGTTGTTAACCGGTTTCTATCCAGATTCAAGACTTGCAGGTGCTTCAATTTCCCTATCGAATCAGAAATGTGAACCAATCTGTTATTGTTGACATTCAGTATTTCCAGATTGGTGAGTTTACAAATACAATCCGGAATAGAATCTATGGAATTGTTGGCAAGACTCAATATCCTAAGTTTCGTGAGCGTACAGATCTCCTTTGGAAACTTTATGAAATCGTTTTTACCTAAATACAAGATCTCCAAATCATTCAATTTGGAAATGGAATCGGGCAATTCGGTGAAATGATTACCAAAAAGCGATAGACTTGAAACCTGAGGCGTGTGAAACACTTCTAAAGGCAATTCTGTTCTGTTTTGCTTGTTATAGCTTAAATGCTTACCTCCATCTGTTGAAAGCGCCAAAGCAGAAAAACGATTACAGGAAACAAAGCCCAATGGCACGATAATTGAAAAGAGGAAACCCAACAGAAAAAGCGCTTTTTGTTTTGATTTTAAGAACTTTACAATTATTGTACTTTTTAATAGATTCATCGAGGCAACTTTTCTGTAATTTTAGAGTTTAGTAATTAGTTCCGATAACAATCGGTTCCAGCATTCAAAAATAAAAGATATGAAGAAGATTTTTGTTATAGCACTTTCATTTGTAGGTTCATTGACTGCATTTGCACAAAACAATGCACAAGAAGCATCTGAAATGACAAACAAACTGGTTGCAGATTTAAGCTTAACTGCAGACCAAGCTCAAAAAGTTGCTGATATCTATAACGGTATCGGAGCTAAAAACGAAGCTGTTCTTACAGATGCAAATGCAACTGAACAATTTAAGAAAGACGCAGTAGCAGGAAACACTCAGGCAGGAAAAGATTTAGTATTGAGTTTGTTGACTGAAGAGCAAAAAGCAAAATGGAATGAAATTCAGGCAAGACAAAAAAGAAGTTCAAGAGACATCAAACAAGTTCCTGTAAAAATTCCTGCACCGGCTACAGAGCCTAAAATGGATTAAGACTGAAGTATTAACATACTCCACAACTAGAAATACGAATCCCGTTGGTCAACTGACTAACGGGATTTTTTTTGTATTCTATTTTTTTGAGCTGATCAGAACAGGAAAATCCAACCTTTCCAAAGCAAAAACGTCTTAGCTTTGCAGAGACTAGTTTACGTTTATGTAAACACTTCGAAAACTCAATACCCGATTGAGTACGCTATTAACTGAACATTAAAACAATCAATGAAAACAGTCATTGCTTTTTCCTTTTTGATTTTTTCTTTCTCTGGCAAAGGGCAAAACCTTGTCGTTAATGGTGATTTTGAGTTGTATGATCAATGCCCGACTCTTATAGGATCGGTAAATGGTTACCTTCAAAGCGCATATAATCCACATTTGGAAGCAACTACTGATTATTATAATAGTTGTGATATTCAGCCTGACCCCTGTATAGACTATGGTCATGTCGGAGTCCCCTTAAACAGCTTCGGAAATCAGGAAGCCTATAACGGCTCAGGTTATATTGGATTATATGTTTTTGATGGGAATTATAACAATTATAGAGAATACATAATACTTCCTCTTTCAAACACACTCACGAAAGATAGTATGTATAATATTTCATTCTCCGTTTCAAGAGCAGAAACAATTGGGCTAGCGACGGACGCTATAATGATCGGATTCTCTTTTGACTATTTGCCAATTGAATCATTGGGTTATGCACCACTACCAATTTCAGGCTATAAAATGGCTGATTCCCCAGTAATAGACAACAAAAATTGGACTATACTCAAGAAACACTACAAGGCTAATGGAACCGAGAATTATTTAATTATCGGAAATTTCTTAGCTGATAACGAAACAACTGTAGTCCAAAATAGTTTTCAACCCTTTATTTGTTCTCCCAGTTCATATGTTGGATACGCTAACTCATGTTATTATTACATTGATGGAGTGAATGTGAGTCAACATTACAGCGTTGATTTTTTTCCTAATGTCTTTACACCAAATGAAGACGGAATTAATGATAGATTTTCTTGTTTAATTGCAGGTTATTCAGCACTTAATACTCAAATTTTAAACAGATGGGGAGAAATCGTTTACGAGACAACATCTCCCGAAATCAATTGGGATGGTCGATTTAAGGGAAACATTTGTTCTGAAGGGGTCTATTTTTACAAAATATTCCTTAAAGATGATCAGTCAACAGAAATTATCATGAAACAAGGATCAGTGACATTGGTAAAATAATTTTTACTATGAAACGACTCTTAATTATATTTACTTTAACCAGTTCAATTTCTTTTTCTCAGCAGCCTGTAAATTGGGTCACTACTGGAAATAGTTCTTTTTCTTCTGGAAGCCCTTCTATTGGAACAAATGTTGCTCTTCCATTTAGAATTGTTACCAATTCAGTTCATAGAGCCTCCTTTACTTGGGATGGAACTGAATACGCAGATGGTTCTGGCCCAACAGCAAATGGACTTAGAATCTTCAATCATACCACACCTACTAACCCTATAGGCGTGTTGGATTTGTTAACTTCTAGTAACAACAGGACTCATGTGGGTTTTGGAAGAAATGGAACGATTACTGGTGCTGGTACTGGCAATAGAATGGAGTACTATGCTCATGGTGATGGATTTTGGTTCAATGCAATGGACGCCAATTCAAGAGCAATTTGGACACGTGCAGGGGTTGAAAACGCCCGAATGGGAATAAATGGCTACTGGCACTTTGGTTTGACAGCAGCAGACGCCGTTCGCAGAGTTGAAATCCAGGATGCAAATCAACAACTACGCCTAACGAATGGAGCCGGATATGCAGAGTTTTTCGCCAAAACGAATGGTAAATTACTCATAACTCCAAGTGGTGTAAACACGGGCTTCACAAACGCAGGCAACACCGGATATGATCCCAGTGAACGTATTGATGTCGATGGAACTGGACGATTTAGAATTGTCCCGACAACAACCACTCCCAATTGTCTGATCGTTGGAACAAACAACTTAGTAGATGGAGATATTACGCTAAAGCGTTTGAACTTCAACGGGAATTCGAGCCAGGTTTTACTTGGAAACGGTACCTGGGGTACAGTGGGAACATTGAGTTCTGCCAGTAATGGATGTTGGGTAAATGCTTCTAATCAGGTGGAATGGGGAACAAATGCTTTAACCCACTTCACAACTATTCCAATGGCAGGGAACAATGTTCTCTTCTCAATACCAGCAAACACATCTTCTTCTTACACAGTTGGAGGATCCACAGCTTCTTCTACAGCTAGATTCCAGATCGAGAATGATTACTTCCTTAATGGTTTATTGGTTCAATCGCTTACGAGTTCTATGGTTACCCAAAAATATGGGATCTACTCTAAAGCGAATAATGCAAGTCGACTGCACGCTATTTACGGTTTTGCTGAAACCGGTGATCAGGTATATGGTGTCGTGGGTAATGGTAGAGAAGGAAATTACAATACCATTGGTGTCTCTGGTAAAGCTTATAGCAGTATTGAGGATTCTCACAATTATGGAGGTAGCTTTACTGCTGATGGTCCATCCATTACAGAAAATATTGGTACCTATGGTTATGCTGATGGCGCGGTTAAATCGAATTTTGGAGGTTACTTCAAAGCAGGTGGTTCCGGAACACTTTCAATTGGGGTTTACGGTGAAGCTACACAACCAACAGGAGGAGTTGCTTTTGCAGGTTATTTTGCTGGAACGGTGGTAACAACTCAGGCACCAATCGTTATTTCTGATCAACAGTTCAAAACTGAGGTTACACCAATTACTGACGCACTTGACCTAATCAACAAGTTCAATCCGACGAGTTACTACATGGATACTCAAAACAATCCTGAGTTCCATTTTGGTGCAGAAAAACAATATGGATTTATCGCCCAAGAAGTGGAGGTTTTTCTTCCTGAATTGGTGCATAGCGTGACATCACCTGCGCAATACGACGAAGACGGTAATGAAACTGCTCCTTCAATAAACTTTAAATCGTTGAACTATAACAATATCATTCCTATCAATACCCAGGCAATTATAGAATTGGATAGAAAAGTTGAGGGAACAACACTTTCAGATCAATCTATTAAAACGAATATTCAGGACTTAACTGGTTCATTAGACAAAGTTTTAGATATGCGTGGAGTTTCATATGATTGGAATCAAACTGTTCATCCAGAATTGGCGCTTGACGATCAAAATCACGTTGGGTTTATTGCTCAGGAAATTGCACAAATCGACCCTCGATTGACTTACCTGACGAACGACAACTTACTACATGTTGAATACGATAAAGTTGTTCCAATCTTAGCTGAAGCAATTCAGGAGTTAAATACTGAAGTGGAAAACAAAGACGCAATCATTGAAGCTCAACAGGCGACAATCGATGACCTGAATAGCCGATTATCGAATCTAGAGAACTGTTTATCTGGCATTCTTCCTTTCCTTTGCCAGTTAAGTCAAACTGCTATTGAAGCGAATACTCCGGCAGAACAAGAAACTGTTCGTCAAAATTTGAATGTTACTTTGAGCAACAGAACAGCAATTGTTCTCGACCAAAACGTTCCAAACCCGTTTGCAGAACAAACGGTAATCAACTTCTCAATTCCTGCAACAGTTATTAAAGCACAAATTCATTTCTATGATGGTAATGGAAAACTGATCCAATCTGTTGATGTGACAGAACGTGGATTGGGAAGCTTGAATGTGTTTGGTGCTGATTTGAGCAAAGGTGTTTACACCTATACGCTTGTGGCAGACGGAACAATTGTAGCTACGAAGAAAATGGTGAAAGAATAATTAATGTTTTAATCAGAAACAGAAAATCCCGCGGTCATCGAGCGTAGTCGAGATGCGGGATTTTTTTATCCTAGTTTTTCCGCGAAAACTTTTCTGAATTTCTCCACTTTCGGTCGAACAATAGCCTGACAATAAGCATTCCCTGGATTTAGTTCGAAGTAATCTTTGTGATAGTCTTCTGCTGGGTAGAATGTGGCAACCGGAACAATTTCCGTAGCAATTGGATCGCTCCACACCTTTTCCGCTGCCAAACGCTGTTTGTAGCCAATGGCAATATCGGCTTGAGTTTGGTTGTGATAGAAGATCACTGAACGGTATTGTGTACCAATGTCATTTCCCTGACGGTTCACTTGCGTTGGATCATGCACAAACCAGAAAATTTCTACCAATTCTGAAAATGAAATGATTTCCGGATCAAATACAACACGGGCAACTTCGGCATGACCAGTTGTTCCAGTACAAATATCTTTGTAAGTTGGGTTTAAGGTATGTCCGCCACAATAGCCTGGAGTAACCGAAATTACACCTTTCAATTCCTTATAACACGCTTCAATACACCAAAAACAGCCTGCGCCAAACGTTGCTTCCATTTCCATTTTTCTTTTGTATAAAGGTAGAAAAACAAGTGGAATCCGTTGGACAGGAATTGCAGAATCCAATTATTTTTTTTGAGAATCAACAATTATTATCAGCGTCACCTTGCAAGTAATCTCTAACTTCGCGTCACTTTGACAAATTACTCTCGCAATTTCTGGTGTCTTTGTTTCTCGATGTTCTTTTTTACAGCGAGCTACAACCTTGTAATTCCGGAAATGAACTCCATTATTTCCAAACTCAATGGTGCAGATTATAAAGGTTGGATCATTGCACTTTTCACCGTTTCCGCAGGAATTTCAAGACCATTTTCGGGCAAACTTGCAGATGCCATCGGAAGAAAAAAGGTAATGGTTATTGGACTGTTGGTTTGTGGGTTGATGAGCATCCTTTACCCTTTTTGCGTTTCAGTTTCACTATTGTTGGTTCTTCGATTTTTCCACGGATTCAGTACCGGATTTTTTCCAACTGGAGCCACTGCGCTCGTAACCGATATCATCCCAGCAGATAATCGTGGAGTAGCAATGGGAATTTGGGGAACATTTATGTCGCTTGGAATGGGAGTTGGACAAGGCTTCAGCACGTTCACTGTTGCGACTTTTGGAGCCAATG
>CAMLHZ010000018.1 GCA_946480085.1 uncultured Flavobacteriales bacterium
CAAATCCGGATACGGATGGTGATGGTGTGACTGATGGCGAAGAAGTCCTCGGAGTAAACGACCCAAGCACGCCTTATGTTCCAAATGGAACTTCTGATCCTCTGGATCCGTGTGATCCATTGATGACAAGTCCAAATTGTGATCAGGATAATGATGGACTTCCTAACGACGATGAAGCAACAAACGGAACTGATCCAACAAATCCGGATTCGGATGGCGATGGTGTGTCCGACGGTGAAGAAGTGCTTGGAGTCAATGACCCATCAACTCCTTACACACCAACAGGAACTTCAGATCCGTTAGATCCATGTGATCCGTTGAATACAAGTCCAACTTGTGATGAAGACGGTGATGGTTTACCATATCCGGGAGAAGTTCTGAACGGAACTGATCCAACAATTGGTGACACTGATGGTGATGGATTCCTTGATGGCTGGGAAGTTGATAATGGAACAGATCCTTTAGATCCATGTGATCCCAATCCGAACAGTGTGGCTTGTACGGAAGGATTGGATATTCCAAATGGATTCTCACCGAACGGTGATGGTAAGAACGACCTGTTCGTGATCAATGGACTGGAAAACTATCCAAATCATTCATTGAAAATCTTCAATCAATGGGGAGGAATTGTGTTCGAAGCTGCACCATATAACAATGAATGGGATGGTAGACAGAACGATGGAATGATGACAGGTGATGAATTGTCGGAAGCTACATACTTCTACATTCTAGACCTTGGAAACGGTGAAGAAGCACATACTGGTTACATCTACTTAACGCGCTAGTCATGAAAAAAATAATATATCTCATAGGTTGCACATTGGTGGCAACAACAATTAATGCACAACAGGAACAAATGTTCACGCATTATATGTACAACACGCTCGCTATAAATCCTGCTTATGCCGGAAGTCGTGATGCGCTTACTGCAACTGCTATTGGTCGTTTCCAATGGGTAGGATTCAGTGGAGCACCCAATTCTCAGAACTTGACGATTCATTCGCCCATTGCTTCCAAGAATATTGGAATTGGCGGAAGTATTCTGAACCAAAAGATTGGGCCAACAAATTCCACTTCGGCATTTATCGATTTCGCATACCGCATGCGGGTTTCACAAAATGCACGACTTTCTTTCGGTTTGAAAGGTGGATTCAACAGCTTCTCAGCAGATCTTACCAATCTGAATGTTCAGGATGATGGCGATGATTCGTTCAACAGAAACCTCAATGGGAAAATGCTGCCGAATGTTGGTGCCGGACTTTACTTCAGTTCAACCAACTTCTATGCTGGTTTTTCTACACCAAGTATTCTGGAAAACAAGTTCTTCAAAAGCGATACTGCAATTTATGCCAATGCAGCCGGACAGCGCCGTCACTGGTATTTCATTACAGGAGCAATGTTTGACTTATCTCCGAATTTGAAATTCAAACCAACGGCCTTGCTGAAAGCGGTGGAAAACAGTTCGATGCAGGTTGACATAACAGCTACGTTTTTGATGAACAACATGTTTAGCCTCGGTGCAAATTATCGTGTTGGAGACGGAATTGGAATTCTGGCTGGAGTGCAGGTTTCTGAACAGTTCATGTTAGGCTATTCTTACGATTGGTCAACTGGATTGCAAACCGGAGCTTATAACGCCGGAAGTCACGAGATCATGCTTCGCTACGATTGCATTTTCAACAAGGAAACGAAGATTAAATCACCTAGATACTTTTAGCCATGAAAAGACAAACCATTATACTATATACGTTTCTCGTTTCTGGCTTTTGCTTTGCGCAGGAAAAGGCTGAGGTGCTTGGAGTGAGGAATTTCAACAGTTATGACTATTATGCAGCTGTTGATAAACTGGAAAGCGTTCAGAAAAAAGATGCAAACGTGCTTCGAAAACTGGGCGAAAGTTATGACCGAATTGGTGATACGCAGAAAGCCGAATTTTATTTCAGTCAATTGTGTACACAGCCGGATCGAATTCCGAATGATCATTTGGAGTATGCCCGCATTCTGATGAAAAATCAGAAGTACAGTCAGGCCGAAGCCGAGATGAAGATCTACGGACAGCTCAATCCTGAAAACGAAGATTTGGCGCGTTTCGAATTATTGAATGAATCACTGGCGGAATTTTCCAAAAAAGGAATGGCAATTCAGGTAAAGAACCTCGATTTGAATACAGAGCAAGAGGATTTCGCTCCCTTCGTAGTAAACGGAAAAATGTACTTTGCATCTTCACGCTCAAAACACAGCAGTGTGAATAGAAGCTGGGTTGGTAACCGACTTCCTTTCCTTGATATTTACTCGGCTGATGTGGCTGGAGGAAATATTTCCAACTTGTTGGCTTTGGATTCGAAGATCATCAACAAGAAATACCATGAAGGTCCGGCTGCATTTACGGAAGACGGAGAAACGATGTTTCTAACGGTGAACAATTACACTGGTTTGGCAAGCGATGGCGTTCGACATTTAAGTTTGTTTATCTCAAAGAAAATGGGAACCGAATGGTCGAAACCGGAAGCTTTTCCTTTTAATAGTGATGATTACAGTGTTGGGCACGCAACCGTTTCTGCCGATGGAAATACCATGTACTTTGCTTCGGATATGCCAGGCGGAAAAGGTGGAGTTGACATTTACAGAACGACGCGCAAAAGTGGTGCTTGGTCGGTGCCGGAAAACATGAGTGCCATCAATACGAATGGTGATGAAATGTTCCCTTACCTGCACGCTTCAGGATTGTTCCTGTTCTCTTCGAACGGACATCCGGGTTATGGTGGTTTGGATTTGTTTGTTGCCAAAATTGAAGAAGGCAGCTTAAAGCAAATGCGAAATGTTGGCTCTCCTTTCAATTCTTCCAACGACGATTTCTCAGTGTGGCTGGATCATGAAGGATTGAACGGCTATTTCTCTTCCAACAGAACAGGTGGAAAAGGAAACGACGACATCTACGAAGTTCACCTCGACAAACCGTTCAACTTTGGTCGTAAACTGGAGTTGTTGGTATTGGACGAAAAGAAGAATCCGCTTCCTGGTGCTCGTGTGGTAATGAAAAATGCTGCTGGCGAAATCATTCTGGATGAAGTTTCGGATGATAAAGGAATGTTGCACACTGTTCTTGATAAAGAAGGGGATTATGCGCTCGACGGAACGAAGAAGAATTACTTCCCCGGAAGTGCTAAGTTCTCAGTGAAAGAAGAAGATGCCGATGAACTTTCGAAAACAATTGTGGTGGAAAAAGATCCTGGCCTGCAACTGTATGCAAAGGTTACCGACAAGAAAACCCAGCAAGCAATTGAAGGTGTAAAAGTGACGTTGACCAACAATTTTACCGGTCAGGTAGATACACTTTACACCAGCAATCTGGGTGAGGTTTTGGAAGGAATCTACGACAGAAAAATAGGCGAGCGCATCAGTTACAATATCCGTTTGGAGAAACAAGGTTATATGTCGAAAGGGACAACTTTGAACAAGGAAATTACAGCTCCGGGAATTCAGGATGCTTCCAAAGAACTGAACTTGTCCTTAGAGAAAATGGACGTTGGAATGGACTTGGCAAAAGCGATTGACCTGAAACCAATTTACTTCGACGTGAGCAAATGGGACATCCGTGCCGATGCTGCTATTGAGCTCGACAAAATTGTGAAAGTGATGAACGAGTTCCCAACGATGGTGGTGGAATTGGGCTCACACACCGATTGTAGAGGAACCGCAGCGAAGAACATGGACTTATCCGACAAACGTGCACAAGCCTCAGCGGCTTACATCAAGGCGCGCATTACGAATCCCGATCGTATTTATGGTCGCGGGTACGGAGAATCAATGATTTTGAACGGTTGTACCTGCGAAGGTAACAAGCAAAAGAAATACACCGAAGCTCAACATTCTGTGAACAGAAGAACCGAGTTTTTGGTAAAGAAAATTTAAGATACTCGTTAGAGTGGTGGTTCATTTCTGTCATGTGGTTATCACAGAAATGATAATATGAATAGTTAACAGTGGTTAGAGAAAACCCCAATTTCAGATGAAGTTGGGGTTTTTAGTTAATGTAGAATTCCAAATTGCTCCATATACAACCTTGTTCGCCTCTTGATCTGGTGAAGTAAAATGGAAAAAACAGAGTATGAAATTACAATAGTAATGCATCCGCCAACAATCCAGTTTTGGTGAATAAATGAGAAAAGTGCTACAAACCCGCCAATGAGAAAAGAAATTATTAGGGGTTTGGTCATTTTTCCCACGCACTTGATGCTGACAGTTTTATTCTTTTCATGGAGAAACAATTGAGTTGGAACAGTCATGAACCAATCTGATCCTTTGGTATTGAACTTTACCCTTAGATTGAAAGTGCGCATTCGAATATCATCAACGGTTGATTCATTTACTGAATCTCGGGTTATGGAACTAAGTTGTTCTTCAATTTCTTGAAAAGGGATTTTACTCTCGATATTTAAAGTTGTGAAATTCATTTATGGAGGTTGCGATCAATCCATCTTCAAATACCGATCAATTCGTCTTCGCGCCAAATTTCTTCTTCTTTTGAAAAGTTCATTAATTGTACAAAGTTCATGTGTCATGCATGTGTTGCACATGTACACAATAGTAGTTCGGCTTTTGTATTCTTCAATCGTTTGAAGCTGTTGTTCAGAGATATTGCTCTTCATCCGTTTTTTCAAATTGTCAAAGGCGATAACACCCAGCAATTGAAGTAAGGAATCCTCTTTATTGATAATGCTGAAAAGACTTGTAGTGTCTTGTTCCTGAATAATTTTGCGTATGGTTTTTAATTCTTCAGATTTTTTTCCAACGTTTCCACAACTCAGATTCACCTTAATGTCAAACTTAGAAAACGGATCTTCGGTTTGTGAGAATCCGGAAAAGGAAAAGGAAAGAATCATTAGGATGAGTAAAGGGTTCATACATTTCTCTATTGTACTAAATTAATCATACTTTTAAACTAGCTGAATCACAATCTTCTGGCATTAAATTTGCTGTGCACGCATATGAAATTTAACTACTTTTTATGAAAATAATTTACCTGCTGAGTACCATCTTCATTCTATTCTCCTGTCAAACCCTGCGTATTGAAAAGCGTGTGCATTCTAAAGGTTACGCTGTTTTTTGGAATAAGAAAGCCAAAGCGTCAAACAATGAAGCTGAGAAATCTTTAACCTTAACGGAAGACAAAGAGAATAAGACATCGAAAAAAGAACTTGCTGATAATGTTTTAGAAGAAGAACAAACCGATTCTATTTCTGCGACTATGTCAAATTCGTTTCCGGAATTGAGTAAGGAGAATTCCATTCCTTCGGCTGAACAAGAAATACTGCATGCAAATGGTTCCGAGGCCTCAATTCACAAAGATCAATTGATTGAAAAGGAAAACAACATTAAAGCAATTGACTCTGAAACGGATGATTCTGAGAATTCTAAACTCGCTTTTCTTGCTTTGGCTTTTCCATTCCTGATTCCATTCTTTTCCAAACGACAGAAACAAACGCAGTTGCAACATTGGGCAAAAGACAATAAGAATAAAGCACGTTGGAGTATTGTTGGATTATCTCTATTTACCGGCGCGACTTCCTTTTTTCTGGGTCATCTCTTTTCAGATTACAGCACTCCGGAGTTATTGCCACTTTCTTTCGTTACACTTTGTGGCGCTTCTGCTGTTTATATGCTGAGTGAAAACAAAAGTGTTAAAACCAAAGCATTGATCGGAACTTCTGGCTCGTCTTCGTTGTTATTATTTGCTTCCGGAATGATCGATGATACAGTTTACATAGAAGATACCACGATTTTACCATGGTGGGCAATTGTATTGTTAATGATTGTTCTTGTTGCTGCAGTTGTTGGAGCTTCTATTCTCGTTGGAGTTCTTGCTTGTTCACTTTCCTGTTCAAGCGCACCAATCTGGACAGTACTTTTGGCAGGATACGGTGGAATGTATCTCGTTCTATTCTTCGGTTTTTGGGCTGGATTCAGTTTGTTCAAACGACAAAGTCAACGCAATACAAGTTTTGCCGGAAAAGCGGCGTTGTGGGCTTTGGGGACGCTCGTGTTTTTTACCTTGCTGTCTTTTTTTGGTGTATTTATTTGAGAAAGAGAGACACATTCAATTCTTTTACTTCCGGATCTTCCTAAACGTCAGATTAATTCTTGGCGTATGAACTTTTGTAGTGGGTGGTAAACGATGCAGCCAGAAATCCTGCGTTTCTTTTTCCATAGTAAGCAAGCTTCCGTTTTCAAGAATGATTTCCCGTTTCTCGCCCGAAGTTTTGTGTTTAAAAGCGAATTTTCGCTCGGCACCAAAACTGAAGGAAGCAATCGTTCCATGTTTTTCAAGATCTTTTTCGGCGTCACTGTGCCAGGCCATTCCTTCAGAACCATCGTGATACAAATTGAGTAAGCAGGAATTGTAGGTTTCGCCCGTTAATTCTTCGGCACGCTGTTTCAATTCCAGCAGAACAGCATTCCATTTCAGTGCAACACGCGTAATCCCTGAATACGTATAGTTGTAGGTTTCGTCAGCGTACCAGGCAATTTTACGTTTGGTAACAATCAGTTTCCCGAAAATCATTGCCTGATCGTTCTTCCATTCTACCGTTTTCATCAATTCGTCGTAAAAACGAATACGTTCTTCTGCTGTGAAGATCACTCCGAAATAATGTACGGTTCCATCATGTGGAAGTAAGTTTACAGGTTCATCTATCGGGAAAAGTGAACTCATGCTTCCTGTGGATTTAATGTACATTGCTCGTAGGCAAGAATGACACGCTTACGTGTTTCTCCCCACATGTAACCGCCAATTTCTCCGCTTTGTCGGATAACGCGGTGACAAGGAATCAAAAATGCCACAGGATTACTTCCGATTGCTGTTCCAACTGCGCGTGAAGCATTGGGTTGCTCAATATTCTTAGCTAAATCGCCGTAGGTGCTCAAGTCTCCAAATGGAATTTTCAATAATGCCGACCAAACTTTTAGCTGGAAATCGGTTCCTTTCAAATGGAGTTTCAATGCTTCAGGTTTATCTGTGTTTTCCTGAAAAAGCTTCAAGGCTTTTGTATGCAGTTCGTTCGTTGTTTCGTTCAAAACAGCATTCGGAAACTGCGTTTTTAAATAGTTGAATCCTTCTTCTTTCGATTCATGGAACATCAGATGACAAATTCCTTTGGAAGTGGAAGCCACAATAATCTCCCCGAAAGCAGTCTCAGAAAACGAATAGGCAATTTCTAAATTCTTGCCGCCATTTTGGTATTCAGCTGGCGACATTCCTTCAATCTTGACAAAGAGATCATGCAAACGGCTTGTGCTTGAAAGTCCGGAATGAAAGGTGGTGTCGAACAAACTTTGCTGCTTATTCAACAAACTTTTAGCATAATGAAGCGTTGTGTATTGTAGAAAATTCTTTGGGCTTGTTCCTACGAATTCCGTGAACAAGCGTTGAAAATGGAATGGACTCATATGTACGCTTGCCGCAATTTCGTCCAAACTGGGTTGTTGCTTGAAATTCTCCTGAATAAAATTCAGAGCCGCCGCAATTTTGTCGTAGTGATATGAGTTGTTCGTCTCCATCTGTTTTTTCTACAAATATCAGCTGTGAAGTTCGAAAGAAAAATCTGATTCTTGCGCAAAGTTAATACGACTTCTTCAAATCCCATTTTTGTGCACTTCAATTAAAATCGACTGGCTTTTGACCACGAACAAGATCTATAATAATACCGAGTAAGATAAAAGTTAACCCACTATACGGGGTAGTTTCGATGATTGAAAAAATAAACATGGAATCACGAGCGTAATCAATGTTTGGAAGGGCCCAAATATTAAAGCCTATTGGATGAATTAGAAATTGAAGAAAAAAGAAGAAAAGAATCAGTTTCCCAAAATTGAATGGTTTGTTTTCCCGTTTTGTTAGAACGAGTTTTCTGAAATATCTATAGCACAAAAGAAGAAGAAGCACAACCTCAATGATCAACGTGGTTAAAGTGATTGAAAAGTAATCTCCTTTTTCAAAAATCTGTTCGAGTGGTAATTCAATGAGCAGCACTGATGGAAGCAATGATCCAATAGACATCCCCATGGACACCAGCATAAAAGGCTCCACCCAGATTCCGAAGAAAAGTGCCGAGATAACTACTCCAACGATTGTTGCCAGATATTTTGTTTTCATTGGTACTATGAAATTATTTACTAATCTAACTTCTGCTCCAATAAACCAAACTCCTCATCCGTATAGTTTAATTCTTTTGCTACAGTTTTCAGTTTTGCTTTGTCGATTTTCTTCAAAGGGGCATAAAAGACATATTGACCGAAACCTTTCAGTTCATCCATTGGGTTTTGTTTACCTTGACTTTCTTTTTTCGTCACCAATAATGGTTTTACAACTTTCAGAATTTCGCGAAGGCCTCGTTCTTCGTCGAACAAAATCAATTTTTCAGGCAAATTTGGTGGCATCATCGTAATGGGCATATTTGCAATTTCCGGCAAATATTCAGTCATTAATTGCCATGAACTTTCATCCTTCACTTTTGCCATCACTTCTCCCAAACTAGCGATTGTGCATGTCGAGATGTTTTGTTGAAACATTAAGTTGACCTTCTCGATGCCTGGTTTACCAATTTCTTTCAGGATTTCGGTTGCGCGTTCCTCTAAACCGTTGCCGTGATTGGCGTGAAGTTTTAGAATGATCAGACAAAAATCAATAGTTACAGCAGGATTGTTTTTTTCATAAAGCGCATTCAGTTGATCGATTTTCATTTCTGCACTTTTCTCATCGGTACCAAAAGTCAATAATAAGTTAAAGTTTTCTTTTGAATATTCAACATCCAAAAAGTTCGGAATGTTATTATAGAAAAGCCCTTTTTGCTGATACTCTCTTGATTTCGGGCCTTCTTTTTTCAATTGATAAACTTCTGAAAGCTTGTCGTAGATTACTCCTTCTTTTGGAAAATCGACCAAAAGCTTAATCAGTTCCGTTTCCGCCTCGGTTAGTTTGTTTTGTGCAATGTAATTTTCAGCGAGGTAGTATCCTGCATCCAATTTGTATTCTTCATCCAGCAAAAGTTTTTGGAAATAGGTATTCGATTCGTCGAATTGCTTTAAAGCCTGATGAACTTTGGCAGCATAGAAAATTTCTTCACTTCGGTTATAAATTTTAATCAGGTATTTCAAATCAACCAAAGCCGATTTAAAGTTCTCCTGTCTGAATTGCTCTTCCTCGTATGGAATAGAATTGGCTCGATAAACACTGCTTCCGTCAATGTTTTTCTGACCAGTCCCTAAATCACCCATTTCCATACTCATTCTGTATTTTCGCTCGATGAGTTGTGGGACACTTCCAAACTTTTTGATTCCTTCTTCAATGATTTCCAAACCTTCAAACCATTTCCCATTTCGAAATAAGGCATAACCATAGGTGTCGAACACGAAGAAGCAGTCCTTGTTTGTCTCGTATACTTTTTTGGAGTTAGCAACGGCAAAAGCGCTATTATTTTGTTCAATGGCAAGCAGTGAATTATCCAGAAGTGAATTGGTGGTTTCATCGCATTGCGCAAAGTTCTCTGATGGTAATTTGTCGTACTTGAATGTATTTCTTTTATACTTCTGAGATAGCGACAAAAACGGAATGAAAGTCAAAATAAGGATGGTGGAAAGTCTCATTTGGAAATCTTTTTTGAGTTAAATTGAATACTTAGCGAATATACTTAATCATTTTATTCAAATTTTCTTCACGTGGAAGATTTTCGTTCTTCTCAATAAAATCAATAGCAAAGCCGATAATTACCGTTTATAAACGAAAAATATTCGACAGTAAATAGATAAAAGTCGAATCTAGATTTGGAGCTGCTACAACTTTGCATCATCAATGTCAGATTCAGAAGTTACTGTCAATTTTCATAAGTACTTGTCAATACTTGTCTATGAGTAATTTATAGAGGTCTGTGATGTTTGAGTTAAAGTATTGAATTGCACTCAATATGGCAATTTAAAAAAATAGCCATATCACTTCAGACTTCTCTATGAACACTCTATAGGAAAAATCTATAAGACTAACCAGTAATTTCAAGATACTCATTGGTCTCCACAATATTTCGGAAAACATCATTGATAAAAAATATGGCGGAGTAGAAAAAAAAATGTATAACTTAATGGAAATGTTCAGGTTATGGAAAAACTATTCACTATTCTAGCATTCATCAGTTACACTTTTTCAGTGATTGGTCAAAAGGATCCCACTGTAAATCCATATTGGCTAATCAGCGATTTGAATTCCAAAGGAATTTCCTACAAAAGTTCTGGGCAAGTATCGATTGGAAAAGTAAATAACGAAACGATGTTCCCAGGCCCCAAACCCGTAAACCATCAGAAAAAAGTTCTTTCAGTTACTATTCCTTCAGGCGCGACTATTTTGGGTATACATCCATTTATTGTGAATATTGATGGTTTGAAAGACCCTGGCGGAGATCCAAATAATATTCCTTGGGGCACGACCCCGGATATTGATTACAGGTGGGGGACATTTCATAGTCCACAGAAAACCGCTCTAGCTTCGGGAGAGACATTGGTGACTGTCGAATACGATAATTGGAGTGATGTCGAAACGCGTGCGGGTTTTCTTATTGTTGAATATTCAGGCGGTATTGTGAGCAAAACTCAGCCTGCCAAGATTACCGTCGATAATACTAATTCTAAAGTTTCTGTAAAGTTCTATAATCCAACCGGCCTTTCAAGAAGCGTTTACTTGTATGTTACTGAAGTAGAAAATAACAGTACAGTTAATTTTTGTGATGTTGCTACATATGTAGGAAACCTACAACCAGGAGATGAAGTTTTTCAAACCCTTACTAAAGGTAAAATGCTGATGTGGGGTGCCTATACCATAGAAGACTGTACGTACGGAAATAGCTGTGCGGCAACCGGATCAACATTGGGTATGTGTCCAACTTCATGTGAAATTTCAATAAATGCTCAATGATATGGAAAATAACGAGTGTGTTTACAACGGTAATACCTTTTCTCACGGGTCAACAGTTTGTTCTAATGGAAGCGAATTAGTGTGTAATAATGGCAATTGGGAGCCTACAGGAAAATCATGCAATGCTGAGTCTTCAGAATCTATGCAAAACAAAGAAAAAGGAATAGAAGAAAAGTAATCGGTCGGCTAAGAATATTCAAAATCTCTATATGATTGTAGTTTTGGTGCTATCTATTTAACTTTATTATACATCTAATCCGGAATAATAAGGTTTGTGGAACGAGTTGAATTCTATCGTTTTCATGCATAGTACACGTTTGTTAAACACTTGGCTTTAATTGACGTCCTCAAAAGGTTTTAATAAATATGTTTTAAAGTGGTGATTTGTCCGAATCCCTATATCTATGTGTAATCAAAAGAACATCATTAGATCAGCGCCTGTTAATTGTCAAGTGTTAAAAAACATTCGTTCTAGGTCTAATTATTTTGTAAGTGTCTCATTGTGATTAGATAATAAGTTTTATATTTCCGTAATAAACCATTATTCATTAATAACCGCTGCTATGAAGTCTATACCAACTATCTGCTTATGCATATTAATTTTCGTCACTGTTAATAGTTTTTCCCAAACTCCATTTACGACTTTAGTTAAAGAACCAATTTATCTTCAAAAAGATGAGGGGAACAAGTATTCTGAGTCTACTAAACAGGCTTTTGATGCTAAGACGGTTTTTAATAATAAAACTGTTGCTAAGGCAGATACTGATACAATTGATTTCTTTCAGAACAATTCATTAGGAGTGAATCTATTATCTCATGGAGATGCCCGTTTTGGAGTAAGCTCAAAAGTCATTCACTACAAATTCTATTTTGCCAATCCCACTGTCACAAATACCAGCCGGACATTTCATTGGAATATTCCACTGTTGTTAATCTCACGATTTTCGAGCAATTACGATTCAATTAATTCTGCCGCAGCACTGGATTTGGTAGACTACCAAGCCACTCCGGTAACCTTGCGAATTATGCCATCTTGGAAACTTTCAAAAAACAAGAATTTTACGGATAAATTGTTTGCTGGGTTTTACGCAGACCTTCGAGGGTTGAATTTGCGTAACAGTTTGAACACCGGATACGATCTTAAGCTTTGTGGTGCTGGTGGGTTAGGCTTTACCTATCAAGGAGATGGGAGCGTCGGAACGTACAATGAAAAAGGTGAAAGGGAACCAGGTATTTATTCTGTTTCCGCAATGTTCCAAACTGCCATTGGAGATAAGGATGTGATACAGCGTTTATTCCAGACTAACGATAACTACATTATGTCCTTTCAATCTTATATTGTGTTTTACACAAAGGTGAAGAGTCGATTCAATTTCAAGTTAGGATATCAATATTTCTTTCGACCAACGATAACAGGAAACTGGTCAACATTTTCATTCGCGGTTGGGATATGAGTTTTCAATCGTTCAATATCATATTTTTCAACGTTTTAACCTTTCAAATATGACAACTATTTCATTAAGTAAACCAATTCAAAATGCAACGGGGGATAGATTAGTGTTTTCCCAGAATGCTATAGAACTTATGGGGAAAATTGTAAATGATCGAAGATTTCTAGACTCGATTAATCAAGCCGTTTTTTCAGACTCGCTATGCGCTTTAGATAGTGGTGAGATTGTTCAGTTAACGAATCAGCAACTTGTAGATAAGATTGTTACTGGTAAGGAGTACAAGACGACAGCTGATGATGTCATTTCGTTGCTAATAAAATTTGCTCGGTTAGGAAGAGGGACGATTGGAAGCATGACACCTCCCAGCCCGCTGATAACAACGAACACTAGATATTTATCTATTTGGATGGCCAATAATGACCAGTTATCCTTGGCTGGACAATGGATGCATGAATGGATGCATGTCGCTGGTATGAGACACAGAAGTTCTACACCGGATTTTCTTGATTCAACTTATCAGGTTGGTCAATTGTTTGTTAATACTGGAAGATTGATCGAGTTGGCTTCGGATAAATCTCCAGACTCAGTTGCTAAGCTTGGTTTGGGCTATGTTGAGGGTATTAAAACGATGAAAATTCCGGAGGAACTGGTTGCCTCTGAAACTGAATCTTCCAAGTAAGTATGAATACAATTTATTAAAATGGCAATAGAACTAAATTCACTTGATATAGTAAGGCAATACGTATCGGGAGTACTTGGAAGATCCAAGCATCATGCGCCGAATGTTAGTTCGGTGGCTCTTGCTTTAGTAGGAAACGTTCTCTGGAGATCGACAGGTCCAATTGAAGTTCGAGAGTATTCTGGTGAAACTGCTAATGTTTTATGGTTTAATATTCGCAATAGACGATTTGCCTTTGTATACAACCACGAAACGGAGGAGATAGAGTTAAGGAATCGCACCATGAAAGGACAAACAATTGTTTGTTTTAATAATTCTATGAGTACAACCGAGATAAGAAAAATATTTGAAAGGCTCTAATGTACATTAAGAGTCATAAGTAAAACTATACGCATGATTGAAGAAAAAGAAAGAAATGATATCCTGGAATATTTATTTAAAGGATATTTAGAAAATGTTGGGACGTTTATGATCAATCTAAATCCATTGATTGATAAATTGGGAGAAGGAGTTCATTTGAAGTTTAAATTACTCGAGGCTGAAGGAATTCTACGGCGGTTAGAAACTACAAGCCAATATGGAACTTTAGCGCTGTTATCGTTTAAAGGAGCGTATACAGCTAATCCTGGGTATTTTGTTCAAGAAAGTGATAAAGCGATCAACGCACTGATTCATGAAGGTGAAAGTTGTCATTTGCTCCTAGCATTAGGAATGGATGAGAATAAAATTCAACTTGCTTTTGATGTAGTTTCGTATATGCAAGATGAAGGTCTCGCTTTTTTAGGTAAAAAGCCGGACCATCATACGCTCACAATTTCAAATCGCGGTAGGGAATATTATTACGAAATGCAATCTCGTTTTTTATGATTTTTCTCCTAAAGCTTAAAAATAGTCTAGGCGCCTGAAATTGCTATAATTTCACTGTTGATCCTCATCGTATTTAACTCCTGTAATGCAGGAGTTTTTTTTTGCCCAAAAAAAATATCTCGCTACTCGTTCCGGTTTCATTGAGCCCTAAGGTGTCCATTAGTTGATCGTAAATAGGTTACGTTCAAGAAACCAAATCTTTGATCAATGATAAGGGAATTCGTTGATAACAAACTAATTAATTAGGTGTTTATTTTGTTTTTAATATATATTATAAAACATTATAAAAAATTATCAAAATTAAATAAATATATATGTTGTATTATAATGATAATTGCTTGTTTTAATCAATTAAATTGGTATTTTTGCTAGAACTCAAGATTTGACACATTCTCTTCTATAGCGGATGAATAGGATAAAGGACATTCTTAAAGAACAAGGTAGATCGCAAACGTGGTTGGCTAAGACTATTGGTAAGAGTTACCCGATAGTTACAAATTACTGTAACAATAAGTCGCAGCCGAGTATAAAGTTGCTTTATCAAATAGCAAAGGCGATAGATGTAGAAGTCCGTGAGTTACTAGTTCCCTCAAAAAAACAAAGACATGGTTAAGAAACAGAAGGCAGAATTGAAAACGAAACCGTTTCTAAAATGGGCAGGGGGTAAAACCCAGTTGCTTAGTGAACTGGAGGCTACTGTTCCTAAAAAGTATGGTACTTACTTCGAGCCGTTTTTGGGTGGGGCAGCTCTTTTCTTTCACCTGAAGCCAAAGAGAGCAATCTTGTCGGATGCAAATTATGAATTGATTAACTGTTATACTGTTGTAAAGACAAGAGTTGATGAATTGATTGAGGAACTTGAGAACTTCCAAAATGAGAAGGAGTTTTATTATGGAGTTCGAAGTACAGATCCAGAAACATTAAGTGATATTCAAAGAGCTGCAAGATTCATTTTTTTAAATCGAACATGTTTTAATGGTTTGTACCGAGTGAATAAAAAAGGAGAGTTTAATGTTCCTTTCGGAAAGAACGTTAATGCCAATTTTAAGGATGTAGAAAGATTAAAAGCCGCGAGTGAGGCTCTTCAAGGGGCAACCTTGATTTGTGATGATTACAAGTCAGTTTTGAATACACATGCGAAAAAAGGGGATTTCGTTTTTTTAGATCCTCCGTATCATCCAATAGGAAAGAGCTCTGATTTTCAGCGCTATACCAAAGACTTTTTTTATGAAGACGATCAAATCGAATTAAGGGATGAGTTTAATAGGCTCGTAAACCTGGGAGTTAAAGTAGTTGAAACAAATTCTAATGCAATGTTTATAAAAGATTTGTATGCTGGTCATTCAATAGATGTTATTGAAACCAAACGAATGATAAATAGTAACTCGAATAAAAGAGTCGGTCAGGATTTGATTATTTCCTCAATTGAAGGTGTTAGTATTGCGCCAACCCAACTTGAGTTACTTGAGAATTTCCCTGGAACAAGGTACATGGGGAGTAAGTATAAGATTTTGCCGTTTCTCTGGGATTCGATAAAGGATTTACAGTTTGAAACTGTTTTGGATGCTTTTTCTGGAAGTGGCTGTGTCTCGTACATGCTAAAGAAAAAGGGCTTTGAGGTTTATAGTAATGACTTCATGGCGTTCTCTTCAAAGATTACGCATGCCTTGATTCAAAATTCAGAGAATAAGATTACCGATTCGGATTTGAAGAAGCTTTTGAAAGAGAATGCTCCCGGGGATGAATTTATTAGAAAAACATTTGTGGGGCTTTATTTCAGTGATGAAGACAATATTTTCTTGGATAATTTGCGCTTAAACATTGAAGCGTTAAATAATAAGGACAAGAAGGCATTGGCTTTGGCGGCGATATCTCGCGCATGTTTAAAAAAACGTCCCAGAGGTCTGTTTACGTATACTGGTGATCGATATAATGATGGGAGGCGTGATCTTCAAATGTCTCTTAAAGATCATTTTATTGAGAATGTAAAAGCTTTTAACAGCGCTGTTTTTGATAACGGAAAAAAGAACAAAGCTTATAATAGGGATGTCTTTGATCTAGGTGATGTAAAAGCGGATTTAGTATATTTTGATCCGCCATATTTGACCTCTAAATCTGACAACGATTACACCAGAAGATACCATTTTATCGAAGGGTTGGTGAAGAATTGGGAAGGTCTGGATATTCAGTACGAAACAAAGACAAAGAAATTTAAGAAGTATGCTTCTCCTTTTGATTCAAAAAGCACCGTTAATGATGCGTTGGATAGGCTTTTTAATCAGCATAAGGACAGTATAATAGTCGTTTCCTATTCATCAAATTCGATTCCAGCGAAGGAAGAAATGATTGAGCTACTGAAGAGATACAAAAAAGTAGTTGAAATAAAGGAAGTGGATTATCTTTACTCCATCGGTAACCAAGGCCATAAGGTTGGCGATAATGCGAATAAGGTTAAAGAGTATTTATTTATTGCAAGATAAAATGAGTTTTTCGATTAGTGTAGTGCCACAGGCAGATGAGTTAAGTAAAGTGATTTTGACAGCTGAAGCTGTTTCTGAAGGAAAGGAAACGGATGCAGATATTGCAAGCTACGTTGAGTTTACTGTGCGCCAAGGTCGGTATTACAGATTGGCGGCTGAAATCTTGGGGCTTATCACTAATAAATCGAACAATGCGAAATTGACTCCTTTAGGGGAGGAGTTGGTGGCGCTCGATGAAGAGAATAGATTAAGGAAAATTAGATCGATCTTACGTACAAACGATTTGTTCAGTGGAGTTCTTGCGTTTATTAATGATGAAGATGGGCGTACTCGAGACTCTATTTCTCATTATTTGCATTTGATGGTTGTTGGTGCCCCTGCGACAATTGAAAGAAGAGTTTCAACGGTTATTAGCTGGTTGAAAGAGACTGGACTTGTTAAGGTTGATTTTTCTGAAATTGCGGATGGTTCGATTGAGAACGTATATCTTCTTAATGATGAAATTTTGGAAGAGGATGATTCAGTAGAGGAGCAAGTGAATTCATCTGAAAGTATATATCCCGCAAATTACAATAATGAGGAACTCGAAATAAAAGAAGATCACTTGCAGGTTGTAGCACTTATGCGAAAGCAAACTCAAAATAAAATATTAATACCGGAATTTCAACGAAACCAAGTTTGGAAGCAACAACAAAAAAGTAGATTTATCGAATCATTGATTCTGAATATTCCTGTCCCTCCTTTTTATGTAAGTCAAGATTTAGATGGAAATTCAATTATAATTGATGGGTTACAGCGTACAACATCGATCACGGAATTTTTGAATAACGAATATAAACTAGTGGGACTGGAGGCCCTGCCTAAACTTAATGGGTATAAATTTGATGAATTAGAAGAATTACTTAAGGCACGTATTGAAGATCGTAATTTGTTATTGTACACATTGAAGCCGTCTGTTCCAATGTCCATTGTTTATGACATCTTCAATCGTATTAATTCTAATGGAACTTCTTTGAATCGACAGGAGATCAGAAACTGCATATTTATTGGTAAATCTACTCGCTTGTTGAAGGAACTTGCATCCAGCGATGAGTTTAAAACGGCAATTAATTATGGTATTCCTTCGACTAGAATGAAAGATAGAGAAGGGGTCCTTAGAATTCTGGCCTTTATTATCTTTCAATTTGATAGCGATTATAAGGGTGATATGGATGATTTTTTAGGTAGAGTAATGAGAAGGCTAAATGTTTTTACTGATCAGGATATACAAGGTTTACGGGATGAATTTATGAGAATCATGAGATTTACTTTTGAGTTTTTCGGTGATCGCAATTTTAGGCTGATAACTAATTCTACAAAAGGCAGAATAAACATAGCTGTGATGGAGACTATTTGTTTCTTTTTCCACAAGAACGACGATGAGTTTTTGATTGCCAATAAGGAGCAAATAATTAATAATTACCAAACGTTGTTATCAGATGTCGAATATATAGATGCAGTTAAATCTTCTACAAGCTCTGACAAAAAGGTCAAGTCAAGATTTAATAAGGCATTTGAAATTTTATCCACTATTTAGATATGATTAAAGAACTATCAATTGAGAATTTTAAAGTTTATAATGAACTGACCAATATTCCATTATCACGCATTAATTTATTGACCGGTGTCAACGGTCGTGGAAAGTCAACCACTCTTCAGGCGATTTTGATTTTTGCCCAATCTGCCTATAAAAATAGGTTATCTAATACTGTAACGTTGAACGGGGAGTGTGTTGTATTAGGTAATTCGGAAGATATTAAGAATAAAGAAACCGTGTCTACCAAGCCAACAGAATTCACGTTTCGATACGAGGATTTTACGATAAAGTATTCACTTAAACATCCGGATGAAATTGGTTCTGAACTTAATATTCAAAGCGTCGAAGTTGGCATGAATGATGGTAGCACTTTAGTCTTTCACCAAGATCCAGATGATTCTTATATCTATGAATTACAACCTCCCTTTCAAGCTAGTCCACCGGTAAGATTTACGTTGTTTGATTTGTTTATCGATAGCCATGATATTGGCAGATCCGATTTTCTTCAATTGTCAGATCCTAAAAAGTCCTTCAATTTGAACTATGTGCATTATGTTACTGCTGATCGAATCGGGCCAAAAAGTTATTATGAAACTAAGACTTTGGGTCATTTTATTTCAGTTGGTGCTCGAGGAGAGGAGGTCGTTAACGTTCTTCATAAGAAATCCAATGATCAGGTAAACCCAGAATTTTATAAACGATGCCTACGTTATTTTAGATTGAAAGAAGAGGAGACTTCTAAAACGATTACCACATTTGTGGATTTATGGCTTGACGCTATATTTCCTGGTGCTGGAATCAAAATTGACCAAGTAGCTGGTGAGGAGATTTTGAAACTACGGATAAAGACTGATGAAAGGAGTGGCTTTTACAAACCAACGAATGTTGGATATGGTTTTAGTTATTTCTTACCTATTTTGGTGGCAGGCTTAATTGCTAAGCCAGGTGAGATACTGATAGTAGAAAACCCTGAGGCTCATCTACATCCGTCTGCTCAGTCAATATTGGCTAGGTTTCTTGCCTATGTCAGTTTGTGCGATGTGCAAGTATTCATTGAGTCTCATAGTGAACATATACTTAATGGACTGAGGATATGTGTCTATGACCAAGAATTAAATAAAGACGAACTAAATATACTATACTTCAGTAATCAGCATGAAGTTTGTTTTGAAGAGATTGAGATTTCAGATAAGGGAGGGGTTGAATCTTGGCCATCTGACTTTTTTGATCAATCAACCAAGGATTTGAATTACTTATTTGGTTTATAGCCTATGCGAGTGTTTATTAATGAACGGTCATTGCACGAGCAATATTACCAAGATGAACAAATGGAGCAGTTGGTTACTTCGTTCGTAAAATCAGCAGAATTGATTAGAAAAGTAAAAACTAATAGAAATGTTAATCTTACGGCGAGCTTATATTGGTCTCGTCCCATGGTGGGTGAAACCCTTAGTGCCAGCCTGAGGAGAAATCCAAATTGGAATAAGCTATTTTTGGAAAATTTACAATCCCTAAGTCCGACATCTTGGGATGATTCACCTGAACATGATTATGGACTCTCCTATGTTTATAATGACGATGAATATGTGGGCTCCTCGGTTGCTGAAATTTCACACCGAAAAAATGGGGATGCTACATTCCTAGGTTTTTTATTGAATTTTTCTGATTCAGTCTTCTCGACTTTGTTAAATATTGAGGTGCTGATAGATAATCAGCACAGAGTTGTCGTGGATTGCGCGGACTCTGAAGATTCAGTATTTAATTGGCTTTTAAGTCATGGATACATAGAAGAAAGTGATCCGTATGATGAGACTTCGGGGTTGCCTCCTAAGGATCATCAAACAATACTTGGGGATAGAACAAAATTTGAACCTACCAAATATCGAAATCAGGAAAGGATTGTATTCCGTAAAATTGGAACCAATCAATTGTGGTGCGTAGATAGGTCTAGACGACACGCGAATGTACGGGCGCATCTAGAAGTTTTTGATGAGAATACAGCGAGGCATTTAGGGACTTCACTCTACTTTGAGGACAATCTTAATACGGATTATCTGGAGGATGAAAGAACAATAAATCTTCAATAATAGGATTTAGAGTTAAGTTATCAGCGTTGATTTATTTTTTATTTTCATGGAAGATAAACGCTATTCATAATGAAAAACTACGACAATCTATACCTTGATATATTGACTATTGGTCGCGAAACTGTCCAAAATGGGATTTCCTACAATGAATTAAAACAGAAGCTGGGTGATAAAGGATATGATTTTAGTAATGATTGTATTGAGTTGGCGGTAAAGCAGTGGTTCTTTGATAGTTTTCATCATAGAGACGAGGATGACAATCCAATAACATGTGTTCATCAAATTGAAGAACATCTTGATTGCAGCTTCATTTTAAAGGGTGAAAGTTGTTTAATGCTGATTGATCATAGAAAAGCAAAAAGAAATCTTGGGGTAGCATGGTTGTCGTTTGCAGCTGCTCTGCTGTCAATAGCATATTCACTTGTTCATGACTTCTATTCAGATAGACATTCGGTTGAAAAGCGGTACGAGAAAGTTAAAGTATCAGAAGACAGAAAAAGAGAAGTTAATAGCAATAAGAATGTGAAATAGTGAAGTCTTTCTATTCTTTTGTTTATTCTCTGAATTAAGTTGTTCGAAGAATGTTTCCGTAAACAGATCTAAATTATTGCCCTCAATGACACAATTCATTAATATCTGTCTTGAACAGCCCCGAAAAGTTGAACGAATAACAATACTACTTCTTAAAACGTTAATCAGTGTTTGGGTTCTGAATTTTTTGTTGATCAATGTTGATAAAACAATATTCGACGGAATTTCGGGAACAAATGATTACCTAAGTTTTGAATTTTTAAATAAGTTTTCTCCTTTAAAAGGTGCGATATACATCATCCTCTTTATCATCATATGGATAATTATTTGGGAGATAATAGCTTTTGGTGTGCTTCCATGGATAGGGAAAGTATTTCAATGGATTATTCAGTTAATTACGCTCATTCTTTTCGAACCGGTTGTCTGGATTAGAAAAATGATTAGAAAGGTTTGGAAGAAACGTGTTCTAATAGAGCAGGAGTCTGAAACTGGAGAATATTTAAGAACTCGTAATGAAGATAATTCAGTTAAGTTCTTTTTCGGATCTCTTTACCTGTTTCATGTAATGAATTTGTTGTCTGGTGAAAAAGTTGGCTCTGAAATTCTCCAATTAATAATTGAGCACAAAGAGTCAGATTTTGTTAAATCTCGAATCATGACCTATGCTGCCATACTTGTGTTTGGGACATTCGGGCTTTACGTACTAAAACCGAATTATTTCAACGGGTGGTTTGTATTATGGCTTTTTGTCCTTTGCAATATTGTTACATGGGTTGGATTAATTGCTGATATCTATAAAGATATAAGGAGATCTAATCTGATTGAATTGAGGCTTAAGTTAAAACGAGATTTGTATTCATCGATGGTGGATGAGATCGTTCGCAAACATGATATTTCTGACGGTTATTCTTTGGAAAGTCAGCGAAAGAAACTCGAACTTGAATCGGTAGAAAGAAAAATTTCTATAACGCGATTTTGGACTAGTGAAGGAAGTTTGACATTAACTGACGAGTACCTCAAAATGAAGCCGACTACTCCTGAAAATAAGATTGTTTTAATAGTTACTAATGGGATTCCAGACTTGTCTCTTCAGAACTTTTTAATAGCAAATGATTTTTATTTTATACATGCTCCGGATAGAGATTCGCTACGGAAGGGGTTGACAATAGTAGAAGAGTTAATCAAATTTAGTGGGCTGGAATCGATTGATAACTAATCAAAAAGCACTCATTTCTATTAAAAAAAAATAATCTGGTTTTGAAATTCGTTCAATTAAATTATTAGATTTGGTTTTCTAACAACACACTGAATGAAAATCCTACAACATCTAAGATCTCTAAATTGTTTCAATAATTTATTAGCATAATTGACTTTACGCAATTTAATTATTGTCCTAACGTTATATTGAATCATCCTTTAATCCTAAAATTCACTGAAGTTCCTAAGACTATGAATTGGGGCTGAACTCCCCGACTGCCTGAATCAAGATAACTTTCGATTTTTCGTTCGTCGCTTGATGCATGTGAATGCTTGGTTTAATACCATAGCATTTAAACCATTTATTATCATTTAAAACTTAAACAATGCCAGAATCATTTTCATCGTGCGAACCAAAAGCACCACTTATCAAATTAGACCCAGCTGGGGTTTCCGATCTATTCGAGTATAACCTAAAACCAGGTAGATTCTTTGATGCAAAAGGATATGTTCATTTGGATATTCCAGTTGCAAGTTTCCAAACAGCTACGACCGCACCTCCTCGTGAGAATTTTTGGGAGACGGTAGAAGCAATGGCTGACTCCGAGATCATCCAAAAAATCAACGATGATTTAACCAATGGTTCATTAACGCCATTTATCTTGAATAACTCTTATGCATATCGTTTGCCTTTGGCACAAATGGTCATGGATGGGAAGAAGATTAGAACTAAATTGGTGAATGACAAAAAGGACGTTACAATTTCTGATATTGACATAAGTGAAATCCTAAATCAGGTTAATAAAGGAAAACGTCCGATTCTAAAAAGAAACTTTTTTGGTAAACCTATTTTTAGCTTTTTCACTAAGCCTAAAGTTGTGAAACCACAAATTTCTTTGGTTTTTCATTATAAAGTATGTTCCTACTTAGGTCATGCCGGAGCAGGAAAGGTGGTAAAGACTTTAAGTTTGTTGCCTGGAGAGAAAGTTACCTTGTCAGTAAAAAATTTCACATCGAGTGTCGAAACACGTCAAAGATCAGAAAATGTTTTAGACAGCTTCTCTGAGTATAGTGCAAATGAGCTTCAAACTACCTTAGAAAATGAAACAGGAATGGACTCTGGAGTTTCATCTAGTTCCAACAACAGCTCGGAAATCGGTGGTGGATTACAAGTCGGTGTTAATCTTGGAATTGTAAGCTTTGGACTTGGTGGTGGTGGTGGAACCACTAATCAAAGTACGGTTGCAAATACGGCAACTGCCCATGTTGCGGCAATAAGTTCAGCAATAGACAGTCATGTTCAGCAATCTACTTACAATAGAGAGATTAGTGTAAATACTGAAAGCTCTTCAACTTATGTGAACGAATCGGAAGAGAGCTCTGTTCGTCAAATTGAAAATATCAATATGAGCCGAGTGTTGAATTTCATATTCAAACAAGTTAATCAAGAATATTTGACCATCACTTATCTTGATGATGTGTCAATCGTTTACTCGAATGGTTATCCGGAATCGCAAAAAGTTGTAAAACTCAGTGATATTGATGATCTTCTTAAGGAGGTTCTTAAGGATACTGAAGTTGACGAAGTGCGAAAATTAATTTTTGCTTCCTTATGTAGTATTTATGACTACACAGGAACAAAAACAAGCTTTATCGAAAAAGTAGATGAAGAAGTTACTGATTGTATTGGTGGAGGGGGCGTCCTGTTTACAAACTCGTTTGTAAGAAAAAGAGCAGATTTAAGCCAAACATATCATGAGGTAACCGTTCCAGGAATCATTTTAGATGTGAAATCGCGTGCACTTCCGACCGTTTCTCTCATAACTGAAGCGATGTTAGGTGCTGGTGAAGCCCTAGATTGCTATAACCAGAAATTACAAAATGCTGCTGTTGTTCATGCAGATTTGGAAAATGATTTGGTTAAACAGCAAATGACAATGATGGATAAGATCTCAGACCCGGTAGAAAAAGCAAAACTCTATAAAAAAGTATTTGGTACTTGTTGTGATGTCGCACAAAGTGGTGGCAACTGCGGCTGTGGGTGCAGTGATTCTCCATCTGAACCAGAAAAACCTTAACTCAAACATTGTATGAAGGACTTTTCAACATCTCCATGGGCTGGTAACAGCTGGTCCATGGATAAATGGAACTCAAAGCAGTGGGGACAAGGTGGAAAATATGCGCTGCCTATTCCAACTGAAGAGGAGATTGCTGAACTGGGAACGGAATCAGATGAAGATTCTGAAACTACTATTAATGATACTGACCCTAAAAATGATAAAAAGTACTTGAAGTATACAATAGATATTACTGAGGCAAAGGATGTCAGAAGTATCTCGATTCAGGAGTACAAAGAAAATCAGGTTATGGGTGCTTATGACAAAATAAAAAACGTTCGAAAACGACTATTTGAGCTTATAGATAATTTAATTGATCTTTACGGAAAGGGGGAAGACGAAGAGGCAAAAACAACTAAGCAGCGTCTTGAACATGTTAAGAATAGATGGAATTGGTTAACTAAACTGGAAATGAATGCCGATCCAACAAAATTGGAAAGTCTCCCAGTGTCGAAAGATTACATTATTGCTGCTATTGCTGATGATAAAATAGATTATGCTTTTTTTGATGGTGGAAATTACGGTCCGTTTAGAGGTGAAATGGACGCTCTTCACAGCGCGCTTGAAGCTTATTTACAAACGTTTGTAGTTCTTGAAGAAGAGGCTATTGAAGTTAAGAGATATGATAAATATTTCAACTCAGCAAATACAACTAAAATAAGAAAAGCAATAAAAAGCTTTACTCTTACGGCTGCAGATATTAAAGCGTTGGCAATGCAGGAGACTGGAGATTTTTTGTCAAAAGGAGATACTGGAATTGGTACAAAAACAAAAGGCATTCCATTACGCGGAGCACCTGATGATAAGGTATATGTTGGAATTGGTCAGATTGGAACAGCTGCACGAGCAGATGGTATTCGTTGGGCAAAAAAGCATGGAGTTGATATTCCTTCATCTCCTGATCCAAGAATGAATCCACCCGATGCGATTGTTTTAATTCCTGCGATTTTAGGTGATATTTTGGAAAAAATCAAACCACATTTACCTAAAACAAGACCTGAACCAGTAGAATTCAAAAAAATTGTTTGGGGCGCCTACAATATAGGTCCTAATAAGATGATTTCAATTATTACTCGTTGGAAAGAGCTTAATAAGGAAAAAGATGCTAAATTAACCTATGCTAAATTGGCAGTGATGTCTGAAATGACCTCTGCCAAAGGGCAAGGAGCAGAATATGTTATTGGTATAATGAGGAGATTGACATGGAAAGATTGATTTTTTTAGCACTTTTCTTTTTATTGGTTCAATGTGATTGTACAAAAAAAACTGTTGAAAATCATTCTAAAACTGATAGGAAAGAGGAGTTGAATAATTCCGTAAATGTTGCTATGGAAGTCCCTAGGGATATTGACTCGGCCATTCAAAAAGAGATGCCTAACGCTTCTGTATTTTGGATGTTAGAAGAAATGTCATTAACCTCTTGGCCAGAAGATCTTGAAATGGTAATTAAAGATAACATTTGTAAAGATCAAGTTGGTACGAAGTACTGTGCACCTGAGATGTTTAAGGTTTTTACAATCAACGATAGCTTAAAGTTAATTGTGGATCATTCTTCTTATCGAACCGGAACGTCAGGTTATCACAACTATGTTTATAATACTTTGACTAAGAATTTTGTTTGCCATGCTGTTGGTGTTGTCCAAGGTATTGTAAAAGAAAAAGAGTTTGTTGGGTTCACCTACTCATTCAGATATATTGATGAAAATTCATCTTTTCAAAGTTATACGAGTGTAGAACAGATTCTAGGTGATAAGGCTGTTACGTACAAAATATTGTCTCCGAATCGATTTAGCTCCAAAGAGGAGCTGAATAAAGATTTTGATCATTTTAAAGCATTATATTTTAGTGATTCGATTAAATGATATTGGTGTTAGTAAGAATTGAAATTTTGCCCCATGATTACACAGTGAATTTATTTTAATTACAATTATTTTAGTTTAAATTAATATTGTGCATTTTTTTATACATTAGCGTGCATTTTTCACCGATTATAAATTGATTTCATGTTTTATTTTAACTTACGATTCAAGAAAAGTACGCTAACGATTTTTTGGCGTAGATGAGACTAAGGGAGCTGCATAGCTCCCTTTTTTCAAAGTATGGGATTATCCGAATTATGTTTCAAGACTGTTTCAAGGAAGTTCATTATATTCAAAGCTACTTTTGCATTATGGATGAGACCCTATTTAATGATTACCAAAGATTAATTTTATTCCCCCAGCTCGATGATAGTTTTGAGAGTTTCGAAAGAGTCCTGGATTCAGGGATGTATATTTCAAGACTTGTGCACCAACATTTTAAGCAAGAAAATGTAACCGAACAGAGAAACGATGGCTTGATACTTTTCCAGATGGTCTTTACGAAAGGTATTGCAATTAAACATCTATGTAGTGGTATGGAGTACTATAATGAAATTGGAGGTTTTAGTGTTGTTCCACTTCACGATCCAATGAGCATAGCAAATCTTGTAAGGAGCCAGTTTGAAGCGTTCTCGAACTTTCATAATATTTTTATATCTCCTGAGTCTAATGATATTCAAAATTTTCTCTATGATGCTTGGGTTATCTCTGGTTTAAGAAACAGACAAAATTATGTGGATGAAGGAGCCTCTAAATTATTAAAAGAAAAATCTCTAAAGGAAAAAGAACTAATTGATGCATTAACTGCTCAAATCAAAAGCAATCTGTTTTATTTAAGTCTTAGTCATAAAAAGAAGAAATGGGTAGATGAGCGTATCGAAAAAAACAAAGTTTTCGAGTTCCGTATTAAAAGCGGTGAAATTGATACTCCGGGTTGGAGACAACTCTTTTTAAATGCTGGTTGCAAAGAAATGTTCCAACATCAGTATTCATTTCTTAGCTTACTAACCCATCCGTCAAATGCCTCTGTTTTTCAGTTTGACAGTATTCATCGAGATAATAGGACTTTTGAGATGTGTATTAGTTTAATGAATCGATCAAAGGAGATTATGGCTTTTCTCATTCATGATTATTGCAATTATATACCAGGTGCAATCCAATATTTTAATTCACTTCCCCCCATAAATAAGGTTATTATCGATTCAATCAATACTCATTTCCGTGATGGGACAAGTCCCCTTGATGAGAATCGGGAACAGTTTTTTGAGGATTTGGAAGCAGTTTTAAAAGAATTTCTTCAAAAGGATCAACTGTAAAAAAAATACGATTCTTTCAAGGAACATGTATTGAGAATTGATTACTTATTCTGAACCCATCCTTCTTCAGTATTGCTGAAAGTAGCACTACCGGCATAATCGATTTCTACACCTTTTTTGCATATTACACTCTGCATTTGTAGACTTGGAACAAATTCTGGTGCTTCAGAGTATGTTTTGAAACTCTCTATATATGGTCCATATCCCGATTTATTGACGTACATATAGCAATCTTTAAGAAACTTGAGTTTTGCCTTGTATTCAATCGTATGGACTTCTTGACCCATGATTTCTCGATCGATTGAGTTTGTTTTTTCGATACTCACTAGTTCTATTCGGCCTTCTGATTCGTTAGAAATCTGTTCTTTTAGCGTTTGTTCAATGTCTCCAATATCAGGTTTGCTAGAGCACGAAGAAACTATTATGCATATCGCTGCAAATGCTGTTACAATTGTTGTATTCATAATCGGTGAAAAATTTCTTCAAATGTATAAAAACATTGTTTACGGCGTATTGTTTTCGACGTAACAAAAACAGAGCTCTTTCAATTCCTTTGATAAATGAAATCAAAAGAAGAACTAAGTGAAGAGCAAGCACGACAACTTAATGCTTTAGGAGAGAAGTTGAAGGGGTTGAGAATTGCGAAGGGATATAGTAGCTATGAAAACTTTGCTTTTGATCATGGACTGAATAGAGCAAATTACGGTCGATATGAAAAAGGTGCAAACTTAAGGGTCGCAACCTTGATCAAAATATTGGAGGTACACGGTCTAACGTTAGAAGACTTTTTTAAACTCTAGAAAAAACGATAATAGCTAATTACTACCCCAATTAACACTACGATTGAAAATATAATGGTGAAGTTCTTAACTTCTTTTTCTGAATATTCTCCCTCTCCGTAAAAGAGAGACATTACATCTTTCATAAGAGATTTTATCATAGCGGTTCTTTATTCTAAATTAGAAAAATTGTTATACTTATGACAATTACTATTCGAAATGAAGTTTGGACTACAGGAGCTCAAGCCAGAAATAAGTTATACAATTGCGGACATCAATCGTATTCTATTACGTGATAAAATTTATCAATTGCGAATTGTTCTTCATTATGTTGAAAACGGTGAAGAGTTATTTATGCTTCAATTCCCAAACATTCAATTTGGTAGACAGCTTCGAATTGGTGCGAAATTTATTGGTGATGATGTAAAGCTAGGTGATAAGACAATTCTTGTGGATCTGCCAGATTGGTTATGTCGATCTAAAAGTGAGTCTCTACGTTCAATAAAATGTATGGATGCCGAAAGTCATAACAAGGGAAGATTTAATTATAAAGAATCAGGTAAGCATAATCCTCTTGAACATGATGTTGTAAGACTTACACCACGAGGTAAATTTCCTGTGGCTGAAGAATTGGTTCATTTTGTAATTGTCCCAACGTATGAGTTTTATCGATACTTTGTTTTTGGTCATAATAAGTACAATGAGATTTTGATGGAGGGAACATCGTTCGAGAGTAAGAAGTCAAATAAGATATATAATCCTCCCAAAACAGGTGTTGTTATCGACGACGATGGTAAAAAACATTCTTACGTACATCTTAGGAAGAAAATTACAGATGAAAGCGCGCAAATTGCGGGCGACTTGGCGTTTTATCCAGGTATAAATAACTTGGCCAAAACAATGGTCAATGCTATGTCTAACGAGGAACAATCAAGATTCAATTTTCAGAAAGCCGAATTCCCGATTCGTCAGGCAAAAAGAATCAGAGCATATGGACGATTTGTTAACGACAAAAATGGAAAAATCGGGTTTTACGTGGAGTCTTTTGCTAAAATTGAATATGGTGAGCCTTACTATTTCGGAAGAGATAATGATGCTCGATCCACAGCGAGCAGAAAGGAAGATATGCCCAAAATATATGGAGGAAAAGGTAAGCAGAAAACACAGCGAAAAGTAAAATCGCCGATTAATCATGAAAAAACTGGGGATGGTGATATTGAGTCAGAGCCATTAAATGAAACGTTTGATTCTTTTGACTTTGAAGATCGTTCATTTGATGCATTGAGGGTTGATAAGGAAACTCAGGAGAATATTGCCGGTGATAAAATTCCGGGAGGTGAAACCGAGCCCAAAGGACGAGCGCCAATGTCTGGTATTGGGCCTGGTCATAAAGGATTCATTCCGATTGATAATACAATTCCACTTGGTCCAAATGATATTACGGAAAAGAAGTACTGGGAAGGATTTGAATCGATTATAAGGGATATGTCTTCTGTTTTAGAGAAATATGTACCGCACTCGATTAATTATTTGGGAACAGACTTGGAATTTAAGAGTGATCCAGTAAAATCGAACTATTTGAATGTCTTGAATGTTCAGAGTGCACGGGAATTTTATTTGGTGCGCATTAAAACTGTAAATAGAACGTTCTATATCATCGAAATTAACCCTGAAGATTTTGATGCTGCGACTATGGTTTTTTGGAATAATGATATTAACGGGGTAATTCTAGACAAGCATCTTGAAAAGTTCCTGGAAAAACATTTTGAGTGCAATGGGAAAGGAAAAACAACTGCTAAGTTGGTTGAGGGCATTACAGTGAATCATGGTACAATTAAACATCAATACAAAGGAACAGATAAGCGCTACAAAAAAGATGAAGCTTTGAAGCATCAAGGAGAGAAATTAGCTTCCTTGATTTTGACTAAAATGGGTTTAGTGTTCCGTCCGGTGAGTTAACGAAGCGATCCCAATGTTGCCTAGAAATTGAATAAATTTGATTTATATCGGCCGTAATATTGTAGAAGTTCTCAATCCAGACTCTTGCAGTTTCTATCAACAGTGCTTTTTCCTGAGCAAGAATTAAATAAAAGCTATTACTTGTAGGTTGATCTATTTTAAAATAATCTCTGGAGATTGAACCAAGAAATGATGATGAGCATAACAATGAACAAAGATCGATAAGGAGTGATGCCTTTACTGGATTGGGGTTTTGAGTTAAGCCGATGATTCCTTTCATCCAAACTAATGTTTCCAATTCCTGTTCTCCGATACTTTCTGTTTTTATCTTGTTTAATGGCGCATTGCAAAAGCTGCAGTCGCTTACTTTGGAAAAGCATTGATTATGCCTTATCAACTGTATTTTGGTTAATTGATGCGGGTTCTCACATTGACTGCATTTCGAAGCCAGATAACACTTGCAAAGTTCACAACCATAAACGAGATTGATTTTCCAGTCTAGTTTAAAATATGGTTGCTTTTTATCAAGACATCCTGGGCAAAATTGTACGGGATATCTCCTTTTCTGATGAATTGTACCTTCCGGTATAAATGGAGAATTTTTCACTTTTCTATACGAAAATGCTTCTTCAAGATTCACTACTTTAAAACTGAGTTTGTCGACTTCACGTTTAGGAGACATCCAAACAATCCAGTTGATAATGTCATCGATCGGGTTTAAATCAAAATCATAGTGACTCGCAAGATGTTTATTTAACCAGTTACCGACAAAATCAGTTGGAGACGAATAATTAGAAAGCGCATTTCTGCAGATCCAAGACGTAACTGATTCATTTTGCATTAATGGTTCAAAAAATAGATGTATTGAACGCTTTTTAAGCCGCTCTTCAATATCATTCTTCAAGTAGACTTCCATCTCGTCTTAATGATGGTACAATGTATTCAATTGAGTCTAGAGTGGATAAGGAAATTGTTTCTTCTCCGGAACTAATTGCTAATTCGCCGCATTTCTGGATAATCTCAATGTACTCTCCAATAAGTCCTTCTCCCATATCAAAGATTTTCTTCGCTATTTGTGGCTCAAGAAGATTGAATGGTTTGTTGAGTTTAACGAAGCTCTGATAAGTACCGATCAGACCAAGAAAAGTGTTGTCGAATTTCCATTTAGGTATGATAGCTTTATTGAAACGATTAGCTAATTGCGGATCCGAATTGATCACATAAAAGGCTTCCCAATTTCCTACACCAACGATACAGATTTCAAGTTCGTTTGACAGGTATTTGATTAAGTTTAAAAACTCTCTTTGTTTAGATGGACTTGCTTTTGCAAGCGTATGCTGCAACTCATCAAGAATCAACATTCTTATCTCAAGTCTTCGAAATGCACTTAGAACAATTGCAAATAGTTCTTGAGTACGAATACTTGATCTGTATGCAATGTTCAATTTATCCAGGATACTGAAATAAAATCGCTTCTCATCAGGAACATGAGGACATTGAATCATCAAAACATCCATTACAATTGTTTCTCTTCCTGTTTCGTCAAGTTTGTATCTTGGTGGATGCATTGCTACAAATCGTTTGGCAATAATCGTTTTTCCATTATTGGTCTCACTTAACAGTAATAAACTTTTCGGGCGGTGCGAACGTGGAAACTCGAGAAGTTGGTTTAACTGTTTTATTAATTGAACTGATACTGGATAATTAATCCAGTGTGGAATATTTAATTCATTAATTCTTTCTTGTAATTCTTCAGTAATCATAATTCATCATTGAAAGTGAATAGTTCGATATTGTCAAAATCAGGTCCTGATTCTTTCGACTGATTGATTGAACTTTCAATAGAAATTGCCTGCTTTTCGTTTGGAATATATGATTCGCTTTTCATCGCTCGATCTGCTTTTATGGCTTTTCTTTTCTCATTTTTAGCGTGTCTAACTATGTTATTAAGTTCTTCGTGGGCTTCAAAGATTTTGTCTTCTGTTACCTTGTCAATTTTCCCTTTTCGTTTTATTTCTTTTAAAGCTTCTCTATGTTCCCAAATAGTCATAGGACCTCTAGAAGCATCAGCAAAGTAAATTGGAAAATATTTTCTCATTTTCGGATCTAAGAAATAAATACGGCTGAGATCCCTTGGGTCTCTTTTGAAAATCAACTTGATTGGAGTTCGTCTTTTAGAAACACTTAAACTATCATTTGTTTCTGTCGAATAAACATAAGGTCGAAGTATGTCTGCGAAATAATGAAGATGATCTATCTGTACACCTGTGCGCTGAACGGTCCGTTCTTCTGCAGGAAGAAAATCAATCTTAACTTTTAAAGGGTCAAAATTAAATGAACCCATCCCGGTAGGCAGTTTGTTCTCTAAAGAATTAATGCCTTCATAGTATTTGGTGAGCGGAGACATAGAAATGCCCTGATGAAGAGAGTTGTGATAGATGTCAACAGTGAAAAGATGAATCCACCTCTCTAGTTCAGGTAAGGTCAGAATCGCTTCTTTGGTAGAATTATATCTTTCTCGATCTGCAATATTAGAAAATGTTGTTCCGGGTATATCATGTAGCTGAGCCATAAAGTTACCTAATAAACGTTCAATATGTCCGCCCCAGTGAGTCTTTCCTTTGCCTCTATAGTTCAAGTTCATCCCGTATTCCTGACATGCCATTAAAAGACTTTTACTTTTAAATTCTGGAGCATTGTCGCTGTGGATGTTCTGAATTTTACCTTGCAATGGCCAATCGGTTTTTAATTTAAACTGACTGATTAAATCATTTTTAGGCAGCATTGCGTTGGCTATACTTATTCCGACTCCCAAAGTTCCCGGACTGTCGAAGGAAATATAAATCCCTGCAACCATCCTACTATAAATATCAATTGCTAAGGTTATCCAAGGTCGGCCTATTGGTTTTCTATCACTGTTTACAACAATGATATCCATAGGTGAATGATCGATTTGCACCACTTCTAATGGACTATAAACCGTTGGATAATGTTTGGTACGTGCTTCGGTTTTTTGATCAGAAATTTGCCGACTGTGTCGTTTAGTAAGACTTTTTGTCAACGACTCTTTGGATATTCTGCTTCGAAAAGTATTGAGACTTGGAAGGGAAATATTCTCCTTTCTGCAACGAATACGCAATTCCATATAGGATTTCTGGACTCTAGGTCGTTCTGCTTTAAAATGAAATTCATGAATCACTCGTTTAATTATCGATTCCTGATCTGTAGATATCCGCCCAACTCCACGTCCTCCGGAACTAGTTACAGGGACTAAGCTTGAAATCAACGGAGAGACGTCGAAGCGCTGCTTCCACCTGTATACAGTTCTTGATGAAATTTTATGTTTTGAGGCAACAATTTTAATCGCATCAGCAATAAGTAGATTATCGTTTTTATTCAGTTCTGCGTTGATTTCTAGAATAATTGAAAATCTTCTCTGTGCTTCCTTCCATTCATCATCAGTAATTTGCTCGAGAATTTTCCCTCCAATATTTTGTTCCACATCCAGTCTCTTTAAAGTCCGGGTATATGCCATTTGAATTTCATCATTCTCTTTATTCCGGATAATCACCTTTTCAATTGTTATGAATTTGTCAATGATATATTGAACTTCATTCAATAGGCAAATATCCCCGATATCGAATTTTATTGTTTCCATATTTCAGAATCAATTGAGAGTTTTTTGGAAAAATCACAACCTATAGTTGCTGTTTTAAGTGCGTACCATAACGCATAAATGCACTGTGATTGGATAGATGGATTTGCATCGGATATTGATAGTAATACCTCTTTAGGATTTGTCGTCCCCAGATCTTGAACGCGACTAACTATCAAGGTGTAGCATGTTGGATCAACATATTCTTTCTCGTACTGTCCTAGGAATTTAAGGTTTTCTAAAAGCGGGGTTCGAATATTCTGTTCAGTGATTAACTTAAATTCCCAGCCTTGCTCTTTACAATATTCTACTGCAGCCTTATATCTTGCTTTATATTTTTTGAAATTGACGAGCAAATCATCTTTATACTTTATCTCGCATAACCAAGGTTTTGAATCTCCATCTCTATAGAAAATTAGAAAATCTGGTGTATATGTGCGTAGCTGACCATTAACGTAGTATTCGATAGTAACTGGTTGTTCATGATATTGACTCACTGTTGGATGGTATTCAAGAAGCAGTGCAAAATCTTTCTCAAGCGCAGATTCAAACCACACATATGTGTTGTTTTTCTTACTTGAGATTACACCAGAAAGCGAGGTGTATTTTGTAATGAACTTTCGTTTGGCCATATGACTATCAGCAATTGCTTGATACAATTTACGTAGTTCCGTGCTCATAATAGATGCGGTTTTATTGGAGTTATTAATAAAAAATTCACAATAAATCAGATTTGAAGTTTAATGACATGAAGTGTTGAATTTCCGAGATACAGTGACACTTTCTTCTGAAAAATTGACAAGGACTGGTGGTATGGTTTGCCTTTGAAACCGAAGGTTTCGGACAAGATCTTCTGAAATCGACAATCAAACAATCGATAGTCGGTTGGAAACAAAACAAATTTTTACAAACGTTTAAAACAACAAGTTATGAGTACGCTAAAAAACAAAGTGAATTTGATCGGAAGAGTGGGTGCGAAACCAGAATCTCAAGTTTTTGAGTCTGGAGCGAAAAGAGCTCGAATGGCTATTGCAACAAACGAACGATACAAAGACAAGAAAGGCGAGTGGGTAGACAATACTCAGTGGCACAATGTAGTGGCTTGGGGAAGCACGGTGGATAGGGTTGTGAAGGCTCTGGATAAGGGTTCTGAAGTAGTGATCGAAGGCAGATTGGTGAATCGGAATTTCGAAGGCAAGAATGGCGAGAAACGCTATGTTACAGAAATCGAATTATCGGATTTTGTTCTCGTGAACCGTAAGAGTGACTCTAATACTGAAACTACGAAGGCTTAAGTGCTTTCGTAGTTCAGGTCCACAACTTAAGTATTAACAACAATCATTTTATTATTTATGGAATCAATTCGCAAGGCACCGTTAACCATGAGTTTTAACCAGGTGAGTATTATAGGGAAAATCGCTTCAGATCCGAAGTTTTCAGTTTTGTCGGACGGAAAGAAAGTAGTCAACTTTTCTATGGCGACGCAAGAGAACATCTTGGATCGTGACGGAAATGTACAGATCAAACGCAACTTACATCGCATCACTGCTTTTGGTCGTTGGGCTAAAGTTTTCGAGGAATTATGCGGCAAAGGTGTTCATCTCGCAGTGGACGGTAAGTTGGTTTCTCGTTTCTACAAGACGGAGACAGGTGAACGAAAGATGTTCTCTGAGATCGAAGTGAACGATATGGTAATTATCTAATTGAGTGAGGCATGAGAAATCAGGTAACAATGGTTGGGCAGCTTGGTAAAGATGCTGACATCACGAAGTTTGAGAATGGATCTATCGTAGCACGTTTTCCGATTGCGGTAGACAATAATACGGCAAAGGACTCGAAACCGAATTTCTATCGAATGTTTGCTTGGGGTAACACGGCAAATTTCATTCATGAATTTTGTAAAAAGGGTTCCAGACTGGCGGTGACCGGGCGATTGGTTAACAGAACTTTTGTTGGCGAGAATGGTGCTCCCGTTCGAGTAACAGAAGTAGAAGTCCGACAAGTAGTGATCTTGTAGTTTAGTGGTCTAATTTGATCATTATGTCGGACTTCGACGGTATGTGGTAAATGTCATGTAGCGATGGATAACCATCTGTTACATGGCATTTTTTGATTTTTTAGCAATTATTCAACCGTAACTTTTGCTTAACCATTGTATTTTCACACTTTATATTGCCCGTATTATTTTTTTGAAAACGAAAAACCCCACGAACTTGAGACAACTCTACATCTTATTCTTCGCGTTATTTTTTACCACTTTCGCTAACGCTCAGAAGATGACAATCAAAGCGAACGTGCAGGATACCAATTCAATGACAGCCGTTGGAAACGCCGTGGCAATGGTTATTCGAGTTCGAGATTCTGTATTATTGGGTTTCCAGAGAACCGATAATCAAGGTAATGTTTCTTTCACTCTTCCAATAGACACTGTTCAATTGGTGGTGAAACATCCGTCTTACGGACAATACAATTCTTACTTCTTTGGAAGTTCTCAAAACCATGATTTTGAGATAAATCCCTTGCAGATGCCGGATAAATCCCGTTCGTTGAATGAGGTTGTCATTTTTGCAAACAAGGAACCGATTTATTATCGTGGTGACACACTTATTTATGTAGCTGACAGTTTCAAGCTGAAGGAGAATGCTGTTGTAGAAGACTTGATCAAGAAGCTTCCTGGAATGCAGGTTGATGCGAACGGTAAGATTACCAATCAAGGTAAAGAAATTGGTCAGGTACTCGTTGATGGAGATGAGTTTTTCGGAAGTGATCCTACAATTGCAACTAAAAATCTTGCAGCGAGTGGAGTTGAAGAAGTAAAGGTTTATGAGAAAGATAGTGAGGATGGAACTGATGAGAAAATCCAGGTCCTCGACCTCAAACTCAAGGAGGATGCCAAGAAAGGTTATTTCGGAAAAGCCGATCTGGCAGGTGGCGTGAACCAGTTTAAAACACCCAATCAAGGTTTTTTTGAAGGTGAGTTTTTGTTTAGTAAATATTCGGCTAACACAAAGCTTGCGATTTATGGATTAGGTTCAAACACTCCAAAAACCAGCATCAGCGGTAACGATTTGAATAAATTCGGGATTAGTGAACGTGGTGGCTGGGGAAATGAATCGGACGATTTTGAAGGTTACGGGGGTACTCAGGATTACTCTGCAAATAGTAGTTCAGGTATTCCGCAATCGTTTAAAGGTGGATTTTACTTAGATCAAAAGGTTTGGAAAGGTGGACGTTTCCGTGTGAATTACAGTCACAATGAGTTCACATTGAATTCCGGAACAAGCAGCCGTTCACAGTATATCCTGACGGATACAACCTATACAACGGATGTTGAAGAGGTAACAAAGTCCTACTATAAGAATGATGAAATTGGTTTCAAATTCACACAACAAATAGATTCACTTACGAAACTGGAGATTGAGCCGAAGTTCACATTTACTTCAAGTGGTAGTAACCTGAAAAGTTTTACCGATTACAGATCCGAACGCGATACCTTGACCAGATCAACGGATATCGAAAATGTTTCTGATTCAAAAACAATGGGAACCACTACAACCTTCAAATTAACAAAAGACTTTAAGAAGAAGAACAGACGTTTGATCGCACGCTATAAATTAGTTACAAGTGATGAAAACGGTGATGGGTTTCTAAATACAGCGGATAGAGATGCTGCTACGGATACGCTCAATTACTCTTTCGATCAGAAGAAAGAAACGAGAAACGGAAGCATGGCAAATACGGGTTATTTGAATTATGTGGAGCCATTGAGTAAAAAGTGGAAAATGGAGTTTGACTATGAATTGTATACCAACAATAATGATCAAAGGAAATCGACATTTAATGGTGTAAGCGGACAATACACGGATTTAGATTCTATTTTCTCTAATCAATTTGAAACACAGCGTCAACAGCATAGAGCAGGTGTTTTTGGAATTTACGAGAATGCTAAAATGCGAATTTCGGCAGGTACAAGAGTTCGAACCATTAATATTGATAACCGTAATTTCTTCCAGGATACGGTGATTAATCAATCATTGAATAACTTCCTTCCAAGAGTGGTTATGACCTACAAGTTTTCGCAATCAAGCCGATTGAGAATACAGTATAACACGAATTCGAGCTTGCCGTCAATTTCACAATTGCAGCCTGTTTTGGACAACACCAATCCGAATAATCTGCAGATTGGTAATCCTGATTTAGAACCGAATTATACGCATACAATTAACGTTTCTCACAATGCATGGAAAGGCTTGTCTGGATTCTACGTGTATTCCGGGTTGAACCTGACGTATGATCAAAACGCATTCAGTACTTCTACAACGTATGATGCTTTCGGAAGTACGCGTTCACAAACAATCAATGTGGATCACGCGCAGTACATGTATTTCTGGGGTGGAACGGGATTCCCGATTCCAAAAGTGAAAGATATGCAAGCGCACATCAATTTGAATGGAAACTTCACAAGTACGGAAAACTTCATTAATGCACAGCAAAACATTTCAAGAAATGCTGGAATTGGTACAGACCTTTCACTAGATTATAACGGTGATTCGTTGAACGTCAGCCTTGGTGGTGGTTTTGACTACAATGCACCTTCAAATTCATTAAGTTCAGTATCAAGTCAGCCATATACGAATTACAATGTTTTCACGGATATTAGTTGGACCTTGCCTTACCGTTGGTTCGTATCAACAGATGCAACTTACACAATCAATGCAGGTCGAACAAATGGATACAACCAGAATTACGTAGTTTGGAATGCTTCGATTCAGCGTTCTTTCCTGAAAACCGGAAATCTGCTTTTTGGAGTTGAGGCGTACGATATTTTGAATCAGAATACCTCAAATTATAGAACGGTAAATACGAACGTAATTGTGGATCAACGAGTGAATATCATCAGAAGATACTTCATGTTGAAAGCAACATTGAGATTTAATAATAACCATACAAAAGAAGAAGATGAGCAAGGTTGGTGGTAAAATAATTATAGTACTTGCCCTTGTCTTTTCCGGACAGGTTTATGGTCAGGTATTGATGCGTGGAAAGATCATGTTCGAAAGAAGAACGAACTTGTACAAGCAATTCGATGATGAACGCATGCGTAAAATGATCGATGAAAAGAACAAGATCAAGATCGATAATTTCGCTTTGTATTTTAACGATTCAGTGAGCACATTTAACTACGTTGCACCTGAAGCAGGTGATCCAATGAGTTGGATGACGATGAAGAATTCCGTATACATGAATTGGGCGGATAACAAGCGCGAAGTGTTTTATGATTTCTGGGGAACGTCAATCATACTCCAGGACTCTATGGTTAATAGACAATGGAAGATTACGGATAAGACACGAACGATTGCAGGCTACGAATGTACCAGAGCGATTTGGCAAAAAAATGATACAACACGTATCTATGCATGGTTTACAACGGATATCGCTCCAACTGTTGGTCCGGAAGTAATTGGCGGATTACCGGGAGCTGTTCTTGGATTGGCTACTGAGGATGGTGGAATCGTGTATTTTGCTACTTCGGTTGAAAAAATGGTTCCAACTGCGGAACAAATTGCCCGACCAAAAGTGAAAGGAAAAGAATATACTCCAACTGCCCTTCGACAAGAGTTGACAGAGAAAATGAAAGGTGAGCCTTATGCGAATAGGGTTATCGATGGCATTTTCTATTGGGAGTGACTTCGACTCCGCTCAGTCACCTCAATTAAAGGTAATCGAGCGAAGTCGAGATTAATCTTCTAGTACCGTCAATTTCGCAAATCGAAGCAACAAAGTTTTCGATCCAACCTGCGGAAAGAAAACAGTTGCTTTTCGTTCTTCACCGGTTCCTTCCAAAGCAGTGATTTTTCCTTTTCCGAATGTTCCGTGTTGAACAACATATCCTACTTTTAAAGCAACATTTTCGCTGCTGTTAGAAGTTGGACTAGTGCTCCCAGAAAGATCTTTTACGCTTTTGAAATTTCCTGTTGGTCGTTGAGTGAATCCGCTAGGACGATTATTCAAACCTCCGATTCGCGTAGACCCGAAACCACCTCCTAATGATCGTCCGCCGCCACTTCCGTGAGCTGATTCAAATTGCAGATAATTTTGATCGATTTCTGAAATGAAACGACTGGGTTCACATGAATTCAATGATCCGAATTGGAAACGGGATGCTGCATAACTAATAGTACAAGTCTTTTCCGCTCGAGTAATGGCAACGTAAAATAAACGACGTTCTTCTTCCAGATCAGTTCTTGATGAAATGGACAATTGAGAAGGGAATAAGTTTTCTTCCAATCCAACTAAGAAAACATGAGGAAATTCCAATCCTTTTGAAGAGTGGATGGTCATCATGGTTACTTTATTGTTGTCGTCGTCTTTGTCATTATCAGCATCTGTCAATAATGCGACATCGATCATGTAATCGGCCAAAGAAGCAGCTTCATCTTCGGATGCTTTTTGAACCGTAAATTCTTTGATACCGGCCAAAAGTTCTTCAACGTTCTGGTAGCGCTCCACTTCTTCCGGACCTTTATCCTTTTCGGAAAACAATTCTTTTAAGATTCCCGACGATTTAGCGATTGTTTGTGCTAAATCATAAGCTGGCAACTTTGGCATTTCAGCTGTGAAACTATTGATCATAGTCACAAACTCGTTTATCTTCTGCTTCGTTGCTGTTGGAATAGATACGTTGTATGAACCAAAATTGCTGATGATATCCCAGATAGAAACGTTGTTCTCACCTGCAGCAATCAGCACATTTTCCCATGATGTTTTTCCGATTCCGCGCTTTGGATAATTGATAACACGTTTGAGTGCTTCCTCGTCATTATGATTGGCTGCTAAACGGAAATACGCCATTAAATCCTTAATCTCCTTGCGTTGGAAGAATGAAAGTCCACCATAGATTTTATAAGGAATATTTAATTTTCTCAAGGCTTCCTCGAAAGAACGTGATTGACGATTGGTTCTGTAAAGAATGGCAAACTTATTCCAGTCGCCAGTCTCAGAATGTTTCAAATCGAAAATGTTATTGGCAATCGTTTTACCTTCTTCATTATCGGTTAGCGTGCGAATAACCTTAATTCGATTTCCTTCATCATTTGCTGTCCAAACGTTTTTCTTGATCTGGTCCTGATTTCGTGCAATTACACTATTTGCAGCTTCAACAATGATTTGCGTGCTTCTGTAGTTTTGTTCGAGCTTAAACAATTTGTAATCCGGGTAATCAGAACGGAAATTCAAGATGTTTTGAATGTTCGCTCCACGGAAAGAGTAAATACTTTGAGCATCATCACCAACAACGCAGATGTTTTCATAAACCGCCGCTAGTTTTTTGATGATAAGGTATTGTGAGTAGTTCGTATCCTGGTACTCATCTACCAAAATGTATTTGAATTTATGTTGGTAATAGTGAAGAACATCCTCAAAATCACGAAGTAAAACATTGGTTTGGAAAAGTAAATCATCGAAATCCATTGCCCCTGCTTTGAAACAACGAAGCGCATAAGTTTTGTATATTCTTCCAAGTTCAGGTCGACCACTTGATTTATCTTCCATCATTACTTCCTCATTTGCCAAATAATCTTCCGGTGAAATAAGGTTGTTTTTCGCAGTCGAAATTCGACCGTAGATCATACTTGGTTTATAAAGTTTATCATCAAGGTTCAGTTCCTTGACAATATCCTTCAGCAAACTCTTCGTATCCTGTGTATCGTAAATAGTGAAGTTTTGCGGATATCCTAATCGACTCGCATTCATTCGAAGAATCTTTGCAAAAACCGAGTGGAAAGTCCCCATAGTAATGTTTTTGGCCTCGCCTGAACCTACAATGGAACCAATTCTTTCAGTCATTTCTTTTGCTGCTTTATTGGTAAAAGTCAGCGCCATAATGTTGAACGGATCTATCCCCTGATTGATCATGTGAGCAATACGCATGGTGAGAACTCTGGTTTTTCCGGATCCTGCACCCGCAATAACCATTGTAGGTCCTTCAATATTCTCTACAGCAACAAGTTGACTTTCGTTTAGTCCGTCCAAATAATTCATGGTTACAAAGTTAAAAGTTTGTAGCGTTATTCAAGCGAGGTAAATTAGCTATTTGTCAACGATTTTATTATTTATGACAGAATGAAAATTTGATTGTATTTTGGTGCTAATCATAGAATGGAGATATTATGAAATTACATGCTTTTTTAGCCTTGAGCGTATTGCTTTTTGTTTCTTCTTGTGGAGACAGTTCAATCTCGAAAAAGCCAGTAAAGCTGGATGAAGAAGTTTCGGATGTTCAACCATGGAAAGATATAGTTGGTGAATATGAGACCTTTGTGAAGGGTTTAAATAAGAGGAACATCAGTAGTTCTACTGTTGCAATGAAAAAGTATAAAAGGCTTTTTAAGGATGCGGATAAGGCGACCTGTGATTCCGGGTTTGTTGTTTTTCATGAGTTGTATGAGAGTTTGATCAGAAGTGAGAATGAAAGTGTGTACAATGATGTGAAGCTGCAAAATACGGTTTGGAATCAAACGGATGAGAACGGAAAGTCTGAACCAATGCCGAAAGTCTTCAAAGATTTGGAGAACAAGATAAAACCACATGGTTACCGTTTAGAGTTTCCGGAAGGAATGATTTCTATTGGGTACGACAGAAGCTTTATTGCGAAGCATTTCTATAAGTACGTAAGTCCTGTGATGCGAACATTTCTGAAGGAACTCGATCATGAAAATGAAACAGGTTTCAGTGAAGATGGTGGGATAACCATTGATGAGGAAGAGTATGTTGAACGTTTGGTGTGGTATGAGAATTTTGAGAAGAAAAATCCTGAATTCATTATGGCGGAAACGGTGAAATATAACCGTAAGTACTTGTTCACTTTCTTTTTGATTGGAATGGACAATACACCGGTTTACTGGCCGAATGAGGAGAATACGATCGTTGTAGAGGATTATTTCAATGGCGCCTACACCTTGCTTCAACAGAAATACCCAAATTCTGAAACATGGAAGAGAACAAAGCCTTTTAAACAAGCGCTTTTGGCAAGCGATACTTCAAAAATGAAGAAGCTCCTGTCTGATTACCAAAAGAAAGGTTGGATGATGGACTTTGCGAAAGATTTCGAGACTATTTAACTTCCAGTCCAATTTTCAATCGTAAATCTTTGCTTGAGCCTCCAATCATAATTCGGAAGGTTCCGGGCTCTACGAAGGAATTGAGCTCCAAATCATATTGAGCCAACATTTTAGGTTCGATCGTGAATTTTATTTCTCTTTCTTCACCTGCTTTCAAGTGAATTCGCTGAAAAGCTTTCAACTCCAAAACAGGTCGAACTACTGAACTCAATTCATCTTGAATGTATAGTTGAACAACTTCGTCGCCATCAACAGTTCCAGTGTTTTTCACTTTCAAGCGTACAAAAGTTGATTCCGAAGTGTCGATTGTTGTTTTCTCTAATTTGATATCTGAATAGGAAAAAGTAGTGTAACTCAATCCAAATCCAAACGGGAATAAGGGTTGACCACTCAGGTTGTTGTAATCGTTTCCTCTTCCAGTTGGTTCATGATTGTAAACTAACGGAAGTTGCGCTTCATCTAATGGAAATGTAATTGGCAATCGACCAGCAGGATTCACTTTTCCAAACAAAACATCTGCAACAGCTCTTCCACCTTCTTCACCCGGATACCATAACATTCCGATTGCGTCAACATCATTTATCCATGCATTCATGTTCACCGCACTTCCGCCAACAATTAAAACAACAACTGGTTTTCCGGTAGCAGCAATTGCTTTGATCATTTCTTCTTGTTTTCCTGGAAGTTTCAAAGATGCTCTATCTCTGAATTCACCTTCTTCAATGCCAACCACCACAACAGCAATATCTGCCTTTTTTGCGGTTTTAACTGCGTCATTCAACTTTTGCTTTGAATCGGAAGGACATCGAGCGGAGTCGAGATGCCAGATTAACTGGATCTTTCCTTCTCCCTGAGATTCAAAAAACTCCACCCGAATGGCATATTTCTGTCCTTTTTTGAAGGAGTAGGTAACCAGGTCTTTATGGTATGATTGTTTGCTCCAGCGATCGATCAACAATTCATCGTTGATGTAAAATCGATAACCATCGTTTCCTTCAAGACCAATCTCAATTGTTTTGCTTTGTGTTGCGGGGAGTTCTACTGTCCAACGCACACTGAAATGGTCTACTTTCAATTTTTCATGTGGAGGGAAGAGTGTCCAATGTCCATTGATGTTTTCTTCCGTCCGTGTGAAAACAGGATTCCCTTGCAATTCAAGGTTGTCGAAATATGCTGCTTTAAAGCTCTTCGGAAGTTGATTTCCTTCAATAACAGTTGTCGAGTTATCCAATCGTCCAACTCCTTCAGAATAGATGATCGCAGCATCTCCGGCTTGTTGCTTAATTCCTTCAAGAATACTGATTTTCTGATATCCAGGTCCTGAGTATCCGCCTAACCGGGCTTCTGTTGCATCAATTCCAATAACGGCAATCGTTTTCGTGTTTCCGAGAAGTGGAAGAACCTGATTTTCGTTTTTGAGAAGAACAAATGACTCTTGTGCTACTTTTCTCGCCAGAGCTTTTCCTTCGATATGCAGTTTTTCCTCGTTGATGCTTTCGGAGATGTACGGATTCTCAAATAACCCCAATTCAAATTTGGCGCGAAGAACTCTTTTTACAGCGTCGTCCAAACGCTCCTGATTGATGGAATTATTGGTGAATGCAGGGAAGAAGAGTTTGTAATGATTAACATCTGTTTGAAAGATGACATCCAAACCGCCATTGATGGCATGAGCGCCGCTTTCTGCATAATCTTTGGCTGTTTTGTGTAGTACCAATTCTCCGCCAACTGCATTTGCATCTGAGATCACAAAACCGGTGAATCCCCATTTTTCTTTCAACGTTTCGTTCAATAACCACGAATTGGAAGAACAAGCTACACCGTTCAATGAGTTATATGCTGTCATAATGGAACGCGCACCACCTTCCTGAATCGCTGTGATGAAAGGGATAAAATGACTTTGATACAAATACCGTTCGCTTAAATGAATCGGATAGCTGTCTCGGCCGCCGTCACCAACATTCGCTACGAAATGTTTTGGAGTAGCCACAATTCCGCTTCGTTCGAAGGAGCGCACAAAGGCCAATCCCATTTGTGCCGATAAAAAAGGATCCTCGCCATACGTTTCTTCTGTTCTACCCCAACGGACGTCTGTCGCTAAGTTGACAACGGGTGAAAGAATTTGTCGAATTCCACGAACTCTTGATTCTTGAGCAATATGCTCTGTTGCTCTTCGAACCAAAGCCGTATCGAACGTAGCCGCCATAGCAATACTTTGAGGAAAACAAGTGGCGTCGCTTCTTACCAAACCATGAAGCGCTTCATCAAACGGAATAATTGGAATGCCGAGCCGCGTATTGTTTACAAATTGTCGCTGAACGTCATTTACCTTTTTTGCGAATGAAACGGCGTTGTCAGTTGTGTTGTAGTTGAGCATTTGTCCACCCGCATCACCTTTAGAACTTGCGCTCAATTGTATTCCGAAAATGCCATGTTGCAGCATACTCCAGTTGCTCGAATCCACATCAGCCGGAATCATGAATACTTGCCAGAACTTTTCTTCCTGCGTCATTCTGCCAAGCAAATCGTTTACACGGGCGTCAATGGTTTGGGTTGAATCTTTGTAGATTTGACCTGTAACAGGCTTTGCCAGAAAAGCAAGAAGTAAGAATCCGATAAAATGTTTCACGACCTAAAAGTATTTTAGATTCTTAAATTGTGATGCATGTTTTCGAGACAAAAATGGTACTTCATAAACTTAACTTGATTAAGAATGCAATTGTGTTGATTAATCAGTAAGAATAAATTCGTTCTTAATCTTTACTTTCGAAACATGAAGTTTACTTGTGCTTTCTTTCTAATATTCACTATTTCCGCTTGTGCAACCGGGTACAAGGGCAATGGACCTTACAAGAAAGTTTTGGAGAGTAATTCAACTTCCAAAGAGGGAATTGTTTTTCTATCACTATTGCTGAAAAGCGACTCGAATGAAAGGTTGTTTGTTAGCTATAATACGAAAATAGTTGCTATTGGCTCCATAAAAGAAACGGATGAGTATTCGAAGAAAGAAGATTCACGTTTCCTGGTGCAGCTTCTTGATGCTGAAAATCGTCCATTGAAGGATTTCTATATCGAAGATGTACTGAATCCGGTTGGTGAGGTGCTACTTGAAAACGGAAGCTTCGAAAAGTTCAAGAACAAATTGAATGAAAAGGAAATCTTCCTTCGATTTAATGCCATAGAAGAACAGATCAGCAGAGCTGTGCTTTTTGAATTAGACTCCTTAGGAAAGGAGCATTTCATTGGAATCACTGATTGTAAATAAGAGAATATGAAAAAAACACTACTTGTATTGTTCAGTTTTATTGGAATTTTAACTGCTCAGGCGCAAATATTTGATGTAGACACGCTGATTTGGAGTGGTCCGACAACAAACCGAGTGAATATTGTAATTCTTGGAGATGGATATACTTCTAGCGAACAAGGAGATTTTATTTTCGATGCTTCAGTTATTGCGAACGGAATGTTTTCTACAACGCCTTATTCTGAATATCAGAATTACTTCAACGTATTTGCTGTGAAAGTGATCTCCAATCAAAGTGGGGTTACACATCCTGGAAATTCATCTGATAACGATTGCGGAAGTCAACCTGTAACCAATGTGGATACGTACTTCGGTGTTTCATTCGATTGTGGTGGTGGATCTTATCACCGTTTAACTTGTGTGCAGAACAATGCCGCAGTTTATTCAGTTTTGGCCGCAAATACGCCTTTTTATGATCAGGCATTGGTGGTTTCAAATACCAGCTATTATGGTGGAGCAGGAGGAACTTATGCTACGTTTACGAAACACAATGCTGTTATCGAATTGGCGTTGCACGAAACGGGGCACTCGTTTGCAAGTTTGGCTGATGAATATTGGGCTGGCCCGCAATATGCAACCGATAGCAAAAGAAACATGACAAGTGAAAGTGATATTTCTGCAGTGAAATGGAGTGAATGGGTTGGAACAAATAATGTGGGATTATATCCGCATTCCGGAGATCCCAATTGGTTTAAGCCTCAGAACGGACAATGTAAAATGGAATACTTAGGAGTAGGATATCCGTTTTGTCCTGTTTGTAGAGAAACACATGTTATGAGAACAATGGCGCTTACAACTCCTTATGATTCCTATTCTCCTTCTGGTTCAAATGTGATAGCGACTGGTGATCTTGTTTTTGATTTTGCGTCCGTTCGCCCCAATCCAAATACGCTGCGTTTTACATGGAATTTGAACGGAACGGAAATGCAGAATGGAGTTCAGGATTCTCTTGAACTTGATTACAATTCATTACAGGCGGGTAATAATACATTGACTGCTACAATTCTCGATACCACGTCTTTTATGCGAGATGAAAATCATGTTACAGCTCACACGCATGTGGTGGTTTGGAATATCGATAAAACGAATGGAGGGTTTGAAGTGGAGTCCAATGCCTATGAATTGGAGTATGCGCTTTTTCCAAATCCATCAACGGTGAGTACGTTTACATTCAAGGCAGCTGATTTGAAGAAACCAACAGTAAGAATTGTGGATGCTAACGGAAAATCGATTGATGTTCGTCCTGTGTTGACTGATGAAATCTATTCGGTGAAATTGGATGCGGACAATTTGAAATTGGTTTCGGGAACTTATTTCGTTCAGGTGATTTCTGAAAAAGTGGTTCTTTGTAATGAAAAATGGATCGTGAAATAATTACAAATGACCAATTACTGGTTACCAATGGATTCGGCTTGATTTTATGTTATTAAATGCAAATTAGTAATTGGTAAATTGCAATTCGTAATTCCAAATGGTTACATTTGTTTAACGAATAAACGCATCCCCTGTACTTCTTACCGTCGAAAGGCAAAGCCCCATTCTTCTGTAATTATTTAAACCAATTGCAAGATGAAAAGTGTTATTACAGGAATCGGATGTTACATTCCGGAAATAGTGAAGACGAATCGAGAGTTCATGATTAATGAATTTTACGATGAAAACCACCAGATTATAGGGCAAAGCCCTGAAATCATCGCCAAGAAATTTGAACAAATTACAGGAATTAGCGAGCGTCGCTACGCTGGTTCGGATCTCAATTGTTCCGATCTTGCAACAATGGCAGCAGAAAAAGCGATTGAAGACGCCGATTGTGATAGAGAAACAATCGATCAAATCATCGTTGCTCACAATTTTGGTGATGTGATGAAGCACACCATTCAAACGGATATGATTCCTTCCATCGCTTCGCGAGTGAAGAACTTGCTTGGGATCAAAAATCCAAACTGTGTGGCCTACGATATTATTTTTGGTTGTCCGGGCTGGGTGCAGGGAATGATTCAGGCTCATGCTTTCCTTCAGGTTGGAATGGCGAAGCGTTGTTTGGTGATTGGTTCCGAAGCATTAAGCAGAGTTCTTGACCCGCATGACCGCGACAGTATGATCTTTGCTGATGGGGCAGGAGCGGCCATTCTGGATTTACAAGCTGAAGGTGAAGGCGGGATTATTTCGGTAAGTGCACAAAGCCATTGCGAAGATGAGGTTGATTATTTAACTCTGGGTAAATCGAATTTTCCGGAAGCAGACCCACGCATTCGTTATGTCAAAATGAAAGGTCGAAAAGTATATGAGTATGCTTTGAAGAACGTCCCGTTAGCAATGAAGGATTGTTTAGATAAAGCGAATCTTCATATCAAAGACATTAAGATGATCTTCATTCATCAGGCGAACGAGAAATTGGATGAAGCCATAGTTCGTGGTTTATATAAACTGTACGATATTGATCAAATTCCCGAATTCTTAATGCCGATGAACATTCATAAATTGGGTAACAGCTCAGTTGCAACTATTCCAACACTTTTATCTATGGTGAAGAAAGGACAAATGGAAGGCTACACGTTAAATGAAGGCGACAATGTTATGTTTGCTTCGGTGGGAGCAGGGATGAATATCAATGCGATTTGTTATAAAGTGTAAGAAACTGACTAATTCTCAGTGGTTTTCCTTTACTCTATGATGGCTTGACAAAGTTGTCTTGACAGAATATTAACATGAATTTCAAAAGAGCTATACATTCATAATAGTTTGTTTAAAATTCCAACTCATTCTTTTTAGATGAGTGATTTTTCTTTGCGAGGTAAAATCAGGGAATGAAAACACTACTACAATTTCTCCTTCTTGTATCACTATTTATTAGCACAGGAACTTTCGAATCTTTTTCTCAAACAACACTTTTCGCTGCTGGAAGCACCTGGAAGTATAATGATCTGGGACAAGATTTGGGAACTTCATGGGTCAATTCAGGTTATAACGATTCAGGCTGGTCATCTGGTATGTCTGAGTTCGGTTACGGGGACGGCGACGAACAAACCTCTGTTTCCTTTGGCCCGGATTCCGATAATAAACATGTTACAACTTATTTCAGGAAAACATTCTATGTTTCCAATCCGTCACAGTACCAGCAAATAATTGGTTCGGTTCTCAGGGATGACGGAGTTGTGGTTTATGTGAATGGAACAGAAGTGTTCAGAGATAACTTGCCTGCAGGAACAATCAATAATCAAACGTTTGCAGCATCAACAATTGCCTTTTTTGCTGAAGATGATTACCATGATTTTGCCTTTAGCCCGGGATTGCTCAATAATGGAAACAATACCATTTCCGTAGAGATTCATCAGGACGAGGCTTCAAGTTCGGACATCAGCTTTAACATGTCGCTTTCGGGATCAACAGTTCCGTTCAATGTGTTGATAAATCGGGAACCGTATTTGAATTCGGGAACGGAGAATAGTATGGTAATAAAATGGCAAACCGATGTGGCTTGCGATGGAAAAATCAGTTATGGTACTTCGCTATCCAATCTTAATATGTCCGAATCGGTGTATCCTTATACCACTGATCATGAGATTACGATTTCAGGACTTCTACCTGGGACCAAATATTACTACACAGTGGGAACATCAGGGAATGTTCTTTCTGCTGCGTCTTCCATTCAATATTTCAAAACTACTCCTGTTGAAGGAACCTCAGGGAATTATCGTTTTTGGGCTATTGGTGATGCCGGAATGTCAGATGGAAATCAACAAGCTGTTCGTGACGGGTTCCTTGATTACAATGATGAAAATCATTTGGACGGTTGGATTCTTCTTGGAGACAATGCCTACGGAAGTGGTATAAACGATGGAACACAAAGTTGCTATCAAACAGCAATGTTTAATGATATGTATTCCAGCTTGATTTCAAAAACGGTTTGCTGGCCTGCAACTGGTAATCACGATTACAATAACCATATTCCATTTTCACCCTCTCCTGCATACTTTGATATTTTTACTTTACCTGTGAATGGTGAAGCTGGTGGAGTACCTTCAGGATCAGAGAAGTATTACTCGTATAATTATGGAAACATCCATTTTGTTGTTTTAGATAGTTATGATGAAGATCGTTCCGCTAATTCAACCATGGTGCAATGGTTGATCAATGATCTTGAACAAAACACCGCCGAATGGACCATTGCTTACTGGCATCATCCGCCTTACACAAAAGGAAGTCATGACTCTGATAATCCGAATTTTCTTGACGGAGATTGTGTGGAAATGCGTGAGAATATTTTGCCGATAATTGAAGAATACGGAGTTGATTTGGTGTTAAATGGTCACAGCCATAGCTATGAGCGTACGTTTCTTTTGGATTCACACTACGGGAATTCGGGCACGTTGACGCCTTCGATGATTTTAGATGACGGAACAGGAGGGCTGAACGATGAATGTCCTTATCAGAAACAGACCCAATACAGTAAGTCACACCAGGGAACCGTGTATGCTGTTGTTGGTTGTTCAGGGAAATTGAGTTCCGTGGCTTCTTCATGGCCCCATGTTGCAATGAGTCAATACTCACATAATCACTTGGGAAGCATGGTTATCAATATTTCAGAGAACCGTTTGGATGCTAATTTTATAGATGCTGCTGGGGATGTAATCGATTATTTTTCCATTGTAAAGAATGCAGGAATTTCAGACACGCTATTGGTTTGTCCAAATGATTCAATTGTCTTAAAACCATCTTTTCCGGGGCAGGCACATTGGATGCCGCTTGATATTGTTGCCGATTCAATAGTTGTGCCCATTGCTTTTTCTACCATGTTCATTGCCACCGATACAAACGGTTGTATCTCCGATACTTTTTTCGTTCAGTTGGACAATTCTTCGGACTGTAACCTTTCCGCATCCGAATGGTCTACGACGAAACCAACTGTTTATCTAACGCTTTGGGAGAACTCGGAAAAACTCCCGATTGGTTGGAAAGGTTTTACTTCCGAGAACATTCGTCTTGAAATCATCTCGGTATTGGGAGATTTAATCCTTGACGAAATACTACCGAATTCATTTACCGGAAACTCCTTCTTTTTAAATACTGGTCCGCTTTCAGATCAGGTATATTTTATTCGTGTTAGCGATAAAGAACAGTCTGTAATAACTAAATATCTCCATTAATACTATGAAAAAAAGATTATGTGTTCTGTTTGCAGGACTAACACTCTCCATGCACCTGTTTGCGCAATGTGATACCACAGAGATCACCGGTGATTTAATTATTAATAACTCCACTTACCTTTCTGGAGTTTATACTGTGTCAGGTACGTTTCAGGTGAATTCCGGGAAAACTGTATTCGTTCAATCGTTTGAAGTAAATGGATGTGGTAAGTTGGAAGTCATTGCCGATGAGATTATTATCGATGGTGCTATCAATGGAGATTTTGCCGGATATCAGGGCGGTAGCGGAGGCGCTCCGGGACAAAACGCAACAAGTTTGACAGGAGACGCAGTATCGATCAACACTTGTAATAATGAGGACAATACAGGAATCGTTCAGTTAGAAGGAGGAAAAAAAGGTGCCTTGGGACAAGGTCCGGGAGCAGGTTCGCTTGCCACGGATGGTGGAATAGGATCTGGTCCAAAACAACAATGTTTGAATGTTGATGATGAAGGCGGTATGATTGGTGGTTCTGGTGGAGCAGGTGGTGGTGCCGGAGCTGGTTATGGCGGCTCGGGCGGAAATGGGGGCTTTGGTGGTGCCGGAGCATCTACTTATGCTGCAACAGGTCTTACTGTTTCATCTGCATATCCTGTCGTTGGAGGTGCTGCGGGAACAGGTGGTGCTGCTGGTGCTTCATATGGAACATTGAGCGGAACTGATATTGCAATGGGATCATCCGGTGCCGGAGCTGGTGGTGCCGGAAGATCGTTTGACGTTGGTCTTGGTGGCGGAAACGGTGGAAACGGTGGTGGATTAGTTATCCTTCATGCCGAAAGTAATTTGAATATCACAGGTACGATATCTGTGAATGGCGAGGATGGTGAAGCTGGTGCGCAAGGCGGAAATGGAGGCGAAAGTCCGAAATGCTGTTCTGATGGGTGTGATGATTGTGGTGAAGCAACACTATCAACAGGAGCTGGAGGTTCAGGTGGTGCTGGAGGCGGTTCAGGTGGTGGTGTTTTGTTGTTTTCAAACGGTGATGCTTCGATTACCGGAACAATTTCTACTATCGGAGGAAATGGCGGAACAGGCGGTTCTCATGGAAATGGAACTAGCTGTGATTATTCAGCAACATTCTGTGGTTCTCAAACATTGTCATCAGGGAACGGAACAAACGGCCAGGAAGGCGGCGGTGGAAGTGGTGGACGCATAAAGGTATTTGTTCCCATTTGTTCTAACGCAACAGTAACACCAGTTACTACGCTTATGGGAGGTGGCGGAGCGAATAATGGCGCTCAAGGGACTTACTTTCTTGGATGCAGTGAATTGTCATTGACGGAACTTGAATCGGATTTGAAATTGGACCTTTTCCCAAATCCGACTACTCATGTTGTTCAATTGACTTCAAGCAAACCAATTGAGAATGCTGAGTTGATTTTGATGGATATGTCGGGAAGAATAGTTTACTCGAACATTGACAATCTTTCTTCAGAAGCTATTCAGATTCCTGTTTCTGAATTATCACCAGGAACATATCAGTTACTCGTAAATGGATCAGGAATGAGTATTGTAAAAAAACTAATTAAGTATTAATGAAAGCACTCGCGCCACTACTTATTTGCTTTTTAACCGTCTCAGCAATTGCTCAGCACACGCCAAAATCGGTGAAAACATGTCTTAAACCCTTTTATCACGGAGTTGCATCAGGAGATCCACTTTCAGACAGGGTGATCTTGTGGACACGCATTACTCCTGATAATGGTGTAACTACTCCTCAAATTGTGGAATGGTATATCGCGGAGGACACTAATTTTACTGTGAATGCACAAAGTGGAGTTCTGATCACAGATGCTTCAAAAGACTTTACTGTAAAAGTTGACCCAACCGGGCTAACTCCGAATACCACGTACTATTATCAGTTTCGTTCAGATACATTGAAGAGTGTTATCGGAAGAACTAGAACAACTCCGGTTGGTGATTGTGACAGTTTACGTTTTGCTATATTTTCATGTGCAAATTTCGAAGCAGGTTATTTTAATGCATTCGCTGCGCTAAAAGAGAGAAACGATTTTGACGCATTAATCGGATTGGGTGACTATATCTATGAATACGAAAGTGGAGGCTATGCACCTAATGCAAACGTAAATCGACAATGGCTGCCTTCGAATGAAATTGTCACGTTGATGGATTATCGGGCGCGTTATTCGACTTATAGATTGGAAGATGATTTGAGAGATTTGCATCAGCAATTCCCTATGATCGTTGTTTGGGATGATCATGAAACCGCAAATGATTCTTGGATGAATGGTGCAGAGAATCATCAAACTAACGAAGGAAATTATGCTGCTCGAAAGGCTGCTGCGAAGCAAGCATTCTTTGAATGGCTTCCTATTCGTGTTACCGGACAAAATGACCCTTATCAGATTTTTAGGGAGATCAAATATGGCGATTTAGTTGATTTAATTATGCTGGATACGCGATTACATGGCCGCGAAGAACAAGCTGGAACGACCGGTTCAATTGTAAATGCTACCAATCGTCAATTATTAGGAACAGATCAATTTACCTGGTTGGGAAATAGATTAGAGCAAAGTACTGCTCGATGGAAGGTACTTGGACAGCAAGTCATGATGGCGCCGTTAACTTTATTCGGTACAGCTCTTAATGGCGACCAATGGGATGGATATCCGGCAGAAAGAAACAGGGTTTTCAATCATATTCTGACTTATGACATCAAAGATGTTGTAGTGTTAACGGGAGACATTCATTCCTCTTGGGCAAATGATTTACCTGGTTCATCCTATTCATCAAATGGTACCGGCTCAGTAGGAGTTGAATTTGTTGCGCCAAGTGTGACATCTCCAGGAATAGATCTTCCTGGAGGAGCGTCGGCATTGATGATTGCAAACAGCCACATTAAATACGCGGAGTTGTCAAGTCACGGTTTTGTAATCATGGATATTAATAAGCAGCGTGCACAAGCCGATTGGTTTTATGTGAATACAATCGATAGTCATAATTCCGGATATCATTATTCGGCATCGTTTAAAACGAATCACTTGAGCCGTAATCTGGTTTCAGTTAATTCCGCAAGTATGCCCAGAAATAACATCCAGGGATTCCAGTTACCAACTTGTCCATATTATCCACCTCCTGTAAACAATACTTCAGTTGATGCATATGCTCCTGTAATTCTCAGTTTGTACCCCAATCCAGTGGAAGATTTGCTGATGGTGAATTTAAGTATTCCGTATTCAGGAGAATTGACATTTACACTTTATGATCTAACAGGCAGAGAAATTCCACTTAGATCCTTGATTGTTTCAGGATCCATTACACAGCAGTTTACTTTTGATTGCTCTAACCTGATTGCTGGAGAATATCAGTTAGTGATCAACAATTCAGGTAGTTTCACAAGCTCGATAATAATTAAGCGGTAACTAGTATCAGGTATATATTTTTTATCTTCAAATAAAGAGTCGTCATATTCATGGCGACTTTTTCAATTGTGCTATTTGAGCATTACAATAAGAAATTCCAGTTTTGCAATTGGTGACCCATTTGTTTCCATAAGCGTTTCCAAGCTTCGAGTAATTCTGCATTGCAGTATTGTACCAAGTGATAGCGACTTCCTGATTAGGAAGAGTGCCGATCTTTGTGCTCAAGTACCATCCTTTTGTATAATAGGCGTCCGCTAAATACTGAAGATTCAATTTTGTGGGATTGAAAATGTAGGTACTTGTTTCCGAAAGCACATTTCTACTCACACTGTCAGCTTTAAGGTAAGTAGTTATACTATCCTGAAAATTGTAATTGGGCAGTGTTGTCTTCAACATCTCTTTTAAAGAGTCATTACTCGTAAATGCTTTTAGCGTAATTGGATTTGTTCTCAGTTGCCATCGTGGATCAGAAGGCATGTGTTGAAGTGCAAAGTAATTAGGCTCAGCGAAAATTTCAGCAGGATTCAGGGCTTTTACAAAACGCATTTTTCCATTAGTCACTTTCATATTACCGCTGGCCCAGGTTAAATCTATGAAAGTGTACTTTCCGCTTAACTTGACAATATTCCATGCATGATCCGATGATTGAAATACTTTGTTTTTGGTGTAGCCATAACCTTTCGAGTATCCGTCTATTACATGACATTCAATTCCCAATAAGTCGCACATGCTTTTTAGAAGTTCAGAATAATTCTCACAAACACCTTTCTTAGTAGTGAGTATGGTGCTGGTTGGCGAGTATTTTCCGGTAGTAAAGCCATAAGTATCGTAAGCTATGTTTTCAGCAATCCAATAACAGAATAGCTCTACGCGCTGATCAGGTGAATTTCCGCCCTTCGATAAATAACCGACAAGCGTTTTTAGGTTTTTAGCGGATTCCGCTGGACAAGCCTTTGCGTAGTCATATAATACAGTATTTACTTTTTCTAATGCAACTACATTTTGATTACTCAGGAGGATTAGGATGACAATAAGAATTCGCATGCTGCTGATTGAATTTTTACTAAAGGTAATTCAAATCTGTTTGGGATTAAATGTGGTTTCATTTTCTCTGGTTATTAACAATTGGTATTTTTGAACTTTGCAATTCAAAAAAGTTCGATTTTCACTTTTTTTTGAAAAAAGGAACTTTTCGCTTTCAACAGTAAAATGTTCAAAAACAGCACTTTTTTTCACTGTCGACTTGCATCCTAAGATTTTCTCGCTATCTTTGCACCCCTCAAAGTGTGTTCTTTGGGGTAAAAATATATTTATTAACAATCAAAATTTGAGTACTGTATGCCAACTATACAACAGTTAGTGCGCAAGGGAAGGACTGCGGTAGTTAAGAAGTCAAAGTCAGCGGCTTTGGATTCTTGTCCGCAGCGCAAAGGAGTATGTGTACGTGTGTACACCACTACACCTAAGAAACCGAATTCGGCGATGCGTAAAGTAGCGCGTGTTCGTTTGACGAACGGAAAAGAGGTGAATGCTTACATCGGTGGTGAAGGTCACAACTTACAAGAACACTCGTTGGTTCTTGTGCGTGGTGGAAGGGTTAAAGATTTACCAGGGGTTCGTTACCACATCGTTCGCGGTGCGGAAGATACAGCTGGTGTTGAAGGCCGTTCACAACGTCGTTCTAAATACGGAACAAAACGTCCAAAAGCTAAGAAATCATAATACTTTGAACAGATGAGAAGAAGAAAAGCGAAAAAAATAGCCATACTCCCGGATCCAAAGTTCAATGAAGTTGTTGTAACGAAATTCGTTAACAACTTAATGTATTCTGGTAAAAAGAATTTGGCGTTTAAAATTTTCTACGATGCTTTAGAGATCGTAGACAAGAAATTAGAAGATCAAGAAGGATTGGAAGTTTTCAAAAAAGCATTAGACAACGTAACTCCATCTGTGGAGGTTCGTTCTCGTCGTGTTGGTGGAGCTACATTCCAAATCCCAACTCCAGTTCGTGAAGGACGTAAGCAATCATTAGCTATGAAATGGTTGATTGGTTACGCTCGTAAACGTAATGAGAAGTCAATGGCAGGTAAACTTGCTTCAGAAATCATCGCTGCTTCGAAAGAAGAGGGTGCTGCTTACAAGAAGAAAGAAGATACATTGCGTATGGCTGAAGCTAACAAGGCGTTTTCACATTTTAGATTCTAAGAAATGGCAAGAGATCTTAAATTCACAAGAAATATTGGTATCGCAGCTCATATTGATGCTGGGAAAACAACTACAACTGAGCGTATTCTTTACTACTCAGGAGTAAACCATAAAATTGGTGAAGTACATGATGGTGGTGCTACAATGGACTGGATGGAGCAAGAGCAAGAGCGTGGTATTACCATTACTTCTGCTGCTACAACTGTAAATTGGAAATACAGAAACCAAAATTACCACATCAACATTATTGATACTCCAGGACACGTTGACTTTACCGTAGAGGTAAACCGTTCATTACGTGTATTGGATGGATTGGTGTTCTTATTCTCTGCAGTAGACGGAGTTGAGCCTCAATCTGAGACAAACTGGCGTTTGGCTAACAACTACAATGTTCCTCGTATTGGTTTCGTTAATAAAATGGACCGTCAGGGAGCTGATTTCTTAAACGTGTGTAATCAGGTGAAAGAAATGTTGGGTTCTCATGCTTTACCTTTGCAAATCAACATCGGTGATGAGGATAACTTCAAAGGAGTTGTTGACTTAATTAACTGGAAAGGTATTGTATGGAATGAGGCTGACCAAGGAATGACATTCCAGGAAGTTGAAATCCCTGCAGATATTATTGAGGATGCTCGTCGTTTACGTTCAGAGTTATTGGAAGCAGTAGCTGAATTCGATGAGTCATTGATGGAGAAATTCTTCGAAGACGAAAACTCTTTGACAGAGCGTGAAATTCTTGATGCATTGCGTCAGGCGACTATCTCTGGAAAAGTTGTTCCAATGATGTGTGGTTCTTCTTTCAAA
>CAMLHZ010000019.1 GCA_946480085.1 uncultured Flavobacteriales bacterium
TTATGAGTTATGAGTTATGAGTTATGAGTTATGAGTTATGAGTTATGAGTTATGATTGTTTCTTAATGACTATTCGCTCGTAACTTGTAATTATTTTTTGATAAATGATGCTGTTCTGATTTCCTGGAAAAGTTTATTCTGAGCGTCGGATAATTGATTGATAGCAATGAATCGTCCTGCTCCGAAAGTTGCTGCTTCGGTCATTCGATTCGCATCGTTTGAACTTGATTTAATACCGACAACTGAGAAAATGACACCTTTCTTAGCGTATTTTTTGACAATTTTCTGGTAGTTGTCTGACTGTACATTAAAAGCACCATCGGTAATTACAATTACGATATTCGTTTTTGTTGGATCGTAATTCTGCATCAATTCACTGTATCCTTTCTTGATTCCTTTTCCACCTGCCGTCATTCCTACAGGCTTAAGATTTGCTACCGCTTGCAGAATTTCATCTTTTCTATCACATGGCGTTGGTGTCTGAAAGACTTGAGCGTTGTCGTTGTACGTCACAATTCCCATTCTATCTACCGCGCGCAGCTGACCAACCAACTGATTCAAGGCATATTTCATCAACTCCATTTTGTCGCCCATTTTCATAGAGCTTGAAATATCAATGACAAACTCAATGTTTACTGGTTTGAAGTATTGCTGATCGAAATTGTCAGGAGTGATCTCCGCCAAATCGGGATTAGTGATTTGCACCGTATCTGTTTCTTGAATGACTTCTGAAATAATTTCTTGAGTTTCTTCCGTCGTCAACACTTCAGCTTCTTGATTGGTAGCTGTGTCCACTGGGATTTCAGCAATGAGTTGCGGGTCTCTGACAAGCGGAATACGAATTTCATGGATGTCCGGAGGAACATAAAGACCATCTTCTTTTTTCAGATAGCCATCATGTGTTGCCAGAAAATAGAAATAGCCAGAAGGAATCTTTACATCAAACGAACCGTTTTTTCCAGTGATCCATGCTCCGGCTGGCTGTCCATTATGTATAATGATCACTTTTGATTTCGACAGGGTTTCTCTGGTTTCTTTATCTATTGTGATAATTGTAAATTCTGAACTTTGACTTTGAACCGGCGTTGAATTGAAGTCGGGACAAGCAGTTGTATTGAAACCTTTTCCTGCCAATTCTACAACCGTACCTTTCACAACAAAAGTGAGCGGTTGGTTTTTGTCGCTTGTAAACACGTTACATCCCAAATTGAACTTTCCGGTGGAAATGGGATTTACCTGTACACGCATGGATACGGAACCACCGGCTGGAATGTTATCACTGCTAAGTTTGTGTGTTATATGTGGACTTGGTTCTACCCGCAGAATGTAAACAGGTTTGGCTCCTGCGTTCGAGATCTGAACATCAACGAAGCGCTGAGAAGAAGAATACAAACTTCCGAAATCGTGTTCATACACGGATAAAGTTGTTTGTCCGAAACTGAAATTAGCCAGTAAGAATAACGCTATTATAAACCCAAATCTCATCGAATAAATATAGCGAAAGAAAAGAACAGGGTTACAGATTAAAAGCGTTTTACAATTTGTTTAATAATTCCGCGTAGAATTTCTTTGACAATCATAGCTGCAATCAGTACAACGAACGCAACACCTAAACCAACAAGAACCATTAATCCGCTGACAACGATCCAGCCTGCCTGATAGAATGCCACGAAAAGGGCTATAACAGTTGCGATAATGATTCCCCAAAAAAGTACTTCAAAGATTTCTTCGCCTTGCTCCTTTAGTTTAGATCCATTAAGGATGAATCCTCTTTGCTCCTTCAGATTATCTACTTCGATTAGAAATTCAGTTTTCGGATAATAAGGTTTGAGTTGATAGATTTCCTGTTCACGAAGCAGTTTGAATGTGTTGACCTCAATTAAAGAAGTATCATATTCGAAAGTAATTTCTTTGTCCTCTTCGTCACTGCCGGAAAGTGCATTCATTTTAAAGCGCTCAAAACCTGGTTTGAGTTCTGAATTTTTGAAAACTACCTGCTCAAAAGGAAGCATTTGACCTTCGTTTTTGGGATCGATCCATTTATAGTTGAATCCCTGAATGCTGTCATTTCGAACACTTACACGAGTGCAAAGGGTGTACAAGTCGGATTTTTGAATGTACGCTTTGGAATCGTTATTCATATAAATCTCTATCCAGTTGACACCATTTCTTCGCTTCTCTCTGTTGTACTTAACCAGAACTTTAGGTTCCAATGTTCCAATAATGGAGGAATTAAGATCGTGGTTTTCGTATATGGAAATGGGAAGAAGCGGTCTAAGGTAGTTCGACATCGGTATATATTTTAAGCGGAATGAAGATAAGGAATTTGAACGGAAATGGGAGATGAATGGGAGATGAATGGGAGATGGGGTGGGACGTTTCTTAATTGATCATTCTTGAAACCCTTTGAATACGGGGGGAGTAACTAAATTTAGTTACTTGTCTATTTAGTTATTAGGTAATTAGCGAATTTAGTGATTCGCTGATTACTCAATTCGGAGATTCACTTACTAGATCGTATTTCCGTTCCAGAGGGATTTCGAATAACTCAATTTCACCGTATACGCCTGATTTTCTTCGCTTGGTGGATAGAAATCCACATTGATGCGTTTTTCATAGTAGATCTCGGCTTCTTCTTCCGTCATAGAAACAGGAAAACTCCAATAACGTTTCCCTTCAATCTCGGTTTGGTTCACAAATATGTCAACGCTACACAGTTCTTTCAGCGCAGCACAAATGTTATCATATGCCGCATCTGCCGATTTTTCTTCAGTGAAATTTCTAATAATTTCAACTGTTTCAATGGTGAAAGTTTTAGTGTTTTTAGAATTGTATTGGGAATCGCCATGATGATTTAGTGAAATAATACCATTGCCACCACCAAGAAAGATTTTCAGTGAATCTGGTTTGAATTGATCTTCAGAAGTTCTGCTAGTCGTAAAGCATGGCATTCCAAAAACTGTCGACCTTGGAAAGGTATAATAACTGTTAGTACCAACTAACCATACAGTATCGGCTTTCTCGCTGGTTTTAAAATTGAAATCAGGGATTTTTGTAATTTGTTTTTCGATTACCGTTTTCGAGGAATCCAGATCTAAATTGAAAAACAACTCACTCATTTTTGTGTCATAACTGTAGGTTATTTGTCCAAATGAGGAGCAAGCAGCAAAAAGTAATAGAAGGAAGCAGATGCCAGTTTTCATAATCAAAAGACGTTTCGACCTTAAAAAAGTTGTTTTCAAGGATTAATGTTTGCTTGTAGTTAAGGTAAACAAAAAAACTCCCTCTTGAATAATCAGGAGAGAGTTTTTTTTGAATGTGTTCACATATTCTTACTTCGAATTCTCTTTGATGATTGTTTCGAATTCTTTTACGTAATCGTCGTATTTTGATTTTTCAGCAATTGCTTTTCCGCTTTGAGCAGTTGCAACAGCTTCTTTTTTCAATCCTTGTTTAGCTTGAATTTTAGCCATTAGTAATTGAATCCAAAATGCTTCAGGATTCGCATCAACAGCTTTCTTACACCATTCTGCAGCTTTAGTCAGATCCTTACCTTCTGTGTAATAGTAATTTGCAGAAGCGTAATAATCGTTTGCACTTGGTCCGGCCATGATCTTGTTGATATTCGCCATCACTTTCGCGTCAGTTGTAACTGTGAAAGGGAAAGAAACCAATGTTTGGTCCCACATTAACTGAATTGCGGCACCAGAATTTTTTAAATCAGTAATGTTGATCGTGAACGATTCCGTAACCATTTTTGTTGCAGTAACGGTGGAACTTGTCTTCAAGACAACTTTACTTTCGTCCCACGTCTCTGGTGTTCCCCAGTTTGTTGCAACGCTGTAAAAGATCAAATCCCACTTTTCCTTGTTAGGAATAGTGTAAAGCGCATAAGTTCCAGCTTTCAAGGTGTCTTTTCCGAAGATCAACACATCGCTTGAAGTGAAAGTAGTATTCTCATTAGCTCCGGTTCTCCAAACTTCACCATATGGAAGTAGTTCACCGAAAATGGCACGGTTGTTTTTACTTGGACGAGAGTACTTGATTGTCAAATCTGTCAAACCAACACGTTGTTCAACTTTCGCTGCCGGACTAGCCTGTGGAGCCAATTGTGCTACTGCGGTTCCCGCGAATGCGAGGCTTAATGTTACGATTAATGTTTTCATATTTTTTAATTTTTTATTATTGATTTCGGATTTCGGATTTCGGATTTCGGATTTAATATTTTTAATGCCTTATATCTTACTTGGATTTTGTTCTAAATACTTAATGAAACCAGCAATTTGCTTACTGATTGAGTTTGTTTTTTCTTTCAGATTGTTAAATTCAACTTGATTAATGTATTCAAGGTTATAGGCAATTTGAATTTGAGTTCGAAGTTCGCCACAAGAACCTTTGGCGATGTACAAAAAATAAATAAATTGTTTATTACTTCCACGTTCGAACCCTTCAGATATATTGGAGGGAACTGAAACTGAGGATCTACGAATTTGATCCTTTAATCCAAAATCTTTATCTAAACCACTTTTGTTGGTAATAGAATAGATAATCGTACAAAGAGCCATCGCGTCTTGCCATAATTCGGTTTCTTCGAAGCTTTTTGTAGCCATATAAATTATATTAGGATTTTGTAGACATGATTTCGGAATTCAGATGGAATCAATCCGAAATCCGAAATCAACAATCTTAAATTTATTAAAGTGCAAACAAACTTGTCAAAGCTTCAGCCAATTCATCATTAGCATTTCCAAACTTCGCTTTGTAGTCTTCACTTGAACGTTTAATTACTTCATAAGCTTCGTCTTTTCCGTAAACGTGAGTAATCTCAACATTTTTAGCAGCTCCGTCCAAATCTTTGTAAGTAAGGAAGAAGTGACGAACACGGTCGATTACCATTTTCGGCATTTCGCTGATATCGTTCACATCTCCGTATGCTTGATCACCTTTCAAAACAGCGATAATTTTATCATCTGCTTCTCCGCCGTCAATCATTCGGAAACCTCCGATAACTTTAGCATCACACAAAATATTTCCGTGGTTGAATGAACGCTCGCTCAATACACAGATATCCAATGGATCACCATCACCTGTAATATCCGTACGACCAGTTTTTTCGTTTGAGTATGCAGCAATTGAATCACCACAATATGTTTGAGGAACAAATCCGTATAAACAAGGCATGTGGTTCGACAGTTTTTGTGGTCTGTCTACCATAATATATCCTGACGCTTTGTCGATTTCGTATTTAATTGAATCACTAGGAATGATCTCAATAAAAGCATTAACGATGTTCGGTTGTTTTTCACCGATCTCAATTCCGTGCCAAGGATGCGATGTGAAGCGCTTGCTCATCGCTGCAATTAGTTGTTGTACTTCTGGTTTCATGACCGTAAAGATAATTACGAATTACGAATTACGAATGACAAATTACGAATGAGTAATCGAGAAAGAAATTTCAGGTCTATCTGTAATTAGTAATTAGTCATTTGAAATTGCGCTTTAGCGCATTAGTACCTCACGCTGTGGATACGGAATATGAATGTTATTCTGACGGAAAAGTCGATCGATCTCGAAACGGATATCGCTTTTGTATTCGTTGATGTCCCAGTTTTGATCTGCCCAGAAAATCAATTCCATACTCAAACCATTCTCCCCGAAATCGTTCACTCGAACCTGAATGGGTTGTTCTTTTTTGACTTTTGGATGTGATTTTGCTGCTTGAATCAATAGTTCTTTGACCAGATCTGTATCTGATCCGTAGTGAACAGTCAAATAAATTCGAAAACGAGAAAGGGTAGAGCCGTGACTCCAATTCTCAATGTATTCCTGTGTTAGTTTTGTATTTGGAACAATCAAAACATTTCCATCACGCGTTTCAATCTGGGTAGTTCTAATATTGATCTTAAGGACTTTTGCTACAATAGACTCACTCGACTTTCCATCGTGCATTTCAATTACATCTCCAACTCTGATACTTCCTTCAAATAAAAGAACGAAACCAGAGAACATGTCTTTGAAAACGTCTTGAAGTCCAAGACCCAAACCAACCAGGATTGCAGCAGAACCTCCCAGGAATAAAGATGGCTCAACATCCAGGGCTGCTAATGCCGCAATAATGGCTATGGTGTAGATAATGTACTTAGCGACCTGAATGGCAACGAATTCCTTTCCCCGACTGAGTTTTCCTTCTTTCTTAAAGCGACGTTGCAAATAAAGTTGAACGATGTTTAGAACGACTTTCGCGATAAAGAAAATGGTAATGGCCAGAACAATATTCCCAAAACTCAAGTCAATCTTAGACGTTTTGATGAATTTGTATTGAAGGAAATTCTCAAAAGTGGCGGAAGGATTGTGACCATTATTGATCTTGAAGCTTAGAAAGGATAGAAATGCTGCGAAAACATACACCAACTGACTGAAAATCTTCAGATAAGTTTCCTTTTTACCGTCTAAACGAATATTGGCTTCGCTAAGGTATTTTTTCAGAACGCGTTGAACAATCCGGCGAAGAATAACAGATAAGTAAATGAGTATTGCAATGATTACAATGTTCAGGTTACAAACCCAATAAGGACCAAATTGAAAATGATTCGAAGTAAGAAAATCCATTACGGTAAAATAATTCGTCCAAGTTGTTGAGCAATCTCTTGCTTAACCCTGTCCAAAACTATCTGTTCTGATAATAAGTCTAACAACTTGTCATCATTTGTGTCAACATTCTGAAGTTCAATTCGTATTTCGTCGATCTTATTCTGAATGATCCGCTGCTTGAAACAGTACAAACTTGACATGACCATTGTCTTCAATTTATCGGTTTCAAGATTGGTTTCTACGTTATATTTGGTAAGCCACTGTGGACTCAATTCGTAATTATCCGTTTCAATTTCTACAACGAATTGTACAATTTCCTGATCCTGGTGACGCATCCAGTATTCTGTCTTGTATAAAGTTTTTTCATTCAACCCTTCCAGAACATGATCAAAAATGCGTTTGAAAAGCGGGTATGTGAATACCAATTCGTCCTTCTGTAATTCATGAATGATCAACTCGCTCACCGTTACTTCCACATCAACAGTTACATCGTTTTCATCAATGTGTTTTGTGGTAAGCGCATAACCTGGATATTTCAGCAAAATCCGGATAAGGTCATATTCCTCGTGAGAATATTTCTCTTTACGCTGATAAATGGCTTCACTGGGCTGCTCTTGTTGCTGAATTATCGTGTCCGTTAATTCGTTGTTCGTTTTTATCTGCGGTTCGTTGTACTCTTTGGCAAGACTTGTTTTTCGCTTGTTATTGAGTTCGTTTAGAACCACCGCTTCATCAATTTCAAATTGGCGGGCAATTTCTTTTGAATATACCGAACGCGTGATTTGGTCTGGAATTAATGAAATCGACTGAACGATATCTTTGATCAAGCTCGCCTTTTGGATAGGATCATTGTTCGCATCTGAAAGTAAAAGTGAGGTTTTGAAACTCACAAAATCCTTCGTATTCGCTTTGATGAAATCCATTAATTCCGAAGTGGAAACTTTCTTTGAATAGGAATCAGGATCGTCGCCGTCAGGGAAAAGCAGCACTTTCACGTTCATTCCTTCTTCCAAAATCAAATCGATTCCACGGAAAGAAGCCTTGATTCCTGCAGCATCACCATCATAAAGAATAGTGATATTGTTGGTGTAACGTTTTACAAGCTTGATTTGTTCCTTTGTGAGTGAGGTCCCGGAAGAAGCTACAACGTTTGTAACGCCAGCCTGGTGCATACTGATTACATCGGTATAACCTTCACACAAGAAACAATTGTCATATTTGATAATGTCTCCTTTAGCGAAATATAAACCATAAAGGATCTCACTTTTGTTGTAGATAATACTTTCCGGTGAGTTGAAATACTTCGCAATTTTCTTATCGTTTTGCAAAGTACGTCCACCAAAACCTAGTACCCGACCAGAAACCGAATGAATGGGGAACATAACACGTCCACGGAAAAAGTCAAAAGAGCGGTCTTCTTTGGTTTTCACCAAACCAACTTTCTCTAAATATTCTTGTTTATAGCCCTTTGCTTTGGCGCTTTTCGTGAAATCATCACCCAGATTCAAACAATATCCCAGCTGGAATTTTTCAATGATGTCTTTTCTGAAACCACGTTCTTCGAAGTATGACAAACCGATTGCCTGACCTTCATTGTGGTTATGCATACGATCCATGAAATGTTCCTTCGCGAAATCGTTGATGATATATAAACTTTCACGTTCAGAAACGGCGGCAAGTTCTTCAGCACTTTGCTGTCTTTCTTCGGGAACAGTAATTCCGTATTTACTAGCAAGCCATCGTAATGCTTCCGGGTAGGAATAGTGTTCCTTTTCCATAAGGAATGAAACCACGTTTCCACCTTTACCTGAAGAGAAACATTTATAGATTTGTTTTGCTGGTGAAACCATGAAAGAAGGTGTTTTTTCGTCCACAAACGGACTATTTCCTTTCAGGTTTGAACCAGCCCTTTTTAGGGACACAAATTCACCGATTACCTCCTCAATACGAGCGGTTTGAATAATTTGATCAACAATGTGAGGAGGAATTAATGACATTGTCTTTATTTTGCAGCAGCGGGTGTTGGTCCAACTTTGGCGTCATCGTAATTTTTTACCAAATCCAATGTTCCATCTTCCAAATAAAAGCGCCATTCACCACTTTCTTTTCCATTCGTATAAAATCCGGTATAGCGAACATTGCCGCTTGGGTAGCGCACCATTATTAAACCGTTTCTTGTTCCGTCAGTGTATTCTGTAGTGGACATTTCAGTACCGTTTTCAGAATAGAAAAACCAACGTCCGTCTCGGTTTCCATTTTCCTTGATGTTTCCCTGGAATTTCACTGCTTTTCGTCCGGGATAATACTCTGTATATCGTCCGTCTTTAATGTCTACTAATTTTTCCTTCTTTGGTTTGTCGTCTTTTTTCTTTTCGCCACCGCACGAAGTATTCATTAATAGTGGGATCACCAGTAAAATTGCAAGTAAGAATTTCATCGTTAAAAATTTAGAATATGCCTTTTGAGCAGACAGCGTTCAAAGATACGGAAAGTAACGCTTTGAATTGAGGGGTGGTTGGAAAAACAGTTAGGTTTTATGGCGAATGGTATGGGCGAATCATTATTCACCCATACCATCCGGTCTGTAGTAGTTTTACGCAATGGTTTTAAAAGAATAAAACTCTGCGTTATTTCTTCGTTCTTGTCTGCGATTCACTCTTCGTCTGGTTCTGCGACGTGTTCTTCTTCTCGTTCCGCCAGTAGTTTGCGTAATCATTTGCGAGTTGGAATCGATCAAATAGATCTCACTGCTGTTTGAAGTTGCAAAGAATTCTTCTGCTTCAGGAGCAAGAAAGAGTGCAATGAAAAATGCAAGGATTGTTCTGCTGATGATTTTATAATATTTCATAGTTGTTTATTTTATTCTAAGGTAAGAAATAATTGGCAAGGCGAATAATGATTCACCACTATAATTATTCCTTCCAGGATTCTCCAAGAATCCACTTTCTTATCATCTCCGAATCCAAAATTCTTCCGATTACGCGATATCCGGATTTTGCAAACGGATTATTACCCGTTAACTCTTCTGTCTGAACGCCAATCTTCGGGTTGTAGTAGCTTGCATGGGTAAACGTGACTTCCGTTCCTTGCTTGTAAACAAAACCTACGTGATTGTCCAGTCCAGCAACATACAATCCGTCTGGTCGACCGAGTAAATAAGTTTTCACCGTTTCTGGCGTTTGATTACTGAAGCGTTTCACGTCAGTTGTCATGCGGGTGATGTAGTATTCAGAAGCTTGTTGTGCCCACTTTGTTCTCGGAATTTTGAAGCTGGCGTCTTCCAGAACGGTAGTAATGAAATAGCCGCAAGCGATCTTTCCTTTTCGAGGTTCGTGTGTCGTCCCGTTAAAATCCCACTCGGTTCCATACCATTGCTCGAAGAAATCGGATGTGATGGTTTCAAGCAGATAAGCTTGAGCCTTTGAAATCACTGTAGTTTTATCTTCTGCAGAATTGTATTCTGAAAGAAATGCCAGCCGTTTTTTCTCAACAGTTGCTTTTAACTCAGAATAGGGAGGAAGCTTTTTTTTGTCTTTTTCAGCTTGAAGTTGCGCTGAACAACTCAGAAGATAAATTGAGATGAAGCTGAGCAGTATGAATTTTGTTGGCATGAATTTATAAGTATTTTATTCTGAAAGGTTACGGTAAAGACGCGATGCATCGCGTCTTTACAATCAATGTCTTAAAGATAATGGATAAAAAAAACCGCTGGTCAATGACCAACGGTTCTCTTAGGTTATTCTTAAATCTGTAGTGATTGCGTTAGCAATCTAATACCGGATTTATTTTTTGCTATCGTCAACTTCTTCAAAGTCAACGTCAGTAACTTCATCTTCAGTGTTTGCACCACCTGCATTTGCTCCTGCTCCTGCATCAGCACCACCTTGATTCGCTGCGTTGTACATTTCTTGAGAAGCTGCCTGGAATGCTGTGTTCAAACGTTCCATTGCTGCGTCAAGGTTGTCCATGTTCTTCGCTTCAAATTCCGTTTTCAATGCTGTCAACGCTTCCTCGATTGGAGCTTTTTTATCAGCTGGAATTTTATCTCCGTACTCTTTCAACTGACGTTCCGTTTGGAAGATCAATGAATCAGCTTTGTTCAATGTTTCAGCTTCTGCTTTACGTTTGTTGTCAGCATCTGCGTTAGCTTCTGCCTCAGCTCTCATGCGTTTGATCTCGTCATCAGACAATCCTGAAGAAGCTTCAATTTTGATTGATTGCTCTTTTCCAGTTCCTTTGTCTTTTGCAGAAATGTGCATGATTCCGTTCGCATCCACGTCGAATGTTACTTCGATTTGTGGCTCACCTCTACGTGCTGGTGGAATGTCTGTCAATGAGAAACGACCCAACGTTTTGTTGTCGCCTGCCATTGCACGCTCACCTTGTAGTACGTGAATGTCAACTGCTGGTTGGTTATCTGCTGCTGTAGAGAATGTCTCTGATTTTTTCGTTGGAATAGTTGTATTCGCTTCAATCAATTTCGTGAATACACCACCCATTGTTTCAATTCCTAAAGACAATGGAATAACATCCAAAAGCAATACATCTTTTACCTCTCCAGTCAATACACCACCTTGAATTGCAGCTCCAACAGCTACTACTTCGTCAGGGTTAACTCCTTTTGAAGGTGCTTTTCCGAAGAAACGCTCAACTGCATCCTGAATAACCGGGATACGAGTTGAACCACCAACTAAGATTACTTCGTTGATATCACTCGTAGACAATCCTGCGTTTTGAAGAGCAGAACGACAAGGAGCGATAGTTCTTTCAACAATAGAAGAAATCAATTGCTCAAATTTTGCACGCTGTAACGTTCTTACCAAGTGTTTTGGAATACCATTTACTGGCATGATGTATGGCAAGTTGATCTCAGAAGAAGTTGTAGAAGACAATTCAATTTTTGCTTTCTCAGCAGCTTCTTTCAAACGTTGCAATGCCATTGGGTCTTCACGTAGATCCAAACCTTCTTCAGCTTTGAACTCTTCAGCCAACCAGTTGATGATTGCATCATCCACGTCGTCACCACCTAAGTGCGTGTCACCGTCTGTTGCCAATACTTCAAATACTCCGTCTCCTAATTCAAGAACAGATACGTCATGTGTACCACCACCAAAGTCGAATACTACGATTTTTTGGTCGATACCTTTTTTATCCAAACCGTAAGCTAATGCAGCTGCAGTTGGTTCGTTGATGATACGTTTGATTGTTAAACCTGCGATTTCACCAGCTTCTTTTGTTGCCTGACGTTGTGCATCGTTAAAGTATGCAGGAACAGTAACAACTGCTTCAGTTACTTCTTGTCCTAAGTAATCTTCAGCTGTTTTCTTCATTTTTTGAAGAATCATTGCTGAGATTTCTTGCGGTGTATATAAACGTCCGTCGATATCAACGCGAGGTGTGTTGTTTTCACCTTTTACCACGCTGTAAGGAACACGTTTTGCTTCTTTTTGAGTTTCATCGAATGATGATCCCATGAAACGTTTGATCGAGTAGATCGTTTTCGTTGGGTTCGTAATCGCTTGACGCTTTGCCGGATCACCAACTTTACGCTCACCACCCTCAACAAAAGCTACAACAGATGGCGTTGTACGTTTTCCTTCAGAATTGGAGATTACAACTGGCTCATTTCCTTCCATTACGGAAACACAAGAGTTTGTTGTACCTAAGTCGATTCCAATAATCTTTCCCATTTTATTTGTTTTTGTTTTTATCAATTTTCCTTCCTCTAGTCAAAGGTTGTGCCACCCGCCAAAATGGAGAAAAGTCTGTCAGAAATGTCAGACTAGAGGTGATAACAAGCGTAAAATGTTGTCAAATTGTCAGAAAACAGGAATAGAGTCTGTCATAAGAAGTAGGTAGAAACGTGATGCACCACGTCTGAACTGCCAAAAATCATCAAGGAAAATACTTATTCATTAACATGTAATCAATGTTTTCACTTTGAGAATGACAATTGATACAGGTGTTTCCTTTGTGAACAGCAGAAGTAGCCACCGTTCCATCGGCATTCAGATATCCCCAAACCCATCCTTTTTCATCTGCATACTGATTGTCAGAGTCTTTGTAAAGAATGGCGTACCTGCCAATCGTTGTACTGTCGGAATAAAGTTCTTTTACAATTACGGAGCCTTCAGGGAAAATAGCGTTGGCTTGCACTTTTCCAGTTCCATCCAATTTCGTTTGGGCAATTGTATTGAAGCGTGTTTTTAGGAAGGGCCAATTGTGACCTGAACCTAAACTTTTCTCGTAAAGGGAATCGTTGTATTGATACCACGCAAAACCGTTGGTTTCTTCTGCTAATTGACGAAGTTCATCATCAATTTGAGAGGGAACTTTATCCTTGCTGCAACTGAAGCAACAAGCCAAAAGACCAAACAGTGCTATTTTCCAACTTAATGTCATTGATTTTCATCTAATAACGAAGAATCTGAAATGTTATTCTCTTTATTAAATGCCAAATAATAAACAGGAATTCCCAAGAGGATAATAACGATGCTCCAAATCGTATCCCAGAAAGTAAATACAGTTAGTGAAACACAAATTGCAAGTGCCAATAAAATGTATAATGCAGGAATGATCGGATATCCAAACGCTTTATACGGACGATTCGCATCAGGCATGGTTCTTCTCAGCTTGAAAATAGCTGCAATGGTTATGATATAGAAAATCATTGAGCCGAATGTGGCAAATACGATCAGGACCTTGTATGATCCAGACATGCACAAAATCATAGCCCATACTGCTTGTGCCCACATTGCCCAGGCTGGAACTCCGAAAGCATTTACAGTTGATGCCTTTTTGAAGAACAAACCATCTTTCGACATAGCGTAGAACAAGCGTGAACCTGCCATAATTAAACCGTTGTTACAACCAAAAGTGGAGATCATGATCAAAATAGCCATTCCCACATTTGAAGCGTTACCCATCAGCATGAATACAGAAGAAGTTCCTACACGTGATTCGTGTGCAAATTGAATTCCGGCTTTCAGAACATTCTCCTTGGTGTATGGATCTATTCCTTTAGCAATGGGTGCTCCATCAAGTGGTAGTAATCCCAAATAAGCAACATTTGCCAAAAGGTAAAGGATGGTTACAATGAATGTTCCCCAGAACAATGCTTTTGGTAGGTTGCGTTCCGGATTCCTGATGTCACCGGCAATGAATGTTACATTGTTCCATGCGTCGCTTGAGAAAAGTGAATTAATGATTGTAGTTGAAACGGCAATGAGTAATCCCATTGGAAGCATGGTTTCAAAAAAGGCATTTCCATCGGCGTCAACGGTGGTTTTTGAATACTTCCAAAAAACATCAGGGTTGTAATTGAAAACACCTTCCATGTCGTTCCACCAAAAGCCTAAGTTCTTTTCAAAGAAACCTTCTTGTGAAAGTCCGAACCAGATTCCTGCAATGATCAAAACGGTTAATGCTAAGAGTTTGGAACTGGTGAAAATGGTTTGAATGATCTTTCCATATTGAATTCCACGAACGTTCAGCCAGGTTAACAAAGCAATTGTTCCAACACCAAGAAGGTTGGCCAGTTTAACTTCAACAAGTAAATCACCAATCTTGTAATCGAACAAAACGAAATTTAAAGAAGGGAATAGAATTCCTGCAAATTTTCCGAAAGCAACTGCAACTGCTGCGATAACACCTGTTTGTATTACCGTAAAAACGGTCCATCCATAAGTGAAAGCCGTTAGTTTGCCCCAAGCTTCACGAATGTAAACAAATTGTCCACCTGCTGTTGGAAACATTGCTGCCAACTCTCCATAACTCAAAGCTCCAAAAAGCGTAATTACACCTGTAAGTAACCAGGTCATCAAAAGCCAGCCTGAGCCGCCAAGATCTTTTGCCATGTCAGACGACACGATAAAAATTCCCGAACCGATCATGCTTCCCGCGACCAAAAAAGTGGCGTCTAATAATCCAAGTGATTTCTTTTTGTTTTCTTCCATTTTCAATGAGTGTAGTCCGTTGTTTCGGAGATGTCAAATATACTAAGCAGAGTTCGAAAAAGTACTAAGACTCGACAGAATGACACAATTAGTCAGTTAAAAGTACACTTTACGCGTTTCTGTTTTTATAAGTATCTAATTCGTTGTTACTTAGCTTCAGTAAAGCAAAGGTTAACCAACTAGTCGACATGTCATAAAACAGAACTTTTCAGGGTTTGATCTGTTTTAGGGCACTAGCGAGGCAATAGATGTGTGAATAGCGTTCTATCATCAACAAAAAACGCTCAGATGAATTGTCTGAGCGTTTTTTGTTTTATTTCAATTTTTATTCTTCCACACTTGGAGTAGAGCCTGTATTCAATGCTTCCTGCTCTTTTTCGTAATCATTCAGTTTGCTGTGGTTTCTTGAATACAAGAAGTAAACAAGAATCCCAAGTCCTGACCAAATAAGGAATGCAACCCACGTTTGTGGTTTAACGAAGAACATTAATCCTACGTTGAATGCTGCTCCTGTAATGGATACAAACCAAATGAAAGGTACCTTAAACGGACGCTCTAACTGAGGTTGTTTTTTTCGAAGAACCAATACCGCAATCGCAATCATAGCAAAGGCTAGTAAAGTTCCCATCGAACACATTTCAGCTACTTTGTCAATTGGTGTTAATGATGCAACAATAGAGATAATTAAACCTACCAAAACAGTACTTCTGTATGGTGTTTTGAATTTCTTATGAATCACTCCAAATATTTTGAATGGAAGTAATCCATCTTTCGCCATTCCAAGGAATACACGTGTTTGTCCAAGCATCATTACCAACATTACAGAAGTTAAACCTGCAACGGCGGCAATCGTGATCAAGATGGTTGCCCAAGGCATTCCAACTCCTTCAAACGCTGAAGCAACTGGTGCTTTGATGTCTAGATCCTTATAACCAACCATTCCTGTTAAGACCAATGAAACGGCGATATAAAGCACAGTACAAATGATCAATGAGGCAATAATTGCGAACGGAACATCTTTTTTAGGATTAATAGCTTCACCAGCTTGTGTGGATACGGCATCAAATCCAATATACGCGAAGAATACAATACTCGCTGCAGTTAAAACTCCACCGAATCCCCATCCGTAATGAGAAACTCCATCAATGACTTCTGGTTCAGGTACAAATGGTGTGTAATTGTTTGTGTCGATAAAGAAGAATCCAACAAAGATTACGAACAATACAACAGCGATTTTAAGGATAACGATCAGGTTATTTGTTTTTGCAGCCTCTTTGATTCCACGAACCAAGATCGAAGTAACTACCCAAGTAATCAGGAATGCTGGTAGATTGAAAGAGAATGAAGGTGCTGCAACACCCATTTCTGCTGCTTTGGTAGCTGCAGTAACCGGATCATTCATTAACCATAGCGGCGGATCAATTCCGCATTGATGCAGTAGTTTTTCAAAATATCCGCTCCATGCAACAGCCACTGTTGTAGCTCCCATCATGTATTCCAGAATTAAATTCCATCCGATAATCCAGGCGAAGATTTCACCCATTGTACCGTATGAATAAGCATAAGCAGAACCTTCAACAGGTAAAACAGAAGCAAATTCTGCATAACACAACGATGCGAATAAACATCCGATTCCTGCAATTACGAATGCAATTGCTAAACCTGGTCCAGCGTGATTGTGAGCTGCAATTCCTGTTAAAGTGAAAATTCCACCACCAATAATAGCTCCAATTCCCAATGAGGTTAGTCCCCATTTCGTTAGAACTCTATTCAAGTCATTTTTTTTCATATCCGCTTCGAAAAGCGCTATTGGTTTTTTACGCCATGGACTTTTTGCCATTTATCTATAGTTTAGGGTATTCAAGCCGATAAAGATATAAAAATTGTTAAGCTTATTGTCTTCATCAGACACATGTGGATTAAATGATTTTACTTAACGTCTCCACTTTGCCTCATTCTATTAACTTTGAGATAAATTGAACCTTTATGTGGATTTTTAGATTTCGTCAAATCTTAAGAAATGTCTTTCGTTTCTTGAATATACTGGGGATTATCCTCAAGTATCAATTTCACAAATGGTTTACAACCGGTGTTTTTGGAACTGTTTTCGACCCGAAGGGGAAACGAAGAATGTCACGTTCCGAACGTTTTCGTCGCATTATTGAGGATCTTGGACCAACTTACATCAAGTTTGGACAAATCTTAGCCGACAGACCGGATTTGATTTCTGAAAACTTGCGTCGTGAATTAAAGAAACTTCAGTCTTCCGCCCGACCTTTTGATGATGATCACGCAATTGCGATTGTAGAACGTGAACTTGGCGACACCATTGAAAATGTCTTCGCTGAATTCAATAGAGAATACATTGCCGCAGCATCAATTGCACAAGTTTATTCAGCCGTTCTTCATTCCGGCGAAAAGGTGGTGCTAAAAGTTCAACGACCGGGAATTCGCTCCAAGATCAAGTTGGATATCATTCTGATTCGCATTTTGGCAAATCGGATTCAACGCAGTTTTCCTGAATTAGCATCCTTCAATATTGTAGCATTCATTGATGATTTTGGAGATACAGTTCTGAAAGAATTGGATTTCAGTAATGAGATCTCTAACATGATGCGTTTCAAACACATGTTCGCGGGGGATGAACGCTGCTACATTCCAAAAGTTTATAGTGAATTCTGTACGCCGCGTTTATTGGTGATGGAATTTATTGAAGGTGTTGAGCCTGAATCTGCGAATGAATTGAAAGAAAAAGGATATGATCCTCAGATTATTGCTGAGAACGGAATTAATATCATTCTTACGATGATCCTCAGACATGGTTTCTTTCATGCTGATCCACACGCAGGAAATCTTTTCATTCGTGGGAACAACCAAATTGTGATGCTCGACCACGGAATGTGTGCGTCTCTAAAGCCGAAACAAATTGATGGTTTGGTGAACTTCCTGATTGGTTTCTCTGAAAAGAATTCGCATAAAATTGTAAAGAGCTTGTTGAAGCTGACACAAGTTCAATACTTGAAAGACAGTGAAGATCTGGAGTTTGATATTGACGAACTGATTCAGAAATATTCATACGTTTCTTATGATAAAGTGGATATTTCAGGCTTGTTTACAGATACGTTCAAGTTGTTGATGAAGTACGAGATCAAGATTCCAACGAATTTGTACATGCTTTTGAAAACATTGGTAACTATCCAGAAAGTTGCCGAATCATTGAACGCTGATTTGAATTTGATCGATATGATCAAGCCATACGCTCGTGAGAAGATCATGGAGAAATTCAGTTGGGACAACATCAAGCAAAAAGTGGTGAATTCTGCCGAAGACTATTTGTACTTCATTGAACACTTCCCGAGAGATGTGAAAGAAATTGTTACCTCGTTTAAGAACAAGGGACTTCGTCACAACATTACACTTGATGAAACTGGTTCAACCAACAAACAAATACGTAATCACGTTTACCTGCTTGGCAGTTACGTTCTGATTGGTGTTTTGGTGATTTGTGCAACATTGTTAAAAATCTTCAATGTTCAGAAAGTGGTTGTAAAAGGAAAGGTGGTTGATCACCAGATGTTCGGCGAATACCCGAATTATTTCTTCACAGTTGTAGTGGTAATCGCCAGTTTCATGATGGTACGTTTGTTCTTGCGTAAGAAAGGAATTGAGGATTAAGGAAAAGGGGCTTCGACTCCGCTGCGCCTATGCAGTTGCTGCAGCATAAGCATTCAGTCCCCTTTTTTATGCTCAATTAAATTTTGTGTTTACTTTCCGATGTTTACAACATTGAGATTTAAGTAAACCATTCTGTCCTGTAATTTGTAGACAGAACCACTAGTAAATAAATGATTGAATGAGTGAATTTCAACTAAAGGTTGACAAATGCCTAAGTCATATTCAGCATGGAGATGTTGATTTGGGTTATCGTTTGTTTATCGATTGTATTCTGGATTCTAAAAATCTGGACTATTATAAAGAAGCCGTTGCATTGGCAGAATGGCAGGAAAAGAATGAAAATGATGAGCTTGGATTAATCAATCGCCTGAATGATTGTTTGAATCGTTTGCGTGAATTGAATATCACCGCTTCAAGTAAAAGCAAACTGTTTGAAGTAAAGAACCTTCAAAAGCGCTACCGTAGAAGTAATTTTACCATGAAGCCCATTGATCTTGAAGTTTCTACCGGTGAAGTATGGGGATTGGTTGGAGAAAACGGAAATGGTAAAACTTCTCTTCTCCGAATGCTTGCTCAGGATTTAAAGTACAGCGCAGGTGAAATTTCCTATTTCGGTGAATTGGAAAAATTGCGTGATTACGACCTCAGAACCAAATTGACTTATATTCCTCAACGTACTCCGAAATGGTATGGTTCTTTAATGAGTAATCTAAAATTTACAGCTAGTCATTATGGAATCAAAGGTGAAGAAAATGAGTTACTCGTTAACCTTTACATCATTCGCTTTGGCTTGTGGAAATTCCGCAAACACCAGTGGAACGAACTTTCTTCCGGTTACAAGATGCGTTTCGAATTGGCGCGAACATTCTTGCGTTCACCTCGTTTGTTGCTGTTAGATGAACCTTTAGCAAATCTGGATGTTCTCGCTCAGCAATTGATACTAGAAGATTTGAAGAATTTGGCAGCAAGTATTTCAAATCCGGTTGGAATCATTTTGAGCTCACAGCAGTTGTTCGAAGTAGAGAAAGTGGCGGATCGCCTAATTTTCCTGAAAGAAGGAAAAGCGGTTTATGTCAATCAGAATGACAATCATTTGGCTGAACAACATTCCATTCTGGAACTGGATGTCAATTGTGAGAAAGACCTTCTTCAACAAACATTGATGAAAGTGGGTTTGACTAATTTAACCTACAATGGTGGTGTTTTTATTGCCGAATTCAAGGAACAGCAAATTATGAATAGAGCCCTTCAATGCTTGATTGATAATCATGTCGAAATCCGATACGTTCGTGATATTTCTACTTCAACTCGTCGTTTATTTATTAAATCTGAATCCAATGAAATTTCTAAATAAACTCGATCGCTACCTTGTTGAAAATCATCCTTTACTCTGGATGTCGAAAATTCACTATGTCATTCCAATAAGTGTTTTGGTGAATGCCATTTTCTGGTTCTGGGGTAATTTTGCAGTTACTACGAAATCTTTGAGAAATCGTATTGATGAAGATGTTTTCCTGGATTCTTACGCCATTTACGGTTATTTACTGGCGACCTTAATGTTTATTATTCTATGGGCAGCATCTTATTTTAAGAAGAACGCTTCTCGTCATCTTTATCCATTGAAAAAGTTCTATTTCACAAAGCTTTTACTACTTCTTTTCATCATTTTTTATCTTATTGGGGCTCCTTTCATTAGCTTCTTTGCAGGTGTAAATGCCAAAGTTCAGTCGTTAGCAAGTTATGATGAACTGAAAAAGGAAATCAAGATGGTGAACCTTGCTCAAGCTTTCCTGCCCATTCATGGAGATGGAAATTATCAGTATGACGATTATTTTGAAGCCAAAAATCCGGGGTACAGAATCTTAAATCAAGATGAATGGAGCAACTATGATTATTATGAAGGATCATACAACCCTTATGATAACGCGCAGAACAACGATACAACAGATGCTGGTTATATTGTTCAGTGTTTGAAAATAACAACGAGACCGGTAGATTGTGAGGATAGTTACGGTGAAACCTACTATGACGGATTCAAAAAAGTTCCTGAGAGGGCTTTGATTAGTGAAAACAACGTTAATTATCGAGTTTCGCAGTTTATTGATGAGGCCGGTTATAAAATGAAACCTGAAAAATGGTACGACTATTACTATTATGATGATGTCCGTGTGCTCAATTTAGAATACAACCAAGACATACGTGCCATTTCCGGAAATAGACAGAAAGTTCAGCGAGCTTTGGAAAAGTTTGATGCGTTTTTAACGAAGCACGAAATAAAGCACGCCTTTAATTCACCAGTTATTGCTGAATATTTAGTGAAGCACAAGGGGGTGTTCGGTAGTGGTTTCATAGATGAACGAATGACGTCTCACGATTCCTATTTCTATTATGATCCGATCCGTTATGAAATGGAACTCAATAAAACGGAAGCAAGATACAAGAGGTCTTCGAGTCAGACAACTGTTGAAGATCTTGAATCCGGAGGATTGAATGCGGACATGTTCTTAGTTGATAATTATTCTCTTGAGTCCATGTTTGATAACTCCAAGCGAAGTTACTACTGGAAATCATTTTATATTGAAACATTGACCATTGGATTTGTAGCACTTGGGCTTGCCTTTTTATTCCTGATGTTCTCCTTTGCTGATTTCATTACCTTCATCATCACCATTCCTTCAATTGGGGTATTGATCATTATCAACGCTTTGATTTGTGGACTAATCTATTCAGTAGTTCGATCGGATAATTATTTATTCATGGAACCTGTTGGGTTCGCAATAGGAATAGTGATAACCTATTTTGTGCTTCTGAAAAAGAAGAATGTCTCACGAAGAGTTGTGCACGCATTTGGGTATGTAACTGGATTTATTTCCACCATGTTACTCATTGGAATCTTTGCTACAGTTGCTATTTTGACCAGGGAACAAGTCTATGAATGTAATTATTGGAGTTATGCGCCTTCAACCTTAATGCGTTGGGTAGAGGATCCAGGATTCATATTTACACAGGCTTTTGTAGGAATCGTTTTGTATTCATTTACAATCAAAAAACTGATAGCGAAACCAGATTAACTTTGAAATTATCAATGGATTAATGAGCAATTATCAAGTGTACACTTTACTTGATAATTGCTTCGTTGATAATTGATAATTCCATTTCTCATTTTCACCGAACATACTGAGCTTGTCGAAGTATGATTTCTGGTTATCTTTGCGTTCATTAAAAGAATAGGCTTCGGCTTATAACTATCAAAACAATGACAGTACAAGAGATTCGCAAACATTACTTCGAGTTTTTCGCTTCGAAACAACATCAGATTGTGCCTTCTGCACCAATGGTCGTAAAAAACGATCCAACACTGATGTTTACCAATGCCGGAATGAACCAGTTTAAAGATTATTTCTTAGGAAACGCGGTTCCAAAAAACCGAAGAGTCGCCAATTCTCAAAAATGTCTTCGTGTTTCTGGTAAACACAATGATTTGGAAGAGGTGGGTGTTGATACGTATCACCACACCATGTTCGAAATGTTGGGGAATTGGTCGTTTGGAGATTACTTCAAGGAAGAGGCTATTTCCTGGGCTTGGGAATTGTTGACGGAAGTTTATAAAATTCCCAAAGACCGTTTATACGTTACTGTTTTTGAAGGTGACGAAAAAGACGGCGTTCCAAAAGATCAGGAGTCTTACGATATCTGGAAGAGATTCATTGCTGAAGATAGAATTATCATGGCTTCCAAGAAAGACAATTTCTGGGAAATGGGTGATACAGGACCTTGTGGACCTTGTACAGAAATTCATGTGGATAATCGTCCTGCCGCGGAACGCGCAAAAGAAGACGGAAAGAAATACGTAAACGAAGATCATCCTCAGGTGATTGAAATTTGGAACAACGTATTCATGCAGTTCAACAGAAAAGCTGACGGTTCGTTGGAATCACTTCCTGCTACGCACGTAGATACAGGAATGGGATTGGAGCGTTTGGCAATGACATTGCAGGACAAAACGTCGAATTACGATATCGATTTATTCCAAACATTGATTCTTCATATGGAGAAGGTGAGTGGAAAGAAATATGGCGAGAACGAAGCTACGGATATTGCGTTGCGTGTAATCGCAGATCACGTTCGCGCTATCGCTTTCTCAATTGCTGACGGACAACTTCCTTCCAATACCGGAGCTGGATATGTGATTCGCCGCATTTTAAGAAGAGCTGTTCGCTACGGTTACCAAACACTTGGTTTGCAGGATTCTTTCCTTGCGGGATTGTCAAGAGTTCTTGGGCAAGTGATGGGTGATGCATTCACTGAATTGCGTTCTCAAGGCGATATCATCGAAAAGGTAATTCGTGAAGAAGAAAATAGCTTCTTTAAAACATTGGAGCAAGGATTGAAAAGAATGGATAACCTGATCGCACAAGTGCGTAAGTCTGGTGAAACGATTCTTCAAGGTCCGGCTGTATTTGAATTATACGATACGTTTGGTTTCCCAATCGATTTAACTTCTTTGATTGCAAGAGAGAACAATCTTCTTGTTGATGAAGACGGTTTTGATACTGAATTGCAGAAGCAAAAAGAACGTTCACGTGCTGCAACAAGCATTGAAACAGATGACTGGGTTGTTCTGAAAAAGGATTCGGAGGAAGAATTTGTTGGTTACGATCACCTTTCTACAACTGTAGAGCTTGTAAAGTACCGCAAGGTGAAACAAAAGCAACGCGAGTTTTATCAATTGGTGTTCAATTTGACGCCGTTCTATGCAGAAGGTGGTGGACAAGTTGGTGATACAGGAACTATTTCAAATGCAAACGAGACCATTCATATTTTCGATACAAAGAAAGAGAATGGATTGATTGTTCACATGGTGGAGGAAATGCCGTTGAAAGTAGAAGGTCAGTTTTCTGCAAAGGTTGATGTGGAACGCCGAAGATTATCTGCAAGCAATCACAGTGCTACACACTTGTTGCATCATGCGTTGAGAACGGTTCTTGGACCGCATGTTGAACAAAAAGGATCATTGGTAAGTCCTGATTATTTGCGTTTCGATTTCTCTCATTTCTCTAAAGTAACAGATGAGGAATTGGCGAAAATTGAAGCAATGGTAATTGAAGGAATCAGAGAAAATATCGCACTTGACGAAAGAAGAGAAGTTCCAATTGATGTTGCTCAGGAATTGGGTGCAATGGCACTTTTCGGAGAGAAATATGGAGATACGGTTCGTGTAATCAAGTTTGGAGATTCGATCGAACTTTGTGGAGGAACCCACGTTTCAAGTACAGGACAAATCGGTTTATTCCGTGTTCAGGCTGAAAGTGCTGTAGCTGCGGGAATTCGTCGTATTGAAGCAATTACAAATGATGCAGTTGAGTCTTTCTACAAATCGCAAACAGAAACGTTAGAAGGTTTGAACTCATTGTTGAAGAGCCCAAAAGACATTTCAAAAGCAGTTGAAGACTTGATTTCGAAGAACAACTCACTTCAAAAGCAAGTAGAAGCGTTTAAGAAAGCGCAGGCTAAATTGGTAAAGGCAGAATTGAAAACGAAGATCGAATCGAAAGGTGATTTCTCGTATTTCGATGCAATTGTTGATTTGGATGCAGGTTCCGTGAAAGATATTCTTTTCCAGTTGAAAGGTGAAGTTCCAAATCTTGTTGCTGTTGTTGGTTCCAAAGAAGAAGACAAGTGTGCTGTTAGTGTTCTTGTTGACGAAGCATTAGTTTCATCGAAAGGATGGAATGCGGGAAGCCTGGTGAAATCTGTTGCTGCTCACATCGAAGGTGGTGGTGGTGGACAAGCATTCTTTGCTACTGCAGGTGGTAAGAAAGCTGCGGGATTGGAAAATGCCATATCAGAAGTGAAAAAGCAGCTTCAATAAGTTTTATGAGTTCAAATAAACGTGTCCTGATCATTACGTATTACTGGCCGCCAAGTGGTGGAGCCGGTGTACAGCGATGGGTGCGATTTGTCTCACAGTTGCGTAACTTTGGTTGGGAACCTGTTTTGTGTATTCCGGAAGATCCGAAATACGTAGTTGAAGATCCATCATTGATAAATTCGCTTCCAGTCGATCTGGAAGTCATTCATACACCTTTGTGGGATCCGATTAGTTTTGTTTCCAAGTTGAGAGGTGCAAATAAAAAGGAGGGTAATCAGCTTAAACTGATGCAAAAACCTGCGAAAAATGATTGGAAAGCGAAGCTTCTATGGAAGATCCGTGGAAATTTTTTCATTCCCGATGCTAAAAAATTCTGGATCAAACCGAGTATAAAAAAGCTTTCTGTTTATTTGAAGGATCATCCTGTAGATGCCATCGTTTCAACAGGTCCGCCACATTCAGCACATTTAATTGCACTTGGATTGAAGTCTCAATTCAAGATTCCTTGGCTTGCAGATTTTCGGGATCCTTGGATCAGTATGGATTATTTGCAGGAAATGGGACTAGGGAAGAGCGCCTGGAAAAAACACGAGCGTTTGGAAAAGGATGTTATCACTAAAGCCGATGAGGTTGTTGTGGTTGGACGAACAATGCAGCTGGAATTCATGGAAAGGTATGGACGTGAATGTGACGTGATATATAACGGTTTCAATGTTTCTAACGCTGCCGAACCAAAGAAATATGAACTGGATTCTAAGTTTACGATTGTTCACATTGGAAATCTGCTTCGCGATAGAAATTGTAGAGACCTTTGGCAGGTAGTGAGCGAATTGATCAAAGAGAACGAAGATTTCAGATCGAAAATTCAATTGAAATTCATCGGAGAATTGGCGATAAATGTGCGAGAATCACTTACGGAATTTGGCTTGGACGAGTATTCAACATTTATTTCCTACATACCATTCGAAGAAACACAATCGCATTTGCATCAGGCGCAGGTATTGCTATTGCCCATTGATAGAATTTCGAACGCGGCTTTTGTGTTAACAGGTAAACTATTTGAATACATCAAATCCAAACGTCCTATCTTATTGCTTGGACCAAGCAATGGTGATGCTGCAGATATCGTAACTAGCTGTCAGTCGGGAATGGTTTGTGATTTCGATGATCTTCCCCAATTGAGAAAAACGGTATTGGAAATGTTTGATCGTTTCAATAAAGGAACCAATTTCATAGATCCTATTGATATCGATCGTTTTTCAACGCCAAAATTGACTGCTAAAATGGCTGAATTGCTGAGTAAGAATCTGCCTAAAGAAAATAACTAGACTATGCTAAAACTGGTAACTATAATTGGTGCCCGACCACAGATGATAAAAGCGGCAGCTATTTCAAGAGCAATTCGAACAGAATTTGCCGATCAGATAGAGGAGATTATTGTGCACACAGGTCAGCATTACGATGCAGCAATGTCGCAAGTGTTTTTTGATGAACTCGGAATTCCGAAGGAGAAATACAATCTTGGAATCGGGTCTGGAAGTCATGCAAGTCAAACTGCAAAAATGATGCTTGCCATTGAAGAAGTGTTGTTGGCTGAAAAACCAGATGCATTAATTCTTTATGGAGATACCAACTCTACACTTGCAGCTTGCTTAACAGCCGCAAAATTGTTCATTCCAATTGTGCACATCGAAGCTGGTGTTCGCGGTTACAATAAATATTTTCCGGAAGAAGTGAATCGTTTAATAACGGATCACCTTTCGTCTTTACTTTTTGTTCCTACAATTTCCGGAATGGAATCGTTGGAGAAAGAGAATGTGAAACACCATCCGGTAACAGATGATAAAACAGACTTTAATGCTCCCGGAGTTTATTTGACTGGAGACATTATGTACGACAACACGCTTTACTTCTCGCAGGTGAGTGATGATAAAAAAGACGAGATCCGTACAAAATACAATTTGCCGGAAACGTTTGTGTTGCTTACTATGCATCGTCCAAGTAACGTGGATGATTCAGCGAATTTACATTCGGTTTTGAAAGCGGTTGAGCAAATTTCAACGGAATATGGTGTTTCGTTCGTGTTTCCTGTTCACCCAAGAACCAAAGCAATTATTGAAAACGATAGTAAGCTTTTTGAATTGATTCAACGTTTACCGATTCAGCTAATTCCACCGGTTTCGTTCATTGAAATGATCTATTTGGAGAAAACGGCGTCGTTGATTATGACCGATTCAGGAGGAGTTCAGAAAGAAGCATACTTCTTGCAAAAACCTGCTGTTATTCTTTTAGACGAAACTCCCTGGGTTGAATTAATTGAATCCGGAAATGCCATTTTGACGGGCAACAGTACCGAAAAAATTTACTCAGCGTACAAAGAGTTATCGTCAAAACAGTTACATTTCAACCAGGATTTATATGGCGATGGAAAAGCTAGTGCATTTATCGTGACTAAGATCCTCAATCATTTCAAAGGATAAATATGTTTAACGATATTCAAAAAGTACTGATTTTAGCACCGCATCCTGATGATGCAGAATTTGGACTTGGAGGAACACTTTCTAAACTTATCAGCTTAGGAAAAGAAATTCATGTGGCAGTGTTTAGTGATTGTGAGAAATCAACACCTCAGGGTTTTGAACCAGGAATCATTGAACAGGAATTGTATGAAAGCATGGCTTTTTTTCGAATTCCGAAAGAGCGAGTGCATATGCACCGATTTGAAGTAAGAATATTTCCAGAATTACGTCAGGAGATTTTAGAGCGAATGATCGTTCTTCGTAAAGAAATTCAACCCGATCTGATCTTTTTGCCAAGTTCCAGTGATTTGCATCAGGATCACTCAACCATTCATCAGGAGGGCATCAGAGCATTTAAACATCAGAATATTTTAGGATATGAAATGCCCTGGAACAACTTTCAATTTCAGTCGTACATGTATGTGAAGCTGGATGAAGAGCATATCAATAGAAAAGTAGAAGGTATCAATATCTACAAATCACAGGCAAGTCGACCATATAGCGCAAACGATTTCGTTCGATCATTGGCAACCATTCGTGGTATTCAGATCAATACAGCTTTTGCAGAATCTTTTGAAGTCATCAGATACATTCAACACTAAGTTATGGTAGCTCTTCAAACCCTTGTAGATTTTCTGGTTTCTAAAAACCATCAATTGCTTCAGGAAGGTAATTTGAAAGCGAACGTAGAAATTCGTGGTCCACGAAATGGGGATGATGCTGTCGAAGGTCAACTTACATTCTTCAATACAAAAGCCGGAGAAAGCGTTTTTGAGAAAATTCAAAACTGTAAAGCTTCACTCATTATTTTGGATGCAGAATTGGATTTTTCAAGAGTAGAATTTCCGCATGCAGCTACAGTTGTGAAAGCTCATAATGCCAGAGCCGTGATAACAGAAGTAGGAAAATCGTTCTTTCTTTCTCAAGCTAAGATTGGAATTTCTGAAAAGGCGACTATTCATTCGTCGGTGGTTTTAGGGCAAAATTGCGCTGTTTCGTCAGGTGTAGTTATCGAAGAAAATGTACAAATTGGAAGCAACTGTATTCTTGAACCAAATGTTTACATCCAATCAAATGTGCGTATCGGGAATAATGTTCATATCAAGGCAAATACGGTAATTGGAGGCAATGGATTCGGCTATGTGAAAACAGATGCCGGGGAATATGAGCACATGCCTCATTTTGGATCGGTGATCATTGAAGACAATGTTCATATCGGCTCGAACACGTGTATTGATCGCGGATCGCTGAGTGATACAATTCTCAAAAGAGGTTGTAAGATCGATAACCTGGTACATATTGCTCACAATGTGATTATTGGAGAAAACGCTATGGTAATTGCAAATGCGATGGTTGCCGGAAGTGTAGAGATTGGCGCAAATAGTTGGATTGCTCCAAGTGCGTCCATTAAAAACGGGATTACCGTTGGTGAAAATTCGGTAGTTGGAATGGCCAGTTTGGTCTTAAAAACGGTTCCCGCAAATACTACGGTTGCTGGCGTTCCCGCAAAGCCTCTCGAGAAATAAAATCACACGTCTTTTTTTTAACAAACTGAACTAAATCTGCAAAGCATTGTATCTTGTTGCATAAAAACAGGGACATGTATAAATTCATTCTTATTCTCTTGGTTGCAATTGTAGGTTTTACGATAACCAGTATGGTGGAAATACCAAGTGCTAATGATAAGTTTAAATTCACCAATAAAAAAAGTGTTTCACCGTTTAGAATAGTTTCAACAGTTACGGATACAAAACTGTCTGTAAAGCAAAGTCAGGTAACCATTAACTTCAATTTTAGTAACGGACCTGTCGAAAATCAATTGGTTTACATGAGCATTAACGGCTTGTTGGAAAACATTGATTATACACCAGGAAAAGCCGTTACTTATGATCTGACTCCCGGAAAATATCTTTTCAAGATTTGGGGTGGACCTGGTTTTTTAGAAATATTTTCAGATTCAATAGAGTTTAAACCACAAACCAAAAGCGAAGCCTGGGTTGATATGATAACTACACCTCAGCAAGTGGTTGCTTATAAGCCGGTTCTTTATTTTCATTCGGATAAGCAAAGAGAATTTGATCTGGATGTAATTCCAAAAGGAGAATTCATTTTTACTTATCCATCCATTGAAAAAGGATGGAAAGGCAATATAAATACAGATGGAACTTTATCAGTTAACGGTAAAAACTATCCTTATCTCTTTTGGGAGGCAAAACAAGATTATCACTTCAAACCGTCAACAAATGGTTACCACCTAAAGAAAGACGAGTATATCGCATTCCTTGAAAAGAAATGTGATGAGCTGGGTTTTACAGCAACCGAAAGAACCGATTTCATAACCTTTTGGGGAATGAAAATGCAAAATCACGAAGAACTTTTTGTTCAGTTTTTATTCGACGATAGCTGTGACCAATTTGCAAAATTGAACTTTAAAGAACAACCCGAGGTGTTGAGACGAGTTTATATCTGTCTTTCTCCTTGGGATAATTATTTCAGACCATATTTAAAAGACGTTCTATTTGAATCCATGCCAAAATCGTCTTATTCTGTGTTAGAATGGGGTGGATATGAATTTAAAATAGAAGAAAACACATTTACAGCTAAAACAAATTAACATGAAAGTACTATTGAGTTTTGCGTTTGCTATTGTTTGTACAGCTCTTTTTGCAAGTAGTGCTGACGATAAAGGGGAGAGAAGAATCATGCCTTTTCGGATTATAAAAACCGAGATCGATTCTAAGTTGAGTTTAAAACAAAGTCGTATTTCAATTGGTTTTAATTTTGGATCAACAGAATTTTTGGAAGGACAAACCATTTACATGAGCATTAATGGTTTGTTGGAGAATGTGCAATATGTTCCAGATCAAAAAACCACCTTCGACTTAACTCCAGGAAAGTACGTTTTCAAAATTTGGGGTGGACCAGGTTATCAGGAAATTGTAACCGATTCAATGGTATTCAAACCACAAACGGTAAGTGATGCAGAGGCGCTGATGTATCAGACAGAGATGCAAATTGAAGTTCTCAAGCCTGTACTTTACTTTCATTCTGATATCGAACGAGAATTTAGTTTGAACGTCATTCCCACAAACGATTTCACTTTTACTTATCCAAGTATTGGAGATGGTTGGACAGGGAAAATTCATACCGACGGTTCGTTAACTGTTAACAATAAAAACTATCCGTATTTGTTTTGGGAAGCTGGACAGAAATATGCGTTCAAACCCTCAACGAACGGTTATCATTTGAAGAAGGAACAGTATGTTGCATTCCTTGAAAAGAAATGTGACGAGTTTGGGTTCAATTCTACGGAAAGAACCGACTTTATTACCTTCTGGGGAATGAAAATGCAGAACCATGAGGAGCTTTTTGTGCAGTTTATTTTTGACGAAAGTTGTGACCAGTTTGGAACATTGAATTTTGAAGAACAACCGGATGTGTTGAGAAGAGTTTATATGATGATCTCGCCATGGAATTCATACTTCTCGCCTTATTTAAAAGACATTCCTTTTGAAACCATGCCGAAAGCCAACTATTCTGTTTTAGAATGGGGTGGTTACGAATTCCAGATAGAAGAAAATGCATTCACCGCAAATTTGAAATAACATGAGATTATTACTGCTTATTAGTTTGTTGTCGCTAGGGTTACAATCTTACGCCGAAGAAGACGGAATAGAATTTCTTCCGTCTGGTCATTGGATTGTCAGCGATACTGTCAACAAAAATTTAAAACCAACGGAGGCGAAAGTTAAGTTTCGTATTCAGAATGGTGGATTCGTAAATCCAGATTTTACGGTTATTCTTAAAACTTCTGTAAATGGAGTTTGGAAAGATATGAAGGTAGATAAGGATGCCTCATTCAGCTATAAACTGGAGCCCGGAAAATACCGTTTCCAATTTTATGTCAACAATGCATTCCATGAAATGACCATTGAAGAAATCAATGTGCTGCCGCAGCATGATGTGTTGATTGAATTGAATTTTGCACCAAGTCGCAATAGCGGACCAGAGATTATTGTCGACAAACCTGTTATTTATCTTTCAAGCGATGTGCCCACCGATTTTTCAATCAATGTGAAGCCAAACGGGAAGTTTACGTTTACTTATCCAGAAATTCAAGCGGGTTGGAGTGGAACTTGTGATGCAACTGGACAAATTCAGATAGATGGAAAACAATACCCTTATTTGTTTTGGGAGTCGTCACAGGAATACAAGTTCAGACAAACTACGAATGGTTACCGAGTTAGTAAAACAGGCGTACTTTCTTTTTTGGAACAACGATGTGAGGAATTGGGTTTAAGTTCAACGGAAAAAACAGATTTTATTACCTATTGGGGACCACGAATGATGCAGTTTGATGAATTGTTTGTTCAGTTTCATTTGAATGAGGATTGCAATCAGTTCGCAACGATGGAAATTACACCTCACCCTGAAAATGTAAACAGGGTTTATATAGCCATTGCGGAATGGAATTCGTCGTTCGAACCTTTTCTTACTGGCAACACCTTGCCAAAAGTGAAAAGAGGCGGTTTTACTGTAGTAGAGTGGGGTGGATTTGAATTTAGTATGGGAAATTTAATAGTTTATAATCATTAAGAAAATGAAGACTTTTAATATAAAAAGCCAGTTGATCGGATGTGCCTCCATATTGTTGGTTTGTACCGTTTACGCTTCATGTGTTACGAATTCTAAAACACAACCGAATAACACGGAAGAAGAACAGAAGATGAAAATGCTTCCATACCGCATTCTGAACGACACATTGAATACCGTTCATACCCCGAATCAGGGAAGAGTTCGTTTTGTAGTTGATGTGGATTATTTCGGGGATGTACAATCTATTCCAACACTTAAAACTTCCGTGAATGGTGTTTGGAAAGAGAAAACAATTGATTCTAATCTGGGCTTTGAGTATTCAGTAGAACCTGGAAATTATCAGTTTCAATTTTACGCGGATGATGAAAAAATTGAAATTACTATTCCACGAATTGAAGTAAAAGCACAACATGACGTGACTGTTCGTTTGAGTTTTTTTCCAAAGATCAAGCCCGATAATAATCATATAAAACTTGAAAAACCGGTTATTTATGTTTACTCAGATGTAAATGTTCCTTTGGAAATTGGGATTAAACCGAAAGGCGAATTGGCATTCACATATCCTCAAACTACAGGTAAATGGAACGGAACTGCAACCAGCAATGGTTTCGATATCAATGGGAAGCACTATCCGTATTTGTTCTGGGAAGCCAAAATGGACATTTCAAAAAATCTGAAGTGGGGAAATGCTTCTTTTATTGCGAAAGATCAGGTGCTTTCTTATTTGGAGAAGGTTTGCGAAAAAGTCGGATTGAATGATACGGAGAGAACAGATCTTATTACCTATTGGGGGCCACGAATGATGCAGTACGAAAATATTCAGGTGTTGGCATTGACGGAAGATATTGACCAACTTTTTGGTGAATTATCTGTTTCAAATAATTCATTCATGACGGAACGTTTTTACGTGATTTTTAAAGAAGCTAACGGAAAAACAGAACATTGGAATTTGGATGAATTAAAACCGTTCAAAAGATCTCCAAAATTTATTCTAGAGTGGGGAGGTGCAGATGTCACTGTGATAACGGAAGGTGACCGAGCGGAGTCGAGATCATCTTTTTGAACTTTTTCCTTCCCGCTTTCAATGATGTTATTATCTTTAGTAAAAAATTAATTACTATGAAAAAATTTATATTACCACTTCTTGTGATGACCGTTGCATTGGGTTCATGTAATATGGCGAATGAAGACGATTACAAAAATCTTGCAACTGACATGTGTGATTGCGTAAATAAGAACGTAACTGGTTTATCACCTGAGGTTCGTGATATTTATGTGAAGTACGCTGAAGATCCAAATCAAATGCAGACAAAAATGCAAGAGTACTACATGAATCACATGGATGCTGCTGCGAAAGATATGGCTGTAATGGAAAAAGTTGGAGAGAATATTGACAACTGTGTATCTAAGTTAGAGAAGAAATACGAAAACTTGTATACAAGTGATGATAAGAAAGTAGTTGAAGACAAAATCGTTAAGATTTTGGAAACTGAAAAAGGTTGTGAGTTGACTCACGCTTTGTTCAAGATTGCTTCTCGCGAAGGAAAATAATAAATCATTAAAAATAGAAACGCCCCGCGGTCATCGAGCGAATTCGAGATGCGGGGCGTTTTTCATGAAATCAAATCCAAATCAATTTACACCAATAACAGCTATTGCAATAAGATGATAGCTTTTTATAGGGTGCGGACAATTACAAATAAAGCTGACGATTTGAGCTTCATTTTATATAAAATTCGTGATTTTACGAAATCACAAATTCCTTAAAAAAAATGCACAAATTCGTAAAATCACGAAATCACGAATTTTCTTAATTTCTAATAAAAATGGGATGAATCAGTTTACTTTCTTCTTGAAACCGTATATTCCACCAAACCAATCAACGATCTTTTTGAAGGGGAATCAGGAACATCCTTGATACAAGCCAATGCTTTTTCTTTGTAAGCCAGCATGTGTTTTTCGGCATAAGCAATACCTCCATTTGCAATAACAATTTCCATAGCCTGTTGAATGGCTTTCTTGTCTTCGTTTTTATGCTTAATGATGTGTTTCAGTAACTTTACATCTGCTTTTGGAGCATTGTTTAATGCATAAATAATTGGTAAGGTCAATTTTCGTTCACGGATATCGTTTCCGGATGGTTTTCCAATTTCGTCTGATGAACCAAAATCAAAAATATCGTCTTTCAACTGGAATGCTAATCCAACATATTCACCAAAAAGGCGCATGTTTTCAGCCATATCCTCTCTGTCGACAGATGCTGCTGCCGCTTCACAAACGGTTGCAATTAAGCTTGCGGTTTTCTGACGAATAACTTCAAAATAAATTTCTTCAGTGATGTCCAGTTTTCGGGCTTTTTCAATTTGCAAAAGTTCACCTTCACTCATTTCCCGAACTGCCTTGGCTACAATCTGCAAAGCACGGATATTGTCGCTTTCAATAGAGTGTAACAATACCTTCGATAACAAATAATCGCCAACAAGAACGGCAATTTTGTTCTTCCAAAGTGCATTTACTGAGAAAAAACCGCGACGTTCATTGGCATCGTCAACTACGTCATCGTGAACCAAAGAAGCGGTATGCAACAATTCCACCATCGAAGCAGCTTCATATGTTCTGTCGTTAATGTTTCCCAGCATTTTTGCCGAAAGAAACATAAACATAGGACGCATTTGTTTTCCTTTTCGTTTGATGATGTAATGTGTGATCTTGTCGAGAAGTGGCACTTTCGAACGCATCGATTCTTTGAAGCGGTCTTCAAAGATTTTCATTTCATCTTGTATAGGCTCTAATAGTTCCTTTACTGTCATCATCTGCAATGCGCTGATTTATACTTTTCGCCTCGGTGGACTCAGTATATTAAGTTCTTTCAAAATTACCTATTCAACTCCAATAAATTTATACCCAATGCAGGTTATTTCTGTAGAAAATTGATTTCTGATAAATTGATTTCATGAAATATTTGTTTAGCGAAAGTAAAATGTTAATTATTAATTGGTTATGAATTATTTCTGTTGTAGATGCATCAATATTTTTTTATATTTATAAGAGAATGGTTGAACGTTCTCAACCAAACTTTATCCTTTTCCATCCCGTAAATGCGGGAACCAACATAAAAGCAATGAATTGTTACCGCTATGGAGTTGAATAAAGCAGTATTTAGCAGTTTCCCTGAAATAAGAACCGATAGGTTAACACTTAGGGAAATAAAGATCACCGACGCCGCATCCATTTATAAAATGCGTTCAAGCGGAAGGATAAATCAGTTTATTGCACGGGAAAATATGCTTGCCTTAGATGATTCCATAGAATTGGTGCATAAAACCATGCAATTGTTCAAAAACAAGCAGGGTATCGGATGGGCAGGAGTTTTGCGCGATGGAAACGAAATCATCGGAACTTGCGGATTCAATTCGATTGATTTTGCGAATCTGAGAGCAGAAATTGGCGGCGAACTTTCAGTGGATTTTTGGGGAAAGCGCATTGCGGAGGAAGCCGTTTTGGCAATCATTGACTTTGGTTTCACTGTTCTTAATCTGCATACAATAGAAGCGAAGGTTTCACCGCAAAATCGAGGAGCTATTTACCTTCTTGAAAAATTGGGTTTTCAGAAAGAAGCGCATTACAAAGACAGGATTTTATTCAATGGTGAATTTCAGGATATGGCGGTTTATACTATAATTTCTAATTACAAATGACGAATTACAAATGACAAGTTAATTTGTAATTCGTCATTTGTAATTATTTCAGTACTCTTTGATCAATCAACTTATTCTTATTCGCTAATTGTCCGCAGGCTGCGTCAATGTCTTTTCCACGACTTCTTCTAACATTAACGATCAAGTTGCATTTCTCTTCCAGAAAACGCGCAAAATCATCAACTTTTTTTCTGTCGGCTTGCTGGTAAAGTCCATCATCGATTGGATTGTATTCAATGATATTGATCTTACAAGGAACAACTTTGGCAAATTCAGCCAATTCTCGGGCATCTTCCAATCCATCGTTGAAATCCTTGAAAATGATATACTCAAAAGTGACTCTCGAGCCTGTTTTTTCATGGAAATAGGCCAATGCTTCAGACAATGCTTCGATGTTGTTCGAATCGTTGATTTCCATAATCTGAGAACGCTTTTTGTCATTCGCAGCATGTAAGGAAAGTGCAAGATTGAATTTCACTTCATCATCGCCCAATTTCTTGATCATTTTTGCAATTCCGGCAGTTGAAACGGTAATGCGCTTTGGCGACATTCCCAAACCTTCTTCTGAGCAAAGAAAATGGACACTTTGAACCACGTTTTTGTAATTCAATAAAGGTTCGCCCATTCCCATATAAACGATATTCGTTAATGGCGTATTGTAATGATTTTCTGCCAGATTCTTCAGGAAAACAACTTGGTCAACAATTTCTCCTCCACTAAGGTTTCGAAGCATTTTCAGTCTTCCGGTTGCACAAAATGCACACGATAAACTGCAACCAACCTGAGATGAAATACAAGCGGTCATTCGTGTGTTACTTGGGATCAAAACACCTTCAACAACCTGCGTTTGTCCGCCAACACTAAATGCACATTTGATTGTTTTGTCAGAACTCACTTGTTTATCCGCAAGTTCAATTCTATCGATGTAATAATGCGCTTTTAATCCGTCAAGTAGTTTCTTTCCACAGTTGGTCATTTCGTCAAATGAACTGACATTCTTCTTCCACAACCACTCGTAAACCTGTTTTGCACGGAATACTGGTTCACCAATACTCTGAACAAATGCCTTGATTTCGTCTAATGTTAGACTTCTGATATTTATGAGACGTTCCACTAAAGTTCCTTGTAGTTGTTGTATAGTGAAACCAGAAAGTACTGACAACGTTTTAACTCTCTTGCGAAATCGCCTTCATTATACGTGTTGTCGGCAACCTGTTTTGATTCCATGTAATATGTCAGATTTCCTTTCGGAGTTACCCAGCCGTATCCACCAATAATGGAGTGAAATGCAAACTGTGGAACTTTCGGGTTCATCAAATCCTTACTCCACGGATATCTGCTGATATCACCATTCATTTGGTACAGAAGTGTGGCAGCAATGTCCGACTGAGAACCAATGGTCTTCATTCGTTTACCGCGGAATTCTTTTTTGATTGGTTCTCCGTAAAACAATAATGGAATATGATAAAACACTCCAAATCCTGGATTATCGACATCCGGTGTTGGATGTCCGTGGTCCGCAACAAATACAAACAAGGTGTTTTTGTACCACGGATATTTTTTACACTTCTTGATAAATTCACCTAAACAGTTATCTGCATAAACGAGTGAATTCATATAATCTGCCTGCTGACCAGTAAAATGTTTTCCTTTTCCTTTTGGCTGATCATATGGAGCATGAGTACTTCCTGTAAATGCACATTGTAGGAATGGTTCGCCGTGTTGATTGATTTCATCAAGTAAAAAACCGTATAGATCTCTATCGTAGAAATTCAGTTTTCCACGTGGAAGATTACTTGGGAAATCGCCTTCGTCTTTGATAACGTCAAATCCGTGATCAGTAAAATAACCACCGATATTTCCGTACTTCAAATCACCACTGAAAATATAGGAACTGTGATATCCCCAGCTTTCCAAATCCTCATTTAGGCAATGTATTTTTCGGTATTTATCAGGATGCATTGAAATCGAAACTTCAGGAACAGCAGGATTACCTGAGAAAATACTTGAGTTCCCAATTTCACTGGTTGTAGCCGTAGCGTATGTTTTTGTAAATAAAACACCCGATTTACTCAGTTTATCGAAATTTGGTGTCGCACCTTTTGTTTTACTCAGTGAACCAATAGCTTCAGCCGACCACCCTTCGAGAACAATGAATACCACATTTGGGCGTCTTTCTGAAAGAAAGATTTGATCATGTTCTTTCGGATAATTGTAAAGTTCTTTTACTTTCTCATCTGCCAGTTTACGATTCAGCTTTGGCATGTATGAATCAATGTTGCTGGTAAGATACGTCAGGAATTCCTTGGCAAAAAAGTAATTGGAATTTACCGCAATGTCGTTACTGACATTATGATCAAGATACATAGCTGCCGCAATGTTCAGCGGAATTTGCTGAAAACCACCGCGCAATCCGATAAATTGCATGCCAAGTCCAAGCGCTAATGTTGGAAGAATGGCAAGGTATTCCAATTTCTTCTTTGGTTGATGTAATTCTCTTTTCTTAAATAAAAGACGGTATAGCCATTGCATAAAGGCAATTTCAAGAAGAGCATACAAAGCAAACCAGAACATCATTGAATAATTCGCTGTTCGAACAACTTCATCCGGATTGGACAAGTGCATGAATACGCGAGAGTTCAATTTGTGATTCCATTCAGAATAAGCGACGATCTCTCCAGCCTGCACAGCTACTACAGCTCCCATTAAAATGAAGAAGAAGCTTTTATAGAGAAAATTGAATCCTTTCCAACTGAAATAATGAGCCAATGTTCTGAAAACGAATGGAACAGCAGAAAGTGCGGCCGCTGCGGCCAAATCTACGCGGAAAGAATAAATGAAAGTCATTAGCCACTCTCCAAAGGGAACATCGCTCAGTTTTTCAAAGTGATGCAAGGAAAATGCTAAGCGATGAAAATCGAAGCAAAGGATCCAAAACAACACCAATAAAAGTAAATCGCGAAACGGTCGAAACATTCTTTTTTTATTCTACAGCGCAAAATTAAGTCTTATTCTCGGTTAATGATTGTTTTTTGGGCTTTCTTTAGAAACAACAAGAAGTTCAAAAACATCAAAAGTTCAAAAGCTCAAGGTGGAATGACGGGTTAGCCTTGAATAGTTTCAGCATTTTGATTTCTTTAAACCTCTGAAGCGAACTGACATCGTCTGACAGCTTGTCTTGGTTGGCTGAATTGGCAAGAAAGTTGACTATAGCGAAGAAAAAATCGCATAAAATGTCAGAAAATAAAGAGCAAAACGAAGCCCTAAACGAAGAAAACGCAGTAAATGACCAGTCAAATCAAGAAGGTGTGACAGGAGAAACTGGTGATACTACTGACAATACGACAGAAAAGACTGAAGAAACTCCTGAAGATAAATTGGCGGCTATGAACGACAAGTACCTTCGTTTGTATTCGGAGTTTGATAATTATAGAAAGCGCACAAACAAAGAGAAGTTGGATTTGATCTCAACGGCAAGTGCCGGCGTATTAAAAGACATGCTTTCTGTTTTGGATGATTTTGAACGTGCAATGGCAAACAACGATAAAGTTGACGATATCAATGCCGTAAAAGAAGGTTTTCAGTTAATCTATAACAAATTGAAATCTGGTTTGGAGGCAAAAGGATTGAAACAAATGCAAGCAAAAGGCGAGGCTTTTGATCCGGAGTTACATGAAGCAATTGCTAATGTTCCTGCTCCTGAAGATAAATTGAAAGGAAAAGTTGTGGATGATGTGGAGCGCGGATATTACCTGAATGAAAAGGTAATTCGTTTCGCTAAAGTTGTAGTTGGACAATAATATAGATTTTAAGATCGCGGATTGCGAATTTCGGATTGAGCTTACTCAAAAACAATCCGAAATCTGAAATCTGAAATCAACTATCGGTATAAAATGGAGAAAAGAGATTTTTACGAAGTACTTGGAGTTGCAAAAAACGCATCTGAGGCTGAAATTAAGAAGGCCTACAGAAAAATGGCACTTAAATATCACCCTGATAAGAATCCGGGAGATAAAGAGTCTGAGGAAAAGTTTAAAGAAGCTGCTGAAGCGTACGAAGTACTTTCTGATGCAAATAAAAAAGCACGTTACGATCAATATGGTCACGCTGGCTTAGGCGGTGGTGCCGGAGGGTTTGGTGGTGGAATGAACATGGATGATATCTTCAATAATTTCGGAGATATTTTCGGTGGTGCATTCGGCGGCGGAAGCTTTGGTGGTGCCAGAGGTGGTTCCAGAGTTGTTCGTGGAACAAACCTGCGTGTTAAGATCAAATTGACGCTTGAGGAAATTGCTGAAGGTGTTACCAAAAAGATCAAGGTGAACAAATTGGTAAATGCCGACGGTGTTACCTATAAAAACTGTTCTACTTGTAACGGAACTGGTCGAATTACAAGAGTAACGCAAACGTTCTTAGGTGCTATGCAAACGCAGAGTGCTTGTAATGTTTGTCATGGAGCTGGTAAAATGATCGATCAAAAACCAGCGGATGCAGATGCTCAAGGTTTAAAACGACAAGAAGAAGTTATCGAAATAGAAATTCCGGCTGGAGTTGAAGAAGGAATGCAGTTAAGTGTTTCCGGAAAAGGAAATGCAGGACCATTCAACGGAATTCCCGGTGATTTGATTGTTCTGATTGAAGAACAACAACATGAAGAGTTGAGAAGAGATCAGGAGAACCTTCATTACGATGCTTTTGTGAATTTCGTTGATGCCGTTCTTGGTGAATCAATTGAGGTGCCGACGGTAAATGGTAAAGCAAAAATTAAGATCGAACCGGGAACTCAAAGTGGTAAAATGCTTCGTCTGAAAGGAAAAGGTTTGCCAGTTTTACAAGGTTACGGACATGGAGATCTTTTCGTTCATATTCATGTTTGGACGCCGAAAAAGGTATCTAAAGAAGAAAAGGAGATTCTGGAGAAATTGAGAAACAGTGACAATTTCAAACCAAATCCGGACGCAAATGAAAAAGGATTTTTCCAACGAATGAAAGACATGTTTCACTAGATCAATGGTTTAGGGAAAGTTTTAATAGGAAGCGAGGACGAAAGTTCTCGCTTTTTTATTTAATTCCGTTGTTTCCAATCTTGAGCCAATTAATGTTCAAATTTAGTTTCCGTGGTAAATAGTTGTGAAAAGTTCCTAAAAATTTAGTTCTAAGAAATCCAATGCGTGCATAATGGCGTATTTTTGCAGAAAATTTCAGATTCATTCATGTCGATTACAGCACAATTTCAGAAAATAAGCACACTTTTCATCGTACTTTCAACGGTTGTTTTAGCTTCTCAATCCCAAGCCCAATGTTTGATTACTTCAACCGCTGGCTATCAGGTAAGTGCCACAATTTGCCCGCAATCAATTGTGGTGAGTAGTACAGATTGTCCGAATGGATACAATTACAATGTCAACTTTACCTATAACATTCAAATGACAGGTGCAGTTCAGGAATTGTATACTTTACAAACGTTAATTGACTGTAATTCCGGGCAACAAAATGGCTATTATTCCTTACCAAAGTTGGGTGGGGCAGGAAATGCAGTCACTACTACAAATCCATTTATCAATACGGATGGTGCCGCTTACACATACACCACACATCCAAGTTGCACGCAAGCAACAGTAAATAACCTGCATTGTGTTTCTCTAAAGTTGATCATTCAGGGACCGGGAATTCCCTATCAGGTAATTGACTGCAATTGTTCAATTTTGGCTCTTCCAGTGGAATTCATCGGTTTTACTGGTGAAAGAAAATCGGAAGGAAACTTGTTGACTTGGTCTACAGCATCTGAAAACAGAAATGCATATTTCTCTCTTGAAACATCAACAAATGGTCAAGATTGGAAGAAATTCAAAGACATTCCTTCAGGAGGTAATTCTGTAAAACAGCAAGATTATTCGTTTCTCGATGAAGTGAATGTTGATGAATCAACGTATTATAAATTGAGTCAAACCGATTTGGATGGAACGAGAAACGAATTGGCAATTGTTTACATCAAGCAAGCCACGGAAGGAATTGTAGTTTTTCCAAATCCGTCTGTGAACAATGAAATGAATGTTCAAGTTGGAGAAGAAGTTAAAGGAGATTTGACTTTTGTTTTGATAAACGATTTGGGGCAAATTGCACAAGAGTGGAGCGTTGAAGAATCTGCTTACAAAGCAAACAGAATTGTTTCATTAGAAAGTCATGCAGCAAAAGGAGTTTACCAATTGCTTACCCGAAAGAATCAGGAAATTATCGCAAGAACGCGTGTAGTAGTGGAGTAGATCCAAGTACATTTTTAAAACATTGCTTACATGATTTTATCTGCGAAAATCAGCGTTATTCGCATGTTTTTTATGATGGCTTGCAGATTTCACAAATTAGCGTAGATTTTTTGAACTTCATACCCGAAAAACGCTGAGACTTCTTAGTTTTACTAGATGAAGCATTTTCTGGCACCAAAGGAAACGAAATCAGGCTGGTATTGGTACGTTGTAAGTATCGTTTTTGTACTTGTAGGTTTAACAACTTTTTCAACTTCAATTCTCTGGTTCATCTATTCTTCCAAAGGAGAGATTAAAGCGGATACAAAAGCAGAAACGTTGATAGCTCAATTCAGCAATAATCAGCAGTTTGTGATCAATATGATTCCATTTGTAATTGGATTTCTATTGCTCATTTATGCTGCTCGGGTTATTCATAGAAGAACATTTTTGTCCTTTATAACCACACGACCTCAACTTGATTTAAAAAGAATCGTGGTTGGTTTTTTACTTTGGTTTATCATTACGGTTGTACTGTTTTCTGTGGAATTGGCGCAAGGAGCAACACAATATCAGTGGAATCTGGAATGGAATGATTTTCTAATCTTACTGGCTTTAGCAATCGCAATTACACCCATTCAAACCGGTTTCGAGGAGATCTTAATTCGTGGATTTGGAATGCAGTTGTTTGCCCGTTTCGTGAGAATACCAATAATTGTGATTCTTATGAGTGCTGGTAGTTTTACTGTTCTCCATTTAGGTAATCCGGAAGTTGATGCCATGGGTTATGTAGCGCTGTCTTACTACATTTTATCTGGAATTCTCACAGCCTTTATTGCCGTTATGGATGACGGATTGGAGCTTTCCTGGGGATTCCATATCGCAAATAACCTATTTGCAATACTAATCGTTACGAGTAATACGAGTGCTTTGAGAACAGATGCACTGTATTTGGATACTTCAGCCCAGCAAGCAATTGGGTGGGAAATGCTGGTTGTACCTTTTTTATTTTTTCCGTTATTTGTTTTCATTCTTTCAAGAATCTATCGTTGGAAGAATTGGAAGGGGAAACTTTTCGGTACTTTAGAAACAAATCATAAAGCAGAGGAGCAGGAGTAGTATGCTTGAACTAACAAATATTACAAAGAGATACAATAGGAAACTTGCTATTGAAGACATCTCTCTTCATCTAAAGCAAGGTGAGATCTTTGGTTTACTTGGGCCGAATGGTGCGGGTAAAACAACTATAATCCGTATCATCAATAGAATCGTAGAACAGGATAGTGGATCCGTTCGTTTCAAAGGAAATTTAATGCAGCAACGCGATTTGGGCTATGTTGGTTATTTGCCTGAAGAACGCGGATTATATAAAAATATGACGGTTGAGGCTCATGCACGTTTTCTTGGAAGCTTGCGTGGAATGTCGAAAAAGGAATGCGATACGGCACTCGATTATTGGCTCGAGCGTTTTCAAATTCAGTCGTGGAGAAAACAGCGTATTGAAGAGCTTTCGAAAGGAATGGCGCAAAAAGTGCAATTTATTTGTGCTGTTCTTCATGAACCGGATTTATTGATCCTTGATGAGCCTTTTTCAGGTTTCGACCCTGTAAATGTGGAATTGATCAAGCAAGAGCTGCTTGAGATGAAGCACAAAGGCAAAACCATCTTGATTTCTACGCATAATATGCGTTCTGTGGAAGAAATTTGTGATCGTGTTGCGTTGATACATGAATCAAGAAAAGTATTGGAGGGAACGGTTTCTGAACTTCAGGAAAAAACCAAAGAAGGTGAGTATGCAGTTAAGTTCAGAGGAAATATGATCTCCTTCGTCAATGCGCTTTGGACAGGTTTCGAGTTAATTGATAAAGAAATTTTGGGCGATGATCGATTTATTGCCCGAGTGAAAATGCGAGGCGACAATTCCTTCGAAGATTTACTAAAAGTATTAATGGGTAACGTGAAAATTGAAGCTGCGTGGGAAGTTCTTCCTTCCATGCACGATGTGTTTATCTCTAATGTTCAACCAAAAACTTCAGAAAATGAAAAATAGTTGGATAATAGCGAAAAGGGAATTGTTTGAGCGCTTAGGAAGTCGTTCGTTCATTTTTATGGCCATACTTGGTCCGGCACTCGTTCTTTTAATGCTTTACTTACTTTTTGCGATTGGAGGGAACGATCAGCAGCATTGGAAAGTGCTCATTGCCGATCACAAAAACATTATGGATCATAAGATCATGGCAAAGGAAGATCCGAATGTGAAATATTTCTTTGTGAACGATGTGATTGAGATCGAGGATTTTGCAAATGATCCGCGTTACAAGGATTTTGACGCAATGGTTGAGATTAATGAAGGTGTTTACAGCAATAAATCCGGTTTCGTTTTTTATAAGGAAAAGCCATCTGTTAAAATGCAGATAGACCTTCGTTATCATGTGGAACGAAGATTGGAGGAAATTTATGCACAGGAATACACCGATTTAACTTACAGTCAGTTTAGACGTATTAAGCAACCGCTGAACTTAGGATTCAAAAATGCATTTAATCCAAAAGAAGAAACTGATTCCCTTTTTGCATGGGCAGGATTGTTTTTCGGATGTGTCATTTTCGTTTTCATCTTCCTTTTCGGAATGACGATTCTTAGGTCGGTTGGAAAAGAAAAAACCAATAGAATTGTTGAAGTAATGCTGGCTTCAGTTTCACCACGACAATTATTATCCGGTAAGATCATTGGAATAGGGATTAGTGCATTTATCCAATTCGCACTTTGGGTTTGTCTTATTGCACTTGGTTTGTATTTAATGCGTACATCTATTTTTGTCGACATATTTGATCCGGCAGCGGGTGAAAATGGAATTCAATCGGTGACAAATGAATTCATTGTTTTGGTTTTCGATCGAATTGATTTTGGAATCATTTTACCGTACTTCTTTATATTCTTCGTTCTTGGATATTTGTTTTACGGAGCATTTTTCGCAGCGCTTGGTGCTGTTTCAGGATCAGAATCCGACGGACAGCAGTTTCTGATTCCCTTAGTTGCGATTTTGTTCTTTTCCATTTATGCAGGCTATTCAGTAGCCGTTCATCCGGAAGCAGCCTCATCTACATTTTATTCATTCTTACCCTTCACTGCTCCAATTGCAATGATGGTTCGTTTGGCACAGGGATTTGGTCCGGGAGAAGTTATACAATTGTATTTATCCATTTTGGTAATGATTATCTCTGCTGTTATTCTACTTTGGGTTGCGGCACGTTTGTATAAAAATGGTTTATTACAGTTTGGACATTCCATTCGCCTTCGTACCATTTTCACTTGGTTAAAAATGAAATAGCGTTGTGAATTTTTATGGTAAGTTGATCAACAGATTTCAGATTTATTGCTGATTTTTAGACTAACTTACATTTGAAGTTGCAACCAAGAAATGATTTAATATGCGCGTTGGAATAATTGATTTGGGAACAAACACATTTAATTTGTTGATCGCTGATACCACATCAACGAGTTTCCAGGTCATTTGTAACGTGAAGGAAGGTGTTGCTCTCGGAATGGGAGGAATTACCAGGAATACCATAAGCGAAGAGGCACAGGAACGGGCATTTATGGCTTTCGCACATTTTTTCGAAGTGTGTAAGGCTTACAAAGTGGAAGAGGTGATGGGCTTTGGAACTTCTGCAGTTCGCGATGCTGAAAACGGTTATTCATTCACGGCCGAGTTATACAAGCGCTTTTCCATTGAAGTTGAAATTATCGATGGTCTGGAAGAAGCGGAGTTAATTTACCAAGGCGTAAGTTGGAGCTATAATTTCGAGCGACCGTCTTTAATTATGGATATTGGTGGTGGCAGCACTGAATTTATTTGGGTGAAAGAAGGTGAAGAACGTAAAAGTTGCAGCTTGAATATTGGCGTTTCCAGAGCAATCCAGCAATTCCCGTGTTCAGATCCGTTGACTGAGGAAGAGAAGAAAACATTGATCGATTGGTTCGAACAGGAAGGTGAAATTCTGAATTCTTTTGATGATGTTGAAGTTCTTGTCGGTGCCAGTGGAAGCTTTGAAACATTCTATGAAATGTTCCATCAACATTCGTTTCCCGAGGGAATTGAAACTCGAGAAATGACAATAGAAGAACTTCGGAACGAGTTGGATTGGATCATTTCGAGTACCCTCGACCAGCGCGAACAACACCCGTATATTATTCCAATTCGTAGAAAAATGGCACCAATTGCAGCTTTGAAGACCAGATGGGTGCTGGATAAATTCAATATTCAGTCGCTTGTTATTTCTCCATGTTCACTTAAAGAAGGAGTTTTGAAGCGCTTTAGTCAGAAATAAAGATTAAATAATCAAAAGTTCAAAAGAACTTTGAACCTATTTAAACGCTTGAACTTGTTGAACCAGCTTTGATTTTGTTTTGAACATTTTACCTAACTTTCACCCTGAAATTGTGACAACTAAAAACAAGCTTTTAAGAGCATGGCAAAAATTCTAATTATTGATGATGAGCGCGCAATCCGTCGCGCACTAAGAGAAATTCTTGAGTTCGAAAACTTTCAGGTTGACGAAGCCGAGCATGGAATTGAAGGATTAGAGAAAGCGAAAAATACGCTTTACGATATCATTTTCTGTGATATCAAAATGCCGCAAATGGACGGTTTGGAAGTTCTTGATGGCCTGAACGAAGCAAAAGTGGATGCTCCGGTAATTATGATTTCTGGTCATGCAAGCATTGAAACAGCTGTTGAAGCTATCAAAAAAGGCGCATTCGATTTTATTGAAAAACCGCTTGACTTAAACCGCATTTTGGTGACTGTTCGAAATGCAAAAGAGCGTGTTGTACTTGTGGAGGAAACGAAACAATTAAAAACAACGGTGAAGCGTTTTAAAGGTTCTTCCATCATTGGTGAAACCGAAGGGATCAACAAAATCAAGGAAATGATTGAGAAAGTTGCTCCTTCTGATGCGCGTGTATTGATTACAGGTGGAAACGGAACCGGAAAGGAATTGGTGGCTCGGTCATTACATGATTTCTCTAACCGTAAGAAAATGCCATTTGTTGAGGTGAATTGTGCAGCTATTCCGGGAGAATTGATTGAAAGTGAGTTGTTTGGTCATGAAAAAGGCGCGTTTACATCGGCAGTTAAAGACAAAAAAGGAAAATTCGAATTGGCAAGTGGTGGAACATTGTTCCTTGACGAAATTGGAGATATGAGTTTGTCTGCACAAGCAAAAGTACTTCGTGCTTTACAGGAAAATGTAGTGCAACGCGTAGGAAGCGAGCGTGATATTAAGATTGATTCCCGTGTACTTGCCGCTACCAATAAAGATTTACGAAAAGAAATTGCTGAAGGACGTTTCAGAGAAGATTTATACCACCGTTTAGCGGTAATTCTCATTCATGTTCCATCATTGAATGAACGAAGAGATGATATTCCATTGTTGGCTGAACACTTCCTTACTTTGGTTTGTGCTGAGCACGGAATTCCAAGAAAAAACTTTGCTGAAGAAGCATTAACAGCATTGAAGGAAACAGACTGGACAGGAAATATCAGGGAACTGAGAAACATTGTTGAACGCTTAGTTATTTTGGGTGATCAAACCATTTCTGAAAGCGATGTGAAGATGTTTGCCAATCCGAAAGCTGGAGTTTAAACAAACATACGAAATTAAAAAAGCCCTGAATTGTCAACCTTGGCCGACACTTCAGGACTTTTTTTGTACCTAAAACTCTATTATTTGATGAGGTGGACAAAGCCTTGTCCTTCCAGTTTTTCATCCTGAGCACCAGTTGCGGTGTAGATGAATGTGTATACACCTTCAACAACTTCGTTTGAACTGTTTGTTGAAGTACCATTCCATTTAAAGTTCAGATCATCACTAGTGAAAACAACTTGTCCCCATCTATTAACGATATCTATGTGTATGGTTTTAATATTCAATAATTCAAATTCGAAGTAATCGTTTGCCTGATCACCGTTTGGCGTAAAGACATTCGGATAACTCAGGTCTACTGGAACAATTACAGGAGGAATGACAATTGGCGGATCAGTAACCACTATTGTAACGAAAGCTGTATCTGAACAATTCCCTTGATTTGCAACCAGGTAAGCGGTGTAAGTTCCAGTTGTATAGGTTTCCGATTGTCCGCTTAGATCTGTTGATGTTGTAGTGTTTCCATTTCCAAAGTTCCATTCAAAATCGGTTGAGTTGGTACTTGAGTTCCCAAAATTCACTACAAGCGGGTTATAGCCTGATGTTGGATTGGCATTCAAAATCGCATTTGGTGGATTGTTTACGTCGACAAAAACAGAATCATAGCGGTAACAGCCATCCGATTCGATGGAAATGTAATACCATCCTGATCCTAAATTTTGCCAAACCGATGCATTGATCTGATTTGGATTTGAAGCTCCCGGACCATTCCATGTATAAACCGGTTGGTCATTGAACGTTCCGGTGTTTGTTACATAAGCAACTCCGTTATTGATCCCGCAATCTGTTGGTTCAGATTCTACCAAGTCGAAATCCCATGGCATTGGAGTGATAGTTACTAACGCAGAATCGGAGATCACACATCCATTCGGACTCAATGTGGAAACGGTAAAATAACCGCTGTTTGTAGGTGAAATGGTTGCTGTTGTTGCTCCGGTTTCCCAAACAAGATTAGGATTAGGAAAATTCGTGGATGCCGTCAAGGTTTCCTGTTCGTTCGCACAGAAGAGAATATCGTTTCCAGCGCTGATGGTGCTTTGATCATAAGAAACAACAACAGTGTCTGATTGAATACAGATAGAACTGAATGTAATATCATCCAAAGCGAAATCATTATTTCCGGAAATGTTTTGCGCCACAATGCTGATGTTTGCCGTTGTACTTACTCCGGAATTCCATGTTTCGAAGAACTGCTGCCAATCGCAACCAAGTAAAGTAGGTGAGAAAACGGGACCGATTTGCACATTATTAATGTAAAATTGTAAGTTGGAAACATTGCCAGCTGTTATGTTCTCTACACTGGTTACCCAAGTTGAAAAATTGTAGTTGGTGTTTGGATTTACGGCAACACTTTGTCCCCAAACCTGTGTATTTGGAACAGTTGAACCGTTCACAACCATCATATTTCCCGGACCCGTTGGTGTATGATCAACACAGTTCACAAAGTTGTTATGAACGTTATGCGGATTCGTTGTAATTGCATAAGTTCCAGCGTTTGTCAAAAGTCCAAATGCACCCCCAACTCCAGGACCATAACCAGTTGTAAATCCCGTGTTTCCAGCTTCAAAATCACCGTTGATAACCAAATTTTCTGTTGTTGTTTGAACTTCAAGAATAACTGTTGTTGGTGAAGAAATGGTAATAGTGGTTTGGTTTCCGCTAGTTACATTCCATGAGAAATAATCATATCCGGCTGGTACAGTAAAGTCGATAGTTTCGCCGGCACACAGCGTGGTGTCGCTTCCTATATCGATTCCGTCAGCGCTTCCGATAAAGAAGGAGAAATTAGCAACGTCTGCCGGACAAGCACCGTTTGCTGGAACGGTATAAGTAAAAGTGTAAGTTCCTCCTGAAATTGGAGCCGTATTCCAGCTTCCTGTTCCAGTGTTCAATGTTCCGGACGGTGTTCCGGTTGTTTCTGCCCAAATTCCACCACCTGTTGTTCCAGCTGAAAGGAAGTTGTTGAGGTCGAAAGTTTGTCCTGGATTACAATAACTGGCTTCATCATCATTTCCGGCATTAACTGGGGTAGAAATAGTAATGCTCACTGTTTCCTGATCATTACAGCCGGGAGAGCCATCGTATATGTACAGTGTTTGTGAACTATTAATGACAGCTCCGGCATTCAGAATAGTACCCGTACCATTCGCACCAGTATAGTAATGTTGATTTCCAGATAGATTCGTTCCAGTGATTGCAGGAAGTGTGTAAGGTCCGCAATTCGCAATTGGACCAAGCGAATTAATGTTTGGTGTGTTTATCAGATTAACCTGAACATTCGCAACAGAATCAGGACAAAATCCAGCGCCGTCAATTGTATAAGTGTAAGCACCATTTGTATTAGTTCCAGCCACAAAAGTTCCTTGTGAACCGTTTTGCAAAGCCGAAGGACCTGTCCACGCTCCAGAACTTGAAAGCCCTGAAATTTGAGAATATAAATCCACATTTCCCAGAGCTGCACATTGTGTTAAGGTATAGTTTGAAGGAGTTGGATTACAAGCAGCAAGATACAGTTGATCAAGCCCTGCATCGTTACCAGCTGCTCCCGGAATATTCGTGATGATTTGAAAACGGATGATTCCACTTGTTGCAGTGAATGCCGGAAGCGTAACATTAACCCATGTACTGTTTGTTACAACCGTTTGCGTAGAAAGTACAACGTTTGAAGCATCGAGCACTTGAAAAGTAAGGTTGTTGGAACTACTGAAAGCATCTCTTGTCCAAAGTGAGAACCGGTAATTCTGACCAACACAAACATCATAAGGTCTGTTATAGATCATACCCGAGAACCCGTCAACAATATTCAGATACATTCCTCTTGTACCTGAATGAACACATCCCGCATACGTTTGTGGTGTATTTTGATAAGTAGTTCCGGGAACGATGTGTGGAATAACGGTTGTGTATTCAAAATCTTCGTTTACATAGGTAGACCATGTGCATTGTGCGGAAGATTTCAGTGAAACCAATGTTATTGAAATTGCTAGTAGGACAGACTTTAATTTGTGGGTCAACAGTATCATAGCTAATGTATAGTAGCACAAATCTATATCATGATGGAATGTTTCTACTTAAAAGTGTTAGGACAAAAAAAGGACAAGATGCTTATTTATAAAGGATTGCGCTTAAATAAAACAGAATGTTTCACAAATAGTTTATTATTTAACATTACATTGTAGTGTAAGAAAAAGCCCTGAAGTGTCAACCGCGGCTGATACTTCAGGGCTTTTTTAATATTATTCGTAAAGTTTATCTGAATAATTGAACGAAACCGTGTCCGTTTAATTGTTCGTCTTGTGCGCCAACAGCTTCATACCTGAACGTATAAACACCTTCAGTTGCCAAGGCACCGCCAACTTTTCCGTCCCATTTAAAGTTGATGTCATTACTTGAGAAAACAACGTCACCCCATCTGTTCAGTACGTCTACATGAATAGATTTAATATTTAAAAGATCAAATTCAAAGTAGTCGTTTACCTGATCTCCGTTAGGCGTAAACACGTTTGGAGTACTTAGATCAACAGGAACAATTACAATGATTGGAGGAACAACGATTACAGGATCTGTAACAACAACAGTTACGTATGCCGTATCCGTACAATTTCCTTGATGCGCAACCAAAGAAACTACATAAGTTCCTGCAGTATATGTTTGTGTTTGACTAGAAAGATCAGTGGTTGTAGTTGTATTTCCATTTCCAAAGTTCCAGTCAAAATCATTCGAGTTGGTACTGCTGTTGTCAAAGTCAACCTGTAGCGGACTTTCACCAACCAACGGATTTCCGTTTAATCCGGCAACAGGAGGATTGTTGATATCCACATAAGCAGAATCGTATCGGAAACATCCGTCAGATTCGATGGAAACATAGTACCATCCCGGAGAAAGGTTCGTCCATACAGATGCATCAATTTCGTTTGGATTATTTGCTCCCGGACCATTCCATACATAATATGGAGGATCATTGAAAGTTCCGTTCATAGTTACATAAACTACTCCGTTGTTCACCCCACAATCTGTGTTTTGTGATCCCGTTTCATTAATTGTCCATGGCATTGGTGTAATAGTTACCAAAGCAGAATCGGTTAAAGCACATCCATTCGGACTCATTGCTCCAACAGTGTAATAACCACTTGTTGTAGGTGAAATTGTAGCTGTCATAGCACCAGTTTCCCATACAAAAGAAGGATTTGCAAAATTCGCTGTAGCCGTTAAAGTTTCTTGTTCGTTTGCACAGAACAAAATATCGTTTCCAGCATTAATTGTACTTTGATCATAAGCAATAACGATGGTATCACTTTGGTTACATGTTGAACTAAAGCTGATATCGTCAATCGCAAAATCGTTGTTTCCTGAAATATTTTGAGCAACAATGCTAATGTTAGCTGAAGTTGCAGCACCTGAATTCCATAATTCGAAGAATTGTTGCCAGTCACAACCTGTTAGAGTTGGTGAAAATACAGCTCCGATTTGAACTCCATTAATGTAAAACTGTAAGTGAGAAACATTCGCAGCATTCACATTTTCTACGCTTGTTACCCAAGTTGAAAAATTGTAATCCATATTCGGGCTAACTGCGATGGTTTGTCCCCAAACCTGTGTGTTTGGAGTTGTGGAACCATTCACAACCATCATATTTCCAGGACCAGTTGTTCCGTGGTCAGCACAATTCACAAAGTTATTGTGGACATTCTGCGGATTTGTCGTAATTGCATATGTTCCAGCGTTTGTCAATAATCCGAAAGCACCACCAACTCCGGGACCATATCCCGTAGTAAATCCGGTGTTTCCTGATTCAAAATCACCATTAACAACAAGATTTCCAGTTGTGTTTTGAACATTAAGAATTACCGTTTGAGGAGTACTGACGTTTATTGTTGTAGGATTTCCCGGAACAACATTCCATGAGAAATAATCGTAACCAGGTGGTACAGAGATATTAAGTGATTGTCCTTGACAGAGAATGGTATCATTCCCAAGTTCTAAAATAGGAAACGACCCACATTGTGCAGATGCCATATTTAGGGCACCAAATAATGCGAAGAGTGTTAATCCAATAATGCGCATAACTAAATTTTTACTAAACCTTTTTAGCAGACGAAGTTACGAAGCTTTTGGTTGCGTCCGAATAAATATTTATTTCAAAATTGACAATTAACCTTAAAATGTTTGACTGGATTTAGTAACTATCAAATTATCAATGTTATAACGTTCGTGTTTATTAGCGTTTGAATTCGTAAATTTGCATATGATTTTTTCAGAATTAGGCTTAAATGAACAGGTGCTTGAAGCACTGGATCATATGGGCTTTGAAACCCCAACCCCGATACAAGAATTTGCAATTCCTGAGGTAATAAACGGATCGGATTTACTCGCTTGTGCTCAAACCGGAACAGGTAAGACAGCAGCCTTTATTTTACCGATATTACATAAGTTAACCGGAAAGGAAGACTCTTCGATAAATACCTTGATACTGGTTCCAACCCGTGAGTTGGCTGTTCAGATCGAGCAGGAAATTCAAGGATTGTCCTATTTTGTTTCCGTAGGATCTACTGCCATTTATGGAGGTGGAGATGGTACAAAATGGGATACACAAAAATCTGCATTGGTAGAAGGAACAGATATTATTGTTGCAACTCCTGGGAAATTGATCTCGCACATGATGCAGGGATATGTGGATTTTTCTCAATTGGAGCATTTAGTGCTGGATGAAGCTGATAAGATGTTGGATATGGGCTTCCAGGAAGATATTGAACGCATTATTAATCATCTGCCTAAGAAAAGACAAACGCTTTTGTTTAGTGCCACAATGCCACAGAAGATCAAACATCTGGCAAGCAAAATTTTAATTGATCAAAAGGAAATTTCACTAGCTGTTTCTAAACCAGCTGCAGGAGTAACTCAATCGGTTTATTTGGTGTTCGATGAACAAAAGAATAAGATTCTGACACATATTCTTAGCTCCAGACCAGATTATCAGAGTATTATCATCTTTACTTCTCAGAAGAGTAAAGTGAACGAAATTGTTTACTATTTGAAACGAAATGGTTTCAAAGCAACCGAAGGAGTAAGTTCTTCACTGGAACAAGAGCAGCGGGAATTGGTTCTGCAAGGTTTTCGTTCAAGACGAATCCGAATTTTGGTGGCAACCGACGTAATGAGTAGGGGAATTGATATCAAGGAAATCAATATGGTCATCAATTACGATGCACCGCGTGATGCCGAAGATTATGTTCATCGTATTGGTAGAACAGCTCGTGCAAATACGAAAGGTGAAGCATATACTTTAATCAATCAGAAAGACATGCCGAAATTGGCAAGAGTTGAACGATTAATTGAGAAAGAAATTGATAGATTGGTTTTGCCGGAAGAATTAGGAACTGGACCGGAATGGTCAGTTGCAGCTAAGTCGAAGAATAAAAGCAACAACAAAAATAAGAAACCGTTTTACCGTAAAAAGGGAAATTCGAATAAAGTTCAAGGCTAATGTAAGCTGAATAAGCTTTCAATTATTAGTGTAAAAAATCCCGCCTGGTAACTGAGCTTAGTCGAAGTGCAGTGACCAGGCGGGATTTTTATTTGTTATCTGAAGATGTTCACATGACCATTATAGGTCTTCTTCACATCGTTGCTTTTTAACTTGAGGTCAATTGTCCAGATGTATGTTCCTTCTGCAACATATTCACCATGATAGGTTCCATCCCATCCAAAATCTACATCATGACTTTCAAAGATCGTTTCTCCCCATCTGTTGAAAATGTACATTGTATAGTTTTGAGGATCGAAATCTCCTGAGATCATTGGGAAAAAAGTATTGTTGTTCTCATCTCCATCCGGAGTAAAAGTGTTCGGAACAAAGATGTATAAGTCTTCTTTGATTTGAATAATAGCCTGTGTTTGATCTGTACAGCCAAATTGATTTGTAGCTGTTAACGTTATCGTATACTCTCCTGCAGTTGGATTGTATGTGTGATCCGGATTAGTGGAAGTTGATGAGCCTCCATCACCAAATGTCCAGCTATACGTATCTGCATCTGAAGAGTTATTGAAGAAATGAACATCAGTAGATGTGATATCTAATGTTGTTTCACTCGGTTGGAACGATGCAACCGGATTGGCAACGATCGTTGATACCAAAGTTCCCGTTAAAGCACATTGTCCGGCATCAGGAGTAAACGTATAATTCGAACTTACTTGATTATTCACTGTTGACGGATTCCATGTCCCTGTAATCCCACTAAGATCTGTAGCAGGAAGAAGCGGTGCCGTTTGTCCAACACAGATTGGTGATAACGGATTAAATTGAACAGCGGAAGGCTGATTAATTGCAATTGTTAACGTTCCTGTCGAAGCACATTGTCCGGCAGTTGGTGTAAATGTATAAGTGGTTGTTGTATTGTTGTTGATTGCCGGACTCCATGTTCCGCTTATTCCGTTCAACGAAGTTGCTGGCAATGCTGGAATTACTGATCCGGCACAGTATGAAGCTGATGGAGTAAAGTTGGGAGGAGTTGGATTGTTTACAGTAACCGTTACGTTTGTTGAACCAACACATCCGTTTCCGTCATCACCGTTTACAGTGTAAGTTGTTGTTGCAGTTGGCGACGCGGTAACTGTTGCTCCGGTAGAAGCAGAAAGTGTTCCGGAAGGAGTCCATGCGTAATTTACGGCTCCTGAAGCTGTTAATGAAACAGAGCTTCCTAAACAGATACTTGGTGATGCAGGAGTGACTGATAAACTTAATCCAGCTGCAATTGTTACTGTTGATTGTGCAGAAGAAGAACAACCATTGTTATCTGTTCCAATAACTGTATAAGTTTGATTAGTAGCTACAGTTGCTGTTACTGGTGAACCACTTGTTGAAGATAATCCAGTTCCAGGCGTCCAGCTATAATTGGTTGCACCGTTTGCAGTAAGAGTTACTGGTGAATTCGCGCAGGTAGTTGGAGAGTTCACTGTAACTGTAGGTAAGGCATTTACTATAAGTGAAAGCGTAGTCGTTGTTGCGCATTGTCCTGCTGTTGGTGTAAATGTAGATGTAAATGTTCCCGCTGTAGATGTGGTGAATGAATTTGGCGACCATGTTCCAGTGATTCCATTCGTTGAAGTATTTACAAGAGTTGGAGCTGTTCCATTCTGACAAACATTAGCTAAAGCCGCAAACGTTGGTGTAACCGGTGCATTGATCGTTATGGTTAATGTAGTTGGATTCGCACATTCAGAAGCACTTGGTGTGAACGTATAAGTTGTTGTTGCAGTATTGTCAATGGCAGGACTCCATGTTCCAGTAATTCCGTTGTTCGAAGTTGTTGGAAGGGCAGGAATTGCAGATCCCGAACAATAAGGCCCAACTGCTGTAAATGTTGGTGTTACTCTTGGTGTTACTGTAATCGACATTGTAGCATTTGTTGCACATTGTCCTGCATTCGGAGTAAAAGTATAAGTTCCGCTTGCTGTATTGCTTACTGCGGCCGGTGACCATGTTCCGTTAAAGCCATTCGTTGAACTTGAAGGAAGTGTTGGTGCAGTTGTGTTTTCACAGAAAGCTGCAATTGATGTAAACGTTGGCGTAGCTGGAGGCCCAACAGTAACGTTAATCGATACTACTTGAGAACATTGCCCAGTATTTGGAGTGAATGTATAAGTTGTTGTTCCAGCCGTTGCAGTACTGATTGCACTTGGTGACCATGTTCCAGTAACGCCATTATTCGATGTTGTCTGTAAAGTTGCAGGTACATCATTAACACAGTAAGGAGGAATAACGTTGAATGTTGGAACAATCGTAGGATCTACTGTCAAAGAAATTGTTGTCGCTGTAGCACATTGTCCGGCTGTTGGTGTAAACGTCGAAGTGAATGTTCCAGCTGCCGTTGTAGTAAATGTACTTGGTGACCATGTTCCTGTAATTCCGTTTGTTGACGTTGTTGCCAATGTTGGTGCCGTCGCATTCTGACAAACATTCGCCAATGCTGTAAATGTTGGGGTTGTCTGAGAGTTAATTGTAATTGTCAGTGTTGTTGTTACAGCACATTGTCCAGCAGTTGGTGTAAAGGTATAAGTTGTCGTTGCCGTATTGTTAATTGCCGGACTCCAGGTTCCTGTAACTCCATTTGTTGAAGTTGTAGGAAGAGCCGGAATTGTTGCTCCTGAACA
>CAMLHZ010000020.1 GCA_946480085.1 uncultured Flavobacteriales bacterium
GCACTCTTTTTACTTTCGCAACACTTTAAACAATCTTTTTTTTGAAGTTTTTTGGAATCAGAACTGATACATCAGTATAACAGTTAGTTAGCCCTTAAAGATTTTTTAATAAAAGCTAAACATTTACTAAATCGTTGAAGCCTTTTAGGGTGTTCAGAAGGTTTTCAGGGAGATTGGACACATCTTCAAAACGATTGATTTTTTCCAATTCCTGCTCAATCGTTTTGAAATCGACCATTAAAACCGGGCTTTTACCCTGCATAAACATTTTCAACTCCGGATAAATAGTGAAAACAACTATTTTATTTTTCTGAGATTTCACCTCTTCCTTATATATAAGGATAGAGAATAATGCAGCAAAAGCCAATCCCTCATCACGAGAAACCAATCCTTCCCGCTCACAGTCGAAATCAAATTCAGCCAAAACTCTTGTTAAGGTTCTTAGAAATTCCTTTTTCTCTTTCCCTTCTAATGAACGAAACAACGGTGAATGCGCATCGAGATAGAATTTATCATTCGCATTCAACTTCACTTCTGCAACCCTAGGCTTGATCTTTCCTGTCTTATATAACCAATAACGTAACGAGACCGAAATTCCCACAACGACAACAACACCTGCAACTTTAGCCCAAAGCACATTGTTGGAATTCATTAATAACGGAATAGCAGTAAGTAAAACCGCAAAACCTAAAAGCTGGACAATGTAACTTCTCATAATTCTACTTACCTACATTTTGTTCTCTGAACACTTTCAATAGCCACGGCAATAACATAACTAACAGCAGGGTTGCTCCCATCATTAAATAGAAGTTCAACATGAAGAATGACGCCTTGTTATCGTACCCATCCCACAACGATGCAATGACCCCGCTCAATTTGTTTCCTATTGACGTTGAAATAAACCAAGCCCCCATTAACAAGGCTGTTAATCGAGCCGGTGCCAATTTCGAAACCATTGACAATCCTATAGGTGATAAGCACAATTCTCCAACTGTGATTACGCCATACGCTCCGAAGAACCACCAATAACTTGTTTTTATTTCACCATTCATGGACGCATTTGCCGCAGCAACCATTACCAAACAAGATAATCCGGTAATGAATAATCCTATCACAAACTTGATTGGAATAGAAGGTTCTCTTTTCTTAGATCGCATGAAACGGAAAATCCCAACCACTAACGGTGTAAGAACGATTACCCAAAACGGATTAACAGACTGAAAAATGTTCGTATTGAATACATGCACTTGCTCACCCTCTTTTCTCACCTTCGGATCATTCTTAAAATACGAGGGATACTGAACTGCTGTCTTGCCTTCAACTTTCCGGAAATGCTCATCAGTTACCTGTTCTGGTTCTAATGATTTTTCATATTTCACAGTATCCGCCAAATACATTGAACTTAATCCACCTTGGATAGAAGCAGGAACTTCTCTATCTGTATAATTCTTTGCCCAAGTATTCAGTACTGTTCCATTTTGTTTAAAGATTGCCCAAAACGGTGTGACCGCTAAACAAACGACTAGAATTGCACTTACAACCCTGCGTTCATTCTTCGGTGAAGAGAACAATACGTATGCAAAGAAGAAAATCACAGGAACACACGCAAACAAAAAGGCATCTGTCACATCGTCTTTAATAATAAAGGAGTTTGGATTTGCATCTGAAGGCACACCATTAATAAAGTAACCAAGCGCTGCAAATATGATTGCCGGAATAACAACTATTGCCAAATCAATCCACCAAGGCTTCTCTCCAGGAACAGCGACTTTCTTTACATCGCCACCTTCATAGTGCTTACTCCCCATCAAAAAGACAACAATTCCAATGAACATTCCTACTCCTGCACCAATAAACGCCATGGAATATCCATACTTATTTATCAAAATAGCCGAAACGATATTGCAAACGAAAGCCCCAATGTTAATTCCCATATAGAAGATGTTGTAACCTTCATCTTTCTGAGCCTTGAACTCTTCCTTATTATATAGGTTACCTAATAAAGTCGAAATATTAGGTTTGAACAATCCGTTTCCACAAATAACCAACACCATTCCTGTATACAACATCGAATAGGAATGAATGCCCATTAAGCAATAACCAACTCCCATCAAAATTCCACCAAGAACAATAGGAAGCTTGTATCCGAGAACACGATCGGCCAGCAAACCACCAATAAACGGAGTGAAAAACACCAAGGCGATAAACGTACCATACAATCCAGCCGACTCAGTAGTTGTCATTTCGAAACCACCTTTCAGCGCAATGTCTTCCAAATACAAAGTGAAAATTCCGATCATCAAGTAATAACCGAATCGCTCCCACATTTCTGACATAAAAAGAAATGGTAATGCTTTTGGATGTTTGCGAATTTTGTCTGCTGCCATAGTGTACAAATAAAAAGTCCCGCTAATGTTCAATTAGATCACAGCGGGACTCAAAGATAAAAGATTTTGTTATTTAACTTCCTGCATAAGCTTTCTAACCAAAGGAGAAATTACCAACAAGGCAACTCCTGCAATTAGCGCATATATTGCCAATTGATAATATCCGTCTGTATACGATTGCATTTTTACAGAAGCGCTTGCGTTCTCATCTGCACTGGCCATATTCGCACCTAAAATTCCTGCAACATATTGTCCATACGCAGATGCCAAAAACCAAAGTCCCATCATTGCACCGTGCAAACGAGCCGGAGAAAGTTTGGTCATTAACGACAATCCAATTGGAGACAAGAACAATTCCCCAAACGTAATTACCAAATACGCCAGAGTAAAAACAACCAATGATGATTTGTCACCTGAAATAAAGAAGCGCAATGAATAAAATACATAGAATGCCATTGCAAGAAATAAGAATGCTATACCAAACTTCACAACAGAATTCGGTTCTATTCTTTTTCTAGCCATCCACAAAAACAGCAACCCTACAATCGGACTGAAAATAATAATGAACAAAGAGTTCGCAGAATTATTAACTACGTTCGGATCGATTTTCATTCCAAGAAGATCATTATTCAGGTTGTTTTTCGCGAAAAGGGAAAGCGAACCTCCACTTTGTTCGAAAAACGCCCAAAAGAAAATGGAAAAAACGATAAAGACCAACGCCCCCATTAGCTTTCGCTTACCTGACGAATCTAATTTCATCAATTCATAAATCGCATACAAGAGAGCAATCGGTCCCACGATATACATAAACAAATCTGTATACTCAGGTGTTGAAACCAAAATAAGAATTAATGGAATTACCAAAAGAGATCCGGCATATACTGCGTAACGAACAAATCTTGCTTTATCTTCAGACAAAGCAGCAATTTTAGGAGAAATTCCAATTGGACCTAGAGTTCTTTGAGTGAAGGAAAAAACCAACAATCCCAATGTCATAAAAATCCCTGATAAACCGAATGCCAAATTCCATCCGTAGGCTCCCGCAACCCAAATACATGCTGCTCCACCCAGCAATGCTCCTATATTGATTCCGGAATAGAACAATGAAAAACCTGCATCTCTTCGCTCATCACCATCTCGATAGAGTTGCCCCACCATCGATGAGATATTCGGCTTGAAAAAACCTGTTCCAATAATTGTAAAGCTTATTCCGATGTAAAACAATTCCTTCGGTGCAATGGCCAATATGGCACTACCTGTAATCATCAATAATCCGCCCCAAAAAATCGACTTTCTAAAGCCAAGAATCTTGTCAGCAAACATCCCCCCCACAAAAGCGAACGTATAAACAAATGCCTGAATGGCGCCGTACTGCAGATTTGCTGTTTTTTCCGAAATCCCCAGACCAAGAGTCATATCCACCATGAAAAGCGTAAGCATTCCTCGCATTCCGTAAAACGAGAATCTTTCCCACATTTCGGCAAGGAACAAATACCACAATTGTTTCGGGTATTTTCCTTTGAAATCTTGAATGGCTGCCAATTCAGCGGAAACCGCCGGCGAATGCGTTCCTTCGTTAAGTTGGTCTAATGGTTCCTGAGTCATATAATTAAAGTATGTTACCGGTAAAAGTCGGGAAATTAATTCAAAAAAAATCCCTCTGTAATTTTACAAAGGGGTTTTAAGAGTCAAATCAATCGTGATTATCGAATTCCATGCATTAATTTCTCCACTCGTTTATGTAGAACAAATAACAATAAACTCGTTATTCCAGACATGATAATGAAGATAATAAAGAATGCATATAGCGTATTGATCTTAAATCCGAAAAGTGAATTCTCAGTATTTTCAAAAACTATTGATCCAACATGCTTACCATCGACAGATAAATTTCTTACAATAACATTTTTATTTCCTTGGTACTTCGCAACCAGGCTATTATTGATTGCTACATCAGAAAGACTATCCTTAAATGTCCCTCTATCCGCAAACACTACTGACTTCATATCTTTAATGTCTCCGGAAACATAAGTTGCATACTTCTTATATAAAGTGTCAGCTGCAGCTAATTTTTCACGATTCATCTTCTTCCCTTCTGCTTTCAACTGCTCCTCGTATTTACCGATTACAGCTGCCTCCATTGGGTTTTCAGATTTATTCATCAAGAACGCGGCTGATTCAATTACTTGCTTTTCTGTCATTCCAGACTCTTTTGCAACCAATACCTCTTTTACCATTGGTTGAGGGATCAATCCTGAAAATAGACCAGCAGTAAAATTTCCAACTACTGAAGACAAAAAGAAAACAGCCATCATCATTGAAGCAAAACGTCTTGGTGACAGTTTATTCACAACTGATAATCCCACAGGAGAAATAGCCAGCTCACCACAAGTATGTAAGAAATACATACCAATTAAAAAGAACATGGAAATCTTTTCTTCCATTCCCATTCCTTTTACGCTGAAAGCGATTAACACATATCCCACAGCAAGAATAGCAAGACCCCAAACCATTTTCATTGGTGAACTAGGTTCTCTTTTTCGGCTGCTCAGCGTAGACCACATAACAGAGAAAAGAGGTGCAAGAATAATAATGAAGATTGGGTTTATCGATTGAAAAAACGATGCCGGAACGGTCCATCCAAACAATCCTCGGTCCGTATTTTGATCAGCAAAAATTGTTAATGATGCACCAGCCTGCTCAAATGCCGCCCAAAAGGCTATAACGAATGCTGTAATGATGAAGATTGCAAAAATTCGATCTTTCTCAACTTTTGTCAAACCAGCCTGAACTTCTTCAGCAATACCAGCATTTTCTCTTTCCTTCTTATAAAAAGATGGTTTCATACCAATTGGCTCACCTTCAGGAGTAATCAAATATTTTTTCTGTAACATCAACATGGTAATTGTTCCCAATACCATTCCTATCCCAGCAGATAAAAATCCATATTTAAAATCTGCGGCACTTCCTGTATCACCAAATCCTCCACAAACTAAAGGAGCTACTAATGCTCCTGCATTAATACCCATATAGAAAATGGTGTACGCAGAATCAATTCTAGAATCTCCTTTTGGATACAAAGACCCAACCATTGAAGAAATATTCGGTTTGAAAAAACCATTTCCTAAAATCAAGAACCCTAAAGCAACATACATGATCGGAATCGCTGAAGCAGTGTGATCATACATACTTGCACTAAAGAACATTAAGAATTGAGCGATAGCCATTAAGATTCCACCAACAAAAATGGATCTACGATTTCCCCAATATCTATCTGCAATAAACCCACCTAAAAGTGGAGTAGCATAAACCAAAGAAGTATAAGTCCCAAAAATCCCACCAGCTGCCTTCGCATCAATTAATAGCGCTTTTGTTAAGTACAAAATGAAAATGGCACGCATTCCATAGTACGAGAAACGTTCCCACATTTCAACCGTAAACAATAGATAAAGTCCTTTCGGATGCCCTTTTGGAGTTGAATTTTCCATATATAAGATATAATTTTTAGCGTCGTGAAAATAGACAAAAAACTATTGATTCGTTCAGAATGTTTTAATTTTAACGTAACAACAAATTAGCAATGTCTGCTTTCGAATACTTTTTCAATTCTCATTCACATCAATCGCTCAAAAGCGAACAGGCTGTTGTTCAGTTAAATCCGTTCCAAAAGACAGATTTTCCCGCTTTTTTCTCAGCTGGAATTCATCCACAAGAGGCAACTGATAATGGACAAGAAATCGACGAGTGGTTAGCAACAATTGGACCGAAAACCAACTGCCTTGCTATTGGTGAAATCGGACTGGATAATCGCTTCGGAAATGTGGAAAAACAAGAAGACATTTATATTCAACAACTTCAGTTTGCAGAAAAATTAAACAAACCTGTGATTCTTCATTGTGTTAATTCATGGGACAGATGTAAATTCTTGCATTCTAAAAACGCACCAAGCACCTATTTGATTTATCACGGCTTTAATAAAGCTGGAATTCTCCAAGATGTGCTGAACTATACAAAATCAGTAGTTTCGATTGGTGCTTCTATTCTATCAAATCAAAGTCTCATGGATAAAATCAATAAAATTCCATTAGATAAATTGTTGGTTGAAACAGACGACAAACTCATATCGATCGTCGAAATTTATCAAAAATTAGCTGACTTAAAATCACTAACTTTGCGCGATTTTAAAGATCAAATTGACAACAACGCAAAACGAATATTTAGGTTATGAGTAACTGGCTTGAACGCACAGAATTAATTTTAGGAAAAGAAGAAATCAATCGATTGAAAAATGCACACGTGCTGATTGTTGGTTTAGGTGGGATTGGATCATTTGCAGGAGAATTTATTGCAAGAGCTGGTGTTGGAACAATGACAATTATTGATGGTGATGTTTTCGATATCTCAAATAAAAACCGTCAGTTGACAGCTCTCGATTCTACAATCGGACGTAACAAGGCTGTTGTTTTGGCAGAAAGAATTCGTGAGATCAATCCTGAAATTAAACTGAATATTGTTGAAGAATTTGTGCTTCCAGAACGCGTTTGGGAAATTTTGGACGAATACAAACCGGATTACGTGATGGATTGTATCGATAGCCTTACTCCTAAAATTGAATGGATCGCCGCTTGTAAAAAACGAAACGTGAAATGTATTTCTCATTTGGGAGCAGGTGGAAAAACAGATCCGAGCCGTGTGAAAGTTGCGGAATTATCAAATAGCTTCAATTGTCAATTGGGACATCATGTGAAAAAGCGTCTGAAAAAACGTGGAATTGGATACAAAGGCGTTCGCTGTGTTTTCTCCGAAGAAGTTCAGCAAAAACAATCTTTAAAAATGACCGATGGATCCAATTTTAAAGCATCTTTCTACGGAACAGTGAGTTATATGCCGGCATTGTTCGGACTATACGGTGCAGCTGAGGTCATTGACTATATATCGAAAAATAGAAGCGGAAAATTCAATTAGAATATTTCTGACAAACACTTTAAACTTTAGAAATTGTATATTCGTGTCCCCAAAACCCATTGGATGAAATTTACCCATATACTCATCGGACTTATTTCCACAAGTCTTCTTATATCATCATGTGGCGATAGCGCTGCTGATTCTGCGACTGACAAGCCGACAGTTTCTGGCGTTGTAAATAATGATGATCAACATACTTATTCCAATACTGACGAAATTCGTACAACACACATTGACCTTGAATTGGACGTAAATTTCGAGAATAAACGTATTTACGGTGTTGCTCGTCACGAAATGCAACGAATTAAAGATACAGACACGGCCATTTTCGATATCAACGGTCCAAAGATTCAAAAAGTAACCATTGGAAGCAAAAAAGGTGAAGAGGTTGACGCGGATATTTTCATTGGAAAAATGAAAGAATACATTGGTCAGCCATTGTGCGTAAAGATCGAAAAGGACACTCGTTTCATTAACATTTACTATGAAACAACGGATAGCGCAGCAGCATTAGATTGGTTGGAACCAAGTTTAACTGCAGGAAAAGAAAAACCATACTTATACACGCAAGGTCAGGCCATCTTAACAAGAACCTGGATACCGGTTCAGGGAACACCAGCAAATAGAATTACTTATTCAGCTGATGTTACAGTTCCGAAAGATTTGATGGCTTTAATGAGTGCTGATAATCCACAAAAACGTTCCGAAACAGGGAAATATCACTTTGAGATGAAACAGCCTATTCCTGTTTATCTAATTGCTTTGGCAGTTGGAAATCTGGAATATAAATCGCTAGGGAAAAACTGTGGTGTTTACACCGAACCTGAAATGCTAGATGATGTTGCCTGGGAATTTGCGGATCTTCCGAAAATGATCACTGCGGCAGAAAGTCTTTATGGACCTTATAAATGGGGCCAATACGATGTTATTGTTCTTCCGTATTCCTTCCCTTTCGGCGGAATGGAGAATCCGAAATTGACTTTTGCTAACCCAACATTGATTGCTGGTGATAGAAGTGCTGTTTCTGTAATTGCACATGAATTAGCGCATTCCTGGTCGGGTAATCTCGTTACAAATGCTACATGGAATGACTTCTGGCTGAACGAAGGATTCACCGTTTATTTCGAAAACCGAATCATGGAGAAACTCTATGGTAAAGAAACCGCAGACATGCTTTCTATCATCGAATTCCAGGAATTAGAAACGGAGATCAAAGAATTCACCGAAGCTGGTTTAGAAGAAGACACGCATTTGAAATTAGATTTGAAAGGAAGAAACCCTGATGATGGTTTAACTCAAATTGCTTATGTAAAGGGTGCGTTCTTCCTGAAAACATTGGAAAAAACTGTCGGAAGAGAGCGATTCGATGAATTCCTGAATGGATATTTCAACGACCACCAATTCCAAACGCTTACAACAGAACAGTTCAAAGCTTATTTGGAGAAGAAATTGTTGAAACCAAATAACATTAAGTTCAACTGTGACGAGTGGTTCTACAAAGGCGGTTTACCGAAAAACTGTATTCGTTTGACTTCTCCTCGTTTCGAGAAAGTTCAGAAATACGCTGACGATTTCATTTCAGGAAAAGATATCTTCAAACAACCTAAGAAGAAAAAAGGCAAGAAACGTGAACCAGCGCTTTCTCGTGATTTGTACACTCCTCAGGAATGGCAAGCATTCATTCGTCAGTTACCTGATGTGTTGACCGCCGAACAAATGAGAAAGCTGGATGCAAAACTTGATTTCAAGAACTGGGGGAATGCTGAAGTAGCTTGTGAGTGGTTTGTTTTGGGTATCAATTCAAATTACGAAGATATCAAGCCACAGTTGAAAGCATTCTTACTTCGAACTGGTAGACGCAAGTTCCTGGTTCCAATTTACGAAGCGTTGAATAAAAATAAGGCTTGGAAAGATTGGGGATATCAGGTGTACAAGGAATCGAGAAATAATTATCATCCGGTTTCTATCCAAACGCTCGACGCTTTACTTTCCTATAAAAAAGGGAAATAACCTGTTAGCTTATGCAAAATCGCCTTGCTTATTTGTGCAGCTCAACCAGTTGGGGCGGTTTAGAGATGAATCAATTGCGAAACGCTCGCTGGATGAAGGGGCGTGGACACGAGGTTTTTATCTTCTGTAAAGCCAATTCGCCCATTGAAGAAGCGGCAAAAGCTGAAGGTATCTCAATTGCTACCATTTCTGGTCACAAAAAGTATTACGATTTCAAAGCTGGAAAACTGCTTGCAAAGGCATTGAACGAAAATCAAATTACGCATTTGATTCTTCGTGACACACGTGACATGAGCGTAGGCGTAATTGCCAAGCGTAAATCAAAAACACCAATTCATCTTTCGTACTTCTTGGAAATGCAATTGGGTGTTTCAAAACGAAACCTACTGCATACCATTCGATTCAAAGGTTTAGATGTTTGGTCTTGCCCATTGAATCATTTGGCAGATCAGGTGCGAAAATTAACGCGATTCGACCAGAGTAAATTGCATGTTATTCCATCAGCGCTGGATTTAAGTCAATTCAGATCAACTATATCTAAAAAGGAAGCACGCGACATTCTTCAATTGCCACAAGATCAAAAGATCATTGGTTTAAGTGGTCGCTTCGATCCATTCAAAGGTCATTTGTTGCTTTTGGAAGCACTTCATAAACTGAACTGCGAAGACGTTAGTATTTGCTTTTTGGGTGAGCCAACACGTGAATCCGGTCCGGAATATGTCAACCAAATTATGGAGACCATTGCTTCTTATGGTTTGAAAGATCGTGTATTCATTCGTCCGTTCCGCAAAGACATTGAAATCTTCTATAAAGCAATTGATTACTTCGTAATGGCATCCACTGCTGAAACATTTGGAATGGTAACGATTGAAGCTATGACAAGCGGTTTGCCCGTAATTGCAAGTAACAGTGGAGGAAGTCCTGAGATTCTAGAGTTCGGAAAATGTGGCTATTTGTTTGAACCTGGAAATACAGATAGTCTGAAAGAAAAACTGGAAGAAGCTTTATCCAAGCCCGACTTCCCAAATGCAATTGATCTTCAAAACTCTGTCGAGAAATACGATTACCGAAAGGTTTGTGAGTCTGTAGAAAATGCTTTAGGCTTAAACTAAGCCAAACATTCCCGCAAAAATATCCCGCAAAGACGCAAATGTTTCCGCCTGCGGAAACTGCTCGCCTAACGGACTCGCTATGAGAATTGGGCATTCTGGCGGTCATCGAGCGGAGTCGAGATGTAAGCGCCCTACTAATTTGTGTCCGCCGCGGCGGACGGGAAAAGAAAAACGTCGGCTAGTAGCCGACGTTATAATATCTGTTATGCGTTTTCCAACTTATCCTTATGAATCGCCAGCATCTCAAAGTGCTTTTGGTCATTCATCTGGTGTTTTCCAATTGGAACTTGCTTCCCGTCCGTTTCAAAATTCTCCAGGTAGAATAACTGATAACCGTAATTATCAACAACGTCATACAGTTCATCACGCTCCTGTGGTGTCAATTTCTTGTAACACTCAATCATCAAGTTCGGACGGTATTTCGTCAAAATATCCGGTAACGTTTTTAAAATCTCTTTGTCATAACCTTCCGCATCAATTTTGATTAGATCAATCGTCTCTACTCTATCAGCGTAATTCTTGAATAAGAAATCCTGTAAATTCTTACCAGTTACTTCCAATTCAAACATATGATTGTGTTTCTGATTTTCAATTTCAGATAAAAATCCTCCATTACAAAAAGACGCATCCGAATAATTGAAAACGAAATTTCCTTCATCCTTGGTCGCAGCAAAACAGTAAGCATCAATATTTGTTTGTGCTTTGTTCAATCCTGCATTCACTTCCAAAATCTTGAAAACGTATTTGTTTGGCTCTAAACCAATCACCAAGCCTTCTTTTCCAACTGCCAAAGCCATAGGAACAGTTGTATCACCTGTATGGGTTCCAATATCAACGATTGTACTTCCCGGTTTCGCTAGTTTCTTGTAAAAATCAATGTGCGATTTAGAAAGGATTACCGGTTTTTCAGAAGGATGCAGCCATTGTGCAAACTCCACTTTTCCATAACCTTCAATTTCAAAAGTTCTGATTTCACTTCCATACTCCACAACACCATGCTTAGCTTGTTTGCGTTGCGCTAATTTCTTCTTTATATAATGTATCATAATCGCTATTTCTCGAGAAATCAAAGCAAGACATTTCAATCTCTGAACAGATTTCCTGCGGCAAAGTTAATGAATTCGCCTATTGTGGAACAGGAATAGTGTAATTGAAATTGATATTGTTAGCAAACATCGGAGTATTATCTATCATTAAACTATCAACGCTTCCAGTAATTTGGATCGATTGTGTTCCAATAGCCGTTGCATGTACCTGTGGGTTTGTAATTACGAAATCGTTTCCACCGTACATCCCTGTCCAATATTCACCATGATGAACGAACATACTCAACATCTTCATTTCTTCATCATCATTCCATTCAAAGTCACCATTATTAATTGCTGCTGCCAATTTTGAAGCTGTCAATTCAGGCATTTCTCCATCATTGTCCAATTCAGAATAACTGTACTGAACAACCACTTCAATATTAAATGCGTAAGCGTCAGTCGCAACCGAATCCACATCAAACTTGTCACCGGCAGTCCAAACACGAACATTTACCCAGCGGTATAGAAAATCGTCAATAATGTAAGATTTGAAAATGATCGGGGAAGTGGAATTGGTGTCCAGAGAATACGGAACACCGTCTATTAAACCTGAATGAATTAATTGGTAGTCCACAACTGGTTCTGGTGGCGGAAGCGGATTATCCTTTTTACAGGAAATCAAAAGAACTGGTATTATTAGGAGGAAGAAATATTTCATAAGTTGTAATTGAAACAATACTACGAAATACAAGCGAAAAATCAAATAATTTCCATTCGACCACGAATAATCAAAACCTGATTTCGACTCCTAAAACAACACGCTTTATTCTTCAGCATTGCTACACCTTTGATTCAAACTCAAAGTCATGTATCGTATTATCTTATTAATCATTTGCGTTTCCGCTACTCTCTTTTACAGCTGCAAGCAGAATCAAACACTCGTTTCTGTTGATCCGAAGTACCAAAAATGGGTTGCTGGCTACACTTACGGTGTTATTTCAAATGTCGAAAACATCACCATTGAATTGAGGGATGAAATGGATTCTAGCCTTATTGATGAATTGGAGCTTAAATCCAATATGGACAATAAGATCCTGAACGAGATTCTGGAAATAAGTCCTGCCATTGAAGGAAAAGCGAGTTGGACAGATGAACGCACTATTACTTTTGAACCGAAGAACCGACTTCAATCCGGACAATTGTATACTGTTACTATGGATTTAGAAAAGGTAGCAAAAGTAGAAAGTGGCTATGAAGAGTTTGTATTTCAGTTTGCTACAATTCCACAAAAAATCACTGTAGATGACGTTTATGCTATGGAATACGATTCGTACAACACCGAATGGTATTACGTAGACGGAACCATTTCATTGAGTGATTATTGTGACACATCCAAGTTAAAAGATGTTCTAAAGGCAAAATACCAGGGAAAATCACAAGCCATTACGATTAACGAAGGTTACAATGGTAATTCCTATTCATTTAGAATTGATAGTCTAAAACGTGGACAGAAATCAAGAACATTGGAACTTTCCTGGAATGGAGAACCTATCAATTCAGCTTCAAAGGGTTCAAAACATATAGAAATTGCTTCTCTTCATGATTTCAGTTTGGTGAGTTTTGATGTGAAGAACGAAAAAGAACAATCCGTTGTACTCACCTTTTCTGAAGCACTTCAAGTCAATCAGGATTTGAAAGGTTTGATTGACATCGAAGGAATTGAAGGCGAAACGTTTTCGGTTTATTACAATCAGGTTACCGTTTATCTTCCTCACAATATCGAAGGAACAAAACCTCTACACATTCACACTGGAGTTCGAAATCATAAAGGCATTAAAGCGGAGAATGCTGTCACTAAAAACATCACCTTCATGCTCCCTGGTCCGCAATTGCGAATGCTGGGGGAAGGGAGTATCCTCCCCGACTCTAAAGGCTTGATCTTTCCTTTTGAAAGCTTGGGATTAAAATCTGTAACCGTTCGGGTAATTAAAGTCTACGAAGAAAATGTGCATCACTTTCTTCAAGTGAACGACTTGGATGGTTCTGACGCCATCTTCCGTTTTGGGAAGAAGATCTATGAGAAGAATATTGACCTCGATATTCCAAAAAAAGATAAAGCCAATTGGACCACAAACGTTCTGAATCTGGAACATTTCATTAAACCGGAACCGGGAGCGATATATCGAATTTCACTCAAGTTCGATAAAAAAGACACCTATTGTGATTGTCCTTTAGAAACTGAAAACTCTGAACAATCCGAAGAGGACGAAGAATGGAGCGAATACACCTGGCACATGGACGATTGGGACGACGGTTACGCTTCTTGGGGTGGTTACGACAATGAAGATTCTCCGTGCAGTGACGATTATTACTACGGAAAAGCAATTTCGACCAATATTCTGGCTTCAAACCTCGGAATCATCTTTAAAATGGATAGCTTCAAAACGGGACACACCTTCATTACAGATATGAATACAACTGTTCCCATTTCCGATGTGAATGTGACATTCTACGATTTCCAAAAGCAAGTAATCTCATCTGGAAATACTGATTCTCAAGGAATGCTCCAAACCAATTTTTCACGCAAACCATTTTTGATGGTAGCAAAACATGGGAGACAGCGAGGTTACCTGAAAGTAAGTAATATGCACGCTAATTCCACCAGTGAGTTTGATGTAGAAGGTGAAGCAAACGAAGCAGGAATTCAGGGTTTTCTCTATGGCGAAAGAGGTGTTTGGCGACCGGGAGATTCCATTTTTGTCAACTTCATTTTACGCGATTTGGAAAAGAAGCTTCCAGCAAATCATCCTGTAACATTTAGTCTCACCAACGAATCGGGAACTGAAGTTTCAACACTTACAACTACAAAATCCCTTAATGGTCACTATTTGTTCAGAACAGCTACCGAGGTTTACGCTCCAACAGGAATGTATACAGTTACCGCTACTGTCGGATCAAGAGAATTCACAAAATCGCTGCGAATAGAAACCATTAAACCGAATCGATTGAAGATCGATCTGAAACTTCCAAAAAGTGCTTTTGCAGATAGTAATGCAGTTTTGAAATCGAGATGGCTGCATGGAGCGCCCGCAAGGGAACTGGAAGCGAAGGTTGAAGTGGAATTACACGCACAAAAAACAGTAATCGATGGCTTCAAAGATTATGTTTTCGATTCGCCGATCAAACAATTGTCCAGTATGCCAACGGTTCTCTTCGATTCAAAACTCGACTCAGAAGGTAAAACAGATTTCGAATGTATGATTCCCAATATCAGCAATGCTCCCGGAATCCTGAAAGCAACTTACACCACTCGCATTTTTGAAAAAAGTGGCAACTACTCTATTGATCGTTTCACGGAAAATTATTCGCCGTATAACCATTACGTGGGAATCAAAATACCGAAGAAAGAAGCAGACAACAGTTTGATCTCTGGTCAAAAACATGCCTTTCCATTGGTTATTACCGATGTGAACGGAAAAATCTGTACTCAACAGAAAAAACTCAAAGTTCGCATTTACAGAATGGAATGGCGCTGGTGGTATGAAGCTGGTGAAGATGATTTCACGGATTTCATTTCCAGAAACGGGAACATGGTGGTTTTCGATTCAACAATCATCACTTCCACTGGAAAGAGTGCTTTCAACTTCGGCATTCCCGAAGAACAATATGGACGTTTCCTGATTACTGTAACAGATGAACGTGGTCAACACCAAACAGGTGAAACCATCGTCATCGACCAACCATATTGGAGTCGTGGAAACCAGAGTAACAACTCTTTTGCTTCGATGTTGAACTTTTCAACAGATAAGAAAGTGTATCAAAAAGGAGAAGAAGTGAAAGTAAGTATGCCCACAGCTTCATCAGGAAGAGCATTGGTTTCCATCGAATCGCAAAAGAAAATCCTGAAGAAATTCTGGATAGAAACACAAAAAGGAGAAACGGTGTTTACCTTCAATACAACTGCAGAAATGACTCCGAATGTGTACATACATATTTCATTACTACAGCCGCACAGTTCAACAGTAAACGACTTGCCAATTCGTATGTACGGAATTATGCCAATCATGGTGGATGATCCCGAAACACATTTGGAACCAAAAATCACGACCGATAAAACCTGGAAACCAGAGACGACAGAAAAAATAACCGTTTCGGAATCAACTGGAAAAGCAATGACATACACTGTTGCCATTGTTGATGATGGACTGCTCGATTTAACGCGATTCAAAACACCGAATCCATGGAGTAAATTCTATTCGAAAGAAGCACTTGGAGTAGAAACCTGGGATATGTATGACGATGTAATTGGCGCTTTTGGTGGACAACTGAACAAAATGATCAGTATTGGTGGTGATGGTTCTGCCAACGATGGTGCCGGACCAAAAGCCAATCGTTTCAAGCCAATGGTTCACTTCATCGGACCTTTCTATTTGCCAGCTGGTAGCACACAAACACATGAAATCGCTCTTCCAACTTACATTGGCTCCGTTCGTGTAATGGTGGTTGCTCACAACGATGATTGCTTCGGTTCTGCAGAAAGTACCGTTCAAATTAAAAAGCCTTTGATGATTCTTGGAACCTTGCCTCGTGTATTGGGACCAACAGAAACCATTCAATTGCCCATTGATGTTTTTGCAATGGAGAAGAATGTCAAAAATGTAAAAGTTACGGTTACTACAAATGATTTCCTTCAAATCAAGGGTGGAAATAGTCAGCAACTCTCCTTTGTAGAAATTGGTGACGAGTTGGTGAACTTTGAACTGAAGGTTGCTGATAAATTAGGAATAGCTAAGATCAAAATTGTTGCAGAATCTGGTTCGGAAAGAGCAGTTCAGGAATTTGAAGTAGATGTGCGATCTGCGAATCCCGTTGTTCGCGAGACAACAATGAAAAAATTACGACCAGGAGAAAGTGTGAATATGTCTGTGGTTGCGGATGGTTATGCCGGAACCCACAAATTCCTGATAGAAGCCAGTTCGGTTGAACCTATCAATTTTGCGCAGCGAATGGATGAACTGATTTGTTATCCTCATGGTTGTATTGAACAAACCACTTCTGCCGTTTTCCCACAATTACTGGCGCAAGATGTAATGAATTTACCAGCGAAGGATCAGGAACAAATGGTTAAAAACATCAATATCGCTTTGAACAGATATAGAAGTTTCCAGAATTATCAAGGAGGATTTGCCTATTGGCCAGGAAAAACAGATGAAAGTGAATGGGGAACAAACTACGCTGGACATTTTATGATCGAAGCTGAATTAAGAGGCTACTCCGTTTCCAGTGAGATGAAAAGCAAATGGCTTGCATTCCAAAAAGATATGGCGAATAACTGGAGCAGTACAAAAGGAACTGTTCACGATTACGACGAAGCAACGAATGAATTGACACAAGCTTATCGTTTGTACACCTTAGCTTTAGCAGGTTCTCCGGAATTAGGCGCAATGAACCGAATGAAGGAAATTGACAACTTATCGAACGTCGCAAAATGGCGTTTGGCAGGTGCATATCATTTAGCGGGACAAAAAGACATTGCGAAGAAACTGGTTTCAGGAACTTCTACAACTGTCAATAAGTACAGAGAATTCTCCTACAGCTTTGGCTCCGATTTCAGAGATGAATGCATGATTTTGGAAATGACGAACCTCATCCAACCTGGTAAATCAGCAACTCTTCGCAAAAAAGTATCTGAAGTCTTGTCTTCCAAAAATTGGTTGAGCACGCAGGAAACCTCTTACGGATTGATTGCGATGACATCTAGTTCATCAAAATTGTCTGGACTTCAACTGAAGGTGAACGGCGAAAACATCGATTCGAAGAAACCTGTCATCAACAAACAATATGGAGAATCCGATTGGGGTAAAAAGAAAAAAGTAACCATTCAAAATACCTCATCAAACACCATTTATGTTTCCCTTACCACTTCAAAGATTCCAAGAATTGGAAAGGAAAAGAAACTGGATAAAAAACTAAAGATGTTCGTTTACTACAAGAACATGAATGGCTCAAAACTGAACCCAGCCGAGATTGTTCAGGGGACCGATTTCTACATTACAGTTCAATTGACAAACCCAAGTAAGTTGATGTACAAAGAAATGGCCTTGAGTCAAATTCTGCCCTCAGGTTGGGAAATCATGAGTGCAAATGTCTCAGATGAAAATTCAGGAAGTACTGCAGAATACCAAGACATTCGTGACGACAGGGTTTACTCCTATTTCAACCTCAATCCCGGACAAAGCAAGAATTTCAATATTCAAGTGAATGCTTCTTACTTGGGAACTTACTATCTGCCTGGAATTTACGCAGAAGCCATGTACGACAATTCTGTTCGATCACAATCCAAAGGAAGTTGGGTGAAAGTGGTCAAGGGCGGAGACTTACTCATGAAGAAATCAAAGAAATTGTTCAATCCCCAATCAACCAGAACTAAGAAGTAAAATAACCAAACACCTACTTTGAGTTTTAGGTACTGCGCTGATTTTTCGGAGTCGGCGCAGTTTTTTTTTACAAAAACGGAAACAGGAAACATGAACTAATCCTCCTTTGAGGGAGGACGGAGGAGGGTGGTAAAATAATGAATTGTATAACGAAGAACACCACCCCTCTTAATCTCCCCTCAAGGGGAGAGACTGAAGCCTACTTCTTCCTCTTTTAACTTTTCGCTTTTAACTTATTTATAGCGTCTCCAACATCTTCACCACATCAGCGCGCTTTCTTGTAGAAACGGGAATCATTTTTCCATCGGTCATAATCAAATGCCCGCCTTCTGTTTTCACAAACTCCTGGATCATTTTGGTATTCACCAAATGTGATTGATGTACACGGTAAAATCCTTGATCGGAAAGAATATCTTCGAAATCTTTCAATGTTCTGGAAACAAGAATACGTTTTGCATTCTTGAAGAAGAATTCGGTATAGTTCACGCTGCTTTCACAGCGAATAATATCTGAAATCTGAACAATGTGAATCTTGTCCTGTGCATGTAAAGCCAAGCGCTCTTGTTTCAAGCTTCCTTGCTTCAATGATTCATTCAACAACTTGTAATTGTCGGTTTCGTTCTTGTCTTCTTTTCTAAATTTATCCAAAGCCTGAACCAATTCATCCGGATCTACAGGTTTTACCAAATAATCAATAGCAGCATAACGGAATGCCTTTATTGCATGCGCATCACTTGCCGTAATGAAAATGATCTTGAACGGAATTTCCGTGAGAATATCCAGTAAATCGAAACCTGTTCCATCTTGCATTTGAATGTCCAGAAATACAATATCCGGTTGAACTTGTTTCAACAACTTAGCACCTTCTACCACACCAGATGCTTCTCCGATTACTTCAATGTCGGGAGCATAAACTTCCAGATCTTTTTTGAAGGTTACTCGTGCTTGTTCTATATCGTCAATCAATACCGCTTTTATCATTTCAGAAAGGTATAAACAGGTTTATTTGTGTTCCACAGCCTTCATTTTCGCTGTTGAACAAATCAATTATTTCAATTCGCTGACCATCGCCCAATAAATGAAGTCGCTCCTCCGTTACAGTCAATCCTTTCGACTCGTGTTTCGGTGTTTCTTCAAATGTCTTCAATTGTCCTGAAGCTTTTCTTCCAATTCCATTATCTGCAATTGTGCACTGAATTCCATCTTGCTGCTCTTCAAAATGAACAGTGATCTTTCCTTTTCGTTGTTCTTCAGGTGAAAAGCGGAATCCGTGCTTAATGGCGTTTTCAACAAAAGGTTGAACGAGCATTGGTGGAATTTCCACGTAATTGGCTTCCGTCATTAAGTTGGTCGTGATTTCATATTCAAAACGATCACCGGTACAGAATTGTTCCACTAACAGGTAATTTTCCAAAGTGGCAATTTCTTCTTCCAACGTAATTACGGACTTACGCGAGTTATCCAGAATTTGTCGCATTAATCTGGAAAACTTCGCAAGGTAATAACGTGCTTTGGTTTCGTTCTCTGTTCCAATTAATCCTTGAATGGAATTCAATGCGTTGAAAATGAAATGCGGATTCATTTGTAATCGAAGCGCTTTTTGTTCTAATTCCACTAAGTTCTTCTCCAACTCAGCTTGTTCTTGTGCTTTTCTGGCTTTCTCCTTAAATCGTTTTGATTGAACTCTAAATGCCAGAATAATGATCGTCAAAACACCAATCACCAATAGAACATAAAACCAAGTCGTACGCCAATACGGAGTCGAAACCGTGATTTCAAAGCGCAAAGGCTCTTTGGAATAAACACCATCCTCATTTCGCGATCTTACCAAAAAGGAAAACGTTCCGGAAGGTAAATTGGAATACGTAATACGTTGATCCTTTGTCCATGGTGACCATGATTCATCAAACCCTTCCATTTTCCAGGAATATTCCACCGCTTCCGGATTACGGAGATTGATTCCTTTGAAAACAAAACTCAAATGATTCTGATCATACGGCAAATCCAAACCTTCAAAAACTCCCCACGGAAGAACATGATCCTTATATCCAGTTTTTCGAAGCGATTGGTAGAACAATTGCACATCCACCAAATTCAGGATCGGAGAAATTTTGTTCACTTGTCTGTTTTCGGAGTTGTAAGCCGTAACTCCATTTACAGTTCCAATCCAAATTTTACCGTCTGGGTCTTTCCAAATACTATTTTGACACGTTTCCACGCCCAGAAAACCTTCGCCTCTATTATAATTTACAGCGCGTTTTACATTCAGGTTCTTGTCGAAAGTCAATTGATTCAATCCTGATTCCGTTCCAACCAACAAATTGTTTTTCTGGTCGAAAATCATACAATAGATATTTGAGGAATGAAGTCCGTCTTTGATCGTAATGTTCTTTAAAACTTTGAAGGTTTTCGCATCAATTGCCATAATTCCAAAACCGGCAGTTCCTACCCAAATTCTCCCTGAATGGTCACTTGTTATTGTTCGGATAGTATTGGAGACCAAACCTTTTTCCTGAGTAATCCAAACGTGTTTCTCCGTTTGAGGACTGTAACAACCAACTCCCTTCGTTTCTGATCCGTACCAAATCATTCCTCTTGAATCAACGTGAACGGTTGTCAAACGGGTGTCCAGACAACCTTGTCTGGTCATAATTTGTGTCATTTGCTCTTCAGGAACTTTCGAATCGATTCGCAATAAACCGTTTCCTACAGAAGCCACCCAGATAATTCCGTTCTTATCACGAACCATTTGCTTTATATAGAAACGTGTTGTTCCTTTCATCCAGTGAAATTTTCCGTCCTCCAGAATTCCAATTCCCTGACCTTCTGTTCCGAAATACATTTTTCCATTCTCACCTTCAACAATGGCTTTCACTTTTATGGCTTCAAATCCGTTTTCCTTGTTGAATTGCCGAATGATTCCATTTTGCATTACACTGACACCGTTTTGCGCAGTTCCCATCCACAACTGGTTTTTGGAATCGCGATAAATGGAATAAACAAAATTTCCTCCCAAGCCAGAAGTTGTAGTGTAATGTGAGAACAGCTTTTTAGAAAGTTGACTTAATCCACCACCGGAAGTTCCAAGCCACAAATCACCGCATCGGTCTTTGATAATTGCGCGAACATGATTATTTGCTAATCCGTTAGCTTGTGAGTACGTTGTAAATTTCCCGGTTGTGGTATTGTATTCCACCAACCCCTGAGCCAGAGTGGCTATCCAAATCTTATCTCCTTCACAATAAAAATCGAAAACGGTTTCCTTGTACAATTCCAAATGCAAATCCAAACGATAGTACATTTTCCAGTCATAGCAATACATTCCATCGCCATAGGTTCCGATCAACAATCTTCCCTTTTGGTCTTTCTCAATTTTGGTAATGGCGTTTTTCATCACTTTGGCTTTGGCCCCGTGATAAATGGTTGATTTTGTTTTGAAATGGTATTCATACAAACCTTCGCCTGTCCCTAAAAACAAGGAATTAGACGAGTAATAGATCGCATAAATGGAGATGTCTTTATTAATCTTCGGAAGTGTCTTTTGTTGTAATTTCCCATCAACCAATTCATACAACCCGTGATTCGTTGCGCAAAACAACTGCTCATTTTTTCCTTGAGTAATTCCCGTAATTGCCAGATTAGAGCGTCGATCTGCTGTTGGGATTTTCTTGAATTTAGACCCGTTATAAACCGTTAATCCATTAGCCGTTCCAATCCAAATATTGTGTTGCTCATCCTGAAAAAGCGACGAGATGTAATTACTGCTTATTCCCTGTTGTTCTGAAAACGTATAAAAAGTTCGTCCATCAAAACGAGATAAACCGCCGCCACGTGTTCCTAACCACAAATAACCTTTATGATCCTGAAGAACGGCATAAATCTGTGACTGCGCGAGTCCATCATCTATCGAAAAATTACGGAAACTGGCCGACTGAGAAAAAGAAGCAGAAGCTCCCAAAGTCAGAAAAAGCAGTAAACAAATAAGTCGATAAATCCGTTGCATTTTGTCCGTTTATTGAACTAAACGAAAGTAATGAAAAGCATAGATTTAGCGCCAAAATTCCGGTTTTGAATAATAATTCGAATGGAACGAATAATTGCTTCGAACTAACGAATAATAATTCTTGTAAAAACTGACCAAAATCTCGGCTTAGATTTCATCTAAAATGAACGGAAATGATTAGCAAACGTTGGGCATTTTATAAGAGAAACAAGAAGATGATCCGCAAATGGCTTTTCCTATTTGTCTTTGTGTGGTATATTTTTTCCTTGCCCGAAAAACCGTTCGATGAAAATTACTCCACCATCTTGATGAGCAGTGAGAATGAATTATTGGGTGCACATATTGCCAGTGACGGACAATGGCGTTTTCCACCAAGCGGGAATACACCTTATAAATTGCGCGTTTGCATCACACGTTTTGAAGACAAGCAATTCAGAACGCATATTGGATTTAGCACAAAAGGAATCTTACGTGCATTTAAACTCAACATCAGCAGTGGCGAGATCAAATCAGGCGGAAGTACAATTACCCAGCAAGTTGTTCGCTTAATGCGGAAAAATCCTCCAAGAACTTACTTCGAAAAGATGAGTGAATTGGTAATGGCTACGCGGGTCGAATTGCATTATAGCAAAGACGAAATCATGAACATGTACAGCGCGCATGCGCCGTTTGGGAATAATGTAGTAGGAATTGAAGCCGCGTCATGGCGCTATTTTGGCAGAAGTCCTGAAAAACTGAGCTGGGCAGAGAGTGCCACCCTGGCTGTGCTACCGAATGCTCCGGGGTTAATCTATCCGGGGAAGAATCATGATAAATTATTGGCAAAACGCAATCGACTATTAAAAGACTTGTTTGAAAATGAGTTCATAGATAAGATCACTTATCTCACGTCTATTGAAGAAACATTACCTAACAAACCGCTACCACTGCCACAAAAGGCTCCACATCTTTTGCAACGCTGTATCAAATATGAGAAGGATCAACGCATTCAAAGCACCTTGGTTTCAGAATATCAGGACATGGCCAATGAAGAGTTGAACAATTACATCTCCAATCTCGACGAACAAGGAATCCATAACGGTTCCATTTTGATTAGCTCGGTAGAAACAGGAGAGGTTTTGGCGTACGTTGCTAACATTGAAAATGAGGACGATTCGCAGGCGGCAGATGTAGACTGTATTCAAGCAGCTCGGAGTCCGGGAAGCGTTTTGAAACCTTTACTTTACATGAAAGCCATGGAACAGGGAATTATTACTCCAGAGCAATTGCTTCCGGATGTCCCCTCCAAATTCGGGAATTTTAGTCCAAACAACTTTAGCAGACAGTACCAGGGAGCAATTTCAGCAAATAAAGCACTTTGCAAGAGCTTAAATATTCCAATGGTTTACTTACTCAGAGAATACGGACTTTCAAAATTCCACAACGATCTAAAACGATTGGGCTTTCATAAAATGAATAAAAACGCTCAGCATTACGGCCTTTCATTGATTTTAGGCGGTGGTGAAGCAAGTAGCTGGGAAATCAATTCATGTTACAATTCTTTGGCTTCATCAACCCTGAACAAGCAGCCCATTCAGCTTCATTTCAATAAGGAAACGAATGGAAAGAAATTAGCGACATATGAAAATGCAGCTTGTGCTTATTCCATGTTCAACTCATTAACCGAAGTTTCTCGTCCGGACGAAGATAACAATTGGAAAGCATTCGAATCGGCTGAAAAAATTGCATGGAAAACAGGAACCAGTTTTGGTTTAAGAGATGCGTGGGCTGTTGGTATAACGCCAAAATATGTAGTCAGTATTTGGGTTGGAAATGCGAGCGGAGAAGGACAACCAGGTTTAACAGGGGTGAAAGCAGCTGCTCCTCTGCTCTTTTCCATTTTTCGAAAGTTGACTAAAAGCAATCGCTGGTTCACAGCACCTGAAAACCAAATGGTTAAAGCAGATGTTTGTTCCATAAGTGGGAATATTGCATCACGGTTTTGTGAGAAGACAAAAAAACAACGCATTCCACGAAATTGTCTGGGAGCACCAGTTTGTTCATTTCATCAAATGATTCATATGAATAGGGATAACAGTTTTAGAGTAAACTCTTCCATTCTTTCACCGAATGAAATGAAACATGTTTCATGGTTTATGCTTCCACCTTTAATGGAAAGGTACTATAAAGCATCACATCCGGAATATGTTTCGCCACCACCATTCGACCCAAGATGTGTTGGAAACTCGGAAAGGCAAATGGGCTTCATTTATCCAAAGCCAAATACTCAAATTCACATTCCAAAGGAAATCAATGGATTACGTGGAAAAACGATTTTCGAAGTTTCTCATAGAAATGGAAACTCCACATTATTTTGGCATTTAGATGATGTGTTTTTAGGTACAACAGTAGAGATCCATCAGATGGGAATTCTTACCAGTAAAGGGATTCACACAATTACTATTGTAGATGAACAAGGTAGGTCGATCAGTGAAAAATTTGAAGTAGTTTCAGAATAGCTAAAAACTCCAATAAGCAAAACGGTAGTTTCGATAAGTTGAAAATTGCAAGAGCATTTTATTCGTGTCAATCGTTTTCCAGAAAATAGGAGCTGCAGTTAATTCAAAAACTGTTCTGTCAAAGAGCATTTTACGTTCGTAACTTTTGTTGTCTAAATTATACCTGACTTCAATCACTCCAAATGCTGGTTTAATTAGTCGATCTCTTTTCAGCTTTGGACTATCTGAAACGTATTCTCCTGCAGCAGTATATAAATCAGTGTAATCATTGAAATAAAAGACCAATTCATTTTCCTTAGATTGTCTTACAGAACTCATAATATTCTGTGCATTACCGAAATTGGACGTAGTACTTTTAGGAAGTACCACACAGCTGATAATCGAATCATTATGCACTTTTACAAGTAATAAATCTGTAGACAAGTACGATTCAGTATTTTTATGAACGATTGTTGCAACTCGTTCCCACACATAAATAAGAGAATCTTTGTGATAAAACGTTTCCAACAACTTCATATCCTTGCAAACGTACTTTTTACTTTTAATTGTTTTTTGATGCCTATTCGAAAAGCGCAAATCAAGTTCGGTCAACTCAACCGATTGTTCACGAGGCAAAAGTTTTACAACAACGTCACTTGAAATGGTATCTGACACCGAAAAAGAAAACAGTCCGCTAAAATGATCCTTCTCTGTGCAGTAAACACCAAGTCCAGAAATTGAATGATCATCAAATACGCACTTGATTTTAGTTAAATATTCATTTCCTGGCGGTAGAAGCGTTATTACATTTGAAGCGTTCTTTTGAATAACATGTAATCGAACGGCATCCATTCGACGATTACTTTTTCGTTCATTTAGTACTTTATCAAGTAGAACATACTCAGAAACTATAATTTTTCCATTGTTAGTGAGCCAAACGTCTTCAAAACTGACATCGGTTGCTTTTTTGACTCCTTGTATCTCCCCATCAGAAATTAGCGCATTTGAGCCAGAAAACTGCATATAGCTTAATGATTTGATCTGAGAACCTTGCTCAGTAAACAACTGATAAATAATGTAGTTTGATCCATCAGGAGAAACCAGAACATTTCCGTTTTCCCAGCTTTTGTTTGAAAATCGTGGGACGGAGACAATCAATTTTGCATCATCAACCGCCAGGCAAAGTGAATCGTATTGTTGAACATAATAATCAAACGTTTCTGTATTTCGCACGCAAAAGAATACCGACAAGGTATCACTGATAAATGCAAAACTTTTGTAATCAATCCAATTCTCATTGAATTTATCCGGAAGTCGCTGCTTTGCCAATAATGTCAACTGCGAATAGCTTTTTAGAAAACGGTACTCTTTCACACCTTGTAACTCAGTTGTAACTATGACAAATCGACTAGAATCCTTGATCAAAACATTTTGAAGAATTCCTTTGTCAGCCTCCAATTCACTTATTTGCAGGTTCTGTGAGAACAAACAAATTGAACTCAAAAAAAACATAACAAAACAGAATATGTACTTATAGAAAATCATTTGAACGTCTGTAAATAGTCAATAATACAACAAAAAATGGACTTGACTTTGTGCAACAGAAATACAGCAAATGCTAAAAAATTACCATTCAATCTATAAAAGCTACAGTTTAAATTTTAGTCGGTTTTTAATTACAACTTTCAAGTTTTTGTAGCGTTATTGAGGAAAGAAACGAATAGTAAATATCAAATACACTCACCATGAACAGCGTTAGCGAAAACACACTAAATACCTATCGAAGAATCGAAGCTATTTGTATCCAGAATCATGATGTTTGGGAAAATGTTCCCGAGTTTAGAGGAGCGTTTTCAAGGTTCTCATTAAAAGTGGCGCAATTAGATTTACTGGCAAACAATCATAACGCATTAAATCATTTTTTAAGCCATCCGTTGCACAGCTTAGAAAAGATCTTAAAAGATATTGAACACATATTATTAATGAGTTTTGATCGCTATTTCGATTACTTAAGAAAGCGCAATCAACAATTCTATAACATGTATTCATCTGTCCGTGTAATTGCGGACTAACTTTCCATAATAGTAGTAGTGTTAGGTAAAACGTCCATCCCGCATGCGAGATGGACGTTTTTAATTTCAATCAAAAGGCTTCTAGAACTTTAAGGTTCCAAAACTTTCCATTCCAATCTTATACAAGTGAATCATAATTTCTTCGGTTTCGTAATTCACGAGAGTAGAACCAGGAATGAAACAAATTTTATCCTGTTTCTCTTCACCCAAAACAACTAACCGGTTTCGTTTGATTTCACCTGTCTTCAAGTTTACACTAGCTCTAGCCACAGCATTTTTCGGAATAACCCCATATGCAACTTCACCATCAGTTTTGTTGTATTCATTGTTAGGTGTGTAATTTTGTTCCTGATCGTTGAAGAAGAATACAAACTCCTTTTCCGTATGGTATGAGGCAACACCTCCAGCATATTTATCACCTGGTTCAACCGGTAGAAATTTGTCTGCACTTGACGCCCAGGAAACATCACCGTTCTCATTAATCAGATAAATAATCAGGTCCGAAAAGTAGTGCACAGGAGTATCAATTGAGATCGCCAGCTCTTGCTGTTCAAGAACAAAACATAAACCTTTATCCGCTGTTTCAAAAACATCAACCGTGTGAAAAAAATGCTGATAATTATGGTTACGACTAAATTGATGGATTCCCATATCAACCCATCTCGAGTCGAAAGCTCCAGGTTGAAGATCATGACAGGTTTGTTTCATCACTGTTTGTGAATCAAAATCAAATTGGAAGAAGAAAAGTCCAGCCTGCTCTTTAACACCATAAACACCCGAACAAATTAATTCATTTCTCAAATCAGCATTCAATTCCATGTCAGCGATCATTCTACCGTTAAGGTCTAAATTCATATCCTTCAAACTAAGTGTAGTGTTACCGGTTGAACTAAACTTCGTAATACATGTTTCCTTTAAAGATTCCCGATAAAGATCTCTACCACTGTCTCTAACATTGTAAACATTGGTTCCCTGATAGTATTCTCCAGAATTCGATAAATGGCGTGAAATAATTTTGAACTCGTTCGGAATGTACTGTGTTAAATGCATTGATCTGGAGACAACCTTCAAATTACTGTCAAGAATCACAACGCCAACTCTGGCCTTTCCAGAACCGGCATCAGCATCCTCAAATTCAACCGCTATAAATTCATTGTTTTTAGATTGAGTAATATTAAACGTATGTATGCCTGATGCATCTTCGTTAGTTTCGTACTCGGCAATTGGAGTTTCACTGTCGGTTGGCACATGTGCTTCATTATAAGTTCTGATAAACAACTTTCTGGCTTTACCTTTAGCCACGTACATAAACATTGTGAGCCTGCCGTTCAATACCAATGTTTGATTAATACTCGCATCGTTTTTCCCAACCTTTGGTTCACATGCAACTTCTGCGTCCTGAATCAGATTGGTGTAGTGATAGACATATCTTTTCCCAAAACGGTCACGCGTAACCGTGTAAGCACTGTTTTCATTAACAGTATATAATACTGGATATCCTTTTGATTCGGTTTTTGCAAATGGCATTGCTTTGACCTCCTGCGCATTTACTTTTCCAAAAGCAATCAAGGTTAAACAAACTGTCAATTTAGATATTGTATTCATTCGTTAGATTTTTTCAATTGCACTTATCCTGAAAGTAAAACACCCTTGACTATTTTATCAAGGGCGTTCATTTTTCACGATAATTTTTATTAATATCTCAATAAACCGAATTTCTCTTTCTTTCTTGTTTGGAAATAAAGTAAAAGTGTTTTATTCACTTCGTCATTCGCAAATCTTTTTGGAATACAGTAAGCGTCTGTTTCCTCACGAGTGGTAAACATCACACGTTCCTGATTTCCGTTACTCAAATCAATAGTTGCTTTGGCAACACAATTCTTACTTTTCGATGATCTTGTAGAGTTCAATTTTTCAGAATCTTCCACCATATACTGTCCTGATTCATCGTAGTTCTCCTGGTTATCATTAAAGAAAACTACATATTGATCATCTGTAAAGTATCCGCCGATTCCAAGAATGTATCCACCGTCATTTGTAGAATGCTGGAACTTACGAATACGTTGTACCCATTCAAATTCATTATCCTTAGTTACTTTGTAAACAATTACGTCATTGTAGTAGTAATGTGTTGTTGTATGCGTAACTCCTTTAGAATCTGTATATGAAGTAACACGAATAAAAAACTGCTCCAAGGCAACTAACACACTTCCATCAGACAAACATTTCAACTCACGCATTTCATAGTTGTAGAACTCAGGAGAACCTTTCCCTTTGTCCTCCTTTTTCTGAGCTTTCTTTTTTTGTTTATCCGTCCAGGTTGCTGTAATAAAATCTTTCTCAAACGTGTTGAATACTTCAGAAACCAACTCTTTACTTTCCATGTTGATCTTCATACAGAAAGCACCTTCAACTCCTCTTTCGGAACCTGTACCCCATAATCCTGAGAACACCAATAGTCCATTTGGATCTTCAGCAAAATTCAACTCAGTAACTCCTTTATCAAAGATCTCTGTTCGCAAATCCATTAAACTCAGTTCCACCATATCATTTCCGTCCATTTGACAAATGACATAATTGGTGATAGCGTTCCCAATGATTCGTCCTTTTTCTGTTGTATTGTGAATGCTTAATCCAAGGTAATATTCTCCCGAATTAGAAATAAATGATGTGCTGATACTTGCCTGAGCATTTGTATAAGGAAGTTCAAAAAGTCCTTCGTTAATAACGTTCAATGATTCATCCAGAATTTTATATCCGAAAGACTCTGTGTCTGTTTTCTTTCCGGGAATACTGTAACGCACACAAATAAACTTGCGATTCGCTGATTGAAAAACATTAAAACTGGTATATCGATTGCTACCTTTTTCGTTGGAATATTCAGCAAAGTAAACTGGTGCAATCTGTGGTTGGCAGCTTTTATCAAACTTTTGATAATACAGTTTTTGAATATCGTTTTGTTCCTGAGACATGAATACTACCATTTCATCACCAACCAAACAGGTTCCTTCGTTTCTGGATTTCTTTCCTTCCACTTTAAACTCTACGTTCTCCTCAGCATCAACCATGAAATCAGAATAATGTTTTATTCCAAATGATCTGGCTAAGGCACCACTGGCAACTGTACTATAGAAGTTCTTACCTCCAGTATAATAGAATTCTGGATAATAACCATTTTTCTTCATTAGATCGCTCCATTCAACTTGTTGTGAAAAACCGTGAAAAGAAGATAAAAACAGGGCTAAGGTTAAAGCTGTAATCTTGATAAATCTCATAATTTGTTAATTGCAATAAATAAAAGTAAAACCGGGTTTTACCCTTCAATGTGCGAAAATAGGAAAGGTAAACAGGAAAAATTAGTAAATTGTTCGAATGAAGGAATTAATACTTCAAGAAACCAACTCTCTTGTTTGTTCTTATTTCTAACATAATCATAAGCTCATGATCTGAGTAATTCGTGCGACATTCACTTGGTAACAAATACATCCCTTCGGCTTGAACATCCTTTAATCTACTTCTGGTCGATTTACCAGTTTCTGAATTTATTTTAACGACTGCAACACAATTTTCATTAATAGTATGAACAATATCGGAGACATTACTGGTAGAAACGTAAAGTTCATCCGGATTGGTAAATTCAAACGATTCGTCGCTATAGTTTTTAGTGTGATCGTTAAACAAAAGTAAAAGCTCACCTGAAGCAGATAAAAAACTGTAAAATCCAAGGTATGGACTCCCAGTTGACCACTGTTTCTTATCAGTTTTATTCAACCATTCAATCTTTCCTGCGCTATTCACCTTATAGGCCAAAATATTGCTGAAATAATATGAATAACCTGAACCTGAAACACCATGTAAATGGTATTCTTCAAACAAAAAGATCATCTCGTTATTTTCAAGTAGTTCCTTTTTCCTAAGCACATATTCTTCAACACCCCATGAGTCCGTTGTATATGTTTCCATAAACGCGTAATCTAATCCCCCTTCTTTATGCTTCTTGGTCCAACTTGACATTATTTGTTCTTCTGACAAAGTCATATAATCTTCACTAAGAATTTTATCTTCTCGAAAATCAATATTCATATAGTATACTCCTTTGTTAAATTCATCCTCTTTATTTTCAAAATCATACATTCCTACAACTTCTATCGCATTTTCATTGCTGGAAACAATATTGAAATTGAGTAATCCTTTAAACGAAATTGAGCCTATTTCCTGCGTTTCAGTTCCATTTAAATAAACGCCTTTGAAATAATTATAAACACCCGGATTTTTCTTTTTTGCTTCTGCTGAAGGTGCAATCCTCATGGTTAAAAAGAATTGCCCGGAATTCGATAAATAATGCCCTGCCAAATGAGTAATTGATTTAACATAGTTCAACTTGCACATTCCTTCAGAGGAAATTTGAAAATTTTCATTGAAAATCATATAACCGTAATTCGAATCGTCATATGATAAATTCGGGATACAATACTCCACACAAAAGAATTTTCCATTCTCTGATTTAAGTACCTGAGAAACCCGCGGCTTACGCTTATCGAATTCATAGCCTCCACAAGGAATAACTTCACCTGATGTCTTTCCAAACGAATCATATATTTGTAAATAAAGGGCAATGTTTTTACCTTTTGAAACTTGATAAATAATGACAAAATTGTCTCCGAAAGTAAACCTTTTAATCGCGACACCTTTCTTGATCCCAGCTACTTCTGTGGTCCACATGAGTTTTTCACCATTAAATTTTTGAAGCTGGCGTCCTTTATCTCCAAGACAGAAATAATCACCATTATTTCCATTGAAGTACTTAATGCCATAATCCCGATTTTTATAAACTTCTCCCCATTCAATTTCCTGGGCAGAAAGGTGGTTACAATTTACCATCGCCATAAAGCAAACAACAGCAGTTAGTAGCATTGATTTCATAAGATTCATTTTTAAGAAGTGGTATCTATTTAGTTTTTAGCGAGAAAAATACAAAAAAAAGGCGTCCACCTCAGTGAACGCCTCTTCATTATTCTTTAACTAAAGATCAATTCAAACTTGCCAGTTTTTCTTCCAAAACGGCAATCTTTTGAAGTGCATCTGCTTCTTTTTTGCGTTCGTTTTCCAAAACTTGCGCTGGAGCGCCACCAACGAATTTCTCGTTGCTTAGTTTTCCTTGTACGCTTTTCAGGAAGCCTTTCGTGTAAGTCAGTTCTTCTTCCATTTTTGCTTTTTCAGCGGTAAGATCAATTGAATCTCCAAAAGGAACGAAGTACTCATTCGAGTTCACCAGGAAGCCATTCGCATTCACTACTTTTTCGTCCACATAATCTAAATGAGAAAGGTTCCCCATTTTCACAATTACTGAATCAAAAACGGTATCCATTTCGTTGTTCTTTTTAATGAACAACTCAATTCGAACTTTATTGGCTATGTTGTTTTGCTTACGGATGTTACGAAGATTTGTAATTACCTCCTCTGCAGTAGCAAATTGTTTCAAAATATTCTGATCTACTATCTCAACTGTAGGCCATTTCGCGATAATAATATCGTCGCCATCTTTACGCTCACGCAACAAATGCCACAATTCTTCTGCGACAAACGGTGTGAAAGGTTGAACCAAACACAACAATTTTTCAAAGAAAACAATTGTCTGCTCCAAAGTTGCAGCGTCAATTGGTTGCTCGTAACCTGGTTTTACCATTTCTAAATACCACGCACAGAAATCATCCCAAACCAATTTGTAAATGGCCATTAACGCTTCGGAGATCTTGAACTTCGCCATCAAATCGTTGATGTTCGCCAATTCCTGATTGAAACGGGAGTTGAACCACTCGATCGCAACTTTTGAAGATTTTGGCTGATCGATCGTTTTTACTTCCCAACCTTTGACTAAGCGTGAAGCATTCCAAAGCTTGTTTGTAAAATTTCGTCCTTGCTCACATTGACTAGAATCGAAAGGTAAATCGTTTCCTGCGGGAGAAGAAAGCAACATTCCTAAACGAACACCATCTGCTCCATACTTCTCAATCAATTCAATTGGATCTGGAGAGTTACCAAGCGATTTAGACATCTTACGACCTAATTTATCGCGAACAATTCCAGTGTAATATACATTCTTGAACGGCAATTCACCCATGTACTCGTACCCTGCAATGATCATACGCGCAACCCAGAAGAACATAATTTCAGGAGCTGTTACCAAATCATTTGTTGGATAGTAATATTTGATTTCTTTATTCCCTGGTTCTGTCAATCCTTTGAAAACAGAAATTGGCCATAACCATGATGAAAACCATGTATCTAGTACATCTTCATCTTGAACTAAATCATCAGCAGTGAAGCCATCGTATATTTCCTGTACTCTCAACTTTTCATGATAATCAAACACATTGTGCTTTATGATATAATCATTGATATATTCAGCCTTTGCACTCTCCAAATAAATTTTATATGCTTCTCCTCTTGTTTTGGCAATCATAGGCCTACCTCCAAATTGTTCTGTAGCTACATACCAAGCTGGTATTCGGTGTCCCCACCATAATTGACGAGAAACACACCAATCTTTTACATTTTCCATCCAATGACGGTATGTATTCTTGAATTTATCTGGATGAAAAGCAATGTTTCCATTCATTACGTTATCCAAAGCGGGCTGCGCCAATTCTTTCATGGCAACAAACCATTGCAACGACAAACGTGGCTCAATAACACAATCTGTACGCTCAGAGAATCCAATTTTGTTGATATGATCTTCAACTTTTACCAAATAACCTTTAGCATCCAATTCCTTCGCTATTTCCTTACGAACTTCGAAACGATCTTTCCCGTTGTAATGCAAACCATTTTCGTTTACAATTCCGTTATCATGGAAAATATCAATCGTCTCTAAATTGTATTTTTTTCCTAGTTCGTAATCATTTACGTCGTGTGCAGGAGTAACCTTCAAACATCCAGTCCCGAAATCCATCTCAACATATTCATCGGCAATGATTGGAATAGATCTGTTCGCGATTGGAACAATAACTTGTTTTCCGTGCAAGTGTTTATAACGCTCATCATCCGGGTGAACACAAACTGCGCTATCGCCTAAAATTGTTTCAGGACGCGTAGTTGCAATAGTAATCCACTCATCATCAGATCCCGCAATCTTGTAACGTAAATGATACAATTTTGAATTCACTTCCTTGTGAATTACCTCTTCATCAGAAAGTGCCGTGCGTGCTTCCGGATCCCAGTTGATCATTCGTACTCCACGGTAGATTTTTCCTTTATTGAAAAGGTCGATGAAAATATTGATAACGGAATCAGAATAATCCGGATCCATTGTAAATGCTGTACGTTCCCAGTCGCAAGATGCACCTAGTTTTTTCAATTGTTGAAGGATAATTCCCCCATACTGGTCTTTCCATTCGAAAGCATGGTTCAAGAATTCTTCACGAGAAAGATCAGATTTCTTTATTCCCTTCTCTCTCAATCGCTGAACAACTTTTGCTTCAGTTGCAATTGATGCGTGATCAGTTCCTGGAACCCAACATGCATTTTTACCTTCCATACGTGCTTTTCGAACCAACACGTCCTGAATGGTATTGTTGAGCATGTGCCCCATATGTAAAACTCCAGTAACGTTTGGCGGAGGAATGACGACGGTAAATGGCTCACGATCATCTGGTTCTGAATGAAAGTAACCCTTAGCCATCCAGTGGCTATACCATCGCTCTTCAGCCGAGCGGGGCTCATACGTTTTTGGAATTTCCATGTTTAATTTTTATTTGAAACGCAAAGATAGAAAGACTAGCGGAAAGAGGAAAGCGAAAAGAGGAAAGTTAGATATACGTCCGAACTTTCCTCTCTTTTTGACTTTGTGCTTTATGTCTTTGTAACTGAGTCCGCCGCGGCGGAAAGTCACATTTTCAATTTATCTAAAAACGTCATAAAGTCTTTCCAGGAGTCTTCATCTGCTTTTTTGTTGTAAGCAATTGGTAAACCGAATTTCTTACCGTTCGCAGTAGCATCTGGATTGGTAAATGCATGTGTAGCATTTGGATAAGATTTGAATGCATAATCAGCACCAGCCGCGTCCATTTCTTTTTTAAATGTTGACACCTCATCAGCAGAAACAAATTGATCGGATGCACCATGACAAACAAGAACTTTCGCTTTTAGTTTGTCTTTCTCAGGTTTCACACCAGCCAATCCGCCATGAAAACTGACGACTCCTTTAAAATCCATTCCGGATTTAGCAGCATTCAATACCATCGATCCGCCAAAGCAATAACCAATGGCTACCACATTCTTTAAATCTGCTTGCGGATAAGAAGCTTTGATCTTTTTCAAAGCCGCTTCAATTCGCGCATTCGCCATTGCAGGATTTGCGTAAAACGGGCCTGCACTTGCTCCTGCCTCATCCGGATTGTTTGCAATTTTTCCGTCTCCATAGATGTCAACTGCAAAAGCAAAATAACCCAACTTAGAAAGTTGTTTTGCTCTGCTTTTAGCATAATCGTTCAATCCCCACCATTCGGGAACGATTAAGATTACTGGTGCATCTTTTAAATTCTTGTCATAAGCTGCAAAGCCAATCAGATTTGTTGAATCATCAGCATAATTTACAGATTCAGAAATCCATTCAACCTCTTGCTCATCTTCATCTTTCTCCTTAGTACTTGCGGAAGAACCACATGACAATACGAGGAACATAAATATTATCCCCAATCCACTGCTTAAAATCAATTGCTTTTTCATCTCACTTGTTTTAATAAAGATACCTATTTTCAAATTCTGAAAAGATATAAGATATGTTCACCGAGTTCAGAAATCCAGTTCGATTATCGTTAAGTTTTTCCCGAAATCAAATTCTTGTCTATTTGATTTGGAGTTCAATTATTGTTTGTACCTATTATTTTTCGAAATGGGAATTGATTTCGATTCCATTCCTTCCGGTTTCCTTAATTGGTACGGCACTGGCATTTTTTCTTGGTTTCAAAAGCAACGCCTCATATGATCGTCTTTACGAAGCAAGAAAAAATTATGGAAGCATGGTTAATGATAGTCGTGCGTTTGCTATTATGTTGAATTCTTACATCACGAATCTTACTGACAACACTATCACTTCCGAACAAATTGAAACCGCAAAACGCGACATCGTCAACAGGCACATTGCCTGGATGTATGCACATAAATTCTATCTACGACATAAACGTCAGCCATGGGAACGCGATGCTGATTACCACAACAACTTCCGTGAAAGAATGCAGCAGGAATTTTCGATCGATACTAATCTTGAAGAAAATCTTTCACGCTTTCTTAGCAAAGACGAAGTGACTCAGGTAATAAACGCTGCGAATCCGGCAACTCAGTTACTCGGGAATCAAGGTAAGAAACTAGCGGAACTACGTTCGAATAATTTCATTGAAGATTTCCGTTTATTTGAACTTCAAAATCAAATCAATAAACTATTAGATGACCAGGGAAAGAATGAGCGAATCAAAAACTTCCCGTATCCATTACAGTTTTCGTTTATGCTGAAGATTTCACTCCGTATTTTCAGCTTTCTGCTTCCGTTTGCACTTATAACAGAGTTGACAAAACAAGGCGAAAATTTTATCTGGTTAACGATTCCGTTTTCTGCAATTATCAACTGGATCTTCTATTTCTCGGAAAGAAACAGTGAGTACTCCGAAAATCCGTTTCAAGGATTGGTTTATGATGTTCCGATTACAAATATCACGAGAGCTATCGAAATTGATATGCTTCAGATCATTGGAGCGAATGACATTCCAGAACCAGTAACTCCGAAGAACGGAATACTGATGTAACTATTCAATTTCTTTCTATTTTAGAACTATGCTCCAGAAAACGCTTCGACTTACAATTATTGGATTCGGCAGGTTTATTGAATGCTTTATTGCTTTGATTATCTTGTATCTCCTCACGTACTGGATTTTGTCAAGAATTCCTGTATCGGGAGAACCAGCTTCAAATCCAACAATTACGGTTTATGTCACGTCGAATGGTGTGCATTCTGATTTCGTAGTTCCAATTGTTAACGCTCAAAAAGACTGGGGAAAAACGTTAAAGCTGACAAATGAATTCAAACAAGACAGCACCCGAAATTGGGTGGCTATTGGTTGGGGCGATAAAAACTTCTTCTTGAAAACAAAAAATTGGGATGATCTAACCATTGGAACCGCATTGAAAGCCACTTTTGGTTTAGGAACCGGGGCAGTTCATATTGTTCAGCTTCCCGAACCGGATGAAAAGGACCCCAATACCATTAAACTGAAAATCACAAAAAAGGAATACGCCAAACTATGTGCTTATGTTGATGGTAATTTTCAGAAAAATGGTGTCGCCTTAAGCCGAATTAGAAAACACCCTTATAGTCAATACGATTTCTTTTTTGATGCCAATTCAACGTACAGCATGTGGTACACATGTAATTCCTGGACAAACAGCGGATTGAAAGCTGCCAATCAGAAGGCGTGTTTGTGGACACCATTTAAGGATGGGATTTTTGAAAAGTACGGAAAATGAAAAACTGATCAAAGAGTTCAAAGATGTCTAAATGCAAAATCTTTTGACTTTTGACTTTTGACTTTTGACTTTTGACTTTTGAAACAAAAAAAGAGGAACTCTCGCTCCTCTTAAACATTAAATCTTATAAAGATTTTTACTTCTTCTTACCGTTTCCATTACCATTCGACTTACCATTCCCATTAGATTTTGGAGTGGTTTTAGCCGGAGTGGATTTTGCCGGAGTTGATTTTTTCTTATTCACTTTATCCTTGTTCTTTCCACAAGAAGCCTTCATGGCATGAAACTCCTTTGAACCTGGTTTAATGCCCAACTCTTTAGCCATTGCACCCCAACCTTTCGTTTTACTCACTTTGTAAACACGAATTACTTCTGTAATTGGCTTTTTAGTCAGTTTGATGATTTCAAACGAAATAACAACATCTCCCGCTGTCATTCCCACGGAAAAAAGTGAATTCACATTTGTAAGCGATGTGCCGTAAGTGGTTACAACATTGGCTTTAAATGTCACCAAATCCTTATTGGCTTCAATTGTGATACTTTTTAGATTCGCGTCCAAAGTGGCATCACCCGACTTGTAAGTTTGTGCGTTAAGCGAAATACTTAGCACCAAACCCAATAAACTTAAAATTGCTTTATACATTGTTTTCATATTAATTCTTTTAAATATAATGAATTCAATCGTTCTTCTGCTTTTTAAGTTCTATCTTCAATGTTCCATCTACGAATTCCAGCACATCTTCCTTCACTTTAAAAGTGTATTCCAACCTTCGCTTATCAGCTTCTAAAAGAAGTTTATGATTTTCTTCATCAATCTCATACTTCCATTCCTCAACCAGGGGTTCTCCCATCGATTCGTCGGTAATAACAAGAGTTGAATCGGATTTAAACTCAAAATAAACCTTTAATCGCTGGTCCATTTCATTCATGGCATTCTCTCGAAATCGGGCAACTACTTTTATGTACTCCAGATTCTCCCGAACATGTTTGTCGATAATGCGTTTTGCTTCAACCGGATCAGAACTCAAAAATGGCTTTCCATCTTGTTCTAAACGTGCATATTTCCATTTACCCGTGATTAACTCCTGAGTGGAAGGTTCGCAAGACATAAACCCTGCAGCAATCACAAACAGCAACAGATACTTCATTTTTGTTTTCATTAGTTCATTCGTTTTAATCCAACACGTTTTCTAGGCACGTCAATTTCTACCACCTGAACTTCAACATGCTCATGAAGAGAAATAAACTGCGACGGATCTTCAACATAAACATCAGCCAGCTGCGATTTATGGATCAGTCCATTCTCCTTAATGCCAATATTTACAAAAGCACCAAAATTGGTCACATTTGTTACAATTCCATTCAATAACATTCCCTCTTTCAAGTCGTCGATCGTTCTAATTCTACTGTCGAATTCAAGTACTTTAGCCGTTTTTCTGGGATCACGACTAGGTTTCTTCAACTCTTTGATAATGTCGTTAAACGTGTAATCATCTACTTCAGGAAAATCGGTTCTTTGAATTTCTTTTAATACAGCTTCGTTTCCAATCAATTCTTTCAACTGTAAGTTCAGTTTCTTGGCAATCTTTTCCACCAGTTTATAACTCTCCGGATGAACTGCAGAATTATCCAGCGGATGTTCACCATCTCGTACACGCAAGAATCCCGCAGCCTGTTCAAAAGCCTTATCTCCCAAACGCTTCACTTTCTTCAAATCTGCACGCGATTTTATTCCACCGTTTTCCGTTCTGAACGCCACAATGTTTTCTGCGAGCCCCATTCCTAATCCGGAAACATAACTTAATAAATAAGGTGAAGCAGTATTTAGATCTACTCCGACCGCATTTACAGCAGAAACCACCACATCATCCAGCGCATCTTTCAGTTGTGTTTGATTGACTTCGTGCTGATATTGTCCAACCCCAACCGATTTAGGATCTATCTTCACCAACTCTGCCAACGGATCCATCAATCGACGTCCAATGGAAACCGAACCACGCACGGTTACATCGTAATCTGGGAATTCCTTTCTCGCTATTGGACTTGCTGAATAAATAGAAGCACCATCTTCACGAACTACAAACACTTCCAAGTCTCTATCAAAACGAATGTGCTTAATGAAATTCTCTGTTTCACGTCCAGCAGTTCCATCACCAATGGCAATAGCCTCAATTTTATATGCCTGAACCAACTGTGCAATTTTTGCAGCGGCTTTATCTCGTTCATTTTGCGGCGGGTGCGGATAAATAGTAACATTCGTCTTCAAATCACCATTTTCATCCAGACAGACCACTTTACATCCGGTTCTAAATCCAGGATCGAGTGCCAAAACACGCTTACTTCCAATGGGTGGTGCAAGCAATAATTGTCTCAAATTGGTTGAGAACACCTTGATCGCCTCTTTATCTGCTTTTTCTTTAGCTTCATTCAATACCTCGTTTTCCAAGCTTGGACACATCAATCGTGTGTAAGATTCCTTACAAGCCTGTGCTACAACATCACCACAGCCATCATCACTTTTCACAAAGAAACGCTCCAACTGTTCCAATGCCTCTTCTTTGTCAGGTTGCGCTTTCAACGAAATAATTCCTTCCCGCTCGGCACGGTACAACGCTAAAAAACGATGAGATGCCGTTCTATAAAGTGGTTCAGAGAAATCAAAATAATCTCTATACTTCGCACCCTCCTCTTCTTTTCCTTTCGATAATTTGGATGCCAAAACAGCCTTTCGTTGGAACAAGGTTCTCATTCGAGCCCTCGCAACAGCATTTTCATTGATCCATTCAGCAATAATATCTGTGGCTCCCTGAATTGCCATATCTTCATCAAGAACATCACCTTTCACAAAACGCTCAGCCATTTGCTCAGGATCACCTCCACGTTGTGACATGATCATCTTTGCCAACGGTTCTAACCCTAGTTTCTTGGCTTTATCTCCTTTTGTTTGACGTTTCTGCTTGTAAGGCAAATAAATATCTTCCAATACATTCGAATCGAAACACTCCAAAACTTTAGCTTTCAGCTCAGGTGTTAGTTTTCCCTGCTCTTCAATTGACCCGAGAATGGTTTCTTGTCTGGCAATAAGTTCATCATACTTTTTAGAAGCATCTCGAATTGCCGCAATTTCAACTTCGTCTAATCCACCGGTTAGTTCTTTTCTATATCTGGAAATGAAAGGAACAGTTGCACCTTCATTCAACAAGTTAATGGTATTTACAATCGACTTTTCTGACTTAGCAGTAAGGTTTTTTACAAAATCATTTTTCAGCATTCGACAAATATAATGTACTGTTTATGGTAGTTTACACAATGTTGATAAACAATTTTGATTTTTTTTCCAGAGCTCAGACAACCAATCGATAACTAGAATTGTCTTTAAATCAAATTGATACTATGAAAAAGATATTTACACTTCTTACTCTGTCATTTGCAGCTCTATTCCAGCATGCCAATGCACAGATCCAAGACTATTATGTTTACGGAGATTCTATCATTGGATGTCAAAACAATCTATCAGGTTACATTATGAACGGACCGATTGCTGAAAACGCAATTATAGAGATCAACTGGGGTGATGGCAACACAGATAATATTCCAGCAACAATTGGTGCAAACACTTACGTCTCATTCAATCAGAATCACACTTACGCAGTTCCCGGAACCTATGCAGTTGATGTTCAGTTTTACAGCACTGTGAATTCAGCGTACTTTGGAACAGGAGAGCAACTTAGCCTAATGGGATTAAGTCAAAACTCTTGTGGATTCTTTAATGCTTATGTTTATCAGGTGAATCCTTCAGTTGGATATTACGATGTTCCGATGGATTGTACGGGAGCCGATGGAATTGTTACCACGATTACACCAAACTCGAGCTTCTACGGAAATTACATGGGACTTGACCCGGGAAATGCTCCTTACACAGTTAGTATTAATGATGCATGGTTAGCAACCAATGGTTACGTTCAAGCAACACCTGACCAAACGATTACAGGATTCAATGCTGACGGATTGGCAAACAATTCGCAAATGACATTTACTGTTACTTGTAGCGTTCCAGCTCAGAACCCTGATTTTGCTGTTAATTACATTTGGCCAAGTAACTTTGTCGCGCCACTTCAAACAGGAAATCTATATGTATACGTTTGTAACAATGCATGTTCAGACACATCGAATGCCGCGATGACATTAAATTTCCCGGCAGGATTTACTCCAAACACTACTGGTTTATCAAATGCAGTTGTAACTGGCAGCACATTAACATTTGACATTCTGGGATTAACGAACTGTACTCAATTCACAATTCCTTTCACTTTCCCAGGCGGAACTCCGGCAGGAACTCCAATTTGTTTTGATTTGACAGCTGCTCATCCGAATGATTCTGACTTATCTAACAACACAGATTCAACATGTTCAGTTGTATTCAATTCATACGACCCGAACGCGAAAGAAGTTGATCACGCTGAGCAAATCAATCCTGCAGTTCAGGAAAAATTGGAGTACATGATCCATTTTCAAAATGACGGAAACTTCAGCGCTGTGAATGTTGAGTTAATTGATACTATCTCTACAAATTTAGATCTATCAACTTTCAGATTGATTGGTTCAAAACACGGAGTTGCTGTAAATATTGATCCTGCAACACGAATTGTGAAATTCATATTCAACGGAATTTATCTTTCACCAAGCTCACAAGACTTAGCTGCTTCTCAAGGATATGTTATCTACGAAATTGAAGAAGTTGCCGGACTAGGGGAAGGAGACGAAATTGAAAACACAGCTTACATTTATTTCGACTACAATTCTCCAATTGTAACAAACACAGCTTACAACATCAATTCAAGTTTGGGAATGTCGGATTTAACAACAGCTTCTATCCTACTTTATCCCAATCCAACAAGCTCGAAATTCCAGGTTTCGGGTTCAGATTTAGAGGAAATTCGCGTTTTCGACATGACTGGGAAGGAAGTTCACACATCTAAACTTACTAACACAAATTTAGTGGATGTTGAAAACCTTTCAAATGGAATTTACACTTGCGTAATCACTAGCAAAACAGGTGTTTACCAACAAAAGCTTACCATCAAAAAGTAAGTAGAAATACATCAAAATGCAAAGCCGAATTCGTTAAAAACGGGTTCGGCTTTTTTGTTAACGAATTCTAAATCTTTGGATTATACTTCGATAATGGCCTATCTTAGCCCCCCCAAAACGAAGTAAGATGAATACACTTATCAGTTTAATGCTTTTCGGAACCTTATTTGGCGCATTTGCGGTCAAAAATTCTGATAGCACCAAAGCAGCTCATTCGGCAACAAAATCATTTCAAGGTCAATTTTGGAATGAGCGTCTTGAGCAAAAAAACACAAAGCTTTTCGAACAAAACGGAACTGCAAGCTATTACGCGAACAGTTTGAATGGACGAAGAACTGCATCAGGTAAAACATACTATAAAGACAGTTTAGTTTGTGCACACAAAACAATCAAACTTGGAACTGTTCTGAAAGTCACAAATCTAAGCAACGACTCTGTAGTATTTGTAACTGTTATTGATCGAATGGGTAGAAATACACCTCACATCATTGATTTAAGTATGGCTGGAGCCAAGCAATTGAATTTCTGGGGTAAAGGAATCGCAAAAGTTCGTGTGGAAGAATTCATGCTTCCTGTTCAAGTAGCAGATACAGTTAAAAAAACGATGTAATTGATCATTTCTTAACTCAAAGAAATTTCCCGGAAAATAATAAACCACAGAGAAATAGAGTACATAGAGATTCTTCATCTCGGCGCTCTCCTTCTCTTTGCGGTTCATTAAAAAACTATCGTTTCTTCGTTTTTTCAATTCAAATCGGCATGCGGGAATATTTCCTACATTTGATTCATGTTGAATCATTTGACGGTTATTGATTGCTCTACAGTACTTGCAGGACCTTCTGTCGGAACATTTTTCGCGGAATTAGGAGCAAAGGTTATCAAAATTGAAAACCCTGCTGTTCCTGATGTCACACGTTCGTGGAAATTGGCATCTGAAGATAAATCAAGTAATATTTCCGCTTACTTTTCTTCCGTTAATTACGGAAAGGAATTCAGAACACTCGATCTGAAACTGGATAATGATCGTGAAAAACTGTTTGATGTTCTTGAAAAAGCAGATGTATTCCTGAGTAATTTCAAATTTGGTGACGACGAAAAGTTGGGGATTTCAGATCATATTCTTCGAAATAAATTTCCAAAACTTATTATTGGGAAGATCAATGGATTCGGTGAAGACAGTGATCGCGTTGCCTACGATTTGATCCTGCAGGCTGAAACCGGTTTTATGGCAATGAATGGATCACAAGATTCTGGTCCCACAAAAATGCCTGTTGCACTTATAGATGTTCTTGCAGCTCATCATTTGAAAGAAGGAATTCTTGCTGCGCTTTTGGAGAGAACAAGCACAAATCAGGGAAAAGTGGTCACGGTTTCTTTGTATGATGCTGCTTTATCTTCTTTAGCGAATCAGGCTTCAAATTATTTGATGCAGAATCACGTACCAAAGCCAATTGGAAGTTTACATCCTAACATTGCACCATACGGAGAATTGTTCCAAACCGCTGACAATAAAACGATAACGTTCGCCATTGGAAGCAATAAACACTTCTCGATTTTATGTGATTTCTTAGGATTGAATGACCTTCCGTCAAATGAAAAATATGCTGTGAATGTCAACCGGGTTCAAAACCGATTAGAACTCAGAGAACTGCTTCAAACTAAAATTCAACACTTATCATCAAACGTGATTACTGAATTCATGCACAAAGAACATGTTCCTGTTGGTGTAATTCAAACGTTGGATGAAGTATTTTCAAAGGAAACTGCACAAAATTTAATTCGGGAAGAACTGATTGAAGATCAATTAACAAAACGAGTTACCCAAATCGCATTTAAAACGAAGTAATTATGGAGATCAGAAATCCCGTAACCCAGGAAGAATGGGATGAATATTACGATCTGCGTTACCGCGTTTTACGTGAACCGCTTGGAAAAGAGCGTGGATCGGAACGAAACGAAGGAGATGAAGCCGGAACGCATTTCGCTCTTTTTGAAGGATCTTCCATTTTCGGAATTGCGCGTTTAGATCATGTGGATGACACAAATTGTCAGGTTCGTTTTGTAGCTATCGACTCCAATATGCAGGGTCGTGGGTTAGGAACCCTCATTATGGAAGCTGTTGAACGCGAAGCAAAACGGACAGGTTACAACAAAATGATCCTTCATGCACGCGATTATGCTCTGCCGTTTTACCTAAATTTAGGATATGAAAATCATGGTGAATCATACAAGCTTTTTGATGTACTTCAGCATTTTGAAATGAGTAAAGAATTGAAATAATGGAAAATTCCAAATTTAAAATGGAGAAGGCATAATTCTTGTTTCACGGCATTCGATCTTTTTCAATTTTGAATTGATTTTACTATGCTTGCATAATAATATTAAACTTATTATATTTACTACGTATCAAAAACTAAGAAAATGTCAACTGCTATAAAAGGAGGAGAATTCCTCATCAAAGACGTTACTCCAAACGAAATTTTCACTCCAGAAGAATGGAATGAAGAGCAGCGAATGATTGCTCAAACCTGTGATGATTTCATTGCTCAGGAAATTGTTCCCGTAATCGAACGAATTGATAAAATGGAAGAAGGATTAATGCCTTCATTAATGAATAAAGCTGGCGAATTAGGTTTGCTTGGTCTATCAGTTCCTGAAGATTTGGGTGGAATGGGCGTTGACTTTAAAACGTCTTTAATGGCAACTGAACACCTTGGAAAAGGCTATTCATTCAGCGTTGCATTTGGCGCACACACCGGAATTGGTACTTTGCCGCTTTTGTATTATGGAACACAAGCTCAAAAAGAAAAATACATTCCGAAATTGGCAACCGGAGAATGGAAAGCAGCTTATTGTTTGACAGAACCAAATTCTGGTTCAGATGCGAATTCTGGTTCAACAAAAGCTGTTCTTTCAGAAGATGGAAAACACTATATCCTTAATGGACAAAAAATGTGGATCACCAACGGTGGTTTCGCGAACTTGTTTACCGTTTTTGCTAAAATAGACGATGATAAAAACCTAAGTGCTTTTCTTGTAGAAGCCGATAGTGAAGGAATTTCGCTGAATCCCGAAGAAAAGAAAATGGGAATCAAAGGCTCGTCAACACGACAAATTTTCTTCAACAACGTAAAAGTTCCGGTTGAAAACCAACTTTCAGAACGCGACAATGGATTTAAGATTGCCTTGAATATTCTGAACATTGGTCGAATTAAACTGGCTGGTGGAGTTCTTGGAAGTTCAAAACAAATCATTACAGAATCTGTTCAATACGCCAACGAACGTCAGCAGTTCGAACGCGCTATTTCTAAATACGGAGCAATTCGTTTTAAGTTGGCGGAACAGTCTATTCGAACATTTGCTGTTGAATCTGCAACCTACAGAGCAGCCCAAAACATTGAAGATACAATTGAAGATTTGATCGCGTCAGGAATGTCGAAAGAAGAAGCAACTTTGAAAGGAATTGAAGAGTTTGCTGCGGAATGCGCCATTTTGAAAGTGGCCGGTTCCGAATGTTTGGATTATGTTGCCGACGAAGGAGTACAGATATTTGGTGGAATGGGGTATTCTGCTGAATCAACAGTTGAACGTGCTTATCGTGACGCCAGAATCAACCGTATTTTCGAAGGAACAAACGAGATCAACAGAATGCTTATCGTTGACATGATCTTACGTCGCGCAATGAAAGGAAAACTGGATTTGATGGGACCAGCAATGAAAGTTGCCTCAGAACTAATGAGTATTCCTGAATTTAAGGATCTTCCAGAAGGTGAATTGGCTTTCGAACGTGAAGCATTGGGGCAATTCAAAAAAGTGATTCTGATGGTGGCTGGATCGGCAGTTCAGAAACTGATGCAAACTCTAGCAAAAGAGCAGGAAGTATTAATGAACATTGCTGATATTGCTATTTGGGTTTATCAGGCTGAATCAGTGCTTTTACGAGTAGAAAAAATGCTTCAAACGAAAAGTGCATCAGAAATTCAACGCGAAATTGCGATAGCAAAAATCTACTTCTACGATGTGGCAGATAAGATTGAAAAAGCAGCAAAAGATGCCATTTTCAGCTTTGCGGAAGGCGACGAAGCACGAATGATGTTGAGCGGTTTAAAACGATTCACAAAAACGGATGCTATCAACCCGAAGGCGTTACGTCAATTGATTGCAGAAGATTTGATTAATAAGAATAAATACGAATAAGAAAATAGAAACGAGAGATTAGAGAATAGGAATGTCTACTGCGATTATTCTTCCTATTCTCTACTTTCTGTTTTCTACTCTCTATTTGCCTAACACACCTTCAACATAACCCTGTTCAATAGTTTCCCAGCCATGCAAAAAAGGGACTGCCTCATGTTCTATTTTTGAATATGTTGAATAAATCGCTCCTTTCGTTTTTAGGAATTGCAGCTCTGGCTTGGATTTTCTATGTTGCTATCACAATTGGCACCAACGGAATTGCTCCTTCACCGTCTATTGTCTTTAGTGATGTTGATACCTCCGTTTTGGTCGTTCACAAACCAAAGGAATTGCAATACAACAATCCGGAATATGGGTTTGTACAAACTGAACCTTTCTACATTCAGGTTCTTGCTCAACCAGAACGTGTTCAACATTTCTATTTTTCCTCTTCCAGAAAATTATTCGTTTTAGAAAGAAGTAAGCCTTGGACAATTCAAAGAATCAAAGCCTATTTCTCAAAAATGGGTTACGGAGTTACACAGCAGGGCGGAAAAGATATTCGCATTTCAAATGGCTGGAAAGGCAGATTTCAGGACAACTTTTTAGCGCTTAGTCTAACTGATCTGAGCGAGAACGAAACATCTATTGTAGATTGGAATTTTATCGACAGAAAAAGTTCGGCCAGCCTGGTTAAGCGCAGTAATTCGAAAGATCCGAAAAGTTATATCATTGAAAACGCTTATACCTTAAGTAATAGTAAGGTAAAATACGTTTCGCAACAATCTATTGGGGCACTCCCACTTGTAGATGATCAAGAGTTTTTCCAAAGTTTCATTCCAATGGATTTCGATAGTTACACCTTCTATCAAAAAGACTATCTAAAAACTATCGATGGAGCATCTCCCCTTCTCGAATCAATGAATTCCGGAATGGTTGTGATTGAACAAAAAGGTGAAAAATGTATTATCATGGATTTTACACTTGGGAAAGATCCTATTTCTGTGCTGGAAAGTAAAATAGAGCTGGTTGCCGGAAGCGAAACCAAGGGCGAATTGAATGCGCAAATTCCACTTCAATTGTTCAATGGGAAATGTAACATCGAAATCTTCAACGGCTATGCGCTAATTTCCGATTCAAAATCCATTATCAATTCCTTGCTTGGAAACTACGAAACAGGAAATACCCTGGAACAATCGGAACGCCGGAAGCTGGAAATTTTCAGAAATACACCACGAAAAGTTTCTTATCGTTATTTCGACAACAAAACACATGTTACAAAAAGTTGTTTGACCAAAACACTGCACACCGTAATTGATCAATTGGCAGATGATGAAACAAACGAAAATGAGGAAATTGAGAAAATTGCACCGATTCGTTTGGATGGTAGAATCACTAGTATTCTGGCAATTGAAAACACTTCTTTGGTCTATGCCACTACAGATGCCAATTCTATTCACTTAACAAATAGCGATCAACTGCGTTGGACAAAAACGTTCGACAATCCAATTGTTGGTGTACCAATTCTGGTTCCCGGAACGCAGAGCGTTTGTATTCCAACGGAAACCGAATTACACTTCCTGAACAGCGGTGGTGCAGAAATGGCTGGATTCCCTATTCAATTCAATCACATACAATCTTCAGCTTCCATCTTTTCGGCGAACGGACAAACCATGATTGCAATTGTTGCGGATGGGCAAATTCATGCCTACAACACAACCGGAAAGAAAATCGCGAACTTATCAATTGGGACCAACTCCAATGCGGTGCTAAACATTTCTGTTGACAGAAGAGGTTGGCTTGCCCATGCTATTGCGGATAATACCTGGTTTACGTTCAACATGAAAAAGAAAACCAAACTGAGAAGCTTTGCTTTGGGCGAAGGAGATTGGTACCTCGCGCATTTCAATCAGAACATTCTTCCTGTTGGAGTTCAAAACAACAAATTCGTTCGTTATGGGGAAAATGGAAGATCAACTGTGCTCATTGGCAATATCAATAAAATGGTTCGCTATAAAGCCGGACAAAGTCAGGAACTCTTCTTTTTGACACAAAACCAGCATATTTATGTAGTAGACGGTTTAGGCAATATGATTACTCAATTCAACTCTCCGCTGCGAAATATACAGGACGCTTATCTGATTCGCTCAAATAAAGGACAAACCTTTGTGGGAATTTTGGACGGAATTTCAAATAACAGTTATATTTACACCATAAATGGTAACGAAGCTTACAAACAAGTCTTTGAGGGTTCTGAAAAATTGGTCTTCCAAAACAATGAAAATGGTCGACTTTCTTTAATAACAGGCTCCAATGGCTATTTGTTCCGTTATCAATTACATTAAAAACTACTCTTTATGAAAAAACAATTACTAAGGTGGATTGCGCCACTATTTCTAATTGCTTTCGTTAATCTCGCACATGCACAAAATTATTTGGGTGTTCACAGCAGTAACTATGCTGGTGTAATGGCACTGGATAATCAACCTGCAAGTTTCGTTGATGGTCGATTTAAGTTCGATTTGAACTTAGCAAGTGTAAACGTTGGTGCTTGGCAAAACGTGAAGTATTTTGATGCTTCTGTTTTACCAGCATGGTGGAAAAAGTCATTCACAACAGACACAACGTGGATGGCTCCGGATTCAACACTGTACGACAGAACAGTTTTCAATTATGAAGATTACAATTCGAATGCAAGATCAAGAGGAATGTATTTCAATACACAAATCGACATCTTAAATTTCGCATTCCATATCAATCCTAAAATCGCAGTTGGGTTTTCTTACAAGGTAAGATCAATTACCAACCTTGATGATATGGATATGAAATTGTTGACTTTAGCTGAAAATGGTTTAAAGTTCACTGATCTATGGAATATTGATATCGATGATAAAATTGTCAACGGGAACATGATGATCTGGAACGAATACGGTTTCAACTATGGTCAGGTTATTAAAGACGATGGCGAACATTTCTTCAAAGCCGGTGGACGTTTAAAATTCCTTCAAGGAATTGCTTCTGCTTATGTTTATACGGATGAAATGAAATACAACCTTTCAAGTGAGGATACAGCTGTATACTTGCAAGGAAGTTTCCAATATGGTTATTCAAACAACCTCGACAACTTAGGTGAGTCAGGATCTTTCAAACCAGCTTCTCGTTTGGGTCTTGGTTTAGATCTAGGATTCGTTTACGAATGGCGTCCAAAATGGAAAGAATACAAATATGACATGGATAATCAAACTGATCTTTGGATGCGTTCGAAAGAGAAGTATGAATTACGTTTAGGAGCCTCTATCGTTGACATTGGTGGAATGCGCTTTACAAAAGGTGAATTGACACGTAACTTCAACGTAAGCGCAAGTCAGTTAGATTTGAACATCTTTGATCAGGTAAACTCCCTTGCAGCACTTGACACGTTAATTGACAGCTTGGTAACAAGCCCTGGAACAGGTTGGTCAAGAGCTGAAGAAGGTGGACAAAAATACTTCATGAATACGCCAACTGCGGTTAGCTTACAGGCTGATTACCACATTTGGAAATGGTTCTATGTGAATGCTACAGGAATGATCAACGTGATCGGAAAGAAAAATGCTGATCGTGTAAAAATTCCAACTCAGTTTGTACTGACTCCAAGTTTTGATCATGCCTGGTTCGGTATTCATGTTCCAATATCGGTCAATCAATATTCCGGCTGGAAAGCTGGTATGGCAGCCCGACTTGGACCTTTAACAGTTGGAGTTGTTGATTTCAATTCTTTATTTGCTCGTGGAAAAGTTCACGGAACAGAATTCTTCGCTGGATTAAGAGTTCCTATTCTTTACATGGAGCCAGAAGATAGAGACGGTGATAAAATCTCTGACAAAATTGACGAGTGTAAAGAAACACCAGGAGTTTGGGCATTCAAAGGTTGTCCGGATAGAGATGGTGACGGAATTCAGGATACTGAAGATATTTGTCCAGACGATGCTGGATTAGCAGAATTCAAAGGATGTCCGGATAGAGATGGCGATAAGATCATTGACAAAGATGATGCTTGTCCAGACTTAGCTGGTTTAGCAGCATTCAAAGGTTGTCCGGATAGAGATAATGACAGTATTATTGACCCGAACGACGATTGTCCGGATGAAGCAGGTTTAGCGGCATTCAACGGTTGTCCGGATAAAGATGGTGACGGAATCAAAGATTCTGATGATGCTTGTCCTGAAAATCCAGGTCCGATTGCTAACCAAGGTTGTCCTGATACAGATAATGACGGATTGTTCGACTTCGTTGATAACTGTCCTACTGAATTTGGTCCTAAAGAGAACAACGGTTGTCCATGGCCTGATACAGATAAGGATGGATTGATCGACAAAGACGATGATTGTCCTTACTTGGCTGGACCATTGAACAACAAAGGATGTCCATTCCAGGATACGGATGGTGACGGAATTCTTGACAAGGATGATGATTGTCCTACTGTTAAAGGAGTTATCGAAAACAAAGGTTGTCCTAAGATTGCGGTTGAAGAGGCAGAGATCTTAAAAACTGCATTCGAAAACTTAGAGTTCAACACTGGTAATGCAATTATCAAAGATGTGTCTTTCGCATCATTGAATGAATTGGCAGCGTTGTTGATCAAGAAGAAAGAATGGAAACTTCAGATTGCTGGTCACACGGATAACGTTGGTGATGCACAGAAAAACTTAGTATTGTCTAAGCAACGTGCTGAAGCGGTGAAAGCTTACTTAGTGAGCAAAGGAGTTGACGCAGCTCGATTGAACACATTGTTCTTCGGTGAAACGCAACCAATCGCAACTAATGAGACACCAGAAGGTCGTCAGAAAAACAGACGTGTAGAAATGACAGTTGTATTCCAATAGTCAACACACAATAAAATAAAGAAACGGGTTGTTCGAAAGAGCAGCCCGTTTTTTGTTTCTCCCGCAGACGAGCACAGAGGAACGCAGAAGCTATATGACATAAACCCAATGAGTACTCATTTTTATTTCGATGAGTTTCCAAGACCTTTCAACGGACTTGGAAGTACCTCACAACGCTTTGGATTTTGTTTCACATCCTTTGGATTTGGTTTACGACGGACATGGAAGCAGTGGCATGTTTGTTCGCACTACCTTTCAACGGACATGGAAGTACCTCACAACGTTTTGGATTTTGTTTCACATCCTTTGGATTTGGTTTACAACGGACATGGAAGTGGT
>CAMLHZ010000021.1 GCA_946480085.1 uncultured Flavobacteriales bacterium
GTTTCTCCTGTTGACCAAAGATTTCCAGTTGTCAAAGAAGAGGTAAGCGTCACCGTTTCATTCGGACACATGGAAGTTGGTCCGGAAATAGTTGGCGGAGCTGATCCATTTACAATTTGCACTTGAATTTGCTGTGTAGGACTTTGATTCCCGCAAGCGTCCTGAATCGCTAGAACAACATTATATGTTCCAACTGGCGTTGTACTCCAATCCACATTTATTGATCCAAATCCCTGGATGGTTGTAAACGAAGCTGTTGGTGGAAGACCCGACCAAACATAATTCGTTCCCGGATTATTTGGCACCTGATACCAGGCTGCGCCGTTATATCCAACACAAAGCGAAGTAGGTCCGAAAATTGGTTCAGGTTGAGTTAATGGAACATTCAACTGAGGCGTAGTCAATTTCACATTGTCCAAAAACAACAATTCATCCGCGCGATTGGTAGTTACAGAAACTATAAAGTAGAAATCGTGAACACAAGTTGGAATTGTATGAGTAAATACATGGGTATGAATATCGAACTGTGCGTTTTGATCACCATTGGCAATGGTAATTGTTGGTTGAGCAACTCCGTCGTAATATGGTGTAAATGTCAAATCTTCACCAGCATCCCATCCCGTTCCAACACATGCAGGAAAACGATTTCCCCAATTGAATGTTAACGTTTTGGGAAATTGATCAGAATCAGCAAGTCCAACTGGGGCAAAACTGAATGATCTTGCAACAGAAGGTCCATTTCCCGAACCACTTCCGAAACAATTTCCTCCTCCGGTATCTCCTCCACAAACCAGTGATTTTGTTCCGGTTACTTTGTTTGGAGCAAGTGTTGCTTCTGTCAATGCAATACCACTTGCACTCGCAAGTCCATACCCCCAGTTATCCAAAGGTTCTGCGCCTTGAAAAGCCAATGTTATTTGTGCCCGACTATGAAGTGACAGAAAAACAGCTGCAATTATCAGCAACGTTCTGGTCAAATACTTCTTAGGAAATGAATTAAAATTCATACACATTCTTCCGTTTAACGATGTAGCGCCTATGCCATAGCTTCGGCAACGGCACAAAGGTATGGCTTATTGCCCGAACGAACTGCGAATAAAAATGAAGGAATTGTTAATTCGGATAGTATATCGATTTAGTGTGAAAACAATTTAAAATCCTGTTGGAATTCAAACACGCGCTTCGCTTTCTGGATGCAAACTCCCTTTTCTCTTCCCGCAAATGCGCAAATGACAATCACTCTCGATAGGCGTCGCTTACCAGTCGACGCTCTTCTTTGGTTCTAATCACCCTTTTATACTGGAGTTTCGGTTGTCTGAAGTTGACAAGTAATCCTACTTCTAAACCAGAAACAGATAAATAGTTAATGGTTTGTTCGTAATGCGCCCCAATAAGTTCGGATACCGCTTTTGCTTCAAGAATCAAACAGTCATAAATGACAAAATCAGCATAATAAAAGTGCGGTAGAATTTTGCCTTTGTATTGTACCCTGAATTTTACTTCACGTTGAAACGGAATTCCATTTTTTTCCAATTCCCACTCAAGCGCATCCTTGTAAACAATCTCAGAAAATCCTGCCCCGAGTTCCTTGTGCACTTCCATACAACATCCGATAATGTCGTAGCATTCTTCTTTAAGTAAATAGTCGTTCATAAACTTAAGATACTGAAAAATATCTGTTTATAAATCATTGGCGGCTGGTAAGCGCCATTTTCATTTGCGCATTTGTGGGAAAAGCCTAGCGGAATTACTGCATGCTTTTCTTAAACCACTTCGCGTAACCTTTATCCTTTGAAACTTTTTTCACGTCTTTCGGATTAGGATACATGAATACCTGACCACAAATACGTTTTTCATCATACAGATCATAATAAACTATATCAAAAAAAGGTGTTGCCATGTTTGAAACGGTATTGAACCCCCAGGTGTAGTTCATGGAAAAATCATTGTAATCACCATTTGTTTCACTGGCTTTCACTTTTGGCGCAGTGCCTTCATTTCTACTTTGAACAACCTCACAGATATAGTCCACAGTTACCAAAATAGAATAGTAATCGCTATTCCAGGTACAAGTAATTATCTCAGCAGATGTCACCTTCATCAAATGAGCTGTTGGAAAAGTTTTATCTTCAGAAGAACCACAACAATCGCAGTAATCAAAGATGTAAGGATTCTCTTTCAATTCTGCAATAACAGCGTCAGCTTGCTTTTTGGTTAAATTGTCCCAGGCATCAGCAAAGGAAAACGAACTGATCAAAAGACATAAAGCGAATAAGGCGTTTTTCATAAGTATCATTTTCACGAAGTTAGCTATTAAGCCGAAAAGAGATTATAGCAGATTTAAATTTCTTCCTTCCCCTTTTAACTTTTGACTTTTACCTTTTGCCTTTTCACTTATTTAGATATTTCTATCTTTAAAGCCTAAACTAATACAATGAAACACCTTATTATCGGATTAACCACCGCCCTAATTTTAGTAGCTTGCAATTCTGGAAACAGCTATAATGGACCAACTCAACAACCTGAACCTGAAATGATCTTCGGGAAAGAGAAAAAGAAACTTCAATATTATATCGCATTTTTGGACAGTGTAAAGTCTGTTTCGAACGATTTTATAGTCGATACAACCCTTTTTGAGGGAGGTTCGTTTTTCTATATCGACAGTTTGGGTGATGAAAACAAGACAAGTGATATCACCGACCTGATTGACCAGGCAAGAGATGCACAGCAAGGAAAACAACTCAACTTCACTTCAATGAACGCGTTGAAAGCAGTGTTGAAAGGTCAAACAAAAATGGAATCATATGCCGATTTCCTGAAAGAGATGGAAGCTACCCGTTACCTGGCGGTTCTTAAAAACGTAGTCATGGCGAAACCAAAAATGCAAGGGAGCTCTTCTTTTGAAGGTGGAGGCATTGTGAGTTTGGTTCAGGTGATCGATCTAAAAGCACTCAAAATCGTTAAATACGCCGTTCTTCAGGCTGAAAATTCGAACGAAGTAAATACAACGAACGGTTTGTCGGCATACCAATTGGAACAAGATCTTTGGACCAACTATGGAAGAAAAAGAAAAGAAGTTTTAACCAACCTTTTTCAATAATCGGCTATGCGTATCGTATTTGGTGTCTATAACATAGGCATAAAGGAGTATTCTCCTTCAGAATTGGGCATTACTGATGAGGCTGCGAAGCCATATACTTTTGCCGTTAAACAACGCATCTTTCATGTTTTCTGGATTCCTATTTTTCCTTTGTATAAAATCTATGCAATGGTTGACAGAGCCGGAACTGCTTATCACGCACCTGCGGGAATAGAATCGATGCTCAGAAATGCCGGTCGGCACAAAACCCCATGGTACAGTTTTTCGCTTTTGATCCTTGCGGTTGTAGTGTTTTCATGGATTGGAATTACAGACGCTTATGAGCGTCACCAAAACCAAGTGGCAATGCAGGAAACGAAAGAATCGTTTGTAGCCTACTCATCTCAGTTGACAAAAAAGATCCAAAAAGGAGATGTGTTTGTTCTGTTCGACGCTTACGATTGGAGCTATGACGCTGAAGCTTCCTCGGGTGGAAAAAAATTCGTGCTGCTGGTAGATTCCATTGCTGGTCAAAAGTACTTTATGCATACGGCCTACTTCGAAGGTTATGATGAAGGAACTCCTCGAACCAACGAAGAGATCATTCAATATCTGGCAGCTTCAGATTCGTTATTAGGATTAAGAACCATGACAAAAAAACAACTGGAGGCTTTTCAAGGTACGGCTAAAGACAATAACGATTACTACATTTCTGGAGGCGCCAATTTGAATGGAACACGTTACGTACTTCATCACAAATTGTACATGAACCGACCAAATCTCTCCATGGAAACTTCGTCGTACTCTGCAAATGAATTGACGTTATCGATGAGATATATTGGTCCTGTGGCCCGGATTTTAAAGTTCGAAGCTATCGAAGGTATTTCCAACGGCGCTACTTACAACAAGATCCTGGCGAATGAAAGCAATGTTCAATTCCAAACGCAGATGAATATTGCAGGTGTTTCGGGCGATGACGATTTTAAGTTTAAACTTACCCTTGAAGACGAGGACGGAAAGAAATATAAATACATGGTTGAAAAAGTGGGTTATAATATTCATTGTACATTATTATAGAGAAAGGCCGAAAGCCAAAAGAGGAATGTCAAACGTTCGGCTTTCCTCTTTTCCTCTTTCCTCATTTCCTCTTTTTCTTACTTTTGAACTATGGAATTCGGGAAGGTCGACAGAAGTTTATTGGACAGCATTCATTTTTCATTACCTGCTGACGGCAAATACCTTGCTTTACTTCCACATCAGCAAGCTGCTCCCAAAATATACCTTGGTGCCCCAAAATGGGGAATCAAAGAGTGGGTTGGTTTGATCTATCCTGAAAAAACCAGAGAAACACAATTCCTGGATCATTACATCCAAAGCTTTAGTGGAATTGAATTAAACACGACACATTATCAGATCTACCCGGAATCAACCATTCGTAAATGGAAGGAAAAAGCAGCAGGAAAGGATTTCTTGTTTTGTCCGAAATTCCCTCAATCGATCAGTCACTACAGTGAATTAACCAGTGTGCGAGCCCATGAGATCACAGACAGATTTTTGTCATCAATCGTTCATTTCGAAGAACATTTGGGGCCGCTTTTCCTGCAGTTAAGCGATAGATATGGTCCACAAAAAAAGGCAGCATTATTTGATTACCTCGAACGACTGCCAAGAGATCTGGACATTACGCTGGAAGTGCGGCATCCGGATTGGTTTAATGAACCTCATCGTAAAGAACTGTTTGATAAACTGTTCGAATTAGGTATTGGAAGTGTAATCACCGATGTTTCCGGCAGACGCGATTGCGCACACATGGAAGTGACCTCACCTGTTACACTTATCAGATTTGTAGGAAACGGACTTCATCCAACGGATTATAAACGAATTGATGAATGGGTAAAACGCATTTCCCTTTGGATGAACAGCGGATTAAAAGCCATTCATTTTTATGTTCATCAGCCTGGAGAAATCCATACACCAGAACTTACAGAATACCTGGTTGAACAGTTAAATGAGAAATGTAATCTGAAATTGGAAGCGCCTCATTTTATTGCACAAACCGGGACATTGTTCTGATTATTCATTTCCTCCCTTTCGATTCTTTCTTATCTCCCTGGTGTCCGCCTGGTGGATGTGGAACTTGTCCTCCCTCCTTACGTGATTGCGACTGCCTGATGGCATCGGCTTGATCTTTTTCAGATACTTTTTTCTCAGGACCCGTTTTCAACGTTCCGTCTTTCATTTCGCGCATGGCTTTTTCTACCTTTTCACCATCACTCTTCCCATACTTTGCCATAATCCCAATTTTAAAACAGTTCAAAAGAATGTTCAAAAAGATCAAAGAAAATTTACATTGAGCCTTTTGAACAATTGAACTAACTGTAAGTTAGGGCTGTTTTTCGATAAAAGCTAGAAATCCAAAAGAGTTGTAAGAAAAAATTAAACGACAATATTTCCGACAGATGCACAGATGGTTAGCGGCGCTTACCAGTCGCCTTTTTTTTACGTATTACTTTAATTAAAAGACGTTTTTGCTTATCTTAAATAACATGGAACACTATTTATTGGAAGAAGAAACATATCAAATTATTGGTCGCTGTATGGAAGTGCACAAGGAACTTGGCTCAGGATTTTCTGAGATTGTTTAAAAGGATGCTCTTGAGATAGAGTTCAAAAAGAATCACATTCCTTTTGCTCGAGAAGTAAGGTATCAAGTTAATTATAAAGGCATCATTTTATCTCATGAATTTATTGCTGCGTAGTATTTGATTCGATTATTTTGGAAGCAAAAGCGGTGACAGATCTATGTAATGAACATTTTGAACAAACACTTAACTACCTGGCAGTTTCAAGAATGGAGGTCGGATTATTGATTAATTTCCGTAAACCAAAACTGCAGTACAAAAGATTAATTCTTACGGACGATAAAATTTTATCACCTAAATAATTCTGAGTATTTCATTTACGGCGACTGGTAAGCGCCGCAAAATCTGTGCATCTGCGGGAAGTACTACCTTTTTCTAAAAGGTCCAGTCAGAGTTAAAGCACGTCAATCAACTTCACGTTGAAGATCAAAACCGTATTTCCGGGAATGCTGCTGTTTCCTTGAGAACCGTAGCCCAAGCTGGAAGGAATCAATAGAATACCTTCGCCGTTTTCCTTGAAATGAGGAATGCCTTCTGTCCAGCCTTTAATGACGTTTTGAAGATTGAATTCGATTCCGTTTGAACTGCTTTGGTCAAATACTTCGCCATTGTCGAAATAACCTTTGTAACTCACACGAACGTCAGAGTGGCTATTGCAAACATCACCATTTCCGGGATTGTTCGTAACGATGTATAAACCCGATTCAGTTTTAGATGCCACCAGGTTGTGATCCGAAAGATAGTTCTGAATAACCAAATCTTCTTTCTCAGCTTGTGTGAGTTTTTTACACGACGACAATCCTAGTCCGAGTGCGAAAGCAAATAGAATAAACTTCATACGGCAAATGTAGTATTTTTCGTCTCAGAAGTTCAAAAACCGGCATGTAAGCTATTCGCGATAATCGTGAAATACTATTTTTGATTCTGTAAACACAGGCTCATGAAAAAACACGTACTAGTTCTACTTCTTACCCTTTTCGGATTGAACGGATTCTCCCAAGGTCAAACAATCATCAACAATCACATGACCAAGATGAGTGAGATAATAACGAAACACAAAGCCACCTTTGATGCTTATCAGGTAAAAGAGATCAATGCCATTAAATGGAACGCTTCCGATTTCGATGAATCGTTTCTTTATTTTTTCAGCCGATTTCAGCCGCACTCAGATGAGGACAACACTCCTTTCAAACTGGAGTTAAACGAATGGACAATGGCTGTAAAGAAAGACTTGAAATCACTCACCGAAACCGACATTCAAACGTACATCACGAAGATCAAGAAAATGCAGAACGTGAATTTAACCATGTGGTACTTTGTGAACGTGTATGCGAATATGTTTTATTCTCAGAAATCGATGCAGGACAAGAAACCGATGGATAATGACTAATTACAAATGTTGGTAATTACAATATTCGTATTTCGCTTCACCTCGTGCGGACGTAATTGTCTGACTTAAGGATTAGGAATTTTCTTGAAGAGGGCTTTGGCTTTATCAATCTGCTCGTATTCATAGCGCCAACCACTCTCCGAACTGTCATAGCCCCTTAGTAATAAACCAGCTGCTCCACCAGCTCCCGCAGCAACAAGTATATTCGTTGTGCTTAAATCATCTTTAAAAATGCAGACTAAAGCTGTTACTGCACATCCGGCTACCCCAACACCAATGCCAACATTCTTCCAAATTCTACCTTGTTCTTGGTAATGATAAGTATTCGCAATTTGAATATAATTATTGTATGTTTCAATTTTCTTGAATTCAGTTGAAAGGTCAACAGTAGTTTGTGAAAAACTGTTCGAATGAAACAGCATACAAAGCATAACATTCGATAGTAACAGATAAATAGATTTTTTCATAAGACTTGGATTATTGGGCTGTGGCACAAGGTGAATAGTTTTTTGAAGCTTTTAGCTGTGCAATGGTTGCCGCCGACAAACAGCAATCCGGATTTTTCTTGCAAAATTCATCACGCTTTTGTTTTGCTGTATTTGCTCTGTTAGCCAATTCTTTAGCCAACCTTTTGTTTTCTTCGTTCACACGCTTGGTCATGTCGTTTTGTTGTCGAGCTAACGCTTCTTGCTTTCGCTGTTTAGCCAACTTTATCTCCGCTTCGGCTTTTCGTACAATTTGTTCACCATTCGCCGCCAAATTTTGAATTTTCTCTTTGTTAAGCTTTTCGTAGCCTGCTCTATCTTTTTTCCATGCTAAACATTCATCCATTATTGCTATTTCATTTTCGAAACTTGCAATAACATCACTTGGATCACTGTCATATGGCAGATAAACCGTAAGTCCGCTTAAATAACCAGGTTTTCCTTGTCCATAAGGCGATGGCATGCCGTATTCTTCGTAATAATCTTTGTAATGAAATGTGCTTAAATTTGAAGAAACCGCTGTTAAACATGCTGTTACAACCCGACAATTACACATGTCATAGATTTCACCTGTCTCTTCTTCCAACTGTTCCTTTTCATTTTTAACCCTCGTCACATCCTCACTTTTCTTCTTTTCTATGCGGGCGATTTCATTATTGATTTTCGTTATTTCGTCTTGATTTTTCGTTTCAATATTCTTGCTGGCCTGTTGTTGCAATTGGGTTTTAGTTTGATCAGTGCCGTTCGCATAAATATGTCCTGCTGCTTTACCTGCAGAATTATACTCAATAACTTCACCATCAGGTTTCCAGGAAGCGAAATTTCCAACAATTGTAGTGCCTGTTGCTACATCGAATACTTGTCCGTCGATTATATTTCCTTCACTAAAATTCCCTTCAAAAATTTGTTTATCACCATCAACATAAATTCCTTGTCCATCAGGTTCAAAATCGCTTATGGAACCAACATAAACGTCACCTGATGTATAGTCGATTTTACCGGAAACCAATTTTCCGTTCACCACTGAACCATTGATTTTTCCAAGATTTGGAATGGAATAATTTGCATCACTGTCGTTGAGCACCCCATTAACGAAGTTACCAGTTGCAGTTATACCATTGTTGTAAACAACAGTACCTTTTCCGTTTGGCAGACCGTTTGAAATTGGTCCCTGATACTTGAAATTATCAAAAACGTACCAACCGTCTACTAAAAAGTTCTCTGTTGAAATGGTTTGGTAATAGTTCGGATTACATGAACTCAATGCCACTATTAATAGCAGTATTGAACCCCCTCTAAGTGTTGTAAACATAATGTGTAGCAGTAAATCTAATAAGTTGGCATTAAATAATGTATTCAGTTCAAGGGCGGCAAGTTAACAAAAAACTACTGATTTAGATACAGGAATGTGCGTCTTGACAGTAGTATGCAAACAACCACCCCTCTTAATCTCCCCTCTCAGGGGAGAAACCCAACCTATTCTACATTTTTGAATTTTCCTTCGTTTCCCGCATAAAAAAGTAAACTACCAACGAAAGTGCCACACATCCTGTGATATAATAATAGAACCAACTTTCGTGTCCCATGCTTTTAAACCAAAGCGCCACATATTCTGCTGTTCCGCCGAAAAGTGCTACTGTAATTGCATACGGTAAACCAACTCCAAGAGCACGGATCTCTGCTGGAAACAATTCGGCTTTGACTACGGCATTGATACTGGTATAACCACTCACAATCAATAAACCAAGGAGCAATAAGAAAATAGCCATTCCTTCCGTATGCGTGTTTTCCAAAGCTGACAGTAATGGAATTGTAAAGATGGTTCCCAGAATTCCAAAGGCAATCAATAAGGGTTTTCTTCCTACTCTATCCGAAAGTGCTCCAAAAACGGGTTGAAGACATACGAAAATGAGTAAGCTGATTGCTGTGATCATGGTGCTTTGTCCAACCGAAAAATGTGCCGTGTTGACCAAAAACTTCTGCATGTACGTGGTGAAAGTATAAAATGCCAGCGTTCCGCCAAGTGTCAACCCTACAACCGTGAAAATGGCTTTGGGGTGTTTCAACAATTCGCGGATAGTTCCTTTGCTGTTCTTTTTTTCGATGGTTTCAAACGCTTCTGTTTCATGCAGACTTTTTCTCAGGTAGAGTGCCACAACGGCCAATATTGCTCCTATGACAAAAGGAATTCGCCAACCCCAGGAGTACAACTGTTCTTCTGTAAGAATAAAAGCTTGTAACAGTAATTGCACACCAAGTGCGACCAATTGTCCACCGACCAAGGTAACATACTGAAAACTGGAATAGAATCCTCTGCGTTTCTCCGTTGCCATTTCGCTGAGATACGTCGCGGAAACACCATACTCACCACCAACGCTCAATCCCTGAAGTAAACGTGCGAGTGTAAGAATGATAGGTGCGAAAACGCCAATGGTTGCGTAATTCGGAACAACAGCAATAAGTAAAGATCCAAAGGACATCAACAGAACAGAAAGTGTCATGGCTTTCTTCCGACCGCGTTTATCTGCAATTCGTCCAAAGATCCAACCGCCAACCGGACGCATTAAAAAGCCAAGTGCAAAAACGCCTGCGGTTTGTAAGAGCTTTGCGGTAGGATTGGAATCTGGGAAAAATGCTCCTGAGAAATAGAGTGCAAAAGCAGAATAAGCGTACCAATCGTACCATTCTACGAGGTTTCCGATTGAACCACCGATAATTGCTTTTAATCTGGAAGATTGTTCTGACATAATGTAAAAATAACTTCTCCCTACTTTTTCTTGATAAAAAGTAGGACAAAAATCAAGTCAACTGCGAAGCCACTCGGATTGTCATTAAGATTTTGGCAAAGTTATCAGAGGGAGAAAATTCACTAACGTGAATTTAAAATCCCTATCCCGTTAACACGGGAAGAGGACCTTTGATACTTTGCTTACAAAATCTTATTGCCAACTTTCCTCGCTTCGGCGCAGTTGACGGAAGAGTGTGAAGTTCTAAAAACATATAGAGTAAATCGAAGTTCTCTATCCAGTCACAGGATTTCTTTTTAGATTTATATATGTCAATACGAATCTGGAAATCAAGGCGAAGTGACTTTCTGTTTACGCTTTTAATTTATTTGTTGTTTATGGTCTTTTTCCACCTACTGATTTCAAGTGGTATTGGCGCGAGAAGACATCATAACAGCTACCGAACAAATCATACTGAAAGCTTTGCAAAACGTCTTTCTGATCCGGCTAACATTGGTATTACCATCATAGGTAGTTTACTTTTATTTTCGCCGTTATACGTTTTCAAAAGAAAGGTTCCACAGCAAATTACGTTCAATGGCGAAGAACAAACATTGATGATTCAAAAACGAAACAAAAGAAAACCCCAAACCATAGGACTTGAGGGAGCAGGTTTTCATTACTATCGTTTGTTCCTTTTTTCTGTTCTGGAAATTTATCATGATTTCGAAACGAGAAACGGCACGCTCCGGAAGCGTTATTTGACAATTCTAATTCCGATGTTTGGGATGTCGATCAGTGACAGGGACTTGCAAACGCTTGTTTCTCTCCTCAAGCAATCTGGAGTGCAGCCAGAACTAAACGTAAAGAAAAGAACCTGGACAGAACTGGTTTGGGAATAAGGCCCCGTCAGCCTTCGATACAACCTCCTAACGTCGGTCACTCAGTCTGACTGCAAGCATTTGAGAGGCAGGCTCAGTCTGACAGAAAAACAGAATCGTTACTGTGCACCGCGTCAAACCGAGTGTTTCGACCGGAAGGGCGAAATGTATCGAGGTAAGCGGGGTGCTAAACCGAGTGAAAGTACTTTTTCGCAAGTACTTTTAGAGTTTCTCTATTTCCTTCGATCAATGCCTCTTTTTTTACCCTCGTCCAACCTTTTAGTTGTTTTTCCCTTGCAATAGTCTTGTTGGGATTCAAAAATTCTTCAACATAAACCAATTGAACAGGGAGGCGACTTGAGGTATAGCTTTCTGGATTTAGAGAACTTTGATGTTCCTTTAGACGTCGGTTGATTTCATTCGTAACTCCAACGTAATAAGAATCATCCGAACACAATAGAATATAAACGAATAGTATTTTCATTCTATTCAAATTAATAAAAAAGTTGAGTTCATGCAAGCCCCTGGTCAGCCTTCGATACAACCTCCTAACGTCGGTCACTCAGTCTGACGTTAAAAGGTTCTAAAGGGTCACCGCGTCAAACCGAGTGTTTCGACCGGGAGGGCGAAATGTATCGAGGTACGCGGGGAAATACCCTGTCAGACTGAGTGATTTTTCGGGAGAAAAATTGTATCGAAGGCTGACGCGGAGTAAATATGCTTAGAACTAAGCATATCTTTTTCAAACGCACATCATACTTTTGTTTCATTCAAGCATGAGACAAATTAATTCTTCATATTTGATCGCATTAACAGACCACCTGAAAAAGATTCAATAACCGTAGGACTGAAAAAAAGTCTTACGGTTTATTGATGTGAATAGTAACTGAACGTGAGAATCTTTGCTACCTTGGCATTCCAATAAAAAAATCATTAAGAAACGTGTTTGACCAAGTAGAAATCCTATATCTAAGCTCCATAACACTCGGTGTTTTAGCGGGAATGATTCTTCTGCTGGTCTTAAAGCAATCCAATAAACGGTTGCCTGAAAACTGGAGATCAGCTCCAGGAATAAAACGCCTTCAAACAGGAATTTTGTATATCACCATCTACCTGCTCATAGAACTTCTCTTTGAGATCACTGCAATTATTCTGGCGAACAATTACATCTACAACAGTTTCATGATGAACTACAACAATACGTTTTCCATTCCGTTTCTGTTTGGCTTCTTTTTCATCAATACCCAAACCACCTGGAAACGTATCGGCTATATTGTTCTTTATGCCTCGCTGGTGATCTTCTTTCTTAGCGGCGGATTCTACCATCCGAAAGTTGTTAATGGTCCGGCCGTTGCCGTCGTTATCTTTGGAATCACTTTTATGGCGGCACTCTTGCAACTTACTGAACTATTGGTTAATCCAAAAGTAGAGCACTTCTCCTTTCAACTCAAGATCGCTGTTTGTGTTTTGATCTTCGACCTGCTACCATGTATTATGACCACTTTCATCTGGAGCGACTTTTGGGAAGAAAATAAAATTCCCGACTTGTTTTACAACGTTCATTTTGCGATCATCATTTCGTTTCATATACTAATGGGGCTTATCTTCATATACGAGATTTTCAAACTCCGTTCTTCAACCGTTCTCCATGACTAATGTTGTACTAATCATATTATTCGTTACACTCTTCCTTATATTGGTTTTGGGAGTGTCCATGTATTTTGTGATTACACGACTTTACAGGAAATTGCGGAAAAGCGAGGCTGAAGCTATCGAATCAATCATTACAGCACAGGAACGTGAACGCGCAATCATTTCAAGGGAAGTTCATGACAATATGAGTCCAATGCTTTCCATCACTCAAATGCAGATAGGATACCTTCTTGAGCAAACGAACGATTCTTTGCAGCAAGAATTACTGACCAAAGCGAAATTGCAGGTGCTGGATTCCATTAAACAATGCAGGAACATTTCCCATATGATCTCTTCTGAAGTCAGCCCTTCCAAATCATTCCAGTTGGTGCTGAGCGAGCAGGTTGCATTTATTAATGAATTGGGTAACATTTCAGTGAAACTCACCATTGATAAAACGCTGCCTCCATTGGACACTGTCAAAGGAACTTCTCTGATTAGGGTATTCCAGGAATTAATGATGAACACCATTCGACACGCTTCCGCAACTCAAATTGAGATTCGAATAGAACAGACAGCAGGTCACATTTACCTCGTTTATTCCGATAACGGTAACGGTTTTCAGATCGGGACCGTGATCATAGGATTAGGAATTCAAAACATCAATAAGCGCGTAGAGATCATTGGTGGAAAAACCCTTTGGAACGAACCTGAAAGTGCCAACGGTATGAACGTTCAAATGATGATCCCACTTCAAAAAATCACAGCATGAAAGTACTGATCGTTGACGACCATTTTGTGTTCCGCGAGGGCATACACTTGCTTCTAAAGCAAAGCAATCCCGCATTGGAGATCGAAGAAGCATCTAACGGAAAGGAGGCACTGACACGAATTCGCATCAATCCTCCCGACATTTTACTCATGGACGCCGAAATGCCTGTAATGAGCGGCTTGGAATGCTTGAAATGGTTGCGCAAGGAAGGCTCAGCAATTCCTGTCATTATGCTTACCATGCACAACGCACTGGATCATATGTTACAAGCATACTATCTTGGAGCCAACGGCTACCTCACCAAAGATTCTTCGATCAAAGAAGTAATCCTTGCCCTGGAAAGTGTCAACGCTGGAGAAGAATATTACGCCTCTTCCATTCGCACACCTTTCCTGAAAGAACTGATCAGAAGGGAAAATGAACTGGTCCCGAAAGCCGACAAGTTGACTCCGCGTGAAATAGAAGTACTGCAAATGATCTGCAGGGAATTTTCCACCGAAGAAATTGCCTCTACCCTTTTTATCTCTCCGCTTACCATTAACAATCACCGCAGAAGCCTTATTGCGAAAACAGGTGCAAAAAATGCCGCAGGTTTGGTGGTTTATGCAGTACGGAATGGGTTGTTTACTATTTAAGATTCCCCGTTGGCTTCGATAAAACCTCCTAACGTCGGTCACTCAGCCTGACGGGGAATAGGAACGATTATGTTACACCACGTCAGACCGAGCCTGCCTGTCAAATGTTTGCAGGCAGACAGGTGTTTCGACCGGGAGGGCGAAATGTATCGAGGTACGCGGGCTAACTATCTTTTACCTGTACAAAAGTCCCTTTCGTAATTCGGTACTTCAACTTTCCAAAGCTGATGGTTTCGCCTTCTTTGAGCGCAGTTAAATTGGTCAGATCGTTTTCCATAGTATGTACTGAACCACCAGTTTTCATGGCGATCTTCAGGTAGTCGGGATGAATTCCATAATAGGTGCCACAAAGAACAATTCGAACCGGTACTTTGATCTGGTCCAGAAGAGAAATGTCTTTCACAGGAGCAAGCGCATCAGCAATCATTACCACTTCTTTGCAATTCGGATTGGCTTGACACGCTTTCAACACTCCTTCAATATTGTTTTCAGGACCATCGCCTCCGCCACCGCCCATCATGGCTTTCGTTGCGGTTTTTCGGACACTTTCTATATCGCAGGTCGCAGTTTGGTACACCCCTCCTATTTGTCCGATCTTCTTTTCATGTTCCCGTTTCATATCGCCATCATTGAAAAAGGTCACCTGTTTCACTTTTTTGTCGTTAAAATTGAGTGACAACCACAACAACAATTGCGCAGTATAAGGCGACATACTTCCAGTGACATCGGCTGCGATGTTCATGTTACTCCATTTGTTTCGGTTAAACACTGTAGAAACCGTAGAATCTGGTATTGAACTATAAATGAAGGGCGAACCAACCATTCCGGCACTTGGAGCCGAAATGTAAAAATCCCCTCCATATTTATCAGACACGCTAAAAACTGAATCAGAAGCCGCATAGGACACTTTAGCAGTCTCAGTTCTTCGGGCAGGTATTACTGCGCTTCCACCCATTGCAGTTGCGAAGTCTTTTTTCACTGCGGTTGTAGATGCAGAACTTCCAATAGTCTTTAAGAAAGAGATCTCTTTTGCAACTGATTCTATTGTAGGAGGAACACGGTAATGGATGACCACACCATGAAAAAGTGCCGATGCTTCTTCCTTTGTTTCACATGCCGTTTGTGCAACGAGATTCCATTGAACGTCATTGTTCTTTACTAAATCAGGATAACTTTTTAAAACAGCCTGCGCGCGTTTTTCATTCAATGCATCAAATGATCGTCCTTTGGGAAAATCGGTATAAACAATATCAACAGCAATGATCTCGGCATTCTTCGGAATAGCATTTATCGTGGTAGTTCCTGAGTTGCCAAAAGTCATAGGTACAAAGCAATGTTCGAGCGCTCCGGTTGGAGCAGTGTACTTCGCAACTTGCGAACGATCGGATTTCGGAACAATAGTTCCCGCAAAGGAAACAGCGCCTATCAAGGCGAAAATGAAGGTGATTGAAAGCGTTTTCATAATTGATTTTTGGAGGGAGTGCAGGAAATGGGGAAAAGTAAACACGGCTCCGTCTGCTTCGATACATTCTTGACGATCCGCTTCGCTGCTGTCAAGAACACTCAGCTTGACGGTGCAAGGATACTCTAACCGAAAATTGCGGTAAACCGCATAAAAGTGGTTGCGGTAAACCGCAATTTCGTCAAAAATTTCTGCGGTAAATACGCAAAATGAGGTCGAAAATGAAAATAACTGTCTGAAAACTTGATAGTTTGAAAGTGGATAGTGATGTTTGGAGAGACTAAACTACACTTTATGAAATTACTTCTATTCATTGTAACTACTACATTTATAGGATTGCATTTATTCGGTCAAAAAGAAGAACCAGATAAACTAATGGCTCCGCTGGGGGCAAATACGGTATCTAAGCCAATCATTCAACAATTGACTTACAGAGAGTTTACCAGAATATATTTCCCATCAGTAACCAATGGATTTGGAAATTATGCTTCAATCGATCTAAGTGATACAAAAGTGACTTTTGCAGGAAACATTGTTTCCAAAAATGGTGATGTGATTGGTTTAAAAGCTAACGGTGGTGTTTCGGATGGTGTTGCAAGTGTTTTCAGTAGCAATAAGTGGAACTCAGAGTTTTCATTTGACCTTAGTTATAATTTGCTTCAACCTCTGAAGAACAGGAAAGGAAATTACTTATTTTACAATCGATTTGAATATCCGGCTGACGCAGAGTATAACTTCAACAAGGGTGCAGAAAAAATCAAGGCTGATGGCATTGCGAAAAGAAGGTTGCTAAACCCCGCATATTCCGTCCCCAAATTACAACTCGAAATAGCACTACTATCAAGAGACTACGAAACCGCTGAAAGATCGTTCAATTCTTTAAATCATAAAATCGATTCTATTACAAATCTCCCTAATCGTGAAATTTCATTAACCCAAACTGCTATTAAACTTTCAGACACCGTTTTGCTTAAACTAATTAATTCAAGAGATAGTCTAGGATTGAAAATGGCAGATAAACGAACTCTTGTCAAACAAAAACAAGATGAGATAGCACTTCAGAATTCGGCTGAATATCCTTGGTTTGTTGCTTCAGACAAAATTGAATCAGCACAAGAAGACAGCTTGCTTAAATCTTTTCCTATTACGGGGTTCAGAGTGTGGTGGTTTACATTTGGAATAGGTTTATCTACTAATTATTTCAAACACCTAACACCAAGTTTACCCGTTGGGGATCAAATTTCAAAAATGGGTTACGGATCCTTCAACGCAAATATTCAATATTCACTTTATAATAAAACAGACCTTCCCTATCGTTCAATTTTCCTAAATATCTCTTTATCAGGAAAGCTTGGAGACAACTTTAGTGATTTAAGTGATGTTTCCTTAGTGGACAAAACACAGTACGGGGCTACACCTGATTCCAGATTTTCAGAGGATAAGTACACAGTATATTCAGGAAAATATGAAACGGATGTACTAAGTTCAACTTTAAAAGTTGATCTCTACTGGTTCTTATTTGCTAAAAATCAGGCTGCGATACATGTTTACCCAAGTTGTCTAGCCAGAGAAAAAAAGCATCCGGAAACCTATTTGGGTACAGGACTTTATTTCACATTCAAGAATGAGGTAAAGGATAAAGATCCAGTAAACATTGAGCTCTTCTACAATTTCAATAATGTATTTGCTCAAAATGACCCTGAGTTAAAGAAACAATACCAAAGAAATCAAGTCGGGATACGTTTCGTTTTCCCTTTCAAGTTTAAATTTTAAGATATGTCAATAGAAAACCAAAATGAAGCAGGTGGACGTTACTTCGTTTATTGCAATGTATGTGGAGCAATTCCTCCAAACAACCTCACGCATGCACAAGCGCTTACAGAAGCACATCGACACAATACGGATACTATTGGTCATTATGCTGAAGCACGTGTTTCTCATAATGATGAGGAGACTTTTGAAAAGTAGATAACCGTTCATCATGAAAAAACTCATCACATTGAAATCTGAAGTTTCGGCACGAATAATTCGGATCACACTAGTAGCTACTCTCGGAGTAGCCACCCTATCATTCAACCAAACAGAACGAAAGGTATACATCTGCGAATCCAAAAACGCAACGGCCTATCACCTGGACAAAGAATGCTCTGGATTGCAGCGCTGTAAGTCAACTATTACTCAGGTTTCTGAGGAAACGGCGAAGAAGAAAGGATTGCACTTTTGCGGGTTGGAGAAGTAAAAAAAACAACCATGATTATTATACAATGAAACACATTCTAATTTTAGCAACAATTGCATTCAGTTATTTTGTCCAAAGTCAAACACCAATAGAAGTTTACCAATCTACACTAAAAATTTCGGCAGTCTCGGAAGAAATCATGTATTATGGATTCAATGAAGGAGACAAAGTAATTTTGAATTTTGAAGAAATCAATGGTAAAGAGTTAAAAGAAGTTGAGATTCAGGAACACCCTGGTATTTCAAAATTTATGGACTTCAAAACAACAACTATTACGAACAAAACATTTCAGGTTCCAAGAACAGGAATTTATACTTTTCGTTTCTCAAATGGAGCTTTGACTGGAAGAATCTGTTCAATTAAAATTGATCGTATTCCAAAAGATGAATCATCTGTCAACTTCAACACGAATGTTTACTGGAAAACAGTGAATGATACCACCTATAAAACCATTCAAGAAGAATATATTTCAAGTATTGATACTACCTATTCCGAGTTCTATTCGAGTACTCCTCAAATCTCGTCACAAAACGCCTTGAATGGAAATAATCCTTACCAGATAGTTACATTCGATTTACCTAAAAACACTGTTGCCTGGAGCTTTTATATAGGAACGGGTTCTGAAGGAAGAGCAGAATATGAGCGTGCAAGAAGCGATTTCTTTAAATCTGCAAGAAATGCAGCAGTGATGGTTCCAGGCTATGGACCTATGATCGTTCTTGCATTAACTGGTGTCAACTACATGAATAAAATACAAGGTGCTGATAACGTTAAGTATTGGTTCTTGTCGAGTTATGAGGACGCCCTTCGATTTAATGCCGGAGAAACATTCTACCAGTATAAAATGGGAGATGTCGTTAATGAAGCTACACAAATGAAATCGCCACTTCAAGGTAGAATTTATCTTGCTCTATCAAATGATAATACCGTTGACCCTATCCAGGTAACCTTGAAAGCCAGTGCAGTTATTGTAACAAAAACTTATGCTACTAGACCGAAAGAGGTGATGACTGTTACTGGACATGAAGAGCCTTATTTGAAATAAAGAATTACCAATTAATCCAATTTTAAGATTCATGGAATGCGATACAATGACAAGAGAAGAATTGATTCATCGATTCTCAACCGATTGGGGATTTGGTCCTGATGTGACAAACTCTTTTTCAACTGAAACGTTGCGAAAAGCATGCAAATCAACTTCACCCTATACGTTCATAAAAAACCTATTGTTCTTTATGTCTGAAGAATACGCTAAAATAAAGAACCTTGAAGGTCCAAAATTCTAAACAATATATATGAACGAGATATTGCTTAAAGCATTGAGTAAAAGAGGGCACAAAGATATTATCCCTCTCGAAAATGATGGATACACATTTTTAAGAAAAGGATATGGAAGCCCATTTGACTTCAATTTTATTCATGAAAATGCCTCGGATAAAATGAGGCAAATTGCAGTTGATCTTTATTTTGGAGCTAAAAGCGAATTAGGGTCTGAATGCAAATTGATTTTTCTAGATAGCGATAAAAACAAAACCCTGGTCAACCTCATGTTCTTTGACACAAAACAAAATGTACAAGTTGAATTTTTGAATACAGAAAATTGTCAACTTACTCCGTGGATTAATCCTTATTAATTATGAGCTTTTTCAATCCAACAATCATTAAGCGCTGTGCAGATGGTATCAATCAACGGTATTTAAGTAATTCAAAAAATGAATCTCCATACATAAGAGACCTATTAGCTGTCTATGAGCTATCCAATCAATGGGGAAATCGCGTAATTGACCAAACATCTGGATTTGGAATTCAACATGATTCTGTTTGGCAAATATCAGGATCCTTCAAAAAATATACTTGGGTTCGACTCTTTCCACGAGGATTCGCCAGGTTCAGAATATATTATACCGTCGGAATAGATTTCCGAGGAAAGTCACTTGTGTACAAGATTGATTGTCAAAGACGAGGAAAAACGAAGTTACTAAGTGATCAAATAAAACGTTTTGATCGTTTTATGGCTGAAAAGAGTCTCGAAAACGACTTCAATTGGAAATGGCAACAAGTACCTTTCAATGATATTCAAACAACATATCCTAAAGGCTGGGACGATTTAATTCCACAAACAATTCGTTTCATTGAGAATAGTTTGGATATCTATCATCAAGTTGTACAAGAGGTTTGGGGATTACAACAGCCTGCTCCAACTGAAAGGCGCATTTCGTTAGAAGATCTCTTAAAGAAACAAGAAAGAGACAGAGCTCAGGGAAAAGCAGCTGAGGAATTTGTTCTTCGGTATGAAAGAAACAGGCTTCACGGTAGTTCAAGGCTACATCAGATTGAACTGCTCTCAGATAACTTTGCAAATGCAGGTTATGACATAAAATCGTTTCATAGAATTCAGGACAAACAAAGAAATAGACTGATTGAAGTGAAATCATTTCAGGGAGAATCTCATTTCTATTGGTCTGAAAATGAAATGACGGTGGCAGATGATAAAAGGTCTGACTATTTCATTTATTTGGTGGATTACAATAAAATGAATGAACCAGGTTATATACCAGTAATAATCGAAAACCCTTTCGAAACCGTATTCGGCAACAAAATCGAATGGACGCAACGTGCGAAGTCTATCTACTTTGAAAAAAAACAAAAAGTGTGACATTCCGTTCACCTACCCTGCTTGATGGCAATAAACCGTTTAGTAAAACAGGCGATTATTTAATTATATTCGAAACAATATAAGTGAACTGACTAGTGAATCAAACCCCAGAACAAATAGCTCGAGACAATATTGACAAGCAATTAATTGCTTGTGGCTGGGTTATTCAGGACAAATCAAAAATCAATCTTGCAGCTAATTTAGGGGTTGCAATTCGTGAATATGTCACAGATGTTGGCGAAGCAGATTACGTTCTGTTCGTGGACAAAAAACCAGTAGGGATTATTGAAGCCAAAAGAGAAGAATTGGCAGAAAAGCTTTCAACCGTTGAAGAACAATCCGTCAAGTATGCTCAAGCGAAGCTTCGTTTACTGAATAATTCATCACTGCCATTTGTATATGAAAGTACTGGGCAAATAACGCATTTCACCGATTATCGAGATCCTAAGCCACGTGCAAGAACGGTTTTCACCTTTCATCGGCCAGAAACGTTTCAAATGTGGCTCAATGAGCCAAAAACATTGCGTGCACGTTTACATGATCTTCCTGAACTTCCCATTGACGGATTCAGGGAGTGTCAGATTACGGCAATTAATAATCTGGAAGTTTCTTTCAAAAAGCAAATGCCAAAAGCCCTAATACAAATGGCAACTGGTTCAGGAAAGACATTCACAGCTATTTCATTTATATACCGTCTACTCAAATATTCAAAAGCAAAACGGGTTTTGTTTTTAGTCGACACAAAAAACCTTGGCGAACAAGCCGAAGGTGAATTCAGGTCATATACTGCTCAAGAGGATAATCGTCTTTTCACCGAACTCTATGGTGTTACACGTTTGAATAGCTCATTTATCCCAAATGACAGTCAGGTTTACATAAGTACAATTCAGCGCATGTATTCCATTCTAAAGGAAACCGATTTGGATGAAAGTGCTGAAGAAGAAAATCCGAATGAAAGTTTCTTTGCACCTAAAGAATCTATTCCTGTTGGCTATAATGAAAAAGTTCCCATTGAGTTTTTTGACTTTGTTGTAATTGATGAATGTCATCGCAGTATTTACAATTTATGGAAACAGGTGTTGGATTATTTCGATGTTTTTCAAATTGGTTTGACGGCCACGCCAGACAACCGCACTTTCGGTTATTTCGACCAAAATTTGGTGTGTGATTATGGCTATGAAAAAGCCGTTATTGACGGCGTTTTGGTTCCATACAACGTGTTTACCATTGAAACCCAAATTACCAAAGAAGGAAGTCAAATAAGTATAGGAGAAAAAGTAGATAAACGCGAACGCTTGACCAGAAAAAAATTCTGGGAAGAAGTCGACGAAGAAATAGAATATTCAGGCAAACAGTTAGACAAAGATATTGTCAACCCAAGTACCATTCGCACAATTGTGAGGGCAGTCAAAGTGAACTTGCCCAATATGTTTCCTGATAGAATAGATAGCAATGGTGTTTTTGAAGTTCCGAAACTGTTGATTTTTGCTAAAACGGATTCTCATGCAGAAGACATCATTGAAATTGTACGAGAAGAATTTGGAGAAGAAAACAAGTTTTGTAAGAAAATCACTTATCGCAGTGACGAGGACCCGAAATCTGTTCTTCAACAATTCCGCAACGATTATTACCCAAGAATTGCCGTCACTGTTGACATGATTGCAACTGGAACAGATATCAGACCTTTGGAAATCCTGCTATTTATGCGCGATGTAAAAAGCAGGAGTTACTATGAACAAATGAAAGGACGTGGAACCCGAACCTGTTCTGTTGAAGAATTGAGATCAAAGGGTACTCCATCGGCTAAATACAGTAAAGATCATTTTGTAATCATTGATGCAATTGGTGTAGAAAATTCTCAAAAAACCGACAGTAGGCCATTGGAAAAAGCTCCAGGCGTTTCATTAAAGGATGTTTTGACTAGCGTTGCTATGGGAAACACTTCTGAGGAAATGCTCTCTACCCTAGCCAATCGATTGATTCGTTTGGAACGCCAACTTTCTGAAAAAGACAAAGAACGATTTACAGAACAGGCAAACGGACTTTCTATTCATCAGGTGGTAAAGCGTTTGTTGAATGCACATGATCCTGACGCAATAGATACCATACGATCTGAAGTAAAAAGAAATCTGCTTGGTGAAGCTCCAATTGAAATTGATCGGGCTATTGATAAGGGTAAACAGGACCTGATTGACCATGCTGTCGATGTATTTCACAATCCTGATTTGCGAGATTTCATCATTGATATTCGCAAGAAATACGATCAAATCATTGATGAAATCAATTTGGATTCAATCACGCAAATTGGTTGGGTAAAAGACCAAAAAGAAACTGCTCAAAACACGGTTACAGATTTTAAAGCATGGATAGAACAGCATAAAGACGAAATAACTGCTTTGCAAATTTTCTATGCACAAAACTATCAGCAACGAGAATTATCCTACAAAATGATCAGGGACTTGTGCGAAAAGCTGAAAACAGACAAACCACTTTTAGCGCCTCTATCAGTTTGGAAAGCATACGAACAATTGGAACAAGCCAATGGTTCTCCCAAAAACGAATTGATTGCTTTGGTTTCATTGATTAGAAGAGTAATAGGAATAGATGATCAATTACAATCTTTTGATAAAACGGTAGACAAAAACTTCCAGGATTGGGTGTTTAAAAAACAAGCAGGAAACCTCAAATATTCTATAGAACAAATGGAGTGGTTGCGCATGATGAAAGAATACATTGCGGGAAGTTTCCATTTGGATAAAGATGATTTTGAATTGGATCCGTTTAATAAAAACGGCGGACTAAGTAAATATTATCAGGTGTTTGGAGACAATTACGAAGAAGTGATTGAGGAGTTAAATGAAATTTTGGTGGCTTAAGCAAATGGCAAAAAACATAAACAAAAAAGACTTTGATGAAGCAACCAAATTGAAATTGGAAATCTTCAGGGAATCATTTAAAGAATGGCTTCCTGTTTTTATCCATACACCTTATGTAAAAAAGAGATATATCTATGATTTCTTTGCTGGTAGTGGAAAAGATTTGTCAGATAACCATGGAAGCCCATTAATTCTTATTGATGAAGCCAAGGGTGAAGAACAAATGCATTGCAGTAAATCAGAAGGAAAAAAAGTTGTTTTTGCATTCAACGAAAAAATAAAACAAAAAAGTTCAGAATTACAAAAAAACGTGGAAAGCTTTGTTCAAGAATGTTTAACGAATTGTGGCAGAGAAAAATGTGTGTACGATTATCATTACGGAAATTTTGATTTCAAAGAGGCCTTTAATAGACAGAACGTAATTGATATTATGAAGAATAAGGACTATGGGAAATTCGTTTTGTTAGACCAATACGGATTCAAAGAAGTGGACAATATGACTTTCAAACAATTGATCAACTTCCCGAAAACCGACTTCATTTTTTTTATATCATCTTCTTTCATAAATAGGTTTAAGAATCATGAATCCGTTAAGAAATATATTGAAACAGAAAAAATAGATTTTAAAGGTTCAAACCCTAAACATTATCACAACCTAATTTCTCAGTATTTCAAAGATTTAATACCCAAAAGCAAAGAATACTATTTACATCAATTTTCCATTAAAAAAGGTGCCAATTACTATGGTTTAATTTTCGGTACTAGTCATTCATTAGGAATGGAAAAATTCCTAAAAGTATGCTGGACGAAAGATAAAATGGCAGGAGAAGCAAACTTTGATATAAACAATGATTATCAGCCAGGAACATTGTTTTTCGATGAACAATTCAGCAACAAAATTGAATTATTTAAACAACAATTCTTTGTTCTAATTTCAAACAAAAAAATAAAAACGAATATTGAAGGATTAAAATTCACCTTAAAATCCGGATTACAGACTAAGACATATCTAGATACTATACTTGAGTTTTTGGATAATTCTCAAATTGAAATTTACAAAGGGAAATTTAATAGAAGAATTGCTGACATACACAGGCTGAAAACCGATCATATTTACGAATTTCGCATAAAGAACTAAGTTATGGCAGAATCAAGCATTGAATGGACCGAACTCACATGGAATCCTACTACCGGGTGTGATAAAATATCTCAGGGATGCAAAAACTGCTACGCTGAACGGATGGCTAAACGATTACATTCAATGGGAGTTGAAAAGTACAGTAATCTATTTGAAATCACTGAGCATCCTGATTCTTTGAATGAGCCATACAAATGGAAAAAGCGAAAAGTAGTTTTCGTAAACTCAATGAGTGATTTATTTCATGAAGATGTAAGTGATGATTTCATTCTGCAAGTATTTGATGTGATGAAAAATACCGAGCATGTATACCAGATACTGACTAAACGTGCAGAACGTTTACTGGACTTTGATAAGCGCATTTTGAAAGGTAAATGGCCACACAATGTTTGGATGGGAGTTTCTGTAGAAGATCTGCGTGTTGTGGATCGAATTGACTATTTAAGAAAAACAAAAGCACGTGTTAAGTTCTTATCGTGTGAACCATTGATTGGACCATTGCCCAAAATGAATCTCTCAAAAATTGATTGGGTAATTGTTGGAGGTGAAAGCGGCCCTAAATCTAGGAAAATGGAAGAAGATTGGGTGATTGACATAATGGAGCAATGCGAGAAGAAGGATGTTCGTTTTTTCTTTAAACAATGGGGAGGCACCAATAAAAAGAAAACGGGCAGAGCGCTAAACGGAAAAATTTACAATGATATGCCTGACTTGGACGGTGTATTGGCTGACGCGGGATATTAATGGGAGCAATTCAAAGTAAAATAAAGTACAAATCCGATTGGAATCTTCTGCCGCTAATCGAGGTTTGCAGTAAAATAACAGATGGTGTTCATTTCAAGCCTGACTATACTAAAACTGGAGTTGCATTTATTTCAGTTAAGGATATAAAGAATGGAGCAGTCAATTTCGAAAGTTGCAAATTCATTTCTAATGAAGCACATCTTGAATTAATTAAGCGCTGCTTTCCTGAAAAGGGAGATGTTTTAATAACAAAGAGTGGTACAATTGGTAGATTAGCCATAGTACCTAATTCACCGGAATTTAGCCTTTTTGTAAGTGTTGCCTTGATAAAAAATATCAAGGAATTAGTTGATTCCAAATTTTTGATGTTTTATCTTGAAAATTACATTAATCATATTAATATCTCTCAGGATATTAAAGGTGGCCTTTTAAAAAATTTCCACTTAGAGGATCTGAGAAAAATATTAATCCCAAAACTACCATTAGAGAATCAACAATTAATCGTCTCTAAAATAGAAGAACTCTTCAGCGAATTAGATAAGGGCGTAGAAGAACTCAAAACCGCATTAGCACAACTGAAAGTTTACCGCCAAAGTGTTTTGAAATGGGCTTTTGAGGGGAAGTTGACGAATGAGAATGTAAAAGATGGTGAGTTGCCTGAGGGTTGGGAATGGAAAACTTTAAAGTCATGTTCAAGTCTTATTACAAAAGGGGCTTCACCAAAATGGCAAGGTATAAATTATACAGATGACAAAAATCAGGTCTTGTTTGTTACTAGTGAAAACGTTAGAGAAAATTATCTTGACATTAGTAAACCCAAGTATTTAGAGTTGAGTTTTAATAAAAAACAAAAACGTTCAGTATTAAATCAAGGTGATATCCTAATTAATATAGTCGGAGCCTCAATTGGCAGGGCCTGTATCTTCACCTTGAAGAAAAATGCCAATATCAATCAAGCGGTTTCTGTCGTAAGATTGAATAAGGAATTTGATTCAAAATTTATCTCCCATTTTTTAAATTCAAACAAGGCATTTTCGTTCTATAATCAAAATAAGGTAGATGTTGCAAGGGCGAATTTAAGTTTGATGGATATCGGCAATATAGCTCTCAACATACCAAACATAAATGAACAACATCAAATTGTCCAAGAAATCGAATCACGTTTAAGCGTTGCTGACAAACTGGAAGAAACCATAACCAGTAACCTAAAACAAGCTGAGTCTTTAAAGCAAAGTATTTTGAAGAAGGCTTTTGAGGGGGAGTTGGTGTAGAACAGCATAAGTACAACCACTATGGAAATTTTATACCTCCACATAAAGGAGTTCCGAAACTTTGTCCATCAAGATTTCAATTTTGGAGGGAAATATCGCTTCGAATACAATCCAATTTCTCAAGAACTAATAGTTTCTGAAAACTATCAATACATTGAAGGTTTCTATTCTTTATTTGAACAAAGCCGGAAAGAAGCTCAAATTTCGAATTTATCAGGAATTATTGGAGAAAACGGAACAGGAAAATCATCAATACTTAGGTTTATTCTACGAAATTTCGTTTCTGGAAATGCCGGTTTAGAAGATGAATTAATACTATGCGTCAGAAACAATGAAAATTTCATTCTCTATCATACCTATGATCTTCCTATTAGAAAACATAATCTCAATAAATTCGGAATATTATTAGAACAGCTAAAAGTGACTGATAACTTTTTAGCGCTTTTCGATGAAGATCAGGATACTCAAAAAAAAGATTTGGATTCAAAAATTGAGTTATTTGAAGAATTGGATTTTATTTTCTTTTCAAATAGTTTCAATCTTGAGCATCATCGCGAATTAAGTGGAAGCAGAGACATTTCTAGCGACTTCTTGATAACCAACGATTATAATTTTAAAGCAGAAATGAGCATTATTGATCCAGCTAATGATAAGCGTCAATTAGACCATTTCAAATTTGAAGAAATCAAAAGACAAGTCGCGTTCATTACCGAAATGAAGTTTCACAAGGACCTTATCCCGTTCCCCCTGCCTGAAGAACTTATTTTGGAAGTATCAAACGATATGCTATTCAAGCAATTTAAACTGGACAATAGACTTCAATCTAATCTAGAGAGAAATGAACAATTATCTAGTTTTGAAAAAATAAAAGAACTACTCTGCAGGTTTGACAATAGTAATTCGATTAACAGAATAATTGGAAATGGGTACTTAAATTTAATGATCGATTTACTAAATATTCCAAGTCACTTGTTTCCAATAAAAATGTTAATTAAAACAATTATCATTCGAATTAAAGAAACAAAAGACATTCTTAAAACTGTTGATAAAACAATACTTTACATAAAATGTTTTAACAAATTTCAATTACCAGAAGGATATATAGAACGTTTCAAAGCACTATCAGATTTACATAGTTTTCTTGTAAAAACCCAACCAAAAGAACGTCTTGACAGTGTTTTTAGCCGATATGCCAGACGTATTTCGATACCCATATCAGAAATCGGACATTTTTATTCGATGTATAACAAAACATTTCAACTGAGACCCTACCTTAATTTAGATTGGCGTTCACTAAGCTCAGGTGAAAAAGCTATTTTTTCCATGTATGCGAGATTCCATTCTTTATCTAATTCCCAATCCAAAGGAAATGAACTCAAAGAAAATTTGACTATCCTTTTGGATGAACCAGATCTATATCTGCATCCGCAATGGCAAAAAGTTATTTTACATAATTTGATTGATTTCTTGAAGCAGATTTACTGTGAAACAACTTCACATAGATTACGGAAAATTCAAATCTTTTTCACAACCAATTCACCTTTAATGATTTCAGATTTACTAGCTTCAAATTCTGTCTTCCTTAAGAAAGAAAGCCAGCATGTAATTGTCAGTGATAGTTTACATGACCAAAAACAAACTTTTGCAGCAAACATTCATACGCTATTTGCGGATTCATTTTTTCTACAAAACGGATTAATCGGTGAAATTGCCTCGCTTAAAATCAATGAAATAATTCGACAATTGAACAGAATGGCGCCATTGGATCAAGCACAGCATGAAAAAATGCGTAAAACCATTTTACAAATTGGAGAACCATTAATCAAAACAAAGTTGATTCAAATGTATAACGATCGTTTTAGCATGAACATTCATGAGCGCATTGATAACATCGAAAAACGTTTAGACAACAATGATTAAAATCAATCTATCATCAGAACACACAATCCTTAAATTTCACTATGAAAATCTTACAATTCAAAGAGGAAAGGAGTCGACTATTGAATCATTTCTGGATGAGCGAATTACAAAATTCGCTCATCCATCGAATCAAGACAAAGTTGATTTTTATGAATACCTGAAGTCAATTGTTATTAAAGATAAAAATGGATTCTCAATTCTAACCTCAAAACCACTAATACTTGAAAAGTACAGAAGAAAAATTGAAAATAAATATTCCAGAATACTTGACTCAGTCTACTCTACTGATAGTTATGGCAAGACAAAAACTGTAAGACAGGACTTGTTGAAAATATTTTATTACGAATCTTACGAAAAGTGGCAAGCATATGCTTTAGCCAAAAAAATTGGTGTTGGTGTTTGTCCTTATTGCAATCGAAACTATACTAATACCGTTGGTACAGATAACACAAAAGGTACACGATTTCAGTACGATCATTTTTTTGATAAAGCCAGATACCCTTATCTTGCATTGAGTTTTTTCAATTTAGTTCCTAGTTGTAACACATGTAATTCAGACCTTAAACAATCGAAGCAATTTAGTGTCTCTAAAAATATTCACCCTTACATTGATGGATTCGGAGATAATATGAAGTTTACTTTATTCATAAAAGACATCGATTTCATAGCTGGAAAACCCTCTCCGTACAAGATTCAGTTCAAAATCGCACCAGAATCCAAATGGCCCAATGAAAAAATAAATGCAGCATACAATAATGTACAAAAGTTCAGATTACTTGAATTGTATAATAACCACAAAGATTATGTCGCTGAAATTATTCAAAGATCTATCGTCTACAATCAAGCATCAATTGAAGACATTTATGAACGTCATAAAGGGGATCTATTCACAAATATCGATGAAGTAAAACGTATGGTGCTTGGTAATTACATAAACGAAAAAGATTATTCAAAACGCCCTTTAGCCAAACTAACCGCGGATATTTCCAGAGAACTTGGTTTAATCTGAAACGCAGGGAGCAATTAACATGAGTTACGAAAACTATCAAATAACACTTCTGGATAGACCTAATGAAACGGTTCATATTCGCATCAACGAAAAAGAAGGATTAGCGCTACAAAAAGAACGCAGAAAACTGTATATAATCTATCATAACAAGGATATCTTGTATGTAGGTGAAGCCAATAGTTCAATTTTGACCCGCTTCCAAAGGGCTTGTACCTCTTTCAATTATGCCAAAACAAAAGGGAAATCGAGAAATGGCTACTCGGGCTATAAATGGCTCTGCAAAAAAGTGAATCCGCAAAGAACCCTGCAAGTGTTCACATTTAATTTTAATGAAGCAGAAGATGAAAACAGGGATTTTGTGGAAGCCGTGGAAGGAGAGTTGGTATTTCTAATTCGTAAAAACCTAAATTATTGGCCAAAATTCCAGAATGAAATTCATTTCAAAAATGTTGTTGGAGCCTATGATAAAGCTAAGGAAATCTTAGAGAAGCTATTCATAAAAATGGAGGTCTATGAATAATGATCTTGGACTCTTGCAAACCTTCCTCCCTGCCCTCGTTGAAAAACATCGAGCACTTGAGCTGACTCTTCTTGAAACCAAAAAGAATCAAATAACCCTTTTATTCAACCAACTCTTCCCCTTACAACAGCGCTTGATTGAATACGAAGAAATGCATGCTTCTAATTTCAATGTCTTTGAAGTGTTGCGCTACGGGAATTATGAAACACGCTTGCATACTCCGTTCCTGTTTTCATTGCTGCAACCGAAGGGAGTGCATCTATTAGGACATCGTTTCCTGGATTTATTCATTGAGAACATTTTCGAATCTCCCATTTCCTATTCAGAAATGCGTCAGTTCCAAATTATCGAGGAACTAAACACCAAAGAATTTGGGCAGATTGATATTTTCATTTCGTTTTACTGGAACCAACAGCAGTATTGTATTGCTGTGGAGAATAAGATCAATGCCATTGATCAGGATAAGCAATTGGAACGCTATTATAACTATATGAGCCAAGCATATCCCCAAGCAACAAAAAGATTGATTTACTTAAGCAAAAGTGGAAAGTATCCCTCAACAAAGTCCTTGAACAATACGTTATTGAATCAATATCTTGCCGCGGATATTTTGCATTTAAGGTCGTATAAATCTGATGTCATAAGATGGATAGACCAGCTGCTATTGAAAGAAACTCCCAAAGTAGTAAAGTTTACACTTCGCCAATACAAACAAACCATAAACGCTTTTGAACATGACTAATCCGGAACAAGAATTCTTTGAATTCCTTACAACAGAAGAAAACCTAAAAGGGTTGATCATTGCTAAAAACCAATTTCCCATTGTTCGTGAAAAACTGATTCAAGATTTTTGGAATTCGGTTTTAACCAAAATCAACGAGAAATTGAAGGCATATCCAGAATGGGAAGCGGTTCTGGAGCCAAACATTACAAAGTGGTATTCCAAATTGTACATCAAAGAAAAGAAAGCTACTCTTTTTGAGAAAAATCAACTTCCATCTTTTATTTTCTGTTTTCAGCGTTTGAATCAGCATTATCCTTACGTCGGTTTTTGGATTAATGAGGAAACCACAGAATACAATAGAGAAACTGTTAAGGAATATATGGCCGTTCAACAGAAAGAGCATTTTTCCGAATTCAAAGGATTTGAAGAGTGGTGGTTAGTTTGGGATGAAATAGCTGATTTTGATTTATCCATTGATGAAACACTGTTACAAATACGGCCCGATGTGATGCATGAGAAAGCGCAGGACTTTGCTGATAGATTGTTCACATTGTTTGAGCATACACAAGAACAATTAATATACATCAAAAAGTTTCACAGAACCAATAAAACAACTTCATAGTTGAGAATATAGCAAAATACTAATCAATAAACAACTTTAATTATTATTTTATTCGTTGTACATTTGTGTAAGAGATGACATCAAAGGAAGACATTAACCGCTTTTTGAAACAGTTTAGACAAAACAAGCGTGTCTGGACCATTGTTTTCCGTGATGATCGTGGAAAGAATGCGAAAACTCTCGCCGAACTGGAAATTATTCCCAATCAGCGCATAACTGTTATAGATAGTTTGGTAGTCGAAGATTATTCTGAAGGTCCGTTAGAGGAAAAACTGCATCAAACAGCAGAAATGTGGGTTTTTGGAAAAATGGTTAAAGGACATGAGATTTACATCAAATTGTCTTTACTCAATAATGACGGTCCTGTTTTGTGTATCTCATTCCATATAGCAGAACACCCAATGTCATATCCCTATAAATCGAATAACAAATGAAAAGTCCATTTACAGGTAAAGAAATGAAATTGGTTCGCGAACAACGAACCATGCAATTTCGTAAAGAAAATTTCGAATATGTTCATCATGCATACCGTTGTGAAGGAACAGAAGAGCAGTTTACCACAACCGAGTTAGATGAACTGAATATTTTTCAAGTATACAACCAGTACAGGGAAAAACATTCCATCCCATTTCCGGAAGAAATCAAGGCAGTTCGCGAGAAATACGGAGTTTCAGCAACCAAGATGTCAGAGATTTTAGGTTTTGGAACAAATAGTTATCGTTTATACGAAGATGGTGAAGTTCCACAAACTTCCAACGCACGATTAATTCAAAGCGTATCAAACCCATCAAATTTCAAAAGCATGGTGGAATTGTGTGATGAACTAGATCAAAAATCTAAAACGAAAATCATAGCAAGAGTTGACGAGTTGATACAAGCAGAGTCAATAATATATCCAAAGAAAATAATTACCGGGATGTTGATCGGAGATTTGAAACCGGAACAATTAACGGGCTTTGTGGTTCCGAAGTTGGATAAGCTCCAAGAAATGGTGGTTTATTTTTCAGAGAAACTGAAGCCTTATAAAACGAAGCTTAACAAACTGTTGTTTTATGCTGATTTCTATAACTTCAAACAAACAGGTTATTCCATTAGCGGCTGTAGATATCGCGCAATTGATAACGGACCGGTAATCAATAATTTCCAAGCCGTATTCAATTATATGGAAAAGATCGAAATTCAAACTCAGGTTTTTGATGGAGATAAAACAGGAGAACAATTTGTTTTGAAAGAAAACATTCAATTTGATTCATCCTTGTTTACAGCTTTAGAATTGCAATCTTTGCAAGATGTTGCTGAAGCCTTCGGGAACATGAAGACCCTTAAACTCATTGATAAAAGTCACGAGGAATTGGCTTGGATTGAACCATTCAAAACAAAAGCATTGATTTCATATACATACGCATTCCAATTGAAGCATATTTAATTCCATGGCAAAAGAAAACTCTTCAAACGCATCAAGTATAGTATCCAAAGTATGGGCATTTTGTCAAACCTTACGTGACGATGGTGTTGGGTACGGTGATTACCTTGAGCAACTCACCTATTTGCTGTTCTTGAAAATGGCAGATGAATACAGCAAACCTCCCCATAACAGGGCAATGTCAATTCCTACTGAATTTGCTTGGAATACCTTGACCAACAAAAGTGGCTCCGAACTCGAAACACATTACAATACTATGTTGCGAGAGCTTGCTAAAGAGAAAGGTATACTAGGTCAGATCTTTGTTAAGAGTCAAAACAAAATTCAGGATCCAGCAAAACTGTATAAGCTTGTAGCCCTCATCAATGCCGAGAACTGGATTTTGATGGGTGTAAAGGACAAAGGAGACATTTACGAAGGTTTACTGGAGAAAAATGCAGAAGACACCAAAAGTGGAGCTGGACAGTATTTTACTCCACGCCCTTTAATTAAGGCAATGGTAGAATGTTTACAACCAGAACCTTTAAAAACAATTGCAGATCCTGCCTGCGGAACAGGAGGATTCTTCCTAGCCGCCTATGATTGGATTGTTGACAATAGAGATTTAGATAAAGAGGCCAAACAATTCTTGAAATATGAAACTTTCTTCGGAAACGAAATAGTAGCAAGTACCAGAAGGCTGGCTCTTATGAACCTGTTTCTTCATAATATCGGAGACATTGATTCTGAAAACTTCATTTCTCCAAATGACTCGCTAATCACCGATTCAGGAACTCGTTACGATTACATACTTGCGAACCCTCCTTTCGGTAAGAAAAGCAGCATGACTTTTACCAATGCGGAAGGCGAACAGGAAAAAGAAGATTTAACTTACAATCGTCAGGATTTCTGGGTTACAACAAGTAACAAGCAGTTGAATTTCGTTCAACACATTCACACCATGCTGAAAACAACAGGTAAGGCAGCTGTGGTTCTTCCAGACAATGTATTGTTCGAAGGTGGTGTTGGCGAAACAGTTCGAAAGAAATTATTGGAATCAACTGATCTGCATACAATCCTGCGTCTTCCAACGGGAATTTTCTATGCCAATGGTGTTAAGGCAAATGTGCTGTTCTTTGATGGTAAACCATCTTCTAAAAATCCATGGACAAAAGAAGTTTGGGTGTATGATTACAGAACTAATATTCATCATACGCTAAAAAAGAATCCACTTAAGTTAGACGACCTTCGAGATTTTATCAAGCTTTACAATCCTGAAAACAGACATCTACGAACAGAAACCTTTGACGCTGACAAAAACACAGAAGGCCGATGGAGAAAATTCTCGTATGATGAAATTATTGCCCGTGATAAAACGAGTTTAGATATCACATGGTTAAAAGACAAATCACTTGTCGACCTGGACAACCTTCCAGATCCGGATGTTCTTGCGGAAGACATTGTTGCAAATCTTGAATCCGGACTAGAAAGTTTTAAGGCTATTATTGCGAGCTTGAACAAAACCTAATACCATCCTTTTTGAAAGATAAATATGAATATAACCGCTTTGTCTTAATCGGAAACGGTTTTGATTTGTCGTTAGGAATGTCAACTTCTTATAACGATTTCTTGCTTTATTTTATTAAAAAGCATTTTGAAATTGCACTGAACGAGGGAGTGAGTGATACACCAATATTTAAAGTTGCTCGAAATTCAATTAGCCCTGATAAAATATGGATTGATAGTTTGATTCAATTCAATGATGTAAATACTCTGATTCAGAAGTATTCACAAATGTTGACCATTCAAAAAAAATCAACTCTTTATCTTTTTTTGATGAATAACGATTCAAATAAGCGTTGGGTAGATATTGAACAACTCTATTTCGAATTACTTCAAATTGAATTCGAATATTATGTAAAAAAGAATCGCTTAGAAAGAGATATCAAAAACATAAAACAACTTAACGAACAACTTCAATTTCTGTCTACTGAATTAAAAGAGTATCTATCACAGGTTCAGAATGACAATAAAATTCCTGACAGTTTTACCTGTAACTTTTTTGTCCAAAATATGCATGGTCACCTTGACAATGATGCATTCTACAAATCGCATGGAAGTGAGGCCCTAAGTTCAAGTCGACGATCCCAAAATTTATTTTTCATCAACTTCAACTATACCAACTTTCTAAGAAACGTTATTTATGATGGTGGAGGAAGTACAAATGGAATAATACCAATTCACGGGGAGTTATCTGATCAAAATGAGGAAATCATTTTCGGATATGGAGATGATATGAATAAAACCTATAAGGAAATGGAACTGGAAAATTCCAATGAATTATTGGAACATATAAAGTCCTTCCACTACTTAAAAACTCCTTACTACCGTGAAGTCCTTAGTAATATTGAAGAAAAACCATTCGAAGTCTTCATTTATGGGCACTCGTGCGGTTTATCTGATAGAACTTTTTTAACAACTCTCTTTGAACATAAAAACTGTAAAGCAATTAAAATTTTTCATAGGGGCTGTAAAGAAGAGCATCGTCGAAAAGCCATGAATATCTCTCGTCATTTTAATGATAAGTTTAAAATGAGAGCCAGAATTTTAGATTTCGATATGAATGCTCGTGTATTGCAAGCTATCAAGCCTGAAGTATAATCTTCTAGCATACATATCATTCCCCGCCACCTCTCACCGCGAACACACCGAATCCCTCTTCCCGGTCCGTCTAAAACAAAATCCAACGCGTGTGCAAGCACTTTCTGCTGCGTGTGCAAATAGCGCGAACCAATGTGCAGACAAATCGAAGACAGCTGCGGGTGGTTCCTGATCCATCTTCAGCCACCGCGAAGCCGTATGCAGGGAACGCGGACACATCTTTCGGTAGTTTCCGGTCAATCTAAAACAAAATCCAACGCATGTGCATGCACTTCATGGTCCGTGTGAAACAAAATCGGATGCGTGTGAAACAAAATTCATTGATTTTTTCAGTCAATAGCCTCGACGTTTGAAAAAGTCGGGGAAACAGTTCAGTCAATAATTCTTCGTTTTAAAATTCATTAACAACTGATTTTTAGTGCTTTGGCATGTTGTTTTCAAGAGGATGTACAGATGGGATTTCCCGCAGACGAGCACAGAGGATCACAGAAGAATCAAAATTCGGAATCGATTAATAGTTCTTTCAGCTTCCTATTAACACTTAAAACATCAGTGCTCTTCAGTGCACCTCTGTGGGAAGTTCTCTCCTAATTTAATGAATGGCTATCGCTCATCTATCGGGTGACTGAGCGTAGTCGAAGTCAACTTTTAAAAATTAGAAATCATGAAAAGAACAACTACAAACAAACTGAACATGTACCAAAGTGTATTTTCAGTAATGAGCGATTTTCAAAGTGTGTGGGGAGCAGTGCCTGCATTTGTAAGCTCCGTAGCGAACTTCAACAGCAAACTCGATCTGCTGCGGGTTCGTCTGACAGAGCAATCGAGCACAACAACTGGTGTTTCGGCAGAAAAAGATCTACGACTAAGTGATTTACGAGAGCGCATGCTGGTGATCCATCGCGGTCTTTTCCTTTACGGTGATTCGGTGGGGAATGTTCCTTTGAGAGAACGCAATCGAAAAACAAAAACGAGCCTGGAGAAACTGAACATTGCAAAACTGGCAATTGGCTGTAACGAGTTAAAAGGTGATTTGGAACTTTATGGTCAATCCCTTTCCGATTACGGTATCACTGCCGATCTGATTGCTGAGATTTTGCCGATGCTGACAAGCATTGATGAACTCAACAACAGTTCACGTAAAGCCATCCTGAAACGTAAAAGTGTTACGCAATCTATTGCTGAATTGGAGCGCGCACTCGACAAAATTCTTCGCAATGAAATGGACAACCTCATCCTGGTGTTCAAGAAGAATGAACCCTCGTTCTTTGGCGCATTTCGCAATGCACGTGTGATTGTAGATTACGGGCACCACAGCGGTGGCAGTGGCTCCGCGGAACGGGATGATGGTACAAACCGAATGGATTAAAGGAAAGAACCGATTCCAATAAAGGAGTCGGTTTTTTGTTTAACCAATAGTCAGACTGAGTGATTCCGTTGGGAAACGGAATAGTACCGAAGGCTGACAGTGGGACTTAACAAACAATTCACTTTAACCGATGGTCAGACTGAGTGATTCGTTCGGAAGAACGAATTGTATCGAAGACTGACAGTTCGACTTAACAAACAATTTAAGTTAACCCATGGTCAGACTGAGTGATTCCGTTGGGAAACGGAATAGTACCGAAGGCTGACAGTGGGACTTAACAAACAATTCACTTTAACCAATAGTCAGACTGAGTGATTCGTTCGGAAGAACGAATTGTATCGAAGGCTGACCTTTAATCAATTCACAACATTCCATAAAACCCTTTTTTTATTTCATTTTCGACTAGCTATTGCAAAATCTTATTGCGAAATTTACGTTAGTTACATGGAACATTAAAAACCGTTCAACTCATGGAAAAATCAACTGTCTTTAAGCATTATACCGAATTCGTTTGGTTGAATAACAGAGCTCCTCAATCCATCGCAGAATTCTGCACTTACGCCTCGATTGATCCCATTGAATTTAAAGTGGCATTTCAACAGCTAAAAACCATTCCGCAGCAATTGCTGAGTTCGGTATTTGAAGAGGTGTGGCAAAAGGTGGAGAAGGCAGCAGAAGAAAACGAATACTCTTCGCGCGAAAAATGCCTGGCGCTCTTCTTTACACTCGTTGAAGGATTTTCGCCGTACCGCAATTACCTGAAAACAGCTTATTCTGTTAAAGAATTGGGAGCCCTGATCGAAGACTGGAGACCATTCAATCGTCTCTTTGTTTCTAAAACACAGTACTTCCAACAAAACGACCGCATCAATTGGTTGCGCGATAAATTGCCTGGAAAACTGACCGACGAAATCAACTCACTACTGATGGGCTGGAACTATGTGTTCCGCGTTTGGCTAGCCGACGAATCCGAAGAACAAGCGGTGACAGATGCGGCTATCGAAAAAACGGTACACCTGTACTTCGACCTATCGGAGAATCAGCAATTCGAAAAGGTACTCGACTTCGGGAAATTCATGGCCACAACTAAAGTGAAACTGTAGATGAGCTCAGAGAACGACAAAACGTACAACTCCATCCCCACCTCGAAAGTGCAACGTGCCATGAAGGTAATGGGAACCGGAGTGAAAGTGGGTGGAAATTATGTAGCTCATTATTCCAAAAACCTGTTCAAAGAACAATCCAAAGAAGCGCTCCACGAAAAGAACGCGGAAACCGTTTTTGAAGCACTGGGTGAAATGAAAGGCTCTGCGCTCAAAATGGCACAAATGCTTTCCATGGACGAGTTTACACTGCCGGAGAGTTATCAGAAGGTATTTCAGAAAGCACAACACAATGCTCCGCCCCTCTCCTTTCCGCTGATCCAGAAAACGTTTCGTTCGCAATTAAAACGAGACATTTCGGAATTGTTCGATACTTTTTCCCGCGAAGCCATTCATGCGGCAAGTATTGGTCAAGTGCATCTGGCAACAAAAGGTGACCACCGATATGCAGTAAAAGTGCAGTATCCGGGTGTTGCAGACAGTATCTCCAGCGATATTCGACTCATGCGTCCAATCGCACAAAAAGTACTGAACGTTTCGCAGAAAGAACTGGATTTCTATGTCAGCGAAGTGCAAGCCACCCTGCTGGAAGAAACCGATTACCTTCATGAACTGGAAATGGCAGAGATTTTTAAAGCCAGGTGTGCAGCGATTCCACATTTACACATTCCAACGTACCACAAAGAACTTTCTTCGGAACGGGTGCTGACGATGGACTGGGTAGACGGAACACTGCTTACCGAATGGCTGGAATCAAATCCAACGAAAGAACTAAAGGCACAAGTAGCACAAACCATTTGGGACACGTTTCTTTTCCAGATCCAGGAATTGAACCTCGTTCATGCCGACCCACATCCGGGGAACTTCATTATCCGGGAAGACGGAACATTGTGCCTGATTGATTTTGGATGTGTAAAACGCATTGAACCTGATTTCTATCAACGTTTCTTCCGTCTCTTACGCGCTGATGTGTTAAGCGACACGCATTTATTCCGTCATGCACTGGAGGAACTCCACTTCTTTAACGAAAGCGATTCGGAAGAAGATCAGCGGTATTTATTTGAATCCCTGCAGTTTTCGCTCAAGATGCTGGCAGAACCCTTTCAGAGCACATCGTTCAACTTTGGAGCATGGGACTACATGAAAGGAATCTACGAGCAAGGTGAAGATTTGGCGAAAGAAATGCGTAAACGTAAGATCAACAGTGCACGCGGGCCAAGAGAAGCGATTTACTTATTGCGTACTTTCTACGGATTGTATATGATTCTGGCAAAAATAGGCGAACCTGTGCAGTTGAATTATTCGTTGACCGAAAAATTGGATTAAGTGTAAACAGGTCAGGCACCCTGGCGCAAAACGGCGTATAGTTCGCTCAGATCTGGATCACTTCTTCGTTAAACTTTTATTCATCTCGTCCTCCGTGGAACATTCCTCTGCTATCTTTGCGCCTGCGCTAAAGCCATGGCGAAAGCGTTGCGCACTTCGCGGAAGATTATGGTGTCTGTTGTGGGTTTCAGTCAGGAGTTCTTCGGTAATGTTCTATGTTTCAAACCACCCTCCTTAATCCTCCGCTTGAGAGAGGAAACATTATTTCTCCTTTTGTAACGCTTAAACTTTCATTCTTCTCTGGTTTTCTGTGCCTGCCTGTTGGCAGACAGGGTCCTCGTAGAACATTCCTCTGCGATCTTTGCGCACTTCGCGGGAGATTATGGTGTCTGTTGTGGGTTTGAGTTAGGAGTTCTGAGGTAATGTTCTATGTTTCAAACCACCCTCCTTAATCCTCCCTCGAAGGGAGGAAACATTATTTCTCCTTTTGTAACGCTTAAACTTTCATTCTTCTCTGGTCTTCTGTGCCTGCCTGTTCGCAGACAGGGTCCTCGTAGAACATTCCTCTGCGATCTTTGCGCACTTCGCGGGAGATTATGGTGTCTGTTGTGGGTTTGAGTTAGGAGTTCTGAGGTAATGTTCTATGTTTCAAACCACCCTCCTTGATCCTCCCTCGAAGGGAGGAGATTTATCGATGCTTCGAAGAACAAATTTCGTAGAGAACTACTTCTAAGGTCTCATTCCGTACTACTATTGAATCACAAATCGTTTCACCATGCCTTCTTGTCCATTTGGAGTTACTTCGATCAAATATTCTCCCCGTGGAAGATCGCTTGCATTGATGTACAATTGATTTACTCCAGTTGATGTGGATACTTCGCTCGTTTTTATCACTCTTCCAGTAAGATCGAGAATACGGATTGCGGTTCGTTTCGACTGCTCTTTGAGGTTTAATACTGCCACAAAATCACCATTTGAAGGATTCGGATACAGATACAAGTCCGTTGTATTGATTTCACATTCCACCATCATGCTATTGAAGGTTGTTGCTGCTCCGTCAAAATCAGTTTGCTTCAACTGGAAATAAACCATTGCAGGATTGTTTCTTTCGAACGTTAACGCGTATGATTGCGGCGTTGATGTTGTACCAGCTCCGTCAATGATATCAAGCACTTCGAAATGAACACCATCCGAGCTTCCTTCTAAGGTGAAGAAATCATTGTTGGTTTCAGATGCAGTGTTCCATTGGAAATCAATCGTTCTGTCTACACATGAAGCATCAAAATCTGTCAGCTCAACGCTTAATCCACATGGATCTACCACCAAAACAATTGAAGAAGAAAGTGGCACATCACAATCGTCGGCTACCGAAGTCAAATACATCGTAGTTGTACTCATAATTGGCGAAAGGATGATTTCTTCCACTTCATCGCTTAGAACAATGGTTGAGTTCCCACCTCCGAAATTATACGTCAATACCGCTCCATCCGTTCCGGAAACATAGAAGATTCCATCCGATCCGGCACAAGGCAACACGTTGGTTGTAATGTTATAATCCGGAGCAACAAGCTCTGGAATCACAACTGAAAGATTCGACGTACAGCCGTTATTGTCGGTAATGGAAACCGGGTAAGTTCCACCGGCAAGATTGGTCTGCGTTAATGTTCCTGTATTTGGATAAGGCGTTCCATTCCAAACCATGGTATAAGCCGCTAATCCACCAACGGTATTCACAGTTGCTGCTCCGTTCGGAACACCTTCACATGCAGGCGTATTGGTTGTTACGAACAAGTTGGGTTGTCCGTTCGTTGCGAAAATGTTTATTGCTCCTGAAGTGAAACAACCTGTCACAGGATTGGTCACTGTAACCGTATAATTTCCGGATGGTAAATTCGTAATGCTTGAACTGGTTGCTCCGGTAGTAGTGCTTCCATTCGACCAGGAATAATTGTAAACAGCTGTGGGTGTTGGAATGGTTGTAGCCGTTCCGTTGTTGTTACAGCTTACACTTGTTCCATTCAAATTTGCTACCGGATTAGGATTCACCGTTACAGGGAAATTCAGCGTAACCGGACACCCCTGTACTGCACCAACTCCTGCCGCTGATCCGGTAGAAACTATAGTTGCAATGTAAGCTCCTGTTGAAGAAGGTGAAATCGTTATGGTGTTTGTTGTTTGTGAAACGATTCCTGTTGTCGGTGACCAGCTAAGTGCATTACTTGCCGTTAATCCATTTACCGTTAATGTGACATTGTTTCCGCTACAAACACTCGCTGCTCCGGAACCCGTAACAGAAGGAACGGGCAGTACTACCAAAGAAATGGTTTTTGTAGGGGAAAGTCCACAACAATCTGTTACCAGATTCAAAGTGATGGTATAATTTCCTGGTGTATTGAATTGACTATTCACGTTTTGAACAGTACTTCCAGGATTGGCGATTGCTCCACCAAAATTCCATTGATAACTGCTAGCCGTATAGACGCTTTGAAAATTGGCGAATGATCCTGCACATAATTGATAACTGTCAGTACCAACTAACGTAGCATTCGTATTAATCTGAGGAACTAAACTTCCATCAAAAGAGATATTGTGAAAGCCAGTATAGGTATTGGCACCCTGTGACAAAGAATACCTGTTCATCGCAGTATACTGAGTAGTCGTTGCAGTGGTTGCTCCCGCTGTTGCAGGAGTTGCAAAATTTGTTGTTACATCAAAATCCCATGCCGCTGATACTGTAGATGTATAGTTGACATTTGTATTGGTACAATTGACATTGCTTACTGTAATGGTTGGTTGAGCAGCTAAATTGAAATTACTTACATTGGTTGTTAAAGCAGTACCGCTCTGTAAATGAACGTTTGTTGAAACACCAGACTGACCTGCGCCTCCTGCTCCTCCACTTCCGCCATTTCCACCAGCACCACCGTTTCCACCTCTACCAACTTCTGCTGTTCCATAAGTGCTTCCCAATCCACCAGTTCCGCCAGCACCACCGGCACCACCAGCACCACCGGCTCCTCCAGCACCTGCTGCTCCGGCAACAACATTCGATTGAACTATATTTCCGTTTGTTCCATTATTAACCAAGTAAATGCCAAATGAGGATCCGCCTCCGGCTCCACCAGTTCCTCCTGAACCACCTTCGCCGCCGCCACCGCCGCCACCGCCGCCGTCACCACAACCGTCTGTACAAAACACACAATACTGACCGCCACCGCCGCCGCCGCCGCGACCACCTTGTCCACCAATACCGCTACTTCCTGTACCTCCTGCTGTACCTGGGATCCAAAATCCTCCAGAATGTGCTCCTGCGGCACCATTAGCTCCAGCTGCTCCATTGGCTCCAACTGATCCAGCTCCACCATTTGCACCTGCAGCACCAGGATTCCCCCAGTTACCACCACCACCACCAGAGTTATTCACTCCAGCTCCTCCGGTAACAGCACCACCAGGACCTCCGGCTCCTCCGGCTCCACCGTCTTCACAGCTTCCGTTTCCACCGCCGCCACCGCCGCCGCCGCTTTTAGAACTTGTAGAAGTTCCTCCAGTACCACCTACTGTTCCTGCGTTACAGCAGCCACAGCCATTCGTATCACCAGTTCCAGCTCCACCTGCTCCAGCTGTTAAACCAGCAGCACCTCCAGCTCCACCAATGACCGTACAGTTATTCGCGGAATTAAAATTTCCGGATGCATTAGCACCAACAGCACCAACGGTTGTACCGCCGCCACCACCGCCACCACCACCGCCGCCAGCATCTTCTTCATCATCAATATCTCCTGCAGAACCATTTCCTCCAGCTCGACCAATATTCCCTGCTACCCCATTAGTTCCAGCAGCCCCGGTAGCCGCAGCACCAGGGAGTACTTGTGTACGTACAATGTTGTAACTGGAACAATTGGTTAGATGTAAACCATAGGTAGACATTCCAGCAAGATTCGCTGCTGCAGTTGTAATAGTAATGTCCTGAAACCTGAAATTGGTTACGCTATTTCCATAAAATGCAACCAGTCGCTGGGCACCAACGGCACCTTCTGGATTCAATGTACTTCTCGTTATCGTAGTTCCTCCTGCAACACTTGATTTCACCCAAGTAGTAGCATTAAATCCACCTTCAATGGTAACAAAACTGCTTAGTGTAAGAGGATTATCAATTACATATGTTCCTGTTGCCATTTTAATAACAGCATTGTTACATTGTGCAAGACTAAGTGCATTCACCAAACTCGTAGGAGAAATTTGTGTACCGGGATTACCCGCAGTTCCCGTGGGAGACACATAAATATTCACACAGCTTGGCAAAACGGAAGGTGCACCAACAACAATCGTCATAGTAGTTTGTGATGTACAGCCAGTAACAGGATTGGTTACTCTAAATGTATAGACATAGCTACCCGCCGCAGACGGAACAGTAACGTTCAATGTATTGCTTGTTCCAACAAATGCTCCAGCCCCTAAACTAACCATAGAAGGATTGAACCATTGATAATTCATTCCGGGAACATTCGTATTTCCAGTCAATTGAACCGTTCCTCCTCCGCACGCAGTTATTGTTGTTGGGAAAAGCGTAGCCAAAGGATCAGCTGCAACCGTTACCTGAACATTGTCAGTAGAAGTACATCCATCCGTATAGGTCAATAAAACAGAATAAGTGGTTGTTGAGCCCGGTGTTGCCGTAACACTTGCGGTATTTACTCCGGAAAGTCCGGTTGCAGGTGACCATGCATAAGTAGAGGCATTACCAGCTGCAGTGGTTGCATTTAAACCTGTGCTGTTTCCCGCACAAATAGTTACATCCGCTCCTGCATTAACCGGTGGATTTGGATTCGCAATGACATTGATTGTTATCACTTGTGAATTCTCGCCAATCAACGGACAGGCATTGTCCTTTGCATTGATGGTAAAATAATGTGTTCCAATACCCGCAGCTGAAGGCGTCCAACAAATAGTTGCTGTTCTGTTTGCTCCCGATCCTGTGATGGTCATTGTTGCTCCTACAGGCAAATTACTATTGGTTACCGTAACTACTTGTCCGCCATTTGGGTCAGCAATATTAACCGTAAAACAAACAGGTGAATTTTGGCAAATCGTAATATCATAATCGTTTGCAACACCGTTTACTCCACCAATTACTGGTAGATCATTTGTACACGCAACAATATTGATCTGTAAATCACGAATAACCGATCCAATCAAAACACCTGCGCGGTATTCCTGTACTAAAATGGAAATGACAGCTACCTGTGGAACATCAGGTGTTACAGTAACTTCTCCCGTTGAGGCATTAATTGCAACTGGAACAGTAAAAGGATTTACACCACTGAATCCACCTGCATAAACAACAGAAGTTCCCGGATTAGAATTGGCATTGATCAGGGAATAAACCAGCTGATCACCATCCGGGTCATTCGCCAATTGTTGAAAATGGAGAGTGCTTCCTACACAACCAAACAGTTGTGGAACCGAGGCAAATTGCGGTGAGCTATTACACGATGATAATGTATTGTTTAAGGTTGTTTGAACATAAATGTCTTCCGTATCCGGAGAAGATAAATTCGTGATGGCTTCATTTCTACAGCACAGGTCATAACTGAGTACCCAATCACTACATCCATTCGGTAAGGTTAATACACCTTCGTAAATGATCTTTTCCACTCCAATTGGTCCACCGCCACCATTACAGGCACTAGCCTCAGTTGGACACAATGGTGTAATATCCGCTGTTGATAATAAATTGAGTTGGACCGACGCATTTACGCCACAAGCAGTACTTCTGTACTGAACAACTGTTGATGGATCCGCGGCAATTCCGTTACAATCCCGGTAAATTACCAGGCGAACCCGGTATTGATTTGGTCCTATACAAGAATAAGTGATTTCTGAACCTGCCATGTGAGAGGCGTAGGTTTGATGGGAAATCAATAAAAGAACTAATAATTGTAGTGTTCTTAGAAAACGAGTTTGAGTAGTTGCCATAGTAGCTAAAAGTGTGTATAAATCTACTCAATTCTTCCAATACTAGATATGAAATTTATTTTAATTCTTGTAAATCAAATTATTACAAGATTGGTTAGTCTTATTCATAATTCAAACCACTCTCCTTAATCCTCCGACTGAGAGAGGAAATATTATTTCTCCTTTGTAACGCTTAAACTTTCATTCTTCTGTGCCTGCCTGTTGGCAGACAGGGCCCTCCGTGGGACATTCCTCTGCGATCTTTGCGCCTGCGCTAAAGCTATGGCGAAAGCGTTGCGCACTTCGCGGGAGATTAAATAGACTACTCCCCTCTTAGAATTTCTTCAAATTCATCCAAATCCGCCTCGCTTTTAAAGCAATCCATTGGAATCCAAAAGATCTGTTTGTTGTGAAGACGAATTCGGTAATCGTTTTTCAACGCTTTAACAGAAGCTATATCTGTGAAATGGAAAACTCCTTTCGCCCCGGATGTATCTTCCACTTCGAGTCTGTTGGCGTAAACAGTAAGTACACGCGGGCTCTCAAATGCCGGATTTCTGCGCAATGTAGAAATGAAACGGTAACGGATGAAAAGGATCACCAAAACAAAAATACCGAGGTTGATGAGTCCGTATTGGATTCCGTCGCGCATGGAAGTGTAAACACTCTGCCAGAAAAATGCCGCTGTCAACAATGTGAATAGAAACCAATACTTACGAAACGATTCTTCCCAATAGAGTTTGAAAAATTCGTTTACGGTTTGCGTGTAAGGATTGCTTGTAATGATTGGTTCCATATCTCAAAGGTAGTGTTTTATGAAAACTGAACCCACGCCAACTTCGATACGATGTTGTCTTTCCAGACAACATCACTCAGTTTGACGTGTGCGTTACCAATGTCAGACTGAGTGATTCCGTTGCGAAACGGAATTGTATCGAAGGCTGACACCCAACACACAATTTCTCTGGATAAGATTTGGGTTACTGGCAACATCACTCAGTTTGACGTGCGTAGTACTACTGTTAGACTGAGTGATTCCGTTGCGAAACGGAATTGTATCGAAGGCTGTCACCCAACACACAATTTCTCTGGATAAGATGTCGGTTACTGGCAACATCACTCAGTTTGACGTGTGCGTTACCAATGTCAGACTGAGTGATTCCGTTGCGAAACGGAATTGTATCGAAGGCTGACACCCAACACACAATTTCTCTAGATAAGATTTGGGTTACTGGCAACATCACTCAGTTTGACGTGCGTTACCAATGTCAGACTGAGTGATTCCGTTGCGAAACGGAATTGTATCGAAGGCTGACACCCAACACACAATTTCTCTAGATAAGA
>CAMLHZ010000022.1 GCA_946480085.1 uncultured Flavobacteriales bacterium
ATTCTTCCAGTTAAATATGCTTATCACGACAGCAGTTTTATTCGTCGATTTGTGCGTTATACCTTTGCAGCCGGAATTTACAATCAACCGCCATTTTATAGAGAATTCAGAAAGTATGATGGGACGTTGAATCCGAATGTGAAGTCTCAAAAGTCGGCACATTTTGTAGGTGGAATGGAATACAATTTCTACATGTGGAAACGTGATGTTCCATTCAAGTTTACGGTTGAAGGTTATTACAAGTACATGTGGGACATTAACCCATACGAAATTGAAAACGTTCGCATTCGCTACTATGCAGATAACATTGCGAAAGGTTACGCAACCGGGTTGGATATGATGTTGAATGGGGAATTTGTTCCCGGATTGTTGTCTTTTTTCAAAGTAAGTGTACTTTCTACTAAGGAAGATATTTTGAATGATCAGTACACGAATTATTACAATGCCGCTGGTGAAGTGATTAAACCTGGAATTAGTGAAGATCAGGTTGCCGTTGATTCGGCAGTTGTTTATCCGGGTTACATTCGTCGACCTTCAGATCAACGTGTGAATGTGGGAGTTTACTTTCAGGATAAAATGCCGGGATTTGAACGTTTGACAGCCACTTTAGGATTGAACTATGGCTCACGCTTACCTTATGGTCCGCCAGATTTTACACGCTACAAAGATACGTTGACGATGAAAGCCTATTTCCGTGTCGATCTGGGATTCTCGTTCAGTTTATTGCAGGTAGATCCTAAAAAGCCGAACAAACATGCGTGGCAGAATAAACTCTCCGATTGTATTGTTACTGTTGAGTGTTGGAATTTGTTGGGTTACAACAATGTCCTTTCAAAACAATGGATTCAGGATGTTTCTGGAAAATATTATTCTATCCCGAATTATTTGACCTCTAGGAGGTTGAATTTGAAATTGTTGATTCGAATCTAGATTTTTAGAGTCTGGATATTGAGAATTTGGAACCTGGATTTTGAGAGTCTGGAATCGGGAAATCAAGATTCAGAATCGAGTAGATCCGTTCTTGTTTCTACATTCTTAACGTATGGCCTGTGTAAAGAGATCATAGTTGCTATAGTAATGAGTACTGATCCTGTGATTGAAATGTAATACCCGATTTCCCTGGTTGTTCCATGGTAATTAGGTTCGCTCAATAGCTCAAAGCGAATGGCAACATAAGCAATGAACGATAGAAGAAGGTAATAGCCGATTTTGAAGACCAGTGAGTTCTTAAAATACCCGACACTAAATAAAACCACGTTTGCAATTAATAAACAATACCAGTGTTTTGAATCAATTCCGGTTTTGGTCCAAACTTCATGAGTTAGATAAGCGTCATAATAATCCGCCTTAAGAATAGGAATCTTGGCTGCCGATAAAAGCAATCCGGCTCCTGTAAAAAGAAGAATCAGTTTGACTGTTTTGTTGATTTTTGCTGACATTCTGTTTATGAATCAAGTAAATCTGCGTAAGCTCCATCCTTCTTTACATGTGGTCGATGCAAGGAAATAATTGTTCCGATTACCAGCAATCCAAATCCAATTTGTTGAACATAGAAACCATATTCCAAATTGTTTGTAAAGCCATTCGTGTCCCGGGAAAAAGTCATTGAAAAAACAACTACAAGAAATAGAACGATTGCCAATACTGTGTAATGTGCTATTTTAAAGAAAAGTGAGTTTCGGAAAAAACTGAGAAGAAACAATAACGCTCCTCCAACAACAACCAAAGACCAAAGTGGTACTTCAGTTCCAACATATTCTTTGCACAAGTATTGAGATTGAGGAAGAAGAGGACTGCTAAAACACATAGAAGCAACAACCAATCTGGAGGAAATCAACATAAGGATAGCTCCGATAATGATGAAGGAGTATTTGGTGAGTTTAATCACTTTTGGATTGATGTTATGAGTTTCTGTTAAGGTATTCGTTTATTTGCTTTGAGTGCAATGAAATTACCGTTGATATAACAACGCAGAAAACACCACTCAACTCGAATTTCAAAGAATTTTCTAAAACGAGAATAAATGATGATGCTCCCCACGTATTCATAGAAAGCCCTGTGAACGCTGATGCTATTGGAGTAAGAATTAAAAGACAACCGTAGAATGCTGTTTTCGTTCCAGTAGAAGAGTAAAAAAAGCCAATCGAAAATACGATGGCAGTTATAATTACCCAAAGAATCCAGGCTGGATGCTCATATCCTTTTGTGTATTCTGTATAAATGCTCTCCCAATTGTCAAACTCTCTAAAAACCTCTTGTGATGTAAAGTTTAGCTGTGAACTGTAGGCAATAAGTACTATTCCTATGAATAACAGAATGTATTTTATCGTTTTTGGATTCATTTTCAATAGTCAGCTTTTTCAAAATAATCAGTTGTCAAAAATGCTCCAACAGTTAAAACAATGTCACCAAATAAAAGAAATAACATTCCGCTTCCAGTATAACCGCTGATTGGCCCACCCCAGTTAAATGTTGAAATTTCCCCACTAACTTTAGTAACAATGAGCGTAAAAAGTCCTGTTAAAACAATAAAAACTTTGGCAATTGTTCCTTTTCCGTAATTACCAATAACTAAGGGTACAAGAATCAGAAAAAGGTTTAAATAGAAAATACCACTTACCAGCCCATAATTAATGGTGTCAATTGTATTCCATTCGTCTTGGGGAGTAGGATCCAATCTTGAGTCTATTGTAACTGGCAAAAACCAGGCAATTCCAATCAGAATGAAGCCAATCGAAGTAATGATTTGGTGTGTTTTTACATTTTCGAACATTCTTACATCTGCTCAAGGAAAGCAATGCGTTTCTCAATTGGTGGATGCGTAGAAAACAAACCTCCTAATGCGTTATGATGAATGAACATTTGTTTTACATCGTCACTCTTTACTTCGCTAACATCGCTGTTGCCCGAGATTTTTCTCAATGCACTCGCCATCGCTTTTGCATTTCTGGTCATTTCTACTGCTCCTGCATCTGCAAGATATTCGCGTTTACGTGAAAGCGAGAACTTGAATAAAATGGCAAGTAACCAAGCTACCAAACCAATTGCCAAAGCAATGAGCTGCATGCTTCCATTGTCGTCTTTATCGTCTCTTCTTCTGCCGCCACCCCAAAGAACGGAACGGAAAAGAATATCAACTGCAAAAGAGAAAATCCCTACAAAAATGATGGAGATCACCAATAAACGAACGTCCTTATTTTTAATATGTGTCAGCTCATGTGCAATTACACCTTCCAATTCCTCATCGTTCAAATGTTCGATAATTCCGGTTGTTAACGTCACAGCGTAAGAACTTTCGCTCATACCACTTGCAAATGCGTTTAACGCTGGCGAATCGATAACGTGTAATTTTGGCATGGTCATACCAATGCTCATACACAGATTTTCCGTAAGGTTATAAACGCGCATGTTCTCTTTACGTTCAAGAGTTCTTGAGCCTGTAGCAAGATTGATCATAGTTGAATTCGCGAAATACGCAATAGCAAACCAAATTGCTACACCGCCAAGCACAAAAGGAATGGTTTTGACGTAAGCCATATTGACTTCAGCAATTTTTTCCTTACCGCCATGCGTAAAGAAGAAGAAAGCATAAACCCCGGCTAAAATTAATGTGGGAAATGCTGCGAGTAATAATACGGATTTCAGATTGTTCTTACTGATCTGAGATTGTAAACCAACGTATGTAGCCATTGAGATAAGTCAAAAGTCACACTTCGACATACTTCGACAATGCTCAGTACAAGTCGCTCAGTGCGAGAAAGTTAAAAGTAAAACGGTGACTGAGGTTCTCGAAGTCACCGTTTTTATTTTGAATTTGTTTAATCTTAAAAAGAAACTTCAGGAGCTTTGTCTAAAGTTTGTCTTTGCTCAACACCAAGGTCGAACATAGGTTCTTTTGTGTAACCTTTCATTCCAGCAATAATACTACTTGGGAATTGTTCAATTCCGTTGTTGTATTCTTTTGTAGCCGAGTTGAAGAAACGACGCACAGCAGCCAATTTGTTTTCAATATCTCCAATTTCGTTTTGAAGGTTCATGAAATTAGCATTTGCCTTTAAGTCTGGATAAGCTTCAATTTGCATGTTGAATCCGTTCATAGCCGCACCCAAAGTTGCTTCTGCTGCAATTTTCTCAGAAATTGTTCCAGCTTGCATTGCGCGAGAACGGGCTTCAGTAACTCTGATCAATACTTCACTTTCGTGATTCATGTAACCTTTAACAGCTCCAAGTAATTGAGGAATTAAGTCATAACGTTGCTTCAATTGTACATCGATGTCAGCGAAAGCACTTTCTCTGTTGTTTTTTAATGCAACAAGGCGGTTGTTGATAGAAACCCACCAAATGATCAAAATCAATACAACACCACCAATAATTAACCCAGGAATCATAATTCTTATTTATAAATTGTTTTGACTAAAGTAATTGTTTTTTAATTCGACAATAGCGAATTGATTTTTTTTGGCTAAAAAAATGATTGAGCGACTTTATTTCGTTTGAATTTGGTGTTGTTCAATTAGTAATTGACATTCCTATATTTCGATAGCCAACAAGCAGATATCATCGATTTGATCTAATTCTCCTTTCCAGTTGTTAATGGATTTTTCAATGGTTTGAATCTGTTCTGAAATGCTTTTGCTCATGCTTGATAAAACCACTTCTTTTAGCTGTTTCGATTTGAATTTTTTGCCGTGTTCACCACCAAACTGATCTGGAATTCCATCTGAGAATAGGTAAATTCGATCACCTTTTGAAATAGAAACGTTGTGGGTGGTGAAATTCTTGTAGTCATGATGATTACCCACCGGTTGTTTATCGCCTTTCAGTTCAATGATTTCTGTTGAATGCTGTTTCAATATCCAAAGCGGATTATTTGCTCCGGCCCATGTTAATGTCTCGTTTTTCTGATCCCATGCACAAATGGAAACGTCCATTCCATCGTTTAGATTCATCTGACTCTTGGCAAATTCAGCAAGAATGATCTTTCGTGTTTGAGTTAAAACTTCACCTGGAGTTGAAGCGCCTGCTTCCAGAATTGCTCTATTCAAGGCATTGTTACAAAGTAAGCTCATGAATGCTCCGGGAACTCCATGCCCGGTGCAATCGGCAACGGCAATGTAAACCAGGTTTTCTGATTGATGAATCCAGTAGAAATCCCCCGCAACAATGTCTTTCGGCTGGTAAATCAACCCGAACTTTGGAAATGCACTTCTGATCGATTCAAAAGAAGGAAGAATGGCACTTTGAATGCGTTTCGCGTAGTTGATGGAATCCAGAATTTCGTCGTTCTTTTCTTCCACCATTGCACGCTGTTCATCGATAATGCGTTTTTGTCGAGTGGCGATCCTCCATCTGCTGAATAGAATAATTGCGAAAATGGCAATGATGAAAACGATGATTCCCAATGACCAGAAAATGATGTTGTTTTGAGTTGCGCGAGCCTTGTCCTCTGCTTCCTTTTGGATGTCTTTCTTCAGCTGACGCATTTTCTCGAGTTCGCTTTTCTTTTCGAATTGATAACTCAACTCTGTTTCAGCTTCATCCCGAATAGAAGATGCGCTGGTCCAGGCACTTTTAATCTTAAGTGATTTTGTTAAGTATTCGAATGCGGCCTTGAAATCACCTTTGATTCGTGCAATTTCACTTAAGTTTTCATAGGAATACCAGATACTCTCGTTTCCACCTACTTTTAATCCTATTGCCAATCCCTTTTTGAATTCTGCCTCGGCTAAATCATACTTTTTTTGCTTCATGTAACATGTTGCAATGTTGTTTATTCCTTTGGATGCGCCGTATTCATCTTTGTACTTCAATCGCAGTTCAATACAATCCTTAAAATTTTGAATGGCCTTTTCGTATTGCTTTTTGTCGAGGTAACATAGACCGATATTATTTAAATCATCCATTAAACCAACAGTGTCATTTCGTTTTTCATCCATCAATTTTGATCGGGTGAAATAATCCAGTGCCTTATCGAAATCTTTTTTGTTCAAGTAACAAATTCCCATGTTGTTATAACACGCTGAAATGCCATTATCATTCTTAATTCGTTGTCGAATTTTCAGAGCCTTGGTGTGGTAATAAAGTGCCTCATCGTTATTGTTCTGATTGGAATAAATCAGCCCGATATTACTCATGGAGTAAGCCTGGCCTTCCAAATCCTTTATTTTTTCCTGAATGCGTAGTGCAGTAAAATAACATTTCAGCGATTTGGGATAATCTCCCTTATAATCGTAGATAATTCCAAGGTTGTTTAAAAGCTTGCCTTCTATTTTTTTGTACTTGTTTTTTCGCGCAATGTACAAGCCTCTGTGGGCATAAATAATTCCGGTTTTGTAATGGCCCGTTTGCCAACAAACTTCTGTCGCATTGTTGAGTGCAATAGCTTGTTTTTCAGGAGATTTAATTCTGTTTAATCTGCTCAACAAAGTATCTTGTTCAGCCGAAAACGTGAATAATGGCGTTATCAGAATTAAAAAGCAAGAAATGAATACGCTTCTGATCATACTACAATATTAAACGTTTTGTATGCTCACACACAATAATGTGCAAAAAATGCTTCTAAATTTATTATCTTCGCGCACCCAATCCCAACAGAATTCGGGATTCTTTTATTACACAAAATATGGAACAACAAGCACCCTACAAATCGAAAAATAATATTCGTATTGTTACAGCAGCATCTTTATTTGATGGTCACGATGCAGCAATCAATATTATGCGTAGAATCATTCAATCAACTGGTTGTGAGGTGATTCATTTAGGACACGACCGTTCTGTGGAAGAAGTAGTTGATACTGCAATTCAGGAAGATGCGCAGGCAATTGCAATGACTTCTTACCAAGGTGGACATACAGAGTACTTCAAATACATGTATGATTTGTTGAAAGAAAAGGGTGCACCGCATATCAAAATCTTTGGAGGAGGAGGAGGAACTATTCTTCTTTCTGAAATTGAAGAATTACAGGGATATGGAATTACAAGAATTTACCACCCTGATGATGGTCGTTCACTTGGTTTGCAAGGAATGATCAATGATTTGGTGGAGAAATCGGATTATCCTGTTGGTGATGTTTTAAATGGTGAGATCAATCATATCGAAGAAAAACATGTGCCGTCGATTGCACGATTGATTTCTGCAGCTGAGAATTTCCCTGAACAATCTGCTCCGGTAATGAGCAAAGTTCATGAGATTGCCTCTAAAAATGATGTTCCTGTTCTTGGGATTACAGGAACTGGTGGCTCAGGAAAATCTTCTTTGGTGGATGAATTGGTTCGTCGTTTTTTAATGGATTTCCCTGATAAGCAAATTGCTGTTGTTTCTGTGGATCCATCGAAACGTAAAACTGGTGGAGCTTTGTTGGGGGATAGAATTCGCATGAATGCAATTAAGAACTCACGAGTTTATATGCGTTCATTAGCGACGCGTCAATCGAATTTAGCTTTATCAAAACATGTTGCCGAGGCCATTCAAGTTTTGAAAGCAGCAAATTATGACTTGATCATTTTGGAAACTTCCGGAATTGGTCAATCGGATACAGAAATCCTGGATCACTCAGATGCGTCTTTATATGTAATGACCCCTGAATACGGTGCAGCTACACAGTTGGAGAAAATCGACATGTTGGATTTTGCAGATGTTATTGCATTGAATAAATTCGATAAGCGTGGAGCATTGGATGCTTTGCGTGATGTAAGAAAGCAATATCAACGCAACCATGGTTTGTGGGATAAGAATGTAGATGAAATGCCGGTTTACGGAACCATCGCATCGCAGTTCAACGATCCGGGAATGAATACACTATATAAGATAGTGATGGATAAAGTGCGTGAGAAAACAAATGCACCACTTGAATCCAAATTTGAGATTACGAAGGAAATGTCGGAGAAGATCTTCGTTATTCCACCAGATAGAACACGTTACCTTTCTGAAATTTCTGAAAACAACAGAGGTTTTGATAAGTGGGTGGCGAAGCAAGTTGATGTTGCGGATAGATTATACGGTTTACAGCGTTCAATTGAAACAATGCAAAGCTCAACGTTAGATGACAAAGATCGTTTGATAAAAGGTTTGCAGGAAGCTTTTGAAAATGTGAAAAGAGATTTGGATGGACACAACTGGCAGATTCTTGAAAATTGGGAAGCGAAGAAAGCATCTTACGCTGCACCTGAGTTCATCTTCAAGGTTCGCGATAAAGAATTGAGAATGGCAACGCACACAGAATCGTTGTCGCATTCACAAATCCCGAAAGTAGCTCTTCCGAAGTTTAAATCGTGGGGTGATATTTTACGTTGGTCGTTGCAAGAAAATGTTCCAGGTGAATTCCCATATACTTCAGGATTGTTCCCTTTCAAAAGAGAAGGTGAGGATCCAACGCGTATGTTTGCTGGTGAAGGTGGTCCTGAAAGAACGAATCGTCGTTTCCATTATGTAAGTTTAGGGATGCCAGCCAAGCGTTTGTCTACAGCATTTGATTCGGTAACATTATATGGTAATGATCCGGATGTTCGTCCGGATATCTACGGTAAAGTGGGTAACTCGGGAGTTTCCATCTGTTGTTTGGATGATGCGAAGAAATTGTATTCAGGTTTCGACCTATCACATCCTGCAACTTCGGTGTCAATGACAATTAACGGTCCGGCACCAATGTTACTTGGTTTCTTCATGAATGCTGCCATTGATCAGAATTGTGAGAAATACATTAAGGAAAACGGATTAGAGAAAGAAGTTGAGGCTAAGATTGTTGCAATCTATAAGAAGAAAGGAGTAACAAGACCGAAATATCAAGGCGACCTTCCGGAAGGAAATGACGGATTGGGATTGATGTTGCTTGGTGTAACAGGAGATCAGGTTTTACCTGCAGATGTTTACAATGAAATTAAAGTAGAAACCTTGAAACAAGTTCGTGGAACTGTTCAGGCAGATATTTTGAAGGAAGATCAGGCTCAAAACACGTGTATTTTCTCTACAGAATTCGCTTTGCGTTTGATGGGGGATGTTCAGGAATATTTCATTGAGAAACAAGTTCGTAATTTCTATTCGGTTTCTATTTCAGGATACCACATTGCTGAAGCAGGAGCAAATCCAATTACACAGTTGGCATTTACACTGGCAAATGGATTCACTTATGTAGAGTACTATTTAAGTCGTGGAATGGATATCAATGCATTCGGACCAAACTTATCATTCTTCTTTTCGAACGGAATTGATCCTGAATATGCAGTAATTGGTCGTGTTGCTCGTCGAATCTGGGCTAAAGCTTTGGCGAAGAAGTACGGGGCGAATCCGCGTGCACAAATGTTGAAGTACCATATTCAGACTTCGGGTCGTTCGCTTCACGCACAGGAAATTGATTTCAACGATATTCGTACAACGCTGCAAGCATTGTATGCAATTTATGATAACTGTAACTCATTGCACACAAATGCATACGATGAGGCGATTACAACTCCAACTGAAGAATCGGTTCGAAGAGCGATGGCTATTCAATTGATCATTAATCGCGAGTTAGGATTGGCGAAGAATGAAAATCCTTTACAAGGTTCATTCATCATTGAAGAGTTAACGGATTTGGTTGAGGAAGCTGTTTTGACAGAATTCGATCGAATTACAGAGCGTGGTGGTGTTCTTGGTGCAATGGAAACAATGTATCAGCGCTCTAAAATTCAGGAAGAATCGTTGTACTACGAAACGTTAAAGCACAATGGTGAATTCCCGATTATTGGTGTAAACACCTTCTTAAGTTCAAAAGGTTCGCCAACGGTTGAGCCGAAAGAAGTCATTCGTGCCTCTGAAGAAGAGAAGCAATATCAAATTGATATGTTGGGTGAATTACACAAAGCACATGCGGAACATATTCCAGAGTTTGTTGCTTTGTTACAAAGAACGGCGATTCAGAATCAAAACTTGTTCGAACAACTGATGGAAGTTTGTAAATACGCCTCTTTAGGTCAAATTACAAAAGCATTGTTTGAAGTAGGAGGACAGTATAGAAGAAATATGTAGTTGTTGAAAATTGAATATCCAGATTTGGGTATGTTTTTATAGAATTAGGCTGAAGAATTCATCTTCAGCCTTTTTTTGTGATTGAGTACCATGGTAATTACCGTGTATAATTTAAAGAATTAGCTGTACTTTTGTTTACTAATAAACAAAAGCACACTTATTTGTGTAATAAATAACTAAAATACATTTTCATGATCTTTGATTTGTCAATGTTCAGATTTATTATTTCGCAAGTTTCGACGAATATCCATATTCTTTCGTTGAATTTTAATCGATATGCTATGCGTAAATAAAGAAAAAGGTTGATTTTACTAAAGATTTAGTGTGTTAAGTGTTGTTTTTTAATACATTATGATCACTAAATTGCATCATTATTAACCGAAATTACTATTACATGGCACTACTACTACGCTGGAAAGTCCTGCTATTTATTTTCTTTATTCAGAATGGGGTATATGCCCAGAATCAGTTTACAGGAAACTCGTTGGCACCAGATCCATTGGAGGAGCTAATTGCTTCAATTTATGGAGAAGACTGGCTTGTGAAGAATCAGGAAGCGTCTGACGCTCTCATTAAATGTGTGAATGAGCGTATCAGTTATGTTCAAGTTCCACTCGAAGGTGAAGATAAAATGCCATTGCTATCATCTTTCCCTCTGATGAACAAGTACAATTCCACTATTGTCGAGATTGATTATTCACTGTTTAATCCGGAGTCGTTTGTCCCGCTAACCTATAGTCTTCCATTTTTTAGCGACATGACACAGGCTATTCGAGTGGATGGAACTGATTATGTTATAGTTATTCAACCCTTAACACGCTAAATGATGAAAAAGATATTATTACTCATAGCTGTTACGGTTAGTGTTGTTTTGCATGCGCAGGTTTATAATATGCCTGCAGGTACATCTTCGGTGACCACTTGTTCTGGAACGTTTTATGATTCAGGAGGTGCCGGAGGAACTTATTCAAATAGTGAAAACAGAACATTTACCATTTGTCCGTCAACCCCTGGCGCAAAGATTCGGGTGGATTTTACATCATTTGCCATTGAGAATAACTGGGACTATTTATATATATATGATGGAACAACGACCGGAGCCCCAACTTTAGGTACTTATACTGGCGTTGCCGGACCAGGAATTGTTCAGGCAACACCTGGAAATGCCTCTGGCTGCGTGACTTTTCGTTTTACTTCAGATTTTACCGGTACTCTTGCAGGTTGGACGGGTAACATCTCATGTATTTCACCATGTCAAACAATTACTGCCAATTGGGTAAGTTCAAATGAAGCTCCCGAGCCAGATGGGGTTATCCGTATTTGTCAGGGACAAAGTGTGAATTTTGTTGGAAGTGGAACATTCAGTACATCCGGAGCTGGCGCAACGTATACATGGTCAATGGGGAATGGTGCTACAGTGAACGGAACAAATATCAATTACACATATCCTGTTGCAGGTAGTTTTTTGGTGAATCTGTTGATAACTGATCCGGGTGGTTGTACAAACGCAAATACTTTCAATAGAAATGTTCAGGTGTCAACTACACCAACCATTAGTACTTCGGCTACACCTTCAACGCTTTGTACAACTCAAACATCGGCTTTGGCGGCAACAGTTACAATGACACCTTTTACAGTTAATTGTACTCCTCCAGTTTCAGGAACCACATTTTTACCTGACGGTTCTGGAGTTTCCTATACTACTTCAATTACAACCAATTGTTATAGTCCGTCAGCAACAGTAACTGCAGCTTCAGATATTACTAACGTTTGCGTGAATATGGAGCACTCCTTTCTAGGTGATTTGGATTTAAGATTGATTTGTCCGAACGGTCAGTCAATCAGCTTAAAAGATTATCCAGGTGGAGGTGGAACTTACCTTGGTGGTGCTCTAGATGATGGAGGAACTGGGCCAGGAACTGGCGCAACTTATTGTTTTACTCCTTCGGCGGTAACACTTTTAGTTAGCGGTCCAACAATAATGGCAGGATCTCCGTCAAGTGCATCAATAACTCCGGGAAATTATATGCCGGTGAATTCATTTGCAGGATTGATAGGTTGTCCTTTAAATGGTAATTGGACTATTCAGGTAACAGATCACTTGGCTATTGATAATGGTTATATTTTCAATTGGGATATCAATTTCAGTGCAGGGTTACTTTCTGCGGCATCATTTACACCAACAATTGCATCGCAAGGCTGGGTTGCTAATCCTGTACTTACGTCTACGGGACCAACAACTGCGAATGTTGTTCCATTGAGTCAGGGAACCCCATGTTTCAATTATAGTGTTACAGATAACTTCGGTTGTACCTACACTTCGTCACAATGTATTACAGTGAACTGTGGTTCTTCATTGCCAGTAGGTTTAATAAGTTTTGAAGCAAGTGCTGTCAGCAATGAACGTATTCAGTTAGATTGGGTAACATCATCTGAAACGAACAGCGATTACTTTAAAATTGAACGTTCACTTGACGGAAATCATTGGGAATGGATTGCAACAAAAGACGCCGTTGGAAATTCAAATGAGTTGTCTAACTATCAGGTAGTTGATGAAAATCCATATCCGGGAACCTCGTACTACAGACTATTGCAGTATGATAATAACGGAAGTTTGGGAACTACAGATATGGAAGCTGTCTATTTGGATGTTTCAGGAGAATCAGGCTTTGCACTGTTTCCAAATCCAACAAATTCATTAGTTACACTCAGGGGTGATTTAGTTGCCTTATCGAATTTTCAAGTATTGAACATGCTCGGTCAAAATTTACGAAGTATCATTCCCGTTTATGATCAGGGAGATGGAACGGTAGTTTTGGATTTGAGTAATTTGTCATCAGGAATATACTCCGTGAAATGCGGAGTGAAGATTGTCTCATTAGTGAAAAACTAATTTTAGGTTAAGGTTTCCTATTGAGCATATAGTTGTTAGGTTAAGGCTGTTCAGAACATGAACAGCCTTTTTATTTGCTTTATCATTGTTTTAATTATCTGAATTACTGTGGTTTAAATTTTTTCACGACGTGAATAGGATATTGTTCAATTCCAATTTACAGAAATGATAGATTCTTAACAAAAAGTGATTTAAAATTTAACAAAATTGTAATATGTTATTTTTTAAACGAACTAAACATTAGTAGTTTGCTGGGCTATTCTAGGTGCATTTCGAATATTTCTCATGATTATATGAGTGTAATGGCTTTTTCAATGAATATTTGATGAAGATCCATTCGATTTAAACAAAAATGTGAAAAAATATTTTTGAAAGTCGGAATCCGTGTAATAATGTACATCGTAAATTTGGGACAACTATATGCTCAAAATCTATGAAACTAATTCAGGGGATTCTGTTTCCCGTATTTATTCTGGCGTACTCCAATGCGTCATTCTCTCAAACCGAGATACATTCCGGACTTTTAATTGCTCAAAGCCAAACTGAGGAGCTAAATGCTTTGAAGTTGCATTCCAATGAGGCTTTAACTCATGAAAATATAGATATTATCAGCAAGGAATTTGCTAAATACACCGAGTCAATTATTTCCTTTCATTTTGATGTAGCAAACAGCAAAATTTATGTGAAGTATAACAGTAGTATTGAGCTGAATTTTGTGATGGGAATTTTGAGAAGAGTATCGATCGATACTTATTATCTGAACAATGGGGTTGAGGTTCATTATGTGAAAAACCCAAGTGATAACTTCAAATTCTAAGCGATCATGAAAAAAATACTAGCTCTTTTAAGTTTGGTAACGATTGTAGGTTCGCTTACATCAAATGCTCAAAGCTACTCTTTCACTGCTGTTGGCGGAACTTATACTTCGAATACCGGAGGTACTGTAATTCATGCTTCTGGAATAGACGAAGCAGTGTCTGGAGCACTACCAATTGGATTCAATTTTACAATGGGTTGTGATAGTTATTCCACTTTCTATTGTTCATCAAACGGTTGGATTTCTTTTGGAACAGCACCGGTTTCTGCCGAATTGACCAATAACTTGAATACGGGAACAGTTCGTCCTAAATTGGCTCCTCTTTGGGATGATTTGGCTGTGGGTGCTGCTGGAAATGTAAACTATGTGCTTACGGGTACCGCTCCGAATCGAGTTTTAACCGTAGAGTGGGAAGAAATGGAATGGTACTGGTTGGCAACAACTTGGGGACTGTCGTTCCAATGTAAATTATATGAAACTTCAAATAGAGTTGAGTTTGTTTATACCAGAAATGGAAATGCTACAGCAAACCTTGATTCACCAAGTGCAAGTATCGGAATAAGCTTACCTGCTTCAGGGAACTTTATCTCATTGAGTGATGTTTCAGGTGCACCAACAGCTTCAACAGTTACTGAAACAAATAACCTTGCTTCAAAGCCTGCAAATGGTCAAATCTATCGTTTTGATAACACTTCGGTTTTCTGTACCGGCACTCCAACTGCAGGAACTTCCAGTGCCGCGCCAGCCACTACTAACTGTGCAAGTTCAACAACAACGTTAACGGCAGCCGGAATGTCTACTGGATGTGGATATGTATATCAATGGCAATCATCACCAGACAATGCCACATGGACAAATATTAGTGGTGGAACGGGAGTAAGCTATGTTGCCTCAAACACTGCATCAACTTACTATAGATTAGTTACAACATGTACAGGAAGTGGTTTGTCAGCAAACGGAGCAAGTACTCTTGTAACGTTTAGTGGTTCTGTTCCTGTCAATGATTTGCCATGTAATGCTACTTTGATGACCGTTGGTTTAACAGAAGTAGGAAACAATACCTGTTCAGGAAATGCAAGTGAACCTGCAACCCCTTCATGCTGGACAGCAGGTTCTTACAATACAGTTTGGTTTAGGTTTGTTGCAACTGCTGCAAATATGACTATCCAAACATTTAATTCTGCAATTACGGGAACTCAAATTGCCGCGTATTCGGGGGCTTGTGGTTCTTTAACGCAGATTGCTTCGGCTTGTAATGCGGATGCTGGGAGTTGTGGTTTCACAACAATGACAAATTCATTATTGAATTTAACGGGGCTTTCGGTGGGAACCACTTACTATATTGTTGTAGATGGTGATGCTAGTGCTCAAGGTTCTTTTACGGTTATTGTCAATCCAACAGGAACAGCTGCTCCTCCGGTACAAGGTCAGGATTGCATTCTTGCGAATCCGGTTTGTAACCAAAGTATGACGATTTCTGATCCCGGTTATCAGGGAATTGGTGCAACTTGTGATATACCATCTTCTTATTGTTTAGCATCAGCTGAAAGAGGTTCGGCATGGTATAGTTTTACAACAACTGTTGCTGGTAATATTAATTTTGATATCATTCCGAACAACTGGCCCGGAGCGCCTTCAACAACGGCAGCGGATTATGACTTTGCAATTTGGCAAATGGGTGGAGGAGTAACTTGTGCTTCAATCCTTGCCGGAACATCTACTCCTTTGAGATGTAATTACAGCGGATTAGGAGTTACCGGATTAAATGGTGCTGCAGGAAACGCGCCAGCTGCTTACCCAGGATTTGATGCTTCCTATGAGGCTCAGATAGCTAATGGAGTTGGTCAAACATATCTTCTTTTAATCAATAATCACAGTACTTCTGTTGATGGATTTACTATTAATTTCTCTGCAGCTTCTCCAATTCTTTATACAGCGCCTACAACGGTTTCCTGGATGGGGGGGAATGGTGTTAGTACGCAATGGGATTTGAATGCCAATTGGGGTGCTTGTAATTTCCCAACCTGTGCTATCAATGCGGTGATTAACCCGTTTACAAACCAACCGATGGTAACCGGGACAAAAACGGTGAGAAATATTACGATCAATCCGGGTGCAACCCTAACTCTGGCTGCTGGTTCAACGCTTGAGGTTTGTGGGGATTTTATAAATTATGGAACCATTAACGCGGATCCAACTTCAACTGTTGTAATGTTGGGGACTGCTGTGAACCAAACAATGACTGGTTCATTCACCGGAACAAATGCTTTGGGTAACCTTACTATCAATAAAACCAGTGCACTCAATTATGTGATCACGAATGATGATATTGACATGAAAGGTTCATTCTTAACTGCTAATGCTACGTCTATCTTTAACAGCAATGGTGAGTATATTAAAGTAGCCGGGAATTTCACAAATAATCTAGGAAATACGACATATACCAATACGGGTACAGCCGGAACACTGGAGTTTAATGGAACAGGTGCTCAAACTTATAATCAGGGAACAACGCAATTGGATTTGAATAATGTTGTGATGAATCACACCGGTACAAATGTGGTTTTAGCTACAAACATGTTCATAAAAGCTACAACAGGAACGCTTACTTTAACTAATGGTAGAATTCAAACAGGTGCGAATCGAGTGGATGTAAGTAATTCGGCTAATGCCTCAGTTACTGTTGGAAATAACAATAGTTATGTGTTTGGTAATTTGTACAGAACATTGAATGGAGCAGCTGGTGCCTACGATTTTCCGGTTGGAACTGCTACGTTGTATGAAAGAGCAAACATTAACTTTACTTCTGCTACTACAATTCCTCGTTTACAATCGCGCTTTGATTCCTGGGGAACACCTGCGCTACATACAAATGGGATGTCGGAATGTGCTACTACCTATAATATTGCGGATGAGAATATGGGGTATTGGACGATCAATGCATCAGCTAATCCAACAAGTGGAACTTACAATACAACACTTTACTGTAACGGAGCAACGAATACTGCAGGTGTAGCTGCTTGGACGGTGGAGAAATCTTCAGATGCAGGTGCAACATGGGTTCTGAGTGGAACTTGTGATCCTACTTCAACAGCCGCGGTTGTAAAACGTAATGGTATGAATGGCTTCAGTCTTTTTGCTGCGGCTCAGGCAAACACGCCAATGCCAGTAGAATTGCTTGGGTTCTATGGTTTCTCTGTAGGTCGTGAAAATGAATTGCATTGGAGTACTCAGTCAGAAATAAATTCTGCTTATTTCGTGATCGAGCGCTCAAAGAATGGTGAAGATTTTTATCCATTCGCACAGACTCCTGCGCAAGGAAACTCGACAACAGAGGTGAAATATTCTGTTGTTGATAATCTGCCATACTTCCCGTTAACGTATTACAGAATTCGTCAGGTAGATTTGAATGGTGATTACACCTACACTCCGAAAATTGTTGTTGAATCTGATTTGCAGAGCGATTTGACGATTTATCAAATTTTCCCGAATCCAACAAGTTCGAACTGTTCTGTAGAAATTAGTGTTAAGTCGAAAGAGAATTTAGTAATGACCATTGTTGATTCAAAAGGAACAATCGTTCATATGAAAGAATTTGAAATGAAAGGTGCTGGAATTTTGGAGATCCCAAGTAAAGAATGGTCAAATGGTGTGTACTTTATCCGAATCACTTCTGATTCAGGTAAAATCGCAACAACGAAGTTCGTAAAAGAATAAAGAGTTTAATAGAAATAGAAAAACCCTGTAGCGATGACAACATCTGCTACAGGGTTTTTTGTTTATTGCTATTTGATCAATGAATCGAGAACGTACTCGATCAATTCATTCATTTCTTTCTCGTAACCTTTAGAAAACTGATTGTTAGGACGATTAGCTATTCCTAAACAAATGGTAGCGCATTCATGCCTCATTGCTTTTCCTAGTGCAAACAAAGCTGAACTTTCCATTTCAAAATTGGTGACAAGCAGATCGTTCAATCGAAATGTTTCCAGTTGTTCATTGATATCCGGAACATTCAGACCTAAACGCAATGACCTGCCTTGTGGTGCATAAAAACCTGAACTGGTCATTGTAATGCCTTCTACTGTTCTATTTGAAGAAAGAAGTGTAAACAGTTCGTTTGATGATTTAGAAGCGTAAGGAATGATCGTAGCTGGTAATTTGGCATGTTTTGCTAATGTGGAAGCGAGTTCCAGTTCATCGTTTGAAAATTCAACAGGATAGAAATGAGCTACGTTGTCCAATCCAACCGCGTATTTGGATAAAATAAAACTGTGAACGGGAACTGAGGATTGAAGAATGCCGCAGGTTCCAATTCGAACCAATCTCAATGATTTTTGCGTTTTAGAATCGGTTCTATTTGCTAGATCGATATTTGCTAAAGCGTCCAATTCGTTGACAACAATATCGATATTGTCGGTTCCAATTCCTGTTGAAAGAGCTGTTATTCGTTTCCCCTTATAGGTTCCGGTATGACAACAAAACTCACGGTGTTGACTTTGGTGTTCTATCTCATCAAAATAGTTGGAAATGAGTTTTACTCGGTCCTGATCACCAACAAGAATAATGTCATCCGCAATCTGTGACGGATTAACTCCCAAATGGTAAACTTCACCATGAGCATTTAATACTAATTCGGACGGAGGATACTTCATAAAGTTAAAAATCAAAAGTCAAAAACGAGAAAAGACGCGATGCTTCGCGTCTATACACAGTGAATTTAATAAAAAAAGGAACTAGATTTCTCCAATTCCTTCTCAACTCTATATTTTAAATGGATTCTGAGCACCGGTCATCGAGCGGAGTCGAGCTGCAACTTATTTTCCGATGCTTCCGAAAACTTTTGATAACAAATCAGTTACACGAGCTGCCGGATCCAGACGAATTTTATTTTCTTCTTTCTCAACCATCAAGAATAAGCCATCAATTGCTCTGTCAGTTACGTATTTGTTTAAATCCGTTTCTACTTTTTGTCCACCAGAAATTGCCATTGCCTGATTGTATTTCGTTGCAACCGGATTCCAGTATTCTGTCAATTTTACTTTCTCGATAGCTGCCTGAACTTTTGGTCCGAATGCGATAGCTAATTTCTCTCTAGTATTCGTTTTCAAATATTTTGTAGCCGCTCCGTTTCCGCCATTCAAAATCGCAAAACCATCCTGAATTGACATGTTTAAGATTGCGTCTTTGAAAATCGGAAGCGCCTCTTTTGTAGCTTCTTCAGCTGCACGGTTCAATGTTGTTTCGATTTTTGTTACTTGTTCATCAAGTCCCCAGGAAAGTGCTTTCTCTTTCACTTTGATGGCATCTGGAGGGAAAGGTAAACGAATTTCTGAATTCCCTAAAAATCCGTCGGTGATAGATGTAAGGTTCACTGAGTTTTGAATTCCAACATTCAAAGCTTCCTTTAATCCTGAAATAACTTCGCCGTTTGTAAGTGCCTGTGTTGTTGTGCCTGTAGGCTCTGTAATTACTTTCGTTGCTTCGTCAAGAACTTCACAAGAAACTGCAAATCCGAGTATTAACGCTGGTAGAACAATTCTAAATTTCATATTCAATCAATTTAGTCCAAACTTAGCAATAAATTTGCCAAAGTTTAAAATGGTTTCGGGATATGGTTAGAATTGAAGTTATTTCGATTGGAGATGAGTTGTTGATTGGACAAACAATTAATACAAATGCATCATGGATTGGTTCTCAGCTGGCTAATCTTGGTTATAAAGTAAATCACGTTGCTACCATTTCTGATAATCGTCAGGACATTATAGATTCGCTCGATCTTGCTGTGAAACGAAGCGATTTGGTGATCATAACTGGAGGACTAGGTCCAACCAAGGACGATATCACGAAAAAAGTACTTTGTGATTATTTTGATTCCGAATTGGTTGAGAATGAAGAAGTGTTGAATCACGTGAAAAGTTTTTTTGAGAAACGAAACCGACCAATGTTGGAAGTGAATATTCAGCAGGCCTTGGTACCTTCCAAATCAAAAGTGTTGTTTAATCAAAATGGCACGGCTCCCGGAATGCTCTTCGAACAAGATTCTACTTTGGTTGTTTCTATGCCTGGTGTTCCGTATGAAATGAAAGGCATTTTTACAGACCACATTATTGGGCTGGTAGAAGAACGTTTTGGAAGAAGATCCATTTATCAAAAAACAATATTGACTCAGGGAATTGGTGAGTCTTTTTTAGCCAATCAATTTTCAGATTGGGAGAATAGAATAGAAGAAGCTGGTTTGTCTATTGCCTATTTACCTTCGCCTGGAATGGTGAAAGTGCGGTTGACGTCCTTTAACGGTTTAGAAGACCAGAAAGTGATAGAAGGATTCTTTACTGAGTTGAGAAATGAAATTCCGAAACACGTTTATGGGGAAGGAGAAGATACGCTCGCTGAAGTGGTTGGTAAACTTTTGTTAGAGAGAAATGAAACCTTGGGTACAATTGAAAGCTGCACTTCCGGAGCGATTGGAGCGACTATCACGTCTATTTCAGGTTCTTCGGCTTATTTCAGCGGGGGATTAATGACTTATTCTAACGATTTAAAGGTGAAATTGGCGAATGTGAATAAAGATACATTAGAAAAACACGGTGCAGTTTCGCAAGAAGTAGCAGAGGAAATGGCTAAGAATGGAAGAGAAGTGCTTGGAACAGAGTGGAGTGTAGCTGTAACCGGAGTTGCTGGTCCAACTGGTGGTTCAGAAGAAAAGCCTGTTGGTACTGTTTGGATAGCGATTGCTTCAGAAAAAAGCGTAACTTCGCAGCGCTTTCTGTTTGGAGATAATAGAGAGCGCAACATTCAGATGACTGTTTTAACAGCTTTGAATCTGTTGAGGTGTAATCTTTTAAGAATAAAACAATAATTTTTCTCACAAAGAGTTGTTGGTTTAAGAGATTTTGCTTTTCTTTGCACCCGCTTTTAGAATTAGGAAAATAAAAATACAATGTCACGAGTTTGTCAAATCACAGGAAAATCGGTAATGGTAGGAAACAATGTTTCTCACTCAAACCGTAAAACTAAACGCAAGTTTTACCCGAACTTGTTAACGAAGAAATTCTTCGTTCCAGAATCTGAATCATTCATTACTTTGAAGATTTCAGCAGCTGCGTTGAGAACAATTAACAAGAAAGGTATTTCTGCGTGTTTGAAAGACGCTCGCGAGAAAGGGTATTTAAAATAATTGTCGTTCGTCGACACAAAGCATTAAGAAATGGCTAAGAAGGCAAAAGGAAATAGAATCCAAGTGATTTTAGAGTGCACTGAGCACAAAGAGTCTGGGATGGCTGGAACATCTCGTTACATTACGATGAAAAATCGTAAAAACACTCCAGACCGTTTGGAGATCAAGAAATTCAACCCGATTCTTAAGAGAATGACGGTTCATAAAGAAATTAAGTAATAATCTGCTCGCAGGTTCATACATAAAATATTAAGTCATGGCAAAGAAAGTAGTAGCGTCGTTACAAAAAGGAGGAGGAAAAGAGCATACAAAAGTTATCAAGATGACGAAGTCTGATAAAACTGGTTCTTTTTCATTCAAATCTGAGATTGTACACAACGACAAAGTAAAAGAGTGGTTCGCTAAGTAATCTTCTTTTCGAGATATTGTATAACCCTGATTCAGTTCGCTGAGGTCAGGGTTTTTTGTTCTTTGTCGATTTCGATACATCAGCCGCGGCTGACACTCAATCTGACAAACGTCTAGTTTCATTGGAAGAGATCTTCAAAGTCTTTGGTCTTTCCTCTTTAGTCTTAAGTCTATTTTTTGCAACTTTGTATTATGGCATTATTTAATTGGTTCTCGAAAGAGAAAAAAGAATCACTCGACAAGGGTTTAGAGAAAACAAAGGATAGTTTCTTTGGTAAACTTACCCGAACAATTGTTGGTAAATCAAAGGTTGATGACGAGGTTCTGGATGAATTGGAAGAGATTCTGATTTCTTCTGATGTGGGTGTGGAAACAACCTTGAAGATCATTGATCGCATTAACGATAGAATTGCTCGCGATAAATATGTTGGTACCGAGGAATTGAATAATGTATTGAAAGAAGAAATTGCGGCACTTTTGTCGGAAACCGATTCTGGACAACCAACAGAATATGAAATTCCATCGCATAACGGAAATCCTCATGTAATTATGGTTGTTGGTGTGAATGGTGTAGGGAAAACTACTTCCATTGGTAAGTTGGCGCACCAGTTTAAATCTGCCGGAAAGAAAGTGGTTCTTGGTGCGGCGGATACGTTTCGCGCTGCGGCGGTAGATCAATTGATCATTTGGTCTGAACGTGTTGATGTTCCGATTGTTCATCAGGGAATGGGGGCTGATCCTGCTTCCGTAGCTTTCGATGCGCTTAGTTCCGGAAAAGCACAGGGAGCAGATGTGGTGATTATTGATACGGCAGGACGTTTGCATAACAAGGTAAACTTAATGAACGAGTTGTCGAAGATCAAACGTGTGATGGAGAAAGTTGTTCCTGATGCGCCACACGAAATTTTGTTGGTTTTGGATGGTTCTACCGGGCAAAATGCATTTGAGCAAGCGAAGCAATTTGCGTTGGCGACTTCATTGACCGGATTGATTATTACCAAGTTAGACGGAACTGCAAAGGGTGGAGTTGTTATCGGTATTTCAGATCAAATGAGTATTCCTGTTCGCTTCATCGGAGTTGGTGAGGGAATGGAGGATTTACAGGTGTTTTATAAGGAAGAATTTGTGAATTCATTGTTCGGAGTTTAATTCTGGTCTTCGTTGACTTCGAGTGCCTCAGTCAACGAAATTCTCCTATGTTTTCGGGCTCTTACGGTTGGCTGAGGCTCTTGAGGCCAACTGTTTGATTGCTTGATAATCAGATTGTCATGTTTTCAAAATATGTTTATCTCAGTTTTATTTTTTTCTTAGATTAGTAACTCACTAATACGATTACTTATGGAAATTCTTGACACTGAAACAAATCAAGTACAGGATAAAACTGTAGCTATTGTGGCGTATATGACGCTGATAGGCTGGATCATTGCCTTGGTAATGAATGGCGATAAAAAAGGAGAGGAAAGGTCTTTCAACGGGTTTCACATTCGTCAAATGCTGGGATTGATTATTTTCTCATTTGGAAGCTCCATTGTCTTTGTGATCTTAGGAATGGTACTGGCTTTTATTCCCGTTATCGGATGGTTGATTCTGCTATTATTGCAGCTGGGACTCTTTGGTGGATTATTAGCGTTATGGATCATGGGTGTGATCGCTGCCAGTAATGGTGAGAAAAAACCTGTGCCTGTTCTTGGAGGTGTTATTCATAAAATGCTTGGAACGGCATTTGAATAAACCTTAGTTAAGTTACTTTGAAAGATTCGGTTCGTTTGTGGATCGAATCTTTTTTTTTAGCCTTTACTTTTCAAAATATGCAGGAGCAGGTTTTCTTCTGAATTGAACCATGAACTTGATTTGGCTGTGCGCTTCGTGAGTTTTTCGAATTCTCCATTTTCATAGAGTTGAAGAATTGCAGGGTGAACATAATAGTTTTTGCAAACGGTTCGTGTGTTTCCCAAGTGTCCACTTACCATGTCGAGTACTTCTACAATATTTTTTTTCCGTAAAACTTGATTTTCCGCAGATCCAATTTCAATGAATCCTTGAATAGCGTGAACACTTCCCGACCATGTTCGCATGTCTTTTGTGCTGAAAGATTCATCCGTGTATTTTCGGAGATAAGCATTCACTTTTCCTGAATCTATGCTTTGTCTGTTGCCTTCGTTATCGTAATACTGAAACAACTCTTTTCCGGGGATATCTCTGCACTGCTTTACAATTTTTGCAAGGCGTTTGTTGTTTAGAGAAATTTTGTGCTTTACACCTTTCTTTCCAACAAACGCAAACTGGAGACGATCTCCTGAGATTTCAACGTGACGATCTTTTAGGGTTGTTAATCCGTAGGATTTGTTTGTTTTTGCGTATTGATTGTTTCCAATTCTGATATGTGTTTCGTCCATCAAAGCAAGAACCGTTGCGATTACTTTTTCTTCAGTTAGTTTCTGTTTGCGTAAGTCGGATTTTATCTGTTTTCTGAGTTTAATGATCGCTTTTCCGAAAGAGACCAGTTTAGAGAATTTTGATTCGTTTCTTGATTTGTTCCAAAGTGGGTGATATCTATATTGTTTTCTACCCCGGGCGTCTATTCCTGTGCATTGGATATGGCCATTTGCATCTTTACAGATCCAGACATTCTCCCATGCTGGAGGAATGACGAGCGATTTGATGCGGTGCAAATGCTTTTCGGAAGTTAGCTTTTTGCCTCTGTAGAGATACTCAAATTTCTTTCCTTTTCGAACGCGTGAAATACCAGGATCACAATTGGATACATAGATGAGTTCAGCCATTTCAGGAAATGCATCCAGGTCAATTAAATCTGATATTTCTTGCAACATAGACGAAAAATAAAGCAGTCAGAAGAAAATGATGTTACAGGAATTGCGTAAGAAATTGTAAAATTCGCTTGTAAAAACACACAAGACGATTGATTTGCCATTAAGAAATTAAGGGTCATTAAGATGAGGGGGAGATAATTTTCGATATAAACAACATGCTTTAAAATCTTTTCTTTTTACGATGTGTTCTGGGCTTAGTTTTTCTTAATCCTTAATGGTTCAGTTTTTCATTCCATGTCTGTTTTGTGGTCAAAATGCCTTAACTTTGTTGCTCGGAAACGAAACGTGATTTATGGCGCTGTTTTTATAGAGATTGCCTTGTTTTCCGCTTTATTTCTGTGAATCCCTAAGTTTATTAGAGAAACCCTTGTTATTAAAAAATAGAGTTTCTATCTTTGCACCCCTCAAAAGTGGATTTTGGGGATATTGTCTTATTAAATATAGGTAAGTAGTGAATACTTTAAGTTACAAAACTGTATCTGGCAACAAAGAGACCGCGAATAAAAAGTGGTTGTTGGTAGATGCTGAGGGCCAAACAGTTGGTCGCTTAGCGAGTAAAGTGGCGAAGTTGGCTCGTGGAAAACACAAAACTAACTTTACGCCGCATGCTGACTGTGGAGATAACGTGATCGTTATCAATGCAGCGAAAGTTTCTTTCTCTGGTACAAAATTAGAGAACAAGGAATATGTGCGTTACACTGGATATCCAGGTGGACAACGTTCATTGACAGCTCAAGAGTTGTTGCAACGTAACCCTTCTCGTGTTATCGAGAAAGCAATCAAGGGTATGTTGCCTAAAAACAAATTGGGTCGTCAGTTGTACTCAAATATTAAAGTGTATGCTGGTACAGAGCACAATCATGATGCTCAAAAGCCAGAAGTTATTAATCTAGATACATTCTTATAATGGAAGTAGTAAACGCATTAGGAAGAAGAAAAACATCTGTTGCACGTGTGTACCTTTCTAAAGGAAAAGGAACAGTTACTGTAAACAAGAGAGATTATAAAGAGTTTTTCCCGGTAGCAATTCTTCAATCAAAAATCGAGCAACCATTTAACTTGACAGATACTTTAGGTCAGTACGACGTGAAAGTAAATGTTATGGGTGGTGGAGTAAACGGACAAGCAGAAGCTATTCGTTTAGGAATCTCTCGTGCATTGGTAGAAGTTTCTGCTGATTTTAAACCGTTGTTGAAAGCTGAAGGTTTGATGACACGTGACCCTAGAATGGTTGAGCGTAAGAAACCAGGTCAGCCGAAAGCACGTAAGAAATTCCAGTTCTCTAAACGTTAATTGGAGTTTGTTCTCCGTTTTTGGAGAGCGCATTGGTTGTTTAGTATCCAAGCACAAAGTATCCTCGTTAGTCAAACGACTAATTGACCCTTTGAACGCTGAATAACTAAAGGAAAGTGAACAATTTTAAAAAAGAAGAAAATGTCAAAAGTTAGTTTTGAAAATTTGTTAGAAGCAGGTGCTCATTTTGGACACTTGAAAAGAAAATGGAACCCGGCAATGGCGCCGTATATCTTTGAAGAGAAAAAAGGTATCCACATTATTGACCTTAATAAGACAATTGCACATCTTGATCAAGCTTGTGCGGCGATGAAGCAAATTGCTAAGTCGGGGAAAAAGGTTCTTTTCGTAGCTACTAAAAAACAAGCTAAAGAAATAATTGCTGAGAAAGTTGCAGCTGTAAACATGCCTTTCGTTACTGAGCGTTGGTCAGGTGGTATGTTAACAAACTTCCAAACTACTCGTAAGTCTATCCGTAAAATGGCTGCAATCGATAAGATGAAAGCTGACGGAACATGGGAAACATTAAACAAGCGTGAGCGTTTATTCAAAACACGTCAACGTGAGAAATTGGAAAAGAACTTTGGTTCTATCGCAGATATGACTCGTCAGCCTGCAGCAATTTTCTTGGTTGATATCTTGAAAGAGCACATCGCATTAGCAGAAGCAAAACGTTTGAACGTTCCAACTTTCGCTATCGTTGATACAAACTCTGATCCACGTTTGGTTGATTTCCCAATCCCGGCTAACGATGATGCTACAAAATCAATCTCTTTGATCTTGGATGCAATCTGTGGTGCTATCAAAGAAGGTTTGGAAGATCGTAAGTCTAGCGGAACTGCTAAAGACAAAGACGAAACAGCTGAAGAAGTAACAGCAACTGAAGAAACAAACGATTAATTAAACAAGACTATAGACGATAGACAGGAGACGAAAGACTTAATGTAGTCCTTCGTCTTTAGTCTTCAGTCTCGAGTCTAAAAATCTATAAGAAAATGGCAATTACTGCATCAGATGTAAACAAATTGCGCCAGCAAACAGGTGCTGGTATGATGGACTGTAAAAACGCATTGGTTGAAGCAAACGGAGATTTCGAAGCTGCTGTTGATGTATTGCGTAAAAAAGGACAAAAAGTTGCTGCGAAAAGAGGAGATAACGAAGCTGCCGAAGGGTTGGTTTTCGCTCAAACTAGTGCAGATAGCAAAGTAGGTGTTTTGTTGACATTGAACTGTGAAACTGACTTCGTAGCAAAAAATGATACTTACCGTAACTTCGTTCAATCATTGATGGACATCGCAATGAATAACTTGCCTGCTACTGCAGAAGAGTTGAAGTCATTGAAATACGATGATAAATTGACTGTTGAAGAGAAAATCACTGAGCAAGTTGGTGTAATCGGTGAAAAATTGGATCTTTCTGGATACGCTGTTGTTAAAGGTGACACTGTTGTTGCTTACAACCACCCAGGAAACCAATTGGCTACTTTGGTTGCTTTAAACAAAGGAGGTGAAACAGTTGCTGAAGCTGGTCGTCAAGTTGCAATGCAAATTGCTGCTATGAACCCAATTGCTTTGGATAAAGACGGAGTTGATGCTCGTACAATTGAGCGTGAAATCGAAGTTGGTAAAGAATTGGCTATCCAAGAAGGTAAACCTGCTGAAATGGCTGATAAAATTGCACAAGGTCGTTTGTCTAAATTCTTCAAGGAGAATACATTGTTAAGCCAAGAGTTTATCCGTGATAACAAATTGACTGTTGAACAATTCTTGAACTCAACTGAGAGCGGTTTAACTGTAACAGAATTCAAACGTTTCTCTTTGAGCTAATCACGGGAAACGTAAAAAATAGAAATCCCCTTATTCGAAAGAGTAAGGGGATTTTTTTATGGGCGATCTATGAAATCAAAGAAGAATGCAAATCCTAAATCGGCTTCCAGCTTTTTCTTTTGTTGGTCGATAGAAAACCGTTGCATGTAAATCGCCTTTCTGTTTTCTTCCACCTGTGCTATTCCTTCTTCTGTTCGGGTGTAAATGTTTATGCTTTTAAAAGGATCGAACCCTAAAATATTGTAGCATACCTTTGCAGTTGGAGCTTCACATATTTCGTCTTTATTGTCGTCCTTCTTATACCACATGATTGATGTTTCCTCCATAATCGCATACTCCTTGGGATGCAGGTAGCCTTTCTTCACTGCTTCCAAAAATAAGGACTTGTTTTCCTGGAAGAAACAGTGAGAATGCAATAAAATGTTGAATGGACAGGCAACACGCAGCTCCCATTCTGACTTGTTGCTCATGGGAGGATACCCGACATAAGGATCCGGTTTGTTATTCTCTTTGAGAAAAATCGACGTTTGCTCATCGCTTGTAATTGGAATCAGGTGTTCATTAAAGTATATTCCTTTATTCAGAAATCCTTTCAGGATATACTGACGTGCCGCATTTTCAGACATATAAAATTGTTGATTCAAAAGGTAATCAGTACCCATAACCAATTTGATACTGTCTGATTGATAACAATACTGACAAATTTTAGCGAAGGCAGAGGAATCAACTTCCTTTGGTTTGTACTTTAGGTCGTAAATCGCTTTGATCCTGGTTCTTTCTGCAGTTGTCAGGTTCTTCCGAAAAATGACCGCTGCATCTACTGATGTAAATGGCATTCCAAGTGAAAAACACAATCCAAGATAATTGTAAAAGCGAGAACTGTCTTTTAAGTAATAAGCAATTTGACTAGCGATATATGGATCTTTTATAAAAGGGACATTTGATTTAAAAGCATCATCATACCATCGAAAACAAGAGTTATCCTTCAGGGTGACAAATTGTTCTTCCGCTTTATTGATCAGCGCATAGTATTTTTCGTAATCCTGAGAATTTCCGTTTATTGTAATTGAAATGAAAAGAAGAAGTAGCAGTGTTTTCATAATCTACTAAACGAAATGACATGGAAACGGTTGTCAACTTGTTTTAATGAGTAAACTTCAATTGTTTTAGACTTAATTAAACTGGTAAAAGAACCTTGTCAATCCTCATTCATTGCAATGATTCCCTGAACAATTTTTACCGCTCCCACCACAATTGCCCCGTAAAAAACATAACCAATTCCAGCGGTGCTTAAAGCGATTCCTGCGACAAGAAGAACTATTCCGATGACAAGATTGGCAACGCCATTTCCACTTTTCTTTTTAACAACCTGTTTCGAAACTTGAGTGGCATAAGCTACAATCATTGTTGCTTTATCTTCTGAATAACCGCGCTTTACAAAACTTTGAATCGTTTCGTCAACAGTGTATTCTGCATCAATAAGTAATGAAGCTGCACGTTTAATGTCCTCGCGGTCAATTTGCATATCTTCTGTTTGCGACGTGCTTTCCTGCGCTGAAGTTGTATTGTTTGATTTCTGTTCAAGATTGATCGTTCCTGGATCGTTTGACATGGTGTTTATAGTTTAATTGATTTATAATTCTCCAAGTTTTGATGCTGCATCAGCCATTTTGGAAGTGTCTTTTGTTGTTCTGATTTTAAGATAAAAGAATATTCCTCTAAACATCGAAACCAGACCGAATAATCCTATTGCTGCTAATATTCCGAGTCCTCTTCCTGTCCCTGATCTCGAAACGAGTAGGAAATTTAATCCCAGACCAATTAGAAAGGTTGAGAATCCGATGATTATATAGATCATAGCTTTCTTTCTGTAGTTTCTGATCAGTTCGTAGTTGCCGTGAATCAATAGAAGTTCTATTTCATCATTCGGAACCATTTTGTTTAGAAGTTTCAATTCAATTTCTCGATTCGATAGTTTATCATGAATAATCCAGTTTTCAACATCAATCTTGTATCTGCGAAATTCTTTCGAAATTTCATTTGGATTTAGTTTTCTGATATTCATAATTGGTATGATAGAAATTGATTTGATTTTATTCGTTTTTATTGAATAATTACTTACCCGCACTAAATATAATAAAATCATTCGCACTATATTTGCACAACATCTTACAATCCTTTATGAAGTATAAACGCATTTTGCTGAAGTTAAGCGGTGAGTCACTAATGGGTGACAAACAATTTGGAATTGATAATCAGCGTATTAGTGTTTATGCCGAACAGATCAAAGAAATTCATGCTTTAGGAATTGAAGTCGCAATTGTAATTGGCGGTGGAAATATTTTCCGTGGAGTTCAGGCAGAAGAAGGAGGAATGGACAGGACTCATGGCGATTATATGGGAATGTTGGCAACCATGATTAACTCTATGGCGCTTCAGGCAGCTTTAGAATCTACTGGTATGCAAACCCGACTTCAATCTGCTATTGAGATGAAGGAAATTTCGGAACCTTATGTAAGAAGAAGAGCTGTTCGTCACCTTGAGAAAGGACGTGTGGTGATTTTTGGTGCTGGAACGGGAAATCCATTCTTTACTACAGATTCTGCAGCTTCTCTAAGAGCAATTGAGATTAATGCCGATGTTATTCTTAAAGGAACACGTGTAGATGGAATTTACACTGCTGATCCGGAGAAAGATCTTTCCGCAACGAAGTTTGATGTTATTTCTTTTGACGATGTTTACGCACGTGGATTGAAGGTGATGGATATGACGGCGTTCACGCTTTGTAAGGAAAATGACTTGCCAATTATCGTATTCGATATGGATAGTCCGGGTAACTTAAAGCGTTTGATGCAAGGCGAACAAGTTGGAACAATAGTAAGAAATTAATCAGGAGAGAAAGTAACATTTCTAATTGCAATAGATTTATAAGATGACTGAAGAATTACAGATGATTTACGATGAGTTAAAGGATTCAAACTCCAAATCAATGACTCACCTTGAAAATGAATTAATGAAAGTTCGCGCTGGTAAAGCAACTCCATCTATGTTGCAAGGCGTTATGGTTGATTACTACGGTTCTCCAACTCCAATTCAGCAGGTTTCAAATATCAATACAATGGACGCTCGTACATTGACTGTTCAGGCTTTTGAAAAACCAATGTTGAACGAGATTGCAAAAGGAATCATGAATGCCAATCTTGGATTGAATCCGCAAAGCAATGGTGAACAGTTAATTATTTCAATTCCACCATTAACAGAAGAAAGAAGACGCGATTTGGTTAAGAAAGCTAAAGCTGAAGGTGAACATGCTAAAGTTGGTGTTCGCAATAACCGAAAAGATGCAATTGATATGGTGAAAAGCTTGAAAAGCGAAGGTTTATCTGAAGATATGACCAAAGACGCTGAAAACGAGATCCAAAACATCACCAATAGCTTCATCAAAAAGATCGATGATTTGGTTGAGGCCAAAGAGAAAGATATCATGACGCTGTAAAATGAAATTTCTAACACCTGTATTTCTATTGCTTCTTTTTAATGCTTGTTTGCATAAAAAAGTGGTTGTAAATAGACTTGAGGGTAATTGGAATCTTGAAAAGCAGATGAATACTGACGGTTCTTACTCGTATTTTTCCAATGTTCATATCCAATTTTCATCTGGTAAAGCAGATGGAAAAACATATCTGGATTGTACTACAGACAGTGCTGGAGTTGTTTCTGTAGGAAATTATCTGGTGAGCAAAAACGGTGAAGAGTTATTCATTAACTATGATTTGAATAATTTGGGTCGTAAAGATCAATTCACGATAGAGGATATGGATAAGAATTCATTGGTGGTTCGAAATCAGGGGATTGTTCGGTTTTTTAAGAAGATTTAAATCGGGGCGATGTTTGGTCGGGCAGATTACAATCCGACCGTTGATGGTGGTTATGGCTTTGGTTCAGATTGCCTATTGGCAATGTGCCCAATGAGAAACATTCTTCACTCGGATTTGTTAAAAGGTCAGTTGGCAATATGCCCAATGAGTTACAGCACCACTTTCTTATATTCCGCCTTGTTGCTATAATACAAATATCCTTCAATTTCTTTTTGTCCCATTTGTTTTAAAACAGCAGCGTATTCCTGAACTTGTTGGTGATGCTTCGGAAGTTCTTCGCCCGTTTTGAAATCGATAATGACTAACTTATTCTCTTGCTGAACAATCTTATCCGGACGTAATCGCTTTACTTCGTCAACAATTAAAGTTCTTTCGTTCAGGGAAATGCCGTTTTGTAAAATCGATTGCGTTAGTTCGTGACTAAAGAAATTGGAGAGCATTTCCATCAGGATCTCTTTGTGTTTTTCTTCGCAAAAACCTGAAATTAGGCCTTCCTCTAGTTGTAGAATCGCTTCTTCGTTATTGGAAGATCGTTCCATGACCCAGTGAAATTGTTTTCCCAGTCGAATTTGCTCCGTAAACCCTTCAGTTTCTTTGTCGAATTTTTCCCTCAAACTAATTTCCGGAAACCACAACTTTCCTTTCAAAGGCTCAATTGGATAGTAAGCCGCTTCTTCTGTTTTATGTTTCGTTATAACTGGCTTTTTGCCATATTCCAGTATCATTTCTTTCTCAGAAACTTCAACGCCTTCAAAAGATTCAATCAATTGTTTTACAGCTTTGTCGAATGGAATTACTGTTCGTTCTTTCTGTTTACCTTCGTTTTTTGTGATCGTATATTCGTTGTAAACGTAAAGTTGGTCAACTGCCCGCGTAAACTGAACATAAAGCAAATTCACAGCATCCATTAATTCGTCTTCCAACTCTTTTTGGATTGATTCAACACTGATTCCTTTTCCTATTGTGGAGTCAGAAGCTGTTACTTCGAAGAAATAATCATCGTTTTCACAAAGCAGATCTGATGTTCGTTTAGAAGCATTGTCGAGAATAGGGATGATCACTACCGGAAACTCCAATCCTTTCGATTTATGAGCTGTCATAATTTTTATTGCCTGATTATTCTCCGGGATCTGAACATTGGAATCTTTTCCTTTGTCTTTGTAAAACGAAATGAAATCCTGCAAATTCGGACCGTTTCGCTTATCGTAATCAAACGCCAAATCCATTAATTGTTTTACATAAACATTGTTGGTCTTGTCAATGTTCATCAAATCTAAGGCTTCTTCCAGGCAAGAATAAATGGAAGTGAACGGCTGCATCCATTGTTTTTCTCCTATCGCAGAAAGTTCAAAGAATTTTTCAACGGAAAAGAAACTCTGCGATTCACCAGTTAAACACTGCATGTATTTACCAAAACCTTGTTCATCCAACTTTGAATCAAAATAATGGTAGGCAAAAATGGCTGCTTTTTTTTGGTCTGTTGGACGAAGTCGCCAACCTAAATAATGAATGAGCATTCGAACGGTAGATTCCGCATTCACCGAAAGAGAATCGGCTGAAACCACCTGAAAACCTTCTTTTTTCAAAGCTGTTGCCATGGCTAGACAAGCACGTGATTTCAATGCTAGAATACAAATGTCGCCAGGCAAATAACCATCAGCAATGGCCTCCTTAACATATTCAATACATTTTTGCTGATTAGTTGTGTTGTCATCGTCAGCATTTTCTGAATCAGAATCGATTGCTGAGCCCGTCGAAGAATTGCTTTTACCAACAAGTTCTATTTTTACATATCCGCCATCTTTTCCTTGCGGGTGCTGCTCCACAGAATCGAAATAACGTTTACCGTTTTCGGGAAGTAACTCTCTGAATTGAAGGAAAAATGAATTGTTGAAATTCACTATTTCTTTTGCTGAACGCCAGTTATCATTCAATTTTCCTTTATATCCACGCTGATTGAAGTAATTCGACTTTAAAGCAATAGACGGATCGTTGTTTGGATTGTAAATTCCGGGAAGTTCAATGAACTGGTCTGCAATTCCGTTCTTGAAGCGATAAATACTTTGTTTTGGATCGCCAACAATGAAGTTGAACTGATCATGCGCAATAGATTCATGAACTAAGGGAATCAGATTTTGCCATTGCAGAAAAGAGGTGTCCTGAAACTCGTCCAAAAAGAAATGCTTGAATTTGTTTCCCAAACGTTCGTAAATGAAAGGTGCTTCTTCGTTTTTCACCAATTCGGAAACCAGTTGATTGAATTCTGCTACCAAAATCGTTGCTTCTCGTTTTCTCAGGTTGTTTACGTAAAGCGCAAACTCACGAAGCATTTTGGTAGAGGTGAGCTGTTTCTGAATCAAATGTAATTCTGCCAACTCTTTTCCATGGTTATTTAACCAGGTTTTGTAATAGTTGTAAGCTTGAATTACAGTCGAAAAGTCTATGCTCTCAGCAGTTTTATGGATGTTCTTTAAAGCCGATTCTGTAAAATCGAGAAGTCCGCCATTGATTCCTAGTTCTTCTAGCTTATCAAATTTTAGGATCGCAGTTTCCAGTCGACCTTTATCCGCAAGCATCGAAGCATCAAAACCACCATTTCTATAAGCATCAGCAATGGTTTTTCCAGCTCTGTAATACGCTTGAAGACTTTCCTTGTATTTCTCTCGTAGTTTAGCTTCGTCCTCAACACTTTGTTCCTTTTGCACAAGTGCGTCAACTATTCCCAGTTCTTTTTCGCTGAGGATGTATTTGCTTTTCTTTTTGAGTTCTTTTTTGATGTTCCAGCTTCCTTCTTCGTACAGTTTTTCCTTCCCGAAGTTGATTGCCAAACGTTGTAATTCACTTTTGTCCTTTGCATCAACTTGAAGCAAAAGCTCGTTTAAACAGCGCTCCAGAAGCTCGTTTTTTTGGATTAGAATGTCAAATTGTTCAGGTAAGTTCAAGTCACGACTAAAGGTTCGGATCAAACGCAGATTGAATTTGTCAATCGTCATCACATTGAATTCTTCGTACTGATGAAGTAGTTTCCGAAGAACGGTTTTACTGTTTCTTTGAATATTCAGAGCAGGAATACCAACAAATTGAGCTGTATCGTTTAAGAATTTTTGATGTTTTGGATCATTACCGGATAACTTTCCCAAATCCTCCAGAATTCTGGTTTTCATTTCCAGTGCCGCCTTATTTGTGAAGGTCATGGCGATGATTTGTCCCAATTCAGCGCGATTTTCATTCTCCTGAAGCAAGAGTTTCAGGTAGTGTTGTACCAAAGAATAGGTTTTTCCACTTCCCGCCGATGCGTCGCGAATCTGTAAGGGTTTATTCAAATCCATACCCGAATTTATGGTTTTTATGAGTCACGGTCGATAATAATGATTGAAAATTCGCCGATTGGTCAATAGAAGTGGAAGATTCCTCAAAATTATTTTTTAATGAAACGAGGTTTACGTAAATTTACGAGTATGAAAATGAAATTCTTCTTTCCAGCAATTTTATTAACCATCTGCAGTCTTCTTTTCGCGGTTTCGTGTAAGAAACCTCAGGAGGTAGAGCCAGAATCGAACGACGTTACTGTTGAAGGTAAGATTGTTCCAACTTTTGGTGGCTCAGAGTTCCAATTAGGAGCGGTTTACACGTTGACAAACGGCGTGAAATTCAAGATTACAAAACTGAAGTTCTATACGTCTGCAGTTTCTCTGGGTGGAACTCAAATGATTGATTATTCATTGTATGATTTTGAGGAAAGAGGGACAGCATGGTTTTCTAAAACCGGAGAGTTCACAGTTGGTTCAGCTTTGAATTATGCCATTGGTGTTGATGCAGATAAGAATCACGCTGATCCAACATTGCCTTCTCCATCAAGTTGGTTATATGTTACCAATGCAAATGATATGCACTGGACATGGAATTCAGGATACATTTTTATAGCTATTGAAGGTTATTACGACGCGATAGTTGATGCTAACGATGATTTCCAAAGTTTCTCGTACCACATTGCGAGAGATGATTTCTTTACTTCAGATCAGGCTTTAACTGTTGCGCCAACTCTTGTTGCAGATAAGAAGTACGAAGTGAAATTGAAATTTGATTTTCAATCTTTCTTCGAGAACTCGGTTCGACCAATTGATCTTGCGACTGAAAACCTGACGCACTCGTCTCCATCAGAAGACGCTTTGACTGAAAAAATAAGATTAAACTTTGCGGAAGCATTCTCTCCATTATGAATAAATACTTTTTATTCTTTCTTATTGGAATAGGTTTTTTCTTGGGTTGTAAAAAAGACAATACTTCTTACAGTCCAACACCTTATGAATTGGAGATTCCAAGTCATTTTCCGCAAATGCAGATTCCAGCTGATAATCCAATGACCGTTGAAGGAGTTGCATTAGGGAAGAAACTGTTTTACGATAAAATACTCTCGCTTGATAACACCATTTCGTGTGGATCTTGCCATGCTCCAAACGCTGGATTTTCAGATAACAACCAGTTTTCTGTTGGTGTCAATGGAGCACTTGGAAACCGTCAATCAATGGCACTTGTGAATCTGGGCTGGCAAACCAAATTTTTCTGGGATGGAAGAGCTCTTTCGTTGGAGGATCAAATTCTTCAACCTGTTCCCAACCCTGTGGAAATGCATCTTTCCTGGCAAGAAGCTGTTTCTCGTCTTCAATCAAAAATGGAGTACAAGAACATGTTTTATCAGGCATTTGGAATTCAAAAAATAGAGAAAGAATATGTTGCTAAAGCCATTGCTCAGTTTCTAAGAACGATGATTAGCGGTAAATCGAAGTATGACGTGATGTATAAAGTGGAGAATGGGATTCCGCTTTCTGCTGCTGAAGAAGTGATTCAGAATCAAATTACGTTTGAAGAACTTGCTGGATACGATTTATTCAAAAGTTTGGTTGGAGCAGATTGTTTCCATTGTCACAATGGGGCATTAATGCAGGTACAGAAGTTTTCAAACAATGGTTTGGATGCCACTTTTTCGGATTTGGGAAGAGGGGCTATAACCGGAAATGCAAGTGACAACGGAAAATTTAAAGTTCCATCGCTTAGAAATATTGCGTTAACTGCACCTTATATGCATGATGGACGTTTTCAAACATTGGATGAAGTAATAGAACATTACTCAACAGGAATACATCAAAGTGGTACAATTGATCCGCTGATTGAATACGCCTTTCAGGGTGGAGTTCAGTTAGATGCGACTCAAAAAGCACAATTGAAGGCATTTTTGTTGACATTAACAGATAATGAATTTGTAACCAATCCTGATTTTCTACCGTAATGTAGAAGTAATCGGCCTTGGCGGATTTAATGGAGTTTAAAGATATTCGTAATTTTGCACACGATATGGGTAAAATGATTGATGAGCGTAGATTGACTACCGAAGAAAAAGCACTTAAGATTAATCTTACAAATGACATCTATGGATGTTTTGCTGAGATTGGAGCCGGACAAGAAGTAGCAGCGAATTTTTTCAAAGCTGGAGGTAGCTCCGGAACAATTGCCTATACGCAATCGGCTTATGACATGCGTGTCTCTGATGCGATGTACGGTCCTGCGAAAAGATATGTGTGTGAAGAGCGTTTATTGACAATGCTTGGAACAGAATACAATACACTTTGTGAGCGTTTACCAAATAAGCAGAAGGAATCACGTTTCTTCGCTTTCTGTAACACCGTTGAATCTTTAAATTACCATAAAACAAATCAAGGTCAGGGTTGGGTTGGACTTCGTTTTCAATTGACTCCAAGTGGATCTGTAAATGACGTAATCTTACACGTTAAGCTCCACGATAATTCTCACAAAGCACAACAAGAAGCTTTAGGTATTTTGGGTGTAAACCTCATTCATGCATGTTTTTTTCATTCTGATGATCTTGATGAATACCTGACAAATTTGGTTCACCGTATTCCAAGAGATAGAGTTGAGATTGATATGTTACGTGTTTCAGGAGAAGATCTTGGGAACGTTGACAATAGAATTGTTGCTTTGAACCTGGTTAAACGCGGAATCACAGACGCAACAATGTTCGACCTGTGTGGAACAGTGCTACAGCCAGCAGCAGCACTTTATAAGAAAAATATCCTTTTGATGCGTGGTCGCTTTCGTCCGGCAACAAAAGTGCACATGGATATGATTGAATGTGCAAATGAGCGCTTCATTCAGGAAGATGGTGTTTCTGCTGAAAATGTTGCAGTGATTTTTGAATTAACATTAAAGGATTTAACTGCTGACGGAAAAATTTCGGATAAGGACTTTATCGACAGAGCCAACTTGTTAAGTGCAATGGGTTACACCGTAATGATCTCCAATTATTTGAAGCATTACAAAATGTTGGAATACCTTTCTGCAATTGCCCGTGGACATAAAATGGGAGTTATTGCAGGAATTTATAACCTTCATACCATTTTTGACGAAAAGTATTACGACAATTTATCAGGAGGATTGCTTGAGGCATTTGGTAGAGGATTTGGTCACAACGTGAAAATGTACGTTTACCCTGCAAATAACGTAGAAACGGGAAATCTTTACGAATTGGATGATATTCAACTTCCTGTTCATTTGATGGGATTGATTCAGTATTTGAAAGCGACAAATAAATTGGAAGCAATCAAAAATTTTGATAGAAATCTACTTCATATTCTTTCTGATGATGTTCTTGCAAAGATCAATGCACATGCGCATAGCTGGGAAGATGATGTTCCGGATAACATAGTGAAAGCAATTAAGTTTTACGAATTGTTTGGTTATAGCAATCGCTTAGAAACCGTTCCTTACTAGGCGTGCGTAATAATTGTTTCCAGTGAAAGATTATATTTGACTGGAGAAGACAATTATGAAAAAGCTATTTGCACTAACTATTATCGCTCTTGGACTATCGATGTTTTCCTGTGATGGAATTCGTCAAGTAACAGTTTCCAATGAACAATTCTATACCAACAAAAACGCTGAAAATTCGATTGACAAATACAATGTTTACTTTCACAGCGGAAGTTCTGTGTTTGAATTAAAAGAACCTTCTTTATCGAATGACTCGCTTCAAGGAGTTCCTGTTTTTGCTGATCAGTCAAAAATTAACGAACACCCTGTTACTCCGCAAGAAATGCTGAGTGCCAGAAAAGACGTTCATGTTTATTTGTCGGAAGACGACGAACAACTTTACCTAGAGAAAATTGCTAAAGGTGAAAAGATCAGCTTCAGTAAGAAACAGGTGAAGGAAGTAAAGATGCTTGCAAAAGATGAATCTGCTATATTCGCTTCTGTTGGATTAATCATCCTGCTAGTAATTGTTGGAATATTATTGGTTTACCTGTTGGCACTTTTAATTGCAAAATCTGCAGATGAAAGTTCAGACGGTTCAGACTCTGGTTCGAATTCGGATAGTGGTGATTCTGGAGATAGTGGTGGAAGTAATTCGGATTCAGGATGCTACATTGCAACCATGGTTTATGGCTCTTACGAAGCACCAAAAGTGATGGTTCTTCGTTCGTTCAGAGATAATTTTCTTGCAAAATATACTTGGGGAAATCAATTCATCAAGTGGTACTATAAGAATTCACCGGTTTTCGTTTCTAAACACAAAGAGAATAGAATACTTGGTTCAGTTATCAGAGGAATTTTGAATGTTGTTGTATGGTGCTTAAAACCATTTTTCAAAGGATAATTATTGGAATTGCATGTGTTTGTGCTGTTGGTTCTGCATCTGCACAAACAACTTTCACCCTAAAGTATTTTGGGGTTACCATTCATCCTACAGGTGACAGAACTGCCGCGCTTCAACCTTATAAACTTGATAAGAACGCACATATTGTTGCTAATTTTGGCGCTTTTGCAGGAGTAGAGCGATTTGTTTACAAGAATTATATTTCGGTCAAAGTAATAGAAGGAATGTTCACAGATTGCTCCGGAGGTTGGTGTTCCGTCACTCACGTTGGGGCACGCATGCTCTGTTATCAAAAGCCAAAGCATCGTATTTATTTTGGGCTTGGTCCTGCATATATGGTTCGGAATTCATGGACAAGATTTGGTGATGCTTACGAATCCTCAGGATTTTTTCATGTAGATTCTACGCGCAATTTTGGAGTTGTGCAGCATAAATTTCTTCCTGTAAGTTTTGAATTGGAGTACGACTGGGTAATTACTCCGAAAAATCAGCTGAGTGTGAGTTTTACTCCTGGAATTCCGTTGGCTTGTATTCTTTCTGTTGGCTGGAAACATTGGTTTTCAATAAAAGAGTACGATTAAATTCTATCTTCAGATCGTAAGCATTTACGAACTTTGATTATCTTAGCATAAATCAAAAGTTATGTCGGCAATCAAGAATGCACTTTTACGCTATCGTATTATAGATAAGGCAATTCGCAACGTTCATAATCCCTATCCATCGAAATCATTTCTACGAGAATCTTGCGAAGAAGCAATTTATGGAAGTGTTGATGGTGAAAACATCTGTGATTCTACAATAGAGAAGGACATGTTTGCTATGCGAATGGAGCATGACGCGCCAATTAAGTATTCGAAAAAGTTTGGTGGATATTATTATGCGGATCCCGAATTTTCGTTGGACGACATGCCCTTGAATGAAGTGGATTTGGAAGCCATTCGTTTTGCTGCGAATACGCTGAGTCAGTTTAAGGAAGTGAGTTTCTTCAAGCAATTCAGTTTTGCGATTGATAAAATTGCCGATCGATTAGCAGTTTCAGAGTCGACTTCTGAAAATTCGGATCAGTTTATCCAGTTTGAAACCCCTGTAACATTTGGAGGAAGTGAATTTCTTCAGCCTCTGTTGAATTCAATTAAAGCTAAAACGGTTGTTTACTTCGAATATGAAAGTTTTCAAACACAGCGGAAGAAAGCACGTAAGGTACTTCCATTGTTCCTGAAAGAATATAGAAATCGTTGGTATTTGTTGAGTCATGATTGCGTGAAGGAACAGATTATCACTTACGCACTCGATCGGATGTCGGACCTTCAATCTTCTGAAGAGAAAATTTCTACTTCTATCAACTTTAAACCAACAGCTTTCTTTCAGCATGCTATGGGAATTACGGCTAGTGCTGGTGCCCCGGAAAAAGTTGTATTCAAAGCAGATAATGTTGCGGCCAAATATATTATTTCGCAGCCTTTTCATTCGTCCCTTAAAGTGGTGAAAGAAGGAAAGAACAAAACGACTTTTGAGATGACGGTCTATCTTTCGGAAGAATTGATCCGTGAACTATTAAGTTTCGGTGGTGATATTGAGGTTGTAGAATCTGAACTTTTACGTGAACACATGATTCGAAGAGTGAAAGCAATGGTAGAAAACTATTTGTAGAAGTCTAAATTCCGAAATTGAGAATTCTACAAAATTAAAGAAAGGTCATCGAGCGGAGTCGAGATGCTTGTCTTTAATTATCTTCGTAAAAATTTAAAACATGACATTAATCCAGCATATAGAAAATGGCGTTTGTACGCTTACATTGAATCGACCAGAAGTTTTCAATTCCTTCAATAAGGAAATGGCAACGGCCTTACAACTTGCGCTTGATTCGGCAGAAAAGAATGACGAAGTAAGAGCAATTGTAATTACTGGAACCGGGAAAGCTTTTTGCGCAGGACAAGATTTGGCTGAAGCAATGGATCCGAATGGTCCGGAACTGAAGTCTATCGTTCGTGATCATTACAATCCGATCATTATGCGTATTCGCAATATTGAAAAACCGATTATTGCCGCAGTAAATGGAGTTGCAGCAGGTGCTGGTGCAAATATCGCTTTGGCTTGTGATATGACTATTGCTAAAAATTCGGCTTCTTTCATTCAAGCCTTTTCCAAAATTGGTTTGATTCCTGATTCTGGTGGAACCTTCTTTTTACCAAGAATCATTGGTTCTCAGAAAGCATTGGCATTGATGATGACAGGTGAAAAAGTGTCGGCACAACAGGCGGATGCGATGAACATGATTTACAAAGCGGTTGAAGACGAACAATTTGAGGAGGAAGTTCAGAAATTGGCACTAGCAATGGCTTCTATGCCAACTCGTGGTTTAGGTTTGACGAAAAAAGCGGTAAACGAAAGCTTTACAAATAATCTTTCTCAGCAGTTGGCAGTTGAAGAACGCTTACAAACGGAAGCTGGTCAAACGTATGATTTCAATGAAGGTGTAAACGCTTTTTTGGAAAAAAGAGCGCCGGTTTTTAAAGGGAAATAAAACTTTAGAATCTTGATTTTGAGACACTAGACAGCTTGACGATTTCGATTAGAATAGTTATATTCAGTAAACAAACACTAATTGCTGAATATGCGACACAATTTTAAGGAGTTGAACTCATGGAAAATTTCATTTGAACTGGTGAAGGAGATTTACCAAGTTTGTAAAGAGTTACCAAGTGATGAAAAGTACGGTCTTAAAAGTCAAATTCAAAGATGTGCAGTTTCAATCCCATCGAATATTGCGGAAGGATCTGGACGAACAACAAATAAAGATTTTATCTTGTTTTTGAATTATGCGATTTCTTCTGCGTTTGAGTTAGAGACTCAGCTGTTGTTAGTAAGAGATTTGTTTATGATTGATGTGGCAGAATTGATTCAACAATTAGAACATGTTCAGAAGCTTATTGGAGGTTTAATCAGAAAATTGAATAGTAGTAATTAATTTAAATTGAATTTTAGAGTCAAGATTCTAGTCTCTAAAAATCTAGGAATAAAATGATAAAAGTTGGAGTTTTAGGTGCAGGCACAATGGGCGCAGGAATTGCCCAAGTAGCAGCACAAAGTGGACATAATGTAGTTTTGGTTGATGTAAATCAGGATCAATTGTCGAAAGCAAAGTCAGGAATTGAAAAAGTTTTGGCTCGTTTGGTTGAAAAAGGAAGCTTGGCGAATGCGGAAGAAGTATTGGCTAGAATGACTTTTTCTTCTGAAATGAATGACTTCAAAGGTTCGGGATTGATTATCGAAGCAATTGTTGAACGATTAGAAGTGAAGCATAGTGTGTTTTCTGCTATGGAAGCCGTGGTTGATGAGAATTGTATTTTGGCGAGTAATACTTCGTCGCTTTCTATTGCTTCTATTGGTTCTGCTTTGAAAAAATCGGATAGAATTATCGGAATTCACTTTTTTAATCCGGCTCCGCTAATGCCATTGGTAGAAATCATTCCATCGGTTCAAACTTCAGATGAAGTATTGAAAACTGCAAAAGATATCATCGATTCATGGAATAAAGTGACAGTTGTTTGTAAGGATACGCCAGGATTTATTGTGAATCGGGTTGCTCGTCCGTTTTACGGAGAAGCACTTCGTATTTATGAAGAAGGAATGGCTGATTTTGCGACTATCGATTGGGCGTTGACAGAATTGGGTGGTTTTAGAATGGGACCATTTACGTTGATGGATTATATTGGGAACGATATCAACTATACAGTCACAGAAACCGTTTTCGCTGCATTTTACTATGATCCTCGTTTCAAACCATCGTTTACACAGAAACGTCACATGGAAGCAGGGTTTTTAGGAAGAAAATCGGGTAGAGGATTTTACGATTATGCAGAAGGAGCCGTTTTACCTGAACCAACAAAAGACACGGTTCTTGGACAAAAAATTGTGGACCGTGTTTTGGCAATGCTGATTAATGAAGCTTACGATGCGCTTTATCTGAATATTGGATCGAGAGAAGCAATTGATTTGGCAATGACAAAAGGAGTGAATTACCCGAAAGGATTGTTGGCTTGGTCCGAAGAAATTGGATTGAAAACCGTTTACAATAGACTTCAGGACTTATTTCAAGAATATGGTGAAGACCGTTACCGACCGAATGTGTTACTGAAACGCTTAGCGAAGTAAAATCCCGCGGAGAGCGCGAAGGTCGCAGAGGAAAATTTAAATAAAGACCAAAATGCCGATTTACTTAGTGTAGATCGGCATTTTTTTATTCTTTGCGTTCTTTGCGGGAAATCAAATCAATTCTGCTTCCAACGTAATACTGAAACTGAAAGCTCCACTTACAGGACAGTTTTCTTTAGCTCCTTTTGCAATTTTTTGAAACTCGTCATTTGTAATTTCTGGGACTTTAGCTGTTACCTTCAGTGCAGACAAAGTGATCTTTCCTTCTTCTAACGAAATGTGAGAAGTTGTTTTCAATTCGTCAGGTGTGTAACCAGCTTGCGTAAGATCTGCACTTAACTTCATTGTGAAACAACCTGCGTGCGCTGCTGCCAGTAATTCCTCCGGGTTGGTTCCAACTCCTTCCTCAAAACGAGATTTAAAGGAATATTGAGTTTGATTCAATGTTGTGCTTTGTGTAGTAAGATGCCCGCTTCCTTCCTTCACTGTTCCATTCCAAACGGCTTCTGCTTTTCTTTTCATAGTATTTCGTATTAAACGTTACAAGTAAAGTTAGAACAGAATCCAATACGAATTGTTATAGAATAACTATTTTCTTATGTCATATTATTTCCAATCCTTCAAAACCTTCTCAGCATCCTTGTAATAGTATCCTTTACTGTCCTTAATTCCTTTAAATAATTCTTTTGCCAATGCTTTTTCGCCATTTGCCAATCTCGATTTTGCCAGATACCAGCTAGCCTCCTCGTTGAAGTTCGAGAAATTCAATTGCAAACACGCCGAGAACTGAGCGCAGGCTTTGTCGTATTGCTGAAGATTGTAGAAGCAAAAGCCAGAATAGAAGAGTGCATTGATGTCATCAGGATAGTCCGCTAAAATTTCTTCACAGCGCGCTAATGCATTTTTCCATCTCGATTTTTGAATGTAAGAAAGCGTTTTGTCCAGATAGTCGCCGTAACCGACAAGAACTGTTTTTGTTTTTGCTTCGGTTTCAATATCGTTCTCCGATTCATAGTTTGCAGGTAAGCCCGTTAGAATCGTTTGTTCAATTTTCACCTCTGGATTGGTTCTGTAAACAGAGTAGTCAATAGCTTTTATTCCGTGCGGATAAATTTCCTTTGCGATTTTCTGCTTGGATATCGCAACTTCCTTGTCTTCAATATTTGTTGGAAGGGGTTCTAGAGAAATGTCCATCGTTTCAATAAACTGCGCTGTTTCACTAGTTGTTGTGTTAGATGCTGTCTTTCCTTCCTGGTTTTTAGTAATCATTTCAGTTGAATGAATCTGAACATCCTTTTTCAATTCTACAAGCGTATCAATTTTTTCAGGTAGAGCAAGTTCAGTGCTTTCAATAGCCATTTGTTGTTTTTTAGGCTTGAAGTCTTCTTGATTGGGTTGATACATATTATATATAATGGCAATTGCTGCGCCAACAGTAGCCATTCCGATGAAAGTAAACAGACTAAATGATGAACCTCCAAATTTCTTAGCGGCCAGTTTGTCCATGTGTTTCATTTGAGAAACACCTGCGCCACTTGCTTTCCAACCGTCTAAGGCATCTTTTTCAAATTCATCCAACTCCATATTATTGGTGTCGGAATCATTCTTTAAAAGTTGCTCCAGCTCGGAACGTGTAATATGTTGCTTATTTTTCATGTTTATCAAACCAAAGTTTTAGATTTCGTTTTCCGTTTTGAATGGCACTTTTGACGGTGTTTAGCGGAATATCCAGTTCATTACTAATTTCTACATACGATTTTTGAGAGATATAGAAGAGCTCTACGCATTCCTTCTGTATTCCTTTAAGATCTTGAAGTGCCAGATGAAGACTTGCAAGTCTGGCTTCAGTCAACTCTAATTGTTCTGTATCGTTTTCTTCATCCTTTATATTTTCCAGGCCGAATTCAGAAGTATTCAAACCTTTTTTTCGAAGTTGTTGCAGGCATTCGTTTTTGGTTACCATGTATAACCATGATTTAAAATGCTGTACTTCGTGTTTGAGTAATTTCAGCTCCAGTTCTTCAAAAATCTTCATTGTTGCATCTTCCGCATTTTCGAATTGTTTCAAATATTTAAGGCAGCAACCTAAAATTAAATGCGAATATCTGCTGTAAAATTCCCCGATGATGCTTCTGTCTTCGGTTCGTTTAAAGGCAAGAACGAGTTCGTCATCCCCAAATTCTTTATATGATCGTCTCGCGAGTCTAAGTTTCATTCCGTGTATATGATGTACGAATTTAGATATTCCATAAACGAGTTTCAAAAAATGTTCACTACTTACTCTTATATTTAAGGAATGAAAACAATTGGAGTTTTAACATCAGGAGGAGATGCGCCAGGAATGAATGCGTGTGTGAGAGCAGTTGTGAAATATGCCTTACAGGTTGGTCAGCGTGTAGTGGGAATAGAAGATGGTTATTTGGGAATGATTGAAAATCGTTTTATAGAGTTAACGTATGAAAGTGTCAACAACATCATTCAGTTTGGAGGAACCGTACTTGGGACTGCAAGGAGTGAGGAGTTTAGAACCGACGACGGGAGAAAGAAAGCCATTGAAAATCTGAAAAAGCAAAACATCGATGCATTAGTATTAATAGGTGGGGATGGAACGTTTGCCGGAGGACATTTGCTTTCTGAAGAATCGGGCATTCCGGTTATTGGAGTTCCGGCTACCATAGATAATGATATAATAGGAACAGATCATACTATAGGATATGACACTTGTTTGAATACTGTTATTGATGCGATAGATAAGATTCGGGATACAGCCACAAGTCATCATCGTATCTTTTTTGTAGAAGTTATGGGCAAGAACGCTGGATTTATTGCTTTGAACGCAGCACTTGCAAGTGGTGCCGAAAATGTTTTGATACCAGAAGAAAAAACAGATATTGCTCAGTTGGCGAAGGAGATTGTTTTTCAGAATAAAGGTCACCGCAGTTCTATTATTATAGTAGCTGAAGGTGATGATGGAGGAGGAGCTATCGAGATTATGGAGAAAGTGCGTCCGTTGTTACCTGAAAAATTCGATATGCGTCATTCTATATTAGGACATATTCAGCGCGGAGGTCGACCATCGGCATTGGATAGAATTATAGCAACTCGAATGGGAGCTTTAGCGGTTCAACTATTAAACGAAGGAAAATCTAACCTATATATAGGAGTAAAGGGAGAGGATTTGGTCGAGAACGAATTATTAGCTTCTAGCACTTCTACAGCTAAACTGGACTATTTAAAGCTTGAATTACTGAAAAAGCTCCAAACTCGATAAAATATTTTTATTGCTAAGTTATGTAACCTCAGTAGTTTAAACTCGTAGACCAAAAAACTTCAAAAAAAAGATTGTTTAAAGTGTTGCGAAAGTAAAAAGAGTGC
>CAMLHZ010000023.1 GCA_946480085.1 uncultured Flavobacteriales bacterium
AAGTACGCCATTATTTGTGTTTAGCGAATCAACATTCGCCCGATTACGTGTGTCATCATTTATTATTGTATTAGACGAATCAACATTCGCCCGATTGTTAAGTACGCCATTATTTGTGTTTAGCGAATCAACATTCGCCCGATTACGTGTGTCAACATTCGTTATTGTGTTTTTTGAATCAACATTGTCCTGTGTTGAAACAACGGATTTGGTTTCAATTCGGTTTGTTTTACCAATTTCATTTGGATTCGGATTTTTCAAAACATGGTTGCCCAAATCATTTAATGGTTCGGCGTTTTTAGTAACGGGCGAATGTTGATTCGCCCCTACGGTAATTTCAATGATACCATGAATGTGATTGGGCATGATTACGTATTCATGCAATATTACCTCTGTAAAATGCATTGGAATTTCCAACCAATATTTATCTGCGGCAATTCCACCATCATTTAATTGCATTTTTCCATCGATAACCTTTCCGAATAAATGCAATTTATCGAAACAACAAATCGTAATGAAATATAATCCTTCGCTCGAATAATCAAATCCTTTTAAACGAATTGATTTACGGCTACTTAATTTGAAACTAAACATGAATACCTTTTTAGAATGTGTCTAATTGGTAACGTTCTCGAAAATGGGTTTACTACATGCTGGACAAATTAAATCCTTTGATATCAACTGCTCGGATATTTCGTCAAGTCTTTTTTTAGCATGCTGTTCCAAATGTTTTTTGGTATTCAATTCCACTAGTAGCATTTCATCACGATAATATTGATCTTTTTTGCCCCATCTAATGAAGCCATAAACCATTAAAATAACACCCGATCCGATTAGCAGCCAATAAGCAAAGACTCTGTTACGGAAGAAATTTACCTGCAATTCCAAAACATTGAGTTTTCCTAAATAAGAGTATTCTTTTTCTAATGATAAATTCAGCGTTTTTAAAAGTAATTTACTTCTATTTATATCTGTTGACAGTGCTTTAAAGGGGCGGAGTTTTTTTCGAACTTTTTCACTGTTAACTTTAAAAGGAGTATTTTCCAATTGGACCGTTCTTATTTCCTGTATGATTTCTTCGTGTTTTACATTTAGGTTGTTTGATTGATTCAATGTCTCTGACAACATGAAAATTGCGAAAAGAAAAATTGCTAAACCAAAAAGAGAAATGAATTTGTAAAGGTTATCCGTAGGCGGATTAATCGCTGGAATCATTTTGAATAAATTAGTGAATGTGATTACTATAAATCCAAAAATAGAAATTTTTCTATTCTAACAATAAAGTCTATTTACTTAAAAATGTTCTAGTTGGCTTCGAAATAAAATACCATGCCCATTTGATCAATAGAAATTGCAAGGGAATTCTGATGATTGCAATCCACCAAACGGGATCGTTGAATCCACGGAAATGAAGTGCCATAGGAATGTGTACGAGGAACAGAAAAACAATGAGCATTAAGGCAATCATTTTTGCTGAAAATTGTTGCGTTTTTGGATGAAGTAAACCTCCGGCCAGCACGATTTCTGCAATTCCACTAATGAAAACTGCTTCTGATTTCAATGGAAACCAGGATTCCAGAATATTGATGTAGAAATTGGGATTGATGAAATGGTAAATGCCTGCAATGAGATAAACAGCTGCTTGCAAATAAAGACTGAGTGTTCTTTTCGTCATTAGACTATCGAATCAACGTAACTGTTCCTCTGTAGAATTTCTCCTGATTGTTTCCATCCACCACTTTTACAACGTAAACAAATACATCGTTTGTAGCCAGTTTATCACTTCCCGGTAAAGTTCCGTCCCAACCTTTGGTAATATCATTGGTTTGGAATACAACTTGTCCCCAGCGGTTCACCACCGAAAATTCATAGTTATGAATATCCGCAAATGTGATTACGGGGATAAAAATAGGGTTGTAACCACCAGGTGTGAAGGCATTCGGAACATAAACTAACGGATCCAGTGCAATACATTCCTGATTCGAAAAACTTAATTCCTGAATTCCGTATTGATTCGTCGATTCCAAGGCAAGAACATAATAGCAAATTCTACCTGTAGTTGTTGCGATCTGCGAAACATCATCAGTAACATAACGTTGGTTCGGTGGAACAATGGCAAAAGGATAAGAGTCGAAAATTCCATCAATGCCACGTACAACCTGATATTCTACAACACCTCCGTCATAATCTATGTACGACGACCATGTAAGGGTATTTATTTGTGAAATTTGATCTGTATTTACTTTCAGTAATACTGTTCTTGCAACGTTCGAAATTACACCCTCAAATCCACAACTGTCAATAATTACTGCCCGATAAGTATAGGAAGTATAATGAACATCAACCGCTGTATCTGTATAAGTTAAGGTGGAAGCCGTTGCCGGAATCGTCACTAAATCTTCAAATTGAGAATTCAAAGGATTGTACTTCTGGAACTTGATTGCCGTAACGTTTGTTCCGGTTGTAATTTCATGACGAAGCACTACCTGGTCACTCAACACTGTTGCTACGCGTAAATAATGAACTGCTGGAGGAGAAGGTGTGTTTACTACAAAACAGGTTTTATTCGAATTACTAATAGTAGTTCCGTTTGCATGATTTGCTCGAATATAAACGCAATAGGTACTGAGCTGATTTAACAGAATGTCAAATGAACTCGTCGTTGATGTTCCGATTTGTGTCCATGGTCCGCCATTCTCCTGAGCCATGATAGTGTAATCAACCAGGTTCGTATTCCAACCAACGTAATCTGTCCAATCAAAATAAACCCGACCGTTACATCTATTCAATGTTTGTGTCAAAAACATTGTGGTATGCAATTCGCCTTTTGCAGACGTTTGATAAGTAGGATTTGTTCCTGATGTGTAGCAAGAATCGAAAGCAGCTACAGAAAAAGTTTCACCTCCGTTTACTGTTCCGGTGTAGGTATAACTTGTATTGTTAATTCCGTATACAGTGTCAATTTCTATGATGAAACCATTATCGTCTCTCCAGTAAATAATATATCCTTTCGTGTCCGACTGATTATTCGTATTCCAGGTGATGACAATGTTTCCAGTGTTTGGGTCTACAGATGCGGATGTGATAACCGGAATACTTGGTGTTTGCATATCTTCCAGATTGTCGCCAACAATATTGGAATTGAACTGACACGTAGCCGTTTCATAGATTACTCTGTAATTTAAAAATGCTTGACATACATCAATCGTATCTAAAAAGTGAGTTGTTGTGTAAGGAAGCGTAGCAATCGTTGTCCAAATTCCAACCGGATATTCGCGCTCAATTCTACAAGTTGAGGTGAACATTGCTGTTTGAGGTGAAATGGGTGTATTCCAGTCTAAAACTGCCGTTCCGTTTGCCGGATTTAGTAGTGTCAGGAAAACATTGCTTAACGTATCGCTAAACTTTTCAATAGTTCCATTACAGCCAGAAACAACACCAACATAGAAGTCTAAGTCGTTTCCTGGAGCTGGAACATTAGCCGTTGTTGTACCGATTGGAAAAGTTCCCAAAAGTCCTCCTTGAACTGAATATAAGTTATACTCAACAAAAGTTCCGTCAGGATCTGTTGAAGGATCCCAGGTAATTGTTAAATCGCCATTAGCAGCTGTTTTAATACACGTAATTTGAGTTGCCGGAATAACCGTTGGACTCAAAACATTAATGGTAATTGTTTTATAGGTGATTTTGGGAATAGGACAATAGTTATCCTGAACTTTAAAAACAAATGTATAAGGAACAGATTCATGACCGTTTCCTTGTGCATCAACCAAATGATTACAATCCGTTTGCCAGCTAAAATCAGCGCTTACTCCCTGAACTCCGGTAATAATTGGTGTCTGATCCAATGTCGCACATGGTCCGTTAGCACAGCCACTTGTACTTGTAAAGTTGGTTCCAAACATTGGACTCGTTACAGAAAGTAAGTTGCTTTGCGGGCTTCCATCTTGTAAGTTCTCTAAATCCGTTGATTGCAGCGTGAAATTTACCAATGCTCCTGCCATTACATTTGTTGTAAAGGCTCCTGCAAAAGGACCAGTGATATCCGGAGCGGTATTTGTTCCTGCACAATTGGTAACGTAGATCTGCATTTCACGTTCAACACGTGCTATCAGAACTCCATCGCGGAAACTTTCTGCCTGAATTTTTATTACATAACTTCCTGTTGTATTCGACGTGAAAGTTAAATTTCCTGTGATCGGATCAACGTTTGCAGGAATATTTCCAGCGTTAAAAGTAGCGTCGGGAGTTGGGTTATTGACCGAATAACCAACCTCGAATGGAACGGGAGTAGGATTTGTAGGAGGATTGTAAGTTCCTGTAAAGTCATCAAACGGATTTGAAAAGCTCAAATGCAGGGAATCCAAATCAATATCTACAGGATGTAAGTTAAATTCGTACGGTTCACCAGCACACGTAATTGCGTAAGGTTCCTGTAAAAACTGTGGAGAATTGTCTACACAAACATTCGCGGTTGCATTTGGAGTAGGAAACATTGTTGCTGCAATGGTTAATCCGTAACTGATTGGATTTTGAAGGTTACTGATGTTTCCGTTTCGTGAGAAGTTATCATAAGTAAAGATCCAGCCTGCTGCAGGTGCAATTCCACTTATTACTATTGGGTTTGACCGATATACAATTTTTTCAACTGCACCAATTCCGTTTCCGCCTGCAGGACCTGTTCCACAGCTCAAGGGAGCCGGACCCGACGGAACGGCAGTACAAGAGGGCGAAATATCCGTTCGGGAAACAAAATTAACCGGAATGGTTGTAAGTGTTGGGTGATTCCAAACTGCGATGTTCTCTGAAATGGTATTGACTTCCGCACCATTGCAATCACGGTAAAAAACAAGCTCAAAAACGTAAGAACCGCCCTGACATTTCCACGTAATTTGCCCACCCATTGCATGATCTGCACGAGCCTGGGAAAAAGACAGGATGAAAATAAGTACGGAGAGTATTCTCAACATTCGTTAAACTACTTTATTTACTAACGTTTAAGAACAGAATAAGTTGTTTTAAACAGGATTTTTTATCCTGCAGTTGCAACAATAAAATTATCCCAGTTTAAATGTTCTTTTGCTAAACTTCTTAATTCTTCAGCAGTAATAGAGTTGATTTTCTTGATAGCTTCGTCGTAATAGTCCAAAGTCAATCCGTAAATATCCGTTCCGTTGTACATGTCGAGCATTGCGTAAGGACCATCTGCACTTCTTAGCAACTGTCCCATCATGTAATTTCTTACTAGTGTGAGTTCCTCTTCGTTTACAAGCTCAGTTTGCAAGGTTTCTATTTCCTTTTTGATCTCGGTAATGGTAGCTTCGGCTACATCTTTACCAACTTCAGTCATTATTACGAAACTGCAGCCATTGTGGTAGTCCATTACTCCCGAACCAATTCCATAGGTATATCCTTTGTCTTCGCGAATGTTGGACATTAATCTGGAACCAAAGTATCCTCCCAAAATGGTATTTAAAACACCAAATCCATGACGATCTGGATTCTGTTTCGCAACACTGAAATTTCCTATGCGAATGGCAGTTTGAATAGCATCTTTTACATCAACATGTATGCGTTTCGGAGCTGCGGAAAAATTTCCACCATATGTTGGCGCTTCTTCAATACTCCATTTACCGAAAAGATCGATCAATGCATCAACAGTGTCTTGCTCCAGATTTCCAACCAACGACATTCGCGTTAGTCCATGCAAATAATGTTGTTTCCAAAACGTTTTATAAGCTGCAGGTCGGTTTTCTGCAAAGTCGCTCAATTCGGTTTTCCAACCGTATTTATCGTCTCCGGCAAAACTTTCTAAACGAAAAGCCTCACCAACCAAACTCTTAACTTTTTGCTGATTCACTTTGAATTCGTGACCAAGTGTGTTCAAAACATCCATTACTTCACTTTCCTGAAAAGAAAGGTATTGAACCGCGTTGAAAACTTGCTGCGAAACAGTTAGAATATGTTCACGTAAACAGTAAATGCTAATGATAGCTGTCTCTGTCCCCAAATCAATATCCACATAACCTCCGCAAGCGTCAATTCCTTCCTGAATTTCCAGCGAAGTTTGAGAATCGGTACCACTTAACAGCATCGATTTCACAATCTTTGGAATACTTTGATTTCCACGAATTAATCCGGCATCAAAGAAAAGTTCAAGACGAACAGTATCGTTTGCGACTTCCTTCATCCACAACAATTTTACGTTCTGTGTAATGTCGAAAGTCAATGGTTGAGCGAAAGAAATGTGCTCAATATTTTTTACTAATGGTTGTTCGTGCTTCATTGTTTTGTGGCTTTTACGCGTAATACAGAGCAGTTTTCTTTTCGTAGAATTTCTTTTGCAACTTCTTGAATTTGCTCAGGAGTAATACTTTGGTACAATTGTGTTTCCTCGTTCACTCCATTTGCGTCTCCAAGTAACTCATACATACAAAGATTCATGGCCCGGTTTAATAATCCTTGCTCCTGAAATTCTTTTGCAGTTCGTATTTTATTGAAGAGTTTATTCTTTTCTGCACTCTCCATTTTCGAAGCACAGAAAACCGCTAATTCTTTAAATAATTCAGTTTCCAGCTGTTCGAAAGTGATTCCATCGTTTAGTTTTCCGCTTACGATCAATAAACCTTCATCAGTTGAACCAGTAACGTACGCGCTGATGCTGTTAACCAATTGAAGTTCCTTTTTCAATTTGTTGTACAAACGTGAAGATTCGTTTCTTCCAAGCGCATCAGAGATAAAGTCGGCAACGTAATATTCTCCTGATTTGCGCTCAGGCATTTTGAAGGCATAATAAAACGCATCCGTTGGAACCGCTCTTTCAATAGTCAATTCTCTGAATTCGTTTTGCCTTGGTTCAACTGGAAGCATGCGTTCCGGTTTTGGCAATGAAGGAATATCTCCATACCATTTTTCGACCAAACGTTTTGTTTCTTCCAGCGAAATATCTCCGGCAATACAAAGAATAGCATTGGAAGGATTGTAATGTTTTTTGAAGAATGCCTTGACATCATCCATCGTTGCATCTTCAATATGCTGAATGTTCTTTCCTATAGTTGCCCATTTGTAAGGGTGAACTTTGTAAGCAACCGGACGTAATTCCAACCAAACATCGCCGTAAGGCTGATTCAGATATCGCTGCTTAAATTCTTCAATTACCACATTGCGCTGAACTTCCAGACTTTTATCACTGAACGCTAATGAACGCATTCGATCACTCTCCAGCCATAAAGCCGTTTCAATATTGTGAACAGGAAGCGTGTCATAATAGTTGGTGATATCGTTTGAAGTAAATGCATTGCTTTCTCCACCTGCAACTTGCAATGGTCCGTCAAAATCTGGAATATTCACTGAGCCTCCAAACATTAAATGTTCGAAAAGGTGAGCGAATCCTGTTTTTTCTTCACTTTCATCTCGCGCACCAACGTCGAAAAGCGTATTTACAACTGCAATTGGAGTTGTGGAGTCAAAATGGTGAATTACCTTCAAACCATTTGATAATTGAAATCGATTAAAGCTGATCATTAGAAGGAATAGTTTTCGTTTTGCATTTCAGTTCGTTTTGCATTGTAATCGCGAATAATTTCTTCTACGATTTCTGCTGCGGGTTTTATTTCGCCTAATAATCCAGAGATTTGTCCAACTTCCAGTTCGCCTTCAATTAAGTCACCTTCAAACATTCCTCTTTTCGCTCTTCCACGGCCTAAAAGCGTATTTAGGTCTTCGTTCGTTGCGCAATTTTCGTAAGCAGCTTCCACTTTTTTGAAGAACTCGTTTTTTACTAAGCGAACAGGTGTCAATTCTTTCAATGTTAACATTGTGTCTCCTTCGTTCAAACCTGCTACGGTTTCCTTGAAGTTATTGTGAGCAGATGATTCGGGAGAAAGAATGAATCTTGAACCGATCTGAACTGCATCAGCACCAAGTGCCATTGCAGCAAACATTCCGGCACCTGTTCCAATTCCTCCAGCGGCAATCAATGGAATATTCAATTGTGCTTTTACCATTGGAATCAGGCAGAACGTAGTTGTTTCATCTCTACCGTTATGACCGCCAGCTTCAAATCCTTCTGCGACAATTGCGTCAACTCCGGCTTCCTGTGCTTTTAAAGCGAATTTTACCGAAGAAACTACATGGACTACGGTGATTCCTTCAGCTTTTAGCCGGGCAGTGTATGTTTTAGGATTTCCAGCCGATGTAAATACGATTGGAACTTTATATTTAATGATTAAAGCGATGTGCTCCTCAATATTCGGATAAAGCATTGGCAAATTAACAGCGAAGGGCTTATCTGTTGCTTCTTTGCATTTGATAATGTGCTCCTCAAGAATTTCAGGATACATTGATCCCGAACCAATAATTCCCAATCCTCCTGCATTTGAAACAGCGCTCGCTAGCTTCCATCCTGAACACCAGATCATTCCGGCTTGAATAATTGGGTATTTGATATTGAGTAATTCGCAAACTCTATTCTTCATTGTTGGGTGTTGTTTCTAAGAGTATCAAAAATAGCAAGTATTTGCTGATAGCAGTGGTGTTTGGGCAAGAGATGTTCAGAGAAAACAAAGAATTAGGCACAAAAAAAATCCCGCTCCAAAACGGAACGGGATCATCACCTCAATTAATTACCGATTAATGTCCTACAATATCAGTTTGCATTGGTCCTAAAATACCTAGCAACTCATTTTGTTCTGCCTGTGGAACGTTGAATTGATTCAAAGAATTTACAAGTGCTGTGACAAGCGCTCCAAATTCTGCATCTGTAATGTTCATTCCATCGTGTGCGTCGTACATGTTTGCTCCTTTATATGTGTAAGGTCCGCCAGTGGCGTCACATAACTGGTCAATCAAACGCTCACGGAAAAGTGCAAAGCGATATGGATCTGCCCCGGTTGCCGCAAAATTGTCTGCGATAGTTGGGTCTGCCAATACGTTTTGAATAAATTGATCTGTAACTGCTGTAATTGCTGCATCTCCACCTAATCTTGTATAAAGAGAAGGAGTTGGAGTAGGTTCCGGAGTTGTAGTTTCGTCTTTCTTACATGAAATAGTAAGCAATGATAAACTTAGTACTCCGGCCATTATTAAAGTTAGCTTTTTCATAATTTTTCGTTTTTATTAGTTTTTAATTGAGGGACTTTAATCTCTTACGCAAAGGAATCGCTTCACTCTAGTTATGTATGCCACATTAATAGGGCATTTCGGACCACTTTGTACAAATACCTTTTCCTTTAATTTTAAATTGTATTTCGACAAGATCATTTCGTCAATTTCTTCCTGGTCAATATCACTGACTGCGTATGAAATCACAAGTAGTTTACTAGAGCTGTTGTACGTACTTCCGTTTACACCTGATTTCTTTTTTAGGCTTTTCCGAATTTTAGCAATAGTGGTAGTGTCTTGTACATTTGATACATCATATTGCAGGAAATTGACGACAGGAGCTTTTGCTCCCGGACCAGGTTCTTCCCAGTTGGCCCAGACAAATGCCGAAAGAAATACCAGAAGAATCAGAATTCCCGTGAATTTTGCGAAACGAATTAAGAACTTTTTCATAGCGTAAGATGTTGTTTAAACAACCTACGCAGGGAATGAATGTTTGGATCTCAATTGTCAGAGAATTGTCAGAAAAAATTCAATAATTTTTATAGAGGCTTGATTTTACTGCTTTTTCTGGAACAAAAAAAATCGGTTCCGAACAAACGAAACCGATTTAAATCTTAAAAATGGTATCCTAGTGAACCACTGCAACCTTCATTGGAGCAATAACTCCTTTGGGAGTAATAACGTTCACATAGTAAATTCCTTCTGTCCAGTTCTGAACCGAAAATTCAATTTTGTTTGTCAGCGCATTAGCAACCGAAGTGTAAACTACTTTTCCATTCAAATCTACAACTGTAACTTCTGCATTTTCAATGGGTTGTTGGAAGCTGATTGTTGCCTTGTTGTTTGATGGATTCGGAACGATAAATGCTTCAGTATATTCATTTTCATTTACTGAAGATTCGTCCAAATTATAGGAAATCGTAAAATCATCGAAGTAGAAACCATCTTCGCGGGCACCACCATCAGACTTTAGGATAAATCTAACTTTGATCTTTTGACCAATGTAATCCGATAGGTCTATTTCTTCTAGCACCCATGATGCTTGTGTTCCGTCGTAAATTGGTTCATTGTCTGGTTGAACAGAACCACTGGCACTTGTACCTGGATTGGTGTAAAGTCCGCACTGACCTTGCCATGTTGTTCCGAAATCTGTTGAAACCTGGAATTGTGTAAAATCATAATCTGCTTCAATAGCCCATTTTGCATAATAACTGATTTTCGCAACGGTTGCTGCTGTCAAATCAATAGTGTCGTTATACATGAATGTTTTATTCGCGTTGTTCGCATAGTCACCAGTTGGACTATCTGTAAACGACTTGCTTGGAGAATAATATTCGGTTGTTGAAGTTCCCCAGTTTCCTGTCCAATTTACCTGCGTATTTGCTTCATCTACAAACTGAGTTGTAATATCTCCAAAGGTTTTTGTAATTGTATCGTGTTTGATCCAAAGTCCGTTGTCAGTATTCAAAACGTATTTGATAACATCACCAAACTGAATTCCGCCGTTTAGTGTGTAAGAAATGCTTCCAGCTTCTGTTCCCATAATTGCTAAATCATGAGAAACACCTGAACCAACCGAAGCAATTCCTGTGATAGGAGTGATGGTCACAGTTACAGGTCCATCTTCTATTCCTAAGCGGTAAGAAGAATGGTTGAAGTTTCCTGTTGTAGTTGCAACCGATGTTGGATCTGTATCGGAAGTTACGTAATACTTGTGTGTTAAGTGGGAAAGGATCATGTTTGGAAAAAGCATATCCTGACAAATTCCGGTGATTTCCGAAGATGCCGGCCAAAATCCGCCCGAAGTATTTGAAACCTCAGGAGTCATTGCAAAGATTTTCGGTTTGACAACTGTGTCTACTTTGTACATATAGTCATCAGAATCTCCTGAAGCAGGATACAAACTAGAACTTTTCATTGCCGTATAGCCATTATGAATGACCATGTGATGTGTAAATGCATCAAAATAATCGTGATCTTCTGCTAATTCAGCAGTTGTTGTTCCAATTGGGAAAAGAATGTCATTTCCGTAAGTGTGGGCATTGAAGCAGTAACGGAAATTTCTGTTTTCACATAAATATTTAATGGCTTGTGTTTCCGGTTCTGAAAAAGCAGCAGTTCCACAATACGTATCGTTACTTTGAGTAGTGGTTGTTCCTGTTGTTCCCCAACCGTAAGAGTAGTTTCTGTTTAAGTCTACACCGTAACTTCCGCCACTATTCAAACGACGGTTTTTACGCCACATTCCGCCGCCATTAGGATCGGTGGTTTGATTGTAAATGTATCCGTCAGGATTGACCATTGGAACAAAGTACATTTCTGTGTTATCCACCAGGTATTTTACTTCGTCATTGGTAGCATAGTTTTCAAGCAAATACCACATGTAGAAAATCACTTCTGAAAGCGAGTTGGGTTCACGGGCATGATGAACTGCTGTATACAATACTTCCGGTTCCGAATCATCTTCATCAGTACCAGGATTATCGCTTAAACGCAGCCAGAAGATGTTTCTACCTTCATATGTTTGGAACGTAGAAATTGGTGCACGTGCAGTGATTAAGTTTGGATATTGAGCCGCCATTGCATCAACCTCGTCCAAAAATTGCTGGTAAGTCAAAAAGCCACCCATTGAACCTAAATTGAAGTTTGAAGGAACAGTTGGTGGAGTGTAAGAACCGCCTGAAGAACCTGAACATCCAATGTTCTTGAGAGTTTCTTCAACGTGTTTTTGATTTTGTTCAACATAAAACGCTTTTACATCTTCAATCAAAATTTCAACGGCAATGCCCTGGTTTCTGATAATCTGTAATTCAGCATCAGAGAAATCTGATATAAGAAATGTTTCTTGTTTGTGAGTTCCGTGATCAATTGCAATACCTTGTTCGGCTAAAAGTTTCAATTCTTCACTTGTTGCGGAAATTTTTGCTCTGGAATACGTTTGAGCGTTTGAGTTCATTGCGCAGGAGAGAAGCACAAAGAGTAATAGTTTTTTCATTTTCGAGTAATATAGAGAGTCTTAAAAGTAGACTTTTAATTGATAATTACCAATTACTAATACAAAAGATCAGGTACTTCAACTTCAGTCATTAACCCTATTCAATTGGTCTGACAACTGAAGGAATAAATTCGTATTCAATAAAAAAGGCTGCCGAGCGGAGTCGAGGCAGCCAATTAGTCATCTGTAATTATTAATTATATCTATTTCCACTCAAACGTCTCGATCATATGATAAAGATCCTTTTTCAGGTATTCCAAACTTGGGCGAAGTGAATCGTAATTCGGTTTACAGTTCATCAAAACTTCTCCCCGAATGAAGTGATTGACAGAATCTGTCAGATAAAACTGATAGTTTGTTGCCACATCTCCCTGCAATTCGAAGAAGGTTCCGTAAACTTTTTTATCAGGAAAAACATAGCGCTTACGCTCAATTTTTGTTGCTTTAATTTGGTGCTCATCCACTTTGTCATTTGAAAGATTGATGTACCTCACTAAGGTGTCGTGATTTGCCAACGGATAATAGTTCAGGTACATTATTCCGTTGAGCGGACCAAGATTAATTTCCTGATGATTTGTGATTTCGCTTTTGTACATCACTGGTCGAACCAAAAATGATTTGGAAACTTCATAAACATAAGGTTCATCCAAAGCCATTTTTGTGTACTCGTGTTTTGGAAGATTGGTGCGCAAGAAACTTGGAGGTTTTGGAATCAACATTTCGTCATCTCCACAAGACTGAAGTGCTAAAATGGAAGTCAATCCAAAAAAAGTCAGGAATAAATTAAATCTCTTGTTCATGTTCAATAATCACTTTTACCATTTTCACTCGTCGCTTATCCGAAGATTCAACAATGAGCTTTATGTTGTCGACAACGATGTATTCGTTGTTCATTAATATTTTACCAGCTTGTTCTGTGATAAATCCTCCGATAGTGTCAGATTCACCTTTCAACTGTTCCAATTCTTTTCCATTTATATCGAGGATCTTGTAAAAATCAACCAAGGCTGTTTTTCCTTCGAAAAGGAATGTAGACTCGTCAATTTTCGTGTAACTAATATCCTCATCATCGAATTCATCAGTGATATCACCAACAATTTCTTCTAATACATCTTCCAAAGTTACTAAACCTGAGCACGCGCCGTATTCATCAACGACAATTGCCATATGCATTTTCATTCCTTGAAATTCTTTCAGCAAGTCGTCAATCTTCTTGTTTTCAGGTACAAAATATGGTTTTCGCAGTAAGGTCTGCCACTCAAAATTTGGTTCATTCAAAAACGGAAGCAGGTCTTTTATATATAAAACACCAACCATTTGGTCGAATTTATCCTCATAAACGGGCATTCTGGAATAGCCGGATTTCAAGATCACCTCAATCACGTCACTAAAACTCTGATCATGAGAAAGTGTTACACAATCTAAGCGTGAACACATGATCTGTCGAACTTCTGTGTTTCCAAATTTTACAATTCCTTCTAATATTCGTTGTTCGTTTTTCGTTGAATCATCTTCAATTGTCAGAGCAATTGCTTGCTCAAGATCATCACTTGAAAGATTTACACCTCGTTTACGAGCGCGTTTGTTAACGAGATTTGTTCCGTTTACCAATAACCAGCGAAGCCAGGAAAAAGGGGGGAGGGAGTTTAACGCGAAAAGTGGTTGCGACATTATCAGTGTAATGCGTTTGGAATGCATTGTTGAATACATTTTGGGAACAACCTCTCCAAATAATAAAATTGCTACTGTAATTCCTGCAATTTCAATTGTTGAGCGCAACCAGCTCAGTGAGCCGGCTGAAGGAAGTACTTTTTCAAGAAACTCCGTGGAGATAATTGCCATGCAAACATTCACCAAATTGTTTCCGATAAGAACGGTTGCAAGTAAGTCTTTTGGTCGCTGCAGTAATTTTAAAGCCGATTTTGAACTTCTTGATAATTCTGATTCTATTTCAAGTTTGTCGGTTGGACTTAATGAAAAGAAAGCAACTTCAGAAGCTGAGAAAATAGCAGAAAGCGCCAATAGCAATATGGCAGAAACTGTGAAAACCACAATGTCATAATTACTTATTGACGTTATTGCAGCGGCTGGATCGTCCATTTTTCGTGATTAAAATGGTAGATCGTCCTCATCAGTTCCGGTAACATCCATGTTTTGCATTGGCTGCTGCGGTTCTGTTGGATATGGAGCATTGTTGTTTCCGAAATTCTGATTTGAACGATCAGATTTTGGCGTAAGAATGGTTAATTCGTCGGCTACAATTTCGGTGATATAACGTTGCTGACCATTGGCATCTGTCCAATTACGTGTTTTCAATTTTCCTTCAACGTAAACTTTGGTTCCTTTACGAACGTACTTCTCGGCAATTTCCGCAAGGCTTCTCCACAGAACTATATTGTGCCAATCTGTAATGTCGCGACGTGTTCCGGTTGACTTATCCGTATAACTTTCAGATGTTGCCAATGGGAAATTGGCGATTACAGTTCCGTTTTCTAATCTTCTAATTTCAGGGTCTTTACCTAAGTTTCCTATTAAAATCACTTTGTTTACACTACCAGCCATCAGTCTTCATTTTCTGTCTCTAACAAATATAATCGAATTACTAATTGGAAATTACGAATTACAAATTAAGGGTTATGAGTTACGAGTTACTAGTTATGAGTTATTGGTGCTCTCAATCAGTAATTTGGAATTAGTCGTTGGTAATTAGCGCAGTTGTTCAAGGAATTTTTCCATTAAACGATGTGTTGGTGGATCTTCATTTGTTGTTTTCCATTCTATTTCCTGTTCTGCAAACACGTTCGTTTCGCTGGTTTCGTAGAAATAAGCTTGAATACGCTGATGTGAAAGAATGTGCTTTGCCTCATATTTTGCTAAAGGCTGCTCGGTAAATAAGTGAGATGGAAGTTCCGCAGTCTCTGTTTCAATCATTGGAAATTCGTTCAAATGCTGCCAAATGTCTTTTTTCTTTCTGTGAACCCAAGCCACTTTATCCTTATCAGTGAGATAGAAATAGTGGAAATAGCGGTTGCTTACTTTCGTTTTCTTGGATTTTAGCGGACGCGTATTTACAGCTTCTGTTCCGAAACTGGCGCAGGAAGAAGCTAAAACACAGGTTTCACAATCAGGATTCTTAGGCTTGCACTGCATTGCGCCGAATTCCATAATTGCTTGATTATGAATGTCTGGTTCGTTCTGCGGAATGAGTTCATTTGCGAGAGCCTGAAACTGTTTCTGTCCGGCTCCTGTATCAATTGGTTCATCAATACCAAAGTATCGACTTAAAATGCGGTAAACGTTTCCATCTACAACTGCATGTGGAAGTTTAAAGGCAAAAGAGCTGATTGCCGCCGCAGTGTAAGGACCAATTCCTTTTAAAGCAATGATCTCAGCGTATGTTTCCGGGAATTCTCCGTCGTGAAGTGCCAGAATTTGTTTTGCTGTTGCATGTAAGTTTCTTGCTCTGGAATAATAGCCCAAACCTTGCCATAATTTCAGAACATCTTGTTCATCTGCCTCTGCTAAATCTTTAATTGTTGGAAAATTTTCAGTGAAGCTATAATAGTATTTTAAGCCCTGATCAACCCTTGTTTGTTGTAAAATGACCTCCGATAACCATATGAAATACGGATTTTTCGTCTCCCTCCATGGAAGAATTCTGGCGTTTTGTCTGTACCATTGGTGCATTAGTAGAACGAAATCAGTCATTTGGGGAAAAGTTTGAAAAAAAATCTTAATCGCTACAAATTTAATGGGATTGACTCAGTACTTTTGCACTGAAAATCACATTGTTGAAAATAAAATAAATAAAGTAAGATGACAAAGGCAGATATCGTTGCTGAGATTGCAGAAGGGACAGGATTGGAAAGAAACGAAGCGCAAAAGGCTGTTGAGGCGTTTATGACGTCTATCAAGACTTCTTTGACTAAAGGACAAAACGTTTATTTAAGAGGTTTTGGAAGCTTTATCGTTAAAGAGCGTGCAGAGAAAACAGGTCGTAACATTTCAAAAAATACTACTATCATTATTCCTGCGCACAACATTCCGGCTTTCAAACCGGCTAAAACCTTTGTTGATGAGGTGAAAAACAAGCAAATCGTAAAATAATTTGTTTGATTTGACTAGAAAAAGTTGATTAAAAAGTAATTTTTATATCTTTGCACTCCTGTTTTGCGATAGGAGTGCTTTTTTTTCAGTCGCAAAACAGCTTGAAACAGAACGAACTTAGAATATTAACATAAAATAAAATTATCATGCCAAGCGGTAAGAAAAGAAAAAGACATAAGATGTCGACGCACAAGCGTAAGAAGAGATTGAGAAAAAACCGTCACAAGAAAAAGAAGTAATATTTTTCTTTGAAAGTTATTTGAAGGGCTTAGTAGGTGTTTGGCTTACTAAGTTTTTCTGTTTTTTATCATTTTCTAATTGTAACGCTTGTGAGTTTAGAACTTGTAGTTGAAGCACGCCCTGGCGGAGTTTCAATAGCATTGCTTCGAGACGGAAAATTAGTGGAGTTACAAGAAGAGCAAGGGAAAACTGATTTTGGTGTAGGTGATATTTACCTCGGAAAAGTAAGAAAAGTTGTTCCTAGTTTAAATGCAGCTTTCGTAGACGTTGGATACGAAAAAGATGCGTTTTTACATTACTTGGATCTGGGTCCCCAGTTCCTTTCTTCTCATAAATTCACCAAGGATACGCTCAACGGGAAGCAAAACGTATCTGACTTGCTTTATTTCAAGTCAGAAAAAGACATTCCTAAGGAAGGAAAAATCACTGATATCGTGCCAACTGCTTCTCCAATTTTGGTGCAGGTGGCTAAAGAACCAATTTCAAGTAAAGGTCCGCGCTTATGTGCCGAACTTACTTTTGCGGGTCGATATTTAGTACTTGTTCCGTTCTCAGATAAGATTTCTATTTCTCAAAAAATACGAAATCCGGAAGAACGTGACAGACTTCGTTCCATTATGGATAATATTCGTCCGAAGAATTTTGGAGTTATTATTCGCACCGTAGCAGAGAATAAAAAGGTTGAAGATATTGATCAAGACCTGAAGAGTTTGCTTGATAAATGGAAGACTATGCACACCAACTTGAAAGCTGCAACACCGCCGCGTAGAGTTTTAGGTGAGCTAGATAAAACGTCTTCTATACTAAGAGATTTGTTGAATGCGGATTTCACCAATATTCACGTAAGTGAGGAGAGGATAGCTGATGAGTTGAAAGAGTACATCAGTGAAATTGCTCCAGGACGCGAGAAGATCGTGAAATTGTACGACGGAAAGCTTTCTATTTTCGAACGTTTCGGGATCAATAAGCAAATCAAAACCATGTTCGGTAAGAAAGTTCCTCTTCCTTCTGGTGGTTATTTGATCATTGAACATACGGAAGCTATGCACGTTGTTGACGTGAATAGTGGAAATAGAAAAGGTGCTGACGGACAAGAGAATAACGCCTTGACAACCAATCTTGAAGCTGCAGATGAGATTGCTCGTTTGTTGCAGTTACGCGATATGGGTGGAATTGTGTGTATCGATTTTATTGATATGCACGATAAGGAAAACAATAGAGAACTTTTCGAACGTTTGAAGGATGCCATGAAAATGGACCGTGCGAAGCACAATATTCTTCCTCCATCGAAATTTGGTGTTGTTGAAATTACACGTCAGCGCGTACGTCCTGAAACGGATATCAATACTTCTGAATTGTGTCCTACTTGTAACGGAACTGGTGAAGTGCAGGCTTCAATTCTTTTCGCTGAAGAGATTGAAACTACATTGAATTTCCTTATGCAGGATCGAAAAGAACCGAAAGTAACCATTATGGTTCATCCTTATCTTGAAGCATATTTTAAGAAAGGATTGATTTCTAAGCAATGGAAATGGTTCTTTAAGTACAAAAAATGGATCGATGTGAAAGGTGTGATGGCAAATCAATTGCTTCAATACACATTCCTCGACAAAAACAATAACGAAATTGCTCTCTAATTATGGAGGGCAATTTCTCTTTTCTGGAAGCGAAAGCCAAGGTTGAGGCGTATTGCGCCTACCAAGAAAGGTGTCACCACGAAGTTTCCACTAAACTTCGAAGCTTTGGTCTGGATGAAGAACAAAGCGGAAGAATCATAGCGTATCTTATTGAAAACAAGTACCTGAACGAAGAACGTTTTGCCATTTCTTACGCAAGTGGAAAATTACGTATTAAGCATTGGGGACGAATGAAGATCAAGCAAGGACTGATTGCCAAGTTTATTCCCAAAAACATTATTCAAACTGCCTTATATTCTTTTGAAGACGACGAATATGAAAGTATCTTCAACAAGCTTGCTGAACGTAAATGGAAAGACCTGGAACGTGAAAAAGATCCATGGCAAAAGAAGGCAAAATTGATGCGCTTTTTACAATCGAGAGGATTTGAGCAGGAAATGATTTATGAGTGGCTGGCTTCGACTCCGCTCAGCCGCCAAATCGATTGATCTAAGTTTCGAAGAAAGAGGTGACTGAGCGGAGTCGAAGTCACCATTTAATTATTTAAACTTCGCTTTCGTAATCGTAGTAACCATTTTGTCGCGGTAGAAATCATCATCATAACTTACAACCGCTGAGAAGAAATAATCATTAATCACAGCCGTGTACATTTGTTGATGTCCGTAAGCTTTTGCTTCATCGTTGTACAAGTTGATTGTCCAAACATCGAAAGTCACTTTTCCAACTTTTATCGTTGTTGCACTTGTATCTACACGAATTCTTGCGCTGAAATAGTTATTGTATGCCGTTTCGTGAATATTCTTTTTCGCGGATTCATAATCTGCGCTGGTTTTTCCTTTGAAAATCTGAGCAGTTGAAGCAAACGAGTTGTTGAAATCATAACCGTACGCAAGTAAATACTTCAGGTCTTTGTCTGATTCAGGATTATCGACACCCGCATACTTTTGTGAACGTTCGTTCAAGGACTTAATTGCAGATTTAGTAGTGATGGAAGGACCTTCAGGGTACGTTGTTTCCCATCCAAGTTCTTCACACGTATACTTGTGATCATCAAACGTTCCCATGTCCACATCTTCATCGTGATTTACTTTTGGAGCACCTGATCCACAAGAAGTAACAAAAAGAAGAGAACTGATTCCTAATAACAATGCGATTAACGTCTTCATATCAACTGGTTTTATACAAATATAGCAGAATTGGTTTTTGGCAGTTCGGTCTACTATGGCAAAAATGTGAATGGTAGTTGATGTTTATTGTGTGGCTGGGAGAGTTATAAGTTACGAGTTATAAGTGAATTCTTGCCTTCGAGAGCCTCAGTCAACAATGTGCTTACGCGTTGCGCAGGATTACAAATCTTCTGCAGCTTGAGAAGTCTAGATTCTAGACTCTCAAAATCGAGAAGTCCTAATGAAAATTCATCCAGCGCAATGAAAATTGCTTCTCGGAATTCTTAATGGTGTATTTTCCGCGGACGATGTAAGAACCAGCTGCAACGTTATTCGGAAGAAGATTGAAGGTGAAATCGGAAAGCATAACTGTTTGTACAATGTTTCCGCTTAAATCCACTACATCATAGCTCATGTCTGTGCTTCCAATAGGAAAGCGGATGGTACTTGGCGAGTTTCCGCTTGGATTAGGAAAGAGAACTACTTCGTCTCCTGTTCCTGCTGATAATACCTTAGCATTAAAACCCAAAAGATATAAACCATATTGTCGATCTGCAGCTAAAATGCGCTTTGATGGTAAAAGCGAATAAACTCCCCAGTTTCCGTTCATTGGAAAAAATGAACTTGTTGGATAGGTATCGTAATAGGCAACTTCCAGAGGCTGTGGATAACGCAAGTCATAAATGTGTAATCCAAGATTATAGTAAGCAACATACACAAAAGTATCGTTTGCCATAATGTTGTGTGGAACGCTTCCGTTTAAGAAATCCGTTCCAAAATAAGAGGTGATATTTAGATTCGTTCCGTCCCATGAACAACGCTTCACCCGTTTACCGGCAGTTTCATCTGCAAAAATGTAAGTGGTTCCATCCGGTGTCAACCAACCCTGATGATTGTATCCTTGGTCTTGATAAAAAGTAAGGGATTCTATGTAGGTAGGGGAAACTGTGTTGGTGAAATCATAAATACGAAGTCCGTCATATCCGCAATTCAGGAATGCAAGACCGTCTCTGACATAAGCATCATGAACTTCTTCCACATCGCCTGGTCCGCTCCACAATTCTACCAAATTAAGTGGATCTGCCAAAGAGAAGATCTTCATCGGTTTATCGATCGTTTGAGTGCTTACCGTTGAACGATGAATTAACGAATAGAATTTCTGCTCAACTTCATCAATGAAAATATTGTGAACTCTACCAAACTGCAGACTATCTTCCTTCGCTAAATGAATGGAATCAGGTAAATATTGAAGGTCGATGATTTGCAAGTCGGAAACACCTTCATCACAAACTGCATAGAGATAGTTTTGGTAAGTAGCGTAATCGCGGTGACTAACCGACATATTTACGTATCGCCCCGGAATAAAGCCTACAGGAAGTAATTCATCGTTTGCAGAAATATGATAAACATGTGTTCCTTCTGTTGAACCAATTACAGCATATTCTTCGTTTTCCCATGTAAAACCATAACAATCGGAGTAGCGTGATAAGCTGGAATTACAGATAAGAGAATCTTGAAATTCGTGATCAAGAAGCGTCATGTTTAAGGAGCCCTGACTCATTACTGAGAAAGGTCCGAGAAATAGAACAAACAGAAGGAAAAACTTCATGAGGTAAAATTACGGATTCTATTCAATAGCTATTGTGTGTTTAATAAACGGTTATAACACTTTACTGGTGAGTGGCTGCTGTCGGAATCTTGATGCCTGGAATCTCGAACCGAGAATCTGACCAGTCAAGTTTCCAGCTTCTCAAAATCTATTGGTCTGTTTCAACTTACTTGATAATCTTTGTTAATCGTATAACAAACACTTTGCATCCACGTTCTTTTAGCTATTTTAGCATTCCAATTCTACAGTTGTTGAAGAGCATAGTCATTATACCCACTTACAATGAGCGTGAAAACATCGTGAAAATGGCCGAAGCTGTTATGGCTCTGCCTGATCATTTTTCCGTTTTATTTGTCGACGACTCTTCTCCCGATGGTTCGGCGCAACTGATAAAAGAACAGATCGAGCGTTTCCCGAATAGAATTTATTTAGAAGAACGTCAAGGTAAACTTGGATTAGGAACGGCTTATATTCATGGCTTTCATTGGTCGTTGGATCGTGATTACGAGTACATTTTTGAAATGGATTGTGACTTTTCACATAATCCGAATGACTTGCCTCGTTTACTGGATGCTTGTGTAAACGGAAAAGCGGATGTAAGTATTGGTTCACGTTATGTACGTGGTGGAAAAGTGGAAAACTGGCCGTTGGGTAGAATCCTGATGTCTTATTTTGCTTCCGTTTATGTTCGAATGATTTTATTCCTCGGAATTGCTGATACAACTGCCGGTTTTATGTGTTATTCACGCAAGGTGCTGGAAGCAATGAAATTGGATAATATTCAGTTTAAAGGTTATGCCTTTCAAATTGAAATGAAATATGCTGCAAAACGTAAAGGTTTCAAAGTGACAGAAGTTCCTATTACCTTTACAGACAGAATTTATGGCGAATCCAAAATGTCTTCCGGAATCTTTAAGGAAGCGCTTTGGGGAGTTTGGAAAATGAGAAATTTGAAAGTGTGATGGAAAGAACGGTAATTAAAGGCGCAACAATTATTAACGAAGGTCTTGAACGAGTAGCTGATGTATTAATTGAAAACGACAGAATTGCCAAAATTGCCGATTCAATTTCAGTTTCCGGAGCCGTTGAAATCAATGCAGAAGGCAAATATTTGATTCCCGGATGCATTGATGATCAGGTTCATTTTCGTGAGCCTGGATTAACGCACAAAGCAAATATTGCAACAGAATCGTACGCTGCTATTGCCGGTGGAATCACTTCTTTTATGGAAATGCCCAATACGGTTCCGAATACGCTTACTCAGGAATTGTTAGAGGATAAATACCAAATTGCTGCGAATTCGTCGTATGCCAATTATTCTTTCTTCATGGGAGCTTCGAATGACAACCTTGAAGAAGTGCTGAAAACAGATCCGAAAAAGGTTTGTGGAGTGAAGATCTTTATGGGGTCGTCAACCGGAAACATGTTGGTAGATAGTGAAGCAACGTTGAACCATTTGTTCAGCAATGTTCCGATGCTAATTGCAACGCATTGTGAGGATGAAGCCACTGTTCGTGCTAATCTCGAAATCTTTAAGGAAAAGTACGGTGAAAACATTCCGGTAACTGCTCACCCGCTTATTCGAAGTGAAGAAGCTTGTTATTTATCCTCTTCAAAAGCCGTTGAATTAGCGAAAAAGCACAATACTCGTTTACACATTTTGCATATCTCAACTGGAAAAGAAACATTCCTGTTTGACAATACCATCCCATTAAGCGAAAAACGTATTACTTCTGAAGCATGTGTTCATCACTTATGGTTTACGGATGCAGATTACGACAAAAAAGGAAATTTCATTAAGTGGAATCCTGCTGTTAAAACTGCTGCCGACCGCGATTTAATTTGGGAAGCGGTAAATAATGATAGAATTGATGTGATTGCAACCGATCATGCGCCTCATACCTTTGACGAGAAAAGTCAATCTTACATGACAGCTCCTTCAGGTGGACCACTTGTGCAGCACGCGCTTTTGGCAATGTTGGAATCGTCTAAACAAGGAAAGATTACCCGAACAAAAATGGTAGAGAAAATGTCTCATGCTGTTGCTGTTTGTTTCGAGATCAAAGACAGAGGATACATTCGTGAAGGCTACAAGGCTGATTTGGTTTTGGTGAATCCGAATGAAACAACGGCTGTTACCAAAGAAAGTTTGCGTTACAAATGTGGATGGTCACCCTTCGATGGAACGATTTTCTCGCACAGAATTGATGCTACTTTTATCAATGGTAAGAAAGTTTATGCTCACGGAGAGAATATTGATCTTCGTGCCGGTGAACGAATGGAATTTGCACGATGAAAAACTGGATTCTGGGCATATTGATTCTTGGACTTTCATTCGCTTGCAGTAGCGAAATGGATCATCCTGATGCACCTGACGATTTGATTCCGGAAGCAGAAATGGTGACGTATATGCACGATTTGACAATGTTGGAAGCTGGAGTTCAGAACAGATATCAAAGTGTCAATAGGTATTACAAAACCATGATCCGTTCCGGAGAAAAGTATTTTAAGTCGAAAGGAATTACAGTTGACCGTTTTGAAAGGTCGTTTGATTATTATGCAACTCAGCCGGAGATTTTTCAACGGATCAATACGCAGGCAATGGAAGAAATGACCATTGAGTTGAATAAGGAAGAGGCTAAGAAGGACTAAAGATTAAAGACAATAGACTCAAGATTTGATCTCCTCAGATGTCGCGTCAGTTCCAATTCCGCCGTGGTGGAGAGGTAAAGACTTCAAGATGAAAACTAATGCACAGACGCGATGCGTCGCTACAATCTTTTTTCGATGAATAGGGACTAGTGGCAATCCGCTCTCTGATTCAATACCAGTTTTTTCATTTCAACATTAATCAAACTGAGGTAAGTAACATTTCCTATCGTTGTTGATGCTGCGTTCCACCATTCAAAGCGAATAAAATCCAAAGCGGCCATTTCTGCCATCACTTTTTCGGAACATCCCGTTTTCAGAATTCTATTGTAAGCATCCTCGCCATAAATGGATTTATATTCTTTCAGAATCTTTGCCGGTTCAGAACAAAGAATAGCAATGGTCGATTTACAGATCTTAGCCGTTTTTTTATCGGTTTTCAAAATTTCCGGATCTCGGATTGCCTGAATTGCCAGTAATTTCAATTCCAATTCTCTTTTCAATTGTGCTACTCTTATCTTTCGAATAGAATCCCATAACGAAGCTTTTGGAAATTGCGCATTCTCCAATTCTTTAATGCCGTTTTCCAGTTCACGCTTTACTTTTTCAGGCTTTATGTGAACCGAATCTTTTAGCTGTGCTCTGAAAACAGGCTGACTATATGAATTTGGATTCATGAAAAGTCCAACGATATTGTCGAGTTGCTCACGATTTGTAAGTTCAGAATTGATCTCACCTTCGTACATGCAAATGCCATCCATCCAGGAATAATTTTCTTGCGACTTAGAACAAAAGGGAATTAGCAATATTGTTAAGAAGAAAAGTTGTTTCATTTTGTTGCGTTTCTATCGGGGTTTTGTGACAAAAATCCTGCCCAACCTTTTGCCTTTGTCTTATTGTTCTCACCAACTCCTTTTGAGAAATGGTGGCAAACTGCAGCAGCCAATCCATCAGTTGCATCTAGAAACTTCGGTATTTCATCAAACTTCAAAAGGGTTTGCAACATCGCTGCAACTTGTTCTTTGGAAGCATTTCCACTTCCCGTAATCGATTGCTTGATTCGTTTTGGTGTATATTCTTCGTAAGGAATATTCATACGGAGCGCAGCTGCAATGGCAACTCCCTGAGCTCTTCCAAGTTTTAGCATGGATTGTACGTTCTTCCCAAAGAAAGGGGCTTCAAGCGCCATTTCGTCGGGTTTGTATTCTTGGATTAGTTCGTCAATTCGATCAAAGATGCGTTTCAGTTTATCAGGCTGATTGTCTAATTTCTGAAGCTGTACAATTCCAAAATTCAGCAAGGTCATTTTCTTACCTTGAACGTGAATTATACCGTAACCCAAAACTGTTGTACCGGGATCGATCCCGAGAATTATTTTATCTTCGACCATTCGAATGAAAGAGGAACTTAAAACTACTAAAAAACGGTCAATCTTGCGATTAGGTTTGCAGGTATTGCTGTTTTTTAGCGTTCTGTTAACACTTTACTTTCAACTCAAGGATGTAAAGTGGAATTCCTTCTCAAAAATCCATATTGAATACCAATGGGCATTGCTAATTGCTTTTTTACTTCTATTCGTTAATCAGGGAGTAGAATTTGTGAAATGGAAATTGTTTACCAAGCATTTGATCGACGATAATCGCAAAACCTGGAATTCCTTTTTGGCAGGTTTGGCTTCTGGTTTCCTTTCTCCGAACGGTTGGGGAAATGTGTTGGGAAGAATGTTGTTTTTCAGACGCCGACATTCCATACAGATTGTATTGGTGACTGCATTGGGGAACCTGAGTCAACTAATTCCAACTGCGATTTTTGGTTCAATAGCATTAATTTTCAGAAAGGACATTAATCCCTGCTGGTTGATTTTATCATCAGGTATTTCCGTTGTTCTATTGCTGTTTTACTTTTTCGGTGAAAAGGTTTTTGGTCGAAAATCTTACAGAAACAAAGTCATTCGCCATTTCAAGATGATGCTTCTGCGCTTTGGCTATTTGAGGCTCTCACTTTTGCTTTTGAGCACCTTTCGTTTTCTGATTTTTACCTTACAATTTGTTCTCTTGTTTTATGCCTTCGGCTATACAGATATCTGGTTGTTGGTTCACTCTGTTTGGATCATTTACATTCTAACTTCCTTTATTCCTTCACTCTGGTCGGGGAAAATTCTAATCCGTGAAACTGCTGCGCTTTTTGTTTTTCAGCATACCGTCGTTTCATCAAAACCTGATATCATTGTTATTTGTCTATTAATTTGGATAATCAACATCGTGATTCCAGCGCTTATAGGTAGCTTTGTTTTAATTCCAATCAAACGGAAAGTACAATGAGTATCCTGATTTTTTGGTTTGTGGCTTATGCCGTTTCTATTCTCACACTTGTCTTTGGAGTGAATCGTTTGCGATTGCTCAAGGCGGCCAAAATAGATCACAACTTAGACGAAATAACGGTGGTTGTTCCTTTTAGAGATGAAGCCAAGAACCTTGGGAAATTCCTCGACTGCGTATACAAACAGAAATATCAGCCCGTACAATGGATTTTTGTGAACGACCATTCGTCGGATGATTACCGTTCAGAATTCTTAAAATACAAAGACTTTCCCATTCGTGTGATCTCCCTTCCTGAAGAACAAAGAGGTAAGAAGCGTGCCATCCGTTTTGGAATGGATCACGTGACAACGGAATACTGTTTGACAATGGATGCAGATGTGGTTTTTGGTTCCGAATACCTGAAATCGTTAATGGTTGTTCCAAAGGCGGATCTGGTAATTTTACCCGTGAAAATGACCGGAAGCAAGTGGTGGCATGGATTCTTCACACTCGAATATTGGTTCACTACACTGATCAATAAAGGCGTAACAGGCTGGCTTCGACCAATTTCATGCAGCGGAGCAAATTTGCTAATCAACATAAAAGCTTTTGAAGAGGTGGACGATATTGAGCATCACGATCATATTTTGAGCGGTGACGATATTTACACACTTCGCGCATTTCGGGAAGGAAAGAAAACCATTGAAGTTGTGGAGCGCGAAGAACTGATGGTTTCTACGGCAACTCCTGATAGATTGTCCGATACAATGAATCAGCGTTTGAGATGGATGTCGAAAACCGGAAATGTAGGCGACAATTTAAGCAGTGGATTGGGAGTTTGGGCAGTTTTGCTTCATTTCACCTATTTGTTCTTACTTCTCGTTACCTGGTTCGGTGATGTAGAATGGTTGACCATCCTGATTTTCATAACGAAAACGGGCTTCGACTTCGTATTACTGCGTTTATCCATTATCAAGTGGACAGTAACTGACATTGTTGGACTTTTACTTTTCGAAACCGTTTATCCGTTTTACATGCTGGCACTTTTCGCTTCTATGCTTTTTGTGCAGTTGGATTGGAAAGGAAGGTCTTAATTCTAAATTTCAAAATGCTAAATGCTAAAACCATCAAGTATGAGAAAAAGAAAAACCAGTTTTTCCTTTTTTAAAATTTAGAATTTTGGTCACGAAAGCTTTCGGGATTAGAATTATCTACTGATTCTCAGTTCACTATTAATCAGCGAAGCTCTCGGGATCAACGAAAGGAAGTAAAGTAAACCACCGCAGATCAAATATAAAAAGACGTCAACACCAGTCTGCATATACATTACAATGCAGAAAAGAATTGGACCTTCAAGTGATGCATATCTAATAATGCTTAATCCAACATAGGCTTGGGATTTGGCGGTTTCGTTATTCATTTCACGGATTTCAGTTAAGCGCTTATTTCCAAATAAACGACCAAAAACAGCGCCTGCGGTTAGCAGCCCAATTGCCACATAAGACAACATGTCGTTGCTCGTACTTTCGACATACTCGGGTTTAATAATGAAGTAAGTTACAGCTGCAAAAGCTACTTATCCAATGAAAAGTCCAGCATAAATAATATTCAGCTGTTTTTTTAGTTTGTCGATGAGTTCCATAAGTGATTCGAATATAGGATTTTTTTGTTTTTGATGATTTCCAAAAACTGAAAAAGGCTTCTTATGAAAGCCAGTCAGTATTGAAATAGGGGATATAATGAAAAACGGAAGTCGCTTACAAGAGCGTGTAGAGAATTTTCGCGATGTTCTTTGCATCGTCTACGCCACGATGATGTGTTCCTTCAAGTGGAATTTGCAGGTATTGGAGTGCTCCATCCATTCCTTTTTCATGTCCGAGTCTGTTTTTCAACGCAAAAAGTGTCTTTACATTGATGTGCGATGGTCCAAGCGGATAACCAACACCCAATTCGGAACATTGACGTTGAATGTGCTTTAAATCGTAAGCACCAAAACTTGCCCATGCCCTGCTTGGTCCAAGATATTCGTTCTTGATAATGGAACAAGCTTCCTTGTAAGAGATTCCTTCGTTCCGGATCATTTCAGGAGTGATGGTGGTTAACTCCGTGCAGAAATCACTAATCTCGGAACGTTCTGGAATGACCAGTATGCCTCTGTTATCAGAAATCTCGCCTGAACGAACATCGAGCAAACAGATCCCGAATTCAATGATGTCGTTTGTCATTCCCTGTGGAGCTGAGCCGTTCCAACAGGTGGCTTCTACATCGATTACGATGATTTTGTCTAATTTTTTTGCCATAATTTATTGTTTTAAAAATGTAAATACACGACTTCCTGATTAGAAAATTCTTTGGCAAAATGAATGATTTCGATTTTGGTAGTCGTGGTTGTTTTTGTGGTTATTCTCCGACAAAGCTAATGAAAAACTTTAAGTTACTCCTAAAAGAATGAAAAACGGTCTTCACAACCAATGAATTTCGAAGAATGAAAAATGTGTATCGAGCACAAAAAAAAGCCTCCTTTCGGAAGCCTTTATTATGTTAAGGGAAAGAAAAACACTCAAGATACGAGGCGTTGAAGAATAAATCTTGAGAGTTTACATTGAGTAAATGATCAAGATTTATTTCTGAAAACAACGATGTAGATTGTGTGCGTTTGTTTTCCTATTTAGAATGGTAAATCGTCGTCGTCTGCTGCGTCAGTAGACGGCATTGACGGAGGAACCGGTGCACTGTTCAGGTTCATTGCCGATGGACCACCATCAGGAATTCCACCACCCATGCTTCCAGCTGCTTTCTCAACTCTCCATGCATCAAGAGAATTGAAGTATTTCGCTTCACCTTGTGGATTGATCCACTCTCTTCCACGTAAGTTGAAAGAAACTGTGATTTGCTCGTTCACATTGACATTGTCAAGTAAGCTACATTTATCTTGCGTCAATTGGAACATAACGTCCTGCGGGTATTGCGACGATGTATCAGTTACAACGAACTCTCTTTTAGAGAATTTTTCCGAAACTTGAATTGTGTCGTTTTTAACTTTTAGGACACCTGTGAATTGATAATTGCTCATATTGTTGTTTTTGAATTGTTGCGTTTTGGAACCTGCAACAGTGTTGGTTTATTAATCATTAAATGCGAGCAAGGTCATCCATGCTCCTGTTATATCGTCCTTTTGTAATAGTTCTTTTGCTCTTGTGTGAAGTGCATTCTCCAATTCTGCTGGAGTATCTTCTAACGTTACAAACAGATCACTTAACTCAATCAATTTGTACTCGTTCACATCTGTTTCGTTCGGAAGTTCAGTGATTCCGGCCAATTGTGCAAGTTCATTGTTGTTTAACACCGAACTGTTACGTACATCTTCCGGTAAATTGTCGAATCCTATTCCCACAGTTGTAATTGGTTTTGTGACCTCGAACATAGAAGCTTCGTTGGCGTGACAGTACCAGTTTCCGCCCATTCGTGCCACCAGGTTTATTTTCTTTTGGTCGATGCTTCCGTCTTCAGAAAGAACTTCTTCGTGAATATGAATTTTAGTCACTTCACAGATCACCAGATTTCCTGCGCCACCGTTTTCTCCTAATTCTTTCACTTCAAGTACTTTGCACTCAAATTGAACCGGTGCTTCCTTCACGCGCATTGGTTTCACGGTATCAGAAGGAATAGGAGTAAGACCGCTTTTCACGAATTCATCCACATCGGCACCGTAAGGCGAACTACTCAAGCTCATTTGGTGAAGAATGTCGTAGTTCACAATGTTGATAACCACCTCAGGAACTTTCTTTACATTGTTGTAAGTGTCCTTGGTTGTATTTGTGCGTCCGTTACGTGCAGGAGAAAAAATAAGTATAGGCGGAGCAGCTGAAAAAACATTGAAAAAACTGAATGGCGATAAATTGTTATTCCCGTTTTCGTCAACGGTAGAAGCAAATGCAATCGGTCGTGGACCAATAGCGCCAAGTAAAATTCCGTGTAATTTGGGAACCGGGAGTTCTTTCGGATCCAGTGTCAACATCCTGTTTTCTTTTTTACAAAAGTATCAAATTGAGGGGCAGAATTGAAGTATGGGGAAAGAAGTAATTAACAAAATTCTTGAAAGACATAAGACGAGAGACGAAAGACGAAGGACTTGATTGAAGTGCTTTTGTCAGTTCGAGTGAGCAATCGTAAACGCTACTTATTTCTTTTTTTCAGATTGATCTGTCTCGAAAGCGTCAAATTGATATTTGTCAGAAACTGATAATTGTTGAAAACGTATTTTTTTGTCTCCAGCGTGCTGGCATCGTAAATGCTGATCTTTGATTCAGACATGTACAAGTAATTTTTTGAGTAATTGTAATTCAAATCGATGTCAAACCAGTACTTTTTTTGAATATAGATCTGAGATTGCAATGAAAGTCCAAACGTAATTCCTGATTTGCTGGCAGTATAAGAAGTGTGTGAATCGCTGTAATATTTGTTTTCGGAAATTTGAATATTAGATGTGCCTAATGATCCCACGTTTTCTATGGCATTCGTTCCTTGACGAACAACGTAGGCAAACGACAATCCGAGTGAAAGAGAGGAGTTGTTTTCGAAAGTTTTGATCTTTCTGAAATAGGTTAAACTGTACCTAGTTTGCGCCGTTTTTGTGGTGGTACGGGTAGAATTGTTTCGGAATGTGGAGTCGAAACTATTGTAAGTATAGAAAGCGGATTGTGTATACTCCGATGAACCATCCATAGAAATTCCAAGTTGGAGCGTATTTCTGCCTTTAAAGCGAAGCCCAACGTTCACTCCAAGATACAAAGGTTTTTTCGCACAAATATGTTGGTATTTATATTTGAAATCTTCGTCACCACCCATCATTTTTCCGTTCCAGCTATGTGCATCACTGGAGTTAAAACTGACCTGGTATTTAAGCAAAGGTGAGATAAAAACAGTGGTTTGGGACCAACTGGTCCCAAACCACAAAATTGAAATTAAAGCGATAATCCTCATTAACTTACAATTTGCATATAATTTGTGAAATACGTTGTATAAGGATTTCCTCCTTGAGGAATATTCGGATTTTCACATCTTACTCGTGTTTTTAGGTTATAGGACTTCAATCTTTTAAGACCACTGTACCATCTGAAGATTTTTTCTCCACCTGAAAAAGCGTACTGACCAGCGATCATACCACGCCAAGGGTGAGAGTAATTGGAAACAGATGAACCACAACGTTGTGCATAACTACAGTTGTCCATTTGAATCCAATGTCCGTAGTTTCCGCTTCCGTTACCAAACAAGCTGAAATTTGTGTTAGTACCAAGGATAAACCAAACTCCGAACGTTCTGTAGTAAGAAGTTCCGTAGAAGTTTTCTGTTTGTTGGTTACTAAGGTTTGAGCTTTGGAAGTAAACAGTATTCGATGTTGTACTTTTTGCTGAAGCTGTTGCATCGTTACAGAAGATTCCTTTTTCACCTCCTTCTTTCAATGCTTCAATTACCTCAATGTTTGTGCTGAATGATAGTACATCAGGATTTAAAGTGTTCATGTTCACCAAATCAGTGTAGCCAGTAGCAACATCATCTTCATGTAATGTAAATACTTTTTCAATCGTTGGTTCAATTTTGAAAAGGTAGTTTCCAATTTGAACGATGTGATTCGTATTGATCATTCTTGCTAAAAGATCTCCTAGTTTGAATGGATCAGATGAAGCCAAATCCGGATTGTTTTTGACGTTGTCGAAATGAGAAGTGAAGTTCAACTCAGCAATTCGAGTTAATAATTTTCCATACGTTGTTTCATCCGGATTGTCAATTGCTGTAGTGTATCCCGCCTCAGTTCTGAAAATTAGGTAGTTACCTCCGTTTTCCAACGTGAACAATGGATCACCTCCATCTTTTTCCTTTGTTTTTGAATCGCCAAAGTACTTGTCTTTATCAATTGTTTGATTGGTTGACTGTTGGTCTTCCGGAGCTGTATTTTCTTTTTTACAAGAAACAAATCCGATTCCAACCAGGGCAAGGAATAACCCGCCATAAATTACTTTTTTCATGATTATGTTTAAATTGAATTAGGTGCTTTACTTTGATTTTAGGAGTGTTCAAGCGTTCTTTCTCCCGCAAACATGATTACACTGAGCGTTCTAATGAGTTAAAAAATGAGTCATTAAACTTAGGATTGGTCGACATTCACCTAAGCAGGTTCATTGTTTTCTATTTGCTTTTCGACTTGAAGTGAAAATTTTGAATGTGGTATTTATTTGTGGTTTCTATGTATTTAAATTAAAGTGGTTTGTTGAATAGTTTGCTACTTTATTTTAGCTAAGCAAACTTAGTGAAAAACTGAATCGATATAACGAAAAAACAATCTTTTTGTTCAATTTTAATCTAACTGTTTGATTTATAGCTATTACTGTTTTGGTTTTATGAAAGCTGTTGTTTTTTCGATTTCGCTCTTTTGTGATCGATCAAAAACCAAACAAGCAGGTATAACAAAATGATGAACGTACTGCAGAATAAATGTTTATTGTAAGCGATTCGTTCAATATAAACCCTAACCGGACCATCACCGCACTGAGTGCACTCCGCAACATACCTGAAGCCATCAAAAACGGAAGTTCCAATGGTAACCATCAGAAAAATTAGGGCAGAAATGAAGCCTCTGATCTTTAAAGCCGTATCACGAGTGTTTTTCAATAATAAATAAACCAGAGCCCAGAATATGGTGCTGATGAGAATAAACGTTAAGCTATGATCGAAATTGAAACGAGAACTTTTACCAATGAAATGCATGCGGTCGCCGTAGTTCATGTCAAAGATCATTTGAACCAACGACTGGTAAGAACGCTCCAAATAATAGCCAACAGCAAAACCGAAACCTATGGCAATGGTTAAAAATGGATATGTAGTTTTTAGTGTCATTGGTCGATTTTGGGTCAAGGGCAAGAATGTCCACTCATTCCCATTCCAAGTTCCAACAAAACAACATTATCTATTGCGTCAACAATGATTGAATTGTATTCCCGGGAAAAGTTGAACTCATCGCCAGTTGATTTTTGCAGGTAGTTGAATCTCCAGCATATGCGGCCGGAAATTTCGTCTAGATAAAGTTGGTACAAACAACTTTCTGTTTTGTACCTTTTCTTTTTCGCGTATTTGCGTGCTGTTTTTTCAAGTTCTGTTGGCGAGACGAACGCTGACCGTGTACCAAATGCTTCTCTTGGCCATTCAAAAAGAATGATTTGACCATATTGATCTAAACCTAACTTAAAACAATAGCTCTGAATTCCAATACTTGCATCGCGTAATTCAAAAGACAATTCATATTTGGGCACCACAAATTGGTAATCCGTTTGAAAGGAGGAATCTGTTGCTGCCCACTGTTCCAAATCAGTAATCTGACCTTGCATGAAAACGATAGAATCTACAAAATCAGTCATAGCATACTGAAACAGATTGTGAATGATATAATTGATTCGGTCGGGTAGTTGATTTAGCGAATCTATTTCCTGAACTTCGGTTTCACGCCACGCTAAACCTACAAACGGTTCATTGATAACAGGTTTCGTTTGTGCGAATACTGAAAAAGAGAGAGCCGAAAGAATACAAAGGAGGAATTTTTTCATGGTTCTTAATAGAAGAAATTTGATCAATAATGGTTACATCATTGGAACGGAACGCTTTCAGTTGATTCCGTATTCGTTTGTTGTTTAGCTGCTTTGGGTTTCTTATAGGTTCTGTTTTTGGATAGAATAATGGAAAACGACATGTAAGCGTCGCGTTTGCCCTTTCCGCGAGCCTGTCCCGGTGCAAACCAGGAAGTGTTTTGTGTTGCCGGATTAGACAGTTGTGCAGAAATTTCACCGTATGCTGCTGCCAATTTATCAGGATCGTAATACACTCCACCGGCATCGTCTATATAGTCTGAAAATGTTGGAATGTAAGCAAATTCAAATCCGATTTTCCACATTTTAATCACCTTCAAACGGAATCCTATACCTATGGGAGCAGAACCCGTGAATTGGGAATATGGTTTTGAGCCTCCGGGTAAACCTTGTCCTTCAGTTCTCAAAGAATGCAGATTGATCCAGCTATTGTTGTAGTTGGTTTGTGGATTATAATACATCAGACCTATTCCCCCAAATACATAAAACTGGTAGAATTTTATGCGTTCTACACCTGCAAAACGAGGGCGCGATGTTTTCTCTTTAGCTAACAGAATGATTTCAAAATTTTGAGAAAACTGAAGATAAACCGATCTGAAATTTAAATTTCTTGAATGTTGATACACAGCGGAATGATGCGCATCGTTACCTCGAAGCAAGCCAAAATGTAGTGTACTGCTTGTTGCATAATATGGGTGAAAGCGGTATCGGTACCTCAGTTCTGAATTCCAACCGGTTGATGGAAATTGATGAATATAAACAGTCTTGCGCATACCGCCTAAATCGCCAAGAAATTGATTGATCCCGGCTCCAAAACTAACCTCACGCTTATTCATCGCCCAATTGCGCTGTGTATTGAAATTGGTAGGTTGTCCAACGCAAGTACTACTGCTGGAAATGTAGATCAATAGGAGTAGGAACAAGACTTTTTTCATATTAATCGTTTTTCACGCTAACCGAATTGTATTTCGGCTTGATATTTTCCAGTAACTCTTTTTTACTTTGCACCAAACGTTCCGTTCTTCGATTACTGATGTTTCCGTAATCCGTCCACATAATTTCAACACCATCCTCAATGTTTTCTTCATAAATAGGAAGTATTTGTCCTATGCCGACGAAAATCCATTCCATTTCCAACTTGTCAGAATTAAGGAATTTGTATTCTCCTTCCTTTCCAATTTTTACAGCTTTTTCATAAGCTTCTTTCGGCGATTTAGCTTTAATCAAATGATGATTTCCCCAAGTAGTAACTCTGCGTAAATCTTGTTTTTCATTACGGGCTACAGGTTCACATTTTTCAACAATTTCTGCGATGTACCATTCTCCGTTTTCATTGGATATTTTATCTTGAGATTTCATATAAATTGTAGGTTATTTTGTTTCCAAAATACGAGAATACTGTTTCGCATCGAAATGCATACGTGCACCTTTTGCACTCCTTTTTATCGTTACTTCAACAAGGTCACCTTCTTTGGTAAATGATCTCGACCAAGCTTCGTAATTTCCGGTTTGATCTGTTATAAAATATTGTTCAAGCTGTACTTTTTTTGATTTGCCATAGTACGTTTTCCACAAACCAATTTTTTGATTGTTTTCGTCCAATTGATTGATAGGTGTTTTTTTGTCGAAGTGGTAATCATCGGGCAATTTAACGTACTTGGAAACTTTCTTCAATTCGCGTGTGCCTAACATTAACACAAAATTAGTGTCGAGTATTCCCGTAATTTTGAATTCCAATTCAAAACAACAAGTACAAAGGCAATAGGTATCACTTGAATTCTCAGTTGTAAGGTAAAGTGTGTCGTTACTCATTCGAATGGCTGATTCCGGAGCGTAACAGCAATTAGCAGCAAATCCAATAGATAGAAGAAGTGCCCCATTCTCAATTTTCTTCTCCACTAACCTTGTTTGAATCAGATCAACTTCGGCACTTTCATCACAACTGGAAAGTTTTTGCTCCTGAATAGTTTGGGCCTTTGTTTGAAGACCAAAAAACAGGAAAAGAAGGAGGATGAGGTTTTTCATTCGGGGGTCAGCTAATTTCAGAACTAAAAATAAGGAGTTTTGAGTTAAGAGTTGCTTTTTGTACCATGGTAGAAACGTATGTATCAAAAATTTTTACCGTGCAAATGCATAAAATCTCTCACGCTTTGTACTTATAATTCTTCCGTTCTTGAATTTGACGTTCATGTTTACCTCTTTTTTCGACCAAAGTATTTTCTTCACCGACATTCTGGAACATGCCAAGAGATCAAATTCGTCGTTTCCGAAGGGAATGTCAATCACATCAAAATAGATTGTATTCTCACCGTTTAGTATCTTCTCCTGATCGCTCGAAGAAAAACATGGTAAAAAGATGTCGATTAGCTCGTTTAGATAGGAATTGTGTTTGTTGAGAAAATGATTGTAGGCATCTACCTGCGATTGCAAAACGTCGCCATTATCGTTACTCGCGATATATACATCACAGAAATCGCCGTGTCCTTCTACAGGTTTCATGTTATGATAAAAGTTTGAATTTCCGTGCTTTCCTTCGTTAAAATCAAATTCGGCTTTAATCGTTTCGATTGTGTGCATTGGTGTTAATGTATTTGGTTTTCCGTGACTCAAGATAACGTTTAATTTGCAATCCATCTCGCATAAGAACGACTCCAAACCCTGTAATCAAAAGTGCAACTAAATACGACAGATGGTTTTCAGTTTGAACAATTCCGAATAAGAGACTAATAAAGAAGATGGTTCCGATACTAACCATTAGTAAACAGAACAACAGATGAATATAGTATTTCCATCCAATGGTTAGGGTCATGATTACTTCGGAATCGTCAAGAAGTTTTGGGTCTTGGCTGATTTTACTTTCCTTTAATAAATTCCAGTTGAAGAAGAAGGAAACAAGTCCTGTAGTGGCAAAGAGGAAAACAACTAATTCGAAAAGGACAAGGGGATGATTAATATTATTGAAGAAATCAAAGAATAGAAGATTAAAAGCGGATAATCCTTCAATGAATGAATAACCACTCAGCATTGTAATTGCCGAGATCAAACCTAGGAATATTCCTCTTTTGTTTTTGTTCATTTTAGTGATGCAAATGGAGACGTTAGTGAGGTGATGGATTTAAGTAGCACGAGCTGGAAGCTCGCGCTAGCTTTGGGTTCTTTAGGGTTATTGACCTGTTGTTTCATTTTGTCGATAAGCTTCAAAATACAGTCTTCAATGTTAATGAATTATTTGTTTAACTGAATTAATATGACCGACGTTCTAGCTAAGTAATAGACTTAAGTAGCACGAGCTTGAAGCTCACGCTAGCAGGGATATGTTTCTTTTATTTGTATTTGAGTTTTTCGGGTCTATTTGTAATTATTACTACGTGCCCAGGGAACCCAGATAAATCCCTAATTAAGTTATCGTCATATGATAAACAAAATTTTCTATTTGAAATCAATACGGTTGCTATATGCCAATGATCCTTCTTGTTTGACAAGAAATTATTTAAAATCTTTTTTGTGAAGTTTTTCAATTGAAACTCCTCTATTTCGTCTTTTGTTTTTTTTTGTAATCGACCTTCCCTTGTAAGACGATTGATGATTGAAGGCATCGCATTTGGCTTAGAGCAATCTCCCGAAGATTGAAGATATTCAACTAAGAGTTTTTGAGAAACAACTAAATGAGCGAAATCATTAATTTTTTCTGGATCATTCTCAACCAACCGTTCATCGAATTCATTAATCCATTGAATTAGCTCTTTATAATGAGGGTCAACTGGCGTAGCAAAATTCTTTGCAATGTTATTATCAATAAAAATATCTTTCATTATTCGGCTTCGATTGCAATATTCATTACGTCTAACATATAAGTGTCAAAAAAGCTCTTTGGGGCATTTTTAATTTGACCATTAGTTTTAAACACAATATCAAATGATTTAGCACTTTTCCCATTGTTATCGATGAAATATGTTTTCACATCAGTTTCTTCAATTGTTTTTTTAACAATAGCAAGTCTTATGCGATTTAGTAAATATTCACTGTGCGTTTCGATTATATATTTCTTTTTGTTATCAATTATCTGTTTAACCAAGTAATCTGCAAATTGAGCTTGAATTTTCGGATGAAGATGTATTTCGGGTTGTGCAATAAATAAAGTTGAGTTCTTGCCAAGTTGTAAATCTGCTACAATAATTGGTAAAAATTGGCTAATACCAAATCCAACATCATTTAATGATGACCATACTCCATCTTTTTTAGAGCGAATTAGAATTTCAAATCGTCCACCATCTAGTCTTTTAGATTTTATTTCATGAAGAAGATCTAAATCTTTTAGAATAGATATCAATTCTTTATATTCAGGTGACTTTTGTGTCTCCCAAGAAATTATTTGATCTTCATAATTTTCTCCAAATTTCCCGACTTTTAGATCAATCTTAGATGTCTCATAATATGTTCTTTCAGGATAAAGCCTAAAAGAACTAATGAAATTGATTTTATCATCAAAATCATTAAACACTTTTTTTATTGAACGAATAAATGATGACAGGTAATAGTTCCCATGCTCTTCAATCATTTTATCCATTTCATTAAAATCAGAGAATTTAAATTCAATTTTGAATTTTGGTTTTTTAAATTTACTCCATAAAAGGCTGCTCTCTTCTGAAACTGGAGCTGAAGATTCTATAATCTCCATAAACTTATTAATCATTTCAGGAGATCTAAGTTGATGGTGTGGATCGTTGTTGACGAAGTATTCAAATCGTAGATTATATTTCCTGTTTTTAGTTATCTCAAGACTGTAGTAATCAGATTTTGAAATTAAACTCTCAAGAACTGGAAGATTATTTAAATGATTGTTTTTCCAAAAAGTTGTAACTATTTCATGATTTTCGGAATGTTCAAATTCCAATTTAATTGATTTCGTTTTATCATGATTATGAATAATTTCTTCAAAATCCCCCATTTTAATATACTTTCCATTTGGGGAGAATTGAAAAGGAAATTCTCTAGATTGTATTGGTCCTAAAACACTATACAATAGAGAACTCTTTCCACTGCTATTTGCCCCAGTCAAAAGTGTAATTTTAGATGTATCAAATTCTATTTTTTCATAACATTTAAAATTCTCAATATTTATTTTTTCGATCATATAAAATAAAGAAGATGTTAATTTATTCAGTTGAGTGAAGATAATGTTTTTCAGATTGACGTAGATAAACTCAAAGGAGTAATTATAATCTTTTTAAGAAATTCTCACTCCATAACCGGCAGTACATGAAATGGAGGGAATGATTTTCTTCATGAAAGCGTTTTTACTGATTTCTCATTTCCTCAGCAGAAGGCATTTTCACATCCTTTGCACTTCGCTTGATCAATACATCTGAACCAATGTAAAACTGTGGATTGATGTAATACTGGTAGTTCGTTTCGCGCTTTTCTTTGGTCCATTTGGTGGTTGGGTAAAGCTTTTCCTTGTTTCCCATGGCATCGGTCAACACAATTGGCATATTGAAACCATCAACACAGTTCTTCCAGCGGTATTTCACCTTTCCTTTGGAGTAAACCATTTGCAACACAGGAATTTCGGAGGTACGCAGGTATTGTTCAAAGACTTTTGAAAGATCTTCTACCAGCATTTCGCTCATGAATTGCTCAATGTCTTTTGTGGTGACAATGTTGTGCCAGTAGGTTTCGTTGATGTCGCGAAGAACTGCACGGAACAAGCTATCGTTGTTTACAATCTGACGAATCATATGAAGCATGTTGGAACCTTTGTAGTACATGTCGCCGCTGCCTTCGTTCTGAACGCCGTATTTTCCAATGATCGGCTTGTCATTATCAATGTTTTGACGAAGTCCAACGGCATAGCGGTTTCCGGCTTCTGTTCCAAACCAGTAATCGGTGAACAAGACTTCGGAGTAGTTGGTGAACCCTTCGTGAATCCACATATCGGCAACGTCTTTTGCAGTGACGTTATTTCCAAACCATTCGTGACCGCTTTCGTGTACAATAATGAAATCCCATTTCAATCCTTCGCCTGTACTACTTAAATCGTTTCCCATGTAGCCGTTCTGGAATTTATTTCCGTACGCAACAGCACTTTGGTGTTCCATTCCCAGATGAGGTGCTTCCACCAATTTGTAACCGTCTTCGTAAAAAGGGTAGGGACCAAACCAGTATTCCAAAGCTTCAATGGTTCGTGGAGCATCTGCAAATTGTTTCTTCGCTTTTTCCTCGTTTCCGCGAATCACCCAGTAATCCATTTCCAACTGGCCTTTTTCGCCCATGAAGTGATCGTGAATGTTCACGTAATCGCCAATGTACGGGATGATGCAGTAATTGTTGATCGGATTCACCACTTTCCAACTGTAGGTTGCCCATTTGCCTTTAACCGTTTTGCCTTCAAAATTTCCGTTACTCACACAAACCAGGTTTTCCGGACAGGTGAAATGTACGTCAACTGAATCTGGTTCGTCGTATTGTGAATCTTTACAAGGAAACCAGCAGCTAGCTCCCAATCCCTGACAAGCAATGGTTACCCAGGATTTACCATTATCGTCTTTTGTCCAGATAATTCCGCCATCCCACGGCGCTTTCTTCGCTACTTTGGGTGAACCGTGAAAGTAAATATCCAATGTGTTTTTTGGACTTAAATCCGGAATAAGAATGAAGTAAGCATTTCCATCTTTCACAATGTCGGAAGCCTTGATCTTAAACTTCCCGAAATAAACGCTGTCCATGATCATTGGATCCTGAAGATCGATCTGAACTTTGCGTTT
>CAMLHZ010000024.1 GCA_946480085.1 uncultured Flavobacteriales bacterium
TCAGGCGACTATCTCTGGAAAAGTTGTTCCAATGATGTGTGGTTCTTCTTTCAAAAACAAAGGAGTTCAGGCAATGTTGGATATGGTGATGGAAATTCTTCCTTCTCCATTGGATATCGAAGGAATTACAGGGATCAACCCGAAAACTGACGAAGAAGTTATGCGTAAGCCTTCTTTCGATGAGCCGTTTGCTGCTTTGGCATTTAAAATTGCAACTGACCCATTCGTAGGTCGTTTGTGTTTTACTCGTGCTTACTCTGGGAAATTGCCTGCTGGTTCTTACGTGTTGAATACACGTACAAACTCTAAAGAGCGTATTTCTCGTATTTTCCAAATGCACGCTAACAAGCAAAATCAAATTGATGAGCTTGGTGCTGGAGATATCGCTGCATTGGTTGGATTTAAAGATATCCGTACTGGTGATACTTTGTGTGCTGAGAATGCACCAATCATCCTTGAGTCTATGAACTTCCCTGATCCGGTAATTGGAATCGCAATTGAGCCTAAAACTCAAGCTGACCAAGATCGTTTAGGAGTTGGTTTGAATAAATTGGCTGAAGAGGATCCAACGTTCCGTGTAAATACGGATGAGGAGTCTGGACAGACAATTATCTCAGGAATGGGTGAGCTTCACTTGGATATCATCGTTGACCGTTTACGTCGTGAGTTTAAAGTGGAAGTTAACCAAGGTGCTCCACAGGTAACTTACCGTGAGGATATCACAGTTGCAATCGATCACCGTGAGCAATACAAAAAGCAATCAGGTGGACGTGGTAAATTTGCCGACATCGCTGTTAAGATCGGACCTCAAACAGATCCAACGAAAACAGGATTGGAATTCATTAACTCTATCAAAGGAGGTAACATTCCACGTGAATTTATCCCTTCTGTTGAGAAAGGTTTCAAAGAGTCTATGAAAAACGGAGTTTTAGCTGGATTCCCTGTTGAAGCAATGAAAGTAGAATTGGTTGATGGTTCATTCCACGCTGTCGATTCAGATTCATTGTCATTCGAAATGGCAGCGAAAATGGCTTACCGTCACGCTTTGAAAAACTGTAAACCAATCTTGTTGGAGCCAATCATGAAATTAGAAGTGATTTGTCCGGAAGAAAACATGGGTGATATCGTAGGTGACTTGAACCGTCGTCGTGGTATGATGAAAGGTATGGATGATAAAGCTGGAGGTAAAGTTGTTAAAGCTGACGTTCCTTTATCTGAAATGTTCGGATATGTTACGCAATTGCGTACGTTGTCTTCAGGACGTGCAACATCTTCAATGGAATTCTCTCACTATGCAGAGGCTCCTAAGAACGTTGCAGAAGAAGTGATTGCTAAATATAATGGAAAAGTTTCCGCTTAATACAAACGAGTAATGAGCCAAAAGATTAGAATTAAACTAAAATCATACGATCACAACTTGGTAGACAAGTCTGCTGAGAAAATCGTTAAGACTGTTAAAGCAACAGGAGCTGTAGTTAGTGGTCCAATTCCACTTCCAACACACAAAAGAATTTACACAGTATTGCGTTCACCGCACGTTAACAAAAAAGCGCGTGAGCAGTTCGAATTAAATTCTTACAAACGTTTGTTGGATATCTACTCTTCTTCATCAAAAACAGTTGATGCGTTGATGAGATTGGAACTTCCGAGTGGAGTTGATGTAGAAATTAAAGTGTGATGATAATTCCTCTGAAGTGACGGACGAAAGTTCGTCACTTCAGAGGCTCTTACATCCTTTTATTGTTAAATAATAAATTATAAAGTATGCCAGGAATTATTGGTAGAAAAATCGGAATGACTAGCATCTACAGTGCCGAGGGTAAAGCAACACCATGCACAGTGATAGAAGCTGGTCCTTGTGTCGTAACGCAAGTTAAGACTCAAGATCGAGATGGGTACGAGGCAATTCAATTAGGATTTGGTGAGCGTAAAGAGCGCAATACTCCAAATGCATTGAAAGGTCACTTCAAAAAAGCTAACACTACACCAAAGTCAAAATTGGTAGAGTTTAAGGGATTTGACGGACTTAATCTTGGTGATGTAGTAAACGTTGAAATCTTCGAAGAAGGTGAATTCGTTGGAGTAGCAGGTACTTCAAAAGGAAAAGGTTTCCAGGGGGTTGTTAAGCGTCACAATTTTGGTGGTGTTGGACAATCAACTCACGGTCAGCACAACCGTTTACGTGCGCCGGGTTCAATTGGAGCTTGTTCTTACCCTGCACGCGTATTCAAAGGAATGCGTATGGCTGGTCAAATGGGTAACAAACGTGTTAAGATGGAAAACTTACAAGTATTGAAAGTTTTGACTGACCGTAACATGCTTGTAGTTAAAGGTTCTATCCCGGGACCTAAAGGTTCAACCGTAACAATCGAGAAATAATGGAAGTAAAAGTAATTGATAGCAAAGGAAAGGCTACTTCCAAAAAAGTAACCTTGGCGGATGAAATTTTTGGAATCGAACCAAATGATCACGCAATCTATTTAGATGTAAAGCAGCATTTAGCTAACAAACGCCAAGGGACTCACAAGTCTAAAGAGCGTGCTGAAATCGCTGGATCTACACGCAAATTGAAGAAACAAAAAGGTACAGGTGGTGCACGTGCAGGTAGCGTGAAATCAGGTACTAGAGTAGGTGGAGGTCGTATCTTCGGTCCACGTCCACGTAACTACCACTTCAAATTGAATATCAAATTGAAGCGTCTTGCTCGTAAATCTGCTTTCGCTTACAAAGCGAAATTGGATGCAATCGTAGTATTGGAAGACGTAGCATTAACAACACCAAAAACAGCAGAATTCAAGTCGATCTTGGCAAACTTAAGTTTAACAAACGATAAAGTGTTGGTGATCGTAGGGGAAGGAAACGATAACGTTTACTTGTCTTCACGTAACTTACAACGCGTTAAAGTTGTAGCTGCTGATTCAGTGAACACATACGATGTGTTAAATGCGAAGAAAGTAGTATTAACAGAAAGTTCGATTTCAGTAATCGAAAACATTCTAAACTAATTTGGTGATGAGTACAATTATCAAGAAGCCAATCATCACTGAGAAAGCAACAGCTGCGTCTGAGAAATCAAACAGCTTCACTTTCGAGGTAGATAGAAAAGCGAATAAATTGCAAATTAAAGGAGCTGTCGAAAAGATGTACAACGTTAAGGTAACTGACGTTCGTACTATCACGTATGGCGGTGGAAAATCCTCTGTTAAATTTACTAACAAAGGTGTCGTTGAGCAACCAAGCAAAGTTTCTAAAAGAGCTATTGTAACTGTTGCTGCAGGAGAAACGATTGATTTATTTAATAATTTTTAAGTAAGAACTAATGAGTCTTAAAAAATTCAAGCCTATCACTCCAGGGCAAAGACACAAAATCAACAGTACTTATTCTGAAGTAACTACAAACGTTCCTGAGAAGAGTTTGATAGCGAAAAAGTCTAAGTCTGGTGGACGTAACAATGATGGGCGCATGACTATGCGTTACATGGGTGGTGGTCACAAGCAAAAATACCGTATTATCGACTTCAAACGCGAGAAATTTGGTGTTCCTGCAACTGTGAAAACTATTGAGTACGATCCAAACCGTACTGCACGTATTGCATTACTTTTTTATGCTGATGGTGAGAAACGTTACATCGTTGCTCCTGAAGGATTGAAAGTAGGAGATACAGTGGTGTCTGGAAAAGGAGCAACGCCAAATGTTGGTAACACTCTATTTTTATCTGATGTTCCTCTTGGTACAGTAATTCACAACATCGAATTACAACCGGGGAAAGGTGGTGCAATCGCACGTGGTGCCGGAACATACGCTCAGCTTAATGCACGCGATGGTCGTTTTGCGATTATCAAGTTGCCTTCTGGTGAAACTCGCATGATTTTAACTACTTGTTTGGCTACTATCGGAGCTGTATCTAACGGAGAACATTCGTTAGTTGTTTCTGGTAAAGCTGGACGTTCACGCTGGTTAGGCCGTCGTCCACGAGTTCGTGGTGTGGTTATGAACCCGGTTGATCACCCAATGGGTGGTGGTGAAGGTAGAAATGCCGGAGGTCACCCTCGTTCACGTAATGGTATGCCTGCTAAAGGTTACAAAACGCGTTCGAAAAAGAAGTTTTCTAATCAGTATATCATCGAAAGAAGAAAAAAATAAGCTATGAGTCGTTCGTTGAAAAAACCACCTTTTGTACACTATAAGTTGTCAAAACGAGTGGATGAAGCACACACAAGCGGAAGCAAAGCAGTTATTAAAACTTGGTCTCGCGCGTCTACAATTACGCCGGATTTCGTTGGGTTAACATTTGCTGTGCACAATGGGAATAAGTTTATTCCTGTATTTGTTACCGAAAATATGGTTGGTCACAAGTTAGGTGAATTCTCTCCTACTCGTAACTTCCGTGGTCACGGTGCTAACAAAAAGGATAAAAAAAGATAGTAAAAGCTAAGTGACATGGGCGCTAGAAAAAAACTAAAAGCAGAGCAATTGAAATCTGAGAAAAGTACAACGGCAATCGCTAAGTTGAACAATTCTCCGATTTCCCCTCGCAAAATGAGATTGGTTGCAGATCTTGTGCGTGGTGTAGAAGTAAATAAAGCTCTAAACATATTGCAACACAATGCGAAAGACGCGTCGTTAAGCCTATCGAAGTTATTGCGTTCAGCAATTGCTAACTGGGAAGCTAAAAACGAAGGTAAGAGCATTGAAGACGAAAAGTTAGTTGTAAAATCTATCGAAGTAGGTTCAGCAGGGATGCTTAAGCGTATCCAAACTGCTCCTCAAGGTAGAGCTTACAGAGTACGTAAACGTTCAAACCACGTTACCATCGTTGTTGATGGAACTAATTAATTGACAGGAAATGGGACAAAAAACAAATCCAATTGGAAATAGATTAGGTTTCATCCACGGATGGGAGTCTAACTGGTACGGTGGCGACAATTACAAAGATAAGATCGTTGAAGATGATCAAATCCGTAAGTATTTGAACGCACGTTTATCAAGAGCAAGTATCGCTAAGATCATCATCGAGCGCACCCTTAAGCTCGTTACTGTTACAATCAACACGGCTCGTCCGGGTGTGATTATCGGTAAAGGTGGTCAAGAAGTAGATAAGTTGAAAGAAGAGTTGAAGAAATTGACGAAAAAAGAGATCCAAATCAACATTTTCGAGGTGAAACGTCCAGAATTGGATGCTCGTTTAGTTGCTGATGGTATCGCTCGTCAATTGGAAGCACGTATTTCTTTCCGTCGCGCAATCAAGATGGCTATCGGTTCAACCATGAGAATGGGTGCTGAAGGTATCAAGGTTAAAATTTCAGGTCGTTTGAATGGTGCTGAGATGGCGCGTTCAGAAATGTACAAAGATGGACGTACTCCGTTACATACGTTCAGAGCTGATATCGATTACGCAGTAGGTGAGGCATTGACTACTTACGGTTTGATCGGAATCAAAGTATGGATCTGTAAAGGTGAAGTTTACGGTCGTCGTGATCTTTCTCCAAATGTTGGAATGGCTGCTCAAGGAGCGAAAGGTGGTGCGCCATCTGGAGACCGTGATAGAGGTAACCGTCGTCCAGCTGGAAAAGGTGGAAACAACCGTAAGAAAAAGTAATTCATTTTAAAAATTTTTGAAAGATGTTATCTCCAAAGAGAACCAAATTCAGAAGAGTACAAAAAGGAAGAAACACTGGTGATGCACAACGTGGATCAACAATCGCTTTCGGATCATTTGGACTTAAAACATTGGAGCCGGGATGGATCACATCACGCCAAATTGAAGCTTCTCGTATCGCAGTTACGCGTTACATGAAGCGTGAAGGTAAAGTGTGGATCCGTATTTTCCCAGACAAACCAATCACATCGAAACCTGCAGAGGTACGTATGGGTAAAGGTAAAGGAGCTCCTAGCCACTGGGTGGCAGTTGTTAAACCGGGACGTATCATGTTTGAAGCTGACGGTGTACCTTACGAAATCGCTAAAGAAGCTATGCGCTTAGCGGCTCAGAAGTTACCTGTTAAGTGTAAGTTCATCGTGCGTAACGATTATGTTGTACCTGGTAAATAATTGAAAGCATGAAAAAGGAAGATTTAAGTAAACTTTCAGTTGACGATTTGAAAAAACAAATCGCAAGTGCAACAGAAACGTTAGGGAAAATGAAAATCGGACACAAAATTACTCCATTGGAGAATCCGATCGTAATTCGTAACAACCGTAAGGCTATTGCACGTTTGAATACTGAATTAACAAAACGTCAGAACCAGGCTTAATGCTTGGTTCGTTAAATAAGCTTCAAATGGAAAAGCGTAATTTAAGAAAAGAACGTATCGGGATCGTAACTTCAGATAAGATGCAAAAATCTATCGTTGTTGCTGTTGAGCGTAAAGTGAAGCACCCGAAATACGGTAAGTTTGTCAAAAAAACTACTAAATTTGTGGCCCACGATGAAAATAACGACTGTAACATTGGTGACACCGTTAAGATCATGGAGACACGTCCCTTGTCTAAGAACAAGAACTGGAGATTAGTAGAAATTGTAGAAAGAGCAAAATAATCAGTTGAGATGATACAACAAGAATCAAGACTTGCAGTTGCTGATAACTCTGGAGCTAAAGAAGTTTTATGTATCCGCGTATTAGGTGGTACAAAACGTCGTTATGCTTCCGTAGGAGATAAAATCGTTGTAGCTGTTAAGAGTGCAATGCCCTCTGGAGCCGTGAAAAAAGGATCGGTTGCCAAGGCGGTTATTGTAAGAACGCGTAAGGAGGTTCGCCGTCCTGATGGTTCTTACATTCGTTTCGATGATAACGCATGCGTTATTTTGAACCAGGCGGGTGATATGAGAGGTACCCGTATTTTTGGACCAGTTGCTCGTGAGCTTCGTGAGAACAATTACATGAAAATTGTTTCGCTTGCTCCAGAGGTACTTTAATATTTAGTGAAGTCATGCAAAAGAAATTACACATCAAAGTAGGCGACACTGTTAAAGTATTAAGCGGTGAGTCTAAAAGTCAAGAAGGAAAAGTATTGACTATTGACAGAAAAAATGAGCGTGCTACAGTAGAAGGTTTGAACGTTGTAAAACGTCATACTAAGCCTAGCGCCTCTGAACCTCAAGGAGGAATCATTGAGAAAGAAGGAAATATTCATATTTCTAACTTAATGGTTGTAGTAAAAGGACAAGCTTCTCGCACAGGACGTAAGGAAAATGCGAAAGGTAAGTTGGTACGTTATTCTAAAAAATCAGGAGAGGAGATCAAGTAATGAGTTATTCACCAAGACTGAAAGAACAGTACAAGAAGGAAATTATTCCTGCTTTGACTGAGCAATTTGGGTACAAAACGGTAATGCGTGTACCTAAATTACAAAAGATCATCATCAGCCAGGGGTTGGGTGATGCAGTTGCTGATAAAAAAGTAATTGACCACGCAATCGCAGATGTATCTCGTATTGCTGGACAAAAAGCAGTTGCTACTCTTTCTAAGAAAGACGTTTCTAACTTCAAGCTGCGTAAAGGAATGCCAATTGGTACGAAAGTTACGCTTCGTGGAGACAAGATGTACGATTTTCTAGATCGTTTTATCTCTGTTGCTTTGCCTCGTACTCGTGACTTCCGCGGAATTAACGCGAAAGGATTTGATGGACGTGGTAACTTTAACTTAGGTGTTAAAGAGCATATCATTTTCCCGGAAATCGATATCGACAAAGTAAACAAGATCCTAGGAATGGATATCACTTTTGTTACATCAGCTGAAAGCGATGAAGAAGGAAAAGCATTGTTGGATGCCTTCGGATTCCCATTCATTAAAAAATAATCAGAGATGGCTAAGGAATCAATGAAAGCGCGTGAGCGCAAAAGAGAAAAAATGGTTGCTAAATATGCTGCTAAAAGAGCAGAATTGAAAGCAGCTGGTGAATGGGATAAATTACAACAATTGCCTGCAAACTCTTCAAAAGTTCGCGTTCACAATCGTTGTGGCTTAACTGGTCGCCCTCGTGGATACATGCGCCAATTTGGACTTTCACGTGTTACTTTCCGTGAAATGGCTTTGGCTGGAAAAATCCCAGGAGTTAAAAAAGCAAGTTGGTAAAAGTCTTTATCCCGATAGCGTTACAACGGTATCGGGATTTCGAAACTCTACCGAGTATTAATTAAAGAAAAATAAGGACATGAATACAGATCCTATTGCAGATTTTCTAACACGCATCCGTAACGCAAACGCAGCTCGTTTGAAAATGGTAGAAATCCCTGCATCGAATGTTAAAAAAGCAATCACTAACATCTTGTACGATCAAGGTTATATTGCAAACTTTAAATTCGAAGATGATAACAAACAAGGTATTATCAAAATCGCTTTGAAGTATAACGCATCAACAAAAGTTCCTGCGATCACTAAAATTGATCGTGCATCACGTCCAGGTCTTCGTAAGTACAGTAGTGCTGAAGATATGCCACGTGTATTGAACGGTTTAGGTATTGCAATCGTTTCTACTTCTAGAGGTGTAATCACTGATAAAGAAGCAAGAAGAGAAAACGTTGGTGGAGAAGTACTTTGCTACGTATATTAAGTAAAAACTAGAATGCAGATTTCTGGGTGCTAGATGTGAAAAAGATATGGGTTCTTGACTCGTATCTTTTATTCTTGTATCTTCGCGCCCGTTTTCGTAATTCGTAATTAAATAAATAATGTCAAGGATAGGTAAATCCCCAGTAACAATCCCGAGTGGAGTTGAAGTAAAGGTGGACGGATCAGTAATTTCCGCGAAAGGATCTAAAGGTACATTAGAGCAAGAGTTTGATACTGCTGCTGTAACTGTAAACATTGAAGGTTCTGAAATCACTTTTAGCCGCGCGTCAGATGCGCCAGATCATCGCTCTAAGCATGGTTTATACCGCGCTTTAGTACAAAACATGGTCGTAGGTGTATCCGAAGGGTACAAGAAGGAATTGGAAGTAATCGGAGTAGGTTACCGTGCTACAGCAACTGGACAACAGTTGGAGTTGGCACTTGGTTACTCTCACCCGATCATCATCGAGTTCCCGAAAGAAATTAAGGTATCTGCAGATACTCAAAAAGGTAAAGCACCAGTGGTAACATTGGAGTCTCACGACAAGCAACTTTTGGGTCAGGCTGCTGCCAAAATTCGTTCCCTTCGTAAACCAGAACCATACAAAGGAAAAGGTATCCGCTTCATGGGCGAAGAGATTAGAAGAAAAGCTGGTAAATCTGCAGGTAAAAAATAATTTTAAAAAGTTATGGCATTTAGTAAAATCAATAGAAGAGCTAAAATCAAGCGTCGTATCCGTAAGAAAATTACAGGTACAACTCAAGTTCCTCGTTTGTCTGTGTTCAGATCTAACAAACAGATCTACGCGCAGGTTATCGATGATTCAAAAGGAGTAACGGTTGCTTCAGCGTCTTCTTACAAGAACAAAGCGGCTGACAAAACAAATAAAGTTGGTCAGGCTGCTGTAGTAGGAAAAGAAATTGCTGACAAGGCTCAGAAAGCTGGAGTAGAAACAGTAGTTTTCGATCGTAACGGTTACTTATACCACGGTCGTGTTAAATCATTAGCTGATTCTGCAAGAGAAGGCGGACTAAAATTCTAAGAATATGGCAGCACAAACATTAAACAGAGTTAAAGCTTCAGATATTGAGCTTAAAGATAAATTGGTTTCGGTTAACCGTGTAACCAAAGTAACTAAGGGTGGACGTACGTTCTCTTTCTCAGCTATCGTTGTAGTTGGTGATGAAAACGGAATCGTTGGTCATGGTTTAGGTAAAGCGAAAGAAGTTACCGAAGCTATCACTAAAGGAATTGACGATGCTAAGAAGAACTTGATTAAAGTTCCTATCTTAAAAGGTACAGTTCCTCATTCTCAAAAAGGAAAATTCGGTGGAGCAGAAGTTCTATTGAAACCTGCAACAAATGGTACTGGTGTAATTGCTGGTGGTGCGATGCGTGCAGTACTTGAATCAGTTGGTATTCACAACGTATTGGCAAAGTCTCAAGGTTCGTCTAACCCACACAACGTGGTAAAGGCAACTATGAATGCTCTTGCTGCTATGCGTGATGCTGCAACTGTTGCTCGTCAACGTGGAGTTAGTATGGATAAAGTGTTTAACGGATAATAAAGGAAAAGATGGCTACGATTAAAATCAAACAGGTTCGCAGTACTATCAAACGTCCGGCTCGTCAAAAAAAGACGATTCAAGCGTTAGGATTCCGCCGATTGAACCAAGTACTAGAAAAAGAAGCAACACCACAAATTCTTGGTATGATCAAGAAGGTTTCACATTTAGTTGAAGTGGTAGAATAATACTTTAAATCGAATTGAGATGAATTTAAATAATTTAAAACCAGCTGCAGGCGCAACGCATAGTGATAAGCGTATCGGTCGTGGACACGGTTCTGGTGGCGGTGGTACTGCTACACGTGGACACAAAGGTGCTAAATCGCGCTCTGGTTATTCAAAGAAAGTAGGATTCGAAGGAGGACAAATGCCGTTACAACGTCGTGTTCCTAAATTCGGATTCAAGAACATTAACCGTGTTGAATACAAAGCAATTAATTTAGATGCTATTCAATCTATCGTTGATCGCAAAAACATTACTGACATTACGTTGGATGTGTTGCGTGACAACGGATTGGTATCACGCAATGACTTGGTGAAAATCCTTGGTCGTGGTGAATTAAAAGCTAAAGTGAATATTACTGCTCATAAGTTTTCTACTACTGCAAAAGCAGGAATTGAAGCTCAAGGTGGTTCTATTTCAGAAATCTAATTAACTTTGCCGACATTTTTTTATGAAACGGTTTATACAAAACATAAAGAACATCTGGAAAGTAGAGGAATTGAGAAAGCGTATTATTCTTACGCTTTCTCTAATTCTATTCTATAGAATCGGATCGTTTATCATGTTGCCTGGTGTAAGTGCTGAGGCGGTAGTGATGAGTCAATCAGGAAACAAAGGAGACTCTCCATTGGAAACATTGTTATCATTGTTCTCCGGTGGTGGATTCACCAACGTGTCCATTATGGCTCTCGGTATCATGCCTTACATTAGTGCTTCAATCATTATGCAGTTGCTAGGGATGGCTGTGCCTGCGGTTCAAAAAATGCAGAACGAAGGTGAGTCTGGTCGTAAACGTATTAATATGTTTACCCGCGTCCTTACGATTGCTATTTGTGCCGTTCAAGCACCAACCTACATCACCCTGTACGCATCTAAAATTCCTGGAGCTATGGATCCTGCACAAACATTAAATAGTCCGCTTTGGTGGACTACTGCTGTTATGTGTATGGTTGCTGGTTCTATGTTTGCGGTTTGGTTAGGTGAGCGTATTACGGATAAAGGAATTGGAAACGGAGTGTCGTTATTGATCACTGTTGGTATCCTTTCTCGTCTTCCTAATGCTTTCATAACTGAAGTAGCAATTAATCAAGGTACTCCTCTTAAGATCGTTCTTGAGATCATCGTATTCTTGTTGATTGTTCTTGGTACTATCTTAATTGTGCAAGGAGTAAGAAAGGTTCCTTTAAATACGGCTAAACGTGTTGTAGGTGCCCGCTCTGTTGATGAGCAAGGTGCTAGAAACTATTTGCCTTTGAAGGTAAATGCTTCTGGTGTAATGCCTATCATCTTTGCTCAAGCAATTATGACCATCCCTGTTATGTTATTCGCTGGTAACAACGAAGGACTTGGCGGTGTGATTGGTGATGTTAAAGGAGTTTGGTACAATGTGATCCTTGGGTTGATGATTGTGATTTTTACGTATTTCTATACGGCAATTATGATCAGTCCACGCAAGATGGCAGATGATTTGAAGAAAAATGGGGGATTCATCCCAGGCGTTCGTCCGGGTGAAGAAACTGCAAGCTATTTAGATAGCTTGATCTCAAGAATTACTTTACCTGGTTCTTTGTTCCTGGCAATTATCGCGATTTTACCGTCGGTAGCCGGAGCAGCTGGAATTACATCAGGATTCGAGTATTTCTTCGGAGGAACTTCGTTGTTGATTATGGTTGGTGTAGTATTGGATACTTTACAACAAATTGAATCTTACTTATTGAATCGTCACATGGATGGTTTGATGGAAGGTGCAAGAGTTAGAGGTAGAAGATCACCTAGTGAAATTTCATCTGGAATTTAAGACATGGCTAAACAATCATCAATAGAACAAGATGGAACAATTATCGAAGCATTGTCTAATGCAATGTTTCGTGTAGAGTTAGAAAATGGTCACGTGATTACTGCTCATATCTCGGGGAAAATGAGAATGTTTTACATTAAGATTCTTCCTGGAGACAGAGTGAAAGTAGAAATGTCACCGTACGATTTAACAAAAGGACGTATTTCCTTCCGTTATAAGTAAGGAACTAACATCGATAATGGATAGAGCGTCAGCTTTTTTAAGCTGATGCTTTGTCACTAAAACAACACAAAATGAAAGTAAGAGCTTCAGTTAAAAAACGATCTGTAGATTGCAAGATCGTTAAACGAAAAGGAAGAGTTTACGTGATTAACAAAAAGAATCCTAAACTAAAACAAAGACAAGGGTAATTATGGCACGTATTGCAGGTATTGATCTACCAAAAAACAAGAGAGGTGTAATCGGATTGACGTACATCTTTGGAATTGGCCGCAGCACAGCTAAGAAGATCTTAGTAGCTAACGGTATCGACGAAAACATTAAAGTTCAGGATTGGAGCGATGACCAAATTGGTCTTATTCGTAACTCAATCACTGAAGTTAAGACAGAAGGACAGTTACGTTCTGAAATCCAATTAAACATTAAGCGTTTGATGGATATCGGATGTACTCGTGGTATTCGTCACCGTAATGGTCTTCCATTGAGAGGTCAACGTACGAAAAACAACTCTCGTACAAGAAAAGGTAGAAGAAAAACTGTTGCTAACAAAAAGAAAGCAACTAAATAATCTGCTGTCTGAATTAAACAGAGCAGCTTAAAAAGATTAACAATGGCAAAATCAAATCAAAAGAAGAAGAAACAAGTCAAAGTAGACGCAGCGGGTGAAGCGCATATTCAAGCTACCTTCAACAATGTGATTATTTCTTTGACGAACAACGCTGGTCAAGTTATCTCTTGGTCATCGGCTGGTAAAATGGGCTTCAAAGGTTCTAAAAAGAACACTCCATACGCTGCACAAGTTGCTGCTGAGGACGCATCTAAAGAAGCACATGACTTCGGATTACGTAGAGTTCGTGTATTCGTGAAAGGCCCTGGAGCTGGACGTGAATCTGCTATTCGTTCTATCCACAACAGTGGAATCGAAGTGATGGAAATTATCGATGTTACCCCATTACCGCATAACGGTTGTCGTCCTCCGAAAAAGAGACGAGTATAATAGTAATTAATAACTGAGGGAGCCAGATTGTCGAAGGAAAAGCCTTAATTCACAATCTCCCTCTTATATCAAATAGAAATGGCAAGATATACAGGACCAAAAACCAAAATTGCGCGTCGTTTTCGTGACCCAATTTTTGGACCAGACAAAGCGCTGGACAGAAGAAGCTACGGACCAGGTCAACATGGACCAAACAAACGTAGAGGAAGTAAGCAATCTGAATACGCAATTCAGTTAGGTGAGAAGCAAAAAGCGAAGTACACTTACGGAATTTTGGAGCGTCAGTTCGCTAACTTGTTCGACAAAGCATCACGTATGAAAGGAATTACAGGTGAAAACTTGTTGCAACTTTGTGAAGCTCGTTTGGATAATACAGTTTACCGTTTAGGTATCGCTAATTCTCGTCGTGCTGCTCGTCAGTTGGTTAGTCACAAACACATCGTTGTAAATGGAGAAGTGGTAAACATTCCTTCTTTCCATTTGAAAATTGGTGATGTTGTTGGTGTTCGTGAGAAGTCTAAGTCTTTAGAAGCAATTAATGATTCTTTGACAGCTTCAACTAACAAAAAATACGATTGGTTGGATTTTGATCGTTCAACTTACTCTGGTAAAGTACTTAGTACTCCATCAAGAGAAATGATCCCTGAAAACATCAAGGAGCAGTTAATCGTCGAATTATACTCTAAGTAGTAATTAACAATTGAATTGCAGCCAAAGGGACTGACCGACATTCTTCAATCTGTCAATCCGCGCAACTGTGAAACAAGTAAAAAGAAGAAAAACAAAATGGCAATTTTAGATTTTCAAAAACCGGACAAGGTAATTATGATCCAGTCTGACGAGCGTAAAGGACAATTTGAGTTCCGTCCGCTTGAACCAGGTTATGGTATCACTGTAGGAAACGCATTACGTCGTATCTTACTTTCTTCATTGGAAGGTTACGCAATCTCTTCAGTACGTATCGACGGAGCAGACCACGAGTTTGCAACTTTGAAAGGTGTTGTAGAGGATGTTACAGAAATCGTATTGAACCTTAAACAAGTTCGTTTCAAGCAACAAATTGATGGTACAGATAACGAAACTGTAGTGGTTTCTATCTCTGGACAAGATAAATTGACTGCTGGTGACCTAGGTAAATTCACTTCTGGATTTCAAGTATTGAACCCGGATTTAGTGATTTGTAACATGGAATCTTCAGTTAAGTTGGAAATGGAGCTTACGATCGTTAAAGGTCGTGGTTACTTACCAGCAGAAGAAAACAAGAACAGCAACGCTCCTTTCGGAATGATCTTCGTTGATTCAATCTTTACTCCAATTGTAAACGTAAAATACACGATTGAAAATTACCGTGTAGAACAAAAAACGGATTACGAGAAATTGGTTTTGGAATTGACAACTGACGGATCTATTCATCCAAAAGATGCTTTGAAAGAAGCTGCTAAAATCTTGATTCACCACTTCATGTTGTTCTCTGATGAGCGTATCACTTTAGATACAGAAGTTAAATCTGAGACAGAAGAATTTGATGAAACTTCATTGCATATGCGTCAGTTGCTTAAAACTAAGTTAGTGGATATGGACCTTTCAGTTCGTGCACTTAACTGTTTGAAAGCTGCAGATGTTGAAACACTTGGAGATCTTGTTTCTTACAACAAGAACGACTTATTGAAGTTCCGTAATTTCGGAAAGAAATCTTTAACTGAGTTGGAAGACTTAGTAGATTCTAAAGGATTGAACTTCGGTATGAACGTAGCAAAATACAAATTAGATAAAGATTAGTATCGCAAATAAATTTAAAATAATGTCGTGATAGGTGGCTAGATTGATGCGATACTAGATCTAGCTAACCGTTACTTACGAAATTAAATGTTATGAGACACGGTAAAAAATTTAATCATTTAGGTAGAAAAACTGCTCACAGAGCAGCAATGCTATCTAACATGGCTTGTTCTTTAATCGAGCACAAGCGTATTTCAACTACAATCGCGAAAGCAAAAGCTTTACGTGTTTATGTTGAACCGATTATTACAAAATCAAAAGACGATTCAACTCACAATCGTCGTACTGCATTTTCTTACTTGAAAAGCAAAGAAGCGGTTACTGAGTTGTTCCGTACTGTCGCTCCAAAAGTTGCTGACCGTCCAGGAGGATACACTCGTATCATCCGTACTGGTTACCGTTTAGGAGATAATGCTGAAATGTGTTTGATCGAGTTGGTTGATTTCAACGAAGTTTACACATCTGGTGAGAAGAAAACAACTACACGTCGTTCTCGTCGTGGTGGTTCAACTGCTCCTAAAGCTACAACTGCTCCTGCAGCTGAAGCAACTGAAGTAGAAGAGGCAGTAGTTGTTGACGAAACTCCAACAGCTGAAGTTGTTGAAGAAGCACCAGTAGTTGAAGAGACACCAGCAGTTGAGGAAACTCAAGCTGATGATGCTCCTGAAGCTGCAGCAGACGCAGAAGAAAAAACAGAAGAATAAGATTCGTCTTTCTCAATTTTAAAAGGGTATTTGTTTTCAACAGATACCCTTTTTTTTTGTTGTCGATTGATGGGAACTACCTATCTTAGCGTCGCAATAAAAACAGTGCATTATTCGTTCCTTAAGAACGGATTTGGTCGATTTTAATGAACATAATTTGATGAGTGGAAAAAGAGTAGCAGTTATTGGAGCGGGTCCGGCAGGAATTACAGCAGCATATGAGTTAGCGAAAGCTGGAATTGCTGTGGATGTCTATGAAGCATCTAATGCTGTTGGTGGTCTTTCTAAAACAATCGAATTGTGGAATCAACATGTTGATTTAGGGCCTCACCGTTTTTTTAGCAACGATAGCAAAGTCAATAATGTGTGGTTGGAAGTTGTTGGGAAGGACTACCGTATGGTTGATCGCCTTACTCGAATCTATTACAAGAAAAAATTCTACTACTATCCGCTTAAACCGTTTGATGCGCTTTTTAAATTGGGAGTTGGTACTGCCTTTATTTGTGTTTTCAGCTATTTCAAACAACGTGTTGCTCCGGTAAAACAAGACCAGTCTTTCGAGTCTTGGGTAATTAGTCGTTTCGGATATAAGCTGTATTCCATTTTCTTTAAAACGTATAGCGAAAAGTTGTGGGGGATTTCATGTAAAGATTTAGATGAAGATTTTGCAGCTCAGCGTATCAAGAAATTGTCCCTTTTCGAAGCAGTAAAAAATGCATTGATCAAAGACAAAAAAAACAAGCATAAAACGTTAGTAGATCAATTTGCCTATCCAATTGGTGGAACAGGGATGGTTTATGAACGTATGAAAACATATGTTGAGGAAAACGGTGGACGTGTTTTTCTTTCAACCCCGATCAAAAAAGTTGTCTCAGAAAACAATGAAGCTAAAGGCTTAGAATTGGTCTCTGGCGAATATGTTGAATATGATCATTTGATTTCTTCCATGCCAATTACGCATTTGGTAAAGAATCTTGCAGGTACTCCGCAAGAGGTAATTGATGCAAATGCGCAATTGAAATTCAGAAATACGTTATTGGTTTATCTAAAAGTCGAAGGACAAAATGTCTTTCCGGATAACTGGTTGTACGTTCATGCTAGCGAATTGCAAATGGGACGAGTTACCAACTGTAGCAATTGGGTGCCGGAAGTAAACAATGGTGAGAAAGCAACAATTGTTACGTTAGAATATTGGAGTTACGATGAAGATCCAATCTGGAAAATGTCGGATGCTGAATTAATTGCTTTGGCGAAGAAAGAAATGAAGATGACTGGATTGGTAGAGGGATTGGAAATTTCAGATGGTTTCGTTTATAAGATTCCGAAATGTTATCCTGTTTATCAACGTGGATACAAAGAACCTTTACAGATTGTAGAAAGTTATTTAACGAGTGTTGAGAATCTTTCTGTGATTGGTCGTTATGGTGCGTTTAAATACAATAATCAGGATCACAGTATTCTTATGGGGATCTTAGCGGCTGAAAACATCGTCAAAGAAACCACTCATAATCTCTGGGAAATCAATACAGATTACGAAGAGTATCAGGAGAAATCATCTATTACAGCTTCTGGGTTGGTGGTAGAGGGTTAAAGTATCATTCATAGTCGTGTAGAGACGCGATGTATCGCGTCTGTTCATTTTATATGCGAACGATTTAATCATTCAATCTTTGGGACATTCATCCATTACTTTTGCACAAATTCAAAAAAGAATTAACACTGCAAACTTGAGTGTGAGCTGAATACCCCAGAATCATTAGCATTCTTTGTGATTCCCTTTTTAATCTTGATGAACTCTCCGCTTCTTAGAATGGTTTTTAATTCCTAATTTTGCAAAAAAAAATTCTATGGAAGAACGCTCAACTGCGCTCCTCGTTTTGGAAGACGGAACCGTATATCGCGGTTTTGCCACTGGTAAGATAGGTACAACAACCGGTGAAATTGCTTTTAATACTGGTATGACCGGTTATCAGGAGGTATTTACGGATCCTTCTTACTTTGGGCAATTGCTAATCATGACCACAGCACATATCGGAAATTACGGAGTTCACAACGAAGAAGTGGAATCTGAAACCGTTAAAATCGCTGGTCTTGTGACAAAAAAATTCTCTACTGGTTTTTCTCGTGCAAGTGGTGTTTCCAATTTGAATGACTATTTGTTGAAGAACGAAACGGTAGGAATTACAGATATCGATACAAGATCTTTGGTTCGACACATTCGTCATAAAGGTGCAATGAACGCAATCATTTCATCAGAAATTTTGGACGAAAAGGTGTTGATGGAAAAAGTGAAAGAGATTCCTTCAATGGATGGAATGGAACTTTCTTCTAAAGTTGCTACAAAAGAAGCTTATGAAAGTGGTGATGCTTCAAGCAAATTGAGAGTAGCTCTTCTTGATTTTGGTGTGAAGAAGAACATTGTACGCTGTTTGAACGATAGAGGAGCATTCGTTAAAGTGTTCCCTTTAGGAACAACAGTTGCAGATATCAAAGCGTTCAATCCAACAGGAATTATGTTGAGTAATGGTCCTGGTGATCCTGCTGCTATGCCTAACGAAATTGCTTTGGTAAAGGAATTGGTTGAAACGGATACTCCAATTTTTGGAATTTGTTTGGGACACCAGATTTTAGGTTTGAGTCAGGGATTGGAGACAGCAAAAATGTTCAACGGACATAGAGGTGTTAATCATCCAATCAAAAACCTGATTACAGGTAAAGGTGAAATTACTTCTCAGAATCACGGGTTTGTGATCACACATGAGAGTATCGCAAAACAAGATAAGATTGAAGTGACACACATTCACCTGAATGATGAGACGGTTGCCGGAATCCAAATTAAAGGAAAGAAAATATTTTCCGTTCAGTATCACCCTGAGGCGTCGGCTGGTCCGCACGATTCAAGATATCTGTTCGATCAGTTTATAACGAATATGAGTAACTAAATGGATGAATCCGCCTGAGTAATAACGGGCGGATTTGTTTTTTGAGATAATTAATATACCCTCCAAAAATTAAAAAGTATGACTTACATTGCTCGTGTCATTGGACGACAAATCCTGGATTCTAGAGGTAATCCAACGGTAGAAGTAGATGTTTACACAACAAATGGTGCTTTCGGAAGAGCTGCGGTTCCTTCTGGTGCTTCAACAGGAATTCATGAAGCTGTTGAATTACGAGATGGTGATGCTAAGCTTTATTTAGGAAAAGGCGTTTTGAAAGCTGTAGAAAACGTAAACACAATAATTGCTGAAGAGTTATTGGGTATGGATGTTTTTGATCAGAAAGCAATTGATATGCAACTAATTGGTTTGGACGGAACTCCGAATAAATCAAAATTGGGAGCAAACGCTATTTTGGGAACTTCTTTGGCCGTTGCAAGAGCTGCTTCTCAGGAAGCTGGAATGAGTCTTTACAAATATGTTGGAGGAGTTGGAGCGAACACAATGCCAGTTCCAATGATGAATATCCTTAACGGAGGTTCTCACGCTGATAACCTAATCGATATTCAGGAATTCATGGTGATGCCTTTCGGAGCTTCTTCTTTTTCTGAAGGATTACGTTGGGGGACTGAGATCTTCCATCATTTGAAATCAGTTTTAAAATCAAAAGGTCTTTCTACAAATGTTGGTGACGAAGGTGGATTTGCTCCGAACTTAGGTTCAAACGAAGAAGCAATCCAGGTGGTGATGCAGGCAATTGAAAAAGCGGGCTTCAAACCTGGTGAAGATGTCCATATTGCATTGGATGCAGCTTCGTCTGAATTTTATAAGACAGATAGCGGATTGTATGTATTCGAATCAACAGGGGAACGCCGCTCGTCTTCTGAAATGGTTGCTTTCTGGGCTGACTGGTGTAAGAAGTATCCAATTGTTTCTATTGAAGACGGTTTAGCTGAAGACGATTGGGCTGGATGGAAATTGGCTACAGAACAGTTAGGTGATAAAGTTCAGTTAGTAGGAGATGATTTATTTGTTACCAATACAAAACGTTTATCTCAGGGAATCGAACAAGGGGTTGCCAATTCAATTTTGGTAAAAGTGAATCAAATTGGTTCTTTGACTGAAACGATTGAAGCTGTTCAAATGGCAACGCGCAACAGTTATACTTCGGTTATGTCGCATAGAAGCGGTGAAACTGAAGACAATACCATTTCGGATCTTGCCGTAGCATTGAATTGTGGGCAAATTAAAACTGGATCTGCATCACGTTCAGACCGTATGTCTAAATACAACCAACTGCTTCGAATTGAAGAGGAATTGGGAGATTCTGCACATTACCCAGGTAAAATGTTTAAATATTTAAAATAATATTAATATTTTAACAAAATAGGATTTTAAAAGGTCTAACTTTTTGTTTTCCAATATTTTGTGATAATTAATACTTTAGAGGTTGCTTAGGCAACCTTTTTTTATATGAAGCGTTTTTAAAGTACTCATAAACTAACATGAAGACAACTATATTTTTAGTATTACTATTGGCCTTTAGCGGAACTAGTAATGCACAAACAGAAGACGGAGGAGCAAAGTACTTTGCTCAGTGCATGGTAAACATTACGGATGAAGAAATGTTCAGATCTATTGAATCGAATATTCGCTTGAATCCCAATGTTGAAGTTGTTCGCCTTGATTGGGAAACGAAAAGAGCATTTGTTCTTACAACCAATCTAAATTCATTTACAGATGCGGATTTTGAAGCATGGTTTGGTTCAAATACCATAAACATTTCTTGTGTTCAAACAGGAGTTTATGGTGTTGACGAAATCGCAAAATATCCTTTTACAAACTGTTCAAATAATTAGTCATGAAAAAGTTATTGATAATTACTTTGCTTTTATCTGTGGCTAATGTTTGGTCACAGCAATTACCGGTTAATTGTAACCTGGCGGTTCCAGGCTGTTCAACTCCGCAATTTCCGATTGTAGGACAACAACCGACTTACAACGTATCGGATTTCGGTTCTGGAACAATTTCCAATCCTTCTTCCAACCCTCAAGGGGTAAACAGTGGATGTTTATTGTCAGGTGAAACGGTTTCTACGTTTATTACAATTAACGTGGTGTCCACAGGAACATTGCAGTGGTCGTTAGTAGGTTCAACCGGTTCAGGGTGTTTTGACTGGATTATGTGGCCCAATGTAAACGGCAACGGTTGCGCAGGAATTAATGGAAATACATTAGCACCTGTGGCTTGTAACTGGAACGGAATGTGTAATGGAAATACAGGAATGTCTACTCCGGCAAATTACCCTCCAAATGCATCAAGCACAAGTTATCAACCACCGTTAAATGTTGTTGCAGGACAATCGTACATTCTTTGTTTATCGAACTACTCATTTACAAATCAAGATGTTGACCTGGACTTCTTTGGAACTGCACAAGTCGTTTGTGGTGTTTCTGCAGCAGATCAAACAATCTGTCAAGGTAATTCTACAACGGTTACAATTGCTACTCCTGGTTATACAGCTCCAACGTTCAATTGGTTGCAAACAAACGGTGTAGCCAACCCGACTGCAGGAACAACAACAGTTAACCCATCAGTTACTACTACCTACAATGTAGTTGTAACACAACCAGCAATGGGAACAACTCCTGCATTGCAAGATACAGCTACGTTTACAATTACTGTAGTCCCAACTTTGACACCGAATGCTGGTCCTGATCAAACAATTTGTTTGGGAAGTCCTATACAATTAGCAGCAAATGCCGCTCCTACCGGAACCACAGGATCTTGGCAATCGATTTTGCCTACAGGTTTAACTCCGGCTGCAACAGCTAGTTTTGCACCCAATCCATCTTCACCAAATGCTGTTGTAACAGTGAATCAACCTGGAACTTACAAATTTATTTGGAGACACTCAAGCACACTTTGTGGTGTTGTTCGAGATACTATGGTAGTAACAGTGGTTTCATTAACTGCAACTGCAGCGGTTACTCATCCAAGTTGTGGAGGTTATTCAGATGGTTCAATTACAATTACTTGTGCTGGAGCAACAGAATATAGCTTCAATAACGGAGGTACATGGGGACCATTAAATACAATGTCAGGATTTGCTGCGGGAACGTATACAGTATGTGCTCGAAATGCACTGGGTTGTCAGAAATGTGTTACTGCTACGTTAATCGATCCTACACCAGTAGTTGTTAGTGTTTCGAATGATACGTTGATTTGTCAAAACGGAACAGCTTCTTTGGTTGCAAGTGCAACTGGAGGAACAACATATACTTATCATTGGGATCACACAACATCGTTATTACCAAATCAGGATGTTAACCCAACTGTAAATACGTATTATCCGGTTGTCGCTGAAAATGATTTGGGATGTCTATCGCAACCAGATTCAATTTTGGTTTCTGTTCGTCAACCAATTTCTGGAGCATTAACTCCGTTAGACCAAAGTGTTTGTCCGGGATATCCGGGTACGATAAGTACAACTGGGATTACTGGTGGAATTGGAGCACCTTACGACTTTGTTTGGTCAACTGCACATTCAAATTCAGGAACAAGCAGCTCGATTACGGATTCTCCGCAAAATACAACAACGTATATCGTAACAGTTACTGACGCATGTGAATCAACACCATTGGTATTGTCAACGCAAATCATCACATATCCGGTTCCGGTTCCAATGATTGCTGTCGATGAGCCAGTGAAATGTGAGCCTGCTGAATTTATTTTGTCGAATGCAACTGACCCTAACATGACAGCTGCAACAGTTTGGAATATTTCAAACGGGCAACAGTTTATTGATCAGGATGTGGTTACGCCAGATGCATTGTTCGCTGGAAGTTATGACGTACAATTGATCGTGGTTTCTCCAAACGGATGTATTGACTCAACAACTTTCGTAGGATATCTGAGTGTTCTTCCTCAACCAGTTGCAGATTTCAAATGGTCACCAGATCCTGTAACGATGTTCAATACGCAAACAATGTTGAACAATTACAGTACAGGTGCCGATACTTATGAGTGGTTTGTAAACGGTGGAACACCATCTCATTCTACTCAGGAGAATATGATTACAACGTTCCCTGATGGACAAACGGGTGATTACCTAGTGACTTTGGTTGCTACATCTTACTTAGGTTGTGTTGACACTGTCGAGATCATTGTAACAGTTTATCCGGAGGTAATTATTTACGTTCCAAATACCTTTACTCCTGATAATGATGAATTCAACCAAACATGGGGAATTGTTATTGAAGGAATTGACGAAGCTAATTTTGAACTAATGGTAATGAACCGTTGGGGGGAAATCATGTATGAATCTCATGATGTAGATGCTAAATGGGATGGAACGTACCATGGTCGTATTGTTCCGCAAGGAAGCTATATTTGGACAGTACGTGCTAAGGATATCCTTACAGATAAAAAATACGAATGGAATGGTGGAGTGAACATCATCTACTAATCCAAAATAATTTTAGAGAAAGGCGTTAGAAGAAAAACTAACGCCTTTTTTGTGTCTAAAATTATTGTACCTCGGTAGAAGGATTAATTTTGTGAAAAATATTCACAATGACATTATCTGAATTCAGACAGGAGATTCAAGAAGGAATTCCATCGGTATTGCCAGCTAAAGCTGTTTTTGATGCAAATACGAATCGTGCTCCAAAAAGAAAGCAAATTCTTTCTCAGGAAGAAAAGAAATTGGCTATTCAAAATGCATTGCGTTATTTTCCTAAAGCACAGCATGCCGAATTGCTTCCAGAGTTTTATGAAGAACTGGAAACATACGGAAGAATATATATGTACCGCTTAAAGCCTAAGCATACAATGTACGCACGCCCCATTGATGAATATCCTGGAGCTTGTTTACAGGCAAAGGCAATTATGTTGATGATCCAGAATAACCTGGACATTGCTGTTGCTCAACATCCACAAGAATTAATCACTTACGGTGGAAATGGAGCTGTATTCCAGAATTGGGCGCAATACCGACTTTGTATGAAATACTTGTCGGAAATGATAGAAGAACAAACATTGGTAATGTACTCTGGTCACCCGCTTGGATTGTTCCCATCTCATAAAGACGCTCCAAGAGTTGTGGTAACCAACGGTATGATGATTCCAAATTATTCGAAACCGGATGATTGGGAGAAGTTTAACGCACTTGGGGTTACGCAATACGGACAAATGACTGCGGGTTCTTATATGTATATCGGTCCACAAGGAATTGTTCATGGAACAACAATTACAGTTCTAAACGGATTTAGAAAGATTGGAAAAGAGCCGAAAGGAAATTTGTTTGTTACCTCTGGTTTAGGAGGGATGAGTGGAGCACAACCAAAAGCAGGAACAATCGCCGGTTGTATTACTGTTTGTGCCGAGGTGAACCCAAAAATCACTAAAATTCGTCATGAACAAGGTTGGATCCACGAAGTTGTAGAAGACATTAATGCACTTGTTCAACGTGTTCGCTTGGCTCAGGAAAAGAATGAAGTCATTTCAATTGCTTACTTAGGAAATGTAGTTGATGTATGGGAGCGTTTCGCAGAAGAAAACCTGCATATTGATCTGGGTTCGGATCAAACAAGTTTGCACAATCCATGGGCTGGAGGATATTATCCTGTAGGTTTAGGCTTTGAAGAAGCGAATGAGTTGATGGCGTCTAATCCCGATCTATTTAAAACTAAAGTTCAGGAAGGACTTGTTCGTCACGCTGCTGCCGTAAATAAGCATACAGCAAAAGGAACTTACTTCTTTGACTATGGAAATGCGTTTTTACTTGAAGCATCACGAGCAGGTGCTGATGTGATGGCAGCAAACGGAATTGATTTCAAGTATCCGTCATATGTTCAGGATATCATGGGGCCAATGTGTTTCGATTACGGATTTGGACCTTTCCGTTGGGTTTGTACTTCTGGTAAACCAGAGGATTTAAAATTAACTGACGATATCGCTTGTACTGTTCTTGAGGAAATAATGAAGAACAGTCCGGTTGAAATTCAACAGCAAATGGCCGACAATATTCAATGGATTAAAGGTGCACAGGAAAATAAGCTCGTTGTAGGCTCTCAAGCCCGAATTCTGTACGCAGATGCGGAAGGAAGAATGAAGATTGCTTCAGCGTTCAATAAAGCCATTTCTGAAGGGAAAATTGGTGCAGTTGTTCTAGGAAGAGATCACCATGATGTTTCCGGAACAGATTCACCCTACAGAGAGACATCTAACATTTATGATGGTTCGCGTTTCACATCGGATATGGCAATTCACAATGTCATTGGTGATTCTTTCCGCGGCGCTACCTGGGTCTCCATTCACAATGGTGGTGGAGTTGGCTGGGGTGAAGTGATCAACGGTGGATTTGGAATGCTCCTTGATGGCTCAGACGATGCTCAACGTAGACTAACGATGATGCTACATTGGGATGTCAATAACGGAATTGCAAGAAGAAACTGGGCTCGAAATGAAGGTGCTATTTTCGCAATCAAACGGGCAATGGAGTTGGAACCGAAATTGAAAGTTACTTTACCTGAGTTGGTTGATGATAAGTTGTTTGATCAGATAGGGCTTTAGAATGGAATTATGAGTAGAGACGCGATGCGTCGCGTCTTTACGGTATTTTCAACCTACAAGAATTAAAGAACCTTGATCTCTACGCGTCTGTTCGCCTGTTCCTCGTAAGACATTTTTGCCTCAGGATAGATCGGTTTGGTATTTCCGTATCCAACAGCTGTCATTCGGTTTTTATCGATTCCGTTGTCGGATAACCAGATCATTACACGTTTTGCTCTAGCCTCTGATAGTTTTTGTCCTGCAAAAGTATTTTCTCCTGTTGCATGCACGTGACCTTGAATTTCAACATTCACCGTTGCGTTTAATGCCAGGAAATCTTTTATTCTTCTGAGTTTAACTTCCGCGGTTGGTAAGAATTCGGAAGATCCGGGATAGAATTCGATCTCATCGATCTGCATACTTTTCCCTTCGCCGAGAGGTTCCAGCCAAATTACAACTTCGTTATCAGAACCTGCCGAAACGGGCTCGTCTTTATCAACGAAGAAATAACCTTCTGCATCCACTTTGATTTGGATTTTTCCTGACTTGTCGATAGTTAAATTGAAGTCGGAAGCCATGTATGTACCGTTAACGTCTTTTAAACCGGTGATGGTAACATTTGCAACAACAGGAGTTCCTGTTTCTGCATCACGAACCATTAACTTCAATGCATCAACACTTTTGTTTTTGCGTAAATCCATCAATTTACCACCTTCCGAAGTTTCTTGCAACTGACCTTCGGTTGGTTCAAAATTGACATCCAATTCCAATTTTGATTTCAATTTCGCTTCAGTTAGGAAACAAATCATGATGTACTTCCCACCTGATAAATCAATTGGATAAAGTGTGTTCGAGGTTGTAATTAAGTTCAATCCAACATGTTGTTCTTTGGAGTTGATCAATCGGCGAATATCTGCTTTACCAGTGTAGATGTCTTCACAAGCATCTTTTGTGACTGCTTCAAAAATGACCATTTGAAGCGTTCCTTCAGAAACAGATGCGTCTAATGTAAAGCGACCATCATATCCTGCTTTGAAAGCGTACCAAAGTGAATTGAGTTCTTTATTGCTTTGAAGGGATGGATAAGCTTCCAAATCTTTAAACATTCCACCTTTTCCAGTGAACTGAGAGGTAAAAGCTCCGGGTTGCATTATATTTGTAGCCCCAGTACAGTCGGCAATTTTATCCGAAGTTGTCATATCCTGAGAGAGGGTACGACACGAGGTTAACATCAATAGTAATACGAAAAGAAATTTCATTCGATACAAAAATATAAATACTATCGAATTCCTTCTCAAGTTGCTGAAAATTAAACGAAAAACTTTCTTCAAAATGGAGAACCTATATGATAAAGTTGGAGAGCAAAACATAGCCTTATTGGTCAATGGGTTTTATGAGCATGTCTTCGCTTCTCCAATAATCGCACCATTATTCAGGACAGATCGAGACGAAATTAAGCGTAAACAAAAACTCTTTCTTGCTCAGTTTCTTGGAGGTCCGACTTTGTATTCTCAGGAGTTTGGTCATCCCAAAATGCGGATGAGACATATGCCTCACAAAATAACAGAAGAGGCAATGATGGAATGGCTGAGATGTATGCACTTGGCCGTAAAGGCATTAGAAATTGATGAGAAACTGAAAGAGGAATTATTTGCTGTCTTCCCGAAATTGGCTCAGCACATGGTGAATAGTTAAGTTCGTAAACTAAAATCAATTTTATCATCTCAGGGATAATAAACGTAGTTTATTTCCTTCGTATAGTTCTCAGATTTATTGATATACTTCCTTTCTAATCCGTTCTCAAAATAATATTGAGTATCAATAGTTTCAGAATATGACTTTTCCTCAGTATTATACCTTCGTATAACAATAGTAACTTCATTCGGTTTACTGTTGATGTAGTTCTCTGACCAAATAATATTACCCTTGTCGTCAAACGCTGCACTTGCAATGATTCGATTCTTCTCATCGTAGCATTCTGTGAATTCACCATTATTAAGATGATAAGAATATGTCGTGTCATCCTCGTAATAATTAATTCCTGATATGAAATTATTTGGATAGTCTGGAATATTGAGTGTCTTTCCATCTCTGAAATATTGATGTTGAATGATTCCACCTTTCTTGTAGACTGATTTATAGCCACTGGAATCTTTGTTAGGAAGAAATTGAACTCGTACGAATTCAATGGTTCGACCTTGTTTATCAAGCTTACTGGTTTCAATACTCGCAAGTAATTTAGCTGAGTTGTAATGTCGTTTTACAACCGTTTTACTTGTATAACTAATGGAATCGAAGTATTTCGACCCGTACATTTTTCCTTGAGTTGCTGTAATTCTTCCTGATTTATCATATTCGGTAATTAGCGTATCGTTTAGAGACCCAGTGAAAATAGATGTTCTAGTTTTTACTTTTAATTGCTTAATTAAAGCCGGATTGTACAAATCCTGACATCTAGCTGGTATTAGAATGAAAAGTAAGATGAAACAGATGAAGTATTTCATGTTTAAACAGTTAAGGCTATAAACCAAAGTTATTCAATTTAACTTTTCCGGTTGCAGTTACCAAAAGTCGAATTTCATCCGGACGAGTGACTAAGTCCAGTACTTTAATAGTGTTCACCTGACCTTTTACATTGTATTCCTTCAAACTGTAGTGAAAAGCATCATTAATCGATTTTCGCAATTTCTCAAATTCCGGTTTTAAGTTTTGCTTACTTGCTTTTGCAATTTCTTGGATTATTCTATCGTCGAATAACCAGTCAGCGGTTTTTAAGAGAACACTTTTCGTTGCCAGATCATAGGTAATATTTGTGAGTTCAACACTTTCAGTTAGCGGGTCGTATTTTGGAGTTCCTTTCAAATAAAGAATTCCTTTCTTGCTCCCTGAAAAATTGACCTTAATAATCAGTTCACTATTATCGGCACCTGTAATTGCTAAACTATCAAAAATGATGAGCTTGTTTTTTACCATCATTTCTTTTCCACCCGCGTAACGCTGTAGAGTGGTGGAAAGCGAGTCGTAATTCAATTTGAAGAGAATGTTCAGATCAAATGAGTCTGATTTTGGAGTCTTAACAAGATTTAGATCAGGAAGTTCCTTTTTTGTTTCGTTTCCGTCGTAATCAAAAATAGGGGAAACCTTTAAGGTTAAAGTGGTAAACAGACTGTCATTATTGACTTTCGGTTGTGATAGAAATACTGCTGATGGATTCATGTGCAGCATTCCAAAATCCTTCACTTTAATGGGTTTATTCAACATGTTCCAGGCACTTTCTGCTTCTTTTTCGAAAGTGATCTCGGCCAACTGTTTATCAATGTCCTTTGCAACATCCTTTAAAGACTTTCGAACTTCTTTGATTAATTCATCCGTAGCATCGTAATTGAAAACAGTTACTTCGCATGGATCGATGGCTTTTAGATCTGTTAGAATTGTTTTAGTTTCTAAAGAATAATTCGGAGTAATGTCAAAACTGGTAGTGTATTGCAACGACATTCTTCTCATAGGTTCGGAAACGCCGCAGCTAAATGGAATTCTTGGAACTACACAAACTGGTTTATCGGTTACGATATCCGAGCAACTCACGCAATAGCTCATTTTTATCCAATATTTTCCGCTTACATCAATTGCAATCTTGTTGTTCGAAGCGCTTAATTCAAATGGATTTCGCTTGAAGAAATAATCGAATGAAACACCTTCGCAAGGATGTTCTCCGCCTTTGAATTCCATTGGAACTTGTTTTTCTGCAAGAGAATAGTACGACTTTAGCGACATTTCAATTGGAATGGAAACCGTTGATTCAGGATGAGTTGCCAGTTTTTCCGGTTCGTCCATTTTGGGAGTTGGTGCAACAGGTTCAATAGTTGTTTTACAACTGTAGGTGAACAAAATAAGACTGAGGCACAACCACTGAAACGATTTCATTTTGCGAAATTACCTATTTTCTACCATTAAGAGATTAAGGAACATTAAGAGTTGTTGCAGTATTAGTTTGAAAGCGTAAAAAAAGTTAACTTCTCGTTTTTCAGGCTTTTGTACCTTAAATTAATCGCTGTAGAATGGATTTGTAATAATTGAGTTTCACTTTAAATTGTTTCGATATGAGTGCTGTGGAGTTGTTTTTTCTGAATATTGGACTGTCATATACCTTAAGTAAAGTGATGGCCTATCTGCTTTTCCCCTTAATCGGTTTTATCATTTGGCTGGTGGTCAGAAAAAGAATCAAACGAAAAGGGATAAGTATTATAACGCTTGTTATTTTATGTCTTGGGTTCTTCTTTGCCTACTTTCTTCAATATCCCATTTACGAAGGTGATTTTTCAAATAATTCGAAACCGGTTGCACAGAAATCGGAACTCGACCAGATCCATGAAGATAAACTAGTTGTTATTTCCATTCCGAATTGTCCTTTCTGTCAGCAATCGATTCAACGAATGCTGGACTTTCAGCGTCGACATCCACAGGTAAAAATAGAATACCGTGTTTGTGTCAACGATTCAATGGCAGAACAAGCAGTGAATTATTATTCTGAATTGGCGGAAAACAAGATTCCAATCACTCAGGCTAAAGTTGGAAAACAGCTTGCCAAAATTGCGGATCTGTCTTTTCCCACATTTGTCTTGATCAACGGGTCAAAGAAAGTAAAATGGTCAAACGATAACTTTGGTGCTGGTGCTCTGGACGAAGTTGTCAGCGTATTTGAATAAAAGTGTTCCATCTTTTTTTAAGCTTTTTAACTGGAAATATGAGAATCTTGTAAGTTCCATATGAATTTCTATAACGTAACTGGGCGCACAATAACCCAACTTTGCTTTATCACAAATGAAGTTTATACGCTTTAAAAATAAGATCATGAAAAGAGCAATTTTAGCAATAGTCGTTTTGTCTGGATTTACCATGACATCATGCAAGAAAGATTATACGTGTTCGTGTAAAAAGATTCGTACGGAAACTGATGGAAGTACAACTTCTGATGCAGACGGAACTTATACTTTTAAAGATTCGAAACCACGTGCAGAAACAAGATGTAATGATCAAGAAGGAAGTGGTTCAGATATTCTCGGGGATTACAGTCGCGAATGTGATATCCAGTAAATTCTTATAAAGCACTGAAAACGCTGTTATCCGCCTCAAATGGATAACAGCGTTTTTTGTTTGGTAAAATTCGGGAACAAAAAAATGCTGTCTGTCTCAGACAAACAATACTTTCGTGGCTCGTTGGAAAGTAATTATGCTTTATCAATAATCGCATTGCCGAAGCTGCTACCTCAGCATTGGGTTTGTAGCTCTAAATTTCCAACAAAATCAATTCATTTTTAACAATTGATATGTGGATAATGTAATTTTTTTGAATTAACTTATTGCTAGAATTATTCTCAAAAATTGATTTTTGTGAATGTAGTATAAGGTCTTACAGCATAAAAATAAGGATATGAAAAGAGCGCTTTTAACATTAGCGGTTTTGTCGACTGTTGCGTTGACATCCTGCAAAAAGGACTATTTGTGTTCATGTAGAAAAATTTATACTAATGACGGTGGAGGAACCATTTCAAATCCGGATGGAACTTATACTTTCAAGGATTCAAGAACACGAGCAGAATCAAAATGTAATGATCAGGAAAATAGTGGTTCAGATGTAATGGGAAATTGGACCAGGGAATGTGAAATTCAATAGCGTTTTCGTTTTGTCAACTTCTGAAACAAAAAAAGTGCTGTCTACCAAAAGATAAACAGCACTTTCGTATTTCGTTATAAAGCAATTACACTTTATCAATAATTGCATTAAAAGTAGCACTTGGTCGCATTGCCGAAGCTACTAAGTCAGCATTTGGTTTGTAGTATCCATTCACATCTACCACTTTTCCTTGAGCATTGATCAATTCTTCATTGATCTTACTTTCGTTTGCTGTCAAAGCTTCAGCAATTGGAGTGAAATGAGCTTTCAATTCCGCATCGTTGTTTTGTGCAGCTAATGCCTGAGCCCAGTAAAGCGTTAGGAAGAAGTGACTTCCACGGTTATCAATTTCACCAACCTTACGTGCCGGACTTTTATCGTTTTCTAAGAATTTCTCAGTTGCAGCGTCCAACGTTTCTCCTAAAACTTTCGCTTTAGCGTTTCCTGTAGTTTGAGACATGTGCTCAAA
>CAMLHZ010000025.1 GCA_946480085.1 uncultured Flavobacteriales bacterium
GGCCTGAATTCCTGAACAAACAAGAATTGCAATGATAGCCAGCAGGGTTTTCATAGCGTTTGCTTTTTTTGAAAACGTAAAAATAGCAGTACTTAGTATTGCAGCAAGTGGGATTGACTTTAACTTATTCATAAAACAACTTTGTCATGGTTTATGAATAAGACAACTGAAAAAATGTTTACCCCTATACTATTCAGAAAAAATCCCGTTGTGCAAATTTGTACAACGAGATTGAATATACTTTAATGTTCGTTTAAAGCTCCTAATCTTTAACAACTTTCTTTATAACGGTACCTTTCCAGGTAGTCAATTCAAAGAAATAAACCCCAGTTTCAAAACTTTTCAGAGATACTTGTTCTCCGCTTAAGATTTCTTTCGATTGAAGTAGTTTTCCTTGTGCATCACGAATAATCAACTGACCAGATGAATCTTCAAATAGTAAATGAACGATATCCATTGTTGGATTTGGGTATAATTCAAAATAAATGTTTGTCATTTCCTTTATTCCAATCGTGTTGATTTCAACACAATTTGTGGTGTCGTCACAACTATTTCCGTTGCTTACAATGGCAGCGTAACTTCCGTTTACAAGAGGTGAAAATGTAGCGGAAGTTGCTCCATTTATTTCCTGATTTGTTGAACAATCTATCCATTGAAAAGAAGTTCCTCCAGTTGCAGTTATGCTATTATCAGCTGCTCCAGTGGCAGATGCAGAAAGGGTTTGATGAATAGTCAGATTCAACGTTAATATTGAATCACAACCAACACTATTGGTTAAATTTTGAGTATAAATATCGGAGGTTGTGTAGGTTTGTCCATTTAAGGTAAATGAATCACATGCCGTAACCGTCAAGGAACTTGATGTTGGTTGATGGATTGTTAAGTTCAATGTCAATGTCGAATCACAACCAGCAGCGTTCGTAAGGTTCTGTACATGAATACCAGATGATGTATATGTTTGTCCATTTAACGTATATGAGACACACTCGCTAATATTCACACTACTTGTAGTTGAATTCTTAATTGTCAAATTCAATGTTAATGTAGAATCACAACCCGAAACATTCGTGAAACTTTGCATGTATACACCCGAGGTAGTGTAAGTTTGACCGTTTAGGGTGTACGAATCACATTCAACAACTGATATACTACTTGAGGTTGCAGAATTAATGGTGAGATTTAAGGTCAACGTAGAATCACAGCCCGCAGCATTGATTAAATTCTGAATATAAGTGCCTGATGTGGTATATGTTTGAGTATTTAATGTGTACGAATCACATTCAACAACTGTAATACTACTTGATGTAGAATGGTGGATAGTTAAATTCATTGTAACTATTGAATCACATCCATTACTTGCCGTCAGCACCTGCACATAATTCCCTGAAGATGTATACGTTTGAGAATTCCAGGTATAAGAATCACAAGAAGTATGCGTAAATGAGTGTGTGATTTCATTTGGCTCGTCAATAGTCACGGAAATAGACTGATTACATGAATTAACATCCGTAATGGTTAATGTATTCATCCCTTGAGATAGTGCTATTGCTGTACTTGTTGTTTCTCCGCTTGGAGACCAAACAAAAGTATGTGTACCTGTTCCACCAGAGGAGTTAACAGTTGCAGTACCATCATTGCCTCCAAAACAGCTAACATCCGTTTGAGATAAAATTGATGCAACGATTGGAGAAGGTTGAGAAATAGTGAATGTTAAGGATACCGAACAACCGTTGATATCCGTAACTATGCACGTATAATTATTAGCTGTCAAATTCGAAATAGTTGTTGTTCCATCACCTACTGGAGCCCCTGGTAACCAATCAATTATTAATGCTCCAGTACCTCCACTTGGCGGGTTAATTGAAGCAGTACCGTTTGAACCTCCAGCACAAAGAACTGGTGTAACACCAGATGAAATAAGATTAATTACAGGAGGTTCCGTTACCATTGCCGCAATTGTGACGACACATGAGTTGTTATCAGTAATAGTTACCGAATAGTTTCCGGCTGTTAGATTACTTCTATCCTCTGTAGTTGCTCCATTTTCCCAATTATAAGAATATGGCATTGTTCCACCGGTAACAGACAGGTTTATAGCTCCTGTAGTTCCACCATTACAATTTACATTCGTTAAAGAAGTTGAAGGCAAAAGCTCCGCTGGCTGATTGATTGTTGCGTTGTTTGTAACCAAACAACCATTTCCATCTGTAATTGTAACCGAATAATTCCCTGCAACTAAACCAGTTCTATCTTCGTTCGTAATTCCACCTCCCCAATTAAAATTGTAAGGTAGTGTTCCGCCCGAAACAGTCAAATCAATAGTCCCATTAGAACCATTGTAGCAACTCACATTCGTCTTTACAATTGAACTTGTGATACCAGAAGCAGGTTGAGAAATCGTTGCAGATAAAGTAACATGGCATCCATTGGCATCAGTTACAGTGACCGAATAATTTCCTGCTGGGATATTTGTTCTATCTTCTGTTGTTACTAAATCGTTCCAAACAAATTGATAAGGAATTGTTCCACCTGAAACCATTACATTAATTGCACCGGTTGATTCACCAAAACACAGCACCGGAGTTGTCGTTCTAGATGCTACTAAAACCGGTGGCTGGGTAACAGTTATGGAAGCTACAGTTATACATGAATGGGCGTCTGTTACAGTTACAGAATAGGTACCTGCAACTAAACCAGCTCGATCCTCCGTTGTAATACCTCCACCCCAATCGTAATGATACGGAGCTGTACCCCCAGTTACGGTAAGATTGATTGCGCCATTTGTACCAGCATTGCAACTTACATTTGTAACTATAGAACTGGTTTCCAGTTTATTTGGCTCATGAACAGATACCATAACCGTGTCTTTACAACCTTTCAGATCTTCAACGATCAACATATAATTATCTCCAGGAAAACCTGAAATATCTTCTGTATGTGCTACAGCTTCATCCTCAGAACCATACCAACTGTAACTAAAAGGGGTAGTTCCACCAGTAGTTGATACGTTGACAGCTCCGTTAGAGCTTCCAAAACAAGTTACATCTGTAACTGAATTTACATTCAGGAAAACGGGCGCGTAAAGATTAACATTGATATTTAGCGCTGAATCACAACCTTGTGAATTCGTTAGGTGTTGAATATAATTTCCGTCTGTTGTATAGGTAATTCCATTCACAGTGATCGATCCGCAGCCAATTAGTGAAATAAAATTCGATGTGTTTTGTTTGATGGTTAAATTCAGTGTGATTACAGAATCACATCCTTGAGAATTTGGAATAGTTGCCACTTTAGCTCCGCTACTGGTGTAAGTTACACCATTTACTGGCCAAAGATAAGAACCACATGCAGTTGCACTAACCGTAGCGGTGGAATTGAACTTACGCGTGAAGTTCAATGTCAATATCGAATCACAGCCAGCAGTACTTGTCAAATTTTGGGTATAAACACCAGTTGCAGTGTACGTTTGCCCGTTTAACGTATATGGATTACAACGTGTAATAGACAACGATGACGTTTTCAATAAACAGTTGTTCAAACGGGCAATTCTATTTCTACCTAATGCATTGTAAGCAGTAAAATAGCCCGCAACTAAAAGTTTATTATCCGATTGCAATTCCAAATCACTCGGTACTCCACTCAATCCGACTCCAGAAGCATTAAAACTAGCGTCCAATGTTCCATTAGAATTGATTCGTGCCAAACGATTAACAGCTGTTCCATTATAAGAAGTAAACCAACCACCAACTAAAATTCGCCCATCAGATTGGATAGTCACCGTTTCAGCCAAATTGTTCAATCCAGTACCTAATGCGAAGGTTGGATCAATGCTACCATTACTGTTTATACGTGCAATTCGGCTACTGGATGTTGATGAGCAGGTACTGAAATATCCTACTAAAACGATTTTTCCATCGGTTTGAATTGCAATATCGCTAACTGAACCATTGGTTCCGTTTCCAGTAAATGAGGCATCAACTGTACCATCTATATTCAATCGAATAATGTTGTTTTTGTTGACACCATTGTATGTGTAAAAATCACCACCAACCAATATTTTTCCATCAGTCTGAATTGCCAGAGTATAAACAGAATAGGTAAAACCTGTTCCATACACAAAGCCAGCATCAATACTTCCGTTGCTATTTAGTCGAATTATTTTGTTGGCAGGCGTTCCATTGTAAGAACTAAACTCTCCACCAATAACTATTTTTCCATCCGACTGAATGGCGATGCTCTTTACTTCACTATTGAATCCAGATCCCGTTACGAAAGTACCATCTACAGTACCATTTGCATTTAAACGCACAATACAATTGACAGAAGTTCCATTGTAGTCATAGAAAAATCCACCTGCTAGAATTTTACCATCTGCCTGAATTGCAATTGCATTTATTTTTCCGAACATATTAAAACCTGTTCCAGTTGAAAAAGTAGCATCAATAGCACCAGTAGAAGTCAATCTGGCAATTCTATTTGCTTTTGTTTCAAAGTAAGAGGTAAATTCTCCTCCAATGAGGATTTTACCATCACTTTGAACTTTCACTGTCTTAATGGCTGCATTTGCACTGTTATTCGGATTAAATGTCAAATCCAACGTTCCTGTTGAACCAATTCTGGTAATTCTGTTTCTGGTATAGCCAGTAAACTCTGTAAATACACCACCAATAACATACTTGCCATCGGACTGGATGGAAGCGCAAAGAATTGGGTTATCTGCACTTACTCCAGGGTCAAATGTTGTATCTAAACCACCTGAAGAATTGACACGCGCGCAATATTTTCTAGCCACCAAATTGTACGTTGTAAAGGATCCTACAAGAAACACTTTGCCTGTGCTTTCTAATACAATTTTCGACAATCCGCCAACACCTGAACCAACTGTAAAAGTGACATCCAGTGTTCCATTGGCGTTGATTCTACAAAAACCATTTCGCGCTGTACCATTATATGTTGTGAATGTACCTCCAAGAAGTATTTTTCCATCCGGTTGAATAGCTAAAGTATTGACATCATAACTAGCACCTGTACCTGGTGTAAAGGTTGCGTCAACGGTTCCAACAGAAGTAAGACGAATAATTCTACTTGCACCTGTTCCATTATAATTTGTAAATCCACCACCAACAACAATATTTCCGTCGGTTTGAATTCCAATGGTTTTTACATAAAAATCAAAACCAGTTCCAGTAGTAAATGTCGCATCCAAAGTTCCATCGGCATTTACACGAGCTATTTTACCCCGAGATGTGCCGTTGTAAGAACTAAAACTTCCTCCAATGATTATTTTACCGTTTGATTGAAGTTTAACGGATGTTATTATATCATTCGCACCAGTACCAGGATTAAACGTTGCATCTAGAGATCCGTCCGTATTCAAACGAGCAATTCTATTTCTTGCCGTACCATTAAATGTGGTAAAATCTCCAACTATAATAACTTTTCCATCACTCTGTAAAGCTAAATCGTAAATCGGTGCATTAGCACCCGTAGGACAAGAAAATGTATTATCATAGGTTCCGTTTGAATTGATTCTCGCAATTCTAACAGAGAAGTTATCATTGTACTTTCCAAAAGAACCTACAATAATAATTTTTCCGTCACTCTGTATGACACTAGCCTCTACTTGAAAATCAACACCGTCTCCGTTTCCATAACCATTGTCACTAGAATTAAAGGTGGCATCCAAAGTTCCTGGCTGAGCCAAAAGGATAAAATTCAGAAATAAAAATGCTACTAAAAGGAGGTTTCTCATGATTTAGGATTTTTCACAGTAGATAATATTTTTCGTGAAATTACACAAAAAAATAAATCCCCACTACATATGAGATCACTTCAATGATCATTCTTTGCCGGGAACAAAATGTCAAAAAAAAAGAGCCTACCGTAGCAGACTCTTTCGATATTTTATAGAATATTAAATTCCGAATTTCTCCATAATTGCGTTTGAAACTCCTGTTGAAGAGTAACCACCATCGTGGAACAAGTTCTGCATAGTCACCATTCTTGTTAAGTCAGAGAATAATGAAATACAGTAGTTTGCACAATCTTCTGCGCTTGCGTTTCCTAGTGGAGAAACAGCATCAGCGTAATCGTAGAAATCACCAAAACCTTTAATTCCGCTTCCTGCAGTTGTTTTTGTAGGCGACTGAGAAACCGTATTTACACGTACTTTTTTCTCAACACCGTAATGGTAACCAAAACTACGAGCGATTGACTCTAACATTGCTTTAATGTCGGCCATATCTGTGTAGAACGGGTAAGTTCTTTGCGCCGCAGCGTAAGAAAGAGCAACAACACTTCCCCACTCGTTAATAGCGTCTAATTTCTTAGCAACAGAAAGCATTTTATGCAACGACATAGCGGAAACATCAACTCCTTTTGCGAAATAATCGTAGTTAGATTCTGCGTAAGGAACATTCTTACGAATGTTAACCGACATACCTATTGAGTGTAGAACGAAATCAATTTTACCACCAAGAACTTCTTGAGATTCAGTAAACAATTTTGTCAAATCTTCAATACTAGTTGCGTCAGCAGGAATAATCTTCGAGTTTGTTTTCTCTGCCAAGGCATTAATTTCACCCATACGCATTGCGATAGGTGCATTTGTAAGAACAAACGTTGCTCCATGCTCATGAGCCTTTTCTGCAACTTTCCATGCAATTGAGTTCTCATCTAAAGCTCCGGTAATAATACCACGTTTTCCTTCTAATAATTTTGACATATCTGAATTTTTAGTGCTACAAATTTAAGAGAAAAAGTGAAGGATAGAATCAAAAGTTCAAAGGGAGTTCAAAAGGCTCAAAACTGAGAATTACGCTTGAACCCTTTGAATATCTTAAACTTTTTGAACCAGTTGTTACTGCGGTAATTCCATAAACGTCCCATTCACAATTCCGAAGCGTGGATTTTCTGTTCCTTTGTCGTAAGTAACTCTTACAGCATCTTTTTCAATCGTAATGGAAATAGGTTCCCCTGCATTCTTCTGCTCAAAGTAATTGTATCCCAAATCGATCAACTCTTCACCGTTCAATCGGAACAAATTCATTTGAATGGCTTTATTGTCGGCGAAGCTAACCAACAGAATGTCTGTTTTTCCTTCTTCAATCTGTACTTCGTACACTTTTACCAACACGTCGTTCAGGTCGTTCAATTCCCAAATGCCAATGAGATTAACCATTCCTCCGATTCGAACCTGACATTTGACCACTTTTGTTCCGTCAATAACAGATACCAGTGTCAGGTATTTTTTGAGGTAAAGTCCTTTGACATTTGGCGCTTCGTAAGTTGAATTGAAATCGGCTATCAACTCTCCATTTCCCTGAATCGTCAATAATTCCTGTGTATTTCCTAAGAATGAAATGAATGCAGTAAGTAGTAATAGTTGTAATTTCTTCATAGTGTTATGTATTATTCCATAATGATCGAAATATGAGATCTACTTCGGAATTATTCTTCAAAGTCGAATGTGAGTCCATCATAAGCCACAAAAACGTTTTCAGGCAAGTCGTTCTCAATTTCTTCGTGTGTTCCGAACATGTGTGAGATATGCGTCAAATAAGCTTTTTTCGGATTTACCTTTCGAATAAACTCCAATGCCTCTTCCAGATTGAAATGCGAAATATGTGGTTCTTTTCGTAATGCGTTAACGATGAGCACATCCACTCCATTCAATTTTTCAATCTCTTGCGGTTCAACTGTTTTTGCATCAGTAACGTATGCAAACCTCCCTAGTCGGAATCCGAAAACCTCCATTTTGTAATGCCAAACTTTGACCGGAAGAACCATTGTTTTAGGTCCAAGCGTTATTGCCGAGTTATTGAAATTGATCAAATTGAAACGTGGAATTCCCGGATATGGATTGTCTTGAAAAGCGTAATGAAACTCGCGTCGCAGAGCAAACTCAACATCTTTGGTACAGTAAACATCCATATCGCGATTCTCCTTGAAATTGAATGCGCGAACATCATCTAAACCGGCAACATGATCTTTATGTTCATGCGTGAACAGAACACCACGTAACGACTGTACTTTATGACGAAGCATCTGTTGACGAAAATCGGGCCCGGAATCAATTACAAAATTGCCGTCCTCGGTTTCCAATAGAACAGAACAACGCAAACGATTATCCTTCGGATTCTCTGAAGTGCAAACATGACAATTACATGCAATTACCGGTACACCTTGCGAGGTTCCACTTCCTAATATGGTAGCACGAAATTTAGTCATTGCGCCACCTTAACAATTGGAATAAACAAAGTACCCAGCCAATTATCATTAGTAAACCTCCGATTGGAGTAATTGGTCCAAGAGCTTTGAGTTTTATATCACAAACGTATCCTATTGTCAAACCATAAAGACTTCCTGAAAAAAGAATAACTCCGAATAGTAACAGAAAAAAGACAACGCGTCCTGAGGCTTGTAATTTGGAATAAAGCAAGGGCATTGCAAGAAAGGCCAATCCGTGATACATTTGATAGCGAACACCGGTTTCAAAAACGTTTAGCTGATTCGAATCAAGTTTATACACTTCCTTCAGTGCATGCGCTCCCATAGCTCCCAAAACAATTGAAAGAGCAATTAGTAGAACACCTGTAATCCACCACTTTTTTTCCATGAACTCAAAATTAAAAAAAATGATGATGAATAGTACTTGAATTCATGCTTTAACACATGTCACTGAAATCTTTTGATGACTTACATCAGCTAGCCGATGTTCTTTTCTTCCCGCCAAGACACAAATACTTCCGTAATTACGTAAGGAGCTCGCCTAACGGACTCGCTATTAAGCAAACAAGGCGTCTTTGCGGGAAACAATTTAAGAATTATCCTGGAAGGATCTAATGCAAAAAAAATCCTGACTCCGCAGTTGGAATCAGGATTCAAATTCAATAGTTATTTCTTACTCCGCTGTTTTCGAGATAACGCTTACCAATTCGTAAACGAAACGAGATTGCCCAGCTGCAGGATTATCACGTGTTGTGATCTTTACCGTAACCAAGTAAGTGTATCCAGCTTCAAAGTTAAATCCGGCAATTGGTTCCGGTAAAATTTCCCAAAAATCCGTTCCTACAGAAGCTCCTTTTTGAACCTGATAGCAAGACGTATTTCCATCTGTTCCCTGACAAGGAATTCGAGTTCCTTGAATTTTCATCGTTGTTTGTTCTGAACCTCCGTTTTCAGGCTTTACAGTGTGTGCAAAGAGTGAAGACGAAAAAACCAACAAAATCATGGTGAGTAGCGCTTTCATAACTGTTCGTTTTTAATGTTTATACAATGTAAGAATTATTGTCGATAAATTCGTGGTGAATGAACCAGACAATCTTCTCAATTACTTTTTAGTGAGATTGAATGAATTGCTGAAATTCTTCTTGATCTTGCTCGTAAGTAAACAAACTCACAATCTTCGTCGCATTCATCTTATCTGTCAAGCGCAGATAAAGTGATTTAGCTGCATCCATTTTATTTTCCTCGAAAGTGAATGTTTTCAAAATCTGCACTGCCTGATCTGTTGTCATACAATACTTTGCCAAATCCTTTTGCACGTAAACAACTCGATCATCATCAAAACTGATGTCTTTCAATTTTGTTTGAACGGATTTAGTATCAACCAACACTTCTGTACACGAGTAAGAACCTTTCGGTGCGCTGGTAGTTGTTCCGGTAGTTTGTGTTCCCCAGTCATTTTTTACTGTACCTGTTACTGTTCCAGTTGTTTTTGGCTGACCATCACCCCAAGTTTTATCCTCTGTAGTTGTTGTGGTTGTAGTTGAACCGTTTTCCGTAATTGTTGTGGTAGTTGTTGAATGATAAGAACCTGAACTTGAGCTCGAAGTTGTAGTTGTTCCGTTTGGCATTCCATTAACAGTAGTTGTAGTTCCAAAATTTCCAGTTCCACCATTGAGGTTCGGGTCACTCATGTTCATATTCATATCTATTACGATTGTTTCTCCCGTTACAGGATCTTTGATCGTTGTTGTCATTCCACCGTTTCCACCATTTGTTGGATCTGAGATTGTTGTAGACATTCCACCTGTTCCACCTGTTGAAGGATCAGAAAAAGTTGTTGAAGTTGTCATACCATTGCCAGCACCACCGCTCATAGTTGGATCAGTAACGGTTGTGGTAGTCGTCATACCAACATTTCCCGTCCCACCCATATTCGGGTCAGAAACATTTGTGTTTGTATTTACCTGATACGTTCCATTTCCAGATCCTGTGTTTCCTGTTGAAGTTGCTGTACCTTGAACAGTTCCTGTATTTCCTGAAGTTTGTCCATTACCGTTTGGTAATGTTCCAGTTGCCGTGGTTACTGAGCCTGTCGAAGCACCGTTTCCTGAAACCGTTCCCTGAGTATTTCCACCTTGGTTTGTTCCGGTTGAACTTGTTGTTTGTCCATCAGAATAAACGCTTTGGTCGTTCGGACGGAATTCAACGCCAGTTCCACCTGCAGGTTGACCTTGATTGGTAACTCCGAAATACTTCAGTTTACCTTTTCCCTTCTTGAAATCAACACGAAGTAAATAATCGCCTCTTTCTTCAAGCCACAATTTCTTATTGATATCACCAGTCTTTCCATCGGCAAAAATCAATTTCAATTCATAAGAACCTGGTTCAACATGTCCAATTTTAATGTTTGTTTGTGGTAAGGAATTTTGCTTGATGCCATTTAGAATTACAAAAAATTGCTGTCCGCTGTTATTGAAAATGGTAAGTGAATAATTTTGGGCCATTGTTACAATCGACAAAAAGCCAAAACATAGTAGAGTAATGTATTTCATATGATTCTATTTAAAACGCAAGTGGTTTAACGAACACCGTGCCACTCTCCGAAAATCAAGAGTAAAAATAAGACAGATTTGAAGGTTTAACAAGAAATTAATGAAGATAGAGAGAATAGCGAGCAGAAATTTGAGAATTGGAAAATAGAGTTTTTCTTCATTCCTATTCCCCATTATCTATTTTCTGTTCTCTAATTTGGTAAAATTAAAGCCTTCGCATTCTCCAATGCCGCATCGGTAACATTTTCTCCCGACATCATTTTGGCAATCGCTACCAAACGTTCATCCTGACTCAAAGTACTAATCTTCGTTCTGGAATCAGTTTTACTGACTTCTAAATGTGAGTTTGCTTTTGCGGCCACTTGAGGTAGATGTGTCACCGCAATACATTGCAGGTTCTCTCCTATTTTCGAAAGGAATTGTCCAACTTTAAACGCCACTTCACCAGAAACACCTGTATCAATTTCGTCCAAAATCAAGGTTGGTAATCCTTTTTTATCGCTTAATTCTTTTTGAATCGCGAGCATCACTCTCGACAATTCTCCACCACTAACCGCCTTTTCAATTGATTTCAATTCCAAAGCTTTGTTTGCTGAGAATAAACATTCGATTGTCATTCCGCCATTCAAGTCCAGTTCATCCAATTGGGTCAGTTGAAACACAATTCGCGAATCTGGCATTTTTAATTCATCCAAACTTGCAAGAATACTTTTTGAAACAGCAATTGCAGCTTCTTTACGCGTTTTAAATAACTTCTCAGCTAAAACGGTTGTCTGCTTCTCCAGTGCTTCAATTTCGATCTCTAAACTGGAAATTCTTCCATCTTTAGCATCTTCACTCTGCAATTCATCTTCCAATTGCGTTTGAATAGCCAGCAATTCCTCCTGGGTTTGAACTGCATACTTAGAAAGTAGACGATTGAATCGATCAACCTTTTCAACCAAAACAGCTATTTTCTCCGGATCAGTTTCCAATTTATCTAACTCATTCTGCGCATCGCTGCTCAGATCTTCCAGCTCTATTAATGAAGAAGAAATTCTAGTGTAGAATTCTTCCGCTTTGGGATTGTTCTGACGCTGTTTCTCCAATAAGGATTTCAATATTCGCAATCGATCCAAGACAGCTCCTTCTTCACTTATTCCGGCAGAGATATTTCCGAAAAGTTCTTTGATTTGGTCAACGTTAGATAAGGAATTCAACTCCTGATCCAATGCAGTATAATTGATCTCATTTAGAGAATGTTCAGACAACTCATTTAACTGAAAACGGGAAAATTCAATTTCACGCTGACGTGAACTTAATGAATTCCTTAAGGCTTCCAGTTCATTCTTCTGCTTGCGTAATTGCGAAACATTGTTCCTCACTTCAATTGCCAAGTCTGTAGCATTGGCAAAAGAATCCAATACATCGAATTGAAACTGACTTTGTTTGAGTGCTAACGTTTGGTGCTGAGAGTGAATGTAGATTAACTGCTCTGTCAACTCTTTCAGCACATTCAAACTTACAGGTGTATCATTTATAAATGCTCGTGATTTTCCCTGGCTGCTGATTTCGCGTCGAATTACAGTTGCAGTTTCAAAATCCAATTCATTCTCATCGAACCAGGATTTGAAGTTTTCTTCCAACTTGAAAGTTCCTTCAACAACTGTTTTGGACTCTGCATTTCTGATTACTGAATAATCCGCACGTTCACCCAAAATAAGATTTAACGCACCAAGTAAAATGGATTTTCCAGAACCTGTTTCTCCGGTAATTGCAATAAAACCATTGGAAAAGGAAATTTCAGCCTCTTCAATAAGCGCAAAGTTCTGTATTGCTAAAGATTGTAGCATTACTGCAGAATAACCTCGTATTTAGAAGAGTTAGCCGGATCAATTTTCTTCAGAACTGCAACAACTTCTGTCTTTTCAGCTTCTGTAGCATCCATGAAACATTGTTTCAGTTCCGTCACTTTCGATTGAGTGAAATTCAATAAATTGATTGAATTGGGTCTTGTTTGTGTGATCTTGCTCATTTTCTGAAGAGCCGCAATCATCGCTTTTCTGGCATCATCTGGTTTGTCATACATATGATCCATTCCTTTTCGGTGATATTCGTACGAACCTTCACGAAGCGGATCAAAAAATTGCTGAAGTGCATTATCCACTAACCAATATCTGTTTCTTTTCCCTTGCTCATTCGATTTCCATCCTGCGCCGCCTGAAGCTTGTGCATTGGTAACAATCTGTTGTGCTTCAACAAAGTAAGGAGTTCCGCCTTTTGGAGAGAATGAATCATAATCTACACCAATAACGTAGTACGCATAGAATGCCAAAATAGAACTCAAATTGTCTTTAAACTGATTTGGTGCATAAAGCAACACGGCATTTCTTGTATATGAAAATGTAAAATCGTCGTCCTGAAAATTGAATAATGTTGCGTTGTATGAACTGTTAAAACACGGTCTGGTTGCCTGAACCTGAAGCGATCCGGTATACGTTCCAGCGTTGATCGTATTGATCTGTAACTGCAATTGGCAATTGATACGTTCTTCCACCTTGAATTTATCCTTCGTCCATTTGGTGTTGTTCATGAAATCGTAAATGGTTTGCTCCAATTGCTTGAACAATTCTTTTTCCGCCGTGGTTACTTCGGTACTAATATTTGTGATAATTGATACAGTACAATTCAACTCTTGCGAACGAGCGGTTTGCAAGCCAAGAATTAATACAAGTAGACTAAATATTTTCGAAAATTTCATTCTGCAGTGCTTCTAAAAGTTGATAAGCGAGTTGCTGTTTTGACTGTAACTCAAAACTACGAATATTATTGTTTGAAAAGAGTAATTCAACAGAATTGGTATCCACACCAAATCCAACACCTGCTTCTCCAATTTGATTCAGCACAATAGCGTCCAATTTCTTCTTTTCCAATTTCGATTTTGCATAATTCAAACCATCATTGGTTTCCAAGGCAAATCCAACTACTTTTTGTCTAGCAGATTTATTTGCAGAAGCCCAGGAAAGAATATCCGGATTCTTCACCAGACGAATGGTCAAATCATCGTTCGTTTTCTTGATTTTCTGATCGGCTGAAACTTCTGGCTTATAATCTGCAACTGCTGCGGAAAAAATTCCAACATTACAATTTGACCAACGGTTTTGAACAGCCAATAACATTTCATCAGCGCTCTTGACCTTGGTAATCGTCACACTCTTGTGCGCGAGTTCACAATTGGTTGGACCAGTGATTAGTTCCACTTCTGCGCCAAAATTAGCCGCTGCTTCTGCAAGCGCAAATCCCATTTTACCTGAAGAATGATTTCCAATAAAACGCACTGGATCAATTGCCTCATAAGTTGGTCCTGCCGTAATTAAAATTCGTTTTCCAACAAAAGCTTTATTCTGAAGAAAATGAGCAACCAAAACATCCACTAAGGTTTCCGGTTCAGCCATTCGTCCTTGTCCTTCCAATCCTGAAGCCAAGAAACCACTTTCAGCAGGAATAATCGTGTGACCAAATCCGGCCAATATCTCCAGGTTCTTTGAAGTTGTAGGATGAGCGTACATATCCAGATCCATTGCAGGTGCAACAAAAACAGGACATTTTGCGCTCAAGTAAGTCGCCATCAGGAAATTATCAGAGAATCCGTGAGCCATTTTTGCTAAGCTTGAAGCTGTGACCGGAGCAAAAAGCATCACGTCGGCCCAAAGTGCCCATTCAACGTGATTGGTCCAGGAACCCGTGTTTTTGTCGTAGAATTCTAATCCAACTGGATTTTCAGAAAGAGTGGAAAGTGTAAGTGGTGTAATAAAATCAGAAGAGGCAGGTGTCATCATACATCTGACATCTGCCCCTTGTTTCTTCAAAAGACGCACGGTTTGCGCCATTTTGTAGGCAGCAATTCCGCCGGTAATTCCGAGCAAAATACGCTTACCCTTTAATATCATCTTAATCCTTTGTAGGACGAGAATAAATCTGATCTGCTTTCATTTCCTCGATAGCGATAGAAACCGGTTTCGGTAACTTTTCATAGAAACGAGAAATTTCAATTTGCTCACGGTTCTCAAAAATTTCTTCCAAGTTGTCAGTTGAAGAAGCAAATTCTTGCAATTTACTTGTCAACTCTTCTTTCATAGAAGAACTAATTTGATTTGCGCGCTTAGAAAGAACAACGATAGATTCGTAGATATTACCGGTTCCTTTTTCCAACTCGATAGTATCTCTTGTTACCGTAGAACGCTCAGCGTTAATGTTTTTAAAGCTCATATTAGCTAATATATTATTCAGTTGTTTCTTTATTTGTCAACTCTCTGATCTCCATCAAATAGTTATCGAATTCGCGAAGATACAATGATTCGGGAAATTCCGCAAGAAAATTTGCGTAAGTATCTTCTGCATCTCTAATTCTTTCTTCCAATTTCGCAGTCACACTGTTCGCAGCAAGTAGTTTTTGGTTACGCAAAAGAATTGCATATACTTCTTCTCTGTATTCAGTAACAGGATACGTATCAAGGTAAGAATGAGCCGCAACCACTGCTGCTCTGTAATTCCCCGTTTTTGAATACAAACGTACATTCAAAATTTCCTTTGTCTGCAGTTTGAATCGCAAGTTGTTCATTACCGTATTGCATGTATCTACTCGTTCAGAATTTGGAAAACGATTGATGAAGTTCTGAATCTCATCCAAAGCGACTTCCGTTTCTGTTTGATCTAAGCTCGGTTGTGGACTGTTGTTTACCGCACACATAGCAGCCAGGAACATAGTTTCTTCTACCAGTTTAGAGTAAGGAAATTTCAATTGGAACGAAGACAAATAGTAACTTGCCAAATACCAATCTTCCACATAATAACAAGCCATTCCCATACGGTAATAACTGATCTCACCTTGCGGAGATTTAGGAGAACGTTGATAAACCTGTTCATACAAACTTACACAACGATCATACTTTTCGTTATCGTAAAGTCGGTTCGCTTCCTCAAATTTTGCTTCGTAATCGTCCGACTTAACAATTCTATTGTAGTGGTCACAACTAACAACTACAACTGCCAGTAAAGCTAAAAGTGCGGTTATGCTAAGTAATTTTCTCATTTAATACTGAATCCAGTTAGTTTTATTTATAGTCCTAAAGTTTACAAGATATCACCAGCCGTGGCTGGATCTTATTTCACTCTTAATTGACGTCCAACTTGCAATAATGTTGTGGGTTTGATACCATTTAAGCTACATAATTTTGAAACCGTAGTATTGTTTCTTGATGCAATTTCACCTAAAGTATCGCCTGAACGCACCTTGTAGTAACGCTTAACCGCTGTTGGCGGGGGACTTACTACACCAATAGCTTCTCCAGTTGCCTGATAATCTGTTGGCTTTGCTCCTGGTCTGAAAATAGCACTGTGAACCAACAAGTTCTCATCTTTCACCTCTTTCTTAGCGAAATCAATTACTTCTTCAGGATTCATGGGAGCATCGTAAAAACGAACTTCAAAATGCAAATGCGCACCATAAGAACGTCCAGTATTTCCACCTAAACCAATTACTTCACCTGCGGCAACTTCCTGATCGGGAGCCACTAAATGCTTACTTAAATGAGCATAAAACGTTTCCAAGCCGTTGTAATGACGAATTACGATCAGATTTCCGAAACCACCGTCATTCCATTTTGCATATCGTACTTTTCCAGCCCAAGCTGCGCGAACAGTGTCGCCAGTATTCAAATCAATATCAATTCCGTTGTGGTAACGTCCGCTTCTGTATCCGTAACGAGATGTTACAACTCCTGGAGCAGGAATATGAAAATCAGAATGAGCTTCATCTTGAACGCAAAGCCAAACAGTATCTTTGATCTTCGACATATCATTTCCTTTCGTAGCTGTAAAGCACGAATTGTTATCCCATTTTTGAGAAAAGTGGTACGTCGTATCGTTGACAAAGTAATTGTGCAACCAAGGATTCAAGACTCCATCGAAGCCTTTGTCTTCCATGTATTTCCAGGTTCTGTTGCTGTATATCAGCATTGTTCCTTCAGGTGTTTCTAAAGTATCCAGAACTGTTTGAGCGTTCACGCTAAGCGAACATGCGACTAAGAAAAATAGTAAGATTTTTTTCAACATATCGTGTTTCGGGTTTGTGGGAATTTTAGCTCTCGCCGGCAAAGATAAGCCATTTGGCTAGAAACCAAGTCTAAAAAAAGTTAACGTGTGCTTTTTCTATCCTTTTGAACCTCTATACTTTTACGGTCAACATCAGCTATAAATAACTCGTAAACAAGATCTTCATTAGGTTTCACCAAGTCCACATAACCTCTTGAACCATAAGCCTGAGAAGCAGGAACGAGCACTGTACATTTATCGTACATCTGTGCACCTGTTAACCCAATTTTCAATCCAGGAACCAAAGACGGATCTGTCATTGTAAACGTAAAAGGCATGTTTCGCTGATAGCTGTTATCGTATCGCGGATTGCTCTTTGTTCCTACAAAATAGTCGATTGCGACCTCAGAATTGTTTTTGATCTGACCAATTTCAAGATCTTCGTTTCGCTCATGAACCCAGAACTTCACTCCTTTTTCAACTTTTGTAGGATTGATTTTCTTTCCAACTCGCATCAAAATAATGTTTGGTGAATTTGGCGGAACTTTTCCCGGAATACCTTTTTCACCTCTTGCCATTTTTGCAGGAAGATAAATTTCAACGAAATCGCCTTGCTTCAATTCTGCCATTGCAATATCCCAGCCTGGAGTTTGAAGATTGTAACCAAACAAATAAGGAAACCATTCTTTCTTGATCATGTGATTTCCGTCAACCACGGTCCCGTTTTCCAATTTCACTTTGAAATTCAACTCGTACATGTTTCCTTGTTCAAGTGCCAGACCATCTCCCTTTTTAAACCATTGAATTTGAATGCCGTTCATGAATCGCTTCTTGTCGACAATGGTTTTTAATGGCTCAATCGCCTTTTCAGAATCTGAAAGTCCGTCAGTAGAACGAACAGTATCGGATTGTACAGGCTCGTCAGGAACCGTTTCTGAAACACAAGCAGACAATAATAGTCCGCTAAAAAGTATCCATCCAAATTTCATATCTATCTATTGTAATTCTATTAGTTCAATATCAACCACCAGTGGTGACAATGGCGGAATGTCTTTCATATCACCAACCAGTCCATGCGCCAAATGACTTGGAAAAATCAGTTTTGCCTTTTCCCCAACCCGCATGCGTTTTATTCCTTCATGAATTCCTGATTCAATTTGACTGTTGTCAACTCTGAAGATATCCAATTCGTCATCAGGTGTTTGGTAAACCACTTTACCATCCAATAATGAAACTTTGTATTCTACCTTCGCATCTTGTCCAACCTTTGCTTGTTCGCCTTCTGTCTTTACAATGGGCATGTAGCGCAGACCAGAACCGGTTTCAATTATTTCCTTGCCTTCAAAATGCGACAGGAACAATTTAATATCCATATCCTGTTCTTCAGCAAAGTCTTTGTTCATGGCAATCGACTTTTCTGTATTCCATTCAGGATCTTGTTTTGGTTTTTCATCGTTTCCACAACTTACCAAAATCAATAAAAGAGCTATGCTTAACCACTTATTCATGATACAGGAATAAAATCTTTGACATTGGTTACAAATTTATTGATTGTTGCTTCCATACTTTCTTCAGAAACACCTCCGGAAGCATAAGCATGTCCACCGCCATTAAAATGTGCGGCAGCCAGTTCATTTACGAAGTAATCCCCTTTTGAGCGGAACGACATCTTGATCTTTCCTTCTTTTTCAGCAAAGAAAACGGCCATTTTAATTCCCTGAATCCCTAAAATTTGATTTACCAATCCTTCCGTATCGCCTTTTTGAGCATTGAAACGATTGGACTCTTCCTCTGTTAGGGAAGCATACGCAACAGGACAATCGGTTAAACAAACCAATTTTTCAGATAAAGCATAACCTTTCAGACGAATTCTATCCAGGGTATTTGTATCATAAACAGCTTCATGGATATCGCTATGAACAACTCCTAAATCCAATAAATCCGCAACAATTCTATGTGTTTCAGCTTTTACAGATGGAAAACGAAACGAACCCGTGTCGGTCATAATTCCGAGATAAATACAAGTACCAATTGTCGGATCAAGCAATTCTGTTTTAGAAATATCAGCAATCCACTGATAAATAAGCTGAGCTGTAGAACATGCGCTTGTATCAGAAATGGTGAAGTCACAAAAATCTGCCGGTTGTAAATGATGATCGATCATCACTTTCACTGCAGCAGAACTTTCAAGTGGAACCTGCATGAGCTCACCAACTCGGGAAGGGTGATTGTAGTCTAAGCAGAAAATTACATCCGCCTCCTCCAAATGAAGAATTGCCTCAATGGGATTGCGCTCCAAAGAAATAATTTCATTTTGTCCGGGAACCCAGCTTAAAAACTCAGGCGACGGATCAGGATGAACCACATAAACGTTATCAAACGATTTCTTCAGAAAATGATAAAGCGCTAAGGAACTACCAATTGAATCACCGTCGGGCGACTTATGAGCCGTAATAACGATCTTGTTTTTACCTTGAATTGAATTCCAAATGGATTGAGCAACTGACATAATAAAATAAGGGCACTAATTTAAATTTCGGATCTTGTTGAAAGACTACAAAAAAGTAATGCCCCGTAAAGTTACGAGGCATTTATAAAAGAGTTACTAAAACCTAGTTTAATTACAAACCTAGTTTTGTTGATTTTTTATCTTCAACAAGAACACCAATACATGTTGGCTTTTTCTTATCACCACCAGTTAAGGTAACGGCTACGAAAATTTTTCTTGTTTTATCAGTACTAAACTCAAGCGATTCATTGCTTGAAGAATTTGCCAACACCTTTTTCTCACGTTTGTAAGTCGTAGCACCGTTAACGGTTTTCTTGTCGTTAGCCAACTCATAGATCTCACAAGAAATTGTCCCTGTTCCACCTTCTGAAAGCTTCGTAGTTAATCGATAATCGTTTCCTGGCTGTGCAACAAATGACATTTCATACGTCTTGTCGGAAGTAATGTATCCTGTTCTTGATTGAGAACTTACATAAAACTTCGGTGTTTCTTTACTTTTTTCCTTCAGATGAGCTTTGTGAATTGTTTCAATATCCGGACACTGTGCGTAAACAGATGTAAAAACCGAAAAAATCAATAGAGCAAAAATTGCTTTCATATCTCTTACAATTAAATAGTGATGATTTGTTTACGAATAGTACCAATTTTAGTACTAAGTTCTTTAAAACATTTCTCAGTAAGCTTGCATTTTTCACCGCCCGAGAAAGTTAATTTTCCGTTGTTATTGCTAACGTTAGTTTCGCCGCTTGAACACTGAAGACCTTCATAAACCTTCAACACTTCTTCTATTTCAGAAATGTAAAGCGCAACATTTTTATCATTCTTGTAACTGAACAAGAACTCCAATAAATTTTCTGCAACAACTTTTTGATCGGCAATAGCCTGATCTAACTTCGCTGATTTTCCAAATCCTTTGGAAGAACCGATCATCAAGTGCATAGATTCAACCCATCCACCAACAAGCATTAAAGAAAGTTCTGTTCCTTTATCGATCTCGATTAGACGACGGAAAGCCTTATTGTACGTTTTATCGCTTAAACGGAAAAGAGAATCTGCGTTTCCATCCCATTTCTTAGCCATTTCGCCAAGTTCAGTTCCAAAAACCTGAGCAATTCCGATATCATTCCCTAGTTTTTCCAACTTCCCGAAGTAGCTTAAATACTGATCAGTTTCGTTGAAAGCGGTCAAATAAGCAATATCGGCAGTGTAACCCCCAAAATTCAGTGCTTTTTGACTTCCGCTTGTATACTTATCAGCCATTTTAGCATCGTGCATGATGGAAGTGTTCTTTTCAACACCCATATCAGCGATTAGTGAAAACTGGTCTGAGGGAGAAGGAATGTTGTAGTCAACGATAGCATCCGTTTCAACTGAAGTAGTTTCTTCTTCGCTTTCAATCGTTTTTTTCTCTTCACCTCCACAAGCTACAAGTACAAGTAATGCAGCTCCAAAGAGTAAGTGTTTATTTCTCATAAAAAATAAATAGTAGTGCGAATCTAATGAAAACTTCACAAAGTTTGTCAATTAACTCGGTTTTCGATTCTAAACGAAAAGAACTATTCTCAAACAAATAAGGACGAAAAACTCAATTATTACCACAAAGAAAGAAGAGCGCAAAGATTTCTTTCCTTTGCGCTCTTCTTTCTTTGCGGTTTATTTTCTAACACATATAGGGTGTTATATATCTTTTTGTGAAGGGTCTGATCTATAAAATTAGAATTACCCCAAAACAGCCAACTTACGTGTTTCAGCGATAATACTTGCTTTTAATCCTTCAGAAACCTGGACTAGCGGTAAACGCATGTGAGGCGCCATCCAACCCAATTCCTCCAAAGCAATCTTCACTCCACCAGGATTTCCCTCAGCGAAGAATAACTTGGTAATCGGCAATAAATCGTAATGTAATTTACGCGCTGTTTCGTAGTCGCCTTTTAAAGATGCTGCAACCATTTGTGAAAATTGAGCCGGGAATGAATTCGCGACAACAGATATAACACCTTGTCCACCTGCCGCAATAATTGGAAGCGTAATAGCATCATCACCTGAAAGTAATAAGAAGTCAGCCGGTTTACAGCGAATGATCTCCATGATCTGCTCCATATTTCCTGAAGCTTCTTTCATGGCAACCAAATTTTTTACTTCAGCCAATTCCAAGGTAGTTTCAGCCAACATATTTGAACCTGTTCTTCCCGGAACATTGTACATGATAATTGGCAAATCCGTTGAATCAGCCAATGCTTTGTAATGCGCTACATAGCCGCGTTGAATTGGCTTATTGTAATATGGTGCAACAGAAAGAATTCCATCAACTCCTGAAGGCACATTCTTCAATGCTTCACAAACAGCCAGCGTGTTGTTTCCTCCCACTCCGTAAACAATCGGAAGCGCACCATTGTTCTCTTCCTGAACAGTTGCAAGTACCTTCTTCTTTTCATCGGCAGTAAGCGTTGGCGATTCACCTGTTGTACCTTGCACAACCAGGAAATTGATTCCACCGGCAATTTGCTCACGCACCAATCTGCGTAACGCCGGGTAATCAATCGACATATCTGCTAAAAATGGTGTTACCAAAGCAACACCCGAGCCTTTGAATTGATTCATTTTACGGTTTATTTAATGTAAAAACTAGTGCAAAAATAGGGAATAATCGTCACCCATGATTTCTTTCAGTACGAAATAATTTAACTAAATGTTGTTTTTAATGATTCTTTGTGAATTTAATGTATCTGCTTTTAGCAAAAGCAAATTCATTCTTACATTAGCGGTGAATGAATTCGGTAAGAGAAGCATGGACAATTCCAATTATACAACTAAATCAAAAAAGCGACTTATTATCTGGTGCTCAACGATAATCACTTTTGGCGCTATCCTGTATAAGGTTTTCCTTGATGGTGGAAGTATTTTACTGAAACATTGGTGGTACACGTTGCCTTTGATCATTGTTTACTTCTTATACAAGAAAGAAAAAGTCAGAAGAATTAAGGTTCATATTGTGCTTCTTGTGATTTTCAACCTGCTTTTTTGCCTACAGTATGTTCTTCCAAAAAGTCCATTTGTTCATGAAATCAATTCAACTTATACCGTTAGAAATTATTCGAATCCAACTGCTCTTTTATCTTGTGGAACCAATTTCTACATTAAAAAGAACTATTGGTGGGGATATAAAACCCGAACATTGGTTTCGAATCAGAAGTGCTTTATGGAGAATGACCTAAAGTTGGTTGAAATAGAAAGTGACACCGTACATTTGACATTTAATCAGCCAGGAGCAGATACATTATATGAAACGAACTATTCCTTTTCGTTGAAACAATTGTTTGAAGAATAAAAAATCCCGACCTGTTTTCACAAATCGGGATTCATTTCTAATCTCTATCTTTTAAGACTTCACTATTTCCATAGTGAACGGATCCAATTCAACGATCTTTCCGTTTCTCTCAACCACAATTGTACTTTTTTTGTACTTCTTGAACTCAATCATGCGATCGTAGGCCAACTGAAAACCAACTTTCAGTTTTTCTTTCAATTCCTTATGCTGTTTGTCTGTCATAATGATTTCATTTTAGCATATCTGTTTTCATCTTCAATCACAAAGATACCATTCTGATGTTCAAAGATGGATTCAGGAACACCATTGGTATTGTCGTAAACAAAAACCGTATCACAAATATCTGAATAAATTTCGAAAAGGTTTCTCACTCCAGCCACATATCTTCGCTCGATAACATCTGTTGGAATGTTGTGACCGCCTTCAGACACTCTTTTTGCCACACGATTCTTTGCATGTTCCGCAGATTTTAACCAAAAATAAAGCAGTACCACTTGATAACCTTTATCTTGCGCTTTTTTTATCAGAGAAGCGTATGACCTTGTTGCTAAAGTGGTTTCCAGTGCAAATGAGACATCTTCACTCAATAATTCATTAATACGGGACAACATCATTCGTCCAGCCTGAATAGCTACACTATCAGGATTCAACGGTGAAAGTCCGTAAGCAATAATATCCGCGTTAACAAATTCATTACAGTCCAGCAGTTCAGGCAATATGGTCAAAGAAGCGGTCGTCTTCCCTGCTCCGTTTGGACCAGCAATGATGTAGAGAAATTTTTGATCATCCATCGCTTGGCAAAGTTAACTTCTATTCGTGAATAGCATAAAAAAAGAAGCAATTTATCCATTTCCGGTAGCTCATTCAATTCATTTTTTTCACTATATTCAGGTAAGAAAGCATTTTCACAGAAATAAAAAGTAACCACATTCACATGGAATTAACGAAAGAACTCTGAGAACTCTACAGCTAGTTTCGGATCAAAAAAAATCCTGGCACTTCGCACTTCAACATGCTAAGCTACCAGGATTTATAACTTCTATTTAAAATTGACTTCTTTTTATTTGATTGTCAACTTCGTGAATCTATCCATTTCGTTTTTTAGCGACAAGAAAACCACTTCACCATCACTCAATTGCACATACTTTGCAGTTTGCAATACCTGATCGTAAGGAAGCTTGATTTTCTCAATCATTGGAACTCCCGGTTGCATTAATCCGTCGTTTGTGATTTGTACCACTACCGGAATCAATGATCCATGTCCTGTCTGAGTAATGAGATCTTTAAATTTCTGCTGCTGATCATTGTAAACCATTGTGAACTTACCTCCACTAATGAAATAAGCAGAAACATATTGGTGATCAACGTTACGTGTAGTAAAGTTCTTTGCCAGGTTCAACTCAAACTTGCGCTTACCATCCATGTCCATTCCAATTACATATTCATTTTTATGAATCAACGTGTAGTTGTAATCTAAACTTGCAGTAGCACCAGCCGCAGATGCAGGAGGAGTAATGCGCTCTTCCTTAAATTGCTCAGCAGCAAGATAAATAGTATTACCATTCACCAAAATTTTACGTGCTGTTAAGTTATCAACTGGTGTATCTAACAAGAAATCGGACATTACGCTTTCTTGTTTGTTCTTATTTGTGAAGAAGAAGATACCCATTGCTTTTTTCTCGCCCGCACTAACCGTTGCACGTTTGTAATATGTACCTGCAATGATCAATTCATTATTATCAGAAAGTGTCGTTTCGTATGTATAAACATAATTTGGTTCTGATAATTGAATTGAATACTCTTTAGCTGTTCCAGCTTTCATATCTACCTGGTAAGCCGTCAAAACAATCTCACCGATTTTACTCATTGAACGCTTAATCAAATAAACGCTTCCATCATTGGCAACAAGAACTTCCATCTGTTTGTTCTTTGTATCTTCTCCTGGAATTTTGAAATCTGTTTCAACAACTGATTTCAACGATTTATCAAAAACTGCAAGCTTAAATCTAGCTTCCAATTCCTTGTCGTAAGGCAATTGACCACAAACCACAAGTGTGTTTTTATCCGGAGAAACGCTTGATTCATAGAATCCTGAATTCATCACTTTTTCAAAAGTCATGTTCATTAATTCCGTATCTGTTGCGCTTACTTTTCCATCGCTTTCAATTGGGCGAATCGACAACGTATATTTCTTTGTTTCTTTCACCATGTGTTCAACCAAAGCATAAGCCTGATCACCTAATCCAATTACACCGTCAAGATTAAATGAATTATTGAACGAGCCAACAGGGATATCCACTTTTGTTTGACTTAAAGCTCTACCATCAGCAGAATAACTCTCGATATAGTAAGTCATTGTTGCAGACTCCATGTTACTTGTCACAAAATAACTGGTACCGCCTAACTGGAAATTATCTAATGTACTTTGTTTTACCAGTTTTGTTGTTGTTTCACCTCCTTGAGTATATGAAACCTCCTGCGCCATCAATGCGGATGAGAAACCTAAAGAAAGGACTGCAAGAGTTGTTTTTTGAATCAATTTCATAGTTGATATATTAATATTATTTATTTGCTTCAATGCGTTTTTTCAAATCTGTAAACGCCAATTCATACGCTTCTTTTGTTTTACGCTCAGAAGCAGAAAGCGACAGGGTATTCATTGTTTGAATGATCTTTTGACCTCCTTCAACATTAGCTGATCCGAAATACGCTTCCAACAGGTTAAAGCAAACCATAATCGTTACCTCTTTATCAATGCGTGCTTTTTTATTCGCAGGCTCTGATTCAACCAAAGCAGCTTCCCACAATTGAATGCTCTTTCCAATTTTCGTTGCAGCCTCATCTTTAGAATCAATCAACATTTTCAAACCAGTTGAAGCCTCGTTGAAAGCATTCGTAAGATCCGAATAAGTATCATCTTTTGATTTCACATACCCCAACTCAGATGTGCGAAGCGCTCGTTTGAAACCAATTCTGTCATTCACCAAACCGTTGATCAATTTCAAATTCTCTTGCAAGATCTTCTCTTCATAGGTTTTCACCAATTGCTCTTCACTGAAACTCTGAGAAGTTTTAGTTTCCGAAGATTTATACGTTTTATAATTGTTCAATTCACTTGGTGATAAAACAAACAATTCAACACCATCAGCTCCAGTTACTTTAACTGACATTGTGTGACGGTAAGTAAATTCAACATGGTAATACGTTACCTGACTTGTTGTAGACTGACCATTTGAAGAAGAAACAACACTTTTTTGCTCCGTCAATTGTCTTGGTGGAGTGTACTCAAAACCATAAAGCGTAACTTCAATTTTAACAGCTCCTTCAGGTGCATTCGTATAACCATCCAAAGCTAGTGTTGTTGCTGCCAACACAGGATAGTCATAACTTGTTTTCAATCGAGGTTGTGGTACACTTCTTTTATATGGAGCACTTGGGATGTTCTTTACAGGTTTGTTGTTTTCATTCAACAATTGTTTTTCAACCACCTTTGTACCTAGTGATTTCTTTTCCCATTCTGCCATCTCAGCCGCGTACTTATCTTCTGCCGCTTTTACTTTTGCCGGATAAGCAGCTTGTTCCTTTTGAAACTCAGCTTCGGCAGCAGCCATCTGCGCATCATACTCGGCTTGCTTTTTTGCATTATCAGCTTCGTAAGCTGCAAAAATGGATGATTGGTAGTTTTTTACTGTTTTAGGTAATGGATTTAAAGGAGGTTGGATATAGGTATACTCAACTTTATCCGATTTTGTGTTTTGAGCAACTGCGCTGTTTGCAATAGAAAGTAAAATGCAGATTGCTGAAAAGAATTTAGAGTGCCTCATAGGTAGCTGATTAAATTTTTGAAGTGTAAAGGTAACTAAAACAAACCGATCAGTATCTCAAGAACATCAACGTTGTCAACTAATTAACATTTAGAGAGACCAATTCGACCCACAAATACACTTCATATTCGATAAGGTTCAAACTCACCCGCAAATAAAATTTGTCAAGGGATCATTCCAATAAAATCGTCTTCTGAAATAATCGGAATACCCAATGAACTTGCTTTTTCTAATTTGGCAGGCCCCATATTTTCTCCCGCTAACACATACGACGTTTTGGCTGAAATGGAACCAACATTTTTGCCACCGTTTTTCTCGATTAAATCTTTAATCTCATCACGACTAAACTTGGAAAACACACCAGAAACAACGAATGTTTTTCCTTCCAGTGAAGTGGAATCCAATGCCACTTCCTCTATCTCAAACTGCAATCCAGCTTGTTTTAAACGCGCAATAATCTCATGCGAACGTTCGTCCTGAAAAAACTGTTGAACCGCAATAGCGATCTTCTCCCCGATTTCTTCAGTTGCGATCAATTGGTCATAAGTAGCTGTTGCAATTGCATCAATATTCTTGAATGCAGCAGCCAATTTCTTTGCAACCGTTTCTCCAACAAATCGAATTCCAAGCGCAAACAAAACACGCTCAAACGGAATATTCTTAGATTCCTGAATTCCCTTCAACAAATTGTTAGCGCTTTTATCCGCCATTCTGTCCAAATTCACTACCTGATCGAAGGTTAAATCATACAAATCAGCAACGGTTCGTGCCAAATTCTTTTGGTATAACAAATCAATAGTTTCGGCACCCAAACCATCAATATTCATTGCTTTGCGCGAAATGAAATGCTCCATTCTACCTTTTACCTGAGGCGGACATTCCAAATCGTTTGTACAGAAATGCTGCGCTTCACCTTCTCTTCTGAACAGTTCGGCATTGCATTCAGGACAGTGATCAATAAAATCAACTTTGGAAGCACCAACCGAACGGGAATCGACATTCACTCCAACAATTTTGGGGATGATCTCACCACCCTTTTCAACGTAAACCTCATCACCAATGAATAGTCCAAGCTTTTCAATTTGATCTGCATTGTGCAATGAAGCACGTTTTACAACCGTTCCACCCAGCAAAACCGGTTTCAGATTTGCCACAGGAGTAATTGCACCTGTTCGTCCAACCTGATACGTTACTTCTTCCAAAATAGTAGCAACTCGCTCTGCTTTAAACTTGTAAGCAATAGCCCAACGTGGTGATTTCGCAGTAAATCCAAGATCTTGCTGCTGGTCGTAATTGTTCACTTTGATTACAATTCCATCAATATCGAACGGAAGATTGTAACGCTCCTTGTCCCAATAATGAATGAAATCCATGATTCCATCAATACTGTTTGTCTTTTCAATGTATCTATCTTTTTGAAGAGGAACTTTGAACCCCCACGATTGCGCTTTTAAAACACTGTCCAGATGTGATTCTGAAGGTAAATCGTTTCCATAAACACCATATAAATAACAATCCAGGCCTCGTTCAGCCACCACTTTTGAATCTTGTGATTTCAGCGTTCCTGAAGCTGAGTTACGTGGATTTGCGAAAACAGGTTCTCCCAATTCTTCGCGTTGACGATTCATTGCTTCGAAGTTGGCTTTCGGAAAGAAAATCTCACCTCGGATTTCAAAATCGGCTGGATAATCGCCTTTTAACGTCAATGGAATCGTGCGAATAGTTTTCACATTCGCAGAAATGTCTTCACCTTGGGTTCCGTCACCGCGAGTAACCGCACGAGAAAATCTCCCGTTTTCATATCGAATTCCAATGGCAACACCATCGTACTTCAATTCGCAAACGTATTCAATGGGACCTTCAGCCAATTTCTTCAAACGCTGTTCCCAATCCATAATCTCTTCTTCGGAATACGAATTTGAAAGTGAAAGCATTGGATAACGATGAACAACCGTTTGAAATTTCTTCGTAATGTCGCCACCAACGCGCTTTGTTGGACTCAAATCTGAAGCCAATTCCGGAAATTGTTTTTCCAATTCCTCCAACTCTTTCAACAGAAAATCGAAATCCTGATCAGAAATCGTTGGATTGGATTCTACATAATAATTGTAATTATGCGTATTCAATTCCTCTGTTAACTGTGCTATTCGATTTTGAGCTTCTGTTGCGTTCATAAAAAGGCTTTCGACAAAAATAAAGTTGTGAATGAAAATTCAGTGAAATTATTGAAGATAGTTTTACACGATTTTTTCATTTCCCACGGAGAAGCGCAGAAGAACACAGAAGAGCAAGGAATTTTTAGATAATCTTCGCTTTTACTGTAAGATTGATCAAAGCCGCTGTATTGCTTACATTGATCTTCAACATAAGATTCTTTTTGTTCACAATACTTCGACTCCCTAATTGTTCGACAAACCGGAGCTCATTGCCCTTTGAAACTACTCTTTCACAAAACGGGATTCAGATACCATTCCATTCGACATAACACGAAGAAAGTAAACACCTGCGTTCAGCTCAGAAGTATTTATTGTGGTTGATTTTTGTCCAACAAGTTCGTGAACAAAAACACTTTTACCTTCAGTTGTAATTACCTCTACAACATCAATAGGTAATTCAGATGAAATCATCAACTCATTGGTTGTCGGAATTGGGCTCAGGATCAAGCTAATGGAGTTCTCAGTCGTTAATCCAAGACCGCAACTAATTGCAGTACTTGTTGTTTGTGATAGTACGTCATTAACCACCGACCAATTTTGCCATTCCCCACCCGAACCTGTGGTCCAATCGGAAATATTGAAACTGTTTACACCGTTCATTGTTCCGGGAACCTTATACACTTTAACAGCCTCTGCATTCTGATTCCATGTCAACGGATTTCCAGCAGTACACACTTCAGGATTGTTATTTTGCACCTCACAATTCAACTGTAAGAAGTAAGCAAACTCCTCATAATTCGGATAATCGCCATACACATTCGCCATTCCTGTTAAAGGATCGATACAAACTGCAACATATTCATTACACGCAATTGCTCTAGAATCTATTCCATGATCCGTTCTCATTCGGGCCATAAAAGTGATTAACCGACCCGCACGATCCGGATTATCAAAATGTGTATCCGTTATCGTTTTAGTCAATTGAATATTATTGATAAACGGCTCATTGTCTACTGTCACTGCATTATCGTATGGATTATTCAATGCTGCAGCAGAAGTTACCGTTCCGTTTTCAGCAGAAAAATAATATTCCCCCTGAATTGCCATTCCAGCACTTGTACCACCAATTGCAATATTTCTCAATTCAATTCCTGCGTTAATCACACTGTCAACTGGTGTATCTCGCCAATAAGAAATATAATTCCACTGATCACCACCAGCAAACCAAATGGCTTCTGCCTGTGCAATTCTTGAAATTACGTAAGGATCATTGCTCGCATTTGCGTTGTTACATACGATTGTTTCTACTGAGTTCAATGTTACTCCAAGATCTGTGTACATGTAATCGTTATAACCATCAGAGCCACTCGCACGAAATACCAGAACATCACCAGCATTTGCACGCTGTAAAAACCATTTCATAGCCACATCGTGTTCGGAGGCACCTCCCATAACACAAATTCCACCTAACGGAGTTGTAACAACGTCTTGCGTATTTCCAGTAAAATAAGAAGTGTAATCTTGCGCCAACAATTGCGCACCAGTTAATAAAACTGCAGCAGTAGTAAGTAGTTGTTTCATAAGTACAAGGTAATGAAAAA
>CAMLHZ010000026.1 GCA_946480085.1 uncultured Flavobacteriales bacterium
CCAAAATGGAAGGCGATTGCTCCATTTATGAAATTATCACGATTTCTGAAGTGTCGGCAGTGAGATAATAAACTTGTAAAGACGCAATTGGTCACTGAGCGTAGCCGAAGTGCGCGTCTTTACATATGAGACATTAGGTATGTATACAAACTTACCATCGCTTCAATATCATTTTTATAAACCTTTTCATCCGGTGTGTGCACATTGTCTTCCGGAGCGCCTATGAAACACCAATCGATTGGTAAACTTGCTTTTTGAAGGACAGATCCATCGCTTCCACCAGCGGATTCCACTTCTAGTTGATACTGAACACCACTTTCTTTTGCTAAGGAAATGATTTTGTCGAGGTAACTTTTGCGAGGTAACATGCTGTCCCGCATTGAAATAGCTACACCGCCGCCATGAGTGACATGCGAAGTGACCCACGTAATGTCGCTGATCAAAGCCTGTTGAACTCCATGGTTTTCAAACAGGTATTTCGCAATAAATCCAACGGAATTTCCGCCATGTTCTTCATATGTTGAGAAAACAATTGCTCCATTTTCAAGCGTTTCGGCAACTTTAAGCGCGTTGAAAACACCAAGTCTGTTGTCTAAATACTTCGATTGAACATATTCATTTGTTTCTCTGAAGTTTGGGGCAAATGACATTAATGTGCCTGGTGTAATAGGAGTTGTTGAAACATAATGTGGCAGAATATCCCCGTGTTCTGTTTCTATCATCATTACTTCTGCTTCGATTTCTTTGTCACCATCCATTCCAACCAACTGTGTTCCGTCAATGTTTCTTGGACCGCCAACTCGAATCAAATCGTTCGTATAGCCAATAGAATAGCCAATAGTATCTGTATGAGCATAGATTGCCGTAGTTGGTTTTCCAAAGATCAGTACAACATTATCTTGCAGCCATGGATGATCAAGAACCGTTGGCTGGGTTTTCCATGAAGATGAATTCTCTGCAACATAATCAAGAATAAAAGCTTTGATTCTGCTTTCGTCGCTTGCTACACCTTGAATTTCGGTTAATTGTTCTAGTAATTGATAATTCATTTTCTGGAATATTGTTGTTCTAATTGAGTTCTTATTTCGTGATTCGATTCAGGAATTGAAACGGTCATTGTTGTAATATTGTCTACGGTTTGCTCTATAATGTTGCAATTTCCTGCTTTCAACAGCTTCATCACATTGCTATACGCGGCATAGTCGAATTGAATTTCGAGTAAAATACGGTCTTCGTCTTCTATTATTGTTGCGTTATCTAGTGCTTCTTTAGCTGAGGTTCTATAAGCGTTTATCAATCCGCCAACACCTAGATTTGTTCCACCATAATAACGAACAATTGCGATAAGAATGTTGGTTAAATCGAATGATTGTATCTGTCCTAAGATTGGTGGACCTGCAGAATTGGAAGGTTCACCGTCATCGCTGGATCGGTAAAGTTTCTTTTCACTTCCCAGTCGAAAGGCTGTACAAACGTGAACAGCTTGTGGGTTTTCTCTGCGTAATCGGGAAATGTGTTGTTTTACTTCGTCTTCAGTAGAGCAGGGGATGGCATATGCAATGAACTTCGATCCCTTTTCTTTATAGAATCCTTCGCTTATTGTTGAAATTGTGAGGTATTTACTGCTCGAACTACTCATTGAACCCCAAAGTTACAAATACTGAATTGATGCGCGATTTTGAGAGCGAGTTAATTCTTTGATTGTTGTTTTGTCGCCATAAACAAAATGTTCGTCGGGATATATTTGCGGTTAATCGAAAAATAATTGCATTTTTTTTTGGTTTTCTTATTCTGTCTCAGTAACTTACATCGACACGTTAATACCTACACTATGAAAACACACATACACTTTACGCAACGTGCCATCCATTATTTTTCAGGTCTTACATTATTTCTTACAGTCTCAATCTTAACCAACTCTTGTAAAAAATTCGATTTCGAAGACAGAACTACCGATTCGAATGTTGAAAATGAAAAATGTGGCAACAATAATTCTGGAAGCATAACCACTTTACCGATGATCATTCCATGTGGAACTGTGTCTACCGGGAATCTGATAGCGGGACAAAAAATTGATATTGGTTCCGTTTCTATTTACAACACTGCAGATAGTTTATTTATCGATTTGTCGACAACAGGAAACTGGTGGATTCAATCTGCAAATGTTTATGTTGGCTTGTTGGCAAATATGCCTCAAACACCAAATGGTAACCCCAAAGTAGGTCAGTTTCCTTATCAAAAGTCATTGGATCCGAAAAAGAAAGTACTTCGTTTTGGAATTCCTTTAGCCGGTTTACCTTCCTGTTTCATTGTGGCGGTTCATGTAGAGGCAAGAAAAGTCATAAATGGCCAACTGGTGCAAAGTGAAACAGCATGGGGGCAAGGTTTGTCTTTGCCAGGTCCGAATTGGGCGATGGGTGCCAACTATTGTTTGCAAACCTGTGTGAGTTGTGAGTACAGTACAATTGCAACAACTTTAGTTGCAGAGGAAAAGCAGATTTGCGGTCAAATATTAATGACAAATGATTCGGATAGCCTGTTTGTTACATACAACATGTTTGCTGGTTGGAGTTTACGTAAAATACAGTTATATGCAGGAGCCTACAATTCCATGCCGATAGATGGTTCCGGAAATCCGAATGTGAATGCCTTTCCGAAAGTGAGGATTTATAATAATCCGATATCAGGATCGGTGACCTTTGGTTATTCTTTGAATAATCTCCCATCAAATTATGTTGTTGCGGTTCATGCAGAAACGGAACGAACAATTGGCAGCGGAACGTTGATAGAATCTGCCTGGGGATTTGGTGACGAGTTTATAGGAACATCTTCCTGGGGATGGACAGTTCCGTATACAACTCAGATTTGTAATTGAAACATTTAAATCCATATAGTAGTAGCAGCAGCGCAAAAAGAGTGCAGTAAATTAAAGAAGCTATAGTAGCATCAGTAGTAATGGTTAGGTAAGAAAAATGCCCCTGAAATGTAAATCTCAGGGGCATTTTTGAATGGTATTTATTAAAGTTCTTATTGGATAGTCAATTTCTTTTCCAAATCCTCCAAATAAGCTCTAAACTGCTTGTCAGTTTCAGAAAGATTCATAACCGTTCTACATGCGTGTAGTACCGTTGCGTGATCTTTCCCTCCGCAATGAGCTCCAATGCTTGCCAAAGATGATTTTGTCATTTTCTTTGAAAAATACATTGAAATTTGGCGAGCCTGAACTACTTCGCGTTTACGTGTTTTTGATTTCAACATTTCAATCGGAAGATCGAAATAATCACAAACTACCTTTTGGATATAGTCAATAGAAACTTCACGTGCAGTGTTTTTCACAAACTTGTCAATCATCTGTTTTGCAAGGTCAAGCGTAATCGCTTTCTTGTTTAATGATGCCTGAGCAAGTAGGGAAGTCATTGCGCCTTCCATTTCACGGATATTTGTGTTAATGCTGTAAGCAAGGTATTCTACAACTTCACTTGGAAGTTCGATTCCGCTGCCGTACATTTTCTTCTCCATGATAGCGATACGTGTCTCTAGGTCTGGTGTCGACAAATCTGCAGACAATCCCCACTTGAAGCGAGACAATAAACGTTGCTCCATTCCTTGCATTTCTACTGGCGGTTTATCCGATGTTAGGATAATTTGCTTGCCATTTTGGTGCAAGTGATTGAAAATATGGAAGAAGACATCTTGTGTTTTCTCTTTTCCTGAGAAGAATTGAACATCATCAATGATCAACACGTCAATCATTTGATAGAAGTGAATGAAATCATTTGTTGTACTGTTACGAACAGCATCAATAAACTGATGAGCAAATTTCTCTGAACTAACGTAAAGAACCGTTTTGTTCGGGAATTGATTTTTAACGCCAATTCCAATTGCGTGTGCAAGGTGAGTTTTCCCTAATCCAACACCACCGTATATTAACAAAGGATTAAATGCAGTTCCTCCTGGCTTGTTAGCCACAGCATAACCTGCAGATCTTGCCAAACGGTTGCAGTCTCCCTCAACAAAATTCTCGAAAGAATAAGAAGGATTCAGATTAGAATCAACATTAACCTTACGCAATCCAGGAATAATGAATGGGTTCTTAATTGGATTCTCAGAGATGTCAATTGGCATGTTCACCGGAGCATTCTTCACAGCTTTCTTGTTAGAAGCCGGAAGCTTTACAGTGTAAGGATTTGAGTTGTTCGGAGAATTTTCCATAACAATGCTGTATTCCAACTGTCCTTCGGTTCCTAATTCTTTCTTAATTACTTTCTTCAATAAAGTGATATAGTGTTCTTCTAACCACTCGTAAAAGAAGTGAGAAGGGACTTGTATCGTAAGAACACTTTCTTCAAGTTTTGTTGGAATGATTGGTTCGAACCAAGTCTTATAAGCTTGAAGAGGTAAATTGTCCTTAATTACTTTAAGACAAGAATTCCATATTGCGTCATGGTTGGCACTCATCGGGGTAGACAGTTTTTTAAAAGTTTTTATTGTAAAAGTTGCTTTATTCTAGCGGGAAACCAGTAGTAATTGAGGCTCCCATTTGATAAGGACAAATATTTACATAAAAAAGTGAAAAAAAAAGTTGGATAAGGGTTGATTATTAAAAAAGTTTTACTGGGGTTGAAGTAATTCTTTAACTCTATGGAACTTTAATACCAAAATTTAATTAATCGTCGATGAATTGATTATTAATTTAGATAAATGTTAAGAATTTAAAGTTTAAGTAATCACCGTGGTAAGCATAAAAATAAGTTGTTTTTTTGTAAAACATTTACACTTTTCAACAAAAAATAACACGAATTTTAAGCTTCAAATTTATTAATGGAAAATAAAACATTTCAACATACTGTTTCACTGCGTGTTCGATACGGAGAAACCGATCAAATGGGTTACTGTTATTATGGAAATTATGCATCGTATTTCGAGGTTGGTCGCGTGGAAACATTAAGAGAGCTGGGACATTCATATAAGGAATTGGAAGATTCAGGTGTAATGTTGCCGGTAAGTCACTTTGAAATTGATTATTTGAAGCCCGCATATTATGATGATGAGCTTTTTGTTACTACCTTAATAAAGGAACTGAAAGGAACGCGTCTTTTCTTCGAGTATGAAATTCATAACGCAAAGAAGGATTTGATCTGTAAAGGGAAGACGACCCTGGTTTTTGTCAATAAGGAAAATATGAGACCAATTGCTCCGCCCGCAAGTTTTGTGGAGTTGTTTGGTTAATGGGTACTAAGGATTAATCTTAAGAATATGGAATCAAATCATTTTATACATACGCTCTTTACGAAGCACGAGTTAGATGCGTTGGTGGATAAGAGAGCTGGTGAAACGAAGTTGGGAGAAAAAGTGACGCTTTATTCTTCAAACGATGAGAGTTGGAAGAGTTGTAAATTCCATGTTCTTGGTGTTATGGAGAGCATTGGTCCGCGTCTGAATAAAGGTCTGGGTGGTGCCGAAAAAGGTTTTCCACCGTTCATTAGTCGTTTTGTGAATGTGCAAAGTAACGAGTTCTTGACTGGTGATTCTATTTGTTTGCATGGAACCATTCATCTGGAGGCTCCAATTGAGTTTATTTCATCTGTACATATTGAAGAATTGGATGAATTGATTTCCAATTGGACAGAAAGCATTGTTGCTGCTGGTGGTATTCCTGTTTTAATTGGTGGCGGACATAATAATGCGCTTGGATTGATCAATGGTGTTTCTAAAGCGCTTAACAAGCCTATTTCAGTAGTGAATCTCGATCCACACGCCGATATCCGTACAACAGAAGAGCGTCACTCCGGAAATTCATTTTCGACTGCCTATGAATCCGGGACAATGGATCAATATTATGTGCTTGGTTTGCACCAGTCATATAACAATCAGTTTATTATTGACCAGCTGAAGGCCATGAATGCTCAGGTTTCCTGGTTTGAGAATTGGATCGATGATGCTGCTTTGTTTGCTTCTGATGTTAAAACCACTTTTGAAAGTGTAAAATCAGCTTCGTTCGGTTTGGAGTTAGACATGGATTCAATTGCTTCTATGCCTTCAAGTGCATTCACGCCATCCGGTGTTACAATTGAACAGGCGCGATTTTATATTCGACAGTTTGCACAATCAGAGAACGCGTGTTATTTGCATTTACCTGAAGCAGCTCCCTCAAGCAGGTATGAAGATAAATTGGTGGGAAAGACACTTGCCTATCTCGTAACGGATTTTATTAAGCGCCGTTCCAACGTGTAAGATAAAATCGTATCTTAAGAAAAAGAAGTTTTTATGATGAAGGAGAAGTGGGAATATATTCGGAGATTTTTTCCACTTGTATTATTAATGCAGCACCTGAAGCATAATCGCTTAGGTCTGCTTTATTGGATTTTACTTCTCGGAATTGTTGTCGACTTCATTGGTAAAGGTTTCGGTCTTTCCTATTTGTTTTTATCACCAGAATATCACGAACGCGTTTCATTTTACTCTTTTTTTCTACTTGGATTTGCTTTAGGAGGATTTACGATGGCTTTTCACAGCTATTCCTATACAAAACTGGCAAGTAGTTTCCCGTTTTTGGCAATGGTGAATAAACCGTTTCTGAAATTCTGTATAAACAATAGTTTGTTGCCCTTAATGTTTACAACGATCCTGATCATTAAGATCTTTCGTTTTCAATATCTGGAGGAGTTTGCTTCAACAACAGACATCTTTATCTATTTACTAGGATTGTTGATTGGCATGGCACTTTTTATCGTTGGTTCCGTGCTTTTCTTCTTCAGGAAAAACAAGAATGTCTATGAATTGAAACACATGTCGGCAACGGTTTCCAGTAGACGATTGCGCTGGCTCAAGATTCAAAACGGACGAAACTATAAGTCAAAAACCCAAAACGAAGATCTTTATTTTTATTTCGGTCGAGGGTTACGTGTGATGCAGTGTCGTTCTACAAAACATTATCAGCCAGCTTTGCTTCAGCGTGTTTTTACTCAAAATCGAATTTCAACTTCAGTGTTCGAGATTACAACTGTTTTAACCTTTCTGATGCTTGGTTTTTTAGGTGGTTCAAGATGGCTTGATATTCCAGCTGCCAGTAGTTTGGTGCTTTTGTTGACCATTATCTTAATGCTGTTTAATGCTTTGTTCAGCTGGTTAAAATGGTATACAGTTCCAATCGTTATCGTATTGCTTTTGACTGTCAATTGGCTATCGGTTAATACAAAGTGGTTTCATTTTCAGACAGAAGCCATTGGAATGGATTATTCTAGCAATAACGGTTATTCTTTTGATGGAATTGAAAAAGAAATGTCGGATACTGCCAGAATAAATCGCGATTTGCAAGATTATATTCAGGTATTGGAGCAATGGAAAAAGAATACAAGTCAGGAGAAACCTTTGCTTGTCATTGTCAATACTTCTGGTGGTGGTTCGAGAAGCGCAGCCTGGGTGTATTATGTGCTTTCTCAAATGGATGCTGAAACGAACTATGCGTTCACGAAAAACACTGCTTTGGTAACTGGTGCTTCCGGAGGAATGATTGGTGCGTCTTATTATCGTGCGCTTTACATGAAGCATCTGGACGGGCTTATTAAAAGTACTTGCGATGAAAAGTATTATCAGGAAATAAGCGCCGATCTTTTGAATCGAATGATGTTTACGGCTACTACCAATGATATTTTTGTTCGATATAAAACCAGTTATAAAAACGAGGAAGAATATCATTATACAAGGGCAATTGCATTTGAAGAAGATTTGAACGAGAACACAGGTTTTGTTTTTGATAAGCCGTTTGGTGAATTAGGAAAGGCTGAAAAAGAAGGGAAAGTACCAGTGATGTTGTTTACTCCTTCGGTTGTCAATGACGGTCGAAGAATTGTTTTTTCCACAATGGGAACACGCTTTCTAAATAACCATAATGAAGTTGATGGTTTGACTTCGATGTACGAAAATATAGATGCACGTGTTCTTTTAGGAGATAAACAAGTGGATAAAGTGAAGTTTTCGTCTGTGCTCCGAATGAATGCTACTTTTCCGCTGGTACTGCCAATGACAACCTTGCCAACTGATCCCAAAATCAAAATAATGGATGCGGGTACCCGTGATAATTTCGGGACAAAAACCACTGTTGATTGGCTTATTGCTCTGGAAGATTGGATTGCCAAAGAAACTTCAGGAGTGGTTGTGGTTAAGATTCGCGACACGAAAAAGGTCTTCAATAACGATAAAACGAGGGATTTTTCCTTCTTCAATAAATTCTATGAACCTTTTGGTAATATGTTCTCCAATTTTCCGAGAACTCAGGATTTCGATCAGGATCAATTGCTTCGAACTTATGGACGAAAGGCTCCCTTTCCTTTTAAGGTGGTTGCATTTAATCTACGTGAAGAGCGAAATGAACGTATTTCTTTGTCGTGGCATTTAACAAAAAGGGAACGTAATTGGGTTCGTTCAGCATGGAAGAAACCAGCAAATGCCTTGAGTATGCAGAAATTGATTGAGGCTTTAAAGTGATTTGCCGGGTAGAATTACTGCCTGTCTGTCTATAAATGCAGATTCGACCTTACAATTTATTGCTATCGGGTTTTTCGTCAATTTTCTTAAATTCGAAATATGAATGAAGTAGCGCAATTATATTCTTACAATGGTGACGTGGTAAATCTTGAAAAAGGTGATGCTGCGCATTTCGTTGACCGTTTCAAGCCTTTGCAAGATTTGAATTACACCATGTGGTTGAATATTCATTCCCTTGAAGACAAAGATTCGATTCATAAGATTTGTAATGATTTAGGAATTGATACGTTGATTCAGGAGGCGATTTTCTGCGGAACAAAACGCCCGAGATTGGAGGAGTATCCTGATTTTGTTTTCTTTTCCATTGAATCTGCCTTGCCAACAACTGCTGAAAAGTTCGAATTGGTAAAAGAGCGTTTGAGCTTCATTGTGGGAGATAATTACCTGGTTTCGTTTCAAAATGGACATTCTGGTCACTTCCCGAATGTGCGTGATAGAATTGAAAACAAGCGTGGTAAAATACGTTTTAAAGGCCCTGATTTCTTACTGTACCGTTTGATGGAAGCAATCAATGATAACTACATCGAAGTTGTTGAGGAAATTTCTGAAGCGACGGTCAGACTTGATAAATTGGTATTTAAACATGCGACTTCCGAAATGCTGAGAAAGGTAGAGTGGGAGAAACGTAAATTGATTGATTTGCGGAAAACGGTCCAACCTATGCGAGATGTTTTACTTCAGATCGAGCGGGTTGAGAACAAGTTGATCATTGAAGAAAATTGCCAGTACTTCATGGAGTTGAAAGATACTTGTTCTACACTTTTGGAGGAAATTGATGCCCAAAAACAGATGTTGGATGGTATTGCCAACTTATATTATGCTGTTCAGGGGCAAAAAATGAACGAGATCATGAAGGTATTGACGGTGATCAGTGCCATCTTTATTCCGCTAACATTCATTGTTGGAGTTTATGGAATGAACTTCGAAAATATGCCTGAGTTGAAGTGGGAGTATGGTTATTTCTATGCAATTGGGGCGATGACTTTGTTAACGATTATTCTTGTTTTCGTTTTCTGGAAACGTGGTTGGCTAAGGAGAAATGATAAATGACATGAAGATTCTACTGTTCTCTTTATTTGTATTTGGAGTCTCGTTTTCAAAAGCGCAATCGTTATCTGGAACTTATCAAGGAAGTTGGGCAATGACATGGTTTTACTATGATTTTATGCCTGATAAAACAGTTGTTTGTACGGTTACAGGGCATTACAAAACGGGTGTAGATGAAGGTAGTTATCGTGTTTCTGGTGATACTATTTATGTTCATTTTGTAAAAAGTGATGGCAAACCATATAACGAGGACAAAGTTTTTTTGATTGATGGTGATTCCTGTGTTATTGATCTTCAAACGCGTTATGATTATTGCAAAACCGGACCATTATTTTCTTCCCGTGAACGATTGATCAAGTATCCACAAGTTCAAGGAGTGAATGATTCAATCAAGGAGTACGATTTGAAATGTGTAATGGAAATATTACTTAAAATGGAAGAACTGACGAAGTACTATCATTTTGATAAGGTGCCTGATCGTCAGTTTTTTGTTGAATCCTATTATGCTGTCAATACCTCCTTTCCCTTAGATGTTGAAGTTCAGGGTAAAACTGCTCGAATTACAAACGATACAAAAGGAGGTTTTTTGATTCAGTTCACAGATATAAATCAAAATCCGGAGAACATTAAAATCGATTTTCGATTGAATGAAGAGGGGGTGTATGGCTGGGTGATCTTTAAGAAAATTGATGGTGTTTGGATTAAAAAATACACTTCCATAAAAGAGGAATAGCAATTGTGAATTTTGACCCAAATAATAAAATAGTTCAACTCTGTGCGAAAGGAATGGAGTTGGTTGATGACGAAGCAAAAGCTGTTTTTACTCAGGCTTGGAATGAGTCAAGTAATGATTTTGAAAAGTTTGTTGCAGCACATTATTTAGCGCGACATCAAAATAGCGTAGAAGATAAATTGAAGTGGGATGAAATTGCGTTGAATCATGCGCTCAAAAGTAATGATGAGGTTTCTGGTGCGCTGCCGTCACTTTATTTGAATATTGCGAAATGTTATGAGGATTTGAAGAATTCTTCACTTGCCTTAGAGAACTATCAAACTGGTTTATCGTTTACTGATGAATTGTCGGATGATGGTTATGGAAACCTGATTAGAAATGGACTTCTGAATGGTCTGAAAAGAATAACCCAAAATATGGAATCATGATAAAGTCTATTGTTGCGTTTTTGATGTTGTTTTCCGTGTGTCTTGTTTTTGGACAAACTACACCTTTAAAATATAAAGGAGGAACCTATTCTTTTGGTGAAGCGTATGTAGATGATGTTTTTGGAAGCATCAGAATTCGTCCGATCAATGCTGAAAAAGCGCTTTTCTCTATAACTGTAGAACAGGGAGCTCCTTCTTACAATAGGGGAAGCATAAACGGTGTGATGAAGATAAATGGAATGGTTGGCGTGTACGAAAAGAAAGACAACGATATCACTGATTTTAAACTTCAGTTTGTTTTTAAAACAGACCAATTGACAGTTTCCACGCTGGATGGACGAAATGGATATGGCTACAGTTTTGGTTTCGATGGAATGCATCCGAATAATGTTTATAAGCTTACAAATACATATATTCCTCAACAGTATGTTACTAACGAAGGAGAAGTACTTCCGTTCATTGAAGCTTACGTTTCTATGATTGATCCTGACTATTATTACACGCCTAAAGGCAATGCGCTGTGGAATTCGGGGCGGGTTAAAAGTGGGGAGATTGTTGCAGAAAATCAGATCTGGTATAAGAATGATTCGTTGAATCAAGTGACTGTGGCAACTAGGGATGACGGTATCGAGAGATGGATGCATTTTTACAAAGATCAAATTCCGGATAGCCTGATAAATAATATGATACTGCTTCTTGAAAACGGAGATACAGCAACATTGGCTCAGAAAAGGAAGGATGTTGCTGGATTTGTGAATCAGGCTGTGGATGTAGAAAATTCATCTGCTGAGTTTTTTGAAAGTGTTCAGGGTGTAAAACTTGGAGATCCGAAGTCTAAAGCTATAACAATGTATGGGATACCAGATGAGGTGGTCAATGCAGAGGGATATGAGCGTTTGGATTGGTACTTCGTTGGTGTGGAGTTTTTTTATCCGCAACTTGATGCCTCAGACACAAAATTAGTAAGTGATTGTACTGATTTTAGTGTGATACAGTATTACAAAGGGGGAAAGCTGGTTGCACAAATGACTGAGGAAACAAACCTTTAAGCATTTGATTTCAAGTGTTTTGACTCGAGGTTGAACAGGTGAATTTGGCCAGTTAGGGCAATGAGGCTTATTCCTCATGTATCGCTTATTACGGAATTCGGAAAATCCCGAACGGATTTCGAGGTGTAATTAACAATCATTCGGTTCATAACTCGCTCAAACTCTTGGTAAATTCTCTCTTTTCAGTAGTTAAATTTGTAAGTCAAGCAAACAATAACTATGAGCGAACATCAATATACCGAAGACAACATACGTTCCCTCGACTGGAAAGAGCATATCCGCTTGCGTCCGGGGATGTATATTGGGAAATTGGGCGACGGCTCTGCTGCCGATGATGGTATTTATATTCTTGTGAAAGAAATTGTCGATAATTCCATCGATGAATTCGTAATGGGGAATGGGAAGAAAATCGATGTGAAAGTAAAAGATGGAAAAGTGACGGTACGAGATTACGGTCGCGGAATTCCTCTTGGAAAAGTAATCGATTGTGTTTCTCAAATCAATACCGGTGGTAAATACGATTCTAAAGCATTTAAGAAATCTGTAGGATTGAATGGGGTAGGAACCAAGGCGGTAAATGCCTTGAGCGATCACTTCATGGTTTATTCTGTTCGTGATGGACAAAAGAAACAAGCTTCGTTTTGTCGTGGTGAATTGGTGGAAGATTCTCCAATTGAAAAGACAACTGAAGTGAACGGAACTTATTTCGAGTTTACACCTGACGATACGATCTTTAAGAAGTACGGTTTCCGTACACCTTACCTGGTGAAAATGTTCTGGAACTATTGTTACCTGAATCGTGGCTTGGCGATTTACTTCAATGGTGAGAAATACCAGTCGAAAGACGGTTTGAAGGATTTGTTGGAAGACAATATGGATGGTGATCCGTTGTACCCGATTATTCACCTGGAAGACGAAGATATCGAAGTAGCTTTCACGCATGGGAAAACGTATGGTGAAGATTACTATTCTTTCGTGAACGGACAACATACCACACAAGGTGGTACGCATCAAAGTGCATTTAGAGAATCCATCGCGAAAGTCATTCGTGATTTCTACAAAAAAGATTACGATGCTTCAGATATTCGTCAGTCGATTGTGGCTGCTGTTGCTGTTAAGGTAATTGAGCCGGTTTTCGAATCACAGACAAAAACAAAATTAGGGTCGTTAGAAATTGAGCCCGAAGGAAAGTCCATGCGTTCGTTTGTAAACGACTTTTTGAAAGATAAACTCGATAACTATTTGCACCGCCATCCTGAAGTTGCAGATACGTTAGAGAAGAAGATTAAGCAAAGTGAGCGCGAACGTAAAGAGCTTTCCGGAATTCGTAAACTGGCGCGTGATAGAGCTAAGAAATCAAGTTTACACAATAAAAAACTTCGCGATTGTAGAGTTCACCTGACAGATTTAAAGGACGAGAAACGTGAGTTGACTACGTTGTTCATTACTGAGGGAGATTCAGCGAGTGGATCGATCACGAAATCAAGGGACGTAAACACGCAAGCTGTTTTCTCGTTGCGTGGTAAGCCGTTAAACTGTTATGGTTTAACCAAGAAGATTGTTTACGAAAACGAAGAATTCAACCTTGTTCAGGCTGCTTTAGATATTGAGGAAGATATGGACAATCTGCGATACAACAATATTGTGATCGCAACCGATGCCGATGTCGATGGAATGCACATTCGTTTGTTGTTATTGACGTTCTTCCTGCAATTCTTCCCTGATCTGGTGAAGCGAAACCACGTTTACGTATTGCAAACCCCGCTTTTCCGTGTTCGAAATAAGAAGAAAACTATTTATTGTTATTCCGAAGAGGAGCGTAGAAATGCAATTGCCGAACTAGGAAAGAATCCGGAGATTACGCGATTTAAAGGTTTGGGTGAGATATCGCCTGATGAGTTTAAGCATTTTATTGGTGACGATATTCGTTTGGAACCGGTAATTCTTAGTAAAGAGGCTTCTATTGATTCCATTCTTTCTTACTTCATGGGGAAAAACACCCCGGAACGTCAAGATTTCATTATTGATAATCTTAGAGTGGAAAAAGATGCAGAGCAGGATGATAGTTCTTCGGAAGAAGACGATGTAGAACCAATTGAAAAGGCTTCTTAGTATGAGTGAAGACGAAATTGGACCAATAGATCCAGAAAATGATGATTTAGGAAATGAAAATGAAGGTGGTGCCGAAGGTTCTGCTTTTCTTCCTGATGATCACAAACATACAGATGAAAATATAATTGCGCTAGATGGATTGTATGAGAACTGGTTTCTCGACTACGCATCGTATGTGATTTTGGAACGTGCTGTTCCTTCGTTGTATGATGGTTTCAAACCTGTACAGCGACGAATTTTGCATTCCATGAAGGAATTGGATGATGGTCGTTACAACAAAGTGGCGAACGTTATCGGAAACACCATGAAATATCACCCGCACGGTGATCAGTCAATTGGTGATGCACTAGTTCAACTTGGACAAAAAGACTTATTGATCGATTGTCAGGGAAACTGGGGAAATACGCTTACTGGTGACGGTGCAGCAGCTCCTCGTTATATCGAAGCACGTCTATCCAAGTTTGCCAGTCATGTGGTTTTCAACCCAAAAACAACGAAATGGTTGCTGAGCTACGATGGTAGAAATAAAGAACCAGACAATCTTCCGGTAAAATTCCCAATCCTATTGGCGCAAGGTGCTGAAGGAATTGCAGTGGGAATGGCGTGTAAGATTCTTCCTCACAACTTCATTGAATTGATTGATGCATCGATCAGTTTGCTGAAAGGTAAAAGAGTGGAGATCTTTCCGGATTTCCTGAATGGGGGAATGGCTGACTTTACGAACTACAACGACGGTTTGCGTGGTGGAAAGGTTCGTGTTCGTGCGAAGATCAAAAAGGTAGACAATAAAACGTTGATGATCAACGAAATTCCCTTTGGTTGTACAACTTCGTCACTCATTGAAAGTATTATTAAGGCCAACGATAAAGGAAAGATCAAGGTCAAGAAAATAGAAGACAATACAGCTGCTGAAGCGGAAATTGTGATTCATTTAGCTCCTGGAGTTTCTCCTGATAAAACCATTGATGCCCTTTATGCATTCACAGATTGTGAAGTTTCCATTTCACCGAATGCGTCCATAATTGATGGTGATACGCCACGATTTATTGGTGTATCTGAGATTCTGAGAGTGAATACCAACAACACAGTTGATCTACTAAAATTGGAGTTGGAAATTCGTTTGGCTGAATTACAGGCACAATGGCATTTTTCCACTTTGGAGAAGATCTTCATTCGTGAAGAAATGTACATCGACTTTAAGCTTTACTCTGATAAAGAAGGACTTTTTAAATACATGTACGATCGGTTTAAACCGTTCAAGAAAAGCTTCATTCGCGAAATTGTAGATGAAGATTTACAGCGTTTGACACAAATTCCAATGATTCGTATTACACGTTTCGATTCTGATAAAGCTGACGATTTAATCGCGAAGCTGGAGGCGGAAATGGAAGAAGTGAAAGGTCATTTGGCAAATCTTATCGAATACGCAATTGAGTATTACAAAGACCTGAAGAAACGTTTTGGAGCAGGAAAAGAGCGTAAGACGGAAATGAAGGTGTTCGACAACATTACGGCATCGAAAGTAATTATTGCGAACAAAAAATTATACGTTGATATAGAAGAAGGATTCATTGGTTGGGGATTGAAGAAAACCGAAGCCGTGAACGATTGTTCTGAGATTGATGACATTATTGTGTTCTTCGACACTGGAAAATTCATTGTTACCAAGGTTACGGAGAAGAAATTCGTTGGTAAAGGAATTGTACATGCCGACGTTTGGAAAAAAGGCGATAAGCGTACGATTTACCACGTGATGTATCAGGATGGAACCGGTGGTTCTACCATGATGAAACGTTTCTTTGTGAATTCGGTAACACGCGATACGGAATACGATTTAACACGCGGAATTAAAGGTTCTAAGTTGTTGTATTTCTCTGTTCACCCGAATGGCGAGCGAGAAGTGGTTACAGTGATGTTACGTCCGCGTCCGCACTTGAAACGTTTGCGTTTCGATATCGATTTGGGAGATTTGTTGATCAAAGGTCGTCAATCAGGTGGAAACCGTGTGACAAAGGAAATTGTACAAAAAATTACCCAGAAAGAAGTTGGCGGTTCCACGTTGGCGTCGCGTAAAATCTGGTACGATGTTGTTGTTGGTCGCCTAAACGATGAAGGTAGAGGTAAATTCCTTGGCGCTTTCAAAGGCGAAGACAGAATCATGACCTTGTACAAAAACGGAGACTATCGTTTAACGACATTCGATTTAGCGAATCACTTTGATGAAGATATGATTCACATTGAAAAATGGGTTCCGGAACGACCAATTTCTGCGGTTTACTATGACGGTGCAAAGGAAATGCACTATGTGAAACGATTTACATGTGAAATCACAACAGATAAGCGTGTTTCCTTCATTTCTGAATCCGAAGGTTCGTATTTGGATTGTGTTTCAACTGCTAAAGAACCAATAGTTCGTATTGTTTACAACAAGTTGTTGCGCGAAACCAAGAACCTGCCAGATAACGAAGTGGCACTTGCTCCGTTTATTGATGTGAAAGGAATGAAGTCGCAAGGGAATCAGTTGACGAAGTTGAAAGTGAAAGAAATCGTTCTTACACATCCAATTGAAGGAAACGAGCCTTGGCCGGAAGAAATTCCGTTGGAAATCACGAATTCTGATGAGGAAACAGAAGATTCCGAAGACGCAGGACCAACTATAGAGTGGGACATGACCAAATCGGATGATGACGAAGAGCAACCGACGTTGTTTTAGGAGATTCTAATTTTACCTCTTCCGAGGGGATTGAGGGGGAGGACTTGTTTTCCCCCTTTTTTGTATAGGTGGAGAAGCGCTTTTTTTCTCCCCATTTTTGGCCTGCTTGTTTGCAGTCAGACATGGGGGATAACGGGGAGGACTATTTGAATGCCTGATAACAAATTAGTTTAGTTGCCAACCAATTCTCCTAACCAAACGTTCTAACAAGTATGAAAGCCTTGTTTATTTTTTTAGCCATCGTCTTGTCGTTTTCAAAATTCACGTACTCACAAATTGTCTATACAGTTGATGGAAACCATGATGAATTACTGCGGGTAGATCTTGGAACATGTGAAACAGAAAAAGTTCTTTCAGATTTTGCAGCCAATGATATTGCATTTGAAGGAGGTGTGTTATATGGAATTCACAGATTCGGTAGTCTCTTCTTCTCCGATATTAAAACCGGTGTGATGATCAATATACCAAATACAGAGGTATTTAACGGATCAGTAGCTCTAGTTGGAGATGGGAAAGGCAATTTGTATGGTGCAGGATACAAGCTGTACAAATACAATATCAGTACAGGTGAAACGGAAGAGATTGCAGATTTATTCTCCCTTGGTTATGTAGCTTCCGGTGACCTTGAATTTTTAAATGGCGAATTGTATATTACCTTGAATGATATTGATAAGGGATGGGCCACACTTAAGAAAGTGAATCTTTCCCCATTTTCCTTAGAGCACATTTCGGGTTTGCCTCATGCATGTTATGGTCTTATGGCTGATGATGCAACTGGTGAACTTTACCTGGGAATGAACACTAGTTTTTATACTTGTAATATGGAAGTTGGGTACTTGGAATTGGTTTGTGAGAACACCTTTTATGGAGATATCTATGGAATGTCCGCCCCGCCTTCAGAAGATGAGTCCGTAGATAGTGAAGTGGAAGTCACACAGAATATTGATATGGAAGTTGTAATGATAAATTCACCTTCAGCACAATCAGGTAATTACATTGTCTTAGACCTTTTGGGTCGGCTAGTTGAAAAAGGTAATATCTCTCAAGGAATTAACGTTCTTGATATTTCATCATATTCTTCAGGAAATTATGTACTGAAAACAATGTTCGGAAGTAAGGAACAGAGCAATTTTATACTTTGTCCGTAACAATTGTATTGAGAAATTTTAATAACGACTTCTAAATCATCCGTTCCTACACTTCACTCAAACATCCATTTTCACAAACAACCGAGGATAGAATATTTCGTTTCTTTAACGTTAGCAAAGCAATGAAACTACTTATCCTTTCATATTGTCTTTTATCGAGCATTTGTTTGTTCGCCCAGCCTCAACACCAAAATTGGAATTTCGGTTCTCATGTTGGAGTTAGCTTTGCTACTGGAAATCCAGTTCTTACTTCTGGAAGTCAAATTGAAACTATGGAATCGTGTTACACGCAAAGTGACGCTTCCGGAACCCGACTTTTTTACACGGATGGCTTAAATGTTTGGGATGCAGCAAATAACCTGATGCCAAACGGAACAGGCTTACTTGGAAACACCAGTTCTCAATGTTTAGTTATTCCAAAACCTGGAAATCCGGACAACTTTTATGTTCTTGCAACCGATGCTTCATTTGATCCCGATTATCATGGATTAACCTATTCTGAAATCGATATGACATTGAATGGTGGAATGGGAGATGTTGTAGCCTCTGTGAAAAATATTCAGTTGAATCTTGAGAACGGAGAATGGATTTCAGCTATTCCGCATGCGAATTGTGTAGACACCTGGATTATTACTCATGGTCATTCTGGCAACAGTAACTTTCTGGCTTATTTGGTAACCAGTTCCGGAATTTCATCAACACCTGTAGTCACTGATCTTGGAATTGATGTTGACGCCAATCAGATTGTTGGAATTATGAAACCAAATCCAGCTGGAGATAAAATCGTAATGACACGTCCACAACCGAATGCAGAAACTTTTCTTTTCGATTTCGATAAATCTACCGGAATGGTAACGAACAACCTTATTTTATTTGCAGGAACGTTCTCAGATGCTAGTTATGGAATTGAATTTTCAAGATCGGGAGACAAGTTGTACGTAGCGCAGTTTTCGCCACCTAAGATCTTTCAGTATAACATGTCGTCGGCGAATATTCCAACATCCAGAACACTAGCTGCTACTGCAACATTCAGTGGTGAAATTGGTCAGTTACAGATTGCACCAAATGATAAGATATACGTTAGCTACAATGTTTTTGCAGCAGCTGCAAATTTTATTGGAGTTATTAATAGTCCGGAAAGCACAGGAACGGGTTGCGGGTTTGTGCAAAACGGATTTAATCTTGGTGCCGGAAGTTCAATTTATGGTTTACCATGGTATTACAATCCACAACTCCCAGATGTTCCAGCACCTAATCCCAATTTGGGAAGCGATAAAGTATTGTGCGAGAATGGTTCGGTTCTGCTTGATCCGATAGCATCCGGTGCAGATTATAGCTATTTGTGGTCGGATGGAAGCACAGATTCAATATTGACAACAACTCTTCCCGGAACCTATTGGGTTCAAGTAAGTGTTGGGGGTTGTACCGAATCTACGGACTCAATTGTTGTAACGCTCGATACGGCTGAAATAAGTTTCGAACTTTCAGATTCCGTTGGTTGTTCGCCACTTTCCATAGATTTTACTTCAAGTGGAAGTGCCGGCGTTTTTCAATGGATCTGGAGTTTAGGCGATGGAACTTTCATTGGTACCGAAAATACTTCACATACTTATAGCGATGCTGGAATCTATGACATCACTCTGAGTGCAATTAGCGCAGCAGGGTGCGACCTGGATACAACACTCACAAATGCGATCACGGTTTACGGAAGTCCGATTGCTGATTTTGACTTCACTCCGGATATTCCTGAATTGGATCAGGAAATTCAATTTCAGGATCAATCTGTTGGTGAAATTGACCAATGGACATGGAGTATTGGAGCTAATGAATTTAGTAATCTTCAAAATCCAACATATACGACTTCGCAAGCGGCAAGTTTTGTTGTAACGTTGAATGTTGTAGATACCAATAGTTGCGAGGACAGTTATTCTCAAACCATTTCATTTCAAACCCAGGATTTACTTTACGTTCCCAACTCCTTCACTCCGAATGGAGATGGAATCAACGACGGATTTGCACCTTCAGACGTTTTCGGAATTATTCACACCTTCGATATTTACAATCGTTGGGGACAATTGATTTGGTCGGCTGAAAACGGAAATTCAACTTGGGATGGAATGTATAACGGACAAATCGTTCCAGACGGCGTTTATACCTGGCAAATCTCTGTAAAGATCGGTGAGATCGTAACAAAGCAGCTGGAAGGACACGTCACCTTGATTAGGTGACCATAATAAAATTTGTGCGTAAGATAGATTTAGTCTTTTGAGATTCGATAGAATATATCTAGATTAGAAACCTAATTCAACCAATGAAGTTTTTAGTAATCAGCTCATTCATTTTCTTTTCAGCCTTCAGCGCGTTTGCTCAAACCGAAGTTCGTGGTCTCCCACAATCCGAATTGTTTTTTCGGGCCAAAGCATTGGGGATGGTGATCATCGAGGATTACTGGCTTCGAGGACTTTCTATCGGTGGAGAATATAGAATCGATCATCAATTTGCGTTTTCAGCGGATTATGTCAATTACAGAACAAGAGTAGAAGAAGAGGTTCATGATATTCCTGAATATCCGGAGGACTACAATGAATATTCTCAGTACGATGCCCGCAACTATTGGGCGTTTCAGTTAAAGTGGTATCCGCAATTTTGTTTTGACTTTTATGGAGTTCAGCCCTATGTTTCGTTGATGTACAAAACGGGTGGAAGAAAGCTTTACAACCAGGATAAATTTCCCATTAAAGAGAATGATCTGATTGGAATTAGCGGAGATTTTTATGATGCCGGATTTGTCTTTGGATTTCTCACCTCTGGTCCGATTGGAGGAGATATTGGTCTTGGATTCAGACAAAGAACTGAAACACGCTGGGAAGCAAGGTATCATGAAAACGCGAGTTCAACATATGAGCAAATCAACGAAGTGAAATACAATCTGGTATTACGTACGAATTTCTACGTGAAGATCTTTGGTTGGAAAAACAAGAAAGACGATTATCGTTATGGATACGGTGATTAAGTTATACAGACGATTTTCAAGTTTGGTAAACTGCTAACAAAAAAAGACCCGCTCTAAATAGAACAGGTCTTTCACATATTTTCTTGATGTTGATTAATCCACCAATTCCAATTCTTCTTCTCGAACCTCTACGGCAATTTTTTCCTCTTTTACAATGAATTGTGGTTGAAGAACATCTTTGTTCCCCAAACGTTTCATGTGACGGAAGTGAGAGGCCAACGCTTTGCGTGTTGTAGGATAAGAACGGTATTCCACATCAAATTGCTCACAAACACCTTCCACAATTTTCTGGATTGCCGGGTAGTGAATATGAGAAATACGAGGAAATAAGTGATGCTCAACCTGGAAGTTCAAACCTCCCAAACACCAGGTAACCAATTTGTTGTTTACCGCGAAATCACTTGTTGTATTCAATTGGTGAACTGCCCATTCCGTATTGATTTCCGTGTGTTCGCCATGGCTGTGTTCAAATTCAACATTCTCAACTACATGAGCCAATTGGAAAACGAAACTCATAAACAAACCAAGTACAAAGTGCATAGTCACAAATCCAAGAAGTGCCCACCCGAATCCAAAAATCATGGATGGAATTCCAATGTATAAACCGAAGTAGATAATTTTCGTAGTCCAAAAAATGACATGATCCATGGATTTCATTTTTTCTACTTTCACATTGAATTCTTTGCGATTGAAATAACTTTCCCAATCTTTCAAAGTAATCCAGTAAAACGTTGAAATTCCGTATAAAAACGTTAAGTAAACGTGTTGATATTTGTGTGCTTTGAATCGTTTTTGCGTTTCACTCATTCTTAGGAAAGGTGTCTTTGCAATATCGTCATCAATTCCGTCTACGTTCGTATAAGTGTGATGCACAATGTTGTGTTTCTGACGCCACATGTGGGCATCAGTTCCTAGTGCATTCATCGACAGTCCAAAGAAATAATTTACATTTTTCTTAGTGGAGAATGAATCGTGACATGCGTCATGCATAATGTTGAATCCAACCAATCCTTGAACAAATCCAAGAACAGCCGTTAAACCTAAAAATCCCCACAAAGGAATTGGAGTTGCCACCATCGCCGTATATGTTGCAATGTAAGCTGTAATAATGATTCCTGCTTTCCAATATAACTTAGCGTTACCTGTTGGATTGATGTTGTTCTCTGTAAAGTATCCGTTTACTGAACTGCGAAGAGTCTTGAAGAAATCACCCTTCGGCTGTGCAAATTGTACTGTAGCCAAGCGCAAAAAATTTTAAGCAAAGATAGGATATTCTCATAAAATTTGGAAGCAATTTTCATCTAGTACTTGAAATCACGCGCTGCATTCTTGGAATTTTAGGCGCTCCCGCTTATCTTTGTCTAATCTTTTTTAGGATGATTTCTCTCCTGCCTGTCTGCAAATGAGGAAAGGATGAATGCTCTCCGTGATGAGCAGGACAAATTGTAACTTGAAATTTTATGGAAACAATGGAAAAATTATCCTCTCAGGAAATTATGCAGTTGGAAGACAAGTATGGAGCGCACAATTATCATCCGCTACCTGTAGTACTTTCAAAAGGTGAAGGTGTTTATGTTTGGGATGTAGAAGGAAAAAAATATTACGATTTCTTGTCTGCTTATTCGGCGGTTAATCAAGGACATTGTCATCCCAAAATTGTAAAAGCGTTGGTTGATCAAGCTCAGGTGTTGACCTTGACATCTCGTGCTTTTTACAACGACGTTCTAGGTGAATACGAGAAATTCATCACTTCATACTTTGGTTTCGACAAGGTACTACCAATGAACACTGGCGCCGAAGCTGTTGAAACGGCGATTAAGTTGGCAAGAAAGTGGGGGTACGAGAAAAAAGGAGTTGCAGAAAATCAGGCACAAATTATAGTTTGTGAACAAAACTTCCACGGAAGAACAACAACAATTGTTTCGTTCTCAAGTGATCCTGATGCAAATACGAATTTTGGTCCGTTTACTCCCGGATTTATTCGTGTTCCTTACAACGATACAAATGCATTGGCAGAAGCCTTGAAACAACCAAATGTAATAGGGTTTTTAGTGGAACCTATTCAAGGTGAAGCTGGAGTTTATGTTCCGGATGCAGGATATTTAGCAAAAGCAAAAGAACTGTGTTCAGAAGTAAATGTTTTGTTTATTGCTGATGAGGTTCAAACCGGAATTGCACGTACAGGTAAGTTGTTGGCCGTTGATCATGAAAATGTAAAACCAGATATCTTGATTCTTGGAAAAGCTGTTTCTGGTGGTGTTTACCCAGTTTCTGCAGTTTTGGCGAATGATGATGTAATGATGGTAATCAAACCAGGTCAGCACGGTTCTACTTTTGGTGGAAACCCAATTGCTGCTCGAGTTGCTATTGCTGCCTTAGAAGTTGTTCGTGATGAGAAATTAGCTGAAAATGCTGAACACTTAGGAGAATTGTTCCGTTCAAAAATGAATGAATTGATCGCTAAAACAGATCTTATTCTTAAAGTTAGAGGAAAAGGATTGCTGAATGCGATTTTAATCAATGATACGGAAGACAGTAAAACAGCATGGAACCTTTGTGTTGCCATGAAGGATAACGGATTGTTAGCGAAGCCAACACACGGAAATATCATTCGTTTTGCACCACCGTTGGTAATGACAGAAGCCCAACTATTGGAATGTGTTGCCATTATCGAAAAAACGTTTTTGGAATACCAGAAGTAGAGTTTTGAAACTAGATATGAAATCCTGGTCTCGTACATACGGAACCAGGATTTTTTGTTCATGATTATGTTACATGCATCTGTGGGACATGGAAATCGTTGGTCATCGAGCGGAGTCGAGATGAAATTTTCAACAATTCTACCAAAATCAAAATCCAATTCTTAAGTTCGGACAAAATTAACGCATGGAATTACTATTGCCTATCGGAATTGCTGTTGGAGTATTGTTACTCATCATCCTAATCACTGCAATAACGCTGAAAAATGGACTCATCGGAAAGTCGAACCAGGTGGACACTTCTTTTTCTACAATTGATGTGATGCTAAAAAAACGTTTCGATCTGATTCCTCAATTGATGGGCTGTGTGGATGGTTACATGAAACACGAAAGCGAATTGCTTCAGAAATTGACTGAATTACGCTCTACTCCTCGTGAAGCTGAAGCTTTGGCAAAGGTAAATCGACAAATGGGGGAGAGCATTTCAAGCTTCTTTATTAAGTCTGAAGCTTACCCGGATTTAAAGGCAAGTGATCAGTTTCTGATGTTGCAAAGAAGTATCAATGAAATGGAAGAACAATTGGCGGCTGCCCGTCGTTCTTACAACGTGGCTATTCAGGATTACAACGATGCTGTTCTGAAATTTCCTTCGTCCATCATTGCCAATAGAAATGGCTGGACGAAAAAGACCTACTTCGAGTTTAACGATTAATCTAGCTTACAATGTCAGTAAACGATTTATACGAAAAACTAAGTACAGGTGTTCTTGGTGAATTAGAGCAAAGAAGAATTGCCTATACAAAAGTGTTCTGGAAACGCTTTCTGATTCTTGCAGTAATAACACTTCCATTAGCCCTTTTGGCTTTACTTTTAATCCCTGACTCTATAGGTCCGGCAATTGCAATTACGGGTGTAGGATTAATTGGCGGGGCAATTTGGCTTGGGATAGCACATTCCCGTTTCAAAAAACAGTTTGTGTTTGATTTCAAATCAAAAGTGATTCCTGCAGTTGTAAATGCCGTTGACGATCGTCTTTCTTATGATGCTAATCGTGGATTGATGCCGGAATATCATGCAAGTGCATTGTTTCCCAGAAGTATTGATCGATTGCGTGCTGAAGATACAATTACAGGAACTTTTGGCGATACACGTTTTTCTTTTGGTGAAATTCATACTGAATACAAAACTGTTTCTACCGATAGCAAAGGGAACAGAC
>CAMLHZ010000027.1 GCA_946480085.1 uncultured Flavobacteriales bacterium
TGAGAGATTGAAGCCAGTATTGGAATTTGAGACACGAGATTTAAGCACATAGAGACCTAGAACACATAGTTTTGGAAATGCCTTTCTATGTGACCTATGATCCTCTGTTGTTAAATTTCATTTGGATGCTTTGTTTAGGTGTTTATTTGTAGAAATATGATAGAAACTTACATTATTTACAGAAATGAGTAAGTTTCTTTTGAAATGAGAGTGGAAACCCATAAAATAGATTGAATATTGTGTGGTTTTATGGCAGAAAGGAAAAAGTATTTTGGCAATCTTTGGAAGATTACAAAGGAAACAGCACAGGCTTGGCTTGGAGCCGATCCATTTCGACAAAGCGCAGTAGTGGCGTATTATGCTGTTTTTTCAATTCCTGCATTGTTGGTGATTGTTATTGCCGTTGCTGGACTGGCATTTGGACCAGAAGCAGTTCAAGGTAAAATTTCAGATCAGATTCAATCGGCACTGGGCACAGAGACAGCTGAATCAATAGAAACGATAATCGCAAACGCTTCTGAAAAAAAGACGTCTATTCTGGCGACAGTTATCGGTTTTGTGACCTTGATTGTAGGTTCAACGGCTATGTTTACAGAATTACAGACTTCCCTGAATCAGATTTGGGAAGTAAAGATAGTGGCAAAGAAAAAATGGTTGAAGACGATTAAAACCAAGTTATTTTCTTTTGGATTGGTGTTGTCACTTGGATTTCTAATGTTGATTTCATTGTTACTTACCACTGGGTTGGAGGCGTTGAGTCAAGTAATAGAGAAGAGCGCTCAAGATTTTCTCCCGTTCGTATTTCGTATTCTGGGGTTTGCGCTTTCGTTTGGAATTATCACCGTGCTGTTTGCATTGATTTTCAAGATTCTCCCCGATGCTAAAATCAAGTTGAAGGACGTTTGGATTGGTGCCATGGTGACCACGTTACTGTTCATTCTTGGAAAATATGCTTTGGGAATTTACTTCGCAAAAGCGAATCCGGGCTCCACATACGGAGCTGCCGGATCCATTGTATTGGTGATGTTATGGGTTTCCTATTCTTGTATGATCTTGTTTTTTGGTGCCGAATTTACCAAGCAATATGCTTTGTTTCATGGTCACGAAATAACTCCAGCCAAAGGTGCCGAAATTGTAAAGAAGGATACACCAACTGACGTATAGCTAAAGCATAGTCAGAATTGAACAACATAGAACCACATAGGAACATAGAACACATAGATCTTTGAGTTACTTTCTATGTGACCTATGTCTCTATGTGGTTAAACTATACCTGTTCTGGTTTCTGATACAAATCCTTCAGTGCTCCTTCGATATCAGGGAATTTGTACTGAAATCCTTCTTCCGGAAGTCGTTTGGAGATGACATATCGGCTTTTCAAAACCAATTCCGTTTCCGTTCCAATGAGCATTGCTCCAAACTTCAATAACCAGGTGGGTTGCGGAATTCCGAACGGAACCTTTAATGTTTTTCTAATCAATTGATGCAATTCTTTGTTGCGAAGTGGATTTGGGGCCGCCATGTTGTAAGGTCCTTCACATTTTTCGTTGTTGAGAAAGAAAATCACTGCACGACAAAAATCCTCTTCGTGCATCCAGCTGAACCATTGTTTTCCAGAACCCATTTTTCCACCCATTCCGAGTTTAGTTAAGGTCTTCAAAGGAACAGTCACACCTCCATTTTTGCCAAGAACAATGGTGGTTCGCATCGCAATTTGTCGAATGCCCTGATTTTTGTACGACCAAAACGCTTCTTCCCATGCTTTACAAACTTCAACGGAGAATCCATGACCAATTCTGGTACTTTCTTCCGTATTCGGAGCGTCTTCGGTATGTTCGTAGATGGTTGCACTTGCTGCATTCAACCATGCTTTCGGAGGATTTTTACAATTGAGAATCGCTTTTCCAACAAGGTGAGTGGTGATTTTTCGCGATTCCATGATATCTCGTTTGTTCTTTTCGTTGTAACGACAGTCAACAGATCTTCCAGCCAGATTAATTACCGCATCCGCATTTTCGAATTCTTCTGTCCAAAGTCCAGCGGTTAGACCGTCCCAAGCAACAAATCGCGCATTTTCAGGAAGGTGCTTTGGAGCATTTCGAGAAATGGCAACAATATCTGCCTGGTTATATGCTTTAGCTAATTCCTGAAGTAATTTCTTCCCAAGAAATCCAGAAGCTCCGGTGATGATGATTTTTTTCATTTTAATAAAGTTTGAAGACCAATGCGTAAATAGAAATTCTAAAAATGATCCAGCTCAATGTCAAATATCCGCTAAATCCAAGTTTTTTGATTCGGGAATAATGAATGAGAAGCATTACGGTTAACACAACTCCAAAGCCAAGTGGAGCGAGCAATTCAATAGTTATTCCGAAGTTTTGAAGAAGTGTGAGAACCAATCCGATACCCAATAATAACAACGCTCCAATCAATGAAACCGTAGTTAAATGCCCTGCATAAGTATAGAAATCACGTTGCTTTAATAACCGAAAGCTGAAATACTGAAATACAAATTGAGAACCGAATAGAACGAAGTCGGGAACTGGATTCTGAACCAAATGATCTTTTAGAAAGTGAAAGAAATAAAAACCAACACTGAAATGAATGATGACGGTTGCAAAGAGAATGTAAAGAACTCTCCAGAAATAAGAAACACTTGGTTCACAGCTGCAATTGGTTTCACAAACATGGACAGGTGCGATTGCTTTTCTGTTGAAACTAACAAAACTGTAAAGTTGTTCAAGCAGGAAATGAATTGGTTTCCAATGTCCGATTTTACTAATCAACGGCATTTTAATTCCAAGAACGTAGAGTAAACTATCTATTCCGTAGAGAACATCATTGTTACTGGCATTTACAAGGGCGATTTTATTTTTCGCTAAGTTATGATTGAATTGAAGTTCGTTTTCTTCTACCGCTTTTGAATAGGGAAGACGAGACTCTTGGGAAATAAAGCCGCACGCTACAAATTTCTTGGTATACCAATTACATAGAGGACACGCCTCGTCGTAAAGTAAATAGAGCTGATTTTCCTGTTTCATAACTCATGTTTTATTTCAATCAAAACTTTCAGTAATATTTGAAAGTTTGTACTAAATTTTTTTAACTATTTGAAAAACTGAATGATCTTTCCGAAGAAAACGTGTTCATCAGCCTTCATCAATGTGTCGGATAAACTATCCAGTCTTGTTACCAATCGTTCAATATTTTCAATGGTTGCAACAAAGGAAATTGATTCATAAGACTGATCTACTTTTTTTAGTTCAGCCAAATGTTGTTGCAAAGGTTCAATCTCTCTGCGTTTGCGTTCGCGAACAATGCGTTTTGCTACTTCCCACATGTCTTTCTCGGCGCGGAAATATTCTTTTCTATCACCAACCACGCTTTCTTTGTAAACCAATTGCCAGTTAATCAAATCGCGGATATTCATATTCGCATTTCCACGAGAAATAGACAACTGCTCCATCACTTCTTCGGTAGAAAGTGGTCGCTCGCTGACCAACAACAAAGCATGAACTTGCGCCATAGATTTATTGATTCCCCACTGGGTTCCGAAGTTTCCCCAGGTTTGAATAAATTGCTGTTTTGCTTGTTCAAGTTCCATAGTTCCAAATGTATACAAAACTTTCAATAATAATTGAAAATTGGTAAAATGTTTTTAACATGAAGAGAATTACATGTTCGGATGTATTGAGAGCAAATTTTTACAAAAAGTATTTGTTCAACTCCTTCTCTCCTTGTCTCAGCGGTTTATTATAACCAGCTTTTTTATTAAACCTCAGAGAGAATGAGAAAAAGAGAATTCTAAGGAAAACCGCTAATTCTACGAAAAAGAAATGTTGTTATATTTGGGAAAGGCGTAACACACTAGAAATATTCACTGAAGACCAACTAGATTAGGAATTCGAGGTTTTTGTGAGTAAACGGTATAGAGTTGCGTTTGTAAATGAGTTATAAGCAACCATACTTTATGGACAAAATAGAAATCAAATCTGTATCTGAATATTTAGCTCACATACAATCCTTTGAGCAACAAAATATAGCCCAGTGGTTTTTCAGAGGCCAAGAGGATGAAGCTTACGATTTAATTCCGGGACTTTTTAGAATTAATATTAAAGAGACTCTTACAAATTGGAATGATTTGGAAGAGTATATGCTCAATATATTTCAACGAGAAGCAAGACCTTTTAATGAATTTAAATCAGAAGATGATATTGAACTTATTTCTCTAGCTCAACATCATGGACTCCCCACTAGACTTTTAGACTGGTCTATGAACCCACTCATTGCATTATTCTTTGCTGTTGAGAATTACAATTCAAATGCTGAAAATAGTGCTGTATGGTGTTATGGATTTCCATCGACAAATAATTGTTTCCCTACAAGTACGCGAATTGATAAAAGATTGACATTAGAAAAAAGTGGGATTATAATATTTCCACACCACATATCTCCAAGAATAACAAATCAATCTGGTTGTTTTACTATACATGAACTTCCGCAAGGTAAGGAACACTTTATACCATTTAACAAGCAGGATAATATATTTGGAATGTTTGATTTATTCATTATTAATAAAAAACATAGAAAAGAAATATTAGATCAACTTTATGATCTTGGATATCATCATGGACTAATATATCCTGGGCTTGATGGTATTGCAAAAAGAATCAAATTTGAAGCTGTCACTTCTCACAATCGATGTAGCAATGAAAGACAGCTGAAAAAAATGTCTGAATAGACAGCTTATAACAACAAATAAGCACCAGTTGTAAGCCTTGGAATGACCGCATTAAATAGACCAAATACTGAATGATAAAACAAATTGAAATAAAAAATGTAGCAACCTATGACAATCAGGGCGTAAAATTTGACGACTTGAAAGAAGTCAATTTTATATATGGAGCAAATGGTTGCGGAAAGACCACAATTTCAAACTTTGCCCACGACAATTCAGCCCCAAAATACAATTATAGTTCTTTGACTTGGCAAAATGCTTTAACCTTAAATATTTTGGTTTACAATAAAGAATTTAGAGATCGAAATTTTGGAAAGGGAAAACTAAATGGTGTTTTCACACTTGGCGAAGCTACAGCAGAACAAATTAAGTTAATCGAACAAAAGAACGAAGAACTTAAAGTTATTAAAGCTGAAGGAATACAAAAACGAAATACGTTAGATAAACAGAAAGCTGAGGTAGAAAAATTAGAAAACGAATTTAAAGAAGCTGCTTGGACAAAAGTTTACAAGAAAAATGAAACTATGTTTAAAGAAGCGTTCTCTGGTTTCCTCCAGAAAGAATCATTCAAGAACAAATTTTTATATGAATTTTCAAGTAACACTGAACAATTAGAAACCCTTGAAAATCTAAAAGCCAAAGCTGAAACAATTTTTGGTGAACAGCCACAAAGAATTGAACCAATAAGCCAAATCTCATTTGAGAGAGTGTTAGAAATTGAAACCAATGAAATTTGGAAGAAGATCATTGTTGGTAAAGCTGATGTTGATATTGCCAAGTTGATACAGAAACTAAACATTAACGATTGGGTTAATCAAGGTAGAGAATATATTCAAGGTGACACTTGTCCCTTTTGCCAAGAAAAAACTATAACAGACAATTTTAAAGCACAGTTAGTGAGCTTTTTCGATGAAACGTATTTAAACGACATCAAGCAACTAAAGGAATTAAAACAAGAATTCAACACTTTAAATCAAAACATAATAAACGAGCTAAACGGAATTGAAGTCAATCAAAAGGCTTTAAGTAATACCAAACTCGGGATTGATAAGTTTTCAGCTTACTTAAAAACACTGATAAGTCAAAACACAACAAATAACGAATTTGTAAGTAACAAAATCAAAGAACCGAGTAGAAGTATTGAGATAATTTCGATTAAGGAACAAGCTGATTTAATATCCGAGTTAATCAATCAAGCTAACGTTGAAATTAAAACGCATAATGACATTGTCGCAAACTTTGCGACTGAAAAAAGTAACCTGATTAAAGCTGTTTGGAAATTCTTAATTGAAACTCACAATACAGATATTATTGACTTCAACGGAAAAAGAAACGGTTTAAAAAAAGGTATCGAAAGCTTAGAAATACAGCTAAAAACTAAACAGGACGAATACAAAAAATTAGATGCTGAAATAAAAAGCCTAAATAAGAATGTTACAAGTATTCAACCTACTATTGATGAAATAAACAGAATATTAAAATCCTATGGTTTTTTAAATTTTGAAATTGTTCCTACCCAAGAAGATGGCTTTTATCAAATTCAACGTGAAGACGGAACTATTGCTGAAGCAACGCTAAGTGAAGGAGAAATTACATTCATTACTTTTCTGTATTACTTGCAATTGACAAAAGGTGGTGTTTCAGAAGATGAGGTAAACAACGAAAGAGTATTGGTAATTGACGACCCAATTTCAAGTTTAGATAGCAATGTTTTATTTGTTGTAAGCACGCTCATCAAATACATTATTAAAGGCATCAAAGAAGACAAAGGGAATGTACGGCAATTAATATTGCTAACTCACAACGTCTATTTTCACAAAGAAGTTTCTTTCATAGACGGAAGGACAAAAACTTGTAATAAGACAAACTTTTGGATTTTGAGAAAAAACGAAAAGGTTACAAGTTTACAGAGTTTTGAAATGAATAATCCAATTCAATCTTCATACGAACTTCTATGGCAAGAATTGAAAAGTGATGAAGTCAAATCAACACTTACAATTCAAAACATAATGCGGAGAATAATTGAAAATTATTTCAAGCTACTAGGCAAATATGGAGACGATGATTTAATCCTAAAATTTAAAACCAAAGAAGAACAAGAAATTTGTCGTTCATTGATTTCGTGGATAAATGACGGTTCACACAGTATAAATGACGACTTGTATGTTGAACTTCAAGACAGGACAATTGAAGCATATAAAAACGTTTTTAAAGATATTTTTATATTGACGAAACACGAAGGACACTACAATATGATGATGAACATTACAGAGAACGAAAAAGTAGAAATTGAAATATAAAGGTTATAAAGCTGAGCCTACCCAAAAGTTGGGCTTCTTTGGTTAAATCATTCCAACAAGTGATGTTCAAAAGACCACTGATTCATATAGTGAATAAGGCAGGCAACACTCAATTCAAAGAACAATCTTAAACTGAAATCCATTCTTGATGAGCATCTAAAGAGTTGAAGGGTCAGTACATTACAACCGTTTCTTATTTTTTATCATTCCAAGTAAACTGTTTTTCAAACAAAAAATGTCCGATCCTTATCGAATCAGACATTCCTTTTCATACCAAGAATGCTATCACTCCACAATTAGTCTCTCTGTAGCGCTAGTTCCATTCACATTTAATTGCAGCAAATAGATTCCTTTTTGAAATTGATTTAGATATATGGTGGTGAGGGTGTTATGTGTTGTTTCGAATAAGGTTTTTCCGTTTAGATCAAGAATTCGGATACTTCCGTTTTCTTCCGACTGAACAGTCACAAATTCGTTTGCTGGATTGGGTGAAACTGTAAAATTCAAAACCGATTCTTCTTTCATTCCAAGAACTCCATTGATAATTCCAATCGCGTCCAAATCAAATCCTCCAGAATGAAATTCTGTTGGAAATGGATCGTTGATTGGATTTCCGGAACCATCAAGAGTGGTGTGTTCTCCATCAACATCGCCGACAACGTCAACCAAACGCACGAAGTTGATGTTTTGCAAATCCAGATTGGGAGAACCGGTTAATTCGCTCAAATCGAATGGAGTCCCATAGTTCACACGGTATTTTCCTGCTAAATTGTTAACCATTCTGCAATCTGAAATGGAAGAGTTGCCAAGCTGTGGAGCCAATGGAATCTCAGAAGTGGAGGGGAAGCGTACAAAGTCAATTCCGTTTGTGCTGACTTCAACATGCGCAAATTCCATGTATCCATCTACAAAACCGTTTTCAAAAACCGCAAAATCGAACCCCGGACCATCTTGAATCACATAATCGAAGGTTAGAGTAGCAACGCCGCTGTCACCCAATGAAACAACTTGTGTTGCATTCGCCATTCCAAAAGCATCATCCAAATCGCCGTAACTGGCATGATTCAAATCATCGTAGGTCACAGTTGTATCGTTGATGTTTACAAAGCCGCGTGTGATTGTTCCTCCGGTTGCCCAGGCAATAAAAGATGGACTCGATTTATGAATTGCCGTTGTTCCAACACTATCTGGCGATGGAGCGAAACTTTGCGAAAAACCGAAGTTCGAGATGAACAGAAGTGGTAAATATTTAATCATAGAATAAAATGCTATTTGGGTTTAGACCAACTGAAAATGTTTGCTCTAAAATTCCGGATGTATTGAAAATGTGAATTTTGCCATTGATGGTATAGCCCATGGCGTCGCAGATGTAGAATTTATTATTAGATGCTCGGTATTGGATTCCAAAGAGTGTTTCCACATTTGTGAGATCAAAGAAATCTGTAGAGCTGATGGTTTCGCTTGCTGGATTGAACAATCGTGTATGAACAGTTGATCCGCTAGAACTCACAATGATAAATTGGTTTCCGTATTCCGAAATGGATGAAGCATTGAAGGTGAAAGTTTCTTCTTTTATTAACGAAACTGGATTGATACGATGCATACGTGCCGGTACGGAACCGTAATCACCACGAGAAATGGCATAGATTTCACCGCTTGCATCAACGGCGATGTCGCCCATATTTGGTCCACACGCGATTTTCGTTTCTTCTGTTAACGTGTTTAGTGAAATGACAGAAACGGTAGAATCAACATCCGGGAAATTCAATCCGCCCGAATTGCAAACGAACAATCTGTTATTGCTGATGGCCATTCCCTCAGGATTTGCTCCAACCTGAATTCGTTGCGTAATAGCTAAACTTGCTGTATCGAGAACATCCACATAACCATCGTAACAAGTAATAAATGCTTTTGATCCGTGGAAGGTAATGAAACGTGGTTGTTTCGGAGTTGTCCCATTCATCATGCTAATTTGTGTGATGGAATTTCCTGTTGAGGCATTCATCACTTCAATCGTGCTGGAAACATTCACAATGATGTAAATTTTGTTTCCGTAACGCTGCATGTCGTTTCCGGTATCTCCTAAACCACGATTGGTTTTCTGCTCAAAGAAATTCGAAATACTTTCTCCGCTTGATGTATTCAACCAGCTTAAACTAGCGTTGTTGTGATTGAAAAGCCCTTCGTTCAAGACAAGAATTCCACCTGTCAAATTGTTCGGAGCTTCTGGTTCCGGTTCCGAAGTATGCTTCTTCTTGCAACTAGCTAAGAACAGAATCGAAAAAACAAACGTGAACTTCAGCAAAATTCTTAAATCGAGGCTTTTATATCGCATAGGTCAGTTTTATTTGATAATTGAATCCTGGTAGAACAAAATAACGGATATACTGATTGTACTGATTCGTAATGTTTTTCAGGGAAACATTCAATTTGAGCTGGTGTGCTTTGAAGTTGAACTTATAAGAACTTCCAAGATCAATGGTATAATAACCGTCTACAATATTGGAAGGAATGTTTTCCTGCAATGCGTAACGGAATCCCTGAAACATGAACAAGGAATAAACAGTCCAGTTTTTTTGCGACCAATCCAGCTCGAAACTTCCGCTGGTGAAGGGAATGTAGGTCAATTGATTTCTATAAACTGAACTATTTCGATTACTTAGATCAATAGCACTTTGAAAGGTGAAATTGGCCGTTTGACCAAGAAACCCGTTTCCGATCTTAATTCGTGATTCATCGTAAATTTCAATTCCAGTTGACTGCGATTTTCCAATGTTTTGGATACTCCAGACAAATAGATTTTTTGTTGGAATTGCGAGAATCTTGTTCTCGTTATAGGTATAGAATGGCTCAATTCTAAAAGAGTTGTTCCAATTCTTGAGTTTCCAGTTTATTTTCAGCGGAACAGAAAGAATAGTCGCTTCTTCCGGTTTTAGATCCGTATTCCCAATTTGCTGGTAGTACAATTCCGAAAATGTTGGTTGACGAACAGTGTATCTCGCAATGAATCCAGATTCCACATTTTTTGAAAACGTGAAAATGTATTGCAAAGCAGGAAGAACATTCCACGTTTTTCGATGAGCGATTGAGCTTTCATTATCTACATACTGAAATCCAACCTGAAGATCTAATTTTTGCTTCTCCGCTTTAAATTCTGTTGCAATAAATTGGTTTAAGATCGTCCGATTTGGATTCCCCGAAATTGTTCCGGAAACAATCTTTTCGGCAGTGTATTCGGAACCAATAGAGGCTTTCAATTTTTCAGTAAACTGATATGCAAATTGTGATTGCCCATTCAGGTATTGCGTTTTGTAAGTTTGCTCCAAATAGCCTTGCGTATTCAGGTAATTGGAATCGAGGTAGGTGAGTTGACTTTGCTGAGTGGTGAATTCAGTGAATAGTGAAATGCGGTTTTTTGTGTATTTATGATAAACGGTTCCGGTTAGTTCCTGATTATCCAAATATTGTTTGTTGTTAGCATTGTAGAAAACTACAGCGCCAGCCAATTCCTTATCAGACTGGAAATAATTTCCTTTTACCGAAAGGGTATTGTAATCGTTTAGTTTCCATGTTAGACTTGCTGTTGTAATTAAGTCTTTCAAGGCATTATTTTGTCTGTTTTCATCAATGGTGGTGAAACCATTTCTGTATTGGAAAGGAAAGTTTCCTTCGTATGTTCTTCCTCTCCCGGTTAAAGTGAAATACACATTCTTGAATCGAAGAGCCGTTCCTAAATCTATAGAATGATATCCAAACGAACCATTCTGGTAGCCTAAACTGAATTTATTCTTTTCACTTTGAACAGAATGAATGGTTTTGATCTGAATTAAACTTCCCGACAATTTACTTTGAATCGGAAGTTCGATATCAGTTCCGTTTTGTCGAATGATCTGCACCGAACGAACAAATTCCGTTGGAGTTGCACTTAAGTCAACGCTTCCTGTTTGTGTAACCGGTTGATTTTGAAAATCTATAACAATGCTGGAGTGTGCGGCTCCCAAACTTCGGAATCCCGCTGTCTTTAATCCTCCAACATCGCCATAGTTCTTGATTTGCAAACCGGGCAGCATCATTAGGATGGTTCCGATATCGGCTGCTAATTTGCCCTCAATTTTTGATTGATTCAGTTGAATAGTGGTTATTGAGTTCTTCTTGATCTGTGAAATCAAAACTTCGTCCAATTCTTTACCAGTCTCTTGTCCAAACAGGGAATGTGGGAGCAAAAGCAACATAAATAATTGAATTGGACGAAGTGTTTTCAATGGATTATTTCTTTACGAACTTTCCTGCAGCTACTGTTGAAGCAGAAACCACTTTGTAAGTGTAAGTTCCAACAGCCAAAGCAGAAATATCGATAGTTGTTTTACCATCTACTTTTTCTGCAGCTACTAATTGTCCGTATGTGTTGTAAATCGAGATTTCTCCTTCAACTCCGGCAAAAGTAATTTCTGTTGAAGCCGGATTCGGATAAACCGAGTAAGCTGTTTGATTCAATTCTTCAGTTGCAACAACATCATAAGATAAATTGTCCAAAGCAAAATAAGCAGGAGTATTCATTCCCCATTGTCCAACATCTGAAGATTCTAAAGCGAATTCCAGGAATTGTACTTGTCCAAGTGGAGAAAGGTCAACAGATTCCCAGGTGTTCAAAATGTAATCCTGAGAATTATCCGCAAAACGGTAATCAGCTAAATAGAAAACCACAGTATCGGTCACTGCTGAATTTCCGTCAAGACCAATGATCAATAAACGGAACCAATCTTCACCATTTGTCCCGTCAGGATCTCCGTTTGCATCATTTACTGAACCAAATTGTTTCCCGAATGAATCGCCATTCAACATTGAAAGTCCGGCGTAAGTTGTATTTGTAATATCGATTGAAGAAACAATCTTCTCTGCTCCAAAATCAATGCTTCCACCATAGTTCAAAGCATATTTACTACTGTTTGAACCTGTTCCTGCGTAAGAAGAGTAATCGTTTGAACTTCCTGGAGTTGTTACATCAGTCGCATTCGAGTAAATGAAACCAGATGACCAATAGTCACCCCACTGAGATGTTGTGTACGTGTTTTCGAAGAATAAACCGTTAGAAGTAAAACCTCCAGATTGGTCAATTCCGAACCAAGCTGTATCTACTCCTGGAAGAGTAAGATCTTCAAATGTGATGGTAGTTTGTGCAGAAGCACTGTTTGCAATAAATCCGAAAACGATCGGAAGAGCGAACATGTAAATTTTTTTCATACGCTTATTAAGCATTAAATAATTAATAATCGGAAGCAAAACTTCCAGTAATAAAGCGAATGAAACTTGTGAAAAAAGAGTGACAATACAGTCCCGCTTATGCGGAGCGTGTAACTGACGTTGACTTTAATCTGAAGTCTTCATTCAATATTGTCATGGCAGGTATTCTGACTCCCTTCAGTCTGTTTCGTCTTCCCATCATTGCGCCTTAGGCGGATCAACAGTGACATTTTGAAACAGTATTAACGAAGGTTACAGCTGCAGATACAGTTTCGGATTCTCACCGAATTCCCTTTTCATTTCTAGAGTTTTACCTCGAGAACAACCAATAACGTTGCAAATATACTCAAATGCCGTTATTGGTTTCAAAAAAAGATTATTTTTGCAACCTGTCAGCCGACAAGGCAGGCGCTTAAATAAAAAATTACATGTCTAATAATTCAACATTTTCTAGCGTTAAGAAGCAGTTTTCAGAGAATACGCAATTGAAGCGTATCACAATTATCATCGGGGCTGCAATAGTTTTAATAGGTGGTTACATCGCATATCATCAGTTGGTTGTTGTGCCAGGAGAAGTAAAAGCTGCTGATTCTTATTACGAAGGATTGAACTACGCATCTAAAGATTCAACTGACGCTGCAATCGAATCATTACGTCCACAAGTTAAAAAATACGATGGTTACAAAGGTGGTGAATTGGCACAGTACACTTTAGGTCGTCAGTATATGAACAAAGGTGAATTCAAAAAAGCTTTGAAAGAATTGGAAGACGTAGATTTGGATGATACTTACAACTCTGTTTTAGTTGTCGGATTGCAAGGTGATTGTCAGTCGGAATTGAAAAAATACAAAGAAGCTTTGGATTTATATCAAGAAGCTGCTGAAATGGATGACAACGAGTTCACTACTCCAATGTTCTTGTTCAAAGCGGCAACAGTTGCTGAAGAATTGAAAGATTGGGCGAAAGCAAAAGAAAACTACGAAAAAATTAGAGATAACTACAAAATGTACTACGATCAACGTCAGGTTGAAAAGTACCTTTCAAGAGTTTCAAACCGCAAATAATATTAGGAAGTGGCTACAAGCTTAAAGAACTTATCAGAATATAATGAACTTCCAAACGGTGCCGATTTTAGAATCGGCATTGTTGTTTCTGAATGGAACGGCCATATTACTTCTAAACTTTACGAAGGTGCTTTGGAAACTTTGTTGAAGGCAGGAGTGAAGGAAGAAAACATTACGGTTCATCAGGTGCCCGGTGCATTTGAATTGCCGCTAGGCGCGCAATGGTTGTTTGAAAAAAACACAGTTGATGCTGTTGTTGCTATCGGAGTCGTGATTCAAGGTGAAACACGTCATTTTGATTTCGTTTGCTCAGGAACAACGCAAGGAATTGTAGACGTAACGTTGAAATACAATCGTCCTGTTGGATTTTGTTTGTTGACCGACAACACAGAGCAGCAATCCATAGACAGGGCAGGAGGAAAACACGGAAATAAAGGCGTGGAAGCGGCGGTGACGGTGCTACGCATGTTGGATTTACATAGAAATTAAATGGGGAAAACCTGTACGGGCGTAACATTTTACGCCCCTACGGTTTCCTCATTTCTAAAATCACACTATTATGACATTAATCAAATCTATCTCAGGAATTCGTGGTACAATTGGTGGTGTACCAGCTGATAATTTAACGCCTATTGATGCGGTACAATTTGCCGCAGCTTACGGAACGTGGTTGAAATCCGTTTCGGATACAAATCAATTGAAAGTAGTTGTTGGACGTGATGCACGTTTGAGTGGTGAAATGATCTCTACCTTGGTTGTTCAAACCTTGGTTGGATTGGGAATTGATGTTGTTGATCTTGGTTTGTCGACTACACCAACAGTAGAAATGGCTGTTCCTTTTCACAAAGCGAATGGTGGAATTATTCTTACAGCTTCTCACAATCCTAAACAATGGAATGCATTGAAATTGTTGAATTCGAAAGGTGAATTTATTTCTGGTGCTGAAGGTGAATTATTATTAGATATTGCTTCAAAAGGAGCATTCACCTTTGCGGAAGTGGATGATTTGGGGAAGGTTTCAACCGATCCTGAGGCGATCAATCGTCATATTGAAGAAATTATAGCATTATCAGATGTTGACATTCCAGCAATCAAAGCTGCGAATTTCAAAGTGGTTGTTGATGCGGTGAATTCTACGGGTGGAATTTCAGTTCCTCTGTTATTGAGAAAATTAGGTGTAACAGATGTTATTGAAATGTACTGTGAGCCAACCGGACATTTTCCGCATAATCCAGAACCTTTAAAAGAACATTTGACGGAGCTTTCTGCTCGTGTAGTTTCGGAAAAAGCACATTTGGGAATTACTGTTGATCCGGATGTGGATCGTTTGGCATTGGTGAACGAGGATGGTTCAATGTTCGGTGAAGAATACACTTTGGTTGCTGTTTCAGAATACATTCTTTCCAAAAGAAAAGGAGCAACGGTTTCCAATTTGAGTTCAACCCGTGCTTTACGCGACATTACTGAGGAAGTAGGCTGCGCTTACCACGCTTCTGCCGTTGGAGAAGTGAATGTGGTGGTGAAAATGAAAGAAACGAATGCCGTAATTGGTGGTGAAGGAAATGGTGGGATCATCTATCCGGAGTTACATTATGGTCGTGATTCTCTGGTTGGAATTGCATTATTCTTATCGCATTTAGCACACAAAAAAATGAGCATGACAGCTCTGCGTGCCTCATACCCGAATTATGAAATGGCAAAGAAGAAAATTGATCTTCAGCCTGGAATTGATGTAGATGGAATTTTAGCGAAAATGGCTTCCAAATATGCTCATGAAGAAGTAGATACTGTTGATGGTGTAAAGATCTACATCGGAAAAGAGTGGGTGCACTTGCGTAAGAGTAATACCGAACCTATTATTCGTGTGTATACGGAAAGTAAAGATGCACAAGCCGCTTCTGATCTGGCTGACAGAATTATTTCAGAGATCAATTCTTTGATTTAGGAGAAGGAGTTCTTTTAGCAGTTGTTGCTGTTTTTCTAGCACTTGACTTTTTAGGGATGTTCTTTTCTTCATGGTTTTCTTTTGCCTGGGCAAGAGAATGCGTGCTATGAACAGTTCCTTCTTTTCCCGACAACTCACTGAGCTTATGGTAATACTTCTGAACCACCAGCATTTCTTCTTCGGTCATACTTTCAATATCCACCAAACGGTTACTGGATTCCGCATTTGAAGCTACCAATTCGTTTAATTTGAGCTGTATGGCCAACGAGTCTTTATTTTGGGATTTCTGAATGAGGAACACCATGAGAAACGTAATAATGGTAGTTCCGGTATTAATTACCAGTTGCCAGGTTTCTGAAAATCCAAATAAAGGACCGCTTACTGCCCAGAGAATCACTATTCCTAATGCACTTACGAATGCGTAAGAACTTCCTACGGCCTTTGATGCCTTTGATGCAAATGTTTCAAAAAAACTTCCGTTCGATTTCTTTTTCTTCATGATTTTTATCGTTTAACTGCCAACTATTTCTCCTCCGTTCACATGTATCACCTGCCCAGTTATGTAACTACTGTCGTTGGACGCGAGAAATACATATGCAGGACCTACTTCTGAAGGCTGACCTGCTCTTTTCATAGGTGTGTCTTTTCCGAATTCTTCGATATGAGCAAAGCTGGAAACCACCAACGGTGTCCAAATCGGTCCCGGAGCCACTCCGTTTACACGAATCCCTTTTTTTACCAGCATTTGTGACAGTGACTTGGTAAAAGTGGAAACAGCGCCTTTACTGCTTGAATAATCCAATAAATGGTCGCTTCCACGGTACGCCGCAACAGATGAAGTATTGATGATACAGTCTCCTTTTGACAGGATTGGAATGACCGCTTTGATCATGTAGAACAACGGATATACGTTGGTCTCAAAAGTCTTTTTGAGATTCTTGATACTTATTTTTATTGGATTCTCCTCGTCAAAATGGATTCCAGCGTTGTTTACCAAAACATTGATTTTTCCATATTCTTTCATCACGCTTTTTATACATTTTGAACAGAATTTTTCATCAGAAACATCGCCTTTGATCAGAATGCACTTTCTTTTCTGAGCCTCCACAAGTTTCTTCGTTTCTTTTGCGTCCTTGTCTTCTGAAAGATATACAATAGCAATATCGGCTCCTTCATGAGCAAAATGTACGGCAACACTTCTTCCAATTCCACTGTCGCCACCTGTGATAAGTGCTACTTTGTCAATGAGTTTATCACTTCCTTTATATCCGTTACGAATATATTCAGGGTTTGGTATCATCTCAGATTCTTTACCCGGTTTCCTTTGCTTTTGAGGTTTAAACGTTGAAGGCTTCATCTGTAAAACCGAATTAAATGTTCATTAAAGTGGGTTTATGATGAAAGTAGGTTATCTATCTTTTTTTCGCGTTTTACATTTTAGCAAAAAGATTACATAATTCTTTGGTTTGTGCCTTCACTTAAGATTCTATAAGCTTTTCCCATAAAGACCTACCTAGGCGGCAGACAGGTGCGAATTTTGGACATCTAATAAAAACCTGAAGAACATGGTCAACTTCAATTCTTTTAACACGTACTGCGAACTGTCCGTTAGGCAGTTCATAACACGCCATTATTGATTCGCGCATTTGCGGGAAGTTAAGGTCGGCTAGCCGGCCAGTTATTGGCTTTTTATTTAGTGGAATTCAGAGAGAAGTGAACTTTTTTAACACTTACAGGTACTGGTTTCCGAAATCAAAAAAACAAACACATGAAACGCATTTTCCTTTTCTGGAGCCTATTGTTTTGCTTCGGGACCTCTTTTGCAGGAGACAAAGAAACCATCAAATCTGAATTGTCGGATGTAACCGTTTACTCCAGTGGAGCTCAAATCTACAGGAAATCCAATTTTAATGCTAAACCTGGAATTACGGAGTTCATTATTGAAGGTGTTAGTCCGAACATTGATCCCAAAAGTTTACAGGTAAAAGCAAGTGGTGCAGTTGTAATCATCGATTCCAAGTACAGCACTTACTATCCAGAACCAACTAAAGTTAAATTGGAAGGACTTCCATTAAAAATTAGAAACGATATTCGATTTTTGAATGATTCCATTGAAAATGTTCAATTCGTTTTGAAAGAAATTCAGGATGAAATTGATGTATTGAACACCTCTAAAACCATCTTAGCGAATAACGGCGCAATTCGCGGTCAGGGGAAGGTGAACGATTCAATTCAGTTGTTGAAGCAGGCAATGGATTACTATCAGGTGAAGATGAATGAATTGAACAAGAAAATTCAGGCACTTCAAAAAAGAAAATCTGATCAAAATGCGAAATTGAGCAGAATGAATTCTCGCTTAGCTGATCTGGAAAACTATCAAAGTTCCAACGAACCAGTTGAACCTAAAGGACCAATCCACAGAATTTCTATCACTGTTCAATCGAAAGAGTTGGTTGCAGGTAAATTCACCATTTCATATTTGGTAAGTGGCGCAAGTTGGACACCAAGTTACGACTTGAGAGCGGAGATTTTGACCGGAAAAGTGAATTTGACATACAAAGCTTCTATTCAGCAAAATACAGGCGAAAACTGGGATAACGTTCGCTTGACACTTTCAACAAATAATCCATACCAAAATAAAACCAAACCTGAATTGCATCCTTGGTACATTGATTATTATACGATGTATTACAACGATGGGCGATTAAATGGAGTTTCAGCTTACGGCAACGCTCCAATGCAGGAGAAAGAAGCTTCCAAAAAATATGAAGCGGATAGTTTTGCTCAAACAAGCATGGACTTTACAACAATGATAGATAGAGTTATTGCCGCAGAATACAAGATCGATCTTCCATACACAATAGAATCTGATAACGAAGCGCATTTGGTGTTGGTGAAAAACACAGACGTAAATGCAAATTACCGTTATTACACTGTTCCTAAAATAGATCCTGGAGTTTATTTGGTAGCCGAGATTTTGAAATTGGATGAATTGCAATTGGTTCCGGCAAAAGCCAATATTTTCTTCGATGGAACTTACATGGGTGAAACTTATCTTGATCCAACAACAATGAACGATACCTTGACGTTGAGTTTAGGGAAAGATCCAAACATCATCGCAAAACGAATTGTGTTGAAGAAAGATATGAAGGATAAGATCATTGGAAACGACAGAGAACGTGTCATGAGCTACGAAATTTCCATCAAGAACCTGAAGAATAATGATATTGAATTGGTGATCGAAGATCAGATTCCAATGTCGACCAACGGTGAAATTGTAATTGAAGCTCTTGAAACATCGAAAGCAGATTACGATAAAGGAACCGGTAAATTGAAATGGGTGGTAACACTGAAATCGAAAGAATCGAAGAAGTTTGTTTACTCGTTCAAAGTGAAGAACCCGAAAGATAAGGACTTGCAGTTCGCACTATAATCACAGAAAGCCCCAGTTGAAAGATTGGGGCTTTTTTGTGTAATTTCATGAAAACAATTAAAATGAGAATAACCATCACTTTCTGCTTATTGGTTTTTTGTCTGAATATTCATGCTCAATCGGATTCGATACCTAAAGCTTATGTTCTGTTGAAGGAAAAGAGACATGCACGCATCAACTCGGAAGCTCTTGATAGTATTGATACGCAAGGCAAAACAAATAAAGCGATGCTGAAGAGTTTTAATCCGAAGAGAGGTAAAAACACCTATTATTATTTTGAATCTCCATTTAAAGGAGAATCTTTTAATGGAGATTCATCAACTATCCAGACATTCAATGATATTCTTGTTCTTGAAGTGAATGAAGCTGGAGAAATAGTGAAAGCTTATCAATACACAAAAGAATGGGCAGAACTACCGTGTCAATATGATGTTTTTAGATCAATTAATCCCAACGTAAGATTGAAGGATGGGATGAGTGTTCAGGAATTAAAATTAACTCGAACCATGCTGAACTGGGAAGAAGAACCGGTGTTTGAACCTTTTGAGGAAGAAGGAATTCTGCTTATGAATCCCGATTAGGATTATAACTGAAAAACAAATTCGCCCAAATGATTTTAGAGTAAGCGTATTTTAAAGGTCCGGTAAGTACAGTTAATGTAATAATGAATGTGATTTCCCAAAAGGTGCTTACCCAAGGAAGGAACCATGAGAAAACGCACCAGCAGGTAACAAATTCAGCAACAGCAAGTGCATATGAAACGTACATTGCACCATAGTAAAAGCCAACTTCCTTCTCGTATTTCTGTCCGCAGTTGGAGCAACGCTCGTGCAAGTCACCCACTTTTCTAAGATTGTAGGGGTGCGCTTTGAAGAACTTGCCTTCCTGACAAACAGGACAAACAAAATGAAGAATACTGTATAGTTTACTGCCTTTTTTCATTGCTCAAAAGATGCTGCAAAAGTACTCAAATCTAAGGTTCGAGTTTATGTCTTTGAAATAAAAAGCACCGATTTATCAAGACATGAATGGCGACTGGTAAGCGCCATAAAATCGGTGCATCTGTGGGAATAATTGTCTTTTTCAATTGTGCTCCTGGAAGGAATCATAAATATATTTTCAGAAAAAGTGAAACCTTTTTAAAGCTTGTGCGTTTCAGATAATAACGGATCAATTATTAACATCTACAGGTTAAGGGAAGAGGGCTTTTTGCAAACGCAGAAGGCCTTTTTCTTTTGTTGGCATTTCAACCTTAAATGGATTCTTTGTAATAAAAACAAAAGTTAATGTGTAAATTCATTGCAAACTATTGCAATATGAAAAAACTCCTTATTTTTCCATTGACCTTTTTTGCCCTAAATCAAGCTTCGGCACAAACCTTTAAAATCGTTTCTTCCTCTTCAAAAGAAATGATCGTTGAGGTTGAATTTCAAAACCAAAATTGGCAATCCACAGAACTGAATGGTGAGCAGTATCTTGATTTTTCGAGTTTAAAAACTCCGTTAACAAGTGAAAAAGGTGCTCCTGCAGTTCCAATGTACCACACAACGATTCAACTTCCTGCCAAAGGAAATCCAACTGTTGAAGTGGTTAGTGATGAGTATGTAGATTACCTTTTTAGTAAAGTTCTTCCTTCTAAAGGAAATTTAAAGAGAAATGTGAGCCCATCAAGTGTTCCTTATTCTTTCGGTTCGGTTTATCAATCGAATCAGTTTTATCCGGGAACATTGGGTGATTTGGAAGATCCGTTCTTATGGCGTTCTGCAAGAGGAATTGTTCTATCGGTTTCTCCTATCCAGTTTAATCCGTCAACTTCAACGGTTCAATTTCACAATAAAATGACGTTCAGGATTCGTTATAATGAAGCGTCTGCAGGAATGAATGAATTGAGTGAAACGGTTGCAGATCCTGCAATGCAGAAATTACAGCAACGTACGTTTTTAAACCATTCAGTTGAAAAATATACTGTTCTTGAAGAGCAGGGTGATTTACTGATCATTACAACCAGCGATTTAACTGACGAGATCCAGCCTTTAGTGAATTGGAAGAATCAGAAAGGAATCAAGACGACTGTTGTGACAACGGCTGTAACAGGAACTACTGATACGGACATTAAAGCATATTTGACAACAGCTTACCAATCCAATCCAAATCTTGTATATGTTTTGTTGGTTGGAGATCATGCTGATGTTCCTTCTCACACTTACGGAAATTCGGGTGGTGAAGAATTGTGGTCAGATAGTTATTACGGACAACTTTCTGGCGGTGCTACTGATTTTTACCCTGAATTGTTCATTGGACGTTTTTCAGGTTCGGCTTCTCAAATTACAACTCAGGTTGATCGAACCTTGGAATACGAAAAGAATCCGGCTGCCGGTGATTGGATGGAAAAAGCAATTGGTCTTGGATCTAATGAAGGTGACGGAATTGGTGATGACGACGAGCCGGATTGGCAGCACCTGAGAAATATCCGAACCGTTTTGATGAATTATGGCTATTCAGCCGTTTCAGAGTTTTACGATGGAAATCATGGTGGTGATGACGCATCTGGTGATCCAAGTTCGACAATTATTCTTCCTGTTGTAAATGCTGGAGTTGGTTTGTTTAATTACACTGGTCATGGAGCACAAAACGTTTGTGTTACAGGTAACTTTAGTTCAACTAACGTAAATCAGGCATCAAATAATGGATTTTATCCTTTTGTAATTTCTGTAGCTTGTAATAATGGAACATTTACATCAGGAACTTGTATTTCTGAAGCCTGGATGTCGTCTACAAATAATAATACGCCGGCAGGAGCAATTGCTGCAGCAGGTTCTTCTATTTTAATGAACTGGGCCGAACCAATGCAAACGCAAGACGAAATGGCGGAGATCATTGCTGAAAACTATCCTTCTAACAAGAAAGAATCTCTTGGCGGATTGTTCTACAACAGTCAATGTTCTATGTTGGAATCATATCCTGGTTCTGGTGGAAAAGAAGTGATGCAAACGTGGGTTTTATTCGGAGATCCATCTGCTGTATTCAGAAATAAGCAAACAATGCCAATCGTTATTTCTCATACGCAGAACGTGAACAACGGAGCAACTTCAATCCTTGTAAATTGTGATGTAGAGGATTGTATGGTAGCGATTTCGCAAAACAATGTTCTTTTAGGAACAGCCATGTCAAATGGTGGAAGCGCAACGGTTAATTTCCCGGCTTTGGTAACGAACGATCCAATTATGGTAACAGTTACGAAGCAAAATCATATTTCTTACCAAGATCATGTTCAAGTTGGAAACGGTCCGGTTGGATTGGATGAAAACCTTGACTTGTTCACCGTTTATCCAGTTCCTACAAATGATAACTTAACTGTTCAAACGAATTCAAGCTCGTTGGAAACAATTGAGTTGATAGATATGAATGGTGTTGTAGTTGCTACGATTAAAGCAGCTGAAAATGGAACAACTACTATTTCTGTTGGACACTTGTCAGCAGGAAATTACGTAATGAAACTTTCCGGAAGCGGAATAACTTCAAGAAAATTGGTGCAAATAATCAAGTAAACACTACTAAATATATTGGTTGTTGAAAGTCGCTTCGGTAATTATCGGAGCGACTTTTTTCTTTTCAATACGCGTTTTACATTCCAGCATTCCGATAGTCATCGTGCAAATGGACAAAAGTCAAATTTAAAGTCCAATGTCTTTCGTCTTCAGTCTAGAGTCTTTTTATCTTTGTCCCATGAAAGTCGACGTTTTAGTTATTGGTGCAGGTGCTGCAGGTTGTTTTGCCGCAATTCAGGCTCGTGCAAAAAATCCCAATGCTAAAATCTGTATTCTGGAGAAATCGAACAAAGCACTGGCGAAAGTTAGAATTTCTGGTGGTGGTCGTTGCAATGTTACCAATGTACTTTCCAATCCAGCTGAATTGTCGAAAAACTATCCGCGTGGAGAACGATTCTTGAAGAAAGCATTTCACACCTTTTCAAGCAATCATATGAAAGCTTGGTTGGAGGAAAGAGGAGTTCCGCTTCGTTTGTATCCGGACGGTTGTTACTTTCCGCAATCCAATTCTTCAGAGACAATCATTCAATTGTTTCTAAAGGAACTTTTAAATGGTGATATTCCCATTCATTTTCATCAAGGTGTTTCCAAGATGGAGAAGAAGGGAGAAAAATTTGTTGTTACAACACAAGATCAGATTTGGGAAACAGCGAATGTAATTTGCACAACGGGCGGACATCCTAAACGAACAGGATTCAGCTATTTGGAAGATTTTGGGGTAGAAATCGTCGAGCCCATTCCATCGTTATTCACTTTCAATTTGCAGGATAATTCCATTGTTGAGTTAATGGGAATTGTAAAAGAAGAAGCAATTGCTCGTTTGAAAGGGGAGAAATGGACTGGTGATGGACCTTTACTCGTCACGCATTGGGGATTAAGCGGTCCGGCAATCCTGAAATGTTCAGCTTTTGGAGCTCGAATCTTACATGACTCAGGCTACGATTATGAGTTTTCTGTCAACTGGACAGGAGGATTAAAGCAAAACGAAGTGATTGAGGTGTTGAACGAGCAATTGCAATCAGGAAAGCAGATAGGAAATACGCCTCAGTTTGAACTGAAATCACGACTTTGGATTTATCTTTTGCAAAAAGCCGGAATAAAATCAGATGCAACCTGGAAATCGCTTAATGCTAAGAATATGAATAAATTGACAGAAGAGTTGATCAACTGCAGTTTTCATATGAAAGGAAAGACTACATTTAAAGAAGAGTTTGTTACTGCCGGCGGAGTGGATTTGAGCTTTGTGGATGTGAATACAATGGAGCACAAACAAATTTCGGGTCTGTTTTTTGCTGGTGAAGTGTTGGATATGGACGGAATTACAGGTGGATTTAATTTTCAGTCGGCTTGGACAACGGCATTTATTGCTGGAAATTCTGTCAGAATAAATTAGAAATCATGAAAACGAAATTGATGATAGCTTTGGTTTTTACGTTTGGAATGCTTCAATCGTGTAGAACACCAAAAGATACACCTATGGCTGATGACAGTGTTCCTATGGAGGATGTTTCGGTTGGTCAGGAAATGGATCGTTACCTGGGAACCGTTCATTTGGATGAAAAATGTGGTATTACGATACATGTGATTCAGGGAGATGTGATCAAATACTTTTCACCAACTAATTTGGAAGAAAAATACCAGGTGGAAGCAATGAAAATTCGTTTCAATTCGGTAACAACTGGCACCAAAATGGAAGGCGATTGCTCCATTTATGAAATTATCACGATTTCTGAAGTGTC
>CAMLHZ010000028.1 GCA_946480085.1 uncultured Flavobacteriales bacterium
AACATCCACCACCTGGTGTAAACGTATAAGTTGTAGTTGCCGTGTTGTTAATTGCAGGGCTCCAAGTTCCCGTAACACCATTTGTTGATGTAGTTGGAAGTGCAGGGATGGTTGCTCCTGAACAGTATGGACCTACCGCTGCAAATGTCGGTGTCACATTCGGGTTAATCGTTATTGTCAACGTCGTTGTTGTAGCACATTGTCCTGCAGTTGGCGTAAACGTGTAGGTTGTCGTTGCTGTGTTGTTAATCGCCGGGCTCCATGTTCCCGTAATTCCATTTGTTGAAGTTGTTGGAAGAGCGGGAATTGCAGCTCCCGAACAATAAGGTCCAGAAGCGGCAAACGTCGGGGTTATGTTTGGATTTACGGTAATAGATAATGTCGTTGTGGAGGCACACTGTCCCGCAGTTGGCGTAAACGTATAAGTTGTAGTTGCGGTATTATTGATAGCCGGGCTCCATGTTCCAGTAAATCCGTTTGTGGAAGTTGTTGGAAGTGCAGGAATTGTCGCTCCCGAACAGTATGGTCCAACCGGATTGAATGTTGGAGTAGTTGTAGGAACAACGGTAATTGTTGAACTTGCAGTTCTGACACAACCAGCAGCATCCGTAGCAGTTAGCGTATAAGTTGTGGTTGTTGTAGGAGAAACAGTTGGCGTTAACGTTGTTGAATTCGTCATATTCGTTGTTGGCGTCCACGCAAATGATTGAATGTAGTTGTCGGTTGTGAAGTTAATAGTCCAGTTTACCAGTGAACCATTTGTTGTGTTATCCCAAAAACCTGAAGCGTTGTCAATCACTTTTAAAGTCCAGTTTCCATTAATCGCACCAGTAAGACTATTCAGGTTTCCTACTGGGATGAAGTTTCCTGTGTAAGGAGGTAATCCACTGGCAATTGGCGTTGCCGCGGGCATCATGAACACAGTATTCGTCATATTTGCTCCCGTAGTTGTATTAGCGAATCCTGATAAACCGGTTTTCAATGTAATTGTGGTTCCGCCCGGTGAAACTAACTGAACAGTTAATTCACTCGACTTCGGATGAGTAGCATTGACTCGAACAGAAACTACGGCATTCGTAGCAAGATTGTTTGGGCTAATTCCTGTTACATTAATGATGCTATTGATTCCCGTCGCGTTGTTCGGAATTGCAGTTGCCGTATTATTCGTAAAGGCTCTTGGAATCCGAATTGCAGCATTGGCGGTTGTGGTTCCGGTTAGATTTACGGATGCTCCGGAGCCAGCACAAATTGTTGCAGTTGGAGGAGTTACCGTTACTACTGGATTCGCATAATTTATAGTCATTGTACTGGTGACAACATTTCCTGTGCATGGATTTGTCCCAGTAAGTGTTAATGTGATGGATCCGGCGGCTATATCAGCGGCGCTTAGTGTATACGTTGTGTTTTGGGCAGTCGCATTTGCAAAAGTTCCTGAACCGCTTGTTGTCCATTGTGTATTCAGTGTTCCGGCAGATCCAGTTAAATTAACGACTGTTCCTGCTGAGCCACAAACCGTTTGGTTAGTTCCTGCACTAATCAAATCGGGTAAAGCAGTAAAACTACCAGCTTTTACAAATACTCCGGAATCATATGTGTTGTCACCAACATTACAAATGGCGAATTTCATGTGATAGGTCTGATTACATTGAATGTTATAATTAACACTCATTAAAACCGTAGTTCCATTGTATTCGATTGAACTTCCATATGCTGTTCCATTTCCTGTTGGATTATCAAAGTAATAGGCAGAGTTTAGTCCAGGATTTACTGTATTAATACTAATTGGTGTGGATGTTCCTGGAACAACAGCAAGATTGATAGCGCCTCCAGCATATGGACCAGCAATACCAGGTCCTGATAAGAAGAATCCAAACACATCGTTAAAACTTGTACCTACGAAAGTTAAATATTCTTCTGAGCCAAAAATGTATTGAAAAGCAAAGCTGGTTGATGGAGTTACGAAGTCAAACTCAATGACCGCTCCGTTAAACATGGATGATCCTGTTAATGCATCCAAATCTGGGTCGGTAACGTTGGCGCCACTTGCAGTTGCTTCGGATGAAAAATTGTTTGGTCCTGGCGAAATATTTGCATTCCCAGTAGTCATAACAACTCCCGATGCCATTGGAAATCCACCAACCGAATTAGTGAAACTTGCAACTGTGTTTTGTACCGTATTGGCGGCGGCTAAACTACCATTGTATTTTATGTTGGAAACGGTAACTCCACTTCCTACCAATACGGTTTGTACGTATTGAGCAGGAGTCATTGTTTGATTTAATGTAATTGGTTGAGCTAATCCTTGTAATCCGAAAGTTAGACAAACAATAAGCAGCAATCTGTTTAAAAAGCTTGGTCGTAGTAGCATAGCAATTTATTACGATTAATATATGTTCTAAGCTGGGCGGGTAGTTCCAACTTAATTAACCTAAGCACTGCTCTTGCTGAATATACAACCGGAAATGATTGTATTGGGGCATCCATAAAAGAAGCAGGTAACCTGAAATCGAATGTTAATATTTACAAATGAATATCAGATAACAGTTGTAATATTAACGAATTATTAATTACCTAATTTATTAATTGATGAATAAAATTGAATGCATGCATACATTGTTGAAAATTCTGGCAAAAAGGATTTAGTATAAGTTTAGTAAACACTGGGCTTCCAGCTTTCAAGTCTGAATATCGATGAATTAAATTGTTGAAAAACAATTTAGATGAAAAAAAGAAATCCCCTTAATCAGCTTCTGCCGAATTAAGGGGATTCTAATATTGTTAGATATTTCTAGTTCTTGATTACCGGAATCATCTTACTTGTAGAGTTCGATGAAGTTACTTTAACAAAGTAAGTTCCAGCCTGGTAAGCAGAAAGATTTAATGGTGCAGCATTTGAACCTGTATTTGCTTGAAAATCAGTTGTTGAAAGTTTTGCTCCGGAAACACTGTAAAGTTCAATTGTTACTGATTCGTTTTGCGTAACAGAGAAGCTTACTGTAATGTTGTCCTTTGTTGGATTTGGAGTAACTGAAGTTTCAATCAATGAAGCATCATTAATTCCTGCCGACATTGCACAGTTAGCAATAACTTCGTCCACCTTCGCCTGCATGTTTTGTAAAGATTGTGCAGTAGTTCCTGCTTGAGAATCCCATAAATCCCACTTGATCTTTTTATCAGAAGGACAAATTACGTTAATCGTTGGGAAACCAAGTGGAGCATAAATGTTCAAGTTCAATTGAAGCGGTGTCTCATTCATGATTGGATAAGGAGTTCCTGTAATCCAGTCACCTTGTGAAGCGCCATCAGTACCATTCAAGTCATTTGCATCAGTAGCAGCATCACCTTCGTAGAACAACACAACAACTTCATTTGTTCCAGCCGGACCGTATTCTGCATACAAATCTTCAAGGTAATGTGCATTGTGGAAGTTCCAGCATGGTCCACACCAAGTAGCAGAAACATCCAATAGAACAACTTTCCCTGCATTCAAATAGGAATAAAGTGTATGTGATGTACCGTTAATGTCGGTAACAGTGAAATCTGGTGCAACTGCTCCAACTTGTGCAAAAGACAAGTTCGCTGCCAGAATAAGTGAGAGAGAAGTAAAGATTTTTTTCATGTTCATGGTTTTATTGTTTTCGAGGTAATGATATTGATTTCTTTCTAAATAAGGAATCTATTCTAATTCCTAAAATTGGAATGCTAAGTGTTTGATATTGTTTGAATAGCTTAAACTAAACGAGCGTATTAGAAGCAAAAAAGTCGCCCCGATTGCTCGAGACGACTTCAACTGATAGAATATATGATCTTTTTACTTTTTCAATGAGTCAATAACTGCTTTGAACGCATCAGGATGGTTCATTGCTAAGTCAGCTAACACTTTACGGTTCAATTCGATTCCGCTTTTGTGGATAGCACCCATGAATTGAGAATAGCTCATTCCGTGAGCACGAGCACCAGCGTTAATACGTTGGATCCATAATGCACGGAAGTTTCTTTTCTTTTGCTTACGACCTTCGTAAGCGTAATTCAAACCTTTTTCAATAGCATTTTTTGCTACCGTCCAAACGTTTTTTCTGCGGCCGTAGTAACCTTTGGCCAGCTTCATGAAATTTTTTCTGCGGGCTCTTGAAGCCACATGATTTACCGATCTTGGCATATCTTTTAGTTTTTTAATAAAGAGTGCAACATTATTTCAGTTGACTTTGTACTCATTACTTGGTTAACAATACCGCTCCGTAAACAAATACCTCGTATAGCATCGGAGCATAATTTTTAAAATAAAGCGTTCCGCCGAGGCGGATCGAATTTATTTCATGTTCAACATCAATTTAACATTCGACAAATCTGATTGGTGTACCAAACCTGCGTGAGTTAAATTACGTTTTTGCTTCTTGGTTTTTTTCGTAAGAATGTGGCTTTTGAAAGCGTGTTTTCTCTTGATCTTACCAGAACCAGTTACAGTGAATCTCTTCTTTGCACTGGATGTTGTTTTCATTTTTGGCATTTCTCTTTTTCGTTTAAAAGTGAATACTCTATCAGCATCTTTATGAATTATCAATTGGAAAATTACGAATTATCAAGTTTAAACCTCTTGATAATTAACTCATTCATAATTGATAATTATCTATTTCAAATATTTTAGACCGCGCTAACGCTTGTCTCGCATCAATAGCTTTCGCTACTTCTTACTTCTTTTTAGGGTTGATCATTACGATCATTCTTTTTCCTTCCAATTTTGGCAATTGCTCTGGTGTTCCCAAATCTGCCAACTCCTGAATGAATTTCAACAACAAGATTTCTCCTCTTTCTTTGAAAACGATTGTTCTTCCACGGAAGAAAACGTATGCTTTCAATTTAGATCCTTCTTGTAAGAATTTTCTGGCGTGTGAAAGTTTGAAGTCGAAATCATGATCATCCGTATTCGGACCAAAACGAATTTCTTTTAAAACAACTTTACTTTGCTTTGACTTAAGTTCTTTCGTTTTTCTCTTTTGGTTGTAAAGGAACTTACGGTAATCCATGATCTTACAAACTGGAGGAACCGCATTTGGAGAAATCTCCACCAAATCCAATTCTTGCTCTTCAGCTAGTCTAAGAGCATCCACTGTTTTCATTACAGAAGGCTCACCATCTTCAACCACCAAACGAATCTCAGAAGAAGTAATCTTCCCGTTAATTTTGTGTTGTTCTGTTTCTTCTCTTCTTACAAAAGGTTTTCTATTGTCTTTTCTCATTCAAAAATTTACACGTTAGTTGATAATTCGCTATCAATTGCGCTCTGAATCAATTCAGAAAACGCTTGAAGACTCATTGATCCTTTATCTCCTTCGCTGCGTTGGCGAACAGAAACTTCTTTGTTTTCTGCCTCTTTTTCACCTACAATCAACATGAAAGGAATCTTTTTCAATTCTGATTCACGAATTTTCTTACCAATTTTTTCGTTTCTATCATCAACGAAGCCGCGAATATCGGAATTATTTAGCAATTCTGAAACTTCTTTTGCATAGTCGTTGTATTTATCCGAGATTGGAAGTATCGCAACTTGTTCGGTAGCCAACCATAAAGGGAAGTCTCCACCGCAATGTTCAAGTAATACAGCAACGAATCTTTCCATTGAACCAAATGGTGCTCTGTGAATCATTACTGGTCGGTGTTTTTGGTTATCTGCACCTGTATATTCCAATTCAAAACGCTCAGGCAAATTGTAATCTACCTGAATTGTTCCCAATTGCCATTCACGTCCAAGCGCATCCTGAACCATGAAATCCAACTTTGGACCGTAGAAAGCAGCTTCACCGTATTCAACAACAGTTGGTAAGTTTTTCTCTGCCGCAGCTTCAATAATTGCCGACTCTGCTTTCACCCAGTTTTCATCCGAACCAATGTATTTAGCCGGGTTATTTGGATCGCGCAACGAAATCTGTGCTTTGAACTTTTCAAAACTCAATGTCTTGAAGATATAAAGCACCAAATCAATTACTTTCTTGAATTCTTCCTTTACCTGATCCTGCGTACAGAAAATGTGAGCATCGTCCTGCGTAAATCCACGAACGCGTGTTAATCCATGTAATTCTCCACTTTGTTCGTAACGATATACTGTTCCAAATTCTGCAAAACGAGCAGGTAAATCTTTATAAGAACGTGGTTTGCTTTTGAAGATCTCACAGTGGTGAGGACAGTTCATTGGCTTCAATAAGAATTCCTCATTCGGATCCGGAGTTTTAATAGGCTGGAATGAATCCGCACCATATTTTTCGTAGTGACCTGAAGTCACATACAACTCTTTGTTTCCAATATGTGGAGTAATTACTTGCTCGTATCCCGATTTCTTTTGTGCTTTTTTTAGGAAATTTTCCAAACGTTCACGTAAAGCAGCACCTTTTGGCAACCAAAGAGGTAAACCAGATCCTACTTTTTGAGAGAAAGTGAACAATTCTAATTCCTTACCCACTTTTCTGTGGTCACGACGTTTCGCTTCTTCCAGCAATTCGAGGTGCTCAGTTAACTCAGACTGTTTCGGGAAAGTAATTCCATAAACACGAGTCAATTGTTTGTTTTTTTCGTCTCCTCGCCAATATGCACCTGCAATCGAAAGCAATTTAACTGCTTTGATAAAACCAGTGTCTGGGAGGTGTGGTCCACGACAAAGATCCGTGAAATTACCTTGTGTATAGAACGTAATGGAACCATCAGGTAAATCCTGAATCAACTCCAATTTGTATGGGTCTTGTTTCTCCGTGAAGTATGCCAAAGCATCTGCTTTAGAAACCTCTTTTCGAACGAACTGTAACTTTTGCTTCGCTAATTCTTTCATTTTTTCCTCCACTTTCTGAAGATCTTCTTCCTTGAAAGTGTAATCCATGAAATCTACATCATAGTAATATCCGTTCGCAATTGGAGGACCAATCGCCAATTTAATTCCCGGATAAAAGAATTCCAAAGCCTCAGCCATAAGGTGAGCTGAAGAGTGCCACATGGTCGACTTACCTTCTGCATCGTTCCAGGTCAATAATTGAACCGTAGAATCAGAAGTTATAGGCAAAGTTGCGTCAACAACAATGTCGTTCACTTTGGCTGCCAATACATTACGAGCCAATCCTTCAGAAATGCTAAGAGCAACATCTAATGCTGTTGCTCCTGCGTTGTATTGTCTAACTGATCCGTCTGGAAGAGTTATATTTATCATATGTACTTTAATTTATCGTCTGTCGCAGTTACGACAGGTGCAAATTTACAATTTTGAAACTGAATTCCCGAAAGAATTAAGCTTTAAATCCGTATACCAAAACTGCTGCTTCTTTTACGTTTTTACCAGTTCCAATTGAATACTCAACGTGAATGTTTTTCAAACGCTCAACTTCAGGAGCTTTTTTACGGTACAATTTGTTCAATTCATCAGAGCTAACCATGAATGATTTACCCTGAATACTTTTGTATTCTTTAATCAATTTTCGCTCTTTCACTTCTGGTGCAGCGTCATAGAATTTAGCAGTAATAACAGCGCTGCTTTTCTTTGCAGAAATGGCAATCTGATATTCTTTCGCTAAGAATAAAAACAATTCAACATTCTTTGTTTGCTTTCCTGATCCTGCAACATAATAAGTGATCTTAGATCCTTCATATCTACATGTAGAGATCATATCCTTACATTCTTGTTTCATGGTATTTACCTGTGCATCAAAAGCACCATCATTCGGAGCGTAATTTGCTACGCTAAGAATTAAACCACAAAAACCGATAAGTCCTAAAAATAATACGTTTCTCATGATTTGATTATTTAACTGGTGAAACAATAGATGAACGCAATTTCTCGATTTCTTTAGCCAAAATATCGAACTCAGCAGAAGTCAAGGTAGGAGCTTCGAAATTCTTGTTTGCATTTGCCTTTTTAACACTTGCGAATCCCTTATAAGAATTCAACACTTTCTCAAAAGATGAAATGATTTCTTTCAAACGTTTGTCATCTTTTGCAGGGTGAGATTTCAATCCTTTAATTGTGTTTTCCAGCAAAACCATTTGTTCAACCAGCGTAACTCCAATTTCTTCAGGTTTTTTTCTTGAATCTTCAATTCCAAGGTAAATTCCCTCTGTCCAAGCACCAGCAAATTCAACTGCTGCCAAGAAACGCATACTGTTATCGTCAAGGTAAGAGTCAATTTTATCCTGGATGTCATAGATCAATTCTTCCATTGCAGCCTGGTCACCCAAATTTTTATCAAACTTATTGACCATTTCTTTGTCAGAAAAAACACTTTCCAAACCAACCTTACTTCCAAGGTATTGAACAGCAACCAGGTATTCTCTTGCTTCCTGAGTTTTATTGTTGATAGCACAATAAGCTAAGTCTGTTGAATAAACTCCTAAGTTTAGAAGTTGATCAATTTTTTGACTGTATTTTGATTTGTTTTCAGCCGAGTTTGTTTTACCATCAACATAGGTTAAACCCGCTTCTTTAAACATTTGTGCCATTGTAATCGGTTGAGGCAAAACGAAATCATCTTCTTCAGATTCGAAATTTGTTTCTTCAACGGTTACTTTACCTTTTTCATCTTCATCAGAGCTTCCTCCACAAGCAGTCAAAACAGCTGCCAGAACTAGCGTTGGGAAGATAAACTTAGTATTCAATTTCATTTGGTTTGATTTTTAAGTGCCGTAAAGAAACAAACAAAATTTCAGTTATGGTATACGATTTTTTCAACAAATGATTATATTTCAGATAACTAGGTGTTGCCTGTAGAAAGTTTTACTGCGATTTTCCTTGGAATACCACGCTATTTAAGTACTGAATCAAATGATCACTTGAACTGATGAAAACCTTTCCATTAATTTATCCAATCGTTGGTTGGTTTATTGGCTGTCTTCTTGCTTTTCTACTCGACACTTCTTTTGGTGTACTCGCTCAATTTTTTACCGGGATAACGCTATGTTCATTGTTCCTGCTGGTCGCGAGAATTTATAAACCTAAATTTTTCAGAATAATTTTTGTTGTCAATCTTTCTATTGTACTGGGAGCAATTTATTTTCATTTGAACGATTACCGCCATCAGTTGATTGACGAAACTGCAGAATCCTATTTAGTGCGTGTTTGTGAGAGTAAGGAAACGGGTTTTGATACTCAACTGCTAAAGGTTGAAGCAACAAAAGTGGAGCACAATGGGAAATTCATTCAATCCAATTTTGATTTAATTCTGTCTGTTAACGGCTCGGAATTGAAATTTGTTCCTGATGATTTTTTAAGTATTTCGGCAGATTTGCTCCCAATTGAAAACAAAGAAAATCCGGGTGAGTTTGATGCTGAATGGTATTATTTGACAAAAGGAATTCGACACAGAGCTTTTGTTAGCGGATTTGACATTGAAAAAATCGGGAATTATTCTACGATTGATGGAACCTTTGTTCGTTGGCGTGAATACCTTTCAAATCTTATGGCTGAGCAGTTGGATGGTGACTTTCTAGGAGTTGCGCAGGCCCTTTTGTTGGGAGATAAAGACAATTTATCGGATGACGTGATGCGCTCTTTTTCGAATACGGGTGCAATGCACGTACTGGCTGTTTCGGGTTTACATGTCGGACTGATTTTAGTGGTATTGAACGCGATTCTATCTCAATTTAGCCGGTTCATTTCAAAACGAAAGGCACTTATTTTTTCTATTTTGTTGATATGGGTTTACGGTTTTGTGACTGGTGCCTCACCTGCGGTAATGCGCGCTGTATTTATGTTCTCGGTAGTGGCTATCGGTGAATTGAGCGGAAGAAAAAGTACTGGTGTCCTCTCTCTTGGTGTCAGTGCCATTGTTTTGAGCGCAATTGATCCATGGGTGATGTTTGACATCGGGTTTCAACTTTCTTTTTTAGCCATGCTCGGTGTTTTTCTGCTGTATCCAAAAATTCGGGATCTGATTGTTGTGAAAAACAAATACCTGCTTTGGTTCTGGGATGGGAATGCAGTTGGACTGGCCGCTACAGCTTTTACAACTCCTTTGACCTTGTTCTATTTCTATCAGTTTCCTAATTATTTTTTACTTGCGAATGTTGGAGTTATGATCTTTGGCTTCCTGGTGTTATTAGCTGGAATCATTTTTCTGGTTTCCAGTCCAATTCCTGTTGTATCCTCAATCGTCGCCATCTTTTTCTGTTTTACCATTCTGGGATTGCTGCTCTGGGTGGCTTGGGTGGAGCAACTTCCGGGTGCTGTATCTGGTGGATTTCATTTAACGCTTTGGGAATTGTTAATAGGTTTAATGATCGTAAGCATTTTTGCGCTGACTAAAACCCGAAAATGGAATTTGATTCTTTGGACTGGTATTGCCCTTTTGGTTGGAGTTATTTCTTTTAACCGCCATCGTGAAATGAATGATCAGGAAATTCTTTTTCTGAATTCGAATGAGTTGGTAATGGTGATTAAAACAAAGAATGGAGCAGTTGGATTGTACACTCCTCGTTTTGGTCATGCAGATAAAATTCCACGCGCCTTAGAAGATTACAAGCGTTATTCAGGTTTAAACATGCGGACGTTTTCGGTTCCGGATGGATGTAAACTGAGAGTTGCCGGAAATCGAATTCGGGTTACTAAGAAGCGTTTTGGTTTGGCTGTTCAATTAAATGAGAAGAACTATTTCTATCAAACTTATGGTGATCCGATATCGGGAAAGAATGTTATTCTGAACAATAAACTTCGCGAGTTTGTGAATCCGGATGCTGAAAAACGAATTTTGAGTTTGAAGATTTGAAACTACTAACGTTTTATATACTTCGAAATATCAACGATTGCTGTGTAACCCGTCAATCCAAGTGATTTCGTCATCACTCCACCAAGGAAATGGTTTTCGTCTATGAACGATAAACTTCCGGCTAAGCGGTAATGATTAACTGACTGTGGGTGATCTTTGATATTCATATAAGTCAGTCGTTGTTTGTTGCTTCCGTCAATATCCATGATCCACCAATCTGCGCCTAATAAATCTCCCGGAAACCGTGTGCACTGATCTCCCGTCATATAAACCAGTTGCTTGCCGTTGGGAGTAAATGTTGCTGCCTGAGAATACGATTCCGTTGTCAACTTTTTAATTTCTCCGGTTTCTACATTTATAGTATAAATTGGTGTTGCAAGAATATTCTTGGATTCATAGGTAGAGTAGAAACTGATGAGTTTGTTATCTGGAGAAATTCCGTCCAATTCATTACAGGCATCAACATTACCCGGTTTAAATACCTTTTTGTTTTCTAAATGCGGAATGGAATCCATTATCAGATCCGCCATTTTCATCTCATATGCTCCGGCCATCAGGTTGAAATTTCCAAATTTCGGAGCTAAGACGCGCTCGCTCCAAGCTAGTTTTGTTCCATCTGGTGAAATGGCTGCGTGTATAATTCCTGAATTGAAAGAATTGGGTAGATCCAGCAATTTCCATGCTTGGGAGCCATCCTTTTTGATAATCCAAAGATCAACGTAAGCTCCGTAACCTGGAGTGGCGTCCACCGATTTTCGTTTGTGCTTTTTCTCTTTTACGTACTCGTTCTTTTCCACGTAGCAGATAAGAAATTCACCTGACGGATGCCATTCTTCAGCCCATTGATGTCGGTTTTCCTGCCAACCGGGAAAGGTGAGTTGGTTTTCGTTTTTACCAGAAGAATCCGAAAGGAAAATATGATAGACTTCATCTTTATCTTTTCTTCCGTAAGCCACTTTCTTGGTTTTGGGGTTGTAAATAGCTCCAATAACAGAATCCTTCCAAACATTCAGTTCAGCCTGACAATTTGCATAAACGCAAAAAGTAATTGTAAAACAGATGAGCAGTAATGTCTTCATGTGGAGAAAATTAATTCAATTTTTCGAATAACAAACAATGCTTTTTCCTTCAGAAATACCCAATTTTGTGCAGTGAAATTTCTTCTAACTATCATACTCAGCCTTTCTACGGTTATTGCTTTTGGGCAAAAATCGGTTCGTGCAATGAGTACAGTAGATGTTGTTGTTCTGGATGGTAAGCTGGATGAAGAAATTTGGACGAAAGCAGATATTGCTGATTCGTTTATCGTCAATTTCCCAACTGTTGGGAATGTATCCAATTTTGAGTCGAAAATAATGTTCGTTTATGATGACGAAGCCATTTACATTGGCGCAATTTTGAATGATCCTCATCCCGATTCGTTAATGACTCCGCTTTCGCAACGAGACGATTATGGAAATGCAGATTGGTTTGGAGTTTTGATCGATCCTTACGGAGCGGGTCAGAATGGCTTTTCATTTTTTGTAACCGCTGCTGGTGTTGAAATTGATGCAATTAGAAGTCAGAATGATGCCGATTTTACCTGGAATGCTGTTTGGAAAAGTAAGGTTAAATTAACGGAAACTGGTTGGGTGGTAGAAATGAAAATTCCGCTAACACAACTTCGTTTCCCCAAGGAAGATATTCAGCATTGGAAGATCAATTACAAACGTCAAATTCGAAGAAACAGAGAGATTTCTTATTGGTCTCCTGTTGATCCGAAAGAATTTGGTGAGTTGGCACAATCTGGAAATTTGGAGAATTTGGAGAATTTGCAGTCTCCGTTACGATTGTCTTTTTCTCCTTACGGAACCACTTATTTAGAGAATTATTACAACGAACAAACAGGAGCTCAAGAGTGGGCTTTACGCCCGCGTTTTGGAATGGATATGAAGCTTGGTCTGAACGAAGCTTTTACGTTGGACGCCACATTGGTTCCGGATTTTGGTCAAACTGTTTCTGATAATCTGGTGCTTAACCTTTCTCCATTTGAAGTGCGGTACAATGAAAACCGGCCATTTTTCCTCGAAGGAATGGATTTGTTCGGAATAGGTGATATTTTCTATACGCGAAGAATTGGTGACAATACACTTTACGGTTATCGTGCCGATTCCCTGCAGGCTGCAGGAAATAAAGTAACGAGCGCTCCGGCACTGGCACAGTTGATCAATGCTACAAAAATTTCGGGTCGAACGAAAGGTGGGCTTGGATTGGGTGTTTTTAATGCCATTGAAAAACAAACCAACATCACGTATGAGGATTCGCTTGGGAATGAACGTGAGATTATGTCACACCCAACATCGAATTACAACGTTTTTGTTCTCAGCCAGAATTTGAAGAACAACAATTCCATATCGTTTATTAATTCGAATGTTTTCCGACCTGAAGTAAATGCAATTTCCAATGTGAGTTCCGGAGAATTTCAGTTACTGACCAAAAATCGGGTCTATTCCTTATTTGGACAAGGACAGTTTTCTTATAATCAGCGAAATGGAACAACAGATTATGGTTATACCAATTATCTGAATTTTTCCAAGGTGGAAGGTGCGAGAACTTTTGGTGGTGAGTATTATGAGTGTTCAGATACATATGATCCGAATGAGTTAGGATATCTGTCTAACAATAATTACAGAGGTGGAAACCTTTTCTATCAGGGAATCAACTTTTCTCCGGGTGGGCATTTATTGAGACGAAATGTCAATTTTAATACGAGTGTCAACTATTTATATCAACCCAGTTTATATTCCAGTTGGGATGTTTTTGCTCAATGGGTTGGAACATTCAAGAATTTCTTAACGGCAGGATTTTATGGTGGCGCAAATCCAATTGGAACAGTTGATCATTTTGAATCAAGAACATTTGGCGTTCCTGTAAACATCGCAGCTTCAGCTTATGCCGGTGGATTTTACTCCAGCAATTATTCGAAACGAGTGGCACTGGATTTCTCGCTGTCAGCCCGAAAATTCAATGAGAAAAACATGATCAATGCTGAAGGTTCTATTAGTCCACGTTTTAGAATCTCGAATAAACTTTTTGTTGTTCCGGAAGTTGCAGTAACGCTTTTGAAAGGAAATTATGGTTATGTATATGTTTCAGATCCGAATTATGGAAGTGATATCATTCTGGGCACGCGTGACAGATGGATTGTAAATAATAACATTACAGGGAATTACACTTTTACGAATCGTATTGGAATGATTTTGAAAGTAAACCATTACTGGCAAGAAGTAACATATACGAAGTTCAATAAATTGGAAAACAGCGGTGAGCGTTCTGAAACTACATATACTGGTTATGATTCACAAGGGATTTCAATTCACAATACCAGCTTTAATGCGTTTACTTTAGATATGAATTTCAGGTGGGTGATTTATCCCGGAAGTGAAATTCGATTTGTTTGGAAGTACAACATCTACGCTTCTAAGCAGGGAAATTATGGTTCGTATTTCAATGTATTCAACGATTTATTTGCGCAACCACGATTGAATTCGTTTTCAGTAAAAGCCTTGTTCTACTTGAATGCGGGAAAAGTGATCAAAAAGTCAAAAGGTAAAAAGTAAAAGTCAAAAATGTTGGAAAGTTAAAATACCGCTGTGTATTCTTTTGCCTTTTAACTTTTGATTTTTTACTTTAAATAGTGGTATTTCCGCACTTGAAATGTCCTTTCGGACATGATTTTCCACCATGTAATCCGCAAGGTCTGCAATCCAGAATTTCTGATGTTTCCTTGATTTCCGAATCGTCAGATAAAGGTCCGAAACCAAAAGCAGGAATTGTTGCGCAAAAGAATGCTGTAGTTGGTGCATTTACCGCTGTTGCCATGTGTAAAGGACCAGAATCGTTCACATAACAACGACTGGCTTTTTCAAACAATGCGCATGATTCCAATAAGCTTAATTTTCCAGCAAGATTGGTAGTTTCATCAAGATTTGCTTCAATTCTGATTCTTTGACATAAGTCGAAGTCGCCTGGACCTCCAACCAAATAAACTGTAAAATCGGTTTTCAGTTTGTTCGCTAACTCAACCCATTTTTTTTCGGGAAGTTGCTTGGTAAACCAAACAGAAGCAGGCGCAAGCGTTACAAATGGTTTCGTAACCAAATCGGCTACTTTTTCTCTATGTTGTTCAGTTGGATATACTTTTGGCTGCACCAGTTTTCGGGCTCCTAAATGTGCGATACATTTCAAATTGCGCTCAACTTCGTGTGTTCCATTGCCAATTTCATGCTTCACTTTTATATCGTAGCAGAACGAGAACGGATTTTTATCGAAGCCAACCTTTTGTTTAGCACCGCTTAAAAGAGCTAAGATTCCGGAGCTTCCAAAACGGTGAAGGTTAATGAGCAAGTCGTATTTTTTTGCCCGGATAATTTTCCTCAAACGCTTTATTTCTTTGATCTTACCGCTTTTTTTATCGAGAACAAGAATGTCATTGATTTGGGGATGTGTAGAAATTATTCCTTCGTTTCCTTTGCGAACAAGCATATCTATTTTTGCATTTGGATAAATGCGCTGCAACTCGCTGACTACGGGAGTAGCGAGAATCACATCACCAAGAAAAGCAGTTTGAATGATGAGGATGTTTTGCATGCGGTAAAGGTAGTGAAAGTTGGTCGGGGCGAATCATCATTCGTCCTTTTTTGTGTTTACCCCAATTCTTTGGATTGTCTCGTATATATTGGCAAATTCGATCGGAAGACTGCTCGTTCGTATATCAAACCACCAAATTGACAAATAACCAAATTGACAAATAACCGAATTTACAAGTAACTAAATTGGGTTACTACCACCAACAGTAACTTCATGAGAACTTATTTACTATATCGTATATGTACGAATAACCATATATACAAGTAACTAAATTGGGTTACTCCTCCTTAAGCCCTCTACTAGCGATCTTAACATATTCAGCTCAAAATTCTCAACAGATCATTTCCCCAAGAGTTTTCCTATGAACTCATACATTACTTCCAATTCCGTTGTGTCCAAACTGAGTATTTCATGATGAACAAAATACTCGCTCTTGATCAACTTTGCTTCTTTAAGTTTTTTAATATGTCGTCCTACAACCACTTTACTCAAATTCATCAGCTTACTATAATCCGCTTTTGAAAATCCACCTTCTTCATGCAAATGTTCAATTATTTTCTTTCGTACTGGGTGTGAAAAAGCATCACCTAAAAAGGCAATTTGGAAATCTTCCACGTCATAGTCATTAGGTTTAATTAATCTCATAAATCATCATTTTCCTATTTAATTTACTTAAAAAGTTCACTTATCACAATACCAAACTGTGCCGTTTGCAACTTTTCTTCCCCAAATCCTGCTATTTTTACACTCCAGGAATCGAAAGAACTTATGCGCAAAATTTTCCCCCTACTTGTAATTCTTTTTGCTGCTTTCACAGGAAAAGCTCAAAGCTATTGGCAACAAAGTATTGACTACAAAATTTCTGTTTCACTCGACGATAGAAATCACACGCTATCTGGAACTGAAGAATTTGTTTATCACAACAATTCTCCACAAGCCCTTGATAGAATGTACATTCACATTTGGCCAAATGCTTACCGCGATGGAAATTCAGCATTGGGAAAACAACTGTATGACGACGGCGAAAAATTACTGCAATTCGGTGCTGATTCTGTAAAGGGAAATATCGACGGACTGAATTTTACTTCGAATGGAAAAGCAATTCGATGGGAATACGATCCGGAACATATGGATATTGCTATTCTGTACTTTGATACACCCATTGCTGCGGGCGGACAAATGACAATCTCAACTCCGTTTACAGTTAAAATTCCTTCCGGTGAAATTTCGCGTTTAGGCCATGTTGGACAATCGTATCAAATTACACAATGGTACCCAAAACCAGCAGTTTACGACAAAAATGGCTGGAATCCGATTCCATACTTGAACCAGGGTGAATTTTATTCAGATTACGGAACATTCGATGTTTCCATTACACTTCCTGAAAATTATGTTCTTGGGGCAACAGGAGACTGTCAAACACCTTCCGAGTTAGATTTCCTGAATAAAAAAGTTACAGATACTGAAGCTTATCTGAAGAATCTTCCGGAACGAAAAAAAGGAACAGGTGGACCTGCTGATGCTTTTCCAGCAAGTTCAATCAACCTTAAAACAGTTCGTTTTACGCAAAAAGACGTTCACGATTTCGCATGGTTTGCAGACAAACGTTATTTAGTATTGAAAGGTGAAGTAGCATTACCTCATTCGGGACGAAAAGTAACCAGTTGGGCAATGTTTACGCCTAGAAATGCACGTTTATGGTCGAAATCAATTGAATATATCAACGATGGAACATTCTACTATTCCAAGTGGAATGGTGACTATCCTTATAACAATGTAACTGCTGTTGATGGAACAATTTCTGCTGGTGGAGGAATGGAATACCCGAACATTACCGTAATTGGAAATTCGTCGAATGCTGCAGAGTTGGAGGTGGTAATCGTTCACGAAGTTGGTCACAATTGGTTCTACGGAATTTTAGGAACGAATGAACGTGTTCATGGCTGGATGGATGAAGGAATGAATACCCTGAACGAGCTTCGCTACATGTATACAAAGTATCCGAACAATACAAATATGTCAGATATGGTGCTTGGCGGGGCAATGCATCTGGACCATTTAGATCATTACGACATGGCTGATGTTTCTTTCAAAATGGTTGCTTTGCTAGGTGAAGACCAACCGATTGAAACGCACAGTGCTGATTTTACAAGTGTGAATTATGGAGCAGTGATGTACATGAAAACGGGTTTAGTGTTCAACTATTTGAAAGAATATTTGGGTGAGGAAGCTTTCGATAAATGTATGCAGGCTTATTATGATAAATGGAAGTTCAAACATCCGGATCCAAAGGATATGCGAGATGTTTTGGAGAAAGAAAGTGGTAAAGATTTGTCTTGGTTATTCGACGATTTAATTCAAACAACGAAACACTTAGATGCCAAGTTGTGCTCTGTTAAGGCTAAAAATGGTCAAACTACTGTTGTGATAGCGAATAAAGGACAAGTTGCCGGACCAATTGAAGTTTCAGGATATATTGATGGAAAATTGATTGAAACCAAATGGGCTGAACCAGGTACTGAGAAGTCTGCATTGACGTTCGACAAAGAATTTGATCAGGTTGTTGTGAATGCTTCCAAACGAGAACCAGAGTTGAATGTAAATAACAACTATTGGGATAAGAAAGGCGTTTTCGGAAAGTATGAACCGCTTACCGTTGAATACTTGTTTGGTGACAACGAAAGAAATAAAACGAATGCATTCTGGACACCCATGTTGGCCGGAAATCATTACGACAAGTTAATGCTTGGAGTAGTTGTTCATAATAATGGAATTCCATTGAAACGTTTTCAATATTTTGTAGCACCATTCTATTCATTTGGTGGAAAGCGTGTTTCGGGAATTGCGGAACTAAGTTGGGGATTCTTACCGGCACGAGGATTGAAGACGAGTCGTTTTGGGGTTTCTGTGAAATCATTCATGACAGGTGGAAGAGTACAGGAAACCAATCCGATCTACTATGCAATTCAACCGTATTGGCAAGCAAAAGTAGGTAATAGAGGAAATGCCTCACCATGGACAAGTGATTTCATTTTACAATCTTCATACAGAGTTGATGCTTTTGGCGGATTTCAAGAGGATCATGTAGGAGCTTATTTCACTTATAATTTCAGATTCAGCAGACCAGATCACAAGTTATTGATTTCTCCCAGAACAGATTTCCTGACTAATGTGACAAGTAACGATAAAGTGGGTAGAGCTTCGTTGGAAGTAAGTTACAAATGGCGCTACATGAAGAAAGACGAAGAGCGCTGGATCGAACTTCGCCATTACACAGGTTTCAATTATTTGTTTGAAGCAACTGGATTTGATTCCTACGCTTATTCATTGTCATTGGGTGGAGCAACTGGTTTACAGGATAATTTCCTGGAAGACTATTTCTTGGGAAGATCAGAGTTTACAGGTTTCTACAGTCAACAACGAATAGAGAATATGGGTGGTTTCAAAACAACTTCATATTTCGGAAATTCAACAAAAATGGTAAGTTCTTTCAACTTCTTTATTCAATCGCCTGTTGGACCAAGAATATTTGGTTTATTTGCCGATTATGGAATGTTTATGAAATCCAATGATGATATTGAAACAGGATTTAATACTGGTTTGGCTTTACGTCTTGGACAATATTTAGGAGTTTATTTCCCGGTGTACAGTACCCAAAACATTATAGACAATTATGTGGATAGCAACTATGCTTCACGTATTCGCTTTACAATGAAAATCAATCTGATCAAACAACCTTTAAATCTGGGTGGACTAATTTAAAAAGCCTGAAATTTAGAATTATGATTAAATCTTTATATCGTTTCCTTTCTCCAAAGTTTAAAACACTTCATGCGGATTATGCTGTAGATTTTGTTCCACGTTACGGACATGGTTTACCGCCGCATAAAGAATTAAATGAAATCATTACAGCCAATCGTGAGGTTTATATAGGATATATTGATTTGGCCTTAAAGCATAAGGAAAGTATACAAAAGATCAAAAAAACAGGAATTGAAACAGATGCATTATCACCAGCTTGGAATAACAATTTTCTTCCGGGATTGGATATTGTAATGATCTATACAATGCTTGCGGAACTGAAACCGAAACGTTATGTAGAAGTGGGCTCAGGAAACTCAACAAAGGTTGCTGCAAAGGCAAAACGCGAATTGAATTTGGCTACAGAAATCACTTCTATTGATCCGATGCCGCGAGCTGAAATTGATAGCTTGGCAGATGTCGTTATCCGTAAACCGTTTGAGTCAATTGATTTAAATACACTTTTGGAACTGGAAGAGAATGATATTCTGTTCATTGATAATTCGCACCGTATTCTGCCGAATTCAGATGCAATGGTGTTTTTTATGGAAATCTTGCCACGTTTGAAAAAAGGGGTAATCGTTCATATTCATGATATCTACCTTCCTTACGATTATCCGCAGTTCATGTGTGATAGATTTTATACGGAACAATACGGATTGGCGTTTTACATACTAGCAAATCCTACTAAGTTCTATACCATTTTCCCAAACTACTTTGTTTCAGAAGACAAAGAGTTGAGTGAGCGTTTAGCACCAATGTGGAATCATGACAATTTACAGGGTGTTGAAAAACACGGTGGATCTTTTTGGCTGAAAATAGGGGAGTAATCGGTTTTTATTTCGAATAGAATTTATCAGCAGACCATTTCGAGGGATTGTTTATGATATATTCGGTAATGTTTGTGTACGATTGTTCATCACGAATAATGTGTTCGTAATAATTCCGTTGCCAAACATCATGAATATCCGAATTTTGACGAATCCATTTTGTAACACCAATTTTGTATCCACGGACAATTGATCCAATTGTTTTTGATGGTGACCGTAGGGGCGAATCAACATTCGCCCGATTGTTAAGTACGCCATTATTTGTGTTTAGCGAATCA
>CAMLHZ010000029.1 GCA_946480085.1 uncultured Flavobacteriales bacterium
TCTCTATGTGCTTAAATCTCGTGTCTCAAATTCCAATACTGGCTTCAATCTCTCATAAATCTCTCGCTGAATCTGCAATCCTTTATTATCGTTATACCATTGCTGTAGTTCTTTCAATTCGACAACGAGGGCACGAGGTACACAAAGTAATAGCCCGTTAGGAACTATGTGTTCTATGTTCCTATGTGGTTCTGCTTCCTCAATTTTCTTCGTGTTTAAACATTTCTTTACTTTTACTTCATGTTTTTCTTGTTATCAAAACTATTTTACATTTTCTTAAGTCCATTTACCTGGGCGATCATAGCCCTTTACTTTGCCTTTTTTTCCAAGAAAGAAATTCGCAAGAAACGTGGACGAATAGCGGCTATTTCCATCCTTCTTTTCTTTACCAATTCAGTTATTTATAAAGAATTTTGTCGACAATGGGAAGTATTTGGAACCCCGATAAACAACGTTCAAAAGGCAGATGTTGCTATTGTCTTAGGTGGAATGTCGGAATACAATACAGATCTGAAAACACTTAGTATTCGAAGAGGTGGTGACAGAATTTGGCAGGCCATTACACTTTACAAAAAAGGAAAAGTGAAAAAACTCCTGATTTCGGGTGATCATGGATATGTAGTCGATCGCGGACTGCATGAAGCCAAACAAATGAAAGCTATTCTTGTACAATGGGGAATTCCTGAAGAAGACATTCTAATTGAAGAGAAGTCGAAAAACACCTATGAAAATGCAGTCGAAACAAAGAAGGTGCTGAAAAAAGAATTTCCGGAGGCCAAGAAATTCATTCTCGTAACCAGCGGACGACATATGAAAAGAGCCGAAGCCTGCTTCTCAAAAGCTGGTTTACATTGTGCTACTTATTCTACGGATCTTTACACCGGACCAAAACGATTCTATACGTTCTCAGACTTTATCACACCGGATGTTTCCGTAATAGACGATTGGCATGGCTTAATCAAGGAATGGGTTGGTTTTATCACCTATAAAATGACCGGAAAATGTTAGATTTCTCAAGAAATAAACAATTGAAAAACAACTAGTTGATAAATAGTTTCGATTTTTTTTCAATTCCTCGAAATACAAATGCCTCTTAATTGCGTAGGTTAAGTACATTTGAAAGTCTTATGATGCTATTAACATTCATTTTACTTCATTGGTTTGTCTCTTTATTTTGTCAAACCTTTTTCCTGCATCGCTATGCGTCGCACAAAATGTTTACCATGAATAAATTCTGGGAGAGAACGTTTTACATGGTTACTTTCTTTTCTCAAGGTTCTTCATTTTTAAATCCCCGTGCATACGCAATTATGCACCGCATGCATCATGCCTATAGCGACACTGAAAAAGATCCTCATTCACCGCATTTCTTTAAAGACGTTTGGCAAATGACACTTCACACCAAAGACATTTATGTTGATTATGTGAAGAACAAAACTCAACCTGAAAAGGCGTTTCAGGGGAATTATCCCGAATGGCCATTGATGGACGCCATTAGCGACAGTTGGATTGTTCGTGTGCTTTTCGGAGTACTTTACTTCGTCATTTATCTTTATATAGCACCTCATTGGCTGTTCTTCCTTTTGCTTCCTGTACATTTCTTTATGGGACCAATTCACGGAGCTATCGTTAACTGGTGTGGGCACAAATACGGTTATGCCAACTATGATAACGATGACCACAGTAAAAACTCACTACCAATTGACTTTTTACTAATGGGTGAACTAATGCAGAATAATCACCATAAATCTCCGAACAGCATCAATTTCGCGAAGAGATGGTGGGAATTTGATCCTACTTATCCGGTTATCAAGTTCTTCCACTGGGTAGGAATTATCAAAATCAGAAAACTAACGTAAGATGTCTCCAATAATACTACTGCGCATTTTGTTTTCGGGGATCCTGATTTTTATGATTTACGTCACAATTACAACTTCTTTGGAATCAAATCTTTTTGAAGAATGGAATGCACTGACGTCTATTCCATGGATGAATGCTACTTTATTCGATTTCTTCGCTAATGTAATTGCTCTTCTTGTACTGGTTTGGTATAGAGAAAGAACCATCACAATTAAGATTGTTTGGACCATCCTTTTCATCTGTTTTGGCAGTATGACTACTTGCATCTATTTCCTCATCGCCTTATTTCAAATGAACAAAACGGACTCATTACAAAAACTATTCTCAAAACGTTAGTTATGGATGTACTTTTTCAGCTTCCGCTTATTTCTTTGGTTACCATGGTCATTTTTATGACAATCGTTTGGGCCATTGGAAGAACGATCAGGAACAACAGTATTGTTGATGTCTTTTGGGCATTCAATTTTCTAATTATTGCAGCAATTATTTTCATTAAAGCCGAAAGATTTAACGATCGAAAAATACTCGTTTGTTCACTTGCAGCGCTATGGAGTCTACGTTTGGGCATTTACCTCGGAGCTCGTGTATTCAGCCATATCCGTGTGGAAGAAGGACGATATGTTCAATTGCGTGAAGAATGGAAAGATAATGTGAACCTGAAGTTTTTCGCGTTTTTCCAAATGCAGGGAATTTCGAACGTATTTCTTTGCATTCCTTTCTTCATTATCGCTTCAAATACCGAAGAGAAATTGGGAATCATTGAATACATCGGCGCATCGATTTGGCTACTTTCAATCATCGGCGAAGGACTTTCAGATTATCAATTGGCGCGCTTCAAAAAGAATCCTGCAAACAAAGGAAAAGTATGTGAAGCCGGATTGTGGAATTATTCCCGTCATCCAAACTATTTCTTCCAAACAATGATCTGGACTGGCGTTTTCATTTTTGCACTTGGTTCTCCATACGGTTATATTGCCATTGTTTGTCCGCTGAGTATTGCTTTCCTGATTTTCAAGATCACCGGAATTCCAATGACAGAAGAACAAAGTATTCGCTCAAAAGGTGAAGCTTATTTGCAGTACCAGAAAACAACAAGCGTGTTTGTTCCTTGGTTTAAAAAAAAATAACAGACATCTCGGCTCCGCTCAGTGACCTTTAGCAAGACTGGAAGGTTATCTCGGCTCCGCTCGATAACCTGATTCAACGATTATTTATGTGGTATACATCCTTACTAGAAAAAAATAGAATTCCTGATTTCCTTATTCGTAAAGGCATTCGTGACTTGTTGAAAGTACGATTGAAAGATGAAAAGAAAGCAACTCCCGAACTGCAACAGGAGCATTTGATGAAATTGATCGATGAACTCAAAGCTTCTCCAATTGCCGTAAATATGGTTGACGCAAACGAGCAGCATTACGAAGTTCCAACTGCGTTTTATCAATATTGTCTGGGGCCACATCTGAAATACAGTTCAGGTTATTGGAAACCCGGAGTTACTGACATCGCTCAATCGGAGCAAGATATGCTGGAGCTTACTTGCGAGCGTGCTGAACTGAAAGATGGACAGAAAGTATTGGAATTGGGCTGTGGCTGGGGATCGTTGTCATTATTCATGTCGGCTAAATTCCCCAACTCAACGTTCAAAGTAGTTTCAAATTCCAGAACACAAAAGATCTACATCGACGAACAGGCAAAACTTCGTGGAATCAATAATCTCGAGGTGATTACCATGGACATGAACGTGTTCGATATTGACCAAACATTTGATCGTGTGGTTTCCGTTGAAATGTTCGAACACATGCGCAACTATCAAAAGTTGATGGCAAAAGTAGCTTCGAAACTGAATCCGGATGGAAAGCTCTTCATTCATATTTTCACGCACAAGGAATTTGCCTATAAATTTGAAGTTGTAGACGAAACGGATTGGATGAGTAAGTATTTCTTTACTGGTGGAATTATGCCTTCGGATGATTTAATGTTTTACTTCAACGATGATTTGAAAGTGGAAAAGCACTGGCACGTAAGTGGACAACATTACCAAAAAACTTCTGAAGCCTGGTTACAACGGATGGATGCGAATAAAGCTTCGATCATGCCGCTTTTCGAAGAAACTTACGGAAAAGAAAACGCTGTAAAATGGTGGGTTTTCTGGAGAATTTTCTACATGTCGTGTGCAGAACTTTGGGGATTCAACAAAGGCGAAGAATGGATTGTAAGTCATTACTTATTCAATAAAACGAAATAATAATGTGGAAATACCTTCCGGCTGTTTTCCTGGTACTTCTTGCGCTATTAAGCATTTTCAGAGCACCTACGAACTTTTTATGGAAGGTTAGTATCCTGATTACAGAGTTTTCATGGATTCCATTATTACTTACTCTAATATTGGTTGGAGTTGCATACTATTTCTACCCAAAAGCGTATTGGCTTCAAGGAATTTATGCGATTGCATTCTTCCTGTTTGTTCTTCCTGTTTACAGAGCTTATGTTCAAAGCAGCGATCTACAAAAAGAAATTGAAGCGGAATTCGGTACAAAAACTGGTGAAAATCCGATGAAGAAACCTTATTCTTTCTGGAGCTCATTCGGTTTAGGTGGCGAAAAGCAAATCTTTGAAGTTAGACCCTATCAAACCATTGACGGAAAAGAATATAAGTTACATTTCTATCAGGCAAAAACAAACGAAGCCGCACCGTTAGTGATTGTTATTCACGGTGGTTCATGGGCCGCGGGTGATGCAAATCAAATTCCCGAATTGAATGCTTATTTGTCGAATAGAGGAATTCATGTGGCATCTATCAATTATCGCTTTGCACCAAAATACAACTATCCAGCACCAGTAGAAGATGTAAAAGCGGCTTTAGAAAGCATAAAATCGCTGGCGAAAAGCAGGAATCTACCCATTTCTAAAATCATCTTGCTCGGTCGTTCAGCCGGTGGACAAATTGCCTTACAAGCGGGTTATGGTGATTTGAAAAATGAAATTGACGGAATTGTTGCCTTTTATGCACCAGCTGATATGCTTTGGGGAGCAAAACAGATTACCAATGACTGGGTTTTGGACGTTGATAAAGTAATGAAGGATTACATTGGTTGTTCTGTCAGAGAAAATGAAGCGCCGTACGTTGCTGCATCTGCACCGCCTTTGGTTAACGAATCAACTCCACCTACCCTTTTGATACACGGAAAAATTGATGCAATGGTTTCACACGAGCACAGTGTTCGATTGATGAAAGCATTGAAAAAACATCATGTAAAATCATATTTAATCGAATTGTCGAGCGCAACGCATGGTTGTGACTTCAATTTTAATGGTCCAAGCGGACAGATAAGCACATTTGCGATAGAACGATTTATTGCGAATTTGTAAACAAATTAGAGGAAGGTCAAAAGCCAAAAGAGGAAACATCCTAATTGGTAATTTGTAATTCGTCATTGGTAATTATTTAAGATGGAGAAACTTGCAATAGTAGGAACAGGAATAGCTGGAATGGGTTGTGGACATTTATTGCAACACAAATACGATATTCATCTGTTTGAGCAAAACGATTACATTGGTGGACATACAAATACGCTCTTTGTAAAAGAAGACAGCAAAATGGTGAGCATGGATACCGGTTTCATGGTTTTCAACTACCAAACTTATCCTGAACTTTGTAAGTTGTTTGAGGAAATTGGTGCCCCGGTGAAGAAAACAGATATGTCGTTCAGTGTGCAGCACGTTCCAACCGGGTTGGAATATTGTGGCTCTGGATTAAATGGTTTATTCGCGCAGCGCAAAAATATCTTTAGTCCAAAATTCATTTCCATGCTGATGAAGATATCGAGATTCAATAAACTGAGTGTTGCTATTTTGGATGATCCTGCTTACGACGGAATGACGATTGGTGAATACATCAAAAAGCACAATTTTGGGGAAGATATGCTTTGGAAATACCTGGTTCCGATGAGCGCTGCGGTTTGGTCGACTCCTATGGATAAAATGCTGGATTTTCCGGCAAAAACCTTAATTCGTTTCTTTTTCAATCACGGGTTCTTAGGATTAAACACGCAACATCAGTGGTACACTTTGGAAGGTGGAAGTGAAAGCTACAAGCAAATCCTGATCAAACCCTTTAAAGATAGAATTCGAGTAAATTCAAAAGTACTTTCTGCAGAAAAAACAAGCGAAGAAAAAGTAGAATTGACTTTTGTGGATGGAAGAACAGAAACGTTTGATAAAGTCATTTTTGCTTCTCATGGAGATCAAACTTTGGCTTGTTTAAAAAATCCAACGGCACTTGAGCAAGAGCTGCTTTCTTGTTTTAAATACCAGTACAACAAAGCGACAGTTCATACAGATGAGTCGATTATGCCAAAGACAAAAAAAGTGTGGAGCAGCTGGAATTACCGAATTGTAAACAAAGCCGGAAAATTGGAACCAACAACCATTTACTGGATGAATTCCCTACAAGGGGTTTCTGAGAAGGTCAACTATTTTGTAAGTATTAATGCAGAAGATGGAAGTGTTAATCCGGCAAGAATTATTCGTGAGTTCGACTATGAGCATCCCTTATTTGACGTTGCAGCAATTAATGCGCAAGCACGTTTACAGGAATTGAATGCTGATGGTCCGATCTATTATTGCGGAAGTTATTTTAATTATGGCTTCCATGAAGATGCGTATGCGAGTGCGGTGAAGTTGTGCAAAAACTTATAATTCCGTCATCTCGGCGGATGATTAGTAGTATCGGTATAAGCGTCATCACTCCAACCACCTTGATTTCCCATGTATTTTTTATTGGGATCGTAAGTTCCGTTTTTCATATCACGCATCATTCTATCAGCACGTTTCTGATTATTACGAGCCGTGAGCCAGTTAGCTACAACGATAATTACAACAACCAAAACCAATAACCCACCAACACAAATCCATACAATTGCATCTTCACTCATAAGACATTCGTTTTAAATGAACTGTGGAAAAATACGATTAATTGGGAAGCTGGAATGAGAATCGTTGATTTTATTGTTTGGGATTCCCTGAAATGCACAACCAAAAACACAATTTTATGTTTTTATGTTTTTATGTTTTTATAAAATCACGTTTCAAAACCGGAATCCAACCACACAAATATCATCTATCTGTTCCAAATCCCCTTTCCAGCTTGTGTATAAATTTTCCAGATCCAATTTCTGAGATTCGATTGACAAATGGGAAATAGATTGCAATCGTTTATTTAGCTGTCTTGTAGTGAACTTCTTACCTCTTGGCCCACCAAACAGATCAGGGTAACCATCTGTATAGAAATACATCATATCTCCCTTTTGCAAGGTAATCTCGTGCGAAGTAAATCCTGGCATTTTTGTAGCTAAACCAACTGGCATCTTATCTTTCGGCAGTTTCGTTAATTCACCATCATGAACCAGTAAAGCATGTCCATTAGCTGAAGCATACGTGAGTTTTCCAGTGTTCTTATCCAAACACATCACTACTCCATCCATTCCATCCTGTGAAACGTTTTTAGCAGTGTTTTCAATCACTCTATTTCGAACAAAATCAAGAATTCCGTTCGGCTCAACAATGTTCTTCTCCGTAATAGCTTCATTCAAAAAACTGGTAATCAGCAAACTCATAAAAGCTCCCGGAACGCCATGTCCAGTACAATCACAAACTGCCAGGTAAAATTGATCTTCATGTTCACGTGCCCAGTAAAAATCTCCGGAGACAATATCTTTTGGTTTATAGATTACAAAATTCTGCGGTAAGTGACGATCAACAAAATCTGCAGGAGCTAAAAGCGCTTGCTGAATTCTTCTGGCATAGTGAATACTGTCTGTAATTTCTTTGTTTTTCTCAGCGAGTTTCCAAAGGGCTTTCTGTTTGATAGACTCAAAGATGTGTGTCACCAAATAAACAATAAGCACCAACCCAAAAACGCAGGTTGTGGTAAAGATCTTGTCCCAAACGGCGTGATTGTATTCATTGGGATACTTGAAACCAAATTCACCCAGAATGCCATAAGTGAGTACCACGACAATTGTTAGGACCAACCAAAGTATCGTATTCTGACAAATTCCGAGAAGCAATAACGAGATGGTAGGAATGAGAATGAACCAAGGCAAAACTGGAGAAAAGATTCCACCCGAGAAAAAACTACAGAGCATGATTGCAACAAACATACAGTTCGCGATGTACAGATTAGCTGAAACACGAAAATTGACCTTCTCGGTTGTATACAACGCCAAATTCAACAGAAACAACAAGGTATTACAACTCATCACAATGATTCCCGGTTGAAAACCAATCATCCAGCTCACACCAACATAAAACAACGAAAACACCGTTGTCAACTTGATGAAGTTTGCCAGAAGCTTGGTTTTATTGAAACCAGTCTCAAGCAGTAATATCGGATGTTTCTTGCCCTTTATCATATGTCAATAGGATTTTGCCATGCCAGACCTTTCTTGTAGTTGTTTTGATCAATCTCTTTCAAGACATCAAGTACTAAAGGGCTTTCAAACGGCCACAATGCACATTTCTTTGCTGAACTTCCTGATACTTCAAGAATGTTATTTACGGCTCTTCTCGCTGCTTCATTCGCCCCTTCCATTGTTGCCAGATCGGTATACGTTTTCACATAATCTGACGCAAGGAACAGGTTTGGAATTCCTGTATACGAGTTGGAACGAAGTGTCCAGGTATTCACCTGATTCACTAACAACGGCTCTCTATTCGCCAGCAAATAATGTTCATCATTCAAATCAATCGTTCCAGTTGGACTGTAATGAATATCAGAATCCAGATACTCAAAACGCTTCATATCGTCTGTTAGAACCGGAACTGGACCAACATTAATTTCTTGTTTCAATTGTGCCCAAACTTCCGCTTTCACTTCCTCTAACGTACAGTCGCGAGCAGCCTTTCCATTAAAGTTTCCTGGTGTTTCCCAATCGGAAATATCAACAGAAAGAATTCCACGAACCGTTCCGTCGTATTTACTTTTAATATCATATCCTTTCCAAAACTGAATTTGAGAAATGGATGTCAGCGCCCATGCCGAGTTCGCATAGATCGTATGTCCTTTATGCATGTCGAACTGCTGATTCAGATAGAATTGAATTCCATTCATCCATTCCACATTTGGCGCCAATGTCACCACATTTTGTAAAGAGGAATCAGCTTTCAAAACATTGGAATTCATCAACGTTGCGGCAACTTCAACCGGAACTGCGAGTAGATAATAATCGCCTGTTACTTTCTGAACCACCTGAGAGCCGTCAACATTCCTAAAGCTTACACCATCAACCAAATCGCCATTCATCAAAATTTCGATAGCTTCTTGTCCGTGATGATAAACTGCTCCTTTCGACTCCAAATACTGTAACCAGGGACGAAGCCAAACCATAGTTGTTGGTCCGTTTAAAACACGATCAACTGCTGCTCCTTTTCTGCTTAGCATTCCGTAGATCAACTGCAGGAAAATACTTCCAACTGTTCGTGTTGAAGCCGTTTGTGCTTTTGCTGCGACTAATGAACGTGTTAATCCTTCTACCAAAAGCGACCGATAGTCGTCACTAAAATCATCCGCACGCAAATATTCCCACCAACCGATTTGTTCGTATTCGTTTAAATAACGATCATCGCAAGAAGTCATTAATTGCCAGATTCGAGTCGTGAAAAACTTTACCTCGGTCTTTGTAAGTTCTTTACTCACTTCCATAAATCCTTCAAAAAACTCTTCAATTGCTTCTAACCATTGTAAAGGAGTTGAAGGAATGTTCATCGGCAGAATGATCGGTTTTTGTCCCGTCTGACAAATCTCCACCGTTTCAGTAGCCACTAAATTATCGAAACAGGTTTTGCCGTTCGTTCCATACGGAATTCTCGACATGGTGTCTGTTACGTGCTTATAAAATCCAGGGAAAAAGCGAAAACCGTGTTCGCCGGGCAAGTTGTTTTGCTGACCATTTGTACTCGTTCCGGGAACAGCAATACTTCTGGCCTTTCCACCAACATAAAAAGGGTTTCTATCGAAAACTTCAACTTGAAATCCTCGTTCAATCAATTCATGGGCAGCGCTCATTCCAGCTACACCACCTCCAATAACAATTACCTTTTTGGGCATAGTAATCCTAGTAGTTTAGATAAACAAAATCAATTGAAAACGAACGTGGACTTCGTGAATATGGTTTATAAAATGCTTAACGCAAAACAGTATGTAATAAGACAAAAATAACCGTTTGAAGAAACTATCAAAATGAATTCGCGTCAATTTTGTGTGAATTGTGAGCTTCGATTTTCAATCGGTTGAAATCTAGATTTTTAAGGTGGAAATAATTTTGAACATCAGGAGATTTCGTATAGACCAACCGAGTATTACTTGTATTTCGGGAAGATTGATTTCGGGAAAATTCGTGATTTTACGAATTTATTAAATCATGAAATCATCTAGTTTTTTGTCATGGGAAACGAAGCTTACTTCAACTCAAAACCCTGTTCTTTAGCTTGAGCTTTATTGTATCTTCTTGAATTGTAAACTCCCACAAAAAATGGACTTGGAAAAGCAATCCATGAGAAATAATCAAGGAACGTTGGTCGCACGATTAGCGAATTTAGCTGTTGAATGTGTGTTGGATTATTAAAATCTATACTTTGCAACGTATCTCCTCGATAACGAAAAGGCTCTCCAATTGTATCCGGAAAAGGATTGAATCTATAGTTCCAACCAATCGTATCTGTATAGTTTCCATTCTCCTCAAAATTTGGGAAATACTGATGAAAATACAAACATGCTTCGGCATTACAGCTCACTTCCACCGGATGTTTATCGTGATCTCCTTTACTCATAATTGCTGGTAAACCAACACGAATCAGATACGCCCAGCCCATTCGCTGACTTTGCAAATAATGTCCGTATTCGTGTTGATACAACTTATTGAATGGTGTTGCTTTGATTCTTTCATCGGCAAGAATATAGGACCCAAGTGAAACTCCGGGCCAATTCACATTCATGTTAAGTACGGTGCTTCCCAATTCGTATTCAACCGAGTTCACCCGTTTCGTATAGGTGTTATAAAACTGTGCGGTCATAAATCCACCAAGAGTCTGAGGTGTTTCGTACAAAAATCTTGAAAACAATTCACCCGTTTTTCGTGTAAAGGTTTTGTTTGAATCTGTAATGAAAAGTCCACCCCAAATCTTTACATCCTGTTTTGCTTTTCGTCCAGCCAACTCATTTGCACATTTCCAGCGCTGACCTTTTCCTGTACACAATCCCGTAAACCAACCGATAACATAAGAATCCACGATAAAAAATTCAGGTTTACGAACATTTTCCGTTCCTGCAAACGAAAAATTACCCATCGAAGAAAATCCAATGAGTAACCAAAGGCGTAACTCAAACAGAAAAAACTTCTTCGATATTCTTATCATTATAAGGCTTGCTTTCAATAAAATTACAATCTTTAGCGATTAGAACATAAAATGAATTCAGTACTGTACAGATCTAAGGTGATGCATCATCGGTTTAAGCCGAAGAAACATAGGTTCTCATACAATGTTTTCTATTTCTACATCGACTTAGACGAAGTTAACGAATTGGTGAAAAACCATTGGTTGATTTCAAGAAATAAATGGAATTTATTCAGCTTCAGAGAAAAGGAACATTTAGAACTTCCAATTGGCAATCCGGATAAAACAAAATCCACCAGGGATCATATCATTTCTTATTTGAAAGAAAATGGTGCGAGTTATCCTATTGGAAAAATCATGCTTTTGACAGGTTTCAATACACTGGGATACAATTTTAATCCAGTTTCGTTTTACTATATCTACAACGAAAATGGAATGCTGAAAAATGTGCTGGTCGAAGTAACGAATACGTATCACGAAATGAAACCGTATCTGCTTGGTGAAGAGGACTTCAATGGAAAATTCTATGACCAACGTGTTACAAAGTATTTCTATGTTTCACCTTTCATTTCACATGATGCCGATTTCCATTTCAAAATTCATGAACCTGGTGATGAATTGGTGATAGGAATTGATGATTTTGAAAAGGATGAAAAGATATTCATCAGTACATTGATGGGAAAAAAGAAAGCGATTACAAATGCACGTCTTTTTTTCTACAGCTTACGGTTTCCGCTTATACCAGTGAAAATCATTACGTTGATTCATTGGCAGGCGATGCTGCTTTATTTCAAGAAGATAAAATTTTACAGAAAAAACGAATTTCAAGATCTACAACGCGATGTTTATCGTAAGAGACAATAGACTAAAGACGACAGACAAAAGACTTTTGTTTTTGACTTACTAAGGTTATCGAGTCCCGTTCCATACATCCGGAATCGGGAAGATGCTGAAGTCTTAAAATCAAGAAAAAAATGAGTGATAAAACGACATTCTACGAAAAGCAAATATTGAAGTTATTGACGGCAATGCCATTGGGCCGAATGAACCTAACACTTCCGTCTGGTAAAACATTGGAGATTGGAAACGGTGAAGGTGGCGTTACTGCGAATGCGACTATCAACAACCCTAATTTTTTCAAACGTTGTGTTCTTTATGGAGATATCGGTTTTGGAGAAGGATACGTTGCCGGAGAGTGGGATACGGACAGCATCACGAACGTGATTTCATGGTTTATTCTGAATGTGGAACACGCTCCAACAGTTTCCGGGAGCTCAGTAAAATCATTCGTTTTAAACTTATTGAAGTTTTACAATCGACTTTTTCATAACAAACGTGCCAATAGCATCACAGGTTCAAAAAAGAACATTTCAGAACATTACGATTTGAACAATGACTTTTTTGCGCTTTGGTTAGACCCAACAATGACTTATTCTTCTGCTTATTTCAAAGAGGAGAATTATTCGTTAGAACAGGCACAAAAAGCGAAATATCATCGTTTGTGCGAGCAGTTGTTTTTGAATGAAAATGACCATGTTCTTGAAATCGGATCTGGCTGGGGAGGAAATGCAATCTACATGGCTTCGAATTTTGGCTGTAAAGTAACTTCTATCACCATTTCCGAAGAACAGCACAAAGAAGCTACACTTCGAGTGAAGAACGCGGGCTTAGATCATTTGGTTAAAATTGAATTGCAGGATTACAGAAAAGTTGAGGGTCAATTCGACAAAATTGTTTCTGTAGAAATGTTAGAGGCTGTTGGCGCTGAGTTCTTAGAACCATATTTCAAACAGTGTCAAAAACTACTGAAACCAAAAGGAATTCTCGCTTTACAGGTTATTACCTGTCCGGATTCCCGTTTCGAAGATTTGAAAAATGGTGTTGATTGGATTCAGAAACATATTTTCCCGGGATCATTGCTGCCTTCAATTGGTGAAATGAACAGAATCATCAACGAAGTAAGTGATCTAACCTTGGTTGACGTAAAAGACCTTGGTTTACATTATGCCAGAACATTGAACACTTGGTTCGTAAATTTCAACGAAAAAGCGCAAGAAGTAAAAGCACTTGGCTTCAACGATACGTTTATCAGAAAATGGAATTACTATTTGAATTATTGCGAAGCTGCTTTCGAAATGAGAAACATCAATGTAATGCAGCTGGTTTATACACGACCGAATAATACGAACAGACTTCGTTAGAGGAAAGATTCAGAGAGGAAAGAGGAAACTAACTTTCCTCCTTTGGCATTTGGCTTTCCATACTTTCTTTAAACCTTAAAAAGTAAAGTCCTGCGGAAACACAAAGCGAAAAACCCAGTAATCCTGTCAAACGGATTCCGAAGTCGTTACCAACATCTTTACCATAGGTTAAAAGCATGGAGAAAATTCCAATTCCGGCTGTTTGTGCAAGTTTCACAAAGAAATATCTTACCGCAAAGAACATGGCTTCTTTGTTCACTTTACTGCTCTTCGAATCGTAGTCGATAATATTTGCCAAAAGTGCAGTTGGAAGAATATTAAGTGTCGCCATTGGAATGGACGCCAAGGCAATTACCGCATAAATCTGAATTACAGGTGAAATATCTACTTTGCCAAGGAAATAAACTCCCAAAAACACGATTCCAAGGAGAACAAGCGAAATGGAGATCAAAGGTTTAAATCCAAACTTCCTGCTCATTGGCTGCATTAATGGATAAAATAAGAACGATGCACCAACCAAAACCATCATGAGTTTATTTCCCATTTCTTCTTGTAATGGCAACAGAATCGTCACAAAATAGAGCAAGCCTGCTTGTATCACAGCTACGGATAAATTGAATGCGAAATCGGCTAAAAGATAAAATCTGAAGTTGGCATTTCTCAACGTTTGCTTCAAAGCAGGAATCAATTTTACAGTTGCCGGTTCACCGGAACACCATTCTCTTTCTTTGATGGAAAATACAGGAATAATTAAAAAAACCAGCGCTACACAACAGAAAATGGCAATAGTGATCTGCAATGCTGTTGTAGTTGAATATCCTTTTCCCTCAAAATAGTTAGCCAGATTAAACGTGTTAGATGCAAATGCAATTCCAAGAACATAACCAACGCTCTGCCAGGTAGAAAGTTTTACTTTTTCCTTTGTGTCTTTTGCCAGTTCAGGCAACATCGCCAAATAAGGAATCATGTAGGTTGTTGCGGAAACGTAAAAAAGAATAAGTGTAATTGTTAACCAAGCGGCATTCAAACCACTTTCTCCGGCTGTTAATGGAACAAACACCAAAAAGCAGAACAATGCTGCAGGAATAGAAGCTATTCTCATGAATGGAATTCGCCGTCCACTCTTTCCTTCGTTTTGATCACTCTTTTGAGCAATGAATGGATCAAAAATGGCGTCAATCAATCGGCCGCCACTGGTAATTAACGTAATTAAGGTAATTGAACCCAACAGTGCACCCTGAAAAACATATGTTGGCATTCCACTTTCTTTTGTAGGAACAAAAAAATAAATGATAATTACCGAAATCATATTAATAAGCATACTACAACCTACAATTCCGCAGGAATAGGCAAATATGATTTTAGAAGGAAGAGAAGTAGCTTTCAACATGGGTTCGATTAACAGATTACAAAGCAAGTAAATAATCTTACATTTCTCCCTTTTTATTTTGAGTTTGAGTTCAATTAGCTTAAATTAGACTTAAGAATAAAATCAATTAAAACTTAATAGTTCCTAATCGATCCATTATTCAGGACAACCCTTTTCATTTTATTGATGAAAAGGGTTGTTGTTTTTAACATACTGCTTAAAATAAAATATGCATTTTTGCTTGACGCACACAACTACAGATGATTAGTACAAACTTCCCAATTAAAAATCAAGACAAACTCAAAGAATGGCAAATCGTCATCATTCGGAAAACTGACTTCCTTAACATCGTTGGAACCTTGAACGTTCTGCTCGGATTGATTCTTTTTAACTCCATTGGATTCCACGGATTAAACACTCATTTCTACATCGTTTTTGGATTGGCATTTCTTACATTTTTATCGAATCGGACAGGAAAAATTCTAATCTCTACTTATCTCTTTTTTGCCATTGGTGTTTACTTGCTTTCCGTAATTGTTATTCTCGTTGGAATTGACACCTATGCATTGATGTATTATTTTCCCATAACCATGTCGATTGTGCAGTTGTTTGGTAGAAAAGAAACCTTCTATCATATGGTAGTATGGTTGTTTATATACTTCTTCAATATCGTCTTGCTTTTGTTGTTCGCTGATAATTTTGTGCCAATTGCAATGAGCGAGACAACGCATCAGATCATGAGTAATTTCAACATTCTGTTTGCTTTTTTCTGTGGTTTGATACTGATTGCTATTATCACAAGAAATACGATCAACATGGAAACAACCATGCGTAAAACTGCTGAGGAGAAAGAACTACTGTTGGCGGAATTGTTTCATAGAGTGAAGAACAACCTCAATTTAGTTACCAGTTTATTGAATATTCGAAAAAACAAGAGCAACTCACCCGAAGTGATTGATGCACTGGAAGATTGCAGAAACAGGGTTTTCTCTATTGCATTGGTTCATCAAAAAATGTATTCAGGGAAGCAAATTGGCAACTTGAATTTAAACGATTTCATAAAAGAACTGATCTACAACATTGAGCATATTTTTGGGAACGATGCGAATGTTAAGATCAAAATGGACGATGAAATTCAGCTTCCCGTTTCGAAAGCAGTTCCAACTGGTTTAATTCTGAATGAAGTTTTGACAAATGTTTATAAACATGCACAGATTGAAGGAAAGCGCCTGGAAATTTTGGTTTCTGTATCCAAAAGAGCTGAAATTCTGGAATTCATTGTGGAAGATAACGGTCCCGGACTTGGAGTTCCTGATCAACAACTTGAACATTTAGGATTAGAATTGATACATTCGCTGAGCGAACAATTGGAAGGAAAGTTCAATTTACAGAGTACGGAAATTGGAACGAAAGCCACATTTACCTTCGCTCATCATTAATTAAGAATAAACTATGAAAACACTACAACTACTATTTATTGGAACTCTCCTAACTACAGTTGGCGCATGCTCATCCAACACAGAAACAGCTGCTGAAAAGCAAGGAAAAGAAATGAAGTCCGAACTTGAAAAGCGAGAAAAGGAAAATCCAGAAGTCGTGGTAATCCTACCCAACAAATCGGTAGACAGCATTACTCCTGCTCAAACAAAGAAACTGAAAAAGTACCTTAAGGCTTCAACTATTGAAGAATTGACAGCATACATCAACACCTTACGATTTGTAAAAACCGATACCGCTTTTGAAAAAGCCTATCACGGTGCGAAGACGTTGATCGAAAAAATGGATAAGGAATTCAGTGCTAAAAACAGCGATCCAATTGAACTGATGGAGGAACTTAAATTCTTTGAAGATGTTTTCGCAATGGAACCTTCATGTGTGGCTGAATGTACCGAATTCGTGATCAATTACGATATGGAAGACCTTCAGGATTTAGCAAAGGAAACCGAAGGAAAGGCAGACGATGAATTCTTTAAAATGAAGGTCTTCTGTGAAGGAGATGAAGCAACTTACAATCCGGGCTGGTTAACTTTTTTTGAACGTACATGGGATTACGGTGGCGGAGTTTTACTTGGCGACAACAGCATTTATACTTTCCTAAAGAATTCTTACGACTTCCAAAAGAAAAGTACACTTTTCAAAAAAGATGTTGATCAGTTACGCGCTGAAACCATTGACGTTATGGGTCACTCGATTTACATGCAGCCAAAAGACAAGGTGCAAGCTGAAATTGATAAGATCATCAAGCAAAAAGTCGTTTCCGCTGCTGAGAAAAAACGCATTCTGGAAATCAGAAAACGAAACGAAGACGAGAATACAGAAGCTGATCCGTTACTTCAGTTTGGTTGTAAAACTGGTGATTGCGATTGGGGAGGCTGACCTCGACTCCCTGTCCGCCGATCAGGCAGGCGCTCGGCCACCACAGTCGACTCGGTTAGCTGATCTTTTATGGTGCTAGAAGTTTTAAGATATTTACATCGATTAGATGTATCTATTTTTCCTTTTTTTCTTCGCTTCCTTATTCAACTCACTGATTTTTCTAGTTGGCAACTGCAACCCTAGTCCACCTGTAACAGCCAAGTTCGTTTGTAAGTTATCTGCCTCCGGATTTCTGTTGTTTAACAATTTTGTTTCTGCATAGAAATAGAAATACGGACTTACGTGAAACTTGAATCCGGTTGTCAAATCCCAAACAGGTTGGTAAAATCGGTGATCAACTGATATTTGAGGTTCATTCACTGGATCACGATACATTTGCATTGCTGCCAAACCAAATTCCAATCCTACAAAGTAATCGAAACGCTTCTTTGTAAAATTGCGCAGAAATCCGGCTTCGATCAAGAAATAATCATCGTAGATCTCTGTTCCCGACTGCGTACTCGTCATTACAAACGCGTCACCTCTGAACGAATAATTATCGTCGAGTTGATACGCTAAATGTCCGCCAACAAAATTCATAGTCGACTTTCTATTCATTGAAAAAGTTGGATAAATACTTCCTGAAACTTCAAGTAAACCTTGTCGTTCTCCGCTTTCCACTTCTTGTGCAATTCCTGTAAAACAAGTAAGGCTTAGAATTGTTGCAATTACTCTTACCATAAGTCAGCGATTTTAAAATTCAAACTCACGGTTGTCAATAAATGTCCTTCCAAACTCCCACCAGAAGACTTTTCGAAAGTGACTCCAGAATGTCCGTAAACGGTTTCAACATGCGTTCCAAGGTGTAACATGTACTGTGACATCAAACTCAGGTCTAAACGATCATTTAAGCGGATATGAGTTCCTATTCCAGCCTGAACGGCACTACTCCACCGGTTAATGCTATTGGTGCTGTTATTCAATTCCTGACGATAAGTGTAATCAAAACAATGTCCGGCTAGAACATACGGGCGAATTTTCGGATTCGGATTGTCCAAAACGTAGAACATTACGCTCCAACCAATGTGGTAATCGTTTCTACGAACCTGATCGGTTGAACTAGGGAGATAATCGAAAAACCATTCTGTATTCACACGATCAGAAGCCTGAATGCGAAATTGTCCACCCAATCCCAAAGCAAACGGATCGGAATCAGCGTGCTCATCATCTCCATCAGCATGGCTGTGACCACCATTGAACGAACTAACTGTGCTTCTCATTCCAACAGAAACGGTTCCGCCTTGATTCTTGTTCTTATAACTGAACGTTTGGGCCTGAATTCCTGAACAAACAAGAATTGCAATGATAGCCAGCAGGGTTTTCATA
>CAMLHZ010000030.1 GCA_946480085.1 uncultured Flavobacteriales bacterium
TTTTCTAATAAGTCATCTTATGCACAACAACTTTCTTTAAGAATGCACTGATTATTTTGCTAAGTTGTTGTTGCTGTAAGTGTAAAGTTTTTGATCACCTGATAAGAATCTCCAACATCAAATTTTCGCTTTAAAAGAGCAATATTGTTACAACTGAATCTGAAATCCTTCGGTAACTCTAGAGAGTACTGATCATTTAAACCCGAACTATTCTTTAGTATTGTGATATGAGGGATTCCACTAGCGCAATTCTTTCCAATGGTTTTCTTCACTTTGGGAATTAGAATATTTGTAAAGTATTCAGAATCAAATATAAAAACCAAATGGATATTATTGTTCCAAAGTTCGGTTTTTAGATAAGTCAAGGAGAACGGAGTTGTATTTTTCATTATAACTTCTAATCGAAGCAATATATTTTCTTCATGCGATTCCCCAACAATAAAATGGCCAACAGATAAGTGAGCTCGTTTAAAGTTTGTTTTTGAATCAGTTACCTTAATACTCGACTTAAACAATTCAATGCAATCTAAAATTTCCTGTGGAGGAGAAACGATTAATAAATACTCGTATTTATCCTTGTCAAATAAATCCTGTTGTTTCATATTGAATTACGAAGTTAATTAATCCTCTAAAGATTTATTTTGATTTTTTAATAATCTATTTATGATTAAAAAATAATCAATTTGTTTGTTTCTAATTCTTTTTCTCCTTAAATTAGAATAAAGAGATTGAGAAATGCTAGTAAAAACCTATTCAAGTGCCGTTTTTGGAATTGACGCCACAACCATAACTGTAGAAGTAAATATTGCACAAGGTGTGAACTTTGTACTCGTTGGACTACCCGATAAAGCAGTAGTGGAGAGCCATTATCGAATCAAGTCTGCGCTAAAGAATAATTCGCTTAAATATCCTGGAAAGGAAATTACTGTTAATATGGCGCCTGCAGATATTCGAAAAGAAGGTTCAGTATTCGATTTGGCAATTGGTATTGGAATACTTGCTGCAAGTGAACAGGTTTCTGATAAGAAGCTTCACGATTATATATTATTAGGAGAATTGTCATTGGATGGTGAACTTCAACCAATAAAAGGCGTTTTACCGATCACAATGCAGGCAAAGACAGAAGGTTTTAAAGGAGTTATCATGCCTGTGTCCAACGTACAAGAAGCGGCGATAGTAGAAGGGATCAACGTTTACGGACTGAATAATCTTAAGGAAGTTGTAGAGTTCTTTAATGATGAAAAGGAGTTTTCTCCTGTAAAATTTGATGTTCTTACGGAATTTGAACGACAGCAGTCGATAAGCGAAGTAGATTTTATTGACGTTAAAGGCCAGTCAATGGTAAAAAGGGCTTTTGAGATTGCCGCCGCAGGTGGACATAATGTAATTCTCATTGGACCTCCAGGTGCTGGTAAATCAATGTTAGCTAAGCGTTTATCCACTATTCTTCCTCCAATGAGTATAAACGAATCACTTGAAACAACGAAAATTCATTCGGTAGCCGGAAGAATAGCCAAACATTCCGGACTCATAACACAACGACCATTCCGTAAACCGCATCATACAATCTCGGATGTCGCTTTAGTGGGCGGTGGTTCTTTTCCTCAACCTGGAGAGATCTCGCTAGCGCATAATGGTGTGCTTTTTTTAGATGAACTTCCCGAGTATAAAAGACAAGTTCTTGAGGTAATGCGGCAACCACTGGAAGATAGAGTAGTGTCCGTTTCACGTGCAAAATTTAGTATTGATTATCCCGCAGGATTTATGCTTGTAGCGGCAATGAATCCTTGTCCCTGCGGTTACTTTAATCATCCTGAAAAAGAATGTTCTTGTGCTCCAGGAAGTGTTCAACGCTACTTGAATAGAATTTCCGGGCCTTTGTTGGATAGAATAGATTTACACATCGAGGTAACTCCGGTTTCATTTGATGAACTCGCCTTCGAGCATGTTACTGAGTCCAGTACAGAAATACGAAATAGAGTTATCTCGGCACGTTTGATCCAATCCGAACGTTTCATTAATTCTGAAACTCATGCGAATGCTCAAATGCAACGGAAAGAACTCGTAAAACATTGTGATATCGGACAAGAAGGAAAGAAGATGCTCAGAGAAGCTATGGAACGACTGGGACTTTCAGCCAGAGCCTATGATCGTATATTAAAAGTTGCCAGAACAATAGCTGATCTTGAATCCCAAGCTTCAATCCAATCTCATCATCTGGCTGAAGCCATACAACTTAGAAGTCTGGACAGAGAATCATGGGCAGGATAGTGTTTGATGCCACACCTACGTTGCTCAAGACTTTTGTTTAGATAGCTTTTAATACGTTCTTTGAAATATGAATTCTACAGATTTTTACTAAACGGAATAGTATAAGTTTGAGTTTCTGTATGAATTCTCAGAAAGTAAATTCCATTTGGAAGTTCGGAAACATCGATTGTATCAATTGTTAATATTGGTTGAACCACTTTTCCATCCAAGGACAAAATAGATAATTCTGATACTTCTAACTCGTTAATGTTTAGTAGGTGCAATTCCTTCGATGACGGGTTCGGATATAGTACAAACGGAACAATACTCGACTGCTCATCTGTTCCAACGGTATTAATTGCCAATTGCACAGCAGCATACGCATTGATCTTTCCCATTCCCCATTTGGTGTCACCCGGAGCAACAATGTTTCCAGTATAACTATCTAAACGAGCTGTTGTTTTTATGATGTTTTTGACTTGTTCGCTTGATAAATAAGGATTTGCATCAAGGATCAAAGAAACAATGCCTGCAACACAAGGTGTCGCCATTGACGTTCCTGAAAATTTCGCGAAATCGTACGTTTTGTTATTGAAATCGATAGAAGCAACAGAAGTGTAAGCGGCATCCGTATAAGAAGAAATAGAAGAAGTGACGCTAACTCCGGGAGCAGAAATATCTGGCTTCATTGTGCCATTATGTAAAGGTCCAATACTTGTAAAAGCAGCCGGTGCACCACCAACTGTGTTACCAGAACCATTTACGTAACTTGATGAATACGCAGCAACTGTGATAACGCTATTTGTACAACCCGGTTCTCCAATTGCATAGTAAGAATCGCCTCCCACTGAGTTCGTTCCATACGATGAAAATGTTTGACCAAAATTACCAGCTCCATTTGTTAATTCAGGTAAATTCCAATAATGAACAGTCCCGTCAACTGCTGAACTCGTTATTACAATTCGATTATTGGCGTTAAGTGAGCGAATTCGCATTTGAATATTTGCTCTTCCATTCAATGGGTTTGTTGTTTCCGTTGAAACGTTATACACAATTGTATCGTTACCTACTACTAAAATTGTATCTGTGTATCCAGTGTTATAACACGAGTAAATCGGCGAACTTCCCAGTTCCGTTCCCAGATTATTATGAACCGAAAACTTGAGATCAAAAACATATCCCTGACCTCCCCATGCTGTGATACATTCTCCCCACATGTTTGGATTAGAAGCATATGGATAAAATCCTACTAGGGATCTGAATGAGTTGTTATTAAATGTTCGTTGAATATGGAAATTCGTTCCGTTATTGTTTCCTGCAGCTCCTGCGAAAACCACATCGTTAGTTGCGCTCAATTCATCAATAGCCTGAGAAAGTAAGGAGAATCCATCCAAACTTCCCATTTGGTTGTAATAAACTCCCCAGCTCATATTCACTACCAAGCGTTTTCCTGCGGCTTCTGCTTTATCCTTCATCCAAACAAAGGCATCAATTGCCGAAGCTTGATCGATGTAAAACGTTGTAAATAAGTACTGAGATTCAAATCCAAATCCACGAAAAACAGACCCTGCACCACTTCCTCCAGCAATACCTGCAACGTGTGAGCCATGTGTGTGATAATTGTAAATATTTGCTGTGTCAGACTCTGCAGCTGCTAATTCAGCTGGTGTGTTATACTCAACTCCGTAAGTTTGACCTTGAGGTAGGCTTCCAACTTGCTTGTATTGATCCCAGGCAGCATAAATTCTTGATTGTGTCAAAAGCGTATCGTAAAACATAGGATGACCATAATCAAATCCCCAGTCCGTAACACCAATTAAAATGTCTTTCCCTGTAAATGCACTTGGTAAATTGATTCCCATCTGAACACTGTCTGCTCTGGTATCTTTTACCGCTCTGTCAAGTTGCGGAACAATTTTTCCCGGAATTTCCAAATAAGAATAGAATTGTGAGAAATCTACGGCATTCAATCCTTCTAAAGGAACTTTCATTGTTGTTATGTCTCCAACCGAGCTTCCTAAAAGAATATTATTCTCATTGATAAGATTCCAGTTACAATCAGATCGTCTTTTACCGTAAAGAGAAACATACCAAATACCACCGATTTTATAGACCGGAAAACCATCAATTATTGCCTGACTAGCACCAGTTGAGTTCTTAAATGTTGATGAATACTTGGTCAATTTATCCCAACGCATTTGATTACTTGCGCTTTGAGTTTGACCAAATAAAAGACCAGTTGTGAATACGATTGTAAGTAGTAAGAGGTGTTTCATAATCTAATTTTAAAAGCTTATTTCAAGTAGTTCTGCTTTCGAAAGTTGCTCAGTTCTATAAATAAATTCGCCCTCTCTTGAGATAATGCACCAACTTGTTCCGTGCTCTAATCCCATTTCAATATCATGAGTGGAAACGATAACTAACTTGTTTTCAGTTTTGCAAATATCGAGTAAAAGTCGAAATAATTCAATTTTTGAAGGGTAATCCAAAAAAGAAGTCGGTTCGTCAAGTAATATAACAGCTGTTTCTTGCACCAAAGCCCGGGCAATATTACAGCGTTGTCTTTCACCATCGCTCAATTCGCTTGTTGATTTATCTAGCAAATGGGTTATTTGAAGTTTAACAACAATTCTGTCGATGACTGCTTTGTCTTTTTCGCTTAAAATGCCGCTTAATCCTGTATATGGATATCTTCCTAAGGCAATGTATTCTGAAACGCGTAAATGATCTAAACCGTAAAAATGATTATCTACAAAAGAAACGTTCCGTGCTAATTCAAGTTGGGAAAGTTGCGCAGATGATTTTCCGTTAAGTGAATACATGTTCTTGGTAGGTTTCACTATCGACTTTAGCCAGGTAGATTTTCCGGTTCCATTTGCACCAAACAAAACAACAAATTCACCAGAATGCAGTTCTAATTCATCAATTCTGAATAAAACCCTTGATTGGCTATATGTTTGATTCGAGAACTTAAGCATTTTTACTCTGTTTAAGAATCAATAGAACAACAATTGGTGCACCCATTAATGATGTCAATCCATTAATGGGAATAGCAATGTAAGGATCCAGAACCATCTTGATCAGATCACAAAGAACCAAAACAACAGCTCCACAGATCAAACAATAAACCATTAAGTAGCGATGTTTTCCTGTTCTGTAAAGCATCCTAACCACATTGGGCACAATTAAACCAACGAACGCAATTGGCCCGCAATAACTGGTAATTACACCGGTTAAAATGGAAACAACAATAAGTATTAACCATTTTGTTCTATTGTAATGCACTCCTAAATAAACAGCATGTGATTCGCCAAGTTGAAGTGCATCAAGCTGTTTGCAAAGCAGTATTGAAAGGATTACGCAAACTGCTACAACAGGTAAAATGATCCAAAAATCGACCAATTCTACCTGAGTTAATGTTCCGTAACCCCAAAGTGTGAATGCCTTAATAGCACTAGGGTCCGCTTTTGTAACAATTACGCTGGTGATTGCGGAAACAAATGTTCCCAACATCATCCCTACAAGCAATAATGAAACTTTCGACTTCAATGAATTGGATAGCAGAATGATAATTAATCCAAACCCCAAAGCTCCAATTGCGGCTGCTCCGGTAATGCTTATTTTGGCTAATTCAGGAGATAAACTTGCCGAGGCCATTGTTGTTAACGCAACCAATAAATGAGATCCGGAAGTTAAACCTAAAATGGATGGACCGGCGAGCTGATTGTTTAAAAAGGTTTGAAGTAGTAATCCTGCTACAGCAAGGGCTGCTCCGGCCACAATACAGATACAAACTTCAGGAAGACGTAATATCCAAAACAGTTTTTGGTCAACCAAAGCATTTTCTTGCAAATATCCAAACCAACTGCCACCGGGATTCGGGTATCCCAGAGCAACAAGAATCAAGATTCCAAGCAATATGATTAACCCAACTATTTTCATTTCAGCCTTTGGTAAAAATGCATTTTCTTCATTGGTAATGTTCCACCAATCATGGCAAAATCTTCTAACAGCCAATCCGGATGCATTGAATTGTATTCCCAGAAATAATTGGTTCTATTGAAGTATGAATATGCCTGTTTGATTTTGACCGTATGCAGTGCTGACAGTTTCGGATTCATGCGAAGCAATTCATCCATACTTTTTGCTTCAGCATTCAACCAACGTGTACAATGCTCTTCGTCGATAATGATTTTTGAAAGGGAATACTGATTACTGCCTGTTCCTTTTGTGTTCTTGTACAGGTAATCCATTCCGGCATCTTTCATGATTCCTGCAAGGAAAGATTCTCCGGCAGTTGCGTTCCAAACATCACCAAACATTCCACCGGTAATAACGGTTTCCTGATGTTTTGATTTAGCGATTTTCGTTTTCAACTCTTTATAGTTCGTTTCTACCTTTTCAAAATAAGAATTAGCAAGATCCTTTTTGTCGTACAAAGCACCGAACAGTTTGATCCATTCCGCCTTTGCTAAAGGAGCAATCTCTTTCCAATCGTAAATGGCCATGCAATTGATACCTAATTGTTTCAACTTATCCTGATTGGGGTAGGGGCTTCCAAATCCACTGAAAGTGATCAATTCTACTTTTTTTGAAAGCATTTCAGCTGGAGAAACTGCTCCTTCGAAATCGGTTGTGAGTACTTTCTTAGCCGCAATATTCTTTCTCAACTTGGCATTGTAAATGTATTTGCTGTCAGTGGTTAATTTAATTGAACTAATTTCATCCAGTTCTGAGATCATTCCCACAAAACCTGTAGATAACGCACCAATTCCTTTTACCGGAACTTCAATAGTTATATAGTCGGATGGTACCTGAACATTGGTGCCTCGTTTTACCAAAGCAAAAGTTTGTTCCGGTTCGTTAGTATCAGGATTCTTGATCACCAATTTGGTATAAGTATCTTTTTCCTCCAGATCGAAATGCTTGGCATACTTGATCGTTGTTTTTACATTTTCCTTCGATGACTGATTCGAATTTTTACAACTGACAACCAGAAAAATAATTGAAAGAAAAAATATTGGAGTGAATAAGGATTTAATCATTTTTATAGTGTTTAAGCATTGCCTTACAAAGAGCAGGATTAGATGAATTGTCATTTACAATCGCTTCCAGATCTTTTTTATTTCGGTTCTGAGAAAGCTTAAATGCTCCTTCCATTTTTACAACTTTCAAACGAATTCCAACAATTTCTTCCAGATATTCAGTTATCATTTCTTTGTTGAAATTCTTGTATTTCAGCGGTAGTGAACGACTCTTCTCAAAATGATCAACCAATTCATCCAAATGATTTTCCAGTTCAGATAAAGTCAAAAGCGAACTTTCACAAGTCAAATAAACGGATTCATAGTTATACGTTGGTACGTTCTCCTTTTCATAAACCGATGAACTAATGTATCCGTGAGCTCCGGAAATTAGAAGTCCGCAAAGAGCATTGGACTCAAATCGATTACTTTGAAAATTGACTTTGGCAATATGAAATTCAACGATAGGGTTTTCCGAATCAGTATCCTTAAAAACGAAAGGAACATGTGTGATATCAGGCGCACCAACAGAAGAATTGGTAATAACCGTTCCGAAAGAATGAGCTTTACAAAATTCGATCAGCTCTTTCTGATCTTCTATTCTGAATGACTGCGGAATATACACCTTCCAAAGATACGTTTTAATTGAAAATTGAAAAGCACTTTATTAATAGCTTATCTTTGTACTTGAGTTATGAAATTTACAGACTATCCCGTTTCCATTGAATTGAAATTGCAGCTTGCAGAGTTGGGGTTCAAGAAACCTACCGACATTCAGTTTAAAAGTATCAAACACATTCTCGAAGGAGAAGATTTGTTTGCCATTGCCCAAACGGGTTCAGGTAAAACGGCCGCGTTTGTTATCCCTATAATCCATGAACTTTCAAAGCTGAAAGGTGGGAAAGGCCCTCAATGTGTTGTTTTGGCACCTACAAGAGAACTTGCAGAACAAATTACACGTGTTTTCAATGAAATTGGAGCGAGAACAACTGTTCGTGCCGTTTGTATAATGGGAGGAACAGAACAGGAAAGCCAGATTAAAGCACTTAGAAATGGTGTTCAGGTGGTTGTTGCAACGCCGGGACGTGTTTTCGATCTTCGTAATCAAGGTGTTTTGAAATTCGATTGGGTTCGTTTCCTTGTGATTGATGAAGCCGATAGAATGTTGGATCTTGGTTTTGGTCATGACGTAAAAGCCATTCATAAATTTTCTTTTAGTCAGAAGCGACAAACACTTTTCTTTTCTGCAACCATTGATAAAAAAGTAAAAGCACTGGCTTACGATTTGGTGCGTGATGCGATACGGATTCAGGTTTCTCCTGAAAATCGTGTTTCTAAAAATGTCGATCATGCTTATATCCGTGTTGAAATGGACGACAAACGTTTCTTCCTCGAGAACATGGTGAAGGAATATGAAAATTTCCGTTTTCTGGTTTTTGTTAGAACTAAGGTTCGTTCAGAACGTGTTGTAGCAGCAATGCAGAGAGTTGGTATTGTTTCCGAATTCTTACACGGTGGAATGGAACAGAAAGATCGATTCGAAGTTCTCGAGAAATTCCGAAAACAGGAAATACGTTTATTGATTACTACTGATGTTTCTGCACGAGGAATAGATATTCCTGAAGTGGATATGGTCATTAACTATGATTTACCTGATTCACCTGAACAATATGTTCACCGCGTTGGTAGAACTGGTCGTGGAACAAATACTGGTCAGGCACTTTCTTTTTGTGCAAAAGAAGAAGAAGAATTTCTTACTGCGATTCAAGGTTATTTGGCTGAAGAGGTACAAGAGTTGGAAGTCAATAAAAACGATTACAAAGCTATTCTAGACGACACAGAAGACCTGTCTTACGATTGGAAAAAACTGTTAGATGATGCAAATGAATTTGACGGAACTGTTGAAAATTGGTAGAAACCACCTTTTATAGTTAAATTATCAACATTATTTACCTCTGAAAACGCCCTGTTTACCTTGAGTCTTTCAAATTAAAGCGTTAGTTGTTAATATATTCTCTTGCTTTTCTCTCTTAAAATTCATAGACTTGTTTTGCTAAACTATGAATGAAAACTGCAAGTCGACTCTCTCCAAAGTTGTCGCCCTTGTTTCCCCATGCGATCCCTTCTGAAAGGTTTGATATGTGGTTTTCATAAACTTTTGAGAACTAAACCAAAAACGATGAGAAAAACTACGTTGAAACTCATTGGCTCTATCCTTTTGTTGGGTGGGCTAATTTTTCAATCCAATCCAGTTGCGGCTCAAATTCCCGGTGTTGTAAGATGTTATACAGATCAAATGGATTCTGTATTGCATGCTGAGCACCCAGCCGCAGAATCAAAAGCCGATTTTGAAGCTTGGGTTAATGAAGCAATTGAAGTCGCTAAAGCCAATAAGATTGTTGGTGGCGTCTATCAAATTCCAGTTGTATTCCATGTCATTCACTCTGGTGAAGCCGTAGGAACCGGAACAAATGTTTCCCAGGCAGCCATTCAATCTCAAATCGACGTTCTGAATGAAGATTTTAGAAGAATTTTTGGGACCAACGGATATAACACAAACCCACTTGGTGCCGATACAAAGATTGAATTTTGTTTGGCACAGCGCCGTCCTGATGGATCAGCTTTTGCGGCTGGTCAACCTGGTGTAAACCGTATTTTGTACAGTACAATTTCAGGAACAGCGCCACCTTATAGTACAGCATTTATTGATGCTACTGTCAAAACATGGACATATAACGGTGGTACACCAACTGCAACTCGCGGTTGGGTTCCAACTAAATACATGAATATCTGGTTGTGTAATATCTCAGGAGGAATTTTGGGATATGCTCAATTCCCAACTTCTCCGCTTGGAGGAATGTCTAATTGTGCTTCCGGAGGTTCAAATGCTACTGACGGAGTTGTTTTCTTGTACAACTCAATCGGTAAAAGTTCTGTAACTGGTTTTGGTGGTCCATACAATGAAGGAAGAACAGCAACGCACGAAATTGGTCATTGGCTTGGACTTCGCCATATTTGGGGTGACGGTGGATGTACTGTAGATGACTATTGTAACGATACTCCTGAGGCGGCCGCTGCTAACTTTGGTTGTCCAGTTATTAATAGTTGTACCAATGCCCCTGATCCAGGTAACGATATGGTCGCCAATTATATGGATTATACGGATGACCTCTGTATGAACATTTTTACCAATGATCAAAAACAACGAATGCGGGCGGTACTGGAAGGAAGTCCGAATAGGGTTTCTCTGATTAATTCGGATGCGTGTACTCCTCCAAATCCGAGTGATGCTTCAATAACTGATGTCTTTACTCCAAAAGGAGACAATTGTGCCGGACCTATAACTCCAAGTGTTCAGATTAGAAATAGAGGTGCGAATACATTAACATCAGCAACCATTTCATATGCTATTGATAACGGAACGGTAACCAATTTCAGTTGGACAGGTTCTGTTGCAGCTGGTGGTTCTGCTACTGTTGCTTTACCTGCATTCACAGGTACTTTGGGAACTCACAATTTTAAGGCTTGGTCTACATTGCCGAACGGTATTGCCGATCCTTCTACAACTTATGATACCTCTGCAATTGACTTTATGGTTTCGAACGGTATTATGCCAAATTATGCCCAAAATTTTGAAGCAGAAACTTTCCCTCCAGACTTACGTTGGGTAGTCGAAAACGTAAACGGTGATTGTCGTCAATGGACAGCTGCTTCAGGTATGTCAGCTGCTGGAGTATTTGTGAATAATATGGCAATGATGCCTTGTTTTGGTAATGCTTCAACAACCAACGAAAATTTATATACCCCAATTTTCATCTTACCATGTAATGCTACGGCTGCAACGTTAACTTTCAACGTAGCATATCGTCAGCTGAATGCTGGGACAAATGACCGTTTAATTGTAGAGATTTCAACGGATTGTGGTGCAACCTGGAACCCGACAGCGTTATATGACAAGCAAGGAAGTGTTTTGGCTGTTAGCGGAACATTAACTGGAGGTACGGAATATTACCCTACAGCAGCGAATCATTGGAGAAATGAAACGATTAACCTGCTTTCTTTTGTACAATCTACTTCAAGAAACGTACGTTTCCGTTTCAGAGCAATTGCAAATAATGGAAACAACATTTTCATTGATGACATTGTTTACACAGCAACTACTCCAGGTGAAATTCAATTGAATCAAGCTACAACAGATGTGTTAGATGGTGGTTACTATAACTTCCCTAATGTTAGTGCAGGCGGAACAACCACTCAAACTTTTACCATTACAAATACAGGAACAACTAACTTGACGCTTACAGGACCAATCACGGTTACTGGAACTGGATTCTCCTTGGGAACAACTTTTGGAGCAACAACCGTTGCGGCAGGTGGAACAACAACATTCACATTGACATTCTCTCCTGCAACAGGAGGGAACTATACTGGAAACGTAACCTTTGGAACAAACGATTGTGATGAAGGAACGTACAATTTCCAAATCAACGGAACAGCAACGGTTACGCCTCCTGTGGCTGAATTCTCGGGAACACCACTTACTGTTTGCCAAGGGGGAACAGTTACATTCACCAACTTATCAACGAATGCAACTGGTTATGCTTGGGATTTTGGTGCAGGTGCAAGTCCGGCTACTGCTTCAACTGCAGGACCGCATACTGTAACATATTCAACTGCAGGAACTCCAACCGTGACTTTAACAGCAACAAATGCTTTCGGATCTGATGTAGAAACAAAAACAGCTTATGTTACCGTACTTGGTGTAGCAACTTTACCTTTTGCTGAAGGGTTTGCAGCGGCTGGTTTCCCATATACAGGATGGACAAGAGTGAATACCAATAGTTCTGCAAACACCTGGGCTAGATCGGCTACAGTTGGTATCACTCCTTCTGCTGGTAATTCAATGATCTTTGATAATTATAATTATGCAGATACAGACGATGACGAATTTAGAGTAATTCCGGTAAATCTTACTGGTTTTTCAGCATCTCAATTGACATTTGATGTGGCTTATGCTCCATATAATGCAACTTACTTTGATGGACTTCAAGTCCTCGTTTCAACTGACTGTGGAGCTACATTTACTTCTGTTTACAGTAAGTCAAATACGGTTTTGGCAACTGCAGCTGCAACAACGGCTTCGTTTGTTCCATCTGGCATTGCTCAATGGCGAAATGAAACAGTAAGTTTGACTCCGTATGTTGGGAATGGTTCTGTTATCGTTGCCTTCCGTAACTTGTCAGGAAATGGTAATAACCTTTATGTTGATAACATCAATATCACAGGAACAACAACCGCCACTGCGAATTTTACAGCTACTCCAAATCCAGTTTGTCTTGGTTCCGCAGTAACGTTTACAAGTACTTCAACCGGTGCAACATCTTACGCTTGGAATTTTGGAGCAGGAGCAACTCCTGCAACAGCTACAACAGCTGGACCTCATTCAGTAACATATTCAACTTCTGGGACGAAGAATGTATCGTTGCAAATCAATGGTACTGGACCAACATCCAATCAAACTGTTACAGTTACTCCTTTGAATACAATTGCTGCAGGAGTAAACCGAACTACTTGTATCAATACAGCGATAACAAATATCACTCTTGCAACAACAGGAGCAACAGGAGCAACATTCAGTGGTTTACCTGCTGGTGTAACGGGTAGCTGGGCTGCAAATACGGTAACAATCAGTGGAACACCAACTGCATCCGGAACATTTAACTATACAGTTACAACAACTGGAGGATGTCCAGGAGGAACAGCTACAGGAACAATTACAGTTACTCCTTTGAATACAATTGCAGCAGGAGTTAACCGCACAACTTGTATCAATACTGCTATCACGAACATCACGTTAGCAACGACAGGAGCTACCGGAGCAACATTCAGTGGTTTACCTGCTGGTGTAACGGGTAGCTGGGCTGCAAATACTGTAACGATCAGTGGTACTCCAACAGCTTCTGGTACATATAATTACACGGTTACAACAACAGGAGGTTGTCCACCGGCAACAACTACAGGAACAATCACTGTTACTCCGGCAAATACAATCACTGCTGGTGCAAATCGTACAACTTGTATGAATACTGCGATTACAAATATTACGATGACAACGACTGGAGCAACAGGAGCAACATTCAGCGGTTTACCTGCAGGTGTTACTGGTTCTTGGGCTGGAAATACGGTGACGATCAGTGGAACACCAACTGCATCAGGTACATTTAACTACACA
>CAMLHZ010000031.1 GCA_946480085.1 uncultured Flavobacteriales bacterium
CCAATGTCAGACTGAGTGATTCCGTTACGAAACGGAATTGTATCGAAGGCTGACAAACCGATTCACGCTCATTTATTAGCTTCCTTTTTCTTCTTCGACGCATCCTTTTTACCTGCTTTTTCAGCTGGTGGATCTGGGACTTTTCCACCTTGCCTTTTGGCTTCGGATAATCCTATTGCAATTGCCTGATCTTTACTGGTCACTTTCTTTCCGGAACCCGTTTTCAATTTCCCTTCTTTCATTTCGTGCATGGCCTTTTCCACCTTTTCGCCAGCCAACTTTCCATACTTTGCCATCACTTCCGCTTTAAAAGAAAAACCCTACAAAAAACATCAACAAACCAATGGCAATAAGACCAACTGCGGCGAATAAAACCCATTTTAGAAAAGTCACGATCAATTCAAAATTCTCGCGTTTCTCTTCGCTCATTGCGTCCTTGATGATTCCTCTGAAATGAAAGATCATTCGTATAATGGGAAAACTCTTCTTCTTTTCTTCTTCTTTTTCTTCACCTTCCGTATCGTCCTCATTCTTTTTCAAGCGAGAGATCACCCTGAAATACGAAAAAATGAAAACTATTGTATTAATGATTAGGCCCGTAACCATCAACCAGATCCCAATAAATTGGACCATATTTATGTTCATTTCCATATTACTAAATGTAACTGCCTTTTTTTCCGAAAACAATAAAATCCAAAGTATTTGAAACAATTTCAAATTTTGTGTAACTGACTGAAAAATGAATACATCTATCTTTATATCTCGACTCACTTCGACTGCGCTCAGTGCAGGCCGCTCGATAACCTTCGGTAAGGAGGTTAGATTCCGAAAAAAGGTGACTGAGCACCTGTCTGCCGAACAAGTAAGGAGTTGAACTCAATTTCTAGAAAATGAAAAGAGAAGATATGAATATCAACGACGATGGTCCGAATAAAGGTGAAGGAAGTGATTCCGATTCAATGAAAACCATGTCGTCGTGTACCCGAAAATTGTCAAAAGATGGTTTTACCGTGCAGTTCAAAGCACATAAAAGGGGTTTGGAATCGTTGGACACCAATAAGATCTTTGAACCCAAAGACGTGAAGATCGTGAACTTTTATCGATTTGAAGGTGAATCTGACCCGTCGGACAACGCGATTTTGTATGCGATAGAAACCAATAACGGTGAAAAAGGAACGCTTGTAGATGCATATGGTGTTTACACCGATCTGAAGGTTTCTGACTTTGTGAAACAAGTAGAGGAATTTCAAAAGGCGAACACATTGCCGCCCTCGGTGGAAGATGCACCAGAAAGCCAGGAAGGAGGTTGATTTTTGTTAGAAAGAACGAATTGGGTTAGCTTGTAAGGGCGAAGGTGACTACAGAGTCGAAGTCCGCCCTTACTTGATTATTGATTAATCAGCATAATCTCCATCGACCCTTTATTCCATGCATGCATGTTGGTTGCACTCCAAATACGCACAGCTGGCGGATACAAAGCTTGTATTTCAGGAATGAATTCCTTCGAATTGGCATTTCTGTAAGTTAGTTCAAATGTCCATAGTTTGTTGTTCACGATTGCTGGACCTGTGATATCCAACAAAGTATCGCCTGTAAAATTCGCGTTCTGGTAAATCACCAATCGAACACCTGCAGGAATCGCAATTCCGTCGAATGTGTGAGCTGAAGCTTTAGGAGCAATTTTAGCGATACTGCTATACTTCCCTACTCCTATGATCTCTGAAAAACGATCTTCATGAAAAGCCTTTGAGAATCCATGATTCTGAAACTCATCGTAGATCAATCCACCACTAAAATGCACCAACTTGCGGTTATAGACTGAACCTGAATTCTCTGCTTTCGCTCTCAGTTCTGCATCTTTCTTAGCCTGTTCAAACGCTCGTTGTTGCTTTGCTTTCAAGGCCTGAATTTCTGCGATTCGGTCTGTAGCTGCCTGATCTGCACGATGACTCAGAATTTCCGAATAAATCAATTCTGCCTCGTTGTAATTCTGTTGCAGCATTAACTCTTCGGCACGAGTTGTCAATAATTGATACTCTGCTTCTGTGATTGCCGGTGAAGTGTTCGATTTCGTTTGCTGTGCGCGCATTTGCATTTGTGAACGAACCATTCCAATCACCTTTGCTGATTCCGTTACTACTGGATCACGTTCAAAATCAGCCTGTGTATCTCCGGGAGTACGTTGCGCAAATGAACAAACAGAAGTTCCAAGTAAAATGAGTGTAAGTAAGTGTTTCATTTTTAATTCATATTAAGGTTGCAACCTTTTCTCCCCTTGAGGGGAGATTAAGAGGGGTGGCCACCTCCCTCAATCCCTCACTATCTGACTGCAAACAGGCAGGCTCAAGGAGGGAGGTTGATTAACCAGTTAATTTTAGTTATTCGTTATCATCATCGAACCCGAAATCCATTGATTCATATCGCTCGAACTCCACGATCTTGTGGCTACCGGAAATACTGTTTCAAGCGGTCCGTTAAATTTCATGGTTAAGATTTCCTGAGTTTCGGAAGAAGTGTTTTTGCTAATGTTGTTAATGATCGCCGGTCCTGTAACGTCTAAAAGAACCGTTCCTTTGTAATTCGGCTGACTGTAAATCACCAAACGCATATTCGGCGGAACAGCAATTCCGTCAAGGGTTTTAAAGCTGGAATAGATCAAAGAATTGTCGATTACAGGATAGCTTCCCGGCTTCATATAATCCGAAAACGGATCTTTTGAATAAGCCTTCGAAGAATATTCATCGATTCGGGCATCAGAAATAAGTAAACCGCTAAACATGACTTTCTTCCACATTTCCTGGTAAGCTTTTGCTTCTGCAATTCGATCTATCGCATATTTCTGGTTGTTGATCTTCAACGCAGCATTGTATTTCTCAATGGCCGCATCGTATTTCATTTCCGCCAGCAAACTATCTGCAGTATCAACTAACAATTGGTATTCCGTGCGATTGGCTCTGGCAATTTCTGCATCACAACGTGCAATCTGATCAACGACATATTGCTCGCGTTTAATCGTAAGTGCCTGGTTGTACTGTTTTTTTGCTTCCGTAAAGTTGTTTTGATTGAACAATTGATCCGCTGCAAGAACCATATCGTTGTACTGCGCTTCGGCTTCCTCTTGTTCCTTGCGGGCTTTTGTTTCGTCGGATGTACGTTTAATTTCACGTCCTATAGTAGAGACCGAACCAAAGATAACCTGCGCTCCCTGCGGATTGATCTGTGCATGCAGTTCACCTGAAAATCCTGTAGAAAGCAATAGAAAGAGAAAAAGTACGCGTTGAACCATGTGCTTGAAAAAGCCACAGAGTAACAAATTTAGTGCCAGTTCTCGATACAACCTCCTTCGTCAAATACTAGAGCTTGCAATCACAACATCTAAAGTGACGACAATCGATTTCCGTCCAGATCATAAAACTCGGTTTTTGAATAGTGATCCTTACTCACAGCAATAGCTCCATCAATAAATTCAGAAACGACCATATCTGGTAAGTTCAGTATTTCTTTTCCAGACGGAAGGTCATATAAAATCACCCTTTTGTCGGAATAAATATGATAAGTCATCAACGCTCTGTTTTCAGAACAGAAATAAACCTTGCTATTGCTTTTCTGCGGGATCAAACCTTTTCCATTTATATCGGAAATGCCTAATGCCTGATTTTCATAATTAACGGTGAAATATTGAGGCAGGAGTTTAGTGGTATCACCATTAATAAAAGCCAACGACGCACCTCTAAATTCTGTTAGAGAATGTACAACTTCCCCTTTTTCATTGATTACCTCAGCTCCTTTACTACTTTTAACAGGACTTCGTGTCATTAAACCATTGCAGAACCATGAATTGTGAAGTCCATAATCACCAAATAAATAACCAATTGGAAACAATTCACTACCTGTATGATCGATCAACGTCCATCCTTCTCCGCGCACTGACACCTTAGCGTATCCATTTTTAATATCCTCGATTCCATCGTAACGCAGTTTTTTCAAACATTTCCCTTTCTTGTTAATCACTATCCATTGCGAAGTCTGTTTTCCGTCCTGTTCTGAACTCGTTTTCACAAATGCAGATCCGTTATAGAAGTGACCTGCACTACTATATTGAAAATCGATAACAAGCTGTCCAGTGGTATCCACAAATCCCCATTTACTTCCATTGTGTACAGCAAGTAATCCATTGTGGTAATCTTTTACATATTGATAGTTCAATTGTATTGCTTCTCTTCCGTTTCTATTCACCAGCGCAAAAGTGTCTTTCCCTTTTTCCAGAATAGCAAAACCTTCAGAAAAGGAACGAATTCTGTTGTAATGCAGAACTGCTAAGCATTCTCCTTTCGAGTTCAGAAGCACTTGTTTTATACGTTGATACAACATTTCATCGAATTGAACAAGGCCATTCGTTTCTGTCCTATCATCTTTGACACGAATCGCGGCTGAGTACCTATCGGTATCCAATTTCTCTAAATAAGCATAATACTTTTCGCCAAGAAACTCGCCTTTCGTATTTACCAAACTCAAACCATTTGATGAAGTAGCAATTGCAACTCCATCTCGTCCAAATGGTGTAATACTCATGATATTCAACGGACCCAATTTCTTTCCATTTCCATCAGAAAATCCGTAAACCATTTTATCCTGAATCACCACTCCTGAAAAGAAAACGCCGTTTCCAAGAGGTTTGTTTATTTGAAATGGGATGGACAATTGATTTCCCTCAAGATCGATCAGAGAATAATCGCCTTCTTCATCCATTACCAAAGTGCTATTCGTTTTCTGATAGGCCAATTCTTTTTCAGAAGGTTCTTTACCCAATGAGCCCATCTCACCCCATACCATTCCGTGACCAACAGAATAGTACTTTTTAGACCACTTACCTTTCCCTGTTTTGAAGCGAAAATGAACGGGCATCTTGTCGTGCGATCTTGCGTAATGATACCTTTCAACAACAGTGATCCGTTTCACATTTTTGTAAATAGCGGCATATATGGTATCATATCGTTGTTCCCGGTCACGTTCTGGACAACAACCACAAAAATTTATTTCACAACAGTTGTGACTGTGATTACAGTTATATCTTGGCATAACTGTCATGAAATCTTGAGTACTAATCTCGATTTCGTTTATTTTCAACTGAAGGTGAGTAGAATCCATTTGTGCCTTCGCATTAAGACAGAAAAAGGAAATTAGAATGAAAAGGATATTTCGCATGTTTTGTTCGTTGTCAAGAACTGCTACCACTACATTGGAAAATGGTTCACCAACATGTATAGCAATTGCCGTATTTTAATCGTTTACTGCTCTACTACTGTAACTTACTATAGGAGAAACATTATTTTTGGTATCGACTTCAGATGCTGGCGCGAGTCTCCAGACTCGTGCTACTTTATACTAAGACACGAGCGCGACGCTCGCGCCAGCAAACAGAGTCGACACAAACTTATTGAACTAGTTATGAAAACGCTTTTACTCCTGCTTTCGCTCTCAATTACCCTGGTTTCAACTGCTCAAAACGCTTTTATTTATGATGAGTACATTTCAATCAATCATGAAAAAGGAAAAATACAGATCTGGGATTATTACAACGATAAACTGCTTTGTAAAGCTGCTCCGGCCGATGAAATGGTAACCGGTGCAAACCATGGTTTGATTGGGTTCAAAAAAGGAAAAAAGTATGGCTTAATGAATTTCTATGGAAAGATCGTTGTTCCTGCAATCTATGATGCTTTCGATTATGGTGAATACGGTACACCTTTGGAATTCAGAGGCAGCTGTTTCGCGGTGAGAAAAGGAGAAACAATCGGCTTGATCGACAGCACAGGGAAGTTTTCTGTTCCACTTGGAGACTACGATTACGTTTGGGATGCAAATGCTGGTATTGGTGCCGCACAAAAAGACGGTTTATTTGGCTTGTTCAGGAATGGAAAGAACGTACTTCCGATGGAATACAACATCGATTACTACTACTCCACTGATGGTTTTCAATTCAACCGTGAAACGGAAGTTATTGTGAAAGGAGATCTGATTGGATTGGTAAACAATAAAGGTGTACTTGTTCAGGAAGCAAAATACATCAACATTAACGATCTGGATGACAAGTACTGGGTACTTCGTGATCAGGATTCGAAAGAACAGCTTGCAGACCTTTCCGGTAAAATCATCCTGAAGAATAAATACGACCAGATCTACGACTCAAACGGGAATTACATTTTTGTGGGTGAAGGAAACAAGTATGGAGTGGTTCGTCTTGACGGAACAGTAGCTTGTCCTATTGCATATGATGCTCTTGGTTATGAAGTCACGTCGGATAGAATGTTTGTGAAGCTGAACAGCAAATGGGGAATTTACAATCTGAAAACGCAAAAGCAACTTGCACTGGATTACGATAACGAATATTCTCCCATGTGGCTGAAAACAGGGAATGCAGCAGTTCAGATCAACGGATTGTGGGGAATGGTGAATATGGAAGGAAAGATGATCGTTCAACCTGCATTCGACAATACAGACATGCCCGTTTTCTACGAAGATCATGCTTTGGTAAAACAAAACGACAAATACGGCATCCTAAGCAGCGAAGGAAAACTAATTCTTCCATGTATTTACGATAACCTTGTTCCCAATCCATACAGTAATCAGTTGGTTGCCAGCAATGAAAAAATGGGATTGCTTTCTAAGCAATTTGAGGTGCTGATTCCATGTGAATACGACGAAGTTGGCTACATCATAAATGAGGAACTATATCTCGTGCGCAACGGTGAAAAAGTCGGAATGTATGAAATTGGAAAGGGATTGGTTGTTCCGGTAGAGTTTGATGAGATTGGCGGATACCTGGGGTATTATAGCAATGAAAACTTCCTGCAAACAACGGTGAACAAGAAGATCGGATTTGTGGACTTATCAGGAAACAAACTGCTGCCAAACATTGCCGATCAGGTCTTCAAGGTAAATGATGTGGAAGCAATTATTCGCGAAAATGATCAACTCAAAAGATACTCCATGACAACCGGGAAAGAAATGAAGCTCGATATTGATTCAATCGTCAAGTTCGAAACCGTTTCTTTTGTCAACACCAACCTGAAGTGGTATTGTATCTCGAATTCGAACAAAAAGATCATAGGCAGGGAATACAGTGCTCTTGGGAAATTTGACCAAGAAGGCAGAGTACTTGCTTACCTGGAATCGTTAGACTATCCAATTGCGCTTAACGCTAAAGGTGAAGAAATCAAGCCAGGATTTCATCTCGTTTCGGAATCTATCTTCGATACTATACTAGATGATGACAATCTGGAATCCATTGCTGCGATTCTTGTTAAAAAGAAATTGATCAATCCGATGTCAGAGTATTCCGTCGTGGATCAAATGAGGAATAACTTTGTTATCGAAACCTCTGATTTTGTATTGTATGACGAATATGGTTACGAAATAGAGGATGCTAAATTTTCAGTGGAGGTTTACGATAAAAAACATTATTTCGGAGACGAATACGAATTTCCGTCAGAACCAATCTATGAATTCACATATTCTGATCATTACTCCAATTGGAGTGCACCGAATAAAGAAGGTTGGCGCTGGGCAACCTTAAAAGAACACCCAAGTGAAGATCGAATGCCATACATTTCCCACCATACAGTATTGGTAAACAATGAAGGAAAAGAGATCCGCAAGGAAAATTATATGCCATTTAGTTCTGTTCCATTTTTTGAACACACCTTTAATAGAGATGCATTGATGGTAGTTGACGAAACAGGAGTTCTTTCCTGGGAAATGAATGAATCTTTGCCTTGGGAAAAATTAGGAAAGTATACCAATGTCATTGATTCAGTTCAAACCTATTTCCCAACAGCTAACGGATTGACAACTGAACAGTTTATTGAACAATACAAGGATTCTGTTTACATCAGTATTCTATCAGGCTGGACTTACGTTCCAGAATATGAAGAAGTCCAAACCTTTGAATACTATTTCTACAAAACCGCTGGGGCACAGTTGTTCATGATTCCACCGCCAAGCGAAGTGAAATACCGTTTTGTAATAGCAGATCCGAAGAAAATGAAAGGTGGTGAAAATCTTCCGGATTACGGAAAAGAATCTGCTGACCAATTGAACAGTTACGAATATACAGACGGTCCTCAAATTCCATACATCCAGGCAATGACTATGGGAGAAAAAACGGCATACGCGTTTGGAGACATCGGCTATTTCGTGCTTCCTCAGTTCGGCGAATACGATTCAGAAGAATACAGGAAAGAAACCCTTCAATCCTATTTGAAAGATACTGCCTACGCGTTGATCAAACCCTATCTTCAACAAGCGGAACATTTTGAAAAACTCATTGAATTTGGAATCGCGAAAGAAGATGAATACGGTACTCCAGACCAAAAACTGGATGAGTTTGTATCGGTTCGCAGGAATAGTTTACAGCTTTATTTCTACCCTAAAAACCTGGCCTTGGCTATGGAAAACGAATTGCTGCTCGAACCGAAATACCTTTCAATTGCTTCGGACAACAGCGCCATTGGAAAGAAAGGACATTCCACTTTCATCGCCATTGATTCGCTTCTAAACATCTGGCGTTACGATCTGTCAACACGAAAACTGGTAGTAGATAAGGAAAATACGCTCACAGGAATAACACGAGAAGGCATCTTTACCCAAAATGCGAAGACCAAATTATACAACTTCAACAATTTTGGGGCACAGCTTAGCGGAACGTTCGACGACAACATCAAGAAGGTAAACCTCATTCCGAACATGAGCGGCATTCAGCAACTGGAATTCACCGGCAACTGCGATTATTCCACACCCATAATGACCGTTTACGGCGAAGACAGCATCATTTATCACGAAGACGGAAGCGCCGAATATGTTTACTATCATTTCTGCGACACCAATGTGATGGGGAAATACGGCAGATTTCAGAACGGATTGGATTTACATGCTTACAAACTGTCGAACCAACCAGTAAAACTGGTTTACAACTATGCACCCGTTGAGCAGTACACGTTAACAACAACTTCTGTAAACAATGGCATTCCTCTAAATGACATGCGTGATGGAGAATACGCTATTGAAGAAACCGCAGCAGGATTACAATTTATGAGTAACAACAGGATCCTCGAGCTTTCCGAAAAGGAATACCTCAAGGTGCGCGACATACCCATGCTTTCTAATGGTTACGGTGGTATTTATCGAAAAGGGAAATTCATCCCGTATCAAACCTTGCTTCCATTTCCTGAAAAACACGCGGTTTACATTCACCTCAATAAAGACAACTATTTGATTGGAGATCAAAAATCAGTGGAATTGGTAAAACTGGGTAACGATCAAAAACTCAGTAAATCGGGATTATTCTTTACTTCGGGCGAAGACTTCAATGAGAAATACGGTAATGATTTTGAGTTGAGATATAAGATTCAGGATTTTGTGGGGTATTAATGAGAGGTCTCTGCATGATGTGCTTATTGTGCAAATGGAAATAATCCGCAATTTTATATCGTGAAAGAAATCAACTACAAATTTGTTCTGAGCAATGTCGTAACCGCCATAATACTTTTCTTCTCTGTTCCCTATTACAGAAGAAGTTATGAAACTTTTCATGAAGCCGGAAGCCAGCCAGTTTACGGCGGAGTAGTGATGCTTCTTGTAATGATCGGAATGATTGCAACAACTATTAGAGCAAGTAATATTGCATATGAATCAAAGAACCATATTAAATGGTATGGACGTCTTTTTCTATTCACTTTGTATATCTGCTCCTTCGTTGCAAACATGCTATTAATAAATTCGGCAATACGAATGATTGGTTTTGACTCGAGAACTGGGGGAGCGCGAGGTTATGCGATAATTATTCTAATTGTTGGGTTCATTTCACTGATAGCAGAAAGCTATTTTCTACAAAACCGACCGAAACAAATCTTGTATCCGCATCACCAAAAGAAGATCAATTGGATTAGTGGAATTTATTCCTCTTTAGGCGTGAGTTTGTGTTGGAATCATTTGGTTGTTGCAGGCGGAATTCACTTCACCAATACTGTATTTTCTATCCTAATGCACATTGTCCTAATGTTTGTTTTGGTATTCCCCTTTCAAAGGTTGTTCTGGTATGAGCTCGTTTCGAATTCAGAATCCAGAAAGGACAATCTAAAAACCTTTGGCGCCATTGTACTGGTATTTGCCTGCGGAATTATTCCGATTTTTTTGAGTTGATCTCGAACAAAACGAATTCAGGCATATTTTCAGGAGCAACAATTATAGTTTTATTGATCTCAGAAGAGATTTTCTTGAGAAATGAAACAAGAATATCATGATCTTCAATTGACTGAAATTCTTTTGGATCGATTGTGCATTCTATTTCATCTTCCGAAAAGATATGTGCATTAATTTGAAGAGTAGAAATGAAAATCTTGATTGGAGGAACTGCTTCCACACCAAACTGAAACTGTTCCAAAATTGTCTGAAAGTTCGGTTTTGATTCAGAAACACATTTAAGGTGATTAAACCATTCTATGTGATTATTCTCTCCAAGATAATCGACAAATTTTGCCCAATCTTGCTCGCTGACATCTTTAATATAGATATCTCTCAACGAACCGTCTTCAAAATAAACGTTCTCTTTTAATTCTGACCAAATCATAAAATTGACATAAAACTTGATCGTACTGGAATCATATTTCAATTCGCAGTATTTTCAATACCATGGTTTGTTGTGATAAGCAATTGATAGCTTCCCTAACTCAGATTCAACTGATCTATTGTACTTTCTTGATTGAAAATTAACTACTCCCCAATTTCAATTAGAGTTTTTCCTAATCCTCCACTTTTTATTAAGGAAGATTGCGATGGAGTTGTAATCAATTTTACTGAAGGATCTACATATAGAATATGAGTTTGCAATTTCGAATTAAATCGAATATCCAATTCCTTTATCGGGTTATCGGCTATTCTCAATTGAACAATTTCAGGATTCTTCGAAATATCAATACTAACAATATTATTATCGCTTAGAGAAAGATATACCAGTTTCGGATAAGGCACAGGATCAAAAGATTTTAACTGCCCTCCTTCTGCTGAAAAGCTAGTTAGCTTTGGAAGATTCCCTAAACTAACTGTACTCAAACTATCATTGAAATTCAAGTGCAAGGCTGTTAGCTCAGGCATATCATTCACTTCGATTTTTTTCAAAGTATTTACGGCACAATAAAATTCTTTAAGCTGATGAAAACCTGTCAGCCTCACCTCTGTAATTTGATTGCGAGTCAGAATTAAAATTTCCAAATTCGGGAATAAATAAGCATCATCAGCAAATTGAATATTTTTTTCCATCAGAGATAGCTTTTTCACCTCATCTGCTTCCTCTTTTTGAATTACGTTGTCACCATTCAAATCAATTCTTGGTTCATGAGTGAGTACCGCTTTTAAGAAGTTCTCATCTTTAAATATCAAATTTTGAGCAGTGGAAGTAAATCCAATGAGAATAATAGACAGTAATAGATAGCTCTTTTTCATAAAGATTGATTTTATTCTAAAAAACAAAATCCCCAAGATATTGATACATCTTGAGGATCTCTAATTCCTACAGCCATATAGGACTTATCTTTACTTTTAACAGTAGCGGTCTGGACGGGACTCGAACCCGCGACCCCATGCGTGACAGGCATGTATTCTAACCAACTGAACTACCAAACCTCTGCGTTATTGCGGTTGCAAAGATAGTACAGAATTTCGTTTCTGCAAGCGTTTTGATGAAAAATTTTGAATATAATTTAAAATTACTAGCCAAAGTTTTGTTTTTCAACCAAATATGTCGTCAATATTTTTTCGAAATTATCGCCAACATTGACCGAAACGTACTTAATCTGGTTCTTTGCACACGTTAAAGCCAGATTTTTAAAGTAGGCTTCTGCCCTTTTTTCATATTCCAGCTTTACATTATCTGCAAAAATGGATACTTCTTCGCCAGATTCTAAGTCGATAAACTTTCTTGGCGTGTTATCAAAGTCAAATTTAAGCTCGGTTTCATGATCAACCACGTGAAACAAAACTACTTTGTGTTTATTATGTTTTAAATGCTGCAGCGCGTTAAAGAGCTTTTCATCATCCTCAGACTGGAACATATCCGTAAACAAAATAATCATCGAACGACGGTGCATCTTCTCAGCAATCTGATGCAGATACGTAATCGTATCAGTGCTTTTTTTGATTTTTGGC
>CAMLHZ010000032.1 GCA_946480085.1 uncultured Flavobacteriales bacterium
GCACAAATCGACGAATAAAACTGCTGTCGTGATAAGCATATTTAACTGGAAGAATGCTCAAACTTGCTCTCGGCGCTAAAAAGAATTCGTCGTTGTAAGTGGTATAAACAGCTCTTGTACCGAAATCCAGCTGCACTTTCGCATTGGTTTTTTCAATAATGGAATCGGCGACCAGAATCTCCTTGTCTGTTTTAACATCGTACTTATACTTCGTCAATTTCACAGAATCTCTTCTAAAAAGCCATTCCAAATGCTCTTGAGCATATCCGAAATAACGTTGATTTTCAATGGAAAGATTACTCTTAATGGTTTCCATCAATTGCACAGATTCCGTATTTCCCTGCGGAAGCGAGAATCCAGCACTATCAATCATGCGCCATTCAGAGATCACATCCGAAAAATCGTCGAACTGAACACCACCGCCAACTTTCAACGTATTGCTGAAGTTTCTATCGCCTTCCCATGTTTTTGTAAACTTCTTCAGATAGAAATTCGCATCGTGATAAGCAGTAAAAATGGATGCATTCAACTGGTTTCGGGCGTGATTAAGGAAAGTACCAACTCCCAAAACGGCAATAGAATCTCCAAACTCCTCTTTCGAAGGATCGGTTTCCAATTCATTAATGAAATACTGTCCCTGAATATCGAAATTCTCAGATTCGTTAGAATTGAATGCAGTAAAATAGGTAGAGCCACGATATTTCGTCCCTTTATAGGTCAATGAAGTTCCAACTGTAGAAGTTAGAAAACGTGTGTTTTCCTGACCATCGAAATAAATGTTGAATGAATAGGCTTCATTCGATGTTCCGAAATCGGTTTTTTGTGTCTCTGGTGCAAAGCGGAAACGATTGGAAGAAGTATGTGCTAAAATGGACCATTCCCACTTTTCAGTAATGTCGTAAGTTGTGAGCAACTGTGCATCCCAATAAACAGGATTGTAATTTCCTTTTGAAGGAAGCGAATTCAATAAATAACCGTTTGCTCTGTAACGTGTTCCGAACAACACCCGAAAACGTTCTCCAAATTTATTTTCGAAATGACCTTCCATTCCCAACAAACCAACCAACGCTGAAGCACGCAAGGAATCTGGTCGTTTATAATGAATATCAAGAACAGAACTCAATTTGTCTCCGTATATAGCCTGGAATCCACCACCTGAAAAAGCCAAATTCTGAACCAATAAGGTATTGACAAAACTCATTCCTTCTTGCTGACCCGAACGTGTCAAAAACGGGCGATTGACCAAAAACCCATTGACATAAACCAGGTTTTCATCATAATTTCCACCACGAACATTGTAATTGGAAGTCAATTCGTTATTGGAACTTGCTGGAGTCGCATAGATCAAAATTCGTTCTACACCACCAGTAAGTAACTTTCCAAAATCAGGTGGACGAATGGGATCAATTTCAAATTGCTCCACGTAAATGTCCACTATTTTCAGATAACCTTCATTGAGCTTAATTTCAGGGATCTTAACTTGTTCCAGATTTGGAATAATCACCTCAGTTGAGCGAACCCCGCTACCTTCTTCAACTAAAATCCGATACGTTCCGGGAACAACATTCTTAAACTCAAATTCACCTTTTCTATCTGTTAGAGTGATAACGGTGTCTTTCTGATTTGCAAGTACAACAGGCAATTCCGGCCACGGTTTCGAAGATCTGTCGACCACATTTCCCTGCACTTTTACCTGAGCAAAGGCAATGCTCGAAGTGAAGAATAAAGCGAGTAAAAATAGTCCGGATTTAAAGTTCATCAGTTTCAAAACGAAAGGAGGCCGAAAATAGTATATTCCTTTCGTCTTTTAGCTACGAATTGCAATGAAATTTGAATTAAAAGGCTCTATTCCATCGTATATTGCCTTGAACAATTCGTCAAAATTTCCTGAAGGAGCAAAATGCAGCCAGTGAAAATGACGTTCCTGTAAACCACCAGACGGGAACAACTTATCCGCAACGGTATCCATCTGTTTCAGTTGAACCTCGTTTTTCTGTTTCACCTGTTTAATGATTCGCTGTTCGAAGTTTTCAATTTGCTTTTGAACGCGCACGACTTCCGCTTCGGCAAAGGATTCTAATGATTTATCCGTTTTCGCAGCTTTGTCGACCATTGCTTCTTTCAATACTTTCACTGCTGAAGTCAATTCCGAAAAATCAACATCTTCACCACTTAACAAGGCCAGTTGTGCTTTTTTCAATTGTTCGATATCGTCTTTAAAATCCAGCCATGATAAATTCATAGTATTCAATTTCTTCTCTGTTCCCCCATCAATTAAAATCACTGAATTTCGTTGAGCAATAAGTGGGAAGGGAATGTTTTTGGCTTCGAAAACACCTTTTAGCTGAACCCAGTAAGCCATTTCTCCACCACCTCCAACATAACATATGTTCGGAAGTATGGTTTCCTGATAAACTGGTCGAAGAATCACATTTGGAGAAAACGATTCAGGAGAATTTGTTGCCAATTCCTGTAATTCTTCTTTCGAAAAGACCTCACCGTCAACGGCAAAACCTTTCTCAATTCTATCAATACGAGTTCGTTTGTCTTCTTTCAGTGAAAAAAGATTACAATTCTTCGCAATTGCCTGAGGTGTATAACCAGCTTTGATCAGTTCAGCATTGGTTGTTTCAACCGCTTTCAAAGAGGCATCGCTCTCCAATTCACTTAAAATCGAAGGCAAAAACAATGTTTTCAATCGCGCATCATCAGGTTGAATGACCAAAACACCGTAATCAGCAAAAAGTTCGATCAAAAAACGTTGAAAATAAACGGCATAATTCTCATCAACAGGAATGGATAGCAATCGTTGAATGGCCGTTTCTTTACCTTTAAACAGTTCTGAAAAAGTGGAATACACTTCCATAAACTCCTTGGTATTCATTCGACCAACCGCACCCGTTTGATCTGTCACCCATTTCAATTGTTGATTGAATAAGGATGCACTTGAAATCTCCTCAAAATCATGATCTTCACTTGCCATCCAGAACACAGGAACAGCTTTATTAACGGAAGATAGAGCGTTGAATTCTTCTGCCAACTTTACCACATGCATTACTTTGTAAACCAGATAAAGTGGTCCGCCAAACAGAGTCAATTGATGTCCGGTTGTAATCGTAACCGTACTTCCCTGCTCCAAAAGTTTTAGATTTTTTCGCTGACTTTCAGAAGCAAATTCAAGCATTTGGTCGCTAAGAACGTTTACCAGAACACTTCTGTTCTCGTTGGAATACAAAGCTGTTTTTTCTGTAGCCTGCAGCTTCAAATCGCTCCCCGAATTCAATGGTCGATGCAAAAATGCACGAAAGGAATCTTGATTCGTAAATGCTTTCGAGAACCCCGAAAACTGTTTGAAATCACTGCGAGATGCTTCTGAAATTTTCATGCGGTAAAATTAAGCATTCAATACCTAAACGAATTTCGATTTTAACAGAAAACAAGAAATATTTACCCTGTAAACTATTTTTAGGATTTGGAGAATAGTCACACTTCGATACATTTCGTCCTTCCGGACGAAACACTCAGTGTGACCTGAAAACGTAACTGGTCAGACTGAGTGATTTCGATTGTAGTGTAACGGAATATCTAAATTATAACGAAGGTTGACAAAAGCAGAATATCTCTATCTTTGCAAAAAAAATTACAATGCAAGGAATTATCACAACAGCAAAAGGTGCAATGACCGTAGAATTCTACGAAGCAGATGCACCGAATACAGTAGCAAACTTTGTTAAGTTGGCAAAAGAAGGATATTATGATGGTTTGACTTTCCACAGAGTTCTTCCTGATTTCGTTATTCAGGGTGGATGTCCAAATTCACGTGAAGGAGCAACTGGAATGCCAGGAACTGGTGGTCCTGGATACAAAATTGATTGCGAATTAACAGGTGGAAATCAATATCACGATCGTGGTGTTTTATCAATGGCACACGCTGGAAGAAATACTGGTGGATCTCAATTTTTCGTTTGTCACAGCAGAACTAACACAGCTCACTTAGACAGAAATCATACGTGCTTCGGAAAAGTGATTGATGGATTGGATGTTATTGACGCAATTGCTCAAGGAGATAGAATTGAATCGATTAAGATTGTTGATTAATAAACGGTGATCTAAAAATATGAAGAGTCATTCGCCACAGGTGGATGGCTCTTTTTTTTGCACAAAAAACATGATTCAATGATTTCACAAACACATTAATTCATGAATTCGTAAAATCACGAATTTTCACCAAAAAGCTTTATTCAGTTCGTGAGTTCGCAGATAACATTGGGATAAAAAAAAGCCCGGACAAAACATCCAGGCTTTCTATATAAATCCGTGGTGGAAAATTAATGACCGTGTCCTTCGTGCCCTTCTTGGGTTCCTTCTGTTTGTTGAGGCAATACTGTTCCTTTAATTGTAAGGATGATAGGCTCAGTTGAAACATTTGTGGTAACAGTGATCGTTTTTGTAAACGCACCAATACGTTTTGTATCGTACTTCACAACCAATTTTTCTGTTTTTCCTTTTTTAAGCGGCTCAGTTGGTTTTTGAGGAGTTGTACAACCACAGCTTGGTCTAGCTTCAGTAATCATAACAGGCTCTTTTCCGTTATTCTTAAACTCAAAAACGAATGACGTATCCGTTCCGTATGGAATATCATTCATTTCAATAACCAAGGTTTTAAACTCAACTGGAGCTTTCTTAACCTTTGCAATTTTTTCTTTCTTTGGTTTTGTTTCTTTAGCTGGTTCTGTTGTTTGAGCCATTGCTCCAACAGTTAAAAGTGAACAAGCCAATATCAATAATGCTTTCATCTTTATAGTTTTTACTTTACAAGAATACAATAGATTTCGAAAAGTACTGTTGTGTTAACAAAATTTTATCCAAACTTTTTCTCCCACATTTTTAAAACAGCCTTAATTGAACCATACGTATTCCGTTTAATTTTCTTCAAGTCTTCTTTTTTGACCCATTTCGCATCTGTAATATCTTCCTCCGTTTGCGCAGTCAATTCCTTTGGTCCGGAATACAGGAAGTAGTACCAATAATTGCGTTTAAGCACTTTCTTATTTTGAAAAGTATAGGTATGATAAGTTTCACCAATAATGTCGAACAGAACATGTCCCTGAATTCCACATTCCTCTTCAATTTCTCTGTAACCGGCAATTTGAGGTAATTCTCCTTTCTCAATTTTACCCTTGGGCAAGTCCCATTTTCCAAGGCGCTTAATAACCAAAATTGATTTTTTACGTCTTACAACACCGCCCGCAGTACTGATTTTAGTGTAAGATCTGAAAACGCGCTTAAAATCTGCTTCCACATTCGCACAATTTATCACAACAAGATTCGCTTCCTTATAATCTAAAAGCATTCTAAAAAAGTCGCTATTCGACTCAAAATCTGACAGTTCTAAAAAGACAATTCCTTTCCCTTTCTTTTTCTCGCTCTGTTGAACAAAGCGAACTTCGACGTTATCAATAAAAACTTTGTACATTTGCGGCATGATTTCAAACAAAGACCAAGCGTTAAAAATAGCAGAATTTTTATTACAAATTAAAGCAGTAAAGTTACAGCCAAGTAATCCGTTTACCTGGGCCTCAGGGTGGTTATCACCTATTTACTGCGACAATCGAAAAACGCTCTCTTTCCCAGCAATCCGCACACACATTCGTCAAGCTTACGCAACAGCAATTTTGGAACACTTTGGAAAACCAGATGCAATTGCAGGTGTAGCAACGGGTGGAATTGCACAAGGCGCTTTGGTTGCTCAGGAATTGGGAATTCCTTTTATCTATGTAAGAAGTACGGCAAAAGGTCATGGTTTAGGAAATCAAATTGAAGGTCATTTTGAACCAGGACAAAAAATAGTTGTTTTGGAAGATTTGATCTCAACAGGTGGAAGTTCGTTAACGGCAGTTGAAGCTTTGAGAGAAGCTGGTTGTGATGTTAAAGGACTTGTTGCTATCTTCACATATGAGTTCGACATTGCCTTGAAAAACTTTGACAAGGCCGATTGTGCTTTCGTAACTTTAACGGATTACGAACATTTGATCGATCAGGCAGTAAAATTGGAATACATTAATGCATCTGATGTTACGTCGTTGAAAGACTGGCGTAAATCACCAGACACCTGGAAACCATAAACAATGACAATTAAAGGTACTGAAACAACCATTTCAACTTCTGCGAAAGAAGTGTTCGAATTTCTTTGTATCCCGAAGAACATAGAACAATTATTGCCGCACGACAAGATTTCAGACTTTCAGGCAGATGATAAAGGTTGCAGCTTCAAAGTACAAGGTGGAATTCTAATCCCTCTAATTATCACCGAAAAAGTTGATTCAGAAAGAATCGATATGAATGATGATGACAAAGGTCCTTTTCCTTACAAATTGTCCATTCACATTAAAGCAATTGATGGAAAATCATGTTCAGGATTCCTTCAATTTGAAGGCGAAGTAAACATGTTCATGAAAATGATGGTTCAAAAACCATTGACTTCGTTGTTTGAGAGTATGACGAAAAAGCTTCAATTGAAGTTTGAGTGATTGTGCCTTTCCGCCGCGGCGGACTCAGTCACCATCTCGTACTTTAAGGTTATCGAGCGTAGTCGAGATAACATCTCTAATAATTAAACTTAACTTCCTGCAACCCATGAGCCTTTATTCCTTCATCCGATTGGATAACCACTGAACCCGTTTCATCCACATCTATAATTCTTCCGAGAAACGTTTCACCTTCCTGATTGGAAATCACCTGATCTTCGTTCAAACGCCATAAAAAATCCATGTATTGCTTCTGAATTTCCTGAAAGGCAAATTGCTGACAAAGTTCAAACTGCATTTGCAACTTAGGTAAAAGTGTCATCAGAAATTCAAAAGGAGACAATACGAATGCATGATCTTCCAAACTTGTGCTTTTGGGAATATCATTTTCCTTTTTCAGATTGATTCCCAAACCGAAGATCACATATTCCAACGATTGATTTTTGATATTTCCTTCAATCAGGATTCCTCCCAGTTTTTTATCACTCACCAAAATGTCATTTGGCCATTTTAAACGAACAGTTTCTCCTAAAATTCCATTTACCGCCTGAGCTACACCAACTGCAAGCGCTTTATTTAGATATGGCGCATGATGAACTGACAAAAAAGCAGTCGACAAATAAATACTCGCTGTGAACTGATTCTGTGTGGCAGTCTGCCAGGTGTTACCTCTTTGACCTCTTCCTGCTGTTTGACGTTCTGCCAAAATTACAGTACCATGGCTGATATTTCCTTCAGATACGAGCTTGGCAATATAATTGTTCGTTGAGTCTACCTCGGGCAAAAAAATGATGTTCGAACCGATCATTGATGTTTAACAAGTATTAGCACGAGAAACAAAGCAATTCTCTTGAAGTTTTGCTTAGATTTGTGCACATTAAAAAGCGAATGTATAAAATAAAAACAGATACAGATTCTAGCATTCTTTGCAACGCCATCGTAGAAGGTATGCAGGAGAATAAGGCTAAGGATATTGTTGTATTGGACTTACGTCATATTCCAAGTGCAGTTTCAGATTTCTTTGTGATCTGCTCCGGAGAATCAACGGTGCAGGTGGAAGGTATCAGCTCTACTGTCGCACGCCATACAAGAAAAGAACTACAAGAAAAGCCGTGGCACCAGGAAGGTAAAACGACTGCAGAATGGATCTTGCTTGACTACGTTTCTGTAGTTGCTCACATTTTCCACAAAGATGCACGTGTGTTTTATGAATTGGAAGACCTTTGGTCTGACGCGCACAGAACGGATGTACCTAATTTGAACTAATCGATTATGTCTGAAAACAACAATAATAATCCAAACGGTAATAAACCGCGCAGAAATCCAAATGCAATTTATTGGATTTACGGATTAATTGCTTTTGCTCTAATGGGGGCAATTTTATTCACAAACACTACAAGTACGGAACTAACAGGTGAAAATGTATTCTATTCACTTGCAGATTCGTCGATGGTTAAAAACGTTCGCGTTGTAAACAGATCGAGAGTTGATTTTTACCTGAATGATAAAGGTGAAAAATTCTTCGCATCTGCTAAAGACCAAAAAGGTGAATTCAAAAAGATCGCTAAGATCGTTCAGGATAGAAAAGCAAAGAACAAGCAGCGTTTAAGTCCGGAATTCAACATTCCTATTAACGATGCCGGACATTTTGTTGAGCGTCTTGATGCTATTAGCGACACGTTGGTTAAACACGGGAAATCGCCTATTTCGGCACCACCTGAAGAAGAAAAAGATTACTTCTCTGGTATCCTTGGTTATCTTCTTCCTTTGGTATTGATCATTGCTTTGTTCATGTTCCTTACTCGACGTATGTCGGGAGGCGGCGGAGGTGCCGGTGGACAGATCTTCAACATTGGAAAATCGAGAGCACAGGTTTACGAAAAAGGAAAATCGACAAACGTTACGTTTAAAGATGTAGCCGGATTAGAGGGCGCGAAAGAAGAAATTGAGGAAATCGTAGAGTTCCTGAAAAATCCGAAGCGCTATACCGAACTTGGAGCGAAAATTCCGAAAGGAGCCTTATTGGTAGGACCTCCGGGAACTGGTAAAACCTTATTGGCGAAAGCCGTTGCCGGTGAAGCAAAAGTTCCATTCTTCTCGCTTTCAGGATCTGATTTCGTTGAAATGTTTGTTGGAGTTGGAGCTTCGCGTGTACGTGACTTGTTCCGTCAGGCAAAAGAAAAAGCACCTGCAATCATCTTTATTGATGAGATCGACGCAATTGGTAGAGCACGTGGTAAAAACAACGGATTCAACTCAAACGATGAGCGCGAGAATACATTGAACCAGTTATTGACAGAGATGGATGGTTTCGGTACGAACTCCGGAGTTATCATTCTTGCGGCAACAAACCGTGCAGATGTATTGGATTCAGCTTTAATGCGTGCTGGACGTTTCGACCGTCAGATTTATGTTGATATGCCAGATTTGAACGAGCGTAAAGAAATTTTCGAAGTTCACTTGCGCCCATTGAAATTGGGTGGTGACGTCGAAATCGATTTCTTAAGCCGTCAAACTCCAGGATTCTCTGGAGCAGATATCGCAAACTTGTGTAACGAAGCGGCTTTGATTGCTGCGCGTAAAGACAAAAAAGCGGTTGAAAAACAAGATTTCTTAGATGCTGTTGACAGAATCATCGGTGGTTTAGAGAAGAAAAACAAAATCATTACCAAAGAAGAGAAACGTGCTATTGCCTTCCACGAAGCTGGTCACGCAACAACTTCATGGTTATTGGAACACGCTCACCCATTGGTAAAAGTAACAATCGTTCCTCGTGGACGTTCACTTGGAGCTGCATGGTACTTACCTGAAGAACGTCAGATCACAACTACAGAACAAATCTTAGATGATATGTGTTCTGCATTGGGAGGTCGTGCTGCTGAAGAATTGATCTTTGGAAAAATTTCTACAGGTGCATTGAGCGATTTAGAGAAAGTAACGAAGCAAGCTTACGCAATGGTTTCCATTTACGGATTGAATGAAAAAATTGGTAATATCTCCTACTACGATTCTCAAGGTAGAGATGCTTTCACGAAACCATATTCTGATGTTACAGCTCGTGTAATCGATGAAGAAGTTCACAAGTTAATTGAAGCACAATATGTTCGCGCGAAGCAAATTTTGTCGGAGAACAAAGATAAATTGACACAATTGGCAGATATTCTTTTGCAACGTGAAGTGATCTTCAAAGAAGATTTGGAAGCAATTTTCGGAAAACGTACTTGGGATTTAAGCGAAGAAGTTGTTGCCACACCAACATCCGAATCATCTTCCCAAGAAGGAACTGCAACTGAACCTACAATTTCACCAATTGCTAACGACGAAACGCCACTTGCTGCTTCTGAAGAGAAGAACATTGCAACTGGAAGTGTTTCACCGT
>CAMLHZ010000033.1 GCA_946480085.1 uncultured Flavobacteriales bacterium
CGGTGACGCTTACCTCTTCTTTGACAACTGGAAATCTTTGGTCAACAGGAGAAACCACACAAAGCATTACGATTAACAATCCTGGAACATATTCCATTGATTACACATCCGATTGTGGTGTAGCACAAACCGTTTCTTACACAGTAGGAGTGAGTTCAGGTCCGCAGGTAACAGCTGATGTAACTCCTGTTTCATGTAACGGATTCAGCGATGGACAAATTGAATTGAACTCTACGGAACCAAACCTTGAATTTTCACTTGACGGTGGAGCTTTTCAATCATCAAATATATTCTCTGGCTTGTCTCCGAACACATATAACATTACAGTAAATACCTCAACTGGATGCAGCAATGAGCTTACAGCAACCATAACTGAACCAGTAGCTTTGACCGTTAATGCCACTACTTCAGGGAATTTATGTGAAGGAGAAGTTGTTCAGTTGAATGCAGCGGTAAGTATGACTGGAACTTCGAGTTTTTCCTGGACCGGACCAAATGGGTACACTTCTAACAATCAAAATCCATATGGAAATCTGGAAGCTGGAACATATCATGTAGATGCAACAGTTGGAGGCTGCACCGGTGAAGATGAGTTGATTTTAGTGCTGAATGAAAAACCGATTGTTCAATTGAGTTCTGATGCCGTTTGTGAAGGGAAACAAACATTGTTTTCTTCTCAGGGAACAACAGTTTCTGCGCCAGATGTGATTGCACAATGGAATTGGGATTTTGGTGATGGCGGAACTTCAACAGAAGAGAATCCGTCTTATGAATACAACAGTTCAGGATCGTTCATTGCAACTTTAACTGCAACTACCAATAGTGGTTGTTCGGCTTCACTTCAGCAAGATGTTTTTGTTGCACCAGTGCCGACAGCTGATTTTGAATATTCTCCAATAGAGATCCTAATCAGTGATCCAACGGTCAATTTTACGAATTTATCTACGGATGCAACAGCTTATTTGTGGCACTTTGGAATTGAAGGTGAAACAAGTAATGAATTCTCCCCAAGTTATCTTTATCAAGCCGCTCCAAATGCGTATGAGGTAGAATTGTTCGTTTCCAACACATTTGGTTGTGTTGACAGTGTCACAAGAACGATCAATATCGGTAGTGGAATTACCTATTATGTTCCCAATTCATTTACACCGAATGGCGACGGAATTAACGCTGTATTTATTCCAGTACTAACAGAAGGTTTAGATCTAAACGAATACGAGTTGATCATCTATAACCGTTGGGGTGAAAAAGTCTTTGAAACGAATGACGTGGCCGAAGGCTGGAATGGAAGTTTTAACGGAAATCCAGTTCCAGCAGGTACATATGTTTGGGACATGAGAATCAAACACCTTTATGGCCCGGATCTGGAGAAGGTTCAGGGGCATGTGACAATCATTAGATAATTCTAATCCCGAAAGCTTTCGGGACCAAAATTTTAAATGTTAAAGGAGAGAAATCTATTTTCTTCTCTTTTCAATTTGTTAGCCGGTCTTTGATAAGTACCCAATTCTAACACGACGTGATTTTTAAAATTTAGCCATTTAACATTTAGAATTACTTCGTACATCATTTGCGCTATTTTTCGCCTATCCTCTTGTTTTCTAACGAATATCACCCATATTTACAAAAAAAACACGCTTATGAAACTGAAACTTCTTTTCGCAATTTGCCTGCTGTCTTTACCTGTATTTGCTGGTGGATCAGCTCGCTTAACAGTTAACTGGACGTTTAAGAATGTTATTGATGGTTATGATCACAACAATAAGATTGTAATTTATGTTGATGACAGAATGCTTGGTGAATCACCAGAGTATATTCAATCACATAATTCTAGTTATTCTGTAGATGTTCCAAAAGGAAAGCATAAGCTGAAAATTGAAAACTACGCTTATTATGAAGGTAAATGGGAACTTCACCGTTCTGCAAATGGATATTCTGTTGATGCTTATTATGAGAATACAGTAACGTTCGTTGCTTCCAATACGTTGAATATGGTTTGTGATATTGACTCGGAACAAACTACGTTCACTGTTACAGGCATGAAAGAAGCACCGAAGAAAGGAACAGCTTTAGCGGTATCATGGATCTACAAAAATGTGGAAGAGGGTTACGATCACCAAAATAAAATGGAAGTATACTCTGACGGAGTTTTATTGGGAACTTCTGACGTTCAGATGGAATCTAAGTTGGGGAAAATGACAGTGATTGTTCCGGAAGGAAGCCACGAGATCAGTATTATGAACTATGCTTATTATGAAGGAAACTGGGAATTGCATTCATTGGAAAATGATTATTCAATTGATGCATTTTATGTTACCAATATGACTTTCGCAAAGAAAAAAAGAAGCGTGAACCTGGTGTTCGATATTAAGACATTGGATACGAAGGCCACCGTAAAATAATTATCCGCCACGGCGGAACTAATTACGAATTACTAATTAATCGGTAGTTCGTAATTAGTAATTTGTCATTTTGAGGAAGAGCCGTCTACGAAATACCACTTTCCATCTTCCTGCTTAAACGTTGAGTATTCTTCATGAATCCCCGCTTCACCGTTTTCTTCGAAGTAAGCTTTGAAATGAACATTTACTCCGCTCGCAGAAAGCACTTCCAATTTTAACCACTTACAGTTTTCTGCCCACGCTTTTATTGCTTTTGCGGAGTAGTGCTTGCGCATCTTTGGATGTGTTGTTTTAATCAAATACTCCACATCAACCAAAGTATAAGCTGTGTAGCGTGAACGCATCAACTGTTCCGGAATTTGTGGAGTTGCTTCACCTGAAATATATGGTTCACAACATTCAGAATACGGTTTACCACTGCAGCACGGACAAATCATTTGATGAGGTTTTTGAAGTTTCCTGTCAACAAACTTAAATTTAGTTCCGCAGTTTTCATTGAAAGGGCTGATGATAACTGTCTGTTCTTTGCCTGAATAACCGAAAACTGAATTTCGCGCAATTCCAAATCTGTCATAGAACCACCTGCATAGGTTTGTTCAGCAATTTTAAAGATCTCTTCCGAATTCAAAACAGCAGAATTCTCTATAGCGTAAAGCTGTTGTGCATAGTTGTAATTACTCATTGCCAACTTCACTTCTTTCTCAATTTGGAGATTGTTGCTTTCAACTGCTAATTGCGCATTTTCCTGTTGCAGATCGATGTTCTTCATCGCTGTAAATGTCGAAAGGTTATCCAGGATGGTCCATCTTAAAGTAAATCCAAAACCTGGTCCGAGTGAGCGGTTGCTCGCTAACAATCCAACCTGACTTTGAGAATTTGTAATGGAATACTGTCCGTAAAGCGCCACCTGCGGATAATATCTTCCCTGCATTTCTTTGCGCTGTGCATCAACAATTGCAATTTGCGCTTTGTTCACTAAAACACTTGTATTCTGTGCTTTTGCATCCGTTAGAATTTGCGTTTCATCTACTGCTGTAATTGTCGGTTCGGTATCTTCTACTTCGAAATTGATTGTACCCATATTCCCCATAACTGCGGCCAATTCCGTTTTTAGGTCGAGAATGGTTTTGTTGTGCGCAATCAGGTTTGAACTATCTGTATTCATGTCTAATCGGGCTTGAAGCAGATCCAACTCGCTCATCGAACCATTTGTTGCTTTCAATTCTACAATTCTGTAGCGCTCTTTCGAAAGTTCCAAAGCGTCTTTATAAACAGAGTTCATGCGTTTCTGAAACACGATAGAGTAATACAAAACCGCCGTTTGATACAGTTTCATTTCCATTTGTGCCTGAACCTGAAGTGTGCTCTGATCTTCCTGTAACTGAAGACGTTTATCTGTAGCAAACATGGTAAATCCATCAAAAATGGTCCAATCTAAGCGCAAATTCGCAGTTAACGATTGATTCTTTGCACCGTTCTTTTCGTTGATCTGGCCGGAATAGAACTCCTGGCGCGTATTTGATGAACCGAAGAACTGATCGGCATTGACGCTAATGGTTGGCAAATAACCCGCAGTTCCTGCATTGTTGTTATTCGCAATTTGCTGTGCGTTGTTGCGTTCAATTCGAATGTCAAAATTGTTTGCCAATGTATTCTGAATAGCTTGTTCAAAGGTCAAAACGCCCTGAGCATTGAGCTGACCGACAGAAATACAAAGTATAATTGCTATGAGCGTTTTCATATTGTTTTTTTCTTCTTTGACGTAAGATAAATGTAGAGTCCGGGAATCATGTATAAAGTAAGTATAAGTGCAAAAGTCAATCCACCTACAATAGAAACACCCATCGGAACGCGACTTGTAGATGCCCCTCCTAAAGCCAGAGCAATAGGTAAGGCTCCCAGGATTGTTGCGAGCGTTGTCATCAAAATTGGTCGTAATCGTGCTGCTGCAGCATCGATAACCGCATCTTTGACACTCAATCCGTCTGCTTTACGCTGGTTAGCAAATTCCACGATGAGGATTCCGTTCTTGGTGATCAAACCAACCAATACGATGATTCCGATTTTTGAGAAAATGTTTAAAGTATTATCTGTTAACCAAAGCGAGATAAGTGCACCTGCTAAGGCAGGGATAATAGTAAAAATGATTGTCAGCGGATCACTGAAACTTTCAAATTGTGCTGAAAGAATTAGGTAAACGAGCAACACGGCAAGTCCAAATGCGAAAAGAATACTGTTACCACTTTGAGCAAATTCCTTTGATGTTCCTGCTAAACTATGCGAGAAGCTTTCAGGAAGTACTTTCTCTGCAATTTTATCCATTGTCTTGATCCCATCACCAATGGTAAATCCATCATTCGGTTGTGCGGAAACCGTAGCCGAAACAAAACGATTATATCTGAAAAGGGAAGGTGAAGAAGATTCGTTCTTTAAGGTTACCACGTTTTCCAACGGAATCATTTCTCCTTTGTCGTTTCGAACGTTGATTCCTGCCAAATCTGTCGGATCGTTTCGCTTATCGCGGAAAGCCTGACCAATTACCTGATATTGCTTTCCATCCTGAATGTAATATCCGTAGCGCTGACCTGAGAAGTACATCTGCATGGTTTGCGCAATGTCCATTTCATCTACCCCGAGCAAAGCAGCCTTATCTCTATCAATCTCTACCTGAAGTTCAGGTTTATTGAATTTAAGGTCGACATCAACTACCTTAAAGGTTGGATCTGCACTTGCTGCCGCTAAAAACTCAGGAAGTACTTTTTTCATGCTTGCGATATCAGGAGCCTGAAGCACGTATTGAACAGGTAAACCGCCATTTCTTCCGCCACCTATGGTTTGTTCCTGAATAACGAAACTTCTTGCAAAGTTATGTTTGGAAAGCTCTACCATCAATGCATCAGCAATTTCCTGTTGCGAGCGTGTACGCTGTTCTTTGGGAACCAGGTTCATACGAATGAAACCGCGGTTCACGGAAACGGAAGCTCCGAATCCCGGAGATGTAACGGCAATTATATTGTCCTTTTCTGCCAGGGTGTCTACAAATTCGATCAACTCGCGTTGGTGTTGATCCATTCTATCGTAGGAAGTTCCTTCGGGTGCGTTCGACATGATCTGGAATCTGCCTTTGTCTTCCATCGGTGCCAATTCATCCTGTAAATTAAAGTAGGTAACTACGGCAGCAACAATAGTCAGTGCCATCATGACAAAAGCGATCCACGGACGTTTCATGAACTTTGTCAGTGATTTTTTGTAACCGTTCATCAGTCCGTCGAGCCATTTTTCACTCATTTTATAGAATCGCGAATGCTTTTCCGATTTCTTCAGAATACGGGAACTCATCATTGGCGTTAGTGTCAGGGAGATGAACGCAGAAATGATTACCGAACCAGCAACTACTACTCCAAATTCCTTAAACAAACGACCTGTTTGGCCTTGCATGAAAATAACGGGTAAGAATACACAGGCAAGTGTGATTGTAGTAGAAATAATGGCAAAAAGGATTTCTTTGGAACCTTCATGCGCTGCTTCTTTCGGATCCTGACCTTTTTCAACACGGGCGTAAATATTTTCCATGACTACAATGGCATCATCCACTACCAGTCCGGTGGCGAGTACAATTCCCAAAAGTGTCAATAAATTGATGGAGAAACCTGAAATATACATCAGGAAAAATGTTCCGATCAATGAAATTGGAATAGCGATAATTGGAATCAAAGTCGTTCTCCAGTTACGAAGGAAAAGGAAGATGATCAAAACAACCAAGCCAAATGCAAGTAGAATCGTTTCTTCCACCTCAGAAATCGCTTTCTTAATATTCAGCGTGGAATCAAGAGCAATTCCCAGTTTCACGTCTTTTGGAAGTTCCTTTTTGATCTGGTCAATCTTCTTGTGTATTTCGTCAACGATTTCAATATAATTTGCTCCTGGCTGCGGCATTACAGCGATACCAATCATCGGTGTGCCATGATTTCCACGGAGTAAGGTACGTTCGTTTTCCGGAGCCAGCATTGCGGCGCCTACGTCTTTCAAACGAACAATTTCATTCTCATTTCGACTAACCACCATGTTATTGAAGTCTTCTTCAGTAGTTAAACGCCCGAAGGTTCTAATGGTCAATTCAACCGTATTCCCTTCGATTCTTCCCGAAGGTAATTCCACGTTTTGTCCAAGAAGCGCTTGTTGGATGTCCAACGCCGTGAGGTTGTATCCCGCCATTTTCTCTGGATCAAGGTTCAACTTCATGGAATATTTCTTCTCTCCCCAAATGGTCACGTTACTTACACCTTTTACGGTTTGGAAACGTTCCTTGAACATGTCGTTTCCAAGTTGTGTCAATTGAAGTAAGTTTCGCTTATCAGACTGAACCGTAAGCGAGAAAATGAATTCCGCATTGGCATCTGATTTTACAACAATTGGAGGATCTGCATCTTGTGGCAGGTTTCGAACGGCTGCCGAAACTTTGTCGCGCACATCATTTGCTGCAGCGTCTAAGTCAACACTCAAGTCAAATTCCACAACAATTGTACTTCGTCCATCCGAACTGGTTGAACTAAGGGTTTGGATTCCGGCTACTCCGTTGATTGACTCCTCTAATGGTTCCGTGATCTGCGATTCGATAACTTCGGCATTCGCTCCACCATAGTTGGTTGTTACCGTAATGATCGGTGGATCGACAGAAGGGAATTCCCGCACACCAAGGAACGAAAATCCAATGATCCCGAAAATGACAACCAATATGGAAAGTACGGTTGAAAGTACGGGCCTGTTTATACTGAGTGAAGGTAAATTCATTACTTAACCAATTTTGTTTTTACCGGCACACCAGCTTTTACAGCAAGCAAACCAGAAATCAATACTTTGTCGCCGTTTTCCAAGTCGCCAATGATTTGAACATCATCAGCAGTTCGAACACCAATTTCCACTGGAACTTCAACTACAATTCCGTTTCTTACTACATAGACTTTTTGTCCGTTCAGAATAGGAATTACACTTTCGGCAGGAACAAGAAATGCATTTTGCTCAAACCCCAGATCATAATCAATGGCAACGAAAATTCCGGGGATCAATTTCCCATTGTTCTTCATTTCGGCTCTAACTTTCAGCATTCGGGTTCCTTCATCTACTTTAGGTTGGAATGCATAAACCTTAGCGGTGTATTTTTCTGTTCCGCTTTGTGTATGAAAGTTGATCGTTTGTCCGGTTTTCACATTTGATGCATAACGTTCTGCAACTGAGAATTCAATTTTCACCGGATTTTCCTGAACCAAGGTTGAAATAAGCGTAGTAGGAGAGATGAATGCTCCAACGCTCACCTGACGTAAACCTATTCTTCCGCTAAACGGGGCACGAACGGTTGCCTTGGAAATTTGCACGTTGATCAGATCGATCTGCGCTTTGATGTTTTCCAATTGGGATTCTGCTTTTTCGTATTCTTCAAGGCTGATTCCTTTTCCGTTAAGCAAGGTTTTCTTACGCGCTTCATCTTTCTGTGCCAGTTTCAGATTCACAGTCAATTCTCCTCGTTGTGCTTTCAGAATGTCTGTATCAACTTGTAAAAGCACAGCACCTTTTGGAACAGTTTGACCTTCCTTGAAATTGATTCGCTCAATTCTGCCCGAAACTTCGCTGAAAATATCCACTTGTTCTCCAGGAATTACAGAACCGGGAACAGAAATTACATTTGCAACTTCTGCAGCTTTCAATTCAACCACTTCGACAGTCATTGTCGGTGGTGGTCCGCCAGCTTTTTTATCTTCTTCTTTAGAGCCACACGCTGCTGTTAGTCCAACTAATCCAATTATTAATAACGACTTATTTATCTTGATTCTCATTTGCTCTGCTATAATAAAGTTCAATTTCTTCGATAGGTAATTCTTTGGTGGAAGTGATGAGTTGCTGTAACATAGGAACCAACTGATCACGCTGATTTTCGGGTAAAAACGATAGAAAATGGTCGTTGGTTAACTGAAGATTTTCTTCAATTTTCTGGATCCATGGTTGTGCTTTCTCCGTTACACTTAATAAATGTTGACGTCTGTCTTTTGGGTTCACTTCACGAATGATCCAGCCATCTTTCATTAAAACATCCAGAATACGAACCAGTGAAACCTTATCCATCAATAATTTATCCGCCAATTCCTGTTGACTGATTTTTCCGGAGTTTTGTCCTACTAAGTAAAGTGGAAAGTAATATCGTTCAATAGGTGTGTCTTTCATGCTCATAGCCATCACCCCAATATATTGTTTGGTGAGAAAGCTGAACATGCGGCCAAGAGGAAAATCCATATAGTTACCCTGTTAATAGTTTACAAAGTTAACTAATGAGTTTTCTTTGGCGGTTAAAAAAAAGTTAAATGAAATAGAAATTGAACGTTTTGTGACGCACTTGTTTTCGATACAATTCTTCCCATCGGGAGAATCACTCAAACTGACGTGCTATCAGTTACTTCCCAATTTTCCGTGTATCAACAATGGAAATCATTACCCATTCGCCATCGAGTCGTGCGAATTGAATCAAATTTACACCTTCATGGCTGTATTTACCTTCAAAGTAAAATTCATAGGGAAGCCATGCTACGGCAATGTTTCCGTCTTGGTGAATTGTTCTGCTTAAGATCCGTTCTTCCCAGGTCTCTTCGCGTGGAGTACCTAACATTTTTAGAAAATCGTTTAACGATTCCTCTTCCCAGCGCGTGTTGTTGAATTTACTGACAAGTAATGATTTCATCTCAAATGCATCTTCCCAAACGGCACTTTTGATCTTGTTCGTATCACATTTGTTTAATCCGTAGAAGAAATTGTCTATGCAAACATTGATAAGTGAGTCGTTGTTTTGTTGAGCAAAGGAAGCTGAACTGAAAAACAGAATGGAAAGTAGTAGTATATTTTTCATTTTATGAGTTATGAGTTATGAGTTATGAGTTATGAGTTATGAGTTATGAGTTATGA
>CAMLHZ010000034.1 GCA_946480085.1 uncultured Flavobacteriales bacterium
AACAGTAACGTTTACCAATCAAAGTGGTGGTGTAAACTGTGCATGGGATTTTGGTGACGGAACTAATGGAACGGGTTGTGCAACAGCAACGCATACGTACACAGCAGTTGGTTGTTACGATGTAACACTTACAACTCAATCAGCTGCTGGTTGTGTTGGGACAGTTACTCTGAATAATTATATCTGTGTTACTCCTGATCCTGTTGCTTCTTTCATTCCAAATCCAATTGAAATGACAACGGACAATACAACTTCTACAATGAGCAACGGTTCAACCAATGCTGATACTTATTTGTGGACATTTGAAGATGGAAGTACATCAACCTTGTTTGAACCAACACATGGTTTCCCTGCTGCTGAAGGAACATACGGTATAGAATTGATTGCTTATTCCATTTCCGGTTGTACGGATACGGCTTGGGCTACTGTTGTTGTAAAGGAAGATGTGATTTACTATGTTCCCAATACATTTACTCCTGACGGCGACGAGCATAATCAAGGTTTCCTTCCTGTATTCACATCAGGGTTCGATCCGTTCAACTTTAATATGAAAATCTTTAACCGCTGGGGAGAAGTTGTTTTTGAAACAAACAATCACCTGGTTGGTTGGGATGGAACGTATCATGAGAAGTTGGTTCAGGATGGAACATTCACATGGAAGATAGAATTTAAGATATCAGCTAACGATTCCCGAAGAGTTGCTGTAGGTCATATAAATGTGATCAGATAACAGAGTTTAATACTAGACAAAAGGGCTGTGATGAACAGCCCTTTTTTATTTATTAGAAATGAAAACCTTCGATAATCTGCTAAGGCAGCCCTTTATAAAAAGCCTAGCTTTTTTTTCGTCGTTCTCTTTCTGTGTTTATCAATCCAAGTTCTCTTCCTGTTTGACCTTTTACAGAGGTGTTTTCATTTGCTCTGCGAAGTAAATATGGCATTACCTCGTGTATAGGTCCATAAGGGACGTATTTGGCAACGTTATAGCCCGCGTCCGATAAGTTGTAAGAGATGTGATCACTCATCCCTAACAATTGAGCAAAATAGATGCGTTTGTCGTTTTTGTTTATGTTTTTCTTCTCAATCAGATCAGCAAGTATCATACTTGACTCTTCGTTGTGTGAACCCGCAACCAACGCCATTGATTCCAGGTGATCAAGTAGAAATGCTAAAGCATCATTATAATCTTTATCACAAGCTGCTTTGTCGGGTTGAATTGGAGACGGATAACCTTTTGCTTCAGCTCGTGCACGCTCTTTTTCCATGTACGCTCCACGAACCAATTTTACCCCATAGATCAATCCATTTTCTTTTGCCCAGGCAACATGCTTCTTCAGAAACTCCAATCTGTCGTGACGGTAAATTTGAACGGTATTATAAACAATAGATTCTTCTTTATTGTATAACTCCATCATTTCATGAGTCACGTGGTCAATAGTGTCCTGGATCCAGGTTTCTTCGGCATCAATGAAAACCGGAACTTTAGCATCGTAAGCCGCTTTACAGATTCGGTTTACACGTGTTTTCATTGCATCATATGCTTTCAAATCGTCTTCCGAAATACCTGTTAATCCATCATTCGCTGCTTCCAGCACTGCAAAACGACAAATCCCCGTGATCTTAAATACTGCGAATGGAATGGCTTCATTTCCTTTTCCTTTAGCAATAGTTGCAATGATTTCGTTGGTAGTTGCTTCAAAATCCTCATCAGCCGTCTTCCCTTCAATTGAGTAATCCAGAATGGTTCCTATTTTACTATCCCAAAGTCTGTTGATAGTTGCAGTGCATTCTTCAATGGTTTCACCGCCACAGAATTGACTGAAAATGGTATTTCTAATAATTCCTTTGATGGGAAGATGAGCTTTCAGGCCGAACATCGTTAATCCTTTACCCATTTTTACCAAGGTTCGATTACCCATTACGGAAAACAAAAAGTGAGCTCGTTTGAGGTCCTTATTTGTTTTGTGCTTAAAAGCGATTTCTGTATTATTGAATGAGAGCATACCACAAAATTAATTGCTTTCTTTATTTTTGCTACATCTATAACGCATTTATACCAACAGTACCTTGAAACAGTTCCAAATAGAAGAAAGTGTCATTGAGATAAATTCTCTCGCAGCGTCTGGTTTTGCTGAATTATTGGCGACTAAATATGCCAACAGCAGAAAAATAATCATGGTGGACGAAAATACACATGATAACTGTTTGGAATATCTTTTAACCACTTTTACGGAATTGGAAACGGCCGAAGTAATGCTTTTGCCGGCCGGTGAAGAAAATAAAGTACTCGAAGTTTGTTTTCAGGTTTGGGAAGCAATGAGCGAATACGGAATTGTTCGTTCTGATCTGGTGATCAATTTAGGTGGAGGAGTAGTTACAGATATGGGTGGTTTCATCGCTTCTGTCTTTAAACGTGGAATTGATTTCATTCAAATTCCTACAAGCTTATTGGCAATGGTTGACGCTTCGATTGGAGGGAAAACAGGAATTGATTTAGGAGCTTATAAAAATCAGATCGGTACGTTTTCAAATCCGGTTGCAGTGTATATTGATCCGGCTTTTTTGGAGACACTTCCGGAAGAGGAATTGGTGAGCGGTTATGCTGAAATGTTGAAACATGGATTAATCGCTGATAGAAAACTTTGGGAATTGTTTAGTTCTCTCGATCCAATAAGAATGGTAGAGAATGAACATCTGATAGATATTATTGCCCGGTCAGTAGATGTGAAAGCAGCTATTGTAAACGAAGACCCAAAAGAAAATTACATTCGTAAAGCCTTGAATTTTGGTCATACAATTGGTCATGGAATTGAAGGTTTTTGTTTAATGAACGATCCGATTTCTCATGGTCACGCCGTAGCATTGGGAATGATGGCAGAAAGCTATTTATCCTTAAAGCGAAATTTGCTTTCTCAGCGTGAGTACATGGAAATCACCAACTATTTGTCACAGATCTACGATCACATTTTACTTACGGAAGAGGCGAAGCAGGAAGTAATTCGTTTAATTCAAAACGATAAAAAGAACGATCAGGCTGGAGTACGTTGCGTTTTATTGAACGGAATAGGCAAGGTGAAAATCGACGAACTTCTCACAGATGCTGAGATTCATGACGCATTGCAATCCATTGACAATACGTTTAGCGGAAACTAAAACCATAAATTACTAATGCTGAATTACTAATTACAAATGAACAGTTTTGTTCTTCGACACTACAATAAGTAATTAGTACCTTGTAATTGGTAATTAATAAGTCAGTTTTTCTTCGAAGAAATCAATCTGCTTTTTATTGCTTCTAACTTCGAAATGATTTCACTGTTTCCGTTTGATTCTGTAGTGTTTTCAGATGTTGCCGGAGTAACTGGCGCTTTTGATTTCAAGGCTTTTTTAGCTCCATCGAGCGTATAACCTTCCAATTTTACCAGTTGGTAAATCTTGTTAAAATGCTCAATGTCTTTTACAGTGAACAATCTGTTGCCCTTGCTGTTCTTTTTTGGCTGAATTTGGGTGAACTCTTTTTCCCAAAACCTTATCAACGAAGCGTTTACATCGAATAGTTTGGCAACTTCACCGATGCTGTAATATAATTTCGTAAGATTGGAAACGTCTATCGTGCTCAAAATGAACAATTTTGATTCCGTGAAAATAATCATAATTTTGCAGGCACAAAAATAAATGAGTGTACTACAGAGAATATTGATTGTAGCGCTGATTGGATTTTTTAATTCAGCATTTGCGCAGACTACGGTTGGAAACACAACGGCGGATACCCTGCGCACTGTTTCTTCTGCAGGTCAATCTTTAGGAACTGCTGCTCAACCCACTGATTCTCTGAACGAGTACGTGGACGAAATCATTTCATTTGCTAAACGATTTATTGGAACACCATACCGAGTTGCGGGAGCTTCACCCGGTGGATTCGATTGCTCAGGATTTATTTACTACGTAATGGGCAATTTTGGAATTAAACTTTCACGTTCGTCTCCAGGTATTGCTGAGTTTGGTAAAACGGTAAAGCTTTCAGAATTACAGCCTGGTGATCTCATGTTCTTTAAGGGAAGTAATGTCAATGCCAGCGGAGTTGGACACGTTGCAATGGTAGTAGAAGTCGTAAACGGACAAATCAAATTCATTCACAGTTCATCGTCTCACGGAATTCGAATAGACACCTTTAACGCTAGTAAATATTACGTTCCGCGTTATATCAAATCCAAACGATTGGATTACGGTGGAATTCAACCAGCTAAAATCAAGTAAGACTTTTTCGTCTAAGCAAATGCCAAATCAGGTAGGCGATTGTTGCTAGTACAGCACCTGTTCCAAAGTAAAACACCAGTACAATATTTGCTTCTTTATTCTGATAGATCACGTTTGTGATAATCGATCCGACACAAATTCCTATTTCTAATGCAATAAACATGGTTCCTGCTCCAATCCCTCTTCTGTTTTCAGGAGACAGATCGGCGGTCCAGGCGAAAAGAGTAGGAGAACAAATTCCGGTTGAAATTCCAAATAAAACGGATGAGAATTGAAACATGAATGGTGTAGTTGATGTTCCTACCAAATACATAGAAACTGCTAAAAGCGACATTCCTATCAGCAATGTTTGTCTTCGCCCTATTTTGTCTGATAATCCACCTGAAACAAGACGAACGAGTATAGTTGCAAGCACAGAATAAACGAAAAAAGCACCTCTGTTGCCCAGTTTCAGATTGTCAGAAATATCAGGTGATAGTACCAGAATAATTCCTGAACAAATACACGAAATGAGCATTACAATAGCTACCGGAATTACGTTTTTCTCAATGATTTCATCCTTCTTTAGAGCCAGCATCTTAAAACGGAATTTCTCGGAATGCACCAATGTTTCTGCGCTGTAAAACAATAAAAGATAGGAAATACCCACTAGTGCCAATGCGCAAAAGAACATTCCATTGGCTCCAAAAGTCGCAACAGTGAACGTGCTGAAGCCTTGTCCAACTCCCAT
>CAMLHZ010000035.1 GCA_946480085.1 uncultured Flavobacteriales bacterium
AAGAAAGAGGGGAAAGCCGCAACAGCAGTGAAGGATAAAGTGCAAACCTACGCAGAGGACATTCAGAGTGTAGGAAAGGCAGTGAAGACAAAGCTGACATAAGTTGGTAAACACATAAAAGATAAAAGGCTGGACAATTCAAATTGTCCAGCCTTTTTTTTGTGATTTCAAAACCGTGAAATATACAAGTGTGAACAACTTGAGTATAATGCGATTCGCTCGATTTTCAGTGATATTTGATAGAACAACATAAATGACTTATGATGAAACATTCAACATTAAACTACGCAATTGTATTGCTAATACTTGTTTCAGTGATTAGCGGATGTATGCATTCAGAAAAGAAGATAAACGATACCCCGAGTGATAGGATGAACGAGCAGATTACATCCGGGCAAGAACCAGTCTTTTCACTTGCCTGGGGTACCAAATCTCAGAGTAATACGAACATCGAACAAATTTAAACGGATATGGGAGCTTTATTTTATCTTTTGGGATTATTGATGGCTATTCTTTGGGGAGTTGCTTTCTTCGGATTTCAGAATTATGGGATTGTTCATCTGCTACTTTTAATTTCACTTATAGCAACTGTTTATGGATTCTTGCTTCAGAGAAGAAACTACGATTAGGTTTCCGGTCAGTTTATCAGTGATTTTTGTAACAATAAGAAAAAATAGTATAACATACTAACTTCAGTTAAAGCGGTGCTTTGTTTTAGGGGTTTATGTTTTGATTATCATAAATCAATGTTCTAAAAACAAATAGTATGTCTAAACAGAAAAAGGGGAAAGAAAGTCAGGACAAAAAAACTTCGATGAGTACTTTGAAAGAAAAAAGAGCTGTTAAGGCAGAGAAAAAGAAAGAAAAATTGAGAGGTGGAGAGGAGTAACTAAAAATACTTCTTCACTATTTCTGATCAATTACTTACCATTTTAGGAATGCTTTTATGCAGAGAAATGTGATTTGTGAAGAAGGGGAAAGCGAATAATCCATCCTAATCAAAGGATGGATTTTTTTTTGAATAAATCAGTTTCTATTCTATACTTCTTTTTCCGTACTTGAAATCACTGAATTTTGAAATTTGTCCTCTTTATCACACTAATGAATCGCTCTATGGATTTCTAAGTTGAAGAACAAACTTTGATCAATAATTTGTTTGATATGTGATATCTACAATTTTGGTTCTGGTACATGTAATTGATTCATTCTTTTAATGGGGGAACTTTACTGGAGAATCATAAATAAAATCAAGAGTATGGAAAACAATCAAAACAAGAACTTCACTTTCGAAGTGGGTTCGAATTGGGATCAGCAAAAAACAAAATTGCAGGAAAAATACAGCCAGTTAACAGATTCGGATCTGCAATGTCAGGCTGGACAGGAAAGAGAGTTGTTGGCACGTTTACAGTCAAAACTGAACAAAAACGAGGAAGAGGTGATGAGTATCCTGAATCAGGTGAGATCCGAAACAGGAAGTAATCAGGGTAATCAGAATTCCGGTAATCAGGGAAGTTTTGCTCAGAACCAGCAAAGTCAAGGGAATCAGAGTCAGACCAATGATACAAGTTATGGTCAGAGCAATAACGATCAAGGTAAAATCGATGATTCGGACTTTAGTGAAAGTAATGTTAATCGCAGTTCATCAACTCAGGGAAATACCGATGAAACGGATAACAATGATGATGATTCAAACGAAAGACAAGGAAGAGCTTTCTAAGTAGCGTAAAATAGGGATGTGTTCGCTCAACATATCCCTATTTTTTATAAGACGAATCCAATTCTTCATTATTCGAGCAAGAGATACTTCTGAATAGATATTCTTTGCTTTTAAAATGTAAATACCCGATTTGATTCCTGGCAGTGGAATTTTTAAGTTGTGCGATGTTGGTGGATTAATACCTGTAAACAATTCATTTGTTTAGCTGTCAAGCAGTTTAATGACTGGCAACGAGAATATTACTTTTCCTTAACTGTCAACAGACGTTGTAACTGCAAGTGACGAACTCAAAAGTGTAAAAGATGACCAATCAAGATTGTGGCTCAGTTAATCGCCGTAAAATCAATTCTTCATCAAGATACTTCGAATCGCGTTGGAAGAATTACCCACTTTACGAACGGCATCCTCCAATTCTTGTTTGGTACATTGTAAAACCATACACCAATAGATTACTTCCCAATCATAGTCTAAACGAACTACATTATGATTGAAACGAGCATCAAAACCTTGCTTGTCGCTCAAATGTTCCGTGTTGTATTCTGTGCTAACCATAATAATTGAGTTTCTCATTCAATATTAGGCATATAACATTTTAGAAACCAGATTCCTATATTAAGTTTCTATTAACTTTTTGATATTTTTTTCACACTTAATTCGTTTCCAGTGAGATAGTTCAGAATACGCTTTTCTTGAACAAGTTTCTTACTTTAGCAGATAGACTTTTCTACTCGAATTTTAACCAATGAAGAAACATTTACTAGTACTGATTTTACTTCTGCAATTGACCTCGTTTTCCTTTTCTCAAAATGTTAAGGGCTTATATGTCGATGGATTCGCTGCAATTCTAGGAAATGTTCAAAAGGAAGATAGCCTGCTTCGATTTGCTGAGAATAATGGATTCAATTATCTGACATTATATCAAATGCATATAGTCAATGCAAACACACCTCTGACGAATGTTTCATCGGCTCAAACCTTCGCTAATTTTGTCGAGAAAGCGAAAACCCAGTTCAGTATTTTGCAGGTTGGAGTAGCATCTGAGAATTTCAATGCCTTCAACAATGTTTATCACGTTTATAATCAGCAACATTCCAATCCAAATCAAAAAATAGATGTTTACAACCTCGAGTTTGAGTTTTGGGTTTCGTCTTCAGTGGAAGCAGGTGGTGTTTATTGTGATGATTACCTTCAGCCAAACGGAATTCCTTGTGATACTGCAGGTGGCTTCGACTTTTTCGTTTCTACATTGCATAAAATCGATTCGTTGGCAGCGTTGGACGGCGCAATTTCAGAAGCATATTTTGGTTGGTTCAACGACGGACAAGGTGCTGAAATCGTTGAATCTGGCGTTGATAGAATTTTATTGAGTGCTTACATTCCTTCTGCATCCTATGATCAAAGTTATCTGGAAGGATATCTGAGCACACGTCTTGAACGCTTGGCTTCTGCTGAAACACCAGTTAAGGTTCTACCATTAATGAGTGCAGAATCTGCGTTCATGCACGATTGGGCAATTGCAAATCCGTTCTTTCTACCATACACACATTTCGTAGATAATCTGTCAGCTGAAACCGATCCATGGAAAAATTACATTGTTCCGGAAGGAATTCAATGGTTTACCTATACGGATATGCCCTTGAAGAATATGGATTTGGGGGTGATAGATAATAAATTCAGTTCAACACTTCTTTATCCTAATCCTGTAAACGGAATCTTGCACATTAATTCCAGTGAACTTATTGAACATATTTTGGTGACTGATCTTGATGGAAACGTCTTGATTGAATCAGGTTGCGCATCCACACTAGATCTGAAAGATTTAACAACAGGAATTTACTTGGTTATTCTAAAAACGAATTCAGTACAAGAAGTTCGTAAGTGTATTGTTCTTTAACCTTTTTCATTACCTTGTACTTATGAAACAACTACTTACTACTGCTGCAGTTTTATT